>NZ_CM132210.1:3825000-6945000 GCF_053667945.1 Micromonospora sp. SCSIO 07396
CCCGGTGTACGACACGAAGGGCGCGAGCTGGTCGCGGATGCGCTGCACCCAGCCGGCCACCACCTCGGGCGGGTTGAGGGTGCGCTCGGCGCTCTCCTTCGGGTCGCCGATCTGGCCGGTGGCGCCGCCCACCAGCAGCAGCGGGCGGTGCCCGGCGAGTTGGAGCCGGCGGGCGGTGGTGACCTGCATCAGGTGGCCGACGTGCAGGCTGGGCGCAGTCGGGTCGAAGCCCACGTAGAAGGTGGCCGCCCCGCCGTCGAGCAGGTCGCGCAGCTCGTCGGGGCCGGTGGAGTCCTGGATCAGGCCGCGCCACCGCAGGTCGTCGGTCAGGGAGTCCCGCCCGTGCGGGAGGTTGCTGTCGGTCACGGTCACCGATTCTCCCCCATTGCCGACCTGCGGCCGTACCGGGTTTGCCGGCCGGCGGCGCGGCTAGGCTGGCCGGGCCGGTGCGACGAGGAGGAGAGCCGTGGAGATCCCGGAGATGACGGACGGCCTGGTCGGCCTGCTGGGGCTGACGTTCGACGAGGCCAGCGGCGACCGGGTGGTGATCCGCTGGAAGGTGCGGCCGGAGCTGCACCAGCCGGCCGGCATCCTGCACGGTGGGGTCTACTGCGCGGTGGTGGAGACGGTGGGCAGTGTGGGCGGCACACTCTGGCTGGGCGAGCGGGGCAGCGTGGTCGGGGTCTCCAACCAGACGGACTTCCTGCGCGCGGTCCGCGAGGGCGAGCTGGTGGCCGTCGGCACTCCGGTGCACCGGGGGCGCAGCCAGCAACTCTGGCAGGTGGAGATCACCGACGCCGAGGGGCGGTTGGTGTCCCGCGGTCAGGTGCGGTTGCAGAACCTCAGCCGGGACTGACGGCCGCCCGACCCGGGACTGACCGCCGCCCGACCCGGGGCTGACGGCGCGCGGCGGCACGTCCCGCCTGACCGGTTTGCCCGGTGCGGAGGTTGTTGCGCCGATATCGTCGCCTCGATGACCGCCGCCGATCCCGTCCCCCCGTGAGGAAGCTCCTCGCCGCCACGCTCGGGGTGCTCTCGGCCATCGGCGGCTTCGTCGACATCGGCGACCTGGTGGCGGCGAGCCAGGCGGGGGCCCGTTTCGGCATGGCCCACGCCTGGGTGCTGCTGCTCGGCGTGGTCGGCATCTGCGCGTACGCGGAAATGGCCGGCCGGATCGCGGCGGTCAGCGGACGGGCGGTGTTCGACCTGGTCCGGGAGCGGTTGGGTCCCCGGGTGGCGCTGCTCAACCTGGCGGCGTCCTACCTGGTCACGGTGTTGACCCTGGCCGCCGAGCTGGGCGGGGTGGCGCTGGCCCTGCAACTGGCCTCCCGGGTGAGTTACCTGCTGTGGGTGCCGGTCGCGGCGTTCGCGGTCTGGCTGGTGCTGTGGCGGATGCGGTTCCAGCTCATGGAGCGGGTGTTCGGGCTGGCCGGGCTGACCCTGCTGGTCTTCGCCGTGGCGCTGTTCTGGCTGCCCACGGACTGGGCGGCGCTCGGCCACGACGCCCTGCATCCGAACCCGGCCGGGCAGGGCGCGGGGGCGTACTGGTTCGTGGCGGTGGCGCTGTTCGCCTCCACGGTCAGCCCGTACGAGGTGTTCTTCTTCTCCTCCGGCGGGGTGGAGGAGAACTGGGGCGCGGCCGACCTGGCCGACGCCCGGTCGAGCGTGCTGATCGGTTTCCCGGTCGGCGGCCTGCTGGCGTTGTCGCTGGTCGCTACGGCCGCCGTGGTGTTCCACCCGGCCGGGGTGTCGCTGTCGACGCTCGACCAGGTCGCCGAGCCGGTGGTGCTGGCGTTCGGCGGGGTCGGGCTGGCGGTCGCCGCGCTGGCGTTCTTCGCGGTGACCTTCGGGGCCGCGTTGGAGACCGGGCTGTCGGCGGCGTACGCGGCGGCACAGTACTTCGGCTGGCAGTGGGGCAAGCGGGTCAGCCCCCGGGAGGCCGCCCGGTTCCACAGCGTGCTGCTGGCCAGTGTGCTGGCCGCGACGCTACTGCTGTGCACCACCGTCGACCCGATCCGGTTGACCGAGTACATGCTGGTCGCCAGCGCGGTGGTGCTGCCGTTGACGTACCTGCCGATCCTGGTCGTCGCCAACGACCGGACGTACCTGGGTGACGACGTGAACGGGCCGTGGCTGAACCTGCTCGGTGCGGTGTTCCTGCTGGTGATCGTGGCGGCGTCGGTGGCGGCGGTTCCGCTGGCGGTCGGGACGGGGATGGGGCGGTGAGGGTCCAGCTCGGCCGGCAGGTGCTCGACCGGCAGATCGTCGACGCCGACGGGCTGCTGCTGGGCAAGGTCGACGACGTCGAGTTCGCCGTCGACGAGCGGGGCGTGCCGTACGTGGCGTACCTGCTGACCGGGCAGGGCGCGCTGGGGCGGCGGATCGGTGGCCGGGTCGGGCGGCTGCTGGTGGCGCTCGCCGACCGGTTCACCGAGGAGGCGGCTGCCCCGCTGCGCATCCCGTTCGGTCAGGTGACCCGGATCGACAGCGCGGTGCGGCTGCGGGCCCGCGCCGACGAGTTGCCCCGCCCGCCGGTGGAGACATGGCTGCGGCGGCACCTGATCGACCGGATTCCGGGGGCCGGCCGTGCGAGTGGGTGAGTTGCTCGGGCGCACCGCGTACGACCTGCACGGCCGGCGGCTGGGGCGGGTGGTGGACGTGGTGGTGCGGGGGGACTTCCCGGACGGCCGGCTGCGGCTGACCGACGTGCTGGTGACCGGTCACTGGTGGAGCCGGGTGTGGGGCCGGTTGATCGGGGCGCAGCGGCATCCGTCGGGGCCGTGGATGATCCGGGTGACCGCGCGGGCGTTGAGCCGGGACACCAGGCAGGTCCCCGCCGACCAGGTGCAGTTGCGTCCGCCGGTGCCGGGTTTCCCGTTCGGTGACCCGATGCCCCCGGACTGACCCGGGGTCGGGTCAGGCGTGGGCCTCGTCGGGCACGGGTTCCGGTTCCTCGGCGGGGGTCGCGGTCGGGGCGTGGTGCAGCCGGATCTGGGTGATGGCGCGCTGGTCGACGTCGGTGACGGTGATCTCCCAGTCGTCGATGGTGACCTGCTCCCCGGCGACGGTGGGGATGTGCCCGAGGCAGGACAGCACCATCCCGGCGACGGTGGTGTAGTCACCGGCGGGCCGGTTGGGCACCTCGACGCCGATGTCGGTCAGGTCGTGCACGGGGAAGGTGCCGGGCAGCACCAGCGAACCGTCGTCCTCGGTGCGTACCGCGCGGACGTCCCGGTCCGTCTCGTCGTAGATCTCCCCGACGATCTCCTCCAGGATGTCCTCCAGGGTGACGATGCCGTCGACCGCGCCCCGTTCGTCGACGACCAGGGCGATGTGCTGCCGTTCGGCCTTGAACTGGCGCAGCGCGTCGACCACCGGCAGCGAGTCGGGCAGCAGCATCGGCGGGCGGGCGCAGTCGTCGACCGGCCGGTCGTCCGGCACCCCCACCAGGTCCCGCAGGTGGATCACGCCGACCGCGTCGTCGAGGCCGCCGTGGCGGACCACCGGGGCCCGGGAGTGGCCGGTGGCGGCCAGCAGCAGCCGGGCGGCCTCCGCGGTGGTGCCGCTGTCGAGCGTGAACACCTGCAACCGGGGTACGAGCACCGCGCGCAGCTGCCGGTCGGCGATCTCCACCGCACCGGCGATGATCGTCCGTTGTTCCTTGGTGAAGCCGTGGTTGCCGGCGACGATGTCGCGCAGCTCGTCGGGGCCAATCTCGTCGGGCTGGTGTTTCGGGTCGACCCCGGCGAGGCGGACCACCAGGTCGCTGGTCGCGCCGAGCAGCCACACCGCCGGGCGGGTGAAGCTGGACAGGATGTCCAGCGGGCGGGCCACCAGCAGCGCCCACCGTTCGGCGCGCTGCATCGCGATCCGCTTCGGGGCCAGCTCGCCGAAGACCAGGGTGACGAACGTCAGCACCAGGGTGACCAGCACGATGGCCACCGTCTCGGCGGCCCCGCCGAGGAACCCGAGCAGCGGCACCAGCGGCCTGGCCAGGGAGACCGCGGCGGCGGCCGAGGCGAGGAACCCGGCCAGGGTGATGCCGATCTGGATGGTGGCGAGGAAGCGGTTCGGGTCCTTGGCGAGCCGGGCGAGCACCCGACCGGCCCGGCTGGTGCGTTCCAGCCGCTGCACCTGGCTGTCCCGCAGCGACACCAGCGCCATCTCGCTGCCCGCGAAGATCGCGTTGAGCACGACCAGGACTCCGACCAGGGCCAACTGGCTCCAGTAGCTCTGCACGCCCGGCACTCTCCCTCAGGCGGTGGGCGACGGCGACACCGCCGACGCCGCCGGACGGAGGACCCGCCCGGCGTAGCCCAGTCTGTGCCCAACCGCGCGGTCCGCGAATCCTCCCGGTGGCCCCGACCGGTGACCGGCGGCGGGTCCGGCCGGCTCGCCGGCCCGGGCGGTCAGCCGCGTCCGGCGGCGGCGGTCGTCAGGTCGAGGACGTACGCGTCGCCCTCGGGGCGGAAGCCGAGCCGGTGGTAGTAGGGGGCGACCATGCCCGGTGGGCTGACCACCCGACGGAACCCCCGGTCGGTGAACAGGCTGCTGCGACGGTAGACGAACTCGCCGGGGGTGAAGTCACGGAAGCGACGGGTGACGTAGTCCAGGTCGATCTGGGCGATGCCGTCCGCTTCGGCGTGCGACAGCACCACCCCGACCACCTCGTCGTCGCGTACCACGAGGAAGGCCGACCGGTCGGCGTCGGCCGGAGGTGGGCGGAAGTCGGGGTTGAACCGGGCGATGTCGGCGGCGTGCACCCGCAGCGTGTGGGCCAGGAACTGGTCGCCGACGCCCACCTCGACCACCTGGTAGGCGCGGTCGTCGTGCCGGGTGGCCAGCATCGTGCGCAGGTACCACACGTTGATCACGGCGAGCACCACGTTGAGGCCGACCATCGGCCAGACCTGCACGGCGGCGTTGTAGCCGATCAGGATCAGGCAGCCGACCAGGTTGAGGGCGCGCAGCCGCAGGATGCGCGTCTGCAACAGCGACCAGACCAGCAGCGCGGAGCCGGCCCAGCCGACGAGTTCGAGCCAGTTCACTCCGCGAGACTAGTGCCCGCCCTGGTCAGCGGGCACGGCGGGCAGCTCCAGCAGCCATTCCTCGACCTCGACGCCCCGGCCGTCGGCGAACCCCGAGTCCTCGCCGACGATCACGAAGCCGCACTTGCGCAGCACCGCCAGGGAGGCCCGGTTGTCCTTCGCGGCGCGGGCCCGCACCGGCCGGTGCGGCAACTCCCGCAGCAGGGCGGTCAGCGCGGCGGTAGCGTGCCCGCGCCCCCACCGGCGCGGGTCGATCCAGTAACTGACCTCGGTGTGTTCGCCCACCGGGAAGGCCGCCACGTGCCCGACCACCGCGCCGTCGACGACCACGGTGCGGTTGACCACGGTCGGGTCGGCGCGGATGCGGGCCCAGTGCGCGTCGAAGGCCGCCCGGTCGGTCGGGTCGGCCGGGCCGAACGCCGCCATCCACGCCGCCTCCGGGTCCTGCTCGTGGGCGAAGAAATGCGGCAGGTCGTCGTCGCACACGGGCCGCAGGGACAGCTCGTCGGTCATCGCCGGAGGATACGCACCGGCACCGACAACCTCGGGACCTGTGGCCCGGTCGGCGTACCGTCCGGCCCTGCCGGCGGGCCCGCTCCCGTTGCTACCAAGGAGGGGACAACTCCGGCCGGCGACAGGAGGCACCCCATGACCGCGATCCTCAACCCGACCGGACCCGCCCCGCTGGGGCCGCCGCCGGGACCCCGTACCCCGGTGGAGGCGACCGGGACGACGGCCGCCGGGCCGGTGGGGCCGGTGCTGACCCTGCCCGGCACGCCGGCCGCCGCCCTGGTGCCGGTCACCCGCGACGGGCGGGCCGTCGGGGCGTTCGTGCTCACCGACGGACGGGTCCGCTACCGGGCGCTGCCCGACCCGGACCGGGTGCTCGCCGCCGCGGCCGGTGCCGCCGCCGTCGCCCTGCTCACCGCCGGGGTGGCGGTGGTGGCGCGACGTCGGCCACCGGCGATCGGCACGGTGACCATGGGGCCCGGCGGCTGGGTCAGCCTGCGCGGCGCGCGGGTGCCCGCACTGCGCCCGGCGACCCCCCGGCCGTGGTGGGCGCGGCTGCTGCGCGCCCAGCGGCTGGTCGTGCAGCGCTGACCGGCCGGTGGGGGTCTTTGGTCCCGGGCGGCTGTGGTCCTGCGCCTCTGCCCGCCACGGGCCGGCCCGGCGAGGCTGATGGTGCAGGCGCAACACCCCGGCGACCCAGGCCGCCGGACCCGACCAGCGCGGAAGGACCGATCATGACCGGCACCGCACATCTCGACCCGTGGCGCGGCTTCACCGGCGACGCCTGGCGCGACACCGTCGACGTGGCCGCCTTCGTCCGGGACAACCACGAGCCGTACACCGGGGAGGCGTCGTTCCTCACCGGGCCCACCTGCCGCACCCTGGAGGTCTGGGGCACGCTGAAGTCGATGTTCGTCGAGGAACGCCGCCGCGGCGTGTACGACGTCGACGCCGCCACCCCGTCCACCATCACCGCGCACGCCCCCGGGTACATCGACCGGGAGCGGGAGCTGATCGTCGGGTTGCAGACCGACGCGCCGCTGCGCCGGGCGATCATGCCGGCCGGTGGGCTGCGGATGGTGGAGACCGCGCTGAAGGCGTACGGCTACCCCGCCGACCCGCAGGTGCACCGGATCTTCACCACGTACCGCAGGACGCACAACGACGCGGTGTTCGACGCGTACCCGGCCGACGTGCTCGCCGCGCGCCGCTCGCACATCATCACCGGGCTGCCCGACGCGTACGGGCGGGGACGGATCATCGGCGACTACCGGCGGGTGGCGCTGTACGGGGTGGACCGGCTGGTCGCCGAGCGTAAGGCGCTCAGGGCGGCGCTGGACGACCGGCCGTCGACCGACGAGGTGATCCGGGACCGGGAGGAGCTGGCCGAGCAGATCCGGGCCCTCGGCGAGCTGGCGCAGATGGCGGCGGGCTACGGATACGACATCTCCGGCCCGGCCACCACCGGCCGGGAGGCGATCCAGTGGCTGTACTTCGCCTACCTGGCCGCCACCAAAGAGCAGAACGGCGCGGCGATGTCGCTGGGGCGTACCGCCGGGTTCGTCGACGTCTACCTGCGGCGGGACCTGGCCGAGGGGCGGCTGACCGAGATGGACGCCCAGGAGCTGGTCGACGACTTCGTGATCAAGCTGCGGATCGTCAGGTTCCTGCGCACCCCCGAGTACGACCAGCTCTTCTCGGGCGACCCGACCTGGGTCACCGAGGCCCTCGGCGGGATGGGTGCCGACGGCCGGCCGCTGGTCACCCGGACCAGCTTCCGCTACCTGCAGACTCTCTACAACCTCGGTCCCGCGCCGGAGCCGAACCTGACGGTGCTCTGGTCGCCCCGGCTGCCGGTCGGCTTCAAGCGGTTCTGCGCCCAGGTGTCGCTGGACACCAGCGCCATCCAGTACGAGAACGACGACCTGATCCGGCCCGCGTACGACGACGACACCGCGATCGCCTGCTGCGTGTCGGCGATGCGGGTGGGCCGGGACATGCAGTTCTTCGGCGCGCGGGCCAACCTCGCCAAGGCCCTGCTGTACGCGATCAACGGCGGGCGCGACGAGATCACCGGCGAGCAGGTCGCCCCGGCCACCGCCCCGGTCGGCGGGGAGACCCTGGACTACGCGGAGGTGCTGGCCGCGTACGAGCGCACCCTGGACTGGCTGGCCGAGACGTACGTGGACGCGCTGAACGTGATCCACCACCAGCACGACCGGTACGCCTACGAGCGGCTGGAGATGGCCCTGCACGACCACCCGGTGCACCGGTTCATGGCCACCGGCATCGCCGGGCTGTCGGTGGCGGTGGACAGCCTCGCCGCGATCCGCTACGGCACAGTGAAGGTGCTGCGCGACGACACCGGGCTGGCGATCGACTACGTGGTCGAGGGGGAACCGCCGACGTACGGCAACAACGACGAGCGGGCCGACGCGATCGCGGTGTGGCTGACCGAGACGTTCGCGGCGAAGCTGCGCCGGCAGCGCACCTACCGCGACGCGGAGCTGACCATGTCGGTGCTGACCATCACCTCGAACGTGGTGTACGGCAGGCACACCGGCAACACCCCGGACGGCCGGCGGGCCGGTGAGCCGTTCGCCCCGGGCGCGAACCCGATGAACGGCCGGGACACCCACGGGCTGGTGGCCGCCGCGCTGTCGGTGGCGAAGCTGCCGTACGACGCGGCCCGCGACGGCATCTCGCTGACCTCGACGGTGACCCCGGACGGGTTGGGTCACACCCGCGACGAGCGGATCGACAACCTGGCCGGGGTGCTGGACGGCTACACCGACGCCGGTGGGTTCCACCTCAACGTCAACGTGCTGGACCGGGCCACCCTGGTCGACGCGATGGCGCACCCGGAGCGCTACCCGCAGTTGACCGTCCGGGTCTCGGGGTACGCGGTGAACTTCGTCCGGCTCACCCGGGAACAGCAGGAGGACGTGGTGTCCCGGACCTTCCACGGGTCGCTGTGAACGTCCGGCCACAGGACGCCGTTGCCACCGCCACCGGGCGGGGCGACGGCGTGCCGACCGGGGCGGTGCACTCGTGGGACGTGTCGGTCGGGGTGGACGGGCCGGGCACCCGGTTCGTGGCCTTCCTCGCCGGCTGCCCGCTGCGCTGCCGGTACTGCCACAGCCCCGACACCTGGTACCGGCGCAGCGGCCGGCACCGCACGGTGGACGAGCTGATGACGGAGATCGAGCCGTACCGGCGGTTCATCGCGGTGGCCGGTGGCGGGGTGACGATCAGCGGCGGCGAGCCGCTGATGCAGCCCCGGTTCACCGGCGAGGTGCTGCGCCGCTGTCACGACCTCGGCCTGCACACCGCGCTGGACACCTCGGGTTTCCTCGGCCTCCGCGCCGACGACGCCCTGCTCGACGCCACCGACCTGGTGCTGCTGGACGTCAAGTCGTGGGACCCGGCGACGTACCGCCGGGTCACCCGCACCGGGTCGGTCACCCCGACGTTGCGTTTCGGCCGCCGGCTCGCCGACCGGGGCACCCCGATCTGGGTACGGTTCGTGCTGGTCCCCGGCCTCACCGACGCCGAGGAGAACGTGGCGGGCGTCGCCGACTTCGTCGCCGGGCTGGCCACCGTGCAGCGGGTCGAGGTGCTGCCGTTCCACCGCCTCGGCGCGCACAAGTACGCCGAGCTGGGGTTGACCTTTCCGCTGGCCCGCACGGAACCGCCGACCCCGGAGCTGGTGGCCCGGGTCCGGGCCCAGTTCGCCGAACGCGGCCTGACCGTCACCTGACGCCCGGCCCAGGGCAGACGCTCCTATGCCGGGTCAAGTGGTTGGGGCGGGTTTTCGAGGCGTCGGTAGAGGTCTCGGGCGATGTAGCGTTTGAGGCAGCGTTTGATCTCTCGGTCGGTTTTGCCTTGGGCGCGGCGGCGTTCGGCGTAGGCGCGGGTGGTCTGGTCGCGTTGGAGGCGGCACAGAGCGATGGTGTGCAGTGCACGGTTGAGTTGCCGGTCGCCTGAGCGGTTGAGGCGGTAGCGGATGGTCTTGCCGGAGGATGCGGGGATCGGGGCGGTGCCGGCGAGCATGGCGAACGCGGCGTCGTTGCGGCAGCGTCCGGGGTGGGACCAGGCGGTGAGTATGGTCGCGGCGACGATCGGTCCGACGCCGGTGAGGTCGAGTAGGTCCGGCCGCCAGGAACGCACGATCGTGCGGATGGCCGCTTCGTGGCCGGCGGCTTCCGTTTCCAGGGTCCGGATGCGTCGGGCGAGGTCACGTAGCACTGTCAGGGCGGTGGTGACCTCGATGTCACCGCTGGTTGTGGTGGGTCGTAGCCGGCCGGCGGTGGTGATCATCGCGCGGGTGCTCTGCCCGCGGAAGCGGGTTCGCACTGTCTCCGGCGCGGTGATGACCATCGCGTGTAGCTGCCGCTGGGCGGCGGTGGCGGCCTCGACAGCCGCTCGGCGGGCGGTCAGCCGCATCTGCAACGCGGCCCGCTGAGGCCCGGTTTTAGGCTGCGTCAGCCGGGTGCGGGCCACAGCGTCGCGGGCGGCGCGTTCGGCGTCGATCGGGTCGGACTTCGCCCCGGCCCGGCGGGCGGGCCGCTTCGGGCGGTCCAGCTCGACGACCAGCTCACCGGCATCGGCCAGATAGCGGTGAAGGCCAGCGCCATAGCCGCCGGCGCCTTCAAGGGCCCAGGCCCGTAGTCCTGACTGCCCATCGGCGAGGGCTACCAGTTGCGCGTAGCCGTCCGGATCGGTGGTCACCGTAGCTCGGGCCAGGACCCCGCCGGTGCGGGTGTCGAGCACGGCGGCGGTGTGGGTGTCTTTGTGGGTGTCGACGCCGATGACGACCTCGACCAGATCTGCCAGCATGGACATGCGTTCTCTCCAAACCGTGGGGACGCGAGGGTCCGGTCCGGTGCGGAGATGGCAGGACTGTGATGAGACACGCCAGCCGCTAACTGGCGGTCAAGCTCCTGATCAGGCCAAACGTCTCCCGCCGGGCCGGGCGCCGGCAGCAGTGGGTGGACAAGTCCCGCGAAAGGCACGAAGCCAGTCAGACCTAGAGTCACGCCCGCTGCTGCCGACATCAGCCCATCACCTGCGGACCGACCCCGCCAGCCTCACAGTCAGTCCTCCCGACCGCCGCCGAGGAGTTCGGCGAAGTCGGTGGTGAGGGCGAACGGGTCGGCCGGGCCGGTAGCCGGTGGCCGCCTGTCGACCTGGTCGGCCAACTCCCGGCCAGCACGCTGGATGCGGGACCGCAGCGCCCCCTCGGCGGTGCCGCCGGACCAGTCCTCCGGCGCGGCGAAGACCGACGTCGGCAGCACCACCGCCCGCAGGTAGCCGAACATCGGCCGGACGGCATGTTCCAGGGCCAGGGAGTGCCGGGCGGTGCCGCCGGTCGCGCCGATCAGCACCGGCCGGTCGACCAGCGCCTGGGCGTCCACCACGTCGAAGAAGGACTTGAACAGCCCGTTGTACGACGCGTTGAAGATCGGCGTGACCGCGACGATGCCGTCGGCGCCGGTGACCGCGTCCAGGGCGGCCCGCAGCTCGGTCGACGGGAAGCCGGTGAGCAGGTTGTTCACCACGTCGTGGGCGTGGTCGCGCAGCTCCACCACCCGCAGCTCCACCTCGTCGCCGCGCCGGACCAGCTCGTCGCGGGCCGCCGCGGCGAGCTGGTCGGCGAGCAGCCGGGTGGACGACGGCTGGCTCAGTCCCGCCGACACCACGGCCAGGGTGCGGCGGGTCATCGCCGGCCCTCCGCCCCGGCCCCGGCCAGGTCACCGGCGTCGGCCGCTCCGGTGGCCGCCTTGCCGGCGGCGTCGCGGGCGGCGACCAGCGAGGCGTGGGTGGGCGCGACCGGCACGTGCGCCGGGCGCAGCGCGTCGAACTCCTTGCGCAGCACGGGTACGACCTCCTCGCCGAGCAGGTCGAGCTGCTCCAGCACCGTCTTCAGGGGCAGCCCCGCGTGGTCGAGCAGGAACAGCTGCCGCTGGTAGTCGCCGACGTACTCGCGGAAACCGAGGGTACGGTCGATGACCTGCTGCGGGCTGCCCACGGTCAGCGGGGTCTCCCGGGTGAACTCCTCAAGCGACGGCCCGTGCCCGTAGACCGGCGCGTTGTCGAAGTACGGCCGGAACTCGCGTACCGCGTCCTGCGAGTTGCGCCGCATGAACACCTGGCCGCCGAGCCCGACGATGGCCTGCTCGGGCGAGCCGTGGCCGTAGTGGGCGAAGCGCTGCCGGTAGAGGCCGACCATCCGCTGGGTGTGCTCCTTGGGCCAGAAGATGTGGTTGGCGAAGAAGCCGTCACCGTAGTACGCGGCCTGCTCGGCGATCTCGGGGCTGCGGATCGAGCCGTGCCAGACGAACGGCGGCACGTCGTCGAGCGGGCGCGGGGTCGAGGTGAACGACTGCAACGGGGTACGGAACTTGCCCTGCCAGTCGACCACGTCCTCGCGCCACAGCCGGTGCAGCAGCTCGTAGTTCTCCACGGCCAGCCGGATGCCGTTGCGGATGTCCTGCCCGAACCACGGGTAGACCGGCCCGGTGTTGCCGCGCCCCATCATCAGGTCCACCCGGCCGTCGGCCAGGTGCTGGAGCATGGCGTAGTCCTCGGCGATCTTCACCGGGTCGTTGGTGGTGATCAGCGTGGTCGAGGTGGACAGCAGCAGCCGCTCGGTGCGGGCCGCGATGTGCCCCAGCATGGTGGTCGGCGAGGAGGGGACGAACGGGCGGTTGTGGTGCTCGCCGGTGGCGAAGACGTCGAGACCGACCTCCTCGGCCTTGAGGGCGATCGCGACCATCGCCTTGATCCGCTCGTGCTCGGTCGGCTCCCGTCCGGTGGTCGGGTCGACCGTGACATCGCCGACGGTGAAGACTCCGAACTGCATGACCAGCTCCTCGCGTCTGAGATACCGGGACCGTTCGTGGTACCCGGACGTCGCGCACAACATAGTTGCAGCGTCAACTATTCCGGCGGCGACCACGCCCGGGGTGGCCCCGGTCACCCCGCCGGCGGTCGCTCCCCCTCCGGGGGCGTACCCGGGCCGGGCTGGTCCGATGCGCCCGACGACGGACCGGCGGGGGCCGGCGGAGTGTCCCCGGCGGAACCGGTGGCCGGCGGCGTGGGGTGCGACGGCGCGGCGGGCGGGCCGTACCCGGCCGGGCCGGGCGGGGGCCAGGACGGGGCCGCCGGGGGTGGCCCGGGCGGGGTCGGCCGGCGGCGGGCCAGCTGCACCGCCACCACGACCACCGCGGCCAGCACCAGCATCGCCAGCAGCGGAATGACCACGCAGGCCAGCCGACCGACCAGCACTCCGGCGTCGTGTGAGTTCATCCGGACCACCTCCAGGGGGTCATGATTGCGCAAATGCCAGCGGCCCGGCGGTCCCGTCGACCGGCGGCCGGGTCAGGTGCGACGTCGGGGTACGTGCCGGCGGTAGGGGCTGACCGTCGGGTCACCGGTGATCCAGAACCGCCAGGGCACGTCGTGGGCGGCGGCAACCCCAACCCGGGGGCCGGCGGAGACCTCGGCCCGGACGACCGGGCGGGTGGGTGGGCTCAGCAGCAGGGGGCCGCTCCCGTCGAGCACGCAGGTGCCGTTCGCCGACGCGGTGACGTCGAGCGCGACGGCCAGCCGGGCGGGCCCCCGGGCCAGGTCCCGGTCGGCGACGTCGCCCCGACGGGCACGGGCGGTCGGCAACCCGTCGACCACCTCACCGGCGCGCACCAGGACGGCCGCCGCCTCACCGTCGCGACCACAGACGATGTTGAGACACCAGTGCATGCCGAACACGAAGTACGTGTAGGCGTGCCCGGCCGGGCCGAACATCACAGTGGTCCGGGGGGTGGGGCCCCGGTGGGCGTGCGACGCCGGGTCCTCGCCGGTGCCCGCGTACGCCTCGACCTCGGTCAGCCTGACCCGGACGCCGCCGCCGGCGAGCTCCCAGCCGAGCAGGGTGCGCGCCGTCTCGGCGACCTCGGCGGCGGGGGCGTGCAGCCACGGGTAGTCCACCGGTCCAGGTAACGCCACCGGGCGAAGATCGGCAAACCGACGAGGATCTTTGAACGTTTCGTTGACAACGCTTCGTTGATGGTTTGGGATGGGGTGATGAGCGACGCCTTCACCGCACCCGACGCGAGCCGCGCCCGGGCCGAACGGACCTACGCCGCACTGCACCGGCTCAGCGAGCGGCACGCCGACACCGATGCCCGACGCCGCCGGCACACCAACCCGCACCTCGCCGACCCGTGGGAGGCGGTCTGCGTGGTCACCGCGCTCGCCGCCGGCGGGATCGTGCCGGACACCGACGAGGAGCCCGTCGACGGCGCCGACCTGATGGCTGCGCTGACCCTGCTGCCACACCTGCGGGCCGAACTCGACACGCTGGAGGCGGGCCTGCTGACGACGGCACGGGCCCGGGGACTGACCTGGCAGACGATCGGCCACGGCCTCGGCCTGGGCAGCGCACAGGCCGCCCGGCAGCGCTACGAACGCCTGGTCAGCCGGACCACCTGACCGTCGACGCGACGATGTCAACCCCGGCCACCACTCCACTACTGGGAGTAGTTCGCCGACCGCCGCCGCCTTCCCCGCTGCGACGCTTTGCTCTGCTGACCTCGACGCGACAGACACCCCGAGTAACGACTGCTGTTCCGGACTGCCGCCTCAGCTCCAGCGACATCCGCAGGTCAAGCGGGTGTCGCGGAAAGGGCAGCAGAGCAAAGGACACGAAGGATGTGGGTGTCCGAGGAGAAGAGGTCACTCACCGTGGTCACGGAGCCCTGATCACCTACCGTGATCACCTTCCCTCCGCCACCGGCGACGCGGCGACAACGGCCAGGCCGGTCGACCGGCCGGAGGGGGCCGGTTCGGGGAGACTGGGCCGACCACCACCGCACCGGGAGGACACCATGACCCGCGAGGAGATGCTGGCGTACTGCCTCGGCAAGCCGGGGGCCTGGCTGGACCGGCCCTGGGAGGGCGACGAGGTGGTGAAGGTGGGCAGCCGGATCTTCGCGTTCCTCGGCGCACCCGACGGCACCGCCCGGGTCGGGGTGAAGTGCGGCCCGAGCCGCGAGGTCGCCGACGAGTGGCTGCACCGGTTCCCCGGCGACGCCCGACCGATGCCGTACGTCGGCCGCTCCGGCTGGAACGCGCTCGACCTGGGCGGCGCCATCCCCGACGACGAACTGGTCGAGGCGGTCGACGCCTCGTACGAGGCGGTGGTGGCGAAGCTGCCCCGCCGCGAACGCCCCGCCTGACCACGCCCGGTCGTCCGTGCCCCGCAGCAGGGGACGACGGACGACCGGCGCGGGTCAGCTCAGCGGGGGACGACCCGCTCGGCGGCCCACTCCCGCCAGCCGGTGAGCTGGTCGGACGCGGCGGCGAGCTGGTCGGCGACCGGACCGGGACCGGTGGAGCCGGGGGTGATCCGGGCGGCCAACGCCGACCGGACCGACAGCACGTCACGCACCGACGGGTCGAGGTGCTCGCTGACCGCCGCAAGATCAGCGTCGGAGACCTCGTCGAGGGCGCAGTCCCGGGCCGCGCAGAGCGCCACCAGCTTGCCGGTGATCTCGTGCGCGTCGCGGAACGGCACGTTGCGCCGGACCAGCCAGTCGGCGATCTCGGTGGCGAGCGAGAAGCCCACCGGCGCGGCGGCGACCAGGCGGTCCACCCGGACGGTCATCGTGGAGATCATCCCGGCCAACGCCGGCAGCAGCAGCTCCAGGGTGTCGACCGCGTCGAACGCGGGCTCCTTGTCCTCCTGCATGTCCCGGTCGTAGGCCAGCGGCAGGCCCTTGAGCATCGTCAACACGCTCATCAGCCCGCCGACCAGCCGGCCGGACTTGCCCCGGGCCAGCTCGGCGATGTCCGCGTTCTTCTTCTGCGGCATGATCGACGACCCGGTGGCGAACGCGTCGTCCAGCTCCACCCAGCCGAACTCGTGCGACGTCCAGAGCACCACCTCCTCGCCGAGGCGGGACAGGTGCACCCCGACCAGCGCGGTGACGAAGAGGAACTCGGCGACGAAGTCCCGGTCGGCGACCGCGTCCATCGAGTTGGCGAACGACGTCCGGAAGCCCAGTTCCTTGGACACCACCACCGGGTCCAGCGGCAGGCCCGACCCGGCCAGCGCACCCGCGCCGAGCGGGCTGACCGCCGTACGGTGGTCCCAGTCGCGCAGCCGCTCCAGGTCCCGCAGCAACGGCTGGACGTGGGCCAGCAGCCAGTGCCCGAAGGTGACCGGCTGGGCGTGCTGGAGGTGGGTCATCCCCGGCGCGGCCGTGTCGACGTGCCGTTCCGCCTGCTCCACCAGGGCCTCGGCCAGCTCGACCAGCCGTGCCGCCACCCCCCGGGCGTGATCCCGCAGATACAGCCGCAGGTCGGTGGCGACCTGGTCGTTGCGGGAGCGGCCCGCGCGCAGCTTGCCGCCGAGGCTGCCCAGCCGCTCCAGCAGACCCCGCTCCAACGCGGTGTGCACGTCCTCGTCGTCGATCGTCGGGCGGAACTGCCCGGACGCGCAGGCCGCCTCCAGGTCGTCCAACGCGGCCAGGATGCGCCCCAGCTCGTCGGGGTCGAGCAGCCCCGCGCCGGCCAGCACCCGGGCGTGCGCCCGGGAACCCGCGATGTCGTACGGGGCGAGACGCCAGTCGAACTGGACGCTCACCGACAGCCGCGCCAGGGCCTCGGCGGGGCCACCGGCGAACCGGCCACCCCACAGACTCGTCCGGTTCGTCGCGGCGCTGTTCTCGGTCAGGCTCTTGTCGTCCACGCCGCTCATTCTGGCAGTGCTCACCTTTCGCTCCCCGACGGTGGGGTACACGCCCCCGCCGCCGGCCCGTCCGTCAGCTGTGAACCCGTGACCCGACAGGTCACGGGGTGTTCGTCTCGCCGCCGTCGTCGCGGCGGGCCCACCCGGCGAGCTTCTCACCCAGCGCGGCCCCACCGTCGGCCTCCCGGGCCACCACCAGGATGGTGTCGTCACCGGCGATGGTGCCGACCACCTCGGTCAGGCCCGCCCGGTCCACCGCGCTGGCCAGGTAGTGCGCCGCGCCCGGCGGGGTACGCAGCACCGCGATGTTGCCGCTGGAGTCGACCCCGTTGAGCAGTTCCCGCAGCAGCCGGATCAGCCGGGCGGGGGCCGCCTCGGCGTCGCGCAGCGGCCGGTGGCCGTCCTCGGGGATCAGGTAGCCGGCCCGCCCGTCACCGCCCCGGGCCTTCACCGCACCCAACTCCTCCAGATCCCGGGAGAGGGTGGCCTGGGTGACCTGCACCCCGTCGGCGGCCAGCAGGTCGGCCAGCTCGGTCTGGGAACGGATCGCCCTGGCCCTGATCAACTCGACGATGCGGGCGTGCCGGGCGGCGCGGGTCGGCGCGGTCATGATGAGGAGGCCTCCAGGAGAAAGGTCAGCAGCGCCTTCTGGGCGTGCAGCCGATTCTCCGCCTGGTCGAAGACCACGCTGTGCGGGCCGTCGAGCACCTCGCTGGTGATCTCCTCGTCCCGGTGCGCGGGCAGGCAGTGCAGCACCTTCACGTCCGGCCGGGCGTGCCCGAGCAGCGCGGCGTTGACCTGGTACGGCAGGAACGGGGTGATCCGGTCCAACCCGTCGTCCTCCTGCCCCATCGAGGTCCAGGTGTCGGTGGCGACCACGTCGGCGTCCCGGACCGCCTCCACCGGGTCGACCAGCGCCCGCACCGACCCGCCGGTGCCGGCGGCGATCTTCCCGGCCCGGTCCAGCACCCCCGGATCGGGCTGGAACCCGGCCGGCCCGGCGACCCGCACGTGCATCCCGGCGGTCGCCCCGGCCAGCAGGTACGAGTGCGACAGGTTGTTCGCCGCGTCCCCCACGTACGCCAGGGTCCGCCCGGCGGTGCCGCCGCAGTGCTCGCGGACGGTGAGCAGGTCGGCCAGGAGCTGGCACGGGTGGTAGCCGTCGGTCAGCGCGTTGACCACCGGCACCGTGGCGTGCTCCGCCACCTCGGCGATCCGGTCGTCGCCATGGGTGCGCAGCACGATGGCCGCGACGTAGCGGGACAGCACCCGGCCGGCGTCGCCGAGCGTCTCGCCCCGCCCGAAGTGGGTGACCTGGGTGTCCACCACCAGCGGATGGCCGCCGAGTTCGGCGATGCCGGCGTCGAAGGAGATCCTGGTCCGCAGGCTCTGCTTGTCGAACAGGACCGCCACCGAACGCGGCCCGGCCAGCGGGGTGAACCCGAACCGGTCGGCCTTCATCCGGGCGGCCAGGTCGAGCACGGCCGACTGTTCGGCCGGGGTGAGGTCGTCGTCGGCCAGCAGGTGCCGGATCATGTGCGGGTCTCCGTCGGGGTCGGGGTGGGGTTGGGGGTGGCGGCGTCGAGGGCGGCGGGGAGGGCGGCCAGGAACGCGTCGACCTGCCCGGCGGTGAGCACCAGCGGCGGGGCGAGCCGGATCACCCCCGGCTGGACCGGGTTGACCAGGAACCCCGCCGACCGCAGCGCTTCGGCCACCGGGCCGGCGACCGGCGCGGCGAGGACGATGCCGAGCAGCAGCCCGGCCCCCCGTACCTCGGTGACCAGTGGGTGGCCCAGCGCCTCGACGCCCCGGCGCAGCCGTTCGCCGATGCGCTTGACGTGGTCGAGCAGCCCCTCGCTGGCGATCGTGGAAACCACTGCCAGGGCGGCGGCGCAGCTCACCGGGTTGCCGCCGAAGGTGGTGCCGTGCGACCCGGCGCGCAGCAGCTCGGCGGCCCGGCCGAAGGCCAGGCAGGCGCCGATCGGCAACCCGCCGCCGAGCCCCTTGGCCAGGGTGACGACGTCCGGTTCGACCCCCTCGGCCTGGTGGGCGAACCAGTACCCGGTGCGCCCGATCCCGGTCTGCACCTCGTCGAGGACCAGCAGGGCCCCGTGCCGGGTGGTGATCCGCCGCGCCTCGGCCAGGTAGCCGGGCGGCGGGACGACCACCCCGTTCTCGCCCTGCACCGGCTCCAGGATCACCATCGCCGTCGCGTCGGTGACGGCCGCCGCCAGCGCCGCCACGTCGCCGTACGGGACGTGGTCGACGTCGCCGGGCAGCGGACGGAACGGGTCGGCCTTCGCCGGCTGGCCGGTCAACGCCAGGGCCCCCATGGTCCGGCCGTGAAAACCGCCGACGGTGGCGACGACGTGCGACCGGCCGGTGAGCCGGGACAGCTTGAACGCGGCCTCGTTGACCTCCGCGCCGGAGTTGGCGAAGAACACCCGGCCCGGCCGGCCGGCCAGCGCCAGCAGCAGTTCCGCCAGCGCCACCGGGGGTTCGGCGACGAACAGGTTGGAGACGTGACCGAGGGTGGCGACCTGCTTGGACACGGCGGCCACCACGGCGGGGTGGGCGTGCCCGAGGGAGTTGACCGCGATGCCACCGAGCAGGTCGACGTACTCCCGGCCGGCCTCGTCGACGACGACCGCGCCCGAACCGGAGGCCAGCGCCAGCGGCGGGGTGCCGTAGTTGTCCATCATGGACTGCCGCCAGCGTTCCACCAGCGTGCTCATGAGCCGACCGTGCCTTCCTGGTTGGTGGTGGACCCGG
This sequence comes from Micromonospora sp. SCSIO 07396, assembly GCF_053667945.1. NCBI lineage: Bacteria > Bacillati > Actinomycetota > Actinomycetes > Micromonosporales > Micromonosporaceae > Micromonospora > Micromonospora sp. SCSIO 07396. Next base: position 3,844,084 of record NZ_CM132210.1, read on the forward strand.
TCGGGGTGTCGACGACCATCGTGCCGAACCCCTCCGAGGTGAAGACCTCCAGCAGCGTGGAGTGGGCGACCCGGCCGTCGACGACGTGCGCGGCGGGCACTCCCCCGCGCACCGCCCGCAGGCAGGCCTCCATCTTGGGCACCATCCCCGCCTCCAGGGACGGCAACAGCTTCGCCAACGCGTCGGTGCCGATCTCGCTGACCAGGCTGGCGGTGTCCGGCCAGTCGGCGTACAGGCCGGCCACGTCGGTGAGGACGACCAGCTTGCGGGCTTCCAGGGCGATCGCCAGCGCGGCGGCGGCGGTGTCGGCGTTGAGGTTGTGCAGCACCCCGTCGGCGTCCGGCGCGACGGTCGAGATGACCGGGATCCGGCCGGCCGCGATCAGGTCGGTCACCGCCGAGACGTCCACCGACTCCACGTCACCCACCTGGCCCACGTCGACCGCCTCGCCGTCGACCCAGGCGGGCCGGCGCACGGCGGTGAACAGGCCGGCGTCCTCGCCGGACAGGCCCACGGCGAACGGCCCGTGCGCGTTGATCAGGCCGACCAGTTCCCGGCCCACCTGACCCACCAGCACCATCCGGACGACGTCCATCGCCTCCGGCGTGGTGACCCGCAGGCCACCCTTGAACTCGCTGGCGATGCCGAGCCGACCCAGCATCGCCGAGATCTGCGGGCCGCCGCCGTGCACCACGACCGGCTTGAGCCCGGCGTACCGCAGGAAGACCATGTCGGCGGCGAAGGCCCGTTGCAGGGTCGGGTCGACCATCGCGTTGCCGCCGTACTTGACCACGACGGTGGCACCGGAGAACCGGGCCAGCCAGGGCAGCGCCTCGATCAGCGTCTCGGCCTTCGCCTGGGCCCGGGTGAGATCCGCGGAGAGGCTCATGTCGAGTACGCCGAGTTCTCGTGCACGTACGCGTGCGACAGGTCGTTGGTCCAGATCGTCGCCGCCGCCGCGCCGGCGTGCAGGTCGATCCGGATGGTGACGTCCCGGCCGGTCAGGTCGACCTTGGACCGGTCCTCGGCGGCGGCACCGGAACGGCACACCCAGATCCCGTTGACCGCCACGTCCACCGCGTCCGGGTCGAACGCGGCGGCCGTGGTGCCGACCGCGGCCAGGATCCGCCCCCAGTTCGGGTCGTTGCCGAACAACGCCGTCTTGACCAGGTTGTTGCGGGCCACCGAACGGCCCACCTCGACCGCGTCGTCCTCGTCGGCGGCACCGACCACCTCGATGGCGACCTGCTTGGTCGCCCCCTCGGCGTCGGCCACCAACTGCTGGGCCAGGTCGTGACAGGCCGCGGTGACGGCGGCGGTCAACTCCGCCTCGTCGGGTTCCACCCCGGACGCCCCGCTGGACAGCAGCAGCACCGTGTCGTTGGTGGACATGCAGCCGTCGGAGTCGACCCGGTCGAAGGTGACCCGGGTGGCCGCCCGCAACGCCGCGTCCAGCAGCTCCGGCCCGGCCACCGCGTCGGTGGTCAGCACGCACAGCATGGTGGCCATGCCGGGGGCGAGCATGCCCGCGCCCTTCGCCATCCCGCCCACGCTCCACCCGGCGCCCCGGGCGACGGTGGTCTTCGGCCGGGTGTCCGTGGTCATGATCGCCTCGGCGGCGGCCGGACCGCCGTCGCGGGCCAACGCCCGGATCGCGGTACGCACCCCCGGCAGCAGCTTGTCCATCGGCAACCGCTCGCCGATCAGCCCGGTCGAGCAGACCGCCACGTCACCGGCACCGAGCCGCAGCCGGGGGCTGGACGCGGTGAGCGCCGCGGCGGTGTGCTCGGCGGTGGCGTGGGTGTCCTGGAACCCGGCCGGGCCGGTGCAGGCGTTCGCGCCACCGGAGTTCAGCACCACCGCGCGGACCACGCCGCCCCGGACGACCTGCTGCGTCCAGCGCACCGGCGCGGCCTTGACCCGGTTGGTGGTGAACACGCCGGCCACCCCGGCGTCCGGACCGTCGTTGACGACCAGAGCCACGTCGGTGGCCCCGCCGCTTTTCAACCCGGCCGCGACACCGGCCGCACGGAAGCCCCGAGGGGCGGTGACAGTCACTGGGCTAACCTTTCGTTCGCGACTGCGGGGCTCCGCTGCGCTGCGCTCCTCGCGCTCACGGGGCAACTCCGAAAGTAGACAGGCCGGTGGTTTCGGGCAGGCCGAGCATCAGGTTGGCGTTCTGCACCGCCTGGCCGGCGGCGCCCTTGCCGAGGTTGTCGATGGCGCTGACCACGATCACCCGGCCGGAGTCGACGTCGACGGTGGCCTGGAGGTGGCAGGAGTTCGCGCCGGCGGTGGCGGCGGTGTGCGGCCACGCCCCCTCGGGCAGCAGGTGCACGAACGGCGCGTCGGCGTACGCGTCGGCCAGCACCGCACGCGGGTCGGCGTCGCCGGTGGGCACGGCGGTGACGGTGGCGAGGATGCCACGCGGCATCGGGGCCAGCACCGGGGTCAGTGACAGCCCGGTCGCGCCGGTAGCCTGCTTGATCTCCGGAACGTGCTGGTGGGCACCGACCTTGTAGGGCGACAGGTCCCCCATCACCTCGCTGCCGAGCAGGTGCGCCTTGGCGGCCCGACCGGCGCCGGAGGTGCCGGAGGCGGCCACCACGACCACGTCGGCCGGCGCGACCGCACCGGCGGCGATCAGCGGCGCGAGGGCCAGCGTGATGGCGACGGCGTAACAGCCGGTGTTGGCGACCCGGGTCGCCCCGGCGATCGCCGCGCGCTGGCCGGGCAGCTCCGGCAGACCGTACGTCCACGCCCCGGCGTGCGGGCCACCGTAGTACCGGGACCAGGCGTCGGCGTCGCGCAGCCGGTGGTCGGCACCGAGGTCGACCACCCGCACCGACTCCGGCAGCCCGGCGGCGAGCGCCGCCGACTCGCCGTGCGGCAGGGCCAGGAAGACCAGGTCCGCGTCGGCCAGCGTCGCCGGGTCGGTCGCCGCGAACGTCAGGTCCAACCCCGCGAGCTGCGGGTGTACGGCGGTGACCGGCGCACCGGCCTGGCGGTGCGCGGTGGCCGCAACCAGGTCGAACTCGGGATGACCGGCGATCAGGCGCAGCAGCTCGCCCCCGGCGTAACCGCTCGCCCCGGCGACCGCAACTCGGATACCCATTCCAACCTCCGCATGACTATGCAGAGAAGGTTAGCGACCCACCGACCTTCTGTGCAAGTTAATACAGCCTACTGCATGGACATGAAGAAGTGACCTGGACCACTCACGTGCATTGACAGCCATGAAGGTCTTGGCCATGCTGAGAGAGCGCTCTCTAGTCGCCCATCAGCCACAAACCACCCGCCTGCCGCTTGCGGCCCGGCCGAAGGAGCCGTCCTTGCGTACCCCGAGAAGCTGGGCCACCGCCCTCGCCGCGATCGTGATCGCCGGCGTCACCACCCTCGGCCTCACCACCGCGCCCACCCGCGCCGTCGGACCGTCCCCGCTCCCGCTGACGGTCACCAACAGCACCGGCCGGGCGGAGGCCGTCCACCTCTACCTCCTCGGCGTCGACCTCGCCTCCGGCCGGCTCGGCTACGTGACCGCCGGGGGCGTCTTCACCCCCTGGCCGGCCGGCGGCCAACCGCCCACCCCCGCCCCCGACGTCGCGATCGCCGGACCCGCCAACGGCGGCTCCGTCACGCTACGGGTCCCCCGTGGCCTCTCCGGCCGGGTCTACTTCTCCTTCGGCCAGAAGCTGCGCTTCTCACTGACCCCGGACGGCCTGGTCCAGCCAGCCCCCTGGGCCGCCGGCGACCCCAACCGCGACATCCTGTTCGACTGGTCCGAGTTCACCTACAACGATGCCGGACTCTGGCTCAACAGCACCCAGGTCGACATGTTCGCCGTCCCGCACGCGGTCAGCGTCACCGGCGCGAGCGGCACCACCCGGCGGGCCGGCCAACTCGTCAACGGCGGCCGGCAGGCCGTCATCGACGCCGTCCGCGCCCAGCCCGGCTGGGCGGACACCGTCCAGACCCGGTCCGACGGCACGGTGCTGCGGGTGCTCTCCCCCGGCAAGGCCGTCGACGCCGGCCGGTTCGCCTCCGGCTACCTCGACCCGTACATCGACGCGGCCTGGCGCTCCTACACCACCCGGACGCTGACCGTCACCCCGTTCACCGACCGGCCCGACGTGCGCTACCTCGGGCACACCGCCGGCACCACGATGACGTTCACCGACCCGGCCGGCCGACAGGTCGCCACCTTCACCAGGCCCACCAGCTCCGACGTGTGGGACTGCGACGGGACCCTCGCCGCCCCCAACGACCAGGTGGTCGGGCCGATCGCCCGGACGCTCTGCGCCGCCCTGCACCGCACCACCCTCGACACCATCACCACGCAGCCCGGCGGCAGCCCGGCCGACTTCTACCGGGGCACGCTGACCAACCACTACTCCCGGATCATCCACCAGCACATGGTCGACGGCCGGGCGTACGGCTTCGCCTTCGACGACGTGCTCGCCCAGGAGTCCCTGGTGCACGACGGCGACCCGCGCGCCGCCGGTCTCACCCTCACCCCGTTCACCGGCACGACCGCCCCGACGCCCACCGCCGGCCCGACCCCGACCGCCAGCCCGACCCCGTCCCCCGGCCAGCCGTGGAACGCGACCCGCCACCTCCAGGCCGACGGCACCCTGGCCGGCACCACCGGACCCGCCGGCACGGTCACCCTGGCGGCGGCGAACGGCAACCACGACGGCACCCCCACCAACGCCCGGGTCTTCACCGCCCGTGGGCTCACCGGCACCTGGACCGGCGCAGCCACCACCTTCGACCTGGCCGTCGACGCCGGCACCGCCGTCGGCGACGGCGTCCAGGCCCGGGTGTCGTACGACCTCACCGGCGACGGCACCGCCGACCGGGTCGAGACGTACGCCTACTTCGCCACCGACCCGGTGCCCGGCGTCGAGCGCTACCGGCAGACCCAGGGGCTGCGCTCAGCCACCGGCAGCCTCGGCAACCTACGGGGCGGGACGGTGACCGTGCAGGTCTGGAACGCCATCGGCGGCACCCCGACCACCCTCGGCGTCGGCGACGCCTCCCGCGTCGTGCTGCCCTTCACCAGCTGACCGTACGGCGTCTTCCGGAGGCCGGGCCGCCTCCGGAAGACGCCCCCGCTCAGCCGGTCCGCTGAACGAGCCCGTGCTCGCGCTCGTACGTCCGCAGCGCGACGTCCCATGCCTCGGTGTACTCCGACGGGCCCAGATTGAGGTCGTGGTGCCCCCGGACCGCCTCCCGGAGCAGGGTCACCAGTTCCGGCACCGTCGCCCGGCGCTCGTCGACGTAACGGCGGAACACCTCGGCGAACTGCTCTCCGGTCAGCCGTGCCGCGTGCATCGTCACCGGATCGGCCTCCAACGCCTGGAGCACCGCGCACCACCGGCGGGTCAGATCGTCGACGTGCCGGGCCCGGATCTTGTGCAACTCGTGCTCACACTCCAGCCTGATCCGTTCCTCCCAGTACGGCCGCAGCCGGTCGCGTACCCGCTCGTCGGGGCTGACCCGGACGTGGGCGGTGAACTGCGGCAACGACTCGTTCGCCGGCCACCGCTGCCCGGCGAGCCGGTCGTTGAGCACCCGCTCCAGTTCGTGTGAGCGGTGCGGCTCGAACTCCCGCGACACGTCGACGACCCGCTCCCGGACGATCCCGCCGGCCCAGTCGAGATACCGCTCGGCGCGGTACTTCAGCTCCTCGAACGTCATCCGCCGGCCGGTCCAGACATACACGGGGTACACCCGGAAGTCGAAGGCGTCCCCCTTCGCCGGCACCAGCAACGGCTGCGGGGCGTCCTGCCGGAACGACACCGTGACCGGTGCCGGTGGCAGTGGTGGCGGCGTCGGCACCGGAGGCACCGGCGTGCCAAACAGACCCTGCCACCAGGAGCGGCGCTGCGGCACCGGCACCTGGGTGCCGGCGGTGGTGCTGGAGTACCCGTTCATGAGTGGTCCTCGTCGGTGAGTCGGCGTACGTCGTCGAGCAGGGTGTTGCGGGGCATCAGGGGTTTCCAGACGTGACGCAGCTGGTGGTCCAGTCGGTGCCGCAGCGGCGCCCGACCCGCCACCACCAGGCCGAGCAGCTCCAGGCAGTAGGCGGCGACCTCGGGATGGCCGTCGGCCCGGTTCAGCCAGAAGCCGAGCGTGCGCCACGAGCGGTAGGCGGTCGTGGGCAGGCTGAGCGCATTGGCCCAGCAGTCGGCCAGGTCGGTCATCGACACGGTCCCGACCCGGGCCAGATCGAGCAGTTCCGGCCAGTGCTCCCGGGGCGCGGGTGCCCACCGGTCGGCGAGCTGACGCAACGCCCGCCCGGCGTGCAGCCACACCTCCGGATCCTCCGCGCGGGTCCACTCCGCCAGGGCCGGCAGCACGGTCGCCTGGTGACCGGCGGTGTGCACCTCCACCAGGCCGCGCACCACCGAGTGGTGCCACCGTTGCATCCGCGCCTGGGCGATCTGCCGCAGATGCAGCAGGGCGGTGTCCGGCCAGAGCCGGGCCAGCCCCAACGCGTAGGCGCGGGCCACCGTGTCACGCAGGTGGGCCGGTCCGCTCGACGCCCACCGGTCCAACTCCGTGCGCACCCGTTGCCGCAGCTCCGGCTGCATGGCCATGGCGACCAGCGCGATGGCGGCGGCCTGCCGAACGCCGGCACGGCGCTCCCGGGCCAGCCGGTCCACCGTCTCCAACGCGACCCGTACCCCGTGCCGGGCCGACCAGCCGACCGCTCCCGCGGCGGCCTCCCGGACACCCGGATTGCCCGTCCGCACCAGGGTGGCGAGCCACCCGAGCAAATGCTCCGGCAGCCACCAGTCCGACCAGGCGACCTCCAGCAGGCTGGTCCGCAGCTGGTCGTTGCCGGGCGCGAACTCGATCCGCCGCCCGCCGTGGAGCCGGTCGTCGTCGACCAGAACGACGGCCTGCCGCAGTACCGGGCCGAGCAGCAGGTCCACCACCCCGCCCAGGAACCCCACAGGTGCCGGGGCCGTCGTACCGTCGTCGCCCGGCACCGGCGCGGCGAGCAGCCGTCCGGCCGCCGCCTGGACCTCGACCACGGACTGCCCGGCCAGCACCGCGCACGACAACCGGAACGCCCGCCGCTGGTCGACGTCCCACCGGGACGCCCCCTCGACGCCGTCGTCCTCGACGGCGAGCACCCGTCTGGCGCGTTCCCGCAACTGCCGGGGGAGCAGTCGTTCCAGCCGCTCGGTCAGGTCGCCGGCGCGTGGCGGCGCCTGGGCGATCAGCTCCGCCAGCCGGACGACCTCAGCGGCGCGCGGACCGCCGGCCAGGTGGGCCGCGAGCAGCGGATGCGGGACGCACTCCTCCTCGACGTACACGTCGACGCAGTCTCCGGTGCAGCCGTCGACGCACCAGCCGACGCACTGCCCCCGCAACAACCGGCGGAGTTGGGCCCGGAACACCTCCGCCGGGGCCGCCGGGCGGTGGGGCACCAGATGCCCCGCGAACTCCTGTTCCCGGCGCTCGAAGTCACCGACCAGCACCAGGCTGCTTCCGGTGGCTTCCAGCCTCGCCGACAGGCCCACCAGGGTCATGCCGTCCAGGTCCCGGACCGCCTCCTCGCCGAGCGCCAGCGTGTAACCGTGGCCGGACCGTACCGGGGCGTCGGTGCCCAACAGGTCCGACAGGTGCTCCGCGTCGAGCACCCCCACCCGGTCGTAGCCGTACCGACGGGCCGACGCCAGGCAGGCGGCGGTGTGTCGACCCGTACCGTCGGCACCGCTGAGGCAGACCAGGTGACGGAGCTTGAGCTGCCGGTCGAGCCGTTGGTCGCTCGGCGCGGGGGCGTATCCGTCGGCCAACTGCCGGACCCAGGTGCCGCTGAGCGTCTCGGACCAGGTCCGGCCGCCCGCCCCCACGGTCGCCGTGGTGATGTTCACGGTGCCGATCGCCGTCGCCCCCGGGCCGGTCGCGTTCTGGCCCCGGACCCGTACGTCACCGACCCCGATGCCCGCCGGGACACCGAGCAGCGCGGTGAGGCGGGCCAGGACTGCCGTCGGGTCCGGTGCCTCCTCCGGCTCGTCCACCGGCTCGTCCTCGGCGGCGGGCTGCCCCGAGGGCGCGTCCGTCGCCTCGGACCAGCCGGCCGTGGCCTCGTCCGACCAGCGCCCGTCGTCGTGGGGAGCGTCCGACGGGACGTCTACCGGCGGTGGCTGCCTCCCGCCGTCCGGGTCCGCCGGTTCCCACGAATCCGACGTCTCCCTCATCGGCCGCCGCCCTCGCCGCCGAACACGACGTCGCGTCCGACCGATCCGATGGCCGTGGCGTTGGGGCCGATGGCGTTCTGTCCGCGTACCCGGATGTCGCCGGTGCGGATGCCGGGCCCGGCCGGGCCGGCTCCGGTGTCCGGCCGGGCCGCGCCCGCCCCGATGTCCGACCCGGCCGGAGGCGGTTCCCCGGTGGGCGACGGCGGCTCCTGCGGCGACGGCCACGACGACATGTCCTCGTCGACCACGTAGAGCCAGGCCGGCTCCCGGAACTCCTTCTCCGGGTGCTCGACCTCGATCCGGCGGAACCGCTCCGGCCGCATCTCCTCCGGGTACTCGCAGACCACCTCGCGGTACATCTGCGTCGAGACGACCAGCGCCACGCCCGCGTCGGGGAACGCGGCCAGCGCCTGGCGCACCGGCTTGGCGTCGCAGAGCCGGCAGACGTGCACGACGGCATGGCCGGGGAAGCCGTTCGCGCCGTCCAGGTGCACCAGGCCCTGGTGTACGGCCACCCGCAGCCGGATCTGCGCGGGTGGCGTCCGGTCGCTGTTGAACGCGCGCAGCCGCCGGTTCAGCTCCGGCACGAACCGGCCGATCACCCGGGACTCCGGCACGTCGCGGGGCAGGATCGCCAGCTCACCGTCACCGGCCTGTTGGGTGATCCAGGTGACCCGGTCCAGGCCCACGTCGGTCGCCGCCGCGTGCAGGAGCGTACGGAAGTTCTGTTGTGCCTCGTACTGCTGAAGATTGCTGCGCCGGCTGTACCGTTCCATGTCCACAGAGATCAGCAGACGCCGTTCGGGATGTCGCATCGGTACACCCTTCGTCGTCAGCCCGCTCGGCGAGCGGGCACCACCGTGCCCATGGAATCGGTCCCGCCGGGCGCAAACCCCCTAGAAGTACGGCATCGCCGGGACTGTCGGCATCCGGTCATCCCATCGTGGACAGATGTCGTGCTAGGCCGGCTCGGATCTGCTGGGAGCATGTGGACGAACCTGACCGAACTGCTCCTGGCGCTCGGGCTCTCCCCGCCCGTGATCCTGGCCCTGGTCGTCGTCGAGACCCTCGCGGCCCGCAGCGGGGCGGTGCGAACCGTGTCGGCCCGGATACGCTTCGGCACCTCTCGTCTGCTGAGGAGGATGCCGGTGCTGATGCGGCAACCCCACGTCCGACCCGACGGCGACTGGCCGTACGGGACCTTCCTGCAACGGCTCGACCGCCCGGTACGGGACGCGTTGCTGGCCACCGGTGTGCGCCGGCAGGTGCCCGCCGGGCAGATCGTCATTCACGAGGGTCACCACGAGGCGCACCTGGTGCTGCTGGAGGACGGCCTGACGAAGGTCACCGCGTCCCTGCCCGACGGGCGGACCGCCCTGCTGGCGCTACGGGTCGGCGGTGACCTGGTGGGTGAGATGTCGGCGCTCAACGACCGTCCGCGGTCGGCGACGGTGACCACCTGCGGCCCCACCCGGTACAGCGTCATCCAGCCGGCGCAGTTCAAGACCTTCCTGCGCGACCATCCGGACGCTGCCCTCGAACTGGCCGCCATGGTCTCCGACCGGTTGCGCTGGTCCAACCGTCGGCGGATCGACTTCTCGTCGTACCCGGTGAAGATCCGGGTGGCCCGGGTGGTGGCCGAGCTGTGCCGCTCGCACGGCCGGCAGGACCGCGACGCGGTGGTCATCGACGTCCGCCTGACCCAGCCGGAACTCGCCACCATCTGCGGCGCGGCCGAGACCTCCATCCAGAAGGCGCTGCGGGAACTGCGCGCCGACGGGTTGGTGGAGACCGACTACCGGCGGATCACGGTTCGCGACCTGGCGGGGCTCCGGGAGTGCGGGGAGGTCACCGACGACGTGTGACCGCGACGGCCCCGACCTGGTGACCGGATCGGGGCCGTCGTCAGGCCGGTGCGGGTCAGGCGCCCCGCAGGATCGCCCCGAACCGCTGGGCGGCCACGGCCACGGCGGCGTCCCGCGCGGCCACCGCCTCCTCCACGGTCAGCGTCCGGTCCGGTGCCCGGAAGGTGAGCTTGTACGCCAGCGACCGGCGACCCGCGCCGAGCGACTCCGAGGCGTACACGTCGAAGAGCCGGACGTGCTCCAGCAGCTCGCCCGCCCCCTCGACCAGCGCGGCCCGGACGTCGGCGGCCGGCACCGAGTCGTCCAGCACCAACGCCACGTCGATCAGCGCCGGGGGGAACCCGGACACGGTCGGCGCGGACACCACCGGGGCAGCCGGCAGGGCGTCCAGGTCGAGTTCCATGGCGCTGGTCCGGCGGGGCAGTTCCAACGCGGCCAGCACCGCCGGGTGCAGCTCACCGGCGTGACCGACCACCTCCCCGTCGACCAGCAGCGCGGCGCAGCGGCCGGGATGCCAGGGTGCCCGCTCGGCGGCCCGCACCTCGATCCGCTCGGCCGGCAGGTCGGCGGCGGCCAGCACGGCCCGGCCGGCCTCCACCGCGTCGGCCCAACCCGCGGCACGGCCCGGCCCCCACCAGCCGGCCGGCTCCACGTCCCCGGTGAGCACCACCGCGACGTGCCGGGGTTGGGCGGGCACCACCGCGTCGGCGGCGGCGAACTCGGCGTCGGTGGGCCGGCGGTCCACCCCCATGGCCGGCGGCGCACCCACCCCGGGACGCGGGTGGAACACCGCCCCGATCTCGTAGAGCGCCAGGTCACGGTGACCCCGGCCCAGGTTGCGCTTGAGGATGCCCAGCAGCGGGCCGAGCAGGGTCGTGCGCAGCAGCGGCTCCTCCTCGGACAGCGGGTTGGCCAGCCGTACCGCCGGCCGGCGCGGGTCGTCGGCGGGCAGCCCGAGCTGGTCGGCCAGCTCCGGGGCGACGAACGGCAGCGCCAGCACCTCGACGTAGCCGCGCTCGGCGAGCGAGCGGGCCACCGCCCGGCGGCGACGCTGCTGCCAGGTCAGCCCCCGGCCGGGGGGCGCGGTGGGCAGCACCGACGGCACCCGGTCGTACCCGTCGAGGCGGACCACCTCCTCCACCAGGTCGGCCGGGTCGGTGAGGTCGGGCCGCCAGGTCGGCGGGGTGACGGTGAGCACGTCGCCGCCGCCGGCCGTCGTCGCGACCGTGCCCGCGTCCTCGGCCAGCCGGTCGGTGCCCCGGATCACCGTGCAACCCACCTGCTCCAGCAGGTCGACCACCCGCTGCGGGGAGTAGTCCACCCCGACCCGGCGCGACGGCAGGTCGACCGGGAGGACTACCTGACGCATCGGCCGGACGTGGTCGAGGTCGAGAATCTCCGCGCCGGCCTCGCCCCCGCCGTGGGTGGTGAGCAGCTCGACGGCGCGCTGCAGGGCCACCAGCGGCAGCGCCGGGTCGACGCCCCGCTCCCACCGCTTGGCCGCCTCGCTGAACAGCTTGTGCCGGCGGGCCGTGCGGCCGACCATCACCGGGTCCCAGTGGGCGGCCTCCAGCAGCACGTTCGTGGTGCCGCCGACCACCTCGCTGGTCTCGCCGCCCATCACCGCGGCCAGCGAGACCGGGCCGGTGTCGTCGCAGATCACCATGTCCTCGGCGGTGAGCGAGCGGACCACACCGTCCAGGGTGGTCACCTTCTCGCCCGCCTCGGCCCGCCGCACCACCAGCGGGCCGGTGATCCGGTCGGCGTCGAAGGCGTGCATCGGCTGGCCCAGTTCCAGCATCACGTAGTTGGTGACGTCCACCGCCAGCGAGATGCTGCGCACCCCGGCCACGGTGAGCCGCTGCCGCATCCAGCCGGGCGTGGCCGCCGTCGGGTCGACCCCCCGGACCATCCGGGCGGTGAACCGGTCGCAGCCGACGGTGTCACGCACCTGCACCGGGTACGCCGGCTGCGCCGTACCGGCCGGCGCGGGCACCCGGCCCGGGTCGCGGAAGGCCACCCCGAGGGCGTACGCCAGCTCCCGCGCGATGCCGCGCACGCTCAGCGCGTACCCCCGGTCGGGGGTGATCTCCAGTTCGACCACGACGTCGTCGAGACCCACCACCGGGCGGGCGTCGTCGCCGGGGCGGGCCGGGGTGTCCGGCGGCAGCACGATGATGCCGGAGTGGTCGTCACCCAGGCCCAGTTCCATCGCCGAGCAGATCATGCCGGCCGACATCCGGCCGTACGTCTTGCGCGCGCCGATGGTGAAGTCGCCGGGCAGCACCCCGCCGGGCAGGATCACCACGACCCGGTCGCCGGGGGCGAAGTTCCGCGCCCCGCAGACGATCTGCTGCAACTCGCCGGTGCCGTTGGCGGTGCCCACGTCGACCAGGCAGTGCCGGATCGGCTTCTTGAACCCGGTCAGCTCCTCGATCTCGCGGACCTCACCGACGACCAGCGGACCGGTGACCGTACGGCGCAGGTCCACCACGGACTCGACCTCGATGCCGAGGTCCACCAGGGCCTGTTCCAGGTCCTCGGTGGGCAGGTCGACGGGGAGGTCGACGTACTCCCGCAGCCAACTGACAGAAACTCGCATGACTCAGACCACCGTCTCCGTGACTCGTACCCGCATCGCCCTACGCCCCGGCCCCGAACGCGCGGGTGAACCGCACGTCGCCCTCGGCCATGTCCCGCATGTCGCTGACCCCGTGCCGGAACATCACCGTCCGGTCGATGCCCATGCCGAACGCGAACCCGGAGTAGACCTCGGGGTCGATGCCGCAGGCCCGCAGCACCCTCGGGTTGACCATGCCGCAGCCGCCCCACTCGACCCAGCGCGGACCGTCGCGGTGCTCGGGGAACCAGACGTCGAACTCCCCGGACGGCTCGGTGAACGGGAAGTAGTGCGGACGCCAGCGGGTCTTCGCCCCCTCGCCGAACATGGCGCGGGCGAAGTGGTCGAGGGTGCCGCGCAGGTGCGCCATCGTGATGCCCCGGTCCACCACCAGGCCCTCGACCTGGTGGAAGACCGGCGCGTGGGTGGCGTCCAGCTCGTCGGTGCGGTAGACCCGGCCGGGCACCACCACGTAGATGGGGGGCTTGCGGGTGAGCATGGTGCGCGCCTGCACCGGCGAGGTGTGGGTGCGCAGCACCAGGCCGGAGGTGTCCGCGCCGGGCGGCGGTGCGATGTGGAAGGTGTCCATCAGCCCGCGCGCCGGGTGGTCGGCGGGGATGTTCAACGCGTCGAAGTTGGTCCACTCCAGCTCGACCTCGGGGCCCTCGGCCACCTCGTAGCCCATCCCGACGAACAGGTCGCTGATCTGCTCCATCAGGGTCGACAGCGGGTGCCGCGCCCCCCGGGGCCGCCGGTCGTACGGCAGGGTCACGTCGACCCGCTCCTCGACCAGCACCCGGGCCGCCTGCTCCCGGTCGAGCACCTCGGCGCGGGCGGCGTAGGCGGACTCGATGGCCCGGCGGGCCTCGTTGACCCGCTTGCCGGCGTCGGCCTTGGCGGCCGGCGGCAGCGCGCCGATCTCCCGGCGGGCCAGCGACACCGGGGACCGGTCGCCGAGGTGCGCGGGGCGCAGCGCGGTCAGCGCGTCCGGGTCGGCGGCGGCGGCGAACGCATTTTCGGCGTCGGCCACGGCCCCGGCCAGGGCGGCCGGGTCGAGCAGGGCGACCTGCTTCGGGTCGTACGGATCGTTGCGGTAACTCATGGCGTACGGGCACTCCCTCACGGCGGCGCCGGCCCTTCTCAGGCGGCTAGGCGAGTCTACGGACGCGCGGCGGTGCCGCAGCCCGCCGGTGGGAGTTACGCGCGGAGGAAGGTCAGGCCCGCCGCCCGCCGACACCGGCGGGCTGGCTAAACGAACGCCGTGGCGCGTTCCTCACGTGACCTGCTCCCCTGCTGGGTGTGCGCCCGACCGTGGTCGGCGCAGTGCTCGGGCTGAAGCGTACAGGCAGACGGCGGCGGCCGCAGCCAGGTTCAGGCTCTCGGCCCGCCCGTGCAGCGGCACCCGGACCCGGGCGTCGGCGGCGGCGGTCAACTCCCCGGGCAGGCCGTGCGCCTCGGCCCCGAACAGCCAGCCGGTGGGGCCGGCGAGCCGGCCCTGGTCGGCGAGGTCGTCGAGGTCGCTGTCGCCGTAGCCGGTGGTGGCGAGGACGGTGAGCCCGGCGGCGCGCAGCGCGTCGACCACGTCCTGCGGGTCGGCGGCGCGGACCACGTCGACGTGGAACAGGCTGCCGGCGGAGGCGCGTACGCACTTGCCGTTGTACGGGTCGACGGTGTCGCCGGCGAAGACCACCGCCCCCGCGCCGGCCGCATCGGCGGTGCGCAGCACGGTGCCGGCGTTGCCCGGGTCGCGGATGCCGGCGAGGACCGCGACCAGGCGGGGGCCGCGCACCAGGGCGTCGTCCAGCGGCACGTCGAGGTGCCGGCAGACGGCGACCACACCCTGCGGGGTGACGGTCTCGGTGAGCGCGGCCAGGGCCTCGTCGGTGACCTCGGAGACGGGCAGGTCGGCGCGGGCGGCACCGGCCGCGAGGTCGGCGTACCGGTCGAGCGCGGCCGGGGTGCCGAACAGCTCCACCACTGTGCCGGTGCGGTCGAGGGCCTCACGGACGGCCTGCGGCCCCTCGGCCAGGAACCGGCCGGTGGCGTCGCGGTCGCGCCGGCGGTGCAGCCGGCGGGCGGCGACCACCCGGGGCGTACGCGGGGTGAACGGGCCGGTGACGGCGTCGAGGCGTCTCCCGCGCGGTGGTGACTGCATGGGAGACGCCTCGATCTGCTGCCGGGGTGGGTCAGGCGGCCTGGGCCGCGGCGCCACCGGTGCCCTCGGCCGCCACGGCGGCGCGGGCCAGCTCGACGATCGCGGCGAACGCCGCGGCGTCGTGGACGGCCAGGTCGGCCAGGATCTTGCGGTCGACCTCGATGCCGGCCAGGCGCAGGCCCTGGATCAGCCGGTTGTAGGTCATGCCGTTGGCCCGGGCGCCAGCGTTGATGCGCTGGATCCAGAGCTGCCGGAAGTCGCCCTTGCGGTCGCGACGGTCCCGGTAGGCGTACTGCATCGAGTGCAGCACCTGCTCCTTGGCCTTGCGGTACAGCCGGGAGCGCTGACCGCGGTAACCGCTCGCGGTCTCCAGCAGGGTACGACGCTTCTTCTGGGCGTTCACAGCCCGCTTGACGCGTGCCATCTCAACTCCTTGTTAGGTAAAGGTGGCGCGCGTCAGCGGCCGAGCAGCTTCTTGATGCGCTTGACGTCGGACTTGGCCAGCTCGACCGTGCCGGTCAGCCGCCGGGTCTGGGTGGACGGCTTCTTCTCCAGGTTGTGGCGAAGGCCGGCCTGCTGGGCGACGATCTTGCCCTTGCCGGTCACCTTGACCCGCTTGCCCATACCCGTGTGGCTCTTCATCTTCGGCATGTGGAACGTCTCTCCCTGTTACTGGCCGCTGATGTCAGCGGTCGGGCCGGTCTCGCCGGCTGCTGCGGTCTCGCCGGCCACCGGGGGCTCGCCACCTGCCGGGGCGGCCGATTCCTCCGCGGCCCGGTCCCGGGGGCCACCACGGGACGCCGTGGCGGCGACCGCGGATGCCTTGACGGCCCGGTGCGGAGCGAGAACCATGATCATGTTACGGCCGTCCTGCTTCGGAGCGGCCTCGACGTATCCCAGGTCCGTGATCTCGGACTCGAGCCGGCGCAGGAGCCGGTAACCCAGCTCCGGACGGCTCTGCTCCCGACCGCGGAACATGATCGTCACCTTGACCTTGTCGCCGGCCTTGAGGAACCGCACCACGTGACCCTTCTTGGTCTCGTAGTCGTGCGGGTCGATCTTCGGCCGGAGCTTCATCTCCTTGATGACGGTCTGCTGCTGGTTACGCCGCGCTTCGCGCGCCTTGAGTGCGCTCTCGTACTTGAACTTGCCGAAGTCCATGAGCTTGCACACCGGCGGGCGCGCCATCGGCGCAACCTCGACCAGGTCCAGGTCGACGTCCGCGGCCAGCTGCAGGGCGCGCTCCAGCGGGACGATGCCCACCTGCTCACCCTCAGGGCCGACCAGTCGGACCTCACGTGCCCGGATCTGCTCGTTCACGCGTGGTTCGACGCTGATGGGGCCTCCTCGAGTCGAGTCTGCTGCGTGGCCGACCCCGCGCGGCCCCCGGGTGGGGGCGACCCGGAAAGCAGAAGGCCCCGGCGCATGCCAGGGCCCGCTCGACCGGTCGGCACGATCACAGGATCGCGCATCCGGCACCGGGACGAACCCGGAACCGGTGACCGGACCCGGCCACCTCGGGGGCGACTCGGGTGGGAGCAGGCGCTCCGCTTCGGGACCACCCACACGCCACAGGCGGGGGCAGTCTGGTCGACGTGGCAACACTACACCCCGGCGCAGCCATCCCCCAAACCGGGCCCGCAGGTCAGCCCGGTACGACAGCCCGGCGGAGGGCGACGAACCGGGGTGTCATCGGTGCTCGCCGTCCCGGTCGGGCCGGGCCGGGCGGTCAACGGGCCGGAGTGCCGCCCAGGCCGGCCAGGTGGGCCTGGTGCAGCCGACGCAGCGCACGGACCCCGTCGACCGCGAGCTGCTTGTCGGCGGCCTGCAGCGCCACCATCGGCAGCAGGTCGTCGTCGTGCAGCTCCAGGCTGGCCCACGGCGCACCCCGGTCGAAGCGCACCCCCCGGACCACCTCCCACGGCAGCTCGTACGAGCCGAGGATGTTGCGCACCCGGACCCCCCGGGCGTCCGCCTCGACCCGGGGCCGGGTGAACAGCAGGATGCCCAGCGCGCCGAACACGCCGAGGCCGATCATGGCGAACTGGTCGCCGCGCTGGAAGGTGCCGTAGCCCTCGCCGGTCGCCCCGGTCAACGAGGTGGCGACCAGGCTGAAGACCACCAGCAGGGCGATCGCCGAGGCCCAGCAGACGACCCGGACACGACGCGGCCTGAGACGGATCAACTCGGTGTCGCTCACCGCTCCAGTCTGCCACCCGGCCCCGGCGGCGTCGCGCCGCCACCCGCCGCGCCGGGACGGGTCGGGTCAGGCCGGGCGCGGGCGGGGCGGCGGTCAGAGCCGGCAGGCGTGGATGTTGGTGACCAGGATCGCGCGGGCGCCCAGCTCGTACAGCTCATCCATGATCCGGTGCACGTCGTCGCGGAGCACCATCGCCTGCACCGCGACCCAGCCCTCCCGGTGCAGCGGGGAGACCGTCGGCGACTCGATGCCCGGGGTCAGGCCGCTGGCCCGGTCGAGCAGGCCGGCCGGCACGTCGTAGGCGAGCATCACGTACCGGCGGGCCACCAGCACCCCGTGCAGGCGACGCAGCAACTGCTCCGCCTGCGGGTGGACCGGCGCGCCGGCCCGGCGGACCAGCACCGCCGAGGAGTGCAACAGCGGGTCACCGAAGACGACCAGCCCGGCCTGACGCAGGGTCGCGCCGGTCTCCACCACGTCGGCGACCACGTCGGCGACCCCGAGCCGGATGGCGTTCTCCACCGCACCGTCGAGCCGGATCACGTCGGCCTTGACGCCCAGGTCGGCCAGGTAGCGCTCGACCAGCCCCGGGTACGCGGTGGCGATCCGGTGCCCGCCCAGCTCCTGCACGTCGCCGACGTCCCCGGGACGGGCGGCGAAGCGGAAGGTCGCCCGGGCGAACGCCAGGTCGACCACCTCCTCGGCGGGCGCGCCGGAGTCGATCAGCAGGTCCCGGCCGGTGATCCCGACGTCGAGGTCACCCGAGCCGACGTAGGTGGCGATGTCCTTCGGACGCAGGTAGAAGAACTCGATGTCGTTGGCCTCGTCCGGGCAGACCAGGTCCTTGGGGTCGGTGCGCTGGCGGTAGCCCGCCTCGCGCAGCATCTGGGCGGCCTTCTCGGCCAGGGCGCCCTTGTTGGGTACGGCGACACGCAGCATGACGGAGTGCTCCTTCGATCGGATCAGATCAACGACGCGGCGCACTCACAGATGTCGGTAGACGTCCTTCAGCTCCAGACCGCTGGCCAGCATCAGCACCTGCACCTGGTACAGCAGCTGGGAGATCTCCTCGGCGGTGCGCTCCGGGCCCTCGTGCTCGGCGGCCATCCACGACTCGGCCGCCTCCTCGACGACCTTCTTGCCGACGAAGTGCACCCCCTTGGCCAGGGCGTCGACCGTGCCGGAACCCGGCGTGCCGGCGGCGGCCTTGGCCTGGAGCTCGGCGAACAACTCCTCGAACGTCTTCACGGAACCGGATTCTTCCAGCCACCCACCGACGCCTCACGCGCCGGGTCGCCCGGCCCGCACCCCGTTCCCGCAGGCTGGGACGCATCCGGGGAGGCCGGGCGCTCCGGCCGGCCCGGGCGCGGGTCAGCGGGCAGCGGCAACGGGCCGGACACGTTTGCACATCGATCTCTCATCTACCTGATGGGACACCCTTCGAGGGATCGGTGGTCTTCTCTATCCTGGCGGCCATGGTCAGCAGCAGCTCACGTACCCGCGCCGCCGCCACCGCCGCCGTGCTCCTCGTCGCCGTGGCCGGATGCGCCCCGCAGGACCCCACGCCCACCACCCCCGACACCGTCCCCACGGCGGCGTCCTGCGCCAAGGACAGCCTGAAGACCCGGACGGCCGGCAAGCTCACCATCGCCACCGACGAACCCGCGTACGAGCCGTGGTTCACGGGCAACAAGCCGGACAGCGGCGAGGGTTTCGAGTCCGCCGTCGCGTACGCGGTGGCCGAGAGGCTCGGGTACGCGCGGGGGGACGTCACCTGGACCCGGGTGAAGTTCGACACCGCCATCGCGCCCGGCCCGAAGACCTTCGACTTCGACATCAACCAGTTCTCCATCACCGAGGAACGCAAGCAGGCGGTCGACTTCTCCGCCCCGTACTACCTGGTGCGGCAGACGGTCATCGCGCTCAAGTCGTCCAAGATCGCCGGGAAGAAGTCGGTGGCGGACCTGAAGAACGCCAAGCTCGGCGCGCAGGTCGGCACGACCAGCTACCAGGCGATCACCGCGCTGATCAAGCCCTCGGTCAAGCCGCAGGTCTACAACAGCAACGACGACGCCAAGAAGGCCCTGCAGAACGGCCAGCTCGACGGGCTGGTGGTCGACCTGCCGACCGCGTTCTACATCACCGGTTCGGAGCTCACCGACGCCACCATCGTCGGCCAGCTGCCGCAGGTGGGTGCGCCTGAGGCGTTCGGGCTGCTGTTGGACAAGGACTCCCCGCTCACCCTGTGCGTCAGCAAGACCGTCGGGGAACTCGCCGAGGCCGGCACGCTCAAGCAACTGGAGCAGAAGTGGCTCGCCCAGGTGGCGGGGGCGACCGAACTCCAGTGAGCCGGCTGTCAGCAGGCGACGGCGGTCCGGCGGTGGACCGGCCGCACCTCCCGTCGGCGGCGCAGCGGCGGCGGGCGGCGTACCGGCGTCGGCAGACGACCCGCAGCGTGCTGGTCGCCGCCGCCTCCACGGCGGTGCTCGGCACGCTGCTGGTCGTCGCGGTCACCGGCGCACCCGGCTGGGACCGGGTGCGCGGTTCGTTCCTGGACCCGAGGATCGCCCGCGACGCCCTGCCGGAGGTGCTCGTCGGGCTGTGGCTCAACGTCCGGCTGCTGGTCTGCTGTGCCGTCGGGGCGCTGCTGCTCGGCCTGCTGATCGCGCTGCTGCGGACCCTGCGCGGGCCGGTCTTCTTCCCGGTCCGCGCGCTCGCCGCCGGGTACACGTACACCTTCCGCGGCCTGCCGCTGATCATCGTGCTGTACGTGCTCACCCTCGGCGTGCCCGGCCTGCGGTTGCAGGGGATGCCCCCGGTGCTGGTGCTCGGCGGGCTGGCGCTGGTGCTCACCTACGGCGGCTACCTGGCGGAGGTGTTCCGGGCGGGCATCGAGTCGGTGCACCCCAGCCAGCTCGCGGCGGCCCGCTCGCTGGGGCTGACCTACCGGCAGACCATGCGGCACGTGGTGCTGCCGCAGGCCGTCCGGCGGGTCGCGCCGCCGCTGCTCAACGACGTGGTGGCGTTGCAGAAGGACGTCGGCCTGGTCTCCCTGGCCGGCCCGATCGACGCCGTCCGGGCGGCCCAGATCGCCACCGCGGAGACCTTCAACTACACCCCGTACATCGTGGCCGGGGTGCTGTTCGTGCTGCTCGCCATCCCGCTGATCGCGGTCACCGACTGGGTGACGCTGCGGGCGGCCCGACGCCAGTCCGGAGGCTGAGAATGGCCGTGCTGACCTGCCGGGGGCTACGCAAGGAGTTCGGCGGCCGGGTGGTGCTCGACGGGCTCGACCTGACCGTCGACGAACACCAGGTGGTCGCCCTGATCGGGGCGTCGGGATCGGGCAAGTCGACGCTGCTGCGCTGCGTCAACCTGCTGGAGGAACTCGACGACGGCACCATCACGCTCGACGGCGAGGAGATCTCCGACCCCCGGGTCGACCCCGACCGGGTGCGTCGGCGCATCGGCATGGTCTTCCAGTCGTACAACCTGTTTCCGCACCTGAGCGTGCTGGAGAACGTCACCCTCGCGCCGCGCCGGGTGCACCGGCGGGCGCGGGCCGAGGCCGAGGCGCAGGCCCGGGAGCTGCTCGCCCGGGTCGGGTTGGCCGACCGGGCGGACGCCTACCCGGACCGGCTCTCCGGCGGCCAGCAGCAGCGGGTGGCGATCGTCCGGGCGCTGGCCAACTCGCCCCGGCTGATGCTGCTGGACGAGGTCACCTCGGCGCTCGACCCCGAACTGGTCGGGGAGGTGCTGGCGATGATCCGGGACCTCAAGGCCGACGGGATGACCATGGTGCTGGCCACCCACGAGATGGGGTTCGCCCGGGAGGTCGCCGACCAGGTCTGCTTCCTCGACGCCGGTCGGGTGGTCGAGACCGGCCCGCCCGCCCAGGTGTTCGGCGAACCGACCCAACCGCGTACCCGGCAGTTCCTCAGGCGGATCATCGAGGCCGGCCGGCTGTAGCGGGACCGCGCCCTCCGGAACGACCCGTATGGGCCGATGTTGCAGGGTCTACGTCCGCCGGACCCCACAACATCGGCTCACGAGGCCACAGCCCGCCGGCCCGGCGGGCCCTGCCGGGTGGTCAGCCGGCGAAGCCGACGCGGTGGCCGTTGGCCGTGGACACGGCCCGGACCGCCAGCGCGGCGTCCAGGGCGGCGACGGTGGCCGACCAGCCCTTGTCCTCGGCGGAGCCGGGCAGCCCGGCCCGGTCCCGGGCCTGGTCGAGGTTCTCCACGGTCAGCACCCCGTGCGCCACCGGCTTGCCCTCGTCCAGGGCGACCCGGGTCAGGCCGTCGGTCACCGACCGGCAGACGTAGTCGAAGTGGGCGGTCGCGCCGCGCACCACCACGCCCAGCGCCACCACCACATCGCAACGCCGGGCCAGGGCCTGCGCCACCACCGGCAACTCCACCGAGCCGGCCACCCGGGCCGTCACCACCCGCGCCCCGCACGCCTGCGCGGCGGCCACCGCCCGGTCGAGCATGTGGTCGGTCAGCTCGCCGTGCCAGCGTGCCGCCACCACCCCGACGGTCAGCCCGGCGGCGTCCACCGGGGTCACTCCGGGTTCACCGAAACCCGCCATCGTCATGCTCCGATCTCGTCGCCGGGGACCGGACGACCCATCGGGGCCTCGGTCATCTCGGTCATCTCGTCCAGCTCGTCCAACAGGTGGCCCATCCGGTCCCGCTTGGTCCGCAGGTAGCGCACGTTCTCCGGGTGCGGCCGGACCGGCAGCCCCTCCCGGCCGGTGATGGTCAGCCCGTACCCCTCCAGCCCGGCCCGCTTGGCCGGGTTGTTGGTGAGCAGCCGCATCGACCGGACCCCCAGGTCGTAGAGGATCTGCGCGCCGGTGCCGTAGTCCCGGGCGTCGGCCGGCAGCCCCAGGTCGAGGTTCGCGTCCACGGTGTCGCGGCCCTGGTCCTGGAGCTGGTACGCCTGGAGCTTGTGCAGCAGGCCGATGCCGCGCCCCTCGTGCCCGCGCACGTAGAGCACCACGCCCCGCCCCTCCCGGGCGACCCGGGCCAGCGACGCCTGCAACTGTGGCCCACAGTCGCAGCGCAACGAGCCGAAGACGTCCCCGGTGAGACACTCGGAGTGCACCCGGACCAGCACGTCGTCGCCCTCGCCCAGCTCGCCGAAGACCAGCGCGACGTGCTCGGCCGGGTCGTGTTCGGCCCGGTAGCCCAGCGCCCGGAACACCCCGTACGGGGTGGGCATCCGCGCCTGCGCGACCTGCTCCACCTGCTTCTCGTGCCGCCGCCGGTACGCCACCAGGTCGGCGATGGTGACCAGGGTGAGCGAGTGCTCGGCGCAGAACTTCTCCAGATCCGGCAGGCGCATCATGGTGCCGTCGTCGTTGACCAGCTCGCACAGCACCCCGGCGGGACGCAGCCCGGCCAGCCGGGTCAGGTCGACCGCCGCCTCGGTGTGCCCGGGACGGCGCAGCACCCCGCCGGCACGGGCCCGCAGCGGCACCACGTGGCCGGGGCGGGCCAGGTCCGTCGGGTCGGTGCCGGGGTCGGCGAGCAGCCGGATGGTGTGCGCCCGGTCGGCGGCCGAGATGCCGGTGCTGACCCCCTCCCGGGCGTCCACGGTCACCGTGTAGGCGGTGCCGCGCCGGTCCTGGTTGGTGTGGTGCATCGGCGGCAGGTCCAGCCGGTCGCACTCCGCCTCGGTCAACGGGACGCAGACGTACCCGGAGGTCCAGCGGACCATGAAGGCGAGCAGCTCCGGGGTGGCCAGCTCGGCGGCGAAGATCAAGTCGCCCTCGTTCTCCCGGTCCTCGTCGTCGACCACCACGACGGGCCGGCCGGCGGCGATGTCCGCCACCGCCTCCTCGATGCGGGCGAAGGTGACCGCCTGGGTGCTCATGCCACGACCTCCGAGTAGGTGGACGGGATCGGTGTCGACGCCGTACGGCTGACCCGCGAGCTGCGCCACCAGGCGGCGAAGCCCCAGACGCAGAGGGCGCCGTAGACCAGGTACATGGCCGCCGAGGGGTAGAAGCCGCCGCGCAGCAGCAGCGGTACGCCGACCGCGTCCACCGCGATCCAGACCAACCAGAACTCCACCCAGCCCCGGGCCATGCCGTAGGTGGCCAGCAGGCTGCCGGTGAGGATCCAGGCGTCCGGCAGCGGCCCCCACGAGCCGAGCGCGGCGAGCAGCGGGTAGCCCAGCGCGGTGCCGAGCACGGCGGCCAGCAGCAGACCGAGCCGTTCCCGGCCGGTGGCCCAGCGGGGGGTGACCGCCGGGGCGTCCCCGCCCTGGCGGCGGTTGCGCGACCACCGCCACCAGCCGTAGACGCTGACCGCGAAGAAGAAGACCTGCCGGCCGGCCTGGCCGTAGAGGTCGTGCGCCTGCGGGGTGGCGAACACCCCGCCGAGGAAGACGGTGAACAGCAGCCCGTTGCCGATCATGCCGACCGGCCAGGCCCAGACCAGCCGGCGCAGCCCGAGCAGCGCCGAGACCAGCCCGAAGGCGTTGCCGACGATCTCCCGGACCAGCACCGGGGAACCGACG
The DNA here is from genome assembly GCF_053667945.1 of Micromonospora sp. SCSIO 07396. NCBI lineage: Bacteria > Bacillati > Actinomycetota > Actinomycetes > Micromonosporales > Micromonosporaceae > Micromonospora > Micromonospora sp. SCSIO 07396. The sequence goes on from NZ_CM132210.1 coordinate 3,867,668, forward strand.
ACGTGCACCTGCGCGTCGAGCAGCCAGCCGACCGGCCCGCTCACCGCGCCCCTCCGGCGGCGTCGCCGGGCAGCGCCGGGGCGGTGCCGTCGGTCCCGGCGGGGCCGGCGGGCAGGCGGGCGTCGAGGAGACGTTCGACGTACTTGGCGAGCACGTCCACCTCCAGGTTGACCGGGGCGCCGACCCCCCGCCCGCCGAGCGTGGTGAGCTTGAGGGTGGTCGGGATCAGCCCGACGGCGAACCAGTCGTCGCCGACCGCCGCCACGGTCAGCGACACCCCGTCGACGGTGATCGAGCCCTTCTCCACCACGTACCGGGCCAGCGCGGTGGGCAGCCGGAACCGCAGCGTCTCCCACTGCTCGGCCGGTTCCCGGGAGAGCACCTCGCCGACGCCGTCGACGTGGCCCTGCACCAGGTGCCCGCCGAGCCGGCTGTTCAGCGCGGCGGCCCGCTCCAGGTTGACCGGATCGCCGGGGCGCAGCCCGCCCAACGCCGAGCGGCGCAGCGTCTCGCCCATCACGTCGGCGGTGAACACCCCGCCGTCGACGTCGACCACGGTCAGGCAGACCCCGTTGACCGCGATGGAGTCGCCGTGCCGGGCGTCGGAGGTGACCAGCGGGCCGCGGATCGCGACCAGTGCCGAGTCACCCCCGGTGTCGGCGATCCGGACGACCTCGCCCAATTCCTCGACGATGCCGGTGAACATCTCAGGCCTCCCTCTTCCGGGGCAGCGCGGTGATCCTCAGGTCGGACCCGACCCGGGTAACGTCGGTGATTTCCAGATCGATGGCGTCGGCGATGGTCGTCACACCCGCGTCGACCAGCGCGGTCGGGCCGGCCCCGAGCAGCTTCGGCGCGACGTACCCGACGACCCGGTCGACCAGGCCGGCGGCGAGGAACGCCCCGGCCAGCCGGGGGCCGCCCTCCAGCAGCGCGGCGCGTACCCCCCGGTGGTGCAGTTCGGCCAGCAGGGCCGGCAGGTCGACCCGGCCGTCCGGGCCGGCACCGACCTCGGCGACGGTGGCGATCCAGGTGCGGGCGGCACCGTCACGGACCCGGGCGTCGGCCGGGGTACGCCCCGCGCTGTCCACCACCACCCGCAGCGGCTGGCGGATCGCCAGGGTGCCGTCGCGCAGATTGCGGGCGGTCAGCCGGGGATCATCGGCGAGCACGGTGCCGACGCCGGCGATGACCGCGTCGACCGTGCCGCGCAACGCATGTACGTCCATCCGGGCGGCCTCAGAGGTGATCCACATGCTGCTGCCGTCGGCCGCCGCGGACCGGCCGTCGAGGGTCGCGGCGTACTTCCAGATCAGGTACGGCCAGCCGCGCCGCATCGAGGTCAGCCAGGCGACGTTGCCGGCCTCGGCCTCGTCGGCGCGTACCCCGGACTCGACCCGCACCCCGGCGGCGCGCAGGGTGGCGGCGCCACCCGAGGCGACCGGGTTGGGGTCGGGCACGGCGATGACCACCCGGGCGATGCCGGCGCGGATCAGCGCGTGACTGCACGGGCCGGTGCGACCGGTGTGGTCGCACGGCTCCAGGGTGACCACGGCGGTACCGCCCCGGGCCCGCTCGCCGGCCTGGGCGAGCGCGACGATCTCGGCGTGCGGCCCGCCGGTGTAGGCGTGGAAGCCCTCCCCGACGACGACGCCGTCCGCGTCGAGCAGCACGCAGCCGACGACCGGGTTGGGACTGGTGGTGCCGAGGCCCCGGGCACCCAACTCGATGGCACGACGCATCGCCTCGTCCACGGAGACGCCGCCCATGCCCTGCCCTCTCGCTCGCCGGTCCCCGCGCGGGCGGTACGGGAGCAGCCGGACAGGCGGCGGCGGAACCGGGAACGGCAGGGCCGCCCCCGGGGGAGCCCACGCGCTCGCGCAGGCCCGCCCCGCCCGCGCGCTGTCTCCCATCCGGACTGTCGGGGGTGCGGAAGAACCGCTCCCCCACCGTCGGCCCCGGATTCTCACCAGGTCCACCGGGCGGCACAGCCGTCCGGGTCGCGGGCTTACCACGTCGAGCGTGGATCACCGCCGGTTCGGAATTTCACCGAGCCCCGCCAGCGCGTGGTGGGTACATGCGAAGTCTTACACGTCACCCGGGGGAGTTCGCCACCTCCAGCGTGCTACTTCACACCCCGTCGGCCCGCCGCCTGTCGACTGCGACGTATGACCCCGGTTGGCTCTTGGCGACCGTTTTCATCTCGCTGGCCACGGCGATCGCGGCGAGCGGGTCGGTGAAGCGCTTACGGGCGTCGGAGAGCGAGACGCCGATCGACAGCGTGACCAGGGCGGCCCGGCGGATGTTGCCCCGCCGGTCCTTCAGCTCGACGAAGCCGCGTTCCCGGTCGGTCGGGTCGTAGAGGGTGTCGGCGCTCTTCTCGAAGTCGACCACGGCCCGGGAGGTCAGCGGGCGGATCTGGTCGGGCGCGCAGACGATAACGAAGTCGTCGCCGCCGACGTGGCCGAGGAAGGCCGGCGGCAACCCGATCGCGACCACCGCCCGGTGCAGGCTGCGGGCCAGCGCGGAGATGAACTCGTCGCCCCGCACGAAGCCGTACCGGTCGTTGACGCTCTTGAACCGGTCGATGTCGATGTAGCCGACGGCGTAGTCGACGCCGCTGCGGACCCGGTCGCTGATCTCCCGGCGGATCCGGCTGTTGCCGGGCAGGCCGGTCAGCGGGGAGACCTCGCGGAACTCCTTGTTGCGGCGCAGCGTGGAGCTGACCCGGGCCACCAACTCGGCGGTGTCGAACGGCTTGACCAGGTAGTCGTCGGCGCCGGCGCTGAGCCCGTGCACCTTGTCCACGGTCATGCCCTTGGCGGTCAGCATGATCACCGGCAGGGCCGAGGTGATCGGGTTGGCGCGCAGCCGGCGGGTCAGCTCCAGGCCGTCGATGCGCGGCATCATCAGGTCGACCACGGCCAGGTCCGGCTTGTGCTGCTCGATCATGTCGAGCGCCTCCTGGCCGTCCCCGGCGTGCAGCACCTCGAAGCCGTGCAGCCGCAGGTTGAACTCGACGAAACGGGCGATGTCCTCGTCGTCGTCGACGACCAGGATCACGTCGGGGCGGTCGCCGGTGGGCTCCACCTCAGGCCCCGGCGTTGGCGCGCTCCGCCAGCCCGCGCAGGCGACGGACCGCCTCGGCCGGGTCGTCCGCGCCGTATACCGCGGTGCCGGCGACGAAGGCGTCCGCGCCGGCCGCCGCGGCCTGCTCGATGGTGTCGGCAGCGATCCCGCCGTCGACCTCGATGCGCAGTTCCAGGTGGCCGCTGTCGACGTGCCGGCGGGCCGCCCGCACCTTGTCCAGCAGCTGCGGGATGAACCGTTGCCCGCCGAAGCCGGCCTTGATCGTCATGATCAGCAGGGTGTCGAAGCTGGGCAGCAGGTCGAGATAGGGCTCGATCGGGGTGTCCCGGTCGATGGCCAGCCCGGCCCTGGCCCCGGCCGAGCGGAGGTCCTTGGCCAGGGCGACCGGGTCGTCGCACGCCTCGGCGTGGAAGGTGACGTTGTACGCGCCGGCGTCGGCGTAACCGGGGGCCCACCGCCGTGGGTCGGTGATCATCAGATGCACGTCGAACGGGAGCCGGGTCACCGCCCGCAGGCTCTGCACCACCGGCAGGCCGATGGTCAGGTTCGGCACGAAGTGGTTGTCCATCACGTCGACGTGCAGCCAGTCCGCGGCGTCCTCGACGGCGCGGACTTCATCGGCGAGGCGGGCGAAATCGGCGGCGAGGATGCTGGGCGCGATGATCGACGGCGGTACGGTCACAGGGCAAGTGTACGAACGCGGCCATCCGCCGCGGACAGCACGGCACCATGAGCGACGCCCTGTGACCCAGGCGTGACCCGTGGTGCAACTTCGGCTCCTTTCACCGGGAGTCGGGGACGAAGAGCCGGTGCGGACTGGCCGAACGGCCCGCAAGAGGCAACACTCCATCAGGGACGGTCACGTATGATGCTCGCCCGGCGGCGGGCACGCCGGGCGGGGGCACGGCGACGGGCCGTCAATCCCCGGAAAGGGCGGACGATGCGACGGTGGCTCGTGGCGCTGGCGCTGGCCGGCACGGTGACGGTGGCGCTCAGCGGCTGCGTGCCGCAGCACGGCGCCGACGGCGACCTGCTCGACGACTGGCCGGTGCTGCCGGTCGCCCAGGCGTTCGTGCCCGCCACGGACGCCTGCCTGCCCCGGATCACCCCGGTCGTGCAGGCCGGCACCTACGAGACGGTGGACTGCGCGCGCAGCCACCTGGCCGAGACCATCCACGTCGGCACGTTCACCGGCGCGGTCACCCGGGGTGAACGGCCCGAACCGGGCTCCACCGCGTTGCGTCCCGCCCGTACCGAGTGCGACCAGCGGGCCCGCGACGTCCTCGGTGGCGACTGGCACTCGGCCCGGCTGACGATGAACATCGCGCTGCCGGCCAACTCGGCGTGGAACAGCGGCGCCCGCTGGTTCCGGTGCGATCTCAGCGAGACCGACAGCATCGACAACACCCGACCGGTCAACCGGGTCGGCAGCCTGCGCGGGGCGATGATCGGCGACAATCCGCTCAGCCACCGCTGTTTCGATCCCAAACTGATCGGCAACAATCTCAACTACATGGCCCCGGTGCTCTGCACCGAGCCGCACCGCGCCGAGTTCGTCGGCGTCTACCTGGAACGCAGCGACCTGAGCTGGGCCGATTTCGGTCGCGCCAACCAGCGGGTGCACCGGCGGTGCATGGCGTTGATCGCCGGCTTCGCCGAGGTGCCCAACAACAACGAGCTGCCGTACCGGGCCGGGTCGATCTTCTATCCGCCGTCGCAGCGGGAGTGGGAGGAGGGCGACCGGGGCATCCGCTGCTTCCTGTGGAGCGACGACCGGAAGCTGACCCGCTCGATGCGCGGCGCCGGCCCCAAGGGCCTACCCACGATCTGACCCCCGCCCCGTCCCTCCTCGCCGTCCCGCCTGCTCCCGTTGATCAAGAGGTTTGCGTCAACGATCCGTCGGCGGATGACGCAAACCTCTTGATCACCGAGGGTGGGCGGGGCGGGCGGGACAGGGGGTGAGGGTCAGGTGCGGCGGAGGAGGGCCAGGAACATGGCGTCGGTGCCGTGCCGGTGCGGCCAGAGCTGGACGGTGGGGCCGTCGCCCAGGCCTGGCATGCCCGGCGGCAGGGCCGTGCGGGCGTCGACGAAATCCGCCGGTACCCCGGCGCGCCGGGCCGCCTCGGTGACCGTCACGTGCGTCTCCACCGTGTGCGGGGAACAGGTCACGTAGGCGACCAGACCACCCGGGCGGGTCGCCCGCAGCGCGGCGGTGAGCAGTTCCCGCTGCAACCGGGTCAACGGCGGCAGGTCCGACGGCTGCCGCCGCCAGCGCGACTCCGGGCGGCGGCGCAGCGACCCCAGCCCGGTGCACGGGGCGTCGACCAGCACCCGGTCGAAATGCCCCTCCGGCAGCTTCGGATCGGACCCGACCGTCCGGCCGTCGGTGTTCAGCACGGCCACCGGCAACCCCCGGGTGGCCTGCTCGACCAGCCGGGCCCGGTGCTCCGAGACCTCCACCGCGGTCAGCCGGGCACCCCGCTGCGCGGCGAGCGCGCCGAGCAGGCCGGCCTTGCCACCGGGGCCCGCGCACAGGTCCAGCCAGCGGCCGTCGTGACCCTCCAACGGGGCCGTGGCCAGCGCGTTTGCCACCAGCTGGGAACCCTCGTCCTGCACGTGCGCCCGGCCGTCGGCCAGCGCCGCCAGGTCACCCGGCGCGCCACCGGGCAGGTAGACCGCGTACGGCGAGAACGCGCCCGGCGCGCCACCGACCTCGTCGGCCAGCTCGGCCGGATCGAGGAGGCCCGGACGGGCGCACAGGTGCACCGGCGGGCGCTCGTTGTCCTCGATCAGCAGCCGGGTCACCTCGCCCAGGTCACCGCCGAGGGCATCGGCGAAGGCCCGCACGATCCACTGCGGGTGGCTGTAGGTCACGGCCAGGTGGCCGATCGGGTCGGCGGCCATGGTCGGGGCGAGCTTGGCCGTCCACGCGTCGACGTCCTGGCCGGCCACCTCGCGCAGCACCGCGTTGGCGAAGCCGGTGGCCCCCTCCCCCACCGCGCGGACCAGGTCGACCGTGGAGGACACCGCGGCGTGCGCCGGAACCCGGGTGTGCAGCAGCTGGTAGGCGCCGAGCCGCAACGCGTCGCGGACCGGCGGGTCGATCCGGGCGACGTCCCGACCGGCCGCAGCGGTGAGGATCGTGTCGAGGGTGCCGAGCTGCCGCAGGGTGCCGTAGGTCAGCTCGGTGGCGAAGGCGGCGTCCCGACCGGCCAGCCCCTGCTCGCGCAGGATCGCCGGCAGCACCAGATTGGCGTACGCGTCGTCGCGGTGCACCGCCGCGACCGCCTGGTAGGCGGCGTACCGGGGCAGGTCCACGGCCGGGCGGACCGGGCGGCCGGGTCGCCCGCCGCGCCGGTCGGCCCCGGCCCGGTCGCCCCAGCTGCCGGTGCGGGCGGGGCGGTCACCCCGGGTGCCGCCGGACGGCCGCCGGTCGTCGCCGGCCGGACGGTCGGGGCGTGCGGTCGGCCCGGTCACGCGAGTTCCTCCCCGGCGGCGACCCGGACGCCGCGCGCCCAGTCGGTCGCCGGCATGGCCTTCTTGCCCGCCGCGCGCACCTCACCGAGTTGCACCGGCACCGTCGCCGTGCCGGCCAGCACGCGGGACTTCTCCACCAACAGTTCTCCAGGTTTCAGGGTGGGGCCGTTACCGACCGGGGTCACCGGGCCGAGCTTGACCCGGTCGCCGCGGAACGTCGTCCACGGACCGGGCGCGGGGGTGCAGGCACGCACCCGCCGGTCGACGGCGAACGCGGGGTCACCCCACCGCACCCGGGCGTCGTCCACGGTCAGTTTCGGGGCCAGCGAGACCCCGTCGGCGGGCTGCGGTTCGGCCCGCGCGGTGCCCGCCGCGATCGCGTCCAGGACGGCGACCAGCAGCCCGGCACCGGAGTGGGCGAGCCGTTCCAGCAGGTCGCCGGAGGTGTCGGTGGGGCGGATCTCGTCGGTGAGCGTGCCGTAGACCGGGCCGGTGTCCAGCCCCTGCTCCAGCTGGAAGACGCTGGCCCCGGTCAGCTCGTCGCCGTGCAGCACCGCGTGCTGCACGGGTGCCGCGCCCCGCCAGGCGGGCAGCAGTGAGAAGTGCAGGTTGATCCAGCCGTGCCGGGGGATCTCCAGCGCCGCCGGGGGCACCAGCGCGCCGTAGGCGACCACCGGCACGCAGTCGGGGGCCAGCTCCCGGAGCCGGTCGAGGAACTCGGGCTCCCGGGGGCGGGCCGGGGTGAGCACCTCGACGCCGTGCTCGTCGGCCCAGACGCCGACCGGGGACCGCGACACGCCCCGGCCCCGGCCGGCGGGCGCGTCGGGACGGGTCACCACGGCCACCACCTCGTGCCCGGAGGCGTGCACGGCGGCCAGGGCGGGTACGGCGACCGCCGGGGTGCCGGCGAAGACCAGCCGCATGCCGGCGGTCACCGGCCCAGACCGAAGGGGTTGCCGGCGGCGTGCGGGCTGACCTTGACCGTCGGCGGGGCGGCCTCGTCGTACCAGTCGGCCTGGCGGATCGCCTTCATCGCCTCCTTGCGCCCGGCCGGGTCGAGCCGGTCGAGGAAGAGCACCCCGTCGAGGTGGTCGGTCTCGTGCTGGACGCAGCGGGCCATCAGCCCGGTGCCGACGATCTGCATCGGGTCGCCGTAGCCGTTGAAGCCCTTGGCGATCACGTTCTGCCGGCGCTTGGTGTCGAAGTAGAGCCCGGGGATGGACAGACAGCCCTCCGGGCCGTCCTGCTCCTCGGTGTCGGGGAACTCCAGCACCGGGTTGACCAGGTGACCGAGCACGTCGTCCACCTCGAAGGTGAAGACCCGCAGACCCACGCCGATCTGGGGGGCGGCCAGCCCGGCACCGCTGCGGTCACGCATCGTTTCGGTGAGGTCGGCGACGAGCCTACGCAGCTCGACGTCGAAGTCGACGACCGGATCGGCCGGCGTGCGCAGCACCGGGTCCCCGAACAGACGGATGGGCTGGACGGTCACGCGGGGTGGCTCCTTCGTTGGACGGCGTGGTGCCGTACCAGTCTACGGAGTGCGGCGGGGGCACCGGCCGGCGTACCGCGACGGGTGGTGATCGGGGTGGGACGGCCGGGTCAGCCGCCGGCACCGGGTTCTCCGGCCAGCACGGCGTCCCCGCCGAGCAGGGCGTGCGCGGGCAGCGGGAGCCGGGTGCCGTGGGCGGCCTCCCAGTCGTGCACGAGGCTGGGGCGCACGTGGGCGGCGAAGTAGTCGACGGCGCTGGTCTGCCCGACGACCGGCTCGTCCACCTCGGCGACGAGCTGCGCGGGCACCAGCGGGAAGCCGTTGCGCAGGGCGACGCTGAGCCGGCGGTGGCCGTCGACGACGAAGAAGTACTCGCCGGTGAAGCCGATCCGCAGCGGGGCGAGGGCCTCGTCGCCGGCCGCCGCCAGCTCCCCGACGAGTCCGGAGCCGTCGAGTCCGCGCAGGGTGGCGACGTCCTCGGTCGGGTAGACCCGGGCCGGGTCGAGCAGCAGCAACGGGGGGGCGTCGCGCAGCACGTCGGCGGCGAGCCGGCCCTCGTACGCGTCGATGATGTGCGTGATGACCTCCTCGGCGGAGGCCCGGGTGGTGTCGCAGACCAGGTCGTAGTTGCGCAGCCGGGCCTTGTCGACGCCGTAGCGGAGGATGAACCGGTTGCGCTCGCTGTCGCTGCGTTCGCGCAGCCTGGCCTCCGCCTCGGCCAGCGAGGTGTAGCTCTCGGCCGGGCCGGAGGGGCGCAGCAGCACCCGGCGGGCCGCCTCGGCCGGCTCGGTGATCATGTGCACCTTGAGCGCGTGGGTGAAGAAGTGCCAGGCCAGCCGGGAGTCCATCACCAGCGACTCACCGGAGGCGGCGATGTCGCGCTGGAGCTGGTCGACGTAGCCGTCAACGGCCTGGTCCAGCTCGGCGTGCAGGTTGAGCTGGAGGGCGGTCATCTGGCGTTCCTGGGCCATCTGCCGGTAGAGGTCGCCGACGCTGACCCGGCGCAGGCCCAGCCGCTTGGCGATCTCGACGGAGACGGTGCTCTTGCCGCTGCCGAGGTCACCGTTGAAGACGATCGACTGACGAACGGTCACGACTGGTCCACCCCTGCTCACCGGCTGATTGACTTCATCGATTTGGCGTCGACCCGACGCATTCCCGCCTTCGTCGCGCCATTCGTGCGCCCGGGCATGAGGGGCGATGCTATCACGCGTACGCCCGCCGTCCGGCGGACCCGGGGTGCGACGGGAGGCTGGCCGGGCACCCGATGGAACTGACCGGTGACTCAGAACAGGGCGAGCGGGTCGACCTGGAGGCGGACCGGTTCGGCGGCCCGCCGGGCGCTGCGGACCCCGGCGGCGGTGTGCAACGCCCCGGCCAGCGCGGCGGCCCGCGACCGGGGCACCCGGACCAGCATCCGTTCCCGGTCCTCGTCGGCGGGGACCGGACCGAGCACCTCCGCCCCGTCCGGCAGCCGCACCTGCGCCAGCAGGTCGGCCACCGCCTCCGCTCCCCCGGTGACGCTGGCCATCTTCACCGCCGGCGGGAAGCCCAACTCCCGCCGCTCGGCCAGCTCCCGGGCGGCGAACCAGCCCGGGTCCCAGCGCAGCAGCGCCTGCACCGGGGCCAGGGCCCCGTCGGCGACCACCACCACCTTGCCACCGGCCGGGGCGGGACGGGCCAACGCCGCCGCGGACAGCCACCGTCGCAGCGCCTCCTCGCCGGCCCGCAGATCGGCCCGGGTGAGCAGGGCCCAGGAGTCCAGCAGCAGTACCGCCCCGTACCCGCCGTCGGCCACCGGTTCCGCGCCCGGGGTGGCGATGACCAGCGCGGCACCGCCCGGCACGGCGGCGAGCACCTCGTCGCGGCCCGAGGTGCGCACCGGCACCCCGGGAAACGCCCGGCCCAGCTCCTCGGCGGTCCGGCGGGCCCCGGTGACGGCCGCCCGCAGCCGCCGCCCGCCGCACTGCGGGCAGGCGTACGCGGCGGTGACCCGGCCACACCAGCGGCAGGCCGGCGGGGCGTCGGCGGCACGCAGCGCCAGCGGGCCGGCGCAGTGCGGGCAGCGGGCCGGGGTGCGGCACTCCGCGCAGGAGACCGAGGGCAGGTAGCCCCGGCGGGGCACCTGGACCAGCACCGGCGCGTCCGCGCGCAGGGTGTCCCGGGCGGTGGTCCAGGCCAGGCTGGGCAGCCGGGCCGTCGCCGCGCCCGGGTCGCGGGCCAGTTGCGGGTCGTCCCCGGTCGGGGCGATCGCCGGGGTACGCGCCCGCAGGGTCGCCCGGTCCGCCACCACCTCGCGGGCCCACCCCGTCTCCACCAGCAGCTGTCCCTCGGCGGTCCGGGTCCAGCCGCCGACCAGCGCGGCGGCGTCGGCGAGCCGGGCCCGGGTGAGCAGCACCTCGCGCGCGTGCGGGTAGGGGGCCCGGGGCTCGGCGTGCAGGTCGTCCCCGTCGTCCCAGATCGCCACCAGACCGAGCCGGTCGACGGGGGCGAACATGGCGGCCCGGGTGCCGATCACCACCGGCACGTCGCCCCGCCGGGCGGCCAGGAAGGCCCGGTAGCGGCGGGCCGGGCCGAGCGCGGCGGAGAGGGTCACGTGCCGGCCGGGGCCGAGCAGGGCGGTCAGCGCCGCGTCGAGCCGGTCGAGGTCCCGGGCGTCGGCCACCACCACGACCGCGCCCCGTCCCCCGACGAGGGTGGCGGCGACCGCGTCGGCGTAGCGGGCCGCCCAGTCCTCCCCGGCCAGCGCCGACCAGACCGCCCGGGGGGCCCGCCCGTCGGCCAACGCCGCCAGGAACGCCGGGCCGGCCGGATAGTCCCGCCAGCCACGCGGATCGACCCCGGCCGCGCCGGGCTGGTCGACGCCGGGCGGCTCGGTGCCGACCGGCACGGGGTCGGCGCGGGGTTCCTTCTCGACCCGGGCGTGCCGGGGCGGGACGGCCAGCCGGAGCACGTCGGCGAGGTTGCCGGCGTACCGGTCGGCGACCGCGCGGGCCAGCCGGGCCACCTCGGGGGCCAGCACCGGCTCCGGCGAGACCACCTTCTCCAGGTAGGCCAGCCGGCCGTCGTGCGCGGAGCTGTCGACCCGCTCCAGCAGCCATCCGTCGACCAGTTGACCGGCGAAGCGGACCTTCACCCGCACCCCGGGGACCGCGTCGTCGGCCAGCCCGGCGGGGACCAGGTAGTCGAAGGGGCGGTCGAGGTGCGGCAGCGCGACGTCGACGCAAACCCGAGCGACCGGCGACCCGTCAGCGGGTCGCCGGTCGCTGGGCGTGGTGCCGGTCAGGCGCCCGCTACCGACTTCAGGTCGGCGGCCCGGTCGGTGCTCTCCCAGGTCAGCGCCGGCAGCTCCCGGCCGAAGTGGCCGTAGGCGGCGGTCTGCTGGTAGATCGGACGCAGCAGGTCGAGGTCCCGGATGATCGCGGCCGGACGCAGGTCGAAGACCTCACCGACGGCCCGCTCGATCCGCTCGACCGGCACGTTCTCGGTGCCGAAGGTCTCGATGAACAGGCTCACCGGGTGGGCCTTGCCGATCGCGTACGCGACCTGCGCCTCGCAGCGCTCGGCCAGCCCGGCGGCGACCACGTTCTTGGCCACCCACCGCATCGCGTACGCGGCCGAACGGTCCACCTTGGACGGGTCCTTGCCGGAGAACGCGCCGCCACCGTGCCGCGCGTACCCGCCGTAGGTGTCGACGATGATCTTCCGGCCGGTCAGGCCGGCGTCACCCATCGGACCACCGATCTCGAACCGGCCGGTCGGGTTGACCAGCAGCCGGTAGCCCTCGGTGTCCAGGCCCAGGCTCTCCAGCTCCGGGGCGATGACGTGGTCCCGCACGTCCGGGGTGAGCAGCGAGTCCAGCGAGATGTCCGCGGCGTGCTGGCTGGACACCACGACGGTGTTCAGCCGGACCGGGCGCAGCCCCTCGTACTCGATGGTGACCTGGGTCTTGCCGTCCGGCCGCAGGTAGGGAATCGTCCCGTCCTTGCGCACCGCGGACAGCCGCTGGGCCAGCCGGTGCGCCAGCGCGATCGGCAACGGCATCAGCTCGGGCGTCTCGGAGCAGGCGAAGCCGAACATCATGCCCTGGTCGCCGGCACCCTGGGCGTCCAACGCGCTCTCCGACGCCCCGGTCCGCAGCTCGAAGGCGTTGTCGACGCCCTGGGCGATGTCCGGCGACTGCGCGCCGATGGAGACGCTGACGCCACAGGAAGCGCCGTCGAAGCCCTTCTTCGACGAGTCGTAGCCGATGCCGAGGATCGTCTCGCGGACGATGGTCGGGATGTCGGCGTACGCCTTGGTGGTCACCTCGCCGGCGACGTGGACCTGACCGGTGGTGATCAGGGTCTCGACCGCCACCCGGCTGTGCGGGTCCTGGGTCAGCAGGGCGTCGAGGATCCCGTCGCTGATCTGGTCGGCGATCTTGTCCGGGTGGCCTTCCGTGACCGATTCGGACGTGAAGAGGCGGCGTGTCACGGCACTCCTAAGCTCTTTAGATAATCGTTCCGCAGCAGTCTAGTCACCCTCGCGTACCGCTCACGACCGGGCGAGGCGGCATCCACCGTTCAGGACCGGGCGGGCCACCTGTCACGCACCAGGTCCCAGACCTGGTCGGCCAGGTCCTCCTTGGCCTGCTCGGGGAGGTGGTGCACGCTGCCGTCGGCACCGATGACGGTGGCCGCGTTGGTCTCGGCGCCGAAGACCTTGTCGACGCCGACCTCGTTGACGACGACCAGGTCGGCGCGTTTGCGGGCGAGTTTGGCCCGGCCGTTGGCCTCGGCGTCGCCGGTCTCGGCGGCGAACACCACCAGCACCTGCTCCGGTTGACGGCGACGGCCCAGCTCGGCGGCGATGTCCGGGTTGGTGACCAGCGCGATGGTCGGCGCGCTGCCGTCGTCCGACTTCTTGATCTTGCCGGTAGCGTAGCTGGCCGGACGGAAGTCGGCCGGTGCCGCCGCCATCACCACCGCGTCGGCGGTCTCCGCGGCGGCCAGCGTGGCCACCCGCAGTTCCTCGGTGGTGCCCACCCGGACCAGGTCGACCCCGGCGGGGTCGGGCAGCGACACGTGGGCGGCGACCAGGGTGACCCGGGCGCCCCGGGCGACGGCGGCCCGGGCGAACGCGTAACCCTGCTTGCCGGAGGACCGGTTGCCGAGGAAACGGACCGGGTCGAGGGGTTCCCGGGTGCCGCCGGCGGTGACCACCAGGTGCCGGCCGGCCAGATCGGCGGGGGCGTCGACACCCCGGGCGAGGGCCCGCCGGGCGACCGCGAAGATCTCGGCCGGGTCGGGTAGCCGGCCCTTGCCGCTGTCGGCACCGGTGAGCCGGCCGACGGCGGGCTCGATCACCCGTACCCCCCGGGCCCGGAGGGTGGCCACGTTGGCGACGGTGGCGGGGTGCTCCCACATCTCGGTGTGCATCGCCGGGGCGAGCACCACCGGACAACGGGCGGTGAGCAGGGTGGTGGTGAGCAGGTCGTCGGCGAGGCCGTGGGCGGCCCGGGCGAGCAGGTCGGCCGTGGCCGGCGCGACGACCACCAGGTCGGCCTGCTGGCCGAGCCGCACGTGGGGCACCTCGTGCACCGCGGACCAGACGTCGTCGGCGACCGGCTGGCCGGACAGTGCCGCCCAGGTCGGCGCCCCGACGAAGCGGAGCGCCGACGCGGTCGGCACGACCCGGACCCGGTGGCCCGACTCCGTGAACAGCCGCAGCAGCTCGCACGCCTTGTAGGCGGCGATACCACCGCCGACTCCGAGCACGATCTGGGCGGACATCGGGGGTACGGGGGTTACGGCTGGTCGGTCGGCTCGGCGGTGAGCAGGCCCGCGTTGATCTCGCGCATGGCGATGGAGAGCGGCTTCTCCTGCGGGGTGGTCTCCACGAGCGGGCCGACGTACTCCAGCAGGCCCTCGCCGAGCTGGCTGTAGTAGGCGTTGACCTGACGCGCCCGCTTGGCGGCGAAGATCACCAGCGCGTACTTCGAGGTGGTCTTCTCCAGCAGCTCGTCGATCGGCGGGTTGGTGATGCCCTCGGGGTTGGCGATGGATCCCACGAAATACCTCTGCCTCTGAAGTGTCCGCGCGGACGCGGCTGGTCGCTCGGCCGCGCGGGGCGGCTGACAGCTCGGCCGCGCGGGGCGGCCGGTCGCTCGACCACGTTGCGGTGGCCGGGCGGGAGCCAGATTAGGACGAACCGAGCAAGCCTACCAGCTCAGCGGCGGCGCGCTCGGTGCGGTCGTGGTGGACGGCGCGCGTGGCGCGGGCCGCCAGGACCGGGTCCGGACGGTGTCCGGGCGGCAGCAGCAGCACCAGGCTGCTCTGCGGCAGGGCCGCGTGGACGACGAGCGCCCCGGGCGGGTCCAACGGCAGCAGCACCGGCCGGCCCCGCGTCAGTCGTTCGATCAGCGGGGCGCGCGGCGTGCCCCGGCGGTACGGCCCGGCCCGGGACCACTCCAGCAGCTCGCCCGCGGCGATCATCCGGTCGAACTCGGCCGGCTCCCGGAAGAGCCGGTCGACGCCGTCGGACTCGCCGGTGCGAGGCGCCCGGGTGGTCACCGGGACCGGCACCCACACGGCGGGAGAACGCGCCCGGACCGCCTCGACCACACCGCCCCGGCCGGCACCCGAAGGTCCGGTCAGGACGGTGAGCCGTGCCGCCGGGCACGCCTCCTCATCCGTGCTCACCGCTTGTTTGTACCTGCTGCGGCGGTCAGTTGGCGGCGAACTCTCCAAGCAGCGCCTTGCGCTGCTGCTCGCCCAGGCCACGCAGGCGGCGGCTGTCGGCGATCTTGAGCTTCTCCATGATCTGGGTGGCCCGGATCTTGCCGATACCCGGCATCGCCTGCAGCACGGCCGACACCTTGAGCTTGCCGACGACATCGTCGGACTCGGCCCGCGCAAGGACGGCGGCCAGGGTGGTCTTGCCCTGCTTGAGCTGCTCCTTCAGCTCAGCACGGGCCTTGCGGATCTCCGCGGCCTTTTCCAGCGCGGCAGCGCGCTGCTCGGGGGTCAGTGACGGGAGCGGCACCAGTTCTCCTCAGGTCCCTATCGCGACGGGCGGAACGCACCGCCGCTCTGTGAAACGTGGTGTCGCTGGCAACCAAAGAGGTCCGTGGTTCCCAGCGCGGGGAAAACTAGCGTTCGACGGAGTTTTCGGCAACGTGGACGCGCGATGATCAACGTAAAGTGACCGAGCCGTCAGTCAGTGTCCGGAAGCCAGAATGTGCCGGCAGTCGGCCGCCACCCGGGCCGCGGCGGTCCGCAATGCGTCGACGTCCGGACCCGCGTTGAGCACCTCCCTGGAGTACGACGGCAACACTGCGGACAGGTTCGGACCGAACACGGTGGGTAGGTCGGCGGCCGTCGCACCCTGCGCGCCGAGACCCGGTGCGAGCAGTGGGCCATTGACCCGGGACAGGTCGTGACCGGTGTCGCCGATGGTCGCGCCGACCACCAGTCCGAAGCTGCCCAGCGGCTCAGCACCCCGGTTGAGCTGGGAAATCTCATCGATAACAAGCTGTGCGACGGTGCGCCCACCGGAGGTGACGGCACGCTGCACCTCCGCCCCTTCGGGGTTCGAGGTGAGCGCTAACACGAAGACCCCGCCACCGTGCGCAGCGGCCGTCTCGAACATCGGGGCCAGCGAACCTACTCCCAGGTAGGGGCTCGCCGTGAGCGCGTCGACATACATCGGGCTGGATGGATCAAGGTACGCGGAAGCGTACGCGGCGACCGTCGAACCGATGTCGCCACGCTTGGCGTCGAGAAGAACGAGCGCCCCAACATCACGTAACTGTCGGATAGTTGACTCAAGAATCGCCACTCCACGGCTCCCGAATCGCTCGAAGAAGGCCGACTGAGGCTTGAACACCGCAACCCGGTCACCGAGCGCTTCCGCGACGGTCCGGACGAACCGTTCCAGACCGTCGACGTCGTCCTCAAGGCCCCAGCGGGCCAGCAGACCCGGATGGGGGTCGATGCCCACACAGAGTGGCCCCCGCTCGGCCACCGCCCGGTGCAGCCGGGTTCCGAAGGTCTCCATCCGTTGCTCCCTCTCGTATCGGTTCCGCTGCTGCGGGGCGGACGGTCGCCGCCCCGGTTGCGCCCCGGTGTTCAGCCGGCCGCGACGGCGGCGGCGATCCCGGCCGCGATCCGGGCCACGTCGTCGTCTCCCGTCACGTACGGCGGCATCGCATACACCAGGTCGCGGAAGGGGCGCAGCCACACGCCCCGGTCCACCGCGGCGGCCGTCGCCGCCGCCAGATCCACCTCGTGGTCCAGCTGCACCACGCCGATCGCGCCCAGCACCCGGACGTCGGCCACCCCCGGCGCCCCCCGCAACGGCTCCAGACCGGCCCGCAGCCCCGCACCCACCCGCGCCACCTCGGCCGCCCAGTCGCCGGCCCGCAGCAGCCCCAGGGAGGCGTTGGCGACGGCACAGGCCAACGGGTTGCCCATGAACGTCGGGCCGTGGGCCAGCACCCCGTCGGCGGAGATGCCCCGGGCCACCTCCGGCGTGCACAACGCCGCCGCCAGGGTGAGGTAGCCGCCGGTGAGCGCCTTGCCCACACAGAGCACGTCCGGGGTCACCCCGGCGTGCCCGGCGGCGAACATCGACCCGGTCCGGCCGAATCCGGTGGCGATCTCGTCGAAGATCAGCAGCACCCCGTGCGCCCGGGTCACCTCGCGCAGCACCCGCAGGTACCCGGGGTGGTGGAACCGCATCCCACCGGCCCCCTGCACCACCGGCTCGACGATCACCGCCGCCAACTCGTCCGCGTGCCGGGCGACCGCGTCGGTCAACGCCGTCACGTACGCCGGGTCGGGCGGGTCGGCGAAACCGCCGGGCGGCACCGGCGCGAAGACCTGCCGGGGCAGCACGTCCCCCCAGAGGTGGTGCATGCCGCCCTCCGGGTCGCAGACACTCATCGGGTGGAACGTGTCGCCGTGGTAACCGCCCCGCCAGGTGCCCAGCCGGCGACGCTGCGGCCGGCCGGTGGCCCGCTGGTACTGCAGGCACATCTTGATCGCCACCTCGACCGACACCGAGCCCGAGTCGGCCAGGAAGACGTGCGCCAACCCCGGCGGGGCCAGCTCGACGAGCGTCTCGGCCAGCCGGACCGCCGGCTCGTGGGTGAGCCCGCCGAACATCACGTGACTCATCCGGCCGAGTTGGTCGGTGACCGCAGCGTCCAGCACCGGATGCCGGTACCCGTGGATCGCCGCCCACCACGACGACATCCCGTCGACCAGTTCCCGGCCGTCGGCCAACCGCAGCCGGACGCCCTGCGCGCTGTGCACCACGTACGGCGGGTGGGCCGGCGGCAGCGCCGCGTACGGGTGCCAGACCCGGGCCCGGTCGACGGTCAGGATCTCCTCGGGCGTCACGCGTGCTCCTCCGTACCCTCGTCGGTGGTGGCGTCGGGGCGCACGGGCGCTGCGGGCGGACACGACCGGAACGCCGGACGTGCCCGCCGGCTCACCGGCCGCCCACCACCCGGTCGCCCGCCCGGACGGCCCCGGCCGGGACCCGGGCGGCGGCCCGCACCAGGGCCGGGCCCCGGTAGATGAACCCGGTGTAGAGCTGGACCAGGCTGGCCCCCGCGTCGAACATCCGGGCCGCGTCGTCCGGGTCGAGGATGCCGCCGACCCCGATCACCGGGAGCCGGCCCCCGGTCTCCCGGTGTACGAACGCGACCATCTCCCGGGCCCGCCCGGTCAGCGGACGGCCGGACAGGCCACCGGTCTCGACGCCCCGGGCCCGGTCGGCGGGAGCGAGCCCGTCGCGGGCCAGGGTGGTGTTGGTGGCGATCACGCCGGCCGCGCCCCGGGCCAGGCACACCTCCAGCAGCTCGGCCACGGCCGTCTCGGTGAGGTCCGGGGCGATCTTCACCAGCACCGGCTTCTCCCCCACGAGGGCGGCCAGCAGGGCGTCCAGGTGTGCCTTGTCCTGCAACGACCGCAACCCGGGGGTGTTCGGCGAGGAGACGTTGACCGCGAAGTAGTCGCCGTGCCCGCGCAACGCCCGGTACGAGGTGAGGTAGTCCTCCACCGCGTCCTCCAGCGGGGTCACCTTGGACTTGCCCAGCGAGATGCCCAGCGGCACCCCCAGCGGGCGGGGCGCGGCGGCCAGCCGGTCGGCCAGCGCCTGCGCCCCGGCGTTGTTGAAGCCCATCCGGTTGATCACGGCCGCGCTGTCGGGCAGCCGGAACAGCCGGGGCCGGGGGTTGCCCGGCTGGGCGTGCGCGGTGACCGTGCCGACCTCGACGAAGCCGAACCCGAGCGCCGGCCAGGCCGGCAGGGCCACCCCGTTCTTGTCCATCCCCGCCGCCAGGCCCACCGGGTTGGGGAACTGCACCCCGAACACCGTCCGGGGCGCCAGGTGCAGGTTGCGGGCCCGCAGCAGCGCCAGCGCCGCCGGCCGCCGGGACAGCGTCGCCAACCGCCGCAGCGTCCACTCGTGCGCCGCTTCGGCGTCGCCACCCCCGATCCGGAACAGCGCCCGCCGGACCCCCTTCTCGAAGATCATGTCCCCTCCCGGCCGACGCTCCCTCGACCGACGCTCTCGTCGGTGATCAAGAGGTTTGCGTCACCGCGCCCGCCGTTCGGTGACCGAAACCTCTTGATCACCGGACCGGACGGGGGACGCGGACCGCGCGGGGAACGAAAGCCGGGGGTCACTGGGCGGCCCGGAGGGCGGCGTGGAGCTCCTGGAGGGGGCGCACCCGCATGTCGCCCCGGATGCGGGCCTCGATGCCCATCACCGCCGCCGCCACCCCCGGCACGGTGGTGATGCACGGGATGTCGGCCGTGACGGCGGCGCTGCGGATCTCGTAGCCGTCCGAGCGGGCGCTCGCGCCCGACCCCTGCGGGGTGTTCACCACCAGCGCCACGTCACCGGCGAGGATCATCGACACCGCGTCCGCGCCCTCGCCCGCCTGGTAGTGCTTGCGGATCTGCTCGCAGGCGATACCGTGCCGGCGCAGCAGCTCGGCGGTACCCGTGGTGGCGACGATCGCGAAGCCCAGGTCGGCCAGCCGCTTGATCGGGAAGATCATCGCACGCTTGTCCCGGTTGGCCACCGAGACGAAGATCCTCCCGGTGGTCGGCAGCGAACCGTACGCGGCGGACTGGCTCTTGGCGAACGCGTGCCCGAAGCTGGTGTCGATGCCCATCACCTCGCCGGTGGACTTCATCTCCGGGCCGAGCAGCGAGTCGACGCCCTTGCCGGCCGGGGTGCGGAACCGCTTGAACGGCAGCACCGCCTCCTTCACCGCGATCGGGGCGTCCGGCGGCAGCACCCCGCCGTCGCCGGTCGCCGGGAGCAGCCCCTCGGCACGCAGCTCGGCGATCGTCGCGCCGAGGGCGATCCGGGCCGCCGCCTTGGCCAGCGGCACGGCGGTGGCCTTCGAGACGAACGGGACCGTCCGGGACGCCCGCGGGTTCGCCTCCAGCACGTAGAGCATGTCGTCCTTGAGCGCGTACTGGACGTTGAGCAGACCGCGCACCCCCACGCCCCGGGCGATCGCCTCGGTGTAGCGGCGCACCTCGGTCAGGTGCGAGCCGGCCAGCGTGATCGGCGGCAACGCGCACGACGAGTCGCCGGAGTGGATGCCGGCCTCCTCGATGTGCTCCATCACCCCACCGAGGTAGACCTCGCCGTCGGCGTCGCAGAGCGCGTCCACGTCGATCTCGATGGCGTCGTCGAGGAACCGGTCGACCAGCACCGGGTGGTCCGGGGAGATGTCGGTGGCCCGCCCGATGTAGTCACGCAGCGTGGCGTCGTCGTAGACGATCTCCATGCCCCGCCCGCCCAGCACGTACGACGGTCGGACCAGCACCGGGTAGCCGATCTCGTCGGCGATCGCCTTCGCCTCGTCGTACGAGGTGGCCGTGCCGTGCGCCGGGGCCCGCAGGTCGGCGCGGGCCAGCAGGGCCCCGAACGCGCCGCGCTCCTCGGCCAGGTGGATCGACTCCGGAGAGGTGCCCACCACCGGCACCCCGGCGTCCTTGAGCCGCTGCGCCAGCCCCAGCGGGGTCTGCCCGCCGAGCTGCACGATCACCCCGACCACGCCGGGGCCGCCGGCCGCCCGGCCGGACGAGTCCTCGGCGTGCCAGACCTCCAGCACGTCCTCGAAGGTCAACGGCTCGAAGTAGAGCCGGTCGGCGGTGTCGTAGTCGGTGGAGACGGTCTCCGGGTTGCAGTTGACCATCACGGTCTCGTAGCCGACGGCACCGGCCGGGTCCGCCGCCACGGCACCCGCCGTGCCGCGCGGGGCGGCCCGCAACGCCTGGACGGCGTGCACGCAGGAGTAGTCGAACTCGATGCCCTGGCCGATCCGGTTCGGCCCGGACCCCAGGATCAGCACCTTGGGCCGGTCCGACGCGGCGACCTCGGTCTCCTCGTCGTACGTCGAGTAGTGGTACGGGGTGGTCGCTTCGAACTCGGCCGCGCAGGTGTCCACCGTCTTGTAGACCGGCCGGACGTCGAGCCGGTGCCGCAGGGTGCGTACCCCGTCCTCGGCGGCCAGCTCCGGGCGTAGCGCCGCGAGCTGCCGGTCGGACAACCCGGCCCGCTTCGCCCGGCGCAGCAGCCCGACGTCGAGCACCGGGGCGGCCACGATCTCGGCCCGCAACTCGACCAGACCGGCGATCTGGTCGAGGAACCACGGGTCGATCCCGCCGGAAGCCGCCGACACCTCGGCGACCGACGCGCCCAGCCGCAGCGCCCGCTCCACGGTGTAGAGCCGGCCGTCGTGCGGCATCCCCAGCGCGGCGAGGGTGTTCTCCCGCGTCGCGTCCTGCGGGTCCGGCCGGGTCCAGAACCCGGCCGCCGACGTCTCCATCGACCGCATCGCCTTGTTGAGCGCCTCGGTGAAGTTGCGGCCCAGGCTCATCGCCTCGCCGACCGACTTCATCGTGGTGGTCAGCTCCGGGTCCGCGCCGGGGAACTTCTCGAACGCGAACCGGGGGATCTTCACCACCACGTAGTCCAGCGTCGGCTCGAACGCGGCGGGCGTCTTGCGCGTGATGTCGTTGGGAATCTCGTCGAGGGTGTAGCCGATGGCCAACTTCGCGGCGATCTTGGCGATCGGGAAGCCGGTGGCCTTCGACGCCAGCGCCGACGACCGGGACACCCGGGGGTTCATCTCGATCACCACGATCCGGCCGTCGGCCGGGTTCACCGCGAACTGGATGTTGCAGCCGCCGGTGTCCACCCCGACCTCACGCAGCACCGCGATGCCCAGGTCACGCAAGTTCTGGTACTCCCGGTCGGTGAGCGTCATCGCCGGGGCGACGGTGACGCTGTCGCCGGTGTGCACACCCATCGGGTCGACGTTCTCGATCGAGCAGACCACCACCACGTTGTCGTGCCGGTCGCGCATCAGTTCGAGTTCGTACTCCTTCCAGCCGAGCACGCTCTCCTCGATGAGCACCTCGTGCACCGGGCTGGCGGCCAGGCCGGCCCCGGCGATACGGTCCAGGTCCTCGTCGGTGTGCGCCATGCCCGACCCCAGACCACCCATCGTGAACGACGGCCGGATCACCACCGGCAGGCCCAGTTCGGCGACGGTCTCGCGGACCTCGTCCATCGAGTGGCAGACCCGCGAGCGGGGCACCAGCGCGTCCGGGTCCGGCAGCCCCAGCCGGACGCCGGCCTTGGCGACGATCTCCTTGAACAGCTGGCGGTCCTCGCCCCGGTTGATCGCCTCGATGTTCGCGCCGATCAGCTCGACGCCGTACTTGTCGAGCACACCGGCGGCGTGCAGGGCGACCGCCGTGTTCAGCGCGGTCTGCCCGCCCAGGGTGGGCAGCAGCGCGTCGGGCCGCTCCTTGGCGATGACCAGCTCGACGAACTCCGGGGTGATCGGCTCGACGTAGGTGGCGTCGGCGAACTCCGGGTCGGTCATGATGGTCGCCGGGTTGGAGTTGACCAGACTGACCCGGATCCCCTCGCTGCGCAGCACCCGGCAGGCCTGGGTGCCCGAGTAGTCGAACTCGCAGGCCTGCCCGATCACGATCGGCCCGGAGCCGATCACCAGGATGTGTTTGAGATCGTCGCGCTTAGGCATTCGTGCGCCCCTCGCTGTGGTTCCGGCCCGCGCCGGGCTGCCCGTCCGGGCCACGGCCCTCGATCAGCTCGGCGAAACGGTCGAAGAGGTAGTCGGCGTCGTGCGGGCCGGCTGCCGCCTCCGGGTGGTACTGGACGGTGAAGGCGGGCACGTCCACGGCCCGCAGCCCCTCGACGACATTGTCGTTGAGGCAGACGTGCGACACCCGCACGCCGCCGAACTCGGTGTCGATGACCTGGTCGGGGACGACCGCACCGGCCGGCCCGTCGCCGTGGCCCGGCCAGGCCACCGCGAAGCCGTGGTTGTGGCTGGTCACCTCGACCTTGCCGGTGGCCCGGTCGAGCACCGGCTGGTTGATGCCCCGGTGGCCGTAGCCGAGCTTGTAGGTGCCGAAGCCGAGCGCCCGGCCGAGGATCTGACTGCCGAAGCAGATGCCGAACAGCGGGATCCGCCGGCTCAGCACCTCCCGGGCCAGCGCCACCGGCCCGTCGGCGGTGGCCGGGTCACCCGGGCCGGGCGAGAAGAAGACCGCGTCCGCGCCGGTGGCCAGCAGGTCGTCGATGGTGGACCCGGCGGGCAGCACGTGGGTGGTGACCCCCCGGGCGGCCAGCCGGCGCGGCACGTTGCGCTTGATGCCCAGATCCAGCGCGGCGACGGTGTACCGGTGCTCACCCTCCGCCTCGACCACGTACGGCGCGGCGGTGCTCACCTCGGCGGACAGGTCCGCGCCGACCATCTGCGGGGACTGCCGGACCCGCTCCAGCAGGGCACGCGGGTCGTCCTCGACGCTGGAGATGCCGACCCGCATCGCGCCCCGTTCCCGCAGGTGCCGGGTCAGCGCCCGGGTGTCCACCCCGGCGATGCCGACCACGCCCTCCACACCGAGCCGGTCCTCCAGCCCGCCGGTGGCCCGCCAGTTGGAGCCGATCCGGGCCGGGTCACGGACCACGTACCCGGCGACCCAGATCCGGCCGGACTCGTCGTCCTCGCCGTTGACCCCGGTGTTGCCGATGTGCGGGGCGGTCTGCACCACCACCTGCCGGTGGTAGGACGGGTCGGTCAGGGTCTCCTGGTAGCCGGTCATGCCGGTGTTGAAGACCGCCTCGCCGAAGGTCTCCCCGACACTGCCGTACGACTCACCGTGGAAGGTGCGCCCGTCCTCCAGCACCAGGATCGCGGACCTACGTTTCACCATGCTGCGTCTCCCTCGATCCGGACTGCGGGACTCCGCTTCGCTACGTTCCTCGCTCGGATCACGCGTCTCCTCCGATCCGGACTGCGGGACTCCGCTTCGCTACGTTCCTCGCTCGGATCACTTGACAGCCTTTCCGTCCAGGACCGTCGGCTCGCCGCGCAGGAAGGTCGCCACGATGCGACCCGGCAGCGTCATGCGGGCGTACGGGGTGTTACGACTGCGGCTGGCCAGTTCCGCGGGCTCGACCACCCGACGGGCGGCCGGGTCGACCAGGGTCAGGTTCGCCGGTGCCCCGGGCGTCGGGTCGAGGCCGTGACCGTCGAGCCCGGCGATCCGGGCCGGGGTCCGTGACATCCGGTCGGCGATCAGATCCCACCGGGGGCCGAGCACGTCGAGGGCGACGGACAGCGCCGTCTCCAGACCGAGCATGCCCGGTCGGGCGTACGCCCACTCGCACTCCTTGTCCTCCACGGCGTGCGGCGCGTGGTCGGTGGCGACGACGTCGATGACGCCCTCGGCGAGCGCCGCGCGCAGCGCGGCGACGTCGGTGCCGGTGCGCAGCGGCGGGTTGACCTTGAACACCGGGTCGTAGCTGGCCGTCGGGCTCCAGTCGGCCCCGAGCGCGGGGCTGGCCAACACGCCGCGTCCGGCCACCACCTCGTCGGTCAGCAGCAGGTGGTGCGGGGTGACCTCGGCGGTGACCCGGACCCCGCGCGCCTTGGCCTGGCGCAGCACCTCGACGCTGCCGGCGGTGGAGACGTGGCAGACGTGCAGCCGGCTGCCGACGTGCTCGGCGAGCAGCACGTCCCGGGCGATGATCGCCTCCTCGGCGACGGCCGGCCAGCCGGTCAGCCCGAGCCGGGTGGAGACCTCACCCTCGTGCATCTGCGCGCCCTCGGTGAGCCGGGGCTCCTCGGCGTGCTGGGCGATGATCCCGTCGAACGCCTTGACGTACTCCAGGGCCCGGCGCATCAGCTTGGGGTCGGCGACGCAGTGCCCGTCGTCGGAGAAGATCCGCACCCGGGCCGGCGAGTCGGCCATCGCGCCCAGTTCGGCCAGGCGCTCGCCGGCCAGGCCGACGGTGACCGCGCCGATCGGCTGCACGTCGACCAGCCCGGCCTGCCGGCCGAGCCGCCACACCTGCTCGACCACGCCGGCGGTGTCGGCGACCGGCGAGGTGTTCGCCATCGCGCAGACCGCGGTGTAGCCGCCGAGCGCCGCCGCCCGGGAGCCGGACTCCACGGTCTCGGCGTCCTCCCGGCCGGGTTCGCGCAGGTGGGTGTGCAGGTCGACCAGGCCGGGCAGGGCGACCAGCCCGGTGCCGTCGACGACGGCGGCGTCCGGCGCGTCCAGCCCGGGGCCGGTCTCGGCCACGACGCCGTCGCGGATCAGCAGGTCGGTCGGCGCGCCGCCGACGACGCTCACGTTCTTGATCAGGTACGCGGTCACCGGTTGTTCCCTCCGAGCAGCAGGTAGAGCACGGCCATCCGCACGGAGACCCCGTTGGCGACCTGTTCGACGATGGTGGAGCGGGGCGAGTCGGCGACCTCGGGGGTGATCTCCATCCCCCGGTTCATCGGCCCGGGGTGCATGACGATCGCGTGTTCGGGCAGCCGGCGCAGGCGCGGGCCGTCCAGCCCGTAGCGGCGGGCGTACTCGCGGGCCGAGGGGAAGTAGGAGTCGTTCATCCGTTCCCGCTGCACCCGCAGCATCATCACCACGTCCACCCCGGGCAGCACCGCGTCGAGGTCGTAGCAGACGTCGGTGCCGGGGTCGGCGTCGGTCGCCACGGACCCGACACCCGCGCGGGCGGCCCAGTCGACCGGGATCAGCGTCGGCGGGCCGACCAGGGTGACCTTGGCGCCGAGGGTGCTCAGCAGCAGCACGTTGGAGCGGGCCACCCGGGAGTGCAGCACGTCGCCGACGATCGCCACGTGCAGGCCGGCGAGCCGGCCCAGCCGGGCCCGCATGGTGTACGCGTCGAGCAGCGCCTGGGTCGGGTGCTCGTGCGTGCCGTCACCGGCGTTGACCACCGAGCCGTCGACCCAGTTGGCCAGCCGGTGCGGGGCCCCGGAGGCGGGGTGCCGGACGACCACCGCGTCGGCCCCCATCGCCTGGAGGGTCAGCGCGGTGTCCTTCAGGCTCTCGCCCTTGGTGACGCTGGAACCCTTGGCGGAAAAGTTGATCACGTCGGCGCTGAGCCGTTTGGCGGCGGCCTCGAACGAGATCCGGGTCCGGGTGGAGTCCTCGTAGAAGAGGTTCACCACCGTCCGGCCCCGCAGCGCGGGCAGCTTCTTGACCTCCCGGCCGGCGACCGTGGCCATCTCGGCGGCGGTGTCGAGGATCTCGGTGGCGGTGCCGGCGTCCAGGTCGCCCCCGGAGAGCAGGTGTCTGATCATGAGCGGGGCCGCCTCTCGTTCGGGCCTGCCGGGTGGCGTCGGGTCGTGGTCACCGGGTCCCCCCGCAGAGCCGTACCTCGTCGGTGCCGTCGGTCTCGACGAGGGTGACCTTGACGCTCTCGGCGAGCGCGGTCGGGATGTTCTTGCCGACGTAGTCGGCGCGGATCGGCAGTTCCCGGTGCCCCCGGTCGACCAGCACGGCGAGCTGCACCGAGGCGGGCCGGCCGACGTCGTTGAGGGCGTCCAGGGCGGCCCGAACGGTGCGGCCGGAGAAGAGCACGTCGTCGACGAGGACGACCCGCTTGCCGTCGATGCCGCCGGGGGGCAGCTGGGTCGGGCCGACCGCGCGGGTGGCGTGCCGGCGCAGGTCGTCGCGGTAGAGGGTGATGTCGAGCACCCCGACCGGGACGTCGACGTCCTCGAAGGTGCTGATCCGGGCGGCGAGCCGCCGGGCCAGCGGGGCGCCCCGGGTGGGGATGCCCAGCAGCACGGTGTCGGCGGCGCCCTGGGTTTTCTCCAGGATCTGGTGGGCGATCCGGTCGACGACGCGCTGGACGTCGGCGCTGGCGAGGATCACCTTCACCGAGGGTTGCCGCTCGGGCGACGGGTCGGCAGCCGGTGGGCAGGCCACGGCGGACCTCCTTCCCCGCCTCACGGGACGGGTCGTTAAAGGATGTCGGGGGTGTCCGGTCGGGTCGGGGGCCCGACCGGGGCTGGCGGCCACGTTACCAGCGGTCACCTGGCCGTTCGCTGCGACCCACTGATCCCCGGATCAGGACGGTGAAATGCGGACAACTCACCCGCTATCTCCGATGGGAATGTCACGAGCACTTGACCACGTGTCGCAATCCCCGTACCGTCACGCTCCGTAGCGATCGCGGGGAGAACCCCTAAAGCACAGCACTGGGAGTGTCCGAATGCCCTCTGAATACGCCAAGTCGCTGGGCGCCCGCCTGCGCTCCATCCGCCAGCAGCAGGGCCTGTCCCTGCAGGGGGTGGAGGAGAAGTCGAACGGACGCTGGAAGGCGGTGGTGGTCGGCTCGTACGAGCGTGGCGACCGGGCCGTCACCGTGTCCCGACTGGCGGAGCTGGCCGACTTCTACCGCGTTCCCGTCTCGGAGTTGTTGCCCGACGGCAGCGGGGTACGGCACGAGCCCACCAGCAAGATCGTCCTCGACCTGGAGCGGTTGTACGACGAGGCCTCCGAGGACCTCGCCTACGTCGCCCGCTACGCCCGTGCCATCCAGCAGCAGCGTGGCGACTACAACGGCCGGGTGCTCTCCATCCGCGCCGACGACCTGCGCGCCCTGGCGATCGTCTACGACGCCTCGCCGTCCGGTCTGATCGAACGGCTCACCGAGCACGGTGTGCTGGTCGCCGACCCGCGGGCGTTCTTCGCCTCCTGATCCGCGGTCACGCAACGAGAAGGGCCCGTGCCGTCCGGCACGGGCCCTTCTCGTTGCGGCGCAGGTCCCGCCCGCGCCACGGGCGGCCACGTTCAGCGGGTGGCGTACTCGGCGATCCGGCCGAGGATGCCGTTGAGGAAACGCGGCGAATCGTCGGTGGACATCTGCCGGGCCAGCTCCACCGCCTCGCTGATCGCCACCGCGTCGTCGATCTCGTCGACGTAGAGCAGCTCGTAGACGGCGATCCGGGCCAGGTTGCGGTCGACCGCCGGCATCCGGTCGAGGGTCCAGCCCTCGGCGTAGCTGGCGATCACCTCGTCGATCCGGTCGAGATGCCCGGCGACCCCCTCGACCAGACCGATCGCGTAGTCCAGGTGCTCCGGACGCGGCTTCTCGATCCGCTCGACGTAGCCGGCGAGCACCTCGACCGGGGGCCGGTCCCGCAGGTCGGCCTCGAAGAGCACGTCCAGCGCCCGCTTGCGCGCCTTGCGGCGCGCCGGCATCTGCTGCTTGGCCCCCTCGGCCATCAGGCCCGGCCGAGGTAACGGCCGTCGCGGGTGTCGACCTTGATCTTCTCGTCGGTGGTGATGAACAGCGGCACCTGCACGGTCGCGCCGGTCTCGACGGTGGCCGGCTTGTTGCCGCCGGTCGACCGGTCCCCCTGCAGACCCGGCTCGGTGTAGGTGACCTGGAGCACCACGCTGGTGGGCAGTTCGATGTAGAGCGGCACACCCTCGTGGGTGGCGACGGTCGCCTCGGCCTCGGGGAGGAGGTAGTTGGCGGCCTCGCCGACGGTGCCGCCGGGGACGGTGATCTGGTCGAACGTCTCCAGATCCATGAAGACGTAGTCCTCACCGTCGGCGTAGAGGTACTGCATGGTGCGCTTGTCGACGGTGGCGGTCTCGACCTTGGTGCCCGCGTTGAAGGTCTTGTCGACGACCTTGCCGGACAGCACGTTCTTCAGCGTCGTGCGGACGAACGCCCCACCCTTACCGGGCTTGACGTGCTGGAACTCGACGACGGACCACAGCTCCCCGTCGAGGTTGAGTACCAGGCCGTTCTTGAGGTCGTTGGTGGATGCCATTTCCTGCCTTGATCATCAATTGGCGGACAGACCTGACAAGTCTACTAGCTGCGTCTAATCGGTGGCGGGGCCGTCGACCGGGGCCCGACCCACCCCCCGACCGTCACACAGAGTGACCAACGGGGGGATCAGGCGGCCCCGTCGAGCCGGGTGGCGAGATGCCGCAGCGCGAGCCGGTAGCCGTCCACGCCGAGACCGCAGATCACCCCGGTGGCCACCGCCGACACCACCGAGTGGTGCCGGAACTCCTCCCGGGCGTGGATGTTGGAGATGTGCACCTCGACCAGGGGGGCGCGCAGCAACGCGCAGGCGTCGCGTACCGCGATCGAGTAGTGCGACCAGGCCGCCGGGTTGAGCACCACCGCCGCGCCCTCGTCCGCCGCCCCGTGCAGCCAGCCGACCAGCTCGTGTTCCGCGTCGGTCTGCCGCACCACCACGTCCAACCCCAGCTCACGGCCCGTCTCGACGCAGAGCTTCACCAGGTCGGCGTAGCTGGTCACCCCGTACACGTCGACCTGGCGGGTGCCCAGCCGGCCCAGGTTCGGCCCGTTGAGCACGTACACCCGGGGGGTGGTCCCGGTGGTCACCGGCTGACCTCCCGGTAGGCGGCGTGCAACAGCTCGTCGTCCGGGCCGTCCAGGATCGCCGGGCGGGCCAGGCCGTCGAGCACCACGAACCGCAACCGGCTGCCCCGGGCCTTCTTGTCCACCCGCATCGCCGAAAGCAGCTCCGGCCAGGCCTCCGCCGGGTAGCTGGTCGGCAGGTCCAGCGCCGCCAGCACGCTGCGGTGCCGCTGCGCGGTCGCCACATCCAGCCGGCCGGCCAACCGGGCCAGGATGCCGGCGTAGACGGTGCCGACGGAGACCGCGTGCCCGTGCCGCCAGCGGTACCCCTCGACCTTCTCGATCGCGTGCGCCAGCGTGTGCCCGTAGTTGAGCACCTCCCGCACCCCCGACTCGCGCAGGTCACCGGAGACCACGTCGGCCTTCACCCGGATCGCCCGCTCGATCAGCTCCCGGGCCACCGGGCCGGTCGGGTCGACGGCGGCCGTCGGGTCCGCCTCGACCAGGTCCAGGATCACCGGGTCGGCGATGAAACCGCACTTGACCACCTCGGCCAGCCCGGCGGCCAGGTCGGCCGGCGGGAGGCTGTCCAGCGTGCCCAGGTCGGCCAGCACCCCGACCGGCGGGTGGAACGACCCCACCAGGTTCTTGCCGGCCGCCGTGTTCACCCCGGTCTTGCCGCCGACGGCGGCGTCGACCATGCCGAGCAGCGACGTCGCCACCGGCACCCACCGCACCCCACGCAACCAGCAGGCCGCGACGAAGCCGGCCAGGTCGGTCACCGCACCGCCGCCCACCCCGACCACCGCATCGGTACGGGTGAAGCCGGCCGCCCCGAGTTGCTCCCAGCAGTCGGCGGCCACCTCGACCCGCTTGCCCGCCTCGGCGTCGGGCACCTCGATCGCCAACGGGGTGATCCCCGCCCCGGCCAACCGCCCGCCGATCTCCTCGGCCAGCGCCCGCAGGGGCGGCGCGTACAGCACCGCCGCCCGGGTCGCGTCGGGCAGCAACGCGGGCAGCTCGGCCAGCAGGCCCCGCCCGACCAGTACGTCGTACGGCCGTTCGCCGCCGACCGGAATCCGGGTCACCTCGTCCATCGCCGGCAGCCTAGTCCAGCCCCGGCCCTGGCACGGGGAATGTCCACCTGATGGCGGCCCGGCCTCCCGGCGTGACCCGACGGCCGGGCCGGCGTTTAGCCCCACGGGCCCCGGGCACCGGGGACGGGAGCGACCCGAACGTGCCGACCCGAACGTGGAGGAACCCCATGGGCAGCACCACCGTCGACGGTGCGGACATCCGGCTCCCGGCCACCATCCTCGGCGTCGGTCTCGGCGGCTTCGTCGACGGCATCGTCCTGCATCAGGTGCTCCAGTGGCACCACATGCTCAGCAGCACCGGCAGCGACAACGTCGGGATCAGGGCGTACCCGGTGGACACCGTGCCGGGGTTGCAGATGAACACCCTGTGGGACGGGCTGTTCCACGTGGTGACCTGGGTGGCGGTGCTCACCGGGCTGGCCCTGCTCTATTCCCGGGTCACCCGGTCCCGGGGCCGGCTGTGGCGCTCCGGCGCACTCTGGGGCTGGGCGCTGGTCGGGTGGGGGCTGTTCAACCTGGTCGAGGGGATCGTCGACCACCACCTGCTCGGCATCCACCACGTGCACGGCGGCCCGCACCAGACCGCCTGGGACGTCGGCTTCCTGCTGCTCGGGGCGGCACTGGTGGCCCTCGGCTGGGCGGTGCAGCGCCGGGCCACGGCCGTGGACACCTGCGCCGACCGGCGATGACCGGGGCGCACGGCGGCGGCGTCGGGCTGCTGCTGCTCGTACCCCCGGTGGTGTTCTGGGGTTACCTGGCCGCCGCGCTGCGCCAACGCGACCCGGGACACGCCGGGTGGAGCCACTGGCGGACCGCCAGCTTCGGCGCGGGCACCGCGCTGCTCGCGGTGGCCCTGCTGCTGCCCGCGCACGACCTGGTCGGCCACATGTGGCAGCACCTGCTGGTCGGCATGCTCGCGCCGCTCGGGCTGGTGCTCGGCGCGCCCGGCACGCTGGCCCTGCGCAGCGTCCCGCCCCGCACCGGCCGGGCCGTCCTGCGGCTGCTGCGGCGGCCCGCCGTGACGGTCGCCAGCCATCCGGTCACCGGGTTGCTGCTCACCGCCGGGGGCCTTTACCTGCTGCACCTGACGCCGCTGTACCGGGCCACCCTCACCCACCCCGGCCTGCATCCGGTGCTGCTGCTGCACTTCCTGGTCAGCGGGTACGTCTTCACCTGGTCGGTCGCCGGCCCCGACCCCGGGCCGCACCGCCCCGGCGTGCCGGTACGCCTGGTGGTGCTGGGCCTGTCCGTCGCCGCCCACGCCACCCTCGCCCAACTGATGTACGCCGGCCTGGTGGACGCCGCCGCGCCGGCAGCCCAGCTACGGGTGGCGGCGACAGTGATGTACTACGTCGGCGACCTGGCCGAGATCCTGCTCGCCCTGGCCCTGCTGGTCACCTGGCGACCCGCCCCCCGCCGGAACCAGGCGGTCCCGGCTCGCCCCGACCGCCGGCCACACGCGGTCAGGGCCTGATCAGGGTGACGATCTCGGCGGCGATCTCCTCCGGCGTCCGGCCGTCGGTGACCACCGTCGCGGTCGCGACCTCCGCGTAGAGCGGCCGACGCTGGTCCATCAGGTGCTTCAGGGTGGCGCGCGGGTTGACCGACAGCAACGGCCGGCCGGCACCGAGCCCGACCCGCTTCACCGCGTCGGTCAACTCCACCGACAGGTGTACCACCGTGTGCCCGACCAACGCGGCCCGGTTCTCCTCGGCGAGGATCGCCCCACCACCCAGGGCGAGCACCCCGGCGTGCGAGGTCAGCGCCGCCAGCACCGCGGCCCGCTCCAGCGCCCGGAAGTGCGCCTCACCCTCGTCGATGAAGATCTCCGGGATGGGCTTGCCCGCCATCTGCTCGATGTCGGCGTCGGTGTCCCGGAACGCCACCCCGAGCAGGGTGGCCAGTTCCGCGCCGACGGTGCTCTTGCCGGAACCGGGTGCCCCGACCAGCACACAGACAGGCTTCGTCACCGGGTTGGCCCTTCTTGACGGCCGCTGTTCACCGGATGATCAGGCTGTCGAGGTAACCGGCGACGTTACGACGGATCTCAGCCACCGAGTCACCACCGAACTTCTCCACCGCAGCCTCGGCGAGGACCAACGCCACCATCGCCTCCGCGACCACCGCAGCGGCGGGAACGGCACACACGTCGCTCCGCTGGTTGATCGCCGTCGCCGGCTCACCCGTGGTCACGTCCACCGTGGCCAGAGCCCGGTTCAACGACGAGATCGGCTTCATCGCCGCCCGCACCCGCACCGGCTCACCCGTGGTGATCCCACCCTCCAGACCACCCGCCCGGTCGGTGACCCGACGCACCCCGGTCGCCGTCGGCATGATCTCGTCGTGCGCCTCCGAGCCTCGGGACCGGGCCTGCTGCCAGCCGTCCCCGATCTCGACGCCCTTGATCGCCTGGATCGACATCAACGCCGTCGCCAACCGGGCGTCGAGCTTCCGGTCCCACTGCACGTGACTACCCAGGCCCGGCGGCACCCCGTACGCCAACACCTCCACCACCCCGCCCAACGTGTCGGCGGCCTTCTTCGCGGCGTCGACCTCGGCGACCATCTGGGCGCTCGCGTCCGGATCGAGGCACCGCAACGGGTCCGCGTCGATCCGCTGCGCGTCCTCGGGCGTCGGCCGTAGCCCCGGCTTCGCGGCCACCGAGCCGAGCTCCACCACGTGCGACACGATCTCGATGCCGAGGGCCTGCTTCACCAGGGCCTTCGCCACGGTGCCCACCGCCACCCGGGCAGCGGTCTCCCGGGCGCTGGCTCGCTCCAGGATCGGCCGGGCGTCGGTGTGACCGTACTTCTGCATGCCGGCCAGGTCGGCGTGGCCAGGCCGGGGACGGGTCAGCGGGGCGTTCCGCGCCTGACTCGCCAACTCGTCCGCATCGACCGGGTCGGCGGCCATCACCGTCTGCCACTTCGGCCACTCGGAGTTACCCACCCGGATCGCGACCGGACTACCCAACGTCAATCCGTGCCGCAGGCCACCGACGAGCTCGACCTCGTCCTGCTCGAACGCCATCCGGGCGCCCCGGCCATAGCCGAGCCGACGACGCGCCAACTCACCGGCGATCTCACCGGTGGTCACCGCCACCCCGGCGGGCACCCCCTCCAGCAACGCCACCAGAGCCGGACCATGCGATTCACCTGCAGTCAGCCAACGCAACACGACGGTCAGTCTGTCACGCCCGGTGCCGGCGTCGGCACCCTGTCCGGTCCGTCCCGCCCTGCGGACGCCGAGCTGCGTCGGGCGGGCCGTCGACCGGGTTCACGACCAGTCGAAGCGCATCCCCAGTCGCTGTTCCAACGCCGCGTTGTGCGGGGCGAAGTGCGCGCTCAGCTCTTCCCGTACCTGCTCGGGCATGGCGCTGCTGCGCCGGTGGTTGTGCGCCTCGTAGGCGGCGAGCCGGTGCGGGGGCAGGCCGAGGAAGTCCAGCACCCGGGCATAGGTGGCGGCCGGCTCGGCGTACAGCGTCTCGCTGGGCAGGATCAGCAGCTGGGAACGGTCGAACCGGTCCAGCCACGGCGTCAGGTGCTCCAGGTAGCGGCCCCGGGCCCGGTAGGTGTACCAGTCGTACGCCTCGCTGAAGTACGTCGGGTCGGCGATCAGCCGCTCCCGCTCCCCCGCCGTCCGCTCCTCCTCCCGGGCCAGCGCCTCGGCGAAGTCCAGCGGCTCCCTGCCCTCGGTACGCCGCTCCTTCCAGTGCGAGTACGCCCGCTCCACCGGGTCCCGGAGCAGGAAGATCAACCGGACGTCGGGCATCAGCTCGGCCACCCGCTGCGCGACGAGCGGGTGGAACATGTACAGCGGCGCGGCCTCACCGACGCGGACCGGCCCACCGTGCCGGCGTTCCAGGGCCTGCCGGTGCCGGACGGTCGGAAAGTGCGACCGGTACCACGCCTCACCCCGGCCCCAGTTCTCCTCGAAGTAGTGCGAGGTCTTGGTGTTCCAGGCCGGGAAGAGCCGGGGCACCAGCGGGTGCGCCAGCAGGTATCGCCACAGTGAGGTGGTGCCGCCCCGTTTGGTGCCGGTGATCAGGAAGTCCGGCAGCGGCCGGCGGTCGCTGGTCCGTTCGCCGTAGCGGACCAGCGAGCTGCGCACCTGGTGGCTGACCTGGTGCGGGACCACACCCTTGAGGCGGTCGCGGATCGTCATCGTCTTCCCTCTCGTCACGCCGGTCTCGGGCCGGGCATCGTCCGGCCGCTCTCGGTCGGCCTGAGCATCGTCACGGCGGCCCGGACCGTGTTCCGGACCCGCCGGTCCAGCAGCAACCCGGCGGCGACGACCGCCAGCACCACCAGGGCCAGCGCCAGGCCGGCCACGCCCCGGCCGGCGACCAGCGCGCTGAGCACCGCCACCACGGCCGCGCCGCCGCCGGCCCCGAGCGCCGCCCAGCCCACCGAGCGGGTGAGCAGCGGCTCGCCGATCGCCACCCGGGCGGCCACCGCGGCCAGCACGTTCTCGGCGACCACGCCGGCCGTCCAGGCGTACGCCGCGCCGAGCGCCCCGTGGTCGGGGATGAGCAGGAAGCCCAGCCCGACGGTGAGCGCCAGCCCGACCACGGTGGCCTGGAGGTGCCGGGCGCTGTTGCCGCTCATCAGCAGCATCGTCTGCACGATGCCCACCCCCGAGTTGACCAGCATCGCCCCGGCGAGCACCGCAAGCGGCGCGGCCCCGGCGGTGAACCCGTCGCCGAAGAGGCTGAGGAACCCGGGCGCGAACACCGCCAGCAGCAGGTACGCCGGCCAGGACAGCAGGATGATCACGACGGTGACCCGTCGGTAGACCAGCGCCGCGTCGGCGGTGCGCCCCTGCCCGAGCAGCCGGGACAACTGGGGTGCGACGGCCACCCGCAACCCCTGCATGATCAACAGCCCGGCCAGGGCGTACCGGCCGACCGCGCCGAAGACGCCGGACTCTTCCGCGCCGGCCAACGCCGAGGTGAGCAGCACCCCGACCCACATGCTGCTCGCGTCGATGGCCGCCGACACCGCCCGGGGCAACGCGAAGCCCCAGAGGGTACGCCAGTCCGCGCCGTCCGGCCGCAGCCGTGCCCCGGCGAGCAGGCCGAGAGGCCGCAGCAGCAGGACGGCGGCAGCGACCACCGCCAACGCCACCGGCAGCAGCCACCCGCCGAACCCGACCACCACCCCGGCACCGGTGGCGACCGTCACCAGCAGCAGGGCGGGTCGGGCCAGCGGCACCAGCACGTACTGGATGCCGACCACGGCGGTCACCGGCCGGACCGCCCGGACGGCGGCGAGCAGCACGGTCATCGCCACCGTGACCGGCAGGGCGAGGAACGCCAGGCGCAGCAGCGTCGGCCCGTCCGACCGGGCGAAGAAGACCGGGGCGAGCAGGTCGGCGGTGAGCGCGCCCACCGCCGCGACGACCCCGGTGAGCAGAAGCACCGGCAGCAACGCGACAGGCAGCAGCTGGGCGGCGTCGCCGTCGGCACCCACCCGGCGGCGGGGCAGGGCCCAGACCAGTGCGGTGTCCGCACCGGCGCAGCAGACCGCACCCAGGATGGTGACCACGCCGATGGCGGTGAACAGCGCACCGGAGCCGTCGGTGCCGAAGCCGCGCACGATGACCACGGTGAGCAGGAAGCCCAACGCGCCGTTGACCGCCGCGCCGACCAACCCGACCGCACCGTTGCGGGCGCTGCGTCGTACCTCGCCGGAGCCGCCCCCCGGGTCGGTGACCGCCGGGCCGGTCGACGCCGGCGACCCCGGGTCGGCGGCGCGACGGTCGAGCTGCCGGGGCACCGCCGGAGTGGTTCCGGTTCCCGGTCGTCTCATGTCTGCTCCCTGCCGTCCTCGGTGCGGGTCTGGTTCCCGGTGCCGCCCTGCTCCCCGGCGCGGGGTGGGATGCCGGGTGGGGTGTCGCCGCCGACGCGTGCGGGTTGCACCACCGTCGGCGCGTCCACCCCGCCGGCCGGCCGGGAGCCGTCGACAGGTGTCGCCGCCGGGGGCCGGGCGGAAGCCGGGGCCGAGGTCGCGGCAGCAGTCGGGGCCGGGGACGACGGCGGGTGGGCAGCCGGCGGCCGGGCCGGGCCGGGGAGGGGGATCGCGGTCCGGCGGGGCACCGGGTCCGCGACCGGCCCGGAGGCCGGAGGCGGGGCCGCGACCGGAGGCGAGGTCGCCGACGACCCCTGGGCCGGCACTGGGGCGGGTGGGCGGGGACGGGCCGGAGCCTGGGGCGGGGGCCAGGGCGGAACCGGCGACGGGGCCGGTGGCCGGCCCGGAACCGACGCCGGAGGCGGGGCCGGGTCCGGTGGCCGGGATACGACCGGCGGCTGCGGCGCGGACGGGGCCGGAGTTCGGGGTCCGACCGGGGGTGCCGGCGCGGACGGGGCCGGAGTTCGGGGTCCGACCGGGGGTGCCGGCGCGGACGGGGCCGGAGTTCGGGGTCCGACCGGGGGTGCCGGCGCGGACGGGGCCGGAGTTCGGGGTCCGACCGGGGGTGCCGGCGCGGACGGGGCCGGGGTCGGCGGCGGGGCCGGGGGTGCCGGGGTCGGGGTCGGGGCCGGGGGTGCCGGCGCGGGCGGAGCGGAGGTCGGAACGGCAGCAGTGGCCCTGGTGGGTCGGGGTGGCACGGTGACGGCGGCCCGAGCCGGCGGGATCGGTACGGCGGCCGACGCCCGGGTCGGCACGGCAGCCGTTCCGGACGCGGTGGTGCCGGACGCGGTGGGCGGTACGCCGGAGCCGCCCGTCGCCGAACGTGGCGCGCGGGCGTCGGCGACTCCCGGGGCGAGGGTCACCGCGCGGTTCACCGGCCCGCTGACCGCCGCCAGCCCGGCACCGACCGCGAAGAAGATGACCGACATGTTCGGGTCGATGTAGGCGTACACCGGGATCACCACCAGGGCGATCACCGGGATGGTGCTCAGCCACTGCCCGGCCGGGGAGACCGCGCCGGCCAGCCGCTTGGCGATCAGTGCCAGCCAGGCCAGGAAGGCGACCAGGGCCGGGATGCCGTGGCTGTAGAGCACCTGCCAGATCATCCCCTGGGTGCCCAGGGGTTCCTCGGCGAGCGTGGTGTCGACGCTGTTCGGTGCGCCGTACCCGAGCAGCGGCGAACGCTCGACGGCCTGGAGGGTACGGACGTAAAGGTCCATCCGGTCGACGTTGGTGTCGGTGCTGCTGACCCGGTTGTCGATCAGCTCCTGCACCGGCACCACCAGGCTGACCACCCAGACCAGCAGCACCAGCCCACCGATCGAGGCGATCAGCTTGGCGTTGCCCCGCACCAGCGCCCGCAGTCCCAGGTAGGCCAGCCCGGCCCCGAGGCCGAGGAACATGCCCCGGTTGAGGGTCATGAACGCCGGCACCATCGACAGCGGCAACGACACCAGCAGCGCCACCCGGAACTTGCCGGTACGCACCGAGGTCAGGTACGCCAGCACGCACGGCACCAGCAGCGCGTACGCCGTACCCCAGTTGTTGGTGTACGGGTAGGGCGCGGCGGTCCGGTAGATCGGCGCCCGGGAGACCGGGTTGAACTCGTTGGCCCGCACGTGGGTCAACGCCTGGATGAACCGTTCCCCCGACATGCCGCCCGGCAGCAGCATCTCCACCGGGGTGGTGAGCTGGAACTGGGGTGCCAGCACGGCCAGCCAGCCCAGGGCGACCACGCCCAGCCAGTACCAGCCGAGCGGGCGGAGCACCTGCTCCCAGGGGACGCCGTCGCGGACCAGGTTGTAGACGTAGACGCAGACGATCAGGGCGGTCAGCATGAAGCCGAAGCGCAGCCCGGAGGTGAGGTAGGCGGTGGCCCGGTCGAGCCGGGTGAAGCTCAGCAGCACCAGGGCGAGCAGCACCAGCCAGCAGGCGGTGCCGGCGGGCAGCGCCACCCGGCCCCGGGTGACCATCAGGCCCAGCAGCACCACCCCGAACGCCGACCAGCCGAGGTAGAAGCCGCCGAGCATCCACCAGAGCGGGACCAGCCCGAACATCGCCAGCAGGGGCCAGGTGGGCAGCGGCGGCGGCCCGGAACGCGCCCCGGGCACCGGCCGGTCAGACACCCCGGCCCCGGCGCTGGGCGAGCTGGAGCACCCGCTCCCCCGACAGCAGCCCGAGCACCACCGGGACGGTCACCAGCACCCGCTTCTCGCGGGGGTTGAGCCGGATCACCCGGCCGAGTTCCCGCACCGCCTCACCGCGCCGCCGGCCGGAGGCGAGCGCGAACGCGATCTGCCCGTGCAACCGGGCCAGGCCGGTGCGGCTCCCGGCCAGTTCGGGGTGCTTGTCGAGCAGGTAGCGGGTGGCCTCGACGATGGTCGCCCACCGGCCGAAGAAGAACGAGCCGCCGTGCCAGTCGACCACCACCAGCACCTCGGGCACGATCACCACCGGGCCGTGCCCGGCGATCCGCAGCAGCCACTCGTAGTCCTCGCCGTAGCCGCCGGGCAGTTCCTCGTCGACCGGGCCGATGGCCTCCCAGGTGGAGCGGCGGATGAGGATGGTGCTGGAGTGCACCTCCATGATCCGGTCCTCGACGAAGTCGGGCAGGCCGACCTCGGCCCGGTCGAGCTGCCGTTCCTTGGCGATGCCCGGCCCCTCCAGCCGGATGCCGCAGCTCGCGGCGGCGGCGTCGGGCCGCTGCGCCAGCAGCTCCACCTGCCGGCGCAGCTTCGCCGGCAGCCAGTGGTCGTCGTCGTCGCAGAAGGCGATCAGGTCGGCGGTGGCGGTGTCGAAGCCGCTGTTCCGGCCGCCGGGCAGCCCCCGCCGGTGGGTGTTGTGGACGTAGCGCAGGGTGCGTCCCGCCGGCACGTCGACGTCCAGTTCCCGCAGGTCGGTGTGGTCGTAGACGACGACGCACTCCACCGGCCCGGGGTAGTCCTGGGCGAGCACCGCGCCCACGGCCCGCTCCAGCAGGCCGGGCCGGTCCCGGGTGGCGATCACCACGGTGACCGGCGGGTGTCCGGTGGTCGTCGGCTCAGTCACGCTTCTCTCCCGTCACCACGAACCCGACCGGTTCGACGCCCACCGCGCGCAGCCGGTCCACCAGTTGACCCAGCCGGCCGGTACGGGTCTTGTCGCGGGCGGCGACCAGCACGGCCCGGCCCTCCCGGGCGGCCCGGACACCCCGTTCATCGTGCAGGGCGGGCGGGGCGTCGATCACGGTGACACCGCCGGCCACCGGGGCCTCCAGCGGAACCAGGCGTACCGCGCCGGCGCCGATGCGCAGCTGCTCGCCGTCGGCGGCGGGGACCTCCTTGGGCAGCACCCTGGGAATGATCTCGGTCTTGTCCGCCGAGGTGGTGGTGGAACGGTAGACGCCACCGTTCTTCGGGTCGTCGGTGGGGAACGGCCGGGGCTTGCGGACCGGCGGGATGACCATGGTGTCCTCCGGGTTGCCGCCGGTGGCCGGAGTGGCGGCAGCCGGGGCGGGGACGCTGCTGGGCATCGGCCGGGGGCGGGGCACCCGGGGCCGGGTCGGCTCGACGGCCGGGTGCCGGCGCTGGGCGTCGGTGAGCAGCGCCCGCAGGCGCTCCTGGCCCTCCGGGGCGACCCCTAGGCGCACCTCGTGCCCGGCCTGGGCCAGTGCCGCGGCGATCCCGGCGGCGACCTGTTCCCGCTGCTCGTCGGCGGCGCTGGAGAGCAGCACCAGGGGCAGCGGGGTCGGCCCGTCCACCCAGCGGCCCAGGGCCAGCACCAGGTAGCGCAGGTCGGTGTCGGAGAGCCGACCCGCGCGGTCCCGCCCGACGGTGCCCAGCAGCGGCGCACCGACCAGCGCGGAGGCCTCACCGGCGGTGCGGACCCGGCGGTCCATGGACTCCCTGACGAAGGCGACCAGCCCGCCGACGAGCAGGCCGCCGAGGAGCCCGGCGACCAGGATCAGCGGGGCGGCGTCCCGGCTCGACGGGACGGGCATGCGGGCGGCGCTGGTGACCGAGCCGGGGCTCAGGTCCGCCGAGGCGATCTTGGAACGCTGCTCGGCGAGGGTGGCGAGCTGGTCGTTGAGCGCCCGCAACTGGTCGAGCAGGGCGCTGGTGCGCGGCGACGGGCTCGACGTGCCCTGGTTGGCCGGCAGCGACCGCTGGGTGGTGGTGCGCTGGCTGGTGACCAGGGCGATGGTCTCGTCGTACGACTTGAGCACGGCGGCGCGCTGGTTCTCGTACATGCCCTTGCGCAGGTCGAGGTACGACTCGGCGGCGCCGTTCGCGCCGTTGACCGCCTCGGTCTCGCTGTGCCCGGCGTAGGTGAACCGCATCACCTGCCCGCCGACGGGCGTCTCCACGGTGAGCGCGTCGGCCACGGCGGTGGTGTCCCGGCCGGTGATCGAGGCGACCTTGTCGATGACGTCGTTGCTGGTGGCGATCCCGCTCTCGGCGGTCATGTTGACCGCCCGGTCGGCGCCGCCGGAGGGCACCGAGAACGGGTCGGTGACCACCGGGCGGACCACCACGGCCGTGGTGGCGGTGTAGGTGGCCGGGAAGACCAGCACGTAGGCGGCCACCAGTAACAGCACCAGCCCGGTGGCGGCGAGCACCGTGCGCCACCGCCGCAGCGGAATGCGGGCCAACTCGGCCAGGCCGACCGGGCGCTGCCGGGCGGGAGTGACGTCGGTCACATCCATCAGTCAGGTCCTCTTGCGATGCGGGGGGCGGGCCGGCTCGGGCCGATAACGGCCCTGGTGTGAACCGCTGGTGTTCCCATTGTCGCCGACCGTTCACCTGTGGTCGACAGCCGACCGGTCCCACTGCGCCGTGGGCGGCCCGCCGGTGTCCGGGACACCGGCGGGCCGCCCACGGCGGGTGCGGCTCAGGAAGTGGCGAAGAACAGCGTCTTGCTCGACCAGTCCACGTCGCCGCCGGCCGGGGCGATCTCGACCGAGGCGGCGCCGTCGACGGCGGTCTCGTCGAACGGCACGGCCCGCAGGGAGCCGTTGGTGTTGCCGTAGACGATCTTACCGTCGACCCAGGCCATCCCCCGCACGTTGCCCCAGTTCAGGCCCACGCTGGGCAGGGTGAACTCGGTGCAGCCGACGACGTAGCCGTCGGGCTCCAGGTAGCGGTAGAACAGCTTGTTGGTGCCGGCCTTGGTGTAGTACATCCGACCGTCGAGGTAGAACGCGCCGGCCATCGTGGCGGGGTTGAACCAGTCGTTGTAGCCGCTGCTCACCCAGGGTGCGCCCACCGTGCCGCCGGTGAACATCGACACACCCAGGTAGCTACCGCCGGCGGCGGTCGGGTCGGTCTTCGACCAGTAGAGCTTGTTGCCGACCGAGAAGGCCGCGCCGGACGCGGTGAGGTTCGCCTGCGCGCTGGTCACCGGGGTGCCCAGGGTGGTGCCGTTGAACGACACCTTGGCGGTCTGCCCGTTGCCGGTCCCGACGTACAGGTAGCCCGACGACGCCGTCGGCGCGTTGGTCGCCGCGACGGTACGGCCACCGGCCAGCGGGAACAGGCCCATCCGGCCGTGGTACTCGTTGCCGAGGCCGTCGGAGTCGAAGCCGGCGTAGAGGCCGGTGCTGCCCCGCCACAGCTCCCACATGATCGGGCCCCAGGTGGTGGTGCCCGCCGGGGCACCCGAGCGGGTCGGGTTCCAGACCAGCGGCAGGCCGTTGATCGGGTCCAGCGCGCCGAGCCCGAACCGGTTGATCGCGCCGCTGCCGGCCGAGTCGTTGCCGTTGGCGTTGCTCAGCCAGCGGAAGTGCCCGCCGACGTAGACCACGTTGTCGGCCACCTCGACGGAGGTCACCGAGTCGGTGCCGGTGTAGTTGACCCAGGTGGCGTCCATGGCCGCGCCCCGGTCGGCGGTCTCGAACCGGGCGATGGCGTCGCAGTACGCCCCGTCGCCCCGGCCACCGTCGGCGATGATCACAAAGTACGTGCCGTCGTCGGAGAAGTCGACGTCGCGGGCGTAGAACGGGAACGAGCCGCTGTAGCAGGGCGCCACGTAGCGCTGGGTGCTCCAGTTGGCGACCGCCGGGGTGCCGTCCAGGTCGACGACCACCACCTGGTTGCGGGGCTGGCCGTTGACCTCGGTGAAGTTGCCCACCGCGACCAGCGTCTTGCCGTCGGGGGCGACGGCCAGGCCCCAGACCAGCTCGCTGCTGGCGCGGGCGACGCTGGCGTCGATCTGGAAGCTCGGGTCGATCGCGCCGGTGGTCGCGTCGAGCCGGGCCAGCAGCGAGTGCTCGGTGCCGTTGACCCAGTGGAACGCGCCGGCGATGTAGAGCTTGTTGCCGACCACGACGGTGCGGCGGACCAGGCCGCCGTCGCTGCGGCCGACCCAGCTGGTGACCGTCGCGCCGGTCACCGGGTCGAGCTGGACCAGGTTCTTGCGGCTGACCCCGTTGACGTTCTTGAACGCGCCGCCGACGATCAGCTTGCCGTCCGGGCTGGCGGCGAGGGCGTGCACCGCGCCGTCGAGCGTCGGGCTGAAGTCGGCCTTGAGCGCGCCGCTGGTCCGGTCGTAGGCGAACAGGTAGTTGCGGGAGGTCCAGCTGGTGCCCCCGGCCGCCTTGACCGAGGTGAACGAACCGCCCACGTAGATCGTGTTGCCGATTTCGGCGAACGCCTTGGTGTCGCCGTCCTGGGCGTGCGGGATGTTGTCCGCCGGGTTGGCCGACGTGAGCGTGCTGGTTACCGGGGTGAGATCCGCCGCATGGGCGGGCGCGGCCAGGAGGCCGACCGCGAGCACCGGTGCGGCGAGCGCGGCGAACCACCGCCGCCACACCGGTCGAGACGTTCTGTGAAGCACTGGCGCCCCCAAAAAAGAAGTGAGATCGTGCGTAGCTTGCTCTGCCCGGACATTTCCCACCATCAACCGACCGGTCCGGTCGGCCACCGGCTCGGCCCTGTCCTGCCGTACGGGTCGCGTCCGGACGACTCACGCAGGACGAGGATCGCGCGTCGACCGGCGGAGCCCACCACCGGGCTGCCGTCCCGGGTCGGCCTCATGCCGCCTCCGCCCACCGGAACGCCGGGACCGTGCCGGTGGCGGTCACCGTCCAGGCGGCCGCCCGGGTCAGGTCCTCGGCGCTGACGGCGTCGGCCTCCCGGGCCAGCACCAGCCCGCGCCGGTCGAGTTCCCGGGCCATCTCGACCTGGTGGTCGTCGACGTGTTCGCCGTGCCGGGCCCGGCGCGGCACGTAGACGGCGCGGTGGCCGGCGCGCATCGCGGCCAGCGCCGACCCCACCCCGGCGTGGGTGACGATCACGTCGGCCTCCCGCATGGCCTGCTGCATCTCGGCGTACGGCACCTGCCGGCGGGCCCCGGCCGGCATCCGGGGGATCCGGGTCGCGCCGACCTGCCAGAGCACCTCCGCCTCGGCGGGCACCACGTCGACCAGGCGTTGCAGCAGGCGCGGGAAGCCGAAGCGGTCCTGGGTGCCGAGGGTCACCACGATCTTGGAGACCGGGCGCGGGGCGGCGGGCTCGGGCGCGTAACCGTCGAAGATGGAGCCACCGTAGCGCCACCGGCCGTTCGCCCAGCCCGGGTACTGCGTGTAGAGCCGGGTCCGGGGCACCCGGGCGACCAGTCGGCCGGTCAGCGACGGGCCGACGGTGCGGGTGGCGCTCTCGATGTAGTGGCAGTCCAGGCCGTGCCGGGCGGCGGGCAGGAAGAACGACATGGCGACGCTGGCGCCGGTGCTGATCACCCGGCGGAATCGCCCGTCGCAGAGCACCCGGCGGGCGGCCAGCAGGTCGCGCAGCGCACCCACCGGGTCGCGGGTGCTCGCCGGGGGCACGTGGATGACCTCGTGGCCGTCGAGCAGCGACCGGCTCTGCGGGGAGTCGAACGTCGCCCAGACGCAGTCGTGCTGCACCCCGAGCCGGGGCAGCAGGTCGTGCAGCTCGGCGAGGTGCCCACCGGTGGAGGCGACGAGGAGGGTGGTCACGTCGGTGGCCCAACTTCTGTAAGAGGAGTGGTGGGGGCCGGGTCCGGACGGCGCGGGGACGGGGTAGCGCACACCGGACGGGGATACGGGGTCAGGTGCCGGTCAACATCCGGTCGTCGTCGGTGGTGGTCGTCGGCGTCGGCGTCGGGGCCGCGGGTCGGCGGACCCGACCGTCGGCGACCAGGACGGCGAGCACCATCACGCCGGTCAGCAGGGTGCCGAAGAACCACCCGCCGAACACGTCGGTGAGCCAGTGCTTCTCGGCGTAGACGCGGGTGTAGCCCTCCACCGAGACCAGCACGGCCAGGGCGGTGACCAGGCCGATCAGCACCCGGCGCGGCAGCCGCCAGGTCAGCGCGGCCAGCACCAGGATGGTGCCGAAGGTCATCAGCACCCGGCCGCAGCCGCCGGAGGGGTAGGTGCCCAGGTCGGTCGGCGGGTGGCCCCGGTCGACGACCT
Source organism: Micromonospora sp. SCSIO 07396 (assembly GCF_053667945.1). Classification (NCBI taxonomy): domain Bacteria; kingdom Bacillati; phylum Actinomycetota; class Actinomycetes; order Micromonosporales; family Micromonosporaceae; genus Micromonospora; species Micromonospora sp. SCSIO 07396. The sequence goes on from NZ_CM132210.1 coordinate 3,911,864, forward strand.
TCGCGAGGATGGTCTGGGTGTACTGCTCGACGACGAACTGCAGCGGCATCGCCACCAGCGGGATCCACCAGCGGCGACGACGCCAGGCGACGGCGAAGCCGATCGCGGCCACCACGGTCACCCACTTGAGCGGGTAGCGGTCGCCGATCGGGGAGATGAACAGGTTGACGTCCTCCCAGAAGCCGACCCGGTGGGCGTGCACGTAGTCGAAGACCGGGTGGTCGACGTGGGGTTCGAGCCGGGAGATCGCCTCACCGACCGGCCAGCACACGGCGACGACCGCCGCGCACCCGGCCAGCAGCACCACCACCGCCGCGCCGACCCGGCCGAACGCGGCGGTCAGCCCGGCCAGGGCGGTCCGGAACCGTTCGGCCGTCCGGCCGGTGGCGACGGCCGACATCCAGCGGGACGCCAGCACCGGAACGACCAGCAGCGGCACCAGCACCGCCAGCACGGCCAGCACGTAGACGATGGTCACCGGAGGTGACCGCCGCTCACACGGCAGGTGACCGGGGCGTGGTCCACCCCGGGCTGAATGACACGTGACGATCCCATCGTGCTCCCTGATTGTGCCGGCCGTCGGCCGGGCCTCCCCCACACCTGCGCCCCGGACAGGGTCCCCACTCCGTCCCGGGCCGGACCGACCACGCCGTCACCGGCCAGTAGTCGTCGAGTGGGGCCACCCTAGTGGAACGTGAGCCGGCTTCGGTAGCGGCGGTGACGGCAGTGTGGGCTTTTCGCCGTTTTTCCGGTCGGGACCCCGACACTTGTCCCAGTCACCGGGAGAACCGCCGGTCAGGGGCGGGGTGAGCCCAACCGGTCGGCGAGCGTGTGCAGCAGCGCGGGGTGCAACTTCGCACTCCAGCCGCCCCCGCCGGCGGCCAGTTCCGCCGTCCGCAACCACAGTTCGACGAGATATGCGTCGGCAACGAATTGACGCCCCGCCGGGTCCAGGCCGAACGCCGCACCGTGCCGGCCCAACAGCTCGACCATCTCCCCGGTCGCCCCCGCGACGTCCCGGCCACCCAGCGACAGGGCGCTCTGGAACCCGTGGTGGGCGAGATCGAAGCCGAGCGGCCGGTCGGCGCCGCTGTTCTCCCAGTCCCAGACGACCAACCGGCCCCGGTGCCGGCCGAGGTTCCACGGCACCCAGTCGCCGTGCCAGTGCCCGAACTCCACCGGCCGGTCGCCGTCGCGGGCGGCCAGGGCCGCCACCGCCGCGACCACCGGACCACCGGCGGTCGCGGCCCGCGCGGTCAGGTCGTCCAGGAACGCCGAACCGCGCAGCGGCCGGGGTGTCGACGGCGGGCCACCGCGCCGGGCCACCGCCAGCATCGCGGCCACCTCCGGGCGCAGCGGGTGACGCGGCCGGCGGACCCGCGCCGGCATCGGCTCGACCAGGGTCACCGCCAGGTCACCCCAGTCCACCTCGCGCAGCAGCCGGGGCACGTCCGGGAAGTCGCCGCCGTCGCGGGGCAACTCCCGCAGCGCGGCGGCCTCCGCGCGGACCATCGCCCGGGTCGCCTCGTTCCACCCGATCTTCGCGTACGCCCGGGCGACGCCCCGGTCGTCGAAGAGCTGCAACGTCGGCTTGTGGTGCGGGTCGGGTGGCCGGATGCCGATCGCGGCGTGCAGCGGCCGGCCCGTCAGCCGGCCCAGATGGGCGGCGAGCAGCAGCTCGGCCGGGTCGGCGTCGGTGGGCAGCGCCACGGTCAGCACCGGCATCCGGGCCAGCCCGGTCGCCCCGAGGCCGGCCAGCACACCGACGGCCAACCGGTTGGCCCGCACCCGCGGCGGGCGCAGTGCGTTGTAGGCCAGCGTCGACGCCGCGCCGACCCGACGGGAGGCGAGCGGGAGCAGGAACCTGGCCCGCTCCACCGAGGGCACCACGGCGTACCGGACGACCGCGCGGTGGGTGGCGGGCACCGGGTCGGGCGGCATACCGAGCCAGATCCGCGGGTCGGCGAAAATGGCCCTGGTCACCCAGCCCAGGCCGTCGTGCCGGGTCCGTGGGTCCGTCGCCACCGTCATGCCCTACCCCTGTCCCGCCCGACCGCCGCGCGCTGGCGGACACGATAGGGGCAGCGGGCAAACCGCCACCCGGCGGGCCGGGGCCCGCCGGGTGGCGTACGTCGTCGTGGGTGGCTCAGCGTTGCCAGACGCGGACGTAGTCGACGCGGAAGTCGGCCGGGAAGCGGGTGGCCGCGTCGGGATCGCCCAGCCAGCCACCGACCTGGAAGTTCAGCCGCAGGTTGAACGGCTTGTTGAACGCCTCGTCGAACCACGGGGTGGTGCTGCGGTCCCGCTGCCAGACCTGCCGGCCGTCGATGTACCAGCGGATCACCCCCGGCTCCCACTCGGTGGTGTACGTGTGGAAGCCGTCACCCGGGTAGCCGGTCGGGAAGTCCCACCGCTGGTCCTGCTTGACCGGCGTGTAGTCGTAGAAGATCGCCTGGGTGGCGGCCCCGTGCAGGGACGACCCGCCGGGCAGCTCCACCACGTCGATCTCGCCCTTGCCGCCGTCGTCGGGACGCAACCAGAACGCCGGCCAGAGCCCCTTGGAGTCGGTCGGCCCGTTGGGCGACTTCGCCCGCATCTCGAACCGGCCGTAGGTGAACGACGCCTTGCCGATGGTGTCCAGGTAGCTCTGGGTGTACTGCCGGGTCTGCGAGCTGCACACCGCGGTCTCCCGCTGGGCGCGCAGGGTCAGCACCCCGTCGGCGACGAAGGTGTTGTCCGGGTCGTCGACGTTGCAGCCCTTGTCGATGTCGCGGCCCTCGTTGTCGCGCAGGTTCCACCGCTTGAGGTCGACCGTCGGCCCGGTGAACTCGTCGGACCAGACCAGCCGCCAGCCGGGCACGTCGGTGCCGGGGCGCACGGTCGGCGTCGGGCGCGGGGCGGCCGTGGTCGGCGCGGGCGGGCTGACCGTCCGCGTCGGCTTCGGCGACGGCGACGGCGACGTCCGCGTCGGCGACGGGGCAGCGGTGGTCGGTGCCGTCGTGGTGGCCGGCGGCCGGGTCGGCGTCCGGTCGCTGCGCTGGTAGGTCAGCACCAGGCTGGGCCGGATGGCGGCCTTGGCGTTCTCCCGGGAGGCCCAGTAGATCCGGGTGTTCCAGTTCTCCTGGGTCAACGCGAAGGTGACCGGGCCGTTGCCCGTGACGGCGGCGGTGACGTCCCACTCGTTGTAGCCCTGGGCGACCCGGTCGACGGCCGAGAGCACCGGGCCGAGGGCGGGTCGGTAGTCCCACGCGCCGGCACCGACGGCGGTGCCCTGAGCGGCGTGGGCCCGGACCCGGGACGAGAACTGCTGCCACGCGTACACCCGCAGGGACGCCTTGACGTCGACCGCGTCGGCGGGCAGGCCCCGCACCTGGAACTCCAGCACCGCGTCGCGCCGGCCGTTGCGGTTGCCGTCGCAGAGCTGCGGGCAGCTGGCCAGGGTGGTCTTGACCCCGTTGTCGCCGTCCTGCGGGACCTGGGTGACCGTGGTGTCCGCGACGGCGGAAAGCGTGATCGGCGGCACCTCGGCGGCGATCAGCGGCATCATCGTGGCCATGATGCCGCCGACTGCGGTGACGCTCAGGACACTGAGGACGACCGCCTTGCGTCGGCCGCTGATGGCCGGAAATGCGCGGTGGATTCCATGCCGGCTCAAGGAACACTCCCCGGATGGGCGACGATTACCCGCAGCAGCGTATCCACCACAGCCGGATGTGGCAGGTTGGAAATCGGAGTGGCGACACGACTTAACCAAAGAATAAGGGAGCAGGGGTTGCTTTTCGGCAGGCGAGCAAACGAATGCCGCTTCGGCGAGGTTACGCCTGATTGACCGGAAAGTCGGCGATGCGGTGACGGCCCGCCCACCGGTGGTCAGCGGCGGGCCGCCGCCAGCGCCGCCCGCATCGCGTCGACCGGGGCCGGCACCCCGGTGAACTGGGTGAACTGGCCGACGGCCTGGGCCAGCAGCAGATCCAGCCCGGAGACCACCCGCCGGCCGGCGGCCAGCGCCGAGGCCGCCAGCGGGGTCGGCCACGGGTCGTACAACGCGTCGAAGAGCACCGTGGACGGTCCCCAGTCGACAGCGGCCGCGACCGGGTCGGCCACCCCCCTGGGCACGGTGGAGACGACCAGGTCGGCCCGGGTGTGCCCGGCGGCGTCGGACCACGCCGCCGGGACCATTTCCACCCCGACCGCCGACGCCACCGGCCGTAGCTGCGCCACCGCCTCCGCGCGCCGGGCCACCACCGTCACCGTGGTCGCACCGAGCCGGGCGGCGGCGGCCAGGGCGGCGCGGGCGGTGCCTCCGGCGCCGAGCACCGTCACCGCGGCACCGGGGCGCACCCCGGCACCGGTCAGCACGTCCACCATGCCGGTGACGTCGGTGTTGTCGGCGTACCACGAGCCGTCGGGCCGGCGGACCAGCGTGTTGGCCGCGCCGACGGCGGCGGCGACCGGCGACGCGGTGGCGGCCACCGCGAGCGCCGCCTCCTTGCCCGGCATCGTCACCGACAGCCCGGCCCACTCCGGGCCCAGGCCGGTGACCAGCGCCGGCAACTCCTGCGCCCCGCACTCGATCCGGGTGTACGACCAACCGTCGAGCCCGGCCGCGGCGTAACCCGCATTGTGGATCACCGGGGAGAGGGAATGTGCGATCGGCCGACCGAGCACCGCCGCCCTCACCGGCAGTTCTCTCCGCTCAGCACGCCGTTGGTGCACATCTTGCGCTGGAGCTCGCGGAAGTCGGCATCGGTGGTGCCGTAGCCCATGGTGCCCTTCTTGTCGATGGTCATGAAGTAGACCCAGGTGCCGTTGGGCGGGCTCATCGCCCCCTTGAGGGCGTCCTCGCCGGGGTTACTGATCGGGGTGATGGTCAACCCGTCCGCGCCGTGCGTCCGGTACGGGTTCCTCGGGTCGTTCAGCTCGGACTGCTTGAGGATGTCGGAATCCTTCGGGTCCTTGCCCTGCAACCGCAGCCAGTAGTTGATCGCGCTGTCGATCTCCAGGCACTTGCAGTGGTAGCGGTCGGTGTAGACCCGGTTGTAGATCACCCGGGCCACCTTCGGCATGTCCACGTGGTTGACCGACTCGGCCTGCGCGATCGACGCCGTGATCAACGCCTCGTACGGGGAGATGCCCCGGTCGGCCTCGACCGTCTCGACGAACTTCATCTCCCCGGTCACGTCGAGGAACTTGTCCACCATCAGCGACAGGATCTGCGCGGCGGTCGCCTTCGGCGGCAACTCGTAGGTGGCCGGGTAGAGGAAGCCCTCCAGGCTGCGCGGCCCCTTCTTGCCGTCCTTGCGGTTGAACCAGAACTCCGGCACGCCCAGCTTGACCGGGTCCTTCGCGGCGGCCTTGAACTCGGCGACCGGGATCTTGGTCTCCTTGGCCAGCAGGTCGTAGATGGCCAGCGTGATCATGCCCTCGGGGATGGTGACCCCGTTGACCACCCGGCTCTTCGGGTCCAGCAGCAGGGTGAGCGCGTCGCTGGCGCGCATCTCCTTCTTGACCTTGTACCGGCCGACCTGGATGTTCTTGCTGAGCGCGTTCTCCTCGGCCGCCTCGATGAACGCCTTGGTGCTCTTGACCACCCCGGCGTCGTAGAGGGAGTTGCCGATGTCGGTGGCGGTGTCGCCCTGCTTGACGTCGACGAGCGCCTCACCGGTGCCCGGCCCGTCGAAGTCCGGGGTGATGAAGTGGTTACGGATCCGGTCGAAGCCGTAGAAGGCACCACCGCCGATGCCGCCCAGCAGCACCAGGGCCATGAACAGGGCGAAGATGGTCCTCCCGGTGCCACCGCCCGACTTGCGCCCGCCCGACGTGCCGTTGCGTCGGTTGACGAAGCCGCGCCGGTGCCGGCCCTTCTCCCCCCTCTCCTGCTCGTCGAACCCGAGGTCCAGATCGTCGATCATTCCGTCCGCCTCCGCTGCGCTTCCAGCCAGCTCTGCAGGATCTCGACCGCGGCGGCCTGATCCACCACCGCACGTTGGCGCTTTCCCCGGACGCCACGCTCGGCAAGCCTACGAGACGCGACGACAGTTGACATCCTCTCGTCGGTGAGGGTCACCGGAACCGGGGCGATCACCTCCGCCAGCCGGCTCGCGTACGCCAGAACGTGCTGGGCCGCCGGGCCGTGCCGACCGGCCAGGTTGACCGGCAGCCCGACGACGACCTCGACGGCCTCGTGCTCGACGACCAGCTGCGCGAGCTGGGCAAGGTCGCCGGGCACCGCGTCCGCGCCGGTGGTGACGTCCCGGGCCAGGGTGACCAGCGGAGTGGCCAGGATCCCGTGCGGATCGGACCGGGCCACCCCCACCCGGACCTGCCCGACGTCGACGCCCAACCGGACCCCACGGGACGACTCACTCACGGATGGTCACCCTCCCGGTGACAGAGCCAGGGCGGACCAGCTCGGGTCCGCCCTGGCTCGGGTGCTGTTCCGTCACGCGTCGGCGATCGCCTTCTCGACCGTGAGCAGCAGGTTCGGCGCCTCGGTGGCGGGCAGGCCACCGCCCTGCGCCACGTCCTGACTGCCCCCGCCACGCCCGGAGAAGGCCGCCTTGACCAGGTCGTTCGCCGCCAGGCCACGCCCACGGGCCGCCGCGTTCACGGCCACCACCAGGGATGCCTTGCCGTTCGACCGGGCCGCCACCGCCACCACAGCCGGTCGCGCCGGGTCGATCTTGCCGCGGATCTCCTGGGCCAGGGTCCGCACGTCGTTGCCGGCCGCGCCCTCCGGCGCCTCGGTGCCGACGTACGCCACCCCCCGGACGTCCTTCGCCTGCCCGGCCAGCGCCGCCGCCCCACCCAGCACCAACTGGGCGCGGAGCTTCTCCAGTTCCTTCTCGGCGTCACGCAGCTGGGTGACGGTCTGCTCCACCCGGTCGGCGACCTGCTCGCCGGGCACCCGGAACAGCTCCGCCAGCCGGGACACCAGCAGGTGTTCACGGGCCAGGAAGCCGAACGCGTCCATCCCGACCAACGCCTCGATCCGGCGCACCCCGGAACCCACCGACGCCTCGGAGAGGATCTTCACCAGGCCGAGCTGGGCCGAACGGGCCACGTGGGTGCCGCCGCACAGCTCCCGGGCGTAGTCGCCGACCTCGACGACCCGCACCCGTTCGCCGTACTTCTCGCCGAACAGCGCCATCGCGCCGATCCGCCGCGCCTCCTGCTGGGTGGTGATGAAGGCGTTCACCTCCAGGTCCGCCAGCAGCACCTCGTTGACCTGCTGCTCCACGTCGTGCAGCACGCTGGGCGACACCCCGGTCGGGGTGTTGAAGTCGAAGCGCAGCCGGCCCGGCGCGTTCAACGAACCCGCCTGGGTCGCCGACTCGCCGAGGAAGTTACGCATCGTCTGGTGCACCAGGTGGGTCGCCGTATGCGACCGGGAGATCGCCCGGCGGCGGGTCACGTCGATCTCGGCGTAACCGGTCTCACCGGTTCGCACCTCGCCCCGGACCACCTTCGCCCGGTGCACGATCAGCCCCGGCACCGGCTGTTGCACGTCGAAGACCTCGACCTGACCGCCACCGACCGTGATCAGCCCCTGGTCGGGCTGCTGACCGCCGCCCTCGGCATAGAACGGGGTGGTGTCGAGCACCAGCTCGATCGTCTCCCCCTCGACCGCCGCGCCCACCGTCGCGCCACCGCGCAGCAGCGCCCGGACCCGGGACTCCCGCTGCAACTCGGTGTAGCCGGTGAACTCGACCTCGCCGCCGTCGTCGCGCACCGACCGGTACGCCGACACGTCGGTGTGCCCGGTCTTACGGGCCTGCGCGTCGGCCTTCGCCCGGCTGCGCTGGTCGGCCATCAGCCGGCGGAAACCCTCCGCGTCGACCTGCAGGCCCTGCTCGGCCGCGATCTCCAGGGTCAGGTCGATCGGGAAGCCGTACGTGTCGTGCAGCTGGAACGCCTTCTCCCCCGACAGCGCCGGCTTCCCCGCCGACCGGGTCTGGGCGATCGCCGTGTCCAGGATCGTCGTGCCCGCCCGCAGCGTCGACAGGAACGCGTCCTCCTCGGCGTACGCGTACTGGGAGATCCGGTCGAACTCCTGCGCCAGCTCCGGGTACGACGGGGACATGCAGTCCCGGGCCACCGGCAGCAGCTCCGGCAACGCCCGCTCCTGCCAGCCCAGCAGCCGCACCGCCCGGATCGCCCGCCGCATGATCCGGCGCAGCACGTAGCCGCGCCCCTCGTTGCTCGGGGTCACCCCGTCGCCGATCAGCATCAGCGCGGTCCGCACATGGTCGGCGACCACCCGCAGCCGTACGTCGTCCGGGTGCGACTCGCTGGCCACGTGACCCGAGTGCGCGCCGTACCGCTTGCCGGTCAGCTCCGCCGCCCGGTCCAGGATCGGCCGCACCTCGTCGATCTCGTACAGGTTGTCGACGCCCTGCAGGATCGAGGCCATCCGCTCCAGGCCCATGCCGGTGTCGATGTTCTGCGCCGGCAGGTCACCCAGGATCGGGAAGTCCTCCTTCCCGCTGCCCGGACCCCGCTCGTACTGCATGAAGACCAGGTTCCAGAACTCCATGTAGCGGTCCTCGTCGACCGCCGGGCCGCCCTCGCGGCCGTACTCCGGGCCCCGGTCGTAGAACAGCTCCGAGCACGGGCCGCACGGGCCGGGGATGCCCATCGACCAGAAGTTGTCGGCCTTGCCCCGGCGCACGATCCGCTCCGCCGGCACCCCCACCGACCGCCAGATCTCGAACGCCTCGTCGTCGTCGAGGTAGACCGTCGGCCAGACCCGCTCGCCGTCCAGCCCGTAACCGCCCTCGGCGACCGGCTTGGTGACCAGGTCCCAGGCCAGCGGGATCGCCCCGGCCTTGAAGTAGTCGCCGAAGGAGAAGTTGCCGTTCATCTGGAAGAACGTGCCGTGCCGGCTGGTCTTGCCGACCTCGTCGATGTCCGGCGTGCGCAGGCACTTCTGCACGCTCACCGCCCGCCGGTACGCCGGGGTCTGCTGCCCCAGGAAGTACGGGACGAACTGCACCATGCCGGCGTTGACGAACAACAGGTTCGGGTCGCTGATGGCGGGCAGCGGAGCGGACGGCACCACGGTGTGCCCGTTCGCCTCGAAGTGGGCGAGGTACCGCCGCTTGATCTCCGCCGTCTTCATCGCTGGGGTTCCTCCGGAAAGATCTCTCGGTCACCGATGCGCGGGTCCTCCCGCAGCTCGGCGAACTGGTCGTCGAACGCCTCACCCCGGGCGAACGCCTCGTGGATCTCCTGCTCGCGCTCGGCCATCCCGATCCGTACGTCCTCCACGAAGCTACGCAGCGACTCGACCAGACCGCCAGCGGATTCGGACAGCCCACTGGCGATGCCGGCCGGGGTGTACGCCTGGGCCGTCCGGGTGGCCTTGCGGACCACCACCACGCCCACGGCCAGCCCGATACCGAGCCAGAAAAGTCGCCTCATGTCCCCTATCCTCCTGTGCGCCGCCGGCCCGGGGGTCAGCGGTTGCCGCGCCGGGCGGCCCGACGCTGCTGCTTGATGGTGTCGCGCACCTCACGCTCGGTCTCCGCGGTCCGCCGCGCCGACGCGGCCCGGCGCACGCCGTACCCGAAGGCCGCCACCTTCACCAGCGGGTTCGCCGCGGCGGCCGAGACGACCGTGGCCAGGTTCGCCACGTTCGCGGTGACGTTCTGCGCGTGGCTGGTCATCGTGTCGACCTTGGCGAGCTGGAGGTTCACCCCGTCGAGGGAGGTCTGCACCTGCTCCAGGGCGACGTTGACGTTTTTCACCGTGGTGTTGACGTCACCCAGCAGCGGGGCGGTCTGCTCGTTGAGGTCGTTGATCATCCGGGTCGTCGCGTCCACGGTGTGCCGCAGCCGCAGGATCGGCACCGCCAGCACGAGCACCAGCATCAGGAACGCGCCGGCCGCGATCAGCGCAGCGATCTGTCCACCATCCACGCAAGTCCTCCTCAAGCAGGGTTCCGGGGCCCGACGCCCCGGAACACGCGACCCGGATTCCCGCCGTCGCGGCGTGACCCGCACGGGGTCATCGGAAGCAGGCGGGCCTGCCAGCCCCAGACCCTACCGTCCGTGATGGAAGCCGGCTCAGGATGGTGAGCGTGTCAGATCGCCGAGCGGATCATCGGTGATCGTCGGGAACGGGTCCTCACCGGTCAGTGACGGGTCGGTGCTCGGCTGTGGCCGGGTCCGCTCGTCGTCGATCGCGTTACGGACCTTCACCGAGACCAACGAGCCGGTGCACTCTCCCGCCGCGGGCTCCACCGGGGTGGCCGGCGGTGCCGCCGGGTCCCCGCTGGCCTGCGGTGCCGCGCAGGTCGGCTCCCGCACCCACAGGTCGAGGGTCAACTCGTCGCGCCGCCAGCAGGTGTAGCTGCCCTTGGCCGGCTGTTCCGGGCAGCGGGTGACCTCCCACCGCCGCCAGCCCTCCGCCCGCAGCGCCTGCTCGTAGACCCGGGCGGTCTCCTCAGGCGTCCGGTCGGACTCCACCGTGCGCTCCCGCAACCGGCAGTCCTGCAGGCACCATCGGCTGCCACTGACGTTGTCCACCGTCTTGGCCGTCGCCCAACCGGGCACGCCCAACTCGTCGAGGGTGTCGAAGACCGGGTCCCGGCTCAAAGTCCGCATCCCGAAATAGAGCGGGAGCGCCCCGAGGAGCACCACGCTGACCAGCACCAGGACTCCCAGCCGCAGCCGACGCCGCTCCCCCGACCGGCGTCGCGGCCCGGTGGACGCGTCGGAGTCGACGTCGGACGCGTCGTCCCCGGCGGCCGGGCGCAACGGCCCGCCGGCCGGGCCGTCGGAATCGGACCGGACCTCCTCCGGCAGGGGCACCCGGGCCACACCCGGCCCGTCGACCCGTCCGGATGGCACGGTGGCGGAACCCGCCGCCCCCGCCCGGTCGGCGGGACGCACCGGCGGAGCGGCCCGACCGACGGGTTCCTCCTGTCGTACGCCCGGCGCGGTGGCCCGGGCCGCCGCCGTCGCGGCGACCCCGGCCGCACCGGCGGGCCGGGCAGCGGCATCGGCCGCCGGGCCGGGCCGCCGGGCCCCCTCCGGCCGCGCCGCACGACGCGGGTCGTCGGCGGGGACGGGTGGACGGGCGGTGCCGGTCGCCGGGCCACCCACCCGCGCGGTGCCGGCTGCGGGGCCGCCCGGACGCGCGGTGCCGGCGGCCGGGTGGGCCGTATCGGAGGCCGGGCCCCCCGCGTGCGCGGTACCGGTGGCCGGGCCGGCCGGGCGGGCGGTGCCGGCGATCGGACGGGCGGTGCCGGCGGCCGGGGCGTCCGGACGGGCGGTGCCGCGCGACGGTGCGCCGGGGCGCGGTGCCCGTGGATCGGGCTCGCCGAGACGCGGGCCACCCGGGCCCGGGACATCGGGGCGGGGGCCGCCGGGCGGTCCCGCCGGGCGGGGAGCGTTCGGGACCGGGACACCCACCCGGGGAGCACCGGAGGTGGGTGCCGGGGCGGCACCGTCCCCACCGGTATCACCTGACGGGCGTACCACAGGTGGGGACGCCGCGGCACGCGGACCGCCGGCGACCGGTGCGATGCCGGGCCCCGGCACGGCGGCCGTGGCACCGGTCCGGGGAGCACCGGGCGACGTTCCCCGACCGCCGGTCGAGCCGGGCCCGTCCGGACCGCCGGGGCCGTGGGACCGCGGGCCGCCGGGCACCGGCGCGCCGCCGGGCACCGGAGCCGAGCCACCGGCGCGGGGACCACCGGGCACCGCCCCGGGGGCACCGGGACGAGCGCCCCGGGCCGGGTCCGGCGACGGACCGGCATCGGCGTGGACGCCCCGGGCGGGACGGTCGGGCCCGTGCGGCCCGGGGCCGGCCGGGCGGCCGGGCGTCCCCTCGGGCGGCTGCGGACGGGCCGTCGCCCGGGCGGGACCGGGCTGGTCGGGCCAGGGCGGCCCGGACTGCTCCGGCCGGGACGGCCCGACCGGGGTGCCGGTCGGCTCCGGGCCACCCCGACGGGTGGGGGCGGCCGGGGTGGCGCCCGCCGACGGGTCCGACCGGCCGGGCGGCGGGGTCGACCGGTTCAGCACCCGCAGGGCGGGGTCGGTGTGCGAGGTACGACCGGCCTGGCGCAGCCAGTCGGCCGGACGCTCCGGGCGGTCGCTGCGGGGCCGCTCGGCGGGCGTGGGCGGAACCGTCGGCTGGCCGCCCGTCCCTCCCTCGTCGGGCCGGCTCCGCCGGACCCGTGCCTCGTCGGCGTCCGGACGGGCCCGGGGACCGGGGGCGTCGGTGCCGGCCGGGTACCGCCAACCACCCGACGGCTCGTCGTCGTCGGGGCGGGCCCGACGACCCACCGGCGCGTCGCCGTCAGGGCCGGGCCGGTGGACGGCCGGTTCACCGTCGGGGCGGGCCCGACGGCCGGGTGGTGCGGCGACGTCGGTGGGCGGGCGACGCCGCCCGTTGTCGTCCCGAGCGGCCGGACCGGGCCGGCCGGGTACCGACGGGACCGCCTGCGCACCCGGTGCGGCCGGCGTGACCTCGGGCAGCGGCGGCGCGTTGCCGGTCAGCGGTACCAGCGGCTGGTCCGGCTCGGCCGCACGCCGACGGCCGGCCCGCTCGGCGGCCGGCCGGTCCGCGGGCTCGCGGCCCACGCCGGTCGCCGCGTCAGCGGGACGCCCCGGTGCACCGGGGCCGGGCTCGGTCGGGTCGGGACGCGGGCCCACAGGTGCCACGGCGGCGGCCCGTGGGCCGCCGGCCGACGGGCCGGGCAGCAGCCCGGCACCGGTCGGGGCACCCGCCCCGACCCGGGGGGCACCGCCCGGGTCCACTCCGACGGAGGCGGAACCCGGACCGGACCTGGCCGGCTCGGCCGGTGCCGCCCGTCGACCTCCCGGACGGTCGTCCGGCACCGTGCGGCGGCTGCGCAGGGGCGGCTCGGCGGGAGTCACGACGCCGGGCCGCTCCTCAGGCACCGCCCGGCCGGCCGGTGGCCCGGCAGCCGGGCCACCGGGGGGTGGGCCGCCCGGGGCCGCACCACCGGGGCCGGCCCGGCCGACCGGAGGGGCCTGACCGGCCTGGGGGGGCTGACCCGGCGGGGGCACCTGACCGACCGGAGGTGCCGGCCGGCCGGGTCCGATACCGGGAACCGACGCACGGCCGGGGGCCGGGACGGCGGCCCGGACCGGGCCGGTGCCACCGGTGCCGGGGTCGGGACGGGACGCCTCCCCGGGCCGCTGCGGGCCCGGCCGGCCGGGCGAGGTCGGGTCCGGCCACGGCCCCGCACCGGGGCGTGGGCGCTGCTCGGGTGGCGCGGGCCAGCCCGGCCCACGGGCCGGCGGGGCGGCCGGACCGGCGGCGGGTGGCGGCCCGTCGGGGTGGGGCGTCGACCGGCCGGGCCGGGCCGGATCGGCACCGGCCGGCACCGGACCCGGCCGGGTCATCCCGGCCGGCGGCGGCTCGACCGGGCCACCGGGCTGCGGCGGGCGGGCGACACCCGGGGCCGCCGGCCCGGGGCGCGGACCCGGTTGACCGGGGAGCGGGGCGGCCGGTGGCCCGGACTGCGGCCGGACGGCCGGCGGTGCCGGCTCCGGGCCGGTCCCGGCAGGCGTCGGGCGCGGTCGGGGATCCGGCTGCACGGGGCGGGGACCGGCCGGTTCGGGGCGGTGCACCGGCTGACCGACGCGCGGCGCGACCGGCCCGGACTGCGGCGCGACCGCGCCCCGGCCGGCAGGTGGCACGGCCGGGGGCCGCACGGGCGGAACCGGGCCGCCATCCGGGCCGAGTTCGGTGCGCTGCTGCTTGGCCGTACGCAGGTCGTCGATCCAGCCGAAATCCTCGCCGACCGGCTCGGGCGGGGTCTCGTCGCCGCCCCGCCCCCGGCCCCACCGACGTCCCTTGGCGCGGGGTTCACGCCGCTCGTCGGGACCGTCCTGCGGTTGCTCCCCACCTCGCGATGTCACTGCCGAACCTCCCCGGCGGCGTCGCCGCCGTCCTCATCCGCCCCACCGGCGTGCCCCGTGCCCGACGGGTGCCGGCCGTTGACCACCGGCACCGGACCGTCGGGGCGCGTCGCCGGGGCGGACAGCCCCCGGACGATCCGGCGCAGCAGGGGCAGCCGGGCGGCCACCGACCGCTCGGCCCCGTGCCCGCTGGGCCGGTAGTAGTCGGTCCCGACGAGGTCGTCGGGAGCGTACTGCTGGGTGACCACCCCGCGCTGGTCGTCGTGCGGGTAGCGGTAACCCGTGCCGTGCCCGAGCCCCCGGGCGCCGGCGTAGTGCGCGTCGCGCAGCCCGCGCGGCACCGCGCCGCCCCGGCCCGCCCGCACGTCGGCCATCGCCGCCCCCAGGGCGGTGGTCGCCGAGTTGGACTTCGGCGCGGTCGCCAGATGGATCACCGCCTGGGCCAGGTTGAGCTGGGCCTCGGGCAGACCGACGTACTCCACCGCGTGCGCGGCGGCGGTCGCCACGCTCAGCGCGGACGGGTCGGCCATGCCGACGTCCTCGCTGGCGAAGATGACCATGCGGCGGGCGACGAACCGGGCGTCCTCCCCGGCGATCAGCATCCGGGCCAGCCAGTGCAGCGCGGCGTCGACGTCCGAGCCGCGCATGCTCTTGATGAACGCGCTGGTCACGTCGTAGTGGGCGTCGCCGTCGCGGTCGTAGCGCACGGCCGCCACGTCCACCGCCTGTTCGGTGGTGGCCAGGTCGATCCGGTCGACGCCGAGCGCGGTCGCCGAGGCCGCCGCCGCCTCCAGCGCGGTCAGTGCCTTGCGGACGTCGCCGCCGGCGAGGCGTACCAGGTGGTCCTCGGCGTCGGTGGCCAGGGTGAGCGTGCCGGCGAGGCCGCGCGGGTCGGTCACCGCGCGGCGCAGCAGCGCGCGCACGGCGTCGTCGTCGAGCGGCTGGAGGGTGAGTAGCACGCACCGGGACAGCAACGGCGAAATGACCGAGAAGTACGGGTTCTCGGTGGTCGCCGCGAGCAGGGTGACCGTGCGGTCCTCGACCGCGGCGAGCAGCGAATCCTGCTGGGTCTTGCTGAACCGGTGCACCTCGTCGATGAAGAGCACGGTCTGCGGGCCACCGGAGCGGCGCTGGCGGCGGGCGGTCTCGATGACCGCCCGGACGTCCTTGACCCCGGCGGTCAGCGCCGACATGGCCACGAACCGGCGGTCGGTGGCCCGGGCCACCAGGTGGGCGATGGTGGTCTTGCCGCTGCCCGGCGGGCCCCAGAGGATGACCGACAGCGCCGCGCCACCGCCGACGAGCTGCCGCAGCGGCGCCCCGGGTGCGAGGAGGTGTTCCTGGCCGACCAACTCGTCGATGCTCGCGGGTCGCATCCGCACCGGCAGCGGGGCGTCCTGCCCGACCGAGGCGAAGTCGTCGACGCCGACGGAACCCGCGGGGGCGCTGGGCGCCGCGGCGGGTGCACCGAGGGAGAACAGGGCGTCGGAATCCATCAGGAAGACAGTACCGGGCGCGGCCCACGACGCCGGAATCGCGCCGTGGACCGCGCCCGTTCTGATCCGTTGCGGTCAGCCGCGGCCCGGCCGACGGCCCCGGTACCACCGGCCGCCGCCACCGCCGCGCGGGCCGCTGCCGACGCCGGCCAGGTAGAGCGAGAGCAGCAGCAGGCCGATCAGGACCAGGGTGTTCCAGTTGAACAGGTCGGGGGCGCCGAAGTTGGTGTTGAGCAGATCCAGCAGCAGCGCAAAGCCGAAGACGACGGCCGCGAGGATGGCGAGCATGGTTATGTCCTCCGGTAGGGGGTCCCAGTAGGTCGGCCCGGATGTACCCAAACGGTCGACTCGTCAATCTCCATGGTGGAGATCGGCGTCGGCGGGGTGTCCCACCCGGCCGGGTTCTAGGCTGGTCGCATGATCGACACCGACCGGGAACTCGCCGGCCGGCCGGCTGTCCTCGCCGCCACCGACCACCACCCGTTCGTCCGGCACGCGGTGCGGCTCGACGACGCGCCCCGCGCCTGGGTCCGCGACGGCGCGGTGGCCTGGCTGCTGCCGGCGGCGGGGACCGACCGGGCCGGCGGCGTCCTCGGCCCGGTCGACGCGGCGGTGGAGCTGGTCGCGGCGCTGGTCGCCGACGGGGCCGTCGGCCCGGGACAGTACCTGCAGCTGCCCCGGGCCGACCGGCAGCTGCTGGTCGACCGGTTCGCGGCGACCCGGGTCGACGACTGGGACTTCCTCTGGACCACCGCCGCCCCACCCCGGCAACCCGGACAGGAGCGGGTGGTCCGCCTCGGTCGGGCCGACCACCCGGCGCTGGCGGCGCTGATCGACGACGCCTTCCCCACGTCGTCGTCGCGCCCGCAGGACCCGACGGTCGCCGGCTGGTACGGCATCTGGGACGCCGACCGCCTGGTCGCCTGCGGTGCCGACCGCAGTCGCGGCGACATCGGCTTCCTCGCCGGGCTCACCGTCGCCCGCGACCGGCGGGGGCGCGGGCTGGGCGCGGCGCTGACCGCCGGGATGACCCGGGCCCTGCTCACCCGGTACGACCACGTCGCGCTCGGCGTCTACGCGGACAACCTGGCCGCGCTGCGGCTCTACCGTCGACTCGGCTTCACCGGCACGCTACGGCGCAGCTCGGTGTGGCTCGGCTGAGGCCGCCGCGCCGCCCGGCGGGACGCCCCCGGCTGGACCGGTCCCGGCTGCGACCCCGGCCGGTTCAGCCCCGGGCCCGGCCGGACCGGTCGCCGGCCCGGCTCCGGCGGGCGTGGCCGGGGCGGCCCGGCGACCGGCCCACCAGGCGGGCAGGTAGAGCGGGGCGGCCACCGCCAGCGCGACCGCGCCGACCACCATCGCCGGGCCGACCCCGGAACGGTCGGCCAGGGCGGTGAGCAGCACCGCGCCGAGGGCGAACCCCGGTTGCCCCATCATCGAGTTGAGCGAGATGACGCTGGTCCGGTAGGGCCCGTCGACCTGTCGGTGCAGCAGCCCGAGGTGCAGCGGGTTGGACGCGCCGTGCACGGCGTAGCAGGCCAGGTAGGCGACCAGCACCCCGGCCGGGCCGGCGAGCAGCCCCATGCCCAGCACGGTGACGCCCTGCAGGATCCGCAGCAGCCCGGCGGCGGGCGCGGCACCGAGCCAGCGCAGCAGCAGCGGGGTGGCCGCCGCGCCGGCCGCCGAGACCAGCCAGGCCGCCGAGTTGGCCGGGCCGAGCAGCGCCGCCGCCCGCTCGGGGTCGCCGACCACGTCGGCGAGCCGGATCGGCAGTAGCGACTCGAAGGTGACCATGCCGAAGCCCCAGAACAACTCCACCGACACCAGCGCCAGCAGCACCCGGGAGCGGCGCAGCAGGCCGATCGCCTGACCGACCATCCGGGGCGCCGCCAGGACCGAGGCACGCAGCGCGCGGCCACCCCGGGCAGGGCCGGTCTCGACCAGCAGGACCAGCAGGACGACCAGGGCGACGGCCTGGAGGGCGGCGGCGACCAGCACCGGTACGGTCAACGCGCTCACCGGCCCGACCGGACCGAGCGCGATGAGGCCGCCGCTGAGCAGCGCACCGGCGGCGATGGTGAGGCCCGCGACGGTGCCGGCGAAGCCGAGGCCGGGTTCGTAGTCCGCGTCGCGGTCCGCGGCCAGTGTGGACTCGACATACCAGGAGTCGAGCGGGCCGCTGTCGAGCGCCCGGTAGACCCCCTGCAGGGCCCAGACCATGAAGAACAGTGCGAACGAGTCGGCCACCGCGAACAGCCCGAGCGACAGCAGGCTCACCGCCCAGGCGGTGACCAGGACCACCCGGCTGCCGAGCGCGTCGGCCAGACCACCGGTGGGCAGTTCCAGCGCCAGCACCACCAGGCCCTGGGCGGTGGAGACCAGGCCGATCTGGGACAGCGTCAGGCCGCGTTCCTGCATCAGCAGGATCATCACCGGGATGGTCAGGCCGGTGGGCAGCCACCGCAGGCCGTAGAGGGTCAGGTAGCGGAACCGAATCTGGCGTACGGTGAGCGCGCTCATCGGGGCCCGTCCAGCAGCGGGTAGGCGGCCAGGAACACCTGCACCGGGCGGGCCTGCGGATCGGCGGGCGCGTGTTCCGCCTCGCGGTGGTACCGCTCCAGCACCTGCCACACCTCCGCGGTGAGCGCCGCGAGCCGGTCCGGTGCCACGGTCAGAAAGATGTCGCTCATGCCGATCGCGTCCCGCCACGCGGGGGTCGCCTCGTGCTGGGTGGCGAACCAGCGTTCGGCGTGCTCGACGAGCAGGCGCACCTGGTCGCCCTGGATCCACTCGATCGCGGCCCGCGCGTCGGGGTCGTCGTCGAAGTCGGTCGGTTCCCAGTTGGTGACCTCGTGGGCCGCCTGCCACCAGCGCTGCCGGCCGGTGCCCCGGTCGGGGTCCTCGGTGACCAGCCCGACCTCGGCGAGCTGCCGCAGGTGGTAGCTGGTGGCGCCGGTGTTGGTGCCGAGCACTTCCGCCAGGGTGGTGGCGGTGGCGGGCCCCTGCACCCGCAGTGCGCCGAGCAACCGCATCCGCAGCGGGTGCGCCAGCACCCGCACCTGCCGCTTGTCGATCCGCACCTCGCGTGGAGCGGGTCGGGGGGTGGGTCCGTCGTTCGCCATGACCGCACAGTACCTGTGCACAGTTTCTATGCACAAGAGTTATGCATAGAAACTGTGCAGCATCACGGAGGGGCCGGCAGGCAGGAGGGGGTCAGCCGGTGAGGAGTTCGGCGACGCCGCGCAGCCGGGTCCGGAGCAGACCGACCGCGCGGGAGGAGTCCAGGCGTACCTGCGCCGGGCGGACCAACCCCGACGACCGCCCGGTGGCGGTGGTCATCCCACCCGGGTCGAGCCCCTCCCGCCGGGCCACCAGCAACCCCAGTTCCGCCCGGCTGACCGCGTCAGGGCCGGCGACGTTGAGCAGCCCGGCGTACGACGACGTGGCCAGCTCCAGCACGGCGCGGGCCAGGTCGGTCACGTCGATCGGGCAGCGCAGCTCGTCGGTGAACAGGACGGCCCGCCCGGCGAGCGCCTCCCGGCAGAGCCGGATCTGCTTGCTGCCCTCGCCCACGATCAGCGAGGTACGCACCAGCACGGCGGACGGGTCGATCGCCCGGACCGCGGTCTCCGCCGCCGCCTTCGCCGCACCGTAGGCGTGGACCGGGCTGGGCGGCCCGTCGTCGCCGTACGGTTCGGGACGTCCGCCGTGCAACGCGTCGCTGGACAGGTGCACCAGCCGCGCCCCCACTCCCTCCCACCACGAGCATCCGCATCCCACCACTCTCCCGTAACGATCAAGAGGTTTGCGTCACCTCGGCGAGCGATGATGACGCAAACCTCTTGATCAACGATGCCGGGTAGGCCGGGCCGGGCTCCGGGTGGGGCCGGGTTCCGGGTGGTGGGTCAGACCGGGTCGGCGACCGGGGCGGCCGGGCCGGCGGTGCCGGTGGACGCGGTGGCGGCGGGCTTGGGCTTGGCGTCGATGCCGGCCTCGGCGCGCTGCTGCCCGGTGATCGGGGTCGGGGCGCCGGTCAGCGGGTCGAAGCCGCCCCGGGTCTTGGGGAAGGCGATCACCTCGCGGATCGAGTCGGCCCCGGCCAGCAGCATGCAGACCCGGTCCCAGCCGAACGCGATGCCGCCGTGCGGCGGGGCGCCGTACTTGAACGCCTCCAGCAGGAAGCCGAACTTGTCCTGCGCCTCGGCGGGGGTGATGCCGAGCAGGTCGAAGACCCGCTGCTGCACGTCGCCCCGGTGGATACGGATCGAGCCACCGCCGATCTCGTTGCCGTTGCAGACGATGTCGTACGCGTAGGCCAGCGCCCGGTCCGGGGCCTCCTCGAACCGGTCGACCCAGTCGGCGTTCGGCGAGGTGAACGGGTGGTGCACGGCGGTCCAGCCACCCTCGTCCGTACGCTCGAACATCGGCGCGTCGACCACCCAGCAGAACGCCCAGGCGCTCTCGTCGACCAGCTTGGCCCGTTTGGCGATCTCGATCCGGGCCGCGCCGAGCAGCTCCTGCGCCTCCCGGGTGTCCGTGCTGGCGGCGAAGAACACCGCGTCGCCCGGCTTGGCCCCGACCGCGTCGGCCAGCCCGCCCAGGTGCTCGGCGGAGAGGTTCTTGGCCACCGGCCCACGCGCCTCGCCGGTCTCGGCGTCCAGCACCACGTACGCCAGGCCACGCGCGCCGCGCGCCTTGGCCCAGTCCTGCCAGCCGTCCAGTTCCTTGCGGGTCTGCGCCGCGCCGCCGGGCATGACCACCGCGCCGACGTAGCCGCCCGCGTCGATCGCCCCGGCGAAGACCCGGAAGGCGGTGCCGCGCAGGTAGTCGGTCAGCTCGGTCAACTCCAGGCCGTAGCGCAGGTCGGGCTTGTCGGAGCCGTACCGGGACATGGCGTCGTGCCAGGTGATCCGGGGGATGGGCCGGGAGATCTCGTGCCCGGCCAGGTCCTTCCAGAGCGCCGCGACGATCGCCTCGCCGAGGTCGATCACGTCGTCCTCGGTGACGAAGGACATCTCGATGTCGAGCTGGGTGAACTCCGGCTGCCGGTCGGCCCGGAAGTCCTCGTCGCGGTAGCAGCGGGCGATCTGGTAGTACCGCTCCATGCCGCCGACCATCAGCAGCTGCTTGAACAGCTGCGGCGACTGCGGCAGCGCGTACCAGCTGCCGGGTTGGAGCCGGACCGGGACCAGGAAGTCGCGGGCGCCCTCGGGGGTGGACCGGGTCAGCGTCGGGGTCTCGATCTCCAGGAAGTCCCGGTCGTGCAGCACGGTGCGGGCGAGCTGGTTGGCCCGCGAGCGCAACCGCATCGCCTTCGCCGGGCCGCTGCGCCGCAGGTCCAGGTAGCGGTAGCGCAGCCGGATGTCGTCGCCGGCTTCGACCTGGTCGTCGACCGGAAGCGGCAGCGGCGCGGCCTCGGAGAGCACCTCCAGCGCGCTGGCGGTCACCTCGATCTCGCCGGTGGGCAGCTCCGGGTTCTCGTTGCCCTCGGGGCGGCGGGTCACCTCGCCGGTGACCTTGACGCAGAACTCGTTGCGCAGCGCGTGCGCGTCCTCCTCGCGGAACACCACCTGGACCACGCCGGAGCCGTCGCGCAGGTCGACGAAGATGACACCGCCGTGGTCGCGCCGGCGGGCGACCCACCCGGCGAGCGTCACCGTGGTGCCGGCGTCCGTCGCGCGCAGGCTGCCGGCGTCATGGGTACGGATCACGACTTGCGTCTCCTCATCTGCGGTACGGCTGTTCCCCCGCATTGTGTCAGCCGCCCGGTGCGCCCGGTTGCGGGGTGAGCAAGGCCGGCCCCGCCCACCGGACGCGCGGAACGGGCCGCCGGTGTCCCCGACGGCCCGTTCACGGAGGTGGATCGGATGATCCGGAGGTGGATCAGATGATGCTGACGCCGTAGACGCTCAGCGGCTCGGTGACGGGCTGGAAGTAGGTGGTGCCGCCGCGGGTGCAGTTGCCGCTGCCGCCGGAGGTGAGGCCGATCGCGCTGCTGCCGCTGAACAGCGAGCCGCCGCTGTCGCCCGGCTCGGCGCACACGGTGGTCCGGATCAGGCCGGAGACCGAGCCCTCGGCGTAGTTCACCGTGGCGTTGGTGGCCGTCACCGAGCCACCCTTGACGCCGGTGGTGCTGCCGGAGCGCTGCACGCTCTGGCCGACGTAGGCGTTGGCGGCACCGGTGACGTCCTGGTAGCTGCCGTTGTAGAGGTAGACGTTGCCGGTCGCGTTGGCGGCGTTGCTGTGCCGGACGATGCCGTAGTCGTTGCCCGGGAAGCTGGTGCCGGTACGGGTGCCGAGCACGCTGGTCTGGCCGGAGTTCGAGTACCAGGTCGAGCCGATGTTGGTGCAGTGCCCGGCGGTCAGGAAGAAGGTCTGACCGGCGCTGTTGCGGACGTTGAAGCCGAGCGAGCAACGGCCGCCGCCGGTGTAGATGGCCTGGCCACCGGAGATCTTGGTGCTGAGCACGCCGGCCTCGGCCTCGATCCGCACGGTGCCACCGGTGCGCGCGGCGGCGGCCTTGACCCGCTCCAGCTTGGCACCGGTGACGGTGCTGTCGACCGACACGACGACCTGGTTGGTGGCGGCGTCGGTCCACCACGCGGTGCCGGGGATCTTGGCCGACCGCTCCAGTTCGGCGGTGGCGGAACGGAGCTGCGCGGCACCCCGGGTGACCAGCTTCGCGGTGGCGCCGGCGGCGCGGACCTGCTTGGCGGCGGCGGAGTCGGTGACGGCGACGATCATCTTGCCGCTGGCGTCGGCGTAGGTGCCGGCGGCCCGGTCGCCGAGGCGCTCGGCCAGGCTGGCGGCGGCGTCGGGGGATGCGGGCGAGGCGGGGGCCGCCTGGGCGGGGGCACCCATGAGCGCGCCGGTGACCAGGGTTCCGGCCATGGCGACGGCGGCGGCGTGACGGAGTGAGGACCTCGTGGGTCGCATGTAACAACCTCCGAAAGGGGGTGACGGGCTGCGTCACGGGGACGCACCCGGGGACAACCCGGCCGACCTGGGGAAATCGGCCAAGTGACTGAAGTATTCACATATTTAAGATCGTAAGCAAGACATGAGTTTGCCCGGATTCACCCCACCAGCGGTTATGACGGTCAAGCAACACGGTGGACACATCCATGTCAGACCCACACCGGCCCGGCCGAGCCGACCGGCGAGGATCCCGTCCGCCCGACCACCGCCGGACCCGGCCCCCGGTCGGCCGCGGTCGACACGACGCCCCGTCGGGACCACCGACCCCGACCACCTCGACCGCCCCGGCACCGGACAGGAGAGGGCACCCCAGCCCGTCACGCAGAGCCGCCACACGCCACCCCCTTGCTCTGCCGCCCTGCCGGCGACAGTCACGGAGGGTAGCGGGAGCCGGGGCCGGCCCCACCGAAGATCATCGGTCGACCACAGGCCAGGTCGGTGGTGCCGCGCGGGCAGCAGAGCAAAGCGCGGAGAGGTGGGACACCAAGGAAGGCCGGCAAGTTACGTTAAGTCACCAAGCCGGAAGGGCGGCCCTGCGTCACCCACGGTGACCGGCGGACAGGGCCGGAGCGAAAGCGGCGCTCGCGTCGGCGACGCGCAGCCCGGGACCGCCCACCCCACCGGCCCCACCGGGGACAGGTGCGGGAGCGGACGGTTCCCGGGCGGGACGTTCAGGCGCGGGCGGCCAGCTTGGCGGCCCGGGCGTCGCGCTTCTCCTCGAACCGGGACGCGGCCTGCTCCAGGCCGTCCAGGTGGGCGGCGATCCGTTCCCGGGCGGCCTCGCCCTCGGCACCCAGGCCGGCGACGTTGAACACGTCCCACTGACGCAGCACCGGGGCGACCACGTCGTCGCGGTGCTGACGCAGGTCGTAGATCCCGGCCAGGGCGATCGTCACCGACTTGCGGGTGAAGCCCTCGATGCCGACGCCGGGCATCTGGAAGTCCTCCAGCACCTCGGCGATCGCCCGCATCGTCTGGTCGGGGGCCACCTCCAGGGCCGCCCCGAGCAGGTTGCGGTAGAAGACCATGTGCAGGTTCTCGTCGGCCGCGACCCGGCTCAGTAGCGCCTCGCAGACCGGGTCACCGGTGATCCGGCCGGTGTTGCGGTGCGAGATCCGGGTGGCCAGTTCCTGGAACGACACGTACGCCAGCGAACGCAGCATCGACGAGTCGTGCGAGTTGCTGTAACCGGCGGTCATGTGCACCATCCGGGCCCGCTCCAGGGCCACCGGGTCGACCGCCCGGGTCACCGTCAGGTAGTCCCGGATGGCGGTGCCGTGCCGGCCCTCCTCGGCCGTCCACCGGCCCACCCAGGTCCCCCACGCCCCGTCCGGCCCGAACAGGCTGGCGATCTGGTGATGGTACGAGGGCAGGTTGTCCTCGGTGAGCAGGTTGACGATCAGCGCCGTCCGGGCCACCTCGGGCAGCGTCGAGTCCCCCTCCGACCACGCCTCGCCGCCGAGCGGGCCGTCGAAGGTGCGCCCCTCGCTCCACGGCACGTACTCGTGCGGGAACCACTCCTTGGCCATCGACAGGTGCCGGTCGAGGTTCTTGGCGACCACGGGTTCGAGTTCGTGGAGCAGCGCGGTCTGGCTCAGCTCGGTCACAGGGGCCCTCCCTACGGTGGCGTAACTTACGCCACCGTAGGTCCCCGTCGGCGTACGCGCCAGTAACCCGGGCTCAACCGATCACCGGCGTCAGGTCCGCAGGCGGCGGGGACCACCGGTCCGCCAGCGCGTCCACCTGCTCGCCCGAACGGATGTCCTTCACCTGGTGACCCTCGGCTCCCGGGAACCACACGTACGGGATGCCGCGCCGCTCGGCGTACCGGATCTGCTTGCCGAACTTCGCCGCGCTCGGCGACACCTCGGTCGGTACGCCCCGCGACCGCAGCGCCTCCGCCACGGCGTTGCTGGCCGCCCGCTCCTCCTCGGCCGCGACGGCGACCAGCACGCAGGTCGGCACGCTGCGCGAGATCGACAGCGCCTCCGCACCGAACAGCAGGCCGAGCAGCCGGGTCACCCCGATCGAGATCCCCACCCCCGGGTACGACACGGCGCCGGCGCTGGCCAGGTTGTCGTACCGGCCGCCGGAGCAGATCGAGCCGAACCGCTCGTAGCCGACCAGCTGGGTCTCGTAGACGGTGCCGGTGTAGTAGTCCAGGCCCCGGGCGATGCGCAGGTCGGCGACGCACAGCCCCGGCGCGTGCGCGGCGGCCGTCTCCACCACCGCGACCAACTCGGCGACGCCCTCGTCGAGCAGCGGATCGCGCACCCCGAGAGCCTGCACCGCCTCGGCGAACGACGCGTCCGGGGCGGAGATCCCGGCCAGCGCCAGGCAGGCGTCGGCCTGCGCCGCGCTCGCCCCGGCCGTCTCGGCCAGCAGGTCGGCCACCTTCGCCGGGCCGATCTTGTCGAGCTTGTCGACCGCGCGCAGCGCCGCCTCCGGGTCGGTCAGCCCGATGCCTCGGTAGAAGCCCTCACAGATCTTGCGGTTGTTCACCTGGATCAGCACCGGCGGGATGGGCAGCGACCGCAGCGCGTCCCCGATCACCAGCGGCATCTCGGCCTCGTAGTGCGCCGGCAGGGTGTCCCGGTCGACGATGTCGATGTCGGCCTGGAGGAACTCCCGGTAGCGCCCCTCCTGCGGGCGCTCGCCCCGCCACACCTTCTGGATCTGGTAGCGCCGGAACGGGAACTGGAGCTTGCCGGCGTTCTCCAGGACGTACCTGGCGAACGGCACGGTCAGGTCGAAGTGCAGCCCGAGCGCGTCGTCACCGGCCGGACCGTCCGCGTCGGCCTGCAACCGGCGCAGCAGGTAGACCTCCTTCGAGGTCTCCCCCTTGCGCAGCAACTGGTCCAGCGGCTCCACCGATCGGGTCTCCAGCGGGGCGAACCCGTACAGCTCGAAGGTGTGCCGGATCCGGTCGAGGACGTACTGCTCGATCATCCGCTGCGAGGTGGTCCATTCCGGGAAGCCGGAGATGGGCGTGGGCTTGCTCATGACGTACTCCTTGCGGGTCCGCGCCGGGCGCGGGGGGGATCGACAGGTCCGCGCGCGGCGCGGAGGAACGGCTAGAGGCCGCGGGTGGGCGCGGCCGGGCGCGCACCGTCCGGGCCGGCCAGGTCGGCGAGGTACGGGTTACGCACCCGCTCCCGGCCGATGGTGGTCGCCGGGCCGTGGCCGGGCAGCACCACGGTGTCGTCGGCGAGTGGGAGGACCTTCTCCCGCAGGCTGGTCAGCATCCGGGGCATGCTGCCGCCCGGCAGGTCGGTGCGGCCGATCGAGCCGGCGAACAGCACGTCACCGGAGAGGCAGACCTGGTCGGCCTCCCAGGGCGAGCCGGTGCCGGGCAACCGGAACAGCACCGACCCGCCAGTATGGCCGGGCGCGTGGTCGACGGTGATCTCCAGGCCGGCCAGCGCCAGCGTCGCCCCGTCGGTCAGCTCAGCGACGTCGTCGGGCTCGGTGTACGGCAGCCGGCCGCCGAACAGCGCGGTGAGGTCCATCGACAACGCCTTGGTCGGGTCGGCCAGCAGCTCCCGGTCCTCCGGGTGCACGTACGCGGGGATGCCGCGTGCGCCACAGACCGGCGCGACGGAGAAGGTGTGGTCGAGGTGGCCGTGGGTGAGCAGCACGGCGGCCGGGTGCAGGCGGTGCTCGGCGAGCACGGCGTCGAGCCGGTCGAGCACCCCGATGCCGGGGTCGACCACCACGCACTGCTCCCCCGGCGCGGTCGCCACCACGTAGCAGTTGGTGCCGAAGGCGTCCGCGGGAAAGCCGGCCACGAGCACGTCCGCTCCCCTTCCGTCTGAGTCGTCCGTCTCCTGGGCAGCCTAGTCGCCGGCGCGATCCGGTATCCGCGCCCACCCGTACCAGGGGCCCCGTACGGCACAGTGACGCACTTTGATAAACCCAGGCCGGCCCTCGTACACCACTTTCACAGCAGGTACCCGTACACTCTGGCGGGCGTGTGGCGTGGCGCACCTGCGAGCACGGCGGGTGCGAACGACCCGACCGCCGGTGACGACCAGGGTAGAGGAAGGGGAGCACGGGTGGCTTCCAGCAGGGACCGGCAGCGCAAGCTCGCGCGGGAGAAGCTCGACCGGCAGTTGGCCCGGCGGGCCGCCGCCGCCCGTCGGCGTCGACGCATCCAGGCCGGGGTCGGTGCGGCGGTGGTGCTGGTGCTGATCGTGGCCGGTGCGGCGTGGGGGCTGGGCGCCTTCGACAGCGACCCCGAGCAGAAGGCCGCCGAGGACGTCTGCCTCTGGACGCCGCAGGACGCCAGCGCCAACACCAACCTCAAGGACGTCGGCACCCCGGCCAGCAAGGATCTGCCCACCACCGGGGTACGCACGATGACCATCGACACCGACCAGGGCGGCCCGATCACCGCCGAGCTGGATCTCGCCGGGGCCCCCTGCTCCGGGGCGAGCATCGCCCACCTGGCCGGGGCGTCGTTCTACGACAACACCAAGTGCCACGAGATCACCACCGAGGGCGCGCTGCGCTGCGGCGACCCGAGCGGCACCGGCCTGGGCGGCCCCACCTACTCGTTCTACAACGAGAACGTGCCGACCGCGCCCGAGGCGAGCCCCTCGGCCAGCCCGCAGCCCGGACAGCCACCGACCTACCCCAAGGGCACGGTCGCGATGATCGGCAACCCGCCGGGCGCCAACGGCAGCCAGTTCCTGCTCTTCTTCAAGGACTCCAGCCCGGCCCAGCCCGCGTACCCGATCATCGGCCGGATCACCGGCGGCCTCGACGTGGTCGAGAAGATCGGCGCCCTGCCGACCGTGGACAACGGGGCCGGCGCCAAGATCAAGCCGAAGACCGACGTGGTGATCCGCAAGCTCACCGTCGGCGAGGCACAGGCCGCCCCGGCACCGGCGACCGGCTCCCCGGCCGCGTCCCCGGCGGCCAGCCCGAGCGCCGGCTGAGCCGGCCCACACAACCCGTACCTGCGGCCCCGCCGCGCCAGAGACAGCCCAGGAGGAGTGACCGTGACGTCCACGAGAGAGCGGCAGCGCGCGGCGGCGCGGGCCCGACTTGAGCGGGAGATGGCCGAGCGTTCGGCCAAGGCCCGCAAGCGCCGGCAGACGCAGGCGATCGTCGGGGCCGCCGCGATCCTGGTGCTCGTGGTCGCCGGCACCGTCTGGTTGGCGACCAGCCTCGGTGGCGACGACGACGACAGCACGCAGCAGGCCGCCGGCACCGAGGGCTTCTCGCAGTGCACCTACACCGAGACGCCCAAGGAGGGCCGGCCGGCACAGGTCAAGGACGTCGGGCTGCCGCCGAACCAGCAGGCCAACAAGGGCACCCAGACGATGACGATCGACACCAACCTGGGCCCGATCGTCGCCAAGATCGACCGGACCAAGGTGCCCTGCACCGCCGGCAGCTTCACCCACCTGGCCAGCAAGGGCTTCTTCGACAACACGAAGTGCCACCGGCTGGTGACCGAGGGCATCAAGGTGCTCCAGTGCGGCGACCCGAGCGCGACCGGCAAGGGCTGGCGGCAGACCGACGGCACCGGCGGGCCGAGCTACGGCATGGCCGAGGAGAACCTGCCCACCGACAAGCGTCCCCCCTACCCGGAGGGCGTCATCGCGATGGCCAACTCGGGGCAGCCGGGCAGCACCGGCAGCCAGTTCTTCATCGTCTACGGCGACTCGCAGCTCGACCCGAACTACACCGTGCTGGGCACCATCACCTCCGGCATGGACCTGGTCAAGCAGGTCGGGGCGGCCGGTGACGACAAGGCGTTCGCGCAGCAGGCGGGGGGTGGCCACCCCAAGAAGGAGGTCACCATCACCAAACTGACGATGAGCGACATCGAGAGCTGACCAGCACGTACGACGCAGCGCCCGCCGGCTGAGCCGGCGGGCGCTTCTCGTGTCAGGCGACCGTGGGACGCGGCTGACGGTCAGGCGCCGGAGGTGACCCGGTAGGCGTCGAAGACCCCGTCGACCTTACGGACGGCGGCCAGCAGGTGCCCCAGGTGCTTCGGGTCGGCCATCTCGAAGCTGAACCGGCTCACCGCCACCCGGTCCCGGGTGGTGGTGACCGTCGCCGACAGGATGTTGACCCGTTCCTCGGAGAGCACCCGGGTGACGTCGGCCAGCAGCTTGTGCCGGTCGAGGGCCTCCACCTGGATGGCCACCAGGAACGTCGAGGCGGAGGTGAGCTTCCAGCTGACCTCCACCACCCGCTCGACCTGGGCCCGCAGATCCTCGGCGTTGGCGCAGTCGTCGCGGTGCACGCTGACCCCGCCGGAACGGGTGACGAACCCGAAGACCGAGTCCGGGGGCACCGGCGTGCAGCACCGGGCCAGCTTGATCCAGACGTCGCTGACGCCCCGCACCACGACCCCGGGATCGCTGCTGTTCTGCCGGCTGTGCGGCGGACGGGTGGCGACGGCGGTCTCGGCGATGTCCTCCGCCGCGCCCTCCTCGCCGCCGTACGCGGCCATCAGCTTCTGCACCACCGACTGCGCCGACACCTGGCTGTCGCCGACCGCCGCGTAGAGCGAGGCGACGTCGGCGAGGTGCAGGTCCCGGGCGATCGCCATCAACGCGTCGGAGGTCAGCATCCGCTGCAACGGCATGCCCTGCTTGCGCATCGCCTTGACGATCGAGTCCTTGCCGGCCTCGATCGCCTCCTCGCGGCGCTCCTTGTTGAAGTACTGGCGGATCTTGGTACGCGCCCGGGGGCTCTTGACGAAGCTCAGCCAGTCCTGCGTCGGGCCCGCCGTGTCGGACTTCGAGGTGAAGATCTCGATCACGTCACCGTTGGACAGCGTCGACTCCAACGGCACCAGCTTGCCGTTGACCCGCGCCCCGATGCACTTGTGTCCGACCTCGGTGTGCACCGCGTACGCGAAGTCGACGGGCGTCGACCCGGTCGGCAGCGGGATGACGTCACCCTTGGGGGTGAAGACGTACACCTCCTGGCTGGACAGGTCGAACCGCAACGCGTCGAGGAACTCCGACGGGTCGGCCGCCTCCCGCTGCCAGTCCAGCAACTGCCGCAGCCAGGTCATCTCGTCGATGTGCGCCGGCGGGCCGACGATCTGGGTGCCCTTGTGCTCCTTGTACTTCCAGTGCGCGGCGATGCCGAACTCGGCGGTCCGGTGCATCGCGTAGGTGCGGATCTGCATCTCCACCGGCTTGCCGGTGGGCCCGATGACAGTCGTGTGCAACGACTGGTACATGTTGAACTTGGGCATCGCGATGTAGTCCTTGAACCGGCCCGGCACCGGCTGCCAGTTGGCGTGGATGACCCCCAGCGCCGCGTAGCAGTCCCGCACCGTGTCGACCAGGATGCGCACCCCGACCAGGTCGTAGATGTCGTTGAAGTCCCGCCCCCGCACGATCATCTTCTGGTAGATCGAGTAGAGGTGCTTCGGCCGGCCGGTCGTCTCCGCCTTGATCTTGGCGGCCTTGAGGTCGGTGCCGACCTTCTGGGTGACCTGCTTGAGCAGCGACTCCCGCTGCGGCTGGTGCTCCCCGATCAGCCGGAGGATCTCCTCGTAGCGCTTGGGGAACAGGGTGCCGAAGGCCAGGTCCTCCAGCTCCCACTTGATCGTGTTCATACCGAGCCGGTGGGCCAGCGGCGCCAGGATCTCCAGCGTCTCCTTGGCCTTCTGCTCCCGCTTCGGGGCCGGCAGGAAGGACAGCGTGCGCATGTTGTGCAGCCGGTCGGCCAGCTTGATCACCAGGACCCGGGGGTCCTTCGCCATCGCCACGACCATCTTGCGGATCGTCTCCGCCTTGGCCGCGTCGCCCAGCTTGACCTTGTCCAGCTTCGTCACGCCGTCGACGAGCAGGGTGACCTCGGGGCCGAAGTCGACCTTCATCTGGTCGAGGGTGTATTCGGTGTCCTCGATCGTGTCGTGCAGCAGGGCCGCCACCAGCGTGGTGGTGTCCATCCCCAGGTTGCCCAGGATGGTCGCCACCGCCAGCGGATGGGTGATGTACGGGTCACCGGATTTGCGGTACTGGCCTGAGTGCCAGCGGGCGGCGGTGTCGAAGGCCCGCTGGAGCAGCCGTGCGTCGGCCTTCGGATGGTTCTCCCGGTGGCTGGCGATCAGCGGTTCGAGCACCTCGCTGACCTGGGAGGTCTGCCACGGGGCGTTGAACCGGGCCAGCCGCGCCCGGACCCGGCGGCCGGTCGGGGCGTTGGAGAGCGCGAAACCACCGCTCGGCGACGGGTCGTCGTCGAACGACGCCCCCACCGCCAGGCCGTCGGGCGTACCGCCGACGTCGTCGCCGGCCCCCGTCGGGCCGGCCGCCGGATCGTTGTTCCGAGCGGTCACCGCGCCGTCAGCGTCGCCTGTCGGGTGCACCGTGCCCTCCACCGGAGGAACGACATCGTGGGACACCGGCCTCCTCACCGATCGCCGGGACCACGCCGGCCGTACGGCCGACGCCTGTCTTGCCGAACCGGCCGTCACGCCGGCGTGTTCCCGCCGGCCGCCGTCGGGCCGATGGCACTGCCCGCCGGCCCCGAGGCCGACACCTGACCACCGCCCGGACGGGTGACCGTCCGGTCAGCAATGGGCAATGCTACCCGTACGGTAGGTGCCGTGCCGCTCCGCCGGACGGTCCGTCCCAGGTCGGCGGGACGACCCAGGAATCAAACGGTCAGCAGGGCATGGACCGGACGCCCGGCGAGCCGCTCCCGCCCGCCCAGGAAGCCCAACTCCAGCAGGACGGTGAAACCGGCCACCGTGCCGCCGGCCCGCTCCACCAGGTCGAGGGTCGCCTCGGCGGTGCCGCCGGTGGCCAGCACGTCGTCGACCACCAGCACCCGGTGCCCGGCGGTGAAGGCGTCCTGGTGCACCTCCAGCGTCGCCTCGCCGTACTCCAGGGCGTAGGAGGCCGAGTACGCCGGCCGGGGCAACTTGCCCGCCTTGCGCACCGGCACCACCCCCAACCCGGTCGCGTACGCGATGGCGGCGGCGATCACGAAGCCCCGGGCCTCGATGCCGACCACGATGTCGAAGCCGTCCCGCCCGTGGTGGTCGATGATCCCGTCGATCACCTCGCGGAACACGTCGCCGTCGGCGAACAACGGCATCAGGTCCTTGAACATCACCCCGGGCTTGGGGAAGTCCGGCACGTCCAGCACCCGGCTGGCGACCAGCCGGGCCACCTGCGGGCCGCTGTCTCCGCGTACACCGGTGCTGTGGGTCTCCGTCACGGTGGTCGGCTCTCCTTCGATACGACGACGGCGTCCGTCACGCTGCTCGCACAGCATGGCGGACGCCGTCGACTCGACGTGGGGCGGGTCGCCCGTCGGTCAGCGCCGCTTCGCGCCACCGGGCCGGTTGCCGCCGCCCCCGGCGGGACGGCCGCCCCGGGCGCCGGCCGACCGCTTGGCCGCCGGACGTGCGCCGACCTTCGGCGCGCTGCCGGCCAGGGCCGCCGCCTCCGGGTCGATCGGCTCGTCGGTGGCCTCCTCGGCGGCGGCCTGCCGGGCCGCACCGCGCGGGGTGATCTCGCCCCGGGCGATGGCGCCCCGGCGGGCCAGCACCCGTTTGGTGTGCGCGTCGATCCGCGGGTCCTGGTTCTTGAGCAGCACCAGCAGCGGGGTCGAGAGCAGGATCGAGGTGAGGAACGCCATCGCCATACCGACGAACAGCACCAGGCCGAGGTCCTTCAGGGTGCCCGCGCCGAGCAGACCGGCACCGATGAAGAGCAGACCGCCGACCGGGAGCAGGGCGACCACCGAGGTGTTCAGCGACCGCATCAGGCTCTGGTTGAGCGCCAGGTTGGCCGCCTCGCCGTAGGTCTGGTTGTTGTTGGCGGTGATGCCCCGGGTGTTCTCCTGGACCTTGTCGAAGACCACCACCACGTCGTAGAGCGCGAAGCCCAGGATGGTGAGGAATCCGATGATGGTCGACGGGGTGACCTCGAAGCCGACCAGCGAGTAGATGCCGGCGGTGAGGATCAGGTTCATGAACAGCGAGATGATCGCGGCGACCGCCATCCGCCACTCGAACCGCAGCACCAGGTAGGCCGCCACCACCAGGACGAAGATGACCAGGCCGAGCAGCGCCCGGGAGGTCACCTGGCTGCCCCAGGCCTCGCTGACCTGGCTGCCGCTGATCTGGTCGGCGTTGATGCCGAACTCGTCGGCCATCTTGGCCTTGACCGCGTTGGCCTGCTCGGCGTCGAGCTGCGAGGTGCGCAGCTCGTAGTACTCGCCGCTGGTGCTGCCGACCTTCTGCGCGGTCACCACCTCGGCGCCGCCGCCCTCGGCCGCCAGCGCCTCGTTGACCTTGTCCTCGGCCTGGTCGAGGGTGCCGACGCTGGCCGGCACCTGGAACGAGTTGCCGCCGGCGAACTCGATGCCCAGGCTGAAGCCGCGTACCGCGAAGCTGAGCACGGCGATCAGCACCAGCACCCCGGCGACGGTGAACCACAGCTTGCGCCGGCCGACGATGTTGAGACCGGCCTCGCCCCGGTAGAGCCGGGACGCCAGACCACTCTTAGCCATCTCAGGCCTCCTTGACGCGCGGGTTGCGGGCGGTGCCCGGCTCGGCCGAACGGGGTGGCAGCGCCCGACCGAGGCCGCTGACCCGCGGCGACAGGAACGCCGGGGTCCGGGCGAACATCGTCATGATCGGGTGCCGGAACAGGAAGACGACCACCAGGTCGAGCACGGTCGCCAGGCCGAGGGCGAAGGCGAAGCCCTTCACCGTGCCGACCGAGACGATGTAGAGGACCACGGCGGACATCAGGGTGATCGCGTTGGCCGAGATGATCGTCCGGCGGGCCCGGATCCAGGCTCGGGGCACCGCGCTACGCGGGCTGCGCCCTTCCCGGATCTCGTCCTTGAGCCGTTCGAAGTAGATGACGAACGAGTCCGCCGCCACACCGAGCGAGACGATCATGCCGGCGATGCCGGCGAGGGTGAGGGTGAAGCCGATCGACCGGCCGAGCACCACCAGCGCGCCGAAGACCAGCAACGCGGAGAGCACCAGGCTCAGGAAGATGACCGAGCCGAGCAGCCGGTAGTAGAAGAACGAGTAGATGATGACCAGCAGCATGCCGATGCCGGCGGCCAGCAGACCGGCCCGCAGGTGGCTGTCGCCCAGCGTCGCGGTGACGTTCTGCTGCTCCTGCGGCACGAAGGTGACCGGCAGCGCGCCGTAGCGCAGCTGGCTGGCCAGCGCGTTGGCCGAGGTGTTGTCGAAGCTGCCGGTGATCTGCGAGTCGCCGGTCAGCACGCCCTGGATCTCGGGCGAGGAGACGATCTCGTTGTCCAGCACCACGGCCACCCGGCACTTGCCGTCCTGGCCGAGGGCGGTCTGGTCGCAGGCACCACCGGTGTTGTTGAACGCCTCCCGGGTCAGCTCGGTCCACTTGGACTGGCCGTCGCCGGTGAAGTTCAGGCTGACCACCCAGGTGCTGGCCTGGTCGAGGACCGCGTTGGCGTCCTTGACGTCGGTGCCGACCACCTTGGCCTGGTCGAGCAGGTACTTCGCCGCGCCACCCTCACAGGCGACCGCCTGCTGCTTCTCGTCCTTGATCGACGCGGGGGGCCGCTTGTCGAGCTGGGCGCAGGTGATGGTCGGCACGTTGAACTGCATCTGCGGGGTCAGTACCGCGACCTCCTGCGGGGAGAGCGCGCCGAACGGCTTGAACGTCTCCGCCAGGGCCGGGTTGGTGGCCAGGTCGGCCGGGGCCTGCAGCCCGCTCGCGGCGGCCCAGGCGGCTGCGCCGACCTTCTTCTCGACGGCCTTGCGCTGCTCCTCGATGCTCTGCGGCACCGGAGCCTCGCTGGCGCTGGGCGAGGCGGCCGGGGCGCTCGGCGAGGCCGACCCGGACGGGGTGGCGCTGGCGCTCGGCGCGGGGGCGCCGCCGCCCTGGCCACCGGCGCTCGGCGAACCGGTCACCTTCGGCGACGCGCTGCCGGAGGCCTTCGGCGACGCGCTGCCCGACGGGGTCGGTGAGGCGCTACCGGACGGGGCCGGCGACGCGCTGCCCGACGGGGCCGGGGCGGCGACCGCGCCGCTGCCGTCGGCGGCCTTGAGCACCTTGCGGAAGCGCAGTTCCGCGGCGCTGCCGACGTCGGTTAGGTCGCGGTTCTCACCTGGCAGGGAGATGACGATGTTCCGGTTGCCCTCGGTGACCACCTCGGCCTCGGCCACGCCGTAGGCGTTGACCCGGCTCTCGATGATCTGCCGGGCCTCCTCCAGGTTGGCCGAGGTCGGGGGCCTGCCGTCGATGCTGTTGGTCGCCTCCAGCGTCAGCCGGGTGCCACCGATCAGGTCCAGGCCGAGCCGTGGCTCCAGCCGGTCCTTCCAGCCGCCGCTGGCGCCGCCCGAGAAGAACACCAAGGAATAGAGGACGACGAAGATGAACCCGAGCACGGCGAGCTGCCGCCCGGGGCGCATCTGTCCCTGAGGTGGTGCCACGGCTGTCTGTCTCCCTGTAACGGTCGCGCCGCCGGCGCAGCGGCGACGAGGTCGGAGCGGGGTTCCCGCCCCGACGTGCTCTGCGCGGGCCACTCCCGACCGACGACACGGCGCACCACCGCCGACGTGGTGGCGTCGGGCGGACGGTGCGGGTGCCGACCCTGGGGACCGGCCCACCTATCCAGTTGTCCCGCCGCTACCCGCCCGTGGTGCCGGGCGGGAGGCGGCTTCACTCCTTGACGACTTCCGCGTCCTCGGTGACCGGCTCGTCAGCCTCGGTGCGCTCGGCCCGGGTGACCACCCGGGCGATGGCCGGACGGGCGTAGCGGGACTGCACACCGGGGGCCACCTCCAGCAGCACGGTGTCGTCCTCGACACCCACGACCGTGCCGTAGAGCCCGCCGATGGTGACGACCTCGTCACCGGGGCCGAGCGCGGACTGCATGGCCTCAGCCTCGCGGCGGCGCTTCTGCTGCGGCCGGATCATCATGAAGTACATGACCCCGAAGAGCAGGGCGATCATGAGGATCGGCGTCAGGCTGCCGGCGCCTCCGCCGGACTGTGCTGCGTAAAGCACGGTGTGCGACCTTCCCATTGGCCCCCGTCGCGGCACATGCGTGCCGGAGCGGAGGCGGATATTCACATCCTGTACAGACCGCGGCGAGTCTAATCCCTGCACCTGGGAACGCCGAATGCGGCGCAGATCACGTTCAGATCACGGTGGATCGGGCGCGTTCGAGAAGAGATCGGGCACGGCGGGGGCTTCAACGCCAAATGTACCATTTGGCGGGGTGCGGCCGAGGTGTCGCCAGGCGGCCTCCGTCGCCACCCGTCCCCGGGGGGTCCGGGCCAGCAGGCCGGCCCTCACCAGAAAGGGCTCGCAGACCTCCTCCACCGTGTCCGGCTGCTCCCCCACCGCCACCGCCAGGGTGGACAGGCCCACCGGGCCACCCCGGAACGAGTCGACCAGCGCGGTCAGCACCGCCCGGTCCAGCCGGTCCAGGCCGAGGGCGTCCACGTCGTAGACGGTCAGGGCGGCGCGGGCGGTCTCCAGGGTGACCACGCCGTCGGCCCGGACCTCGGCGTAGTCGCGCACCCGGCGCAGCAGCCGGTTGGCGATCCGGGGCGTGCCCCGGGACCGGCCGGCGACCTCCACCGCCCCCTCCGGGGTGATCGGCACGCCCAGGATCCGCGCCGAGCGGTGCAGCAGCGCCTCCAGGTCGGCCGGGGAGTAGAAGTCGAGGTGCGCCACGAAGCCGAACCGGTCCCGCATCGGGCCGGTCAGCAGACCGGACCGGGTGGTCGCGCCGACCAGGGTGAACGGCTCCACGTCGAGCGGGATCGCGGTGGCCCCCGGCCCCTTGCCGACGATCACGTCGACCCGGAAGTCCTCCATCGCGCTGTAGAGCAGCTCCTCCGCCGGCTTGGCGATCCGGTGGATCTCGTCGATGAACAGCACGTCGCCCTCGGCGAGGCTGGTCAGGATGGCGGCCAGGTCACCGGAGCGCTCGATCACCGGCCCGCTGGTCACCCGGATACCGGAACCCAGCTCGGCCGCCACGATATTGGCCAACGTCGTTTTACCGAGGCCAGGAGGCCCCGACAGGAGGATGTGGTCGGGTGGGGCGCCGCGCCGCATCGCCCCCTGCAACAGCAGGTCGAGCTGGTCGCGGACCCGGTGCTGGGCGATGAACTCGTCGAGCCGCTTCGGCCGGACGCTGACCTCGGCGTCCCGCTCCGCGTCGTCGGCGTACGCCGAGACCAGGCCGTCGCCGCTCATGCCGGCCACCCCGGCCGCGACCGTGCCACGCCGGTCACCGGATCCGGCCGAGCAGTCGGATGGCCTGCTTGAGCAGGACCGGCACCGGCGGGGTGGGCCCCTCCACGGTCTCCGCCACGGCGGCCACCGCCTGATCGGCCTGCCCGGCCGTCCAGCCCAGCCCGACCAACGCCTGACGGACCTGGTCCGGCCACGCCCCGGCGGTCACCCCGGCCGCGCCGTCGGCACCGACCGGCACCGGGCCGATCCGGTCGCGCAGCTCCAGGACCAGCCGCTCGGCACCCTTCTTGCCGATCCCCGGGACCCGGGTCAGGGCGGCGGTGTCGGCGTTGGCGATGGCCTTGCGGACCGCGTCCGGGGTGTGCACGGCCAGCACCGCCTGGGCCAGCCGCGGGCCGACCCCGCTGGCCGTCTGGAGCAGCTCGAACAGCTGCTTGGCGTCGTCGTCGGCGAAGCCGTAGAGGGTGAGCGAGTCCTCCCGGACCACCAGGCTGGTGGCGAGCCGGGCCGGCTGGCCGACCCGCAGCTCGGCCAGGGTGCCCGGGGCGCACTGCACCGCCAGACCGATCCCCCCGACCTCCACCACCGCGTGGTCCGGACCGGTCGCGGTCACCGTGCCGCGCACGCTGGCGATCATCGCGCTCCTCCTCGTCGTGCCCGGTCGGCGGCCTCGGCCAGCTTGGACCGGGTGCCGCCCCGCCACACGTGGCAGATGGCCAGGGCCAGGGCGTCCGCCGCGTCGGCCGGCTTGGGCGGCTCGGCCAGCCGCAGCAGCCGGGTGACCATGGCGGTCATCTGCTTCTTGTCGGCCTGGCCGGACCCGGTCACCGCCGCCTTGACCTCGCTCGGCGTGTACGTCTGCACCGGCAGCCCGGCCCGCGCCCCGGCCAGCACGGCGATCCCGCTGGCCTGGGCGGTGCCCATCACGGTGCGGACGTTGTGCTGGCTGAACACTCGCTCGACGGCGACCGCGTCGGGCCGGTGCTCGGCCACCAGGTCGGTCAGCGACCGGTCCAGGTGCAGCAGGCGCAGCGACAGGTCGTCGGCGGGGTCGGTGTAGACGACGTAGTAGGCGACCAGCGTGCAGGGGCGGCCCGGCACGCCCTCGACCACGCCGACCCCGCACCGGGTCAGCCCCGGGTCGACGCCCAGCACACGCACGCCGTCTCCTCCAGGCCCCTCGACAGTACGGGTGTTCGACACCCTACTGGTCCGCCCCGACACGCCGGTGGGCGGACACGCCGCCCGGCGGTGGGGCTCAGCGGGCCCGCAGCCCGTCGAGCACGCCGTCGACGACCCTCTCGGGGAGCAGCCGGTCGTCCAGCTCCGGGTGCCAGCGCATCAGCCGCTGGACCAGCATCGGGCCGGTGAGCAGCGCCATCGCCACCTCGATGTCGAGATCGGCGCGCAGCTCGCCTGCGGCCACGCCCCGGCGGAGCACCTCCCGCATGATCTTCCGCCGCGGCTCGATGATGTTCTGGTAGAGCTGGAAGTGGTCCGGGCTACGGTTCACCTCGGGCACCAGGCACGGCATGATCCGCTCGGCCCGGGGGTCGATGTTGTGCCCGACGGCCCCGACCAGCAGCACCAGGTCGTCGCGGACGGAGTGCCCGGCCGGCTGGGCGACCACCCCCTTGAGCCGGCGCAGCGCGTCCAGCAACAGGGCGTCCTTGCCGGGCCAGCGGCGGTAGATGGTGGCCTTGCCCACCCCGGCGCGGGTGGCGATCGCCTCGATCGACAGCGTCTCGATGGTGCTGCCCTCGGCGAGCAGGTCCAGGGTGGCCTCGATGATGGCCTCGTCCGCGCGGATGCTCCGCGGTCGCCCGGGCGACCGCGGAGCATCGGCGGTGGGGTTCATGGCAGACATTGTTCCCGGACCTACGTGGTCGCGGCCAGTTCCCGCTCCGCCACCGGCGTCGCGTCGGCGGCCGTGGCGGCGCGGCCCGGCATCCAGCGCAGCACGATGATGATGCCGAGGGCCGCCACCACCGCGGAGATCGCCGCCGCCCAGTGCATGGCCGAGACGAAGGCGTCGTTGGCCGCCGCGATCAGCTTCGGGGCCGCCGGGCCGAGCTGGGCCGCCGCCGCGTACGCCCCGGAGACCGACTCGGTGGCCGCCTCCCGGGCCGGCGCGGGCAGGGCGTCGGTGGCCGTGGCGATGTCCTGGCGGTAGACCGCGGAGAGCACCGAGCCGAGCACCGCGACGCCCAACGCACCGGCGACCTGGCGGACGGTGTTGCTCACCGCCGAGCCGACGCCGGCCTTCTCCCGGGGCAGCGCCGACATGATCGACTCGGTGGCCGGCGGCATGATGTTCGCCATCCCGACGCCCTGGAGGAAGAAGGCCACCAGCACCACCCAGATCGGCGTGCTGGCGTCGATGAAGGCGAACGCGGCAAGCGCCACGGCGGTCAGCACGAGTCCCACCGTGGCCACCGCCCGGCCCCCGTACCGGCGCACCATGGCGGCGCTGCGCGGCGCGAAGACCAGCTGCGCCCCGGCGAACGGCAGGAAGAGCAGGCCGGTCTCCAGCGGGCTGTAGCCCCGGACGAGCTGCATGTAGAACGAGCTGAAGAACATCACGCCCATGGCGGCGAAGAAGACCAGGCCGACGATCGCCACCGGGGCGGCGAACCGGGGCACCCGGAACAGCCGTACGTCCAGCGAGGGGTGGTCGCTGCGCCGTTCGTGCGCGACGAACCAGGCCAGCACCGCCACTCCGCCCAGGATCGCGGCCCAGACGGTGGGCCGGCCGAAGCCGTGCTCGCCGCCGTCGATGATGCCGTAGGTCAGCGCGACCAGCCCGACGACCGAGAGCAGCACGCCGAGGATGTCGACCCGGCCCGGCCTGGGGTCCCGCGACTCGGGCACCAGCAGGGCGACCAGCAGCACGCCGACCACCACCACCGGCACGTTGATCAGGAAGACCGAGCCCCACCAGAAGTGCTCCAGCAGCGCGCCGCCCAGGATCGGGCCGATCGCTACCGCCAGGCCGACCGCGCCGGCCCAGACGCCGATGGCACGGCCGCGTTCCCGGGGGTCGAAGACGTTGGAGATGATCGACAGGGTGACCGGCATGATCGCCGCGCCGCCGATGCCCATCACGGCGCGGGCCGCGACGAGCTGGCCGGGGCTCTGCGCGTACGCCGAGAGCAGGGACGACAGGCCGAACAGGACCAGGCCGATGAGCAGGAACCGGCGTCGGCCGGCCCGGTCGCCGAGGACGCCGAAGGTGAACAGCAGTCCGGCGAAGACGAGGGTGTAGGAGTTGATCGCCCATTCCAGCTCGCCCTGGCTGGCCCCGAGGCCGTGCACCGGGTCGGCCAGGGTGCGCAGGGCGACGTTGAGGATGGTGTTGTCGAGGACGACGACGAGCAGGCTGACCACCAGCACGCCGAGGATCGCCCATCGTCTCGGATGTCCGGTGTTCTCGTGCGGTTGCATATGCTCCGGTGCTCCCCCCGGTTGCACCCGTCCCCCAGATACGGAACGGGTCAGACTCGTAACGACACTCACCTTACGAGCCGCATGTTTCGATACGACACCGGTTCGTATCGGTTGTGGTACGGGTCACCCGGCTCAGGCCGGGAGGGCGCAGGCGGCCAGGGCGGCGGCGAAGCTGGTCAGCCGGGTCGCCGGGGGCGCGAGGGGCTCGATCCAGCCCGGCCCGGCGGCGAACACCCGTACCCC
This sequence comes from Micromonospora sp. SCSIO 07396, assembly GCF_053667945.1. Lineage (NCBI taxonomy): Bacteria > Bacillati > Actinomycetota > Actinomycetes > Micromonosporales > Micromonosporaceae > Micromonospora > Micromonospora sp. SCSIO 07396. The sequence continues at coordinate 3,952,133 of NZ_CM132210.1, forward strand.
CGGGAAATCACGGCCGAACCGGACCAGGCGGTACGCGCGGCCGGTGACAGGGGTCTGCGACCAGACCACCACGACCCGCGGTCGGGCCCGCAGCACGGCGGATCCCAGCGCCACCCACGGCAGCGCCGGCCCCAGGTGCAAGCAGCCCCGCCCCTGCTCGCGCAGCGCGGCGGCCACCGCGTGCAGGCCCAGGCAGTGCGCCTCGTTCTCGGCCCCGGCGAGCAGCACCCCGTCGGTGCGCAACCGCCGGCCGGGAACCCGTCGGTGCACGTCCAACCCGATCCGGATGCCCTCGGACAGGGCGTGCTCGACGGCGATCCCGGCGGCGTCGCGCCCGCGCAGCCCGGCCAGCAGCGGCACGCACACCGCCTCCCACACCGCCGCCACCCCGGCATCGGCGGCGTACTCCAGCACCAGCGCGGCGACCAGGTTCGCGTCGAGGTCCTCGGCGGCGGCCGAGAACCGCTTGTGGGCCGTCTCGACGGCCTCGACCGGCATCGGATCCGACAACACCAGACGCACCCCCCGGGTAGGACACCGTTACCAGGGGATTCGCCCGGACGGGGCGGTTCGGATGCGCCGCCGGGGAAAAACTGTGACGGCTCAGCCGGTGAGCGCCTCCAGCGCCAAGTCCACGTCCGCCTCGGTGGTGGAGAGGTGGAACGCGACCCGGACCCGCCCGGCGCGCACCGCCGCCCGGACCCCGGCACGGGCCAGCCGCTGCCCTGCGTCGGGCACCTCCACGGTGACGATCGCGCTGTGCCCCGGCGGCCGGCCCAGCCCGGCCCGGAACCGGTTGGCCAAGGCCACGTCGTACGCCCCGATCGTCGCCGGGCCGAGCGCCGCGACCAGCTCCAGCGCCGGGGCGGTGCCCACCCAGCTGAACCAGGCCGGGGAGCTGTCGAACCGGCGGGCGTCGTCGGCCAGCCGCAGCGGCGGACCGTAGTAGGTGGACAGCGGGTCCTTGCCCGCGAACCAGCCGGCCGCGTCCGGACGCATCCGCTCGCGCAGCTCCGGGGCCAGGTAGGCCAGCGCCGAGCCGCGCGGCGACACCAGCCACTTGTACGTCCCGACCGCGACCGCGTCGGCCAGCGCCGCGTCGAACGGCAGCCACCCGCACGCCTGGGTGGCGTCCACCACCACCAGCGCGCCGTACGCGCGGGCCGCGGCCACGATCTCCGCGTACGGGGCGACGGCCCCGTCGGCCGACTGCACCAGGCTGAACGCGACCAGGTCGGTGTCGGCGTCGATCGCGTCGCACAGGCCGGCCAGCGGCACGGTGCGCACCCGCACCCCGCGTTCCTCCTGCACCAGCCAGGGGAAGAGGTTGGCGGTGAACTCGACCTCGGGGACGACCACGGTGGCCCCGGCGGGCAGGGCGGCGGCGATCGGCCCGAGCAACTGCGACACACTGCCGCCGACCGCGACGTCGGTCACCGGCACCCCGACCAGGCCGGCGAACGCCGCCCGGGACCGCCCGGTCGCCTCCTCCCACACCTCATGGGAGGTACGCCCCACCCGCCAGTCGGCCAACGCCTCCTGCACCGCCGTCCAGACCGGCTGGGGCGGGAGCCCGTAACTGGCGGTGTTCAACCAGCCGGGTTCCGGCTGCCACAGCTCGCGTGCCTGCGCCAACTCCATGCGTCGAGGCTAGTGACACACCCGCGCGCCCGGTCAGCACCAATCCGCCGGTGGTGGCCCGCACCCGACCGGCCCCGTTTTGACCTGCTGGCCTAGGTTGGTGATCCACACAGCGACGCTCCCTCGGAAGGGTGATGCCCCGTGCCCGTCGGCTTCACGTTCGCCGTCATCCTCGCCATCGGGGCGCTGGTCGCCGGAGCGGTCCGGCTCCTCGCCCGGTACCCGGCGGTCAAGCGCACCAGCACGCTGGTCGCGTTCGGCTGCCTGGCCGGCGCGCTGCTGTTCGGGATCGGCGCCAGCGCGCACTCCGTCCCGATCCGCTCGGTCGGCATCGTCACCAGCTTCAACAAGCCGACCGGCGAGGTCACCGGCTCCGGGCTCAAGTGGGTCGCCCCCTGGCAGAAGGTCGGCGAGTGGGACGCCGGCCGGCAGAAGTACGACCACATCGGCGGCGACAAGTGCGTCCGGGTCCGCACCGGGACCCTCGCCGACGCCTGCGTCGAGGTGCTGATCGAGTGGCAGGTCAAGCCGGAGAACGCGCCGAAGCAGTTCATGGACTACAAGGGCGACTTCGAGAGCTTCCGGGGCCAGCGGGTGGGGGTGCAGCTCGACAGCGCGGTCAACGACGCCTTCGCCACGTACAACCCGCTGGAGAAGATCGACGCCCGGACGGGGAACCTGAACGTCGACCTGAAGCCGTTCGCCGAGAGCATCCGGGGCAACGCCGAGGGCCGGCTCTCCGGCGACGTCGACATCCTGTCCGTCACCATCACCCGGGTCAACCACGACGACAAGACCGAGGGCAACATCAAGGCGTTCCAGGACAAGCTCGCCCAGACCCGCAACCTCGAACAGGACCGCAAGAACGCCGAGATCCAGAAGCAGATCACCGAGACCAACGCCAAGGTCGACAAGGTGTCCCGCTGCCTGGAGATCGCCGAGAAGAACGGCTCCACCCCCGGGCTGTGCATCAACCCGGGGATCGTCACCGGTGGCAAGTGACCGGTGCGCCGGGCGGTGGTGACCACCGCCCGGCGGGTCAGCTGACGTTGGCCGGGCCGAGGACGCTCTTGAGGTCACCCATCAGCGCGGTGGTGGCGGCCACCCGGAACGGGCCGAGCCGCAGGGTGGTCACCTTGCCGCCGTTGAGCAGCTTGACGTGCACCTCGGTGTCGCCCGGGTGCAGCACCAGGGTCTCCTTGAGCCGTTCCACCAGCGGCGGGGTGCAGCGGTGCACCGGGATGGTCAGCGTCACCGGCTTGCTGCCGGGGGTGCTGCTGACGTCCGGCATGGACATGTCCATCGCCATGATCCGGGGGGTGTCGTCGCGCCGGTCCACCCGGCCCTTGACCACCACGATCGCGTCCTCGGCGATGTACTGGCCGATCACCTCGTAGGTGTTCGGGAAGAACAGCGTCTCCACCCCGCCGGCCAGGTCCTCCAGCGCCGCCGAGGCCCAGGCCCGACCCTGCTTGGTGACCCGCCGTTGCACGCCGGAGAGGATGCCGGCCAGGGTGACCACCGCGCCGTCGGGCACGGTGCCCTCCTCCGACAACGCGGCGATGGTGGTGTCGGCCGCCGCGCCGAGGACGTGTTCCAGGCCGAACAGCGGGTGGTCGGAGACGTAGAGGCCGAGCATCTCGCGTTCGAAGGCGAGCTTGTCCCGCTTGTCCCATTCCGCGTCGCCGATGGTCGGCATCACGGTGGTGCTGCCGGTGTCGGCGTCACCGAAGCCGGCCCCGAACAGGTCGTACTGGCCGACGGCCTCCTTGCGCTTGACGTCGGCGAACGCGTCGATGGCGTCGGCGTGCACGGCGAGCAGGCCCTTGCGGGTGTGCCCCAGCGAGTCGAACGCACCCGCCTTGATCAGGGATTCGATGGTCTTCTTGTTGCAGACCACCGCGTCGACCTTGGACAGGAAGTCGTAGAAGTCGGCGTACTCGCCCTTCTCGTCGCGGCACCGCATGATCGCCGCGACCACGTTCGCCCCGACGTTGCGCACGGCGGCCAGGCCGAACCGGATGTCCTTGCCGACCGGGGTGAACGGGCCGGCGGAGGTGTTCACGTCCGGCGGCAGCACCTGGATGCGCATCCGGCGGCACTCCGACAGGTAGAGCGCCATCTTGTCCTTGTCGTCACCGACGGAGGTCAGCAGCGCCGCCATGTACTCGGCCGGGTAGTGCGCCTTGAGGTACGCCGTCCAGTACGACACCAGCCCGTACGCCGCCGAGTGCGCCTTGTTGAAGGCGTACCCGGCGAACGGCACCAGGACGTCCCACACGGCCTGGATGGCCTCGTCGGAGTAGCCGCGCTCGCGGCAGCCGTCCCGGAACGGGATGAACTCCTTGTCGAGGATCTCCTTCTTCTTCTTGCCCATCGCCCGGCGCAGCAGGTCGGCCTGGCCGAGGGTGTAGCCGGCGAGGATCTGCGCGGCGCGCTGCACCTGCTCCTGGTAGACGATCAGGCCGTGGGTGGGCGCCAGGATCTCCCGCAGCGGCTCCTCCAGCTCCGGGTGGATCGGGGTGATCTCCTGGAGGCCGTTCTTGCGCAGCGCGTAGTTGGTGTGCGAGTCGACGCCCATCGGGCCGGGCCGGTAGAGCGCCAGCACGGCCGAGATATCCTCGAAGTTGTCCGGCTTCATCAGCCGCAGCAGCGAGCGCATCGGCCCGCCGTCGAGCTGGAACACCCCGAGGGTGTCGCCCCGGGCGAGCAGGTCGTAGGCGGGCTTGTCGTCCAGCGGCAGGCCCAGCAGGTCGAGTTCCCGACCGTGGTTGAGCTGGATGTTCTTGACCGCGTCGTCGATGATCGTCAGGTTGCGCAGGCCGAGGAAGTCCATCTTCAACAGCCCGAGCGACTCGCAGGTCGGGTAGTCGAACTGGGTGATGATCACCCCGTCGGCGTCCCGGCGCATCAGCGGGATGTGGTCGATGATCGGCTCGGCGGACATGATCACGCCGGCGGCGTGAACACCGGTCTGCCGGATCAGCCCCTCGATGCCCTTGGCGGTGTCGATCACCTTGCGGACGTCCGGGTCGGTCTCGTAGAGGCCGCGGATCTCGCCGGCCTCGGCGTACCGGGGGTGCTTGGGGTCGAAGATGCCGGTGAGCGGGATGTCCTTGCCCATCACCGCCGGGGGCATCGCCTTGGTGATCCGGTCGCCGACCGCGTACGGGAAGCCGAGGACCCGGGCCGAGTCCTTGATCGCGGCCTTCGCCTTGATCGTGCCGAAGGTGGCGATCTGGGCGACCTTGTCCTCGCCCCACTTGTCGGTGACGTACTTGATCACCTCGCCGCGCCGACGCTCGTCGAAGTCGATGTCGACGTCCGGCATTGAGACCCGCTCGGGGTTGAGGAACCGTTCGAAGATCAGGCCGTGCGGGATCGGGTCCAGGTCGGTGATGCCCAGCGCGTACGCCACCAGCGAACCGGCCGCCGAGCCACGCCCCGGGCCGACCGCGATGCCCTGGTTCTTGGCCCACTGGATGAAGTCGGCCACCACCAGGAAGTACGACGGGAAACCCATCTGGTTGATGACGCCCAGCTCGTACTCGGCCTGCACCACGTGGCCCTCGGGGATGCCGCCGGGGTAGCGGCGGGCCAGCCCCTTGAAGGTCTCCTTGCGGAACCAGGACTCCTCGGTCTCCCCCTCGGGCACCGGGAAGCGCGGCATCAGGTTGTGGAACTCGAACATCCCGCTCGGGTCGACCTTCTCGGCCACCAGCAGGGTGTTGCGGCAGCCCTGCTGCCAGAACTCCGAGGAGTCGACCGCGCGCATCTGGTCGGCGGACTTGACGAAGTAGCCGCCGCCGTCGAACCGGAACCGGTTGGGGTCCGCGACGTTGCTGCCGGTCTGCACGCAGAGCAGCACGTCGTGCGCCTCGGCCTGCGCCTCGTGGGTGTAGTGCGAGTCGTTGGTCACCACCGGCGGGATGTCCAGCTTGCGGGCGATGGTGATCAGATCGTCGCGGACCCGCTGCTCGATCGACAGCCCGTGGTCCATGATCTCCAGGAAGTAGTTCTCCTTGCCGAAGATGTCCTGGTAGGCGGCGGCGACCTTGAGCGCCTCGTCGAACTGGCCGAGCCGCAGCCGGGTCTGCACCGCGCCGGACGGGCAGCCGGTGGTGGCCATGATGCCCTCGGCGTGCTCGGCGATCAGCTCCATGTCCATCCGGGGCCACTTGACGTAGTGCCCCTCCATGGACGCCCGGGAGTTGAGGGTGAACAGGTTCTTCAGGCCCTGCGCGTTGCGCGCCCACATGGTCTTGTGGGTGATCGCGCCGTTACCGGAGATGTCGTCGCTCTTCTGCTCCGGCCGGCCCCACTTGACCCGGGCCTTGTGGTAGCGCGACTCCGGCGCGACGTACGCCTCGACGCCGAGAATCGGGGTGACGCCGGCCGCCATGGCCTGCTTGTAGAAGTCGTTCGCGCCGTGCATGTTGCCGTGGTCGGTGATCGCCACCGCCGGCATCCCCAGCCGGTTGGCCTCGGCGAAGAGGTCCTTCAACCGGGCCGCCCCGTCGAGCATCGAGTACTCGGTGTGCACGTGCAGATGCGCGAACGAATCGCCCATGCGTGGAATCCCCCCGGATCGGATCATGGGTCACGAGATCAGGCCGGTCCACGATAGCGCCGCCCGGGGAAGCCGCCGCACCCGCCGCGCGGACACCTCCGCGCGGAGGTCGTACGGCCCCGCCCGCCGTACACCGACGGTCACCGAACGGTCCCGCGAGCCCACCGCCGACGCGGACAGGGGTGCCCCCGCCCGGCCGGGCGGGGGCACCCCTGCGACATCCACCGACGCGATCAGACGACGGTGACGGAGACCTCACGGTCGTTTCCGAGGGTGTTGGTCAGTTGCACGGTCACCCCGCCGTAGGTGACGGTGTGGCCGATCGTGGTGAGGGTGGCGTTGACCAGCGCCTTCTCGTCCGCACTGCACGTGGTGACGTCCGAGCCGGGGGTGCGGTCGACCACCTCGACCGGGAAGGGTCCGCCGATGGGGGGAACGTTCCCGCCGGGCCAGGCGCCGCCGCTGAACACCGCGGTGGTCACCCGGTAGACCAGCACTCCGGCCTGGAAGCAGCCCGACGCCACGTCGAGCGTACTGACCTGCCGGTTCTCCACCACCACGGCGGTGTCCCCGCCGGTGTGGACGACCACCGCCTTGGTGCCACCGGCCGTACCCAGGGGAGTCAGGACCGTCGATGCGCTCCCCGTCGTGGTCCGGCAGTCGATCTGGGAGTCGGTGAGCCAGCCCGCCTTCCACTTGTGCCAGGCGAACAGGTCGGGAGCGCTGGCGGAGATGAGGCCCATCAGGTCCCAGCCGCCCACCGCGCGGTGGATGCTGTCGGCGTTGTTGTACGAGTAGAGGTCCGGCAGCCCGAAGAGGTGCCCGGTCTCGTGGTTGAGGATCTTGTAGCCCCAGTAGTCGACGTCCTGACCGAAGGTGACGGCGTGGCGCAGTTCGACCCCGTCGGCGGTCACCCCGCCACCGGGTGCCGCGACCCAGGCCGGCGAGATGTCGAAGGTCGTCGCGGACTTCGGCGGCACCACGTAGACGATCTGGTAGGAGCTGAAGTCGATCGCGGCGTTCGCGGCGGCCACCGCGGCCGCCACGTACGACCGCTGGGTGGTGAAGTTCGACTTGTAGCCGGCGAAGTTGCCGTGGGGCTGCAGGATGTGCCGCCACGCGGTGTCGAAGGTCAACTGAAGGTTCAGCGCGCCGTACGAGGCCTGGGTGAAGACGTTCGGGGCGGCGCTGAACATGCTGGTCCGGCCAGCCAGCTCCCCGGCGACCGGGGCCGCGTTGGTGAAGTCCACGAACAGCACGATGCCCCGGACGGTGCCGCTCGGCGGCAGCCAGGTGGCGTAGTTGGTCGGTCCCTCGTGTTGCCACCCGGTCGCCGGGGTGGGCAACTGGCAGGGGCTGACCAGTGTCGACCGGGCGGCCCCCGCCGCCGAGCCGCCCGCCGCCGACGGCGCTCCGGCCGGTGACGCCGCCGTCGCCGGCACGGCCGGGGCGAGCAGCACCCCGGCCACCACCACCGCGAGGGCCGTCCTGACCCGGACGCTCAGCGACGTCCACATCCTCCTGCGGGACCTTCTGTCGTTCGCTGGTTCGCTCATGGTGCCGACCCTGCCAAGGTGCCCATCAGGCTCGCATCGGTAGAAACCACCTAGTCGCCGCGCCGGAGATCCACCCGATGGTCCCGCTGGTCGACCCGACGGTCCCGGGCCGCAGACCGGGCCCGGGACCATCGGGTCGACATCAGTGCATCGCGGTCAGGGCCGCCGCCTCCTGCTCGGCACGCTCGTCGCCACTGACCTCGTGCAGCGGCTTCTCCCTGATGAACAGGACCGCGACCAGGGCGAGCAGGGCGATCGGGGCACCGATGAGGAACAGCTCCGAGGTGGCGGTGGCGTACGCCTCCCGTACGATCGCCAGGACCGGGGCGGGCAGCGCGGACAGGTCGGGCACCTCGGTGGTGCCGCCGCCGGTGACGCCGGCCGCCGGGCCGAGCTGCTCGGTCATCAGGCCGGTGACCCGGTTGGCCAGCACCGCGCCCAGGGCGCTGACCCCGATCGCGCCACCCATGCTGCGGAAGAAGGTCAGCACCGAGGTGGCCGCGCCGAGTTCGTGGGCGGGCACGTCGTTCTGGGCGGCGAGGACCAGGTTCTGCATCAGCATGCCCACGCCGGTGCCGAGCACCGCCATGTAGAGCGACAGCAGCGGCACACCGGTGTCGGCGTCGATGGTGCTCAGCAGCAGCATCCCGACGGTCATCACGGCCGCGCCGACCACCAGGTAGACCTTCCACCGGCCGAACCGGGTGATGAGCTGACCGGCGACGGTGGAGGAGACCAGCAGGCCGAGGATCATCGGCAGGCTCATCAGGCCGGCGACGGTCGGCGACTTGCCCAGCGACGTCTGGAAGTACTGCGACAGGAACACCGTGCCGCCGAAGAGGGCCACCCCGACCAGCACACTGGCGACCGTGGTCAGCGTGACGGTACGGCTGCGGAAGATGCGCAGCGGGATGATCGGTTCGGGCACTCTCGACTCGACCCACACCGCCAGGGCCAGCAGCACCAGCCCACCGACGACCATCAGCGCGGTCCAGCCCGAGGCCCAGGCGAACCGGTGCCCGGCCAACGACGACCAGACCAGCAGGGTGGACACGCCCGCGGTGATCAGCAGCGCCCCCCACCAGTCGATGCGCGCCTTGCGGCGGACCACCGGCAGGTGCAGGGTGCGTTGCAGCAGGACGATCGACAGCAGGCTGAACGGCACGCCGATCAGGAAGCACCAGCGCCAGCCCAGCCAGGAGGTGTCGACCAGGACGCCGCCGATCAGCGGGCCGGCGATCGTGCCGACGCCGAACACCGCGCCGAAGATGCCGGCGTACCGGCCCAGCTCCCGGGGCGGGATCATGGCCGCCATCACGATCAGCGCCAGGGCGGTCATCCCGCCCGCGCCGACGCCCTGCACGATCCGGCTGGCCAGCAGGGTCTCCACGTTGCGGGCGAGCCCGGCGATCAGCGAGCCGAGCACGAACAGGCCGAGGGAGAGCTGGATGAGCAGCTTCTTGCTGTAGAGGTCGGCCATCTTGCCCCACAGCGGCACGGTGGCGGTCATCGCCAGCAGCTCGGTGGTGACGATCCAGGTGTAGACGGTCTGGCTGCCGTCGAGTTCGGCGATGATGCGGGGCAGCGCGTTCGCCACCACCGTCGAGGCGAGGATCGCCACGAACATGCCCACCATCAGGCCGGAGAGGGCCTGGAGGACCTCCCGGCGGGACATCCGGCCGGGGCCCGCCTCGGGCGGGGTCGACGCGGCAGTTGCGGTCATGGACGGTTCCTTACCGGGTTCGATGCACGCCCGGCGCGGTCGCGCCGGGCCGGGCGGGGGTACGGGGGTCCGGCAGGCCGGCGGCGACGGCGGCGAACGCCTCGTCGAGCAGGTCTGCCAGGGAACGGGACCCGCCGCTGGTGGCCCAGCGGACCATCGCGGTGCGCAGCGCGGCCCCGGTGACCGCCACCACGAGGGCGGGATAGCCGTCGTCCGGGCCGTGGCCGGTCCGCGCCGCGAGCGCCTCGACCATGGCCTGCTCGGTCTCCGCGTTGCCGGAGACCAGCCGGGCCAGCAGCATCGGGTGCTGCATCACCACCTGCATCCGCAGCAGCCACAGCGCGGCGTCGCCCTCCACGTCGTCGATCACGCCGGCCAGGGCCGACCGGATCGCCGTCAGCGCCGGTACCTGCGCCGGCACGGCGGCCAGCGCCCGCAGCACCCGTTCCCGGTCGCCGGCGGTGTCGCCGACCAGCGCGTCGTCCTTGGTGGCGAAGTAGTTGAAGAAGGTCCGGGCGGAGACGTCCGCCGCCTCGGCGATCTCCTCGACGGTGACCTGGTCCAGCCCCCGCTCGGCGACCAGGCGCAGGGCGGCGGCGGCCAGTGCGGCGCGGGTCTGCCGCTTCTTGCGGTCCCGCCGTCCGAGTCCCTCGTCCCTGGTCACGGTGGGAGCCTACGAACAAAAGTGCAGTGCCTGCAAACTTGCGTAATGTGACATGAAACTCGGCGGCGTCCCGCGCCGATGCGGGGTGGCCCGGCCGGTCCCGGCGGCCTAGCCTCGACGGCACCACACCACGGCGCTCGGGGGACGGTCATGCTCCTCGCGGACGACATCGACGAGCTGGCCCGGGCCGCCGCCCGGGGCGACCCGGGGGCGCTGGACGCGCTGCTGACGGCGGTCCGTCCCGAGGTGCTGCGGCTGTGCGGCCGGCTGCTGCCGCACCGGGAGGACGCCGAGGAGGCCTGCCAGGACGCGCTGCTGGCGGTGGCCCGGGGCATCGGGCGCTTCGAGGGCCGCTCGTCGTTCCACACCTGGCTGTACCGGCTCACCGCCAACCGGGCCCGGTCGACGTACCGGACTCTGCGCCGACGCTGGCAGGTCGAGGCCGGCGGGGTGCCGCTGCCCGACCCACCCGACCCGCGACGCACCAGTGTGGTCGCCGGCACCCGCCTCGACCTGCTCGACGCGCTGGACGCGGTACGCCCCGAGGCGGCCGAGGCGCTGACCCTGCGCGACCTGCTCGGCCTGTCGTACCGCGAGATCGCCACCCTGCTCGACCTGCCGGAGGGCACCGTGAAGTCCCGCGTCCACCAGGCCCGCCGCCAGGTCCGGGAACGGCTGACCGGTGGCTGAACGGACCGGGCGGTGGCTGGCCGCCGTACTGGTGCTCGTACCGGTGACGGGCTGCGCGGCCCCGGTCGCCCCGCTCCCGGTCCGGCCCCCGACGGCCACCCCGGTCACCACGACGGACGCCCCGGCGACCGGCGCGGCCCCGACCCGGTCCGACCCGACCCCCGGCACCGTGGCCGCGACGCCGTCGCGGCCCGCGCCGCCACCGTCCACTCCCGGCCGGACCCCGCGCACCCGGCCCCCGTCGGCCAGCCCCCGGCCGAGCGCCTGCCTGGGCCCGGTCCGCTACGACCTGGTGCTCGCCGACATCGAGTTGGCGCTGGTGACCTCGCTGTGCCTGGGCGTCGGCGGGGTGCTCCGGCTCCAGGGGATCGGCCCCGGCGAGGTCACCGTGGACCAGGAGGACCTGGTCGACCAGAACTACGAGGCCGGCGTGGTCGACCTCCGCTTCCTGCGCGCCGGCACCGTCGTGGTGACCATCCCGTACGAAGGGACGACGTACCTGGTCACGGTGGTGGTCGTCTAGACCGGTCGGACCCGCACCCCGGCCAACAGCGCGTCGACGACCTCCGGCCCGCTGCCCGGCGGCGGGACGACCTGCACGTAGAGCAGCCCCGACCGGCCCGCCCGGCTGGCCGCCTCGACCAGCACCGGCCGCCCCTGCGGGCAGGCGAACCGGGCGACCACCCAGACCGTCGCGTCCCGGCGCAACCGCCGTACCGGGGCGGCCACACAGTCGGCGTGCGGACGCTGCGCGACGAAGTCCGCCGGGGTGGACCGCCGGCCCAGGGTCGCGGAGAGGCCGACGAAGGCCCCCGGCACGGCCGGATCGGTCGCCCACCGGCCCGGGTCGGGCGAGACGACGAGCGCCGGTTCGAGCCGCCCCCGGGCGTCGTACCGGCCGGCCCAGCCTGTCCCGGCGGCCCGCCAGCCGGCCGGCAGGAGCACGCTCACCGGCCCGCTGCGCCCCCACCGGCCATCGGCCACGGGCCGGGCGGCATCACCGGCGGTGGCACCCACCGCGACCAGGATCAGGGCACCGACCCCGGCCAGGCCCAGCCGGCGCGCCACCCGGCGACCGGCAGCCGGCCCCGCCCGGCCGGCCGGGGTGGCGGGGTCGTCGGGTGCGTCGGCGGCCCGGCGCAGCGCCGCCCGGAAGGCGTCCGCGTCGGGGTAGCGGTCGGCGGGACGGGGCGCGGTGGCCCGGCGCAGCACCGCCACCACCGGCGCGGGCACCCCGGCCAGGTGCGGCCGGGGGCCGGGGCCGCCGAGCAACCGCAGGCCGAGCCGACCCAGCCCGAACACGTCGCTGCGGGTGTCCACCACGGCCAGCGGATCGTCCTGTTCGGGCGCCATGTAGCCGGGCGTACCGGCGCGGGCGGTCAACCCGGACGCGGCGGCCAGCGCCTTGGCCAGCCCGAGGTCGGCGATGACCACCCGTTCCCCGTCGGCGGTCGAGGTGAACAGCACGTTGCCCGGGGTGAGGTCGCGGTGCACCACCCGCTCCCGGTGCAGCACGGCGACCCCGGCGGCGATCTCGTCGAGCAGCGTCAGGGCCGGCGGCACCGGTGGCGTCCCGGCGGCCAGCCGGTCCCGCAGGCTTCCGCCGTCGGCCAGGGCCAGCACCGCGTACGGCCGACCATCGGGCAGTTCGCCGACCGCGTGCACCCGAACCAGCCGGGGGTGGTCGAGCCGCCGCAGCAGCCGGGCCTCCTCCCGGAAGCGTTCGCGGACCCGCAGGTCGTGGCTCCAGTTCTCGGCCAGCACCTTGATCGCCACCCGGGAGTCGAGAGCGGGATCGTGACCGAGCCAGACGGTCGCGAAGGAGCCGGCACCGAGCAGCCGTCGCACCCGGTAGGGCCCGATCCACGCCGGAGTGCCCATCGTCCCAACCACACCGCACGGTAACCGGCGGCGGCGGATGCCGGCCCGGTCGGAAAGCCGACGAACGGATTCCGGCCGGGCGGGGACCAACAGAACGACAGACCCGTACCCGTGAAGGAGTTGTCATGCGTCGTCTCCGCACCATTCTGCTCACCGGCACGCTGGCCCTGGCCGTCGTCGCGCCTGCCGCTCCGGCCGGGGCGCATCCCGGCGTCCGGTCGGGGTCCACCGTGGACGACCTGTCGGGCGTCGCCACCGACCGGCGGCCGGGCGGCCCGCCGGGGCGCTCCACCGCCGGCACCGACCTGCTCGACGTGCGGGGGGCCGGCCCGTTCCGGATCGGCGCGTCGCTGAACCGGCTCACCGCGGCCGGCCTGATCGACTGGACGGTCGTCGAGTGCGACGGGGTGGTCCAGGCCGGCGTCACCGGCGAGTGGGCCGGGGTGATCCTGGTGGCCTTCCGCAACGGGCGGCTGGTCGAGGTGGGTACCGCCACCGCTCCGCCCCGCTCGCCGGCCGGTGCGTCCGTGGGCATGTCCTTCGCCGAGGTGGCGCGGATCTACGGCCGGCGGGGCGCGTTCATCCGCAACGACGCCGGGGACGCCACGGCGTACCTGGTGCGGTTCGGCAGCCGGGTCGAGCTGTTCACCGGGCACCCGATCAGGCCGGGCGTGGGCTACTTCCAGGTCGGCAGGGCCGACCACGTCGAGCGGAACTTCCGGCAGGGCCGTTCCTGCTGACCAGCCGCGGCAGGGGGCCGGGGCGGCGGGGGATCCCGTCACCCCGGCCCGCATAGTGCCGCCCCCACATTGCTGTGGAGATGGACATTAGTGTGTGCCACACAGTATGGTGTGAGACATGGTCAACGAGGAGGTTCTGCGGACCCATCTCCAGGAGCTGCGCCGCGGCACGGTGGTGGTGGCCAGCCTGCTGGCCCTGCGCGCCCCCGACTACGGCTACGCGCTGCTGCAACGCCTCGCCGGGCACGGCTTCCCGGTCGACGCCAACACCCTCTACCCGCTGCTACGGCGGCTGGAGGAACAGGGGCTGCTGACCAGCGAGTGGAACACCGAGGAGAGCCGGCCGCGCAAGTTCTACCGGACCAGCGCCGACGGCGAGACGGTGCTGGCCCGACTGCTCGACGACCTCGCCGCCGTGCAGACCTCCGTGACCGGGCTGATCGAAGGAGTCGACCGATGAGCACCCTGACCGACCGCTACCTCGCGGCCACCCTGCGGGCGGTGCCGGCCCCACGGCGGGAGGAGATCGCCACCGAGCTGCGGGCCGCCATCGCGGACATGGTCGACGACCGGACCAGCGGCGGGCAGGACCCGGCCACCGCCGAACGCGACGTGCTCACCGAACTGGGCCACCCCGAGCGGCTGGCCGCCCGCTACGCCGACCGCCGGCTCCAACTCATCGGCCCGGCCTACTACCTGGTCTGGCAACGGCTGCTGCGCCGGCTGCTGACCGTCATCCCCGGCGTGGTCGGCGTCGTCGTCGGCGTGGCGCAGGCGACCGTCGGCGACAACCCCGGCGGGGCCATCGGGTCGGGCATCACCGCGGCCTTCCAGACCGCGGTCCAGATCGCCTTCTGGGTGACCCTGAGCTTCGCGATCCTGGAACGCACCAACGCCTCCCTCGATCTGCCCGAGTGGAACGTCGACCAGCTACCCGAGGCACCGGCGGAGCGCGACATCAGGCTCCCCGACACCTGCGCCTCGATGGCGATGACCCTGCTCACCCTGGCCTTCCTGCCCTGGCAGCACTTCCGGTCCTGGGCCCGGGACACCGACGGCACGCGCATCCCCCTGCTCGACCCGGCGCTGTGGACGTCCTGGCTGCCGGTGCTCGCCGGCCTACTGGTGGCCGCCATGGCACTGGAACTGGTCAAGTACCGCACCGGCCGCTGGACCCGACCGCTCGTCGTGGCCAACGCCCTGCTCGACCTGGCCTTCGCCGTACCGATGATCTGGCTGCTGCTCGGCGACCGGCTGCTCAACCCGGACCTGGTCGCCCGGTTCGGCTGGCTGCACGACGGCGACGGCCTCGGCCTCACGTCCCGGGTCACGGTCGTGGTCATCGTGGCGGTCACGGTATGGGACATCGCCGACAGCACGCTGAAGGCCCGTCGGTCGGCCGCCGTCCGCGCCGACGCCTGAGCCCCGGTCCCGGTCCGACGCACACGGGGACGCCGGACCGGGACCGGCACCACGAACGGCGGGCCGGCCAGCGGGGAACACGCCCCCGTCGGCCAGGACCAGCAGAGCCTGATGGCCGGGGTTCAGTCGCCGCCATCGGGATCTGCGCTGCTGACGGTAGCTGCGGATGCGGTCGGCGAGGTGGTTCAAGGTCCGGCTGGACAACGGAATCGCGGCAGGGTAGGACAGCATGGCGAGGCTCCCGGTCGGGGCATCGGGTTTTGGTCGATTTGCTGTCCTACCTGGAGCCTCGCCCTCATCGCTCGACACCCCCTGCCAACCCGGACTGACCTTCAAGATCAGGTTGAAAAGGCTCAGTGCCCAGCCGGATCGAACAGCTCTTTAGAGCTGGAATACTTTGGCTGCTGCCACTCCACAGCCGGATTCTCCCAATCGGAATCAGCTCCCCACATCGACACAGCGTCAGGATTGCCGCTCAAGCGGCTCTCAATATCACCACTGACAGTGATAACAATGGCGATGCCATTACGTACACCTGCAATCCCCTGCGGAGGATCAGGCAGCTTTGCAAGCTGAGTCAGGATCTCTGAGGTGCCCTCACTCTTGCTTGCCCAGACCTTTACACCAGCCTCACTCAGGGTCTTTCTGCGTCCAGCGGTGTCAGCGCTGTTCCACTTCTGCCGGTAGGTGCGTCCCGTGGGCATGTACTTCCAACCTTCCGGCCGGGACGGCAGGGATTCCAGCTCTTCCCGCCGGGACTCAAGCTCTGAGTACATCTGCCGGAATTCTGCTGCGCCTCGCTCACCTCGATACAGGCCAGCCTTTCTGTCCTCACGCAGCTCTTTCAAGCTCTCTTCCACTTCAGAAAGCTGACTCGAGACATCATCACCCGGAACGTAAGCCTTCTTCATGATTTCCAGATCACCGAAAGTGCTGAGGACGAATTCCGTCACGGCCTGGTCAAGGTCGTCAGCCGGCAGGGCCGGTTCCGTGCAGCCGTTGCCCTTACGAGTCCTGCCAGAGCAGCGGTAATACTTGTACACCTGCTTCCTCTCTGGCTTCACCGCGTAGTGGTAGTGGAGAATGCAGCCACACTGAGGGCAGTACGCCTCACCGGAGAGCAGCGCGTCAGGAGCCTTCCTCGTCTTAGGCTTCCTGGCACCGGTAATCGCGTCTTGCAGGGCTGCCCAATCATCTCCGGAGATCAGCGGCAAGCCTCGCATGACCGGAGAACCGTTCTCTTTGACGATCTTCCTGTCGACAGTCAGGTATCCCAACAGAACAGGGTTAGTCAGCATCCGACGTAGGGTCTGATCGGTCCACTCCTGTGGCGGTAGCGGCTCCCCGGTTTCCTTGTCCCTACGCGGCTTTCCGGTGTCACGGACGGATGCGTGGTCACGAGGCGACAGCACACCACGTTGGTTGAAATCCTTGGCGACGCTGGCAATGCTGGCTCCACCAATGACCCTGGCAACAGCCTCTTGCAGAAGGGGCGCACTGACAGGATCGTGCTCTAGCTCCAGCTCTCCCCGTAGAGCCTTCTGATACCCGTAGGGCACGAGGCCACCAACGTTGCGCTTCTCTTTGCGCATCCGGCGCACACGAGCCTGTGCGCGCGACTTCATCCGAGACAGCTCAGCGCGGGCAAGCTCAGCTTTGATCACGAAGTTCAGCCGGAACCCTTCCCCATCGGCTGAATCAAGCCTGTCGTCATAGCCGATCAGCCGAACCGGTGGCCGGACGACTTGACCAGTCTCAGGGTCTTTGCCCTCAATCACGTCCAGGATCGTCGCTGCGACGTTCAGACCCTCACGGGACAGCCGGTCCACGTGCCACGCCACCAGGACGTCAGCGTTGCCCTCAAGGGCATCAGCAAGCCATCCCCGGAAGCCTGGCCGGTTACGGATGCCACCAGACGCCCCGTCGTCCACGTGTAGCGCCACCTCAAGGAAGCCGTGAGACGCGCAGAGCCGCCGAAGATCATCAACCATCCCTTGTTTGGACAGGTTGCGATCATCAGCGGCTCTGGACAGGCGGACGTACAGGCTGGCACGCAGCGCTCTTCTACCGGACATGGCCGGCAGAGTAGACACGCTCAGGCCAGTTGTGCAACTATCTCGTCCGAGACGTCGAAGTTCGCGTACACGTTCTGCACGTCGTCGCAGTCCTCCAGCACGTCGATCAGCTTGAAGATCTTGCGGGCGCCGTCCTCGTCCAGCGGCACGTTGACGCTGGGGATCAGCGAGGACTCGGCCGACTCGTACTCGATCCCGGACTCCTGCAGGGCGGTGCGGACCGCGATCAGGTCGGTCGGCTCGGAGACCACCTCGTACGCCTCACCGAGGTCGTTGACCTCCTCGGCCCCGGCGTCGAGGACCGCCATCATCACGTCGTCCTCGGTGGTGTCGGCCTTGGGCACGATCACCACGCCCTTGCGGGAGAACATGTACGACACCGAGCCGGCGTCGGCGAGCGAACCGCCGTTGCGGGTCAGCGCGGTACGCACCTCCGTGGCGGCCCGGTTGCGGTTGTCGGTCAGGCACTCGATCAGCATGGCCACGCCGTTCGGGCCGTACCCCTCGTACATGATGGTCTGCCAGTCGGCGCCGCCGGCCTCCAGGCCGGAGCCGCGCTTGACCGCGCGGTCGATGTTGTCGTTCGGCACCGAGCTCTTCTTGGCCTTCTGGATGGCGTCGAAGAGGGTCGGGTTGCCGGCCGGGTCACCGCCGCCGGTGCGCGCCGCGACCTCGACGTTCTTGATCAGCTTGGCGAACATCTTGCCGCGCTTGGCGTCGATGACGGCCTTCTTGTGCTTGGTGGTCGCCCACTTGGAGTGGCCGGACATCTCATACCTCCGTCTGTTGACTCACGCCCCGCGTCGACTGGCCGCGCCGACTCCAGACCAGGACCGGCCGCGCTGGAGGGCTGCGACGGGCAGTGCCCGCGCCGAACCGCGGCAATCCTACCGAGAGCACCGACCCGGCCGTCACACCCGGCGCGTCACCACCACCGACCCGCCGGAAAATCGTCACGAATGACCCGGTTCATCGCGGTGGGCCGGCCCGCCTCACGGGCGGACCGGCCCAGCCGTGAGGCGGACCGGCCCAGCCGTGAGGCGGACCGGCCCAGCCGTGAGGCGGACCGGCCCAGCCGCCGGGGGCCGGCGCCGGCTCAGCGGGCGGCGGCGACCAGGTCGGCGAAGTAGCGGTGCAGCCGCAGGTCGCCGGTCAGCTCCGGGTGGAACGAGGTGGCCAGCAGGTTGCCCTGACGGACGGCGACCACCCGGTCGACGGCCGGCCCACCGGTGACCCGGCCCAGCACCTCGACGCCGGGGTCGACCCGCTCCACCCACGGGGCCCGGATGAAGACGGCGTGGAACGCGGGCCCGTCGACCCCGGCGACGCGCACCGGGGCCTCGAACGAATCAACCTGCCGACCGAACGCGTTGCGCCGCACGGTCATCCCGATACCGGCGAAACCCCGCTGGTCGGGGCGGCCGTCCAGCACCTCGGCGGCCAGCATGATCATGCCGGCGCAGGAGCCGTAGACAGGCATCCCGGCGGCGATCCGCTTGTCGACCGGCTCGCGCAACCCGAAGATGTCCACCAGCTTGCTCATCGTGGTGGACTCCCCGCCGGGAACGACCAGCCCGTCGACCGCGTCCAGCTCGGCCGGCCGGCGCACCCGGCGGGCGTCCGCGCCGACCCCGGCCAGGGCGGTGAGGTGCTCCCGCACGTCGCCCTGCAACGCCAGCACCCCGATCACCGGTGCGCGCACGGCCGCCCCTCCCGACGCCGTTGCCCCCGGGTCACCAGCCGCGCTCGGCGAGGCGGTGCGGCTGCGGGATCTCGTCGACGTTGATGCCGACCATCGCCTCGCCCAGCCCCCGGGACACCTTGGCCAGCACGTCCGGGTCGTCGTGGAAGGTGGTGGCCTTGACGATCGCGGCGGCCCGCTGGGCCGGGTTGCCGGACTTGAAGATGCCGGAGCCGACGAAGACCCCCTCCGCGCCGAGCTGCATCATCATCGCGGCGTCGGCCGGGGTGGCGATGCCGCCGGCGGTGAACAGCACCACCGGCAGCTTGCCCGTCTCGGCGACCTCCCGGACCAGCTCGTACGGGGCCTGCAACTCCTTGGCGGCGACGAACAACTCGTCGGCCGGCAGGGAGCTGAGCCGGGCGATCTCCTGGCGGATCCTGCGCATGTGCATGGTGGCGTTGGAGACGTCCCCGGTGCCCGCCTCACCCTTGGAGCGGATCATGGCCGCGCCCTCGGTGATCCGGCGCAGCGCCTCGCCCAGGTTGGTCGCGCCGCAGACGAACGGGACGGTGAACGCCCACTTGTCGATGTGGTTGGCGTAGTCGGCCGGGGTCAGCACCTCGGACTCGTCGACGTAGTCGACGCCGAGCGACTGGAGGATCTGCGCCTCGACGAAGTGGCCGATGCGGGCCTTGGCCATCACCGGGATGGAGACGGCCTGGATGATGCCGTCGATCATGTCCGGGTCGCTCATCCGGGACACGCCGCCCTGGGCCCGGATGTCGGCCGGCACCCGCTCCAGTGCCATCACGGCCACCGCGCCGGCGTCCTCGGCGATCTTGGCCTGCTCGGCGGTGACCACGTCCATGATCACGCCACCCTTGAGCATCTCGGCCATGCCCCGCTTGACGCGGGCGGTGCCCCAGACCTGGGCGTCACCGGCGTTCGGGGAGGTCGTTTCGGGCACGGCTCATCACTCCTCGGACGTGCTGGGGGTGGGTTCCGGCTGATGCTACGACCGGTTCGACGCCGTTCCGACAGCCAATCGGCCCCACGGTGGCCTGCCCTGTGGCCCCCGTCACCCCGCCCGCGTACCGCCTCCCGTCGGGACGTCGGCGGGCAGGGCCAGGGTGGGGTCGTCGATGTCGAAGTAGCGCGGCCACGGGCGACGGCGGCCCATCCGGCACAACCGCACCAGCGGTCGGCTGCGCGCGGTGCGGGCGTCACGGACCAGGTCGGTGTGCACCTGCCGGGACAGGGCCAGCCGCCGGCTCGCCGCGATCACCGCCTCACACGCGGGGTCGGCCGGGTCGAGCCGGACCGCCCGCAGTTGCCGGGTCAGGTCGTTCTCGGCCGCCTCCCGCTCCTCGGGGACGGCGTCCAGGGCGATCCGGGCCGCCGCGTACAACTCGACGCCGTACCGCTTCTCGGCCAGCACCGCGGCGGCGGCGGCCCGGCGCAGCAGGTGCGCGTCCAGGGCCCGCGCCGCCGACTCCGCCCGGGTCTGCAACCGCTCGACCCGGCCGGCAGTCCAGACCAGGTAGACCGCGAGCAGGGCGACCACCACCGCGGTGACCAGCACCGCCCACAGCTGCGGCAGCGTGCCGCTCACCCCGGACCACCCAGCCCCGCCCACTCCTGGTCGATGACCCGGCCGTCGGTGGCCTCGATGGCCGCCGCATAGACCTCCACCACCCGGCGGGCCACCACCGGCCAGTCGAAGTGGGCGACCACCTGGTCGCCGCAGGCGGTCAACGCGGCCCGCTGCGCCGGGTCGTCGAGCAGTTCCGCCAGGGCGGTACGCAGGCCGGCGGAGTCACCGGTCGGGAAGAGCCGGCCCGCCCGTCCGCCGTCGAGCACCCGCCGGAACGCGTCCAGGTCGCTGGCGACGACCGTGGCGCCGGCCGCCAGCGCCTCGGTGAGGATCATGCCGAACGACTCGCCACCGGTGTTCGGGGCGACGTAGAGGTCGACACTGCGCAGCATCCGGGCCTTGTCGACCTCGGAGACCAGGCCGAGGAACGTCACCCGGTCGCGCAGCTCGGCCGGGAACCGCCCGAACAGGTCGTCCGGGTCGCCGGGGCCGGCCACCAGCAGGCGTAGCCCCGGCCGGTGCGGGGCCAGTGCGACGAAGGCGTCGCGCAGGATCGGGAAGCCCTTGCGGGCCTCGGTGAACCGGCCGAGGAAACCCAACGTCCCGCCGCTGCCGGTGGCGCACTCCCCCGGCCAGCCGGGCAACGGCTCGACCCCGGCGAACTTCGCCACCGCCACCCCGTTGGGGATCTCCACCGCCCCGCCGTCCATGTGCTCGACCTGCACCTTGCGGGCCAGCGCGCTGACCGCGATCCGGGCGGTGATCCGCTCCAGCAGGATCTGGAGCACCCCCTGGGCGGCGGCGAGCACCCGGGAGCGGGTCATCGCGGTGTGGAAGGTGGCCACCACCGGCCCCCTGGCGGAGAGCACCGCCAGCATCGACAGGCTCGGGGTGAGCGGTTCGTGTACGTGCAGCACGTCGAAGTCACCACGGGTGAGCCAGCGCCGCACCCGGGCGGTGGAGACCGGCCCGAACGCGATCCGGGCCACCGACCCGTTGTACGGCAGCGGCACCGCCCGCCCGGCGGAGACCACGTACGGCGGCAGCGTCGACTCCTCGTCGGCGGGGGCCAGGACGCTCACCTCGTGCCCCAGCCCGAGCAATGCCTCGGCCAGGTCCATGACGTGGTTCTGCACCCCGCCCGGGACGTCGAAGGAGTACGGACACACGATGCCGATCCGCACTGGCGTCCCCTCCCTCAGACCGAACCGGCGCTGGCCGGGGGCGGCGGCGCGGTGGACCCGCCGTCGGTGGAGCCCCGCTGGTCCAGCCACATCCGCTGCAACATGTGCCAGTCTTGCGGATGACGGGCGATGCCCGCCGCCAGACGGTCGGCAATCCGCTGGGTCAGCACCCGGACCCGCTCGTCCAGGGGTGCGCTGTCCGGTTCGGGCACCGGTAGCGGGCCCTCCAACTGCGCGCGCGGCATCTCCGGTTCGTACCACAGCGAGGCAACGTAGAGCGGGGCGCCGGTGCCGATGGCCAGCAGGGCGGGCCCGGCCGGCATCCGGGTCCGGCCGCCGAAGAAGTCCACCTCGATGCCCCGGGCGGACAGGTCCCGGTCGGCCAGCAGCGGCACCACGGCACCCGCGCCCAGCCGCTCCACCAGCACGTCGAAGGCGGGCCGGTCACCGCCGTGGGTGGGCAGGATCTCCATGCCCAGGGTCCGCCGGAAGGCCAGGAAGCGCTGGTAGACACCCTCCGACTGGAGTCGCTCGGCAACCGTGGTGATCGGCCAGCCGTTGGCCGCGACCCAGGCGCCGGCGGCGTCCCAGTTGCCCGCGTGCGGCAGCGCCACCACCGCGCCCCGGCCGGCCGCCACGTCGGCGGCGAGCATCTCCGATCCGCCGAGGTGGAAGCCGTCGAGGATCTGCTGGCGGCTGCGCGAGGGCAGCCGGAACGCCTCCATCCAGTACCTGGCGTACGACCGCAGACCCTGCTTGACCAGCGCGTCCAGCTCCGGCTCGGGCAGGTCGGGGCCCACCACCCGGCGCAGGTTGGCGCGCAGCCGGGTGACGCCCTTGCCGCCGGCCCGGTGGGCGCGGTCGGCACCGGCCCGGAAGGCGGCGGCGACCACGGGCCGGGGCAGCGCGCGGGCCAGCCGCCAGCCGGCGACGTAGCCGAGTTCGGTGAGGTTCACTCGCGGCCGACCAGTTGCGCCTGCCGGTACACGTGGGCCACCCGCTGGCCGACCGTGAAGATCGACACGGCGGCGAGCAGCCAGAGCGATATCTCCAGGGCCGGGCCGACCCCGAGGCCGGTGAGCAGCCCGCCGACCCCGACGATCAGCAGCCGTTCGGTGCGTTCCGCGACCCCCACGTTGCCACTCATCCCCAACCCCTCGGCGCGGGCCTTGACGTAGGAGACCAGGCCGCCGGCGGCCAGGCAGAGCAGCGCGGCGGCCACGCCGGAGTGGTTGCCCTCGGTGGCCAGCCAGTAGGCGACCGCGCCGAAGACCGCGCTGTCGGCGACCCGGTCCATCGACGAGTCGAGGAACGCGCCGAAGCGGGTCGAGCCGCCGCTCATCCGGGCCATCGTCCCGTCGAGCATGTCGGTCAGCGCGAAGAACGTCACGATCAGCGCTCCGGCGACGAGCTGGCCGCGGGCGCCGAAACCGAGCGCGCCGACGAGCACGCCGACGGTGCCGGCCACGGTGACCGCGTTGGGGGACACACCTGCGCGGAGCAGACCGCGCGCGACCGGCTCCACGACGCGGGTCATCCCCGCGCGGGCCGTCTCTTGGAAGATCTTCGCCATGGCGGTCCCACGATAACGGCCGGCAGCGGCGGACGGTACGGCCGGTCGCCCGACCCGCCCGGAAGGCTTGTGCCGACCCCCCGCCGGGTGTGAGATCGGGGTGGAAAGTGAGCCAGCTCACCGTCACGGCCGTTGACCGCCGTCCGGCCGACGGGTCACCGGAGGATAGCGCCGCGGCACCCGCACCGGGCCCCGCTTCCCGTCGCGCGCGGCGGTCGCCATCCACCACCGGCTGAGGGAGGTGCGCCGCGATGGCGCAGAGGAACCACGACAGGGGAGCCACCGGCGTGCCGGCGGTGACCGACCCCGGCACGGTACGCAACGTGGTGCTGGTCGGGCACTCGGGGGCCGGCAAGACGACCCTGGTCGAGGCGCTGCTCGCGGCCACCGGCACGATCGACCGGGCCGGCAGCGTCGCCGCCGGCACCACCGTCGGCGACCACGACCCCGCCGCGGTACGCCAGCAGCGTTCCGTCGCCCTGTCCTGCGCGCCGCTGGTGCACGCCGGGGTGACGGTGAACCTGCTGGACACCCCCGGGTACGGCGACTTCGTCGGCGAGCTGCGGGCCGGTCTGCGGGCCGCCGACGCGGCGCTGTTCGTGGTGTCCGCCGTCGACGGGATGGACGCCGCCACCGCCGCCCTGTGGGAGGAGTGCGCCGCGGTCGACCTGCCGCGTGCGGTGGCGGTCGCCCGGCTGGACCATCCACGCGCCGATTTCGACGAGGCGGTGGCGCTGTGCCAGCGGGTGTTCGGGGACAACGTGCTCCCGCTGCACCTGCCGATGCTCGGTGACGACGGCGAGTCGGTGGCCGGTCTGTTGGCGCTGGTCACCCGGCGGGTGCACGACTACTCGACCGGGCTGCCCGCCGCCGTGCGCGACCCGGACCCGCAGCACCTGCCGGCGATCACCGAATCCCGGGGTGAGCTGATCGAGGGGATCATCGCCGAGAGCGAGGACGAGACCCTGATGGACCGCTACCTCGACGGCGAGGAGATCGACACTCAGGTGCTGGTCGCCGACCTGGAGAAGGCGGTGGCCCGGGGTCACTTCTACCCGGTGGTGCCGGTCTGCGCGGCCACCGGCGTCGGGCTGGACGTGCTGCTCGACACCCTGGTCTCGGCGTTCCCGTCGCCGCTGCAACGACCGGTGCCGGCGGTCACCGGGCTGGACGGCTCCCCCCGGCCGCCGCTGGACTGCGACCCGGACGGCCCGCTGGTCGCCGAGGTGGTCCGGACCACCGTCGACCGGCACGTCGGCCGGGTCTGCCTGGTCCGGGTCTTCTCCGGCACGCTGCGCCCCGACCAGGTGGTGCACGTTTCGGGACACGGGATGATCGAGCGCGGCCACCCCGACCACGACGCCGACGAGCGGATCGGGCACGTCTACCGTCCGCTCGGGGCGGCCCTACGGGAGGTGGACGCCTGCGTCGCGGGTGACATCTGCGCGATCACCAAGTCGGGCAGCGCGGAGACCGGCGACACCGTCTCGGCGCGCGACGAGCCGCTGCTGATCGCGCCCTGGGAGATGCCGGAGCCGCTGCTACCGGTGGCGGTGGTGGCCCGCAGCCGGGCCGACGAGGACGCCCTGGCCCGCAACCTCGGCCGGCTGATCGTGGGTGACCCGACGCTGCGGCTGGAACGCAACCCGCAGACCCACCAGCTGGTGCTGTGGTGCATGGGCGAGGCGCACGCCGACGTGGTGCTCGACCGGCTCCGGGCCGGCGGGGTGGAGCTGGACACCGAGCCGGTGCAGGTGCCGCTGCGGGAGACGTTCACGGTGACCGCCACCGGGCACGGGCGGCACGTCAAGCAGTCCGGCGGGCACGGCCAGTACGCGGTCTGCGACCTCACGGTGGAGCCGTTGCCCCGGGGCGCGGGCGTCGAGTTCGTCGACCGGGTGGTCGGCGGGGCGGTGCCGCACCACTACGTACCGTCGGTGGAGAAGGGCGTCCGGGCCCAGTTGGCGCGGGGGCTGGTCGCCGGCCACCCGGTGGTGGACGTGCGGGTGACCCTGGTCGACGGCAAGGCGCACAGCGTCGACTCGTCCGACGCCGCGTTCCAGACCGCCGCCGCGCTCGCCCTGCGCGACGCCGCCGGGCGGGGCGGGGTGACGCTGCTGGAGCCGGTCGACGAGGTGGTGGTCCGGGTCGCCGATTCAGCAGTCGGGGCGGTGCTGGGCGACCTGTCCGGCCGGCGGGGCAAGGTGCTCGGCACCGAGGCCGACCCGGACGCCGAGGGCCGCACCCTGGTCCGGGCCGAGGTGCCCGCCCTGGAACTGCTGCGCTACGCGGTGGAGCTGCGCGCCCTGACCGCCGGCACCGGCACCTTCCGCCGGGAGTTCGCCCACTACGACCCGACACCCACCCACCTCACCAACCCCCTCCTCCCCACCCCCCACTAACCCCCCACCCCCCTGCCCCCCGCCCCCTGCCCCCACCCTGCCCCACCCCGCCGCAGCGTCGATCATGGAGTTGTGGTGGGGGCTAAGCCCCATATGTCACTTGTGTGGAGGCCCACAACTCCATGATCGACAGGAGTGGGGGGCGGGGCGGGGTTAGGGGCGGGCGGCGGGGATGGGGGGTAGCGGCCAGTGCGGGCGGTCGGCGTCGCGCAGCGCGGCTGTCCGCAGGGCGGCGAGTTGACGTTCCACCTCGGCGAAGTGGTCGGGGGTGAGCGGGCCGAGGCGCAGCGTGGCGGCGTTCTCCTCCACCTGGGCGACGGTACGGCAGCCGGGGATCGGCACCGCCCGGCCGCTGCGCGCCCAGATCCAGCCCAGCGCCCCCTGGACCAGGGTGCGACCGTCGGCGGTGAGCGCGCCGCGTACGGCGGTGACCCGGCGCAGCCACTCCGGCGCGGGCCGGCCGCCCCGGAACCACTCCAGCCAGCCGGGGGCCACCCCCCGCACGTCGTCACGGGGCAGCGTGGAGGTGGTCGTGTACTTGCCGGTGAGCAGCCCCATCCCGAGCGGCCCCCGGTTGACGCTGGCCAGGTCGTGTTTGTCGCAGGTGGCCAGCATCACCGGGGCGTCGCGCAGCACCGACAGGCTGTGCTGGATCGCGGTGGCGTGCGGAGCGACCTGGGCGAAGCCGGCGGCCCGGTCGGCTCGGTCGGTGCTCCAGCCGTACGCCCGGACGAGGCCCTCGGCGACCAGGTCCTCGCAGGTGCCGACCAGTGCCTCCACCCGGGGCAGCGACAGGTCGCCCAGGTGCAGTTGGTAGAGGTCGATCCGGTCGGTGTCCAGCCGGCGCAGCGAGGCGACGACCGCCCGCCGCAGGTACGCCGGGGAAGCGTCCTCCCCGGTGGCCTGCCGGGACCGTTCGTCGAAGGTGTACCCCCATTTGGTGGCGATCACCGCCTCGTCCCGGCGGCCGGCCAGCGCCCGCCCGAGGACCCGTTCGCCGTGCCCGGCGCCGTACGTGTCGGCGGTGTCGAAGAGGGTCACACCGAGGTCGAGCGCGCGGCGGACGGCCCGCACCGACTCCTCGTCGTCGACCGCACCCCAGCCCAGCGGCTGAGACCCTTCGGCCCAGGGGCCACCGATCGCCCAGCACCCCATGCCGAGGGCGCTGACCTCGATGCCGCTGCGACCCAACACCCGTGTCGTCACTGCCATTGACGCATCGTGTCACCTTCCGGGCGGTACGGCGGGCGAACCTGACCCAGTGTGCCCGATCGACCACATGCGACACCCCGGCGGACGCACCGCCCCCGGGCCACGGTCAGCGGGGCAGGACCCGGGCCAGCGGCAACGGCGTCGACTGGCCCGGCCAGGACCCGGTCAGCGTGCCACCCTCCGACCCCCCACCGGACAGGCCGACGCCGGAAAGGCCGGCCCCGGGCAGACCGACGCCGGAAAGGCCACCCCCGGACAGGCCGACGCCGGAAAGGCCACCCCCGGACAGGCCGGCCCCGGGAATGCCGACGTCGGACGGGCCACCGCCGGTAAGGCCGGCCCCGGACGGGCCGACGCCGGACGGGCCGACGCCGGAGAGCCGGCGGGCGACGGCCAGGTCGACGGTGTCGGCACCGATCACGGTCGGGTCGCCGTCGTGTACCTGGCGCACCGCGCCGACGACGGGGAGCACGGCGCGGCCGGTGCCGGCGACCGTCATGGACGGTGGGCGGGGCTCGCGTCCCGCGTCGGTCTCGAAGTACTCCTCGGCCTGGCCGACGCCGGTCCCGATCGCGGTGGCCAGGGCGGCGGCGTAGACCGGGTCGCCGCAGGCGTCGTAGACCCAGCGGGGGCCGAGCACCGAGTGCCGCGTGGTTCCGACCAGCCACCGCTCGGCGTCGGCCAGCGGCGCGCCCCGGTAGGTCAGCGGAACCTGGTAGACGGGCGAGTCACCGATCCGGACGAGTATCGTCTCGATGCCCACCTCGCCGGCCGGGTCGTCGAAGCGGTAGGCGGCCACCCGGACCGGCTCGCCAGCGGCCGGGCCCGCGTACCACGGCCGGCCGGGCAGCCAGCCGGCCAGGAGTTCGAGCTTGCTCGGGCTGATCTCCGCCCGGTGCAGCAGCGCCATCGTCGTGTCCTCCAGGTGGCGGGGCGGTCAGGACGGCCAGGCGCGGGCGAGTAGCTCGCGGGTCTCGGAGAGCAGTTGCGGCAGCACCTTCGTGCGGCCGATCACCGGCATGAAGTTGATGTCCCCGCCCCATCGGGGCACCACGTGCTGGTGCAGGTGGGCGGCGATGCCGGCGCCGGCCACCCCGCCCTGGTTCATCCCCAGGTTGAACCCGTGTGCGCTGCTGACCTGCCGGACCACCCGCATCGCGGTCTGGGTGAACGCCGCCAGCTCCACCGTCTCGGCCTGGTCGAGGGCGGTGTAGTCGGCCACGTGCCGGTAGGGGCAGACCAGCAGGTGCCCCGGGTTGTACGGATAGAGGTTGAGCACCGCGAAGACGTGCGTGCCGCGGGCCACCACCAGGCTGCGTTCCGGCGGCAGGCCGGGGGCCAGGCAGAACGGACAGCCGGCGGGCTTCTCGTAGCCTCCCTCGGGGCGGTCCTCCCCGGAGATGTACGTCATCCGGTGCGGGGTCCAGAGCCGGTCGAGTCCGTCCGCCAGGCCGTCGTCCGCCGGGCCGTGGTCCGTGTCGCCGTCGAGGTGCCGCTCCGCCCCAGTCACACGCCGATCCTACGATCTCCCGCGCCGACCGCCACCGGTCGCGGGTACGCGGCCGGTGGCGGGCCGGGGTCAGCTACCTGCGGACGGGCCGGCGTTAGCCCGCGAGGAGACCACGTCGAGCACGTGGTCGACCGCCTCGGCGACCGGTACCCCGTTGCGCTGGGAACCGTCGCGGTAGCGGAACGAGACGGTGCCGGCGGCCACGTCGTCGTCCCCGGCGATCACCATGAACGGGATCTTCTGCTGCTGGGCGGTGCGGATCTTCTTCTGCATCCGGTCGTCACCGGCGTCGACCTGGGCCCGGATGCCCTTGGCGCGCAGCGCCGCGACGAAGCCGTGCAGGTAGTCGGTGTGGTCCTCGCGGATCGGGATGCCGACCACCTGCACTGGGGCCAGCCAGGCCGGGAACGCCCCGGCGTAGTGCTCGGTGAGCACCCCGAAGAACCGCTCGATCGACCCGAACAGCGCCCGGTGGATCATCACCGGCCGCTGCCGGCTGCCGTCGGCCGCCTGGTACTCCAGGCCGAACCGCTCGGGCAGGTTGAAGTCGACCTGGATGGTGGACATCTGCCAGGTCCGGCCGATGGCGTCCCTGGCCTGGACGGAGATCTTCGGCCCGTAGAACGCCGCGCCGCCCGGGTCGGGCACCAGGTGCAGGCCGGATTCCTCGGCGGCCGAGCTCAGCGCCTCGGTGGCCCGCTCCCAGTTCTCGTCGGTGCCGACCGACTTGTCCGGGTTACGGGTGGACAGTTCCAGGTAGAAGTCGTCCAGGCCGTAGTCGCGCAGCAGCTCCAGGACGAAGGCGAGCAGCGATTTCAGCTCGCCTGCCATCTGCTCCTCGGTGCAGAAGATGTGCGCGTCGTCCTGGGTCATGCCCCGGACCCGGGTCAGGCCGTGCACCACACCCGACTTCTCGTACCGGTAGACCGTGCCGAACTCGAACATCCGCAGCGGCAGTTCCCGGTAGGAGCGGCCCCGGGACCGGAAGATCAGGTCGTGCATCGGGCAGTTCATCGGCTTGAGGTAGTAGTTCGCCCCCTCCACCTCCATGGGGGGGAACATCCCGTCGGCGTACCAGTCGAGGTGACCGGAGACCTCGTACAGGTGGCCCTTGGTGATGTGCGGGGTGTTGACGAACGAGTAGCCGGCCTCCTCGTGCTTGACCCGCGAGTAGTTCTCCATCTCCCGGCGGATGATGCCGCCCTTGGGGTGGAACACCGCCAGGCCGGAGCCCAGTTCGTCGGGGAAGCTGAACAGGTCGAGGTCGACCCCGAGCTTGCGGTGGTCGCGCCGGGCGGCCTCCTCCAGCAGCTTCAGGTACGCCTTCAGCTCGTCGCGGGTCGGCCAGGCGGTGCCGTACACCCGCTGGAGCTGCGGGTTCTTCTCGCTGCCCCGCCAGTAGGCGGCGGCCGAACGCATCAGCTTGAACGCGCCGATCAGCCTGGTGTTCGGCAGGTGCGGGCCCCGGCACAGGTCCGACCAGCAGACCTTGTCCTCGCTGGCGGCGAGGTTGTCGTAGATGGTCAGCTCGCCGCCGCCCACCTCCATCACCTCGCTGGTGTCCAGCCCCTCGCCCTTGACGTCGATCAGTTCGAGTTTGAACGGCTCGGCGGCCAGTTCGGCCTTCGCCTCGTCCAGGCTGCCGAAGCGGCGACGGCGGAACCGCTGGCCGGACTTGACGATCTCCTGCATCCGCTTTTCCAGCTTGGCCAGGTCATCGGGCTGGAACGGCTTGTCGACGGCGAAGTCGTAGTAGAAGCCGTTCTCGATCGGCGGGCCGATGCCCAGCTTGGCCTCGGGGAAGACGTCCTGCACGGCCTGGGCGAGCACGTGCGCGGTGGAGTGCCGCAGCACGTTGAGCCCGTCCGGCGAGTCGAGGCCGACCGGTTCGACGGTGGTGTCCTCGGCGGGGGTCCAGTCCAGGTCGCGGAGCTGGCCCTGCGGGTCGCGGACCACCACGACCGCCTTCGGGCCGGCGGCGGGCAGCCCGGCCGCGGCCACCGCGTCGGCCGCCGTCGTCCCGGCGGCCACGACGACGGGGTCGGCCACGACGGGGGTACGGGGTGCGGACACGGTGAACTCCTCAACGGCAGGCGGCACGGATGGGCCGGACGCGCCGGCTGCTTCGATGCTATCGGTCCCGCCGTCACCCCCGGTCGCCGGGAAAGGAAGCCCGGTCCCGCTGTCGACCCGCACCGGCGTTGAACCTTTTCGGCTCGCCGTCCGAACTACCAGGTGTGGCCGGAGCCGGTGTCGGCCACGGCGAGACGGATGGGGGCGGAAGATGACGACGACCCGTGGCGGCGTCCGGCGACGTCGGGGCGTGCTGGTGCTGGCGGCGGTGGCGGCCGGGGTGTTCGGTGCCCCGGGCGTGGCGCTGGCGGACGGGCTGTCGGCCAGCCCGAGCCAGGCGGTGCAGGGCGACGCGGTGGAGCTGACGTTCGTGGTGCCCGAGCAGCGGCCCGGCGCGCGCACCGAGAAGATCGAGTTCAGGCTGCCGCCGGACGCCCCGATCGGCGAGGTGTACCCGCTGTCGGTGGACGGCTGGGCGCCCCTGATCACCTCCCGTGAGCTGGCCGCGCCGGTGGCCGGGATCCACGCCCCCTCGGTGAGCACGGTGACCTCGGCGGTGGTCTGGACCCGGGGCGCCGGGCCGGCGGTGGCGGGTCCGGCCCGGCTGTCGGTGGCCATGGGCCCGCTGCCGCAGACCGACCGGATGACCTTCGAGGTGGTGCAGACGTACTCCGACGGGACGGTGGTGCGCTGGGCCGATCCGGCCGGGGGTGGGCATCCCGCCCCGACGCTGGCGCTGGTGCCGCCGGCTCCCGGTGCCGCCACCGGGCACCACGGCGGCCCGGCCGACGGGACGGACGCCCAGGCGGCCCCGGACGCCGAGACCGCACCGGCCGGCGACGACGACGGCGGTCCCAGTGCGGACCTGCTGCTCGGCGGTGGCCTGGTGGTCGGGTTGGGCGGCGGCGCGGTGATCGGCTGGGTGGCGAGCCGCTCCCGCCGTCGGGCCGCCGCCGACGCGGAGCCCGACGGGGACGACGAGGCGACGTCGGACACCGGCTCCGTCCCGGCCGCCCGGGGCTGGCGTCTCGACGGGCAGACCCCGGGTGAACCCGCCGCCAGCGACCCCGAGCGGGTGGCGGCACGCTGAGCGCCGACCGTCGCCACCCCGGCCGGCCGCACCGTCGGGTCGGCAGCCACCTGCACTGCCGCCGGGCCGACAGCCCACCACGTACGGGCTGACCCGGCCGCACCGGCAGTCAGTTCAGCCAGTCCGGCAGCGCCTCCCGGGCGGCCACCCAGTCGGCGGGCACCCCGCCGGGCGTGCCGACCCCGGTGTGGCCGCCGACGATCCCGCCGACGATCGCGGCGGTGGTGTCGACGTCGCCGCCCGCCTCGACGCAGGCGCGGATGGCGGCCGGGTAGTCGGTCAGGTGGGTGGCGACCACCCAGAGGGTGAAGGGGACTGTGTCCTGGGCGGTCACCCTGGCCCCGTTGCCCAGCACCGCGACGGCCTCGTCGAGGCCGCGACCGAGCAGGCCGATCGCCCGGCGTATCCCCCGGTGCACCGTGCTGGCCGGGTCGACCGCCCCGGCGACGGTGGTGAGCAGCCGGTTCACGTCGGGGCGGGGCTCCCCGTCCAGCCGGGTGCGGACGGCGAGGGAGGCGGCGACGGCCACCGCGACCGCACCGGCGATCCCCTCCGGGTGGGCGTGGGTGACCTCGGCGCTGACCCGGGCCCGGGACGCCGCGCGGGTGGTCGAGTCGGCGTACCAGACGCCGAGCGGGGCGACCCGCATCGCCGCGCCGTTGCCGCAGGAGCCCTGACCGTCGAAGGCCGACGCGGCGGCCACCGGCCACGGGGTGCCGGTACGGATCAGCCGCAGGATGCCCACCGCACCCGGCCCGTAGCCCCGGTAGGGCTCGGCCCGGTTGGCGAAGGCCAGCGCCAACCGGTCGGCGTCGACGTCGCCGTGGGCGGCCAGCTCGGCCAGCACCGAGCAGGCCATCTCGGTGTCGTCGGTCCACTGCCAGGGCGGCGGGGGCAACCGGCCGGCCGCGAGGTCGTCGGGTCGCCGGCCCGGGACGAAGAACTGCGAACCGAGGGCGTCGCCGACGGACAGCCCGGCGAGGCTGTCGCGGGCCAACGCCAACCGGGCGTCGGGAAAGAGGGTGAACGGCATCGTCGTACCATTTTGCCCGGTTCGCGGATGTGCCGCAACGCGGCCGACTTGCCACGGGCAGTACGGTGCTGACGTGGCCACCGTGCTCCTGGTCGAAGACGACCACGTCGTCCGCGGCGCGATGCTGCGCTCGCTCAGCGAACGGGGGCATGCGGTGCACGCGGTCGGCACAGCCCTGGACGCGCTGCGCCGGGTCGCCGCTGAGACACCCGATCTGGTCGTGCTCGACCTGGGCCTGCCCGATCTCGACGGGTCGGACGCGCTGCGGATGCTGCGTGGCATCACCGACGTGCCGATCATCATCGCCACCGCCCGCGACGACGAGCAGTCGGTGGTCCGGCTGCTGCGGGCCGGCGCGGACGACTACATGGTCAAGCCGTTCACCGGCGCCCACCTGGACGCCCGGATCACCACCGTGCTGCGCCGGGTCGGCCGGGCCAGCCGTACCGTCGCGCCGGCCGTGCACACCGTCAGCGGCCTGCGGGTGGACGTGGGCGAGCGCAGCGCGGTGCTCGACGGGGAGCCGCTGGCGCTCACCCGTAAGGAATTCGACCTGCTGGCGTATCTGGCGGCGCGGCCCGGCCGGGTGGTGTCCCGGCGGGAACTCTTGGAGGAGGTATGGCGCCAACCGTCGGTCGGCGAGGACCAGACCATCGACGTGCACCTGTACTGGCTGCGTCGAAAGATGGGCGAGTCCGCGGCGAAGCCGCGCTACCTGCGCACCGTGCGGGGGGTGGGGTTCCGGCTGGTGGCCCCCGACTGAGGCCGGCGCTGGCCGCGTTGACGGCCGGCATGTGCACGCTCGTCGCGTCGGCGTTCCTCGTACCGCTCGGGTTGACCCTGCGCGAGGAGGTGCGCGAGGAGGCGCTGGCCGACGCGGCGCGCCGCGGGGCGCTGGTCACCGGCGCGCTCGCCGTGAGCACCGAGCCGGCGGCGGTCCGCCGCGCGGTCGAGGCGACCGGGGACGACCCGGCGACCCGGCCGGTGGTGCACGGCCTGGCCGGGAAGCAGCCGGCCGGCCGGGTGTCGGCCGACGACCTGGCGCGGGCGCGGGCCGGGGAACAGTCCCGGGTGGTCGAGGTCGACGGTGGGCTGCTGCGGCTCGATCCGGTGGTGCTCGACGGCCGGGTCGCCGTGGTCGAGGTCTTCGTGCCCGACGCCGTCCTCGACGAGGGGGCCGGCGGCACCTGGCTGC
The DNA here is from genome assembly GCF_053667945.1 of Micromonospora sp. SCSIO 07396. NCBI lineage: Bacteria > Bacillati > Actinomycetota > Actinomycetes > Micromonosporales > Micromonosporaceae > Micromonospora > Micromonospora sp. SCSIO 07396. The sequence goes on from NZ_CM132210.1 coordinate 3,985,645, forward strand.
TGCTCACCGGGGTGGCCGTGGCGTTGGTCGGCGCGGCGGTGGTCGTGGTGGACCGGGTCGCCGCGCGGGCTGTCGACGCCACCCGGGCCCTGGTCCGCGCCGCGCTCGCCGTGGGTGACGGTGACCTGGGGGTACGGGTCGAGCCGAGCGGCCCGCGCGAGCTGGCCGAGGCGGGGTACGCGTTCAACCGGATGGCCGACCGGATGGCCGCCGCCCGTACCGACGAACGGGAGTTGGTGGCGGACCTGTCACACCGGCTGCGTACCCCGTTGACGGTGCTGCGGCTCGACGCCGAGGGGTTGGACTCCGACGACACCAGCGTCGGCTCGTTCAGCCCGGCGGAGCTGGACCGGCGGCGGACGATCCGGCGCATCCGGCAGGCGATCGTCACCCTGGAGGGCGAGATCGACGTGCTGATCAAGACGACCCGTAAAGCGGTGGCGCACGAGGCCGGGCCGGCCGAGTGCGACGTCAGCGAGGTGGTCCGGGACCGGATGGTGTTCTGGGCGGCGCTGGCCGGCGACCAGAACCGCCCGCACCGGGTCAGCGGCGCGCAGTTGCGGATTCCGGTGCCGGTGCCCCGGGCCGAGCTGGCCGCCGCCCTGGACGCGGTGATCGGCAACGTCTTCCGCTACACCCCGCAGGGCACCGCGTTCGAGGTGGCCGTCTCCCGCCGGGACGGGTACGTGGCGATCCGGATCGACGACGCCGGGCCGGGCATCGCGAACCCGGACCGGGCGTTGCGGCGCGGGGCCAGCGACCAGGGCTCGACCGGGTTGGGGCTGGACATCGCGCGGCGGGTGGCGTTGCAGGCCAACGGCTCGGTCAGCCTCGACCGGGCCCGGCTGGGCGGGGCGAGCGTGGTGATGCTGCTGGCCGATCCGCAGGCCACGCCCCGGCAGGTCAACCGGTTCGGTCTGGTGGGCCGGATGGCGCGGGAGGCCCGGGAGCAGAAGGGCGGGGGCCGCCGCTGGCCCCGGCAGCGTCCCACCGACGGCTGAGCAACCGGCGCTGCCTGTGCTGTGGCGCAAGGTTTCCTTAGATCCGGATTAACGACGGCCACCCGGGGCCGGCGGGCTGACAGGATCGCACCCGAACCCATCAGTTCCACCGGCCTGTCGCCCCTGACACCACCGGCCGGTGGATCGGTACGCGCGGCGGGGGCACGGTCCCCCACACCAGCTCCCGCCGCGTGTACACCAATCCTCCCGGTCACCCGTGACGGTTCAGCGGGTCGCCACGAAGGCGTCGATCTCGGCGATGATCCGGGCCTGCCCGGCCGCATCGAGGAACGACGCGGACACCGCTTCCCGGGCCAGCGCCGCGAGCCCCTCGGGTCCGGCGTCGAGCAGTCGGGCGGCGACGGCGTACTCGTCGTTGAGGGTGGTGCCGAACATCGGCGGGTCGTCGGAGTTGATGGTGACCCGGACGCCCGCGTCGACCAGTTGCCGCAGCGGGTGCTCCTCGATCCGGGCGACGGCCCGGGTCCGCACGTTGGACGTCGGGCAGACCTCCAGCGGGATGCGCCGCTCGGCCAGGTGGGCGAGCAGTTCCGGGTCGTGCGCGGCGGAGATGCCGTGGCCGATCCGCTCGGCGCCCAGTTCGCGCAGGGCGTCCCAGATGGTCTGCGGGCCGGTGGTCTCCCCGGCGTGCGGGACGGAGTGCAGCCCGGCCGCCCGCGCCTGGTCGAAGTACGGCTTGAACTGTGGTCGGGGCACCCCGATCTCGGGGCCGCCGAGCCCGAAGGCGACCAGCCCGTCGGGGCGTTCGTCGAGGCTGATCCGCAGGGTCTGCTCGGCGGCCGGCAGGCCGGCCTCGCCGGGGATGTCGAAGCACCAGCGCAGCGCGATGCCGAAGTCGGCCTCGGCGCGGCGGCGGGCGTCCTCGATGGCCTCGCAGAACGCCGGTGCGGGGATGCCCCGGCGGACGTGCGAGTAGGGGGTGACGGTCAGCTCGGCGTAGCGGACCTGCTGACGGGCCAGTTCCCGGGCCACCTCGTGGGTGAGCAGCCAGACGTCGTCGGGGTCGCGGATCAGGTCGACGACGCTGAGGTAGATCTCGACGAAGTGGGCGAAGTCGCGGAACGCGAAGTAGTCGGCGAGCGCGTCCGGGTCCGCGGGTACGGGGCTGCGTCCCTCGTGCCGGGCGGCCAGTTCGGCGACGATCCGGGGGGATGCGGAGCCCACGTGGTGCACGTGCAGCTCCACCTTGGGCAGTTCGGCGATGAAGGCGGACAGGTCGGTCACTGCTGCTCCTTGTGCCGGTCGCCCGTACGGGCGACCACGAAGATCCGACGGAACGGGAAGTACACCTGACCCTGCCGTACCGGGTACGCGTGGGCCAACAGGTTCTCCAGCGCGGCGCGGAACCCGGCGAGGGCGGTGTCGTCCAGGACCGCCCGCACGGGGCGCAGGGCGGTGCCGTCCAGCCAGGTCAGCACGGGGTGTTCGGCGTCGGTGGGGGCGGGCAGCCGGTGCAGGTAGGTGGTCTCCCAGGCGTCGACCGCGCAGCCCGCGGCGGTCAGCGCGGTGGCGTACCCGACCGGGTCGTCGACGGGGTCCTCGCGCAGCAGCGGCCGGACGGTGGCCGCCCAGCGGGGGTCTTCGGCGACCTCGCGCAGCGCCCGGTGCGAGGGGCCGGCGAAGTTGCCGGGCACCTGGAACGCCAGCCAGCCGCCGGGCGGCAGCGCGTGCGCCCAGCGGCGCAGCAGGGCCTGGTGGTCGGGCACCCACTGGAGCACCGCGTTGGCGACCAGCACGTCCACGTCGGGGGCGGGACGCCAGTCGGTGACGTCGCCGACGGTGAAGTCGACGGCGGTGTCGAGGGTCCGGGCCCGGTCGATCATCTCGGGGGACGAGTCGAGGCCGGTGATCCGGGCGTGCGGCCAGCGGCGGGCGAGGGTCGCGGTCAGGGTGCCCGGACCGCAGCCGAGGTCGACCACCGCGCGCGGCCGGTCGGCGTCGACCCGGGCCAGCAGGTCGTGGAACGGGCGGGACCGTTCGTCGTCGTAGCGCAGGTACGTGCCCGGATCCCACATGACCAACCCCCAAACCGTACGTACGTTTTGTTACAAGGTACGGCCGGCGCTGCGCCCCGGCAAGCAGGTCACTAGGCTCGACGGCATGGAACAGCGCAGCTTCGACCGGCTCGGCCGGCAGGTGGGTGTGGTCGGCCTCGGGGCCTGGCAGCTCGGCGCGGACTGGGGACAGGTCAGCGAGAGCGACGCCCTGGCCGTCCTCGCCGCCGCCGTGGAGTCCGGCGTCACCTTCCTCGACACCGCCGACGTCTACGGCGACGGCCGCAGCGAGCAGCTGATCGGGCGGTTCCTGCGGGACAACCCCGGACACGGGCTCACCGTCGCCACCAAGATGGGCCGCCGGGTGCCGCAGACGCCGCAGGCGTACACCCTGGACAACTTCCGGGCCTGGACCGACCGGTCCCGGGCCAACCTCGACGTGGACACCCTCGACCTGGTGCAGCTGCACTGCCCGCCCACCGAGGTCTTCGCCGACGACCGGGTCTTCGACGGCCTCGACACCCTCGTCGCCGAGAAGCGGATCGCCGGGTACGGCGTCAGCGTCGAGACCTGCGACCAGGCGCTCACCGCGATCGCCCGGCCGGGGGTGGCCAGCGTGCAGATCATCCTGAACGCGGTCCGGCTCAAGCCGCTCGACGAGGTGCTGCCGGCCGCCGCCGCGGCCGGCGTCGGGATCATCGCCCGGGTGCCGCTGGCCAGCGGCCTGCTCTCCGGCCGCTACGACGAGCACACCACCTTCGCCGCCGACGACCACCGCACCTACAACCGGCACGGGGAGAGCTTCGACGTCGGCGAGACCTTCTCCGGCGTCGACTTCGACCTCGGCCTGACCGTGGTGCGCCGGCTCGCCCCGCTGGTCGGCGACGGGCGCACGATGGCCCAGTTCGCCCTGCGCTGGGTCATCGACCAGCCCGGGGTGACGGTGGTCATCCCCGGCGCGCGCAACCCGGAGCAGGCCCGGGGCAACGCCGCCGCGGCCGGCTCACCCGCGCTCACCGGGGCCGAACTGGACACCGTCCGGTCGGTCTACGACGAGCTGGTCCGGCCCCGGGTGCACGACCGGTGGTGAGCCACGCCGGCCGGGTCGTCGCCTCGGCGCGGTCCGGCCGGCATCCTGGTGACCGGGTCGGATCGACCGGCCTGCGGAGGGGGGACCGGTGAGGGGATGGCTCACGCTCACCCTGGGCCTGTTGGCCGTGGTGGTGGGCGCCGTCTGGACGGTCCAGGGCCTCGGGTACGTCGACGGCAGCCTGATGAGCGACGAGCGGTTGTGGGCCGTCGTCGGGCCGCTGCTGATGCTGGCCGGCCTGGTGCTGCTCTGGCGCGGCCTGCGGGCCCGCCGGCTGCCCTGATGCCCTGCCGGGCTGCGGCCCGGCGGGGAGCGGGACCGACCGATGCGGAAAGCCCCGCGTCCTGAGGGGACACGGGGCTTCTCGTCGATCCGGCTGGCCGGACCACCCGGGCCGGCGGATGCCGACCGGCTTCGCTCAGAGGGGGCGGACCTGCTCGGCCTGCGGACCCTTCTGACCCTGGGCGATCTCGAACTCCACCCGCTGGTTCTCCTCCAGCGTGCGGTAGCCGCTGGTCTGGATGGCCGAGAAGTGGACGAACACGTCAGCACCCCCGCCGTCGACGGTGATGAAGCCGAAGCCCTTGTCAGCGTTGAACCACTTCACGGTTCCCTGCGCCATGTGTATCTCCTTCTAAAACCGGCGGCCGAGCACGCTGTGCGGCCGATTGGCCGTATGCGGGCGGCGACGACCCGGGCGGGCCCCCACAGCGGGAGAACGCTCCGTGCCGACACCGTCTCGCAACAGCGGGGATCAGCAAACCACGTACCCAAAAACCTTGCACAGCCTAATCGACGAAATTCTCCGACATGTGACCTGACGGATGCCCGACGCACGCTGGCCGGGTCGTCCGACCCGGGCGAAAGGCCCCCCGTCCGTCGATGCGCACGAGGGGCCACAGGTCGTCATCACCATCCGGTAGGACAGCCGTCGCGGCTGGTCACCAGGGGTACGGCCGGTCGCGGCTGGTCAGTCGGGCCAGCGCCCGGTCAGCCGCCGGACGCCGACCGCGCCACCCCGGTCCACCGCCGCGCGGACGACCGAGAAGATCGCCCCCTGCAACGCCGCCGCCGCGAGGATCTCGCCCCAGCGGCGGTCCTCGTCGGTGGGGTTGGGTGCCTCGCCGTCCCCGGCGGTCGCCTTCCACACCTGCCGGAAGATCGCCCCGGCCAGCGCGCCGGCCGCCAGTCCCAGCACCACCCCGACCGGCTTGTACGCGGTCCTGCCGATGCCCTTGCTCACCTGCGCCTCCCCCGAACGATCAACAACACCACCACGGCGGCCACCGCACCTGCCGCTATCGTCGCCCACGGCACCGGATCGCGCCGCACCGCCACCGACCTGTCGTACGCCTGGGTCCGGGCCCGGTCGACGCTCTGCGCCGCCTGCTCCCGTACCCGGGCCACGGTCGACGCGGCCTGCTCGCGTACCCGCTCGCGCGCCTGTTCCGCCGAGTCCTTCAGCCGGGCCTTGACGTCGGCCTTGGCGGCCAGCAGTTCCATGGTCTCGCCCAGTTCCACCCGGGTGCGCCGGATCTCCTCGCGCAGCGCCTCGGTGTCGCCCGTGCCGTTGCCGTTGCCGTTGCTGCCCGTCGTGCCGGTCATGCCCGTCCCCTGTCCTTCACCGCGGCGGCGACCGTGTCCACGTCCGCACGGACGCTGCGGACCGTCGCCTCCGGCATCGGGGGGACCGCGTGGCTGACCTGCTTCTTCCCCACCAGGGCGAGCACCCCGGCGACGAGGAAGAGCACCACCGCCACGATCAGCGCCGCCGCCCACGCGGGCAGCACCAGGGCCAGCAGCAGGATCACGGCGGTGACCAGTGCGCCGAGCCCGTACAGGGCCAGCGCTCCACCGCCGCCGAACAGGCCGATCCCGATCCCGGCGTGTTTGCCCTTCTGGGTCAGTTCCGCCCGGGCCAGGGCCAGCTCGTCCCGGACCAGTCGGGAGACCTGCTCGGTGGCCCGCTGCACCAGTTCGGCGGTGGACGGCTCGCTCCCGGTCCGGGACGTGCGGTGGTTCGCGACGTCAGCCATGCTGTCCTCCTTTCGTCATCACCGCGCTGTATGCCCGGAGCCGCCGTCCGTCAATCCTGCAATCCTGCGCACGGTGACCAACCACATCTGACCGCAGGTCGGGCCGGGGCGTCCGGCAAAACGCCGAAGCGGGTACGACACGGCCCCCGCGACCGGCGGTCGCGGGGGCCGTACGGGCTGCGGACGGCTCAGCGGCGGGCGTCGGCCCCCGGGTCGGCCCCGACGGTGACGGCCTCGCCCCGGGCGTCCTGGTCCGGGCCGACGAACGCCTCACTGCGGGCGTCGCCGTCGTCGCTGCCACCGAAGACCCGCGCGTCGTCGGGCAGCTCCCCCTCGGCGCGGCGGTTGACCTGGCGGCGCGGCGGCACCCACTGCCAGGGCAGGCTGCCGGCGGCGTCGCCCACCTCGGCGCGGGTCCGGGGCAGCGCGGTCGGCCGGTGGTCCCGGACCCAGCCGACCAGGTGCTCCCGCACCAGGCACCGCAGGTCCCACAGGCTGCCCGCGTCGGCGGCGCTGACCAGGGCACGCACCTTGATCGCGCCACCGGTGGCGTCGGTGACCTGGAGCACGCAGACCCGGCCGTCCCACAGGTCGGTGCCCTCCACCAACCGGCGTAGCTCCTCCCGCATCGACTGCACCGGCACCGACCAGTCGAGGTGGAACTCGGCGGTGCCGAGCACCGCCGCCTCGGTCCGGGTCCAGTTCTGGAACGGGGTGCTGGTGAAGTACGAGGTGGGCAGGATCAGTCGCCGGTCGTCCCAGATCTGGACCACCACGTAGCTGAGCGTCAACTCCTCGATCCGGCCCCACTCCCCCTCGACCACCACCACGTCGTCGAGGCGGACGGCGTCGCTGAACGCGAGCTGGAGGCCGGCGATGACGTTGCCGAGCAGGCTCTGCGCGGCCAGCGCGGCGACCACGCCGACCACACCGGCGCTGGTGAGCACGCCCGCGCCGACGCCGCGTACCGCCGGGAAGGTCATCAGCATCACGCCGACGGCGAGCACCACGATCACCACGATGGTCAGCCGACGCAGCAGCACCACCTGGGTGCGTACCCGCCGGACGTGCCGGTTGTCGGGCACGTCGACCCGGAGGAACCGGGCCAGCGCGGTGTCCTCGGCCACCACCAGCAGCGAGGCGACCAGCCAGGCCACCGCGGCGACCACGCCCAGCACCAGGACGTGCAGCACGGCCTGCCGCCACCCGGTGCCCACCGCGTAGCCGGTGGTCCAGCGGACCGCGAACTGGACGGCCACCACCGTGCCGGCCACCTGCAACGGCCGGTGCACGTGCGTGGTCAGCTCCGTCATCAGGTGCGACCGGCGGCCCAGCCGCCTGATCACCCGGTGTACCACCTCGACGAGCAACAGAGCGATCGCCGCCGCGGTGGCCGCGGCGGCGATCGTCTCGAGGTAGTCCTGCACGTGGTTGTCTCCCTCCGGCCGGGCTGATCGCTATCGGGCAAAGGCCCAATGGTGCCCGGCGTTTCCGGTATCGACCAGGCTCAGATCTTGCGGAACCGGGACTGGAAGAAGCAGTAGACCCCGAACGCGGCGATGCCGAGCGCCATCAGCGCCAGGATGAACGGCCCGTACGGCTGATCCCGCAGGGTACGCAGCGCGGCGTCCAGGCCACGCGCCTTCTCCGGGTCGTAGTTGATCGCCGCGACGACGATCAGCAGACCGGCGACGGCGAACACCGCACCCCGGGCGATGTAACCGGCCATGCCCAGCCGGCGGACCGTCTGCCGGGTCTTGCCGTTCATCTCGTTGGTCTTGAGGTTCCGCTCGAACTTCTTCTTGTAGCCGTAGATCACCATGCCGATGCCGACGGCGGCGAGCACCAGACCGGCGAGCCCGACCAGCCCACGGCCACCGCTGGAGGCCATCAGCTTCTCGCTGAACTGCTCCTGCTGGTCGGCGCTGTTGGAGCTGGCGTCCTGGACCACCTTGATCGAGGTCCAGGCGAGCCAGAGGAAGACGACGGTACGGACGCCCGAGGCGATCCGCTCGAAGAGGCGTTCCTTGCCGCGCTTGGCGTGGTGGCCGACGGCCGCCTCCAGGGCCTGCCAGATGGCCATCGCGATCAGGCCGACGGCGATCGCGATCAACAGGAACTTGCCCATCGGCTGGGCGCCCAGGGCGCGCAGGGCACCGTTCTGGTTGCCCTCCTCGCCGGAGCCGGCGAAGGCGATCTGGAGGATGACCCAGGCGAAGAGCAGGTGGACGATCCCGTAGCCGATGAAACCGGCCCGGGCGAGGAGTTCCAGCCAGCGGCTGTCCGCGGTGCGGGCGGCGGTGGCTTCGGCGTTCCGGGTGAGTGACATGGGGCCACAATCTCCGTTTGCGGAGATCCCCAAACGTGGTGTGCCGCGCTCCCGGGCAGGTCAGCTGCCGGCGTTGCGCGCCACCCGGATCTGCACCTGCTGGTCGGTGACGCTGTCCAGGGTGACCGCGAAACCGCCCACCTCGGTGGCCTGCTGGCCGATGGTGAGCGAGAGCTGCTCGCCGGCCACCTCGACGGTCACCTGGTCGCCCTGCGCGCCGATCAGCTTCGCCTCGACGCCGAGGATGGAGGCACGGGCGTCCACGCCCCGGTCGAAGGTGACCGTGCAGGCGTCCAGGCCGCAGTCGGTGTCGGCGCCGTCGGAGCTGCATCCGGCCAGCACCGCCACGCCGAGCGCCAGGCCGGCCAGCAGGCCGGCGGTCCGCCGGAGGGGGGTGGGGGTGGTGGCGCTTCGCTTCGTCACCCGACCAAGGGTACGAGACGCCGCCCACCCCGGCACCCGGCTGGATCTTCGGGTCGGGTGCGCGGGCTAGGGTCCGGGCATGCCGTTCGACATCACCCGCACCCGGGACGCGTACCCCGCGCTCGCCGAGGGTTTCGCCCACTTCGACGGTGCCGGTGGCACCCAGACCCCCCGGTCGGTGATCGACGCGGTGGCCGACGCGATGCGGATCGCGGTGGGCAACCGCAGCACCGCCTTCCTGCCCGGCCGCCGGTCACTGGAACTGGTCACGGGGGCCCGGACGGCGGTGGCCGACCTGCTGGGCGTCACCCCGGACGGGGTGGTGCTCGGGCCGAGCGCGACAGCGCTGACGTACACCCTGGCCCGGACGCTGGGCGCGGACTGGGGCCCCGGGGACGAGGTGGTGGTCTCCCGGCTCGACCACGACGCCAACGTGCGGCCCTGGGTGCAGGCGGCCGGGGCGGCGGGGGCGACCGTACGCTGGGCCGAGTTCGACCCGGCCACCGGTGAGCTGCCCGCCGGGCAGTACGCCGACCTGGTCGGCGCGCGGACCCGGCTGGTGGCGGTGACCGCCGGCAGCAACGCCACCGGCACCATGCCGGACGTGGCGGCGATCGCCGCGACGGCCCACGCGGCCGGTGCGTTGGTCTGTGTGGACGGGGTGCACTCGGTGCCGCACGGCCCCACCGACCTGGCCGCCACGGGTGCCGACTTCCTGGTCACCAGCGCCTATAAGTGGTCCGGGCCGCACCTGGCCGCGATGGTGGCGGACCCGGCCCGGTGGGCGCGGTTGCGTCCGGCCAAGCTGGTCCCCTCCTCCGACGCGGTGCCCGACCGGTTCGAGGCCGGCACGCCGAGTTTCCCGCTGCTCGCCGGGGTGGCCGCCGCCGTCGACCACCTGGCCGGACTGGACCCGACGGCCACCGGGGACCGGCGGGCCCGGGTCCGCGCCGGGCTGGCCGCCGCGCAGGCGTACGAGGGGGCGCTGTTCGCCCGGCTGGTCGGTGGCCTGGCCGCCCGGCCGGCGGTCACCGTCCTGCCGGCCGGGGTGCGGCGCTGCCCGACCGTGTCGTTCCGGGTGGCCGGGTGGACGCCGGCCGCCCTGGCCGCCGCGTTGGGCGCCGCCGGGCTCTGCCTGTCCAGTGGGGACTACTACGCGTACGAGTACTTCCAGGCGCTCGGGTTGCGCGACAGCGGCGGTGCCGTGCGGGCGAGCGTCTACCACTACAACACCGTCGACGAGGTGGACCGGCTGCTGGCCGAACTGGACCGGCTGGCCGAACAGGGGGAACCGGCGGGCCGGTGAGCCGCGTGGGCGGGTCGGTCAGCGGCCTGCGGTGAGCAGTTCGGCGGCGGCGCGGGTGGCGGCCCGGGTCGCGCCGTGGGTGGCCAGGTGCAGCCCGCCGGTGACCAGCTCGGGCAGGCCGAGTTCGACGACGACGGCGTCCGGCCGGGTGGCCAGCGCCCGGTCGACCGCGGCCCGCATCCACGGGTGCCGGTGCAGGTCCCGCACGACCAGCACCAGTGGCCGGCCGGCCGCCCCGGCGGTCGGGTCGGCGGGCAGGTCGGCCTCGGCGAGCCGGACGGTGGTGGTGCCGGGCAGCAGGTCGGCCAGGGGCGCCCCGAGGCCCCACGGGGTCTCCGCGCCGATCGCGATGTTGTGCGGTGCGGCGAACTCGACCACGTGCGCGGCAGCGGTCAGCGGCAGCCGGCCGACCGCGTCGCCGCTGACCCGTACCGCCCGGCGGGCGGCGTTCAGGCCGACCGGCGAGCCGTCGGCGGGGCGCGGGGCGGCATCGGGCCGCCCGGCGCGGGCGGCGGTGCTCCACTCGGCGAGCTGACCGACCCGCTTGGCGGCCTCGGCGAGGCGTTCCTCGGGCAGCTCACCGGCGAGCACCGCGGCCACGATCGCGTCGCGCAGGTAGCGGGCGGTGGCCTCGTCGGCGCGTTCGCCGCCGACGCAGATCGCGTCGGCCCCGGCGGCGAGGGCACGTACGGCGGTGCCGGCGAAGCCGTACCGGTCGGCGACGGCGCGCATCTCCACCGCGTCGGTGACCACCACGCCGGAGAAGCCCAGTTCCTCGCGGAGCAGGTCGCCGAGGATGCGCGGGCTGAGGGTGGCCGGCAGGTCGGGGTCGAGGGCGGGGACCAGCAGGTGCCCGGTCATCACCGCCTGCACGCCGGCGGCGACGGCGGCCCGGAACGGGACCAGCTCACCGGCGTCCAGGCGGGCCCGGCTGGCGGCGATCCGGGGCAGGTCGTGGTGGGAGTCGACCCGGGTGTCGCCGTGGCCGGGGAAGTGCTTGGCGCAGGCGGCGACGCCGGCGGACTGCAGGCCGCGCACCCAGGCGGCGGTGTGCCGGGCCACCAGGTGTGGGTCGGCGCCGAAGGACCGCACCCCGATCACCGGGTTGGCCGGGTTGATGTTGACGTCGGCGTCCGGGGCGTAGTTGAGGGTGACGCCGAGGTCGGCGAGTTCGACGCCGAGGTCGCGGGCCACGTCCTCGGTGAGCGTCGGGTCGTCGACCGCGCCGAGGGCGAGGTTGCCGGGGCGGGAGCTGCCCCGGCCGGACTCGATCCGGGTGACGTCGCCGGCTTCCTCGTCGATGGCCACCAGCACGTCGGGGCGTTCGGCGCGCAGCGTGGCGGTGAGCGCGGCCACCTGGTGCGGGTCGACGACGTTGCGGGCGAACAGCACCACCGCGCCGAGCCCGTCGGCCAGCCACCGGCGGACCCAGTCGGGCGGGGTGGTGCCGACGAAGCCGGGTTGCAGGACGGTGGCGGCCAGACCCGCCAGGTTGCGCTCGTTCATCCGGCCCCGGTACCCCCGTCGCGTGTCGACGGCCCGGTGCCGTCGCGGTGCTGTCATGGTCACACCGGGCGAGGTAATAGTCAATAAACCTTACTGTTACTGTCTGGCGTCGGTCGGGGCGACGTGCCACAGTGCGGGGATGGACCTGCCGCCGCTCGCCGACGCCACCTCGCCTGCCGACATCCCCGGCGTACGCCTGCTCGGTCTGGTGGTCGGCGGGTTGCTGCTGCTGGCCGCCATCCGGGCCATGTTCGGCCGCCGCTGAGATCGACCGCCGCCGACCGACTGATCCCGCACCGGCCGGGGTACCGGTAGCGGGACGTCACGCCGCACCCGGCGGCGCGCCCAGCGAGGGGGCACGATGAGGATCGGCTATTTCCTGTCCAGCGAGGAGTTCACCCCGGCGCAACTGCTGGAGCAGGCCCGGGCCGCCGAACGAGCCGGCTTCCAGGCACTGTGGATCTCCGACCACTACCACCCGTGGACGGACGCCCAGGGGCAGAGTCCCTTCGTCTGGTCCGTCATCGGGGCGCTGAGCCAGGTCACCACGCTGCCGGTGAGCACCGCGGTGACCTGTCCGACGGTCCGCATCCACCCGGCGGTGCTGGCGCAGGCGGCGGCGACCAGCGCGGTCATGCACGCCGGCCGGTTCGTCCTCGGCGTCGGCACCGGCGAGGCACTCAACGAGCACATCCTCGGCGACGCCTGGCCACAGACCGACGTCCGGCTGGAGATGCTGGAGGAGGCCGTGGCGGTGATGCGGGAACTGTGGCGGGGCGACTTCGTCAACCACCACGGCCGGCACTACACGGTGGAGCACGCCCGCGTCTACACGCTGCCCGACGCACCCCCGCCGGTGTACGTCTCCGGCTTCGGCCCCAAGGCCGTCGACCTGGCCGCCCGGATCGGCGACGGCTACGTCAGCATGATGCCCGACGGCGACCTGGTCAGCCGGTTCCGGGACAACGGCGGCGGCGACAAGCCGTGCCAGGCCGGCTTCAAGGCCGCGTACGCCGACACCGAGGACGAGGGCGCGCGGATCGCGTACGAGACGTGGCCCAACGCCGGGGTGCCCGGCGAGCTGTCCCAGGTGCTGCCCTCCCCCAGGCACTTCGAGCAGGCGGCCCAACTGGTCACACCGGACCAGGTGCGGCAGGGCTTCGTCTGCGGCAACAGCGCCGACGCCCACCTGGAGATGATCGACAGGTACGCCAAGGCCGGCTTCGACGAGGTCTACGTGGGCAACGCCGGTCCGCACTGGCAGGGACTGTTCGACCTCTACCAGCGCGAGGTGCTCCCCCACCTGCGCTGAACCCGCCCGCCCCGACCACGGGTCACCGGCGCACCCCCGCCGACGGTGACCCGTGGTCGATCGCGTGTGCGCACCCGGTCACCGCGCCTGACCTGCGACGTACCGGCCGGCGTGCGTGATGTGTCCGATCCGGTGGGAGCGGTTTCGCCACCGGTCCACCCGGGTACCTCCGGCCCTCGATGAAGCTGTCCATGCACTCGACGACGTTGCGCCGCGCGGCGCGCAGCCTGTTCGGCTGGAAAGCGCTGCGGCCCAACCAGCTCGCCGCCATGCGTGCGGTGATGAAACGACGCGACGCCCTGGTGGTGCTCCCCACCGGAGCCGGCAAGTCGGCGATCTACCAGATCCCGGCGAGCCTGATCCCCGGGCCGACGGTGGTGATCTCGCCCCTGCTGGCCCTCCAGCAGGACCAGATCGCCGCGCTCAACGAACGCCAGCGCCCCGAGCTGCGCGCCGTGCGGATCAGCTCCGACGAGAGCGCCGCCCAGCAGGCCCAGGCGATCGACGACGTTCGGCAGGGGCGGGCGGAGTTCCTCTTCATCACCCCGGAGGCGCTGAGCAACCCCGACCGGATGGCCGAGGTGAAGTCGCTGGCACCGGCGCTGGTGGCGATCGACGAGGCGCACTGCATCTCGGCGTGGGGGCACGACTTCCGCCCCGACTACCTGGCGCTGGGCCACCTGATCGACGGTCTCGGCCGTCCGCCGGTGGTGGCGCTGACCGCCACCGCCTCCCCACCGGTACGCGACGACATCATCGCCCGGCTGCGGCTGCGCGACCCTGAGGTGGTGGTCTCCGGGCTGGACCGGCCGAACCTGTTCGTCGAGGTCGCCTACTGCCCCACCGACGACTACCGGTGGCGGCGGCTGATCGCGCTGCTGCGCGACGACGAGCGGCCGGGCATCATCTACGTGCCGACCCGCCGGGCCGCCGAGGAGCTGGCCGAGCGGCTGACCACCGCCGGGTTCCCGGCGGAGTACTACCACGGTGGGATGCCCACCGCCGCCCGGCACGGGCTGCACGAGGCGTTCCTCGCCGACCAGGTGCCGATCATGGTGGCGACCTCGGCGTTCGGCATGGGCATCGACAAGCCGAACATCGCCTGGGTGGTGCACATGGCGCTGCCCGACTCGCCGGACAGCTACTTCCAGGAGATCGGCCGGGCCGGGCGCGACGGTGCGCCGGCCCGGGTGCTGCTGCTGTGGCGGGCCGAGGACGTCGGCCTGCAACGCTACTTCTCCGGCGGCCTGCCCGACGAGACCGAACTGCGGGACCTGGCCGCGCTGCTGCGCCGCCGGGCGACGACGAAGAAGGCGCTGCGCGAGGCGACCGGCCTCGGGCCGCGCAAGCTCGGGCAGTACCTGGCCCTGCTGGAGCAGATCGGGGCGGCCGAACCCCGGGCCGGGCAGAAGATCGGCGCGCCGCGCTACTCCCCCACCCCGGCGGAGGCGGGCGCGGCGGCCCTGGCCGAGGCCGAACGGCAGCAGACGGTGACCCGCTCGCGTACCGACATGATGCGCGCCTTCGCCGAGACCACCGGGTGCCGGGGGCAGGTGCTGCTGGCTTACTTCGGCGAGCAGATGTCGCAGGTCTGCGGGCACTGCGACAACTGCCACGCCGGCACCAGCGTCGCAAGCGACGGCGCGGTCGGTCCGTTCCCGGTGCACAGCCAGGTGCGGCACCCGGAGTGGGGCCCCGGGCTGGTGCTCAACTACGAGGAGGACCGGATGACGGTGCTCTTCGACGAGGTGGGCTACAAGACGCTCTCCGTACGCGTGGTGTCCGAACAGGGTCTGCTGACGCTGGACTAGCCTGACCCGGGCGACCGCCGGGGGCGGTGCCCGCAGTGCAACGATCGAGAGGGGCTCAGTCGTGATCGAACAGCCGGCGTACACCGGGTTCGGGTTCTCCGACGAGGAGTGGGGGCTGCTGGTCGGCCTGCCGCAGTCGGTCCTGACCGCGGCCAGCGCCGCCGAGTCGGACGGTGCCCGGCGCACCCGCGCCGAGAACGCGGCCGGGCTGGAGACCATCGCCGCCGGCCGGGAGTCGGCGAGCCCGCTCGTCGCCGCCGTCGCCGGGGAGATCGTCTCCCGGGTGGGCGACCCGGAGGCCGGCGAGGAACTGCCGGTGATCTCGCCGGCCGACCCGCAGGCGCTCATCGACGACGTGCTGGTCCGGGCCGGGCAGGCGGCCACCCTGCTGGCCGCGAAGGTGGACGAGGGCGAGGCCGGGGCGTACCGGCACTGGCTGGTGGAGATCGCCGACCAGGTGGTCGGGGCCGCCTCCAGCGGGGGGCTGCTCGGCATCGGCGGCGACCAGGTCAGCGACTCGGAGCGGAAGTTCCGCGACCGCCTCTCCCAGGTCCTCAACGACTGACGTCGACGCTGTGCGAGCCGGGCCGGCGACAGGCGGCCCGGCCTGTCGTCATAGCGCAGCGAGTTGGAGACCCTGCCGGGCCAGGTTTCAGGCGGGGCCGACACATCGGGCGGCCGTTAGCGGCGGCTTCGCGTCCGCGCCTGCCGCCCTACCGACTCGGCCGCGGACCACGTCGGCCGCAGGGCATGTGCACCGCAAGGAAGCCATATACGGGATGTAACCGGACGCTTCCTTCACCTTAGAGAGCGTTTGGGATGTGTGCTGGTCGGGCGTGTCGCACAGTGGGTGCGATCGATGAACTGGGTCCGGTCGGTAGACGGGTATGGATCGAGTGCGGCGGTACCCGTCTGACCTGACCGATGCCGAGTGGGCGTTCGTCGAGCCGATGCTGCCGTCGCCGCAGTGGATGGGCAGGCCGGAGAAGCATCCTCGTCGGGCGATCGTTGACGGCATCCTGTACGTGGTGCGTACCGGCTGCGCGTGGCGGTACCTGCCGGTGGACTTCCCGCCCTGGCAGACGGTGTACTCCCACTTCCAGCGGTGGAACCGGCGGGGTGTGACCGAGCGGATCCTCACCGAACTGCGGGAGGATGTCCGCCTGGCCCACGACCGGCAGCCGCAGCCGACCGCAGGGATCATCGACTCCCAGAGCGTGCGCGCCGCCGACACCGTGCACTCCGATACCCGCGGCTACGACAGTGGGAAGAAGGTCAACGGCCGCAAACGGTTCATCGTCACCGACACCCTCGGTCTGCTGGTCACCGTGTGGGTCCTGGCTGCCTCGTGGCAGGACCGCGACGGCGCGAAGGGCGCCCTGCTCGCCACCTATATGGCGACTCCGATCCGGCATGTGTTCGCCGACTCCGGGTTCGCCGGCCGTCTGGTCGACTGGGCCCGCGACGTCCTGCGCACCACCCTGGAGATCATCCGCAAACCCGCCGACCAGCAAGGATTCGTCGTGCACCGCCGTCGATGGGTGGTAGAGAGGACCCTGGCCTGGCTCACCGCCCACCGCCGGCTGGCCCGCGACTACGAAACCCACCCCGCCACCTCCGAGGCCATGATCCGCTGGGCCGCCATCGCCGGCATGCTCGCCCGTCTCACCCGAGGCGGACCACCACCCGCCAACAACGCCGCACCCTCAACACACCCGACCGACAGACATGCGAAACGCTCTCTAAGAAAAGCTATACAGGATCAAGAACGGCCCGGCCGAAGCCGGGCCGCGCGCACGCGCTCAAGGCCTACGGCCCCGCGCGCACGCCTGCGAAGCCTGACCGCTGGAGCAAGTCCAGCGTCACACCAATCATCGATAATGATGAGTCTTCATGATCGGCTGACATCAACCCTGACATCAACCGGAGCGGACAGCCTCGCATGACAGCGCACAACGAAGCGAGGCCAGCGCTCCCAGAAGTCGCGAATCAGGCCGATCGAAAGGACACGGTCGGGCCATAGTCTTCCGACTCATCGGTAACCGTAACGAGAAATTCCCGATCCGGAAAAGCGCGCCGTAGGGCGGCGCTCCACATTTCAGCCAACCGCGACGCAAGGCCAGCAAGAACTCTGTTCTCAGCGTCCGTTTTTGCTGCGAAAACATCCCACAGATGAACATGGTTAGCGATCGATTCTACAGCTTTACCATCGCCCTCAAGCTCACTGAACCAATTTTCGATGGCCTGTTCATCGAAAGCGAAATTCAGGAATATGAATCCGCGATACTCAACGAAATTAGGCCAGAAAAATAAGGATGCAGCTGCCGCTTCGGCAACAGTCGTGGTAGATAGGATGAATGATCGTGGAT
This sequence comes from Micromonospora sp. SCSIO 07396, assembly GCF_053667945.1. Lineage (NCBI taxonomy): Bacteria > Bacillati > Actinomycetota > Actinomycetes > Micromonosporales > Micromonosporaceae > Micromonospora > Micromonospora sp. SCSIO 07396. The sequence continues at coordinate 4,002,843 of NZ_CM132210.1, forward strand.
CAAAGTCCACGCCCGCCATCCAGCCTTCCAGCTGCGGTAGCTTATCGAGATCCACGGCTACGCAACCTCTCCTAGTTCTTCTGACCTAATTCCATCAAGTCCTATTTAATCAACATCCAACGCGCGGAAGGTCACCTGGCCCGGCCGGCGTCGCGATCCTACTCTGCTGCGGGAAGATGCGCCCGTCGGGAGCCACGTTGCGCGTGAACTCCTGGACGTGCGGCGTGGGGACCCCGCCATGAGCGGCCCCTACCAGATCAACCCTCCGCAGAATGACACCATCCGCGTCGTAGACAGCATAGTTGCTGATTGAGCCATTCTGGGTTCGGTAAAGAATTCCGTTAGCGGGACCACCTGCATCCAGTGCACCACCCACCGGGAATCGGCCCCGCACCTCGGTCGCATTACTGAGATCAATGCCGCCATTGTCGTTGTGGACGAGGACTGGTGTTGCGCCAGCCAACACATAGTACGTGTGGATGGCGTTTACCGTGAGATTGTATGCGAGGGCCGTCTGCGTCGAGGAGGGGACGAGGCCGCCGACAGCCTGGAGTCCTTCAGGGCTCACGACGAGATCGTTGCGGTCAAGCTGGTCTGCCCGCTGCCACTGATGGGCAGTGTGGTTCCAGAAGGGGTGGTCCTCGGTGGTGGTGAGCAGCGCCCCGTCGATCTCCAGGTCGATAAGTTCATCGAAGTGAACCCATACGTGCTCAACGACCCGTGGACCTTGTGCGCCGGATTCTGGGTCCGCGGCGATCACTTCGTCGCCTGGGCGCACCTCATCCAGGCGCTTGGCCGTACCGTCGGCCATCAGGACTCTCGTGTCCCCGCTGAAGCTACAGGCTCCCGTCAGCGGAGAACCCTTTCCTGGCCCGACACCACGGTTTCCGAGCTTTCCCGCAAGGCCGAGCATTGGCAGGGAATCGTCTACCGGAAGATTCTCTGCCATAAAATCGAAATGCTTACCCCAGAGCTCTTCGGTCCACTTCCCACAGCCACCAGGGTTGCCCATCTCGTAACAGATTCTCATCGCGAGTTCACGCTCATCTGAGCGCACGAAATCGAAGCTGGAGACGCCTTGGCTGAACTTCTCGCCGCGCTGCTCGTTCCAGCGGCGAGTGAACTCTTCCAGTGGGACCGTGACGGGAACCCGGATGACGTGGCCGAGGATCCGGGGGTCGTGTCGCCGGATGGGGGTGGTGCCCTTGTGTCCGTTGCGCTTTCCCCAGTGTTCATTGGCCGGGGTGCCGCAGCCGCCTGGGCAGCCCTTGGTGGGACTGTAGCCGTAGCAGTCGTGGTCGAGGCAGTCTTCGGGGATCAGTCCGCTGGGGTCGCTGGAGGTGACGGGTGAGTTGTTGGCGTAGGCGTAGCCGTTCCACTGCTGGGGGTCCGTGAGGTCCTGCAGGGGGTCGAGCGAGATGAAGCGTCCGGTGGCCGGGTCGTAGTTGCGGGCGCCGACCTGGGTGAGTCCGATGTTGGTGTTGAGGGGCTGGTTGAGGAAGCCCCGGTTGTCGGGGGTGGTGACGGTGGCGCCACGGGGGTCCCCGTACGGGGTGTACTGACGCCAGGTGGGGACCTGGGCGGTGTTGTTGAGATAGAGGCTCGGGGTGCCCTGGTGGTTGGGGACGGTGTAGCCATAGTTACTGCCGGTACCAGTGCGGATAGCGGTCGCCCCGTTGGGGAGTGGGTGGTACCGCACGCCGGTCAAAGTCTGGGCGCTCGTGTTGAGGGTGATCTGTTGCCCGGGGAGATAGAGGGTGCTGGTCCCCGGGTCCTTCTGGATGAGTAAATTGCCGTCGGCGTCGTACAGGAAGGAACTGTCGCCGTCCGTGCCGCCGGTGACGGCGGTGAGTTCGCCGGTGTCGTCCCAGCTCAAGGTCTGGTTGCCCTGACCTGCGCTGCGGGTGGCCATGTTGCCGGATTTGTCGTATGTGTACGAGGTGTTGCCGGTCAGGCCGCCGCTGGTTGCCGTGCTGGTCAGGGTGTTCGGCTGCCCCTTGCTGTTGCCGTCATAGGTGTAGGTCGTGGTGGTGTCCGTGCCGCCGCTGAGCGCATACTGCTTCTGGCTCTGGCGGTTGCCGAGAAGGTCTACCGTCCACTCGGTCCAGTAGGCGCTGGTGGAGCCGATGCCACTGCCGACCATGCCACGGTTACTGCCGCTCGGTGTGAGGGCGCAGTTGTCGGTGGCGGTCCAGGCGGAGGTGAGTTGGCGCAGCGCGTCGTACCGGTAGCACTGGGTCTCTGCTGTGGTCGCGGGCTCGTACCGGGTGTCGACCTGTTTGGTGATGTTGCCGAACAGGTCGTACTCGTACTCCTTTTGGGCGACGTCCTTGGTGGTAGTGGTGGTCTTGGTGATCTTCTGGGTCTTCAGCCGGCTGTTGTGTTCGTCGTAGGTGTTGATGATGGTGGCTTGGCTGCTGCTCGCGTTGATCCGGCCACCGGTCACCCGGCCCCAGGCGTCGTAGTAGGTGGCGTTGGCGTAGGTGCCGAGCAGGCTACCTGCGGTGGTCGGTAGTTCCAGGGCACCGGTGTACGCGTAGGTCACGGTCTCGGAGGGGAGTCCGCCCTTGGCGGGAAAGGCGTTGCTGTACGGCTGTCCGGTCACCCCGAGGTACGCATGGCCGAAGGTGTACGTGTTGCCGAGCAGCCCTTCGACCGCGGGGATGGTGATGGTCTCGCCGGTGGACGCACCGAAGGCGTTGAAGCCGTTGTACTGGGTGATGTAGGCGGCGTTGTTGCGGTAGGCGGTGACCGTGGTCAACTTGCCTATCGGGTTGGTCATGTTGGCGACTGCAGCGTTGTCGTTGTCGTACGCCCAGGAGGCGAGCTTGTTCGTCGCCGACTGACCGGACAGGGGCGCGGCGAAGGTGCCGGTCTTGCGGTTGATCGAGTCGTAGGTGAACGAGACGGTTTTGGTGCGGGAGTCGGTGGTCTGGGTGAGGTTGCCGGCACCGTCGTACGTCATGGTGCTGGTGCCGGCGTCCGGGTCGGTCTTCTCGATCACCCGGGCGAGCAGGTCGTACCGGCTGTTCCAGGTGGTGCCTGCGGAGTTGGTGAGGCTGGCCTGGTTTCCGCGTGCGTCGTAGCCGTAGCTCGTGGCGGTGGTGGTGCCGCCGGTCAGGTGGTACGTCCCGGTGAACGGGTTCGACGGGGTGACGAGGATCGGGGTCGTCGTGTACTGGAGCACCTTGTCGGTGCGGCCCGTCGGGTCGGTCACGGTGGAGGTGGTGGTGCCGCCCGCTGGTGGGATGACGGTGGTTCGGTCGCCGTTGTAGACGGTTCTGGTGGCGGAGACGACCTGGTTGTCGCGCGCGTTCTGGACCAGGATCGCCCGGCCGGCACCGTCATAGGTGTTGAAGGTCTGGTGGTAGACCGTCTTGCCGAGATTGGTTGCCGACACGGGCGTTGTGTCCGGGTTGTTGGCCTCGTCCCACCAGCCGTCGTACGTGGCGCGTACCCAACCCCGGGTGTCGTAGAAGCTGTCGGTGATCATGCGACCACCGGCGGGGCTGGTGCTCTGGGTCTGGCGCACCCTCATCTGCGCGTCGTAGATGGTCGTAGAGGTGGCGTAGCCACCGGCGTTGTTCAACGTCTCGGTCGTGGTGGCGGTGGGACCGGTCTTCTGGACCGTGTAGGTGTAGCGATGGTGAGGCGGGTTGCTGGTGGCCCGTCCGGCCACCCACACGGCTCTGACCCGGCCGAGGGCGTCGTACTGGCGGCGGGTCGACACGAGGTTGGCGTCGGTGGAGACCGTGGTCAGGTTGCGCATCGGCGTGACCGTCGTCGACGAGACGTGGTCCTTGGCGTTCTTGGTGGTCACGCCGGTGGTGAGGCCGACGGCGTTGTCCGTGTACGTGGTGGTGGACTTGTTGCCGTTCCCGTCGTACATCGCGGTGGTTCGGCCGTAGGAGTCGAACTCTGCGCGGTCGGTGGTCTGGTAGACGTAGGCGCCGGCGACGTGGTCGGACGCCTTACGCACCATCGTCACGTTGCCTTTGGAAGGCGCGTTAGCCTGGGGAAACGTCGTGGCGAAACTGGGGTCGTCGTAGTAGGTGCGCACGTGGGAGACGACCTGCGCGGGTCGGTCGACGGTGGTCGGCGCGGTGAGGGTGTTGACGCTGCCGGGGACCGATGCCGGCGATCCCGGGGTGAAGCCGCCGCAGGCCACGGCGACCGTCTCGACCTGGCTGATCAGCCCGATGATGTTCAGGCTGGTGTTGGCCGGTGCGTACGTGGTGGTGGTGCACTGGTCGTAAGCGGTGTTGACCGGGACCGTGTGGTCGTAGGAGTGCTTGAGCAGGCCGAAGGTGGGCGAGCTGGCCGACGTGTCGTAGGTGTTGTCGGTCTGGCTGTAGCGCCAGGTGGTCGCGCCGGTGCTGGTCATGGCCTGCCGGGTCCAGGTCTGGATCGGTGCCATCTTGTTCGCCGTCAGGTCGGGCAGGCCTGTCCGGCTCCGAGTCGCACTGGCCGCCGAGATCCAGTACGAGGTTACCGTCGAGGTTTCGACGGGTCCCCCGTCACCGCGGTACGTGGTGGTTTCCAGTTCCCGGCCGGCCAATTGGTCGATGTCTTCGTGGAGGCCGCCGGCCGAGTCGGTGACGTTGACGACGGTGGTGTTGTTGTTTTTGGACATGCCGCGGTAATAGGTGGCGGCCGTGAGCGTGCGTGGGTCGTTGGTGGCATCGCCGTTGCGGGTCTCGACCTTGCCGTAGCCGCGGAACTGGCCGTAGGTGCGGTACTTCGTCTTCACGACCTCGTTGTCGTCGTAGCGCCAGGCAGCGCCTCCAACGTAGGTGTAGCTGGTCGCGGTCGCCGGTGCTCCGCCCGTCGGGTCGGTGGCGGTGACTCTGGTAACGGCGTACTTGTGGAACCAGTCACGAGTGGGATTGGAGTATCCGTCAGGGGTCCAGTAGACCGGGTAACAGGACTTGGTGTTCGTCGCGGGACTGACGCTGACCGGTGCCGTGCAGGGCTCTGGCAGCTCGTAGCTGGCGGTGATGACGGAGCCGGTCTCGGTGGTCACCGTCTCGAGGCGTTGCCGGTAGAAGGAGGGCAGGCCGCCTGCGGTGTCGACGCGATTCGGCAGCTTAATCCCGGTAAACGACACGGACGGCAGCGTGATCGGCGTGGTCGATCCGCCTGAGGTGGTGTCGTGGCCGGTGCGGGTGATGGAGCTCAGCCACAGCGTCGGGGACGTGTCTTCGTCAGTCGTCGGCATGGTCTGTGTCAGGGCGTATGAGTCCACCGGCCGGTAATTTGCGGTTGCCGTGTCGTACTGCTGCGTTTCGACGGAGGTGAGACGGACGGTGGAGAAGAACGAAGGGCTCCAGGACTTGCAGTCGGTGTTCTCTTTGCAGATCAGGTCGAACGGGACATCCTGCCAGTTCGCCTTCGTGTTCTCGTTCAGCGGATTGCAGGTCCCCGAGAGGCACCGGTCTCCGGTGTTGAAGACGACCCGGTTCGGGACGGTGCCGTAGGCGTTGCCGTCGGTGAAGCCGTAGTCAATGCGTGCCAGCCAACTGTCCCGGATGTAGGAGACGTCCGTGGCGCCCTCGTTGCGGCCGTAGTAGTTGGTTGCCTGGTTGTAGTAGTAGGCCATGGCGTTGCCGTGGACGTCCTTGACGTAGTCGAGGTTCCAGCGGTAGGCCATGGTGCACACCGAGGAGGAGAACCCGGTCGACTTGTAGCAGGGATCACCGGCATGCGGCGAATAGACTGGGGTGTGGTCTACCGACTTGGTCTCTGGCTTATTGGTGGACCAACCCTGCAACCTGTTGCGGCCGAACTCGTAGACGGTGCCGTCCGGTTCGGTCACCCGCCAGTAGTCGTGGTTGTAGGTGCCGCTGCCGGTTTCGAAGTTGGTCACCTGCTTGATGACCGAGCCGTTGTCGTTCTGGAGTCTCCACGTCTCCTTGCCGGAGTCCCAGATCATCGACGTCGACGAGCCGTTGAGCGACAGGGTGAGAATCGGACCGGTGTAGCAACGGTCGTACGTCTTCTTCGGCGACGGAGTGCCGCCGGGGTCGTCCTGACAGGAGACGAAAGTCTGCTCCACGTAGTTGCGCGGCGTCGACCAACCGTCACCCACCCACGACGCCTGCGCGCTGGTAGCGACGGTCTGCCCGTCCACCGCGCTGGAGTCGTACGACAGTGCCAACTGCGGTGCCAGCTTCGACCGCGTCGGCGGCACGGTCAGCGGGTACGAGTAGCTGAACGACCCGGTGCTTCCGCCTGCGCTCCACGAACCGGAGGGTTTCAGATCCGTAGCCGCGTAGGTGCCCCCCTCCCCGCCTTCCTCTCCCGCGCCAGCGAGCGCAGCGAGTACCGTCGTGGCGGGGCCGGCAACAGTTGCCTCACGGTCGGCACCACCGACCGTGATCTCAGCCGAGACCGTCCTGGCCGCCACGTCGTTGCGTGACGACAGTGGCTCGATGGAACGGCAGGCGGCTTGTTGTGGGGTGGTCAGCACGCAGGCGGGTAGCTTGACCAGCCTGAGCCTGGAGCCGTAGTTGCCACCGTATGCCTCGGCGAAGTCGGCGTAGTCCACGCCGACGCGCACGGCACCGGCGCTGCGCGCGGTTGGCGCGGATACGCTGAGCAGCACGCCGTGCACCCCGGCAGCCGCAGTGGCAGCGCGATCGAGCACCCGCACGCCAAGACGCTGAGGGCCGACGTGGGAGTACTGACGCTGCGGGGCAGTCTGCACCCAGATCGGGGTTCCCGCTGCCCTCGCCGTTATCGGCGCATCAGCACGGACACCGGCTGAGGCCAGGTCGACCTCAGCCGCTGCGGCCTTCGGCCAGGTGGTCCGCGTCGGGTGAGAGTTGGTCTTCGCGGCGTCACGTGGAACGACGAACTTCGACTTCAGGGGCTTCACTCCCGTGACCGAGCGGCCGGGCGATGGGACGGGAGGTCGAGCTGTTGCAGCACCGGCGGCCATCGCCCCTGGGGGCGTCGCCACCAGCGTTCCGGCGATGAGCACCGCTCCCATGCAGAGCGCGGCGAGCCTGCTGCGGCGTGTGAGCAGCCGCGATCCCCCGTGTCCGACCATTGCCAACCCACCTTGACCGACGACCGACGAAAAGACACGCAGGGTGTCGGGTCGACCACCAAGCGGCGTGGACAATGTTTCACGTCGCGCGGCCACAGAGGTCACGGGAGCATAACGAAAGATCGCGGCCGGGCATCCAGACCTGTCGAAGAAGGTCGAAAGGGGCAGCGCGGAAAGGATGGGCGTTCCGCCGTGGCGGTCTGGCTGGTTCACTGTGGCCGCCACCGGACATGCGGCAGCGTGTCCCCTGACACACGGGGAGTAATGACTTGATGCCCGGAAACAGCCTCGCGCGAGGGCCGCGCCTGGTCACGTCCACAGTGACGGCATGCATGGTCATCGCAGTTGCCGCGACCTGGTGCGGCCCGGCCGCTGGCTCACCATCCAGGGAAGCAGCCCTTGCGCAGACCGTCGCTGCACCCATCGGAGTCGCTCAGGCGGTCGTCGAGGCACGACGCACCGGGTCCCCAGTCGAGGCGACCGCCGCCGGGACCTCGACGACGGTGGTGACGGCCCGTCCCGATGGGCAGATCCAGCTCACCGAGCATGTGAAGCCGACGCGCACTCAGATCGACGGGCAGTGGAAGTCGTTGAACCCGAACCTCGTCCAACACGACGACGGCAGGATCACGGCAGGGGTCACCACGAACGAGGTCCGCCTCTCCCCCGGAGGAAACCAGACCCTGGCCGAGATGGTCTCCGGCGACCGTGCGCTCACCCTCGGCGTACCAGCACCCCTGCCGCCTCCGACACTCTCCGGCGCCACGGCCACATACCGGCAGGTGCTCCCCGACGTCGACCTGGTCGTCACGGTCGACACGGAGGGGTCCTTCTCCCACGTCTTCGTGGTCAACACCCCGGAAGCCGCCACCAACTCTCGACTTGCCGACTTGACGCTCACCACCGAAAGCACCGGGTTCACTCTCAGCGCCGACGCGGCCGGCAACATCGCCGGTCGAGATCGCTCCGGCAGCGCGGTCATCACCGCCGCCGCACCGGTCATGTGGGATTCCACCGTAGGGGACGCGGCCGGCCCGCCGGCTGACCGCCGCACCACGGCCTCCTCACCGGCAGCCCCAGGCCGCCATGCCCGCACCGCCCCCATCAAGGTGAAGATCAAGCCGGGGCACCTCGTTCTCAGTCCGGACCGCGCCCTGCTGTCCAACCCGAAGACCGTCTACCCGGTATACATCGACCCCACCTTCAACTGGACTCCGACCGGGTCAAGCAAAGGGGGCTGGGCCACCATCTCGGCCCAACATCAGTCGACCAACTACTGGAAGGACACGCCCGACCCATACAAGCGGATGCAGGTAGGCAACTCCGGGGTGCAACGTTCCAACACGCTCATCAACTTCTCGATCCCCTACAGCACGCTGACGGGCGCCACGATCAATTCCGCGCTCTTCAAGATCACCAACACCCTGTCGTGGAGTTGCACCGCGAAACGCGTGGACGTTCATGCCCCCTCCGCTGTCCTCAGCTCCGGCAACGCGAAGTGGGACTTCTGGGAGTCCCAGAGCAGCGGCCCGTTGGCCGCCAACAAGAGCTTCGCCTACGGATACAGCGGATGCGCCGCCAGCGGTGTCTCATTCGACATCACCGGCCAGATCGCGAGTGACGTCACGGCGAAGAGGAGCACACGCACCCTGTGGTTGAAGGCGTACAACGAGGCCAGCGATACCCAGAGCTGGAAGGAATTCCTGGATACCAGCCCCGCGTTGGAGATCCTCTACAACCACAAACCGAACACGCCCACAGGCCTCAGCACCTCACCGACCACCTCATGCACCGCAGCCACACCCACCGTCGTCGGAGATTCCGCAGTGTCGCTGTACGCGCCCGTCTCCGATCGCAACGGCGGGGTGCTCGGCGTCACCTTCAAGGTGACCAGAACCAGTGACGCTGCCAACGTCGCCAGCTCCAATCCGAGCACACTCACCTACCCGTCAGGTAGCACCGCTGTGCTGGTGATTCCGCAGAGCACACTCCGGACCTACTCGGGCTACACAGGGCCGGGCACAGGAACCGCGACGAGCTTCTCCTGGCGGGTTCAGGCCACCGACTTCGGCGCAGCCGGAGACTGGTCAGTGACCTGCAAGTTCATCTTCGACCCCACGCGTGCGGGCAAACCCGAGGTGCAACTGACCTCAGCAGAGCCGACCATCGTCGGCCAAACCGCGACCTTCGGCATCACCCCACCAATCGGTGGTACCGCACCAACCAGCTACAGCTACCAACTCAACAGCGCCCCACCCGTGGTGATCCCCGCATCGGCCGGAACGACGTCGATCGCACTCAAGCCCACCCGGTTCACCAACACCCTCGTCGTGACGAGCATCTCGGCCGGAGGCAACATCGGGGACACGGCGGTGAGAGTCTTCAACTCCGACCCCGCCGCAACCGCCAACGACGCCGACATGACCGGAGACGGCAGGGCGGACCTGATCACCGTGGGCGCGGCCAACAACCTGCCAGCAGGTCTCTGGCTTGCCGAAAACAGCGGCTCCCTCAGCGTCAACCCCAACATTGTCAACATTGGCACGCAGGGAACCGGCGTCGCCACCACCAGCACGTCCTCCGACTTCGATGGCAGCCAGGTGCTCACCGGCCACTTCTTCGACACCGGACTACAGGATGTGCTGGTCTACCGTCCCACGAGCGGCGACGCCGTGCTCCTGCACGCCAACGGTGACGGATCGACCATCGAGTCGCGGGGCGGCGATCAGCAGATCACCATTCCCCGAGAAGCACTCGTTGACGAAGCCGATACCTCCCCGATCCAGGTCGCCAGTGCCGGAGACGGGCGGCAGACCGGATCGCTCGTGCCCGATCTCATCGGCACCAGCGGCAACACCACAGGCGGCTACTATCTCACCTACTACCCCACGGGTGCACCAGGTGGCTACCAGCAGGCCACCCGTACCACGGCACTGACCCCCACCGGCGGAACCGACTGGAACAACTGGACGGTCACCACCGCCCAGACCGCCACCGGCACCGCCATGTTCCTGTGGAACCGCTCCACCGGTGCCCTGTATTTGTGGACCGATCTCACCTTCGACCTCGACACCGCGCAGCTGACCTATGCCAGCCGCACACTGGCCACCGCCGACTGGAACAAGGCCACCGCTCTGGTCCTTCGAGCCGCCGACATCAACGGCGATGGCACGCCAGACCTATGGGCCACGGGAGCAGGCGCGGCAGTCACCGCCTGGCTGGTAGGTACGAACTCCAGCCCCACGGCCTTGGACGCACAGCCCACCCAGAGTCTGATCACCTCACAGCACACCTGGCTGTTCGACGAAGGCACCGACGGGGCGGTGTCCAGCGCCGTCGACTCTTCGGGTGGCAAGTCCCTCACCGCCACCACCACGGGGGCGTTGTGGCGCAGCGGAGACATGTTCAGTCCCAGCCTGATGCTCAACATGGATTCGGCGACCGCCACGCCGAACCCTGCGTTACAGGGCGAGCTTTTCCGCAACGATTCTCTGATCGACACCACCAAGTCGTTCAGCCTTGCGGTCTGGGTGAAGCCCACCACCGCAGGCGGCGTCATCGTCTCCGAGGACGGGGCAAACGCCTCACGCTTCATCCTCTGGAACAACACGAGCGACAACACCTGGCGCTTCGGCTTGGGCAACGCCGACAGCGGCTGGTCCTACACCCAGGTCGTGACTCCGGCCGGGACCGCACTCGGCGTCTGGACACACCTGGTCGCCACGTACAACGCCGAAACCCGCACCATCTCGCTCTACGTCAACGGCGTACTCAAAGGCAGCACCGCGTTCACAGCGAATCCGACCTGGCCGAGCACCGGCAAGTTCGTGGTCGGCCGATACAAGTACCAAGCCGCCCCGACCGCCTACTACGCCGGCAAGATCAGCAACCTACAGGTATGGAAACGGGCACTGACCCCGACCCAGGCCGGCGCGAGCAACACCACCAAGACCGGTTCCCTCACACCGCTCGGATCGACGACCTGGACACCGCCGGGAACCGGCACCGCCGAGACGGAGACCTACGCCGTCGACACCACCGGCAGCCTCTGGAAGTACCGCAAGCAGGGAACCCAACTGACCGATCCCCACCTCATGTCCACCGGCTGGGACCAGTTCACCCCGTTCGGCATCGCCGACTTCAACCACGACGGCTACCAGGACCTCATAGCCCGCGACGACACCACCTGCAACCTCCAGGTTTTCCTCGGAACCGCAAACGACCTCAACCCCCAGCCCACGTTCCTCGGCAACGGTTGGTGCAGCTTCCGCCCCTTCGGCGTGACCGACTGGAACAGGGACGGCTACCAGGACATCATCACCGCAAGCTCCACCGGCGACATGTGGAACTATCCCGGCGACCTGAAGGGCGGCCAGGCCACCCGGGTACTGCTCGGCACCGGCTGGTCCACCAACTACAGCACCTTCGGCATCGCCAACGTCGTCGGCGACAGCACACCCGACGTATACGCCCGCCTGACCAGCACCGGCATCCTCAACCTGTACGACTTCCCACCCAACAACGTCAGCCAGGTCGGCACCGGCTGGGGGAACTTCACCTCATTCGGCCTCACCGACTTCAACAGTGACGGCAAACCCGACGTCATCGCCCGCGACAACTCCACCGGCACCGTGTACCTCTACCCAGGCACCACCAACGGACTACTGAGCGCAAGAACCACCATCGCCACCGGCTGGTAGCCACCTGGCTGGGCGGGCGGTACCACCGAACAGCCCTCAGCGCCACTCCGCCGTCAGCCCGTCGATCGAGTGGGCGTCGCCGCGACCATGCAACTGGCTGCGGCGGCGTCGACTCCACTGCTATCCCTCGACGGTGACCTGGTGGTTCCCACAGGCAGCCGTCAACCTGGGAACCGCGAAAGCCAGGTTGGCCATTCGGAAATCGACCACCATCGGCGCATCGTTCTGCCCCTTCCCCAACTGCACCCGCTGTGCCGAGCCCACCGCGAAGAGCCCGGCAGACTTCAGATCCTCGTGAGCGGAACGCTGAAACAACTCCCACATCCGCTGCAACTCGTCATCGGGCACGACCTCACCCTGTGCGGCCCGCACCACGAACCCCGCCGACCGGCACGCCGTAACCCCCGGATCCTCATCCTCCCGGTCGGCGAACTGCCGGTACGCCGCCGCGCCGCCGACACTTAGAACGAGCAGAACGAGGAACACCACCAACAGGCCGACCCACCGGCGTCGTCGACTCGGCACCTCCACGGCGTGGTCGGCCAGGGAGTGATCGTCAGTCACGCAAACGTCCTATCTGCACTAGCCACAACGGGGCGGTAAAGCTACCACTCCGGCCCGGCCCAACTACGCGACCAATCCGAAGCCCCGACCGCTGCCGGCACCAACCTCAACCACGGCGCGGCGGAAGTAGCCGTACCGTCACCGGCCCGGGCCGCCATCCCGACAACGTCATCGATCAACTCGACCGCGCCGCGGTCGTCACCGTCACAGACCGCACACCGGCGCACCGGACACGGGACGCCCACGAACCCGGCGACCAGCACCGAGAAACGACAACCGGCGGTCGCGGATCCGTTGGTCAACTCACTGTCGCCGATGTTGCGGTGTCCCGGTCGCTTCGATGCCGTTGAATCGGTGACATCGCGAACCGGTGACACCGGCCCGGACCCCGCGCGGAGCGGGCCGGTGGGTTCTTCGTCCAGAATGGAGGGGAAGTGCCCGCCGACGGGGAGGCCGGACATGGTGCACCGCACAGTGATCGACACCGAACAACTGCCGCCGACGGAACGGTTCGGGATGTGGCTCGACCTGGTCGCCCGGACCGCCGCGCCGCTGCGCATCCGCTCCGACCACCAACACGACTTCCGGGCCCGCGCCGAGTTCGTCGAGCTGGGCCCGATCCGGCTGGTGCGCTACCGCTACCCGTCGCTTGCGGCGGTCCGCACCCCCAAGCTGGTCCGCCGCACCGAGGTGGACTTCCACATGCTCGCTCTCACCACCAACGGCACCGGCATCGCCGGGCAGGCCGGGCGGGAGAGCCGGCTCGGGGCCGGTGAGTTCACCTTCTACGACGGTTCCCGGCCGCACGAGGTGAGCCACCTCGGCGACGGCAACGGCGCGGAGCACGCCGCCTCGATCGTCGCCCTGGTCCCGTACGGGGCGCTCCCGCTCACCCCGGACCAGCTCGCCCCGCTGCTGGCCGGCCGGATGTCGGCCAGCGAGGGGGTCGGCGCGCTGGTCGCCCAGTACCTGACCCGGATCACCAGCCATCCGGAGCAGTACCAGCAGGCCGACGCCGAGCGGCTGGGCGGGGTGGCACTGGACCTGATCGCCACCATGCTCGGCCGGTACCTGGTCGCCGAGGACGAGATGCCCCGCGAGGTACGCCGCCGGGCACTGCTCGCCCAGGTGCAGGCGTACGTCCAGCGGTGCCTCGGTGACGCCGGGCTGACCCCGGCCACCATCGCCGAGGCACACCACATCTCGGTACGCAGCCTGCACCGGCTCTTCGAGGAGGAGCACGCCACGGTGGCGTCGTACATCAGGCAGCTGCGGTTGGAGCGGTGCCGGCGGGACCTGGCCGACCCGACGCTGGCCCACCGGCCGGTGCAGGCCGTCGCCGCCCGCTGGGGCTTCCGGGACAAGGCGCACTTCAGCCGGGCCTTCCGGGCCGCCCACCAGCTCACCCCCCAGGCGTACCGGGAACTGCACCTGCAACAGGCACGGATCGTCAACAGCACGGCGTCCGCAGTCAACCCGGGACCGACATACTGACCGTGGGCCGGCGGTCACCCGACCGCCCGGCCCGACGGTAACGGGGGACCGCGGCGTGGCGTCCGTGACCCAGGCGGGTCACGGACGGCCGCCCGGTGCCGCAGCCCGTCCGGCACACGACCGCCGTCGCCCGGATGGCTCCCCGGCCGCACCGGCCCCGGCCCCGTCGCGCCTTCCCCCCAGGAACAGCGGCGGGGTCGGTCAGGTCTCCGCCAGCAGCTCCAGCACCGACCGTTCGACCTGCTCACGCGGGGCGTCGGCGGGCACCGGCAGCACCACGCCCTCGTGGTAGAGGTCGACCACCCGGGGGTCCACGTACGAGGTCCGGGCCACCGTGGGGGTGTTGCCGAGCAGGTCGGCCACCGCCCGCATCACCCCGGCCACCGCCCGGCGACGGGCCGTCACCGAACGCTGGGTCCCCACGGTCGCCAGTTCGGTGGCCGCCCGGACGGTGGCGTGCCAGGTGCGGAAGTCCTTCGCGGTCATCTCGCCGCCGCTGGCGTCGCGCAGGTAGCCGTTGACCTCGTCGCTGCGCACATCCCGCCAGACCCGCCCGTCCCAGTAGCCGAAGAGGCGTTCCTCGGTACGCCGACGCCGCCGCAGGGTGGTCAGCACCTGGCACAGCTGCGGGTCCTCGATCCGGCGGACCTGTTCGACGCCGCCCTTGGCCGGGAACTCGAACACCACGCAGCCGCCCCGGGACCGGGCGTGCTCCGGGCGCAGGGTGGACACGCCGAAGGTGGCGTCCTCCCCGACGGCGTACTGCTCGTTGCCGACCCGGAAGGCGCCCATGTCGAGCAGCCGGACGACGGTGGCCAGCACCCGGTCCCGGTTCAGCCCCCGCCCGGCCAGGTCACCGGCGATCCGGTCGCGCAGGGTCGGCAGCCGGCGGGCCACCTCCAGCACGTGGTCGAACTTCGCCTCGTCGCGCTTGCGCCGCCACTGCGGGTGGTAGAGGTACTGTCGGCGTCCGGCGGCGTCGGTGCCGGTGGCCAGGATGTGCCCGTTGGGGTACGGCGCGATCCACACGTCGGACCAGGCCGGCGGGATCACCAGCTCGCCCAGCCAGGCAAGCGTGTCCGGGTCCCGCACCCGCTCACCGTGCCGGTCCAGGAAGGTCCAGCCCTTGCCGCGCCGGCGACGCCCGTACCCCGCCCGACCCGGATCACTGCGCCGTAGTCGCACCTCAGACCCGTACCGTTTCCTCGGCCTCGTCCACGGCGGCCAGCACCCGGTCGACCGGGAGCGCCGCCCATCTCGACGCCGTACCTACCCCGGGCACGGCGGCGCAATCCCCGCCCGGGGCCCAGAGCACCCGGTGCCACGGCCGGTCGGCCGGCGGGCCCCAGCGGGCCGGCGGCACCGGGCCGAACAGCAGCACCGACGGGACCCGGTAGGCGGTGGCCAGGTGACCGACCCCGGTGTCCCCGCTGACCACCAGCCGGGCGGCGGCCACCAGGGCGGCCAGCTCACCCAGGTCGGTCCGGCCGGCCAGCACCGCCGAGCGGGGCAGGCCCGCGTCGGCCGCCACCCGGGCGGCCAGGTCCCGTTCCCCGGCCGAGCCGGTCACCACCACCCGGTGCCCCCGGTCGGCCAGCCGCCGGGCCAGCGCGGCGAACCGGTCCGCCGGCCACCGCTTCGCCTCGACCTTGCTGCCCGGGTGCACCACGGTCACCCCGGCCGGCAGCCGGCCCGGCGGTGGGCGGCGCAACGCCAGGTCGGTGCGGTCGGCCGGGATGCCGTACCAGTCGAGCAGCCGGCACCAGCGGTCCACCTCGTGCTCGTCGTCGTCCCAGTCGGGGCCGTCGCGGTGCCCGGCGGGCGGGCACCGGAAGGCCACCAGCCGGCCCGCGCCGGCCAGCATCCGGTGTGACCCCGGCCCGCGTCCGTGCAGGTTGACCGCCACCCGCGGCGGCGGCCCGGACCACGACGGCACGTCATTCGGGAGCGGCCCGGACCACGACGGCACGCCCGGCGACGACCCGTCGGCCGACGGCGGGACGGGCCAGGGCGGCGGGCCGAGGTCGTCGGTGGGCAGCAGCCGGTCGACCCCGCCGACCAGCTCGACCAGCGGGCCCAGCCAGGCCGGCGCGGCCAGCACCAGTTCCTCGCCCGGATGCCCGGCCCGCAGGGCGCGCAGCGCGGGCACCGCCGTGGCCAGGTCACCGACGCCGAGCGCCCGCAACACCAGGATCACGGGTACGAGGTCTCCTGCTCGGCGCAGACCACCAGTTCCCGCACGGTGCTACCGGGTGGCTGGGACAGCGCGAACATGATCGCGGCGGCGGTGTCGGCCGGGTCGTTGAGCTTCGCGTCCGGGCCCGGACGGTACTGCGGGTCGCGGTCGTCGAAGAACGCGGTGCGCATCCCGCCGGGGATGAGCAGGGTCACCCCGACGCTGCCGGCCAGCTCGGCGGCGAGTGACCTGGTGAACCCGACCACCCCGAACTTCGCCGCGCAGTACGCGGTGGCGTCGCCGACCGCCTTGACGCCCAGGGTGGAGGCGACCGTGACGACGTTGCCCCGGGACGCCTCCAGGTAGGGCAGCGCGGCCCGGACCACCGCCACCGTGGCGAGCAGGTCCACCACGACGATCCGTTCCCAGGTGTCGCGGGGGACGTCGGCCAGTCTGCCGGGCACGTCCATGCCGGCGGCGGTCACCACCGCGTCCAGCCCGCCGACCCGTTCGGCCAGGTCCCGGGTGGCCTCCTCGGCGGCCCGGGTGTCGGCCAGGTCGCACTCGATCCACGGCACCCCGTCGGCGGGGGGTCGCCGGTCCAGCACCAGCGGTCGTCCGCCGGCGCGCGCGACGGCGGTGACCACCGCCGCGCCGAGGCCGCTCGACCCGCCGGTGACCAGGACGGCCGGACCGGCACCGGGTGGACTGCTGCTCATCGTGCTCCCTCCGTCGTCGGATGCGCCGGTCCGACCGGGGACCCGGCGGGCTCCGGCCGGCCGGTGCCCCGGCGTTCGCCCCGGGCCGCCGCGATCATGTCGGTGGTGGAGCGCCCGTCCAGGTACGGCACCACCACGCTGTCCCCGCCCCACCGGCGCAACAGCTCGCCCTCCGGCAGGCCCGGCCCGTCGCCGACGCCGGTGGCGTAGTCCCCGCCCTTGACCCAGACGTCGGGCCGCAGCCAGCCCAGCGTGGCGTGCGGGGTGGGTTCGTCGAAGACCACCACCGCGTCGACGCAGCTCAACGCGGCGAGCAGCCGGGCCCGGTCGCCCTGCGGGATCACCGGCCGGTCGGGGCCCTTGAGGCCGGTGACGCTGGTGTCGGAGTTCAGGCAGACCACCAGGCAGTCGCCGAGCTGCCGGGCGGCCTGCAACGTCGCCACGTGCCCGGCGTGCAGCAGGTCGAAGCAGCCCCCGGTGGCGACCACGGTGCCACCGGCAGCGCGGACCTCGGCCACCACCGCGCCCGCCGCGGCGGCCCCGATCCGTTCCCCGCCGCCGACCAGCACCGGCGGGCAGTCCCGCACCGGTACGGGCAGCGCGGCGGCCACCCCGCCGTCGGCCACGTACGCCGACGCCGCGCCGACGGCCGCCTGGACCGCCTCGGAGACCAGCGCGCCCCCGGCGAGCGCCACCGCGGCGGCCGAGGCGAACCGGTCCCCCGCCCCGCAGGTGTCCCCCTCGGCGCTGACCGGCGCGGAGACCATCAGCGGCGTCGCCCCGGCGGAGCAGAGCAGCGCGCCGTCACCCCCGAGGGTGACCACCACCGCCCCGGCCCGCCAGCGTTCCCGCAGTCCCTGGCCGGCGCGGGCGGCGACCGCCAGCCGGGACCCGCCCGGCGGCACCTTGGCCAACTCCCGGGCCTCCGGCTCGTTCGGGGTGACCAGCCGCACCCCGGGCACCGCGACCGGGCCCCGGGGGTGCGGGTCCCAGACCACCGGGGCGCGGGTCGCGGCCAGCGCCGCCCGCAGCGCCGGCTGTCGGGCCACCCCCCGGCCGTAGTCGCTGACCAGCACGGCGGACGCCCCGGCGAGCAGCCGCAGCACCGCCTCGGTGGGTGGCCCCGGTTCGCCCGCCATGCCACCCCGGTCGTGGCGCAGCAGCACCCGGCCCCGGGCCCGCAGCCGGACCTTCTCCGGGGTCGCCCCGGCCAGCGGCAGCCCGTACACCTGCACCCCGGCGGCGGTGAGCAGCGAGCTGAGCCGGGCCGCCCCGGCGTCGTCGGCAAGCGCGGTCACCAGCGCCACCTCGGCACCCGTGGCGGCGGCGAAGACGGCGGCCAGGCCCGCCCCGCCCGGCCGGTCGGCGGCGGCCGTCTCGTCCAGCACCGGCACCGGCGAGTCGGGGCACAGCCGGTTCACCACCCCTTCGACGTCCCGGTCGAGCAGGGTGTCCCCGAGCACCACCAGCGGGCCCCTCACACCGGGTCCCCACGCCGTCGGTCGGCCGTCGGGTCGACGACCACCTCCACCCCGGCCCGGACCGGCCCGCCGTCGGCCACCGGCGATGCGTCGACCGGGTCGTCCGCCGCCGGGTCCACGGGCCGGGCCGCCGACGCGGCGGCGCTGGCCGCCGCCTGGCCGGCCAGCGCGGTCAGCGCCGTGGGCAGCGCCCGGTCGACGTACTCGCAGAGCACATGGGTGGAGACCAGGTGCAGTTCCTGCACCACCTGGCTGTCCGGCGAGGCGACGCCCAGCGCCTCGTGGCAGGCGTCGGCGAGCGGGTTCGGCGTCGGGCCGGTGAACGCCCAGCAGCGCAGCCCGACCTCCCGGGCGGCGGCCACGGCGGCGAGCAGGTTGCCGCTGGACCCGCTGGTGGACATCAGCAGCAGGACGTCACCGGGACGGCCGTGGGCCCGCACCTGCCGGGCGAAGACCTCGTCGTAGCCGTAGTCGTTGCCGATCGCGGTCAACGCGGAGGTCTCGGCGTGCAGGGCGATCGCCGACAGCGGCCGGCGCTCGTCGCGCAGCCGGCCTACCAGTTCGGCGGTGAGGTGCTGGGCCTCGGCGGCGCTGCCCCCGTTGCCGGCGACCAGCAACCGCCCGCCGCCGACCAGGATGCCGGCCAGCTCGGTGCCCCAGCGGGCCAGCAACGGCTCCGCCGCACGGTACGGCAGCAGCGCCTCGGCCAGCAGGGTCAGGTGCGCGTCGAGCAGGCCGGCCCGTGCCGCCCGGGTCGAGGTCGTCATCAGGCGACCACCCGGCTCGGCCTGCGTACGGCGGCGACCTCGGCGTACACCTCGGTCAACCGGTCGGCGGCGGTGGCCCACGAGTAGCTGCGGCGGGCCCGCTGCAACGCGGCGGTGGCGTAGCCGTAGCGGCGGGCCGGGTCGCCGAGCAGGCCGGCCAGCGCGTCGCCCAGCGCCTGCGGGTCCCGGGCCGGCACCAGGTCCCCGGTCACCCCGTCGACCACGGTGTCCCGGATGCCGCCGACCGCCGTGCCGACGACGGGCACCCCGCAGGCCATCGCCTCCAACGGGGTCAGCCCGAACGGCTCGTACCAGGGGGCGGCGACCAGCACGTCGGCCGACCGGTACCAGCGGCCCATCTCCTCCCGGGGCACCGCCCCGACCAGCCGGACCCGGTCGGCGACCCCGCAGGTGCCGGCGAGCGCCCGCAGCCGCCGGGCGCACGGGTCGGTCTCCAGCAGCCCGGCGGGCGGCCCGCCGACGACCACGCACTCGGCGTCGGGCACCAGCGCCATCGCCCGGATCACCGTCTGGAAGCCCTTGCGTTCCACCAGCCGGCCGACGGTGAGCACCCGGGGCCGGTCGGCGTCACGGTCGACGGCCGGGCCGAGCGGGGCGAAGGTGTCCAGGTTCACCCCGGACGGCACGACGGTCATCCGGGACCGGGGTACGCCGAGCCGGACCAGCTCGCCGACCTCGTCGCTGCACTGGGCGACGACCCGGTCGACGGCGCACCCCAGTTCCCGTTCGTAGCCGATCCGCCGGGCCGGGCTGGTGTCCTGGACCCCCTGGTGACGCCGCTTGACCGTGCCCAACGCGTGGTACGTCTGCACCACCGGCACCCCGGTCTGCCGGCCGGCGGCCAGCGCGGCCAACCCGCTCATCCAGAAGTGCGCGTGCACCACCTCGGGCACCCAGTCCCCGCCCCGCCAGCGGCCGGTGAGCCAGTGGCTGAACTCCTTCATGTGCGGCAGTAGGGCGTCCTTGGCGACCGGTTCGGCCGGCCCGGCGGGCACGTGCACCACCTCGTACCCGTCCGGGGCGCGCACGGCGACCGGCAGGTCGACGGCGTCGCGTCGGGTGTAGACCCGGACGTCGTGGCCGGCCGCCACCAGCGCGGCGGAGAGTTCCGCGACGTGCGTGTTCTGCCCACCGGCGTCCTCACCGCCCAGCACGGCGAGCGGGCTGGCATGCTCGGAGATCATCGCGATGCGCATACTTCCTCCTCCAGCAGGCGGTCCCAGTCGGCGAGGAAACGGTCCAGGCCGTAACGGCCCAGCGCGGCGGTCCGCGCCTGCGCACCCGCGCGACGCGCCTCGGCGGGGTCGGCGACGAACCGGGCGGCGGCGGCCAGCAGGGTGTCGACCCGGGTGGACAACGCCCCCGCCGCGGGAGGCACCGCCTGCACGGCCTCGGTGGTGGCCAGCGCGACCACCGGCATCCCGATGGTCATCGCCTCGATCAGGCTCAACCCGAGCGAGGTCCACCGGCACAGGTGCAGGTAGGCCCGCCGCCGGGCCAGCTCGACGTGCATCAGGTGCTGCGGGACGTCGTCGTGGCTGGTCAACCGGTCGGCCGGCAGGCCCAGGTGGTCGGCGAGCCCGGCCACCTTCATGCCGAACACGTCCAGCGGGGCGATCTCGGCGAACCGGGCGAGCAGGTCGGTGCCGGTGATCCGATTCCGGCGTACCGGCTCGTTGATCACCACGGCGAGCCGGTCCAGCTCGCCGGTCCAGGTCACCGCGGGTGGCACCACGCCGTGTTCGACGACGGCGGTGCGGGTGGACCCGTTGTCCCAGAACAGCTCGTTGAAGTGGGTGACGTGGGTGAGCAGCAGGTCCTCCCGGTCGGCCATCGGGTGCCTGGTGTTCGGCACGTCGCCCTTGGGGGTGTTGTGCTCGACGTAGACCGCCGGCACCGCCCGGCCGAGCCACTGCCGGGCCAGGTCGTGTTCCTCGGGGCGTTGCAGCAGCACCACGTCGACGTCGGCGTGGCGCAACTGCTCCGGGGTCACCTCGACGGCGGTGTCCGGCCACGGGTAGGTGCGCGCCCGACCCAGCCCGTACGGGCCCCGGTCGGGGGTGACCGGCACCAGGTAGCGGTGCCTGCCGTGCACGAAGGACGTGGTCCAGGAGCCGTGCACGTGCCAGAGCAGGATGTTCATCGCCGACTCCCCCGCCCGGCGGTCACCGGCGTCACCCCGGCCGGCGTCACCCCGGCCGGGGCGTCGGCGGGGACGCCGAGCAGGCGTACCGCGTCGAGGACCCGGCCCGGTTCGACGGCCGACAGGCAGGGGTGGCCGGGCACCGGACAGACCGTGGCCCGGGTGTCCCGGCACGGTGCGGCGGCGTCGCCCAGCCGGACCGTCGGCACCCGGTAGGGCCCCCACTGTCCGTAGGGGACGGTGGGGGCGAACAGGCTGACCACCGGCACGCCCAGCGCGGCGGCCAGGTGCGCCGGCCCGGTGTTGCCGACCACCAGCGCGCCGGCGTGGGCGAGCACCCCGGCCAGGTCGGCCAGGCCGGTCCGGCCGCCCAGGTCGATGCCGGTGTCGCCGGCCACCCGGGCGGTCAGCGCCGTCTCGTCGGGTCCGCCGGTGACCGCCACCCGGTGCCCGGCGGCGGTGAGGGTCCGCACGATCCGGGCCGCCAGTTCCG
The DNA here is from genome assembly GCF_053667945.1 of Micromonospora sp. SCSIO 07396. Taxonomy (NCBI): domain Bacteria; kingdom Bacillati; phylum Actinomycetota; class Actinomycetes; order Micromonosporales; family Micromonosporaceae; genus Micromonospora; species Micromonospora sp. SCSIO 07396. The sequence continues at coordinate 4,024,452 of NZ_CM132210.1, forward strand.
GTGGCACGGCCCGGCTCGGCACCGCCGAACCGGGGTGCAGCACCAGGTACCCGGGGCCGCCGAGCCCGGCCGGCGCCGGCGGCACCCGGTCGGCGCGGACCCGCAGTCGCGGATCGTCGCCGGGCGGCAGCGTGAAACCGGCGGCGGCGGCCAGCGACAGCGCCCGCTCCGGCTCGGGCAGCCCGGCGGGGACCCGGTGCCGCACGTCGAGCAGCGAACCCGGGTAGTCGTCGCTGATCGCGCTGACCCTCGGCACGCCGGCCAGCCGCAGCAGCAGCGCCAGCGGCAGGGGCGACTGGTGGAACGAGGTGAACACGACCGCCTCGTCGGCCCGGACCGCGCGCAGCCGGTCGGTGAGCCGGTCGATGTCCGCCGGGTCGACCGGGTCGGGCGTGCCGTCGATCCAGGGCAGCGGCCACTCGACGACCTCGTCGACGCCGGGCAGCAGGGCGGCGGCGGCGCGGCCCCGGGGGCCGCAGAGCAGCACGACCCGCTGCGCGTACCCGGCGACGGCCCGGACGGCCGGGCCGGTGACCAGGACGTCCCCGGCGGAGTCGCTGCGCACCACCAGCACGGTGCCGGCCCGGCGCGGCGGCGGGCCGGCGACCAGGGCGGACCGGGTGAGGATCAGCTCCACGGCGGCGGGCAGGTCGGCGGCGACCTGCCCGGCGGCGGCCACCTCGACGGCCCGGGTGGTGGGGGTGGGCACGAGCACCCCGGCCGCGCCGGCCGCGGCGGCGGCGCCCAGGTCGGCGGCGATGTCCCCGACCAGCACGCAGCGGTCCGGGGTGGTGCCGAGCGCCCGCGCGGCGGCGTGCACCATGCCGGGCGCGGGTTTGCGGCAGGCGCAGCCGGCCCGCTCGTCGTGCGGGCAGCACTGCCAGGTGTCGAACGGGCCGAGCAGCTCCTCGACCCGCGCGTTGACCGCCCGCAGTTGGGCGGCGGTGAACAGCCCCCGGGCCAGCCCCGACTGGTTGGTGACCACGCCGAGCCGTAGCCCGGCGGCGCGCAGCCGGTCCAGCGCCGCCCGCGCGCCGGGCACCGGCCGTACCTTGTCGGGGTCGCCGTTGTAGGGCACGTCCTCGATCAGGGTGCCGTCCCGGTCGAGCAGCACCGCGTCGTACAGTGCGCGGCCGCCCCGGCCAGCGACCGGATCAATCCGGCCTGACCTGCGCTGATACGGCTCCGCGTCCCGTCGCACGGGCGGCGGGTTCCCGAGGCCCCGGGGAGTAAACCTGGCCCTACCGGGCGGTACGCCGCCCGGCGTCGGGCCGGGCCGCGCCGTCGACCCGAACCGGGTCGGTGCAGCGTTACCCGTCGGCCCGGAGAAGCTAACGCGGCGGGTTAGGCCGGGCCGGCCCGGGTACTGCTCAGCGGTGGCAGTCGTGGAGAAAGTGATCGATGCACCCCCGCAGCAGGTCTTCGACGTGCTGGCCGACGGTTGGACGTACAGCGACTGGGTGGTCGGCACGGTGCACGTGCGTGACGTCGACGCGCAGTGGCCCCGGGTCGGCACCCGACTGCACCACCGGGCCGGCCCCTGGCCGTTCTCCCTGGAGGACGCCTCGACGGTGCTGGTCTGCGAGCCGCCGCACCGGCTGGTGCTGCGGGCCGGCCTGTGGCCGGCCGGGGAGGCGGTCGTGGTGTTCACGCTGACCCCGGAAGGGGACGGCGCGACCCGGGTCCGCATCGGCGAGGACTTCGCCGCCGGCCCGTTGCGCTGGATCCGCAACAAGCTCAACGACCTGGTGCTGCACCAGCGCAACAAGGAGACGCTGCGCCGGCTCTGCGACATCGCCACCCGACAGAAGGCCGACGCGCGCGCCGAACGGTGACCGGGCGGTCGCGGGGAGCCTCGGCGGGGTCCCGTCGGGCTTTTGGCTACCCTGTGGGGGAATGCCGACCCCGACTGAGGATGTCCGAGATGATCGAACCCGTGGAGCTGCCGTCACCGTGGCGGGACGCACGCCTGACCGTCGTGGTCCCCACCTACAACGAGGCGGGCAACCTCCCGGTGCTGGTCGAACGGCTGCTGGCCCTTCCGCTGCCGGGCCTGAAGGTGCTCGTCGCCGACGACAACTCGCCGGACGGCACCGGTGAGGTGGCCGACAAGCTGGCCATCGAGAACCCGGACCGGGTGCAGGTCGTGCACCGGGCCGGCAAGGAGGGCCTGGGCCGGGCGTACGTGGACGGCATCGGCCGGGCCCTGGACGGCGGCGCGGAGTACGTGGCGCAGATGGACGCCGACCTGTCGCACCCGCCGGAGGCGCTGCCCGGGATGCTGGGCGCGCTGCTGTCCACCCAGGCGGGGGTGGTGATCGGCTCCCGGTACGTGCCGGGCGGGCAGCTCGACGAGGCGTGGCCGCTCTACCGGCGCGCACTCAGCGGCTGGGCCAACCTCTACGTGCACACCCTGTTGCGGGTGCGCATCCGCGACCTGACCGCCGGCTTCAAGATCTGGCGGGCCGACGCGTTGCGCGACATCGGCCTGCACCGGGTGCAGTCGAACGGTTACAGCTTCCAGGTGGAGATGCACTACCTGGCCACCAAGCTGGGGCACACCATCCTGGAGGTGCCGATCCGGTTCGAGGAGCGGCGCGACGGCGCGTCCAAGATGACCACCGCGACCAAGGTGGAGAGCGCGCTGATGCCGTTCAAGCTGCGCACCCGGCACCGCAACCTGGACTCCTGACCCCGCAGCGGGGTCGTGGGTGGACGGTTCAGCGGTAGAGCGTCCGGTGCGCGGCGTCGATCATGCCGGCGTACACGCTGCCGGTGACGGCGCGGTCGCGGGCCAGCGCCGCCCGGGCGGCGTTCGCGCCGGGTGCGCCGTGCACCCCGCCGCCGGGGTGCGCCGACGCGCTGGCCAGGTAGAGCCGGTCGACCGGGGTGTCGGCCCGGCCCAGGCCGGGGATCGGGCGTAGGAACAGCTGCTGGTACGCCGCGGCGGTGCCGCCGCCCAGCGCCCCGCCGACCAGGCTCGGGTCGCCCTGTTCCAGCTCGGCCGGCCCAGCGACGTGCCGCCCGACGACCAGGCTGCGGAACCCGGGGGCGGCGGCCTCCAGCACGTCCTCCATCCGGTCGACCTGGCGGGCGACGTCCTCGGCCCGCCAGTCCCGCCGGAACGGCAGGTGGGTGTACGCCCACAGCGACTCGGTGCCGGCCGGCGAGTGCGTGGGGTCGGCGGTGGTCATCTGCCCGGCCAGCAGGAACGGCTTCGCCGGGATCTCACCCCGGGCCAGTTCGGCGGAGTACGTGGTGAGGCCGTCGAGGTCGGCGCCCAGGTGCACGGTGCCGGCGCCGGCCACCGCCGGGTTGGTCCACGGCAGCGGGGCGGACAGCGCCCAGTCGACCTTGAGGGTGGAGCCGTCCCAGCGGAAGTGGGCCAGGTCCTCGACCAGTCGGGGCGGCAGCTGGGCGGCCCCGACCAGGTCCAGGTAGAGGGCGGGGGCGGGCACGTCGGCGAGCACCGCCCGGCGGGCCCGCCACAGCTGCCCGTCGACGGTACGGACGCCCACCGCCCGACCCCGGGCGGTGAGCACCCGGTCGACCCGCGCCCGGTAGCTGATCCGGCCGCCCCGCTCGGTGAGCCGGGCCACCAGCGCGTCGGTGATCCGCTGCGCGCCGCCGACCGGCACCGGCCAGCCGACCTGCTGGCCGAGCATGGCCAGCAGCCAGCCGTAGACGCCGGAGCCGGCCTCCTCGGGGGACAGGTCGGTGTGCAGGGCGCAGCCGGCCAGCAGCGCCGGGCCGCCGTCGCCGGTGAACAGTTCGCTGCCGAGCTTGCGCACCGGCAGGACCAGGCGGCGGGCCAGCCGTAACGCGCCGCCGACCCGCAGTTGGCGCAGCAGGCCCAGTCCGCCGCGTACCGGGGGGAACGGGGTGGTGATGGCGTCGAGCATCGGGCCGGACACCTGCGCCCAGTCGGCGTACGCGTGCCGCCAGCGGTCCCCGTCGCCGGGGGCGAACGTCTCCAGCGAGGCGGCGGTGGTGTCCAGGTCCCGGTTGATCACCGCGGCCCGCCCGTCGGGCAGCAGGTGGGCCAGCACGTCGGGGGCGTGCGTCCAGGTCAGGCCGTAGCGGGGCAGGTCGAGGCCGGCCAGCACCGGGGAGGCGTACCCGAGGGGGTAGAAGGAGCTGTACAGGTCGCTGAGGTAACCGGGGGCGGTGACCTCGGCGGAGCGGACCGCCCCGCCGGGTGCGCCGGTCGCCTCCAGCACCAGCACGTCCCAGCCGGCGTCGGCGAGCAGGTTGGCGGCCACCAGGCCGTTGTGTCCGGCGCCGATGACGACGGCGTCCGCGGTGTCCGTGCCCGGCGAGATCATCGGATCCGGCTACCCGGCGGGCAACCGGGCGAAACGCGTTTGCTTCGGCGGGAGCGGGGCATCCCGCCGCATGTACCGGGTGGAGCAACTCATCGGTGGGGTGTGGGGCGCGGGCGGCGAGGGTGGTGAGCTGACGGTCCACGACCCGGCCGACGGCTCCCCGGTCGGCACCGTGCCGGTGGCGACGGCGGACGAGGTGGCCAAGGCGGTCGAGGCGGCCCGGGAGGTGGCCGCCGAGTGGGCGGCGACCCCGACGGCGCAGCGTGCGGAGCTGCTGCACCAGGCGGCGGACGCGGTGGCGGCGGACGCGGAGGAGTTGGCCGCGGCGACCACGGCGGAGATGGGCAAGCCGCTGGGCGACGCCCGGGGCGGGGTGGCGGCCGGCGTCGGCACCCTGCGCCAGTACGCCGAGCTGGGTCCGCTGCGCGGCGGCCGGACGTTGCACGGCGACGGCGACGCGATCGACTTCATGCTGCCGCAGGCGCGGGGGGTGGTGGCGGCGATCACCCCGTGGAACGACCCGGTGGCGGTCTCCTGCGGGTTGCTCGGCGCGGCCCTGGTCACCGGCAACGTGGTGCTCTACAAGCCGAGCGAGCGGACCCCGGTCACCGGGTGGCTGCTGGCCCGGCTGTTCGACGGGGTGTTCCCGGCGGGCGTGCTGTCCCTGCTGACCGGGGGCGCGGAGGTGGGCGCGGCGTTGGCCGCGCAGCCGGTGGACGTGGTCGCGCACGTCGGTGCCACGGCGACCGGCCGGGCGATCGCGGCGGCCTGTGCCCGGACCGGGGCGAAGGCCCTGCTGGAGAACGGCGGCAGCGACCCGCTGGTGGTCGACGCCGGGGTGGACCCGGGGTGGGCGGCCGGGCAGGCGGCGTTGGGCGCGTTCGCCAACGCCGGGCAGCTCTGCGTGGCGGTGGAGCGGATCTACGCGCACCGCGACGTCGCCGAGGACTTCGTCGACGCGTTGGTGCAGCGGGCCGGGGCGCTGACGGTCGGGCCGGGCCGGGACCCGGCCACCGAGCTGGGCCCGCTGGTCGACCGGCGGCACCGCGACCAGGTGCACGGGCAGGTTACGGCCGCTGTGGCGCAGGGGGCGACGCTGCGCGCCGGTGGGGTGCTGCCGGACGGGCCGGGGGCGTTCTATCCGGCGACGGTGGTCACCGACTGCCGGCAGGAGATGACGCTGGTGCGGGAGGAGACGTTCGGGCCGGTGGCGGCCGTGGTGACGGTGGACTCGTTCAGCGAGGCGCTGCGGTGTGCCGCCGATTCGCCGTACGGGCTGGCGGCGACGGTGCTGACCGGGTCGATGAGCCACGCCCAGCGGGCCTTTCGGGAGCTGCCGGTGGGCACGGTGAAGGTCAACGCGGTGTTCGGGGGCGCGCCGGGTGGTGCCGCGCAGCCGCGCCGGGGCAGCGGCCAGGGCTTCGGGTACGGCCCGGAGCTGCTGGACGAGTTCAGCACGGTCAAGGCGGTGCACCTGCAACCGCCGGCCGGCGGCCACTGGTGAGCCGGGCCGCCCCGTCCGGGGCGGCCCCGCGCGTACTTCCGGTCAGTCGCCGCGGGCCTTGCGGGTGGCCCGGTTGTTGGCCTTCTCGATGGCCTTGACCAGTTCCGGCTTGGTCATCCGGCTGCGGCCGGGCACGTCCAGTTTCTTCGCCACCTGCATCAGGTGGTCCTTGGTGGCGTTGGCGTCCACCCCACCGGCGGTGGGGGCCCGGCGGGCGGGGCCGCCGCCTTCGGCCTGGCGGTCGCTGGGGCCCTTGCGGCCCTTCGCTTCCCAGTGGTCGCCCACCTTCTCGAAGCTGTGCTTGACGGCGGCGAAGGCGGCGCGGTGCGCCCGCTCCCCCTCGCCGTAGGTCTGCACCGCCGAGTCGTGTGTCTTCTCCCAGGTGCGCTGCGCCTTCTCCGGGGAGCGTCGCAGCGTGCTGGGCAGTACCTCGCGCCCGGGCATCCCGTCCTCCTCCGCGTCGATTTCCTGGCTTGACCCCAACGGTTCCCTGGGCCCGCACCGGCAAACACCGACGTCGGGTTTGTCGATTTCCACCGTCGGGTACCGCCGGGCCCAGACGCGCGCCGGACGCCGGGTCCGCCGGGTCGTCGGGCGACGAGGAGCCGAGCATGGCAGCGACGACGGAGCCGACCACGGCCGCCGGTGACGACCCGGGGGTACGCGTACCCCGCCGGGTACGCCAGTTGAGCTGGTCGACCTGGCGCGGGGTGCTGGTGCGCAGCGGCCGGGGTTTCGTGAAGGACAACTGCGCCGACTGGGCGGCGGCGTTGACCTACTACGGGGTGCTCGCCCTGTTCCCGTCCACGGTCGTGGTGGTGGCCCTGGTGGGGCTGGTCTCCGACGGCGAGCGGACGGTGGACACCGTGCTGGACCTGGCCCGCGACATCGGGGCCGGTTCGGTGGTCGGCAACGAGGGTTTCGTGTCGGTGGTGCGCACGGTGGTCGACCAGCAGAGCGGGACGAAGGTGCTGCTCAGCTTCGGTCTGGTGGGCGCGTTGTGGTCGGCGTCCGGGTTCATCGGCGCGTTCACCCGGGCCTCCAACGCGGTCTACGGGGTACAGGAGGGCCGCCCGTTCTACCGGCTGCGCCCGTTGCAGATCGGGTTGGCCGGGGTGTCGCTGCTGCTGCTCGCGGTGGTGGCGCTGGGGTTGATCGTCAGCGGCCCGGTGACCGACGCGGTCGGCGACCTGGTGGGTGCCGGTGGGCTGGCCCGGACGACGTGGAGCGTCGTGAAGTGGCCGGTGCTGGCGCTGGTGATGATGACGCTGTTGTCGCTGATGTTCTGGATCGCCCCCAACGTCCGGCAGCCCCGGTTCCGCTGGCTCACCCCGGGCGGGGCGGTGGCGTTGCTGTCCTGGATCGTCGTCTCCTTCGGCTTCGGCCTGTACGTGGCCAACTTCGGCTCGTACGACGTCACCTACGGCAGCCTGGGGGCGGTGATCGCCTTCCTGGTGTGGCTGTACCTGTCGAACTCGGCGCTGATGTTCGGGGTGCAGATCAACGCGGAGTTGCAGCGGGGGCGTCGGTTGCAGGCGGGCGTCGACGACCCGGGTGAGCCGGTGCTGCCGCCGAAGGCCACCGCCGGTTCGTGACCCCGTCGGGTCCGGCGTCCGGGTCGGTGTTTCCCCGGGGCGAGCGCGGGTAGCACAACAGACATGGAACGTGGCAGCAGCAAGCACGCACCGAGGGTCGACGACCAGATGAGCCAGGAGGTCAGCGGCCTGGTCCAGGGGTCGGGGGCCGGTGGTTCCCGGGTCGAGGAGTTCCGCGAGGCGGAGCCGGCCGGCGAGGACCAGCCGGGCGCGACCACGGCACCGGCGGGCGACCTGCGCACCGGCACCCCGCAGGGGATGACCGCACAGGACGTGGAGGCGCGCAGCCGGCTGGGCCGGTTCATCACGATGACGGCCCTGCCCGGCGACCGGCTGGCGCTGGTCGCCAACGCGCGGGAGAACGACGCGCCCGACGACCTGGTGGCCGCCCTGGAGCGCCTGCCGGAGGGCACCCGGTTCCAGACGATTTCCGAGGTGTGGGCCGCACTCGGGCACCGGAACGAGACGACGCGTTGGTGACCGGATCGGCCCACGATCCGGACGGACACCAGCGGCCAGAGGAGGATTTCGCATGAGCGGCGTCATCGAGCACGTGGACGTGTCGGTACCGGTACGGACCGCCTACGACCAGTGGACCCAGTTCGAGGAGTTCCCCCACTTCATGGAGGGGGTGCAGGAGGTCCGGCAGCTGTCGGAGACGATGACCCACTGGACGGTGGAGATCGCCGGGGTCAAGCGCGAGTTCGACGCCGAGATCACCGAGCAGCTCCCCGACGAGCGGGTGGCCTGGAAGTCGACGGGCGGCACCCAGCAGGCCGGTGTGGTGACGTTCCACCGGCTCGACGAGGGCAACACCCGGGTCACCCTGCAGATGGACTTCGAGCCGCACGGCGTGGTCGAGCAGGCGGGCGACAAGCTCGGTGTGGTCGACCGGCGGGCCAAGGGCGACCTGGAGCGGTTCAAGCAGTTCATCGAGCGTCGCGGTCAGGAGACCGGGGCGTGGCGCGGGTCGGTCGACCGTCCGCAGCCCTGATCCCCGTCTCCCCCGACACGGACGCACAGCCCCGACGGCCGCCGGTGAACCGGCGGCCGTCGCCGCGTCCGGGTCCGACCGTTTGCGATCATCGGGTCGGGGTACCGCGCAGGTATGACGGACAACGACGGCAGGGTGTGGCGGGACGAGCAGAGGACGCCGCTGGAGGAACTGGACCGGGCGATCGCCAGATCCACCATCGACGGGCAGGCCGACGACCCGACCGGCAACGACGCGGGCGAGGAGGCCACCTTCGGGCACGGTCCCGAACCGGTGGACCGGGGTGCCGGCCCGCAGGCCGAGCGCCGGGAGATGACCGACACCGAGCGCGCCTACCGCCCCTCCACGACGGGACGTACCGGGCCCGACACGATGTGACGGTCGGCGTCGGGGCCCGCGTCGGGTCGGGGTCGGCGGCATGGGGGCCGATGATGCGGTGTCCCGGTCGAACGACACCGCATCATCGGCCCAGAAGCCCGATTGCCCTGGCTGGCCGAGCCCGAGAAGGGCGGAAGCGGGCTCAGTGGGTGGGGGGCGGCGCGGCGGTCTGGCGGGCGGCTGCGGCGTGCGCCACCAGCAGCGCCACCGCCAGCACGGTCAGCGCCGGGCCGAGCAGCCGCACCGAGATGTCGCCGAGCAGCACGCCGAGCCCAGCCGGGATGAGGGCCGCCCCGATGCCGGCGGCGCCGATCTGCACGCCGATCACCCGGTCGGCGTGCTGCCGGCCGACCCGTTCGGCGGTGCTCAGGGTGAGCAGCGGGAACACGGGCGCGGCGGCGAACCCGAGGACGACCAGGCCGGCCACCGTCACCCAGCCCGGCCCCGGCAGCGCGATCAGCACCGCGCCGACGGCCATGCCCAGCAGGCTGCCCCGCAGCACCCGGGCGGTGCCGAGCCGCTCGGCGACCAGCCCCTGCACCACCCGGCCGACGAAGAGGCTGCCCCAGTAGCCGGAGACCGCCACCCCGGCGGCCTCAGCGGACACCCCCCGCCCCTCGGTGAGCAGCAGGAACGCGTAGAGCCCGGCGGACACCTCGATGGCCACGTAGACGGCGAAGGCGAGCGCGCCGAACCAGACGGCGGGCAACCGGAGCGTGTCGGCGATCCGCACCCCTGCCGGGCCACCGGCCGACCCGCCACGCCCGGCCACCGCCGGACCGTCGACCGGTCCGGGGTGGCCGGCCGGCGCGACGACGCTGTCGTCGGGCCGCGCACCGACCGTCCGGTCGACCGGCGCGGCGGGCGACGGCGGGGAGCCGGCCGTGCGGTCCCGCCATGCGCCGACGGTGAGCGCGAACGCGGTGGCCAACGCGAGCTGGGCGGCGGCGGTGACCGCGTACCCCCAGCGCCAGCCGGCCCCGGTGCTCAGCATGGCGGTCATCACCAGCGGGCCGATCGCCACGCCGAGGCCGAAGAAGGCGTGCATCCAGTTCATGTGCCGGGGGCCGAACGCCCCGGCGGCGTACGCGTTGAGACCGGAGTCGATCGCTCCGGAGCCCAGGCCGAGCACCAGCGCACAGCCGATCAGCACGGTCAGCGCCGGGGCGCTGGCGTACCCGGTCAGCGCGAGGCTGGCCAGCAGGGTGCTGCCGGCCAGCAGCCGGCCCACGCCCAGCCGGGCGAGGGTGAAACCGGCCAGGACGCTGGAGGTCAGGTACCCGATCGTGCCGGCGGTGAGCACCAGCCCGACCGCGCCGGTCGGTACGCCGAACTCGGCGCTGATCGAGGGCCAGCCGACGCCGAGCAGGCCGTCGGGCAGGCCGAGACTGACGAAGGCGAGGTAGGCGAGCAGGAGCAGTGAGGTACGGGGCGGAGCGACGGACACGGAGGCTCATCCTGCCGCATCACCGAGAACGGGTCGACGTGATTGTCGCCTCCCCCGAACCGGTGGTTTGGAACGCCCGAGCGGGCAGTAAACCGGACAGGTCGTCCAGAATCCGCCGTTCGGCTGCCGGTAATCCGAAGGGGTCGCGCAAGACTTTCGGGATGCAACAGGGCTCCGGTTTCCTCACCCCTCGTCAGCGTCGTCTGGCTTGGCTCGGCTTCCTGCTCGCCGCCGTCCAGGCCCCGGTCTCCGCCAGGTTCTCCTCCGACGACTCGTGGCTGTTCAGCCTCTGCGTCGCGCTGATGGTGGCCACCGTGATCATCGCCGACGACGCCAGCCGTCGTCGCCCGGCCGACGCCACCAGCGCGGACTGACCGCCCGGCGGCCCGTCAGGGGGTCGGGCCGGGGAACTCCCGCTGCGGGCAGCTCAGCGGGTGCGCCGGGTCGACCCGGTGCAGGGCGTACCCGGTGCCCTGGGTCGGAACGTGTGTGCTCGGCGCGCGGTCGCCGATCTGGATCAGGGCGTGCCAACCGGTGCGCTGCGCGGTGTACCTGGTGCAGCCGTCGATGACCTCGGTGTGCTGCCGGGCCGCCACGGTGGCCCGGCCCTGGACGAAGCTCGTCGGGTCGGCCGGGTCGCTCCCGGCCAGCAGCAGCGAGGATGCGGCCGTCGTGGTGTGCGCCCAGAACGACTCCCCGGCCGTCAGCCAGAGGTCGGCGACGGTGACCACGTCGTGGTCGACCAGGCTGGAGAAGGTCAGGTCGGGGTCGGCCGGGCCGGTGGTGCCGGAGTGCGTCACCGGCGGCAGGGTGATCGTGGCGGTGTCCGTGCGCTGCTGCACCCAGTACACGCCGGGGGTGTACGCGCTGACCACGGCCGTGTAAGCGCCGAACGGCAGGTGTCCGGCCGTGGAGTCGACCACCACGAAGTCGGTACGACCGAGCCCGTAGACGCTGGTGGCGAGCGTGCTGCCGGCGGCGTCGCGCAGGGTCAGGTCCCAGTCGGCGGTGGCGGCGGGTTGGACGGCGACCACCGACCAGTGCCGCTGGTAGGTGCGGTAGGTGTAGTCCTGCGCGGTCCGGGCGATCTGCACGTCGCCGTCGCCGAGCGCGGTGCCGGCCAGGGCCGCTCCGGGCTGGGCGAGCGGCAGGTCAGGGCCAGGGCGAGGGTGCCGGCGAGGCGCGCGCCGAACCACCGGCGGGCGGAACGGGACAGGGCCATCGGTGGGATTCCTTCCGGGTGGGATCTGGACTGTAGCGACGCCGGACCGCCCGGGGCGTCGTCCCGCGCTGTCGGATATCGGCCCCGCCACGGCGACCGCCGGTGTGCGACCTTGTCGACACCCCGCCGCACACCGGCACCGGCCCGGCACCCGCCGCGCCCCGGTCGCCGTACTCCGGCACCCCCGACCCCGAGGAGCGCCGACCGTGACCAGACGACCGACGGTGTGGACGTGGCTGTTGAGCCTGCTGGCGGTGGTGGCGCTCGCCCCGACGCCGGCGTCGGCCGCACCGCCGGTGGGCGAGCGGGACGCCCGCGACCTCGCCGCCGTACGCAGCGCCGCCGCGCAGGCGTCGTGGTCCACCGGCCCGGTCGCACCCGGCGTCACCCAGGGCTGGGTGTGGAACAACGCCAACCCGCTGAACGCGGCGTACCAGGTGGGGCTGTCCCCCACCGGGGCCGGTGACCTGACCCCCTGCCAGTTCGAGGTGACCCGGACCTGGTACTCCCGGGAGCCGGGCGGCGAGCGGCGGTTCCACTTCACGGTCGCCAACAGCGGCACGCTCACCTGCACGGCCACCGTCCTGCTGTCCTGGCTGACGCCGACCCACGACTGGTCGACAGGCACGCTCGCGCCCGGGGCCAGCGGCAACTACGGCTGGGTGGAGCAGATCGCGCCCACCGTGTCGTACCTGCTGGGGGTGACGCCGACCGGGGCGACCGCGACGGCCGCCTGCCAGTTGGAGATCACCCGCAGCTGGTACCGGCAGGAACCGGACGGGGTACGCAAGTTCTACTTCGTGCTCCGCAACATCGGCACGATCACCTGCTCCGGCCAGTTCCAGCTCGCCCAGACCGGCCCGTCGGCGTCGTGGCGGACCGGCACCCTGCCCGTCGGGGCCTCGGCCACCTGGACCTGGAACAACGCCAACCCGCTGACCGCGGTCTACCTGCCCGGCCTGGCCCCGACGGGAGCCGCCGCAGGCAACGCCTGCCAGTTGGAGGTGACCCGGAGCCGGTACGTGCAACGGGCCAACCCGGACGGCTCCCGCCAGCGGCAGTACGTGCTGACCGTCGGCAACGTCGGGCAGCTGCCGTGCGGCGGCACCGTGCTGCTCGGGTCACTGACCCCCTGACGCCCCGGGGGATTCCGGCACCGCGTCCCGTTGCTGTCCGCCCGGACGCCGACGGTGGCCGGTGCGCCGTCTGCCCGCCGGGGCGCGGATCGGTCCCGGTGGCCGAGGGCCGGTCGGCCACCGGGGGAACCCGTACCGGCCGGGTGGCCGACTCCGCCGGGGTTACCGGGTGGTTAACCTCGATCCTCATGCGAGTGCCGTACCCCCAGGTCGCGACCCGGACCGCCGTACGGGCGGCGCGCTCCCACCTGGCCCTGCTCAGCGCCTCGGTCGGTGCGCCCGGCCTCGCTGCCGCCGCGGCCCGGCCCGGCCTGCTCGCGCTGGTCGACCAGCACGCCGCGGCGATCCGGGACAGCCTCGACGGTGACCGCCGGCCGCTGACCCCGGCCGCCCTGGCCGGCTACGCCGAGGGCGTCCGCGACACCGCCCGGGAGCACGGCCTGCTCCCCGAGGGCGCGGCGGACTTCACCGCCCCGGACTGGGTGCTGGTCCGCCTGCTCGCGGTCTGCGCCCTGGCCCGCACCCTCGACCCCCGGCACCTCGACCCGGCCTGACCCGGTCCACGCGGGAAGGGTGCCCGCCTCGCGCGGACACCCTTCCCGGTGGTACTGCCGACTCAGCTGCCCGGACGGCCGAACTGCTGGGTCTCGTCGCCGGTGCCGGACTGGTAGGTTCCCCGACCGCCGGCCATCGTGCGGGTTTCGTCGACGCGCGGCATGGCCTGCGTCCGCTCGCCGCCCCGGTCGGCCATCTGCCGACCCATGTCGCCCTGCCCGGCGGCGCGGGCCCGCCGGTGCTCCTGGACCGCCCGCGACTCCTCGGCCGCCCGGTCCAGCCAGCCGTCCCAGCGGGACTGCATCGGCTTCACCAGACCGCCGCCGACGCCGACGATCAGGATGCCGGCCACGGTGGCGAGCACCGCGATCAGGACCGGCGTGGTGACCGTGGTGGCGATGCCGACCTGGTTCAGCGCGGCGATCACGCCGAGCGCCAGGATGAAGATGGCCGTCAGGTCGGCCAGCACCTTGCCGTACGACAGGCCGCCGAGCGCACCGGAGACCAGGTCCCGCACGGCGTTGGCGATGGCGGCGGCCACGACCACGATGACGATCGCGATGAACGCCCGCGGCAGCCAGGCCACCACCCCCCGGATGAGGTCGCTGATCGCGTTGGGCCCCCACACGCCGAACGCGAACTGCAGGGTGAACAGCAGCACCGCGTAGTACGCCAGTCGGGCCAGGATGTCACTGGCGTCGTACTTGGTGCGTTCCAACGCGCGTCTGATCCCCCCCCGTTCGACCGCCCGGTCGAAGCCCACCCGTTCCAGCGCTGCGTCCACGATCTTGAGTACCGCGCGGGCGATGAGCCAGCCCACCACGAGGATGACGATGAACGCGATGGCTCTCGGCACGAACAGCAGCACCGACCGCCACATGTCGGTCAAGGCGCTACCGATGTCGACCTGCCTGACCGCAAGGGTTTCCGGCATGATGTCCCTCCTGTCCAATGGACTGCGCCGCCCGGTTACCCGTCCGCCGCAGCGGCACGCCGGAGAATCCGCACCGATTTTCCCGACATGTCTGTAGAAACCCCGCCGGAACTACACGAAGGTCGGCGTCAGTGAAGGCGACGGGCATGATCGGGTCACCCGGGCCGGCTCCGGATAGGCTGCGGGCATGCCAGGCACGGTCGGGCGGGTCCCGACGTCACCAACCCCCGCACCGGGGCCGGCCGGGGTCACACCGGAGGCGGCAGCCGTGCCCGCCCACCCGTGGGCCGACACCCCGCTGGGTCCGCAACAGGGTTGGGACGTGACCATCCGCGTCCTGGTCGACGTGATCCTGTCCTGCCCCGTGCCGATGGCGTTGCACTACGGCGACGACTTCGTGCTGCTCTACAACCAGGCGTACGCGGAGGTGATCGGCGACCGGCACCCCGACGCGATGGGCCGGCCCGCCCCCGAGGTCTACGCCGACCTGTGGCACACCCCGGGCGTCGGCGAGGTCATCGAGCGGGCCTACCGGCACGGCGAGTCCTTCCTCCAGAAGGAGTCGGTGCTCCCCGTCCACCAGCAGGGCACCGGTGAGCACACCGTCTTCACCCGGGGCCACTCCCCGGTCCGCGACAGCACCGGGCGGATCGTCGGCGTGCTCACCGTCGCCGCCCAGACCAGCCAGCTCACCCAGCAGTTGCAGAGCCTGTCCGACTTCGCCGCGGCGCTGTCGGGCACCCTCACGCTCGACGACGTGGCCCGGGTGACGCTGCGCTACGCGCTGCACTCCTTCGACGCCGACCAGGTCTCCTTCGCCGTCGACGACGGCCCCGCCTGGCGGCTGGTCCGCCGGATCCGGGGCGAACTGCTCGACGAGGCCGACGAGCGGCTGCCCCCGCTGTGGCGGCCGATCCCGGCGGACACCACCGCGCCGGTGGTGGTCGGCGCGCGCAGCGGGGTGCCCTTCTTCGCCGGCGACGGCCAGCCGCTGCGGGACACCGCCGTCGACCGGCACGACCAGAAGATCCGCTCGCTGGCCGCGCTGCCGCTGCGCTCGTCGGTGATCCGCGGCGGCCTCGCCGTGGGCTACCAGACCCCGCACGGCTGGACGGCGGCGGAACGGGCGCTGCTGGCCGCCTCGGCCGAACTGGTCGGCCAGGCGGCGGAGCGTGCCCGCCGGTTCGAGACCCAGCACGGTACCGCCCAGCTCCTGCAACGCAGCATGCTCCCGGAGCAGTTGCCGACGCTGCCCCGGCTGCGCATCGCCGCCCGCTACGACCCCGGTGTCGACGGCAACGCCGCCGGGGGCGACTTCTACGACGCGTTCCTGCTGCCCTCCGGTGACCTGGGCGTGGTGCTGGGCGACGTCGCCGGGCACGACGTGCAGGCGGCGGCCCGGATGGGGCAGGTACGCGCGGCGCTGCGGGCGCTGGCGCTGACCGATCCCCGCCCGGACGCCGTCCTGGCCGGGCTGGACCGGCTGGTGGCGAGCCTGGGCACCGAGACCGGCACCCACGAGCTGTTCGTCACGGTGGCCTTCGGGGTGGTCGACGCCGACCGAGGCGAGATCACCCTGGCCAGCGCCGGGCATCCCCCGCCGCTGATCCGGCGGTCCGGGCCGGACGGCGTCGCCACCGCCGTCTTCGTCGAGCTGCCGACCGGCGCGCCCCTGGGGTTGGGCTGTCTGCCGCACACCGCGACCGTGCCCTTCGCCCCCGGCGACACCCTGCTGCTCTACAGCGACGGGGTGGTCGAGCGGCGGCGGCAGAGCCTCACCGCCGGCCTGGCCGGGTTGGCGGCGGCGGTGGCCGGGGCCGCCAGCGGTGACCCCCGGGCGCTGTGTGCGGTCGCCACCGGCGCGGTCCCCGGCGCCACCGAGGACGACGTGGCGGTGCTCGCGGTCGAGCACGCGCTCAAGCCGAGCCGGTCCGCCGGGATGGAGATGCCCGCCGAGCCGACCGCGCCCAGCCGGGTACGCCACTGGATGACCGCGCAGCTGGCCGAGTGGCAGGTGCCCGAGGCGGTGATCGGCGCGGCGGTGCTGTGCACCAGCGAGCTGACCACCAACGCGTTGCTGCACGCCGGCACCGCCGCCCGGGTGGAGATCGACCTCAGCCCGGAACGGCTGCTGGTGTCGGTGGCCGACTCCGGCACCCGGGGCACGGTGACCCGCGCCCAGACCGACACGCTGAGCAGCCGGGGCCGGGGCCTGGGGCTGATCGAACAGCTCTCCGACGCCTGGGGCACCGACCCGACGGTCCGGGGCTCGACGGTCTGGTTCGAGATCCTCCTGCCCCCGGCCTGATCAGGAGTCCCGCCAGCGCGCCAGGTCGGTCCCTGGCTGCGGACCGAGTCCGCCGCTCGGGCGACCATGCGGAGACAAGCGGAGACAAGCCGGACACCCAGGCTTAGCCCGACCATCGACGGGGCACAGTCCCATCCCCGCCCACACCCGTGGCCGGGGGTGAGAGGTGGTCGGGGTGGAACTGGTCGATGTCGAGTTCGCGCTGGTGGGCGCGGGGGCCCTGCTGGCCGGGGTGCTCCCCCGCCTGCTGGAGCGTCGCCCGCTGTCGATGCCGATAGCGTTCCTCGGCCTCGGGATGCTGGTCTTCGCCCTGCCGATCGGCCTGCCCGCCCCGGACCCGCTGCGGTACCCGCAGGTCGCCACCCACCTGACCGAGATCGGCGTGATCGTGGCGCTGATGGGTGCCGGCCTCAAGATCGACAGGCCGTTGAGCTGGCGGAAATGGTCGTCCACCTGGCGGTTGCTGGCGATCGCGATGCCGCTGTGCATCGCGGCGGTGGCGCTGCTCGGCTGGTGGTGGGCGGGGCTGGTGCCGGCCGCCGCGCTGCTGCTGGGCGCGGCCCTCGCCCCCACCGATCCGGTGCTCGCCTCCGACGTGCAGGTCGGCGAGCCCACCGACGCGGAGGACTCCGAGGACGAGGTGCGCTTCGCGCTGACCTCCGAGGCCGGCCTCAACGACGGCCTGGCCTTCCCGTTCGTCTACGCGGCCATCGCGATCGCCACCGCAGGGCTGGCCCCGTCGGGCTGGTTCGCCGAGTGGTTCACCGTCGACGTGCTCTACAAGCTGGCCGTCGGCGTCGGCGGCGGCCTGCTGATCGGCTGGTTGCTCGGCAAGCTGTTCTTCCGCGCCCCGAGCGAGCTGCGGCTGGCCCGGCACGCCGAGGGCTTCCTCGCGCTGGCCGCCACCTTCCTGGCGTACGGACTGGTGGAGGTGGTCGGCGGGTACGGCTTCCTGGCCGTGTTCGTCGCCGCGCGGGCGATCCGGGCCGCCGAACGGACCCACGAGTTCCACGCCGTGCTGCACGACTTCGCCGAGCAGACCGAACGGCTGCTGACCGTCCTGCTGCTGCTCCTGTTCGGTGGCGCGGTGATCACCGGTCTACTCGCCCCGCTCACCTGGCAGGCGGCGACGGTCGGGCTGGCCCTGGTGTTCGTCATCCGCCCGCTGTTCGGGTGGTTGTCGCTGCGCGGCGCACCGGGTCGCCCCGCGGAGCACTGGGTGATCGCGTCGTTCGGCATCCGCGGCGTCGGCTCGTTCTACTACCTGGCGTACGCCACCACCAAGGCGGACTTCGCCCAGGCGGACCTGATCTGGGCGACGGTCGGCCTGGTGGTGGTCGTGTCGGTGGTGGTGCACGGGATCGCCGCGACCCCGGTGATGCAGTTGCTGGACCGGGCCGGTGAACGCACCGCCGACCCGTCGGAGCGGGGTCGACGCGACGAGCCGGCCCTGGATGCCGCCCGGGGCTGACCGGGCACCGGAACGGGCCGGCCGCACGGTCAGGTGAGCCGGCGGGCCAGTTCCCGGCCCAGGTCCCGGCCGGAGCGCCAGGCGCTCTGCACCCGGGGCCTGCCGAAGGCGTCCCCGGCCAACCCGACCAGGTCGTCGTCGAGGAAGAACGTCCCGTCAGGGTCCGGCTCGACCGGCCGGGCGTACGTCCACCGGTGCACGTGGGTCAGCTCGGCCGGGTCCGGCAGGCCGAGCAGGTCGCGGACGGCCTCCTCGATCGCCGGGCCGGCACCCCCGGGCTGGGCCAGGTGCCCGGCGGCGAACTCCGGCGTGGTGTGGGCGACCAGCACCGGGGCGGCGTCGCCGCGCCGGTCGCCGTCGTCGCAGACCAGGGCGAGCACCGGGTGGTCGTTGACGAACGCGCCCCGGAAGTCGGCCCACCGCCGGCCGGGGAAACGCAGCACCGCCGCGAGCACCGGCGACCACCGCTGCCGTACGGCGGCCCGGGTGGCCCCGGCCAGCGCCGGGTCGAGCAGCAGGGCGGCCTGCGGACCCGGGGTGCACAGCGCCACGGCGGCGGCGGGCTCCCCGTCCACCAGCGGGCCCGGCGCGACGCCCGACACGAGCCGGTCGACGGTCACCGGCAACTCCCGGGCCAGCTCCTCGACCAGGGAACGCAGGCCACGCGGGGCGGCCCAGCGGACCGGTCCGGGCACCTCCCGCCGGCCGTCCGGGCCGTACGCGACGAAGGTGTCGGTCCACTCCCGCACCAGCCCGGCGGCCTGCCACCGCCGGACGACCTCGACGAAGTCCGGGTCGTCGGCGGTGAGGTACGCCGCCCCCAGGTCGGCGGGGCGGCCGTCGAAGCGTCGGCTGGCCATCCGGCCCCCGGCCACCCGACCGCGTTCCCGGACCTGCACCGGCACACCTGCCCGCGTCAGTTCCCCGGCGCACGCCACCCCGGCGATGCCGGCACCCACCACGATCACATCCGCGTCCACCTGTTGATCGTATGTGCACCGACCGGCATGACCGGGCGACCGGCGGGGTATTGGCACGGCTGTTCGAGGAGAGGTGAACGTGATGACCGACAACGACCAGCTGCCCGACCCGCGTGGGGCGATCAAGGACCCGGACGAGTGGGTGACCGGGGACGAGCCGCCGACCGCCGCCCAGGAGTCGTACCTGCACACCCTCGCCCGGGAGGCCGGCGAGGAGGTGCCGGACGACCTGACCAAGGCGGAGGCGTCCCGGCGGATCGACGAGTTGCAGGAGGAGACCGGCCGGGGCCGGTGACCTCAGCGGGGTGGCAGGCGGTGCAGCACGACCCGGTCGAGCTGTCCCGCCGCCACCTCGGCGGTCAGGTACGTGGCGTACGGCTGGGCCCGCCGGTCGGTGGGTGAGCCCGGGTTGAGCAGCCGCAGGCCGCCCGGCGCGACGCTGTCCCACGGGATGTGCGAGTGGCCGAAGACGAGCAGGTCGTGGTCGGGGAACCGGGCCGCGCAGCGCTGTTCCCGGCCGGTCTTCGGCCCGGTCTCGTGCACCACCGCCACCCGCAGGCCGGCCAGCTCCACCTCGGCCACCTCGGGCAGCCGGGCCCGCAGGTCGGGGCCGTCGTTGTTGCCGTACACGCCGACCAGCCGACGGGCCCGGTCGGCCAGCCGGTCGAGCAGCCCCACCTCGACCCAGTCCCCGGCGTGCAGCACCACGTCGGCGGCGTCCACCGCCGTCCAGACCTCGTCCGGCAGGTCCCGGGCGCGTCGGGGCAGGTGGGTGTCGGCGATCATGAGCAGCCGCATCAGGCGGGCCTTCCGGGCGGGGGCCGGGCGCGGCCGGCCGGCTCAGGCGCCCTGGCCCTGATTCTGCATCAGGCCGCCGTCCATGAAGTACGTCGACCCGGTCACGTAGTCGGCGTCGTCGCTGGCCAGGAAGACGGCCAGTTTGGCGATCTCGGCCGGTTCGGCGGCCCGCTTCCACGGGATGCTCTGCACCTGCTCTTCCAGGTACTTCGGGTCGTCGATGGCCTCCTGGTTGAACGGGGTGAGCACCATCCCGGGTCCGATGTTGTTGACGTTCATCCGCATCGGGGCGACCTCCAGGGCGAGGCTCTTGGCCAGTTCGAGCATGCCGCCCTTGCTGGAGTCGTAGTCCGCCCCGCCGGCCCGGGCGACCTCCTGGTGGATCGAGGTGATGTTGATGATCTTCCCGCCGCCGCCCTGGTCGCGGCGGTGCCGGACGAACCGCCGGCAGCAGAAGAACATCCCGTACAGGTTGGTGCGGATGCACCGGTCCCAGGTCGCGGTGTCCAGGTCGGCCACGCCGATGCCGGAGGCGTCCACCCCGGCGTCGTTCATCAGCACGTCCACCGTGCCGAACGCCGCCAGCGCCTCGTCGAACATCGCCTCGACCTGATGCTCGACGCTGATGTCGCCCTGCACCACCACCGCCCGTCGGCCGGCCTTCTCGATCTCGGCCCGGGTGTGGTCCGCGCCGGCGTGATCGTGCAGGTAGTGCACCACCACGTCCGCACCCTCCCGGCCGAACTCGATCGCGGTGGCCTGCCCGATGCCCGAGTCCGAGCCGGTGATCAGGGCGGTGCGGCCGGTCAGTCGTCCACTCATCAGCGTGTTCCCTCCGTCGGTCCCGTGCCGGTCGGCACGGCTCAGGTCGACGTCGCCACGACGTCGGTGCCGGTCGTCACGAAATGCGGCCGGTCGGTGGCGAGGTCGCGCCGTCGTTCGGCGATGTCGGTGAGCAGGCCGGCCGCGTTGATCAGGCCGATGTGCGAGAACGCCTGCGGGAAGTTGCCCACCTGTTCGCCGGTGGCCTGGTCGATCTGCTCGGCGTAGAGGCCGAGGTCGTTGACCCGGCCGGCGAGTTGCTCAAACAGCCGGGTGGCCCGCTCCTGCTCGCCGGCCAGGGCCAGGCAGCTGGCCAGCCAGAACGAGCAGATCACGAAACCGGCCGGGTCACCGTCCCAGCGGCGCAGCAGCCCGTCGCGGGACAGCCGCCGCTCCACCACGTCGATGGTGGAGCGCATCCTCGGGTCGGCGGCGGGCAGGAACCCGACGAGCGGCATGAGCAGCACCGAGGCGTCCAACCGGTCGGAGTCGAAGGCCCCGGTGTACGCGCCCAGCCGGTCGTTCCACCCCCGCCGCAGCACCGCCGCGCGGACCTCGTCGCGGGCCCCCGCCCACCGCCGGATGTCGGCCGGGTCGCCGAGCCGGGGGCCGAACCGCACCGCCCGGTCCAACGCCGTCCAGCACTGCACCTTCGACGACACGTAGTGCCGTTCGGCGTCGCGGGCCTCCCACATGCCGGAGTCCGGCAGACGCCAGCTGTGGACCGCCTGGTCGGCCAGCGCCCGCAGCAGGTGCCGCACGTCCGGCGACATCGGGTCCAGGTAGTGCCGCATCAGCCAGGCGGCGTCGAGGATCTCGCCGAGCACGTCGTTCTGCCGCTGGGTCCAGGCGTCGTTGCCGACCAGCACCGGTCGGCTGTCGGCGTAGCCGCGCAGGTGGTCGAGGGCGTGTTCGGTGAGGTCCCGCTCGCCCTCGACGCCGTACATGATCGGCACCCGGCCGTCGTCGATGCGGCCCATCGCCCGCGCCACCCAGGAGAACTGCCGGTCGGCCTCGTCCGGGCAGGCCGAGCGCCACAGCGCCTGGAGGGTGAGGCTGAAGTCGCGGACCCAGACGTAGCGGTAGTCGTAGTTGCGGTCACCACCCACCTGTTCGGGCAGCGAGGTGGTGGCCGCCGCGACGATCGCGCCACTGGGCTGGTAGGTCATGCCCTGCACCACCATCGCGCCGAGTCGTACCTGGTCGCGGTAGAGACCCTGGTAGTCGTGCAGGTCGGCCCAGGAGCGCCAGCCGGTCACCGCGTCGGCCACCACCCGGTCGGCGGCGGGCAGCGCCGGTTCGCCGCCGTCGTAGGTCGGGGCGTACCCGAGGGTGAGCCGCAGGGTGTCCCCGGCCCGGACGGTCGCCCGGCCGACGGCGTCGCCGTGCCGGCAGGCCAACGGTACGTCGGAGCGCAGGCTGAGCCGGCACGCGCCGGCCCGCGCGTCGATCACCCCGGCGGCGTGGGTCAGGTACGCGGTGACCCGGCCGTACTCGAACCGGGGAGCGAACTCGACGCGTACCGGCACCTCGCCGGAGAGCCCCTCGACCAGCCGGGCGAGGACCCGGGGCGAGCGCAGGCCGATGTCGTGCCCGCGCGCCTCCGGTTCCAGGGCCAGCGCGTCGGTGACCGCCACCGAGCCGGTGCCGGTGTGGAAGACGGTACGCAGCACCAGCGAATCGTCCAGATAGGAGCGGGACACCCGGACGTCGTCGCCCTCCGGGGTGATCGACCAGTGCCCGGCCCGGTCGTCGAGGAGCCGGCCGAAGACCGACGGGCTGTCGAACCGGGCCGGGCACCACCAGTTGACCGAGCCGTGCCGGTCCACCAGCGCGGCGCTGCGCCCGTCGGCGAGGAACCCGTGCTCGCTGATCCGTCCGCTGTCCACGGGCCGGGTTACCCGGGCTCCTCGGCGCGCATTCCTCGACCACACCGTCTTCTGTCCGCCCGTGACCCTCGCTCCGGCGGCCCCAGCCTCCCGGCGTCATCCAGGTCGGGCCCGGATTACCGGACCTGCCGGCGTTACCTCGACGGGCCCACGGGAACGCCGGTCGTTGACGAAGGAGGAGGCCATGACCAGAGCAGCGAACCCGACCGCCACCTGGCGACCCGGGATGCCGGGCGGCGACAACCTCCCGTCCGGTCCGGCCGGCCGGCCGGCGACCCCGCCGGGGGACGGACACGGCCCGCAGGGCGGCCCGCCCACGGTGACGATCGGCGCGTACCCGGACTACCCGTCCGCGCAGCGCGTGGTGGACTACCTGGCGGACAACCGGTTCCCGGTGGAGCACACCGCGATCGTCGGGACCAACCTCACCCTGGTGGAGACGGTGCTCGGCCGGCTCACCACGGGACGCGCCGCCCTGCTGGGTGCCGGCACCGGCGCGTGGTTCGGGTTGTTCATCGGCCTGTTGTTCGGCATCTTCACGGTCGGCAACTGGCTCGCGGTGATCCTGGTCGGCCTGGTGATCGGCGCGATCTGGGGTGCCGTGTTCGGCGCGGTGGCGCACGCCATGTCCGGCGGCCAGCGCGACTTCACCTCGGCCAGTTCGCTACGCGCCGGCCAGTACGCGGTGACCGTCGACGCCGCCCTGGCCGACCAGGCGCGGCAGATGCTCGGCCGGATGCACCTGACCCCGACCGGGGCCACCGCCCGCTGACCCGTCCGACCCCGCCGCCGTCCCGACGCGCCCAGCGTCGGGGCGGCGGTCGCGTCGGGGCGGCGGTCGCGTCGGGGCGGCGGTGGCGTCGGGGCGGTGGTCGCGTCGTCGGCCCCTCACCGGGGCGGGCGGCCCGGCCATGACACGCCGGGAGCACCCGTCACCCGGGCAGCGAGGAATGCCCCGGCCAACGGGGGCACTGGGATTTCTGGCTAGCGGGACGCCCTCGCGAAGTCCACGAACCCCCGCCACGCACCCGGCGCGAACGCCAGCGTCCCACCCGCACGGTCCTTCGTGTCCCGCACCAGGACGACGCCGGGCAGGTTGTCGGCGACCTCGACGCAATTCCCGCCGTTGCTGCCGCTCCTCGTGCTCTTACGCCACCGCGCGCCGGTCATGTCCATGTCGCTGCCACTCTCCTGATGAGATCGAGAGATTGCGTCCGGGGTAGGGCCTCGCCGACTATGCGAGCCCAGCTACGTTCAAGGCTAGCGATTTCTGCCGCGTCGTCGGTGATGTGCGCCCTGGCCGGACCGTCCTGATGCGCCAGCCGCGCACCGTCCGGCAGCTCGGCCAGCACGAACGGACCGCCCATGCCCAGATAGATCGGCGTGTCGAGCGGCACGACGTGCACCTGCATGCACGGCAGTTCGGCGCAGGCCGCGATGTGCTCACACTGCTCGCGCATCAGCTTGCCGTCGCGTCCTGCGCGCCGCCGGAGGGCCGCTTCATCGATCACCGCGACGACGAGCGGAGGCTCTGGCCGGTGGAGGATCGCCTGCCGCTGCATCCGCGCCGTCACCAGCTCGTCGACCTCCTCGGGGGTGGGGGTCGCCAGCGCCAGCGTCGCCCGCGCGTACGCCTCCGTTTGCAGGAGCCCCGGCACCCACGCCAGTTCGAACCCCCGCAGCACCACCGCCTCGCGCTCGATGTCCGCCCAGCGGCGAAACCAGACCGGCTCGTGGCGCTTCAGCGCGTCCGGCCAGAGGTCCAGGACGTCGCGGCCCAGGACCGCCGCGACCTTGGCGCGATGCCGGGTCTGCGGGATGCTCCCGTGGCGTGCCCACCTGGCTGCGGTTTTCGGGTCGACCCCGACCTGAGCTGCCAGGCTCTCGGCGGTCTCCCCGGTCTGCGCCATGGCCTCTTTGACTGCCAGATTCATCCCGCTCCCTCCCATTTTGCGGCCGAACGTTCCGAACGTCTGCCTGCATATTGCTACGCGGTGTGTTTGCTCCACAACCCTCGGCAAGGTGGAGTCCAGAGCGGCGCCGCCGGTCGGAGGGGAGATCCGCCGGCCGCGTCTGCTGCGGGGGCCGTCTCCTGTGGAGGGGCAGGAGGCGGCCCCCGTTCCATCCACCGCTACGAAGGGGGAGCACCGTGCCGGACACGCCGGAGCCCGACAGCCCACCGCCGCCCGAGCCGCGCCGCAAGCCTGACGACGACCCGCCACCGGCACGCCCGTCGGTGCCCGGCCCGATCGGGCCGTTCGTCCCACCGTGGCGGGGCCCCGGCCGGCTGGCGAACGCCGTCCCCTGCCACCGCCGGACCCCCTGCCACCGCCGGGCCCCTCGGCTGGAACGGGAGCCAGCCCGGTGACCCCGCACCCGATCCGCCCCGGTGACGTGCTCCACCTGACGCGCGCCGCGAGCGTGCAGTTCATCCGTCCGATCACGGTACGGGTCATCCGGGTGCTCACCGACCGGCACACGTACGACGGTTGGTTGTGGATCGACGCCTACGAGCTGGACGCAGCCGGCGACGCGGTCCGGCGGCGGACCCTGTTCCTGATGCCGGCCGGAGCGACGCGCCCGGAGCCCGGCCCCCGTCGACCGGCTCCGCGCAGGCCGACCCCGGGAAGGGTCGTGGTGGCGTGACCGAGCTGCTTCCCGGCCGGCACACGCCGCTGCCACCCACCTGGCTCTGCCGGATCGACGCCCACCCGTGGCCCTGCGGGGAAGCGAAACTCGCGCTCCTCGCGGCGTACGCCGACGACCGGCCGGGCCTGCTGACCCTGCTGTCGAAGCTCAGGGAGGAAGCCGAAGACCAGCTCACGCAGCTCGACGGCGGCAGAACCGTGGACGCGACCGACCGATTCCTGACCTGGGCATGCCAGGCCGGCCGCTGACCTCACCTCTCGCCGAGCGGCGGGGCGGGGCGGGTAGGGCGGGGCGGGTAGGGCGGGGACGTGGCAGGGTCAGCGGTCGCGGCGGGGATAGACCAGTTCACCGGCCCGGATCGGGGTGGCGAGCCGGTTCTCCGGGGGTGCCAGCGGGCAGGCCCAGGTGTCGTCGTACGCGCAACTGGGGTTGTAGAGATAGTTGGCGTCGAGGCGTACCCGCTGACCGGGGAGCACGGTGAGTCCCCGCCCGAAGGTCCCCTTGACCGTGTCGGTGAGGTACCGGCCACCGCCGTACGTCTCCCGGCCGCTGGTGCCGTCGCGGACCGGCACGAACAGTCCCCCGCCGTACGCCTCGATCCACCACAGGGTCAGCGGCCCCCACGGCGTCTCCGCGACCGCCACCCGCCGGTAGCTCACCACGCCGTCCGGGCCGCCGGTGTCGATGGTCTCGGTGCCGGAGGCGGGGCGTAGCGGGGCCTCGACCACCGCCCCCGGGTCCGGCGGGAACCAGCCGAGCCCGGGGAAACCGGCCCGGTCGGCGGCCGGCAGCGGGCTGGCCGGGTGACTGCGGAACAACTCGTCCCGGGCGGCCCGGAAGCCGGCCAGATCGGTGTCGGACAGGTAGAGCGCAGCGGTGCGTTCCCGCCAGTCGAGCACATCGAGGTCGTCCACCCGTCGACCCTAACCAGCCCCCGAACCGCCGCCCCCGGTGATCAAGAGGTTCGCGTCAGTATCGGGCTGAGCGATGACGCAAACTTCTTGATCACCGGGGACAGCGCCGCCCACGGGCGGTGATCAAGAAGTTTGGGGCGGAAACCGGGCTCATCGATGACGCAAACCTCTTGATCACGGGACGCTCCACCGGGACAACGCGCCGAGCGGCGGTGATCAAGAGGTTTGGGTCAGCATTCGGCTCAATGGTGACGCAAAGCTCTTGATCACCCGGGACAGGGCAGGGCCGGGGCGGGGCGGGAGCGACGGGTGAGCGGGAGCGGAGCGGGTCAGGTGTCGGTGGCGAGGCGGGCGTGCAGGTGTTCGTCGTGGCGGTGGCCGTCGCCGTAGCGGTGCGACTCGCGCAGTGTGCCCTCCCAGCGGTAGCCGGCGCGGGTGGCGACCCGGCAGGAGGCGGGGTTGTCGACCGCGTGGCACAGCTCGATCCGGTGCAGGTCGAGGTGGGTGAAGGCCCAGTCGGTGAGCGCCCGCAGCGCGCCGGAGGCGACCCCGCGTCCGCGCGCCGGCCCAGCGGTCCAGTAGCCGACGGCGGCGTTGCCGTGCCGGATCTGGTGGACGGAGACCGCACCGAGCAGCGTCCCGTCGGCTGCGTCGGTGACCGCGACGGAGACATGGCTGTCGTCGCTGTGGTCGGCCCGCCTGGTGATCCACGCGGCGGCGGTCGCCAGGTCGGTCACCCCCTGCCCGTTCCACCTGACGATGTCGGGGTCGACCAGGGCGGCCAGCACGGCGGGCGCGTCCGCCGCCCGCCAGGGGCGTAGCACCAGGCCGGGCGCGGTGATCTGTACGGGTTCCACCGGGGCAGTCTGCCAGCTCACCTGCCACCCATTCCTTTCAAATCCTGAACTTCCTCCCGTCAAGGAGGACTGTCTCGCTGCTCACACGGGAATCAGTGAGCTTGTTTAAATTTGAAAGAGTGCTACTGTTCGAGCCATGACGGAGAGCCTGGACAGCGAGCGGATGGCTTGCTGGCGTGCCTACATCGAGGCCAGCCAGCGGCTGTTCACCCAGCTGGAGGACGATCTGCGCGCCGACGGTGGGCTGAGCTTCGCCGACTACCACGTGCTGGTCCTGCTCTCCGAGGCACCCGGCCAACGGCTACGGATGGGCGAGCTGGCCGCCCGGTTGGTCTTCTCCCCCAGCCGGCTCACCTACCAGATCTCCACCATGCAGCGGCGGGGTCTGGTCGCCCGGCAGTCCTGCCCCGGGGACCGTCGGGGCAGCGAGGCGGTGCTCACCGCCGCCGGGCTGCTCGCCCTGCGTGAGGCCGCGCCGGGGCACCTCGCCTCGGTCCGGCGGCACCTGATGGACGACCTCGACGACACCGAGGTCGCCACCCTGACCCGGGTCTTCGACCGGCTCGGCCGGCGGCTGCGCGCCGACCGGGACGCGTCGTCCACCCACCGCGACACCTGAGGAGCCCGTGATGCCCGCGATCACCGTCGACGACGTCCTCGTCCTGCCCCGCCTGCCCCGGCTCGACGAGACCACCAGCTACCGGCCGGTCCGCCGGCTGACCACCGCCCCCAGCGGCTACGAGGGTGAGGGTTTCCCGGTCCGCCGCGCCTTCGCCGGGGTGCCGATGCAGGATCTCGACCCGTTCATCCACCTCGACCAGATGGGCGAGGTGGACTACGCGCCGGGCGAGCCGAAGGGCACCCCGTGGCACCCGCACCGGGGCTTCGAGACCGTCACCTACATGATCGACGGGATCATGGACCACCAGGACTCGCAGGGCGGCGGCGGCACCATCACCGACGGCGACACCCAGTGGATGACGGCCGGCAGCGGCCTGCTGCACATCGAGGCCCCGCCGGAGCACCTGGTGGCCAGCGGCGGTCTCTTCCACGGCCTCCAGCTCTGGGTCAACCTGCCCCGGGTGGCCAAGATGATGCCGCCGCGCTACCAGGACATCCGTGGCCGGGAGTCGGCGCTGCTGACCACGCCGGACGGCGGCGCGCTGATCCGGATCATCGCCGGTGAGATCGCCGGGCACCGGGGGCCGGGGTCGACCCACACCCCGATCACCATCGCGCACGTCACGCTGGAGCCCGGCGCGGAGCTGGACCTGCCCTGGCGGGCCGACTTCAACGCGCTGGTCTACGCGCTCTCCGGTCGCGGCACGGTCGGCACCGACCGGCGGCCGTTCCAGGGCGGCCAGCTGGCCGTGCACGGTGCGGGCGACGCGCTGCGGGTGACCGCCGCCGGCAAACAGGACGGCAACACCCCGGCCCTGGACCTCTACATCATGGGCGGAAAGCCCATCCGGGAGCCGGTGGCGCACTACGGGCCGTTCGTGATGAACACCCGCGCCGAGCTGATGCAGGCCTTCGAGGACTTCCAGGCCGGCAAGCTGGGCGTGGTTCCCGCCCAGCGGCTGCCGCACACCGGCGGTCAGGGCGACCGCCCCTGAGACCGACCTGCGACGGGCGTCCCGGTGTCACCCCGGGACGCCCGGGGCGGCACCGCGTCGGTCAGGACACCGCGAAGATCCCGGCCACCCCCAGGATCACCATCAGCAGCACCGCCAGGATCGCGCCGCGTTCGCTCTCGACCGCATCCGTACGGTCCTCGGTCGCGGGGTTCGTCGTCTCGGCGGGCATGGGCCTGGCCTCCTCGGCGTGCACGGCTTCGCGGGGTGCGGTAGGCCACCGTCCGGGCGGGGTCCGGGAGACCCGGAGTGCGTACCGACGGTGGGGGTCCTACCGTGAGGACGTCGTCGACCTCGGGAGGTTGGAACGTGGCGATCGAGGACTGGTTCCTGACCGCTGAGGAACGCGCCAACCCGGTCTCCGGGATACCCGTCTGGACGTCCGGAAACCTCGCCGAGCCGTTGATTCACGGCTCGGCGTACTTCGACCGCCTGGTCACCGAGGTCGAGGCGCTCGGTGCGGGTGACCAGCTCTTCTTCACCGACTGGCGGGGCGACCCGGACGAGCGGATGCGCCCGGACGGCCCGACGGTGGCCCAGCTCTTCGCCCGGGCCGCCCAGCGGGGCGTGCTGGTCAAGGGGCTGCTCTGGCGCTCCCACCTCGACTCGTTGTCCTACAGCGAGGCGGAGAACCGCGACCTGAGCGAGACGGTCAACGCCGCCGGTGGTGAGGTGCTGCTCGACCAGCGCGTCCGGCGGGGCGGGTCGCACCACCAGAAGCTGGTGGTGCTGCGCCACCGCGACGCCCCGCAGCGGGACGTCGCCTTCGCCGGCGGGATCGACCTGTGCCACAGCCGCCGCGACGACGCCGACCACCACGGCGACCCGCAGGCCCTCGCCATGTCACCGAAGTACGGCCCACATCCGCCGTGGCACGACGTGCAGCTGGCCGTCCGGGGGCCGGTGGTCGCCGCGCTGGACACCACGTTCCGCGAGCGATGGACCGACCCGATGCCGTTGGACTCGGAGAACCCGCTGGCCTACCTGCGGGACCGGCTGCGCGGCTCCGACCTGAGCCCCGATCCGCTGCCCGACCCGCCGGCCGATCCGCCGCCCTGCGGCCCGCACCACATCCAGGTGCTGCGCACCTATCCGGCGGTGCGGCCCCGCTACGCGTTCGCCCCGGACGGCGAGCGGACGGTGGCCCGGGGCTACACCAAGGCGGTACGCCGGGCCCGCCGGTTGATCTACCTGGAGGACCAGTACCTCTGGTCGACCGAGGTGGCCGAGCTGTTCGCCGAGGCGCTGCGGGACAATCCCGACCTGCACCTGGTCGCGGTGGTCCCCCGCTACCCGGACGTCGACGGTGCGCTGGCGCTGCCGCCCAACATGGTGGGCCGGGAGCAGGCGCTGTCGCTGTGCGCGCGGGCCGCGCCGGACCGGGTGCACGTCTTCGACGTGGAGAACCGGGCGGGCGACCCGGTCTACGTGCACGCCAAGATCTGCGTGGTCGACGACGTGTGGGCCAGCGTGGGCAGTGACAACTTCAACAGGCGGTCGTGGACGCACGACAGCGAGCTGTCCTGCGCGGTGCTCGACGAGACCCGCGACGAGCGGGCCCCGGTCGACCCGGCGGGTCGGGGTGACGGGGCCCGGGTGTTCGCCCGGGACCTGCGGCTGCGGTTGTGGCGTGAGCACCTGGACCGCGACCCGGACGGTGCCGACGACGCCGACCTGCTGGACCCGGCCGACGCGGTCGCGGCGATCACCGCCTCGGCGGACGCCCTGCAGCGGTGGCACGACTCCGGCCGCTCGGGCCCCCGGCCGCCGGGCCGGCTGCGTCCGCACCGGCCGGAGCGGCTGCCCTGGTACACCCGGCTGTGGGCGCTACCGGCGTACCGGCTGGTCTACGACCCCGACGGCAGGCCGCTGCACGCCCGCCGCAAGGGCACCTGGTAGCTCCCGCCGGTCGGGGCCGACGCGGGCGGGGGGTAGCGGGTCAGCCCGCCCGGATGGGCGAACGAGGTGCGCGGGGCGTAGCAGCCGTTGGCGATGAGCAGGGGGTTCTCCGGGCGCAGCGCGTAGCTCGGGTGCCGGGGGTCGAGGAACTCCACCGACTCGATCTCGAACGGGCTGACCGGTTCGGAGACGTAGGGGTAGACCCCGCTGAACAGCTCGCCGTCGCGCCGGGTGAAGTAGCGGTGGTGGCCGGCGCGCAGCTCATGGCCGGTGTGGCCGATCCGGGCCCGGGTCCGGATCAGCGGGACACCGCCGACCTCGGTGTCGGCGACCAGCACGTCACCGCGTACCCGCAGGGTGGTGCGGCCCAGGACGGCCGGCGCGCCCCGGGCGACGGCGTAGTCCCGGACCCGGGGGCTGGAGGTGACGTAGTGGGTCCACCAGCCGCCGGGGGTAACCCTGTCGGGCGCGTCGACCCCGGCGAGGGCCACCCCCAGGTAGGTCAGCGAGTGGGCGCCGAGGCCGGAGGTCTGGGCGGCGTCCTCGACGACGTACTGGTTCATGAAGACCTGCCGGTCGGGCCGGGGGCACAGGCCGGGTGGGACCAGGGCGGCGACCGCGTCCGGGTCGGCCGGCGACCAGCTGAAGCGCAACGTACGGCTGTCGACGACGAGCTGCGGGTCCGCGGGGTCGAGCACGTGGTCCTCCGTACGGCGATGGTCTCAAGCGACGCTACGGGCGGCCCCGTCGGCGGGACAAGGACGGATAGCCGACACCGTTACCGCGGCGTCGGGTTCCGGGTGGCCGACCGGTTCGACAGGTGCCCGCGATCACAGTCGACGCGAACCATGTCCGATAGTGCAGTTTTGTTGTCGAAAATCACTTAAGTACATCAGCCTTTCGGCTAGATTTCCGTTCACCGATCAGGCTATGGTGGCTTCCGAACGGCCCATCTGAAGCTAAACCGAAGCGTCACGTCTTTTTGATCGCGGACGAGGTGCAGGGAGGACCACCAATGACCGCGCCAACCATGAGCAAGCCGGCGGCGACACCGTCCACCACCGAGAAGCTGGACCCGCGTGCGCTCACCGACAGCGCCGCCGACCTGCTGAACGCGATGGCCGCGCTGCCCGCCGGCCACCCGTCCCGGGCGGCGCTGCGCGACCGGGCGATCGAGGCCTGGCTTCCGCTGGCCAACCACCTGGCCCACCGCTACAGCGGCCGGGGCGAGCCCACCGACGACCTGGCCCAGACCGCCGCGGTCGGCCTGATCAAGGCGATCGACAAGTTCGACCCGTCGCGCGGTGTCGACTTCGCCGGCTACGCCATCCCGACCATCATCGGCGAGCTCAAGCGCCACTTCCGCGACCGCACCTGGGACATCCGGGTCCCCCGGCGGCTCCAGGAGCTGCGGCTGGCCATCTCCGACGCCAACAGCTCGCTGTTGCAGACCCTCGGCCGCTCGCCGACGGTCGCCGACATCGCCGCCCACCTGAAACTCACCGAGGAAGAGGTGCTGGAGGGCCTGGAGGGTGCCCGCGCCTACAACGCGGTGTCGCTGTCCACCCCGACCGGCGACGGCGACCGCGCCACCGAGCTGGGCGACATGCTCGGCGGCGAGGACAACGAGTTCGAGCTGGCCGAGCTGCGGGTCGCCCTCGGCCCGGCGTTGGCCACCCTCGACGAGCGCGAGCAGAAGATCCTCACCCTGCGCTTCTACGGCAACCTGACCCAGTCGCAGATCGCCGACCAGATCGGCGTCTCGCAGATGCACGTGTCGCGGCTGCTCGCCCGGGCCCTGACCAAGCTGCGCGGTCAGCTCGACGGCACCTACTGAGGGGGTGGCGGCGGTCACCGGCCCGACGGGTCGGCGACGGCCACAGCCACGGGGCCCGGCCGGCGGTTCGCCGGCCGGGCCTTCCCGACTCCGGACGTGGCACCGGCCCCGACGCACTCGCGTCAGGGCCGGTGCCACGTCGGTCGGCGTTCACGCCGGTACGCGACGCTGACGTTGCCCGGGATGCCGGTCAGCCGACCGCCGGGTCCCGCCACATCGGATAGAACGGTGTGCCGTCCGGCAGCCGGAAGACCTCCCGCAGCCGGTAGCCGTGCCGGGCGTAGAGGTCCCGCCCGGCCTCGCTGCTGGCCTCCAGGTAGCCGGGCACCCCGTGGGCGTCCAGCCAGGCATGGTGGTGCCGCAGCAGCGCGGTGCCCAGTCCCCGCCCCTGCCGGCCCGGCCGGACGGCGAGCAGCGCCAGGTGGTGGTGGTCGGGGTGCGGGTGGTTCGCGGCGAACAGCTCGTCGAGGTGCCGGAACCGGGGGGTCCACTCCCCGCAGGCGGCGGCCAGCCGGTCGTCGTAGTCCTCCGGGGCCGGTGACTCACCACCGACCTGCGGCAGCCAGACCGCCACCCCGTCCCGGTCCTCGGTGCCGAAGACCAGGCCGTGGCGCATCGCATGGTCGACCAGGATCTCGAAGTTGTCGGCGAAGACGGCCTCCCGCTTCGCCTCGTCCGGCACCAGCCACCGGGTCGCCGGGAGCACCAGGAACGCCTCGGCGATCCGTTCGGCGGCCCACCGGGTGTCGGCGGCGGCGAGCCGTCCGACGGCCGGCGCGGTCACCGCCGGGCCTCCACCGGCACCGGGCCGTCCACCGGCGGGGCGAACAGTGAGGTCGCCGCGCTCTCCGCGCCGCGCCCGATCCGGGCGTAGACGTCGGGACGGTTGGCGCGCAGCACCAGACCCCACAGCAGGCCGATCAGCGCGGCCACCGGGTAGACCCCGGGGATGATCCAGCGCAACGGCGAATCCGGCGCGACACCGAGCAGGGTGGCGAAGTTCGCCACCGCCACCGCCACGACGGCGGCCAGCGCGACGGTGGCCAGGGCCGGGGCGATCGCCCGCTTCCACAGCGACTCCGCGGTGTCGGAGCGGGCGAAGTAGACGATGACGGCGACGCTGGTGGTGGCGATCAGCAGCAGCACGCCGAAACCGCCACCGGTGCCGGCGTAGTAGAACAGCTGCACCACCGGGTCCCAGCCGTTCACCGCGTACAGGACGATCACCAGCAGGCCGAGCAGGCTCTGCGCCAGCGAGGCCATCCGGGGCGCGCCGGTGCGCGGCGAGGTCTGCCCGAAGGCGGCCGGCAGCACCCGTTCCCGGCCCAGCGCGAAGGCGTACCGGGCGGTGGTGTTGTGGAACGAGATCATCGCGGCCAGCACCGAGGTCATGAACAGCGCCTGGCCGATGGTGACGGCGGTGTCGCCGAGGTGCGCGGCGGCCAGATTGAAGATCAGTTCGATGCTCTGCTCACCGGCGGCGGCGGAAATGTTCTCCGGGCCGACGGCCACGGTCATCGACCAGGAGGAGAGCGCGTAGAGCCCGGCGATGATCGCCACCGAGAGGTAGGTGGCCAGCGGGACCGTCCGCCGGGGGTCCTTGCTCTCCTCGCTGAACACCACCGAGGACTCGAACCCGACGAAGCCGGTCATGGCGAGGACCAGCAGCGCGCCCGCCCCCGGCACCAGGAGGTTGGCCGGGGCGAGGGCGGCGAAGCTGGTCGAGCCGCCCGCCGGGTGGCTGAGCTGGCCCAGGTCGAACACGACGATCACCACGATCTCGGCGATCAGCAGCACCGCCAGGACCAGGCCGTTGACGTCCACCCGCAGCAGGCCGAGGAACGCGACCAGGGCCCAGGCGACCAGGGCCACCACGGACCAGTGCGGTTCGACGCCGAACAGGGTGCCGAGCACCGGGGCGGCGGCGGCGCCGATCGCGCCGTAGAGACCGACCTGGAGCGCGTTGTAGGCGATCAGCGCGACCCAGGCCGCGCCGACGCCGGCCGGGCGGCCGATGCCCCGGGCGACGTAGGCGTAGAACGCGCCGGCGTTCTCGACCCGGCGGGCCATCGCCACGTAGCCGACGGAGAAGAGCGCCAGGACGGCGCCCACGGTGAGGAAGGCCAGCGGCATGCCGGTGATGCCGGTGACCGCGTAGCCGGTGGTGACCACGCCGGCGACCACGGTCAGCGGCGCGGCGGCGGAGAGGACGAAGAAGATGACCGACGGCACGCCGAGGCGGCCACGGGCCAGGGCGTCACTGACGTTGCTGGGGCGGTCGACTGTCGGATGCGGGGGCATGGGGCTGCTCCGGAAGAGGGGAGGTGAGGGGGGAAGGGGGTGGCGCGGCGAGATCAGGGGATGCCGCGCAGCACCGCCGCGCCGACCGCGGCCTCGGTGTGCACGACGAGTTCCTTCAACGGGGGCGGCAGCGACCCGACGAGGGTGGACAGTCGGTGGTGGGCACGCGGCCCGGCGCTCCACAGCACCTCGCGGGTCAGCCCGGCGGCGGCCACCAGGCCGAGCAGCGTCGTGTCCGACACCAGCGGCTGTTCGGGCCGCTCCACCAGGGCCCGTAGCCGGGTCGCCGGCCAGGCGGCGGCGTTGAGGTCGATCGGCAGGTAGCTGACGGTGGTCCGCAGCAGGCGGCGGGTCTCCTGCCGGCGCAGCACCCCGGCCCGGGCCAGCCGCTCCCCCACCGAGGTGGTGGACGACTGGGCCAGGAAGGCGAGCCAGGTGCGCACCGCCTGGTGCTGCGACTCGCCGATCAGTTGGTCGAGCACGGTGTGGGCCAGCGCGTCGGTCGGGGGACGCCTGTCGATCACGGTGACCAGTCCACCGGAGACGGTGATCTGTCCGAACAGGATCAGCTCGGCCAGCAACCCGGCGGCCAGGCCGAGCCCGGTGGCGCTCGGGTGCAGTTTGGCCTTGCCGCGGCTGTCGTTGTGCGCAATCAGAAAGAACTCGTCGGCGACCAGCAAACGAGCCTCCCACGCATTGTCCACAGGTGATCCACGCCGGGTGACAGGATGCCCGCAGAGCTCCAGCTTTGCAACTCCCAGATTCGGTGGTTGCACTCCGTACTCATGCGACCTGCGGATCTTGTCGTGACAGACTCGGAGGGTGACCGTCAGCCCCACTGTTCGCCGCCGCCGCATCGCCCGTGAACTCCGCCAACTGCGGGAACGCGCGGGCATGACACTGGACGTCGCCGCCCGCCAACTCGACATGTCCAAGAGCAACCTGTCCCGGATCGAGAACGCCCAGATCGGCATCAAGCCCCGGGACGTCCGCGCCGCGTTGGCCCTCTACGAGGTGACCGGTGTCGATGCCGAGGCGCTGATCGAGATCGCCCGGGGCGCCCAGCAGCGCGGCTGGTGGCAGAACTACAGCGACGTGCTGCCCGAGTGGTTCGAGTTCTACGTCGGGCTGGAGGCCGAGGCGGAGAGCCTGCGCACCTACGAGGCGGAGTCCGTCCCCGGGCTGCTGCAGACCGAGGCGTACGCCCGGGAGATGTTCCGTCGTACGGCCGGCGAGGAGGGGCTGGAGCGCAAGGTGGCCGCCCGGCTGCGCCGCCAGGAGGTGCTGCACCGGGACTCGCCCGCAGTCGAGTTGTCGGTGGTCCTCAACGAGGCGGTGCTGCTGCGCCCGGTGGGTGGGCCGGCCGTCATGGCGGAGCAGTTGACTCACATGGCCACGGTCGCCCGATCACCGAACGTGACATGTCACGTACTTCCGTTCGCGTCCGGTGGGCACCCCGCGATGAGCACTCCGTACGTGATCATCACGTTTGCCGACGCGGCCGACAATTCCGTGGTTTACCTGGACAATCTCACGCTGGGTCTGGCGCTGGAGGAAGCGGGACACGTACGCGGGTATACCCTTGTGCACGAGGAGCTGTGTCGGATGGCACTGGATCCGGCGGCGTCTCTGGCCCGCCTGGAGGAGGCTGCTCGTCACTTTGCGTGATCGCATTGCGGCACGCCCGGGGGGAACGGAAGGTACGGGAATGCAGGCGCTGCCTCTGTCCATGATGGACTGGCGGACCAGCAGTCGCAGCAGCGGCAACGGCAACTGCGTGGAGATCGCCTCCACCGACGACCGGATCGCGGTGCGCGACAGCAAGGACCGGTGCGGCCCCGCGCTGGTCTTCTCCGCCCACGCCTGGACAGCCTTCGTCACCGGCATGGAGGCGGTACGCCGGGGCTGACCCCGGGCGTGCCACAGTGGCAGCCGTGCTCCGTGACGTACCACTCGACCTGCCGGTCCGGCCGGCGCTGCCACCGCTGCTGCGGGCGCTGACCGGCACCGGCAGCGCGGTCCTGGTGGCCCCGCCCGGCACCGGCAAGACCACCCTGGCCCCGCTCGCGGTGGCCGACGGGGTGGCCGGGCGGGTGCTGGTCGCCCAGCCCCGCCGGGTGGCCGCCCGGGCGGCGGCCCGGCGGATGGCCGACCTGCTCGGTGAGCGGGTCGGCGACCGGGTCGGGTACGCCGTGCGCGGCGACCGGCGGGTCGGGCCGGCCACCCGGATCGAGGTGGTCACCACCGGCCTGCTGGTGCGCCGCCTGCTGCGCGACCCGGACCTGCCCGGCGTCGACGCGGTGCTGCTCGACGAGGTGCACGAGCGGCAACTCGACGCCGATCTCGCGCTGGCCTTCACCGTGGAGGCCCGCGCGGCGCTGCGGCCCGAGCTGTGGCTGGTGGCGATGTCGGCGACCCCGCAGGCGGACCGGTTCGCCGCGCTGCTCGGCGGTGACACGCCGGCCCCGGTGGTGCGCGCCGAGGCGGCCCTGCACCCGGTCACCCGGGTCTTCACGCCACCGCCGCGCCCGGTCGCGCCACCGGGCGCGGGACGGGTAGATCCGCTGCTGCTCGACCATGTCGCCGCGACCGTCCGGCGGGCCCTGCACGAGCAGGACGGCGACCTGCTGGTCTTCCTGCCCGGGGCGGGCGAGATCGGGGCGGTGACCCGCCGGCTGGCCGACCTGACCGACCGGGTGGCCGTCCTGCCGCTGCACGGGCGACTGCCCGCCGCCGCGCAGGACGCCGCGCTGCGCCCCGCCGACCGGCGTCGGGTGGTGCTCGCCACCTCGGTCGCGGAGAGCAGCCTGACCGTGCCCGGGGTCCGGGTGGTGGTCGACGCCGGCCTGGCCCGGGTGGCCCGCACCGACCTGGCCCGGGGGCTGGGCGCGCTGGTCACGGTGCCGGTATCCCGGGCCGCCGCGACGCAGCGGGCCGGCCGGGCCGGCCGGCAGGGCCCCGGGGTGGTCTACCGCTGCTGGTCGGAGGCGACCCACGGCCGGCTCGCCGCGCAGCCCGGGCCGGAGATCGCCACCGCCGACCTGACCGGCTTCGCGCTGGACCTGGCCGCCTGGGGCAGCCCGGACGGCGGCGGCCTGGCGCTGCCCGATCCCCCGCCGCCCGCCGCGCTGACCGTGGCCCGGGAGACGTTGACCGCCCTCGGCGCGGTCGACGCCGATGGTCGGGTGACCGCCCGGGGACGGGCCATCGCCGCCACCGGCACCCACCCCCGGCTGGGCCGGGCCCTGCTCGACGGTGCCGTCCGGATCGGTCGGGACCGGGGCGCCGAGCTGGTCGCCCTGCTCGCCGAGGACGGCCTGGCCGGGCGGCACGACGACCTCACCGCCGCGTGGCGGCGGCTACGCGACGACACCGACCCCGGTGCCACCGCCCGCTGGCGCGCCGAGGTACGCCGGCTGCGCGCCGCCCTGCCCGACACCGAGCGGGGCGGTGGCCGCGGGTGGCTACCCGATGACCTGGCGGCCGGGCTGCTGGTGGGGCTGGCCCACCCGGAGCGGCTGGCCCGGCTACGTCGGGCCGGTGGGACGTCGTACCTGATGGCGGGTGGGACGGGGGCCGAGCTGGCCGCCGGATCGGCGCTGACCGGGACGGGCTGGCTGGCCGTCGCGGTGGCCGACCGCTCGCCGGGCGCGCCGACCGCCCGGGTCCGGCTGGCCGCCCCGCTCGACGAGGCGACCGCCCGGGAGGTCGGCGGGGCGTTGGTGAGCGAGGACCGCGAGGTCGGTTGGGTCGACGGCGACGTGCTGGCCCGTCAGGTGACCCGGCTCGGAGCGATCGAGCTGGTCAGTCGCCCGCTGGCCCGGCCGACGCCGGAGCTGCTGGCCGCCGCCCTGGCCGACGGCCTCCGCCAGGCGGGACTGGATCTGCTGACCTGGACCCCGGCGGCCCGGTCGTTGCGTCAGCGGCTGGCGTTCTGCCGGCAGGCGTTGGGGGCGGACTGGCCGGAGGTCTCCGACGACGCGTTGCTCGCCGCCGCCGACCGGTGGCTCGGGCCGGAGCTGGCCACCGCCCGCCGCCGGGCCGACCTGGCCCGGATCGACGTGGCCGGGGCGCTGCGCCGGTTGCTGCCCTGGCCGCAGGCGGGCCGGCTGGACGAGCTGGCCCCGGAACGCATCGAGGTGCCCAGCGGCTCCCGGGTCCGGGTCGACTACGCCGATCCGGCCGCGCCGGTGCTGGCGGTGAAGCTCCAGGAGACGTTCGGCTGGCAGCAGGCGCCCCGGCTGGCCGACGGCCGGGTGCCGGTGCTGCTGCACCTGCTCTCCCCCGCGGGCCGGCCCGTCGCGGTCACCGCCGATCTGGCGTCGTTCTGGCGTACCGGCTATCCGCAGGTGCGCGGGGAACTGCGCGGGCGTTACCCGCGCCATCCCTGGCCGGAGGACCCGGTCACGGCCGCGCCGACCCGGCACACGGCGCACCGCCGCCGCTGAGCCGGCGCGTGCGCCGCTCGGTGGTCACTCGTCGACGACGTCGGCGATGAGCACGGTGATGTTGTCGGGGCCGCCGGCCCGCAGGGCGAGGTCGATCAGTCGGCGGGCGCAGTCCTGGCGGTCCGGGGTCTCCCGCAGCACCTCGGTCAGGGTGTCCGGGCGGACGACGTTGGAGAGGCCGTCGCTGCACAGCAGCCAGCGGTCGCCGGCCCGGGGCACCATCGTGGCGTACGACGGGGAGACCTGCTCGCCCTGCAGGGCCTGGGTGACCACGGCGCGCCGGGGGTGGCTGGACGCCTCCTCGGGGCTGATCACGCCCTGGTCGACGAGCATCTGGACGAAGGTGTCGTCCCGGGTGACCTGTTTGAGGGTGCCCTCGCGGAACAGGTAGGCCCGGGAGTCGCCGACGTGGGCCAGCGCCAGGCAGCTGCCGGTGCGGGAGAACAGCAGGGCGGTCAGTGTGGTGCCCATGCCCTGCCGCTCGGGGTCCTCTTGGACGGCCTGGTTGATCCGCGCGGTGGCCAGCTCGATGCCGGTCTGCAACGCCGCCACCAGGGCGTCCTCGGGGGTCTCCACGTCCAGTGGGGCGACCGCGTCGATGGCGATCCGGCTGGCCAGGTCGCCGGCCGCCATCCCGCCCATGCCGTCGGCGACGGCGACGAGCCAGGCTCCGGAGTGCATGGCGTCCTGGTTTCCGCTGCGGATCAGCCCACGGTCGCTCGTCCCGACGGAACGAAGCTTCAGGGTCATGGGTGGCAGCCTGCCAGGCGGAGGGTGTTGTTGTCTCTAGGAGATCAGGACGACTGCGCGTGGCGCGGCGAATCTCACTGCCGTCGGGGTCGGTCCGGGCCGCCTCGACCAGCCCGAAGGTCATCCAGTCGAATCGATTGACAGGGACGAGACGCGCTGGAAACATCTGGCTGATAGCTGGGAGCGCTCCCAGCGACAGGCATCGACGGCACACCTCCATCATCTCCATCACCACCCTTCCGCCCGGAAAGGAATCCCGTGATCCTGACCCGACGACGTCGGCGGCATCTCGCGGTACTGGCAGCGACGACCCTGGTCCTCACCGGCGTCGGCACCGGCGTGGCCCACGCCGAGGTCCCGCCGGACGCCCCCGAGCAGATCAGCAACGGCGACTTCAGCGAGGGCGTCGCGCCCTGGTTCTCCTACGGCACCGGCCCGCTCGACGTCGTCGACGGCCAGCTCTGCGTCACCGTCCCCGCCGGGCTGGTCAACCCGTGGGACGCCGGCATCGGCCACGACGGGGTCCGGCTCAACGCCGGCGCGGAGTACAAGCTCAGCTTCGACATCTCGGCCACCCCCGGCCTCTCCGTCAACGCCGTGCTCCAGCTCGGCAGCGCCCCCTACACGTCGTACGCGAGCGTTCCGGCCGTCGCCAACCCGACGACCAAGCGGGTCGAGCAGACCTTCACCGTCCCGGACGACAACCCCAACGCCCAGCTCATCTTCCAGGTCGGTGGAGCCGCCGCCGAGCAGCGGCTCTGCCTGGACAACGTCTCGCTGCGCGGTGGCGAGGCCGCCCCGCCGTACGTGCCGGACACCGGCCCCCGGGTGCGGGTCAACCAGGTCGGCTACCTGCCCGGCGGCCCGAAGAACGCCACCGTGGTGACCGAGTCGACCGAGGCACTGCCCTGGCAGCTCAAGTCGGCTGCCGGCACGGTCGTCGCCAGCGGCCAGAGCACCCCGCGCGGGGTCGACGCCGCCTCCGGGCAGAACGTGCAGACCGTCGACTTCTCGTCCTTCCGTACGCCCGGCACCGGCTACACGCTGGTCGCCGACGGGGAGACCAGCCACCCGTTCGACATCTCCGGCGACCTCTACGACCGGCTGCGGGCCGACGCGATGCAGTTCTTCTACGCCCAGCGCAGCGGCATCGCCATCGACGGTGACCTGATCGGCGAGGAGTACGCCCGCCCGGCCGGCCACCTCGGGGTGGCCCCCAACCAGGGCGACACCCAGGTCCCCTGCCAGCCCGGCGTCTGCGACTACACGCTGGACGTGCGCGGCGGCTGGTACGACGCGGGCGACCACGGCAAGTACGTCGTCAACGGCGGTATCGCCGCCTACCAGCTGCTGAGCGCCTTCGAGCGGACCAAGACCGCGGAGACCGCCGCCGGTGGCGCCGCGCTGGGCGACTCGACGCTGCGGGTGCCCGAGCGCGGCAACGCGGTGCCGGACGTCCTCGACGAGGCCCGTTGGGAGATCGAGTTCCTGCTCCGGATGCAGGTGCCGGTCGGCAAGCCGCTGGCCGGGATGGTCCACCACAAGATCCACGACAAGGCGTGGACCGGTCTGCCGCTCGCCCCGCAGGACGACGC
Source organism: Micromonospora sp. SCSIO 07396 (assembly GCF_053667945.1). NCBI lineage: Bacteria > Bacillati > Actinomycetota > Actinomycetes > Micromonosporales > Micromonosporaceae > Micromonospora > Micromonospora sp. SCSIO 07396. The sequence goes on from NZ_CM132210.1 coordinate 4,065,694, forward strand.
GCAGCCGCGTGAGCTGCACCCGCCGTCGACCGCCGCCACGCTGAACCTGGCCGCCGTCGCCGCGCAGTGCCAGCGCCTGTTCGCCCCGTACGACGCGACGTTCGCCGCCCGCTGCGGCACCGCCGCGACGAGCGCGTACGCCGCCGCCAAGGCGCACCCGGCCGTCTACGCCGACCCGGCCGACGGCATCGGCGGCGGGGCCTACGAGGACAACAACGTCACCGACGAGTTCTACTGGGCCGCCGTGGAGCTGTACCTGACCACCGGCAAGAAGGCGTACCTGGACGACCTGACCGCCTCGCCGCACCACACCGGCGACGTGTTCGCCACGGGCGGCGCGTTCAGCTGGCAGAGCGTGGCCGCGGTCGGCCGGCTCGACCTGGCCACCGTGCCCAACGGCCTGCCCGCCGCCGACAAGGCCCGGGTCCGCGCCTCGGTCACCGCCGCCGCCGACAACTACCTGACCACCCTGCACGCCCAGGCGTACGGCCTGCCGGTGCCGGGCGAGGCGGCCAGCTACGTCTGGGGCAGCAACAGCAACATCATCAACAACATGGTCGTGCTGGCCACCGCGTTCGACCTGACCCGGGAAGCGAAGTACCGGGACGGCGCGGTGCAGGCGAGCGACTACCTGCTCGGCCGCAACGCGCTGAACATGTCGTTCGTCACCGGCTGGGGCGAGCAGAACGCACGCAACCAGCACAGCCGGATCTTCGGCAACCAGCTCAACCCGGCCATGCCGAACCCGCCGGTCGGCTCGCTCGCCGGCGGCCCGAACGCCGCCCTGCAGGACCCGTTCGTCGCCCAGCTGCTCAAGGGCTGCGCGCCGATGTTCTGCTACGTCGACGACATCAACTCGTACTCGACCAACGAGGTGGCGATCAACTGGAACTCGGCGCTGGCCTGGCTCGCGTCGTTCCTCGCCGACCAGGGGGAGGCCAAGGCCGTGGCCCCGCGTACCTGCGCGGTCAGCTACCAGGTGCACGGCACCTGGCCGGACGGCTCCAACACCCAGGTCGTCCTGCGCAACACCGGTGACACCGCGATCGACGGCTGGACCCTGCGCTACGCCTACACCGGCGACCAGAAGGTCACCCAGGCGTGGTCGGCGAAGGTGACCCAGTCCGGGGCCACCGTGACGGCGAAGAACGAGTCGTACAACGCGAAGATCGCGCCGGGCGCCAGCATCACCTTCGGTCTGCTCGCCAGGACCGGCACGCTGGCCAACCCGGAACCGGATCTGATCACCGTCAACGGCGTCGCCTGCACGGTGTCCTGACCGGCACTCCTACCCTCGGACCCCGGGCTGCCACCCGGGGTCCGAGCGCGCCGGGCGGTCGTCCCCCGACCGCCCGGCGCCCCCGCCCGACCGCCCGGCACGCCCGGCCCAGCAGTGGAGACGAGTCCGATGCCCGAGCAGACCACGATCTCCGACGCCGAGCGTCGGCGCATCGTCCACGAGTTCGTCGACGAGACCGTCGGCGACGCCCACCCCGAGGTGGTGGCGATGGTCCGTGACCTCACCCACCGGGTCCGCGACACCGTCGAACTGGCCCGCGCCGCCGGCATCGCCCCCGAGTCGCCCCGCGCCGGCCACGTGGTGGCCGCGCTGGTCTGCGCGTACGGCGAGGTCTTCGACCGGGTCGACGACGCCGGCTACCGCAGCGCGCTGCTGGCCCGGCTGCAGGTCGCCAACGACCCACGCACCGAGCGGTACTTCCAGCTCCTCGCGGCGGTCAACGGCTGGACCGCGCCGCCCACCCTGACCCCGGTGCTGGACTGGTTCATCGCCGCGCTGCGCCACCATCCCGCGCCCTGACCGGCACCTCGCCGACCCGGTGACCGACGGCGGGTGGGCCGGTCAGCCGGCCTGTCGCGTCGACCGGGCCAGGCGCAGGAAGCCACGCCAGGCGTCAGGGGTGAAGGCCAGGATGCCGCCGGTGCGGTCCTTCGTGTCGCGGACGAGGACGACGCCGGGCAGGTTGCCCGCCACCTCGACGCAGTTGCCACCGTTGTTGCCGCTCCTGGTGCTCGTGTGCCACCGCGCGCCGCTCAGCTCCATGATGCCGCCGCTTTCCTGACGAGTTCCAGGGATCGCGCCCGGGGTAGGGCCTCCCCCACTATGCGCGCCCACCGGCGTTCCAGGACAGCGATATCGGCGCGCTGGTCGATGATCTGCGCGCGTACCTGCCCGTCGACGTGTGCCACCCGGGTGCCGTCGTCCAGCTCGGCGACGACGAAGGGGCCGCCGAGGCCGGCGTACATGCCCGTCTCGGCCGGGACCACGTGCACCTGTACGGTCGGCAGCTCGGCGCAGGCGGCGAGGTGGGCGCACTGCTCACGCATCAGCTCGGGCCGGCCCGGCACCGGGCGGTGCAGCACCGACTCGTCGATGACGGCGACCAGCAGCGGCGGGCGGTCGCGGTGCAGGATCGCCTGGCGGGTGAGGCGTGCCGTGATGAGCTGGTCGACCTCCTGCCCGGTCAGGGTCTCCCCGGCCAGGGTGGCCCGCGCGTACGCCTCGGTCTGGAGCAGGCCGGGCACCCAGGCCAGCTCGAAGCCGCGCAGCACGACGGCCTCGCGTTCGATGTCGGCCCACGGCCGGAACCACACCGGCTCGTGCCGCTTGTGCAGGTCGGGCCAGAGGTCCAGGACGTCCCGCTTGAGCAGCGCGGCGACCTCGGCACGATGCCGGGTCTGGGGAATCCGCCCCTGACTGGCCCAGCGCGCGGCGGTCTTCGGGTCGACCCCGATGCGGGCGGCGAGGCTCTCGGCCGTCTCACCCGCCTCGGCCATCGCCTCTTTGACTGCCAGATTCATCCTGACCCTCCCCGGACATCCTGGATATCCGGAGTCATCTTGCTACGCCGTGTGATCATGTCGCAACCCTTCGGCACCGGGAGATCGAGCGGCGTCACCGACGGGCCGGACCCCGGTCGGCGACGCCCACCGGGGCCGCTCCCGCCCAGCGGCGGGAACGACCCTCCACCATGGACCGACGGGGGGCTCAGGAGCCGGCGGGGGCACCCACGGCGACCGGCGCGGGGGCACCGTCGCCGCGCCAGACGTAGCTGACCCCGGCCGGCGCGGTGAGCGAGCCGGCGAACAACGCGTTGACCCGGGACGCCTCGGCGGCGCTCGGCGTGGCGTTGCGGCACGACACCGGGGCGCTGCTGCCCGACATCAGGTCGGTGCACAGGCCGGTCCGGTTGTCCGGCAGGCCGAGGATGTGACCGATCTCGTGGGTGGCGATCCGGGTCCGGTCGTACCCCTGGTCGACGGCCTGGGTGCCCATCCAGACCCGGCCGTTGCCCAGGCTGGTGGTCTGCGCCCGGGGCCAGCCGGTGTCGACGTAGATGGTGATGTTGCCGGGGGTGCGGGCGACCAGCCGGACGTTGGCCACCGAGCTGTTCCAGATCGTCGCGGCCTGGTCGAAGTTGGTGCGGAACTCCCCGGCCCGGCTCGCGTCGTAGTAGACCGTCCGCGCGGCGGCGGACGCCGTGCCGCCGCCCGCCGCGACCACGCCGGTCGCCGTGAGCACCAGCGCCAGCAGGGTCCCGGCGGTACGCGAGAACTGTCGTCGGCGCATCGTCCGACCTCCCATCGATAGAAGTTCACCGATGTTATGCGGTCGGTCGGAACCCGGTCGAATAGCGGTTACGTCATACCGCCACCACCGGACGGCTCAGCCGATCTCCTCGTCGACGAAGCACCAGCGCCACGACTCCCCCGGCTGGATGGACCGCATCACCGGGTGCCCGCTGGACTCGAAGTGCTTCGTCGCGTGCTGGTACGGCGACGAGTCGCAGCACCCCACCTGCCCACACTCCACACACGACCGCAGGTGCACCCAGTCGTCGTTGCCGACGGCCACGCACTCCGGGCAGGCGTCGGTGACGCTCGGCTCGGCGGTTCCCGCCCCGGTCAGGTGCGCACAGCTCATCAGTCACTCTCCCGTCGCAACAACGACTCCTCCAGGTCCAGGTCGCGGTACGCCCGCACCAGCACCTCCTCGGGAATCCGTCCCTCGTCCCGGGCGGCCCGGAAGACCTCCCGCTCGGCGTCGATCATCTCCTGCCGCAGCCGACCGTACGCCTGCGACGGCGTCTCCCGGTCGGTGCCGCCGAGCCGCTCCCAGGCCAGGTTGGTGCGGCTCTGCACCAGCCCGCGCAACCGCTCCACCACGGCCGGTGGCGCACCGTCGGCCAACTCGTCCAGCTTCTCCCGGGCCGCCCGGCCGGCCTGCTGCTGCACCGTCGCGGCGGAGAGCGCGTCGGCCACCGGGTCGTCCGGGGGCAGCCTCAACCGGCGGGCCACCCACGGCAGGGTCGCCCCCTGCCCGACCAGCGTCGCCACGATCACCGCGAAGGCCAACCAGATGAACAGCGCCCGCTGGTAGGGCTGCTCCCCGGCCAGGGTCAGCGGCAGACCCAGCGCGGCGGCCAGCGTCACCACCCCACGCATCCCGGCCCAGCCGATGACGATCGGGAACTGCACCGGCGGGCCAGGGTCGCGCTGCCGGACCCGGGGCACCAGCCGGGCCAGGTAGGTGGCCGGGAAGACCCAGACGAAGCGGGCCAGGAAGACCGCCGCCAGCACCGCCGCGGTGATCCCCACCAGCCGGCCGGTCGGCTCGTCGAGATCCCGCAGCACCTCGGGCAGTTGCAGGCCGACCAGCAGGAAGACCAGCCCCTCCAACAGGAACTGCACCAGCCGCCAGAACGCGCCGGTCTGCAACCGGGACGCCGCCGACAGCAGCAGCGGCATCTTGTGGCCGATGCCCAACCCGGTCACCACCACCGCCACCACCCCGGAGGCGTGGATCTCCTCGGCCGCGAAGACCACCGCGAACGGCACGATCAGCGACAGCGCGTTGTCCAGCAGCGGGTCGGTGGTCCGCTTGTGCAGGTAGCCGAAGACCACCACGCCCAACAGCCCGACCAGCACCCCGCCACCGGTGGCGACCACCACCTCCTGCGCCACGTACCCGAAGCTGACCGAGCCGGCGCTGGCGGTGGCCGCGACGATCGCCACCCGCAGCAGCACCAGCGCGGTGGCGTCGTTGACCAGGCTCTCCCCCTCCAGGATGGTCACCACCCGGCGGGGCAGACCCACCCGCCGGGCAACCGCGGTCGCCGCGATCGCGTCCGGCGGCGCCACCACCGCGCCCAGCGCCACACAGATCGCGTACGGCAGGTCGGGCAGGAGCAGGTGCACCACCGTGCCCACCACGAACGCCGTGAAGATCACCAGACCCACCGCGAGCAGCAGGATCGGCCGCAGGTTGAGCCGGAACGCCGGCACCGACGTGCCCAGCGCCGCCACGTAGAGCAGCGGCGGCAGGATGCCCACCAGCACCAGGTCGGGATCGAGCCGCACGTGCGGGAACCCCGGCACGAAGGACAGCCCGAGGCCGAGCACCACCAGCAGGATCGGCGCGAGCAGACCCAACCGGCGGGCCAGCGCGGCGCCGAAGGTCGCGATCGCCAGGAAGACCACGACCTCGAACAGAGCTTCCATGGAGTAGCAGCCTAGGGGTACGGACGGGTCAGGCTGATCACCCGGTGGCGCGCAGCTTCGGCAGCACCTCCGCGCCGAACGTGTCGATGAAGGCGCGCTGCTCCTGCCCGACGTGGTGCAGGGCGATCTGGTCGAAGCCCAGCGACAGGTACTCCTCCAGCCAGCCGACGTGCCGGCCCAGGTCGGCCGACACGTTCACCACCTCGGCGACCTGCTCCATCGGCACCCGCTCGCTGACCGCGTCGAAGTGCTCGGCGGTGTCCAGGTCCCAGCAGACCGGCGGCGCGAAGACGTTGCTGCGCCACTGGTCGTACGCGATCGCCTCCGCCTCGGCCTGCTCCGGTGCCCAGCTCACGTGCACCTGCAGGTGCAGCGGCCCCCGCCCGCCCGCGTCCCGGTAGGCGTCGATCATCTCGCGCAGGTGCGCGGTCGGCGCGTTCACCGTGATCAGGCCGTCCGCCCACTCGGCGCACCAGCGGGCGGTGGCCACGCTGACCGCCGCCCCGATCAGCGCCGGCGGTTCCTCCGGCCGGGTCCACAGCCTCGCCCGGTCCACCCGGACCAGGCCGTCGTGGCTGACCTCCTCGCCGGCCAGCAGCGCCCGGATCACCTCCACGCACTCCCGCAACCGGGCGGTCCGCACGTCCTTGCGCGGCCAGCCGTCGCCGGTGATGTGCTCGTTGCTCGCCTCGCCGGTGCCCAGCGCCGCCCAGAACCGGCCCGGGTACATCGCGCCCAGGGTGCCGATCGCCTGCGCGATGATCGCCGGGTGGTAACGCTGGCCGGGGGCGTTGACCACCCCGAACGGCAGCCCGGTGGCCTGCAGCGCCGCCCCCAGCCAGGACCAGGCGAACCCGGACTGGCCCTGCCGGGTGCTCCACGGCGAGAAGTGGTCCGACGACATCGCGGCGTCGAAGCCGGCGCGTTCGGCGTGCACCACCGCCTCCAGCAGGCGGCTCGGATGGATCTGCTCGTGGGAGGCGTGGAAGCCGAACACCGTCATGGCGTCCTTCCGTACCCATGACGGTGTCCGGTTAAAGCTCGCCCGCGCCGGTCACCCGGCGCGCGGTCACTCGGCGTGCGCGCCGGCCCCGGCGGTGGCCGCGCCCTCCCCCACCCAGACGGTCTTGGTGTTGCAGAACTCCCGCATCCCCAGCGCCGACAGCTCCCGGCCGTAGCCGGAGTTCTTCACCCCGCCGAACGGCAGTTCCGGGTACGAGGTGGTCATGCCGTTGACGAACACGTTGCCGGCGTCCAGGTCGGTGGCGAACCGCTCCTGCTCGGCCGGGTCGGTGGTCCAGGCGTTCGCGCCCAACCCGAACGGCGTGCCGTTGGCCACCGCGACCGCCTCGTCGTACGACGACACCCGGTAGAGCCCGGCGACCGGGCCGAAGACCTCCTCGGCCCACATCCGCATCTGCGGGTTCAGGTCGGTCACCACGGTCGGCGGGTAGAACCAGCCGTCGCCGGTCGGCTTCTCGCCGCCGCAGAGCACCGTCGCGCCGTGCGCCACCGCGTCCTGCACCTGGGCGTCGATCTCGTCCCGGCCACTCTCGCTGGCCAGCGGGCCGACGTCGGTGCCGGCGTCCATCGGGTCGCCGACCCGCAACGCGGCCATGTTCGCGGCGAACTTCCCGGCGAACGCGTCAAAGACGTCGGTGTGCACGATGAACCGCTTGGCGGCGATGCAGGACTGGCCGTTGTTCTGGCAGCGGGCGGTGGTGGCCACCTCGGCGGCCCGGTCCAGGTCGGCCGAGGGCATCACCACGAACGGGTCGCTGCCACCCAGCTCCAGCACCGTCTTCTTCAACTCCCGGCCGGCGATCTGGGCGATGGAGCGGCCCGCGCCCTCGCTGCCGGTCAGCGTCGCCGCCCGGACCCGGGGGTCGCTGAGGATCCGGTCGACGGCGTCCGAGCCGACCAGCAGGGTGGTGAACGCCCCCTCGGGGAACCCGGCCCGGCGGAACACGTCCTCCAGGTAGAGCGCGGTCTGCGGCACGTTGGAGGCGTGCTTGAGCAGGCCGGTGTTCCCGGCCATCAGGGCCGGCGCGGCGAACCGCATCACCTGCCAGAGCGGGAAGTTCCACGGCATCACCGCCAGCACCGCCCCGATCGGCTGGTAGCGGACGAAGGCCCGCTTCGCCTGCACCGCGGCGGCGTCGGCGGGCTCGTCGGCGAGCATCCGCTCCGCGTTCGCCGCGTAGAACCGGCAGGCCGTCGCGCACTTGGTGACCTCGGCCTTCGCCGCGGCGTAGGTCTTGCCCATCTCGGTGGTCATCAGCCGGGCGGTCTCGTCGCGTTCGGCGTCGAGCAGGTCCGCGGCGGCGTTCATCCACTGCGCCCGCTGGGCGAGCGTGGTCCGGTGCAGGTCCCGGAACGCCAGGTCGGCCCGGTCGATGGCGGCGTCGATCTGCTCGGTCGACATCGGCTCGTACGACTTGAGCACCTGACCGGTGGCCGGGTTGGTGGTGGCGATGGGCATCTCGTACTCCTGTCACTCGAAGAGTGAGTGCCGCGCGCCCGGCTGCGCACGGCGGCGGGCGGCACGGCGGCGCTGGATGACGACCAGGTCGACGACCGCCACGACGGCGAACAGCGCGCAGAGCACGCCCAGCCAGCCCAACCCGGCCCAGAACGCCACGACCGCGAGGACGGTCATGGTGACCAGGCCGAACAGGGCCAGCGCCAGGCGCAGGTTCAACGCGCTGTAGGCGTGGCCGACCGTGCCACGGGCGCGCCGGGGCTGCGATCTCGTCATCGTCTCGGCCTACCCCGGCACGGACGCCGCTAACCGGTCCCGACGCCCGGATCACCCCACGTCGACGCCGCCCACCGCGCCGGTGTCGGGCGGTTGACCTGCCCGGATAGCCCCACTCCGAGATGTTCCTACCAGATTCGTGTTTCGAGCTGTTGAATCTGCCCGGAAGTCGACACGAGCGGACCTTCCCACCCGGTACGGCCCGTAGAGTGACCGGGCTGTCGCTCTGCGCCGTCTGACCGGGGGAAGACGCATGCCTCGACGCTGGGTCGCCGCCGTGGCCTGCCTGTTGGCGCTGACCGCGCTCGCCTGTGAGGAGGGCGGCGGGGCCTCCCCGCGCCCGACGAAGAGCGGATCGACACCGACCGGGCTGCCCACCACGATGGCCGCCCTCGGCGACTCGATCACCACCGGCTTCGGCTCCTGCCTGGTGCTCACCTCGTGCCAGCGCAACTCCTGGTCCACCGGCGACGGCATCCGGGTGGAGAGTCACTACCGGCGGCTGCTCGACGCCGACGCGCCGATCCGCAACCGGGCCCGCAACCACGCCGTGCCGGGGGCCCGCGCCGAGGCCCTCGCCGGGCAGGCCGACGCCGCCGTCAAGGACAAGGCCGACTACGTCACCGTGCTGATCGGCGCGAACGACGCCTGCCGCGACGACATCGACCAGATGACCGCGACCGCCACCTTCCGCAGCCAGGTCGACAGGGCGCTACGGGTGCTACGCGAGGGCCGCCCGAAGGCCCGGGTCCTGGTGGCCAGCATCCCCGACCTGAACCGGCTCTGGGAGGTTGGGCGCACCGAGTCCCGCGCGGTGCGGATCTGGAAGACCGGGATCTGCCCCGCCCTGCTGGCCAATCCCACCTCGGACGCCAAGGCCGACCGGGACCGCCGGGCCCGCTTCGCCGACCGGATCGACGCGTACAACAGCCAGCTCAAGGCGGCCTGCCGGGCGTACGGGTCGCGGTGCCGCTACGACGGCGGCGCGGTGCACCGGGTGCGGTTCAGCCTGGACGAGGTCAACGGGTTGGACTGGTTCCACCCCAACGTCGCCGGGCAGAACCGGCTCGCCGACGCGACGTTCTCGGCGGCCGGCTGGCGGCTCTGAGCCACCCCGGCACCGACCCGCTCGGGGCCGGGGTCGCGCGGGCCGCGCCCGGCGGTGGGCCGGGCACGGCGTGGCAGCTCCTCCGGTCAGGGGCGACGCGGGTGGGGTAGTCCGCCCCGGTGTTCCCGGTAGAGCGCCTGGGCGCGTTCGGCGAGATCCTTGGTGGCCGAGGAGTTGGCCCAGGTGCCGAGGATGATCGCGGCACCCGGGACGACCTTGGCGAAGACCCGCTTGGCCGCCCGCACCCCGGCCATCCGGGCCAGCCGGACGCCGAGTTGCAGCATCACCCGCCCGAGCGGGTTCTGGGCGGCGTGACCGAACAGCGCGCCCGCCCGCTCCCGACCGGCCGCGACGCCCAGCGCCAACCGGGCCGTCTCGGCCGCCTTGTGCACCTTCTGCAGGACGAGCAGGTCGGTGGCCCGGTCCGGGTGCACCGGGTCCGCGCCGTACGCGGCGGCGACATGCAGCACCAGTCGGGCCTGGGTCCAGGCCAGCACGCCGACGTCGATGACCGCGCCGGGCAGCCCCGCCGCACCCGAGACCGCGCCGGAGAGGCGGGCCCGGTTGACGAAACGCCTGATGGCCTGCTCGGCCAACTGGTCGGCGGTGGCGTCGGGGCGTTCCGCCCGGGTGCGGGCGACCCACTGCGCCGCCTCCGGGCCGAGCCGGCGGACCGCCTCCAGGGCCAGGTGCTCCGGGGCGTACTGCGGGTCGTCCCGCATCCGGTCCCAGAGCCGGGCCGGCGGCGCCTCCGGGGCGTCGCCCGGATCACCTGCCGGCACCGCCGGAACCGGAGCCGCCGCCCCCACCGCCGGGACCGTGGCGGTCGGCGACCCGACGGCCGGTGTCGCGGGAACGGCCGGGCCGGTGGTGTCCGCCGGTACCGGCGGCGTGGGGACGGTCGGTTCGTCGTCGACGGGGACGGCTTCGGTCACAGGTGCTCCCGGGCTGGAATCGGTTCGCGGACGGTCAGCGGCGACGGCCCGACAGCTTGCCGGCCGCCTGCTTGAGCCGTGCCTGGTTCTCCGGCTTGGCCAGCTCGCGCCGACCCCGGTCGACCAGCTGCTGCCCCTTGGGGGAGCGCAGGAAGGCGCTGATCCGCTGCATCAGTGCTGACATGTCGTCCTCCGATCGGGTGTCCTGCGTCATGTGTACCCGATCCGAGCAACCGCCAACCGTCCACTGTGTCCGGCCGAGGGTAGCCATCCGGCGACGCCGACGCGAACCGGCCCGGCCCGGCCCGCGGTGCGGGCCGGGCCGGCGGCTCAGACCAGGAGGGCGGTGACCACCTCGGTGGCCCGCCACTCGTGCTGGGCGTAGAGGTCCGGGTAGGCGGAGATCTGCACGGCCTGCGCGGCGACGGTGAGCGGGAGGTCCGCCCAGCCGGGGATCTCCAGCAGCGCGGTGAGGAACGCCCGGGTGGCGAACGCCGGGTCCATCAGCTGGCCGACCTCGCCCCAGCCGCTGCTCGGGCGCTGCTGGAACAGCCCGACCGAGTCGTGGTCCCAACCGATCGCCTGGTGCGGGTAGTTCTGCGACTCGGGCAGCACCCCGCTGGCGTAGTTGTAGAGGTTGCTCTCCTGCATGGCGGTGGCCACCGCGATGACCAGGGCCCGGCGCGGCACGCCCATCGCCCGGCCGGCCTTGACGATCTCCTTGGCGTTGTCCATCTGGGCCTGGTCGAGGCCGGCCACCGGAACGATCCGCTTGGGTCGGGGCTTCGGCTTCGGCCGGGGCTTGGGCTTGGTGGTCCTGGTCGCGCTCGGGGTCGGGCTGGGGGTGGCGGCGGGCGGGCTGGCGGCGGGCGGGCTGCTGGGCACGACCGTGACCGGGGTACGGACCTCGGCGCGGGAGGCGGCCTGCTGCTGGGCGCGCTCGGCGAGGGCGGCCTCGGTGCCGGTCCGGTCGTCGGCCCGCTCGTCCGGCAGTGCCTGGACGCCGGCGACGGCGGTGAGGCCGAGGCAGCAGAGCACCCCGGCGGCGAGCAGCGCCGGCCGGCGGCGGCGAAGGTTAACGAGCCCGCCGAGGCGGGTACGGAGGGAGTCGGGTTCACGGAGAACGCCGACCTGAACGGACGAGGGGGTGTCGTCCGAACGGCCAGTCATGCCCCGAGGGGCCCCCTGGTCGTCGATGGTGTCGTCGTCACGCATCCGCCGAGGCTAGGCATGCCCTTTCCCGCCCACCCACCAGCAGGAAGTGGCCCTCGCCACACTTTCCGGCGGGCCGCCGGGACGCCCACCCCGGACGCAGACCCAGGGCGACATACCACCCGAAACGGGCATTGCGGTCAACAACCGCGCCCGCCGTCGTCGGAGTGGATCGACCACCCAGACCACCGTGGCCGGCTGCATGATCCACCATGTCACCCTTTCGGGTGACACGCCGGAACCGTCCGACCGAGCCACTCCGGCCCGTCCGGCGAATTGGTGGCTTCCTCCTGGTTTGATAGCCGGATCGGTCACGACGCGCCCAGTGATGGAATGGATGACGCCGACGCGTACGTTCCCCGAACCGGGTGCCGTCCGTGCGCGGTCGCCCGTAGGCGCATTTCCTCAGGAGGTCCGACCGGTGCTCGACCCACACGAGCTGTACCAGCTCACCGACGATCTGCCCGACCTCGGTCAGCCGGTGCTGATCCAGGCGCTCACCGGCTTCGTCGACGCCGGCAACGCCACCCGGCTGGCCCGCGAGCAGCTCCTCACCTCACTGGACGCCCGGACGATCGCCACCTTCGACGTCGACCAGCTCTTCGACTACCGGTCCCGCCGCCCGGTGATGACCTTCGTCGAGGACCACTGGGAGGACTACGACGCCCCGGAGCTGGCCCTGCACCTGCTGCGCGACGACGACGAAACCCCGTTCCTCCTGCTCACCGGCCCCGAGCCGGACCTTCAGTGGGAGCGGTTCGTGGCGGCGGTCGGCGCGGTGGTCGCCCGGCTCGACGTCCGGCTCACCGTCGGGCTCAACTCGATCCCGATGGCCGTCCCGCACACCCGGCCCACCGGGGTCACCGCGCACGCCACCCGCCGTGAACTGATCGCCGGCTACGAACCGTGGTTGCAGCGGGTGCAGGTCCCGGGCAGCGTCGGGCACCTGCTGGAGTACCGGCTCGGCGAGACCGGCCGGGACGCCCTCGGGTTCTCCGCACACGTGCCGCACTACGTCGCCCAGACGGAGTACCCGGCCGCCGCCGAGGTGCTGCTCGCCTCGGTGTCCCGCAGCACCGGTCTGCTGCTGCCCAACGAGAGCCTGCGCTCCGCCGCCGAGGCGGTCCGGGTGGAGATCGACCGGCAGGTCGCCCAGACCGACGAGGCCGCCGCGCTGGTCACCGCCCTGGAGGAGCAGTACGACGCGTTCGCCCGGGGCCGGGGTGAGAAGAACCTGCTCGCCGCCGAGACCGGGCCGCTGCCCACCGCCGACGAGCTGGGTGCCGAGCTGGAGCGTTTCCTCGCCGAGCAGACCCGACCCGGGGAGACCCCGGGCGCCTGACCCACGGCCGGGCGGTGTCGCCGCCGCCCGGCCCGCCCACCCGCCCCCGCGCGCCGGAACCGGCCCGACGGCGGGCCGGCCCGGCGGGCCGGGCCGCGATGCGGCAGGCTGGGCCCATGCGCCTGGCGACCTGGAACGTGAACTCGGTGAAGGCCCGCCTGCCCCGCCTGCTGGACTGGCTGGCCGGCACCGCCCCCGACGTGGTCTGCCTCCAGGAGACCAAGTGCCCCGACGGGGCCTTCCCCGTCGCCGAGGTCGGCGAGCTGGGCTACGAGGTGGCCAGCCACAGCGACGGCCGGTGGAACGGGGTCGCCGTCCTGTCCCGCGTCGGCCTGACCGACGTCGCCGTCGGGCTCCCCGACGAGCCGGGCTTCCCCCGGCCCGAGGCCCGCGCCATCGCCGCCACCTGCGCCGGGGTCCGGATCTGGTCGGTGTACGTGCCGAACGGCCGCGCCACCGACGACCCGCACTACGCGTACAAGCTGGCCTGGCTGGCGGCGCTGCGGGACGCGGTGACGCCGGCGGTGGCCGCCGGTGGCCCCGTCGCCGTCTGCGGGGACTTCAACGTCGCCCCGACCGACGCCGACGTCTGGGACCCGGCGCTCTTCGCCACCTCGACCCACGTCACCCCCGCCGAACGGGCCGCCCTGGCCGCCCTGCGCGACCTCGGCCTCAGCGACGTGGTGCCCACCCCGATGAAGGGCCCACACCCGTACACCTACTGGGACTACCGGGCCGGCATGTTCCACCAGAACAAGGGCATGCGGATCGACCTGGTGTACGCCTCCGCGCCGCTGGCCCGCGCGGTCCGCTCCGCGTACGTCGACCGGGAGGCCCGCAAGGGCAAGGGCCCCTCCGACCACGCCCCGGTCGTGGTCGACGCCGACCTGCCCGGCACGGAGCCGACCCACCCGACCGGGGCCCGGTAACGCGCCACACCCAGCCGGTCAGCCCCGCTGCTCTGCTGCCGCATCGGCGGGCTGCTGCTGCGTCGCATCGGCCCAGAGCGCCTCGAAGTGCTCGACGTACCTGCTGAACGGCCCATCGCTCTCCCGCCGGCGCAGGTGGAACGTGACGGAGTCCTGGCCCAGCGCGCCGCCGATGTGGGTGGCCACGATCGCGTCGTCGTCGAACACCCAGACCGACATCGCGACGTGCCGGTCGGACAGCCGCACGGCCAGCGGGGTGGGCGACTTGCCGATCTCGGCACGCGTCATGGCGATCCGGGTCCCGAGGTCGAGGGGGGTCGCCTCGACCCGGTCCCGACCGGCGGTGACCGGGCTCGCCGGGTCACCGAGCAGGAAACGTACGTCCGCTCCGGCCTGCGCCTTCGCCCCCAGGGTCCCGGCGGCGTTCGGCACGTCCAGCCAGACGAAGTAGCTCGTGTAGCCGCCGAACCAGAGGCGGGACCGCGCTCCCTCGATCAACTCCCGGAGCAACGACCGGGGCAGGTCGGAACGGCGGGCATAGACGCCCACCAACTCCCGGTCCGCACCCAACTTGACCGCGCGACGCACAGCATCAGGCCACAGCACGTCCACATCCTTACCCAGAACACCTGCCACCCGCACCCGCGAGCGTGGATGCGGCAGGCGACCCCGGCTGACCCACCGCTGCACGGTCTTGGCATCGACGTCGCACTTCTCCGCGAGCTGGCCGACCGTGAGCCCGGCGGCGGTCAGCGCGTCCCGTAGAGATTCGTTCTTCGGGTTCTCCTGGCCGAGTTGTCGGTGGAGGCTACCGAACACCTGACGCAGCTCGACTGTGGTCGTCAGGTCGACCTGACCGACCGTTTCCTGGCCTGGCTCCACCCACCCACCGACTGATCGTTTCGCCGGGACGGGCCGGCGGCAGGTGGATCGTGGAGAGTTGTGGCGGGCGGGGCGACGACAACTCTCCACGATCCGTTCACCGGACCCGGCGCACCAGCCGGGGGCCGGCCCGGTGGCGCGGGGCTAGGGTGGGGAGATGGCAGTCGTGAAGATCAACGCGATCGACGTCCCGCCCGGTGCCGGCGAGGAACTGGAGAAGCGGTTCGCCGCCCGGGCCGGCGCGGTGGAGAACTCCCCCGGTTTCCTCGGCTTCGAACTGCTGCGCCCGGTGGCCGGCGAGAGCCGCTACTTCGTGTACACCCGCTGGGAGACCGAGGAGGCGTACCAGGCGTGGGCGGCCGGGCCGTCGCGCGCCGCGCACGCCGGTGGTGGGGGCGGCGAGCAGCAGCGGCCGGTCGCCTCCGGCGCGACGCTGCTGGAGTTCGAGGTGGTCCAGCAGGTGACCGGCAAGGGCTGACCGGCGGCCCCGGCGGTCAGAGCCAGGGCAGGACAGGCGCGGTGGTGGGGGCGGCGAGCCGGGCGAGCCAGCCGGCGATCCCGGCGGCGCCCTGCATGAACCCGGGCTCCGGCGGCAGTTCCGCCGGGGTCCGGGTGTGTTCGGTGTTGGACCAGGCGACCCCCGTCGGGGTGGACACCGTCCGGGCGAGCACGTCCCCGGCGAGCCGGTGCGCCCAGTCGAGCAGGGCGGGGTCGGCGGTGGACCAGTAGCGGTCGAGCAGCAACTGCCCGACGCCGGCCGTGCCGCAGCACCGGGCGAGGTTGTCCCAGTAGCCCGGGTACCTCCGCTGCGGCAGGCCGCTGTCGCGCAGCGCCCGCAGGCATCCGTCCACGGCCCGCTGCCAGCGGGGCTGCGGGTCGACGGTGTCCAGCAGGGTGAACAGCCGCACCGTACCGGTGGGGCCGTGGCACCAGCCGAAGTTGACAGCCGGGCGGTCCGGGCGGGGCGGGACCAGCAGTGGCAGCGCCCAGCCGTCCGGGTGGTGGCCCATGGCCAGCAGGCCGTCGGCGGCCCGGACGGCGGTGTCGAGCAGGTCGTCGCGGCGCAGGGTGACACCGGCGACGGCGAGGGCGTAGGCGACCCCGGCGGTGCCGTGGGAGAAGCCCGGCATCAGGCGCTCGTCGCCGGCCCGCATCCGCCAGTGCGGCCCGTCCGGGTGTTCCTCGGCGAGCCCGACCAGCCCGTCGGCGAGGAGGTGAGCCGCCTGCGTCACCACCGGAGCGGTGTCGTCGTGGGCGTCGAGGAGGGCCAGCAGGATGCCCGCGTCGCCGGAGATGACGTCGGAGCACCGGCCCGGGTCCACCGGGCGGTCGCGCAGCCGTTCGGCGACGCGTGCCGTCACCGACGCGGCGACGTCGAGGG
The DNA here is from genome assembly GCF_053667945.1 of Micromonospora sp. SCSIO 07396. Taxonomy (NCBI): domain Bacteria; kingdom Bacillati; phylum Actinomycetota; class Actinomycetes; order Micromonosporales; family Micromonosporaceae; genus Micromonospora; species Micromonospora sp. SCSIO 07396. Next base: position 4,081,761 of record NZ_CM132210.1, read on the forward strand.
CGACCGGGTCGGCGGCGACCCGACCCCAGGCGCGCAGGGCGACGGCGGCTCCGGCCCAACCGCCGAACATTCCGTCGTCGGGCAGCGTCGGGGCGTCCGGCTCGTGCCGGGCGAGGTGCACCAACCGGTCCCGGGCACCGGCCGCGACCCGGTCGAGAGCCGACCCGGTCCCGCTGTCCGGCCCGGCCCCGCTGCCCGACCCGGTGACGGGCGGCGCGGTCCCGGTGGGCAGCCCGCCTGCCGGGGAGGCGGCGGTGGCCTCGGCGCAGCCGAGCAGCACCCCGGCGGTGCCGGCGTACAGGTCGTCGAAGGGTTCGCCCGCCTCCCGCCAGAGCGGGCCGCCGTCGGCGGGCACCGCCACCGACTCGATCCAGGTGAAAGCCTGCCGCACCACGTCCGCCGTCACCGCGCGATCCTGCCATCCGCCGGCGGGCGGCGTCGCCGCAATAACGCTCCGGCTGCTCAGGGTGACCGCGTCGCCGCCAGCGAGGCGAACGCGATGACGTTGTCGGCGTATCCGGTGCGTCCGCCGATCCACTGGCCGCCGCAGGTGATCAACCGCAGGGCGGGTGCGCCGTCGCGGCCGTAGACCCGGTCGGCGGGCAGGGCCGACTTGTCGAAGAACTCCACCGAGTCGACCCGGAACACCACCACCCGTCGGTCCTCCCGGGTCACCTCGATCGTGTCGCCGGGGGCGAGTTTGCGCAGGTCGTAGAAGACCGAGGGGCCGTCTTTCGAGTCCACGTGGCCGACGATGATCGCCCGGCCGGGCTCGCCGGGGGTCGGGCCCCGGTCGTACCAGCCGGTCTCGTTGTGCCGGTCGAGCGGCGGCACGTCGATCGACCCGTCGCGGGCCTGACCGACCGGGGCCACCGGGGCGGCCACCTTGATGGTGGGCACGGTGAGCCGGACCGGTCGGCTGGCCGGCAGGCTGCCCGGCGCGGGACTCCGCCGGGCGTCGGCGGCCGGACGTTGCGAGGGCGTGCCCGTCCGGTCCAGCGGCCCGACCGAGCGCCCCAGCCCGGCACCGGTGGCGAAGACCCCGAGCAGCACCAGCACCACCGCCAGCGGCACCGACCACGGGCCGCGCGTCGGGGACCGGCCGCCGTCCGGGGCGGCCGGGGCCGGGGCGCTGCTGGACGGGGACCGGCCGGAGCCGGTCGGGCCGCCGCTGGACGGGACCGGGGCACGGAACGGCGGCGACATCGGATCGTCGGGCGGCCGGGGCGCAGTGCTGCGGGTCGGAGTGCCGTGCCGCGCGGTCGCGGTCGCGGCGGCGGACGGCGGCGGACCGGGCGGTGGGGGGATCAGGCCGCCCCAGCGTGGGCGGGCACCGCCGGGCAGCGGGCCGCCGGAGGGGGAAGGGTGCGACCGCGTACCACCGGGGGGCGGGCTGCCCGGGGGCGGGAGCGGGCCGTTGCGCGGACCCGGGGAGGCGGGCGGCACGTCACTGCCCGGTGACGCCACGCGGCCGGCGGGCCGCCACGATACCGACGACGGCCCCGGCGATGGTCAACGCCAGCCCGCCGGGCACGAGCAGCCCGCCGGGCAGCCCGCCGGCACCGGCCGCGCCGCCGAAGCCGGTGTGCGGCCCGGGGCTGGGCTTGACCTTCTTGACCACCTGGAGCGCCGTCGAGGCGGTCGCCCCGTCGGGGCATTCCAGCTTGACCCGGTAGTTGCCCGGGCGGACGCGCTCCTTGACCATCGGCGCGGCGGTGAGCAGCCCGCGCTGCGGCTGCACCTGGACCCGGCCGAAGGCGTCGGACACGACGGTCGCCGGGATCGAGTTGTCGTGGCAGCTCGCCCGGATGCCGACCAGGTAACCCGGCTCGACGGTCCCCGGGGTCACCTCGACGAAGAGCACGCCTGGCGGCGGCTGCGGCTCACCACCGCCGTCGGGCGGGGGCTGACCCGGCCCCGGGGCCGCGGCGACAGCCTGCGGAGCGGCGGAAAGCCGGGCTACGGAAAACGGCGAGGTGGAAAGCGGGGCCATGGAAAGCGGGGCGGCGGAGACCGGAGCGGCGGAAGGCGGGGCGGCGGGTGCCGGGGCGGTGTGCCACAGCGCGGGGACGAGGGCACCGACGGCGACCGCGAGCGCGGTGCGGTACAGCGGAACCGACACGTCTCCCCCTTCCGGCGCCCCGGGGCAGCGCCGGACCGACCCGGACGCCGACCTGCCGTACGGGATGAATCGTCTCACCCTCCGACCGACGGCACATCCGATACGGCGGAACCGTCGCGTAGGCTCGGGTCGCTGTGACCTCCATCGACCAGAACCCCGCCGTCCCGGTGGCCCGGCCGGGCACCGGGACGATCCGCACCTTCCACCCCCGACGGGGCCGGATGACCAGCCGGCAGACCGACGCGCTGGCCCGGCTGCGGCCGGCGTACGGGATCGAGATCGCCGACCTCGACGGGCCGGTCGATCCGGCCGGGTTCTTCGGTCGGGGCGCGCCGGTGGTGCTGGAGATCGGCTCCGGGATGGGTGACGCCACCGCGGCGATGGCCGCCGCCGACCCGGACCGGGACTACCTGGCGGTCGAGGTGCACACCCCGGGCATCGCCAACCTGCTCGACCTGGTGCAGCGGCACGGCCTGGGCAACGTCCGGGTCGCCCAGGGTGACGCGTTGGAGCTGCTCCGGGCCATGCCGGAGCGCTGCCTGGACGCGGTGCACGTGTTCTTCCCGGACCCGTGGCCCAAGTCGCGGCACCACAAGCGGCGGATCATCCAGCCGGAGCACGTGGCGTTGCTGCGGTCCCGGCTGGCCGGCGGCGGGACGCTGCACTGCGCCACCGACTGGGCCGAGTACGCCGGGTCGATGCGCTCGACGCTGACCGCCGACCCGGAGCTGGTCGACGTGCACGGCGGGTACGCTCCCCGGCCCGCCCACCGCCCGGTGACCAAGTTCGAGCGGCGGGCCCTGACCGCCGGGCGGCCCGTCTTCGATCTGGTGCACCGCCGCCGCTGAGCCCGCTGCGCGGCCCGTCCGGCGGTGTCCGACCGGTAGTGATGCCGCTACCTCGACCCCCAGGCGGTTCAGCGCGCGGGTGGCCCGGTTGGCGGGCGGGGTGGTGGTGCGGGCACGATGGGGGCGCTATGACGCTGACTGCCGCGCTGCCTCGAAGCGCCGACCCCGACACCCTCTTCGACGCGTTCGCCGGCTGGGCGTCCGAGCGTGGGCTGGACCTCTACCCGCACCAGGAGGAGGCGGTCATCGAGATCGTCTCCGGCGCGAACGTGATCATGAATACGCCGACCGGTTCGGGCAAGAGCCTGGTCGCGATCGCGGCGCACTTCACCGCCCTGGCCGACGACCGGACGAGCTTCTACACCGCGCCGATCAAGGCCCTGGTGTCGGAGAAGTTCTTCGCGCTGTGCGAGGTGTTCGGCGCGGAGAACGTCGGCATGCTGACCGGCGACGCCAGCGTCAACGCCGACGCCCCGATCATCTGCTGCACCGCCGAGATCCTGGCCAACCTGGCGCTGCGCGAGGGCGCGCGGGCCGACGTCGGCCAGGTGATCATGGACGAGTTCCACTTCTATGCCGAGCCGGACCGGGGCTGGGCCTGGCAGGTGCCGATCATCGAGCTGCCGCAGGCGCAGTTCGTGCTGATGTCGGCCACCCTGGGGGACACCACCCGGTTCGTCGACGACCTGACCCGGCGTACCGGCCGGTCGACCGCCGTCGTCCGGTCGGCCGAGCGGCCGGTCCCGCTGATCTTCTCGTACGCGATGACGCCGCTGCACGAGACCCTCGAGGAGCTGCTGGAGACCAAGCAGGCCCCGGTGTACGTGGTGCACTTCACCCAGGCCGCCGCGCTGGAACGCGCCCAGGCGCTGATGAGCGTGAACGTCTGCACCCGGGCCGAGAAGGACATGATCGCCGCCGCGATCGGCAACTTCCGGTTCACCTCCGGCTTCGGCAAGACGCTGTCGCGGCTGGTGCGGCACGGCATCGGCGTGCACCACGCCGGGATGCTGCCCAAGTACCGCCGGCTCGTGGAGACGCTGGCCCAGGCCGGGCTGCTGAAAGTCATCTGCGGCACCGACACGTTGGGCGTGGGCATCAACGTGCCGATCCGCACGGTGCTGTTCACCGGCCTGAGCAAGTACGACGGGGTGCGCACCCGGCTGCTCAAGGCCCGCGAGTTCCACCAGATCGCCGGGCGGGCCGGGCGGGCCGGCTTCGACACCCTCGGCCGGGTCGTGGTGCAGGCCCCCGAGCACGTGATCGACAACGAGAAGGCCCTGGCCAAGGCCGGTGACGACCCGAAGAAGCGGCGCAAGGTGGTGAAGAAGAAGCCGCCGGAGGGCTCGGTCGGCTGGGGCGAGCCGACGTTCCAGCGCCTGGTCGAGGCCGAGCCGGAGCCGCTCACCTCCAGCTTCCAGGTCAGCCACTCGATGCTGCTCAACGTGATCGGCCGGCCGGGTGACGCGTTCGCCTCGATGCGGCACCTGCTCACCGACAACCACGAGGACGCCGCCGCCCAGCGCCGGCACATCCGCCGGGCGATCGCGATCTACCGGGCGCTGCGGGCCGGCGGGGTGGTCGAGCAGCTCGACGAGCCCGACGAGACGGGCCGCCGGGTCCGGCTCACCGTCGACCTCCAGCTCGACTTCGCGCTCAACCAGCCGCTGTCGCCGCTGGCCCTGGCCGCCATCGAACTGCTCGACGCCGAATCCCCGTCGTACGCCCTGGACGTGTTGAGCGTGATCGAGTCGATCCTCGACGACCCGCGCCAGGTGCTCTCCGCGCAGCAGTTCAAGGCGCGCGGCGAGGCGGTCGCCGCGATGAAGGCCGACGGCATCGAGTACGAGGCCCGTATGGAGCTGCTCGACGAGGTGACCTGGCCGAAGCCGCTGGCGGAGCTGCTGCACGCCGCGTACGAGATGTACCGGCAGGGGCACCCGTGGGTCGCCGACCACCAGCTCTCCCCCAAGTCCGTGGTCCGGGACATGTACGAACGCGCGATGACCTTCGGCGAGTACGTGCAGTTCTACGGGCTGACCCGGTCCGAGGGGCTGGTGCTGCGCTATCTCGCCGACGCGTACAAGACGCTGCGGCAGACCGTGCCCGAGGACGCCAAGACCGAGGAGCTGGTCGACCTCATCGAGTGGCTGGGCGAGCTGGTCCGGCAGGTCGACTCCAGCTTGATCGACGAGTGGGAGCGGCTGCGCAACCCGTCCGACGTCGCCGACGCCGCCCAGGCGCACGCGTCGCTGGAGGAGCGGGTGCCGGCGGTCACCCGCAACGCCCGTGCCTTCCGGGTGCTGGTGCGCAACGCGTTGTTCCGCCGGGTCGAGCTGGCCGCCCTGCGCCGCTGGTGGGACCTGGGCGAGCTGGACGGGGCGTCCGGGTGGGACGCCGACGCCTGGGCGGAGGCGCTGGAGCCGTACTTCGCGGCGTACGACGGGATCGGGGTGGGGCCGGACGCGCGTGGCCCGGCGCTGCTCATGATCGAGCAGGGCCGGGAGAAGTGGACCGTCCGGCAGATCCTGGACGACCCGGAGGGCGACCACGACTGGGGGATCAGCGCCGAGGTCGACCTGGCCGCCTCGGACGAGGTGGGGGCCGCCGTGGTCCGGGTGACGGACGTGGGGCAGCTCTGAGTTCTTCTCCGCAGGGGCCGTCCGGTGCGTCCGTGTCCGGGCATCGGTGGCCGCCCGGGGCGTTGCGGCGAGGCGGGAGTCGGGAGTTCACCGAGCGCGCTTCGCGCGAGCGACTGTCCGGCGGGCGTCGAGCCAGGCGACTACGGCTGTCCGTATCCGGGGCGAGGAGACGGCTTCGCCTCGCCGTCTCGCGCTGAGTTGGTCGATCAGCCAGGTCGGGGCGTGCACCTGTCTGATGGCCTGCGTCTTGGTGAGGAGTTCGCCCTTGTCGAGTGCGTGGCGCCCCCTGGCCATGGAGGTAAGGCCGAGTTCAGCGATGGTGGGGTCCGCCCATATCCACGGACGTCGAACGGCCCAGGCCCAGTAGCCGGTGAGCTCGGCGCGGGCCGCCGCTCGTATGTCCTCGGCTGAGACTGCGGGGAAGACCTCGCGCGGCGAGCGTCCGAAGACCTCGTATCCGTGTCTCGCCAGTTCTGCTCTGGTGACCCGGGAAAGAATGCGGTGAACGAGTTGGCCGTGAGTCCAGGTCGGATGCTGCTCCTCGATATCGGAGACGGTCGCAGTGTCGACGTATACGCAGCCCAGGCTGAAGCCCGCGCCGCTCCCGCCGTCGAGTCGACGGTGGATCACTGAAAGTGCTGCCTGCCGACCGGTGTCGACAGGGCCGTCAACAAGCGCAACCAGGTCAAGATCGCTGATGCGTGGGACGTAGTCACCGGTGGCCAACGACCCTGCCACCAGGAGATCGCTGACCCAACCGAGTTCCTTCAGTTCGTAGCCAAGGTCTCGAACGGCAGCAGGTGACGTCGCCATGGTGGCGAGTGTAGGAAACGCCAGGTGCGTCGACGGCCGGCATGGTCACTCCGATGGCGCGGGCGTGGTCCGGTCCGGCCGACGTTGGCCAGTGCGCCGGAACATGGAGGATCGACGGCTTCCACCCCTGGGAGATGTCACCCCCGTCGATTAGAATGTATGTACTAATCGAGTTCCTGAGCTGGGAGGACGCTCGTGACCGCGCCCGTCAACGCCCCCCTCACGCCGTACGCCACCCTCCTCGGTTTCACCCGGTACGTCGACCGCACCGGGCCCACCAAGGCAAGCTTCGTCGGCGGGCTGCGCAAGCAGCGGGCCAGCCGGCACGGCTTCAACCCGCACGGCCAGTTCGTCAAGGCACTCAAGGCCGACATCGCCTTCCACACCGGCGGCACCCACCTGGCCGGGGTGGCCGATCTGGTCAAGCCGCGCTGGCGTCCGCTCTACCAGGCGCTGACGCCCGGCGCGACGGCGTGGCTGGCGTCGCTCGGCGAGCCGGCCGGCGTCGACCTGGCGCAGACCCGCGACGCCCTCGCGATGCTCGGCGACCTGCCCGTCAAGATCAATCCCCACTTCGGCGTCCGGTACGCCGACGGCCACGCCGAAGCGGTGCGGCTGCACTTCGACGAAACCCCGCCGAGCGAGGAGGCGGCCCTGGCCACCCTGCACCTGATGGCCCGACACATGGACGCGGTGCTGCCGCACGCCGAGCCGGTCCTGGTGGACGTGCGGCGCGGGGTGGCACACCGGACGCCCGAGCATGTCAAGCCGGCACAGGTCGAGCAGTGGCTCGCCGGCGAGGCGGCCGCCTTCCGCGCCATCTGGTCCACCGCCGCCTGACCACACTCCCGGAACATTCGTTTATGCATTGACCTGCATAGTTTTCTGAGACAGATCGGACGGCACCGCCGCCGTCCGATCTGTCTGTCGTTGCAGACTTTCCCAAATACCGCTCCGATCACCTTGAGCGCCGGCCCCGAACGTAGAGTGTTGCGGAAATAACGTTGGTCTACCTCGATGCGTAATGGCGCAGAAAAGCACCTGGTCGATCGGAGGTGGAATTTCCGATGAGTCACGTCCGGTTCCGCTACTTCGCCGGGGCAGAATCGATCCCCCCTGATTTCGTCCACCGAATACGCACCGACCTGGCCCGGTCGATGCCCCGCCACCAGGTCGCCGACTACCTGGCCACCAAACAGCACATCCTGCGGGAGAGCCACCACCTCGTCGCCGCCGAGACGGCCCACGGGTGCGTCGGGCTCATCGCCGCCACCGAACGCGACCCCGACGACCAGCCCTTCACCTACATCGAAACCCTGCTGGTCGCCGAGGACCACCACGGGGGAACCGTCGCCTTCGGTCTGGTCTCCCGACTGTTCCGCGAAATCACCCGCCGGCTCGGCGACTTTCCGGAACTGGTGGCGATGAAGACCTACACGCCGAAGGCGTACGCGGTGATGCACCGGTTCACCGTGCACGACGACATCCGCTGCTATCCGTCCCTCGACGGCTCCGACCCCGACGAGGTACGCCGGCTGGCCGCCCGACTGGCCGCCCGACTGTCACCGGAATGCCGGTTCGATCCTCGTACCGGGGTGGTCGTGCACGGCGGCGGCAGCGTCGGCAGTGACTTCTGGCGGTACCAGCCACGCTCCGGAAACCGGCGCGTCGACGCATTCTTCGCCGCCGAGGTCGGAGAGTTCGACCGGGTGCTGTGCCTGGTGCACGCCCCGACACCGGCCGCCCGCGCGGCACTGGCCGCGGCACTGGGCATCACCCCCGATCCGGCACCCCGACAGGAGATCGCGTGAACGACGTAACCATGTCCGGCAGTGCGGCACGGGACTGGCTGGCCGGAAAGGGCTACCCGTTCACCGACACCGTCGAGTTCCACCGCTCGGCCGGCGAGTTCGACGGGGGCGGGCAGTTCGGCGTCGAGATCCCGGCGGTGAACTCGATGCGCGACCTCGAAATCATGGTCAAACTGCTCAACGAGCACGGGGTCCGGGTCACCCGGTTCAACGAGACGCTGGGGTCGTTTCTGCTCTCGGACGCCGAACTGACCGACATGTTCGCCCTGTGCCGGGAGAACGACCACGGCATCGTGGTCAGCCTGGGCCCGCGCCCCGAGTACGACACGAAGAGCGCCTTCTACCGCACCGGCTTCGGCCTGGAGATGGGGCGGCAGATCAACAACAGCGACGGGATACGCGCCTGCGTCGCCGAGGCGCTGCGGCTCGCGGCGCTCGGCTGCCGGGGCATCACCGTCTACGACATCGGCGTGTTGCGGGTGCTCGCGGAGTTGCGGTCGGACGGGCTGCTCCCGGCCGACCTGGTCTTCAAGACCTCCAGCCACTGCATGCCGACGAACCCGTTCCTGGCGCGGATCTTCGCCGAGAACGGTGCCGACAGCATCACCCTGGCGCACGACCTGGGCCTGCCGATGATCCAGGAGATCCGGCGGCTCAACCCCGAACTGCCGATGGACGTGCCCACCGACGTCTACCGCACCAAGGGCGGCTTCATCCGGTTCTACGAACTGGCCGAGATCGTCCAGATCGCCGCACCGGTGATGCTCAAGATGGGCGCGAGCGTGCAGGAACATCCGTACGACCCGCCGAGTGAGGCACGGACCGTCGAACGGGTCCGGCGCGTCGCCCGCGGCCTGGAAATGCTCGACCGCCACCTTCCCGACAAGACCGCCATCTCCCGCCGCAGCCGGCAGTACGCGATTCCGGCCGCGGCATCCGACTGACGACAGGGGCCGGCAAGCGCATGACGAAGAACGAGCACGCCGAGTTCAAGCAGGAGGTCGACGAACTGCTGCGACAGATGGTGCAGCAGTTCTACCGCGAGGTCGAGGGCGCGGACCACCTCTTCCGGGCCAGGGACATCAACATGGCCTACTACCAGCGGCACGTCATCGAGATCATCCTCCGGCTGCGGATGAAGCGGTGGATCGACGCGCTGACGATCCACTACTTCACCAAGCACAACCCGGTGCTGGCCAAGAAGTGGTGTGCGTACACCGAGGACGAGATGCTGCACGACTCGATGTTCGCCAAGGACCTGGAACGGGTCGGGGTGAGCCGGGAGGAGATCTACTCGACCGAGCCGATGTTCTCCACCAAACTGCTCCAGGGCTACTTCTACTACGGCCTCGAACACGAGGGCCGGCCGCTGGCCTCGCTGTCCAGTTCGTACTTCATCGAGAACGTTTCGCTGATGACCCAACCGGACTGGATCGAGAACGTCGAGCAGGTGCTCGGCGCGGGCATGGCCAAGGGGCAGCAGGCGCACGTCAACCACGACCTGGAGGACGACCACACCGATTTCGTGTGGGACGTGCTCATGACGTTCGTGCACACCGACGACGACCGGCGTCGGGTGGTGGAACACATCACCAACGTGTACCGGCTGTTCTGCGCCTTCTACACCGAGCTGTACCACCGCACCGTACTCAAACAGGACGGTGCATTCGCGGTGGTGAAAGCGCTGACCCACCCCTGACGGCGGGGGAATCGCGGGCGGACGCGGGTCACCTCGGGGCGTCGATCGCGGTGTTAGGGTCGGGCCCACCGTCCGTCGGACGGGCGGTCATGTCACCTCCGGTGGCACGACCGCCCGTCGACCTCCGTCGCCGAGGAGAATGATCGCGATGGCCGTCACCGGCATCCGTCGTGCCGTCGTTTCCGTGCAGAGCCGGGAATGCAGCCCCGAACTGTTGGAACGGTTGAGCGGATCGACGTTGTTTCCCGAACGGCCGGTCGGGGCGGCGATCGTCGCGGTGGTCTGCCGTGGCGGCGGTTCGCTGCTCTACGTCACCGCCCCCCGCATGATCGACGCCGACCGCCAGGTGGACTACTTCCTCGGGCTGCTGCCGCAGGAGCCGGTCGACGGGCGGGATCCCCGCCGGGACCGGGTGGTGGTCGGCAGCCTCGACGACTCCTCGCCCCGCTGGCTGAGCGACAAGCTGCTCGACCCGGCCAACCCGGCGGCCACCCGGCTGCGCGAGCGGGTGGCCGACTTCGTCGCCGCCGCCCGGCAGGCGGGTGACGAGGTCGCGCTGAGCTACTTCGAGCCGTCCCGCCCCCTACAGGACTACGCCGCCGCCCTCGGCGTCCCCGGGGACCAGGCCGACGCCGGGTACATCCCGCTCGGCACCAAGAGCGCCGGCCGGGAGATGTTCCGGACGCTCGGCATCGAGGTGCCGGCGGGCACCCCCGAGTGCCACGACGTCGACACGCTCGCCGAGGCGGTCGCCGACCTCGTGCTGGCCGGGCGACGCCGGCTGGTGCTGAAGCTGAGCAGCACCGCGTACGGCGCGGGGATGGGCAACGCCACCGTCGACCTGACCGACGTCACCGGCACCGACCGGGCCGAGGTGGTCGCCGCCGTGGCCAAGCGGCTGCCCGGCAGCCGCCTCGTCGACGGCAGGCTGGGCTGGGCGGAGTTCGCCGACCTGATCCCCCACGCCGGCATCGTCGCCGAGGAGTTCGTCGAGGCCGACGAGCTGCGCAGCCCCAGCTTCCAAGGCCGGGTGACCCCGACCGGCGACGTCGAGTGCGTCTCCACCCACGACCAGGTGCTCGGTGGGGTGGGGCTGACCTACGTCGGCAGTTCGTTCCCGGCCGACGCCGCCTACCGCGACACGGTGGTGGAGTACGGCCTGCGCGTCGGCCGGTACCTCGTGGCGCAGGGCGTCACCACTGGCGACTACGGCGTCGACTTCCTCGCCGCCCGTCGGGGCGCGACGGTGCGGGTGCTCGGCTGCGAGCTGAACCTGCGCGCGACGGGCACCAAGCACGGTTTCGTGATGGCCAGCCACCTGCTCGACACCGTGCCGGACGCCGACGGCAGGCTGTTCACCGACACCCCCGACGGCCGCGCGGAGCGGGTCTATCAGGCGTCCGACTCGATCACCGACCCGTCGTTGGTGGGGCTGGCCCCGGCCCGGCTGATCGACGCCGTCGAGCGGTCACCGCTGCGCTACGACCACACCCGGCGCACCGGCACGGTGCTGCACATGCTCAGCGCTCTGCCCGACCACGGCAAGTTCGGCGCGGTCTGCATCGGCCGGGACGCAGCCGAGGCGGCGGAGCTGATGGACCGCACCCGCGCCCTCGCCCTGGACGTGGCGGCAAAGGACGGCTGACCGCACCCGGCCGGGCCGGTCGTCACGACGGGGGCTCAGTCCTCCGAGGCGGGGCGGCTCGCCGGGACCGTCGGCATCGGCCACTGCCCGGTCCGGACGATGGCGGAGGCGTCGAGCCGCTGCTCGGCCCAGATGTAGGTGTCCGGCAGCAGGTCGGCCACCGGCACCTTGCGCAGGGCGTCCAGCGGTCCGACGATGACCTGGATGCCCGGGTGGTAGTCGAGCAGCACCTGCCGGCACCGCCCGCACGGCGGGATCACGCCGCGTCCCCGGTCACCCACCGCGACGATGGTCTCCAGTTCCCCCACGCCCTGGGTGGCGGCGGCGCCGATGGCCACCAGCTCCGCGCAGGGGCCGCCGGTGAAGTGGAACAGGTTCACCCCGGTGAAGACCCGGCCGTCGGTGGTCCGGGCCGCCGCCGCGACCGTGTGGTTCTCGCTGCGGCAGCGCAGCTTGGCGACCGCCGTGGCAGCCTGGACCAGCGCGCGGTCGGTGTCCAGCATCGTCGTCGTCATCCGGCAGCCCCCGTGGTCGCGTCGTCGGCGCTCAGCGTAGCCCGGCGGCGGCCCGTTTCCCGGGCAGCGCACCGGGGGACGTGACCGGTCGCGCACCGCACCGCGCGCCCGCCCCCACCCGGCCCGTGACCTGCGCCGGGACAGCCGGGGGTAGCCGACCCACCAGCGGCCGTGGGACTCCGGGGCGTAACCCGGGGGCGGTCCGGTGGTCGGCTGCCTATCCTTGGCGACGACATGCAGAATCCAACCGCCGCCGGCCCCGCCGCGCCCGCCGCCACCGTGTCCGCCCGTGAGCTGCACCGCCGGCTCACTGCGCTGATGTTCCGCGACCAGCGTCGCCTCCAGCGGCGGCTGGACGGGGTGCGCAAGCTGCGCGACCCGCAGCGGCGCGACGAGGCGCTGGCCGAGATCGCCGGGGAGGTGTCCCGGGCGGAGGGCCGGCTGGCCACCCGGCGGGCCGCCGTGCCGACCATCACGTACCCCGCGCAGTTGCCGGTCAGCGAGCGGCGCGACGACATCGCCGCCGCCATCCGCGACCACCAGGTGGTGATCGTGGCCGGTGAGACCGGCTCCGGTAAGACCACCCAGCTACCCAAGATCTGCCTGGAGCTGGGGCGGGGGATCACCGGGCTGATCGGGCACACCCAGCCCCGCCGGCTGGCCGCCCGGACGGTCGCCGACCGGATCGCCGAGGAACTCGGCACCGAACTGGGCGACGTGGTCGGCTACAAGGTGCGCTTCACCGACCAGGTGAGCGACCGCAGCCTGGTCAAGCTGATGACCGACGGCATCCTGCTGGCCGAGTTGCAGACCGACCGGATGCTGCGCCAGTACGACACCCTGATCATCGACGAGGCGCACGAACGCAGCCTCAACATCGACTTCATCCTGGGCTACCTGCGCCAGCTGCTCCCCCGCCGTCCCGACCTCAAGGTGGTCATCACCTCGGCGACCATCGAGACCGCCCGGTTCGCCGAGCACTTCGCCGACGCCGACGGCAAGCCCGCGCCGGTCGTCGAGGTGTCCGGGCGGACGTACCCGGTGGAGGTGCGCTACCGGCCGCTGGTCGAGGTGGCCGAGGGCGACGAGGACGGGGGCGACGACGAGGAGAACGTCCGCGACCAGATCCAGGCGATCGGCGACGCGGTGCAGGAGCTGGCCGCCGAGGGGCCTGGCGACATCCTGGTCTTCCTCAGCGGTGAGCGGGAGATCCGGGACACCGCCGAGGCGCTGGGCAAGCTGACCCAGTCGAAACGCGCGCTGCTCGGCACCGAGATCCTGCCGCTGTACGCCAGGCTGTCGGCCGCCGAGCAGCACCGGGTCTTCGCCCCGCACGCCGGACGCCGGGTGGTGCTCGCCACGAACGTCGCGGAGACCTCGCTGACCGTGCCCGGCATCAAGTACGTGGTGGACCCGGGTTCGGCCCGGATCTCCCGCTACTCCAGCCGGCTCAAGGTGCAGCGGCTGCCCATCGAGCCGGTCTCCCAGGCGTCGGCCAACCAGCGCAAGGGCCGCTGCGGCCGGACCTCGGACGGCATCTGCATCCGGCTCTACGACGAACAGGACTTCGCCTCCCGGCCGGAGTTCACCGACCCGGAGATCCTGCGCACCAACCTCGCCTCGGTCATCCTCCAGATGACCGCCATCGGCCTCGGTGACCTGGCCGCGTTCCCGTTCATCGACCCGCCGGACCGGCGCAACGTCACCGACGGGGTGAACCTGCTGCACGAGCTGGGTGCGCTGGACCCGACCGAGGCCGACCCGGCCAAACGGCTCACCCCGTTGGGCCGGCGGCTGGCCCAGCTCCCGGTCGACCCCCGGCTGGCCCGGATGGTGATCGAGGGCGAACGCAACGGCTGCGCCACCGAGGTGCTGGTGATCGCCGCCGCGCTGTCGATCCAGGATCCCCGGGAGCGGCCGGCGGACAAGCAGGCCCAGGCCGACCAGGCGCACGCCCGGTTCACCGACCGGGAGTCCGACTTCGTGTCGCTGCTCAACCTGTGGCGCTACCTGCGCGAGCAGCAGCGGGAGCTGTCCTCCAGCGCGTTCCGCCGGATGTGCCGGGCGGAGTACCTCAACTACCTGCGGGTCCGCGAGTGGCAGGACATCGTCGCCCAGTTGCGGCAGGTGCTGCGTACCCCGGAGCAGGGTGACGGGCGGCGGGGCCGGCGGGGCGCGGCGCAGCCCCCGGCCGACGGGGGCCGGCGCGGGGTCGCCGCCGACCTGCCGGAGGAGATCGACACCCCGAAGGTGCACCAGTCGCTGCTGCCCGGCCTGCTGTCGCACATCGGGCTCAAGGACGCCCAGAAGCACGAGTACCTGGGCGCCCGGGGGGCGAAGTTCGCGGTCTTCCCCGGTTCGGCGCTGTTCAGGAAGCCGCCGCGCTGGGTGATGGCCGCCGAGCTGGTGGAGACCTCCCGGCTGTGGGGGCGGGTCGCCGGGCGGGTGGAGCCGGAGTGGGTCGAGCCGCTGGCCCAGCACCTGGTCAAACGCAGCTACAGCGAGCCGCACTGGGAGAAGAAGCAGGCCGCCGTGATGGCCTACGAGAAGGTCACCCTGTACGGCGTCCCGCTGGTCACCTCCCGCAAGGTCAACTTCGGTCGGATCGACCCGGCGCTGAGCCGGGAGCTGTTCATCAGGCACGCCCTGGTGGAGGGCGACTGGCAGACCCACCACCAGTTCTGGCGGGACAACGAGAAGCTCCGCGCCGAGGTCGAGGAGCTGGAGAACCGGGCCCGCCGCCGGGACATCCTGGTCGACGACGAGAGCATCTTCGCCTTCTACGACCAGCGGATCCCGGCCGACGTGGTCTCCGGACGACACTTCGACGCCTGGTGGAAGAAGGCCCGCCACGAGCAGCCCGACCTGCTCACCCTCACCCGGGAGGTGCTGGTCAACGCCGGGCGCGGCGGGGTCGACGAGGCCGACTTCCCGGACGAGTGGCGGGCCGACGGGGTGACCCTGCCGCTGACGTACACCTTCGACCCGACCGCGCCCACCGACGGCGTCACCGTCGACATCCCGCTGCCGCTGCTCAACCAGGTGCCGGCGGAGAGTTTCGACTGGCAGGTGCCGGGGTTGCGCGAGGAACTGGTGATCGCGCTCATCCGGTCGCTGCCCAAGGCGGTCCGGCGCAACTTCGTCCCGGTGCCGGACCACGCGCGTGCGGCGTTGGCCGCGATCACCCCGGGCGAGGAGCCGCTGCTGGACGCGCTGAGTCGGCAGCTACGCCGGATGACCGGGGTGACCGTGCCCCGGGAGGCGTGGGAGCCGGCGAAGCTGCCGCCGCACCTGCGGGTGACGTTCCGGGTGATCGGCGACGCCGACCAGCCGGTCGCCGAGGGCAAGGACCTGCCGGCCCTGCAACGCCAGCTCCGCCAGGAGGTACGCCAGGTGGTGGCCGCCACCGCGCCGGAGGTGGCCCGGACCGGGCTGACCGGGTGGACGATCGGCACCCTGCCGCGCACCATCGAGCAGGTCCGGGCCGGTTACGCGGTGACCGCCTACCCGGCGCTTGTCGACGAGGGCGCCACGGTCGGGGTGAAGGTCTTCGACTCCGAGGCCGAGCAGTCCGCCGCGCACTGGGCGGGCACCAGGCGGCTGTTGCGGCTGACCGTGCCGTCACCGGCGCAGTTCCTCCAGGGGCGGCTGAGCAACGAGGCGAAGCTGGCGTTGAGCCGCAACCCGCACGGCGGGGTGCAGCAGCTCATCGCCGACGCCGCCGGGGCCGCCATCGACAAGCTGATCGCCGATGCGGGTGGGCCGGCCTGGGACGCCGACGGCTTCGCCGCGCTGCGCGACCGGGTCCGCGCCGACCTGGTCGACACGGTGGTGGAGGTGATGGGCCGGGTCCGTCAGGTGCTCGCCGCCGCGTACGCGGTGGAGCAGCGGCTCGGCGCGACCCGCAACCTGGCGGTGGTGGCCGCCCTGGCCGACCTGCGCCAGCAGCTCACCGGCCTGGTGCACGACGGTTTCGTCACCGAGACCGGGTACGCCCGGCTGCCCGACCTGCTGCGCTACCTGACCGCGATGGAGCGCCGCCTCGACCGGTTGACCGCCAACCCGCAGCGGGACAAACAGCAGCAGGACCGGATCGCCACCGTGCAGCAGGAATACCGGGACATGGTGGCCGCGCTGCCCCCGGCCCGCCGCGCCTCGGAGCCGGTACGGCAGATCCGCTGGATGATCGAGGAGTTGCGGGTGAACATCTTCGCGCAGGCTCTCGGCACCCCCTATCCGGTCTCCGAGCAGCGCATCTACCGGGCGATGGACGACGCCGAGGGGCGCTGATCAGGGCAGCGGTTCCACGCCCGGCGGCAGGTCGCTGGTGCTGGTGGCCGCGTGCACGTAGTCGAGGAGAATGCGGCGCAGTTCCCGCCCGGCGTGGGTGGGCACCACGTCGCGGCGACGGGCGACCGCGATGGTCCGGCTCACCCCGGGCGGGGCGAGCCGGGTGACCCGGACGCCGGGGCGGCGGCTGACCACGATGCCCGGCACCAGGGCGATGCCCAGGCCGGCCTCGACGAAGCTGAGCACGGCGTCCATCTCACCGCCGTCGACCGAGAAGGTGGGCTCGAAGCCGGCCTCCCGGCACGCCTGGATGGTGGCGTCGCGCAGGTCGTAGCCCTCGCGGAACATCACCAGCGGCTGGCCGCGCAGGTCGGTGATCCGCAACTCGCCGCTGACCAGCGCGGCGGGTAGCGGTTCCACCGAGGCGACCACCAGGCTCTCCCGCAGGATCGGGTCCACCCGCAGGCCGGGATCGGCCCCCTGGGCCGGCATGATGATCAGGGCCAGGTCGAGGTCGCCGCGCAGCAGGTCGCGGACCAGGTCCTGCGAGCCGCCCTCCTCGACCCGCAGGTCGACGGCGGGGTGGGCGTCGCGGAACCGGCGTAGCACCGGCGGGGCGAGCGAGGTGGCCAGGCTGGGGGTCGCGCCGAGCCGGACCCGGCCCCGGCGCAGCCCGACCAGTTCCTGCACCTCCCGGGTGGCGGTGTCGACGTCGGCGAGGATGCGTTTGGCCAGCGGCAGCAGCACCTCGCCGGCGGCGGTGAGGGCGATGTTGCCGCGTACCCGCTCGAACAGGGGGGCGCCGAGGGTGGTCTCCAGAGCGTGAACTTGCTTACTCAACGACGGCTGGGTTATGCCGACGATGTCGGCGGCTTGGGTGAAATGTCGTACTTCAGCCACCGCAACGAAGTACCTCAGCTGATGGAGCTGCATCTTCATAGCTTACGGCTATCGAGACTGCGAGTTCGATGCATTGGACGACTGATTGCGGGGCTCCTAGCGTCGGTCAGGTGGTAATCACGAAAACTCGGTCGCCCATCCGCTCCAACGTCGGCCTGAAGGCCGTCATGGCGGTGACGGGCATCATGCTCGTGCTGTTCCTCGTCGCCCACATGCTCGGCAACCTCAAGGTGTTCACCGGCGAGACCTCGTTCGACCACTACGCCCACTGGCTGCGCGACATCGGCAAGCCACTGCTGCCCGGCGTGTGGTTCCTGTGGATCCTGCGCACCGCGCTGGTGGTGGCCGTGCTCGGGCACATCTGGGCGGCGACCCTGCTGGCCGTGCGGGCCCGCGCCGCCCGCCCGGTGCGCTACGCCCACCGCAAGAAGGTCCGGGGCAGCTACGCCGCGCGCACCATGCGCTGGGGCGGCGTGATCATCCTGCTCTTCGTGATCTACCACATCCTGGACCTGACCACCGGCACCCTCAACCCGGTCGGCGACGCCAGCAACCCGTACGGCAACGTGGTCGCCGACTTCGCCCCGGAACGCTGGTACGTGACGCTGTTCTACACCCTGGCGATCGTCACCGTCGGCTTCCACCTGCGGCACGGGGTGTTCTCCGCGCTGCGCAGCCTCGGTCAGCAGACCCCTCGGGGTGAACGGCGGGCCCGTACCGCCGCGCTGATCTTCGCCGTGGTGCTCTGCGCCGGCTACCTGGTGGTCCCGTTCGCCGTACTCACCGGATTGGTGTCCTGACATGGAACTCTTCACCGAGGGCGAGCCGATCGCCGACACGAAGGCTCCCGACGGCCCGGTCGAGAAGCGCTGGGAGACCCGCCGCTTCGAGGCCAAACTGGTCAACCCGGCGAACCGGCGCAAGCTGACGGTGATCGTGGTGGGCACCGGCCTGGCCGGCGGCTCCGCCGCCGCCACCCTCGCCGAGCAGGGCTACCGGGTGCGCAGCTACTGCTACCAGGACAGCCCACGCCGGGCGCACTCGATCGCCGCGCAGGGCGGCATCAACGCCGCCAAGAACTACCGCAACGACGGCGACTCGGTGCACCGGCTGTTCTACGACACCGTCAAGGGCGGCGACTTCCGCTCCCGCGAGTCGAACGTGCACCGGCTCGCCGAGGTGTCGGTCAACATCATCGACCAGTGCGTCGCCCAGGGCGTCCCGTTCGCCCGCGAGTACGGCGGGCTGCTGGACACCCGTTCCTTCGGCGGCGCGCAGGTGCAGCGCACCTTCTACGCCCGGGGCCAGACCGGCCAGCAGCTGCTGCTCGGCGCGTACCAGGCGCTGGAGCGGCAGATCGGCCTGGGCAACGTGGAGATGCACACCCGGCACGAAATGCTGGAACTGGTCGTCGTGGACGGCCGGGCCCGGGGCATCGTGGTCCGCGACATGGTCACCGGTGAGATCAGCACCGAGATGGCCGACGCGGTGGTGCTCGCCTCCGGCGGCTACGGCAACGTCTTCTACCTCTCCACCAACGCCAAGGGCTGCAACGTCACCGCCTCCTGGCGGGCGCACCGCAAGGGCGCGTACTTCGCCAACCCCTGCTACACCCAGATCCACCCGACCTGCATCCCGGTCTCCGGCGACCACCAGTCCAAGCTGACCCTGATGAGCGAGTCGCTGCGCAACGACGGCCGGGTCTGGGTGCCCAAGGCCAAGGGCGACGACCGCGACCCCCGGCAGATCCCGGAGGACGAGCGGGACTACTACCTGGAGCGGATCTACCCGTCGTTCGGCAACCTCGTCCCCCGCGACATCGCCTCCCGGGCCGCCAAGAACGTCTGCGACGAGGGCCGGGGCGTCGGGCCGACCAAGCTCGGGGTCTACCTCGACTTCGCCGACGCGATCGACCGGCTCGGCCGCAAGGCCATCGAGGCCAAGTACGGCAACCTGTTCGAGATGTACGAGCGGATCACCGGCGAGGACCCGTACCAGGTGCCGATGCGGATCTACCCGGCCGTGCACTACACGATGGGCGGGCTGTGGGTCGACTACGACCTCCAGTCGACCATCCCCGGCCTGTTCGTCATCGGTGAGGCGAACTTCTCCGACCACGGCGCGAACCGGCTCGGCGCGTCGGCCCTGATGCAGGGCCTGGCCGACGGGTACTTCGTGCTGCCCACCACCATCGCCCACTACCTGGCCTCCGGGCCGCTGGACAAGGTCGACGCCAGCCACCCGGCGGCGGTGCAGGCCCGGCGGGACGTCGAGGACCGGATCGCCCGGCTGCTGGCCGTGAACGGCGACCGGACGGTGGACTCGTTCCACCGGGAGCTGGGCCAGATCATGTGGGAGCACTGCGGGATGGAGCGCTCCGAGGCCGGGCTGCGCAAGGCCATCGACGAGATCCGGGCGCTGCGCGAGCAGTTCTGGCAGCGGGTCCGGGTGCCGGGCGACGGCGAGGGGCTCAACCAGTCGCTGGAGAAGGCCGGCCGGGTGGCCGACTTCTTCGAGCTGGCCGAGCTGATGTGCATCGACGCCCTGCACCGCGAGGAGTCCTGTGGCGGCCACTTCCGGGCCGAGCACCAGACCCCCGACGGTGAGGCGCAGCGCGACGACGACCGGTTCGCCTACGTGGCGGCCTGGGAGTTCACCGCCACCGGTGAGCCGGCCGTGCTGCACAAGGAAGACCTGAAGTTCGAGTACGTCCACCCCACGCAGCGGAGCTACAAGTGAACCTGACCCTGCGCATCTGGCGTCAGTCCGGCCCCCAGGACAAGGGGCGGATGGTGACCTACCCGGTCGACGACGTCTCCCCCGACATGTCGTTCCTGGAGATGCTCGACGTGCTCAACGAACGGCTGATCCTGGCCGGGGAGGAGCCGGTCGCGTTCGACCACGACTGCCGCGAGGGCATCTGCGGCATGTGCGGTCTGATGATCAACGGGGACGCGCACGGCCCGCAGCGCGGCACCACCGCCTGCCAGCTGCACATGCGGCAGTTCACAGACGGCGAGACGATCGACATCGAGCCGTGGCGGGCCCGCGCCTTCCCGGTGATCAAGGACCTGGTGGTCAACCGGAGCGCCTTTGACAAGATCATCGCGGCCGGTGGGTACGTCACCGCCCCGACCGGCAGCGCCCCCGAGGCGCACGCCGCACCGGTGGCCAAGGCCAACGCCGACGCCGCCTTCGAATCCGCCGCCTGCATCGGCTGCGGCGCCTGCGTGGCCGCCTGCCCCAACGGCTCCGGCATGCTCTTCACCGCCGCCAAGGTCACTCAGCTCTCGCTGCTGCCGCAGGGCCAGCCGGAGCGCTACACCCGGGTGATCGGCATGGTCGACGCGCACGACGAGGCCGGCTTCGGCGGCTGCACCAACGCCGGCGAGTGCACCGCGGTCTGCCCCAAGGGCATCCCGCTGAACACCATCGGCCGGCTCAACCGGGACTACCTCACCGCCACCGCCAAGCGCGGCGACACCCCCGGTTCCTGAGCCCGCCGACGGTCCGACCGGCCGCCGCCGGACCCTCCGACCGCCGCACCCCCGATCGAGGGGTGCGGCGGTCGCTCCGTCCCGCCCCCACACCTCCGCCCCCACGCCCCGCACCCAGCGCGCCCCACGCCCCGGTCTGCGGGCTCGCGGGCTCGCGGGCTGCGGGCTGCGGGCTGCGGGCTGCGGGCTGCGGGCTCGATCCTGGATGTAGCGGCCTCCGCACGCCATGAGGCCACTACATCCAGGACAACAACGTTGCGTTAGCGCCGTGGGCGGCTGGTCAACCCGGGACAGGAAGTGCCCGATCGGGCAACGGGGTGGGCTCGCTTGGCGATCATGGAGTTATGGTGCCGATTTTGTGGGCTTTACGGGCGTTATGTTACCCACGGCAACTCCATGATCGGCGAGGCAGTGCTGGTTGACGAACAGCCGTTCCACCTCGCCGGTTCAAGCGCCTCCCTCGGGGTAGCAGACCCGTCGACGGCACCGAGAGGGGATTTCCGGCATGAAGGCACTGACCTGGCACGGCCGGCACGACGTCCGGGTGGACGACGTGCCGGACCCCCGGATCGAGGAACCGACCGACGCGATCGTCCGGATCACCTCGACCGCGATCTGCGGCTCCGACCTGCACCTGTACGAGGTGCTCGGGCCGTACCTGAAGCCCGGTGACATCCTCGGGCACGAACCGATGGGCATCGTCGAGGAGGTCGGCTCCGGGGTGACCCGGCTCAAGCCCGGCGACCGGGTGGTCGTCCCGTTCAACATCTCCTGCGGGCACTGCTGGATGTGCGAGCGGCAGCTCTACGCCCAGTGCGAGACGACCCAGGTGACCGCCGAGGGCAAGGGCGCGTCGCTGTTCGGCTACACCTCCCTCTACGGATCGGTACCCGGCGGGCAGGCCGAGTACCTGCGGGTCCCGCAGGCCCAGTTCGGCCCGATCACCATCCCGCAGACCGGGCCCGACGAGCGCTACCTGTACCTCAGCGACATCCTGCCCACCGCCTGGCAGGCGGTGAAGTACGCCGACACCCCGCCCGGCGGCACCCTGGCCGTGTTCGGGCTCGGTCCGGTCGGGCAGTTCTGCGCCCGGATCGGCAGGCACCTCGGCGCGGGCCGGGTGATCGGGCTGGACCTGGTGCCGGAGCGGCTGGAGATGGCCCGCCGGCACGGCATCGAGACGCTCGACGTCAGCCAGCTCGACGACGTGCCCGGCGCGCTGATCGACCTGGTCGACGGGCGCGGCCCGGACGCGGTGATCGACGCGGTCGGCATGGAGGCGCACGGCTCGACCAGCGGCAAGCTCGCCCAGAGCGCGGCCGGGCTGCTGCCGGACAAGCTCGCCCAGACGATGATCGACAAGGTCGCCGTGGACCGGTTGACCGTGCTCAAGGCCGCCCTCAAGGCCGTCCGGCGCGGCGGGACCGTCTCGATCTCCGGGGTGTACGGCGGCGAGGTCGACCCGATGCCGCTGATGGAGATGTTCGACCGGGGCATCCAGTTGCGGATGGGCCAGTGCCACGTACGCCGGTGGACCGACGAGATCCTGCCGCTGCTGTCCGGCGACGACGACCCGCTGGGTGTGGAGGACCTGCGGACCCACCGGCTGCCGCTGGTGGACGCGCCGAAGGCGTACGAGATGTTCCAGAAGAAGGAGGACGGCTGCGTCAAGGTCGTGCTCGCGCCGTGAGCCGGGTGGTGGTGGTCACCGGCGCCACCAGCGGCATCGGCCGCGCGGCGGCCCTGGAGTTCGCCGGGCGCGGGGACCGCCTGGTCCTCGCCGCCCGCTCCCCCGAAAGCCTGGCCGAGGTACGCCGGGAGTGCCACGACGCCGGCGCGGGGCGGGTCCGTACGGTGCCCACCGACGTCACCGACCCCGACGCGCTCGACACGCTCGCCGACACGGCGGTGACCGAGTTCGGACGCATCGACGTGTGGGTGCACACGGCGGCCGTGATGGCGTACGGCCGGTTCGAGGACCTCCCGGCGGCGGTCTTCGACCGGGTGGTCCGCACCGACCTGCTCGGCGCGGCCGGTGTCCTCCGGGTGGCGCTGCGCCGGTTCCGGGCGGCCGGCAAGGGCACCCTGATCCTCACCGGCTCGGTCCTCGGGCACGTCACCGCCCCCTACATGAGCGGCTACGTGACCAGCAAGTGGGGCCTGCAAGGGCTGGTCCGCACGGTGCAGCAGGAGGCCCGGGAGCTGCCCGGGGTGCACGTCTGCCTGGTCACCCCGGGCAGTGTGGACACCCCGGTCTACCAGCGGGCGGCGAACTACCTGGGGCGGGCCGGCCGGCCCCCGCTGCCGGTCACCACCCCGCAGCGGGTGGCGCGGGCCATCGCCCGCTGCGCCGACCGGCCCCGCCGGGAGGTCTCGGTGGGCCGGGTCAACCTGCTCATGCGGGGCGGCTTCACCATCGTGCCGGGCATCTACGACGCGCTCGTCGGGCCGCTGATGCGTCGCGGCGGGCTGACCGGTCAGCCGGTCGCCCCGCACGACGGCGTCGTGTTCACCCCGGACCCGGCCGGGGCGGCGGTGCGCGGCGGCTGGCTGCCGGAGCTGTCCGCCCTGCTGCGCCGGGCCGGCACGCCGGCCGGCGCGACCGCCGTGGCGACCGGGCTGGCGGTCGCCGCCGGGACGGCTCTCGCGGTGGGTGGGGCGGTACGTCGGCGGCGGTGAGCCCGGAACTCGTCGCCCCGCTGGTCGCGGTCTCCGCGTCGGCCGACCGGCGCAGTGGAGGGGGTACCGAGGGTCGGCGTGGGCGGCAGCGGCGGACGGTGACTACCGTGTACCGCGGGACACCGGCGAGGGGGACGACACATGCGGGAACCAGCGGAACGTGCGGTCGAGCGGACGCTCGGCGGGCGGCTGTGGCAACTGGCCGGGCTGGCGGCGGTCGCCGGCCTGGCGTGGACGGCGCGGGACGTGCCGGCGGCGCTGGGCGGCCGGCTGACCGGCGCGCGGGCGCAACGGGCGGCCCGGTCCCCGCAGTTCCGCGACGGCACCTTCCACAACCGGGTGCCCACCCGCACCATGCCCGGCGGCGATTCCGGCCGCAACCTGCTGCGGGAGCTGCTCTTCGGCCAGCAGCGCCGCCGCCCGACCGCCCCGGTCCCGCTGCTGCGTCCGGCCCCCGCCCCGACCACCGACATCGACCGGGAGCTGAACGTCGTCTGGTACGGCCACGCCTCGACGCTGATCGAGATCGAGGGGCAGCGGGTGCTGGTCGACCCGGTGTGGAGCGACAGGTGCTCGCCGTCGGCCGCGGTGGGACCCCGGCGGCTGCACGAGCCCCCGGTACGCCTCGACGAACTGCCCACCGTCGACGCGATCCTGATCTCCCACGACCACTACGACCACCTGGACATGGCCACCGTCCGGGAGCTGGTCCGCCGGCAGTCGGCGTCGTTCCTGGTGCCGCTGGGCGTCGGCGCGCACCTCGACCGGTGGGGGGTGCCCGACGACCGGATCGTCGAGCTGGACTGGTCGCAGGGGCACCGGGTCGGCGGCCTGGAGATCACCGCGACCGCCGCCCAGCACTTCTCCGGCCGGGGGCTGCGCCGCGACGGCACGCTATGGAGTTCGTGGGTGGTCGCCGGGGCGCACCGGAAGGTCTTCTACACCGGCGACTCGGGCTACTTCGACGGGTACGCCGAGATCGGCGCCGAGCACGGGCCGTTCGACCTGACGCTGATGCAGATCGGCGCGTACGACCGGGCCTGGCCGGGCATCCACATGTTCCCGGAGGAGGCCGTCGCCGCCCACCTCGACCTGCGCGGTGACCTGCTCGTCCCGGTGCACTGGGCCACCTTCAACCTGGCCCTGCACGACTGGTCCGAGCCGGTGGACCGGCTCTGGGCCGAGGCCAAGGCGCGGGGCGTGCGGCTGGCGGTGCCCCGCCCCGGCGAGCGGGTGGTGGCCGACGACCCGTCGCCGGTCGACGGCTGGTGGCAGACGGTCGCCTGACCACGGGCCCGGCGCGCGCCGTTCGCCGCAGAGCGCCGGCCCGCCGCGCCGTTCGCCGCAGAGCGCCGGGCCGGCGCTCAGAGCACGAAGGCGTCGGTCCACAGCGCGCCGGAGCGGCCCGACAACACGTCCAGCATCGCCGCCGCCTGCCCGTCGGTGAGCTGGGCGACGAAGTCGACGATGGCCCGGCCCCGGGCCCGGGAGATCCGGTCCGGGGTACGCGGGTGCAGCTCCGCCTCGGCCAGCTCGACCAGGTCGGGCAGGCGGCGGGGCAGCCGGGACTCCTCCTCGGGGTCGAGCAGCCACTCCCACAGCGACTCGACCAGGGTGCCCAGCAGCCGGGCCTGGCCCCGCTGGTGCAGGGCCAGGTCGGGGCGGGCCAGCACGAAGCGGTGGTGGACGAACTTGAGCACCTGCACCTCGTGCCACTGGGCGCGGGCCAGCAGCACGTGACCGGAGCGCACGTCCGGGACGGCGGTCACCGTGATCGCGTCGACCAGCCGGGTGGTCCACCGGGCCGAGAAGCGGGCCACGTACTGCTCCGCCTCGATCGACCCGTCGAAGGGCAGCGCCAGCAGCCCGTCCACCAGTTCCTCGCGGACGTGCTCGACGGCGGCGGCGAACGCGTCGTCGTCGGCGACCCAGGCGTCCTTGCGGTGCAGTTGCCGGCGCAGCGCCTCGATCGCCGAACCGGGGCGGCGGGCCGCGCCGGTCAACGCGGCGTCGGTGACCGCCCGCAGGTGCCCGCCCTCGCGCTGCCAGGCCATCAGCTCGGCGGCGACGGTGCCCTGCTGGAGCACCCCCACCCGGTAGAAATCCTCCACGTCGTGGATGGCGTACGCGATGTCGTCGGCGGTGTCCATCACCGACGCCTCGACGGTCTGCTGCCACTGCGCGATCCGCCCGGCGAACGGCGCGCGGGCCTGCCGCAGGTCGGCGAGTTCCGTGCCGTACGCGCCGAACTTCAGCGAGCCGCTGTCCGGGTCGTCGGGTGGGGCGGCGGCACCCCGGGGGGCGGGACGCAGGTGCCGGGGGTGCGGGTCGGGGTGGTCCAGCCGGGTCCACGGGTACTTCAGCATCGCCGCCCGGACGGCGGCGGTCAGATCGAGGCCCGTGGTGGCGGCCCCCCGGATCTCGGTGCTGGTGACGATCCGGTACGACTGGGCGTTGCCCTCGAATCCGTCGGCCAGCCCGAGCCGCTGCCGGGCCAGCCGGTCGAGCACCCGTTCCCCCAGGTGCCCGAACGGTGGGTGGCCGAGGTCGTGGGCGAGGGCGGCGGCCTCCACCACGTCCGGGTCGCAGCCGCCCAACTTGTCCAGCAGGTCCCGGTGCGTCGGGTCGGCGGTCAGCCGTTCGGCGATCGCGCGGGCCACCTGGGCGACCTTGAGACTGTGGGTGAGCCGGTTGTGCACCAGCAGGCCGGAGCCGACCGGGCTGATCACCTGGGTCACGCCGCCGAGCCGGGCGAAGAACGGTGAGGCGACGATCCGGTCCCGGTCGGCCCGGAACGGGCTCGCGGCCAGGTCGCCGAGGGCTCGGGCGCTGCCGCCGAAGAGGCGACGGGCACGCGGGTCCGCAGGTTGCTCCATGATCGCCACGCTAGCGCAGCCGACCGCCCGGCCGCGCCGGCTCACGCCGGGCCACCGGCGGGCCGGGCCCGGCGGGGTACGCCGGCCGGCGGCCGGGCCCGGGGCGGCCGGCGGGATACGCCGGTCGGGCGATCGGCGGTCTGGCGGGCGGACGACCGCCGGCACCGTCCCGGCGGGGGTGGCACACCGCGTCGGGGGTGGGCGGCACAATGCAGCAGGGAACCCGAAACGAAGGCGGATCAACATCGTGACCCAGTCAGTCCATCAGCGGATCGCCGACGAGCTCGGCGTCGCCGAGCGCCAGGTGCGCGCGGCCGTGGAGCTGCTCGACGGCGGCGCGACCGTGCCGTTCATCGCCCGTTACCGCAAGGAGGCCACCGGCCTGCTCGACGACGCCCAGCTGCGCACCCTGGAGGAGCGGCTGCGCTACCTGCGGGAGCTGGACGAGCGGCGGGCCGCGGTGCTGGAGTCGATCCGCAGCCAGGGCAAGCTGGACGAGGCGCTGGAAGCGCAGATCATGGCGGCCGACTCCAAGTCCCGACTGGAGGACATCTACCTGCCCTACAAGCCCAAGCGGCGGACCCGGGCGCAGATCGCCCGGGAGGCCGGGCTGGAGCCGCTGGCCGAGACGCTGCTCGGCGACCCGACCCGGGACCCGAAGGAGACGGCCGCCGGGTTCGTCGACGCCGACCGCGGGGTGGCCGACGCCGCCGCCGCGCTGGAGGGCGCGCGGGCCATCCTGATCGAGCGGTTCGCCGAGGACGCCGACCTGATCGGCGCCCTGCGCGAGCAGATGTGGTCGCGGGGCCGGCTGGTCGCCCGGGTACGCGACGGGCAGCAGGACGCCGGCGCGAAGTTCGCCGACTACTTCGACTTCGCCGAGCCGTACCCGAAGCTGCCCTCGCACCGCATCCTGGCGATGTTCCGGGGCGAGAAGGAGGGCGTGCTCGACCTCACCATGGCCCCCGACGTCGAGGAGGACCCGGACGCCCCGCCCACCGGCCCGACCCGCTACGAGGCGGCCATCGCCGGCCGGTTCGGCATCAGCGACGCGGGCCGGCCCGCCGACCGGTGGCTGGCCGACACGGTGCGCTGGGCCTGGCGTACCCGGATCCTGATCCACCTCGGGGCCGACCTGCGGATGCGGTTGTGGCAGGCGGCCGAGGAGGAGGCGGTCCGGGTCTTCGCCACCAACCTGCGCGACCTGCTGCTCGCCGCGCCGGCCGGCAGCCGGGCGACCATGGGTCTCGACCCGGGCCTGCGGACCGGGGTGAAGGTGGCGGTGGTCGACGCCACCGGCAAGGTGGTCGCCACCGACACGATCTACCCGCACGAGCCGCGCCGGCAGTGGGACGCCTCGATCGAGACGCTGGCGAAGCTGGCCGGGGCGCACCGGGTGGAGCTGGTCGCGATCGGCAACGGCACCGCCAGCCGGGAGACCGACAAGCTCGCCGCCGACCTGATCAAGCGGTATCCGCAGCTCGGTCTGACCAAGGTGATGGTCTCCGAGGCCGGCGCGTCGGTCTACTCCGCCTCCGCGTACGCCTCGCAGGAGCTGCCCACGCTGGACGTGTCGCTGCGCGGGGCGGTCTCCATCGCCCGGCGGCTCCAGGACCCCCTCGCGGAGCTGGTCAAGATCGACCCGCGCTCGATCGGCGTCGGCCAGTACCAGCACGACCTGTCCGAGGTGAAGCTGTCCCGCTCGCTGGACGCCGTGGTGGAAGACTGCGTCAACGGCGTCGGGGTGGACGTCAACACCGCCTCCGCACCCCTGCTGACCCGGGTCTCCGGCATCGGCGCGGGGCTCGCCGAGAACATCGTGCTGCACCGGGACGCCAACGGCCCGTTCCGCACCCGCGCCGAGCTGAAGAAGGTGGCCCGGCTCGGCCCGAAGGCGTTCGAGCAGTGCGCCGGCTTCCTGCGTATCCCCGGCGGCGACGACCCGCTCGACTCGTCCAGCGTGCACCCGGAGGCGTACCCGGTGGTGCGGCGCATCCTGGCCAGCACCGGGCAGGACCTGCGCTCGCTGATCGGGAAGTCGGCGATCCTGCGCGGGCTGCGGGCCACCGACTTCGTCGACGACACCTTCGGCCTGCCCACCGTCACCGACATCATCGCCGAGCTGGAGAAGCCCGGCCGGGACCCGCGACCGGAGTTCCGCACCGCCACCTTCGTCGAGGGGGTGGAGAAGATCGGCGACCTGACCCCGGGGATGCTGCTGGAGGGGGTGGTCACCAACGTGGCCGCGTTCGGCGCGTTCGTCGACGTGGGCGTGCACCAGGACGGCCTGGTGCACGTGTCGGCGATGTCGCACACCTTCGTCAAGGATCCGCGCGACGTGGTGAAGTCCGGTGACGTGGTCCGGGTCAAGGTGCTCGACGTCGACGTGCCGCGCAAGCGGATCTCGTTGACCCTGCGGCTGGACGACGAGGTGCCGGCGGGCGGTGGCCGGCCGGCCACCGACGGGCAGCGGCGCGAGCGCGGCACCCCCCAGGGCGGGCGCGGCGAGACCCCGGGCGGCCGGCGCGGTGGCGCGGGCGGGTCCGGAAGCGCGGGGAGGTCCGGCGGCGCGGGCGGGACCGGCGGCCAGCGGGAGCAGCGGGGCGGTACCCGGGGCGGGCCGCAGCAACGGCAGGGCCGGGGCGGTTCCGCGCCGGCACCCGCCAACGACGCGATGGCCGAGGCGCTGCGCCGGGCCGGCCTGGCCTGACCCGGCCGGCACCGCCCCGCCCGGCACCGACCGGGCGGGGCGGCACCCGCCGGTCACCGCGTCGCGGTCGGGCCGGGCGGGTGCGCGCTCGCCGGACCGGTTCGACGGGCGGCGGACCGTGCACCGGGGCCGGGTGCAGCCGGTGACGGGGCGTCGCCGGGTCGCCGGCGGTGGGCGTACCGTCGCGGCATGGATGGTGACGGCGGCCCGCAGTGGCGGGAGCGGCGGCAGCGGGCGGTCCGGGCGCACGCGGCGGCCGACGCCCGCCAGCGCGACGGCGAGCACGCGCGGGCCGAGGAACTGGTGGCCCGGTTCACCGCCGAGGCGACCCGGCGCGGGCTGCGCACCACCCGGCTGGTGGCCCGGGGCTACGACGGGCGGGGCCGGTACCGGACCGGGCTGACCGGCTGGTACGTCGACCGGGCCGGCCTGCGCGCGGTCACCGTCGACGGCCGGTTCTACCTGCTCACCGTGCCGTCGGGCGTACGCGCCCGGCTGCTCGGCGTGGACGTGCCGCCGGCCCGGCCACCCCTGGTCGTCGGGCGCGGCGGACGCGACGGTGAGTCGATCCCGCTGGCCGACCTGCTCACCCGTCGGCTCGCCGCCGGCGACGACTGGCCCTGAACCCCGGCTCCGCCACCATCTCGTGCAGGGTCCGCTCGACCCGGTCGGCACCCACGGCGACGGAGAACATCCGGTCGTAGTGCGCCCGACCAGCCTGCCCGAGCAGTTCCAGCTTCTCCCGGCCCAGGTCGCAGACCTCACGCAGGGCGTCCGCGATCGAGCCGGGGTCACCGGGCCGGGCGGTGATCCCCGCGCCGCTGTCCCGGGCCACCGCAGCGGCGTCGCCCTCCGCGGCGACCAGCAGCGCCCGCCCGGCGGCGAGGGTCGCCTGCACCTTGCTCGGCATCGTGTACGCGGACATGCCGCCGGGGCGCAGGCTCACGTAGTGCACGTCCCCGGTGGCCATCAGCGCGGGCATCCGCTCCCGGGGCAACTGCCCGAGGAACCGGACGTTGGACGCGCCCACCGCCGTGGCCCGCCGACGGAGCCGCTCCCCGGTGGTGCCGGAACCGGCGATCAGGCAGACCAGCCGGGGATCGTCGGTACGGGCGCAGGCGTCGACCAGCGAGTCGAGCCCCTGCGCCTCGCCGAGCGCGCCCGCGTACACCAGCACCACCTGGTCGGGACGGAGCCCGAGTTCGGCGCGCAGGTCGGTGGCGCGGACGCCCACCGTCTCGTCCGCCCACACCGGGATGTGCACCAGCTTGTCCCGGGGCACGCCCCGGTCGGCGAGCAGGTCGGCGGCGCCGGGTGCGACGTGGGCGACCCGGGAGGCGCTGCGGTACATCGCCCCGCACCAGGCGGCCATCCCCCGCTCGACGGCCCGCGACGCCCGGCCGGTGCCGAGGAACCCGCTCGCGACCACGCTGTCCGGCCACAGGTCCAGCACGTGCAGCAGCACCGGCACCCGGTGCACGTGGCGGGTGAACCACATCGGCAGGGCGACGCTGATCGGCGAGTTGCCGACCCAGAGGGCGTCCAGGCCACGCAGCGCCGGGGTGCCGGAGACCAGCGCGGAGACCGCGAAGGAGCCGTAGTTCGCCACCCGGCGCAGCGCGGAACGGTCGTGGCTGGGATAGAGGGCCACCCGGCGGATCCGGGTCGCGCCGTCGACCTCGTCGCGGCGGCGGGCCAGCCGGTAGCCGGGGGCCAGCCGGCCCGTCGGGTAGTTCGGGAACCCGGTGAGCACCCGGACCTCGTGCCCCCGTTCGGCGAGGGCACGGGCGAGCATCCCGGGCAGGGCCGCCGGGCCGGGCTCCGGGTCGAACCACTGGGTGAGCAGACCGATCCGCATCCGCCTCACCCCGCCGCCACGCCGGCCACCGGTCGGTCCGACGGTTCGCCGTCGGCCCGCCACAGGGCGCGCAGCGATGCGGCCAGGTCGTACGCCGGGGTCCAGCCGAGCACCCGGCGGGCGCGGTCGACGTCGGCGCACATCCAGGGCACCGCGGCGGAGCGGGTGGCGTCCGGCGGGAAGCCACCGGGGCGGATCTGACCGGTGAACCCGGCCACGTCGGCCAACAGCTGGACGACGTCGCGGGTGGCCGTCGCCCGTCCGCTGCCCACGTTGACGATCCGTTGCCCGCCGACGGGGCCGCACCGCGTCGCGGCCAGCACCGCCGCCGCCACGTCCCGCACGTCGACCAGGTCCCGGTAGGTGTCGTGCAGGCCCAGGGCGATGCCGTCCGCGCCGTCGGCCATCGCCGTACGGACCATCGCGGTCGCCCGGGCCAGCATGTTGCCGGCCGGCATCCCCGGCCCGACCGGGTTGAAGACCCGCAGCACGATCGTGTCGAGCCGGCCGGCGTCACCCGCCAGTTCGGCCAGCCGGGTCGCCGCCAGATGGCTGAGCCCGTACTCGCTGACCGGGGCGGCCGGATGGTCCTCCGCGACGGCGAGGCCGTGCGGCACGACGCCGTACTCCGCCGCTGAGCCGATCCGGACCAGCCGGGCGGCGGGCGCGGCGACGGCCACCGCCTCGATGAGTTGCGCGGTCGCCACGACGTGTGCCCGGACGAAGTCGGGTCCGGAGCCGACGATGCGACCGGCGGCGCTCACCACCACGTCGGGGCGTTCCCGGGCGACCAGCGCGGTCAGCTCGGGCAGCTCCATCCGGGCCGGGTCACACCGGGCGCGGGAGGGGGCCCGGACGGTGCCGTGCGCGGCCAGCACGGCATGGATGTGCCGGCCGAGGAATCCGCCCGCGCCCAGCAGCAGCACCCGGCTCATCGGCGCTGCACGACGTCCCGGTCGTCGGCCGACGACCCGCACGCCCGGTCAACTCCCGACGACGGTACGGCGGCACCCGACGACGGCGTGGCGGAGCCGTCGGCACCGGACGGCGGCGCGGCGGGCCGATCGTCGGCGGGGGACGGGGCGTTGCCGGTGAACTCGTGCCAGGTGGCCGCGCCGGGGGCCGAGATGCCCTCCCGGTTGAGCACCACCCGGACGGTGGTCAGCACGATCTTCAGATCCAGCAGGAACGAGCGCCTGTCGACGTACTCGACGTCGGAGGCGAACTTGGCCTCCCAGCTCAGGGCGTTGCGTCCGCGTACCTGGGCGAGCCCGGTGATGCCCGGCCGCACGTCGTGCCGGCGGGCCTGCTCGGGGGTGTAGAGGGTCAGGTACCGCACCAGGTGCGGGCGGGGGCCGACCACGCTCATCTCGCCGCGCAGCACGTTCCAGAACTCGGGCAGCTCGTCGAGGCTGCTCGCCCGCAGCCACCTGCCGAACCCGGTGAGCCGTTGCGCGTCGGTCACCAGCCCGCGCTGCGGGTCGGGGTGGCGCATGGTGCGGAACTTGACCACCTCGAACAGTTCGCCGTGCAGGCCGGGCCGGGTGTGCCGGAACAGCACCGGCCGCCCATGGGTGACCAGCACCAGCAGGGCGACCAGGGCCAGCAGGGGCGCGCCGAGGGTCAGCACGACCAGCGCGCCGAGCACGTCGAGCAGCCGCTTCCACCTGTCGTACGGGCGGCGGGTCGACGGGCCGGTCGCCCGTCCGGTCACCGGGCCGGCGGCACCGGCGCGCGGCTGTGCCGCGGGGGCAGCAACTTTGGACATGGAACAGACCTACCATCTTCCCGGCGACCGGCCCGCAGTTTCACATTTGCCGCACCGGTGGTTCGGCAACGACCGTCGCGAGGCACCGCGCAAAACGTGAAACGTGACTGTCCCTCCCTTTACCGGAAGCCCGCACGGTCTCGTTATCGCAACAGTATGGTCACCATTGACGAGATCGTGATCCCCGCGGATGGTCCGACGGGAAAAGGCAGGAGGAGAAATGCTTTCCTCGCTTGCGGACAGGCGTTTCCTGGTCACCGGGGGCACTGGTTCGTTCGGCCAGACAATGGTTTCCCGACTGCTCGACGCCGGTGCCGCCGAGGTGCGGGTCCTCAGCCGGGACGAGTCGAAACAGGACGCGATGCGCCACCGCCTCGGCAACGACCGGGTCCGCTACTACATCGGTGACGTGCGCGACTACGACAGCGTGCTCAAGGCGGCCCGGGGTATGGAGTTCGTCTTCCACGCCGCGGCGCTCAAGCAGGTGCCCTCCTGCGAGTTCTTCCCGCTGGAGGCGGTCCGCACGAACGTGCTCGGCAGTGCCAACGTGGTGGACGCCTGCGAACGCGTCGGGGTGGAGACGCTGGTCCTGCTCAGCACCGACAAGGCCGTCTACCCGGTCAACGCGATGGGCCTGACCAAGGCGTTGATGGAAAAGGTGGCGCAGGCGCACTCCCGTAACAACGCGACGGCCCGGACCAGGGTCTGCTGCGTGCGTTACGGCAATGTCATGTACTCGCGCGGATCGGTGATTCCGTTGTTCATCGACCAGATCCTGCGCGGCGGCCTGCCGACGGTCACCGATCCGTCGATGACCCGTTTCCTGATGTCGCTGCCCGAATCGGTGGAACTGGTGGAGCACGCGTTCACCTTCGGCCAGCCCGGGGACGTCTTCATCCGCAAGGCCGACGCCTGCACCATCGGCGACCTGGCCACCGCGTTGTGCAACCTGTTCGGGGTGCCGGCGAAATTCACCGTGCTCGGCATCCGGCACGGGGAGAAGCTCTACGAGACCCTGGCCAGCCGGGAGGAACTCGCGTTCGCCGAGGACCTCGGCGACTTCCTGCGGGTGCCGGTGGACAGCCGCGACCTCAACTACTCCCTGTACTTCGAGGAGGGCGACGTCGAACACGGCGGCCTCGCCGACTTCCACTCGCACAACGCCCGCCGACTGTCCGTACCGGAGATCGAGTCGTTGCTGATGACGCTGCCCGAGGTGCGCGCGCAGGTCGAGGCCGCCACTCCGGCAGTGGTGACGCGTTGAGCGCGACCGCCGACGCCACCCGCCCGGACCGGGTGCCCCGCCGTCGCACCGACGACCGGGCGGACCAGCGGGCCGCCGCCCCGGCGCGGCGGGTCCTCGTCGTCGGCGTCACCGGCATGCTCGGGCACGCCGTGCTGCGGGAACTCGCCGACGATCCGACGCTCGACGTGCACGGCCTCGCCCGCAGCATCGACGACCGGGCGGGCTGGTATCCGCCGCACCTGCTGGCCCGCATCGTCCCGGCCGTCGACGTGACCCGGTTCGACCACGTCCGACGGCTCGTCGACGAGGTGCGGCCGGACGTCGTCGTCAACTGCGTCGGCGTCATCAAGCAGCGGCCGGACGTGCAGGACGCGGTCCCGACGGTCACCCTCAACGCGCTCCTCCCCCACCTGCTGGCCGACGCCTGCGCACAGGTCGGCGGCCGGCTCGTCCACGTCAGCACCGACTGCGTGTTCTCCGGCCGGCGGGGCGGCTACACCGAGGACGACCTGCCCGACCCGCCCGACCTCTATGGCCGGTCCAAACTGCTGGGTGAGGCGACGGGGGCGTCGGCGCTCACCCTGCGTACCTCGATCGTCGGGCACGAGCTGACCACGAGCCGTTCCCTGGTCGACTGGTTCCTCTCCCAACGGGCTCGGGTGCGCGGCTTCACCAGGGCGGTCTACAGCGGGGTGACGACCGTGGAGTTCGCCCGGCTGCTGCGTACGGTGGTCCTGCCCCGGCCGGAGCTCACCGGCCTCTACCACGTCGCCGCCGAACCGATCACGAAGTACGACCTGCTCCGGCTGGTCGCCGAGGTGTACGGGTGGCCCGGTGAGCTGGTGCCTGACGACGGGTTCGTCTGCGACCGGTCGCTGCGCGCGGACGCCCTCGCCCACGCCACCGGATACCGTCCGCCGAGCTGGCCGGACATGATCACCGCGTTGCACGCCGCCCGGGAACGTTGGGCGTTCGGCCAGGCCCGGCCGGGCCTGGCGGGCGCGCCGCGCTGACGCAGCAAACGACCACCGCCGGCGTTGCCGGCCTGTCGGAGTCGAAGGACATCACGTGGGGAACCGAGTGGGTCAACTGTGCCTGGTCGTCGGGGCGGTCCTGGCCGTGGTGGTCACCACCGTCGCCAGCGTCACCGTCCCGCTGGTCGCGGTCGGCGCGGTGGCGCTGCTGCTGCTCGCGCTGTTCGCGCTCGCGCAGCAGATGGACGGCTGGCGGTGGCTGCTGGGCCTGACCATGGCGCTGCTGGTCTGCGCCTCGTCGAAGCTGCCGGCCCTGGTGGAGGCCAGCTTCTATCCCCGGTACGCGGCGGTGGCCGTCCTGGTCGTCTGGGCGCTGGGCGCGCCGGGCCGGACGGTGGCCCGGGTCGACCCGTGGACCCGCCTGCTCGTCGGCGCGCTCTGGGCGATGGCCGGCCTGGCCACGCTGAGCTTCACCTGGTCGGTGGTGCCGTTGGAGACCCTGCAACGGGGCGTGGCGCTGCTCCTGCTGGCCGCCCTGGTGCACGTCCTGGTCCGCCGCCGGTGGACCGACCGGGCGGTCATGCTGGCCGACCTGCGCATGGTCTACCTGGTCCTCAGCGGCTCCGCAGTGATCAGCCTCGGCGTCGGGTTCACCGACGGTACGCTGATGGCCGCGCTGTCGCGCACCGACCGGTTCGAGGGCCTCTACAACAACCCCAACATGCTCAGCATCGTCTGCGCCCTGACCACACCGCTGGGCTGGGCCGTCTACCGGCAATCCCGTCGCCGGGTGGACCTGCTCGGCATGGTGCCGGCCGTCGCCTGCCTGCTGCTGTCGCAGTCCCGCACCGGCCTGATCGCCGTGCTCGCCGGGGCCTGCTGGGTGGTGCTGCGCAACGGGCTGGGCCGGATGGTCCGGCTGGGTGCCGGACTGGCCGTGGGGCTGCTGGTGGCGTACCTGTTCAACCTGTTGCCGGTCCTGTTCGCCGGCCCCTGGATGCGGCAGCTCGTGCTGCGTTTCACCGACCCCACCGGCGGCGACCTGTCCAACGGCCGCACCGAGATGTGGCAGGCCACCGTCGACCTGTGGTGGCAGAACCGCCCCACCCTGGGCTTCGGGTACGCCTCCCGCAACCACCTGTTCGCCCTCGCCAGCCTCGACGAGTCCTTCGGGACCGGGGTGAGCGTGGTGCACAACAGCTACCTGCAACTGCTGCTGGAACTGGGGCTCGCCGCCGTGGCGCCGCTGGCGCTGCTGCTACTGGCCGTCGGACGGGTCGCGCTGCGCGCACCGGTACGCCGGGCCGACTCCGGGCTGGTCTGGCTCGTCGTCACCGGCCTGCTGATCCAGATCACCGAGTCGGCCATCTTCGGCACCGGGCAGACGTACCCGTACGTGTTCTGGTGCGTGGCCGCCGGGGTGCTGCTGCACCTGCCAGGTGAACGCGTCGACGTCGACGAACCGGAGGCGGAGCCGGCGTCGTCCCCGCCGTGGGTCGGTGTCCCGGCCGACGGCCTGATCCGCCTACCGGTCCCGGCCCTGCGCTGAGGTCACGCGACGGTGGGCGTCCCGGTCGGGACGCCCACCGCTTCGTGTGCACCCGGCTCAGCGCCGGTCGTCGGCCACCAGGAAGGCGCTGACCTCGTCCCGCCAGGCGCGGTGGTCGAACGAACCGCGGGCCCGGGACCGGGCGGCCCGGCTCATCGCCGTCCACTCCTCGTCGCGCAGCCGCAGCGCCCGCTCGATCCCCCGCCGCACGTCGTCCGGGCCGTTGCCGTCG
This sequence comes from Micromonospora sp. SCSIO 07396, assembly GCF_053667945.1. Classification (NCBI taxonomy): domain Bacteria; kingdom Bacillati; phylum Actinomycetota; class Actinomycetes; order Micromonosporales; family Micromonosporaceae; genus Micromonospora; species Micromonospora sp. SCSIO 07396. Next base: position 4,118,435 of record NZ_CM132210.1, read on the forward strand.
AGCACCAGCCCTTCGACGCCGTCGTGCACGTGGGCGGCCAGGTCGCTGGTGTGGTTGAGCAGCACCGGGCAGCCGGCGGCGAGGCTCTCCGGCACCTTGGACGGGAAACCGTTGGCCGCGTATCCGCCGGTGGGGCGGACCAGCATCGAGAAGTGCGACTCCGCGAGCAGCGTCAGCACCGTGTCACGGGGGACCCGGCCGAGGAACCGCACCTCGGCCACGATCCCGTCGAGGACCGCGACGTCCAGGTCGGAGTGGGTGGCGGCGGCCTCACGGGTGACCCCGGCGATGGTGAGGCTGACCCGGCGCTGCTGCGCCGGGGTGAGCAGGCTGATCCCGCGCAGGATCACGTCCAGCATGTCCTTGCGGCCGGGGGTGCCGGCATAGAGCAGCCGCAGGCCGGTGGAGAGCGCGGGTGGCCGGGCCGCCGGGAAGTCGTCGCAGTCGACCTGCGGCGGCACCACCAGCACCGACATCCCGTGCCCGGTGAGGTAGCCGGCCAGCGTGGTGGAGACCGCGGTGGCCCGGTCGACCAGCCGGGTGGCCAGGAACGTCGACCACCGGTGCCGGACGTAGTACGGGGTGAGCCACCCGTGGCGGAACTGTCGCCGGTCGTGGCGTTCGCTGGCGTCGACCACCACCGGGCAGCGCAACGCGAGCCGCAGGACCGCCCAGTTGCCCAGCGTCATCAGCGCCATCGGCAGCAGCACCACGCTCACGTCGCCCCGGCGTACCCCCTGCCGGCGGGCGGCCCGCAGCACGCGGACCGGGCGGGCCAGCCGGGCCGGCAGCCGGGTGAGCCGGTACCGGCCCCGCACGCGCAGGGTGACCAGGTCGACGCCGGCCGCCTCGGGTGGCCGGGCGGGGAAGGGCAGCTCGCAGGGCCAGTCGTTGACGACGAGCGTGCGGGTGCCCTCGGGCGCGGCGGACCGGGCGAGTTGCAGCAGCCGGTTGGAGGTCGCGTCGCCGTACGGGAAGGCGTAGGCACCGACGAGCAGGGGACCCGGTGGGCCGGTCCGCACGGTCGGTCCGCCGTCCGGTAGGGGTCGCCGACCCACGACCACGGTCTGCTCGTTCATCTGTCTCACCGTCCCGAGCCGACAGGTGGCCGGCTGCTCTGTCGTGGCGTGCGGTCCCGACCGGGGTGGGCCGCCGCCCACCGGTGGTAGATCTCCAGATGGGCGGCGGCGGCCGTGTCGATGGCGAAGGCACTGGCGACGAACCGGTCGGCGGCCACCGCGGGGGCGGTCGACGCGGTGTACGCCGCCGCCCGGCCCACCGCCCGCGCCCACACCTGCGGCGGGGCGTCGACCCCGACGACTGTCACCCCGGGCAGCCGCTCGTCGATGAAGCGCACGCCCGGCAGGTCGGCGGCGACCGTGCCGACGCCCAACGCGACGGGCTCCAGCACTCCCCCGGGCAGCCCCTCCAGGCAGGACGGGTGGACGACGACGTCGGCCTGCCGCAGCAGCCCACCCACGTCGTCGCGGGGGCCCAGCAGGTGCACCCGGTCGCCGAGTCCGACGGCGTCCGCCGCCGCGCGGACCCGCTCGTCGTCGGCCGGGTCGCCCGGCCCGACCAGCACCGCGTGCGCGGACACCCCCCGGTCGCGCAGCGCGGCCAGGATCGGCGGCAGCAGCCAGCGGCGTTTCTCGGGTGAGGCCCGGCCCACCGTCACGCAGACCAGGTCGGCCGGTCCCGCGCCGATCAGGGCCCGCAGGTCGTCGGGGCTGGGGCGGCGCAGCCGGTCGAGGTCGAGCCCGTTGAGCACCACCCGGCACCGGGGGTCGGCCCGCCAGCCCGGGTGGTAACCGAAGGTCAGGGAGCTGGGCGAGACACCGAGGACGTCGGTGGCGCAGATCCGCAGCAGCCGCCCGCAGACGAACCGGTAGACCCGGCGGCGCAGGGTGCGCGGCGCGTTGTCGTCGCCCCGGAAGTGCGCGACCCGCCCGGGTACGCCGCGCAGCGCGCCCAGCGCGAGCGGCACGCCGGAGAAGTTGGCGCAGTCGGCGTGCACCACGTCCGGGCGCAGCCGTGCGAGCAGCCGCAGGAACCGCAGGGGGAAGCGGGCGTCGAGGGGGATCGCCGTGACGCTGCCGCCGTGCCGGGCGACCACGTCGGCCAGCGGCCCCGGCCCGACCCGGTCGCTGAGCGTCACCAGGTGCAGGTCGACGCCGCCGGCCGCGAGCCGGGGCAGCAGTTCGGCGGTACGCATCTCGGTGCCGCCGAAGTTCAGCTCGCCGACGACCCGCAGCACCCGCAGCCGGCCGGTCACGACGGACCACACCGGGCCAGCGCCCGCCGGTAGCCCACCAGCGCGGCCGGCACCATGGTCGACAGGTACGCGACGCAGGCCGCCGCCGGCAGCCCGGCCAGGCCGAACTGGCGCAGCCCCCAGACCTTGAGCGCGGTGGCCAGCACCAGGAACGCCGCCCACCCGACGAACTGCGGCCGGAGCAGGCCGATGCTGTTCTGCACCATGAGCAGCGGTGAGGTGACCGCGACCAGCAGCGACCAGCTGGCGAGCCCGACGAGGACGGGCAGCCGGATCGTCGACCGGTCGACGGACCCGAGCCAGAGGGCGATCAGCCGGTGACCGGTGCCGACCAGCGCCAACCCGACCGAGCCCACCACCACCCCGTAGAGCAGCACCATCCGCCGGGTGTTGCGGCGTACCCAGGCCACCTCGCCCCGGGCCAGGGCGGCGCCGTTGACCGGCCAGACCGTCATGCCCACCAGCCCGACGAAGACCCACAGCACGCCGAACAGCTTCCCCACGACCGCGTAGTGGGCCGCCGCCGCGAGCCCCAGCACGTTGGCGACCAGCGGGTTGTCCACGTTCAGCGCGATCGACGACATCGTGGTGAGCGCGAAGAACCGCACACCCAGCCGGAGCAGGCCGGCGACGGTGTCCCGGTGCACGAGTCGTGGCCCCGGCCGGTGGGCAGGTGGGCAGGCCCAGAAGTAGGTGACGGTGTTGAGCAGGTTGGTCACCGGCACGGCCAGCACCGCACCGGCGACGACCACCAGTGGTGGCCAACCGGCGGCGATGGCGGCGAGCACCACGGCCAGGGCGGCCAGGGCGCCGGCCGACTGCCAGGCGTTGCTCTGCACCATCTGGCCCCGGGCGTACTGCACCCGTTGGACCAGCGAGAGCGGGATGTTGACGACGAACGCGCCGAAGCAGAGCAGGACCAGGGTGGGGGTCTGCGCGGCGACGCCCGGGTCACCGACGGCGAACAGCTCCACCCAGGGCACCACCGGCGTCACCACCAGCAGGGCGGCCAGCAGCAGCACCGCGACCACGCCGAGGGTGGCGAACGCGCCGGAGATCTCCCGGGCCTGCCGGCGGGGGTCGTCGGCCAGTTGGCCGAGCCGGGTGAGCAGCCCGTTGCCCAGCCCCAGGTCGGCGAACCAGGCCATCCCGGTGAGCGCGGTGATCGCCATCCACAGGCCGTACCGCTGCTCGCCGAGGTACCGGAAGCAGGCGGGGGTGATGACCAGCGGTGCGGCCAGGCCGATCCCCTTGGCCACCATCGCGGTGGCGATGCCCACCGTGACGGTCCGGTCCCGGCTGGGCCCCGACGCCGGGGCTGGCGGCGCGGGGGTGGTCGTCGTCCCGTCGTCGGCCGTCGTGCCGCCGGTCGTCGGTCCGTCGGCCGTCGTGCCGGCCGCTGCGGGGGCGGGGGTGGCGGTCGCGGGTGTGGTCCCGACGGCCGTCGCGTCGGCGGGGGCCGTGCCGGCGGCGGCCCGGGTCACCGGAGGGGGGCGGGGGCGACGGCAAGCCGCTCGGCCAGCCACCCGGCCGTGGCCCGCAGCCCCTGCCGGCGCTCCACCGGGGTGACGTCCGGGAACAACTCCCGCAGGGTGGTGTTGTCGGCCAGCGAGTGCGGGACGTCCCCGGTACGCGGTGCCACGTGTTCCCTGGCGATCGGCCGGCCCAGCAGTTCCTCCAACTCGTCGAGGACCTGGAGCAGGCTGGCCCGCGCGCCGAAGGCGAGGTTGACCGGGTGCGGGTGGTGCACCCGGCGGCGCACCGCGTCGAGGATGACCTCGCAGACCGTGCCCACGTAGGTGAAGTCGCGGGACTGGGTGCCGTCGCCGTGCACCTGCACCGGCTCGCCGCGCAGGGCGGCGTGGGTGAACCGGGGGATGACGGCCGCGTACGCGTGGTCGTGGCGCTGCCCGGGGCCGAACACGTTGAAGAACCGGAACGCCAGCGTGGGCAGCCCGAACGACGCCTGGTGGGCCAGCGCGTACGCCTCGGTGGCGAGCTTGCTGGCCGCGTACGGGCTCATCGGGCGGGTCCAGGTCAGCTCCGCCTTGGGCAGTGCCGGGTTCATCCCGTACACCGACGAGGAGGAGGCGACCAGTACGTGCCCGACGTCGTGCCGGCGGGCCGCCTCCAGCACCATCAGCGTGCCGGTGGCGTTGGCGTGGTGGGAGGCGAGCGGGTCCCGCAGCGACCGGGGCACGCTGGGCAGCGCGGCCAGGTGGACCACCGCCTCCCGGCCCGCCATCGCCGCGTCCAGGGCCGCCGGGTCCAGGATCGACCCTTCGACGAGGTCGACGTCGAGCCCGGCGAGGTTGCCGCGCAGCCCCACCGAGAAGTCGTCGAGGACGCTGACCTCTTTGACGGCCGGCTCGGCCAACGCGGCGCGGGCCAGGTTGGCGCCGATGAAACCGGCCCCACCCGTAATCAGAATGCGCATGAACCACCCCCATGTACGCACATCACCTGTACATCGAGCCAGGGCGCGGCACGTTACGGCGGCGGCGCGAAATTCACCCTCCCCACGGCGGGGATGTCGGCCGGCGGCCGGACCGGTCTCCACCGAACGGCCGACGGTGCTGTCCGGGAACCGACCAAAAAGCGCCGTGAGCTGCGGAAACGCGCACAGTGACAGGGTCGTCGTGCGTCACGGTGGAGGTGTGGGATGCCCGAGCTGATCGTCTACCGGTCCAACGCCCTGATGTCGGTCAGGTCGCGGTTCGACGCCACCCGGGACGTGGTGATGCCGGCCAACCTGGCGTACCCCGAGGGGATGGTCGGCCTGTGGCACTCCGGCCTGCCGCAGGTGAGCCTCGTGCCCTCGACCGCCACCGACGCCCAGGTGTGGCCGGTCATGTCCGCCGTGGGCACCCGCGTCCACGACACCTCCGACGACAACTGCCCGATCAACACCGGCTGGTCGTACGTCGGCGGCAACCACGGCTACAACGTCGGCAACCAGATCGTCGTGACCAACCACGGCAAGACGACCGCCGACGTGGGTTCGCAGTGGAGCGACGGCACCCGCATCTTCACCCTGCTGGCCGTCACCAACGCCAACAGCCTGCTGTTCGGCAACCCGTACACGGTGGTGGACGGCATCGCGCAGGGTGCCCGGGTCAAGCCGGCCGGGCCGCTCACCCACGTCTCGGGGGCGACCAACCGGACCACCGTGCCGATCACCGGTCTCACCCCGGACGTGCAGATCCGCCCCGCCACCCACTCGCACACGGTCGCCGTCGAACTCGACGGCCGGCCGGTGCCCGACGGCCGGTCGACCGGACTGGAACTGGTGATCCGGGAGTCGTACCTCATCCCGACCTACCAAGGCATGATCGACACGGCGCGGGCGAACGTCGGCACCCCGATCGCCACGATCATGCCCAGGATCCCGTCGCTGTGCCGGATCGCCAACGTCTACCGCTGGTCGCCCGGTGGCGGCCTGCTCGTCACCCAGACGGTGACCGCGCTGACCCGGTTCACCCTCAACGCGGGCGTCACCCAGTGCGCGCCGCTGACACCGGTGACGGGCGGCTCCCGCCGGCAGTTCATGCCGAACGTGGGGGTGGCCGGCGGCCTGAACTGGTCGACCTGGGCCAACATCGACACCCTCGCCGCCCTCACCGACGTCACCCCGGCCAACCTCACCGACCGGACGATGCCGGCGGCCAGCATGACCCAGTGGGTGGTCAGCGGCGGCAGCGTGCAGCAGTGGGGCATCGCCGTCGGGTTGCTGCCGGTCGCGGACGGGGTGCCCACCGTCCGGGCCCGCTACACCACGGCCAAGAGCTGGTTCATCAGCTCCAGCCTGAAGAAGAACTACCCGCAGCTGGTGTGGGGGCGCACCCTGGCCGCCGGTGAGTCGGTGACCGGGACCGCCTACCGCCGCTACCTGGCCCCGCCGTCGACCGCCACCGGGCTCGTCGTCTCCGCCGGCGACGACGACTTCGTGGTGATCGAACGGGTCGGCACGGTCGCCCAGGCCGAACTGGCCGCGCCCGAGCTGTTCCACCGGCTGCTGGTGCCGGTGGGCGCGACGAACCTCACCGTGCCCGACCGGGTCACCGTCGCCGGTGTGCCGTACGCCGTGCCGGTCTCCCCCGGCTACGGGATGTGGCGCGCGGACCCCGACGGGGCAGTGGCGCAGCCGCTGCCGGGGGCGTCCCTCGCCCGGGGCGGCTACTTCCTCGTCCGGTCCGGCCCGACGGTGGAGAGCACCTGCACCGGTGCCTACCAGCAGCTGCTGCTGCACCCGTTCTTCCTGGCCGAGCCGACCCCGGTCGACCGGGCCTGCGTGGAGGTGACCCGGGTCGGCACCGGCGTGCTGCGCCACGGCGTGTACGCCCACGACCCGGCCACCGGCCGGCCCGCCCTGCTCGGCCCGGTCGCCGACTTCGGCACCGTGGCCGTCACCACCGTCGGGGTGAAGGAGTCGGTGCTGGCCGCGCCCGTCGGGCTGCCGGCCGGCTGGCACTGGTACGCGCAGGTGTGGCAGGTCAGCGGCGGCACCGCGCCGACGGTGCGGGCCAGTGGCGTCGGCTGCGCCACCGTGCTGAACCTGGGTTCGACGGCGGCGGCGATGACCGGCGACCGGTACGGCTACGAGGTGACCGGGGTGACCGGCGCGCTGGGGGCGATCACCATCGCCGGGCTGCACCGGTTCCCCCCGCCGCAGGTCGCCTACCGGCGGGCCTGACCCGGCGGCCGGGCGGGACGTCAGCCGGTGGGGACGCCGTAGATCCGTTTCATCGCCTCGTGCTTGGCCGGGACGGGCAGGTGCCCGATGCCCAGCGACTTGGCCCGCAGCCGTTCCAGGTACTCGTCGGTGGTGCGCAGCGGCCGGGCCGGGACCCCGGCCGCCACCGTGTTGTCCGGGACGTCCCGGGTGACCACCGAACCGGCCCCGATGACGCACCGGTTGCCGATGGTGACGCCGGCCAGGATCATCGCACGCATGCCGATGTAGACGTCGTCGCCGATCGTGATCGGCGCGGTCCAGTCGAGGTCGGGATACTCCTTGCGGAGGATCAGCGTGCCGCCGTCGTGGGTGATGAACTGCACCTCGGAGGTGACGTAGACGTTGTCGCCGATGGTGATCAGCCAGGGTTCCGAGCCGAACATCGCCCGGTTGACCCCGTAGAACCTGACCCGACCGGTGAGGTTGACCCCCAGGGACCTGACGAACGCCTCGGGGTCGCGGGACGCGGCCAGATGGTCCCGTACGCGCCGGGCCATCGTACGAACACGACTGGGCACTGGCTGTCCTCGATCGCAGGTACGGTCCCGGGCTGCCGGCCCGGGGACGGGCGGGTCCGCTCACTGGGACAACGACCGGGGTCCGACCCCGGTGACGGCTGACCGCCGTCCTCGACGGTCAGCCGCAGAACTGGCGGGCGTGGGCCAGCACGTGCAGTTCCCGGTGCCGCTGCCGCCAGTGCCGGTAGCGCCGCCCGGCGGTGGCCTTGGCCTCGGCGCGTTCGGCGGGTGTCCGGTCGGCGAGCAGGTCGAGCACCCGGCTGAGGTCGGCCGCCGTCGCCGGGCGGACCACCATCCCGCCGGTGTCGGCGATCAGGTCGCTGAACGGCGTGTTGTCCGAGCAGACGACCGGGCAACCCGACGCCAGGCTCTCCAGGATGACGTGGCCGAAGTTCTCACCGAGGGTGGGGAAGAGGAACGCGTCGTAGCGGCTGAACGTCGGCATGACGTCCGCCGCCGCGAGTTCGCCGAGGTAGCGGACCCGGACGTGCCCCGGCATGGTCGCGATGACCCGTTGGCAGCGCGACCAGTAGTGCGGGTCCTCCGCCGGGCCGAAGATGTCGAACTCCACCGGCCGGGTGGTGCCGGCCACCGCCTCCAGGGCGGTACGCAGGTTCTTCATCGGCGAGATCCGGCCGACGAAGACCAGCCGCAGCGGACCGTCGTGCGCGACGACAGGTGGGGGCGGGTCCGCCGGGATCGGGCTCTCGTTGCCGTTCACCATCACCTGCGCCCACGGCAGGTTGGCCCGGATCTGCCGCTCCTCCAGCCCGCTGCACGCCTGCCAGCGCACCCGCAGCCGGCGCAGCAGCGGTGCCCACAACGCCAGGAAGACACGCTTCTTGGTGGCCCTGATCGCCAGGGCGCCGGGCGACAGCTCGCCGCGCGGGGCGACCAGGATGGCCCCGACCCGGGCCAGGCGCAGCGCCACCGCCAGGATCGCCAGCACCGAGAACAACGACCAGATGCTGTTGACGTAGAGCAGGTCGACCGGACGGGCCCGGACGTGGCGGACCAGCCGGGCCCAGTGCCGGGGGGCCCACGGATTGAGGTAGAAGACGGCGGACCGCCCGTCGCGTCGCAGCAGCCTTCCGGACAGACCGGGGTACGGTGCTGACGAGCCGAGGTCCCGGTCCCGGGTGATCAGGGTGACGTCGAGGTCCCCCGGCAGGGTGTCCAGGATGAACCGCAGCGAGCGGATCGGGCCGCCGCCCCGGAAACCCGGCTCGAACACCCCCGCGGTCGCGACCACCCGGTAGGTGCCCACGGACCGTCGTGGCGCGTCGGCGACGTCCAGGGAGGGCAGCCTTGTCAACTTGTTCACCATCGGCCCACCTTCACCGTGCCGCCCGGAAGGCGGCGTCCCGTAGGGATGTCTGCACCGCACGGGCGGTGGCCGGAGGGCCCGGCCCGTGCCGGAGGTCGCCGTCGAGGGGAAGGGTGCGCTCGCGGGCCATGGACTCGACCCGTGCCGCCGCGCACGTCGGACGGGCACCGGCGGTGCCGCGCGGGGCCGGCTGGCGGAACGCGACCGGTGTTCTCCGTGGCCGAGGGGGCAACGGTTGACCACCGACGTAGTGATCGTAGGCGCGGGCGGCATGGGCAGGGAGATGTTCGGGGTAATTCGGCTGCTCAATGCTTACGCGGCAGGTGCGGCCCCGTGGCGGGTCCTGGGCTTCGTCGACGACTACCCGACCGAGGAGAACGTGGCCCGGGTGCGGCGGCTCGGCGTCCCCTTCCTCGGCCCCACCCGCTGGCTCGCCGGTGGCCAGGCGGGCCTGACGGTGGCGCTGGGCGTCGGGCATCCCCGGCTGCGCCGCGAGACCGATCTGGCTCTCCAACGGTACGGCCTGCCCGCCGCCACGGTGGTGCACCCGGCGGCGGAGATCGGCCCGGACTGCGTCGTCGGGGAGGGGCTGTTCGCGGCCGGCGGGGCCCGGGTGACGACGAACGTGGTGCTGGGCCGCCAGGTGCACCTCAACCAGAACTGCACCGTGGGGCACGACAGCGTGCTCGGCGACCACGTCTCGGTCAATCCGCTCGCCGCGGTCTCCGGCTACTGCCGGCTGGACGACGGCGTCATGGTGGGCACCACGGCCGCCGTCCTGCCGGGGCTGCGGGTCGGGCGGGACGCCGTGGTGGGCGCGGGCGCGTGCGTGACCCGGGACGTCCCGGCGGACACGGTGGTCACCGGGGTACCCGCCCGGCCGGTGACGCCGGGGTCAGCGGCGGATGCCCGCCCAGTCGTGGTGTCGGCGCACGGTCGACAGGATGAAGTCGACCACCCGGCGTGAGGTGTCCGGGACCCGGTAGTCCGCCGGGCAGTCGACCGGACCGGCCGCCACCTGGTCCACCACGACCCGCACCGCCTCCACCACACCCTCCGGGTCGAGGCCGGTCATCACGATCGCCCCGGTATCCAGCGCCTCGGGGCGTTCGATGGACTCGCGCAGGGTCACCGCCGGGAAGCCGAGGATCGCCGCCTCCTCGCTGACCGTGCCGCTGTCGGACAGCGTGCACCGGGCGTGCCGTTGCAGGGTCACGTAGTCGAAGAAGCCGAACGGCTCGTGGAAGGTGATGCCGTCCAGCAGGGTGCCGTCGACGGCGAGCACCTCCAGCCGCTTGCGGGTACGCGGGTGGGTGGAGACCAGCAGCGGCAGCCGCCACTCGTCGCGTACCGCGCACAGGCAGTCCAGCAGCCGACGGAGCCGGTCCGGGTGGTCGACGTTCTCCTCCCGGTGGGCGCTGACGACGAAGTAGCCGTCCGGTTCGAGGGCGAGCTGCGCCAGGATGGTGGACCGTTCGATCTGCGGCCGGTAGTGGTCGAGCACCTCGCGCATCGGTGAGCCGGTGTGCAGGATGCGGCGGGGGTGCAGCCCTTCGGCGAGCAGGTTGCGCCGGGCGTGCTCGGAGTAGACCAGGTTGAAGTCGGCGACGTGGTCGACCAGCCGGCGGTTGGTCTCCTCCGGCACGTTGAGGTCGAAGCACCGGTTGCCCGCCTCCATGTGGTAGACCGGCACCTTCATCCGCCGCGCCATCAGCGCCGCGATGGCGCTGTTGGTGTCGCCGAGCACCAGCAGCGCGTCCGGCCGCAGCTCGGCGATGGCCTTCTCGGTGCCGACCAGCACCGCGCCGAGCAGGCTGCCCAGCGACCGGGTGTCGGCCCGCAGGAACCGGTCGGGCGGGCGTACGCCCAGCTCGGTGAAGAAGATGTCGGACAGCGCCGGGTCCCAGTTCTGTCCCGTGTGCACCAACGTGTGCTGCACGGTCCGGTCCAGCGTGTCGATCACCCGGGCCAGGCGGATGATCTCCGGCCTGGTCCCGACGACTGTCATCACCCGGGTCACGGACGTCTCCTCGTGGTTGGTCTGGGTGGTTGCGGGAACCGTCGGCCGTACGGGTCGGCGGTGGTCACGACGAGCGGCCCTGCGGGGGCACCCGGTGCGACGGTTCGTCGATCGCCTGCCACGCCTGGTCGAGCACGCTGATCCGGGGTCGGCTGCGCCGCCACCTGCGGTAGGCCTCCCCCGCGCTGAGCCGGGCCGCCTGCCGCTGCTCGGGCGGGGCGGTGGCGATCCGGGTGAGCAGCGCGCCGAGCGCCGCCGGGGTCAGCTCGGTGAGCACCTGCCCTCCGCCGTCGCGCAGCACGGGCGTCCACGGTGTCCGGTCCGAACAGACCACCGGGCAGTACGCCGCGAGGCTCTCCGCGATGGCGTTGCCGAAGTTCTCGCCCCGGGTCGGCAGGACCGAGGCGTCGTACCTGGCGAACGTCGCACCCACCTGCCCGGGGGGCAGCTCACCCAGGTAGTTGACCACCGACGGGTCCGGCAGGGCCGCCCGCAGTTCCCGGCACCGTTGCCAGTATCTCGGGTCCTCGACCGGGCCGTAGATGTCCAGCCGCACCGGGACCCGGACGTGGGCGAGCGCGGCGAGCACCAGGTCGAGGTTCTTGATCGGGGAGATCCGGCTGATGAAGACCAGCCGGGTGTGGTCGGTGGCCGGCAGCGCGACCGGGGCGGGGTGCGGCTCGGGGCCGGGGGCGATCGCCACCACCCCGATGCGGGCCCGGGGCAGCACCCGGCGGATGTCGGCGACCTCCTGCGGCCCGGTGGCGTGCCACAGCACCCGGCGTCCCCGCAGCATCCACCGCCAGCCGGCCAGGAACACCCGCTTGCGCAGCCGGTGCAGGCCGAGGGCGGCCGCGCCGAACTCGCCCCGGGGGGCGACCAGGATGCGCTCCGCCCGCAGCAGGCCGAGCCGGGCCGCGACGATGGGCAGGATCGAGAAGACCGACCAGACGCTGTTGACGTAGAGCAGGTCGAACCGCGCCGAGCGCAGCGAGCGCCAGAGCGTCCGCCAGTGCGCCGGGTGCCGTACGCCGAGGTAGAAGATGTCGGTGCGGCCCCGGCGTACCCAGGTGCCGGACAGGCCGGGATAGGCGGCGGGGCTGCCGAGGTCACGGTCGCGGGTCAGCAGGATGGTGGAGACCCCGGCGCTGGCCGTGTCGAGGACGTCGGAAATGGAGCGGACGGGCCCTCCGGCACGCCAGCCGGGGCTGAAGTAGCCGGCCGTGACGAGGACCCGGAAACTCTTTCCCCCGGCCTCGGCCAACCGTTCGTCGACTTCCGTCGCGGGGCTGGTGTCGCCGGCCATCCTCGCTCCTCGCTGAAGACACGAAACTGATCGGTTCAACGAGCGGAGACCCATTTCGTGACTGCGTTACGCAATTATCGCCAATCCGTCGAACACTAGCCGGAAACCCACAGCCAGCAGGACTTGAGCCGGTATAAGGAAGGCGGCGAAGAAATATCTGACCCGGCACGAGAGGACCCCCATGTCGCGAGTGGCACTCATATCCGGCACCACCGGTCAGGACGGCAGTTATCTGTCCGAGTTCCTTCTCGACAAGGGCTACACGGTGCACGGGATAAAGCGAAGGTCGTCCTCGTTCAACACCGAACGGATCGACCAGGTGGACGTCCATCCCCGCGACGGGGAGGCCCGCCTGTTCCTGCACTACAGCGACCTGTCCGATCCGGCGTCGTTGACCGCGCTGATCCGCGACATCCGGCCGGACGAGATCTACAACCTCGGCGCGCAGAGCCACGTCCGGGTCTCGTTCGACATTCCCGGCTACACCGCCGACGTCACCGGGCTCGGTGCCCTGCGGATGCTGGAGGCGGCCCGCGCGGCCGACGTCGACTGCCGCTTCTATCAGGCGTCCTCGTCGGAGATGTTCGGTTCCGCCCCGCCGCCCCAGCGCGAGGAGACCCCGTTCCACCCCCGCAGCCCGTACGCGTGCGCCAAGGTCTACGCCTACTGGACGGCGGTCAACTACCGCGAGTCGTGGGACATGTTCTGCGTCAACGGCATCCTGTTCAACCACGAGAGCCCCCGACGGGGGGAGAACTTCGTCACCCGCAAGATCACCCGCGCGGTCGCCCGGATCGAGGCCGGCATCCAGGACAGGCTCTACCTGGGCAACCTCGACGCCGTCCGGGACTGGGGCTACGCCCCCGAGTACGTCGAGGCGATGTGGCTGGCCCTGCAACAGGACACCCCGGACGACTACGTGGTGGCCACCGGCGAGGGGCACTCGGTGCGCGAGTTCGTCGAGGCCGCCTTCGACCGGGTCGGGCTCGACTGGCAACGGTACGTCGAGATCGACCCCCGCTACTTCCGGCCGGCCGAGGTCGACGCGCTCATCGGCGACTACACCAAGGCCCGGCGGCGGCTGGGCTGGGCGCCCAAGACCCTCTTCGGCGACCTGGTAAGGATCATGGTGGACGCCGACCGGCAACTGCTGGAGGACGAGCGGATGGGACGCCTGGTGCGGGTGGACCGATGAGGATCACCGTCGAGGCCACCCCGATCCGGCCCGGCCACGCCGCCGGGGTCGAGGCGTTCACCTACGGCCTGCTCACCGGCATGGTCGCCGACACCTCCTGCGAGCTGCGGGTGAACGTGCTGCGGGGCACCCTGGAGCGGTGGCGCGACCAGGTGCCCGCCGAACGGATCGGCTGGGCCGAGGTCACCCAGCCGCTGCGCTCGGACACCGCCCCCGGGCAGCTCCTACGCCGCTGGACACCGACCCGGGTCCGCGACTCCCTCGCCGTACGCCGGGCGGTCAATGCGGTCCGGCACCGCTCGGTGCCCCGGCAGCGCGGCGCGGACGTCACGCTCTACCCGTTCCACAGCGCCCCGATCGGCACCGGCCCGTCGGTCGTCGTGGTGCACGACCTGCGGCACCTGCTGGCCGCCTTCCACTCCCCCGGCTTCGCCGCGGTGGTCCGGGAGAACGTGGCCCGCGCCGACGCCGTCGTGGTGACCTGGCCGCACCCGTACCGGGAGACGCTACGGCTGTTTCCCGAGGCGGCGGAGCGGACCGCGCTCATCCCCACCCCGACGTTCCAACCCGCGCCCGCCCGCGCCGCCGCGCGCCCCGAACCGGGCCTGCTGCTCTACCCGTCCTCGACGGCGACCCACAAGAACCACGCGACGCTGCTGGAGGCGATGGCGCTGCTCCCGCAGTGCCGGCTGGTCTGCCCCGGTCCGCTGGTCGAGCCGGACGCCAGCCGGCTGCTCGCCCGCGCCGCGCAGCCCGACCTGCGCGGCCGGGTGTCCTTCCCCGGGTTCGTCACCCTCGACGAGTTGAACGCCCTCTACGCCCGCGCCGACGCGGTGGTGATCCCGTCGCTGTGGGAGGCGGCGAGCGGCGCCATGCTGGAGGCGTTCAGCTGGGGCCTGCCCGTCGCCTGCGCCGACGCCGAACCGCTGCTGGCGCAGTTGGAGTTCACCGGCGCCGAGGCGGCCGTCTTCTCGGCCACCGAGCCCGCCTCGCTGGCCGAGGCGGTCTACCGGCTGCTGGCCGACCGGGCGCACTACGCCGCCGCCGCCCGGCACGCCAACGGCCGGCTGGCCGCCCGCACCTGGACGGCGACCGGCGGCGACTACCTCGACGTGCTGCGCTGGGTGGCCGACGGCCGGCCGGGACCGATGCCGCGCTCGGCGTTCGCCGCCGAACTGACCGGGGAGGAAACCTCGTGAGCCTGACCGACGACAGCTATCCGGTGTCCCGCCCGAGCCTGACCGACCTTGAGCAACGGTACGTCGTGGAGGCCCTGCGCAGCGGCTGGGTCTCCTCCCGGGGTCCCTTCCTCACCGACTTCGAGGACCGCTTCGCCCGCCGGTGCGCCGCCGGCACCGCGGTCGCCACCGCCAACGGCACGGTCGCCCTGCACCTGGTCCTCGCCGCCGCCGGGATCGGTCCGGGCGACGAGGTCATCGTGCCCGCGCTGACCTACGTGGCGACCGCGAACGCCGTCGCGTACTGCGGGGCGCGGGCGGTCTGTGTGGACGTCCTGCCGCAGAGCTGGTGCGTCGACCCGGCCGCGGTCCGCGCGGCGATCGGGCCACGCACCCGGGCGGTCGTCGCCGTCGACCTGTACGGCCACCCCGCCGACTATCCGGCCCTGCGCGCGCTGTGCCAGCGGCACGGTCTGCTCCTGGTCGCCGACGCCGCGGAGTCCTTCGGGGCCACGCTCGACGGGGAGCCGACCGGTTCCCTGGCCGACGCCACGACGTTCTCGTTCTTCGGCAACAAGGTGCTCACCGCCGGCGAGGGCGGCTGCGTGACCACCTCCGACGCGACGCTGGCCGAACGGATGCGGCTGCTGCGCAACCAGGGGATGGACCCGCAGCGGCGGTACTACTTCCCGGTGCTGGGCTACAACTACCGGATGACGAACCTGGCCGCCGCGCTGCTCTGCGCCCAGCTCGACCGGGCCGAGGAGATCATCGCCCGGCGGGACGCGGTGGTCGCCGGCTACGAGACGCAACTCGCCGACGAGCCGGCCCTGTCGGCCCAGCCGGTGCTCCCCGGGGTCCGCCGCGCGCCGTGGATGGCCTGCTTCCTGGTCGGGCCCGCCGGGGACACCGCCTCCCGGGACGCGCTGGCGCTGGCGCTGGACCGGCTCGGCGTGGAGACCCGGCCCTTCTTCGTGCCGATCCCCGAACTGCCCGCCCACCACGATCCGGCGGCGCACTGCCCGGTGACCGTCGACCTGAGCCGGCGCGGGATCAACCTGCCCACCTATCCGGAGCTGACCGAGCCGGGGGTCAAGACGGTGGTGGAACGCGTCCGCGCCGCCCTGGCGGCGGTCGGCTGAGCCCGGCCGACCCACCCGGTCCCGTCCCCGATCAGCCCATGGGCGGGACCGGGTGGCGTCGACGCCGGTGTGCCGGCGGGTGGGACCGGGCATCCCACCGGTGGGCGGGCGGGCGGCCGGCCCCCCGCAGCAGCAGCAGGTAGCTGCCCGCCCAGGCGACCGCGCTGACCAGGGCCAACACCGCGAGGGCGCCCGCCGCGCCGGTCGCCCCACCCAGGACCGCCGCGCCGACGACCACCGGCACCCGCAGCCCGCCCAGCAGGACCCCGAGCAGGATCGCCAGGCGGCTCGCCTGCTCGATCCGTAGCCCGGCGAAGCCGACGGCGGCCGGCACCGCGAACAGGCTCTCCAGCGCCAGCAGCACCAGCAGGCTGCGGGCCAGGTCCCAGTTGCCGCCGAGGAGCATCCTGCCCAGCCGGTCGGGCAGCAGGGCGACCGCCGCCGTGATCGGCAGGACAGCGGCGGCCACCAGCAGCGCGACCCGCACGGCCGCCCGGGACCGGACCGACCGGGACGCGGTACGGGTGCGGGCCAGGTAGGGCAGGGTCAGCGTGGCGGCGGTGGACAGCAGCAGGTTCACCGGCCCCAGCAGGGTCCGCCCGGCACTCAACGCCCCCACCACCGGGGTGCCCGCGAAGGCCGCCACCGCGCTCAGCGACAGCTGCGCCGACCCGGTGGTGAGCAGGAACTGCGTACCGAATCCCAGCGCGATCCGGCGCTGCGCCCGGTCGACGTACCAGCCGGGCCGCAGGGCGTAGCCGCGCCGGACCGCGACGACCACGCCCACCACGCCGCCGCCGGCCGCCCAACCGGCCACCACCCACGGCGCGTCGACCAGCCCGAGCAGGCCGGCCAGCGCGGCGCAGCCGGTGAGAGCCGCCCAGGTCGCCTCCTGCCACAACGCGCCCGACGGGACGCCGAGCCCGACGGCGACCGCCTTCGCGTGGTCGTAGAGCACCAGGCCCGGCAGGGCGAGGCCCACCACGAGCAGATACGGCGACCCGTACGCCACGCCGGCCGCACCGACCGGAACGCCGCAGAGCACCCCGAGCAGGACGACCCGTCGGGCGGCCGGGGCCACGCCCGTCCCCGCCGCCAGGGTCGCCTCGGTCACCATGCTGCGGACCAGCCCGGAGCCGAGCACGTAACACGAGAAGGCCAGCGCGAACTCGCCCACCCCGCCGATCGACTCCAGCCGGGTGACGGTGACCGCCACCAGCAGGTTGCCGCCGCTGGACAACCCCCCGACGACCAGCGCGAGCAGAGCCCGACGACCGCGTCGGGGGGCACCCCGGACACCGGTACCGCCGACCCGGGAGCGGACCGGAACGGTCACCGGACGGCACCCACCGGCAGCGTCACCTCGTCGTCGCGACCGGCGGGGGCGCTGCGGGTCAGCCACAACAGCAGGAAGACCGGTGCGGCCGACACCACGTGTTGCAGGAACCCGATGGTGCAGTCGGGGTAGGTCCCCGACCAGAGCAGCACGTCGGAGAAGACCAGGCAGAACAGCGTCAGGCGGGCCGGGCCGGGCCGGCTCCGCCAGCGCAGCAGCAGTGCCACGAAGCCCGCCCAGAAGGCGTGCACGGCCACCATGCCGGCGGGTCCGTCGAAGAACCAGATGTTGCCCAACAGCAGGAAGGTGTACGCCGACGTCGGTCCCCCGCCGAGGAACTGGTTGATCTGCTGCCCGGTGGACAACGCCGGCCGGTCCGGATCGAGCACCCGGGGCACCAGCCCGTACCTGAAGTAGTCGGCGATACCGGGCTGGCCGATCTCGACCGGCACCGCGAACGCCGCCACGGCGGTGAGCTGGCTGTCCAGCCGGAGCCGGTCGGCAGCGGTGACCTGGGTGTCCACCACCACCCCCTGCTCCTCCCGGAGGGCGTTGCGCTGCGCGAACATGGCGGGCCAGGCGAGCAGGAGCACCACCGTCCAGAGCAGGAGGTGACGCAGCCGGAAGACCCCGCAGACCGCCCCGGCGGCGGCCACGAAGAACACCAGGGCCACCAGGGGCGCGGAGCGGGTCGTCAGCACCGCGACGTACGCCTCCACGCCGACGAGCACGGCCACCCAGCAGTACAACCGTTGTGGCGACAGCCGGCCGCTGAGGTGGCTGCCCACCAACAGGGCGAAGCCCAGGGTGCCCCAACCGGAGAAGAGGGCGCACACCATCGCGAGCGGGTTGTCGGACAGGTCGCCGGACACCTGGGTGACGATGGTCCCCCGCCCGAGGTGCGCCCCGATGATGCTCGACACCATCCCGGTCAGGGTCACCAGCCGGGCCACCGGGTAGATCCGGGGATAGCGGGCGGTCGCCTGGCGCATCCCCCGTCGCCACTGCGGGTCGGGACGCCCGAGGAACAGACCCATCGTCTCCACGCTGACGCTGCCCAGCAGGGCCAGCCCCACCAGGAGCACGATGAAGCCGGTCTGCGGGTTGTCGTTGAGCACCGCCATCGGGAGGATGAACACCGCGTACGGGGCGAGCACCAGGAAGCTGACCGGATAGCAGCGCAACAGCCCACCGACCAGCTCCCGCTGCCGGGACCAGCCGCCACGGCCCGGCCCGACCGGCAACGCGCCGCTCACCCCGGGCCCGGGTCCACAGTCGACGGCCAGCTGCTCTCCGGCCGCCCTGGGCCCGATCATCAGGCGTCCCTTGCCCGGTGAGCGCCACGTCGGCCGGGGCCCCGCAACGCTCCCGACCGCACACGCCCGCCAGCAGGCAGCAGCGCCGGACGGCCACCTGCCCCGAGGGGGATCCTGCGGGTCAGCCACAGGAGGAAGAAGACCGTCATGGCCGACACCACGTGTTGCAGGAAGGCTATCGTCGACTCGGGGTAGGTGCCGGACCACAGCAGCACGTCCGAGCAGACGAGGCAGAACAGGCTCAACCGGGCCGGCCCGGGCCGGGCCCGCCACCGCAGCAGCAACGCCACGAAGCCCGCCCAGAAGGCGTGCACGCCCAGCACCCCGACGGGCCCGTCGAAGAACCAGATGTTGCCCAGCAGCAGGAAGTTGGAGGCGGACGTCGGGCCGCCGCCGAGGAACTGGTTGATCTGCTGCCCGGTGGACAGCGCCGGCCGGTCGGGATCGACGATCCGGGGCACCAGCCCGTACCGGAGGTGGTCGACGAGGCCGGGCTGGCCGAGGTCGACGGGGACATCGATGCCCGCGACGAGGGTCAACTGCCGGTCCAGGCGGATCCGGTCCGCCGCCGTGACGGCGTCGCTCACCTCGATGCCCTGGTCCTGTCGGATCTCGTTGCGGTAGTCGAAGATGGACGGCCAGAGCAGGACCATCACCACCGTGCCGAGCAACAGGTACCGCAGCCGGAACACGCCACAGACCACCCCGGCGGCGACCACGAAGAACAGGAAGGCGATCAGGGGGGCGGTGAGGGCGGTCAGCATGGTGACGACCGCCTGGGTGGTGACGAGCGCGGCGAGCCAGCCGTACAGCTTGCCCCGGGTCAGTCGGCCGCCCAGGTGGCTGGCGACCAGCAGCGCGAAGCCGAGCGCGCCCCAGCCGGAGAAGAGCTTGGTCAGCGCCACCATCGGCGCATCGGACAACTCCCCGGAGATCTGCGCGACGATGCTCCCCCGCCCGAGGTAGGCGCCCAGCAGGTCGGCCGCGATGCTGGTCAACGTCACCAGCCGGGCCACCGGATAGATGTACGGATACCGGGCGGTCGCCTGCCGCATGCCCTGCCGCCACTGCGGGTCGGGACGCCCGAAGAGCAGACCCAGCGTCTCCACGCTGACGCTGCCCAGCAGGGCCAGCCCCACCAGGAGCACGATGAAGCCGGTCTGCGGGTTGTCGTAGAACACTGCCATCGGAAAGATCAGCAACGCGTACGGGGCGAGCACCAGGAAGCTGACCGGATAGCAGCGCAACAGCCGACCGACCAGCTCCCGCTGCCGTCTCGACCGGACGCCTCGGGTCAGGCGGACCGCCCGGGTGTCGATGACGTCGATCCGCGGTCCAGGGTCGGTGACCGCCCTGGACCAGACCATCAGATGTTCCCCTCACTGTTTTCGGTCGCCTCATGCGCAACGAGGCAGCGGGGGCGGCGACACGCTCACCGGGAGAAAACCCCGGAAACGGGCGCAGACGACTACGCCCCGCCGGTCACCGTGCGGTGACCGGCGGGGCGCGACGACGTCGTCCGGCTGTTAGCCCAGCACCTCGTCGACCAGGGACTTCGCCTCCTGCTGGATGCGGGCCAGGTGCTCGGGCCCCTGGAACGACTCGGCATAGATCTTGTAGACGTCCTCGGTGCCCGACGGCCGGGCCGCGAACCACCCGGACTCGGTGGTCACCTTCAGCCCGCCGATCGAGGCGCCGTTGCCCGGGGCGCTGGTCAGCGTGGCGGTGATCGGCTCACCGGCCAGCTCGGTGGCGGTGACCTGATCCGGGGAGAGCCGACCCAGCACCGCCTTCTGCTCCCGGCTGGCCGGGGCGTCGATCCGGGCGTACGCGGGCGCGCCGAAGCGGTCGGTCAGCGCGGCGTAGTGCTCGCTCGGGGTCCGGCCGGTGCTGCCGATGATCTCGGCGGCGAGCAGGCAGAGCAGGATGCCGTCCTTGTCGGTGGTCCAGGTGCTGCCGTCACGGCGCAGGAAGGACGCCCCCGCGCTCTCCTCGCCGCCGAAGCCGACCGTGCCGTCGAGCAGCCCGGGGACGAACCACTTGAAGCCGACCGGCACCTCCAGCAGCGGCCGGCCCAGGTCGGCGGCGATCCGGTCGATCATCGAGGAGGAGACCAGGGTCTTGCCGACGGCCGCCGCCGGACCCCACTGCGACCGGGTACGGAACAGGTGCCCGATCGCCACCGCCAGGTAGTGGTTGGGGTTCATCAGGCCCCCGTCGGGGGTGACGATGCCGTGCCGGTCGGCGTCGGCATCGTTGCCGGTGGAGACCTGGAACCGGTCCCGGGCGGCGATCAGCGACGCCATCGCGTTGGGCGACGAGCAGTCCATCCGGATCTTGCCGTCCCCGTCCAGGGTCATGAACCGCCAGGTCGGGTCGACCAACGGGTTGATCACGGTCAGGTCGAGGCGGTGCCGCTGCGCGATCTCACCCCAGTAGGCGACGCTGGCCCCGCCGAGCGGGTCGGCCCCGATCCGCACCCCGGCGTCGCGGATCGCGTCGATGTCGAGCACCGAGGGCAGGTCGTCGACGTAGCCGGCGAGGAAGTCGTACGTGCCGGTGGTGTCGGCGGCGCGCGCCCGCGCGTACGGGATCCGCCTGACCTCCTTGAGCCCGGCGGCCAGGATCGCGTTCGCCCGGTCCTGGATCCACTTCGTGACGTCGGTGTCGGCGGGCCCGCCGTTGGTCGGGTTGTACTTGAAGCCGCCGTCGTCGGGCGGGTTGTGCGACGGGGTGATCACGATGCCGTCGGCGAGCCCGTCGGTGCGCCCCCGGTTGTGGGTGAGCACGGCGTGCGACAGCGCCGGGGTGGGGGTGTAGCCGTCGCGGCTGTCCCGCAGCACGGTCACCCCGTTGCCGGCGAGCACCTCCAGCGCGTCGGCCTCGGCGGGGGCGGACAGCGCGTGGGTGTCCCGGGCCAGGAACAGCGGCCCGGTGAGGCCCTGCTGGCGGCGGTAGTCGCAGAGCGCCTGGGTGACCGCGAGGATGTGGTCGGAGTTGAAGGCGTTACGCAGGCTGGACCCCCGGTGGCCGGAGGTGCCGAAGGAGACCTGCTGCGCCGGGTCGTCCGGGTCCGGGTGCTCGGCGTAGTAGGCGGTCACCAGCCGGGGCACGTCGACCAGGTCGGCGGGCTCGGCGGGCTGTCCGGCACGGGGGTGGGCCACTGCGGAAACCTCCTCGGTGGTACGGGACGGGAGCGCTGTCTTCCCCGGCGGCGGCCGGGTCACACCCGGCTCAGGGCTCGACGCGCTGACCCTTGCCGATGACGACGACGCCGTTGTCGGAGACCGTGTAGCGCTGCCGGTCCTTTTCCAGGTCGACGCCGATCTCGGCGCCCTCGGGCACGAAGACGTTCTTGTCGAGGATGGCCCGGCGGACCACCGCGTGCCGGCCGATCTCGACGCCCTCCATCAGCACCGCGCCGTCGACCTGCGCCCAGGAGTGCACCTTGACCTTGGGCGAGACCACCGAGTTCTCCACCAGCGAACCGGAGATCACCGCGCCGGGCGAGATCATCGAGCCGACCGCCCGGCCGACCCGCTCACCCCACTGGTGGACGAACTTCGCCGGCGGGTACGGCGGCTGGTCGGTGTAGATGGGCCAGTCGAAGTTGTAGAGGTTGAACACCGGGTGCACGTTGATCAGATCCATGTGCGCGTCGTAGAACGAGTCGAGCGTCCCCACGTCCCGCCAGTAGCCCCGGTCCCGGTCGGTGCTGCCGGGCACCTCGTTGTCCTTGAAGTCGTAGACGTTGGCCTCGCCCCGCTCGACGAGCATCGGGATGATGCTGCCGCCCATGTCGTGCTTGCTGGTCTTGTCGGCGGCGTCCCGCTCGACGACCTCGCACAGCGCCCGGGTGGAGAAGACGTAGTTGCCCATCGAGGCGTAGATCTGGTCGGGGGCGTCGGGCAGGCCGACGGCGTCGGTGGGCTTCTCCCGGAAGGACGTGATCCGCTTGCCGTCCGGGCCGACCTCGATCACGCCGAACTGGTCGGCCGTCGACAGCGGCTGGCGGATGCCGGCGACGGTCACCGCGGCACCGGAGGCGATGTGGTCGTCGACCATCTGCCGGGGGTCCATCCGGTAGATGTGGTCGGCACCGAAGACGATCACGTAATCCGGCTGCTCGTCGTTGATCAGGTTGAAGCTCTGGTAGATCGCGTCGGCGGAACCGGCGAACCACCAGGGGCCCCGGCGCTGCTGGGCCGGCACCGGCGTGACGTAGTTGCCGAGCAGCGTCGACATCCGCCAGGTCTTGGTGATGTGCCGGTCCAACGAGTGGGACTTGTACTGGGTCAACACGACAATCTTGAGAAAGCCGGCGTTCGCCAGATTTGACAGGACGAAATCGACCATGCGGTACATCCCGCCGAACGGGACGGCCGGCTTGGCCCGGTCCGCGGTGAGCGGCATGAGGCGCTTGCCTTCTCCGCCGGCCAGGACGATCGCGAGCACCTTGGCAGCCATGACCAGACGCTATCCATACCGCTGCGACTTCACCACTCGTACGGGCGCAGTTCCGTGACCGGTGCCCGGCCGGATTCTGCACTAGGGTGCCGGTCATGACCGACTCCGCCCCGCTGCGCGTGGACCTGCTGACCCGGGAGTACCCGCCGGAGGTGTACGGCGGGGCCGGGGTGCACGTCGAGTACCTGGCCCGGGAGCTGCGCCGGCTCGCCGACGTGCGGGTGCACTGTTTCGGCGCGGCGCGCGACGAGCCGGGCGTCACCGCGTACCCCGAGCCGGCCGACCTGGGCGGCGCGAACGCGGCGCTGCGCACCATGGGCGTCGACCTGGCGATGGCCGCCGGGTGCGCCGGCACCGACGTGGTGCACAGCCACACCTGGTACGCCAACCTGGCCGGGCACACCGCCAAGCTGCTGTACGGGGTGCCGCACGTGGTGACCGCGCACAGCCTGGAGCCGCTGCGCCCGTGGAAGGCCGAGCAGCTCGGCGGCGGTTACGCGCTCTCCTCCTGGTGCGAGCGGACGGCGATGGAGTCCGCCGACGCGATCGTCGCGGTCAGCGCGGGGATGCGCCGGGACGTGCTGACCGCCTACCCGGCGGTGAACCCCGACCGGGTGCGGGTGGTCTACAACGGCATCGACACCGCCCAGTACGCCCCCGACCACGGCACCGACGTGCTGGACCGGCTCGGCATCGACCCGGCCCGCCCCAGCGTGGTCTACGTCGGGCGGATCACCAGGCAGAAGGGCCTGCCGTACCTGCTGCGGGCGGCCCGGGAGCTGCCCGCCGACACCCAGCTCGTGCTGCTCGCCGGCGCCCCGGACACCCCGGAGATCGCCGCCGAGGTCCAGGGGCTGGTCGGCGAGCTGCGGGCCAACCGGTCCGGGGTGGTCTGGGTGGCCGAGATGCTGCCCAAGCCCGAGGTGATCCAGGTGCTCACCCACGCCACCGTCTTCGTCTGCCCCTCGGTCTACGAGCCGATGGGCATCGTCAACCTGGAGGCGATGGCCTGCGAGACGGCGGTGGTGGCGACCGCCACCGGCGGCATCCCCGAGGTGGTCGCCGACGGCGAGACCGGGCTGCTGGTGCCGATCGAGCAGGCCGGCGACGGCAGCGGCAACCCGCTGGACCCGGACCGGTTCGTCGCCGACCTCGCCAAGACGATCAACGAGCTGCTGGCCGACCCACAGCGCACCGAGGAGTTGGGTCTCGCCGGCCGGCGGCGGGCCGTCGAGCACTTCTCCTGGGACGCGATCGCCGTCCAGACCCTGGAGCTGTACCGCTCACTCCTGGAATAACCAGGGTCAGGTACAGTTTTCTGTACCTGCCTCGGAGGTGGTCATGCGGACCGTGAACTTCACCCAGCTACGGCAGAACCTGGCCGCCGAACTCGACAGCGTCATCAACGACGCGGAGGAGGTGGTGGTGACCCGGTCGGGTCACGAGCCGGTGGTCATCGTGCCGCTGGCGGAGTACGAGTCGATGAAGGAGACCGAGTACCTGCTGCGCAGTCCGGGCAACGCGGCAGCCCTGCGCCGATCGATCGCGGAACTCGACGAGGGTGACGCCACCGAGCGGGAACTGGTCGACCCGACGACCGTACGGGACGTCGCGTGAGGCTGGTCTTCACCGCGACAGCGTGGAGCCAGTACCTCAGCCACACGGACCGCAAGCTGGTCAAGCGCATCAACGATCTCATCGCCGACGTCATGCGCAACGAATACGAGGGCATCGGCAAGCCGGAGCCCCTGCGGGGTGAGCTGTCCGGCTTCTGGTCCCGCCGGATCGACCGCGAACACCGGCTGGTGTACCGGGTCACCAAGGACGACGTCGAGATCATCGCCTGCCGGTACCACTACGGCGACAGGTAGCCCTCAGACTCAGGTGACGTGGAGGGTGGCGGCGAGGCGGGTCAGTGCGGGCGGGGCGGCGGCGGAACGGGCCACCACGGCGACCAGGGGGCGTACCGCCGGGCGGTGGTGGACCTCGCTGCGGGCGGTTCGCTCCGCTTCGAGCACCGCCCGGCCGGCGCGGAGCAGGTTGCCGTCGAGCACGTAGGCACGGGCGGCGTCGAGCAGGTACGCGGCCCGGTGCTCGGGAGGCAGCCACCGCCACTCGTCGCCGGCCACCAGCCGCTCGTGGCGTACCGTCGCCGCCGTGATCTCGCCGAGGGCGGCCTCGGCGACCACCCGCGCGGCCTCGACCGCCGCTGTGCCACCCTCGGCCCCGGCATCCCGGGCGGCTCGGCCGGCCCGGTCGAGCAGGTCCCGGGCGGCCCGGCCGTCACCCCGCCCGGCGGCGGCCAGGCCGGCCTGGAGCAGCAGCGTGGCGAGCAGGGTCGGGTCGGCCGACTGGTCGTCACCGGGTGTCGACGAGGTCGGCCGTGGCGCGCTCGGGGAGCGCCCCGGCAGGAGGCGGTGGGCGGCGACGGCGGCGGCCTCCATCGCGGCCCGCCGCCGGCCGCCGTGGCGCAGCGCCTGGGCCAACGGCACCGTGGCGGCGGCGGCCACCCACGGGTCCTTCGTGAGCTGCGCGGCGGCCAGCGCCCGGTCGGCAGCCAACCAGGCCACCTCCGGCCGGTCGACCTTGAGCAGCACCAGCGCGACCAGGCCGTACCCCTGGGCCAGTAGGCCGTCGGTAGCCCGACCGGCCCGCAGTGCCCGCGCCGCGCGGACGGCGTCGACCAGGCCGGGCAGCAGGACGAGCAGTTCCGGGTACCGGGCGTGCCGGTAGCTCTGCTCCGCGTGGGCCAGGCGGGTGCGTAGCTCCGCGATGTCGGGCGGCCGGGCTGGCGGCTCGACGTGGTAGCGGGCCAGCGCGGCCAGCACCGCGTCGACCCCGGTGGTGGCGGTCTCCGGTCGCGCCGGCTCCCCCGCCGACCCGGCGAGCAGCACCTCCAGGTCGATCCGGAGCGTCTCGGCGACCATCCGGAGGTTGGACACCTGCTCCAGCCGGCGTACCCCGCGCTCGACCTTGTCGACCCAGCTCTTCGACTTGCCGAGATGGTCGGCGAACTGCTGTTGCGTCATGTTGCGCCGCACCCGCCACTGGGCGACCCGGCGGCCCACCGGCAGCTCGTTCACCGCCGGCCCGTCCCGCTCACCGCGAAACCCCCACCACGAGCAGCACGAGTACGCACACCGCGACCGCCACACCGTAGGCGAACCGCCGCCGACGCAGCAGCGTGCGGCGCGACCGGACCGGCACGGGCACCCGGTCGCCATCCGGCAGCGGAGCAGGACCA
Source organism: Micromonospora sp. SCSIO 07396 (assembly GCF_053667945.1). NCBI lineage: Bacteria > Bacillati > Actinomycetota > Actinomycetes > Micromonosporales > Micromonosporaceae > Micromonospora > Micromonospora sp. SCSIO 07396. Next base: position 4,144,494 of record NZ_CM132210.1, read on the forward strand.
CCCGGCACCGGGTACGCCCCTCGCAGCGGCCCCTGATGTGGACGCCCATCCATCCATACCTCCTCATGAGTGTGCCAAAGATGCAGGTCATGGCCGACGGCCGGATGGTTGTGCATATTTGCCGATTCCGACCGGGAGGCGATCCGATGCTGACGAGAAAGCCCTCCTGACAGGGACCAACTTAGGACCCTCAGGCACCTGAGTCAACACAGAGTCCACACCGTGTCGCGCCTGGTGAGATTCTGGACCGGCTGACGAGAGGTGGTCCCATGCCCCGCAAGCCCGTCTATGAACAGGTCGTTGACGACGTCATCGCGTCGATTCGCAGCGGCACGCTCAAACCCGGCGACAGACTGCCGACGATCGCCCAGCTCGCCCAGCAGTACAGCTCTTCCGACAACCCGATCAAGCGAGCCCTCTGGATTCTGGATGAGCGGGGCTGGATCGAGGTACACCAGGGCAAGGGCTCGTTCGTGGCACCGAAGCCGCCCGCATAGCGCGGGAACCGCTGCTGGACACCCGACAGCCCGGAATAGCTTGCCCGCCCGCACGATGCGTAACCCCGACGGGGGTACCACTCTCCAGAAGGTCGTATGACTGTCAGGCATATTTATGCCTGACAGGAATACAGGTTCTCCGACGATAGTGTTGCCGAACGGAGCCGGTCCATGACCATCCCGATGGGCTATCGGAAGATCGCCGCCGACCTGCATGCCCGCATCCAGCAGGGCGAGTACCCACCGGAGAGCCGGCTGCCCACCTACGCCGAGTTGGCCCAGCTCTACTCGGCAAGCGTCTCGATCGTGCAGCGAGCGGTGATGCTGCTACAGGCCCACGGGATCATCATCGGCATCTCCGCTCGGGCGCAGCGGATGCGGCGGGCCACCCGGCAGTGGGAGACAGCATCCTCCGCCAGCCACTCGCCAATACGGCGTGCCCGGCTGGCAGGGACATGCCAGCCGGGCACACGTGTCTCCGGACAGGTGACGCGGGGAGGGGATTTCCGACGCGGGGCAGGGGCCTGAAGGGGGGGACCTACCGCACGGCCGGCCACGCGGCAGCCGCCGGAGAGCTACGGGCAGGTCGGACGCCTGCGCGAACCCGGGGAACTACGAGCAGGGCCGGACCCAGGCGGTGCTGACCCAGCCGTTGGTGTCACCCGAGGCGTCCCAGAGCGAGACGTGGTAGCGGCCGTTGGCCTCCTGCGCGGCGAACATCCGGGTGTTGTAGCCGACCGAGTGCGGCCACTTCGTGGTCGACGAGGTGCTGTCCACGAACACGGACAGGCTGACGGCGGTGGAGCACTTGCTGTACTGGTAGTACGCGGCCTGCGCGGCACCACCGGTCACCACGGCCGCGCCGAGGCTGGTCAGGGCGGTCACCGTCAACAGGGCTGCCGCGCGCTTGCCGATCGTGCTCATGGGGTACCTCCGGGTCTTCGGGTGGGTGGGTCGGGGCCGCGTCGTCGTCAGAGTCGGCGGCGGGCCGCTCAGCAGGCGCGGACCCAGGCGGTGCTGACCCAGCCGTTGGTGTCACCCGAGGTGTCCCAGAGCGAGACGTGGTAGCGGCCGTTGGCTTCCTGCGCCGCGTACATGACGTTGTTCCAGCCGATCGAGTGCGGCCACCGCGTGGTCGACGAGGTGCTGTCGACGAAGAAGGAGAGCGAGACCGCATCGGAGCACTTGCGGTACTGGTAGTAACCGGCCTGGGCGGCGGTGCCGGGCACCACACCCACGGCGAGGCCAGCGATCGAGGCACCCGCCACGAGGGCCGCCGCGCGGGATTTGAGCCGATTCATCCTACCTCCAGATCATGATCCGTCGATTGACCCAGCCGACCATACACACGTGGTGATCAGCCCGCAACGCCACGTGTCCGGAGCTGGGCGAACGTCCGACGGGGCGGCCGGCGGGAGAAGGGATCGCTTGGTTGAGCGCGAGGGGATCTCGCACAGTAGGTTGAGCGGGTGAGCGGACGGTTCCCGATCGAAGACGTCTCCCCTGTCGTCGCCTGCGGTCGCTACCCGGCCAAGGCGGTGGTCGACGAGCTGGTGCCGGTGTCGGCCCGCGCCTACCGGGAAGGCCACGACGCGCTCGGCTGCAACGTGGTCTGGCACGGCCCGGACGGCGTGACCCGCCCGTTCACCCGGATGCGCCCCGGCGAACCGGGGCAGGACCGCTGGCATGCCACCATCCGACCGGACGCCGTCGGCGAGTGGACCTTCACCGTCGAGGCGTTCCAGGACCCGTACCTGACCTGGCAGAACGCGGTGACCAAGAAGGTCGCCGCCGGGCAGGGCGCGGCCGAGCTGGCCAACGACCTGGCCGAGGGCGTGCGGGTGCTGACCGCCGCGCTGGAGCTCGTACCGGCCGGCGACGTCGGGCGGGTCGAGGCGGCGGTGGCCGCGCTGGGCGACAAGGAGGCCGAGCTGGCCCACCGGGTCGCCCCGGCCCTCGACCTGGCCGACCTGCTCTGGGCCCATCCGGTGCGGGAACTGGTCACCACCGGCACCCCGCACCTGCTCTGGGTGGACCGCCCCCGGGCGCTCTTCTCCGCCTGGTACGAGTTCTTCCCCCGCTCCGAAGGCGCCATCCCGGCCACCGTCGACGCCCCGGCCCGCTCGGGCACCTTCGTCACCGCGATGGACCGGCTGCCCGGGGTCGCGGCGATGGGCTTCGACGTGCTCTACCTGCCGCCGATCCACCCGATCGGCCGGGTCAACCGCAAGGGCCGCAACAACGCGCTGACCGCCGGCCCCGACGACGTCGGCTCGCCGTGGGCGATCGGCGCGGCCGAGGGCGGCCACGACGCCATCCACCCCGACCTGGGTACGCCCGAGGACTTCCGTGACTTCGTCGCCGCCGCCGCCGAGCAGGGCCTGGAGGTGGCGATGGACCTGGCGTTGCAGTGCGCCCCCGACCACCCCTGGGTGACCGAGCACCCGGAATGGTTCACCACCCGCGCCGACGGCAGCATCGCGTACGCGGAGAACCCGCCGAAGAAGTACCAGGACATCTACCCGGTCAACTTCGACAACGACCCCGAGGGCATCCGGGCCGAGGTGCTGCGGGTGGTGCGGCACTGGATCGGCGAGGGCATCCGGATCTTCCGGGTGGACAACCCGCACACCAAGCCGTTCGACTTCTGGCACTGGCTGATCGCCGAGGTCAAACGCACCGACCCGGACGTGCTCTTCCTGGCCGAGGCGTTCACCCGGCCGGCGATCATGCACGGGCTCGGCAAGATCGGCTTCACCCAGTCGTACACCTATTTCACCTGGCGCACGACGGCCGCGCAGATGCGGGAGTACTGCGAGGAACTGGTCGCCTCGGTCGACTGGATGCGGCCCAACTTCTGGCCCAACACCCCGGACATCCTGCACGAATCGTTGCAGCACGGCGGACCGCCGATGTTCAAGATCCGGGCGGTGCTGGCCGCCCTGCTCAGCCCGTCCTGGGGCATCTACGCCGGGTTCGAGCTGTTCGAGCACGTCGCCCGGCCCGGGGCCGAGGAGTACCTCGACAACGAGAAGTACGAACTGCGCCCCCGGGACTGGGCCGGCGCGCAGGCACACGGTCGCTCGCTCGCCCCGTTCGTCGCCACCCTCAACCGGGTCCGCCGCGAGCACCCGGCCCTGCACCGGCTGCGCAACCTGGTCTTCCACGACATCGACAACCCGGCGCTGCTCTGCTGGTCCAAGCGCGACCCGGACACCGGCGACACGGTCATCGTGGTCTGCTCGTTCGACTCGCAGACCGTGCAGTGGGGCAACACCACACTGGACATGCCGGCGCTCGGCTTCGACTGGCACGAACGGTTCACCGTGCACGACGAGCTGACCGGGGCCAGCTACGAATGGGGGCAGCGCAACGCGGTCCGGCTCGACCCGTACCTGCAACCGGCGCACGTGCTGACGGTCCGGCGTCCGCCGACACCGCCGGCCGTGCCGCCGGCCGGTGCGGAACCGGCCGAGTTGACCGTGACGGAGGTGCCCGCCGAACTCTCCGGCGGCACCGCCCCGACCGCCCCCGCCCCCGCCCCGGAGGCCGACCAGCCGACCGGAGCCGCCGCGACCGACCTGCCCGCGCCCGGCCCTGCCAGGGTCCGCCGCGGCAGGGCCGGCGGAACCCGGGCCGGTGGCACCAGGACCGGCCGTGCCCCGCACGGCAGCACCCCGACCGACCCCGCCCCGAAGGACGACCGATGGACCAGCTGATCGCCGGCGCGACGCACGACCCGCACGCCCTGCTCGGCGCGCACCCCGCCGACGGGTGGACCACGATCCGCACCATGCGGCGCGGCGCGGGTGACGTGGCGCTGCTCGTCGGCGACGACCGGCACCCGATGAAGCGGGTGCACGACGTCGGCGTCTTCGAGGCCCGCGTCGAGGGCAGCGTGCTCGACTACCGGGTCGACGTCGACGGGTGGGTCACCGACGACCCGTACCGTCACCCGCCGACCCTCGGTGAGCTGGACCTGCACCTGATCGGCGAGGGCCGGCACGAACGGCTCTGGGAGGCGCTCGGCGCGCGGGTCCGCGACGACGGCGTCGCGTTCACGGTGTGGGCCCCGAACGCCCGTGGGGTACGGGTGGTGGGCGACTTCACCGGCTGGGGGGCCGACGACGGCTGGCCGATGCGCAGCCTCGGCTCCAGCGGCGTCTGGGAGATCTTCGTGCCCGGCGCGCCGGAGGGGGCCCGCTACAAGTACCGCGTCCTCGGCGTCGACGGACAGTGGCGGGACAAGGCCGACCCGCTGGCCGCGTACGCGGAGGTGCCGCCGGCCACCGCCTCGGTGGTGCACCGGTCCCGCTACGAGTGGACCGACGCGCTGTGGATGGAGCGTCGGGCCCGCCGGCAGCCGCACCGGGAACCGATGAGCGTGTACGAGGTGCACCTCGGCTCCTGGCGGCCCGGCCTCGGCTACCGGGAGCTGGCCGAGCAGCTCACCGCGTACGTCACCGAGATGGGCTTCACCCACGTGGAGTTCCTGCCGGTGATGGAACACCCGTTCGGTGGCTCCTGGGGCTACCAGGTCACCGGCTACTTCGCACCCACCTCCCGGTTCGGCGACCCGGACGACTTCCGCTACCTGGTCGACCGGCTGCACGCCGCCGGCGTCGGGGTGCTGCTGGACTGGGTGCCCGCGCACTTCCCCAAGGACGAGTGGGCGCTGGCGCGTTTCGACGGCACCCCGCTCTACGAACACCCCGACCCGCGCCGCGGCGAACACCCCGACTGGGGCACGTACGTCTTCGACTTCGGCCGCCGCGAGGTCCGCAACTTCCTGGTCGCCAACGCCCTGTACTGGTGCGACGAGTTCCACGTCGACGGCCTGCGGGTCGACGCGGTCGCCTCGATGCTCTACCTGGACTACTCCCGCCCCGAGGGGCAGTGGCTGCCCAACCAGCACGGCGGCCGGGAGAACCTGGAGGCGATCGCCTTCATGCAGGAGGTCAACGCCACCGTCTACAAGCACCACGCCGGGGTGGTGATGATCGCCGAGGAGTCCACCGCCTGGCCCGGGGTCACCCGGCCCACCAGCGACGGCGGGCTCGGCTTCGGCTTCAAGTGGAACATGGGCTGGATGCACGACACCCTGCTCTACACCGCGAAGGACCCGATCTACCGGCAGCACCACCACCATCAGCTCACCTTCTCCCTGGCGTACGCCTGGAGCGAGAACTACGTGCTGCCGATCAGCCACGACGAGGTGGTGCACGGCAAGGGGTCGCTGGCCGGCAAGATGCCCGGCGACACCTGGCAACGGCTGGCCAACGTACGGGCGCTGCTGGCGTACATGTGGGCGCACCCGGGCAAGCAGTTGCTCTTCATGGGCTGCGAGCTGGGCGACGACCGGGAGTGGAGCGAGGAACGCGGCCTCGACTGGTACCTCCTGCACGATCCGGCGCGGGCCGGCGTGCAGCGGCTGGTCGCCGACCTCAACGCCGCCTACCGGGACACCCCGGCGCTGTGGGCGCAGGACACCGACCCGGCCGGGTTCCGCTGGATCGCCGGTGACGACGTCGCCAACAACACCGTCTCCTTCGTCCGGATCGCCCCGGACGGCGCGACCCTGGTCTGTGTGGCGAACTTCTCCGCGAGCCCGCTGGAGGACTACCGGGTCGGCCTGCCGGCCGCCGGCACCTGGACCGAGGTGATCAACACCGACGCCCACCACTACGGCGGCTCCGGGGTGGGCAACCTCGGCGCGGTGCACGCCCAGGACGTCCCCTGGCACGGCCTGCCCGCCTCGGTTTCGCTGCGGGTCCCCCCGCTCGGCGTGCTCTGGCTGCGCCGCGACTGACCGTCCGAAAGGGCCTTGTGGCGCATCTCCTCCGGTCGATACTGTGCACGCCGCACCGGGGGAGGAACGCGCGTGAAGACGTGGTTGCAGGCCGTGCTGTCCATCATGCTGCTCGTCGGCTTCCTCGTCCTGGCCGTCGCGCTGGTGGTGGGGGTCGGGGCGTTCGGCCTGGGCTACGGCACCGACGGGGACGGCTCCGGCAGCCGGGTGTTCCGGCCGCTCGTCGTCGGTGCCGCCCTCACCGTGTTGTTCGCGTTGGTCTTCACTCTCGGTCGGATGCTGACCCGACGCCCCGCCCCGCCGACCGGCATCCTGCTCAGCCCGGAACAGGCACCCGAGCTGTGGCGCATCGTCCGGGACCTCGCGGCCCGGGTGGGCACCCGGGAGCCGGACGACGTCCGCCTGGTCGCCGGGGCCAACGCCGCGGTGACCGAGGAGGTGCGGCTGCTCGGCCTGCTGCCCGGCCGCCGTACGGTGATCCTCGGGCTGCCCCTGCTGCCGGCGTACACCGTCGACCAGATCCGGGCGGTCCTCGCCCACGAGATGGGGCACTTCTCCGGTCGGCACACCCGCAGCGTGCGGATCGCCCTGCGGGCCCGGATGATGATCGTCGGGACCGCCCAGAACACCGTGGACGGCGTGCTGCGCGCGGTCCTCTCCGCGTACGCCCGGCTGTTCGTCGCCGTCGAGCAGGGCATCAGCCGGCAGATGGAGTACGAGGCGGACCGCTACGCGGTGGCCGTCGCCGGGCGGGACGCCATGGTGAGCGCCCTACGCGAGATCCGGTTGGTGGGCACCGGCTGGGACGCGTACCTCGCCGACCACGTGCTGCCGGCGTACGACCGTGGGCACCTCCCGGAGGACCTGTTCGAGGGGTTCGCCGCCTACCTGGCCGAGTGCCGTGAGGAAATCCGCGAGCGCAGTGTCGAGGTGGCCCCCGCCGAGCCCGCCTGGTGGGAGTCGCACCCACCGCTCAGGGAACGGATCGCCGCGCTGCGTTTCGTGCCGGACGTGTCCGTCGTCCCGGACCGCCGCCCCGCCACCGTACTGGTTCCCGACCTCGACGCCGCAGGTCGCCGGCTCCGGGACAGCCTGTTCGACAGGCCCGGAATCCGACTGCTGCCCTGGGACGGGCTCACCCCCACCCTCGCGCACCGGTCCGCCCGGGAGCAGGCCGACCCGCTGTACCGGGCGGCGGCGCGGCTGACCGGGCGACCCGACGCCGATCTCGACCTGCTGTTGGCCCTCCTCGCCGAGGACCGGTGCCTCGACCTCGCCCGGGAGCTGGCCCCGGATGCCGCCGAGGAGGACGCCCTCCGGTCCCTGACGGTGGCCTACGAGGGGGCGCTGGAGGCTGCGGCGGTCGACTCCGCCGCCGCCTCGTGGCGGCATTCCTGGTCCGGCCCGCCCGAGCTGTCCAGCACGGCCGGCGAACCGCTGCCGCTCGGCGAGCTGGTGGACCTGTCGGCCGACCCCGCCACCGTACCGGCCGCACGGGACCGTCTCGCCGCGCTCGGAATCCGGACGACTGTCACCTCCGAAGCCGCCCCGACCGCCTGACCGGGCATCAGACCAGGCCGGCGTCGCGGAGCAGCTTCCACAGGCCGGCCCCGTCCGGGGCGGAGAGCCACTTCTGCCCCACCGGCCCCGCCGACGACGGCCGGTCGTTCGGCACGGGCAGGCTACCGGCGAGCACCGACTGGGTCGGGGAGAGCCGGCGGATCGCCACCCCGGCCACGTTCTCCGGGTGGGCGGCGGCGAACTCCCGGTAGATCTCCTGGTCGTGCTGGCCGTCGTCGCCGATCAGCAGCCACCGCACGTCGGGGAACTCGGTGGCCAGCCGGGCCAGGGTGGCCCGCTTGTGTTCCCGGCCGCTGCGGAACCAGCGGTCGGCCGTCGGCCCCCAGTCGGTGAGCAGCAGCGGACCGGCCGGGTAGAGGTGCCGGGACAGGAACCGGGTCAGCGTCGGCGCGACGTTCCACGCGCCGGTCGACAGGTAGAACACCGGGCTGCCCGGGTGGGCGGTGACCAGGCGTTCGTAGAGCACCGCCATGCCCGGCACGGCCGTGCGGGCGTGCTCGTCGAGGACGAAGGTGTTCCACGCGGCCAGCATGGGGCGGGGCAGCGCGGTCACCATGACCGTGTCGTCGATGTCGGAGAGGATGCCCAGGCGCACCTCCGGGTCGATGACCCGGACCAGCGCCTCGACCGGTTCGGCGTCGGCGACCCGCAGCCGCACCGACGCCCAGCCGGGGATGAAGTCGGCCTTGACCACGGTGTCGACGAAGCCACTGCGGTCGGCCTGGGCGGTGTGCACGCCGCCGCCCGCCTCGATGGTGACCTCGACGTGCTTGGCGGGCAGGGTGGCGAAGCTGCGCCAGCCGCGCACCTTCTCCAGCCGGCCCTGCCGCCGGTCGGGGCGACTGAGCAGCACCCGGCACAGCACCCGGGCCCAGCCGGGCGCGCCGTAACCGGCGTACGCGACGATGTTGGGCTGCCACCCGGTGCGCCGCAGCCGACGCTCCACCAACTGGTGCAGGGCGTCCTCGATCCGCGCGGCCCGGTGCAGGGTGGGTACGGCCAGCTGGCCTGCGGTGGTGGATGGCACGCTGCAACCCTGCCACAGGTGTCCGGCAGCGGCCAGGCGAGCGCCCAGGTAGCCACCCGGGCTGCTCGGCACACGCCGGGCCGGCGGTCCGGGTGGGAGCGGGAGCGGCCCGAGCGCCGTCCGGCCGGGGCACCGACCTCGGTCCGTACGCTGTGCCGGTGCTCATCCTGCTGCCGCCCTCCGAGGGCAAGGCCGACACCGGCACCGGCCGTCGGCTCGACCTGACCCGGCTCTCCCTGCCCGAGCTGACCCCGGCCCGCGAGGAGGTGCTGGGCGCGCTGATGACGCTCAGCGCCACCGGCCGGTCCGACGCCGCCGCGGACGCCGCCCTGACCGCCCTCGGGTTGACCGCCGGCCAGCGGGGCGAGCTGGCCCGCAACGCCCGGCTGGACCGGGCCGCCACCGCACCGGCCGGGCAGGTCTACACCGGGGTGCTCTACGAGGCGCTCGGCCTTTCCACCCTGCCGCCCGGGGCGCTGCGGACGGCCCGTCGCACCGTGCTGGTCAGCTCGGGCCTGTGGGGCGCGGTCCGGCTCGCCGACCGGATCCCGCCGTACCGGTGCCCGATCGGGGCGCGGTTGCCGGGGGTGGGGGCGCTGTCGGCGTACTGGCGGCGGGTGCTGACGCCGGTGCTGACGGCGGCGGCCGGCAGCGGCCCGGTGCTGGACCTGCGCTCCGCCGCCTACGCGGCGACCTGGACGCCGCCCGCGGCGCTGGCCGGTCGGACGGTCACCGTGCGGGTGCTGCACGAGCGCCGGCCGGGCGAACGCACCGTGGTCAGCCACTTCAACAAGGCGACCAAGGGGCGGCTGGTCCGTGACCTGCTGCTGGCCGGGGCCCGGCCACGGACCGCGACCGCGTTGATCGCCGCGCTGCGTGACCTGAAGTATCCGGTCGAGGAGCAGCCGGTGACGGCGGGCCGGCCCCGGCAGATCGACGTGGTGGTGACCGAACTCTAGGAACGCAAGATTTCCTCAAATCCCGTGCCGATGGCTGGAGGCGGGCCGACCGGCAGGCGACCGTTAGGGGCATCCGACGTCGAGAAGGAGCGGTCCGATGACCTCCGAACCCCGCCTGCTCGACCGGCCACGCCTCCCGTCGTCCCCGCCGCCGCTGGACTGGCTGACCCTGGCCGACGCGTTCGAGGTGGCCTGCCTGGTGCGCTGCACGCCGACACCGACGGCCCGCCCGCACGCCCCCACGCCACCGCAGCGGGTCGCGGTGGAGTTCAACCGGGAGGACGCCGCACTGCGGATGCGGCAACTGCTCGCCCGGCTCGACGTGCCGGTCGAGCACGAGGTGGTCACCGGTGGCCTGCGCCGCCGCTACGAGTTGCACCGGCTGCACGTGCCGGCGGATCACCGCGCCGGGTTCACCAGGTTGCGGGAGACCGGCTGGCGGCAGGGGCGTCGGGAACTGCTCGGGCCGGCCGTCGGCTCCTCCACCCCCCGGGCCGCCTGGCGGACCCGGCTCGCCTCGGCCGCCTGGCGTTCGGCCCTGCTGGCCGGCGGCCGGCACGTCCGGCGGCACATCCTCGGCATCCGGCTGGCCGACCGGGAACTGGCCGCCGTGCTGATCCGGTCGGCGGCGCTGCTGGAGGTGCCGGCCCTGCTGCGCCCGGGTGCCGGCTGCCTGGTGGTGAGCGTCGCGGACGGGCCGGACCGGCTGCGGATCATGGAGCGGGCCGCATTGGCGCCCGCCCGGACCCCCACCCTGGTCTGACCACGGCCACCGGCCACCACACCGCACGCTGACCGGTGCTCAGACCGGTCACCGGCCGCCCGAGCTTGCGCCGGAGCCGGTGACGGCGCAGAGTGCACCGCGTGAGCCGTAGCCGGACCGGGCGCGGCCGGCGGCCCGCCTCCGCCGGCGGGGCGCTGCTGATGCTGCTGGTCGTGGTGCTCGGCGGGCTGGCCGCCTGCCAGGACTCCCCCGACGAGCCGATCCCGATCCGGATCGCCACCGGCAGCCCGACCGCCGTCTACCATGCCTTCGGCCAGTCGCTGGCCACCGTGCTCAACCGCGAACTGCCAGGCGTGCGCGCCAGCGTGGTGGTCACCGCCGCCTCCGCCCAGAACGTCCGGCTGGTCGGCTCCGGTGCCGCCGAACTGGGCTTCACCCAGGCCGACGTGCTCGACACCAACCCGACCACCCCGCCGAAGGTGCTGGCCGTGGCCCGCGTCTACGACGACCTGCTGCACCTGGTCACCACGGCCGGCGGACCGATCCACGACCTCGCGGACCTGCGCGGGCGACGGGTCTCGGTGGGCGCGGCCGGTTCCGGCACCGAGGTCACCGTGACCCGGCTGCTGGCGGTGGCCCGGCTCGGCGGGGACCAGGTCCGACAGGAACACCTCGGGCTGGACGACTCGGTGGCGGCGCTGCGCGCCGGCCGGATCGACGCCTTCTTCTTCTCCGGCGGCCTGCCCGTACGCGGGGTGAAGGCGCTCGCCGACGCCACCTCGATCCGGCTGGTCAACCTGGGCGAGTGGACCGAGCCACTGCGCCGCGCCTACCGCGAGGTGTACGTCTCCCGGGACATCCCCCGCTCGGTGTACGGGGTGGACCCGGTCACCACCGTCGCCAACCCCAACTACCTGATCGTCCGGGCGGACCTGCCCGAGCCCCTGGTACGCGAGGTGACCCGGCTGCTGATGGAACGCCGGTCGGAGCTGGCCGCCGCCCACCCGGCGGCCGGCCGGATGAGTCCCCGCTCGGCGATCGCCACCACGCCGTTACCGCTGCACCCGGGCGCGGCCGACTGGTACCGGTCCGCCAAACCCTGACCGCTCAGCCCGCCCCGGCGGGCAGGGCGGGGGCACCGGCGTCCGACGGAGGGTCGGTGCCGCACGGGCCGGGGAACCACAGCTCGGCGACCAGGCCGCGCGGCTGACCCGGGTGCATGGTGAGCCGGCCGTCGGAGGCGTCCACCAGCACCGCCACGATGGTCAGCCCGAGGCCGGCGCCCTCGATGTTCTGCGCGTCCGGGGCCCGCCAGAACCGCTCGGTGGCCTGGTCGAGCTGGCCCGAGGTCATCCCGGGGCCGGTGTCGCGCACCTCCAGCGCGGTGCCCCCCTCGGCGTGCCGGACCGCCACGGTCACCTCACCACCGTCGCCGCTGAACTTGATCGCGTTGTCGATCAGCGCGTCCAATGCCTGGTCGACGGCGGTCGGCACGGTCCGGGCGTAGGCCGGGCCGGCCGCCGCCAGGCGCAACGTGACCGACCGGTGCCGGGCCAGCGGCTCCCACGCGGCGACCCGGGACGCGGCCACCGCCGCCGCGTCCACGGTGACCCGCTCGTTCTGCTCCCGCTCGGCGCGGGCCAGGGTGAGCAGCCCGTCGAGGACCAGCGCCAACCGGTCGGTCTCCTCCAGGGCGAGCCGGTGCTCGGCCCGGCCGTCCTGGTCGACCACGCTCGGCCCCAGCTCCTCCACCCGCAGCCGCAACGCGGTCAACGGATTGCGCAGCTGGTGACTGGCGTGCGCGACGAAGGCCCGCTGCCGGTCCATCACGTCGGCGACCACCGCCGCCATGTGGTTGAAGCTGGCCGCCAACCGGCGCAGCTCCGGCGGGCCCCACCGGTCCTGCACCCGGGCACCCCGGTCCCCCTCGGCGATCTCGTGGGTCACCGCGTCCAGCTCGGTCACCGGGCGCAGCACCCAACCGGCCAGCCCGAACGCGGTGGAGACGCAGGCCAGCACGGCGAGCAGGCCGATCCCGGCCAGCAGCAGCCACCACGCGGTGACCGTGCGGCGCACCTTCGCCACCGGTGTGGCGGTGACCACCGCGCCGAGCACCTCACCACCGTCGTTGATCGGCACGGCCACCACCAGCGGGCCGTCCACCCACGGCCACACCGAGTCCGGACCGTTGAACTGCTGCCCGGCCAGCGCGGTGTCCAGGGCCGCCCGGGTGTCCCGGCCGGTACGCCAACTCGTCGACACCACCAGCGCCCGGCCGTCCCGGTCGACGACGGCCGCCCCGATGCCGTAGAGCTGGTCGTAGCTGACGAGTTCGCCGGTCAGCGGCCCTGCTCCGCCGCCGCGCAGCGCCGGCCCGGCCAGCGAGGCGAACCGGGTCGCGTCGGCGAGCCGGTCGGCGCGGACCCGGTCGGTCTCCCGGGACGCCAGGGTCGCCGCGAGGGGTGTCTCCAACGCCAGCAGCACCAGCACCATCAGCAGCAGGTAGCTGATCACCAGTCGACGCCGCACCGGCTGCCCCTCACTCGCCCCGGAGCCGGTAGCCGACCCCGCGTACGGTCTCCACCAGCCGGGCGTCGCCGAGCTTGCCGCGCAGCGAACCGACGTGCACCTCCACGGTGTGCCGGTCGGCCCAGGTGGTGCCCCAGACGTCGAGCAGGATGCGGTCCCGGGGCACCGCCGTGCCGGGCTGACGGGCCAGCGAGAGCAGGATGTCGAACTCCTTACGGGTCAACGCCACCGGCTGACCGGCGACGGCGACCGTCCGGGCGGACACGTCGATCCGGACCGGCCCGACCTCGATCAGGTCCCGGGCCGGCGCGGCGTGCGCCGCCCGCCGCAGCACCGCCTCGATCCGGGCCTGCAACTCCACCATCGAGAACGGCTTCACCACGTAGTCGTCGGCACCGAGCCGCAGACCGAGCACCCGGTCGCGTTCCTCGCCCCGGGCGGTGACCGCGATGATGCCGAGCTGGCTGCTGCGCCGCCGCAACTCCCGGCACACCTCGGTGCCGTCCCCGTCGGGCAGGGTGAGGTCGAGCAGGACCAGGTCGCAGGGGGCGGCGGAGAGGGCGGCGGCGACGGTGGCCGCGTGCTCGACCTCGTACCCGCGTCGGGTCAGCGCCGAGGCGAGGGCGGCGGCCACCCGTCGGTCGTCCTCGACCAGCAGGATGCGCACCGGTGACCCCCATTCGTCGTACGGATGTCGAGCGAATGGTGGCAGAAGCGCCGGCGTGGGGGAAACGGTGGGCGACCCCGCGCCGGTCACCGGGATGCCGCCGCCACCGGCCGGGGAAACGGCGCGGGACCCGGGGCGGGCGTCCACCCCGGGTCCCACGGCCCGGTCGGTCAGCGGCAGAGCCGGCCGATCTCCTCCTGGAACCGGTCCATCGGGTTGGCCTCGGCCGGGCCGAGCAGGTAGGTCTTCAGCTCCCGCCGGGCGTCGGTCATCGGGTCGTCACCGGCCCGGGTCACCGCGACGATCTTCTCCAGCTCGCCGCAGTCCCGGGAGAGCAGGTACGCCCCCCTGGAGGTGGGGAACTCGCGCCGGAACTCGTCCTCCGGCAGCCCGCTCGGGTTGGCCACCACGTACGGCCGCTGGCTCTGCACGAAGTCGGAGACCACGCTGGAGATGTCGCTGATCAGCAGGTCGGTCTGGTTGAAGCAGTCGAACAGGGCGGGGACCCGGCCGGTGACCACCCGGTGCCCCGGGCCGTCGAGCGAACCGGAGTCGGGGTCGCCGCCGGCGGCGCGGATCAGCGACACCAGCCGCTCGTGCACCGCCCGTGCCTCCTTGGAGCGGGAGCCGGTCAGCGGGTGCGGCTTGTAGACCAGGCGCACCTGCGGCGAGGCGAGCACGCCCCGGACGATCCGCTCCCCCATCAGCACCAGCGAGGTGTGGTACGGGTCGTCGTCGAGCCAGCCCTCCCAGGTGGGGGCGTACAGGACGGTGAACGGCCGGTCCGGGGCGGTCCCGCCGAAGGTGTGCACCCCGGCCAGCTGCGGCCGGCCGATCTCCACGATGTCCTCGTCGCGGACACCGACCGCAGCCCGCGCGTACCGCTCCCGTCCGGCCAGGCCGGCGACCCACACCTCGTCGTACACCTTGCTGTACGGGTTGACGCTGGCCTGCTTGTCGCTGTCGCCGTGGCCGACGAACACGTGCTTCATGCCCGGCTCGCGCAGCATGTGGATGTTCGCGCCGACGTTGGCCGCGTAGAGGGCGGCCCGCACGGTGCCCAGTTCGAGGTTCATGAAGTCCGGGCCGGTCGGCACGCAGATCACCGGCAGCCGGGTGTCGGCCAGTTCGAAGAACGCCTCCCTGCTGCGCATCAGCACGACCGCCCGCTGGTTCAGCGCCTCGGTCGGGGCCAGCCACATGTTCGCCTGGTAGACGTCCTTGGCCGGGCCGGCGAAGTAGAGCGCGACCTCGGGGCGGTAGCCGTCGATCCAGCGCTGGAGCACCGGCAGCACCGGGCTCTTGCCGGTGCCCCGCCCGCGCAGCCAGGTCACCGCGACGACCGCGCCGACCAGGGCGGCGAGCCCGGCGGCCAGCGCGGCGACCGCCAGCATGACGGTGACGTCGGTGCGGACCGCCGCGACCACGGCGGCCGGGATCAGCAGCACGTTGAGCACCGCGAGCGGGACGCCGGCCAGGGCGGCGACCCAGCCGGGCGGGCGGGGGGCCGACCGGATCGGACCCAGCTCGATGTTGCGGACCAGGGCGGAGACCGGGTTCCGCCTGTCGATCATGGTGTTGAGGGCGCCCGAGAAGACGGCGGTCACCCAGACCGCCGCCGGCAGCACCAGCAGCCAGGTCAGCTCGACCCCGGTGAGCGGGACCGTGGCGGCGACCAGCAGCACGCTGGCCAGGTCGCGGCTGAGCTGCCGGTAGCCCCGGTTGAGGCCGACCTTCTCCAGCAGCGTCTCCGAGGGAGGCGACCAGCGGGTGACGGCGAACTCGCCGACGACGGCGGCCAGCCCGGCCACGGCGAACAGGGCCACCCATCCGAAAACGCCCGCGACGAGCATGACCAGGTAGGACAGCACCAGCAGCGCGCCTCGGGCGGCGGTGCCGGTGCGTTCCAGTAACGAGCCGAACAAGGGGGACGCTCCCAACGAGATCGATGACGGGCGGGGCCCGGCGGTCGACGGCCTCGTCGTACGACGGGCGTGACCGCAGCACCGCGACCGAACGGGCCGGCCTGCGGGTGACTGCGACTTTAACGCGAGAGGACGTCCCGGTGTCGCTCGGGTATCCAGGTCCATTTCGGTCAGACGAGACGATACCTGGCGGACGACCCGGGCCGTCCGCCGCTCAGCCCGTCCGGCCGTAGCAGGTCGTCGCGCCCGGGCCACGCCGCGAGGCGAACTCGGTGAAGCCCAGCTCGACGGCCGTCTGCCGGGCGTACCGGTTGCCGTTGTAGACGCAGATGGTGCCCACCCCGAGCCGGTCGACGGCGGTGGCGACCTGCGCCCGGTCGGGTTTCTCCCGCCCGTCGGCGAAATGGGCCAGCAGCAGCCGGTCCTTGGCGAAATCGGAGTTCAGGTCGTACTCGACCAGGTAGAAGTCGCGGGGCAGGACGACCCGGACCCGACTGGTGACGATCAGTGAGGTTCGCATGATCGTCGAGGGGGCCAGGACGAGCCCGTCCGGCCGGTCCCGTCCGGCGATCCAGAATGCGATCTCCTGCCGCTGCTGGGGCAGTTTCCAGGTGGGTCGGGTGTGCGTCTCCACCCAACTGTCCGGCGACCACATCGGGGTGGCCCAGACGGCGAACGAGGTGACCATCGCGGCGGCGACCAGCGCGCCGACCGCACCGCGCAGCAGCCGCGACGGCGACGGGACGTGCACCGTGCAGAGCAGACCGATCAGGGTCGGCAGGGCGAGCAGCCACGGCACCCGCCAGAGCACCACGGAAATGCCGGTCAGCGCGCCGAGCGTCTCCAGCACGCCGGGCACCAGCAGCACGCTCATCACCAGGGCGGCACCGGCGGCCAGCAGCGCCGGGGTGCGCCGGCGGGCCAGCAGCGGCCCGCACCACAGCGCCAGGCCACTGATCACCCCGACGATCCCGACCAGCAGCGTGCGCCGGTAGGTGTACTCGGCGTCGAAGAAGGCGTCGTCCGCACCGGCGGCGTCCATGCCGCCCAGCACGAGCCGGGACACCACGATCGCCCCCACCGGGTACGCCACGGCGGCGAGCCCACCGACCACCGCGTCCTTCCACCGGCCGACCAGCAGCATCGCCAGCCCGGCCGCGCCGACCAGCATCGGCAGGATGATCGCCGAGGTGGTGGTGAGGCCGGCCGCGGTGACCGAGAGGGCGAAGACGAGCAGCAGCGAACGGCGGGACCGGGTGTCGAACCACTCGGTGAGGTAGAGCCACATCAACGGGATGACCGCCGAGACGAACATCCCCTTGCCCTCGTAGAGGCGGGGCAGGTGGAAGGTGCCGAGCGCGGCGTCCGACCCGGCCACCAGGTAGAGGTAGGTCACCGCGACGCTGAACGCGAGCACCGGGCGGCGCGGGGCCCATCGGTGGGTGAGCCGCCACAGCGCCAGGACGGCCAGCACCGCCATCACCGGCAGCGCGAGGTACCAGGTGGCGGACGCCCCGTGGATGCCGAGCACGTGGGCGAGCGCGCCGTCGAACACCTCGATCGACGGGGTGGGCGGCAGCGAGCCCATCGCCGGGGCGACGTTCTCGGTGAACAGGAAGTCGTTGGTGGGCACCAGGTCACGCTCGGCGACCCAGACCGTCTTGCCGACGTAGTAGACGTCGTCCGGGGTGTTACGGGCCAGGTAGAGCGAGGAGATCGCGACCCCGACCGAGATCAGCAGCGCGTACCCGGACTGGAGAGCGGTGGGGACGGGTGGCGCGGGTGGGTCGGCGTCGTCGGCCCGCCACGCCCGCCGGGTGAGCAGCATGACGCCGATCCCCGCGACAGCGCCGGCGACGGCGGGGACCCACCAGGACAGCACGTCGCCGGCCGGGGTGCCGGCGAGGCCGGCGGTGACGGCGGCGACCACTCCGGCGGCGACCACGGGCAGCAGGAAGCGGCGCGGCTGGCCCGTCCCGCCCGCCGGGACGGGGTCGGCGGCCGGTGCGGGGGGCGTGACGGGGACACGGGTCCGCCGCAGGGCGCGCACCGCGACCACGGCGGCGATCACGACGCAGCCGACGAGCCAGCTCAGGAAGGTCACCGACGGGCGCAGCCCGAACAGGAAGGAGGCGTGGTAGAGCACCGTCCACAGCGCGAAGCCGAGCACACCCGCGTCGGTGATGACGGCCGGGGCGGCGGCGAGCGCCGACCGCAGCCGGTGCGCGGGGCGCGGTCGTCCGGCGACCGGCCCGGCGGGGGGTGGTGCGACGGGCGGGGGCGCGACGGCAACGGGGTCGGCGTTCGGCACGGGTCGTCCTTGTCGTCGTACGGGCACGGTACGCGAGAGTCGTACGGCCGGCGGGCGGCGGACGGTCGCCCGGCTCCGGTCCGCAAAGCAGGGTAACCGCAACCACCTCGGATCGATGGCCGGTGGGCGGCGTGGCGGTGTCCCGGAGACGGCCGGGTGGGGACCGGTCAACCGGACACCGGTGCCTCCCGCTGGCGGGGCACCGTGCCGTTCGCGGTCAACCCGGTCGCCACGGACTCCACCAGCAGGTCCAGGTAGCTCGGGGTGAGCGGGGTCCGTGCGATGGCCAGCCGCCAGTACAGCGGGCCGACGATCAGGTCGACGGCCGCGTCGGCGTCGGTGTCGGCGGGCAGTTCGCCGCGCTGTACCGCCAGGCCGATCAGTCGCCCGCCGATCTCCTGCTGCTTGGCCCGCAGGAGCTGCTGGAGGGTGGCGTCGATGGTCGGGTTGCGGGCCGCCTCGGCCAGCAGGTCGGGGATGATCTGCGAGGCCAGCGGGTGGCCGAGCGCGTGGGCGATCACCTGGAACAGCAGCGTCAGGTCGCCGCGTAGGCTGCCGGTGTCCAGCGCCGGCAGTTTGTTGCCGGCGGCGGCCACCACGGTCTCGATCACCAGGTCGAGTTTCGAGTTCCACCGCCGGTAGATCGCGGTCTTGCTCACCCCGGCCCGGCGGGCCACCGCCTCGATGGAGAGCCGCCCGTATCCGACCGCGGCGAGTTCCTGCATCAACGCGCGGCGGATGGCCCTGGTGATGTCGCCTCTCAGCACTGCGGCACCGGCCGGCGCACGCCTCTTGTCGCTGGTCATCGGGGACTTCTCGCACCTGTCACGGGGGCCAATGTAGCGCAACGACGGTACGGTTGCGTCCCGACGTGTTATGGACTACCGTCCACGCAGCGACGAGGCTGCCCCGGCGCCGCGCCGACCCACAGTTCCCATCGTCGCGCGCATCCCGTTGGTACGAAAGATCGGAGCGCCCTTCCCATGGCCACCACCGCGCTGGTCGACCCCGAAACGGGCCTGACCCAGGCGCAGCTGGCCGCTCGGCACGGACTACGGGTCGCCGGCGAGCGCCCCTCCCTGACCGAGTACAGCCGCAGACTGTGGGCCTACCGGCACTTCACCGCCGCGTACGCCAACGCCAAACTGGTCGCTTCGTACAGCAACGCCAAGCTGGGCCAGATCTGGCAGGTGCTCACCCCGCTGACCAACGCCGCCGTCTACTACCTGATCTTCGGCGTGGTGCTCGGGCAGAACACCATCCCGAACTTCATCGCGTACCTGACCACCGGGTTGTTCATCTTCAACTTCACCCAGAGCGCGGTGCTGGCCGGCACCCAGTCGATCAGCGGCAACCTGGGGCTGATCCGGGCCCTGCACTTCCCCCGGGCCTGCCTGCCGCTGGCCGCCACGCTCACCCAGTTCCAGCAGCTGCTGGCCTCGATGATCGTGCTGGTCGGCATCGTCCTGGTGACCGGCGAGCCGATCACCCTGGCCTGGCTGATGCTGCCCCCGGCGCTGCTGCTGCAGGCGCTGTTCAACGCCGGGGTCGTGATGGTGGTCGCCCGGATGGGCTCCAAGGCCAGCGACCTCAAGCAGGTCATGCCGTTCATCCTGCGCACCTGGATGTACGGCTCCGGCGTGCTCTACAGCGTCAAGCTGTTCGACCGGCTGCCCGAGTGGGCCTCGACGCTGATCCAGTTCAACCCGATCCTGGTCTACATCGAGCTGGCCCGGTACGCCCTGCTGGAGCAGGCGCCGCTGCTCAACGAGTCGGTGACCCAACTCTGGCTGGTGGCGTTCGGCTGGGCGGTGCTGGGTGGCATCGCCGGGTACGTCTACTTCTGGCGCGGCGAACAGGAGTACGGCCGTGGATGACCGGTTCGAGACGTCCAACGACGTCACCGTGACCCTGCCCCGGGTCGTCGAGCGGATCCCCACCGTGGTGGTCGACGACGCGCACGTGATCTACCGGGTACACAAGGGCGCCGGGGGCGGTACCACCCCGGTGGCCGCGCTGCGCCGGCTGGTCAAGCGCTCCTCCGCACCGAACATCCAGGAGGTGCACGCGGTCAAGGGGGTCTCCTTCACCGCCTACCGGGGTGAGGCGATCGGCCTGATCGGCAGCAACGGCTCCGGCAAGTCGACCCTGCTGCGCACCATCGCCGGGCTGCTCCCGGTCAACCGGGGCGCGGTCTACACCCAGGGCCAGCCGTCCCTGCTCGGGGTGAACGCCGCCCTGCTCAACGACCTGTCCGGTGAGCGCAACGTCACCCTCGGCTGCCTGGCGATGGGCATGCAGCCCGACGACGTGGCCCGGATGACTCCGGAGATCATCGAGTTCTCCGGGATCAACCAGCGCGGCGACTTCGCCAGCCTGCCGATGCGGACGTACTCCTCGGGCATGGCGGCCCGGCTGCGGTTCTCCATCGCCGCCGCCAAGAAACACGACGTGCTGCTGATCGACGAGGCGCTCGCCACCGGCGACAAGGGCTTCCGCAAGCGCAGCGAGCAGCGGGTCCGGGAACTACGCGAGGGGGCCGGCACGGTCTTCCTGGTCAGCCACCAGCTCTCCTCGGTACGGGACACCTGTGAACGGACGATCTGGTTGGAGTCGGGGCTGATCCGGATGGACGGGCCCACCGACGAGGTGATCCGGGCGTACGAGGCATTCGCCAACGGCAAGTAGCATTCCGGGCGCGCGTACCGCGTCGGTTCGACGCCCAGCGGACCGCGTCGTCCCGTTGGGGCGGCGCGGTCCGCGCGTTAAGGTTCATCCCGTCGCCACGCTGGCGCAACCCTCCGTTCAGGGTGACCCCCGGGACGCGTGCAGACATCCCCCGAGAGTGAGGATCGGCAATGACGCAGGACCACACCACTGGCCCGGACGCCACACCGGAGACCCCGGCGCCGTGGCGGCCCTCGCGGACGGTGGCGGTGGTGCTGGCCGGAGGCACCGGGACCCGGCTGGGCCTGGGCATCCCGAAGCAGTTGCTGAAGATCGCCGGCAAGCCGATCATCGAGCACACCCTGGCCGTCTTCGAGGCCGCCCCGGAGATCGACGAGATCATCGTGCTGATGGCCACCGGCCACGTCGCCGACGCCCAGCAGATCGTCGACAAGGCCGGCTTCCGCAAGGTCAGCAAGGTGATCGAGGGCGGCGACACCCGCAACGCCACCACCCGGATCGCCCTGGACGCGGTCGGCGACGGCGACGTCAACATCCTCTTCCACGACGCGGTCCGCCCGCTGGTCAGCGCCCGGATCGTCCGCGAGTGCGTGAACGCGCTGTGGACCTACTCCGCCGTCGACGTGGCCATCCCCTCGGCCGACACGATCATCCAGGTCGACGAGGACGAGTGCATCACCGACATCCCGGTCCGGTCCCGGCTGCGCCGGGGGCAGACCCCGCAGGCGTTCCGCTCGGGCACCATCCGGGAGGCGTACCGGCGGGCCGAGGGCGACCCGGACTTCGCCGCCACCGACGACTGCGGCGTGGTGCTGCGCTACCTGCCCGGCACCCCGATCAAGGTGATCGACGGGTCGGACGAGAACATCAAGGTCACCCACCCGGTCGACGTGCACCTCGCCGACAAGCTGTTCCAGCTCGCCGCCGCCCAGGCCCCCCGGCTGTCGCACCGCAGCTACACCGAGGAGCTGGCCGGCCGGACGATCGTCATCTTCGGCGGCAGCTACGGCATCGGCCACGACCTGGCCGAGCTGGCCCGGGGCTACGGTGCGCAGGTCTTCGCGTTCAGCCGGTCCAGCACCGGCACCCACGTCGAGCAGACCGGCGACGTCGAGGCCGCGCTGAAGACCGCGTTCGAGGCCACCGGCCGGATCGACCACGTGGTGGTCACCGCCGGCATCCTGGAGAAGGGCGCGCTGGCCGAGATGGACGAGGAGACCATGGACCGGGTCCTCCAGGTCAACTTCGTCGGGCCGGTGATCGCCGCCCGGCAGTCCCTGCCGTACCTGCAACAGACCAAGGGTCAGCTGCTGCTCTACACGTCCAGCTCCTACACCCGGGGCCGGGCCCAGTACGCGCTCTACTCCTCGACGAAGGCGGCGCTGGTCAACCTGACCCAGGCGCTGTCCGACGAGTGGGCCGAGTACGGCGTCCGGGTCAACTGCATCAACCCGGAGCGCACCGCCACCCCGATGCGTACCAAGGCGTTCGGTGAGGAGCCGGAGCACACCCTGCTGGCCGCCGAGACGGTCGCCCAATCCTCGCTCGACGTGCTGATCTCCGACCTGACCGGTCAGGTGATCGACGTCCGGCGGGCCCCCGGCGAGCCGGCCCCGGTGCCGGCCCAGCCAACCGCGGCCGAGCAGGACCGGCTGCCCAGCGGCGTCGACGCCGGCTGACCCGACCCCCCGGAGACGTACGACATGCGTGGTGACCTGGTCAGGAAACTGATCGCACGGTGCCTGACCACCGGCCTGGCCGTGCTCGCCTTCCTGGTGGTGGCGTTCACCGGCGCGACCGGCTGGGGCCTGGCCCTGGCGGTGGCCGCGCTGGCCGCCGCCGGCTACGAACGCCGGGTCCGCCCCGACGCCGACATCGTCGCCGAGACGGTGCTGCTGGCCGCCGGCATCCTGGTCGGCTACGCCCGCCGGCTCGACGACGGGTTCGACCCGGTGCTGGCGCTCACCGCGCTGCTGCTGCTGGGCCTGGTGCTGCTGGTGGGGCCGCTGCGCGACGCCGGCAACCTGGAGATCCGGGCGGCGAACCTGCCGGTGCGGGCGTGGACCCCGCTGGTCGCCGCCCGCCTCGGCGGCATCCTGCTGGGGCTGCTCGCGGTGGTGGCGGTGGCCGCCGCCCTCGCCCTGCCCGCCGTGGTCGCGCTGGCCGTCGTGCTGGTGGTGGCGGCCGGCTGCGGCGCGGTCGGCCTGGACCTGGCCCGGCGGCGGTTCCGGCCGTCGGGCGGGGGCGGCCCGGTGACCCGGGCGCTACGTGCGCACCAGCCGGAGTTCCTGCTCTACTTCTCCGCCCCACCCGGCTCGGAATACCAGGTCACCATGTGGCTGCCCTACCTGGAACGGTTGGGCCGGCCGTTCCTGGTGCTGCTGCGGGAGCCGGAATTCCTGCCCACGATCGCCGCCGCGACCAGCGCCCCGGTGGTCTACTGCCCCACCCTCAAGGCCATGGACGAGGCGCTGGTGCCCAGCCTGCGGGTGGCGTTCTATGTCAACCACGGGGCGAAGAACAGCCACTGCATCCGGTTCACCCAGCTCACCCACGTGCAGCTGCACCACGGCGACAGCGACAAGGCCCCCAGCGCCAACCCGGTCTCGGCCATCTTCGACAAGATCTTCGTGGCCGGTCCGGCGGCGATCGAGCGGTACGCGCGGGCCGGCGTGGAGATCCCCGCCGAGAAGTTCGTCGTGGTCGGCCGTCCGCAGGTCGAAGCCATCGAGGTACGCCGGGAGGCCCGCCCGCCGGCCGCCCCGACGGTGCTCTACACCCCCACCTGGACCGGCCACCACGCCGACGCCAACTACTGCTCGCTGCCGGTGGCAGAGCCGCTGCTGCGCCGGCTGCTCGACCGGGGGGCCACGGTGATCCTGCGGGCCCACCCGTACACCGGGCAGAACCCGGCCTCGGCCCGGCAGTTGGCCCGGCTCACCGAGCTGCTCGCCGCCGACCGGACCCGGACCGGGCGGCAGCACCTGTGGGGGGCAGCGGCCAGCCGTGAGCTGAGCCTGACCGACTGTGTCAACCGCTCCGACGCGCTGGTCTCCGACGTCTCCGGGGTCATCTCCGACTACCTCTACTCGGGCAAGCCGTACGCGGTGACCGACCTGGGCGTCGACGGTGACGAGTTCCTGGACCGGTTCCCGCTGGCCCGCTCCGGTTACGTGCTGCGCCGGGACATGGCCAACCTGGACGAGGTGCTGACCGGGCTGCTGGACACCGATCCGCTGGCGGCGGCCCGGTGGGACACCCGCCGCCGCTACCTGGGCGACTTCCCCGACGACGCGTACGCCGACGGTTTCCTCGACGCGGCCCGCCGGGAGCTGGAGCCGGGCTGGAACCCGCCGGCCCCGCGTACCGCCGGCACCGCCACCTGGGACGACGCTTCGGTGTCCCCGCGCGGCTGACCGGGAGTCGACCCGGGCCGGGGTGGTGGCGTGGTTCGCCACTCGGGCCCGACGCGTGCACGGACGCCCCCTCACAAGTGCCGTCTGCCGCCTACAGACCTGATGACGCAAACGAATCACGCCGTGTGTGCCCTCGCTGACCGGCCGGGTACCGGCAATGATCGGCTCCGCCTGAAGTAGGTGCGGCGTCGGCACTGAGTCGTTGCCGTCATCAGCTCTGTAGGGAGCGAGGGTGGTATGTGCACCCCTCGGACGATGCAGGCGTGGTTGGTCCGGGGCGCGCCGGGTGGCACCCGGCATCGGTGGTGCCGATGCCGTCAGTCCTCGTCGGTCGGGCCGACAGCGGACCGCCCCGGTGCCCGTGGTCAGGCAGCCGAGGCGGTCCGGATCGAATTCGAGAGCAACGGGTCAGGCGGAGTAGCCCCGGGTGGCGATCCAGTTCGCCAGGGTGGTCACGCCGACCCAGTAGGCCGGCAGGGACGGGTCGGCCGAGTCGGCGATCCGCACGGTACGGCCGTTGTCCCGGTAGCCCACGGCGGCGACGTAGTGGCCACCGGGGAAGGAGTGCCAGCCGCCGTCGAGGTCGGTGGCGTCCCCGGCCACGTTCGCGACCACGGCCCGCTTGTCGGTGACCGCCGCGACCACGTCGGCCCGCAGCCGCTCGACCTGCGCGTCGCTCGGGGTGCCGGCGAACATCCGGGTCCGGTACGGATCGCCCTTGACCACGGCGTTGAGCACCCGGGTGGTGTCCTCGGCCGAGTTGGTGCCCATCTCGGTGGTGCCCAACTGGGCGGCGAGGTCGTCCTGGCCGCGCTCGATGCCGGCCGCGCTGAGCGCGTTACGCACCGCCGCCGGGCCACAGTAGTAGTAGGTGATCTGGGCCTGGTAGTCGTAGCGCAGAACCTTCGACGACGGCGGCTTCGGGGCCGCCTTGCGGGTCAGGTCCGGGTCGACGGTGGGACGGGACTTCGCCCGGGTGACGCGCGGCGACGGGGTGGGGCTCGCCGACGGGCTGGCCGTGGGGGTGGCCGACGGGCTGGCCGGGGCGGGCGTGGCCACCCGGGCCTGGGCGCGGCTGGCGACGTCGTCGAGGCGGGGGGCGGTCTCGGCCACGGCGGTGGCGCGCTGCTGGTCGGTCGGGGCGTCGTCGACCCCGGCGGCCAGGGCGGTGCCACCGGCGGCCAGGACGAGGACCGCCGCCGAGCCGACGACCATCCGGTACGGGCGCTGGGCGCCCAGTCGGCGGAGCTGTCGCTTCATGTGGTGCTTCACGGGGTGTTCCTCCACGGGGCGAGGCGGCCGGGCACGCCGGACCGGCACGTGGCGGGTACGCCACGCGCGGATCGGGTGTTTGGGCCGCTCGTTCGGCAGGGTCCGCCCGACGGGAGCCGGGCGGATCGGCGGGTCGCCCGAGCGGGGTCGGGCGGCGGGGTGGACGGCCGGGTCAGCGCGTCAGGCGCGACGGTCCGGCGGCACCCCGGCACCGAGGTGGAGGGATTACCGAGGGGGTGGGGTCATGCTGCACGAGGAGGGAACTCCTTCCGCTGCCGCCGACCGGGTTAGCTGACGGATTCGGGCGGGAAGATCGCCCTACCCCGGGCCGTGGCCCGGAGATTCACCCCAGGTGGTGCGTGTGGG
This sequence comes from Micromonospora sp. SCSIO 07396, assembly GCF_053667945.1. Taxonomy (NCBI): domain Bacteria; kingdom Bacillati; phylum Actinomycetota; class Actinomycetes; order Micromonosporales; family Micromonosporaceae; genus Micromonospora; species Micromonospora sp. SCSIO 07396. Next base: position 4,170,265 of record NZ_CM132210.1, read on the forward strand.
TCCCCGGTTCGTGACAAGCACGATTGAGCGGGTCGGCGCGGCGTCGCCTGCTGCGATCGGGAACCGCACCGGACGGCAGCGACACTACTGGTCGCCCTCCCCTCCCGCCAAGCCCTGTGACCTGCGTAAACATAGCTGGGCAGGCCGATGTGCGGGGCGTTCGGGCAGCCCGGGTGCGGGCCGGGGACGAATGGTCGTCCGGGCCCGTCGGGGCCGTGACCGGACAACCGACCCGCAACCTCCGATGATCAACGAAGTCGATGTGACCGGGTGTGACGGGCTGTCCGGTTCCGCCGCTGCGTGACCGCGTCCACACCCGCCTGGGTAACAATTCGGTCCCCGGGACTCCCGACCTCCCGACCTCCCGGCCCACCCGGCCCGGGGTGGACCCAGGCGGTAGTCGCGGGGCGGGTCAGCCCACCCGGGCCGGGTGCCAGCGGGTGGCCGGGCTCGGGCGGGTCGCCGCCGACGTCGCGGCCCGGGGCAGCGGCACCCGGCCCGGACGCACCCGCTGCGTCGCCGCGTACGCCTCGGCGGCCAGCGACCGGGCGGCCTCGGCGGCCAGCTCGGCGGCCCGCCACGCGACGCGTTCCCGCCAGTGCGCCGCCCGGTACGCCGCCCGCCGGTCCTCCCGGACCGCCCGGGCGAGCATCACCTCGTGCTCGACGGGGTGCCGGCGCGGGTCCCAGCCGTCGCGGTGCGCGAAGACGTCCCGCAGCCGCTCCACCGACAGTTCGCCCCGCCAGTGCGCCGCCACCGCCTCCTGGTGCAGCCACCGCTCCCGGCCGGCGTACTCGGCAGGCGTCCGGGGGGTACGCGGGCTGGGCAGCGCCCCCGCGCCGGTGAACCGTCGGGCCGCCGTCTCCGCCTCGTCGTACTCCTGCCAGGCCCGTTCCAGGGTGTCCTGCGCGGCCAGCCAGGCGGCCCGGTGACGGCGGGCGGTCTGGGCGGCCCCGGCGGCGGCCACGGTCACCTCGTCGGCGTAGCGGCGCAGGTCGGCGACCGGGGGTGGGGCGTCGGGCGGCGGCCCGACGGCGGTCACGTCGGTCGGCTGCTCCCGTTCGGGGCGGGCGACCAGGACGGCGAGGCCGGTCAACGCGAGGACGAGCAGCAGGGACCAGATCGCGGTGGCGGTCGGCACCCCGATCAGGAACTGGGACAGCACGGTGGTCACGGGTCGACACCTCGCGGGCGGATGGGGCGGATCGGGGCCGTACCGGGGCGGAACCGTTGCGGGCAACGTCCGTCCGGGGCGGTACGGGGACGAGGTCGTGGTGGTGGCGGCGGGCGGGCGGCCCCGGTGGGGCGGGGTCAGCGCGCCGGGGGTGCCCGGGGCCCGGGGGCGGCGGGCATCCGACCGGCCGGTGTCGACAGGGTGGCCGTCGGAAGCTCCCGTGCCGGACCGGCCGGCACGGCGGGCAGGCCGGCGTCGACCCGGTCGGTCGTCACCACGTCGACCCGCTCCGTCCCGCGGCCGTCGGCGCGGATGCCGTCACCCTGATCGGACGGGGTGTCGAGGGCCCCGGCGGCGGGGAAGGAGTGCGACGCGTCGGCCGACAGTGCGCCGGGGACCGGATCGAACAGCGCGGGGCCGGACAGCGCCGGGCCGGCGGCGGCGAACGCGAGTGCGACGGCGAGGCCGGCGAGCAGCCGGGACATCCCGCGCGCGACCCACCACAGGGGACTGGTGGGCGCGACCGGGAACACGGGACCACGCTACCGAAGGGGCCACCGGCCCGCAGCACCGCCGGGCGTGTCGCCGCGCCGGCCGCGCGGCAACCGGTCACACCCGGGCGGGCGACGGACCCCGGGCTTGGCATCCACCGTGGAGGGAGTCCCGCCGCCGCCCACGACCGAGCCGGCACACCGCCACCGAGGCGGCAGGTAGCGGCAGGCCGGCAGGGAACAGAGCCGGGGCAAGATCAGTGCGGGTCGCGCGGGCCCGCGTACTCGACGGGGCGGGCGTCGCGCGGCCCGCCGTCGGCCCCCCTCGGCCCCGGCACGACCGCCGTCCCGCCGGCACCCGGAGCAGCGGCACCGGGAACAGCGGCACCGGGAACAGCGGCCGGGGCGGTGCGGCGGCGGGGGGCCAGCCGGCGCATCATCGGGGTCTCCACGAAGCGGTGCAACGCGGCGGCCAGCGCCAGGTTCACCACCAGGAAGCCGAGCACGGCCAGCGGCCCCGACCAGCCGGGCAACCCGACACCCCAGTGCCCGGTGAGCCGCAGCACGGTCATCATCACCAGCACGTGCACCAGGTAGAAGGCGAACGACACCTCACCGAGCCAGATCAGGGTGCGGTGCCGCCACGGCGACCGGCGACCCTGCACGTCCGCGCGGGCCGCCGCCGGGATGACCAGGATGTACGCCACCGACAGCAGCGCCGCCCACATCTCGGCCGGGATCCAGTGCGCCGCCACCCAGACGACCACGAACAGCAGGCTGGCCAGGGTCAGCCCGGGACCCCGCCAGTGGCCCCGGCGCAGCAGCTCGGCGGCGGCCACGCCCAGCCAGAACTCGGTGGAGCGGACCAGCGGGAAGACCTGGGTGAACCACCAGTTGCTGCCCTCGGGCAGCAACTGCTGGCCGGGCCAGAGCGCCAGGATCACCAGCGGCACCGCCACCACCACGGCCCACAGCACGCCGGAGTGGGCCCGTCGGATCGCCGGCAGCGCCAGCGGCAGGCAGAGGTAGAAGAACAGCTCGCAGGAGAGCGACCAGCTCACGTTATTGATGCTGTAGAAGTAGCCGGGGGTGGGGTCCCACGCCTGGACGAGGAAGAGGTTCTCCAGGGCGGCGCGGGGCACCACCGGGTCGGCGAACCACCACATCACCAGCAGCGCCGCCGCCCAGGTCAGCACGTGGTTGGGATAGATCTTGGCGAGCCGGCGACGCCAGAAGTCCCGCCGCCGGTCGCCGTCGCGGGCCGACCAGACCAGCACGAAGCCACTGAGGATGAAGAAGAACTGCACCCCGGACAGGCCCAGGGTGAACAGCCAGTCAACCACCGCCTTGGCGTCGGGCTGGGTGACGATCCGCATGGTGCCGACGTGGTAGCCGAAGACCAGCATGGCGGCGATCCACCGCAGCCCGGTCAGCGACGGGAGCCGGTTCAGCGCCGGGGACGCGGGGGTGGGCACGCTGGTCACCCGGGGCACCCTACCGGCACCCCCCGGTACCGGCGACGGACCGGGGTGGTGCGGATGTGCGGAAGGTGTACGAAATCCCTCCACTGCCCTAACATCGCGGGACCTGTCGGTGTCGGCGTACCCGTGGGTCAGATCGGCGGCCGGCGGAGGCTCCCGGCGAACGAGGAACGGAGCGAAGTGGTGCACCAGCGGATCCTGATGCGGGCGAAGAAGGACCCGTTCGACGTACGCGGCCCGGAGGAGGCGTACGAGGGGAACTGGATCGGGGAGAACAACGGCAACCTGGTCTTCAGCCACGCCGCGCACAAGCTGCTGCGCACCTCCACCGCGCGGATCACGTCGACCGAGTTCAAGGTCGACCTGCGCGACGCCGACCGGATCAACGAGCAGTACGACGTGTACGTCATCCCGCTGGCCAACGCGTTCCGGCGCAGCTACGCCCACCGCATCGAGGTGATGACGAAGCTGGTCGAGCGGCTGCGCATCCCGGTGGTGGTGTTCGGGGTGGGCGTACAGACCGACATCCACGGCGACCGGGAGTACCTGCGTCCGATCGACGACGTGGTCAGCCGGTTCGTCCGGGCGGCGCTGGAGCGGGGGCCGAGTATCGGCGTACGCGGGGAGATCACCGCGCAGTACCTGAACACGCTGGGCTTCTCCGCCGTCGACGTGATCGGCTGCCCGTCGATGTTCCTGCACGGCGACCGGCTCCGGGTGGAGAAGTCCGCGCCGGCCCTGAGCACCGACGCCCGGGTGGCGCTGACCGTCTCCCCGTACGTCAAGTCGATGGCGAAGATCATCGCCTCGCACCAGGCCCGCTACCCCAACCTGCGCTACCTGCCGCAGGACCTCAAGACGCTGGGCACCCTGCTCTACGGCGACGCGCCGCAGGACCGGGGCAAGACCAGCGCCATCCCGATCCACACCTCGCACCCGCTGTTCACGCAGGACAAGGTGCGGATGTTCCTCGACCCGTGGACCTGGATGGACTACCTCGCCGGGTTCGACTTCGCCTTCGGCACCCGCATCCACGGCACCATCACCGCGCTGGTCTCCGGCACCCCCGGCTACCTGTTCGCGCACGACTCGCGCACCCTGGAGCTGGCCCGCTACTTCGACATCCCGCACCGGCTGATGCCGGACGTGCCGGCGGACGTGGACGCCGCCCAGCTCTACGCCGAGGCCGACTACACCGGCCTGAACACCGGGCACCGGGCCCGCTACGAGGTGATGCGCGCCTTCCTCGCCCGGCACGACCTCGGCAACGCGTTCGACGACGGCGACAGCGCGGCCCGCTTCGACGCGCAGGTCCGCGAGACGGTGTTCCCACCGGCGGTCCGGCCCGCCTCGGCCAGTTCACCCGAGGAACTGCTGGCCCGCATCCAGTGGCTGCGCGACCGCAACACGGCGCTCGGCGACGACGTGCGGGAGCTGCGTGACCAGCGGCTTCGGGCCCGGGTGCGGCGCGCGGTCCCGGCACCGGTACGGCGGATCATGGGTCGTTAACCTGCCGCTCGGCCGGTGTTCAGCAGCTCCATCTCCACCGGATACGTCACGTTCCGTGGCCGTCCATACCCGTGCACCAGGGTGGCGGGGTGGTCAACCAGCCCGCGCCCACCCCGCTGCTCAGCGTCGTCGTCCCGGTCCACGGGGTGGAGGCGTACCTGCACCAGTGCCTCGACTCGGTGCGCACGGACGTGCCGGCCGACGCGGCGGGCGCGGTCGAGATCGTCGCCGTCGACGACGCCTCGCCGGACCGGTGCGGGGAGCTGCTGCGCGCGTACGCGGCCGAGCATCCGGGCGTCCGCGTGGTGCATCTGGCCCGCAACGTCGGGTTGGGTCCGGCCCGCAACGCCGGCCTGGACGTGGCCGTCGGCGAGTACGTCTGGTTCGTCGACAGCGACGACTGGCTGCCGCCGGGCACCGTCCCGGCGGTGCTGGACCGGCTCCGGGCGCACCGCCCCGACGTGCTGATGCTCGACCACCTGCGGGTACGCGACGACGGCCGGCGCGAGGTGGACGCGAGCAGTCACCTGCTGCGCGGCATCCCCGGGGTGGTCCGCCTCGCCGACCGCCCCGGGCTGCTGCGGGTGCAGCACACCGCGTGGAACAAGGTGGTCCGCCGGGCCCACCTGCACGCGCTGGAACTGCGCTTCCACCCCGGCTGGTACGAGGACATCCCGTTCAGCAACCCGCTGCTCATCGGTGCCGAGCGGATCTCCGTGCTGGACCGGGTCTGCTACCTCTACCGGCAGGGCCGGCAGGGCGCGATCACCTCCACCCGCAGCGGTCGCCACTTCGACGCCTTCGACCAGTACGACCGGCTGTTCGACTGGGTCGCCCGCCGGTATCCCGACGAGCGGCTGCGCGGCGAGCTGTTCGCCCTGATGGTCAACCACATGCTGGTGGTGGTCGGCAACGACGGCCGGCTGCACCCGCACCTGCGTCGGGAGTTCTTCCACCGGGTCGCCGCGCACTACCGCCGGCACCTGCCGCCGGGCGGCTACCCCCGGCCGGGCGGGGTGGCCGGGCTCAAGCACCGGCTGGTCGGTCGGGACGCCTATCTCGCGTACGCGGTGCTGCGCAACGCGCACCGGCTGGCGGGGTGGTTGCGCCGCCCGGCCGCCCCACCGCAACCGGTGCCGCCGGTCGTCGGGCCGGCCCACCACTCCCCCGCCGACCGCGACGCGCTGGCGGGTCGCGGCAGCAGGTGACCGGCCGGTGGTTCGGCGGCGGCGGGGGTACCAGCAACGAGCACAGGGAACAGGGGTTTCAGATGACGACAGTGAAGATCGGGCCGCACCTGGTGGGGGCCGGGGAGCAGCCGTTCGTGGTGGCGGAGATGTCCGGCAACCACAACGGTGACCTGGGCCGGGCGCTTTCGATCGTGGACGCGGTGGCGGCCAGCGGGGCGCACGCGCTGAAGCTGCAGACGTACCGGCCGGACACCATCACCATCGACGTGGACACCCCGGCGTTCCGGATCTCCGGCGGGCACGAGCTGTGGGGCGGGCAGAACCTCTACCGGCTCTACGAGCGGGCCCACACCCCGTACGAGTGGCACGGGCCGATCGTCGAACGGGCCCGGGATCGGGGGTTGACCGTGTTCTCGTCCCCGTTCGACCCGTCGGCGGTGGAGCTGCTGGAGGGGCTGGACGTCCCGGCGTACAAGATCGCCTCGTCGGAGCTGGTCGACCTGCCGCTGATCCGGCTGGTCGCGGGCACCGGCAAGCCGCTGGTCATCTCCACCGGCATGGCCACGCTCGCCGAGATCGACGCCGCGGTGCGCACCGCCCGCGACGGCGGGGCCGGCGGCATCGTGCTGTTGGCCTGCACCGCCGCCTACCCGGCCCCGCCTGCCGACAGCAACCTGCGCCGGATCCCGGTGCTGGCCGACGCGTTCGGGGTGCCGGTCGGCCTGTCCGACCACACGCCGGGCATCGGGGTGCCGGTGGCCTCGGTGGCGCTGGGCGCCTGCTTCATCGAGAAGCACGTCACCCTCGACCGGGGCGACGGCGGGGTCGACTCCGACTTCTCGCTGCACCCCGACGAGTTGGCCGCCCTGGTGGTGGAGTCGGCGCGGGCGCACGCGGCGCTCGGCGGCACCGCCGTCGGGCCGACCCCGGCCGAGCGGGAAGGGCTGCGGTTCCGCCGTTCCCTGTTCGTGGTGGCCGACGTCCGGGCCGGCGACGAGGTGACCACCGCGAACGTCCGCTCGATCCGTCCGGCCGGCGGCCTGCCCCCGGTGGAGATCGACCGGGTGCTCGGCCGCACCTTCACCACCGACGTCCCCCGGGGCACCCCGCTGAGCTGGGACCTCATCTGAGCTGTCCTGCTGCCCCGCCGTTGCGGTGGGGCAGCAGGACGCCTCAGGGGGCGAAGGCGACAGTGACCACCAGGTCGGCCAGGCGCAGGGTGCGCCAGACCGCGCGGGTGTGCGGGGGTACGGCCAGCCCGTGCCGCCGCCACCAGGCCGCCACCGGCACCTCGGCCAGCTTGCACAGACTCTCCGCCCGGGTCCAGCGGGCCCAGAAGTCGGCCGGGCCGAAGCGCGCGGCCAACGCGGGCGGGACCTCGGCGGTGGCCCGTTCGGCGTCGATCGCCACCCGCCAACCGGGCGCGGTCGGCCCGTACCAGCCGACGCAGCGCCCGTCGTCGAGGTGGCTGCGGGTCACCGCGTACCGCAGCTCGGCGGGGGTGCCGACGCGCAGGTGCCGTTCGGCGGCGCCCAGCAACGCCGGCACCGGCCGTAGCCCGACGTCCCGGCCCGGATGGGCCAGGTCAGATCGAGGCGGCACCGTCGACCACGATGACCTGGCCGTTGATGTTGGTGTGCGCGCACAGCAACATCCGCACCACCGGGACCACCTCGGCCGGTTCGGTCAGGTGGCCGGTGGGGGTGCGACGGACGATCTGGTCGAGCTGGGTGCTGCCCAGCACGGCGGACATCTCCGAGGCGAAGAAACCCGGTGCGACGGCGTTGACCAGCATCCGCCCGCCCAGCTCGCGGGCCAGCGAGCGGGTCGCCGCGTCCATCCCGCCCTTGGTGGCCGAGTACGCGACCAGGCCGGGGAAGCCGCGCTGCGCGCAGATCGAGGTGACGTTGACGATCCGCCCGCGCCGCCCCTGGCCGAGCATCCGCCGGGCCACCAGGCGGGTGAGCTGCAACGGCGCGGTCAGGTTGGTCTCGACGATCCGGGCGATGTCGGCGGTGGCGGTGTGCGTGTGCATCGAGTCCTGGCCGACGGCGGCGTTGTTGACCAGGCCGTCGACCGGGCCGAACCGCGCCTCGACCTCCCGCAGGAAGCGCTGGGCCGCCGCGAGGTCGGTGACGTCCACCGCCCCGACGTGCACCCGGTCGGGGTGCGCGTCGGCCAGCTTCTCCAGCTCGGGGGTGACGCTGCGGGCGAACGCGGCCACGGTGAGCCCGGCGTCGAGCAGGTCGGTGACGATGGCCAGGCCCAGCCCCCGGGACCCGCCGGAGACGAGGACCACGGTGCTGGCGGGAACGGGCGGGGAGTCAGACATCGCTCTTCAGGGTCTCCTTGACGGGGATCTCGGTCAGCAGGCGGATGCGCCGGGGCACCGCGTACTCGGGGAGCCGGTCGGCGCACCAGCGCACCAGCGCGCCCTCGTCAGGCGGGACCCCGGCGTCGCCCGGCGCGGTGCTGGGGACGACCTCGGCGACCACCATCCGGCCGAGCACCGGTGCGCGGCGGCCGGTGACCCGGGCCCAGGCCACCCCGGGGTGGGCGGTGAGCACGGCGCGGACCAGCCCGGCGGAGACCTTGCTGCCGCCGACGTTGATCTCGTCGGAGTCCAGCCGGCCGGTGATCACCACCCGGTCGTCGACCACCTGGGCCCGGTCACCGGTGCGCACCGGCCCGCCGAGGCCCACCCCGTGGTGCGGGGAGGTGATCACCAGTTCGTCGTCGCGCAGGGAGAGGGTGGGTCGGCCCGGGGTGACCCGGTCGAGCCAGGAGACCGGGAACCCGGCCCGCCCGTCGTGCACCACGATCGACGCGCCGACCTCGGAGGAGGCGTAGATCCAGGAGATCCGGGCGGTCGGGAAGAGCTCCCGCAGGCGGTCCAGGACGGCCTGGTCGACCGGTTCGCCGCCGAGGGTCAGCTGGCGCAGCGGCACCCGGGCCAGCGCCTGCGGGTCGCGGTGCAGGGTGCGCCGCCAGAAGGTGGGGGTGCCGGAGACGGCGTCGACGCCGTGCGCGGCGGCGAGCGCCGGCCAGTCGTCCAACTCGTGCGGGTCGACCACCACGAGGTGCTGACCGGGCTGGGTCAACGACAGGGTGACCACCTGCCACCAGGCGTAGCTGCCGGGGGCGTACGGGCACAGCCAGGTCCGGGCCGGCTGCGCCGACCGTACGGTGGTCAACGAGTCGAGGTTGTGCCCGACCCGCTTGGGCCGCCCGGTCGACCCGGAGGTCAGCAGCCAGAGCCGACCCGGCTCGGGTGACCTGGTGGTGGCCGGCGGCTCGGTCTGCGGCACCCCGTCGGTGAGCACGGTGACGGCGAACCCGGCGGCGCGCAGCTCGTCGCGCATCGCCGCGTCGACCCGGGTGGGGGCGGCGAGCAGCAGTTCGGTGCCGTCGACGGCGTGCCGCCCGGCGACGGCGAGCGCGTCGGCGGCCCCGGCGGTGAGGACCACCCCGGGGGACGGCAGCGCCGGGGCGGGCAGGTCGCGCCAGCTCCGGGCCACCCCGGCGACGACGACCCGGTTGTCCAGCCCGGCCGGCGAGGTCGCGACGGTCACTGTCGCTGGAGTTCGGCGAGGAAGTCGAGGACGTCGCCGACGGTGGCGATCCGGCGCAGGCCGGGGGCGTCGAAGTTCAGCTCCTCGCCGGTGGCGTCCTCGACCCGCAGGGCCAGCTCCGAGAAGTCCAGCGACCGGAAGCCGATCTCCCGCAGGTCGGTGGCGTCGTCGTCGGGCAGCACCCGGCCCTGGTTGCGCACCACCTGCGCCATGAGGTCGCGAATCTGCGCGCGACTCAATTCGTTCATGCGCCGGAGTGTACAGCCCGACAATTATCGGGCCGCTTTACCCGGGTAAGGTCCGCAGGAGTCCACAAGGTGAATACAAAGGGGTACGGGTGCTGCGCGAGGCCACGACGGACGACGTTAACCTGATGTTGTCCTGGCGTAATCAGGAAACCAACCGGCGGGTCAGCAAGACCAGTCACGAGATCACCGCCGCCGAACACGCGGCATGGTGGTCGCGGGCGCGTACCGACCCGACCCGCCGGGTGCTGATCTACCTGTACGACGACCGGCCGGCCGGCGTGGTGACCTTCTTCGACCTGCGTCCGGACGGCCCGCAACGCACCGCTTCCTGGGGTTTCTACCTGGACGCCGACGGGTTGACCGAGCGGGGGGCGACGCTGCCCGCCTGGCTGGGCGTGATGCGGGCGGCGGTGGACCACGCCTTCGACGTGCTCGCGCTGGACCGGCTCGACGGCGAGGTACTGGCCGACAACACGGTCGTCCGGCAGATGAACCGACGGTTCCGGTTCGTCGAGGGCACCGCCCGACGGGAGACGCACGACGGCCGGGAAATCACCGTCGTCCCCATTTCCCTGAATCGGGAGAACCGCCGTCATCGCTGATTTTCCCGATTGTCCGGCGACCATTCACCGACTCGCCACCCCCCGTTAACCGAATTGCGCCCCGGCGGGGCGGTCACGGGCGGCCCGGCGATGGAGTCAGCTCCGCCGCCAGGCGGCCCAGTGCTGCTCCGGGTTGCCGCCGAGGCGGACGAAGCCGCGCCGGGTGCCGTCCCAGTCGTCCGGCTCGCCGGGGGCCCACCTGACGAACACCACGTCGGCGTCGGCCGGCGGGTCGTCCCCGAACCACCGCACGTCGGCCCAGGTCACCTGGTGGCTGAGGTTGAACCGGAGCACCCACTGCACGCCGAGCGACGCCCAGACCCGGTCGCCGGGACGTACCCCGAGGTCGGAAACCCGGGGGGTGGGCGCGGTCGCCGCGACCAGCGGCCGGACCAGCCGGTCGGTGATCACCTGCATGGTGCCGAGGTTCACCACCACCAGGGCGGCGAGCACCGGCACCCGCCACCGGGGCAGCCGCAGGGCGGCGACCAGCAGCAGGCAGCCGGCGATCCCCACGGCCGCCCCGGTGAACGGCCGGAACTCCCGCCAGCCACCGGTGAGCGCCATCAGGTCCGGTGCGCCGAACCCGCCGTAGCGCAGCTCGTGTCCCCGGCCGGCGACCCAGGCCAGCCGGGCGGCGATCAGGGTCGCGCCGGCCAGCAGCAGGCCCACCGCGACCGCCGCCCGCCGCCACCGCTGCCGGGGCGTCGCCGTCACCAGCATCCCCACCCCGAGCAGCAGCCAGAACGGGGCGAGCATCTGCACGTACCGGCCGTAGATGGCGTCCAGCGGTTTGCCGGTGATGCCGGCCAGGATCACCGACGCTCCGGCCGCCACCCCCACGCTGGTCACCAGCGCCACCCCGACCGTCCACCGGGTCGCCCCGACCGCGTCCGCCGGGCCGGCGGCAGGCCCCGGGGGCACGGCGTCGGGCCCCGGGGTCGCGGCGGGGGTGGGACGACGCAGCAGGAGGTGCACGGCACCGGCCCAGGCGACGCCGGCCAGCCCGAAGGTGATGACCACCAGGTACCAGAGTTGGGTGGCGACCGCCGCCCCGACCCGCAGCAGCCCCGGCCCGGAGGCGACCGCCCGGACGGTGCCGCCGCCTGGCGGGTCGCCCAGCAGGTAGACCCGGTCGCCGAGCAGCCGGATGACCACCTCGTTGAGCAGCGCCAACGCCAGCACCGGCAGCACCGCGGCGAGCACCTGCGCCGGGCTGACCCGACGCCGCAGGAACAGCAGCAGCACCAGGCCGGCGTGCACGCCCACGATCACCAGGCCCCGGGAGTGCAGCAGGTGGAACACCCCGACCAGGGCGCCCACCCCGGCGGCGGCCAGCGGGCCGGGCCGGCGCACCCAGTGGTGCACGGCCAGCAGCCAGGCCAGCACCAGCGGCGCGAGCACCGCGTCGATCATCGCCACCCCGGCGTAGAACACCGTCGCCGGCAGGGTGGCCGCGACGGTGGCGGCGACCAGGGCGACCGGCCGGCGTACCGGCGTCAGCCGACGCAGCAGCAGGTACGCAAGCGGCAGCACCGTCGCGTTCACCGCCGCATTGATCAACTGCACCAGTCGGTAACTGTCGGCGAAGTCCCGCTCCCCGAGGAACACCGGGGAGATCAGCAGCGGGTAGCCGACCCGGCGCAACGGCCCGTTCTCGCTGCTGAAGCCGCCCGGCCCGCCGGCCAGCGCGCGGGCGGTGTGCAGGTAGCTGTCCTCGTCGGTGTGGGCGATGGGCAGCGGCACGTGCCGGGACAGCCACATCCGCCAGCCGACGCCCAGCAGCCAGCCCACCACCAGCAGCACCGGCACCAGTCGACGGCGTCGGCCCACCGGCCGCCCGGCCGGGTCGGCGACCCGGTGTCCCACCTCGGTGACGGCCACCATGCGTCGCCTCCTGCTCGTCGGGGCACCCACGTCGGCCCGCCCGGGACACGCGGCGGTCCCGGGCCGGCTGGTGTCCGGCCGTGGGTGTCGGATGCGGTCCCGGTGCCCACCGGCCGCGCCGGGCCACTGTAGTCAGCGGCGTACCCGCTGGTCAGCCGGCAGCCACCGGGTCGGCAAGTGTTCGCCTGCCGGGGGGCCGGCATTCACACGACCAGCGTGGTCGGTTCACCCGGGGGCGTCGGGGTGTTAACCCGGCCTGGCTAGCGTCCGTCCGGTCGCCTGGCCCGAGCCGGCGGCGCAACCACGAGCTGGGGAGCACCACCTTGAGTGAGTTGAACGGGTCCTCCATTCTGGTCACCGGCGGGACGGGTTCCTTCGGGAAGACGTTCCTCCGGCACGTCCTCGACGTGGCCGACCCGGCCCGGGTGGTGGTGTTCTCCCGCGACGAACTCAAGCAGTACGAGCTGCGCCAGCAACTCGGCGACGACCCCCGGCTGCGCTGGTTCATCGGCGACATCCGGGACCGGCACCGGCTCACCCGGGCCATGCACGGGGTGGACCACGTGGTGCACGCCGCCGCCCTCAAGCAGGTGGACACCGCCGAGTACAACCCGTCGGAGTTCATCGCCACCAACATCACCGGCTCGCAGCACGTGGTCGACGCGGCCATCGAGGCCGGCGTCAAGAAGGTCATCGCGCTCTCCACCGACAAGGCGTCCAGCCCGATCAACCTGTACGGCGCGACCAAGCTCGTCGGCGACAAGCTGTTCGTCTCGGCCAACCACTACGCCGCCCAGCACCCCACCCGGTTCGCCGTGGTCCGCTACGGCAACGTGGTCGGCAGCCGGGGCTCGGTGGTGCCGCTGTTCCGCCGGCTCGCCGCCGAAGGCAAGAGCCTGCCGATCACCGACAAGCGGATGACCAGGTTCTGGATCACCCTGGACCAGGCCGTGCAGTTCGTGCTGGACAGCTTCGACCAGATGCAGGGCGGTGAGCTGTTCGTGCCGCGCATCCCCAGCATGCGCATCCTCGACCTGGTCGAGGCGGTCGCCCCGGACGCCACCACCCACGAGATCGGCATCCGGCCCGGCGAGAAGCTGCACGAGGAGATGATCGCCCCGGACGACAGCCGCCGGACGCTGCGCGCGAAGGACCGGTTCATCGTCCAGCCGACGATCGCCACCTGGGGCTACCGGCCGCCCGTCGACTGCGAGCCGGTGCCGGACGGCTTCGCCTACCAGTCCGACGGCAACGACGAGTGGTTGAGCGTCCCGCAGCTGCGCGACATGCTCGGCATCGCCGCATGACGACGATGCTCCCGTACGGCCGGCAGTCGGTGACCGACGACGACGTCGCCGCCGTGGTCGCCACCCTGCGCAGCGACTGGCTCACCACCGGCCCCCAGGTCGACGCGTTCGAGGCCGACCTCGCGGGCTGGACCGGCGGGGCCGGCTGCGCGGCCGTCGCCAACGGCACGGCCGCCCTGCACGTCGCCTACGCGGCGGCCGGGGTGGGCCCCGGCGACGAGGTGGTGGTGCCGCCGATGACGTTCGTGGCGACCGCCAGCAGCGCGGTCGCCCTCGGCGCGCGGATCGTCTTCGCCGACGTCGAGGAGGGGACGTTCACCCTGGACCCGGCGGCGGCAGCCGCCGCGACCACCGCCCGGACGAAGGTCGTCGCCGCCGTCGACTACGCCGGCCACCCGGCCGACTACGACGCCCTGCGCACCGCCCTGGCCGGCTCCGACGCGCTGCTGCTGGCCGACGCCGCCCACTCGATCGGGGCCAGCTACCGGGGCCGGCCGGTCGGGTCGCTGGCCGACCTGACCACCTTCTCGTTCTTCCCCACCAAGAACCTCACCACCGCCGAGGGCGGCGCGGTCGCCACCGCCGACCCGCAGCTGCTGACGCGGGCCCGCCGGTTCCGCAACATCGGGCTGGTCCGGGATCGCGCCGAGCTGCGCGCCCCGGACGAGGGCGGCTGGCACCAGGAGGTGCACGAATTCGGGCTGAACTACCGGCTACCGGACGTGCTCTGCGCGCTGGGCCGCAGCCAGCTGCGCCGGCTCGGCGACTTCCTGGCCGCCCGCGCCCGGCTGGTGGCCCGCTACGACGAGGCGCTGGCCGACCTGGACGGGGTGCTGACCCCGACCCGCCGGTCCTGGGCCGCCCCCGCCTGGCACCTCTACCCGGTCCGGGTCCTCGACGGCCGCCGCCGCGAGGTGTACGACCGGATGCGCGCCGCCGGCATCGGCGTACAGGTCAACTACCTGCCGGTGCACTGGCACCCGGCCTTCGCCGACCTCGGTTACCGGCGCGGGTCCTGCCCGGTGGCCGAGTCGTTCTACACCCAGCAGCTCTCGCTGCCGCTGTACCCGGGTCTCACCGACACCGACCAGGACCGGGTGATCGACGCGCTCGGCGCGGCGCTGCGCGGCGTCACCGCGCCCACCGCCGCCTGACCGGGGGAACCGATGCACCACGCGAACCACTTCTACGGCCACGCCCACGTGCTGGCCCGCTACTGCGGGCTGGGCGACGGCCACCCGCCCCGGATCAACGGGTACGTCCAGCACGGCTGGAACATCGGTGACGGCCTCGCCCCCGGCCACCCGTACGCCGAGCGCACCCCCAGCCTGCTCTGGTCGGAGCAGACCCGGCGACGGGCCTGGTCGGTGGGGCGGCGCAACGTGGTGGTCGTCGGCGCACCCTTCGCGTACCTGCTCGACCTGCGCCGCGACGACCCGCCGCCGGCCGCCCGGGAGGGCACCATCTGGTACCCGTTCCACGGTTGGGAGGGTCAGCACGTCAAGGGCGACCACCGGGAGCTGATCGCCCGGATCCGGGACACCGAGCCCGGCCCGGTCACCGTCTGCCTCTACTGGCACGAGTACGGCATGCGCCGGGTCCGCCGGCTCTACGAGAACGCCGGCTTCCGGGTGATCTGCCACGGCTACCGGGGGCACTGGTGGCGCGACACCGACCCGCTGTTCCTCGACAAGCAGCTCACCGAGCTGCGCCGGCACGCCCGGGTGGCGTCCAACCGGTTGACCAGCGCCATCTTCTACGGCATCGCCGCCGGCTGTGAGCCGGCCGTCTACGGCGACCCGATGATCCTGGCCAAGGAGGACCCCACCTTCGGCGGCACCGCCCGGATCCGCCGGCAGTGGCCGCAGCTGCACGGCGAGTCGGTGGACCTGCCGACCGCCGTCGCGATCGCCCACGCCGAGCTGGGCACCGACCACCGCTGCACCCCCGCCGAGCTGCGTGAACTGCTCGGCTGGGCACGTCCCGCAGGAGGCACGAGTTGACCACTGGAACCACCGCCCCCGTCGTCCTGCCCGGTGGGGAGATGCTGGCCTGGTCCGACCTGCCGGAGCAGCGGCTGGCCGACGGGGGGCCGCTGGGCGCGCTGGCCGCCCTGGTCGTACCGGCCGGGGCGCGGGTGCTGCTGGCCGGGCCGCACGACCCGGCGCTGCTGGACCGGCTCGCCCACGCCGAGGTGACCTGCCTGCTGCGTAGCCACCCGGACGCGGTGGCCCTGGCCGACCGGGCCGCCCGGGTGGTGGTCGGCGGCCCCGCCGGACTCGACCCGGCCGACACGTTCGACGTGGTGCTGGCCGGGGCCGGACTGGACGCCGTCGAGTCGGTCGAGGGGGCCCGGCTGGGCTGGACGGGGGTGTTGGCCCGGCTGGCCGCCGCCCTGCGGCCCGGCGGCACGCTGCTGCTGCGCCTGGACAACCCGCTGGGGGTGTCCCGGCTGGTCGCCCCCACCCCCTGGTACGCCGACCGGGGCGACGCGGCGTGGAGCATCGGCGGGGTGCTCGACGCGGGCCGCCCGGCCAACCGGGAGCAGCTGCGGGCCCAGCTCGCCGAGGTGGGGCTGACCGTGGGCGTCAGCTATGCCGCGTACCCCGGTCCGGGTGCCCCGACGGCCCTGGTCGCCACCGACGCGCTGGAGCAGCGGCCCACCTCGGGGCTGCTCGACGCGGTGCTGCACGGTGCCTGCGCGGGCGGGTTCACCGCCGGCCCGGTGCTCCAGGACCCGGCCCGGCTGGCGGTCGACGCGCTGCACGCCGGGCTCGGCGCGGCGCTGGCCCCCGGCTGGCTGACGCTGGCCCGCCGCCCCGGCCCCGACGCGCCCGTCGACTGGGCGCTGCCGGTGGTGCTGGTGCAGACCGGCCCGCCCGGCGTCGGAGTGGTCGAGGTGGCCGACCGGTCGGACGGCTGGCACTGGTCGGTCACCGGCGGCGGGGCCGACCGGACCCGGCCGGCGCCCTTCGCCAGCCGGGAGGCCGCCCACCGGGACCCGGCCGCACTCACCGGCCCGGTTCCGCCGGGACGGCTGCTGCGCACCGTGCTGCTCGACGGTTGCCTGCGTCGCGACCTGGACGCCCTGCGCCGGCTGCTGCGCGGCTACGCGGGCTGGCTCGCCGGGCAGGCCGACCCGGACAGGCGGCTCACCGGCGCGGCGGCGCTGGCCGACCCGGACACCGTGGTCGTCGACGGGGACACCTTCGCGGTGCTCGACCCGAGCTGGCGGGCCAGCGAACCGTTGCCCCTCGACGTGGTGCTGGCCCGGGGGCTGTGGCGGTTCGCGGTCACCCTGCTCACCGGCGGCTACGCCCACCCGTGGCCGTCCACCCTCGACGTCGCCGGGCTGACCGTGGTCCTCGGTGGGGTCGCCGGGCACGACCTGGACCGGGCCACCGTGGACGCAGCCGTGGAGACCGAGGCGGCGGTCGCCGCCGCCCTGCGTGGCCTGGACGCCGACGGGCGGGGGATGCTCGCCACCGAACTGCACGCGGTCACCCCCACCGATCCGCCCGCCGGACCGCGCAGCTACCAGCAGATGCGCGAAGCCTGGGTACGCCAGCGGGAGGAGCTGACCCGGCTGGCCGCCCTGCTGAAGTGGACCGAGGAGCTGCTCACCTCGCGGGAACGGGCGCTGCGCCGCGCCGACGCCACGATCAACCTGCTCAGCGGCTCGCTCAGTTACCGGGTGGGCCGGCTCGCCATCACCCCGGCCCGGCTGGCGAAGCGGGGTGCCCGGGCGGCCAAGCGGCGGGCCCGCGAGGCGCTCGGCCCGAAGCCGGCGGAGGAACAGCAGTGACCGCCCCGCACACGGGACAGTCCGACGCCCCACCGCACGGCGCGCTCGCACCGGCCGGGCCGGCCGGCTCCGACCTGCGGATCGTCGGGATCGTGCAGGCCCGGATGGGTTCGTCGCGGCTGCCCGGCAAGGTGCTGCGCCCGCTGGCCGGACGCAGCGTCCTCGGCCGGGTGGTCCGGGCCGCCCGGGACAGCGGGGTCCTCGCCGACCTGGTGGTCGCCACCAGTGTCGACCCGGTCGACGACGCGGTGGTCGCCGAGTGCGCGCGGCTCGACGTGCCGGTGCACCGGGGACCGGTGGACGACGTGCTGAGCCGGTTCGTCGGCGCGCTCGACGCCCACCCCGGCGACGCCGTCATGCGGTTCACCGCCGACTGCCCGCTGCTCGACCCGGAGATCGTCACCCTGGTGGCGGCGGTCTACCGGGCCGTCCCCGGGCTCGACTACGCCAGCACCTCGATCGCCCGTACCCTGCCCCGGGGGCTGGACGTGGAGATCATCCGGGCGGACGCGCTGCGCACCCTGGACCGGCTCGCCGCCGACCACCACCGGGTGCACGTCACCTCCTTCGCGTACGCCCATCCGGAGCTGTTCCGGGTGCTCGGGGTGACCCTCACCCCGGACCGGTCGGCGCTGCGGCTCACCCTCGACACCGACCAGGACTGGGCGCTGGTCAGCGCGGTCGTCGACCACTTCGGCGACGTCAGCGTGCCGCTGGCGAAACTCGCCGACTGGCTGGACGGGCGGCCCGACCTGCGTACCCTCAACTCCTCGGTACGCCAGAAGCGGCTGGAGGAATCCTGAACCCACCACGGATCGGGCTGCGCTGCGACGCCGGCCCGCACACCGGCGTCGGGCACCTGGTGCGGTGTCTGGCCCTCGGGGAGGAGTTCCTGGCCCGGGGCGCGCGGGTCGAGTTGTTCGGCACGGTGGACCGGGTCGGCTGGGCCGCCGCCCACCTGGCCGCGTGCGGCATCCCGGTCCACCCCGGTCCGGACACCCCCGCCGGGCTGGTCGAGGCGGCCCGTACGCACGCCCTCGACGCGTTCGTGCTCGACTCGTACGAGCTGGACCCGGCGGGCGCGGGGGCGCTGCGGGCGGCCGGCGTGGTCACCCTGGCGATCGTCGACGGGGACACCCGGGGTCAGGACGCCGACCTCTACCTGGACCAGAACTTCGGCGCGGACACCCCCGACGGGCAGCCCACCGCCGGCACACCCGGCGACGGGCGGCTGCTGGCCGGCGTCCGGTACGCGCTGCTGCGCGACGCGGTGACCGCCGCCCGGCCGCCGGCGCCACCGCCGGCCACCCCGACGGACCGACCCCGGGTGCTGGCCTTCTTCGGCGGCACCGACGCGGTCGGCGCGGCCCCGGTGCTGACCCGGGTGCTGCTCGGCACCGGGCACCCGATGGCGGTGACCGTTGTCGTCGCCCGCCCCGGGATCGAGGCCGACCTGTCGCAGGTCGGCACCGGGCGGGGGCAGTCGCTGCACCTCGTCGCGCCGACCGACGCCCTGCCCACGCTGATCGGCGCGGCCGACCTAGTGGTCAGCGCCGCCGGCACCTCCACCTGGGAGCTGTGCTGTCTGGGTGCGCCCGCCGCGCTGGTCTGCGTGGTGGACAACCAGCGCGACGCGTACCGGCGGGTGGTGGCGCACCGGCTCGCCGCCGGCCTCGGTGAGCTGCCGGAGCTGACCGCGCCGGGGTTGGCCGGCCGGGCCGCGCGGGCCGACGCGGCCCGCACCCTGCACACCCTGCTGGCCTCCCCGCAGCGGCGGGCGGCGCTCGCCGCCCGCGCCTGGGCCACCGTCGACGGGCGCGGCCGGCAGCGGGTGGCCGACGCTGTCCTCACCAGGATCGCTGATCGTACGGGTGTGCTAAAACCCTGATAGGGTGCCGGGTATGCCGCCGGCCGCCTACCAACCGTCGATGCTCGACCTCACCGACACCGACCCGACGCTGACCCCGCTGACCGGGCTGCGCCGCCGGATGCTCACCCGGGGCGCCTGGGTCGACCACCTGCCCGGCTGGGTGCGCGGCTCCGACACGGTCCTCGACACCCTACGCACCGACGTCCCCTGGCGGGCCGAACGCCGCACCATGTACGACACCGAGGTCGACGTCCCCCGCCTGCTCTGCTGGTACGGCCCCGACCGCCCGCTGCCGCACCCGCTGCTCACCGCCGCCCGCGCGGCACTGAGCCGGCACTACGCCGCCGAGCTGGGCGAGCCGTTCGTCACCGCCGGCATGTGCCTCTACCGCGACGGGCGGGACAGCGTCGCCTGGCACGGCGACACCATCGGCCGTTCCGCGCACACCGACACGATGGTGGCGATCGTGTCGTTCGGCGCGCCCCGCCCGCTGCTGCTACGCCCCCGGGGCGGCGGCGACACCCTGCGTTTCCCGCTCGGCCACGGCGACCTGGTGGTGATGGGCGGGTCCTGCCAGCGCACCTGGGAACATGCCGTGCCCAAGACCACCCGCCCGGTCGGCCCCCGGGTCAGCGTCCAGTTCCGCCCCGTCGACGTCGCCTGACGCCGACGGGGCGGCCGTCAGCCCTCGCGGCGGCCGGGGCGACCTCAGTCGCGTTCGATCAGGTGCCCGACGACGGTCGGGCCGAGCATGACGGCGAAGCCGGACCCGTCGCGGCGCGGATCGGCCGGCGGCAACTCCACCGGGTCACCCGTCGCCGTCGCACCCACCGGCCGCGCGCCGATCCAGGCCACCACCAGATCCGTCTCACCCTTGAGGAACCGCTGCGCCCGCACCCCGCCGGTCGCCCTCCCCTTCGCCGGGTACGACGCGAACGGCGTCACCTTGACCGTCGCCCCCGTCGAGGTGACCACCATCGGCTCCCCGTGCACGGCGTCGTCGGTGCGGACCGCCCCGAAGAACACCACCCGGGCACCGGTGGGCAGGCTGACCCCGGCCATCCCGCCACCCTTGAGCCCCTGCGGGCGGACCACGGACGCCGCGAACCGCAGCAGGGACGCCTCACTGGTCACGAACGCCAACGTCTCGCTGCCGTCGGCGAGCCAGGTGGCCCCCACCACCTCGTCGCCCGACCGCAGCGAGATCACCTCGAACTCGTCGGACCGCACCGGCCACTCCGGTGTGCACACCTTCACCACGCCCTGCCGGGTGCCCACCGCCAGGCCCGGGGAGCCCTGCGCGGTCGGGCCCAGCGGGGCCAGCCCGATCACCGTCTCCCCCGCCGCCAGCGGGACCAGCTCGGCGGCGGCCATCCCGCCCCGCAGCGACACCGTGCCGGCCTGCTCGGGCAGCACCGGCAGCGGCAACACGTCGACCTTGAAGGCCCGGCCGGCGCTGGTGACCAGGAGCACCCGGCCCCGGGCCGTGGTGTGCACGACCGCGCGTACCGTGTCGTGCTTGACCCGGCCGTTACGCCGACGCCCCTCGGAGGCCTCCTCCGACTCGGCAGCCGTCCGGGCCACCAGCCCGGTCGCCGAAAGGATCACCTGACACGGGTCGTCGGCCACCTCCAGCGGCCCGGCCGGCACCGACGCGGCCAGCACCTCCTTGAGGTCCCCGTCGACCAGGGTGGTCCGCCGCGACCCGGAGAACTGCTTCACCACGGCCGCCAGCTCGTCGGAGACGACCTTGCGGAGCACCTTCGGGTCGTCGAGGATCTTCGACAGCGCGGCGATCTCCCCGCGCAGCTTGTCCTGCTCGGCCTCCAGCTCGATCCGGTCGTACTTCGTCAGCCGGCGCAGCGGGGTGTCCAGGATGTAGGTGGCCTGGATCTCGGAGAGCTTGAACTTCTGCATCAGGCCGTCCTTCGCGGCCTGGGCGTCCTCGCTGGCCCGGATCAGCTTGACCACCCGGTCGATGTCGAGCAGGGCGATCAGCAGGCCGTCGACCAGGTGCAGCCGCTCCTCGCGCTTGCGCCGCCGGTACGCGCTGCGCCGGGTCACCACCTCGTACCGGTGGGCCAGGAACACCTCCAGCAGCGCCTTCAACCCGAGGGTGCGCGGCTGGCCGTCGACCAGCACCAGGTTGTTGATGCCGAACGACTGCTCCAGCGGGGTCAGCCGGTAGAGGTCGGCCAGCAACGCCTGCGGGTTGACCCCCACCTTGCACTCGACGACCAGCCGGGTGCCGCTCTCCCGGTCGGTGAGGTCCTTGACGTCGGCGATGCCGGTGAGCCGCTTGGTCTTGTTGACCTCGTTGGTGATCGCCGCGATGACCTTCTCCGCGCCGACCCCGTACGGCAACTCGACCACGGTGATCGCCTGCCGACCCCGGCTGCCCTCCAGCGGGCCGATCTCGACCCGCCCGCGCATCCGCACCACGCCGCGCCCCGTCTCGTACGCCCGGCGCACCTCGTCCAGCCCGAGCAGCAGACCGCCCGTGGGCAGGTCGGGGCCGGGGACGAACTCCATCAGCTTGTCGAGGTCGGCGTCCGGGTGGTTGATCAGCCAACGGGCGGCGGAGACCACCTCGCCGAGGTGGTGCGGGATCATGTTGGTCGCCATCCCGACCGCGATCCCGGACGCGCCGTTGACCAGCAGGTTGGGGAAGGCGGCGGGCAGCACGGTCGGTTGGGTCAGCGAGCCGTCGTAGTTGGGCTCGACGTCGACGGTGTCCTCGCCCAGCTCACCGACGAGCAGCATCGCCTCCCGGGCGAGCCGGGCCTCGGTGTAGCGCGCCGCGGCCGGGCCGTCGTCCGGGCTACCAAAATTTCCATGCCCGTCGATAAGTGGGGCGTTGAGCGAGAAGTCCTGGGCCATCCGGACCATCGCGTCGTAGATCGCGGTGTCACCGTGCGGGTGGTAGCGCCCCATCACGTCGCCGACCACCCGGGCCGACTTCACGTGCGAGCGGTCCGGCCGGAAGCCGTTCTCGTGCATCGAGTACAGGATGCGGCGGTGTACCGGCTTGAGGCCGTCGCGGGCGTCGGGCAGGGCGCGGGAGTGGATGACCGAGAAGGCGTACTCCAGGTAGGAGTCGGACACCTCGGTGACCAGCGGGTTGTCGAAGACCCGCGCGCCGGCCTGGTCGAAGGCGGACAGGTCCACCTTGGCGCGGTCGTCCTTACGGCGTGCCATCGTTCAGCTCTCTTCCCGGTGTGCGGCGGCCACGGTGCTCATGCGTCGATCGCGTCCCGGTCGACCCGGTCGGAGGAGTCGATCAGCCAGTTACGGCGCGGCTCGACCTTCTCGCCCATCAGCAGTTCGAGGATGCGCTCGGCGGCGTCGACGTCGTCGAGGGTGATCCGGCGCACGGCCCGGGTGGCCGGGTTCATCGTGGTCTCCCACAACTCGTCGGCGTCCATCTCACCGAGGCCCTTGAAGCGCGGGATCGGGGTGACGATCTGCTTGCCGGCCTTCTCCAGCTTGCGGACCGTCGCCTCCATCTCGGCCTGGGTGTAGGTGTAGGTGGTCTGCGGGCTGCGCCCCTTCGTGGTGATCTTGTGCAGCGGCGGCATCGCGGCGTAGAGCCGGCCGGCCTCGATCAGCGGGCGCATGTAGCGGGCGAACAGGGTGATCAGCAGGGTCCGGATGTGCGCACCGTCCACGTCGGCGTCCGCCATGATCAGCACCCGGCCGTAGCGCAGCGCGGACAGGTCGAAGGTACGTCCCGAGCCGGCCCCGAGCACCTGCACGATCGCGGCGCACTCGGCGTTGTCGAGCACCTGCTGGAGGTTGGCCTTCTGCACGTTGAGGATCTTGCCGCGAATCGGCAGCAGCGCCTGATATTCCGCAGAACGGGCAAGTCGCCCCGTGCCGAGGGCGCTATCCCCTTCCACGATAAATAATTCACTCCTATCGATGCCTGCGGCGCGGCAGTCGACCAGTTTGGCGGGCATCGACGCGCCCTCCAGGGCGGTCTTGCGCCGGGCGGCGTCCTTCTGCTGCTTCTGGGTCAGCCGGACCCGGGCCGCGTCGACGATCTTCTGGAGCACCGTGCGCGCCTCGGCCTTGCTGCGCTTGTCCTCCAGCCAGGCCTTGACCTGCTGCTCGACCAGGGTCTGGAGCACCTTGGTGATGCCGGCGGTGGAGAGCTCGTCCTTGGTCTGCGAGGTGAACTGCGGCTCGGGGATGCGCACGTGCACCACCGCCGTCATCCCCTCCAGGACGTCGTCCAGGGTGGGCGGGTCCTCCTTGGGCTTGAGCAGGCCCCGGGTGTTGCGGACGGCGTCGGCCAGGGTCCGGGTCAGCGCCCGCTCGAAGCCCCGGCGGTGGGTGCCGCCGTGGGCGTTGCGGATGGTGTTGGTGAAGCACTCGACGGTGCGCTCGTAGCCGGTGCCCCAGCGGAAGGCGATCTCGACCTCGGCCCGGCGCTGCACGTTGGACTGCATCACGCCGTTGGCGTCGGCGGCGTTCTCCCGGTACGTCCCCTCGCCGGTGACCAGCAGGGTGCCGGAGACCGGCCGGTCACCGGCCGGCGCCAGGAACTCGACCATGTCGGTGAGCCCGTTGGGGTAGTGGAAGCGCTCCTCGACCGGCTCCTCGGCGGTCTCGTCGCGCAGCCGGTAGTCGACCCCGGGGACCAGGAAGGCGGTGTTGCGCAGTTTCATCCGGACGGCCTCGACGTCGAGGCGCGCGCCGGTCTCGAAGTAGCGGGCGTCGTGCCAGTAGCGGATCGAGGTGCCGGTGCGCTGGCCGCGTTTCATCGCCCCGACGACCTGCAGGCCGGGGCCGGGGGTGAACGGGGCGTCCGGGCCGTCACCGGCGAAGACGCCGGGCACCCCGTGCCGGAAGGACATCGCGTGCACCTTGCCGCCGCGCCTGACGGTCACGTCGAACCGGCGGGACAGCGCGTTGACCGCGGAGGCGCCCACGCCGTGCAGGCCGCCCGAGGTCTTGTAGCCGGAGCCGCCGAACTTGCCGCCGGCGTGCAGCCGGGTGAGCACCAGCTCGACCCCGGAGATGCCGGACTTGGCGTGCACGTCGGTGGGGATGCCCCGGCCGTCGTCGTCGACCTGCACCGAGCCGTCGGCGTGCAGGATCACCTCGACCGTGGTGGCGTGACCGGCGACACCCTCGTCGGTGGAGTTGTCGAGGATCTCGTTCACGAGGTGACCCACGCCACGACTGTCGGTGGAGCCGATGTACATGCCGGGACGCTTGCGGACGGCGTCCAGGCCCTCCAGGTGGGTGAGGTCGTCTGCCCCGTAGAGGGTCTCAGGCTGTGCGGTCAACTGGTCGTACTCCCCGGTCTCGGCGGTGTGGTGCCGCTCACCGTCTCGATCTCCACGCGCGGCGTGCCGCAGCGAGCGTAGCCGTACGCCCCGACAGCGCCGTGCAGCCCCACGTCGGACGGCGGGTGCGCGTCCGCCGGGGACAACGCCGTCAGGCGTCGGGGCCTTCCCTGACGGGGTGCACCCCGGGCCGGGAACGACCGTTTCCGCCGTTGGACGATCGTGTTAAGAGGCATTGACGTCCATCTCGCCAAGTGATCTGATCCGGCCCGGAAGGATCTTTCACATTTCCATGGACAGATGGGGGACGTCATGTCCAGGTTCCACCGTAGCGCCCTCGCCGCGCTGCTCACCGTCGCCGCGGCCGCCCTGCCGGTCGCCGCCGGCCCGCCCGCGCCGGCCGTCGCCGCCCTGCCCACCGCCGCGGTCGCCCTCGGCGACAGCTTCATCAGCGGCGAGGGGGCCGGGGCGTACTCGGCGGTGACCGACGTCAACGGGGTCGCCCAGCCGTTCCCGGGCTGGTCGGCACCGAACACCAACGCGTACTTCTGTCACCGGTCACCCAACGCCTCACTG
This sequence comes from Micromonospora sp. SCSIO 07396, assembly GCF_053667945.1. Lineage (NCBI taxonomy): Bacteria > Bacillati > Actinomycetota > Actinomycetes > Micromonosporales > Micromonosporaceae > Micromonospora > Micromonospora sp. SCSIO 07396. Next base: position 4,195,271 of record NZ_CM132210.1, read on the forward strand.
TTCAGGGCGGATCTGCCGGGGATCGCCGACCGGTTCAACCTGGCCTGCTCCGGCGGCCAGCCCTACGACATCGCCAACGCCTCGGCCAGCCGGGCCAAGGGCCGCCAGGTCGCCGCCCAGCTCGACCAGTTGCGCGCGGTCGGGCAGACCCACGACATCGACCTGGTGCTGGTCGGTCTCGGCTCGAACAACAGCTCGTTCACCTTCGGCAGTGTCGCCGAGAAGTGCGCCAACCGGTTCATCGCCGACGCCTGGACCGGGTGGTGGGAGTTCTGGGCGTACCTCGGCGGCCCGGTGGAGCAGGAGCCCTGCTCGGACGCCGACCTGGCCACCTCCGCCCAGGTCGCCGCCGCGACGGCGGAGACCACGGCGGCGGTCCGGCAGATCCTGACCACGCTGGACGAGATCGACGCCGACGGCCAGCACCGGATCGTCTTCCAGGACTACACCAACCCGCTGCCGCCGGAGCTGGCCTCGACCTACTGGGAGGAGGACAGCCGGGACGACACCCGGGACAAGTTCCGCGACCTGGGGGCCGAGCGGTACGCGGCCGGCTGTCCGATCCACCGGGCTAGCCTCGCCCCCGGTCAGCGTTTCTCGCAGGGCCTGGGCACCCTGGTCAGCTCGGTCCGCAGCACGCTGTCCGCCGAGTTCCCCGCCGCCGACCTGGTCTACCTCAACGTGCAGCGGGCCTTCGACGGGGCCCGGCTGTGCGAGTCGGCGGGCAGCCCCGGCAACGCGCTGGCCACCCCGATCCGGCTCCAGGACGGCACCTCCGGGGTCTTCGTGACCAGCCTGTCCGGTTACGACAAGCTGGACATCCAGCGAATCGCGAACACCTGTGGGACGTACTTCCAGACGTGCCAGGAGTCCTGGCACCCGAGCGCGGCCGGGCACCAGGTGCTCGGCCGGTGCCTGACCGGTGCGGCGGCGACCAGCGCCCACGCGGTCTCCTGCGTCCGCTCGCCGGACGGGACGATCCAGATCAGCTGAACCCGACGCCGGCAGGGCGATCGTGTGGGTCGCCCTGCCGGCCGGTCCGCGCCCCGGGCCGCTCAGGTCGCCACCGGGGTGCGGGCCGCGGCCGGGCCGGGCGCGGGGGTGGGCAGCAGGGCCACCGCCGGGCCGCCGGCCAGTTCCTCCAGGGGCATCTCGTCGAGTACGGCGAGGAAGGCCGCCTGGGCGCGGCGGAGCTGGACCCGCAGGCGGCAGCCGGCGCGCAGGGCGCAGCCGGTCTCCTCGCAGGAGACCACCTCCCCCTCCCCCTCGAAGGCACGCACGACCCGGCCGACGGTGATCCGTTCGGCCCCCTCGGCGAAGGCCACCCCGCCGCAGCGGCCCCGGACGGTGAACAGCACCCCGATGCGCTGGAGCCGCTGGACCACCTTGGCCACGTGGCTGCGGGGCAGGTCCAGCCGTTCGGCCAACTCGTCGACGGTGGTCCGGGTCGACGCGGGGGCGGTGAGCATGACGATCCGCAGGGCCATGTCCGTCGACAGGTTGAGCTTCACGGTCCGACCCTAGCCAGCGCCCCTGGTGGCGGACAGGGGCCGGGTGGCGGTGACCGGCGTGCCGACGGGCCCGGGACTTTCGGCTCTAAGAGGACTTTCAAGTTCCTGTTTTAGTGGTCTCCGGTACCCGTTTGGAGGAGGAGCCGTGCTCTCGGAGTCGTCAGCCGCCGTCGTCACCGCCACCCTGCCCGTGGTCCGGGCCCATGCCGACCGGATCACCGGCCGGTTCTACGCCCGGATGTTCGCCGCCCATCCGGAACTGCTGAACCTGTTCAACCGGGGCAACCAGGCGACCGGCCGGCAGCAGGCGGCGCTGGCCGCCTCCGTGGTCGCGTACGCCGGGCACCTCACCGGCGAGAACGCGACCGGGTGGACGGCGGTGCTGGAGCGCATCGCGCACAAGCACGCCGCACTGGGCATCGCCGCCCACCAGTACCCGCTGGTGGGCAGGCACCTGCTGGCCGCCGTCGGCGAGGTGCTGGGCGCGGCGGTCACCCCGCAGGTCGCCGCCGCCTGGGATGAGGTGTACTGGCTGATGGCCTGCGAACTCGTCGCCCGGGAGGCCCGGCTGTACGCGGCCACCGGGCTGCCCCACGGCGGGGTGGTCTGGCGCGACTGGCGGGTCACCGGGGTGACGCCGCAGGCCACCGACGTCGTCTCGGTCACCCTCGTCCCGGTCGACGGCGGCCCGGTGCCGGGCTTCGTGCCCGGCCAGTACGTCTCGGTCGCGGTGGACCTCGACGGCGGGCGCGGCCGGCAGATCCGGCAGTACAGCCTCTCCGGCCGGCCCGACGCCGACCACTGGCGGATCACCGTCAAGCGGGTACGCGGCACGGGCGCGGCCCCGGACGGGCTGGTCTCCGGCTTCCTGCACGACCACGTCGGCCCCGGCGGCACCCTGCCGCTGAGCCCACCCTTCGGCGAGGTGAGCGCGGTGGCGGGCCAGGGGCCGCTGTTGCTGGTCAGCGCCGGGATCGGGCTCACCCCGGCGATGTCGGCCCTGGCCCACCTGGCGGCGACCGCGCCGGACCGGCCGGTGGTGCTGGCCCACGCCGACCGGGACGGCGCCGCCCACGCCCACCGGGCCGACCTGGTCGAGCTGCACGCCCGGTTGCCCCGGCTGCGCCTGCGGCTGTGGTACGAGGAGACCACCGGCGACGACGCCCGGGGGTTGCCCGCCGAGGTGACCCGGGGCCGGATCGACCCGGAGCTGATCCCGCTCTCCCCCGACGTGCACGTGCACCTGTGCGGTCCGCTGCCGTTCATGAACCGGGTCCGCGGCGGCCTGCTGCGCCGGGGGGTGCCGGTGGAGCGGATCGCCTACGAGGTGTTCGGTCCGGGGATGCTGCCCGAGGTGGGCTGAGCACTGCCGGTCACGGGGACGCAGGGCGCTCGGACGGGCACGCAAAGTTGTTGTTTACCGCCTCCGCGCTGGGCAACTGGTTCGGCATGCCGGGCGGCGCGTGACGTCCGGGCACCGACGCCGCAGGGGCGGCCGGGTGCCTGTCACGCGCCCGGTGCGCGGGACCGGGTGATGACGCCGGCCGGAGCCGCCGCACCGGATTCCGCCTCGCCGGTGACCGGCCCACGGAGGAGGAAGCATGCGCATCGCGATGGTCTCGGGACACGCCAGCCCGCTCGCCGTTCCCGGCGGACATGACGCCGTGGGGCTGCACCTGCACGTCGCCGAGCAGGCGGCGGCGCTGGCCGCCGAGGGCCACGAGGTGCGGGTCTACACCAGACGGGACGACACCGGGCTGCCCGACACGGTGCCGACCGACGCGGGGTACCAGGTGTGGCACGTGCCCGCCGGTCCGGCCCGGCCGGTGCCCGCCGACGAACTCCTGCCCCACCTGGGCGAGTTCGGCCGCTGGCTGGCCACGCACTGGCAGCAGGACGGGTGGCGGCCGGACGTGGCGCACGCCCACTTCTGGCTCAGCGGCCTGGCGGCCGTGCACGCCGGTCGGCGTACCGGCACGCCCGTGGTGTTGACGTACCACGACCTGGGCAGCGCGTACCGTCGCCGCCCGGATGGCCGGGAGCGGGCCGGCCGGGGGCGGATCGGCTACGAGCGGGCGCTCGGGCGGGCCGTCGACCGGGTCGTCGTCCAGTCACACGACGAGTTGGGGGAGCTGGTCCGGCTCGGGGTGCCCCGGGCGAAGCTGGCGCTGGTGCCGTCGGGGGTGGACGAGCGGCTGTTCAGCCCGACCGGGCCGGCCGCCGCCCGGGTCGCGGGCCGGCCCCGGCTGCTCACCGTGGGTCCGCTGCACGAACGCCGGGGCGTGCAGGACGTCGTGCGGGCACTGCCCGGCGTGCCCGGGGCCGAGTACGTGGTGGTGGGCGGGCCGCCGGCCGGGTCGCTGCCGGCCGACGACGTCGCCCGCCGGTTGACCGCGCTCGCCGGGTCCTGCGGTGTCGCCGACCGGGTCCGGCTGGTCGGTGCGGTGCCCCGTGCGGAGTTGGCGGCCTGGTACCGCTCCGCCGACGTCCTGGTCGCCGCCCCGTGGTACGAGCCGTTCGGCCGTAGCCCGCTGGAGGCGATGGCGTGCGGCGTGCCGGTGGTGGGCACGGCGGTCGGCGGGATCACCGACAGTGTGGTCGACGGGTTGACCGGGGACCTGGTGCCGCCGCGTGACCCCCGGGCGCTGGGCACCGCGGTCCGCCGGCTGCTCGCCGACCGGGTACGCCGTTTCGCGTACGCGACGGCGGCGTTGGACCGGGTGCGGGTGCGCTACTCGTTGCGGCACTGGGCCGAGCAGCTCGGCACGGTCTACGCCGCGGTCAGCGGGGTCGGCCGGCTGGCCCCGGCGGCGGCCTGACCGCCCCCGGCGGGCGGCGCGACAGACCGCTTATTACCGACCGGTAGGATGTTCCGGTGAGCGGGGACGCGGATTACACGCAGCAGTTCGTCGACGTCGACGGGGCCCGGATCGGCATCCAGGTCTATCCGGAGCCCACCGGGTCGCCCGCCGCGCCGCTGGTGCTGATCTGCCCGGCGATGGGGGTCCGCGCCCGCTACTACCGCCCGTTCGCCGCCGCGCTGCGCGCCGCCGGGCTGGCCGTGGTCGTCGCCGACCTGCGTGGCACCGGGGCCAGCACGCCCACGCCGTCGCGGGCCTGCCGGTACGGCTACCGCGAACTGGCCGCCGACGTCGGCGCGGTCCTCGACGCGCTCAAGTCCCACCGGGACGGCCGCCCGACGCTGCTGCTCGGGCACTCCCTCGGCGGGCAGGCGGCCCTGCTGCACCTCGCCCTGCACGGTGTCGACCAGGTCGACGGGCTGGCCCTGTTCGCCGTCGGCATGCCGTACTGGCGCGGCTACCCGGGCCTGCGCCGGTACGGCGTGCTGCCGTACAGCCAGGGGATCGCGGCGGTCGCCGGCACGCTCGGGGTCTGGCCGGGCTGGGGGTTCGGCGGCCGGCAGGCGCGCGGGGTGATCCGGGACTGGGCGCGTACCGCCCGCACCGGTCGCTTCCCCACCCTCGACGGGGTGGACGGCGACGCGGCGGTGGGCCGGCTGACCCTGCCGGTGCTGGCGGTCAGCGTCGACGACGACCAGTACACCCCGCACCCGATCGTCGACCACCTCTGCGCCAAGCTCACCGCCGCGCCGGTCACCAGGCACCGGTACACGGCGGCCGAGGCCGGGGCCCCGCTGGACCACTTCCGCTGGGTCCGGGCCGGCCTGCCGCTGAGCCGGCGGGTAGCCGACTTCGCGGCCGGTCTGCCCCGCCGCTGACCCCGGTGTCCGGTCCGGTACCTGCCCGCCGGCAGCCGGGCGCGTAGCCCCCGTCGGGACGGGTATGCCGCTGCGCCCGAACACGGTGGAGGGGGATCAGATGTCGGAACGACACACCGCACTGCGCTCGATGCACGATCTCGGCCTGGCGGCCTGGTTCGGTGGCTCCCTGATGGGGGCGCTGGGCGTCAACGGAGCGGCGGCACGGATCAGCGACTCGACCCAACGGCTTCCGGTGGCCTCGGCCGGCTGGTCGCGGTGGACGCCGGTCAACGCGGCGGCGATCGGCGCGCACCTGGCCGGCGCGGTGGGTGAGCTGGCCACCGAGAGCCCCCGGATGATGGCCCAGTCCGGGGTGGGTCGGATGAGCGCGGTGAAGACGGCGCTGACCGTCGGCGCGCTCGCGGTCACCGGCTACAGCCGGCTGGTGGGCATGAAGTTGCAGAACGCCGGCAACCCGCCGGTGTCGGGGACCACCGAGCCCAACTACCAGACGCCCGCCGAGGTGGCGCACCGGCAGCGGCAGATGAAGGTCCTGCAGTGGACCGTGCCGGCGTTGACCGGGGCGTTGGTGGTGGTCACCGCGTACATGGGTGAGCAGCAGAAGCCGGGCCAGGTGTTCCGGGGGATGCTCGGGCGCGCCGGTGGGCTGATGGGTGCCCCGATGACGATGGGCCGGCTGGCCGCGACGGGGGCCCGGCGGCGGATGGCGATGGCCGGCTGACCGGCGGGCCGGGACCGGCCGGTACGGGGGCCGCCGTCAACGCCGACGGCGGGCCCCGTACCGGCGCGGTCAGTGGCCCGGCACGAACGGTGGGCCCGTACCGGCACGGTCAGTGGCGGGCGGCTGCCGTCGTGGGGGCCACCACCCCGAGCAGTTCGGCCAGCCGGGCGGCGTCGCGCTGGGCCTGCCCCGCGCAGCAGTTGTTGAACAGCACGTGCACCTCGCCCGACCGGTCGGCCAGGTCGGTGAGCAGGTCGGCCCAGCGGCGCAGTTCGTCGTCGGCGTAGGCGTACCGGAACCGGTCCTCCTTGCTGCCGTGTTCCCAGTGCGCGCTGTGGCCGTGCATCCGGACCAGCACCGGCTCGGCGGTACCGATCATGATCGGGGGCACCGAGGACGGGTGCCCCTGCGGCATGTCCACGCAGACCAGGCTGAGGTCGTGGTCGCGCAGGAAGGTCACCGTCTCGGCCGCCGCCGCACCGTCGAACCAGGACCCGTGGCGCAGTTCCACGGCGACCCGCCAGGGCCGGCACCGGTCGGCCAGTTCCGCGATCCGCCGCCGGGCGCCCTCCCCGCGCACCAGCCACGGCGGGAACTGCAGCAGCACCGCGCCGAGCCGGTCGGCCGCCACGAGCGGCGCCAGCGCCGCCCGGAACCGGGCCCACAGCTCGTCGTACGTCGCCTCGGGCAGGTCGCGGCGGCGGACCCGGGACGGGCCGGTGGCCGGTCGCAGGTCCCTCGGCAGCACCTGGACCGGTGTCGGGTGCCCGGTGAACAGGCTGAACGCCTTGACGTCGAAGGTGAAGCCCGGCGGGGTGGCCGCCGCCCAGCCGGCGGTGGTCTGCGGCACCGGGACGGCGTAGTACGAGGTGTCGACCTCGACCAGCCCGAACCGTCCGGCGTACCAGCCCAGCCGCTGGGCCGGGGTACGCACCGACCGGGGATACCAGCCGGCGCGCAGCAGCGTCTGATCCGCCCAGGACGAGGTGCCCACCCTGATCGTTCCCATGTGGTCCAGTCCACCGCCAGGCGGCCGGATCGGCAACCGCAGGGGCGGATGCGGTCGCAGGTGCGGTGGGGCGGGGCGGGGCGGAAAGTGTCGGAGGGTGGCCCTAGCGTGACCCCCGACGACATCGACCACGGAGGGTGGCGGATGACCACTTCGGAGCGGGTGCTCACCGGCGAACGGGCCGACCTGGTGCAGTCCCTCGGCCTGCACCGCGGCTTCCTGCGGCACACCGTGCGCGGGTTGACCGACGCGCAGGCGGCGACCCGCAGCACCGCCAGCGAGCTGTGCCTGGGCGGCCTGATCAAACACGTGACCATGGTGGAGCACCGGTGGGCGCGGTTCATGGCCGGCGGTGCGGAGGCGATGGAGAGCGAGCCGGTCGACTGGGCGGGCATGTTCCGGATGACCGACGACGACACCCTGACCGACCTGCTCGCCCGGTACGCCGGGACGGCGGCCCGCACCGACGAGCTGGTCGCCACCCTCGACCTGGACACGGTCCACCCGCTGCCGGAGGCACCCTGGTTCGAGCCGGGAGCGAGCTGGTCGGTGCGGCGGACGGTGCTGCACGTGATCGCCGAGACCGCCCAGCACGCCGGGCACGCCGACATCATCCGCGAGTCCATCGACGGCGCGAAGACGATGGGCTGAGCCGGCCGGTCACCGTGGGCGGTCGACGACGTAACGGGTCAGGCCGAGCAGGAACCGGCCGTCCTCGGTGTCGGCCCGGTCACCGAGGACGGCACGCCCCTCGGCAAGCGCCGCCCCGGCCAGTTCCCGGGCGCTGCGGCGGGCCACCTCGACACTGTCGTACGCGGTCAGCCGGCGGTGCAGCCAGCGCACCTCGGTCGCCGTGCGCTCGGCGCGGGGGGTGCCGAGGAAGGCCACCGCCCGTTCCCGTTCCCCGGCCGTGCAGCGGGCGAGGAAGTCGATGAGGATCAGGGTGCGCTTGCCCTCCCACAGGTCGCCGGCGATCTCCTTGCCGTAGGCGGCGTACTCCCCCACCAGGTTCAGCACGTCGTCGGTGATCTGGAAGGCCGCACCGAGATACCAGCCGTAGCGGTCCAGCCGGTCAGGGCGCAGCCGTCCGCCGCCGGCCGCCAGCACGCCGGTGCGGCACGGGTAGATGCAGGTGTACCAGGACGTCTTCTTCAGGCACATCCGGTAGTAGTCGTCGGGGGTGAGGTCGCAGGCGTTGTCCCTGATCCAGCCGATCTCGATGGCCTGGCCCTCCAGCGAGTGACGCAGCATCAGCCGGGTCTGTTCGACCAGTTGCCAGGTGGTGCCGGAGCCGAGGGCGTCCCGGTTGGCCAGCAGCCGGTCCAGGGCGAGCAGGTTGGTCATGTTGCCGACGTTGAGCGCCACGCCCACGCCGTACGCGGCGGGCAGGGTCGGCGCGCCCCGCCGCTGCTCGCTGCCGTCCTGGATGTCGTCGTGAATGAGGAAGGCGTTGTGGAACAACTCGACGGTGGTGGCCACGTTGACCGCCGCCTCGTCCGGTTCGCCGCCGTCCCCGGCGAGCCGACACGCGGCCAGGCAGAGCGCCGCCCGCAGCCCCTTGCCGGAGCGGCGGGGATAGTCGGCGACCAGATCGTAGAGGTGGCGGGGGCCGCCGGTGGGCAGGTCGGCGAGCAGGGTCGCCATGGTCCGCGCCCGGTAGCGGTCCAGCACCGCGCCGACCTGGTCGTCGATGCCGGGGAGGGTCATCGGCTCAGGACACCGGGCCGGGCCCGCCGTCGGCCGCCGGGGCCCCCGCGTCCCGGTCGACGCGGACCGGGCCGGGAGTGGGTTCCGACCCCTGCCGGGACATCCGGTCGATCAGTCCGTTGGCCAGTTCCGGGGCGAGCCGCGCCAGGTCGAGCAGGCTGTCCAGCACGTCGTGGGCGTCGGCGGCGTATCGGCGGGTCAGCTCGCCCCGGTCACCGGTGGCCGGCAGCTGGGCGACCACCATGTCGATCAGCGCGTGGGTGTCGCTGCGGACCCGTCCGGCCACCTCGTCGAAGGCCGCCGGGTCGACCCGCCGGTCGGCGGTGAGTTTCTCCTGGAGCCGGCGGGCGCTGTCGATGCCGGCGGACAGCTCCTCCTGGAGCACCGATGCCGCGCGGGTGACGGCGGCCGACACCTCGTCGCCGACCTGATCGAAGCGTTCGTCACGGTGGGTGTCACGTTCGGGCATGGCCCAACCTCCCTCGATGCGACCTGTCCAGCGGATTTTTACACCAGCGCACCCCAGCCGGTCACGTACTGTAGGGATGCCGACCGGGTTCGCGTCGTCGCCACGCGGGTCGGATGTGACCGGGGCCACGCCGGGCCCCGGCGGCGTGACGTCCCACGCCGCGCCGACGCTGAGGGACACGAGATGACCCGATACCGTCTGGATCAGGAAACCGCTGAGCGGCTGCTCAGCGGGGTGGTCGACGGGTCGACCGGTCCGGTCCGGCCGCTGGCGACGCTGCTGACCGCGGTGCGCGCCGCCGTGGCCCCGGCCGAACTACCAGGCGAGCCGGCGGCGGTGTCGGCGTTCCGGGCCGCGCGCGCCGCCCTGGCCACCCCCGTCCCCGCCCGGTCCGCCGCCGATCCGACCGGACCGCTGGACGGCGACGACGTCCAGCCGCCGACGCCGACCGACGACCGCCGGGGCCGGTGACCGCCGAGCCACGGCAGACGACGGCACCGACGGGAGCTGGTAGCTTGCGCCGATGAGTCTGCGGCGTCGACGCCTGGCGGTGGCCTTCCGGCTGGCGATCGTGATCGGTGTGCTGGCCGGGATCGTGCTCACCGCCCTCGGCCCGGCCACCGTCACCGGGCTGCTGCCGTACTTCACCATCCAGAGCAACCTGGCGGTCGGCCTGTTCGCCGGTTACGCCGCCTGGCGGGCCGCGCGGCGTCGGCCCGAACCGCCGTCCGCGCTCAAGGGCGCGGTGACGCTCTACATCACCATCACCGGCGTGGTCTACCACCTGGTGCTGGCCAACCCGGCCAGCCCGTTCGCGATGACCCAGCCCGACCGGACGCCGGGCGAGGCGGTGGGCAACCAGCTCCTGCACACCGTCGTGCCGCTGCTCGCCGTCGCCGACTGGACGCTGTTCGACCCGCGCGGCCGGCTGCGCCCCCGGTACGCCCTCTGGTGGCTGGCGTTCCCGCTGGCGTACCTGGGGTTCGCCCTGGTACGCGGGCTGGTCGTGCACCGCTATCCGTACCCGTTCGTCGACGCCGGGCAGCTCGGCTACGACGGCGTCACGGTCAGCGCGGTCTTCTTCGCCGTCGCCTTCTGGCTGCTCGGTCTGCTCTTCGTCGGCGTCGACCGGGCCCTGTCCCGGTGGGTCACCCACCCGCCGGCCGACCCGGTCACCCCCACGCGACCGACCCCGCCACCGGCCGGACGGTCAGCGTAGCCGGGGGCGACGCCCCGGGCGTACGGCCGACCGGTCCCGGCCGTACGCGTCGGCCCGACCCCACCGGCCCGGCACGTCCAGCAGCTCGACCCGGCCGAAACCGGCGGGCAGGGCCGGGTTCACCAGCAGGTTGTCCCCGCAGGGCCGCAGCCCGAGGATCGTGCCGAGCAGCATCAGCAGGGCCCCGGCGGACCACGACTGCGGCCGGCCGGCCATCGGCAACTGCACCGGGTAGCCGGTGCTCTCCCGGGGATAACCGGCGACCACCTCCGGCACCGACCCGCCGACCAGATCCGCCATCGCGAAGATGCCGTCGGCGATCCGGGCGGCCTCCTCGTCATGGTGGTACCGCCGCAACCCGGCCGCGACCAGTGCGTTGTCCGACGGCCACACGGCACCCAGGTGCGCGCCCACCGGGTTGTACGCCAACTGTCCGGCGGCGAACGTGCGGACCCCGAAGCCGGAGAAGAGCTGCGGCCCCACCAGGTGGGCGGCGAGGGCGGCGGACCGGTCCTCGGCGACGATCCCGCTCCACAGCAGATGCCCGAGCTGGGACGTCAACGCCACCACGGGTGTGCCGTCCGGCTCCAGGGCCGACGCGTAGTACTCCTGGCCGGGCAGCCAGAAGTCCCTGTCGAACCGTTCCTTCAGCGCGGCGGCCTGCCGCTCCAGCAGGTCGGCGTACTCGGGCTCGCCCCAGAACTCCCGGGCCAGGCGGGCTCCACGCCGTTTCGCGTCGTAGGCGTAGCCCTGGAGTTCGCAGGTGGCCCTGGGCCCGGCGGGAGCCCGGCCGTCGGCGTCCACGATCGCGTCAGGCGAGTTGCGCCAGCCCTGGTTGACCAGCCCGTTGCGGGTGTTGCGCCGCTGGTAGCGCAGGTAGCCGTCGCCGGTCAGGTCGCCGTACCCGTCGATCCAGTCCAACGCCATCCGGGCCGGGTGGCGCAGCTGACGGACCAGCGCGGCGTCGCCGGACCAGCGCTCGTACTCGTCGAGCAGGATCACGAACAGCGGGGTGGTGTCGGCCGCCCCGTAGTAGAGCCCGGTCGGCTGCTCGTCGAAGGCGGCCGACTCGCCGTACCGCAGCTCGCCGAGGATCTTGCCGGGCTCCTCGTCGTGCTGGTCGTCGAGCCGGCCGCCCTGGAGCAGGGCGAGCATGCGCAGCGTGTTCGGGGCCAGTTCGGGGGTGAACGGCAGGGTCATCAGACAGGTGATCAACGCGTCCCGGCCGTAGAGCGCCATCGCCCAGGGCAGACCCCCCACCGGAACCCGCCCCGAGTACGCCAGCGGCACGTAGCGCAGCGCGGCCAGGTCGGTCAGCGCCTGCTCGTACGTCGCCGGCAGCCGTTCCCGCTCGCTGACCAGTTGCGGCGCCCGGTCGAGCCAGTCGCTCAGGTCGTGCCGCATGTCGTGGCGTACCCGCAGCCGGTGCGACTCCAGGCTCTCCCGCAGGTCGTGCCCGCCCTCGCCGCGGATGGACATCGCGACGTGCAGGTCGGTGGTCCACTTCCCGTGTGCCGGCACGGTGATCCGGTAGGTGAAGCCCCCCTCGTCGACGTCGGCCGGGGCGGTGCTGGAGACCGTCGCCTCCCGGGCGAACCGCTCCCGGTGGTAGCGCAGCCGCAGCACCGCGTCGGACGGGGAGGCGACCGTGGTGATCCGCCGGGGCGTCGGGCTGCGGATCTCCGAGGTGTCGGCGAAGTCCGCGCCGACCTCCATCCGCACCACGAACTCGGCCGGCTCGGCGGAGTGGTTGAGCACCGTCAACTGCTCGGTGAAGCTGTCGTCGATGGACCGGTGCCGGATCACCGACACGTCCGCGTCGACGTAGTGACTGGCCGTGCCGGGGACCAGGAAGAACCGGGTCTCGAAGTAGGTCATGTCGTCGCGGGACAGGGCGTGCAGCCGCTGCCCGTCGACGGTGAGCACCCAGCGGGACAGGAACCGGGTGTCGAAGGAGAACAACCCCACCGGCGTCCTCGGGTCCACCTCCATGTCGCCGTGCGCGTCGCTGACGGCGAAGGCGTTGCCGGCGATGACGTGGACCCGTTCCTCCCTCACCGGTGACCGTCCCGCTCCCGGGCGGCCTCCCGGGGGTGCCGGGCGTCGGGCGGGCCGGGGAAGATCCGCCGCAGCAGCATCAGCAGCAGCATGTTGCCCCGTACCGACAGGTCGTTGCGCAGCAGCGCGGTGGCGAGGTGGGTCCGGCCCGACGCCAACCGGTCGAAGACGTCCCGGTCGGCGCGGACGACCAGGTCGGCGTCCTCGGCGGACCGGGTGACCTCGACGCGCTGGTCGCGGACGGTCAACCGCCAGTGCGCGGTGTGCCCGTCCTCGGCGGCGTCCAGGCGCAGCGTGCCGCTTGTCGTCTCCGGCAGGTCGGGCCGCCGACCCCCGTCCCACCGGTCCAGGAACTCCGCCACCGACGTCCCCACGGCTGCCCTCCCCCACGGTGTGTCACGTGCCTGCTCAGCCTGCCGGTCGAGAGGGTGAGGCCGGCTCACCCGGGCCGGACGAGATCGGGCCGGACGAGTCACGGTCGCAGCAGGCCCCGCAGGTAGGCGGCCTGGCCGACATGTTGGAGGTCGTCGGCGGCGATGCTGACCAGCCGGACCCCGAGGGTCACCGGCGGGTCCCAGCTCTCGTCGACCACCCGGTCCAGGTCCGCCGGGCGCAACCCGGTCAGGAACCCCCGGGTCCGTTGCGCCACCGCCCGGTGGTAGTCGACGAGCGCCTGCGCGTTCTCCGGCCGGACCGTGGCGACCTGCTCGGGGGTGTGGCCGTAGCCGGTGTCGGCCGGGTCGGCGGGCAGCCCGAACCGGGCCGCCCGGTCACCGGCGACCCACACCTGGTCGACCCCGAGCAGGTCGGCGACCTGCTGGTCCTGGATCCGGGTGAGGTGCCAGACCAGCCAGCCGACCGGGTTGACGCCCGGCCGGGGGGTACGGCACAGCTCCTCGGGGCCGAGCCCGTCCACCGCCGCGTCCACCAGGTCGGGCAGTTGGTCGTAGATTCCGGTCAGCAGGTCGTCGACATCCACCGGGTCCTCCTCGTAGCGGCGTACCCGACCGGGATACCGCAACCGGACGACCACAAACCGCCGCGCCGGGAACCCCGGTGGCGCAGCGTGGTAGGGGTGGTGACGGGCCGGTCGCCGCACTAGCGTCGGCGGCACGGGGCCGCACCGTGCCCCGGGCGAATCGACCGGAGGGGCGTGGACCGTGTCGCTGCTGGCCGCGATGTCATCGTCGGTGGACGACCGTCCGGATCTGATCCGGGTGGGTGACCTGTCGCTGTCCCGGTCCCGGTTGCACGGGCTGGCCACCGCCGTCGCCGACGACCTGCATGGCCTGGACCGGGTCGCGGTCGAGACCACCCCGACGATGGAGACCGTGGTGGGGGTGGTGGGCGCACTGCTGGCGGGCACGGCGGTGGTGCCCGTGCCGCCGGACGCCGGGCCCCGGGAGCGGGAGCACATCCTGCGCGACTCGGCGGCCGGGGCCCTGCTCGCGCCGGCAGGCACGACCCCGGAGGGCTCCCCGGCGGCGGACAGGTTGCCTGTCGTCCCGGTAGACCTGGGCCGGGTGTCGGCGACCACGCATCCGGAACCCGGACCGGAGCGGACCGCCCTGATCCTCTACACCAGCGGCACCACCGGCGCGCCGAAGGGCGCGCTGCTGTCCCGGGGGGCGATCGCCACCTGCCTGGACGGGTTGGCCGACGCCTGGGCGTGGACGCCTGACGACCTGCTGGTGCACGGGCTGCCGCTGTTCCACGTGCACGGGCTGGTGCTCGGGGTGCTCGGGCCGTTGCGGGTCGGCAGCCGGCTGCACCACGTCGGCCGGCCGCAGCCCGAGCGGTACGCGGCGGCCGGCGGGACGCTCTACTTCGGCGTACCGACGATCTGGTCGCGGATCGCCGCCGCGTCGGCCTCGGCGCGCGCCCTGCGCGGCGCGCGGCTGCTGGTGTCGGGCAGCGCGGCGCTGCCCACGGCGGTCTTCGACGAGCTGACCGGGTTGACCGGGCACCGGGTCGTCGAGCGGTACGGCATGACGGAGACCCTGATCACGGTGAGCGCCCGCGCCGACGGCCCGCGCCGTCCGGGCGCCGTCGGGGTGCCCCTGCCCGGGGTACGCACCCGGATCGTCGACGAGCAGGGCCGGGACCTGCCCACCGACGGTACGGCGATGGGCGAGCTGCTGGTCACCGGCCCGACCCTGTTCGACGGTTACCTGAACCGGCCGGACGCCGACGCGGCGAGCCGTACCGCCGACGGCTGGTTCCGCACCGGGGACGTCGCCACCGTCGGCCCGGACGGGTGGCACCGCATCGTCGGCCGGGCGAGCACCGACCTGATCAAGAGCGGCGGGTACCGGATCGGGGCGGGTGAGGTGGAGGAGGCGTTGCTGGCCCACCCGGCGGTGCGCGAGGCGGCCGTGGTGGGCCTGCCGCACCCGGACCTGGGGCAGCAGGTCACCGCGTACGTGGTCGGCGACGGGGTGACCGGGCCGGAGCTGGTGGACTTCGTGGCCCGGCAACTGTCGGTGCACAAGCGGCCCCGGGAGGTGCGGCTGGTCGACGCCCTGCCCCGCAACGCGCTGGGCAAGGTGCAGAAGAAGCGCCTCGTCGAGGGGTGAGCCGTCAGACCTGCACGGGCGTCGGCAGCACCCGCCGCAGCCACGAGTCGGGGCGGGGGCGGGTACGCCACTCCCGGGGGTAGCCGACGGAGACCTCCTCGAAGCGCACCCCGTCGTGCCAGGTCACCCGGGGAATGTGCAGGTGCCCGTAGATCACCGCGGTGGCGTGGAAGCGGCGGTGCCAGTCGGCGGTGAGTTCGGTGCCGCACCACTGGGCGAACTCGGGGTAGCGCAGGATGTCGGTGGGCATCCGGACCAGCGGGTAGTGGTTGACCAGGACCTTCGGCACCGCCGGGTCGCTGCCGGCGAGCCGGGTCTCGGTCAGCGCCACCCGGGCCCGGCACCAGGCGTCCCGGCTCGGGTGCGGGTCGGGGTGCAGGAAGACCTCGTCGGCGCAGACCACCCCGGCGGCGTGGGCGCGGGCCAGTGCCTGTTCCTTGCTGGTGACGCCCGGCTCGCGGAACGAGTAGTCGTAGCCGACGAACAGCGGCGCGACCAGCAGCGGGCCGCCGGGCCCGGTCCAGATCGGGTAGTCGTCCTCGGGGGTGGCCACCCCCAGGTCCCGGCACTGCCGCACGATGGCCTGGTAGCGGGCCTCGCCGCGCAGCCGGACCGGGTCCTGCGAGTGGGTCCACAACTCGTGGTTGCCGGGCGCCCAGATCACCTTGGCGAACCGTTGGGCCAGCAGCGTCAGCGCCCAGGTGACGTCGGCGAAGAGTTCGGCGACGTCACCGGCGACGATCAGCCAGTCGCTGGCCGCTCGGGGCCACAGGCTCTCCACGATCTTCCGGTTCTCCGGGTACGCCACGTGCAGGTCGCTGACGGCGTAGATGCCGGCGTTCATCGGGTGTGGTCCCCTCGTTCGTCAGGTCCGCACGGCGGGGCGCGGTTCCGGGTCGGCTGGTGCGGTACGGCTCGGGTTCAGTGCGGTACGGCGACGACGGTCAGGGTCAGGCCGGCGTCGTGCAGGTAGCGACCGTCGAAGTCCCGACCGCGACCGGGGACGAGGACGCGGGCGGTGAAGGTGCGGTCGGTCGGGTGCAGGACGATCCGGGCCTCGTCGAAGCCGAGGAAGATCCCGGTGATCGGGAACCATGCCTTGTAGAGGGACTCCTTGGCGCTGAACAGCAGCCGGTCCCAGTGCGGTCCGGGGGCGTCGGTGGCCAGCCGGTCCACCATGGCGCGTTCCTCGGGCAGGGCGATCGCGTCGAGCACGCCGTCGGGCAGTGCCGCGTCGGGTTCGGCGTCGATGCCGATGGCGCGTACGTCGGCCGCGCGGGCGACCACGGCGGCGCGGTAGCCGGGGCAGTGGGTGAGGCTGCCGACCACACCGGACGGCCAGACGGGTGCGCCGCGTTCGCCGGTGAGCACCGGCGCGGGCGGTACGCCGAGGGCGCGCAGCGCCCGGCGGGCGCAGGTACGGGCGGTGGTGAACTCCCGCACCCGCTTCTCGACGGCGCGGGCCACCAGCGCGGCCTCCGCGGGGTGCAGCGGCTCGGTGTCGGTGTCGTCGAACGCCTCGACGGCGACGACGCCAGGCGGTGTGATCCGGTCGATCATGCGTCGGCCAGCGGCCTGATGGTCCAGGTGTCGCCGGTGTGGAGGAGGGTGGTGAGTTGTTGTTCGGGGGTGTCGGTGGTGGTGTTTTTGGCGGTGGTGATTTGGTGTTGGACGAGGGTGTCGTAGGTGGGGCGTTGGGTTTGGCGGAGGATGCCGATGGGGGTGTTGCGGTGGTCGGGTTGGGGGAGGCGGGTGAGGGCGAAGGCGTAGGCGGGGTCGGTGATGGTGGTGTCGTGGGTGATGATGTTTTCGGGTGGGGTGGTGGCGGTGTCGCGGATGTCGAGTCCGAAGCTGTGGGGTGGGTGGACGAGGCAGTGTTGTTTGTTGTGGCCGAAGGTGATGGGTTGGCCGTGTTCGAGGGGGATGAGGTAGTCGTCGCGGGTGTCGGGTTGTTTGAGTGGGTCGAAGGCGCCGTCGTTGAAGATGTTGCAGTTTTGGTAGATCTCGACGAAGGCGGTGCCGTGGTGTTGGGCGGCGGCGCGGAGGATGGTTTGGAGGTGTTTGCGGTCGGAGTCGATGGTGCGGGCGACGAAGGTGGCTTCGGCTCCGAGGGCGAGGGACAGGGGGTTGAAGGGGGCGTCGGTGGAGCCGGCGGGGGTGGATTTGGTGATTTTGCCGGTTTCGCTGGTGGGGGAGTATTGGCCTTTGGTGAGGCCGTAGATGCGGTTGTTGAAGAGCAGGATTTTGAGGTTGACGTTGCGGCGTAGGGCGTGGATGAGGTGGTTGCCGCCGATGGACAGGGCGTCGCCGTCGCCGGTGACGACCCAGACGGACAGGTCGGGGCGGGTGACGGCGAGGCCGGTGGCGATGGCGGGGGCGCGGCCGTGGATGGAGTGCATCCCGTAGGTGTTCATGTAGTAGGGGAAGCGGGATGAGCAGCCGATGCCGGAGATGAAGACGGTGTTTTCGCGGGGGATGTTGAGTTCGGGCATGAATTGTTGGAGGGCGGCGAGGATGGCGTAGTCGCCGCAGCCGGGGCACCAGCGGACTTCCTGGTCGGATTTGAAGTCTTTGCCGGTGAGTTTCAGGGCGACGGGTTCAGGCATTTTTGCAGACCTCTTCCAGCATCGTCTCCAGTTCGGCGGCGGTGAAGGGTAGGCCGCGGACCTGGTTGTAGGTGATCGCGTCGGTCAGGTATCGGGCGCGGATGATCTGGGCGAGTTGGCCGAGGTTCATCTCGGGGATGACGACGCGGTCGTAGGCGGAAAGGACGTCGCCGAGGTTGGCGGGCAGGGGGTTGAGGTGGCGTAGGTGGGCTTGGGCGATGGGTTGGCCGCGGTGGCGCAGGGTGCGGCAGGCGGCGCCGATCGGGCCGTAGGTGGAGCCCCAGCCGAGCACGAGGGTCCGGGCGGTGCCGTCGGGGTCGTCGACGTCGAGGTCGGGCACGTCGATGGCTTCGATGCGGGCGGCGCGGGTGCGGACCATGTAGTCGTGGTTGGCCGGGTCGTAGGAGATGTCGCCGGTCTTGTCGGCTTTTTCCAGGCCGCCGATGCGGTGTTGCAGGCCGGGGGTGCCGGGCACGGCCCAGGGGCGGGCCAGGGTGTCCGGGTCGCGTAGGTAGGGCAGGAACGTGACGCCGTCGTCGCCGTTGGGGGCGGTGGCGAACTCCACGCGCAGGTCGGGCAGGTCGTTGACGTCGGGTAGCAGCCAGGGTTCGGAGCCGTTGGCGACGTAGTTGTCCGACAGCAGGATCACCGGGGTGCGGTAGGTCAGGGCGATCCGGGCGGCCTCGAGGGCGGCGTGGAAACAGTCCGACGGGGACTTCGCGGCGATCACCGCGACGGGGGCTTCGCCGTGGCGGCCGTGCAGGGCCATGTTCAGGTCCGCCTGCTCGGTCTTCGTGGGCAGGCCGGTCGACGGGCCGGCGCGTTGCACGTCCACGATCACCAACGGGAGTTCCAGGGCGACGGCCAGGGAGATCGTCTCGGATTTCAGGGCGACACCGGGGCCGCTGGTGGTGGTCACTCCCAGGGCGCCGCCGTAGGAGGCGCCCAGAGCGGCGCCGACCGCGGCGATCTCGTCTTCGGCCTGCATGGTGACCACACCGAGCCGCTTGTGTTTCGACAACTCGTGCAGGATGTCCGACGCCGGGGTGATCGGATACGCGCCGAGGAACACCGGCAGCCCCGACCGCACCCCCGCCGCGACCAACCCCAACGACAGAGCAGCGTTACCGGTGATGTTGCGGTAGGTGCCCGGCAGCATCGCCGCGGGTTTCACCTCATACCGCACCGAGAACGAATCCGTCGTCTCGCCGTAGTTCCAGCCCGCCTTGAACGCCGCGATGTTCGCCGCGACCAGATCCGGCCGCTTGACGAACTTCCGCTCCAAAAACCGTAGGGTCGACTCGTACGGGCGGGAGTACATCCACGACAACAACCCCAGGGCGAACATGTTCTTCGCCCGCTCGGCGTCCTTCTTCGACACCGACAACTCCGCCAACGCACCCACCGTCATCGACGTCAACGCCACCGGATGCACCACAAACCCATCCAGGGTGTCATCGTCGAGAGGGCTGACCGCGTAACCGACCTTCGTCAGGTTCCGACGGGTGAACTCATCGGTGTTCACGATGATGTCCGCACCCCGACGCAGATCACCCACATTCGCCTTCAACGCCGCCGGGTTCATCGCGACCAACACGTTCGGCGCGTCCCCCGGCGTCAAAATATCGTAATCAGCGAAATGCACCTGGAAACTCGACACCCCCGGCAACGTCCCCGCAGGCGCCCGAATCTCCGCCGGAAAATTCGGCAACGTCGAAATATCATTACCCAACTGCGCCGTCTCCGAGGTGAACCTGTCCCCCGTCAACTGCATCCCGTCACCCGAGTCACCAGCAAACCGGATCACCACCCGGTCCAACTGACGCACCTCGGTCCCGCCGGGGGTCCCACCGTCCGTCGCCGGCGCATCGTCGTACCGTGTCGTGGAGGTCATGGGCGATCACGTCCCTCTCTGCTGCGCGGCGCGCACCACGACGGTGCGCCGCCGGTGAACGGGCGGGCCGACACCCGGCCCCGGCGGTACCAGCGCAGCCGTCGGCCGGCGCGGTACGGCCGGCGCAGGTCCGTACCGCCGGGGTCGGCGACCCCGGCGTCAGCCGGCGGGGTCGCCGACCGCATCAAGCGCCGGCGAGCGCGTGCGACCACACGCTAGGTTCCGGTCCCGGCCGTGCCAACCCTTAGCGATCCCCTACCCCGACCCACCCGCGGACGGCCCGGCGACGGGCGACGCGGGGCGTCCACCGGGGAC
This sequence comes from Micromonospora sp. SCSIO 07396, assembly GCF_053667945.1. Classification (NCBI taxonomy): domain Bacteria; kingdom Bacillati; phylum Actinomycetota; class Actinomycetes; order Micromonosporales; family Micromonosporaceae; genus Micromonospora; species Micromonospora sp. SCSIO 07396. Next base: position 4,215,098 of record NZ_CM132210.1, read on the forward strand.
GGCGCAGGGGGCGCGTGCCTCGACCCGGCATGGGACACTTGTCTACATGGGCGAGCTGACCAGCGGCGCAGTGGCCGAGCCGGGGTCACCGCTGCGGCCGGGCGATCCGGAACACGTCGGGCCCTACCGGCTGCGCCGCCTGCTCGGCTCGGGCGGCATGGGGGTGGTCTTCCTGGCCGAGGCCCCGGGCGGGGGCCGGGTCGCGGTCAAGGTCGTCCACGACGAGTTGCGCTCCCGGCCGGAGTTCCGGCGACGGTTCGCCCGCGAGGTCGCCGCCGCCGGCCGGGTCGCCGACTTCTGCACCGCCCGGGTGCTCGACGCCGACCCGCAGGGGTCGGTCCCCTACCTCGTCACCGAGTACGTGACCGGGTCGTCCCTGCACGAGCACGTGACCCGGCACGGCTCGCTCTCCGGCCCGCAGGCCGAGGCGCTGGCCGTCGGGGTGGCCGCCGGGCTCACCGCGATCCACGCCGCCGGGCTGGCGCACGGCGACCTCACCCCCCGCAACGTCCTGCTGTCCCCGTTCGGTCCGAAGGTCATCGACTTCGGGCTGGCCAGCCTGATCGAGGCACTCGACCCGACCACCGGCCCCTCGTACGGCACGCCCGGCTGGTTGGCCCCGGAGCGCCTCGCCGGTTTCCCGCCCGCCCAGCCCGCCGACGTCTACGCCTGGGGGATCCTCGTCGGCTGGGCCGCCACCGGTCGGCTGCCGGTCGACCCCCGGGTGCACCCGGCCGGCCCGCCCGACCTGAGCGGGCTGCCCGCCGGCCTCGCCGCAGTGGTCGCGCGGGCGCTGCGCACCGACCCCCGGCAACGTCCCACCGCCCGGGAGGCGATGCTGATCCTGGTCGGCAGCGCCGACACGGCCAGCATCCGCTCGGCGGTGGAACCGGTGGCCGCCACCACCGAGCAGCTCGACGGCACCCGGTGGTACCCGGTGGCCGGCCAGCCGGCCACCCTGGTCGCCCCGACGCCGCCGCCGCGTCGACCGCCGCCGCCCTGGCCGGCGGTGCTGACCGGGGTGGTGGCGGTGGTGGCCCTCGTCGTGCTGGGCGTGGTCGCGTTGCGACAGGCCGACCAGCGGGGGGCACCGTCCGCCGGGCCGGACCCGTCCGCGCCGTCCGGCGTCGTCACACCGAGCCCCACCCCGAGCCCGTCGCCCACCCCCACCCCCAGCCCCACCCCCGCCACCGCGACCGGGCAGGACGGGTCGCTGGAGTTCACCGTGACGGGGGTGCACTGCGGGTCGCGGGAGATCGGGTTCTGGCCGTTGACCCAGAAGGCGGACGGCGTGTTCTGCATGGTCGACGTCGACGTGGTCAACAAGGGGTCCAAGGGCACCATCGTCTGGCCGCTCAGCCAGCGACTGGTCGACGCGGACGGGCGGGGATACACCCCGGACACCCGTTCCCTGCTCTACTATCCGGACACGCAACGGTTGACCAAGAGCATCAAGCCCGGCGCGACGGTCAGCGGATCACTGGTCTACGACACGCCGGTCGGCACCGAACTGCGCCAACTGGTCGTCCACGACACGCCACTGAGTGCGGGCACCACCATCGATCTGCCGTGACCGGGGAGCCGGAGGACATGGACGTCGCCATCACCGCGGAACTCACCGGGCGGGCCCTGTCCCGGGCGCTGCACGCCACCGGGCGCGGCGTGGTGCTCGTCGCCAGCGCCGCGCTCAGCCTGGCCCTGCTCGTCGCCACCGTGCTCGCCACGGCGTTCATCTCGCTCGGCGTCGGGGTGCTGCTGCTGCCCCTGGTCACCCCGCTGGTCCGCTGGCTCACCGGGCTGTGCCGGGATCTCGCCGGCCGGGCCGGGGTGTCGATCGCCACGCCCTACCTGCCCGCGCCGCCGACCGAGCGGGGGGTGGTCGGCTGGGTGCAGCGCTGCCGGTCCATCCTCACCGACCCGGCGACCTGGCGCGACCTGCTGTTCCTCCTGCTCAACGTGTTCGTCGGCTTCGTGCTCGGCCTGCTGCCGGTCACCCTGCTGGTCTACTCGGTGGAAGGGCTGCTGCTCTCCGCCGGGTTCTGGATGCTGATGCGGGAGTCCGGGGTGGATTTCTGGTACGGCTTCACCCCGATGGACACCTGGCCGCACGCGGTGCTCGGCGCGCTGGTCAGCCTGGTGGTGTTCGCGATCTGGGTGGCCGCCGCCCCCGGGGTGGTGGCCGGACACGCCTACTTCGCCCGGACGCTGCTGGGCCCGAGCGAACGGGCGGAGATCGCCTCCCGGATGCGGCACCTCTCCGAGACCCGCTCGGATGTGATCAACATCCAGGCCACCGAACTGCGCCGGATCGAACGGGACCTGCACGACGGGGCGCAGGCCCGGTTGGTCGCGATCGGCATGAAGCTCGGTGCGGCCACCCGGCAGCTGCGGACCAATCCGGACGTCGCGGAGACCCTGCTGGTCGACGCGCGCAACGCCACCGCCAGCGCGCTGGAGGAACTGCGCTGCCTGATCCGGGGCATCCACCCGCCGGTGCTGGCCGAGCGGGGGCTGGAGGACGCCATCCGGGCGATCGCGTTGGAGAGCCCGATCGAGGTCGACGTCATCGCCGACGTACCCGGCCGGCTGGCCGCCCCGGCGGAGTCCGCCGTCTACTTCGCCCTGTCGGAGCTGTTGAACAACGTGGTCAAGCACGCCAACGCCGACCGGGCCAGCATCGACCTGCGGCACGAGGACGGTTCGCTGCGCGCCGTGGTGATCGACAACGGTCAGGGCGGTGCCGACGCCACCCTCGGCACCGGACTCCGAGGCATCGAGCGGCGCTGTGCTACGTTCGACGGGACGCTCGTCCTCAGCAGTCCCGAAGGTGGGCCGACCGTCGCGATCCTGGAGCTGCCGTGCGCGTTGTACTCGCCGAGGACCTCTTCCTCCTGAGACAGGGAATGGTCCAGCTCCTCGAATCCTACGACTTCGAGATCGTCGCGGCGGTCGACAACGGCCCGGCCCTGCTCGACGCCCTGGTGACCCTCCGCCCGGAGGTCGCGGTGGTCGACGTTCGCCTGCCCCCGACCTTCACCGACGAGGGCCTGCAGGCAGCCCTGGAGGCGCGTCGCCGCTGCCCCGGACTGCCCATCCTGGTCCTCTCCCAGCACGTCGAGCAGTTGTACGCCAAGGAGCTGCTCGCCGACGCCAGCGGCGGCATCGGCTACCTGCTCAAGGACCGGGTGCTCAACAGCGACCAGTTCGTCGACGCGATCCGCCGGGTCGCCGACGGGGGCACCGCGATGGACCCACAGGTGATCTCGCAGCTGCTCGCCGGCAGGTCCCGTCGGGAGCCACTGTCGACCCTCACCCCGCGCGAGCGGGAGGTGCTCAAGCTGATGGCCGAGGGATGTTCGAATACGGCCATCGCCCAACGTCTCATCGTCAGTCAGGGTGCCGTCGCCAAGTACACGACCAGCATCTTCACCAAGCTGGACCTGACCCCGGCCGACGACAGCAACCGCCGGGTGCTGGCCGTGCTGGCGTACCTCAACGGCACCCGGGCCGACGTCGGCTGACCCGACACCACACACGACGGTGCCCCCGGTCGGTCGACCGGGGGCACCGTCGTGTGTGCGGGTTGCCGTCACTCGACGGCGACGGCGGCCTCCGCCGGCCGGGAGAGCATCACCCGGCGGCCCGGCAGCACGGTGGCGGCGAAGGCGAGCACGGTCGCGCCCGCCACCACGGCCAGATAGATCCAGATCGGACCGGAGGGCACCGGTCGGCCCAGCACCACGATGCTGAACGGCATCAGCGTCGCGATGGAGGCGATCGTGCCGAGCACCACCCCGATGACCGCGACCATGCCCGCCTCCACGCTGAGCATCTGGAGGGCCTGCTTGCGGGTGGCGCCGATGAGCCGCTGCATGCCCAACTCCCGGCGGCGGCCGGCGGTCGCCACGATCAGGGTGTTCGCCACCGAGATCATCGTGTAGCCGGCGACCAGGGCGACGAGCAGGTAGTTGACCCAGGCCTGGGTCTTGGTCCGCTCGGCGAACGTGGTGATCGCCTCCCGCCCCTCGATCATCGTGCCGGGGTTACCGGCGACCTTCTCCCGCAGGCTGGCCGTCAGCGCGTCCCGGCTGGTGCCGGGTTCGGCGGTGACCAGGATCTGCCGGGACAGCCCGGTGGTGCTGTGCGCGGCGAGCAGGTCGGCGGGGAGCAGGATCGTCTCGAACCCCTTCTTCGCCGGGTAGAGCGCCACCACCCGCAGGTCCACCGCCGAGCGGTCGCCGAGCCGCAGGGTGATCTGGTCGCCGACGCCGACGTTGAGGTTCTTCCCGGCCACCTCGGGCAGCGCCACCGTGTCGCCCCGCAGGTCACCGAGGTTGCCGTCGCTGGTGCGCACCCCGGTGATGCCGGCGGCGCTGGCCCCGCTGACCCCCTGCAACGGCCAGGGCGACTCGACGTGCGACCCGTCGTACGGCTTGTTGATCCAGCCGGCGCTGGTCACGTACGCCGACGCCTCCTCGACGCCCGGCGCGGACCGGATCGCCTCCACGGTGTCGGCGGGGAAGCCGCCGGTGGTGGAGCTGAGCACCAGGTCGGCCCGCAGGTTGTCCGAGTAGTAGCGCTCGGCGGCCTCGTTCTGGGTGGTCTGGAGGTAGAAGTTGGCCACCGCCAGCGCCACGGCCAGCATGATCGGGGTGACCGCGGAGGCCACCCGGACGGCGCGGGTGCGGACGTTGACCGTGCCGAGGTAGCCGGCGAGGCCGAAGAACGCCCGTACCGGCAGGCTGAGCACGCCGGCCAGCAGCCGGGTCAGCCCCGGGCTGATCAACGCGATCGAGATCGCCCAGCACATCACCGCCGGCCCGGCGGTCGCGGACGCCACCGCGCCCTGCATCACGATCGCGGTCACCAGGATCAGCGCGAAGCCGGCGGCGAAGAACAGGATGGAGAACACCACCCGGGGCCAGCTCACCCACTTGCGCTGCAGGGCGGCCTCGGCGATGCCGGCGGTGGGCTTGGTCTTGGAGGGGCGGCGACCGGCGACGTAGGCGGCGACCATGGCGGCGAAGATGCCGATCGCGGGCGCGGCCAGGTAGGGGATGAAACCCTGGTGGAACTGCACCACCGGCGAGATGACCCCGGCGTCGGAGACGATGTCGTAGAGCAGCGGCCCGAGGAACACCCCGGGCGCGCAGCCGAGGATCGCCGCACCGACCGCGACGACGAGCGCCTCACGGCGCACCATCGCACGGATCTGCCGGGGCGTCGCGCCGATCGAACGCAGCAGCGCGATCTCCTTCTGCCGCTGCTGCACCGACAGGCCCAGCGTGCTGGCGACCACGAAGATCGCCACGAAGACCGTCATGCCGGCGAAGACCCCGGAGAGCGGGATGAGCTGCGCCTGACCGCCGACCGCCTCGGGGAACTCGGCCGCGCCCCGGTCGTCGCCGGTGAGCACGACGAGCTTGCGGTCGGCGAGGGCCCGCTCGATCCGCTCGCGCAACGCGTCCAGGTCGGTGCCGGGCTTGGCCAGCACACCGATCGCGTCCGCGGTGCCGGTGTGCGGGTTGAGCCGCCGCTCGTCGTCGTCGGAGAAGAACAGCGCCGACTGGCTCAGCTCACCGGGCGGCGCGGCGATGCCGGTCACCTGGAAGGACGACTGGACCCCGCCGACCACGACGTCGACCCGGTCGCCGACCTTGATCCGGGCCAGCTTGGCCACCGCCCGGTCCAGCACCACCTGGCCGGCCTGGGCCGGCGGCTGCCCGTCGAGCCGGTACGGCCCGAGCTGCGCCGACTCCCACCGGTGGCCCAGCGACTGGGTCCCGACGATCACCGGTGCGCCGTTGCGGACGACGGTGGCGGCGAACGACGCCTCGGCCACCGCCCGTTCGACCCCGGGCACGCCCTGGATCTTGCCGACCAGGCCCGGATCGATCCAGTACCGCTCGGCCAGCGGCACCGACTTGATGTTCTTGGTGTCCTGCGGGTCCTTCTTGGGCACGCCGTAGGTCTGCTTGCCGCTCACCACCACGTCGGCCGCCGCCAGCCGCTGCGGCGGGACGGCCATCCGGATGCCGGTCTCCATCAGCCCGCCACAGGCGACGATCAGCGCCACACCGAAGAAGACCGCGATAAATGTCGCGATAAAGGCGAGCTTGCGGTAGCGCAGGGTGCGCCACGCGAGGTACGTCATCAGAAGCCACCCCTGCCGGTGGACTGCGGCGCCCGGTTCTGCTGCCACGCGGTCAGGTGGGTCATCCGCTCGGCCACCACGTCGGCGGTCGGCGCCTCCAGTTCACCGATGAACTGGCCGTCGGCGAGGAACAGCACCCGGTGCGCGGCAGCGGCGGCGACCGGGTCGTGGGTCACCATGATGATGGTCTGTCCCCCGCTGGACACCGTCTCGCGGAGCAGTTGCAGCACCTCGATGGTGGTCTGGGTGTCCAGCGCGCCGGTCGGCTCGTCGGCGAAGATGACCGCCGGGCGCATGATCAGCGCCCGCGCGATCGCGACCCGCTGCTGCTGACCACCGGACAGCTCGCTCGGCAGGTGCTTGCGCCGCTCGGCCAGCCCCACCCGGCCCAGCACCTCCACCACGGAGTGCCGGTCGGGCCGGCGGCCGGCCAGCCGGAAGGGCAGGCCCACGTTCTGCTCGACGTTGAGCGCCGGCATCAGGTTGAACGCCTGGAAGATGAAGCCGACCCGCTCCCGACGCAGCCGGGTCAGCTGGTTCTCGTTCATGCCACTGAGTTCCTTGCCGTCCAGCACCACCGAGCCGGACGAGGGCACGTCGAGCCCCGCCGCGCAGTGCAGGAACGTGCTCTTGCCGGAGCCGGACGGCCCCATCACGGCCGTGAAGCTGCCCCGGGGGAAGCTCATCGTGACGCCGCGCAGCGCGTCGACACGGTTGTCGCCGCGCCCGTACGTCTTGCGCACGTCGTCGAGCCGCACCGCGTCGGCACCACTGATCGGCGTCCGCCGGTCCTTGTTTCTGTTCACCTCATGCTCCCCGCAAAAGAACGTCGCCGAACGGCGGTGGGTACATGTTTCACGGTATGGATCGGGCCGATTGCGCTCAATGGAGCTAATGACCCGAAGGGGTGGGCCTAGGCCCACCCCGGAATCGCCACCGCTGACGAGCTCAGCTCGCCTGGACCGCCGACTCCCACTGCGGCCAGGACCGCTCGGTCCCGCCCGGCGCGACGGCGAGCAGCCCGGCCCCGGCGGCGTCCATCGGCAGCCCCAGCGACAGCTCGGTGCGCCGCCTGACGTTCAGCTTCCGGTAGACCCGGGTGAGGTGCTGTTCGACGGTGCTCACCGTGATGTAGAGCTTCTTGCCGATCTCCCGGTTGGTGTGGCCGAGCGCGGCGAGCGTCGCCACCCGCTGCTCGGCGTCACTGAGCCGGGACATCTCCTCGTGCTCCGGCGGGGTGTCCGGGTCGTCGGCGCCGGCCGCGTCGCCCCCGGGCAGCAGCCGGCGGCACAACGCCTGTGCCTGGATGTCCTTGGCGAGCTGCATCGCGCTGCGGGCCACCACCCGCGAGGTGTTGAACTCGCCCCGCCCGTAGTGCGCGCTGCTGAGCGCGGCCAGGGCCAGGAAGAGCTGGTAGCGGTCGCCGGACTCCTGGAGCAGGTTGGCCGCCTGGCGCAGCGTGTTGACCCGCTGCTTGACGTCGAGCGCGGACCCGAGCAGCCGCAGTGAGATGCCCCGGGTGCGGGCGTTGTCGGCGCCGGGCCGGGAGAGCTGCTCGGTCACCATGCCCCGGGCCCGGTCGGGCCGGCCGGAACGCAGGTAGACCTGGGCCAGGTCGCCGCGCCAGGGCAGCAGGGTCGGCAGGTCCATCCCCCACTGGGTGGCCAGCTGCCCGCAGGTCTCGAAGTCGGCCAGCGCCGCGTGCACCCGCCCGCCGGCCAGGTGCAGGTGGCCCCGGGCCCGCAGGTACATCGGCCAGAACCAGGTGTCGCGCATCGCGTCCGGGATGACGTGCTTGAGCTGCGCCTCGGCCTCGTCGAGCTTGTCCATGCCGATCTTGGCGAGCAGCATGTTGGACAGCGGTGAGCCGATCGCCACGCCCCAGTTGTGCGGGGACATCGCGTCCAGCGCCTCCCGGGCGAACCGCTCGCTGAGCGGCAGGTCGCCCTGGCGCAGCGCGATGTGCGAGCGGACGTCGGACAGGATGGCGTGCCAGGTGGTGGCGCCCCGCGCGCCGGCCTCGGTGCCGAGCACGTCGCACCAGTGCACAGCGCGGTCCATCCGGTCGGCGTAGACCAGGGTCTGCAGGGCGCACAGCGCCGACTCCAGCCCGACGTCGACCAGCAGGTGGCTGCCGAGCACCTGCTCGGCGCGGGCGATCACCTCGTCGGTCACCCCGTCGGTGAGCACGGCGGTCAGCGACGGCGTGGCTGACCCGAGGGAGCCGTCGGAGCGGGCCGGGGCACCGGCCGGCGTGGCCGTCGGGCCGACGTCGGCGTCCAGCTCGGCGAAGGCGACGGGGAAGTGCAGCCGCAGCCACTCCGCGCATCCCTCCAGCTCGGCGGCGGTGGTGGCGTCGAGCTGCTGCCGGTTGTCGCGCAGGTGCCGCAGGGTCTCCTGGGCGTCCGCCCGGTGGCCGTGCCAGAGCTGGTAGCGCAGCAGCGCGGCGGCGTGCCGTTCGGAGAGGTGCCCGGCCCGCAGCGCCTCGCGCTGCGACTGGAGGTGCTGGCTCACCGCCGCCGGGTTGACCCGCCACTGGCAGGCGGCCAGCATCGCGGTCAGCGCCGCCCGGCGCGGCTCGTCGTCGCACATGTCGTGCGCCAGCTTGAGCGACTCCACCGCGTCGTCGACGCGGTCCTCGGCCAGTGCGTGCGTCGCCGAGTCCTGGAGCACCGTGATCGCCCACGGTTCGGCCAGGCCACCGGCGGCGAGCAGGTGCCCACCGATCGCCGGCGCCGGAGCGCCCTCGGCGTGCAGCAGTTCCGCCGCCCGGGCGTGCATCTCGGACAGCGCGTCCGGGGCCAGGTCGTGCAGGACGGCCGCCCGCGCCGCCGGGTGCCGGAACCGGCCGCCGTGCAGCAGGCCGGACATCGTCAACGCGTTGAGCACCCACTGGACCCGGGCCGGCTTGGTGTCCAGCAGCCGGGCCAGCAACGCCGGGGTGGCGAAGTCGCCGAGCAGGGCCAACCCGTGGGCGGTCTCCAGGATGGTCGGGTCCCAGCGGCGCAGGCAGGCCAGGACGGCCTGGCGGAACTGGTCACCGACGACCACCTCGGTGGGCTCCGTCGCCCCGGCGACCCGCCGGTCCTGGCCGAGCGCGTGCAGCAGCAACGGGTTGCCACCGCTGACCCGGTGGTACGCCGGGGCGAGCGCCGTGGCCGTCTCGTCGTCGGTCCAGCCGCGCAGCAGTTCGGCGACGCCCGCCTCGGACAGCGGTGACAGCTGGATGTTGCAGAAGCTCGCCTGCCGGCTGATCTCGGCCCGGAACTCCGGATGGAACGGCTGGGGCTGCGGTGACTCGGTGAGCACCACCAGGATCTGTGCGGCGGTGAGCCGGCGCTGGAGGTAGAGCAGGGTGTGCAGGGTCCGCTCGTCGGCGAACTCGACGTCGTCGACGAGCAGTACGAGCGGCCGGCTACGGGCGAGGTCGAGCAACTCGACACACATGGCGTGCACGGCCCTGATGTCGGCGTCACCCTCCGTCGCGACGCCGTCGATGTCGACGAACGCGCCGATGCGCCGCATCACCTCGGCCGGCAGCGGCACGCTGTGGAACAGCTGCCCCATCACGGCCGCGGGCAGCAGCCGTTCCGCCCGGGAACAGGCGGCGCGCAGCACCAGCCCGCCCGCCGCGCCGACGTGGTCGGCGAAGGCCCGCAACAGCTCGGTCTTGCCCGTGGCACCGGGGCCGCTGATCAGCGCGACCCGCCCCCTGCCCGTGGCACTGTCGGAGTAAAGGTCCCGCAAGATGTCAAGCTCGCGGCTTCTCTCCACAAAATCCACCCGTCTCCCCCCAGGTCAGCGATGACGCATCGAACGGGCGCTGCCGGCTCCGGGTCAGGCCCCCGACGAAACCGTTCGGCTCGATGCCACGCGGTCCGCCGGGACCCGCCCGGTCACTGGCCACGTCAGCCGGCAAACCAGGTCTTGCAATGATGACTGCCAATTGATTGATGGCTTTCACCGCGTCCCGACGGCGAGCACAGCATACATAGACACCCGTACAAGACGGTAGTGGGGTGATGATACTTCGTCACCGATATTACGAGCGGGGATGGCGTTTTGTCGGTTTGTCGTCCCCGGTCGAGAAATTACCACTCGGTAGCAATTACATGATCGAAGAGCCATCGCGACCCCTCCCACCTGCGCGGATGACCGCAGATTCCACCCACGGCACACGGCCCTGACCTGGGAAATGACTCCGACAGAGGACTCCTACCGGAAGCTTTCGGGCCAACTCCCCCCGGCCTGCACCGTTGCCCCCGACGTCGGCACACCACCACCGACCGGACGAGAAGCATCGAATCGGGCAATCTACTCTTGAGCAAAAATTGAGTTTCAGGGAGAAGACAGCTCTATTACAGAAGCAATTCATAAGCATTGGTCAATGCCGTACCCTTGCGGCAAGCCGGGGGCTATCACAAATGCGACTCACCGGGCCGCAAAGTAACCGCAGGTTGGCCGGCCGTTGAAATCTGGCCCCCGGTCGGGAGTTAGGGGTCGCTTCCGGGTATGCGCCGACCGGCGGTGCCGCCACGCTGGAGGCATCCGAGGGCAGTGACGCGAAACACTGTCGATCGCGTCTCCCGCCCCCAGCCGAGGAGGAAAGCGTGGACGATCTCACCCGGGTGAGCAGCGCGCGGCGGTTCAGCGACGTTCGCGGCGGCGACCACTTCGACGTGGTGCTCGAAGGTGGCCCGGTCGGGCTGACGGCCGTCGAGCGGGCCCACAGCGCGCCGGCCGGCACCGGCCGGATCAAGGTGCCCTACCTGGGCGGCTACGAGCACTTCGAGCGTTCCAGTGACCACGACGGCCTCAACGACGACGCCTCGCGGGTGGTGGTCTTCCGCTGGACCATGCGGACGAAGATCGCCGAATGAGCGGTACGACGGGCGGGGCGCCGGCCACCGGCGTCCCGCCCGTCGTGTTGTCCGCACCCGGTGCGCTCGGTGCCCCGTCGCCCGGTTCGGCGGCGTCGGGCGGGTGCCCACCGGTTCCCACCCCGCAACGCCCGTCCCGGGGGACGATCCTCCCGGTAGCGGGCGCGGATCCGGTCAGGCCGCCGGGCCGCCGGAGACCGCGTGGTGCAACTGCGCGCCGATCAGCTTGATCACGTCGGCGGCGTGGTCGTTGAGGTAGAAGTGCCCACCCGGATAGACCCGCACGTCGCATTCGCCGCTGGTGTGCTTCGCCCAGTCGTGCGCCTCGTCCAACGTGGTCACCGGGTCCGCGTCCCCGGTCAGCACGGTGATCGGGGCGTCCAGGCGCTGGTCCGGGTCGGTCCGGTAGGTCTCCACCGCCTTGTAGTCGCCGCGCACCGCGGGCAGGATCATCGGCAGCAGCTCCGGGTCACCCAGCACCCTCGGGTCCGAACCGCTGAGCCGGGCCAGTTCCCGCAGCACGCCGGCATCGTCGCGGGTGTGCACGTAGCGCTCGTCGCGGACCCGGGACGGCGCCCGGCGACCGGAGGCGAACAGGCGCACCGGCGGCTGACCCGTCCGCGTCTGCAACCGCAGCCCCACCTCGTAGGCGAGCACGGCACCCATGCTGTGCCCGAAGAGCGCCACCGGCCGGTCCAGCCACGGCCGCAGCGCCTCGAACACCCCGTCGGCCAGGGCGGTGACGGAATCCAGCACCGGCTCGTGCCGGCGGTCCTGCCGACCCGGGTACTGGATCGCCAGCACCTCCACGGCGGGCGTGAGGGCCCGGGAGACCGGGAACAGATAGCTGGCCGAGCCACCGGCGTGCGGCAACGCCACCAGCCGGATCGCGCTGGTCGGCGACGGGTGGAACCGCCGCACCCAGAGGTCGTTCTCGAGCGTTGCCGTCATCACTGGTCCCCTACGGATCGGCGCTGCGGGTGCGCCCACAGCAGGACGTCTCCAGCGGGCCAACCCCCGTGCCGACGGCTCGACCGACGCACCGACCGACCCGCCGGGCACGGATGTCGAACCGACGCCCCCCGTGTGACGCCGGTGCCCGCTGTCGAAGCGAGCGTAGGAACGTCCGAAACGCCGGGACAACCCCTAAGCGGGGCACCGGGCCCCTAGGCCGGCACCGTCACGACCGGCGGCACGGACGACGGTGGCGTCCCCGCCCACCGCGGGAACGCCACCGTCGGAACCGTACGGTCAGGCCACCGGATGTGCCGGCCGGGACGGTTGGGGGGTCGAGTCCGGCCCGATCCGGACCGCCGGCGGCTCGGTGTCGAGGCGTCCTTCCGCCGCGGTCTGCTCCGCCCGGGTCGCCGGGTCGCCCCCCGTCCCGGCCGGATCGGCCGAGACGGCCGCAGCGTCCGGGTCGACCGCCGGGGTGCCGGCGGGCCCGGCGTCGGCGGGTCCGCCTGACGGATCCTGACCGGGCACCGAGGCCCCCACGTTGCGCAGCAGCACGGCGGCCAGGACCGCAGTCACCACCAGGATGCCGGCCGCGGCGACCGCGGCGACCCGCAGTTCGTCGGCGAAGGCGGCCCGGGCCAGCGCGACCAGCGTGTCCGCCGCGGTGGCGGAGAGGGTACGGCTCTCCTCGACCGCGCCACCCAGGGTCTCCCGGGCGGTCGCCCAGGAGTCGGCCGGGACGCCGTCGGGGGCCCCACCGGACAGCTGCCGCCGGTAGACGTACGTGCCGATGCTGCCGAGGATCGCCACACCGAGCGCCGCGCCGAACTGGCTGCCGGTCTCGGAGAGCCCGGCCGCCGCGCCGGCCCGCTCCGGCGGCGCGGTGGAGACGATCAACTCGGCGCTGAGCGTCAGCACCATCGCGATGCCACCCGTCATCAGCGCCTGGCCCACCACCACCATGGCCAGCCCCGAGTCGTCACCGACCTGGGCGAGCACCAGGCAGCCGGCGGCACCCACCAGCAGCCCCCCGGCGGCGACGTAGGCCCGCCGGAAGCGTTGCGCCAGCATCGGCGCGAGCACCGCCGCGCCGATGCCCGCCGCGCCGGCGGCCGGCAGCGACCACAGGCCGGCGGTGAACGGCCGCAGCCCGAGCACCAACTGGAGGTACTGGCTGATGAAGAACATGAACCCGACCAGCGCGAAGTTGGCGAGCACGTTCATCACCACGGCCGCGCTGAACGCGGGGGCGCGGAACAGCCGGACGTCGATCACCGGGTCGGCGAGCCGGCGCTGACGCAGGACGAACACGGTCAGGAAGAGCAGACCGGCGAGCACACCGGCCACCGGTGGCCAGGTCATGCCGTCCTCGGCGAACTGCTTGATGCCCCAGATCATCGGCAGCACGGCGACGAACGCCAGCACCGTGCTGAGCAGGTCGAGCCGGCCGGCGGCGGGGTTGCGGAACTCGGGCAGCAGCAACGGGGCCAGGATCAGCAGCAGCAGCATGATCGGCACGTTGATCTCGAAGACGGTGCCCCAGGAGAAGTACTGCAACAGCGCCCCGCCGGCCACCAGGCCGATGACGCCACCGGCGGAGAAGCCGGCCGCCCACATGCCGATCGCGGCCCGGCGCTCGTTCTCGTCGTGGAACATGTTGCGGATCAACGACATGGTCGACGGCATGAGCGTCGCACCGGCGGCACCCATCACCGCCCGGGTCCCGATCAGCATGCCGGGACTGGTGGAGAGGGCCGTGGCCACGGATGCGGCACCGAACACCGCCGCGCCGATCATCAGCAGCCGGCGGCGCCCGATCCGGTCCCCCAGGGTCCCCATCGGAATCAGCAGGCCGGCCAGCACGAAGGCGTAGACGTCCGTGATCCAGAGGAGCTGACTGCTGGTCGGCTCAAGGTCCGCCGTGATGAACGGCAGAGCGTACGACAGCACGGTCATGTCCATGCTGATGATCAGTGTCACCATGACGAGTACCGCGAGGCCGATCCACTCGCGGCGGCCGGCCTTTGCCTGCGCTGTAGCCATGGCCGAAAGCTACCACCGGATTTAGACGCTCGTATACATCCGATGGATGAATTAGGGGGTGGTTCCGAGTAGGGTGACGCCCGTGGGTCATCGGGAACGCCTGCTGGCAGGGGCCAGGGTCTGCCTCTACGAGCGCGGCTACACACGCACCACCGCCCGCGACATCGTCGCCGCGTCGGACACGAACCTGGCGTCGATCGGCTACCACTTCGGCTCCAAGGAGGCGCTGCTGACCGCCGCCCTGGTGCAGGCGTTCGAGGAGTGGGGCGTCGAGATCGACCGGGTGCTGCGCGACGGCACCCAGCCCGACCTGATGGACCGGCTGGAGACCATGTGGACCGGCCTGGTGGAGTCGTTCGGCACGCACCGGCCGCTCTGGGTCGCCGGAATCGAGGCGTTCGCGCTGGCCGAGCACCTGCCGGTGCTGCGCGAACAGCTCGCCGAGACGTACACCCGGGCCCGGCCCGCGCTGGCCACCTTCGTCATCCGCAACGGGGGCGAGAACGTCCCCGAGGCGACCCGCAAGGCCGTCGGCTCGTTCCTGCTGGCGTTGATGACCGGCCTGACGGTGCAGCGGCTGCTCGATCCCGAGGCCGCCCCCTCCGGCAAGGACCTGGCCGAGGCACTGCGGGTGATCGTCGGCGCGGTCAACGAATCAGGCGACCCCGAAACCCCGTCCTCCGACGCCTGACCCCCACCCGCCGGGTCGCGTCCCGACCGACCGGACAGGGGTACGACCCACCGCCGCCCGCGTACAGGGGGTCGGGATAGGGGTCGGGGCGGACCCGCCGGACCGGTCACTCCACCCGGACCAGGCCGGCGCGGAGCATGTCCTCCAGCCAGACGTCGAAGTCGCGCCGGGTGACCGCCGGATCGGCCGACCACTGCCGGGCCAGCACACCGGCCGCCCGCTCCAGCGAACCGCCCTGCTGCTGCAACGCGATCCACATCGCGGCGGCGGTCGCCCCGAACCGGTATCGCAGCCCGCTCCGTTCGGAGATCAGCTCAAGCTGCCCGTTCCGGGTGACCTTGGCGACGATGCCCTGTTCGAGTCGCACCCGCATCCTCCCTGCCTCTCCCCGTGTCCACCCTGGTGGCACCCTGCGGCGAACCGTGACGTCCACCAGGCCCGCTCACTACGGTATGAGGTCGGACGGTGACACGGTACGGCCATGGACCCACGTCGAAGGTGGACAAAACCCCACCCGTACGCGGGGAGGAAGCCCGAGGTCCGCCGGCCACCCGTGGGGGTCGGCGGACCTCGGGCCTCCTCGGAAGAGGGTCAGTCCGACGCTTCCAACTCGTCGTCGAGGATGTCGAACAACTCGTCCGCGGTGACCGACGCCAGGTCCCGGGCGTCCGACGTCACCTCGGCCGCCCCGTACGCCGCGTTCCACCGGGACATCAGCGCCTGGAGCCGGACGGTGATCCGGCCCCGCTCCGCCTCGTCCGGCACGGTGCCGTCCAGCAGCGTCTCCCACCGGGCCAGCTCCGCCTCCAGCGACGGCGCGGCCGGCAGGTCACCGGCCATCTCGGACCGGACGAACCGGGCCACCGCCGCCGGGCTGGGGTGGTCGTAGATGAGAGTCGCCGGCAACCGCAGCCCGGTCGCCGCACCGAGGCTGTTGCGGAACTCCACGGCCGCCAGGGAGTCGAAGCCCAGCTCCAGGAAGCCCTTGTCCACGTCCAGCAGGTGCGGGCGGTCGTGCCCCAGCACCTCGGCCGCGCGGGCCTGGACCAGTTCGGTCACGGTCCGGTCGGCGTCATCCGGCGACAGGCCGGCCAGCCGGTCGGCCAGCGGCCGCTCCCCCGCCACCGGGCCGGCCGCACCGGCCGCCGCCCGCCGGGCCGGCGTCCGGACCAGGCCGCGCCACAGCGGCGGCACCCCGTCGGCCCGGGACCGGATCGCGGCCAGGTCAAGCCGGACCGGCAGGGCCACCGCCGGCACCGGCCCGAGGGTCGCGTCGAACAGCGCCAACGCGTCGGGCGTGGACAGTGCGGCCACCCCGGAACGGGCCATCCGGCGCAGGTCCGCCGCACCGAGGTGACCGGTCATCCCGCTGCCCGCCTCGGCCCACAGGCCCCACGCCAGCGCGGTGCCGGCGAGACCGTGCGCCCGCCGGTGCTGGGCGAGGGCGTCGAGGTAGGCGTTCGCCGCGGTGTAGCTGGCCTGGCCGGCGCCACCCAGGGTGGCCGCCGCCGAGGAGAACAGCACGAACCAGCGCAGCGGCCGGTGCAGGGTGAGTTCGTGCAGGTGACGGGCGGCCTCCGCCTTGGGGCCGAGCACCGCCGCCGCCCGCTGCGGGGTCAACGTCGGCAGCAGCCCGTCGTCGACCACCCCGGCCGCGTGGACCACCCCGGTCAGCGGGTGCTCGGCGGGCACCCCGTCGAGCAGGGCCGCCACCGCCGCCCGGTCGGCCAGGTCGCAGGAGGCCACCGTCACCTCCGCGCCGGCCGCCGTCAGCCGGCCGACCAGCTCGTCCACGCCCGGGGCCGCCGGACCGCGCCGGCTGGCCAGCAGCAGCCGCCGTACGCCGTGCCGGGTCACCAGGTGCTCGGCGAGCAACCGGCCCAGGCCGCCGGTGCCGCCGGTGACCAGCACCGTGCCCGTCGGGTCGGGGCCTACAGGCAGCTCACCGTCGGGCACCGGCAACGCCGCCAGCCGGGGTGCGAGCAGACCACCCCGACGGACCGCCAGTTGCGGTTCGCCGTCGACGGCCAGCGCCGCCCGCACCGCCGCCGGGTCCGGCCCGTCGACGTCGATCAGGACCAGCCGGCCCGGGTTCTCCTCCTGCGCGGCCCGGACCAGCCCCCAGACGGTGGCGTCCACCGGTCGGGGCACGTCCTCGCCGTCGGCGGTGGCGACCGCCCGGGTCGTCACCAACGCCAGCCGGGCACCGGCGAACCGGTCGTCGGCGAGCCACCCCTGTACCAGGGACAGCGCCCCGGTGGCCACCACCGAGGGCGAGTCCGACGGGGAACGCCAGGCCACCACGACGGTGCCCGGCGTGCCGTCGGCCTGCGCCGCGAGCGCGGCGAGGTCGGCGTACCGGGGCACCCCGAGGCCGAGGTCGTCGTCGCCGAGGACCACGGTCGTGGCGTCGCCGGTGCCCTGCGGCGTCTCCACCGCGGCCCAGGTGAGCTGGTACAGCGACGAGCGGTGTGCGGCCCGCGCCCCGCCCAGCTGGTCGGCGGCCAGCGGCCGGACCACCAGCGAGGCCACCGAGGCGACCGGCGCGCCGGTGGTGTCGGCCAGGTCGAACGACACCTCCTGCGGGCCGGTCGGGCGCAGCCGCACCCGCAGCGCCGTCGCGCCGGTGGCGTGCAGGGTGACCCCGCGCCAGGCGAACGGAAGCCGGAGCAGGTCGTCGTCCGGTTCGTCCCCGGTCAGGTCGAGGGTGTGCAGCACCGCGTCGAACAGCGCCGGGTGCAGGCCGAACCGGTCGGCCGTGGACGTCGCCTCGTCGGGGAGCGCCACCTCGGCGTACACCTCGTCGCCGTTGCGCCAGGCGGCCCGCAGGCCCTGGAACAGCGGGCCGTAGTGGTAGCCGGCGTCGGCCAGCCGGTCGTAGCGGCCGGCCAGGTCGACCGGGGTGGACCCGGCCGGCGGCCAGGCGTCGCCGGCCGCGCCGGCCGGCGCGGTCGACGCGGCCGGGGCCAGCACGCCGGTGGCGTGCCGGGTCCACCCGTCGACGCCGTCCTCAGGCCGGGAGTGCACGGTGACCGGGCAGCGTCCCGTCGCGTCGGGCGCTGCGACCACCACCTGGAGGTCGATGCCGCCCCGGGGCGGGACGACCAGCGGGGCCTCCAGCGTCAACTCCTCCACCTGGGCGCAGCCGACCTGGTCACCGGCGCGGACGGCCAGCTCGACGAACGCCGTGCCGGGCAGCAGCACCGTCCCGGCGAGGTCGTGTTCGGCAAGCCACGGGTGGGTCCGCAGCGACAGCCGGCCGGTCAGCACGGTGCCGTCGACACCGGCCAGCCCGACGACCGCGCCGAGCAGCGGGTGGGCGGCCGGGCGCTGACCCAGCGCCGGCACGTCACCGCCGCCCGCCGGGGCGTCCAGCCAGAGCCGACGCCGCTGGAACGGGTACGTCGGCAGGTCGGTGACCCGGGCGCCGGTGGGCGCGAACCAGGCCCGCCAGTCCACCGGGACGCCCCGGGTGTGCAGGGTGGCGAGGGCGGTCAGCAGGGTCGCCGCCTCGTCCCGGCCGCCGCGCAGCACCGGCACCAGGGCGACACCGCCGGTGTCGGTGACGCACTCCCGGCCCATCGCGGTGAGCACCGCGTCCGGCCCGACCTCCAGGAACGTGGTGACGCCGGCCGCCTCCAGGGTGGCGATCCCGTCGCTGAACCGGACCGCCTCCCGGACGTGCCGCACCCAGTAGCCGGGGGTGGTGATCTCGTCGGGGTCGGCGAGCCGACCGGTCAGGTTGGACACCACGGGCACCTGCGGCGGGGCGAAGGTCAACCCGGCGGCGACCCGGTGGAACTCGGCGAGCATCGGCTCCATGTGCGGGGAGTGGAACGCGTGGCTGACCCGCAGCCGCTTGGTGCGGCGTCCCCGGGCCCGCCAGTCGTCGGCGAGGGCACCGACGGCGTCGTGGTCACCGGAGATCACCACGGACCGGGGTCCGTTGACCGCCGCGACACCCAGCTCGGTCTCCCGGCCGGCCAGCTCCCGGCGTACCTCGTCCTCGGATGCCTCGACGGCGACCATCGCGCCGTCCTCCCGCATCGCCTGCATCAGCCGGCCACGCGCGGTGACCAGGGTGGCCGCGTCGGGCAGCGACAGCACCCCGGCGACGTGTGCGGCGCTGATCTCGCCGATGGAGTGCCCGGCCACCAGGTCGGGCCGGACGCCCCAGGATTCGAGCAGCCGGTACAGCGCCACCTCGATGGCGAACAGCGCGCTCTGGCTGTAGACGGTCTGGTCGAGCAGCGCGGCGTCGGCGACGTCGGGTTCGGTGTAGAGCACCTCCCGCAGCGGCCGGTCGAGCTGCGCGTCCAGGTGGGCGCACACCTCGGCGAACGCCTCGGCGAACGCCGGGTACGCCGCGGCCAGCTCGCGGCCCATGCCGAGGCGCTGTGCGCCCTGGCCGGTGAAGAGCATGGCGAACCTGCCCGCTGACGGCGTCCCCTGCACCCACTCGGCGGGGTCGGTGCCCTCGGCGGCGGCGCGCAGGGCGCGGACCGCGTCGTCCCCGGCGGGGGCGACCACCACGGCCCGACGCTCCAGCACCGCCCGGGTGGTGGCCAGCGAGTACGCCACGTCGAGGGTGGCCCCGGTGTCGGCGACCAGCCCGGCCTGGGCGCGCAGCGCCTGCGCCGAGCGGGCGGAGAGCAGCCAGGGCAGCACCGGCGGGGTGTGCCGGGCGTCCCCGTCGGCGGGCGTCGCCTCGACCGCCGGCGCCTGCTCGATGATGACGTGGGCGTTGGTGCCGCTGATGCCGAACGAGGAGACCCCGGCGCGGCGGGGCCGCTCCAGTGCCGGCCACTGCTGCGCCTCGGTGAGCAGCCGCACCCCCCCGGCCGACCAGTCCACCTGCGGCGACGGCTGCTCGGCGTGCAGGGTGCGGGGCAGCAGCCCGTTGCGCATCGCCAACACCATCTTGATCACACCCGCGACGCCGGCCGCGCCCTGGGTGTGGCCGATGTTCGACTTGATCGAGCCGAGCCAGAGCGGCCGGTCCTGCGGCCGGTCCTGACCGTAGGTGGCGAGGACCGCCTGCGCCTCGATCGGGTCACCGAGGGTGGTGCCGGTGCCGTGCGCCTCGACCAGGTCGACCTCGTCGGGGCGGACGTCGGCGGCGGCCAGCGCCTGCCGGATGACCCGCTGCTGGGCGGGGCCGTTCGGGGCGGTCAACCCGTTGGACGCGCCGTCCTGGTTGATCGCCGAACCCCGCACCACCGCGAGGACGTGGTGGCCGTGCCGTTCGGCGTCGGACAGCCGCTCCAGCAGCAGCATGCCGACGCCCTCGGACATTCCGGTGCCGTCGGCGTCGGCGGAGAAGGACTTGCACCGGCCGTCGGAGGCCAGCCCCCGCTGGAGGCTGAAGTCGAGGAACGTGTCCGGCTTGGACATCACCGTGACCCCGCCGGCCAGCGCCAGCGAGCACTCGCCGGAGCGCAGCGCCTGCACGGCCAGGTGGATCGCCACCAGCGACGACGAGCACGCGGTGTCGACGCTGACCGCCGGCCCCTCCAGCCCGAGGGTGTACGAGATCCGGCCGGACGCGACGCTCGCCATGCTGCCGTTGCCCAGGTAACCCGCCAACTCCTCGGGCACCTCGGACAGCCGGCTGCCGTAGTCGTGGTACATCACGCCGGTGAACACCCCGGTCGGGCTGCCCTTGAGCGAGGTCGGGTCGATCCCGGCCCGCTCCAGCACCTCCCACGACGTTTCCAGCAGCAGCCGCTGCTGCGGGTCCATGGCGACCGCCTCACGCGGGCCGATGCCGAAGAAGTCCGGGTCGAAGTCGGCCGCGTCGTAGAGGAAACCACCCTCCAGCGAGGACGTCCGGCCGGGCTTGCCGGGCTCCGGGTCGTAGAGGTGGTCGAGGTCCCAGCCCCGGTCGGTGGGGAACGGCGAGATGGCGTCCGCGCCGTCGACCAGGAGCTGCCACAGGTCCTCGGGGGTGCGGACCCCGCCGGGGAAGCGGCAGCTCATCGCGACGATGGCGACGGGTTCGTCGACCACCGGCCGGACCACGGTGGTCGGCTGTGCCTGCGCCGGACCGCCGAGGAGCGTGCCGTGCAGGTAACCGGCCAGCGCCGTCGGGTTGGGGTAGTCGAAGACCAGGGTCGCCGGCAGCCGCAGCCCGGTGGCGGTGTTGAGCTTGTTGCGCAGCTCCACGGCGGCCAGCGAGTCGAAGCCGAGTTCCTTGAACGCCCGCGCCGGCTCGACGGCGGTGCCGCTGTCGTGGCCGAGGACGGCCGCGACGTTGGCCCGGACCAGGTCGAGCAGCACCCGGTGCTGGTCGTCTGCGCCGAGGGTGACGAGCTGCCGGTGCAGGCCGGAGCCGGTGGCCGGGGTGGCCTGGCCACCTGCCGCCCGCCGGGCCGGGAGCCGGACCAGGCCGCGGAACAGGGCCGGCAGGTGTTGGCCCTGGGCGCGCAGCGCGGCGGTGTCCAGCCGGACCGGCACCAGCAGCGCCTCGTCGCCGGCGACCGCCGCGTCCAGCAGGGCCAGACCCCGGTCGGAGTCCAGCGGCAGGACGCCGGAGCGGGCCATCCGGGCCACGTCGGCGTCGCCGAGGTGCGCGGTCATCCCACTGCGCTGCTCCCAGAAACCCCAGGCCAGCGACGTGGCCGGCAGACCGAGCGTCCGCCGGTGCACGGCCAGGGCGTCGAGGAAGACGTTCGCGGCGGCGTAGTTGGCCTGGCCCGCCCCGTCGAGGACCCCGGCGGCGGAGGAGAACAGCACGAACGCCGACAGCTCCCGGTCGCGGGTGAGCTCGTGCAGGTGCCAGGCCGGGTCGGCCTTGGCCCGCCACACGGTGTCGAGCTGTGCCGGGGTCAGGGCGGTCAGCAGGCCGTCGTCGAGGACCCCGGTGGTGTGCACGACGGCGGTCAGCGCCGGGATGGCGTCGAGCAGCCCGGCGACGGCGTCCCGGTCGGCCAG
The DNA here is from genome assembly GCF_053667945.1 of Micromonospora sp. SCSIO 07396. Lineage (NCBI taxonomy): Bacteria > Bacillati > Actinomycetota > Actinomycetes > Micromonosporales > Micromonosporaceae > Micromonospora > Micromonospora sp. SCSIO 07396. The sequence goes on from NZ_CM132210.1 coordinate 4,236,756, forward strand.
GTCGGCGGCCACCACCTCGACGGTGGCCCCGAGGCCGGTCAACTCGTCGCGCAGCTCCGCCGCACCCGGCGCGGTCAGCCCGCGCCGCGAGGTCAGGACCAGGTCCCGCACCCCGTGCACCGTCACCAGGTGCCGGGCGACGAGCGCGCCCAGCACACCGGTGCCGCCGGTGACCAGGACGGTGCCGTCGGCCCGCCAGGACCCACCGGTGGTGGTGGCGCGGGTCAGGCGCGGCACCCGCACCTGACCGTCGCGCAGCGACAACTCCGGCTCACCGGTGCCGACCGCCGCCAGGATCTCCTCCACCGGGGTCTCCGGGTCGGCGTCCACCAGCACGAGCTGGCCGGGGTTCTCCGCCTGCGCGGCGCGGACCAGGCCCCAGATCGGGGCGTGGGCCAGGTCGGTGCCGCCGTCGACGGCACCGTCGGTGATCACGACCAGCCGGGCGGCGGCCTGGGTCGGGTCGGCCAGCCAGGACTGGAGCAGGGCGAGGGTCTCCCCCACCGCCGTACGGGCGGCGGTGGCCGGGTCGAGTTCGGCGGCGGGCGGGGTGAGCGGGGCGAGCACGACGTCGGGGACGCCGAGGCCGAGGCCCTCCAGGTAGCCCCACGACTCGGCGGCGGTGCCGGTGGGCACGGTCACCCAGTCGACGTGGTAGAGGTCCCCGTCGGTCGGGGCGGCGGCGGTGAGCTGGACCGGCCGGGACACCAGCGCGCCGATCACGGCGACCGGTTCGCCGTCCGGGTCGGCCAGGTGCAGGGTGGCGGACTCCGGGCCGCTGGCGGTGACCTTCACCCGCAGGGCGGTCGCGCCCGTGGCGTGCAGCGTCACATCCGTCCAGGCGAACGGCAGATACGGCGGACGACCCACCGGCACCGGCTCACCGATCCCCACCACCTGCAACGCCGCATCCAACAACGCCGGATGCACCCCGAACCGCGCCGCCTCACCATGCGCCTCCTCCGGAAGCGCAACCTCAGCAAACACCACCTCACCAACCCGCCAGGCAGCCTGCACCCCCTGGAACACCGGACCATACTCGTACCCCTGCACCACCAGCTCGTCATACAACCCCGCCGTCGCCACCGGCACCGCCCCCGACGGCGGCCATTCCCGCAGGTCGAAGCCGGGGTCGGTGACGTCGGCGGAGAGCACGCCGGTGGCGTGCCGGACCCAGCTGCCGGTGTGTTCCGGCCGGGAGTGCACGGTGACCGTGCGGCGGCCGGTGTCGTCGGCGGCGGCGAGCAGCAACTGCACCTGTACGGCCCCCTGCTCGGGCAGGATCAGCGGGGCGTGCAGGGTCAACTCGTCGAGGTGACCGAGCCCGACGTCGTCCCCGGCGTGCAGGACGAGTTCGACGAAACCGGTGCCGGGCAGCAGGACGGTGCCGTTGACGGCGTGGTCGGCCAGCCACGGGTGGGTGTCCAACGAGATCCGGCCGGTGAACAGCACCTCACCGGACTCGGCCATGGTGACGGCGGCCCCCCACAGCGGGTGCCCGGCGGAACCGAGACCGGCGGAGGTGAGGTCGGCGCTGCCACCGGTGGCGTTCAGCCAGTAGCGGCGGCGCTGGAACGGGTACGTCGGCAGCGGCACCTCACCGCGCGGACGCGCCGGCAGCACCGGCGACCAGTCGACGGTGACGCCCCGGGCGAAGGCCTCACCGAGCGAGGTGAGCCAGCGACGCAGCCCGCCCTCGCCCCGGCGCAGCGACCCGACGGCGGCCACCTCGAACCCCGCATCGGCGGCGGTCTCCTCGACACCCATCGTCAGCACCGGATGCGCACTGCACTCCAGGAACACCCGCATCCCGGCGTCGAGCAGGGCGCGGGTGGTCTCCTCGAAGCGGACGGTCTGCCGCAGGTTGGTGTACCAGTAACCGGCGTCCAGACCGGTGGTGTCCAGCACCCCGCCGGTGACTGTCGAGTAGAACGGGACGGTGGCGGCCCGCGGCGTGACCTCGGCGAGGTCGGCACGCAGCCGCTGCTCGATCAGCTCCACCTGCGCCGAGTGCGACGCGTAGTCCACGTTCACCCGCTTGGCCCGCAGGCCCTCGGCGGTCAGCGTCGCGACCAGGTCGTCGACGGCGTCCGGGTCACCGGAGACGACGACCGAGGAGGTGCCGTTGACGGTGGCGATCGAGATGCGGTCGGCGTAGCCGGTCAGCCGTTCGGCCGCCGCCTGTGCCGGCAGGCCGATGGAGGCCATCGCGCCCCGACCCGCCAACACCTCCGCAATCGCCAAACTCCGCAACGCCACCACCAACGCCCCATCCCGCAACGACAAACCACCCGCCACCACCGCCGCCGCAATCTCACCCTGCGAATGCCCAATCACCGCATCCGGCACCACCCCAAACGACCGCCACAACCCCGCCAACGACACCATCACCGCCCACAACACCGGCTGCACCACATCAACCCGCTCCAACGACGGAGCACCCTCCACACCCCGCAAAACCTCCACCAACCGCCACTCCACAAACTCCGACAACGCCACCCCACACTCATTGACCCGCTCCGCAAACACCGGAGACGAATCCAACAACTCCACCGCCATCCCCACCCACTGCGAACCCTGCCCCGGAAACACGAAGACCGTGCCGCCCTGGAGCACGCCGGGTGCGGTGCCGTCGGCGGCGAACGCCCGCGCCCCGGCGACGAAGTCGCTCCGGTCACCGACGATCACCGTGCGGCGGTCGAGCAGCGCCCTACCGGTCGCCAGCGCGTACGCGAGGTCACCGGCCTTGACGGACCCGTCGCCCGCGACGTCGGCCACCCGGGCGGCCTGCTCCCGCAGGGCCTGGTCGGTACGGGCCGACAGCACCCAGGGCAGCAGCTCCGGCTCGGGGGCGTCGACCGGCGGCTCCTCGGCCGGGGGCGCCTGTTCGAGGATGACGTGGGCGTTGGTGCCGCTGATGCCGAACGAGGAAACCCCGGCGCGGCGGGGCCGGTCCAGCGCCGGCCACGGCTGCGCCTCGGTGAGCAGCCGCACCTCACCGGCCGACCAGTCCACCTGCGGGGTGGGCTCGTCCACGTGCAGGGTGCGGGGCAGCACCCCGTTGCGCATCGCCAACACCATCTTGATCACGCCCGCGACACCCGCCGCACCCTGGGTGTGCCCGATGTTCGACTTCACCGAGCCGAGCCAGAGCGGCCGATCCCCGGGACGTTCCTGACCGTACGTGGCCAGCAGCGCCTGCGCCTCGATCGGGTCGCCGAGGGTGGTGCCGGTGCCGTGCGCCTCGACGGCGTCCACCTCGGTCGCCGGGATGCCACCGGCCGCCGCGAGCGCCTGCCGGATCACCCGCTGCTGTGAGGGACCGTTCGGGGCGGTGAGGCCGTTGGACGCGCCGTCCTGGTTGATCGCCGAACCCCGCACCACCGCGAGGACGTGGTGGCCGTGCCGTTCGGCGTCGGACAGCCGCTCCAGCAGCAGCATGCCGACGCCCTCGGACATCGCCGTGCCGTCCGCGCCGGCCGCGAAGGACTTGCACCGGTGGTCGGCGGCCAGGCCCCGCTGGAGGCTGAACTCGATGAACGTGTCCGGGGTGGACATCACGGTGACGCCGCCGGCCAGCGCCAGCGAGCACTCGCCGGAGCGCAGCGCCTGCACGGCCAGGTGGATCGCGACCAGCGACGACGAGCACGCGGTGTCGACGCTGACCGCCGGCCCCTCCAGGCCGAGGGTGTAGGCGATCCGGCCGGACGCGACGCTTGCCATGCTGCCGTTGCCCAGGTAGCCGGCGAGTTCCTCGGGCACCTCGGGCAGCCGGCTGGCGTAGTCGTGGTACATGACCCCGGCGAAGACGCCGGTGAGGCTGCCGCGCAGCGAGTTCGGGTCGATGCCGGCCCGCTCCAGGGCCTCCCACGAGGTTTCCAGCAGCAGCCGCTGCTGCGGGTCCATGGCGACCGCCTCACGCGGGCTGATCCCGAAGAAGTCGGGGTCGAAGTCGGCCGCGTCGTAGAGGAAACCACCCTCCATGGCGTACGTCTTGCCGGTCCGGCCGGGCTCCGGGTCGTACATGCCGGCCAGGTCCCAGCCCCGGTCGGTGGGGAACGGGGTGATCGCGTCGGTGCCGTCGGCGAGCAGCCGCCACAGGTCCTCGGGGGTGCGGACCCCGCCGGGGAAACGGCAGCTCATCGCCACGATGGCGACGGGTTCGTCGTCGGCGACGGGGGTGGCCACGGTCGGGGCCTGCGGGGTGGCCGCGCCGAGGATCCTGGTGTGCAGGTAGTCGGCGAGCGCGGTCGGGTTGGGGTAGTCGAAGACCAGGGTCGCCGGCAGCCGTAGCCCGGTGGCGGTGTTGAGCTTGTTGCGCAGCTCGACGGCGGCCAGCGAGTCGAAGCCGAGTTCCCGGAACGCCCGGGACGGCTCGACGGTGGCCGGGCTCTCGTGGCCGAGCACCCCGGCGACGTTGGCCCGGACCAGGTCGAGCAGCAGCCGCCGCTGGTCGGCGTCGGCGAGGCCGAGCAGTTGCCGGTGCAGGGCCGAGCCGCCGACCGGCGTCGCGGTCGCACCGGCGGCGCGCCGGGCCGGGAGCCGGACCAGGCCCCGGAACAGGGCCGGGAGCTGCTGACCCTGGGCGCGCAGCGCGGCGGTGTCCAGCCGGACCGGCACCAGCAGCGCCTCGTCGGTGGCCACTGCCGCGTCGAGCAGGGCGAGGCCCTGGTCGGTGCCGATGCCGAGCACGCCCGAGCGGGCCATCCGGGCCACGTCGGCGTCGCCGAGGTGCGCGGTCATCCCACTGCGCTGCTCCCAGAAACCCCAGGCCAGCGACGTGGCCGGCAGACCGAGGGCCCGCCGGTGCGCGGCCAGGGCGTCGACGAAGACGTTGGCGGCGGCGTAGTTGCCCTGCCCGGAGCCGTCGACCACGCCGGCGGCCGAGGAGAACAGCACGAACGCGGACAGCTCGCGGTCCCGGGTGAGGTCGTGCAAATGCCAGGCCGGGGTGGCCTTGGCCCGCCACACGGTGTCGAGCTGCGCGTCGGTGAACGCGGCGACGGTGCCGTCGTCCAGCGCGCCGGTGGTGTGCACGACGGCGGTCAACGCCGGGATGGCGTCGAGCACCCCGGCGACGGCGTCCCGGTCGGCCAGGTCGGCGGCCACCACCTCCACGGAGGCACCCAACGCCGTCAACTCGTCCCGCAGCTCCTCCGCACCCGGCGCGGTCAGGCCACGCCGCGAGGTCAGCACCAGGTCCCGCACCCCGTGCACCTCCACCAGGTGCCGGGCCACCAACCCGCCCAGCACACCGGTGCCGCCGGTCACCAGCACCGCACCGTCGGCCCGCCACACCGGGTCCCCGGCGGCGGCGCGGGCCAGGCGCGGCACCCGCACCTGACCGTCGCGCACCGACAACTCCGGCTCACCGGTGCCGACCGCCGCCAGGATCTCCTCCACCGGGGTCTCCGGGTCGGCGTCCACCAGCACGAACTGACCCGGGTTCTCCACCTGGGCGGCCCGCACCAGACCCCACACCGGGGCGTGCACCAGGTCGGTCACCTGGTCGGCGGCGCCGCTGGTGAGCACCACCAGCCGGGACTCGGCCAACCGGGGGTCGGCCAGCCAGCGCTGCAGCAGCGCGAGCGCCGTACCCACCGCGGTCCGCGCGGCGACCTCGACGTCGGCGACCGGTCCGTCATCGGTGAGCCGGGCGAGGACCAGCTCCGGCACCTCGTCGGCGAGATCCGCCAGGTGGGACCACGAGGGCGTCGTCGGGGTGGCGGGCACCGCGACGGTGGTCCAGTCGACCCGGTAGAGGTTGCCCTCGGTGGTGGCGGCGGCGAGCTGCACCGGCCGGGACACCAGGGAGCCGATCTCGGCGACCGGCGCACCGGTCGGGTCGGCCAGATGCAGGGTGACCGCCTCCGGGCCGGTCGGGGTGACCCGCACCCGCAGGGCGGTCGCGCCCGTGGCGTGCAGCGTCACATCCGTCCAGGCGAACGGCAGATACGGCGGACGACCCACCGGCACCGGCTCACCGATCCCCACCACCTGCAACGCCGCATCCAACAACGCCGGATGCACCCCGAACCGCGCCGCCTCACCATGCGCCTCCTCCGGAAGCGCAACCTCAGCAAACACCACCTCACCAACCCGCCAGGCAGCCTGCACCCCCTGGAACACCGGACCATACTCGTACCCCTGCACCACCAGCTCGTCATACAACCCCGCCGTCGCCACCGGCACCGCCCCCGACGGCGGCCACGCCGACAGGTCGAAGCCGGCGGCGGCCGGGGTGTCGGTGAGCACGGCGGTGGCGTGCCGGGTCCACGGCTGTTCCGCCTCGGCATGCTCGGCCCGGGAGTGGACGCTGACGGTCCGCCGGGTCGACTCGTCGGCGGCGGTCATCAGCAGCTGCACCTGCACGGCCGCGCGCTCGGCGAGCAGCAGCGGGGCGTGCAGGGTCAGCTCCTCCAGGTGGCCGAGGCCGACGTGGTCACCGGCGTGCAGCACCATCTCGACGAAGGCCGCGCCGGGCAGCAGGACGGTGCCGTTGACGGCGTGGTCGGCCAGCCACGGGTGGGTGTCCAGCGAGATCCGGGCGGTGAACAGCACCTCGCCCGACTCGGCCATCGCCACCGACGCCCCCCACAGCGGGTGGCCGGCCGCGCCGAGGCCCACCGACGCCACGTCGGTCGTGCCGCTGGTCGCGTCGATCCAGTAGCGGCGACGCTGGAACGGGTACGTCGGCAGCGGCACCTCACCACGCGGACGCGCCGGCAACGCCGACGACCAGTCCACCGGCACCCCACGGACGAACGCCTCACCCAGCGAGGTGAGCCAGCGACGCAGCCCGCCCTCGCCCCGGCGCAGCGACCCGACGGCGGCCACCTCGACCCCCGCATCGGCGGCCGTCTCCTCGACACCCATGGTCAGCACCGGATGCGCACTGCACTCCAGGAACACCCGCATCCCCGCCCGCAGCAGCACCCGGGTGGTCTCCTCGAACCGGACGGTCTGCCGCAGGTTGGTGTACCAGTAACCGGCGTCCAGACCGGTGGTGTCCAGCACCCCGGCGGTCACCGTGGAGTAGAACGGCACGGTCGACGACCGGGGCGACACCTCGGCGAGGTCCTCGCGCAGCCGTTGCTCGATCAGCTCCACCTGGGCCGAGTGCGACGCGTAGTCCACGTTCACCCGCTTGGCCCGCACCTCCTCGGCGCTGAGGGCGGCGACGAGGTCGTCGACGGCGTCCGGGTCACCGGAGACCACCACCGACGACACCCCGTTGACGGTGGCGATGGACACCCGGCCGTCGTAGGCGTCGAGGCGCTCGCGGACCCGCTCGGCGGGCAGGCCGATGGAGGCCATCGCGCCCCGACCCGCCAACACCTCCGCAATCGCCAAACTCCGCAACGCCACCACCAACGCCCCATCCCGCAACGACAAACCACCCGCCACCACCGCCGCCGCAATCTCACCCTGCGAATGCCCAATCACCGCATCCGGCACCACCCCAAACGACCGCCACAACCCCGCCAACGACACCATCACCGCCCACAACACCGGCTGCACCACATCAACCCGCTCCAACGACGGAGCACCCTCCACACCCCGCAAAACCTCCACCAACCGCCACTCCACAAACTCCGACAACGCCACCCCACACTCATTGACCCGCTCCGCAAACACCGGAGACGAATCCAACAACTCCACCGCCATCCCCACCCACTGCGAACCCTGCCCCGGGAACACGAACACCACCCCGGAGCCGCCCTGCAACGGCGTCGGCACCGCGGCCCCGGCGACCAGGGCGTCCGCGCCGGTCAGGAAGTCGGTGACGTCACCGACGACGACGGCCCGCCGGTCCAGCGCCGCCCGCCCCTTCGCCAGCGTGTACGCGAGGTCGCCCGGGTCGGTGGTGGCGGCGGACACGGCGGCCCGGAGCTGGGCGGCCTGGGCGCGCAGCGCCTCCTCGGTCTTGGCCGAGAGCACCCACGGCAGCACGGCCGGCGGCGCGACGATCTCGCCCTCCAGCTCGACCGGCGGGGCCTCCTCCACGATGACGTGGGCGTTGGTGCCGCTGATCCCGAACGACGACACGCCCGCCCGGCGCGGCCGGTCCAGCGCCGGCCACGGCTGCGCCTCGGTGAGCAGCCGCACCTCACCGGCCGACCAGTCGATCTGCGGCGACGGCTCGTCGGCGTGCAGGGTGCGCGGCAGCAGCCCGTTGCGCATCGCCAACACCATCTTGATCACGCCCGCGACACCTGCCGCACCCTGGGTGTGCCCGATGTTCGACTTGATCGAGCCGAGCCAGAGCGGACGCTCACCCGGCCGGCCCTGCCCGTACGTGGCCAGCAGCGCCTGCGCCTCGATCGGGTCGCCGAGGGCGGTGCCGGTGCCGTGCGCCTCGACGGCGTCCACCTCGGTCGCCGGGATGCCACCGGCGGAGGCCAGCGCCTGCCGGATCACCCGCTGCTGCGAGGGGCCGTTCGGCGCGGTGAGCCCGTTGGACGCGCCGTCCTGGTTGGTGGCCGAGCCCCGGATCACCGCGAGCACCTGGTGGCCGTTGGCCCGTGCGTCGGACAACCGCTCCAGCAGCAGCATGCCGGCGCCCTCACCCCAGCCGGTGCCGTCGGCCCCGGCGGCGAACGACTTGGACCGGCCGTCCTTGGCCAGGCCCCGCTGGCGGCTGAAGTCGATGAACGTGTCCGGGGTGGACATCACCGTGACGCCACCGGCCAGGGCCAGCGAGCACTCCCCGGCCCGCAGCGCCTGCACCGCCAGGTGGATCGCCACCAGCGACGACGAGCAGGCGGTGTCGATCGACACCGCCGGCCCCTCCAGGCCGAGGGTGTAGGCGACCCGGCCGGAGACGATGCTGGCCAGGCTGCCGTTGCCCAGGTAGCCGGCCAGTTCGTCGGGCACCTGGTGCAGGCGCAGCGCGTAGTCGTGGTACATGACGCCGGCGAAGACACCGGTCGGGCTGCCCTTGAGCGAGGTCGGGTCGATCCCGGCCCGCTCCAGCACCTCCCACGACGTCTCCAGCAGCAACCGCTGCTGCGGGTCCATCGCGACCGCCTCACGCGGGCTGATCCCGAAGAAGTCCGCGTCGAAGTCGGCCGCGTCGTAGAGGAAACCACCCTCCATCGAGTACGTCTTGCCGGGCTTGCCGGGCTCCGGGTCGTACATGCCGGCCAGGTCCCAACCCCGGTCGGTGGGGAACGGGGAGACCGCGTCCACGCCGCCCTCCAGCAACTCCCACAGCTGCTCCGGGGTGCTCACCCCGCCGGGGAAGCGGCAGCTCATCGCGACGATCGCGATCGGCTCCTGGGTGAACGAGGCCGACGCCAGCTCCGGCACCACCACGTCCACGTCGGTGCCGAGCACGGTGGAGACCACGAACTCGGCGAGCGCCACCGGCGTCGGGTAGTCGAAGACCAGGGTCGCCGGCAGCCGCAGCCCGGTGGCGGCGTTGAGCCGGTTACGCAGCTCCACCGCGGCCAGCGAGTCGAAGCCCAGCTCGTTGAAGGCGCGGCGGGGCTCGATCGCCTCCGCGCCGTCGTGGCCGAGCACGGCGGCCACGTGCGCGCGGACCAGGTCGAGGGTGACCCGGTCCCGTTCGGCCGGGGTGAGGCCGGCGAACTGCCGGGCCAGCCCCTGCGCGGCGTCCGCCGGGCCGGCAGCCTGCGCGGCCCGCCGGGCCGGCAGCGGTACCAGGCCGCGCAGCAGCGCCGGCACCCCGTCGGGCCGGTTGCGCAGCGCGGTCAGGTCGACCCGGATCGGGGCGAGCACCGGCTCGTCGACGCCGAGCGCCGCGTCGAGCAGGGCCAGGTTCTCGGCCGGGCTGAGGCCGGGCATGCCGGACCGCTCGATGCGCTGCAACGCGGCGGCGTCCAACTGGCCGCCCATGCCGCTGTCGCCGGTCCACAGACCCCAGGTGAGGGCGACGGCGGGCCGGCCCTGCGCCCGGCGGTCGGCGGCCAGCGCGTTCAGGGTGGCGTTCGCGGCGGCGTAGTTGCCCTGCCCGGCGCAGTCGAGCAGGCTCGCCAGGGAGGAGAAGAGCACGAACGCGGTCAGGTCGGCGTCGCGGGTCAACCGGTCGAGGTTGACCGCGCCGTCCAGCTTGGCCTTCAGCACCGCGTCGATCCGCTGCGGGGTGAGCGAGCCGATCGTCCCGTCGTCGACGATGCCGGCGGCGTGCACCACCGCCCGCAGCGGCCGGTCGGCCGGGACGGCGGCGAGCAGCGCGGCCAGGGCATCGGCGTCGGCCGCGTCGCAGGCGGCCACCTCGACGCTCGCGCCGGCCGCTTCCAGCTCCGCGCGCAGCTCCGCCACACCGGCCGCCGCCGGCCCACGACGACTGGTCAACAGCAGATGACGTACGCCGTGGTTGCCGGCCAGGTGCCTGGCGACGTGCGCGCCGAGCCCGCCGGTGCCGCCGGTGACCAGCACCGTACCGTCGGTCGGCCAACCGGCGTCGTCGCTGCCGTCGGGGGTGGTGGCGACCCGGGCCAGCCGGGGCACACTGATCTCCCCGTCGCGTACCCGCAGTTCCGGTTCGCCGGTGGCCAGGGCGGCGGCCAGCAGCGGCGCGGGAGCGTCGGCGAGCCGGACGGTGACGAACCGGTCCGGGTTCTCCGTCTGCGCCGCCCGCAGCAGACCCCAGACCGCCTCGGTGGCGAGGTCGTCGGCACGGCTGACGAAGACCAGCCGGGTGCCGGCCAGCCGCGCGTCGGCCAGCCACTGCTGCACCAACGTCAACGCACCGGCGGTGGCGGCCCGGACGTCACCGGCGGCGACGCCGACGAACGCGAACTCGGGCGCGGTCGCGCCGGCGTCGATCGCGGCACCCAGCGCGGCCGGGTCGGCGTGCCGGGTGGCCGAGCCGATCCGCTCGTCGCCGAGCACCACCCAGCGGGGGGTGCCCGCCGGGGCGGGCCGGTGCCCGAGCTTCGTCCACTCCAGCCGGAACAGCCGCTCGTGGTAGCCGCCCCGGGCCGCGGTGAGCTGGGCGGTGGAGACCGGCCGGGAGACGAACGACCGCACCGTGGCCACCGGTGCGCCGGTGGCGTCGGCGAGGGTCACCGACACGCTGTCTCCGGCGGCCGGGGCGATCCGCACCCGCACCTCGGCCGCACCGGCGGCGTGCAGGGTGACGTCGTTCCAGGCGAACGGGATGCGCACCTCGTCGTCGGTGGGCTCGCCCCGGCGGGCCGCGTCGATGGCGTGCAGGGCGGCGTCGAGCACCGCCGGGTGCAGGCCGAACCGGGCCGCCTCGGCCCGGCTGTCGGCGGGGAGCGCGACCTCGGCGTACACCTCCTGGCCGTGTCGCCAGACGGCCTTGAGGCCCTGGAAGACCGGGCCGTAACCGTAGCCCTGGTCGGCGAGTTCGGCGTAGATGCCGGCCAGGTCGACCGGGCGGGCGTCGCGCGGCGGCCACTGGGTGAGCGGCTGCCCGGCGTCGGCGGGCTCCGGGGTGAGGAAGCCGCTGACGTGCCGGGTCCAGAGCTGGTCGTCCGGGTCGGACCCGTCGGGCCGCGAGTAGACGGCCACCGGGCAGCGGCCGGCCGGGTCGGCGACGCCGACGACCACCTGGAGGGCGACACCGCGCTCGTCGAGCGCCAGCGGAGCCTCCAGGGTCAGCTCCTCGACGGTGGGGCAGCCAACCTGGTCGCCGGCCCGCACGGCCAGCTCGACGAACGCGGTGCCGGGCAGCAGCGCCACCCCGGAGATGGTGTGGTCGGCCAGCCACGGGTGGCTGCGCAGCGACACCCGACCGGTGAGCACCACGCCCTCGCCGCCGGCCAGGCCGACGACCGCGCCGACCAGCGGATGCCCGGCGGCGAGCTGACCGAAGCCGGTCGCGTCGGCGCTGCCGCCACCGGATTCCATCCAGAACCGGCGACGCTGGAACGGGTACGTGGGCAGCGCGACCCGGCGGGCCCCCCGGGCGGCGAAGAACGCCGTCCAGTCCACCGGCACGCCCCGCACGTGGGCGCGGGCGACGGCGGTGACGACGTCGGTCTCCTCGTCGTGGTCGGCGCGCAGCAGCGGGGCGAAGACCACGTCGGCGTCGTCGTCGAGGCAGGCCGGACCCATCGCGGAGAGCACGCCGGCCGGACCCAGTTCGAGGAAGGTGGTGACCCCCTCGTCGACCATCGCCCGGACGGCGTCGGCGAACCGGACGCTGTCACGCACGTGCCGCACCCAGTAGTCGGGGTCGCACAGTTCACCGGCGAGCACCGGCCGGCCGGTGACCGTGGAGACGACCGGGATGGTCGGCGGGCGGTAGGTGAGCACGTGCGCCAACCGGCCGAACTCGGCGAGCATCGGCGTCATCAGCGGCGAGTGGAAGGCGTGGCTGACCTTGAGCCGCTTCGTCTTGTGCCCGGCGGCGGCGAGGGCGGCGACCACCTCCAGCACGGCGTCCTCGTCGCCGGAGACCACCACCGAGGTCGGTCCGTTCACCGCGGCCAGGCCCACCTGCTCCTCGCGGCCGGCCAGCAGCGGGCGGACCTGCTCCTCGGTGGCCTGCACCGAGATCATCGCGCCCTCGGCGGGGAGCTGCTGCATGAGCCGGCCGCGCGCGGCGACCAGCAGGGCGGCGTCCTCCAGGGAAAGCACCCCGGCGACGTGGGCGGCGGCCAGCTCACCGATCGAGTGCCCGGCGAGCAGGTCCGGCCGGATCCCCCACGACTCCAGCAGCCGGAACTGGGCGACCTCCACCGCGAACAGCGCGCACTGGGTGTAGGCGGTCTGGTCGAGCAGGGCCGCCTCGGCGGTGCCGGGCTCGGCGAACAGCACGTCGGCCAGCGGCACGTCCAGTTGCAGGTCGAGCCAGCCGCAGGCGTCGTCGAACGCGGCGGCGTAGACCGGGTAGCTGCGGTGCAGCCGCCGGCCGGCGTCCAGCCGCTGGCTGCCCTGCCCGGTGAACAGGAAACCGAGCCCACCACCGGTGGCCTGGCCCAGGTGTACGCCGGGCACGTCGCCACCGGCGGCGAGGGCGGCCAGGTCACGGCTGGCCCCGGGCCGGTCCCGGGCCACCAGCACCGCCCGCTGCTCCAGCGCGGTCCGGGTGGTGGCCAGCGAGTACGCGACGTCGAGCAGTTCCGGGGCGTCCCCGTCGGTGTTCACGACGGCGAGCAACGCGGCGGCCTGGTCGCGCAGCGCCGCCTCGCTGCGGGCGGAGAGCACCACCGGCAGCACCTCGCTGGGCAGCTGCGGCACGGCCGGCACGGCCTCGTCGTCGACAGCCGGCGGCTCCTCGACGATGACGTGCGCGTTGGTGCCGCTGACCCCGAACGAGGAGACCCCGGCCCGGCGCGGGTGGCCCGGGTCGTCCCACGGGCGGGCCTCGGTGAGCAGCGCGACGGTGCCGGCCGACCAGTCCACGTTGGGGGTGGGCGCGTCGACGTGCAGGGTCTGCGGCAGCACCCGGTGCTTCATCGCCATCAGCACCTTGATCACCCCGGCGACGCCGGCGGCGGCCTGCGAGTGGCCGATGTTGGACTTGAGGGAACCGAGCCACAGCGGCCGGTCGGCGGGGCGTTCCCGGCCGTAGGTGGCGATGATCGCCTGGGCCTCGATCGGGTCGCCGAGCCGGGTGCCGGTGCCGTGCGCCTCGACCAGGTCGACGTCGGTGGCGGCCAGACCGGCCGAGGCCAGCGCGGACATGATCACCCGCTGCTGGGACGGCCCGTTCGGGGCGGTCAACCCGTTGGACGCGCCGTCCTGGTTGATCGCCGAACCCCGGATCACCCCGAGCACCCGGTGGCCGTTGCGGCGGGCGTCGGAGAGCCGCTCCAGCACCAGGATGCCGACCCCCTCGGCCCAGCCGGTGCCGTCGGCCGCCGCCGCGAACGGCTTGCACAGCCCGTCCGGGGCGAGGCCCCGCTGCCGGCTGAACGCGGTGAACGCGCCCGGGTGCACCATCACCGCGACCCCACCGGCCAACGCCGTGGTGCACTCGCCGCGCTGCACGGCCTGGCAGGCCAGGTGCAGGGCGACCAGCGAACCCGAGCAGGCGGTGTCCACGGTCAGCGTCGGGCCCTCGAAGCCGAAGGTGTAGGCGAGCCGGCCGGACACCACGCTCGGCGCGTTGCCGGTGAGCAGGTAGCCGTCCAGGCCCTCCGGGGCCTCGTGCAGCCGGGGGCCGTACTCCTGCGGTTCGGCGCCGATGAAGACACCGGTCTGGCTGCCGCGCAGCGACGCCGAGTCGATACCGGCGTCCTCCAGCGCCTCCCAGGCGGTCTCCAGCACCAGCCGCTGCTGCGGGTCCATCGTCATCGCCTCGCGCGGGCTGATGCCGAAGAAGTCCGCGTCGAACTCGGCCGCGCCCTCCAGGAAACCGCCCTGACGCACGTAGGTCTTGCCCGGCTTGCCCGGGTCCGGGTCGTAGAGGCCGTCGGTGTCCCAGCCCCGGTCGGTCGGGAAGTCGCTGATCACGTGGCGGCCCTCGAAGACCAGCCGCCACAGGTCGTCGGCGGAGGTGCTGTGCCCCGGGTAGCGGCAGCCGATACCGACCACCGCGATCGGCTCGTCGTCGGCGGCGGGCCGGCGCAGCGGCGCGGCGACCGGCGCGGGCGCGGCGTCCCCACCGAGCAGGGTCCGCAGCAGCCGCCCGACCGCCTGCGGCGTCGGGTGGTCGAAGACCAGGGTGACCGGCAGGTCCAGGCCGGTCGCGGCGGCGAGCCGACGGTGCAGCTCGACCGCGGCGAGCGAGTCGAAGCCCAGGTCGCGGAAGGGCCGGCCGGGCTCGACCGCGTCCGGGCCGTCCGGCAGTACGGTCCGCAGCACGTCGCGGGCCTGCTCCCGGACCAGCGCGGTGAGCGCCCGGTCCTGCTCGTCGGCCGTGCGGCCCTCCAGCCGTCGCCGCAGTGCCGACAGGGCGTCGGGCTCGGCACCGGTGGGGTTCACGGACTCGCTCATGGCACGCTCCACTAGGTCTCCGGGTTCGACGCCCGGCTCGGTGTGTCGGCTTTCGGCGCCCGATCACGGCAAGGCCGCCGCGACCGGTAGGGGGACCGGTCGCGGCGGCCTCGCGGCGACCGGTGGGTTCACCGGTCGGGGCGGTGTTACTCCTCGGGCGCGAGCAGCGCGCCGGAGGCGGCGTCGCGGACCGTGATCGCGGACATCGGGCACATGTCGGCGGCGTCGATGACCGCCTCGTCGGGGGCGGTCTCCGGGGCCAGGGCGGACGCCTTGCCCGCCCGGATCTCGATCTGGCGGGGGGCTGCGCCGGCGCAGACCCCGGTGCCGATGCAGGCGTCCCGGTCGACGGTGACGGTCCACCTGGTGTCCACAGCGGTCACCAGGCCACCAGCAGCTTGTTCGGGCCCCGGACCAGCAGGCCGGACTTCCACGACACGCCCGCGTCGCCGTCGGCCAGGCTCAGCTCGGGGAACCGGTCCAGGATGGTGTGCAGGGCGACCTGCAGCTCCATCCGGGCCAGCTGCGCGCCGAGGCAGTGGTGCGGGCCGTGGCCGAACGCGACGTGCGGGTTCTGCTCGCGGGTGAAGTCGAAGGTCTCCGGGTTGTCGAAGATCTCCGGGTCCCGGTTGGCCCCGGGCAGGGAGACCAGCACCGGCTCACCGGCACGCACGGTGATCCCGCTCAGCTCCACGTCCTCCACCGCGTACCGGGGGAACATGGCGGCCGGGTTCAGCGGGATCATCCGCAGCAGCTCCTCCACGGCCGCCGGCACCAGGCTCCGGTCGGCGCGCAGCTGCGCCATCAGCTCCGGGTGGGTGAGCAGCGCGTAGACGAAGTTGGGGATGTGCGTGGAGACCGTCTCGACGCCGGTGAGCAGCAGCCCGACCCCGGCGATGGACAGCAGTTCCTGCTCGGTCAGCCGGTCGCCCTCGTCGCGGGCCTTGACCAGCGCGCCGAGCAGGTCGTCGGTGGGCTGCTCACGGCGCTGGGCGACGAGCTTGCCCATGTAGCCGAACAGCTGCTCGGCGTAGACCATCAGCTGCTCGCTGGTGCTGGTCAGCCCCTCGGTCCAGATCCGGAACTGGGCCCGGTCCTCGAACGGCACCCCGAGCAGCTCGCAGATGACGGTGATCGGGTACGGCAGGGCGAACAGCTCGACCAGGTCACCCGGGGAGCCCTTGGCGATCATCTCGTCGACGTACTCGTTGGCGATGCGCTGGGCGCCCTCGCGCATCTCGTTGACCCGGCGGGCGGTCAGCGCCTTGCCGGCGAGCTTGCGCAGCCGGGTGTGGTCCGGCGGGTCGAGCCCGATGATGCCCTCGTAGGTCATCTCCTCGCGGGTACGGGGCTGGTCCTTGCCCTGCGCCGCGGCCCGGCTGAACCGCGGGTCGGTCAGCACGGTCTTGACGTCCTCGTACCGGGTGGCCAGCCAGGACACCTCGCCGTACGGCAGTTGCACCCGGGCCAGCGGCTCGGTGCTGCGCAGCAGCCCGTAGACGGGGTCGATGTCGATCCCGGGCGCCTCGCTGAACGGATATTTACGGATCTCCTGATCGATCGTCACGGAGCACTCCCTCGGGTCGCACCGGGCGCACGTGATCCGGCGCTGGCGTCGATGTTCTTCGGCCGCTCGGTGCGGTACGGCGTATCCGGGCGACACGCCGGGCGCCGGCCGGACCAGGCGAGGGATACGTAATCAGGAAAGGAAATCCACCTACACCCCCGCGACGCCCCTAGCCTCCCCCTACCGACTGCGCTAAGGGGCGGCTCTGGGGTTCCGCTAGGGGTCCGGGCGGACGGGCCGCCACTAGCGTGTGGGCGAGGCAACGCGCTGTTGACCGTCGAGCGATTCTCGCGGGCGCGCACCGGTGATTGAGTCACGCCACGTCGGTGGGCGCAACCCCCCATGGAGGATGGTTGATGTCCCTGCTCGTTTCCACGACCGCCGATCCGGGGCGGTTCCACTCCTTCGGGCCGCACCACATCGATGAGCTGGGCGCCCGGTACGGATTGTCGGCCGACAATCTGCACGCGGTCCGCACCATTTCCCAGGTGCTGCCGTTCCGGGTCAACGAGTACGTCCTGTCGCACCTGATCGACTGGGACCGTATCCCGGACGACCCGATCTTCCGGCTGGTGTTCCCGCAGCGCGGCATGCTCGCCGCCGCCGACGAGCGGATCGTCGGCGACCTGCTGCGCGCCGGTGACCGTAAGGGGCTGCGCGGCGAGGTGGCCCGGATCCGCGCGGGGCTCAACCCGCACCCGTCCGGGCAGCAGCAGCACAACGTGCCCAGCCTGGACGGCCAGGAGTTGCCGGGCATGCAGCACAAGTACCGGGAGACGGTGCTGTACTTCCCGCAGCAGGGGCAGACCTGCCACGCGTACTGCACCTACTGCTTCCGGTGGGCACAGTTCGTCGGGGACGCCGACCTGCGGTTCGCCGCACCCGGCCCGGAGCAGTTGGTGAGCTACCTGCACCGGCACCCGGCGGTGACCGACGTGCTGGTCACCGGGGGCGACCCGATGATCATGTCGACGGAGCGGCTGCGCAGCCACGTGGAGCCGCTGCTGGCCGTCGACACGGTGCGCACCATCCGGTTCGGCACCAAGGCGGTCGCCTACTGGCCGTACCGGTTCGTCTCCGACAGCGACGCCGACGACCTGCTGCGGCTGTTCGAGCAGGTGGTCGCGTCGGGGCGCAGTGTCGCGGTGATGGCGCACTTCAGCCACCCCCGGGAGCTGGCCACCGAGGTCGCCGGCCGGGCCATCGCCCGGATCAGGTCGACCGGGGCGGTGGTCTACTGCCAGGCCCCGCTGATCCGCTACGTCAACGACGACGCCCGCGCCTGGAGCGAGATGTGGCGGGCGGAGCTGGCTGTCGGCGCGGTGCCCTACTACATGTTCGTCGAGCGGGACACCGGTCCCCGGGACTACTTCCAGGTGCCGCTCACCCGGGCCGCCGACATCTTCCGTACCGCGTACCAGGACCTGCCCGGCCTGGCCCGGACGGTGCGCGGACCGGTCATGTCGGCCACCCCCGGCAAGGTCCTGGTCGACGGCGTCGAGCGGACCCCGGACGGCGACTTCTTCCAGCTCCGGCTGATCCAGGCTCGCGACCGGCGGCTGGTCGGCAGGCCGTTCCGGGCCCGTTGGTCGGCCGACGCGGCCTGGCTGAGCGACCTGGAGATCGACCCGAGCGCCCCGGCGGACATCCTCGCCGCGGTCAGCCCCAGCGCGGCCCGCCCCGGCGCGGCCGTCACCGCCTGAACCACCCACCGACCCGAAGGGAGCTGGCGATGGCCGGCCGGAAGATCTCGCCCAACCTCGCACTCGACCAGTTGGTCGCACAGCGCATCGCCGCCGGCGAGTCCATCGTGCACCTGGGCTTCGGCGAGTCCCGCCTGCCGGTGTTCCCGCCGCTGCTGCGGGCACTGACCGAAGGCGGCGACCGTAACGCCTACGGGCCGGTGGTCGGCGACGCCGCCACCCGGGACGCGGTGGCCGGGTACTTCTCCCGTCGCCGGCTGCCCACCGAGGCCGACCAGGTGATCATCGCGCCGGGCAGCAAGCCGCTGCTGATGGCCCTGCAACTGGTCGTCGGCGGGGACACCCTGCTCGCCGCGCCGAGCTGGGTCACCTACGCCCCGCAGGCCCGGCTGGCCGGCAAGACCGCGCTGGGGGTGCCGGTCCCCGAGTCGTGCGGCGGGGTGCCCGACCCGGCGGCGCTGCGGGAGACGATCCGCGCCGCCCGGGTGCTGGGTCACGACCCGCGCCTTCTGGTGCTCACCTCGCCGGACAACCCGACCGGCACGCACGCCCCGGACGACCTGGTCCGCGAGCTGTGCGCGATCGCCGAGGAGGAGGACCTGCTGATCGTCTCGGACGAGATCTACCGGGACATCCTGCACACCCCGGGCACGGACCTGCTCTCCCCCGCCGAGGTCGCCCCCCGGCGGACCGTGGTGCTCACCGGGCTCAGCAAGAACCTGGCGCTCGGCGGCTGGCGGATCGGCGCGGCCCGGTTCCCCGCCGGTGGATGGGGTGAACGCCTCCGGGCCGACGTGGCCTCGGTCGCCAGCGAGATCTGGTCCACCCTGGCCGGGCCGATGCAGTCGGTCGCCCGGTACGCCTTCGCCGAGCCGCCGGAGATCCGCGAGCGGCTCGTCGAGGACGCCGCGCTGCACGGCGCGGTGGCCGGCGCCGTGCACCGGATCATGGTGGAGGCGGGTGCCACCTGCCGGCCGCCGACCGGCGCGTTCTACGTCTACCCGGACTTCGCGCCGCTGCGCGAGCCGCTGGCCGAGCAGGGCATCACCGACGGCGCAGGGTTGCAGCGCTACCTGCTGGAGGAGCTGGGCATAGCGGTGCTCTCCGGCCACCACTTCGGCGACCGGCCGGAGGCGCTGCGGTTCCGGGCCGCCACCAGCATGCTCTACGGCGAGACCCGGGAGCAGCAGCGGCAGACGCAGACCGCCGCCGACCCGCTGACGGTGCCGCACGTCGCCGACGCGTTGGTCCGCATCGAGCAGGCCCTGGCCAAGCTTCCCCGGTGACCCGCACCGACTCCCCCGCCGACCGCGCCGGTGCCGGTCTGCCCCGACGACAAGGACGCCCCAGATGACCAGCGCCATCGTCTTCCCCGGGATGGGTCCGTGCGACTTCGCCGACGTCGCGAAGTTCATGCTCATCGACCGGGACGCCCGCGAGCTGCTCGCCACCGCCAGCGACGCCCTGGACTACGACCTGTTCGCCAGGTACCGCGACAGCGACAGCGACTACTCCGAGTACGCCCAGGTGGCCTTCCTGGTCAACTGCGTGGCGCTGGCCCGGTGGGCGGAACGGACCATGGACCTGCGGCCGGACCTGATCGCCGGGCCCAGCTTCGGGGGCAAGGCCGCCGCCGTGTTCAGCGGCGCGCTGGACTTCGCCGAGGCGGTCCGGATGACGGCGCGGCTGTCCCGGATCGAGACGGAGTACTTCACCGCCGAGCAGCGGGGCGTGGTGACGATGTCGTTCGTCCGTACCCCGGCCGAGCGGCTGCGGGAGATCCTGGCCGAGCTGGACGAGGCCGGCGAGTGGTACGAGATCTCCTGCTACGTGGATACCGACTTCTGGATGGTGACCCTGCACGAGGGGCGCACCGACTGGCTGGCGCAGCGGCTGCGGGCCGGCGGTGGGTTGCCGCTGTACGTGATGGACCCGCCGCTGCACGCCGCCGCGTTCGGACCGTTGCGCGACCGGGTGGAGGCGGAGCTGTTCGGGTCGCTGCACTTCACCGACCCGCAGATCCCGGTCGTCGCCGACCAGGACGGCACCGTACGCACCACCGCCGACGGCGTACGGACGATGCTGCTCGACGGGATCGTCACCCCGGTGCGCTGGCCGGAGGTGGTCGCCACGTTCCAGCGGTCCGGGGTGCAGACGGTGCACGTCTGCGGACCGGACCGGTTGTGGGGCCGGGTCGGCGCGACCGTCCGCAACTTCCGGACCACCATCGTGGACCCCCGGCGGGCGCTGCGGCCGATCCGCCGCAGCGTTGCCGCCTGACGGTCGGCAGAGCACGGAGGACGAGATGACCCAGCACACCGACTACGCCCTGCACGGCCGGTTCCTCCAGGGGTTGGCCGCGGCGCCCCGGGCCACCGCCCTGCATCTGCCGTCCGGGCCGGTCAGCTACGAGGAGCTGCACGCCACCGCGTTGCGCTGGGCGGGGGCGTTGGCCGCCGGCCCGGACGGGCCGCCCCGGGTGGTCGGCATCCTGGCCGGCAAGACCCTGGAGTCGTACGCCGGGCTGCTGGCCACCCTGTACGTCGGCGCGACCGCCGTACCGCTGCACCCGGAGTTCCCGGCGGCCCGGACGGCGGGGATGCTCACCGCGTGCGGGGTGTCCACCCTGCTGCTCGACGAGGCCGGGCTGGCGGTCCGGGCCGAGCTGGGCGACGCGGTGGCCGGGGTGCCGGTGTTCGCGCCGGTGGTGGACCCGCGCGGCAGCGGCAGCGGGCTGCGGCTGCCGGTGGTGGGGGCGACGCCGCTGGCCACGCCCCGCGCCGCCGGCCCGGACGACGTCGCCTACGTGCTGTTCACCTCGGGGTCGACGGGGCGGCCCAAGGGGGTGCCGATCACCCACGGGAACCTGCGGCACTACTTCTCGGTGCTGGACGACCGATACGACTTTGGTCCGGACGACCGGTTCTCCCAGTCGTTCGACCTGAACTTCGACTGCGCGATGTTCGACCTGTTCTGCGCCTGGGGTGCGGGGGCGAGCGTGCACCCGGTGCCGCCGGCGGCCTACCGCGACGTGCCGGCGTTCGTCGCCGAGCGGGGCCTGACGGTGTGGTTCTCCACCCCGAGCGCGATCACCCTGGTCCGGCGGACCGGCCGGCTGGCGGTGGCGGCGATGCCGTCGCTGCGGTGGAGCTTCTTCGCCGGGGAGGCGCTGCACGCGGCGGACGCGGTGGACTGGCAGGCATCGGCCTCCGGGTCGACGCTGGAGAACATCTACGGCCCGACCGAGCTGACCGTGACCATCACCGGGCACCGCTGGTCGCCGCAGACCTCGCCGGGGCTGTGCGTCAACGGGCTGGTCCCGATCGGGACGCTGCACGACGGGCACGACGGGGTGCTGCTCGACGCCGACGGCACGGCCAGCGAGGTGGAGGGGGAGCTGTGCATCACCGGCCCGCAGCTCACCCCCGGCTACCTCGACCCGGCCGACGACGAGGGCCGGTTCCTGCTGCGCGACGGCCGGCGCTGGTACCGCACCGGGGACCGGGTCCGGCGGTTGGAGAACAAGGAGCTGATCTACCTGGGTCGGCTCGACTCGCAGGTGCAGGTGCACGGCTGGCGGGTGGAGCTGGCCGAGATCGAGCACGCCCTGCGGGGCTGCCCCGGCATCGAGGACGCGGTGACCGTGGCCCGTACCGGGGCCGGCGGCACCGAACTGGTGGTCTTCTACACGGGTGCGCCGACCGCCCCGGCGGAGCTGTCCCGGCAGTTGCGGCAGATCCTGCCCAAGGGGATGCTGCCGCGGTCGTACCGGCACGTGCCGGAGTTCCCGTTGAACTCCAACCGCAAGGTCGACCGCGCCCGGCTGGCCCGCGAGGCCGCCGGGAACTGACCCTGTCGATGCCCGGCCCGGAGCACTCCGGGCCGGGCATCGTGCCGTCCACCCCCGGGTGCCGGCAGGAGAAAACCCCTGGCCGGTCCCCCTCCTGAAGGGACCGGCCAGGGGCCGTCGGGGGCCGGGTCAGCGCTGCGCGGGCTGTCCGGCGCGCTCGGCGAGGGCCCGGCGGTCGATCTTGCCGTTGGCGTTGACCGGCAGTTCGTCGATCACCCGGACCTGCTGCGGCACCATGTAGTCGGGCAGCGCCTCCAGGCAGAACGCGCCCAGTTCCATCTCCTCCACACCGGTGACGCCCTCGTCGAGCACCACGAACGCGGCCAGCACCGGGTCCTTGCCCTCCTGCGGCAGCATCAGCGCGGCGGCGCCGGCGATGCCCGGGAACTCGCGGACCCGGCGCTCCACCTCACCCAGCTCGACCCGGTTGCCCCGGATCTTGACCAGGGAGTCGGCCCGGCCGGTGAAGTACAGCTCCCCACCCTCGCCCCGGTAGGCCAGGTCGCCGGTGCGGAAGACCACCTGCCCGGTGGCCGGGTTGAGCGGGTCGGGGACCAGCGCGGCGGCGGTGGCCTCCGGGTCGTTCCAGTAGCCGTGGAACAGGGCGGCGCTGCGCAGGTGGATCTGCCCGACGACACCCGGCTCGTCGACCGGCCGGCCGTCCTCGTCGATCAGCAGCATCTCCGCGCCTGGGTGGGCGTGGCCGATGGAGATCCGGTCGACGTCCTCGGGCAGCGGGTTGGGCACGTCGGTGAAGGACGCGGCGATGGACTCGCTGCTGCCGAAGCAGTTGACCACCCGGGCGTGCGGCAGGGCGCGTTGCAGCTCCCGCATCTCGGGCAGGGGGAAGTTCTCGCCCGAGTAGAGCACCCCGCGGATCTGCTCGCCGAGCGCGGCCAACCCGGCGAACTCGTGCCGCAGCACCCCCCGCCAGATCGACGGCACGCCGTTGACCTGGGTGGCGCCGCTGTCGGCGAGGAACTGCACGAAACGGCGCGGCCAGCGCAGCAGCGACCGGGGCACCGGCACCACGGCCGCGCCGCTGCCCAGCGCCAGGCCGATGTCGAGCAGCGAGAAGTCGAACTGCAACGGCGAGGTGGTGGCGACCCGGTCCTCGGCGGAGACGATGCCGTGCCGCAGCATCCCCCGGAAGAAGGCGAGCACGCCCCGGTGGCTCATCACCACGCCCTTGGGCCGGCCGGTGGTGCCGGACGTGAAGATCATGTAGGCCGGGTCGGTGGGCACCAGTTCCCGGCGGTGCCGGGTGCGCGGCGCGGGCGTCCGCTCGACCTGGATGCCGTCCGGGCCGAACCGGGCGGTGCCCAGCGGCGCGGGCACACCCTCGCGGCGGCCGTCGACGGGTTGCAGGTGCAGCGCGGCGGCGGTGCTCTCGGCGATCAGCGCGAGCCGCTGGGCCGGGGTCTCCGGGCTGACCGGAATGAACGTCAGGCCCAGCGAGGAGCAGGCCAGGAAGACCGCGATGGCGGTCGGCGAGGTGTCCGACTCCAGGATCACCCGGTCGCCGATGTCCAGGCCGAGTTCGTCGAGGGCAGCGGCGTAGCCGTCGACCCGCTGGGCGAGCTGACGGTACGAGATGGAGCCGACCTCGCCGCCGACGGCCTGGATGACGGCCGGCTTGTCGGGCGTCAGCCGGGCGCCCGCCAACAGGAACTCGTGCAGCGTCTCCACGGAGGCATGCGTGCGCGCGAAGTTCTCTCGACTCATGGCCGGAGCGTATCGGCGGCCCCGCCGGCCCCCACCCGCATCGACCCCCCTAACGACCCCTTACCCGGGTCGGCCGAGGGCCGGGGAATTGTCGGGTCGTCAGCGCCCACGGGCGTTGTTAGCGTCTGTTCACCCTGCACCGGAAGGAATCGCGGACATGTGGGATCAACGGTTCGAGGCCATCCTGCGCCAGCACCTGCCCTTCCTCGACCCCGAGGAGACGCTGCTGGCCGGCACCAGCCTGCGCGACTCCGGCCTGGACTCCCTCGCCATGGTCGAACTGCTGGCCACCCTGGAGAGCGAGTACGACGTGCGCTTCGTCGACGAGGCGATGTCGATGGAGACGTTCGCCACCCCGCAGACGCTGTGGCGCGTGCTGACCGACATGCGGGGCGCGCCCGCTGCGGTGTGAGCGGCACGCGTCCCGAACAGTGCCCGTGACCGGACCGGTCACGGGCACTGTTCGTGGTTGCCGGTCAGCGGCCGATCGCCTCCAGGTCGGCGAGGTCCTCGGCGGTGAGGGTCAGCGCCGCCCCGGCGACGTTCTCCCGCAGGTGCGCCACCGACGAGGTGCCGGGGATGAGCAGGATGTTGGGTGAGCGCTGCAACAGCCAGGCCAGCGCGACGGCCATCGGCGTGGCGTCCCGGCGGGCGGCCACGGCCGACAGCGCCGCGGACTGCAACGGGCTGAAGCCACCCAGCGGGAAGTACGGCACGTAGGCCACCCCCTGCCCGGCGAGCCTGTCGATCAGCGCGTCGTCGTGGCGGTACGCCAGGTTGTAGAGGTTCTGCACGCAGACGATCGGGGCGATCGACTGCGCCTCGGCGACCTGTTCCGGCGTCACGTTGCTCAGTCCCAGGTGCCGGATCAGGCCCTCCTGCTGGAGCGCGAGGAGCGTCTCGAACGGCTCGGCGAGGGAGCCGGCCGCGGGGCCCATGGCGTCGCCGAGTCGGAGGTTGACCAGGTCCAGGGCCTCGACGCCGAGGTTTTCCAGGTTCTCCTCGACGGCCCGGCGCAGTTGCTCCGGCTCCCGCGCGATGGGCCAGCCGCCCTGCGGGTCCCGGGTCGCGCCGACCTTGGTCACCAGGTGCAGCCCTTCGGGGTACGGGTGCAGGGCCTCGCGGATCAGCCGGTTGGTGACGTGCGGCCCGTAGGCGTCGCTGGTGTCGATGTGCGTGATGCCGAGGGCGACGACCTCCCGCAGGACGGCCAGGGCGGCGTCCGGGTCGGCGGGCGGTCCCATCACCCCGGGGCCGGCGAGCTGCATGGCGCCGTAGCCGAACCGGCTGACGGTCAGGTCGCCCAGCGTCCAGGTGCCGCCGGGCAGAGTACGGGTGAGCATGCGGTTACCTCGGCCTTTCTTGGTGAACGGGCTGGTACCGGACCACTATCGGTGAGGTAGGTTTCTGATGGGAAGTAGGCACCTGAAAGTGCGTAGCACACCGACTGTGGGAGGAACGGCCATGACGACGAGGACGGCGGCCGAGCGCCGCGCGGAGACGGCGGTGGCGTACGACGCGTTCGTGGCACAGTGTCCCAGTCGGGAACTGCTCGCCCGGATCTCCGACAAGTGGGTCGCGCTGGTGCTGGCCGCGCTGCGTACCGACGGGTCGCACCCCTTCGGCGCGGACTGCGCCGGCACCCCCCGACCGATGCGCTACTCGGAGCTGTCCCGCCTGCTCGCCGGGGTCAGCCAGAAGATGCTCACCCAGACGCTGCGCACCCTGGAACGCGACGGCCTGGTCAGCCGGACCGCGACGGCGACCGTGCCGGTCACGGTCACCTACGAGCTGACCGACCTCGGCTTCTCGCTGCACGAGACGATGCGTGCCCTCAAGACGTGGGCCGAAACGCACCTGGACGACGTGCACGCCCACCGGGCGGCCTACGACGCCCGGCACCCCGCCCCGGCGGCCCGCCCCGCCTGAGCGGGCCGCCGGGGCGGTCGGGGCTCAGAGCTTGTCGAGGAACTGGGTGAGGATCTCGGTGAACCGCTCCGGGGTCTCCAGGTGGGGCAGGTGGCTGGCCCCCTCGATGATCTCCCAGCGGGCCCCGGGGACGAGATCGTGGAAGGGGCGCACGGCCGCCGGGGTGACCTCGTCGTACTCGCCGCTGATCACCAGGGTCGGGGTGTCGATCTGCGGCAGCCGGTCGAGCAGCGAGTAGTCGCGCAGCGTGCCGGTGATGTGGAACTCGCTCGGCCCGTTCATCGCGTGGTAGACGGTCGGATCGCCGTTGATCTCCATGAAGGTGGCCATCAGCTCCGGCGGCAACGGCTTCCGCCGGCACACGTGCCGCTGGTAGAACACCATCATCGCGGCCGTGTACGCCGGGCTGCCGGTGGTGCCGGCGGCCTCGTGCCGGCGCAGCGTCGCGTCCACCCCGGGGGGCAGCGCGGCCCGCAGCACGTCCAGCTCCGGCAGCCACAGCGGGTACGACGCGGGCGCGTTGGCGATCACCAGGCCGCGCAGCCCGGCCGGCCGGTCGGCCGCGTGGGCCGCCGCCAGCACCCCGCCCCAGGACTGCCCGAACAGCACGTACTCCTCGGCGATGCCGAGGCGGTCCAGCAGGTTGTCGAGTTCGGCGAGGAACAGCTCGACGGTCCAGAAGTCGGCGCCCCGGCCCCGCAGGTGGGTGGAGCCGCCGTTGCCGAGCTGGTCGTAGTGCACCACCGGCCAGCCGGACCGGCTCAACCCGGCCATGTTCAGCAGGTAGTCGTGGGTGCTGCCGGGCCCGCCGTGCAGCACCACCAGCGGCGGCTTGCCGTCGTGCAGCTCGCCCGTCACCCGGTACCAGGTCCGGTGGTCACCGAACTCGACGGTGCCCTTCGCGGTCGGTGCCAGTGTCATGTCGTCCACTCCCGGTGTCGTCACTGCGCGATCCAGTCCCGTACCACCCCGGCGGTCGTGGCGACCTGCCCCTCCATCATGGTGAAGTGGTCGCCGGGCACCTCCCGGAGCGTGTGCGGGGTCTCCCAGGTGGCCCGCCACCCGTCGTCGTCCCCGCCGGCCACGATGGACTCCTGCGGCCGGACGAAGAGCACCGGCGTGTCGATCGCCTCCACCGGGCAGCTCTGCAACAGCCGGACGTAGCGGCCCATCGCCGACAGCCGGGCGCTGCTGAACTCGCCGAAGGTGGCCTCCCGGTCCAGCAGCGAGTCGAGCATGTGGGTGAAGAACGTCGCCGTGGTGCTGCCGGTGGTGAGGTAGGTGTCCAGCAGCACCACCCCGGCCGGGCCGTGCCCCTGCCGCTCCAGCTCACCGGCGGTGGCGTGGGCGAACAACCCGCCGGAGGAGTATCCGACGATCACGTACGGCCCCTGCTCGGCGATCGGACGGACCATCTCGGCGAAGACCCGTACCGCCGCGTCGGCGGAGGCGGGCAGGCTCTCGTCCCGGCCGAATCCGGGCACCGGCAGGGTCCACACGTCCCGGGTGCCGCCGAACTCGGCGGTGAACCGGGCGTACTGCTGGTCGCCGCCGAGCGCCATCGGCGACGGGAAGCAGATGATCGCCGGCCCCTGGTCGCCCCGGGCGAGCCGGCGCGGGGCGGGGACCTGCGGCAGGTCGGCCGGGCCGTCGAAGGTGGGCCGGATGTCGGCCACCGCGTACAGCAGGGACAGGCCCTGCTGCACCCGGCCGCTCTTGACGGCGGTGCGGAACAGCGCGCTCATCGTGTCGGCGGCGGCGTCGGGCGTGCCGGCCCGCTCCTCGGCCGGTGGCGCGGCCAGCTCGGTGCGCAGCAGCGCGGCGAGTTCGTCGACGCTGCCGTGGTCGAAGACCACCCCGGTGGCCAGTCGCAGTCCGGTCGCCTCGTTGAGCGCGGTGCGCAGCTCCATCGCGGTGAGCGAGTCGAAGCCCAGCTCGACGAAGCGCAGCGCCGGGTCGAGGTCGTCGGCACCGCCGTGGCCGAGCACGGCCGCGGCGCGCGAGCGGACCAGGTCGGCCAGCAACGCCTGCTGGCCGTCGGCGTCCAGCCCGCCGAGGGTACGCCGCAGCGCCGCCGGATCGGGCCGGTTCGTTGCCGACGCGGCCCGCCGGGTCGGGGTGACCAGGGCCCGCAGGATCGCCGGCACCTCGTCCCCCGCCGGGGTGCCCAGGTCGGCCTTGACCGGGACGAGCACCGCCTCGGCACGGGCCAGCGCCGCGTCCAGCAGGGCCAGCCCCTCCCCGGTGGACATCGGCAGCACCCCGCCCCGCGACATCCGGGCCCGGTCGGTGCCGCCAAGGTCGTCGGCCATCCCGCCGCCGGCCCACGGCCCCCAGGCCAGGGACTGGGCGGGCAGCCCGGCGGCCCGCCGCGCGCCCGCCAGCGCGTCGAGGAAGGCGTTCGCCGCCGCGTAGTTGCCCTGCCCCGGGCCACCGAGCACGCCGGCCGCCGAGGAGAACAGCACGAACGCGGTGAGGTCCGCGTCGCGGGTCAACTCGTGCAGGTGGGTTGCGGCGTCGACCTTGGGGCGCAGCACCGCGTCGAGACGGTCCCGGGTCAGCGACGGGATGATCCCGTCGTCGAGCACCCCGGCGGCGTGCACCACCCCGGTCAGCGGGTGCCCGGCGGGCACTGCGGCGAGCAGCGCGGCGACCGCGTCCCGGTCGGCCAGGTCGCAGGCGGCCACGGTGACCTCCGCTCCCCGGGCGGTGAGGTCGTCGCACAGCGCGGCCATTCCGTGGGCGTCCGGCCCGCGCCGGCTGGCCAGCAGCAGGTGCCGCACCCCGTACGTGTCGACCAGGTGCCGGGCGACGAGCCCGCCGAGGGTGCCGGCGGCCCCGGTGAGCAGGACGGTCCCACCCTCGGTGAAGGCGCTGCCGGGGGTGCCGTCGGGCGCGGTGGCGGGCACCAGCCGGGCGGCGTGGGCGACGCCCTCGCGGACGACGAGCTGCGGTTCGCCGCCGGCCAGCACCGCCGGGAGCGCCTGGGCCGACCCGTCGTGGTCGTCGAGGTCGACCAGGACGATCCGGCCGGGATTCTCCGACTGGGCGGACCGGACCAGACCCCAGACCGCCGCGGCGGCCGGTTCGGTGACGCGGGTGCCCTGCGCGCCGTGGCTGAGCACCAGCAGCCGGGACGACGCCAGCCGCTCGTCGGCGAGCCAGCCCTGCAGCAGGGTGAGCAGCTGACCGGTGGTGTGCCGGGCACCGGCGGCGAGGTCCCGCGAGTCGGGCTGGACGCTGGCGACCAGCACCACGTCCGGCGCGGCCCCGCCCGCGTCCAGGGCGGCGGTGAGGGCGGTCAGGTCGGGGTGGGTCTCGGCGAGCAGGCCGACGGTGTCGAGCGCGGCGGCCACCTTGAACTCGTCGACGCCGACCAGCGCCCACCGGCCGGTGGCCGGGGTGGCGGGCAGCGGCACCGGGGTCCAGTCGACCCGGTAGAGGTGGTCCTGCCGACCGGTGCGGGCTGCGGCGAGCTGGGACGTGTCGATCTCCCGCAGCACCAGCGAGTCGACCCGGGCGACGGGTGCGCCGCTGCGGTCGGTGAGGGTGAGGGCGACCTCGTCGGGGCCGGCGGGGGTGACGGTGACCCGCAGCGCGTCCGCCCCGGTGGCGTGGACGGTGACCCCGGTCCAGGAGAACGGGACGCCGGGCCGGCCCTCGCCCCGGCTCAGCCCGACGGCGTGCAGGGCCGCGTCGAACAGGGCGGGGTGCAGGTGGAACCGGTCGGCGTCGAGCACGTCGGCGGGGAGCGCCACCTCGGCGTACACCTCGTCGCCGTGCCGCCAGGCGGTCCGCAGGCCCTGGAAGACCGGGCCGTAGACCAGTCCGGCGTCGGCCATCCGCTCGTAGATCCCGTCGACGTCGACGGGGGTGGCGGCGGCCGGCGGCCAGGCGGTCGCCGGGTCGGCCGGCGGGTCTACCGGGGCCGGGGTAAGCAGGCCGGTGGCGTGCCGGGTCCACGGCACGTCCCGGTGCCGGGAGTAGACGGTGACCGGCCGGCCGCCGTCCTCGCCGGGCGCGCCGACGGCCACCTGCACCTGGACGCCGTCGTCGTCGGGGACGACCAGTGGCGCCTGGAGGGTGAGTTCGGCCAGCCGGCCACAGCCGACCTGGTCCCCGGCCCGGACGGCGAGTTCGACGAGTCCGGTGCCGGGCAGCACGATCGTGTCGCCCAGCGCGTGCTCGGCCAGCCACGGGTGGGTACGCCGGGACAGCAGCCCGGTGGCGATCAGCCCGTCGGTGTCGGGCAGGGTGGTGACGGCCGACAGCAGCGGGTGCCCGGCGTCGAGCAGCCCGGCGGCGGTGACGTCCCGGTCCGCGCCGGTGTCCTGCATCCAGTAGTGCTGGTGCTGGAAGGCGTAGGTGGGCAGGTCGACGGTCCGGCCGCCGGGGTTGACCGCCGCCCAGTCGAGGTCGACGCCGGTGGTCCACGCCTGCGCCATCCCGGTGGCGTACGCCTCGACCTGTTCCCGGTCCCGGCGTTGCAGCGCGATGGTCACCATGTCGTCGAGGCTGTCGGCGACCATCGCGGTGAGCACACTGTCCGGCCCGATCTCGATGAACCGGGTGACTCCGCGTGCGGCGAGGGCGGCGACCGCGTCGGCGAACCGGACGGTGCCCCGCACCTGGCCCTGCCAGTATTCGACCGAGCCGAGTTCGTCGTCACCGGCCAGGTCACCGGTCGCGGTCGACACCAGCGGAATGCCCGCCGGATTGGCGGTCACCCCGTCGACGACCTGCCCGTATTCGGCCAGCATCGGGTCCATCAGGTGCGAGTGGAACGCATGCGACACCCGCAGCCGACGGGTCTTCACCTCCAGGGAGGCTTCCAGCGCGCCGATCTGCTCCTCCGTGCCGGATACCACTACCGCGCGGGGGCCGTTCACCGCCGCCACGTCGATGTCACCGAGGTCCAGCTCGGCAAGCGGGGCGGCGATCGCCAGCATCGCCCCACCCGCCGGAAGGGCCTGCATCAGACCACCACGCGCTGCCACCACCCGACACGCGTCCTCCAACGACCACACCCCGGCTACGTGCGCGGCAGCCAACTCACCGATCGAGTGACCGGCCACGAAATCCGGCTTCAACCCCCAGGATTCGGCGAGCCGGAACAACGCCACCTCGACCGCGAACAACGCCGGCTGCGTCCACCCGGTCTGGTCCAGAACACCGTCCGGGTCGGTGAACATCACCTCCCGCAGATCACCGTCCAACAACGGCCCGAACGCGGCACACACCTCGTCCAACGCAGCCGCGAACACCGGGAACGCCGCCGCCAACTCACGACCCATCCCCACCCGCTGCGCACCCTGCCCGGTGAACAACACCGCCGTACGACCCGCAGTGACCCGACCCGACAGGCCGGCACCCGAGGTCAGCGCCTCCAGGGAGGAGGCCAGGTCGGCGGCCGTACCACCGACGGCCACCGCCCGGTGATCCAGCGCCGCCCGACCGACGGCCAGCGAATGCCCGACGTCGACCGGCCGTTCGTCGGTGAGGAAGTCCCGCAGCCGGGTGGCCTGGGCGGTGAGGCCGGTGGTGGAGCGGCTGGCGAGCGGCCAGAGCACCACGGCCGGTGCCGGCGTCGGCTCGGGGGCCACGACGGGCTGCGGGTACTCCTCGACGATGACGTGGGCGTTGGTGCCGCTGATGCCGAACGACGACACCGCCGCCCGACGGGGGTGGCCGTTGGCGGGCCAGTCGACCGCCTCGGTGGCGAGCCGTACGTCGCCGGCGGACCAGTCCACGTGCGGGCTCGGCGCGTCCACGTGCAACGTGCGGGGCACCACCCCGTGCCGCATCGCCAGCACCATCTTCATCACCCCGGCGACACCCGCCGCCGCCTGCGTGTGACCCAGGTTCGACTTCACCGAACCCAACCAGAGCGGCTGCTCCCGGTCCCGACCGTACGTCGCCAGAATCGCCTGCGCCTCGATCGGATCACCCAACGTGGTGCCCGTACCGTGCGCCTCCACCACGTCCACCTCGGCGGCCGACACCCGGGCGTTGGCGAGGGCCTGCCGGATCACCCGCTGCTGCGCCGGCCCGTTGGGGGCGGTCAGGCCGTTCGACGCGCCGTCCTGGTTGACCGCCGAGCCCCGGACGAGACCGAGGATGGTGTGTCCGTTCCGCCGGGCGTCGGAGAGGCGTTCGAGCACCAGCACGCCGACGCCCTCGGACCAGCCCGTCCCGTCGGCCGCCGCCGCGAACGGCTTGCACCGACCATCCGGCGCCAACCCCCGCTGCCGCGAGAACTCCACGAACGTCTCCGGCGTCGCCATCACCGTCACCCCACCGGCCAACGCCAGATCACACTCACCCGACCGCAACGCCTGACCCGCCAGGTGCATCGCCACCAACGACGACGAACACGCCGTGTCTACGGTGACGGCGGGGCCTTCGAGGCCGAGGGTGTAGGCGATCCGCCCGGAGACGACGCTGCCGGCGCTGTGCCCGGTCACGTAGTCGTGGTACATCAGGCCGGCGAAGACACCGGTGGCGGAGCCGCGGACCGAGGAGGGGTCGATGCCGGCCCGCTCGAACGCCTCCCAGGAGACCTCCAACAGTTGCCGCTGCTGCGGGTCCATCAGCACGGCCTCGCGGGGCGAGATGCCGAAGAACGCCGGGTCGAAGCCGGCCGCGCCGGGCAGGAAGCCGCCCTGGTCGGCGTAGCTGGTGTCGGGGCGGGTGCTGGTCGGGTCGTAGAGCCGGGCCAGGTCCCAGCCCCGGTCGGTGGGGAAGCCGTCGATGGCGTCGACGCCGTCGGCGACGAGCCGCCACAGGTCCTCCGGGGAGGACACCCCGCCGGGGTAGCGGCAGGCCATCCCGACGATCGCCACCGGTTCGTCACCGAACGCCGTGGTGGCGCTGCGCCGTTCCTGCGGTACGTCGAGCGCGCCGCTCAGCTCGCCGTACAGGAACTCGGCGAGGGCCACCGGCGTCGGGTAGTCGAAGATCAGAGTGGCCGGGAGTCGCAGGCCGGCCGCCGTGGAGAGCGCGTTGCGCAGCTCGACGGCGGTGAGCGAGTCGAAGCCGAGGCTCTGGAAGGTGCGGTCCGCCTCGACCGCGTCCGGGCCGGCGAGGCCGAGCACGGCGGCGACGTGGGTGTGCACCAGGTGCCGGACGGCACCGGCCCGCTCCTGCTCCGGCAGGCCGGCCAGCCAGTCGCCGCCCGCCCGGTCGACGGCGCTGGCGGCGGTGGCCGTGCGCCGGGTCGGCCCGGTCAGGGCGCGGAACACCGGGGGCAGCCGGTCGCCGAGGGTACGCAGTGTCGGCACGTCGAGCCGGGCCGGGACGAGGGTGGCCGGTCCGCCGGCGACGGCGGTGTCGAGCAGGGCCAACCCGTCGGTGGTGGTCAGCGGCAGCACCCCGCCCCGGGACATCCGCTCCCGGTCGGCGTCGGCGAGTTGGTCGGTCATCGCCGAGCCCTCGCCCCACAGCCCCCACGCCAACGACACCGCCGGCAGCCCGGCGGCGCGGCGGGTGGCAGCGAGCGCGTCCAGGAACGCGTTCGCCGCCGCATAGTTGCCCTGCCCCGGCGCACCCAGCACCCCGGACAACGACGAGAACAACACGAACGCCGACAGCTCCCGACCCCGGGTCGCCTCGTCGAGCAGCCACGCCGCATCCACCTTGGGCCGCAGCACCGCCGAGACCCGGTCCGGGGTCAGCGACGACACCACGCCGTCGTCGAGCACACCGGCGGTGTGCACCACGGCCGACAGGTCCGGCACATCGGCCAGGACGGCGGTCAACTGGTCCCGGTCGGCCACGTCGCAGGCGACCAGGTCCACCCGCGCGCCAGCGGCAGTCAGCTCGGCGACGAGGTCGTCGGCACCGGCGGCGGCCGGGCCGCTGCGGGAGAGCAGCAGCAGCCTCGGCACGGCGTGCGCCGTCACCAGGTGCCGGGCCACGGCCGCGCCGAGGGCACCTGTCGCACCGGTGACCAGCACCGTGCCGGTGCCGTAGAGCGGGGCGTCCGACGGGGTCGCCGGGAGCGTCCGGCGGACGATCCGGGGCACCCGGACGACGCCGTCGCGGATCGACACCTGCGGGTCGCCGGCCGCCAGGGCCGCCGGCAGGGCGTCGTCGGGCCGGTCGGTGTCGGCGTCGACGAGCAGGATGCGGTCGGGGTTCTCCGCCTGCGCGGAACGCAGCAGCCCCCAGACCGCCGCGCCGGCCAGGTCGGTCACGTCGTCGCCGACGGCGTGGCGGGTGAGGACGACCAGCGGCGCGGGGTCGTCCCCGGCCAGCCAGCGCTGGGTGACCGCCAGCACCCGGTGCAGCTCGGCGTGCACGTCGTCGGTGCCGCCGGCCCGCAGCACCACCGCGTCGGTGGGGCCGCCGTCGGTCGGGGTGGCCCCCACGGTGTCGGGGTGCCAGGTCCAGGTGGTGGCGGTCGGGATGACGGTGACCGGCTGCCAGTCCAGGCCGAACAGCGCGTCGGCGACACCGGTGCCGGCGGTGACCTGCACGGGGCGGAGCACCAGCGACCGTACGGTGGCCACGGGTGCGCCGACCGCGTCGGCGACGGCGATCCGGACCCCGCTGCCGGCCGGGGTGAGCCGGACCCGCAGGCTGGTCGCGCCGGTGGCGTGCAGCGTCACCCCCGACCAGGCGAACGGCAGCCCCCGGGGGGTGTCGCCGTCGGCGCGGGTGAGGACGTGCAGGCCGGCGTCGAACAGCGCCGGGTGCAGGCCGTAGCCGTCGGTTTCCGTACCGTCGGGGAGGTCGACCTCGGCGAAGAGTTCGTCACCGGCCCGCCAGGCGCGGCGTAGGCCCTGGAAGACCGGGCCGTAGTCGAGGCCGCCGGTGGCGAGGTCGTCGTAGAGGCCGACCAGCGGCAGCGGCTCGGCGTCGGCGGGGGGCCACGCGGTGAGCGCGACACCCGGGGTGTCCCCGGCGGTGAGGACGCCGGTGGCGTGCCGGGTCCACGGGACGTCGTCGCGTTCCCGGGAGTGCACCAGGACGGCCCGACGGCCGGTCGGGTCGGGCGGCTCCACGGCGACCTGCACCTCGACGCTGCCGGCGGCGGGGACGACGAGCGGCGCGTGCAGGGTCAGTTCGTCGAGCAGGCCGACGCCGGCCTGGTCGCCGGCGTGGATGGCGAGTTCGACCAGGCCGGTGCCGGGGAACACGACGGTCCCGCCGACGGCGTGGTCGGCGAGCCACGGGTGGGTGTGCAGCGACCACCTGCCGGTGAAGACGACGCCGTCGGTGTTGGCCAGCGGCACGGTGGCGTCGAGCAGCGGGTGGGTGGCGGCGAGCAGGCCGGCGCCGACGAGGGCCGGGTCGTAGAGCCAGTAGTGCTGGCGTTGGAAGGCGTAGGTGGGCAGGTCGACCTGCCGGGCGCCGGGGTGGATGGCGGCCCAGTCGAGGTCGACGCCGGTGGTCCACGCCTGCGCCATCCCGGTGGTGTACGCGGTGACCTGTTCCCGGTCCCGCCGCTGCAACGCGATGGTCACCGCGTCGCCGACGCTGTCGGCGACCATGGTGGTGAGGACGCTGTCCGGCCCGATCTCCACGAACCGGGTCACCCCCCGCGCGGCGAGGGCGGCGACGGCGTCGGCGAACCGCACCGTGCCCCGCACCTGGCCCTGCCAGTATCCGACCGAACCCAACTCGTCGTCGGTGGCGAGGCCGCCGGTCGCGGTGGACACCAGCGGGATGCCCGCCGGGTTGGCGGTGACCCCTTCGACGACCTGCCCGTACCCGGCGAGCATCGGGTCCATCAGGTGCGAGTGGAACGCGTGCGACACCCGCAACCGACGGGTCTTCACCTCGAGGGAGGCTTCCAGCGCCGCGATCTGCTCCTCGGTCCCCGACACCACCACCGCACGGGGACCGTTCACCGCCGCCACGTCGATGTCGCCCAGGTCCAACTCGGCCAACGGGGCGGCGATCGCCAGCATCGCCCCACCAGCCGGAAGGGCCTGCATCAAGCCGCCACGGGCCGCCACCACGCGGCACGCGTCCTCCAGGGACCACACCCCGGCGACGTGGGCGGCGGCCAGCTCACCGATGGAGTGCCCGGCCACGAAGTCAGGCTTCAACCCCCAGGACTCGGCCAGGCGGAACAGGGCCACCTCGACCGCGAACAGAGCCGGCTGCGTCCACCCCGTCTGGTCCAGGACACCGTCCGGGTCGGCGAACATCACCTCCCGCAGATCACCGTCCAGCAGGGGCGCGAACGCGGCACACACCTCGTCCAGGGCAGCCGCGAACACCGGGTACGCCGCCGCGAGGTCACGGCCCATACCGACGCGCTGCGCGCCCTGACCGGTGAACAACACCGCCGTACGACCGGTGGTCAGGTGGCCGTGCACGCCCTGGCCGGCGGCGAGGGCGCGGAGACCGGCGACGCCGTCACCGACGGCCACCCCCCGGTGCTCCAGGGCCGCCCGGCCGGTGCCGAGGGTCAACGCCACGTCGGCGGGGTCCAGGTCGGCGTCGGCGAGGAAGTCGGCGAGACGGGCAGCCTGGGCGGCGAGGCCGCTGGCCGACCGGCCGGAGACCGGCCACAGCGGCACCGGCGTCGGGGCCGGCGGCGCGGGCGGCGCGGTTTCGGGGGCCTGTTCCAGGATCAGGTGGGCGTTGGTGCCGCTGATGCCGAACGACGACACCGCCGCCCGACGCGGCCGGTCCAGCTCCGGCCAGCTCACCTCGTCGGTGGCGAGCCGTACGTCGCCGGCGGACCAGTCCACGTGCGGGCTCGGCGCGTCCACGTGCAACGTACGCGGCACCACCCCGTGCCGCATCGCCAGCACCATCTTCATCACACCCGCCACACCAGCCGCCGCCTGCGTGTGACCCAGGTTCGACTTCACCGAACCCAACCACAACGGCCGCTCCCGATCCCGACCGTACGTCGCCAGAATCGCCTGCGCCTCGATCGGATCACCCAACGTGGTACCCGTACCGTGCGCCTCCACCACGTCCACCTCAGCCGCCGACACCCCGGCATTCGCCAGGGCCTGCCGGATCACCCGCTGCTGCGAGGGACCGTTCGGGGCGGTCAGCCCGTTCGACGCGCCGTCCTGGTTCACCGCCGAACCGCGAACCACGCCCAGCACCCGGTGCCCGTTGCGCACCGCGTCGGACAACCGCTCCAACACCAGCACGCCGACGCCCTCGGACCACCCCGTCCCGTCGGCCGCCGCCGCGAACGGCTTGCACCGACCATCCGGCGCCAACCCCCGCTGCCGCGAAAACTCCACGAACGTCTCCGGCGTCGCCATCACCGTCACCCCACCGGCCAACGCCAGATCACACTCACCCGACCGCAACGCCTGACCCGCCAGATGCATCGCCACCAACGACGACGAACACGCCGTGTCGACCGACACCGCCGGCCCCTCCAGCCCGAGCGTGTACGCCACCCGACCGGTGACGACACTGCCGGCGCTGTGCCCGGAGACGTAGTCGTGGTACATGACCCCGGCGAACACGCCGGTGGACGAGCCGCGCAGCGTGCCCGGGTCGATGCCGGCCCGCTCGAACGCCTCCCACGACACCTCCAGCAGCAACCGCTGCTGCGGGTCCATGATCACCGCTTCGCGGGGGGAGATGCCGAAGAAGACCGGGTCGAACTCGGCGGCGTCGGTGAGGAAACCACCCCTGTCCACGTACGTGGTGTCGGGGCGGGTGCTGGTCGGGTCGTAGAGCCGGGCCAGGTCCCAGCCCCGGTCGGTGGGGAAACCGTCGATGGCGTCCGCGCCGTCGGCGATCAGCCGCCACAGGTCCTCGGGCGAGGTGACGCCGCCGGGGTAGCGGCAGGCCATCCCGACGATCGCCAGCGGCTCGTCCTCGGCGACGGTCGTGGCGACCTTCCGGACGGCGTCGACGCCGTCCGGGCCGGCGATCTCGCTGAGCAGGTGCCGGGCCAGGTCACGCGGCGACGGGTAGTCGAAGATCAGGGTGGCGGGCAGCCGCAGGCCGGTGGCGGCGGAGAGCCCGTTGCGCAGCTCGACGGCGGTGAGCGAGTCGAAGCCCAGTTCCTGGAACGCCCGGCCGGCGTCGATGCGTTCGGCGGAGGCGTGCCCGAGCACCGCCGCTACCTGGCTGAGGACCAGGGCGGTCGCGGCGCGTTCGCGTTCCTCGGCGGACAGCGCGGCGAGGTCCGCCGCCCACCCGGTGGCGACGCCTGCGGCGGCACGGGCGGCCGTCCGCCGGGCCGGGCGGACCAGGCCGTGGAACGGCAACGGCAGGTCCTCGCCGAGGGTACGCAGGGCAGCCAGGTCGAGCCGGGCCGGCACCGCGGTCGGGTACGGGTTGGCCACGGCGGTGTCGAGCAGGGCCAGCCCGTCGGCGGTGGTCAGCGGCAGCACCCCGCCCCGGGACATCCGCTCCCGGTCGGCGTCGCCGAGCCGGTCGGTCATCGCCGAACCCTCACCCCACAGCCCCCACGCCAACGACACCGCCGACAACCCGGCAGCCCGACGGGTGGTGGCAAGCGCGTCCAGGAACGCGTTCGCCGCCGCGTAGTTACCCTGCCCCGGCGCACCCAGCACCCCGGACAACGACGAGAACAACACGAACGCCGACAGCTCCCGACCCCGGGTCGCCTCGTCGAGCAACCACGCCGCATCCACCTTGGGCCGCAGCACCGCCGACAAACGCTCGGCGGACAGCGACGACACCACACCGTCGTCAAGCACACCTGCGGTGTGCACCACCGCCGACAGGTCCGACACACCGGCCAACACGGCGGTCAACTCATCCCGGTCAGCCACGTCGCAGGCGACCAACTCGACCCGCGCGCCGGCCGCGGTCAGCTCGGCGACCAGGTCGTCGGCCCCCTGCGCGGCGGGACCCCGGCGGGACACCAGCAGCAGCCGGGTCACCCCGTGCGTGGTCACCAGGTGCCGGGCCACGGCCGCGCCGAGGGCACCTGTCGCACCGGTGACCAGCACCGTGCCGCTGCCGTAGAGCGGGGCGTCCGGGGTGGACGGTTCGACGACCTGACGGGTGAGCCGGGGCACCGAGACCACGCCGTCGCGGACCCGTACCTGTGGCTCGCCGGTGGCCAGGGCCAGCGCGAGCGTCCCGGCCACGTCCGCGTCCGGGTCGGTGTCGACCAGCAGCAGCCGGTCGGGGTTCTCGGCCTGCGCCGAGCGGAGCAGCCCCCAGACGGCCGCCCCGGTCAGGTCGGTCCCGTCGCCGCCGACGGCACGCCGGGTGAGCACCACGAGCCGGTGGGTGTCGGGGCCGGCCAGCCACTCCTGCACCAGGCCGAGGACCCGGTTCACCTCGTCGTGCACTGCTTGCGGACCGGCGGCATCCCCGGCGCTGCCGGCGGTCAGCACCAGCAGGTCCACCTCGGGGGTGGCCGGCGCGGTGCCGGTGGCCGGATGGTGGGCCCAGGCGGGGACGACCGTGCCGGTGAGGGTACCGATCTCCGGCCAGGTCAGGTCGAACAGCGCGTCGGCGACCCCGCCCGGACGGGTCGCCTGGACGGGGCGCAGCACCAGCGAGTCGACGGTGGCGACGGGTGCGCCGACCGCGTCGGCGACCGCGATCCGGACCCCGGAGCCGACCGGGGTGAGCCGGACCCGGACACCGGCCGCGCCGGTGGCGTGCAGGGTGAGGCCGGTCCAGGCGAACGGCAGACCCCGGAAGGTGTCCCCGTCGGCGAGGCCGAGGGCGTGCAGGCCGGCGTCGAGCACGGCGGGGTGCAGGCCGAACCCGTCGGCGTCCACCCCCTCCGGCAGGGTGACCTCGGCAAAGAACTCGTCGCCGCGCCGCCAGACCCGGCGCAGGCCCCGGAACACCGGGCCGTAGACGAGGCCGCCGGCCGCCAGGTGCTGGTAGAGGTCGTCGATGGGCACCACTTCGGCGTCGGCCGGCGGCCACTGCGTGAGCGCGGTCCCGGTGGTACGCGGCCCGGGGGCGAGCACCCCGCTGGCGTGCCGGGTCCACGGGGCGTCGGTGTCGGCGCTGCGGGCGTAAACCTGGAGGGTGCGGGTGTGGTCGGTGCCGGCGGGGCCGACGACGACCTGGAGCTGGACGCCGCCGTGTTCGGGCAGGACCAGCGGGGCTTCGATGGTCAACTCGTCGACGGTCTCGACGCCTACCTGCGCACCGGCGTGCAGGGCGAGGTCGACGTAGCCGGTGCCGGGGAAGACCACCGCGCCGCCGACGGCGTGGTCGGCGAGCCACGGGTGCCGGTCGAGGGAGAGCCGGCCGGTGAGGACGGCCCCGTCGGCGTTGGCGAGGGTGACGGCCGCGCCGAGCAGCGGATGGTCGGCGGAGTCCAGGCCCATCGCGGTGGCGTCACCGGGGTCGGCCGGGGCGTCCAGCCAGAACCGCTGGTGCTGGAAGGCGTAGGTGGGCAGGTCGACGGTCCGGCCGCCGGGGTTGACCGCCGCCCAGTCGAGGTCGACGCCGCTGATCCACGCCTGCGCCATCCCGGCGGCGTACGCGGTGACCTGTTCCCGGTCCCGCCGCTGCAACGCGACGGTCACCGCGTCGTCGACGCAGTTGGCGACCATCGCGGTGAGCACACTGTCCGGCCCGATCTCGATGAACCGGGTCACCCCACGGGCCGCGAGAGCCGCCACCGCGTCGGCGAACCGGACGGTCCCCCGCACCTGACCCTGCCAATACCCGACCGAACCCAACTCGGCATCGGTGGCGAGATCACCAGTCGCGGTCGACACCAGCGGGATACCCGCCGGGCTCGCCGTCACGCCGTCTACGACCCGCCCGTACTCGGCCAGTATCGGGTCCATCAGATGCGAGTGGAACGCATGCGACACCCGCAACCGACGGGTCTTCACCTCGAGGGAGCCTTCCAGCGCCGCGATCTGTTCCTCGGTCCCGGACACCACCACCGCCCGGGGACCGTTCACCGCCGCCACGTCCACGTCGCCGAGATCCAGCTCGGCCAGTGGGGCGGCGATGGCCAGCATCGCCCCACCCGCCGGAAGCGCCTGCATCAGACCCCCACGCGCGGCAACGACCCGGCACGCGTCCTCCAACGACCAGACACCGGCCACATGGGCGGCGGCCAACTCACCGATCGAGTGACCGGCCACGAAGTCGGGCTTGAGACCCCACGACTCGGCCAGGCGGAACAGGGCCACCTCGACCGCGAACAACGCCGGCTGCGTCCACCCCGTCTGATCCAACACACCATCCGGATCGGTGAACATCACCTCCCGCAGATCACCATCCAACAACGGCCCGAACGCCGCACACACCTCGTCCAACGCAGCCGCGAACACCGGGAACGCCGCCGCCAACTCACGACCCATCCCCACCCGCTGCGCACCCTGCCCGGTGAACACCACCGCCGTGCGACCGGAGGTCACCCGACCCGACACACCACCGCCGGCGGCCAGGGTCTCCAGACCGGCCACGTCGTCGCCGAGCACCACACCCCGGTACGCGCCGGCGGCCCGGGTGGTGCCCAGCGAGAACCCGACGTCGACCGGCCGTTCGTCGGTGAGGAACTCCCGCAGCCGGGCGGCCTGCCCGGCGAGCGCCGCCGCCGACCGGCCGGACAGCGGCCAGAGCACCACCGGCGGCTCGGCGGTCCCGGCCGACTCGACGACCTCAACGGGGGGAGCCTGCTCCAGGATCACGTGCCCGTTGGTGCCGCT
This sequence comes from Micromonospora sp. SCSIO 07396, assembly GCF_053667945.1. Taxonomy (NCBI): domain Bacteria; kingdom Bacillati; phylum Actinomycetota; class Actinomycetes; order Micromonosporales; family Micromonosporaceae; genus Micromonospora; species Micromonospora sp. SCSIO 07396. Next base: position 4,278,015 of record NZ_CM132210.1, read on the forward strand.
CACCCCGAACGACGACACCCCGCCCCGGCGCGGCTGGCCGTGGTCGGGCCACTGCCGCGCCTCGGTGAGCAGCTGCACCGTGCCGGCGGACCAGTCGACGTGGGTGGACGGCTCCCCCACGTGCAGGCTCTTGGGCAGGACGCCGTTGTGCAGCGCCATCACCATCTTGATCACGCCGCTGACGGCGGCGGCGGCCTGGGCGTGGCCGATGTTCGACTTGACCGAGCCGAGCCAGAGCGGCCGGTCCGCCGGCCGGTCCCGCCCGTACGTGGCGATCAGCGCCTCCGCCTCGATCGGGTCACCGAGGGTGGTGCCGGTGCCGTGCGCCTCGATCAGGTCGACGTCGCCGGAGGTGAGGCCGGCGTTGGCGAGCGCCTGGAGGATGACCCGCTGCTGGGCCACCCCGTTGGGGGCGGTGAGCCCGTTGGACGCGCCGTCCTGGTTGATCGCGGAACCCCGGATGACGGCGAGCACCCGGTGGCCGTTGCGCTGGGCGTCGGAGAGCCGTTCCAGCAGCAGCATGCCGACGCCCTCACCCCAGCCGGTGCCGTCGGCGTCGTCGGAGAACGGCTTGCAGCGGCCGTCGGAGGCGAGCCCCCGCTGCCGGCTGAACGCGACGAACGCGCCGGGCGTCGACATGACGGTGACGCCGCCGGCCAGCGCCAACCCGCACTCCCGTTGCCGCAGCGCGTGCGCGGCGAGGTGCAGCGCGACCAGCGACGACGAGCAGGCGGTGTTGACGGTGACGGCCGGCCCCTCCAACCCGAGGCTGTACGCGACCCGGCCGGAGATGACCGCCCCGGAGCTGCCGGTGCTCATGTACGCCTCGACCGGCTCGGGCAGCACGGTGAGCCGGTCCCAGTAGTCCTGGCCGCCGCAGCCGACGAAGACGCCGACCGGGCCGCCGCGCAACGTGTCGGGGTTGATGCCGGCCCGTTCGCACGCCTCCCAGCTCGTCTCCAGCACCAGCCGCTGCTGCGGGTCCATGGCCAACGCCTCGCGGGGCGAGATGCCGAAGAACTCGGCGTCGAACTCGTCGGCGTCGTGGACGAACCCGCCCTGTTGGACGTAGCTGCTGCCGGCGGCGTCCGGGTCGGCGTCGTAGAGGGCGGCGGTGTCCCAGCCCCGGTCGGTGGGAAACTCGCCGATGGCGTCGACACCGTCGGCGACCAGCCGCCACAGGTCCTCGGGCGAGTTGACCCCGCCCGGGTAGCGGCAGGCCATGCCGACGATCGCGATCGGGTCCTGCTCCTGCGACTCGACCTCGCGCAGCCGCTCCCGGGTGCGGTGCAGATCGGCGGTGACCCGCTTCAGGTACTCGAGGAGCTTCTCTTCGTTCGCCATCCGAACCTCACCAAACTCGTTGCCAGCGGGACACGTTGCTCCGGGAGCGCGGTGGCGGCTCAGGTCATGCCGAGTTCCTTGTCGATCAGGTCGAACACGTCGTCCGCGGAGGCCGTCTCCAGCCGGTCGACGAGGGTGGTGCCGGTGGTGGTGCTGAGCGTCTCGTTGAGCTTCGCCAGCAGCGACTGGAGCCGGGCGGTGACCCGGTTGCGTTCGATCTCCTCCGGCGTCAGGCCGGCCACGGTGACCTCCAGGCGGTCCAGTTCGGCCAGCAGGCCGCCGGCGGTGTCGCCGGTGTAGCCGAGTTCGGCCCGGAGCTGGTCGGCCAGGGCGGTCGGGTTGGGGTGGTCGAACACCAGGGTGGCGGAGAGCCGTACGCCGGTGGCGGCGCTGAGCCGGTTGCGCAGCTCGACGGCGGTCACCGAGTCCATGCCGAGTTCCTTGAAAGCCCGCTGCGGTTCGACCAGGTCGGCGTCGCCGTAGCCGAGGACGGCGGCCACGTTGGTGCGGACGGTCTCCAGCAGCAGGGCGCGCTGTTCGGCCTCGGGCAGCGTGCCGAGCCGGTCGGCGAGCGCCGACGACGCCCCCGCCTCGGTGGTCTCGGCGGCCTCCGGTGCGGCGTCGGGCAGCTCGGCCAGCAGCGGCCGGGGCCGGGAAAGGGTGTAGATGGGAGCGAACCGGGCCCAGTCGATGTCGGCGACGACAAGGTGGCTCTCGTCGTGGTCGAGGGCCTGTCCGAGCGCATCGACGGCGAGCCGGGGGTCCATCACGCCGACACCGAGCCGGTCGAGGTGCGCCCCGACCTCGCCGCCGGCCATGCCACCGCCGCCGCCCCAGCTACCCCAGGCGACCGAGGTGGCGACCGCGCCCCGACTGCGCCGCCGGTGCGCCAACGCGTCCAGGTACGCGTTCGCGGTCGCGTACCCGGCCTGCCCGGCGCTGCCCCACACCGCAGCGCCTGAGGAGAACACCACGAACGCGTCCAACGGCCGGTCGGCGGTCAACTCGTCGAGGTGCACCGCGCCGAGCACCTTCGCCCGGCACACGTCGGCGAAGTCGTCCAGGCCGGTCTGCCCCAACGGCACCTCGGGGTGCAGCACCCCGGCGGCGTGGAACACGGCGGTCAGCTCGTCACCGAGGTCGGCCAGCAGCGCGGCGACCGCGTCCCGGTCGGCCACGTCGAGGGCGACGACCTCGACCTCCGGGTGCCGGGCCGTCAGGTCGGCCGCACCCGGGGCGTCCGGGCCGCGCCGGCTCGCCAGCACCACCCGCTGCGCGCCGTTGCCGACCAGCCATTCGGTGACGTGCCCGCCGACCCCGCCGGTGCCGCCGGTGACCAGGACGGTGCCGGCGGGTCGCCAGCGCCGCTCGGGTGCCCCGGTCACCGGACGGCGGACCATCCGGCGGGCCAGCGTGCCGGCCGCCCGCAGCGCCACCTGGTCCTCGCCGCCGCCGGTCAGCACGTCGGCCAGCCGGTCGACGGTCTGCGGCGTCCACTCGGCGGGCAGGTCGACCAGGCCGCCCCACCAGCCGGGGTAGTCGAGGGAGAGCACCGTGCCCAGGCCCCACAGTGCGCCCTGGGCCGGGTCGGCGACCGGCTCGAACCGGTCCACCCCGACCCCACCGGCGGTGACGCACCAGAGCCGGCCAGTGAAGTCGGACGCGGCCAGCGCGTGCACCAGCGACACGGTGGCGGTGATCCCGGCGGACAGGCCGACACCCAGCGGGTCGGGGCCGTCGTCCAGGGCGAGCAGGGAGAGCACCCCGGCGGGGGCCTCCCGGCCGGCGTGGTCGGTGCCGGTGACGGTGACCACCTCGGCGCCCCGGGCGGTCAGGCCGTCGGCGAGCGTACGCAGCCGCTCGTCGTCGGCCAGTGCCGCCGGGGCGACCACCCACCACACGCCGGTGAGCTGCCCGCCGGTGGGCACCTCGGTCGGCCGCCACACCACCCGGTACCGCCAGCCGTCCACGGTGGCGACGTCACGCTGCCGGGACCGCCACGACGTCAGGCCGGGCAGCACCTCCCCGACCAGTGCGCTGTCGACGCCGAGCCCGTCGGCGAGCAGGTCGACGTCGGCGCGTTCCACGGCGTCCCAGAACCCGGCGTCGGTGCCGCCGGAAACCGGGGCGGCGACGGTCGGCGCGATCCAGTAACGCTCGTGCTGGAAGGCGTAGGTGGGCAGGTCGGCCCGGCGGGTGCCGGGCAGGGCGGCGGCCCAGTCCACGTCGACGCCCCGGACGTACAACTCGGCCAGGGAGGTGAGCAGCCGGTCCAGGCCGCCGTCGTCGCGGCGCAGGGTGCCGGTGACCACCGTCGGCCGGTCCGCCGACTCCAGCGTCTCCTGCATCCCTATGCCGAGCACCGGGTGCGGGCTGACCTCCACGAACCCGGTCCAGCCCTGCCCGGCGAGAGAGCGGATCGCCGGGTCGAACCGGACCGTGTTGCGGAGGTTGTCGTACCAGTAGCGGGCGTCGAGGGTGGCGGTGTCCACCCAGTCGCCGGTGACGGTGGAGAGCATCCGGATCGTCCCGGTCTTCGGGTTGATCGGGGCCAGGTCCTCCAGCAGCCGGTGTTCCAGCAGCTCCACCTGCGCGGAGTGCGAGGCGTAGTCGACGGCGACCTGCTTGACCCGCACCCCCTCCCCGCTCAGCTCGGCGATGAGTTCGCGCAGCGCCTCCGGGGTGCCGGAGACCACCACCGAACCGGCACCGTTGACCACGGCGAGGGAGATGTCGCCCGCCCACCTGGCGATCCGCTCCTGCGCCCGGTCGGCCGGCAGCCCGACCGAGACCATGCCGCCCCGGCCGGCCAGCTTCTCGCCGATGGCCCGGCTGCGCAGGGTCACCACCCGCGCCCCGTCGGCCAGGGAGAGCCCGCCGGCCACACAGGCGGCGGCGATCTCACCCTGCGAGTGGCCGACCACCGCGTCGGGTTCCACGCCGTAGCTGCGCCAGGTGGCGGCGAGGGAGACCATCATCGCCCACAGGGCGGGCTGGACGACGTCCACCCATTCCAGGGAGGGCGCGCCGGGCACCCCCCGGACCACGTCGAGCAGGTCCCAGTCGACGTAGGCGCGCAGCTCGGCCGCGCAGCGGCCCATCTGCTCGGCGAACACCGGCGAGGAGTCCAGCAGCGCGGCGGCCATGCCGACCCACTGGGCGCCCTGGCCGGGGAAGACGAACACGATCCGACCGGCGGCGTCGGCGGTGCCGGTGACCGAGGTGGCGGCGGGCAGCCCGTCGGCGACCGCGCCGAGCGCCGTCCGCAGGTCCGGCAGGTCGCCGCCGAGCACCACGGCCCGATGGTCGAGCCGCGCCCGGCCGGCCAGCGTCCGCCCCACGGCGGCCGGGTCGGCCGGTACGGCGTCCAGGTGCGACAGCAGCCGCCGCGCCTGGGCCCGCAGCGCCCGGTCGGTGTGCCCGGAGAGCACCCACGGCAGCACCGCCGGGGTGGCCGGCTGCTCGTCCTCCTCGGCCGGGACCGCCTCTTCGAGCACGACGTGGGCGTTGGTGCCGCTGATGCCGAAGGAGGAGACCGCACAGCGGCGGGCCCGGCCGGTCTGCGGCCACTCCACCGGCTCGGTGAGCAGCTTGACCGTGCCGGGCGACCAGTCGATCTCGCCGCTGGGCTCGTCGACGTGCAGGGTACGGGGCAGCACCCCGTGCCGCATCGCCTGCACCATCTTGATCACCCCGCCGACCCCGGCGGCGGCCTGCGAGTGGCCGATGTTGGACTTCAGCGAACCGAGCCACAGTGGCCGGTCGGCGGGCCGGTCCCGGCCGTACGTGGCGAACAGCGCCTGCGCCTCGATCGGGTCACCGAGCCGGGTGCCGGTGCCGTGCGCCTCGACCGCGTCGATCTCCTGCCCGGCGAGCCGGGCGTTGGCCAGCGCGGAGCGGATCACCCGACGCTGGGAGGGCCCGTTGGGGGCGGTGAGGCCGTTGGACGCGCCGTCCTGGTTGATCGCGGAGCCCCGGATGACGGCGAGCACCGGGTGGCCATTGCGGCGGGCGTCGGAGAGCCGTTCCAGCACCAGTGACCCGGCGCCCTCGGCCCAGCCGGTGCCGTCGGCGGCGGCGGCGAACGACTTGCAGCGGCCGTCGAAGGACAGCGCCCGCTGCCGGGAGAACTCGACGAACGCGTCGGGGGTGCCGATCACGGTGACCCCACCGGCGACGGCGAGCGACGACTCCCCGGAGCGCAGCGACTGGCAGGCCCAGTGCAGGGCGACCAACGACGACGAGCAGCCGGTGTCGACGGTGACCGCCGGCCCCTCCAACCCGAGGGTGTACGACAGCCGGCCGGACACGATGCTGCCGGCGCCCCAGCTGTTCGGGTAGTCGTGGTAGACGACGCCGGTGAACACGGCGGTGGGGCTGCCCTTGAGCGACAACGGGTCGATGCCGGCCCGCTCCAACGCCTCCCAGGACGTCTCCAGGAACAGCCGCTGCTGCGGGTCCATCTCGGCGGCCTCGCGGGGCGAGATGCCGAAGAAGGTGGGGTCGAAGGCGGGGGCGTCGTAGAGGAAGCCGCCGTCGCGGGTGTAGCTGGTGCCGGGGTGGTCCGGGTCCGGGTCGTAGAGCCGGTCGAGGTCCCAGCCCCGGTCGGTGGGCATGCCGGAGATCGCGTCGGTGCCGGCCGCGACGAGGTCCCACAGGGCCTCGGGCGAGTCGACGCCGCCGGGGTAGCGGCAGCCCATGCCGACGATGGCGATCGGTTCGGCGGCGCGTTCCTCGATGTCGCGGAGCCGCTCGCTGCTCTCGTGCAGGTCGGCCGTGACCCGCCGCAGGTAGTCACGAAGCTTCTGTTCGTTGGACATCAGGAACCCATTCCCGGACGGCGCCGACGGAGCGGACGGATCATGAGGTGCCGAACTTGCTGTCGATGAAGTCGAAGAGGTCGTCGTCGGAGGCGGTGTCGAGATCCTCGGTGACGCTGGCGACCTCGGCCGGGCGTTGACCGGCGGTCCACGCGGCGAGCATGGTGCGCAGCCGCTCCCCCACCCCGGCCCGGGTGCTCTCGTCGAGCGCGGCGACCGCGTCGGCGTCCAGGGTGGACAGCGCGGCCTGGAGTCGGTCGAGGTCGTCGAGCAGGGTGACGCCCCCGGCGTCGGCGGGCACCAGTTCGGTGAGCAGTTGCTGGGCCAGCTCGGTCGGGGTCGGATAGTCGAAGACCAGCGTGGCGGGCAGCCGCAGCGCGGTCTCGGTGGTGAGCCGGTTACGCAGCTCGACGGCGGTCAGCGAGTCGAAGCCGGCCTCCTTGAACGCCCGCTCCGGGTCGACGTCCGCGCCGGAGGCGTACCCGAGGACGGCGGCGACCTGGTCGCGGACCAGCGCAAGGACGGTGTCCAGGCGGTCCGGTGACGGCATCGCGGCGAGCCGGCCGGCGAGGTCGGCGGTCACGGTGACCGGGGTGGCCGGTTCGGCCTCGGGTTGGGCGTCGGGCAGCGCGGCCAGCAGCGGCCGGGGCCGGGCCAGGGTGTAGATCGGGGTGAACCGGGTCCAGTCGATGTCGGCGACGACGAGGTGGCTCTCGTCGTGGTCGAGGGCCTCCCGCAGCGCCCGGACGGCGAGCCGGGGTTCCATCGGCGGGGTGCCCTGCCGGCGCAGGTGCGCGGTGGCCTCCCCGTCGGCCATCCCGCCGCCGGCCCAGCTCCCCCAGGCCACCGAGGTGGCGACCGCCCCCCGACTGCGCCGCCGGTGCGCCAGCGCGTCCAGGTACGCGTTGGCCGTCGCGTACCCCGCCTGACCGGCACTGCCCCAGACCGCCGCACCGGAGGAGAACACCACGAACGCGTCCAACGGCCGGTCGGCGGTCAACTCGTCCAGGTGCACCGCACCGAGCACCTTCGCCCGGCACACCTCGGCGAACTCGGCCACGCTGGTCTCCGGGAGCGACCTCTCCTGGTGCAGCACCCCGGCGGCGTGGAACACGGCGGTCAGCTCGTCACCGAGGTCGGCCAGGAGCGCGGCGACCGACTCCCGGTCCGCCACGTCACACGCCACCACCTCGACACCCGGATGCCGGGCCGTCAGCTCCGCCGCGCCCGGGGCCGCCGCGCCCCGCCGGCTCGCCAGCACCACCCGCCGGGCACCCTGGTCGATCAGCCATTCGGTCAGGTGCCCGCCGATGCCACCGGTGCCGCCGGTGACCAGCACCGTGCCGGTGGGCGTGTAGCGCCGTTCGGGGTTGCCGGCGGCCGGCCAGCGGACCAGCCGCCGGGCCAGCACCCCGGCGGTACGGACGGCCACCTGGTCCTCCGCGCCGGCGGCGAGCACGTCGGCGAGCCGTGCGACGTGCTCGTCGGTCCAGTCGGTGGGCAGGTCGACCAGGCCACCCCAGGAGTGCGGGTATTCCAGGGACAGCACGGTGCCGAGGCCCCACAGCGCGCCCTGCGCGGGGTGCGGCAGTTCCTCGAACCGGTCGACGGCGATGCCGCCCGCGGTGAGGCACCAGATCCGGCCGGCGAAGTCGGTGGCGGTGAGCGCCTGGATCAACGCGACGGTGTCGGTGACGCCGACGGACAGTCCGGCGTCGACGGCGTCCGGGGTGTCGTCGAGGGCGAGCAGGGACAGCACCCCGGCGGGGGTGTCCCCGGCGGGCAGCTCGGTGCCGGTGACGGTGACGACGTCGACGCCCCGGGCGGCCAGTCCGGCGGCGAGGGCGGACACCCGGGCGTCACCTGTCGACGCGGCCGGTACGACGAGCCACCAGGTGCCGGTGAGGTCGCCGCCGTCGGGCAGCTCGGTGGAGCGCCACACCACCCGGTACCGCCAGTCGTCCACGGTGGCGGTGTCCCGTTGCCGGGCCCGCCAGGCGGCGAGGCCGGGCAGCACCTCGGTGACGACGCCCGGGGCGACGCCGAGACCGTCGGCGAGCACCTCGGTGTCGCCCCGGTCGACGGCGTCCCAGAATCCGCCGTCGGCCTCGTCGGTGCCGGTGCCGGTGGTGGCCTCGGGCTCGATCCAGTACCGCTGGTGCTGGAAGGCGTAGGTGGGCAGGTCGACGGTCCGGCCGCCGGGGTTGACCGCCGCCCAGTCGAGGTCGACGCCGGTGGTCCACGCCTGCGCCATCCCGGTGGCGTACGCCTCGACCTGTTCCCGGTCGCGGCGTTGCAACGGAATCGCCGCAGCGTCCTGCACGCAGTCGGCGATCATGGCGGTGAGCACACTGTCCGGCCCGATCTCGATGAACCGGGTGACTCCGCGTGCGGCGAGAGCGGTTACCGCGTCGGCGAACCGGACGGTGCCCCGCACCTGCCCCTGCCAGTACCCGACGCCACCCAACTCGGCATCGGTGGCCAGGTCACCGGTCGCGGTCGACACCAGCGGAATGGTCGCCGCATTCGCGGTCACCCCGTCGACCACCAGCCCGTACTGCGCGAGCATCGGGTCCATCAGGTGCGAGTGGAACGCATGCGACACCCGCAACCGACGCGTCTTCACCTCCAGCGACGCCTCCAGCGCCGCGATCTGCTCCTCCGTGCCCGACACCACCACCGCCCGGGGGCCGTTGACGGCCGCCACGTCGACATCGCCCAGGTCCAGCTCATCCAGCGGCGCGGCGATCGCCAGCATCGCCCCACCCGCCGGGAGGGCCTGCATCAGACCACCACGGGCCGCCACCACCCGACAGGCGTCCTCCAACGACCACACCCCGGCCACATGCGCGGCAGCCAACTCACCGATCGAATGACCGGCCACGAAATCGGGCTTCAATCCCCACGACTCCGCGAGACGGAACAGGGCCACCTCGACCGCGAACAACGCCGGCTGCGTCCACCCCGTCTGATCCAACACACCATCCGGATCGGCGAACATCACCTCCCGCAGATCACCATCCAACAACGGCCCGAACGCCGCACACACCTCGTCCAACGCAGCCGCGAACACCGGGAACGCTTCGGCCAACTCACGACCCATCCCCACCCGCTGCGCACCCTGCCCGGTGAACACCACCGCCGTACGACCCCCGGTGACCCGACCCGACGGGCCGGTGCCCGCGGCCAGGGCTTCGAGGCCGGCGGCCAGGTCGGCGGCCGTGCCACCGACGGCCACCGCCCGGTGATCCAGCGCCGCCCGACCGACGGCCAGCGAATACCCGACGTCGACCGGACGCTCATCGGTGAGGAAGTCCCGCAGGCGGTCGGCCTGCTCGGCCAGCGCACCGGCCGACCGGGCGGACAGCGGCCAGAGCGCCACCGGCGGCTCGGGGGTCGCGGCCGGCGTGGCCGGCTCGGCAGGCGGGGCCTCCTCCACGATCACGTGGGCGTTGGTGCCGCTGATACCGAACGACGACACCCCGGCCCGGCGCGGGCGGTCCCCGGCCGGCCAGTCGACCGGCTCGGTGAGCAGCCGCACGTCCCCGGCCGCCCAGTCGACCTGCCGGGACGGGGTTTCGGCGTGCAACGTGCGCGGCAGCGTCCCGTGCCGCATCGCCATCACCATCTTGATCACCCCGGCCATGCCGGCGGCGGCCTGGGCGTGACCCATGTTGGACTTGATCGAGCCGAGCCACAGCGGGCGGTCCCGGTCCCGGCCGTACGTCGCGAGCAGCGCCTGCGCCTCGATCGGGTCGCCGAGGGTGGTGCCGGTGCCGTGCGCCTCGACCGCGTCGACCGCGTCGGGGGTGATCCGGGCGTTGGCCAGCGCCGCCCGGATCACCCGCTGCTGGGCCGGCCCGTTCGGCGCGGTCAGCCCGTTCGACGCGCCGTCCTGGTTGACGGCCGAACCCCGGATCAGCCCGTAGACGCGGTGCCCGTTGCGCTGCGCGTCGGAGAGCCGTTCCAGCATCAGCACCCCGACGCCCTCGGCCCAGCCGGTGCCGTCGGCGTCGTCGGAGAACGACTTGCACCGGCCGTCCGGGGCGAGCCCCCGCTGCCGGCTGAACGCCACGAACGGGGTGGGGTTCGACATCACCAGCACCCCACCGGCGACGGCGGTGGTGCACTCACCGGCCCGCAGCGCCTGGCTGGCGAGGTGCAGCGCGACGAGCGACGACGAACACGCCGTGTCGACGGTCATCGACGGCCCCTCGAACCCGAACGCGTACGACACCCGGCCGGAGATCACCGACGCGGAACTGCCGGTGCTCAGGTACGCCTCCGACTCGGCAGGGGCGAGGCCGAGCAGGTCGCCGTAGTCCTGGGCGCCGGAGCCGACGAACACCCCGACGGGGCTGCCGCGCAGCGCCTCCGGGTCCATCCCGGCCCGCTCGACCGCCTCCCAGGTGACCTCCAGCATCAGTCGCTGCTGCGGGTCCATGGCGATCGCCTCGCGGGGCGAGATGCCGAAGAACTCGGCGTCGAACGCGCCCGCCTCGTAGACGAAGCCGCCGGAGCGGACGTAGCTGGTCCCGGGCTGGTCCGGGTCGGCGTCGAAGAGGGCGTCGGAGTCCCAGCCCCGGTCGACGGGGAACGCGCTGATCGCGTCGGTGCCGCTGTCGACCAGCCGCCACAGGTCCTCCGGGGACCGGACGCCGCCGGGGTAGCGGCAGCTCATCCCGATGATGGCGATCGGCTCGTCGGGGTCGGACCCGCCGACGCCGGACGTGACGGTGGTCGGGGCGGCGGTGCCGACGAGTTCGTCGTACAGGTGGCGGGCCAGCACGGCGGGGGTCGGGTGGTCGTAGACCATGGTCGCCGGCAGCCGCAGCCCGACGGCCGCGCCGAGGGCGTTGCGCAGTTCCACGGCGGTCAGCGAGTCGAACCCGAGTTCCCGGAACGGCCGCTGGACGTCCACGCTGGTCGTCGCGTCGTACCCGAGGACGGCGGCGACCTGGGCGCGGACGGTGTCCAGCAGGTACGGCAGCCGCTCGGCCTCGGGCAGCCCGGCCAGCACGGAGGTGTCGGTGGACGCGGCCGGAACGGCGGTCGGGCCCGGTTGGGCGTCGGGGAGCGCGGCGAGCAGCGGGCGGGGCCGGGCCAGGGTGTAGATCGGGGTGAACCGGGCCCAGTCGATGTCGGTGACCACGAGGTGGCTCTCGTCGTGGTCGAGGACCTGCTGCAACGCGCCGAGGGCCAGACGTGGCTCCATCGGCGGGGTGCCCTGCCGCAGAAGCTGCTCGGTGGCCTGCTCGTCGACCATGCCACCGCCGCCCCAGGTGCCCCAGGCCACCGAGGTGGCGGTCAGGCCCCGGCGGCGGCGCTGGTGGGCCAGCGCGTCGAGCCAGGCGTTGCCGGTGCCGTAGGCGGCCTGCCCGGCGCTGCCCCAGACGGCCGCGCCGGAGGCGAACAGCACGAACGCGTCGAGCGGCCGGTCGCCGAGCAGCGCGTCGAGGTGGGTCGCGCCGAGCACCTTGGCCCGGCACACGGCGGCGAAGTCGTCGAGGCTGGTGTCGCCGAGCGGGGCCGGGTCGTAGAGCACCCCGGCGGCGTGGAAGACGGCGGTCAGGTCGTCGCCGATCCCGTCGAGCAGCGCGGCGACCGCGTCCCGGTCGGCCACGTCGCAGGCGACTACCTCGACGCCGGGCAGGCGGGCGGCCAGATCGGCGGTCCCGGGGGCGGCGGGGCCGCGTCGGCTGGCCAGCACCACCCGCTCGGCCCCCCGGTCGAGGAGCCATTCGGTGAGGTGCGCGCCGATCCCGCCGGTGCCGCCGGTGACCAGCACCGTGCCGGTGGGCGTGTAGCGCCGTTCGGGGCTGCCGGCGACGGGCCAGCGCACCATCCGCCGGGCCAACACCCCGGCGGTACGCAGGGCCACCTGGTCCTCGCCGCCGTCGGCGAGCACGTCGACGAGCCGGTCGAGGGTGTCGGGCGTCCAGTCGGCGGGCAGGTCGACCAGGCCGCCCCACCAGCCGGGGTAGTCGAGGGAGAGCACCGTGCCGAGCCCCCAGAGGCCGGCCTGTGCGGCGTGCGGCAGGTCCTCGTACCTGTCGACGGCGACGCCGCCGGTGGTCAGGCACCAGAGCCGGCCGGTGAACTCGGCGGCGGCGAGGGCGTGCACGAGTCGTACGGTGCCGGTGACGCCGGCGGACAGCCCGGCGTCGTACGGGTCCGGGGTGTCGTCGAGGCCGAGCAGCGAGACGATCCCACCCGGGGTGCTCCGGCCGGTGAGCGGGTCGGTGCCGGTGAGCCGGGTGACGGTGGCACCCCGGGCGGCGAGCGCGTCGGCCAGGGCGGTGACCCGGGGGTCGTCGGTGAGCGTCTCCGGGGTGACGAGCCACCAGTCGCCGCTGAGTTCCGGCCCGGTGGGCAGGTCGGCGGCCCGCCACACGACCCGGTAGCGCCAGTCGTCGGTGACGGTGGCCGGGGCGGCGGTGGGGGCGGCCAGCCAGTACCGCTGCCGGGCGAAGGCGTAGCCGGGCAGGTCGACCTGCCGCGCCCCCGGTTGCACGGCCGTCCAGTCGAGGTCGACGCCGGTGGTCCACGCCTGCGCCATCCCGGCGGCGTACGCGGTGACCTGCTCCCGGTCCCGCCGCTGCACCGCGATCGCCGCAACGTCGTCGACGCAGTCGGCGACCATGGCGGTGAGCACACTGTCCGGCCCGATCTCGATGAACCGGGTCACCCCACGGGCCGCGAGGGCGGCGACGGCGTCGGCGAACCGGACGGTCCCCCGCACCTGACCCTGCCAGTATTCGACCGAGCCGAGTTCCTCGTCGGTGGCGAGGTCACCGGTCGCGGTGGACACCAGCGGGACGCCCGCCGGGTTCGCGGTCACCCCGTCGACGACCTGCCCGTACTGCGCGAGCATCGGGTCCATCAGGTGCGAGTGGAACGCGTGCGACACCCGCAACCGACGCGTCTTCACCTCCAGCGACGCTTCCAGGGCGGCGATCTGCTCCTCGGTGCCGGAGACGACGACCGCGCGCGGACCGTTCACCGCCGCCACGTCGATGTCGCCGAGGTCCAACTCGGCAAGCGGCGCGGCGATCGCCAACATCGCGCCACCGGCGGGAAGGGCCTGCATCAGACCACCCCGCGCCGCGACGACCCGGCACGCGTCCTCCAGGGACCAGACACCCGCGACGTGCGCGGCGGCCAACTCACCGATCGAGTGACCCGCCACGAAGTCCGGCTTCAACCCCCACGACTCGGCGAGGCGGAACAGGGCCACCTCGACCGCGAACAGGGCCGGCTGCGTCCACCCGGTCTGATCGAGGACACCATCGGGGTCGGTGAACATCACCTCCCGCAAGTCACCGTCGAGCAGCGGCCCGAACGCCGCACACACCTCATCCAGAGCAGCCGCGAACACCGGGAACGCCGCCGCCAGGTCACGACCCATCCCGACCCGCTGCGCACCCTGACCGGTGAACACCACCGCCGTACGACCCGTGGTGATCCGACCCGACACACCGCCGCCGGCGGATAGGGCGTCGAGACCGGCGGACAGCTCGGCGGCCCCACGGCCCACCGCCACCCCCCGGAACTCCAACCCGGCCCGACCCGCACCCAACGAGAACCCGACGTCCACCGGACGCTCGTCGGAGTCGGCGGCGAAGGCGGCGATCCGGGCGGCCTGGCGGGCCATCCCCTCGGGGGAACGCCCCGACACCGGCCAGAGGACGACCGGCGGGGTCGGCCCCGGCGTGCCGGCCTCGACGGGCGGGGCCTGCTCGACGATGAGGTGCACGTTGGTGCCGCTGATGCCGAACGACGACACGCCCGCCCGGCGCGGCCGGTCCAGCGCCGGCCAGTCGACCGGTTCGGTGAGCAGCCGCACGTCCCCGGCGTCCCAGTCGACCTGCCGGGACGGCGTCTCGGCGTGCAGCGTGCGCGGCAGGGTGCCGTGCCGCATCGCCATCACCATCTTGATCACACCGGCGACCCCGGCGGCGGCCTGGGCGTGCCCGATGTTCGACTTGATCGAGCCGAGGAACAGTGGCGTCTCCCGGTCCCGGCCGTAGGTGGCGAGCACCGCCTGCGCCTCGATCGGGTCACCGAGGGTGGTGCCGGTGCCGTGCGCCTCGACCACGTCCACGTCGGCGACGGAGAGCCGGGCGTTGGCCAGCGCCGCCCGGATCACCCGCTGCTGGGCCGGCCCGTTCGGCGCGGTCAACCCGTTGCTCGCACCGTCCTGGTTGACTGCCGAACCCCGGATCAGCCCGTAGATCCGGTGCCCGTTGCGCTGCGCGTCGGAGAGCCGCTCCAGCACCAGCACCCCGACGCCCTCGGACCAGGCCGCCCCGTCCGCGCCGTCGCCGAAGGACCGGCACCGGCCGTCCGGGGACAGCGCGCGCTGCCTGCTGAACTCGACGAAGAGTTGCGGGGTGGCCATCACGGCGACCCCGCCGGCCAGGGCCAGCCCGCACTCCTCCTTGCGCAGCGACTGGCAGGCCAGGTGCATCGCCACCGACGACGACGAGCAGGCGGTGTCGACGGTGATCGCCGGCCCCTCCAGGCCCAGGTTGTAGGCGACCCGGCCGGAGACGAGGCTGCCGGAGGTGGTGCTGTCGACGTAGTCGTGGTGCATCACGCCGACGAAGACGCCGGTGGCGCTGCCCTTGAGGGCGACCGGGTCGATGCCGCCGTGCTCGAACGCCTCCCAGGACGCCTCCAGCAGCAGGCGCTGCTGCGGGTCCGTCTCGACCGCCTCGCGGGGGCTCATCCCGAAGAACCCGGGGTCGAAGTCGGCGGCGTCGTAGAGGAAACCACCGTGCCGGGTGTAGCTCTTGCCGGGCTTGCCGGGTTCCGGGTCGTAGACGCCGTCGACGTCCCAGCCCCGGTCGGTGGGGAAGCCGGAGATGGCGTCGGTGCCGTCGGCGACGAGCCGCCACAGGTCCTCCGGCGACCGGACCCCGCCGGGGTAGCGGCAGCCCATGCCGACGATCGCGATCGGCTCCTGGTCCCGGCCCTCCACCTCACGCAGCCGCCGGTTGGCCTGTTGCAGTTCGGCGGTGGCGCGCTTGAGGAAGGTCCGGAGCTTGTCGTCGTTCGCCATCGTTCACACCAATCTTTCCCGCGCCGGAGGTTCGTCGGAGGCTGCCGTCAGGAGAGGCCGAGTTCGTTCTCCAGCACGTCGAACAGTTCCTCGTCGGTGGCGGACTCGTAGTCGTGCGGGGTGTCGTCGTCGGGGCGACCGGTGCGGTCCTGCCAGCCGCGCAGCACCGCCTCCAGCCGGGCGGTGAGCCGGGCGTGTTCCGCGCCGGGCACCTCGGTCAGGGCCTTCTCCAGCCGGTCGAGGTCGGCGAGCACCGCACCGGCCGGGTCGGCGTCGGGCACCACCAGGTCGGCCTTGAGCGCGCGGGCCAGGGCGGTGGGTTCGGGGTGGTCGAAGACCAGCGTGGCGGGCAGCCGCAGCCCGGTGACGGTGCTGAGCACGTTGCGGAACTCGACGGCGGCGAGGGAGTCGAAGCCGAGGTCCTTGAACGCGCGGCCGGGTTCCACCGACGCCGGGCCGGGGAAGCCCAGCACGGCGGCGGCGTGCGTGCGGACCAGGTCGAGCAGCAGGGTGTCCCGGTCGGCGTCGGAGAGGCCGGCGAGGCGCTGCGCCAGCGGCGGACCGTCGGCCGCCGCACCCGCTCCGGCGGCGGTCGGCCGGGCGGGGGTACGGACCAGGCCGCGCAGCACGGCGGGCAGCGCGTCGGTGCGTCGCCGCAACGCGTCCAGGTCCAGGCGCACCGGTACGGTCGTGGCCCGCCCGGCGGCGACGGCCGCGTCGAACAACGCCAGCCCCTCGTCGGTGCTCATCGCGGGCATCCCGAGCCGGCGCATCCGGTGCAGGTCGGCGTCGTCGAGGTGGCCGCCCATCCCGGTGCCGGTGGCCCACAGGCCGTAGGCCAGGGAGGTGGCGGGCAGCCCGTCGGCGCGGCGGCGTTGGGCGAGGGCGTCGAGGAAGAGGTTCGCGGCGGCGTAGTTGCCCTGCCCGGCCCCGGCCACCCAGCCCGCCGACGAGGAGAACAACACGAAGGCGGTCAGGTCGTGGTCGCGGGTGAGGTCGTGCAGGTGCCAGGCGGCGTCCACCTTGGGCCGCAGCACCCGGTGCAGTTGCTCGGGGGTGAGGGCGTCGACCAGCGCGTTCTCGGCGGTGCCGGCGGCGTGCACCACCGCGCCGACCGGGTGGTCGGCGAGCAGGGCGGCGACCGCGTCCCGGTCGGCGACGTCGCAGGCGGCGACGGTCACGTCCGCACCGGCGGCGGTGAGGTCCGCGACCAGGTCGGCCGCGCCGGGCGTGGCCGCGCCGCTGCGCCCGGTCAGCAGCAGCCGGCGTACGCCGTGCCGGGTGACCAGGTGCCGGGCGACGAGGCTGCCCAGCCCGCCGAGCCCGCCGGTGATCAGGACGGTGCGGTCGGTGGCCCAGGCACCGTCGGCGGGCGCGTCGGTGCCGACCCGGGTCAGCCGGGGTACCAGCAGCCCGCCGTCGCGGACGGCCACCTCGGGTTCGCCGGTGGCCAGGGCCGCCGCCAGGTGGTCGGTGCCGCTGTCGTCGGTGTCGACCAGGACGAACCGGCCCGGGTGTTCGGCCTCGGCCGCCCGGACCAGCCCCCACAGGGCCGCCGCGGCGGGGTCGACCGGGGTGTCACCGGCCCCGACCGCGTCCCGGGTGAGCAGCACCAGCGTGCTGTCGGCGTACGCCGGGTGGCCGAGCCAGCGGCGCAGCAGCCCCAGCAGGCGTTCGGTGGCCCCGTGTACGGCGGCCGGCGGGGTGCCGGACGGGTCGAGGGTGACCACGACGGTGTCGGGGGCGGGTTCGGGCAGTTCCGCGTCGACGTCGAGCGCGGTCCAGGTGCCGGTGGCGGCGGCCGGGGTGGGGACGGGCTGCCAGGCCACCTCGTACAGGTGCCGGTTGCCGGCGACGCCGAGCGCGTCGGCGGCGACCGGCCGGGCCACCACCTGGTCGATGGTGGCGACCGGGTTGCCGTGCCCGTCGGCGACGGTGACGGCCAGCTTGTCGCCGGTGGCCGGGGAGATCCGGATGCGCAGGGTGGCGGCGTGCGCGGCGTGCAGGGTGACGCCGCGCCAGGAGAACGGCAGCGGGGTGTCGCCCGCGCCCTCGTCGACCAGGTTGGCGTGCAGGGCGGCGTCGAGCAGCGCCGGGTGCAGCAGGAACCGGGACGCGTCGGCGGCGGCCACCTCGGGCAGGGCCGCTTCGGCCCACACCTCGGCGGCGTCGCCGTCGCCGCGCCGCCACACCGCGCGCAGCCCCTGGAACACCGGCCCGTAGCCGTAGCCGTGGTCGCGCAGCCGGTCGTAGAGGCCGTCGAGGTCGACGGGTTCGGCGCCGGCGGGCGGCCACTCGGTGAGGTCGGCGGCGGCCGGGTCGGCCCCGGCCTGCCGGACCAGGACCCCTTCGGCGTGCCGGGTCCAGCCGGTGTCGTCGGCCGCGTCGTCGGCCCGGGTCCAGATCCCGACGGTACGCGCGCCGCTGTCGTCGGCGGCGTCGACGGTGACCCGCAGGGCCAGGCCACCGTCGGCGGGCAGCACCAGCGGCGCGTTGATGGTCAGTTCGTCGAGGACCGGGCAGCCGACCTGGTCACCGGCGCGCAGGGCGAGTTCGACCAGCCCGGTGCCGGGGACGAGGACGGTGTCGAACACGGCGTGGTCGGCGAGCCACGGCTGGGTGCTGCGGGAGAGCCGGCCGGTGAGCACCACGCCACCGGTGTCGGGCAGGTCGACGACCGCGCCGAGCAGCGGGTGGTCGGCGGGGAGCTGGCCGAGTCCGGTGGTGTCGCCGCTGCCGGGCGGCACGTCGAGCCAGTACCGCTGGTGCTGGAAGGCGTAGGTGGGCAGGTCGACCTGCCGGCCGCCCGGGTTCACCGCCGCCCAGTCCAGGGCGGTCCCGCTGGCCCACGCCTGGGCCATGCCGACCGCGTACGCCTGCACCTGGCCGTCGTCGGGCGCGTTCTCGTCCTGCCCACGCCTGCGGCGCTGGAGCGCGATGGCGGTGGCGTCCTCGACGCAGTCGGCGACCATGGCGGTGAGCACACTGTCCGGCCCGATCTCGATGAACCGGGTCACCCCACGCGCGGCGAGGGCGGCGACGGCGTCGGCGAACCGCACCGTCCCCCGCACCTGACCCTGCCAATACCCGACCGAACCCAACTCGGCATCGGTGGCGAGATCACCAGTCGCGGTCGACACCAACGGGATACCCGCCGGATTCGCGGTCACCCCGTCGACGACCTGCCCGTACTGCGCGAGCATCGGGTCCATCAGGTGCGAATGGAACGCATGCGACACCCGCAACCGACGCGTCTTCACCTCAAGACGAGCCTCCAACGCCGCGATCTGCTCCTCCGTGCCCGACACGACCACCGCGCGGGGACCGTTCACGGCCGCGACGTCGATGTCACCGAGGTTCAGCTCGGCAAGCGGTGCGGCAATGGCCAGCATCGCGCCGCCCTGCGGAAGGGCCTGCATCAGACCACCACGGGCCGCCACCACCCGACAGGCGTCCTCCAACGACCACACCCCGGCCACATGCGCCGCAGCCAACTCACCGATCGAATGACCGGCGACAAAGTCCGGCTTCAACCCCCACGACTCCGCCAGCCGGAACAGGGCCACCTCGACCGCGAACAACGCCGGCTGCGTCCACCCCGTCTGATCCAACACACCATCCGGATCGGCGAACATCACCTCCCGCAGATCACCGTCCAACAGCGACCCGAACGCCGCACACACCTCGTCCAACGCAGCCGCGAACACCGGGAACGCCGCCGCCAACTCACGACCCATCCCCACCCGCTGCGCACCCTGCCCGGTGAACAACACCGCCGTACGACCCGCAGTGACCCGACCCGACACACCACCGCCAGCGGCCAGGGCCTCGAGACCGGCGGACAGCTCGGCGGCCCCACGGCCCACCGCCACCCCCCGGAACTCCAACCCGGCCCGACCCGCACCCAACGAGAACCCGACGTCCACCGGACGCTCGTCGGTGAGGAAACCGCGCAGCCGGGCGGCCTGCCCGGCCAGCGCCGCCGCCGACCGGCCGGACAGCGGCCAGAGCAGCACCGGCGGCTCGGCGGCCGGCGTCGGTGCGGCGATGTCGTCCGGGTCGGCGGCCTCGACTGCCTGCTCCAGCACCACGTGCGCGTTGGTGCCGCTGAGCCCGAACGACGACACGGCCGCCCGTCGGGGTCGCCCGGTGGCCGGCCAGTCGACCGGCTCGGTGAGCAGCCGGACGTCGCCCGCCGTCCAGTCGACGTGCGGGGTGGGCCGGTCGACGTGCAGGGTGCGGGGCAGTACACCGTGCCGCATCGCCAACACCATCTTGATCACACCGGCGACACCGGCGGCGGCCTGGGTGTGCCCCAGGTTCGACTTCACCGAGCCGAGCCAGAGCGGCTGTTCCCGGTCCCGCCCGTACGTGGCGAGCAGCGCCTGCGCCTCGATCGGGTCACCGAGCCGGGTGCCGGTGCCGTGCGCCTCGACGGCGTCGACCTGGTCGGCGGTGAGCCGGGCGTTGGCGAGGGCGTCGGCGATGACCCGCCGCTGCGAGGGGCCGTTGGGGGCGGTGAGGCCGCTGCTCGCGCCGTCCTGGTTGACCGCGGTGCCCCGGACGACGGCCAGCACCCGGTGCCCGTGCCGCTGGGCATCGGAGAGCCGCTCGACCAGCAGCATCCCGACGCCCTCGGCCCAGCCGGTGCCGTCGGCGGCGGCGGCGAACGGCTTGCACCGGCCGTCGGCGGCCAGTCCCCGCTGGCGGCTGAAGTCCACGAACGTCTCCGGGGTGGCCATCACCGTCACCCCACCGGCCAGTGCCAGGGTGCACTCCTCGCGGCGCAGCGACTGGATGGCCAGGTGCAGCGCGACCAGCGACGACGAGCAGGCGGTGTCCACGGTGAGGGCGGGGCCCTCCAGGCCCAGCACGTAGGCGACCCGGCCGGACAGGATGCTGCCGGTGTTGCCGTTGCCGATGAAACCCTCCAGCTCGGCGGGCACCTGTGGCAGTCGGCTGGAGTAGTCGTGGTACATCAGTCCGGCGAACACGCCGGTACGGCTGCCACGGACCGAGGTCGGGTCGATGCCGGCCGATTCGAACGCCTCCCAGGACGCCTCCAGCAGCAGCCGCTGCTGCGGGTCCATCGCGATCGCCTCGCGTGGGGAAATGCCGAAGAATTCGGGGTCGAATAGCGCGGCGTCGGAAAGGAAACCGCCGGTCTTCGCGTACGTCTTACCGGTCTTGGAATCGTCGGGGTCGTAGATGTCCTCGACGTTCCAGCCCCGGTCGTCGGGAAAGTAGCCGACCGCGTCGGTGCCGTCGACCAGAAGCTGCCACAGGGCGGCCGGACCGTCCACACCACCCGGGAAGCGGCAGCTCATACCGACGATCGCGATCGGGTCGTATTCCCGACGCTCGGCCTGACGCAACTGCCGGCGGGCCTCACGCAGATCGGTGGTGGCCCGCTTCAGGTACCCGAGAAGCTTCTCCTCGTTCTCCATCTACGTCTCCCGCCACTAGCCCCAGCCGGGCAGACCCGGGTCAATATCGACTCACGGGTCAGCGCGGCGGCAATTGTCGAAACAGAGAGCTTCTTCGGGGATTGTTGGTTGTTCGCGATGACCCTACGGCGGCCCGGCGCAGCACTAACCCCCTACCGCCCCCAGAGCGCCCCCTAGCCCTCGACGCCGCTACCTCGACCGTCGGGTGTCACTGGCCGGGTCACCCCGGCGGGGGCTGGGGTTGCGGCCGACCGGCTGACCGTCGCACAACGACGGACGGCCCCCCGGCGTGTGCCGGGGGGCCGTCCGTCGCGGTGCTACCGCCGGGCCGTGGTCAGAAGCGGGACCACTTCTGACTGGCGACGCCGAGGCAGTCCCACAGGTGCAGTTTGCCGCCGTTGTTGGGGTTCTGGTCCCGGACGTCGACGCATCTGTTGGCACTGAGGTTGACCAGGTCCCCGGCGCCGTTGAGGGTGAACCGTTGGGCCGGGTTGCCGTTGCAGGTGACCAGGTTGACCTCGGTGCCGTTGGCGGTGCCGGCCCAGGCCGGGTCCATGCACTTGCCCATCGCGCGGACGGTGCCGTCGGTGGCGAAGGTCCACGCCTGGGCGGCGGTGGTGTTGCAGTCCCAGATCTGGAGCTTGGCCCCGTCCACCGGGTTGGAACTCGGGATGTCGATGCACCGGCCGCTCTGCGTGCCCCGCAGCCGGGTGGTGCCGGGCTGCGGGTTGCCGCCGCCGGGCACGTAGCTGGAGACCCGGACGTAGTCGACGAGCATCTGCTGGGGGAACTGGGTGGACCCGTCGGGGTAGCCGGGCCAGTTACCGCCCACCGCCACGTTGAGGATCATGAAGAACGGGTGGTCGTAGACCCAGCGGTTGCCGCCGAGCCGGGACGGGTCGACGCGGTGGTACTCGACGCCGTCGAGGTACCAGACGATCAGGTTCGGCTCCCAGTCCACCCGGTAGGTGTGGAAGGTGTCGGCCAGCGGCTGGCCGATGGTACGGCTGCCGGTGATGCCTCCCCCGCCGGAGTAGCCGGGGCCGTGCACGGTGCCGTAGACGGTGTTGGGTTCCCGGCCGATGTTCTCCATGATGTCGATCTCACCGGCGGCGGGCCAGCCGGCGCTGCCCATGTCGTTGCCGAGCATCCAGAACGCCGGCCAGATGCCCTGGCCGCGGGGGATCTTGATCCGGGCCTCGAACCGGCCGTACGCCTGGGTGAAGGTGGCGGCGGTCAGCAGCCGCGCCGAGGTGTACTCGCACCTGCCGTAGTGGCACTGGTAGTTGGCCGGGTTCTCCTTGCGGGCGGTGATGACCAGGTTGCCCTGTCCGTCGTGGACGGCGTTGCTGGTGCTGTTGGTGTAGTACTGCCGTTCGTTGTTGCCCCAACCGCCACCGCCGATGTCGAAGCGCCACCGGTTCTGGTCGACGGGGGTGCCGGCGGCGGCGTTGAACTCGTCCTGCCAGGTGATGCCGCCGATGGCGGCCGAGGCGGGCTCGGCCTGGGCGGGCAGGACGAGGGCGGCGGCGAGGGTGACGAGGGCGACCGCCGCGCGGGCGAGGGATCGGGGCCGGGGGACGGCTCGGGCTCCGGGCACGGGAGGCTCCTTGGGCGACATCGGGGGCGGGGAGCACGCCAGGGGAGAGCGCTCTCCACGAAGGATGTCGATATCCGGCACTTCTGTCAAGAATGTTTCCAGTTAGCTTGCCCCAATCAGGAGCCCGCCGACCGGTCAGTGAAAAGAAAACTACTCTGCGTGATCAGAGTCGTTGCGCGCCGGTGACCTCGGAGGTGTCCCGCGCGAAGCCCGACCGGTGGCCGGAAGGCGGGGCGGGCGGGACGCGGTGCGGACCGCCCGCCGACCGCCGGGACCGCTCAGCGGTGCAGCCCGCGCCAGGAAGGATTGCTGCCACGCCAGGCGTCGGCCAGGATGACCGCCGCCGCCCGGCTCGGGCACTGCTGCACGCGGGAGCGACCCGACGCCCCGCCGATCTGCGCCTGGACCTCCCAGGCCTCCCCGTCGGTACGGATGTAGACGTCCCGCCGCCCGCGTGGGCTCGGGTCACCGTTCCACCAGTGCTCCTCGACCATCATTCACCGACCGTATAGCAAACTGGCCGCGGAACGTGAGTCACGAATTCGTCGAGGCCCGCCGCCGGCCCCGCCCGGTCATCCCTGCCGGGGCGTTAGCAGGTAGTCGTCGGCCTCCGCGCTCCAGGCCAACGTGACCTCACCGGCCGTGGCGGCGGCCTTACCGAACTGGAGGAAACTGCGGTAGCCGAGCTTCTTCTCGCTGAATTCGGGGCGGGCCCGGCGGAGCTGGTTCTTGAGCCCGGACAGCGCCACCGGGCCACCGGCCGCGGCCAGCTCCGCCACCACCGTACGCAGCAACGCGAAGGCGACCTCCTGGTCGCCGTGCTCGGGCAGGGACACCTCCGGGTCGCCCTTGGCCGGCCCCTCGGCCAGCTCGACGACGTTGTGCCCGGCGAGGTGGCGCAGCAGCTCACCGAAGGTGCGGAACCCGTAGTCGGACTCGCTGAACGTGGGGTCCTTGCGCAGCAGGGTGCGCTTGAGCCGGGAGGCGGTCACCTCCCCCTCCGAACTGCCCTGGAGGCCGGCGACGGTCTGGGCGACCAGCACGGCGAGCGTCTCGGCGTCGCGTACCGGCTCCTCGGGGGCCGGCGACGAATCCGGCTGCTCCGGCTGCTCCGGTGTCGGCTCCACCGCCGTCGGCTCCGGCTGCTGCGGCTCGGCCGGGCGCGACGCGCGACCCCGCCGGCCGCGTACGGGTGGGAGGTCGACGCCCTCCAGCCGGTCGTAGTAGAGGAACTCGTCGCAGGCGGGCGGGAGCAGCGCCGAGGTGGACTTCTCCACCCCGACCCCGATCACCCGCTTGTTGAGTTCGCGCAGCTTGTGCACCAGCGGGGTGAAGTCGCTGTCCCCGGTGCAGATGACGAAGGTGGAGATGTAGCCGCGCTCAAAGGCCAGTTCCACCGCGTCGACGGCCATCTTGATGTCGGCGGCGTTCTTGCGGGACGCCCCCATCCGCTGCGGGATCTCGATCAGCTCGACGTGCGAGCGGGTGAGCATCCGACGGTCCTCGTCGAAGTATGACCAGTCCGCGTACGCCCGACGGACGACCACCCGCCCCCGCTCGGCGAGGGCGTCGGCGATCGGACGGAAGTCGAACGCCCGCCCGCCGTGGTGTTCCCGGGCGCCCAGGGCAAGGTTCTCGTAGTCGAGAAAGAGCGCGATTCGATCCTCGTGATCCACCGCAACACCCTAATCCCGCGCCCCTGCCCCACCACCCCGCCACGTCGCACCACCCCACCAAAACCCCCCCGAACCCCACCGAAGCCCCCCAGCCACCCCGCCGAAGCCGGCGATCACCCCACCGAAGCCCCGGCGATCAAGAGGTAAACGTCAGCCAGCGGCCGGTTCATGACGTATTTCTCTTGATCACCGGGGCTGGCCGGCGGGGAGCGCGGGGGAGCGCGGGGAGCGCGGGGCGCAGGGTCAGGGGGTGCGGTTCTCGGCCAGGGCCTTGATGCCGTCGAGCACCGACTCGATGTGGGAGCGGAGCTGGCCGAGCCTCGACTCGACGATCTGCTCCTCGTGCTCGGGGGCCTGGTCGATCACGAGGCTGAGCCCGGAACGGCCCGGACCGACCCGGACCGTCTGCCGCAGCCGGGTGCCGGCCCCCTCCGGTTCCAGCTCGAACCGCCAGGTGGCCGCCGGCGACGACACGTCGGCCCGGCCGGCACCGTCCTGG
This sequence comes from Micromonospora sp. SCSIO 07396, assembly GCF_053667945.1. Taxonomy (NCBI): domain Bacteria; kingdom Bacillati; phylum Actinomycetota; class Actinomycetes; order Micromonosporales; family Micromonosporaceae; genus Micromonospora; species Micromonospora sp. SCSIO 07396. Next base: position 4,302,465 of record NZ_CM132210.1, read on the forward strand.
CCGGCGAACATGCCGTCCACGTCCGTGACGACCCACCCGAAGACCCGTTCCTGGTCCAGTTCGGTGACGTAGGAGGCGGTGCGCCACTGCCCGATACGCGGGTGGCTGTTGTACCCGAGGAAACTGGCCCCCTTGACCAGTTCGTCGGCACCCTCGAACCACTCGACCCGTTGCAGCTCGGGACTCAGCCGGGCCGGCAGGTGAATGTCGGTCACCAGTTCCCAGACCCGGGACGGAACTGCCTCGACGTAGACCTCGTAGGTCACGCCCGGCCCATCGGCATAACGCAAAATCGCCACCTTCGATCGGATCCGACGCGCGCCGGATCACCCCACAATGCGATCGACGATAATGCATGTCGTCGAGGGGCCGTAGGGCCGCCGGGTGCTCACCGGTCCGCTCCGGCCGCGGGGGGCGTGGCCATCTTGTGGTTCTGCCCCGGAATGCGGAAATGGTGGAAGCTGACCGTGGCGCTGACCTCCAACGCCTGCACCCAGTGCCACCAGCCCACCGGGACGAACAGCAGCTGCCCCGGTTCCAGCACGACGTCGAGCACCGTCGCCTCGGCGTACCGGGGGTGCCGGGTGAGGTCCGGGTCGGCCGCGTCGACCGCGCTGAACGTGCCGCCGCGCGGATAGACCAGGTGCCGCTCGTACGACGGGACCAGCCGGACGTGCTTACGGCCGAGCACCTGGCCGAGCAGCACCGAACTGTTGTCCACGTGCAGCGGCGTCACCGTGCCGGCCGGCCCGAGCAGCAGGTGACCGAGCCCGGACGGGTCGACGATCCCCTCCGGGGCACGGATGTCGGCGGCGAGCGGGCGCAGCGCGCCTGACCAGTTCTCGTTGCGCGGCACCATGTAGTAGTCGTTGGTGTGCCGGCCCGAGGCGAGCAGCGCCAGGTACTCGCGGAACGGCATGCTGGTGCGGTGCCTGTCGTACTGCCAGGCGTGGTCGGGGTTGGCGTCCCGGCCGGTCATCACCTCGACCTCGGCGTCGCCGCAGGCCGCCGCCAGGCCGGACAGCGTCCAGCCGAGGGCGGGCCAGTCGGCCATCAGGCCGTCCAGCACGACCGGCCGGTTGCCGAAGTAGTAGCGGGAGAAGAACTCCCCGGGGTCGAGGTCCGCACGGTGCTCCAGCGTCCGCCCGCCGTCGCTGTCGCGCAGCGTCCGGTACGTGTCGAGGACCGACTCCAGCCAGTCGTAGCGCAGCGCGAGCCGGCGGCACACCGCGAAGTACGGATGGTCGGCCAGTTCCCGCAGCTCGGCGTCGACGGCGTCGGGGTCGGCGGACCCGGCGACGGCGGCGGCCCGCGCCTGCGGCACCGACGCGCCCATGGCGAGGTTCTCGACCAGCCACTCCCGCCACGCGGGGTCGAGCCGGGACGGGACGACCGTGGTCATGCCCCGGCCGCCGGCACGAGGGTGAGCCGGGGCGGGCGGACCGCCTCCTGGCAGGTCGGGTACGAGTTCTTCACGTGGGCCGGGATGTGCTCCGGCGGCGGGGTGAGCCGCGCCTCGCGGTCGTACTGGTCGCAGTTGACGTAGGAACCCTTGACGTGGGCGGGGAAGTGGTCCGGCAGCTCGGTCATGGGGCCAGTCAACGGGCCCCGGCGTCCCGGCCACCAGGGGTCGGTGTCCCGGCCGCCCGGGACGTTCCCGCAGGTCATCGGTAGACTCCCGGCCGGAAACGATCATCGGAAGGGCCCCATGACAAAGCGTTACGAGCTGCCGCTGCTGGTGTTGACCGCGGCGACCGGGGCGGTCGACGGGGTCAGCTATCTCGCCCTGGACCGGGTCTTCACCGGCAACATGACAGGCAACGTGCTCTTCATCGGTTTCGGGCTGGCCGGGGTGTCCGGCCTGCCGGTGCTCAACAACCTGGTGGCGTTGCTGACGTTCATGCTCGGCGCGGTGCTCGCCGCCCGGCTGACCCGGGGCGCGTCGGGGCCGGCGGCGCTGCCCGCCGCCGGGCTGGCCATCCTGGTCGGCGGCAGTGTGCTGACCCTCGCCCTGGCCGGTTTCTGGCTCGCCACCGGCCCACCGGCGCACGGGGTGATGCTGGCCGTCACCGGCCTACTCGCCCTGGTGCTCGGTGCGCAGGCGGCGGCGGTCAAGCACATCGGCATCCGGGATCTCTCGACGGTGGTGGTGACCATGACCATGGTGAACCTCTCCGCCGACAGCCGGGCCGCCGGTGGCCCCGGCACGGCCTGGCTCCGCCGGTTCGGTGCGATCACCACGATGGGCCTGGGCGCGTTCGTCTCCGCGGTGCTGACGTTGCGGGTGAACGGGGCGGTGGCGCTGGTCGTGGCCGGGGCGCTGCTGGCCGTCGGCACGACACTGATCGCGGTGGTCCGCCGCCGCGAGGTCGCCGCGACCGCGTCGGCGGACGCCTGACCCCGCCGACCTGCGGCGGGTGCCGCAACAACCTCGTCCGGGCGGGGAAAGACCAAAAACTTTTGTGGGTTTCCTACAACGGTCACCGCTCAGGGTTCGGTGATTACGACATGGCGCTACCGGCCGGCACGCGGAAGGGTGATCGCTGTCGGGGGTCGATGCCTTGCGGCGCGTACTCGTGGATCTACCGGAGGAGTCGGTCGGGTGTTCAGCCGTGTCGCCATCGTCAACCGGGGTGAGGCCGCGATGCGCCTCATTCACGCGGTCCGAGAGCTGGCCGCGCAGACCGACACTCCGATCGAAACAGTAGCCCTCTATACCGACGTCGATCGCACCGCGACCTTCGTCCGCGAGGCCGACATCGCCTACGACCTGGGTCCGGCGTCCTCCCGGCCGTACCTCGACCTGAAGCGGCTGGAGCACGCCCTGGTCGAGACCGGGGCCGACGCGGCGTGGGTCGGGTGGGGTTTCGTCGCCGAGGACCCGGCCTTCGCGGAGCTGTGCGAGAAGATCGGCATCACCTTCGTCGGGCCCAGCCCGGACGCGATGCGCAAGCTCGGCGACAAGATCGGCGCGAAGCTGATCGCCGAGGAGGTCGGCGTGCCGGTCGCGCCGTGGAGCCGGGGCGCGGTGGAGACCCTGGAGGCCGCGATCGCCGCCGCCGCCGAGATCGGCTACCCGCTGATGCTCAAGGCGACCGCCGGCGGCGGCGGCCGGGGCATCCGCGTGGTCACCAGCGACGCCGAACTGGCCGACGCCTACCAGCGCACCAGCCAGGAGGCGGCGCGCGCCTTCGGCAGCGGCATCGTGTTCCTGGAGCGCCTGGTCACCGGTGCCCGGCACGTCGAGGTACAGGTCATCGCGGACGGTCAGGGCACCGCCTGGGCGCTCGGCGTACGGGACTGCTCGGTGCAGCGACGCAACCAGAAGGTCATCGAGGAGTCGGCCTCGCCGGTGCTCGGTCCGGAGCAGACGGCGGAACTCAAGTCCTCGGCCGAACGGCTGGCCGTCGCGGTCGGCTACCGGGGTGCCGCCACCGTCGAGTTCCTCTACCACCCCGGTGACCGGCTGTTCGCCTTCCTGGAGGTCAACACCCGGCTCCAGGTGGAGCACCCGATCACCGAGCTGACCACCGGCTTCGACCTGGTCAAGGCGCAGTTGCACGTCGCGGCGGGCGGCCGGCTCGACGGCGTGCCGCCGGTGGAGCGTGGGCACGCCATCGAGGCCCGGCTCAACGCCGAGGACCCGGACCGCGACTTCGCCCCCGCCCCGGGCCGGATCGCCCGGCTGGACCTGCCCGCGGGTCCCGGCATCCGGGTCGACACCGGGGTCAGCGAGGGCGACACCATCCCGGCCGACTTCGACTCGATGATCGCGAAGATCATCGCGTACGGGCGGGACCGGGACGAGGCGCTCGGCCGGCTGCGCCGGGCGATGGCCGAGACCACGGTGATCATCGAGGGCGGTGCGACCAACAAGAGCTTCGTGCTCGACCTGCTCGACCAGCCCGAGGTGATCGATGCCAGCGCCGACACCGGCTGGATCGACCGGGTACGCGCCGAGGGCCGGCTCGTGTCGCACCGGCACTCCGCCGTCGCGCTCGCCGCCGCCGCGATCGAGGCGTACGAGGAGCAGGAGCAGGCCGAACAGCAGCGGCTGCTGTCGACGGCGTTCGGTGGCCGCCCGCAGGTGCAGCACGTCAGCGGCCGGCCGCTGGACCTCAAGCTGCGCGGCGTCGGCTACCGGATGCGGGTGGCCCGGGTCGGCGCGCACCGGTTCCGGGTCGGCATCGAGGCCGGCGGCGACGTGCACACCGCCGACGTCGAGCTGGACCGGTTCGACCGGCACACCGGGCAGATCGCCGTCAACGGCGCCCGGTACCGGCTGCTCACCGGCACCCACGGCGCGATCCACCTGGTCGAGGTGGACGGCGTGACCCACCGGGTCGGCCGTGACGAGGGCGGCGTGGTCCGCTCGCCGATGCCCGCGCTGGTCGTCGCCACCCCGGTGGAGGTGGGCGCCGAGGTCGAGGCGGGCGCGCCGGTGCTGGTGCTGGAGGCGATGAAGATGGAGACGGTGCTGCGGGCACCGTTCCGGGCCCGCCTCAAGGAGTGCGACGTCTCCGTCGGCAGCCAGGTGGAGGCCGGCGCGGCGCTGCTGCGGCTGGAGCCGCTCGGCGACGACGCCGACGACGCCGCGGGTGCCGAGGCCGCCCCGCCCGTCGCCCTGGACCTGCCCACCGCGCCCGACCAGGCCCCGGCGATCGAGCGGTCCCGACGCGGCCAGGAGGACCTCCGTGGGCTGCTGCTGGGCTTCGACGTGGACCCGCACGACGACGGCCGGGTGCTCGACGAGTACCTCGCCGCACGGCGGGCCGCCATCGAGGACGGCCACCGCCCACTGGCCGAGGAGATCGATCTCGTCGACGTCTTCGCCGACCTCGCCGAACTCAGCCGCAACCGGCTGACCGGGGAGGACGTCAGTGGCGACAACCACGTCCCCAGCGCCCGCGAGTACTTCCACACCTACCTGCAGAGCCTCGACGTCGAGCGGGCCGGTCTGCCGGCGCACTTCCAGGCCAAGCTGGCCAAGGCGCTCGGCCACTACGGCGTCACCGAGCTGGACCGCTCCCCCGCCCTCGAAGCCGCCGTGTTCCGGATCTTCCTGGCCCAGCAGCGGGCGGCCACCGACGCGACGGTCATCGCGACGTTGCTGCGCGCCTGGCTGCGTGAGCCGCCGCCGGACGCGGTGCTGCGCGAGCCCGCCGGCCTCGCGTTGGAGCGGCTGGTGGCGGCGACGCAGGTGCGTTTCCCGGTCGTCGCCGACCTGGCGCGCGGGGTGGTCTTCGCCTGGTTCGCCCAGCCGCTGCTGCTGCGCAACCGGGCCCGGCTGTACGCCTCGGTCCGCCGGCACCTGCGTCACCTCGACGCGCACCCGGACGCGGCGGACCGTACCGAGCGGGTCGCGGAGATGGTCCGCAGCACCGAACCCCTGGTCCGGGTGCTCGGCCAGCGGCTCGTGCGGGACCACCTGGACAACGCGGTGATGCTGGAGGTGCTGACCCGGCGGTACTACGGCAACAAGGGCCTGGCCGACGTGCGGACCCGCCGGGTGGCGGACTGCACGTTCGTGGTGGCCGAACGGGCCGACTCCAGCCTGCTCTCCGCCGCAGTCCGCTTCGACGCGCTGGGCGACGCGCTGCGCGGGCTCGCCGAACTGGCCGGGGACGGCTCGGCCGTCGACGCCGACATCTATCTCGGCTGGGAGAACCAGCCGGAGGACTTCGACGCGATGGCCGCCGCGCTGCTGGAGGTCGTCAACGCGCACCCGCTGCCGGCCCAGGTCCGCCGGCTCACCACCACCGTCGCGGGGCGCGGCGGCGCGGTGATGCACCACCACTTCACGTTCCGTCCGTCGAGCACGGGGATGAGCGAGGAGCGGCTGATCCGTGGCCTGCACCCGTACATCGCGCAGCGGATGCAGTTGGAGCGGCTGCGTAAGTTCGACCTGACCCGGCTGCCGTCGTCGGACGAGGAGGTCTACCTCTTCCAGGCCGTCGCGCGGGAGAACCCGTCCGACGAGCGGCTCGTCGCGTTCGCCCAGGTACGCGACCTCACCGCGCTGCGCGAGCACGACGGGCGGCTGGTGGCCCTGCCCACGGCCGAGGACATCGTCGCCACCTGCCTGGACTCGATCCGCCGGGCGCAGACCCGCCGCCCGTCCAAGACCCGCTTCAACACCAACCGGATCGTCATCTACGTCTGGCCGCCGAGCGACCTGACCCGCGAGGAGATGGAGATGATCGCCGAGCGGGTCCGCCCGACGACCGTCGGCGCGGGGCTGGAGGAGATCCTGTTCATCGCGCGCCAGCGCGACCGCCGCACCGGCGAACTGAACAAGATCGCGGTGCGGATCGCGTTCGACGCCACCGGCGGGGCCGAGCTGACCATGGGTGAGCCGCCTGTCGACCCGGTGGAGCCGCTCGACGACTACCGGCTCAAGGTGCTGCGGGCCAGCAGCCGCAACACGGTCTACCCGTACGAGCTGACCGGGATGCTCGGCCAGTTCGTCGAACACGACCTCGACGACGACCACGCGCTGGTGCCGGTGGACCGGCCCCGGGGGCGCAACACGGCGGCGATCGTCGCGGGTGTGGTCACCACGCCGACGCCGAGGCACCCGCAGGGGGTGACCCGGGTGGTGCTGCTGGGCGACCCGACCAAGTCGCTCGGCGCGCTCTCCGAGGCCGAGTGCCGGCGGGTGATCGCCGCCCTGGACCTGGCCGAACGGCTGCGGGTGCCGCTGGAGTGGTACGCCCTGTCGGCCGGCGCGCGGATCTCGATGACGTCGGGCACCGAGAACATGGACTGGGTGGCGGCGGCGCTCAAGCGGATCGTCGAGTTCACCCAGGACGGCGGCGAGATCAACATCGTGGTCGCCGGGATCAACGTGGGTGCCCAGCCGTACTGGAACGCCGAGGCGACGATGCTCATGCACACCCGGGGCATCCTGGTGATGACGCCGGAGGCCGCGATGGTGCTCACCGGCAAGCAGTCGCTGGACTTCTCCGGTGGGGTGTCCGCCGAGGACAACTTCGGCATCGGCGGCTACGACCGGGTGATGGGCCCGAACGGGCAGGCGCAGTACTGGGCGCCGAACCTGACGGCCGCCCGGGACGTGCTGATGTCGTACTACGACCACACGTACGTCGCGCCCGGGGAGGACGCCCCGCGCCGGGCGACCACCGCCGACCCCGTCGACCGGGACGTCTCCATTTTCCCGCACACCGTGGCGGGCAGCGACTTCACCACCGTCGGCGAGATCTTCTCCGCCGCCGCCAACCCGGACCGCAAGAAGCCGTTCGACATCCGTACGGTGATGCGGGCGCTGTCCGACCAGGACCACCCGGTGCTGGAGCGGTGGGCGGGCATGGCCGACGCGGAGACCGCGGTGGTGCAGGACGTGCACCTGGGCGGCATCCCGGTCTGCCTGCTCGGCATCGAGTCGCGGTCGGTGCCCCGGCGGGGTTTCCCGCCCACCGACGGCCCGGACACCTACACCGCGGGCACCCTGTTCCCGCGCTCGTCCAAGAAGGCCGCGCGGGCGATCAACGCGGCCAGCGGCAACCGGCCGCTGGTGGTGCTGGCCAACCTGTCGGGCTTCGACGGCTCGCCCGAGTCGATGCGCAAGCTGCAACTGGAGTACGGGGCCGAGATCGGCCGGGCGATCGTCAACTTCCGTGGGCCGATCGTGTTCTGCGTGATCTCCCGCTACCACGGTGGGGCGTTCGTGGTCTTCTCCAAGGCGCTGAACCCCAACATGACGGTGCTGGCGCTGGAGGGCTCGTTCGCCTCGGTGCTCGGCGGCGCCCCGGCAGCGGCGGTGGTGTTCTCCGGCGACGTCAACGCCCGTACCGCAGCCGACCTGCGGGTGCGCGACCTGGAGTCGCGGGTCGCGGCGGCCACCGGCACCGAGCGGGCGGCGCTCACCGCCGAACTCGACGAGACCCGCGCGGCGGTCCGCGCGGAGAAGCTCGGCGAGGTGGCGGCGGAGTTCGACCGGGTGCACAACATCGGGCGGGCGGTGGAGGTCGGCTCGGTCGACGCGGTGATCCGGGCCGCCGAGCTGCGTCCCCGCATCATCGAGGCGATCGAGTCCCGACTGCGGTGACGTCGGCCGGCGGGTCTGCCGGCGGTCGACGGCTGCGGCCCTAGCTGCCGGAGCCGACCGGCCGGGGAGTGATTGTCGTGGACAGCGTTATGCCGCAGCGTCATAAACATGACGCTGCGGCATAACGCTTCTCAGTGCATCCTGACGTCGGGACGGGCCAGCCGGCCGACGAGCCACCGGTGTGCAGGCGTCAGCGCGTGGCGGGTGCCCCGGCGTCGGCCAGCAGCCGCTGGCGCATCAGGAACTTGCGGACCTTGCCCGTCGGCCCCATCACCACACCGTCGTCGGGCACCGTGACCACCCGCCGCAGCGTCGCGCCGACCACCGGGCCGAGCGCGGCGCGGACCCGGTCGGCGCGGTCCAGCGCCGGATCGGCGTCGTCGGCGAGCAGCAGCAGCACCTCGGTGACGATGCGGTCGTCGTCCTCCCGCACCGCGATGACCGTGCAGTCGCGTACGTCGGGGCAGTGCTTGAGGATGCGCTCCTCGGACAGCGCCGTGTAGAGCCAGTTGCCGTCGCCCAGGTCGACCGCGTCGCTGGCCCGGTCGACGTGGTGGTAGTTGCCGTCCGGGTCGCGGTACATCAGGTCACCGGTCAGGTAGTAGCCGTTCAGCCGGGTGCGGAAGGTGTTGACCGAGTCGTTCCAGTAGCCGAGCGCCAGCGTCGGCGACTTGAGCCCGACGTGCCCCACCTGCCCCTCGGGGACCTCCTCGCCGGTGGTGACGTCGAGCAGGGCGATCTGCGCGAACGGGTACGGCTTGCCGACGCAGCGGTCGTAGTGGTCGCTGCCGAGGCGGTGGCTGATCCGGAATGCGCCGTGGCCCATCTCGGTGGAGCCGAGCATGTCGACGAACTTGGACCCCGGCACGTCGACCATGCCCTGCCGGGTGTACGCCGGGTGGCTGCCGACGGCGACCAGCCGCCGGATGTGCGACTCGTGGGCGCAGTCCCCGGTGTTGAACCAGTTGCGCACCGACCTCAGGTCGCGGGTGCTCAGGTCGTGCCGGGCCAGTTCGGACCAGGTCACCGCGAAGCCGAAGACGCCTGTCGGCCGCCAGCGTTCGATGGCGTCCAGGATCGTCTCGGCGCTGCGCGCGAACGGGCCGCCCTGCGCCGACAGGTACAGCAGCTGGTAACCGTTGCAGAGCGCCTGGTTGACGGTGATGATGCCGGCGGTGTGCGCGGCCGGTAGGACGGACAGTTCGCGCACCTCGCCGTACGGGCGGGACTCGGTGAGCCGCACGGCCCGGATGGCGGCGAACAGCCCGTGGTGCGAGTGGACGATCGCAGCCGGCACCCGGGTGGTGCCCGACGAGTGGGTGATGGCGACCGGGTCCTCGGGGTGGTGACGGTAGTGCGGCGGGGCCTGGCCGGGGTCACCGGTGCCGGTCTCGGCGGCGTCGCCGAGGATCGGCACCCCGAGGTCGTGCTCGCGCAGCGCGGCGTGGTCGGCGTCGACGACGACCCCGACGCCGCGCAGCCGCCTGATGAACTCGGCCGCCAACTCGATAGGCATGTTGCCGTTCATCAGGGCGGGGATCGCGCCGAGCCGGTTGAGGGCGAAGAAGTTGAGGAACACGTCGGGCGCGGACGTCACATAGACCGCGACCGGGTCGCGCCGGCCGATGCCGCGCTGCCGGAACCAGTCGGCGCGGGCGGCGACCCGCTCGGTGAGGGTGGCCAGCGACAGCGGCGTCCAGGCGGGGATGCCGTCCACGTCGACGTCGAAGGTCACCCGGGGCAGGTCCGGGTCGGCACCGTGCTCGGCGAGCCGGAGCAGCACGTTGCCGGCCCCCAGCTCCATGTCGGCCGCGAGCGTCGCCCGGAAGTTGTCGGCACCCAACGCGTTGTCTCCTCACCTGGCACGCTCACGGTCGCCGCACCCCGGCGCAGCGGCCGATCGGGGACACGCTCAGGCTAGAGCGCCGATCACCTGCAGACAATGGCCAACATCAATCCTGGTCGCACCGGGCCGGTCGACGCCGGCCGGGTTCAGGAGACCTCGCGGTTGAACAGGTGCGACGACCAGACCAGGCTGACCGCGGCCAGCACGATCATGATGAGGGCGCCCTGCCAGACCACCGGTTCGGCGAGCTGCCCGTCGAACAACGCCCGCATGCCGTTGGTCGCCCAGGAGAACGGGTTCCAGAACGCGACCCGCTGGATCCACAGTGGGGCCAGCACCAGCGGGATGAGCACCCCGGCGAGCAGGGAGATCGGCTGGCCGACGGTGTTCACCAGCACGCCGAGGCTGTTCTCGTTGCGCACCAGCAGCGCGATGTCGTACGAGATCGACGTGCTCAGCAGCACCATCACCGACAGCAGCGCGTATGAGATGAGCAGGTTGCCCAGGTGCACCCGCAACCCGAACGGCAACGCCACGATCGTGATGATCACCGCCTGCACCACGTTCAGGCAGACGTGCATCAGCGCCCGGCCCAGCAGCAGGCCGGTCCGGCTCACCGGGGTCACCCGGCACCTGTCGATGATGCCGGCGCGCAGCGCGCTGAGCAGCCCGTACCCGGCGAACAGGCCACCGAACAGGCCCATCGCCACGAACAGGCCGGGCACGTAGATGCGGTAGGCGTCGGCGTACGAGGAGGCGCCCCGGTCGACCATCACCACCTTGAGGAACGGGGCGAACAGGATGAGGTAGGTGACCGGCTGGGCCAGGCTGAACGCCACCATCACCGGGTTGCGCACCATCAGGCCGACCTCCTGTTGGAAGATCAGCCAGGTGTCGCGGACCAGTTTCACTGCGGCTCCTCTCGTACCGGCCGGGTCACTCCTGAAGCGGGCGGCCGGTCTTGGCCAGGAAGACGTCGTCGAGGCTGGGCCGACGGGCCTCGATCGCCCCGGGCTCGATCCCCCGCCCGAGCAGGGTGCGCATGATCTGCGGAATCGCCGTCGCGGCACTGTCCACATAGAGCCGCAGGGTGCCGTCGACCGCCTCCGACGAGTGCACGTACGGCTGCTCGGTGAGCAGTTTCGTGGCGATCGGCAGGTCGGCGTCGACCGGGCCGTCCGTCACGTCGGCGCGGGTCAGGTCGATCGCGACCACATCTCCGGAGATCTCCCGCTTGAGATCCGACGGGGTTCCCTCGGCGACGATCCGACCACCGTCGATGATGGACAGCCGGTCGCACAGGGTGTCGGCCTCGTCGAGGTAGTGGGTGGTGAGGAAGACCGTCATGCCCTCCGCCCGCAGCCGCCGGACCTCCTGCCACATCCGTACCCGGCTCGGCGGGTCCAGCCCGGCGGTCGGCTCGTCGAGGAAGATGACCTGCGGCGAGTGGATCACCCCGAGCGCCACGTCGAGCCGCCGCCGCTGCCCCCCGGAGTACGTCCTGATCCGGCGGTCGGCGAAGTCGTCGAGCTGGAACGCCCCGATCGCCGCCTCGGCCCGGCGCTGCGCCTCGGCCTTGCCGAAGCCGTACAGCCGGGCCTGGAGCACCAGATCCCGGCGGGCGGTCGAGTCGTCGTAGGTGCCGCTGGCCTGGGCCACGAAGCCGATCTGCCGGCGCACCTGGGCCGGGGCGCGCAGCAGGTCGACACCCGCGATCGTCGCCCGGCCCCCGTCCGGGCGGATGAGGGTGGCCAGCATCCGCATGGTGGTGGACTTGCCCGCGCCGTTGGGGCCGAGGAACCCGACGATCTCGCCCCGCTGCACGGCGAAGTCGACCCCGCGCACCGCCTCGACGGTGGTGGCGTTACGGCCACGGCCGACCCGGTAGGACTTGCGCAGGCCGGTGGCCTCGATCATCGAGCCTCCTCGGACGGGGACGACGCCGGGCCACCGGGGTGTCGACGGTGGACGGCGACACCCGTGCGGGTGCGTCAGGTCAGGCTAGTGTGGCCGTACCCGCAGGACAATGGTCGATGGGCCGCGCGGCCAGGGCGGCGAGGTGCCGGGCTGCGGCGGCGGCGCCACCGGCTGCGGCGAACGACTCGCCCACCCGGCGGGCCTGCGCCCGGTAGCCCGGCTCGTCGAGCACGGCGGTGAGCGCGGCGGTGAGGTCCGCCGGGGTGGCCGAGGCGAACCCGACCTCGATGCCGGCGCCCGCCTCGGTCACCTGACGGGCCACCGTCGGATGGTCGTGCCGGATCGGCGCGACCACCACCGGCACACCGTGCGCCAACGCCTCGGTCACCGTACCCAGCCCACCGTGCGACACCAGCGCGTCGAGCCGGGGCATCAGCTCCAGCACCGGCACCCGGGGGGCGGCCAGCACGTGCACGGGCGGGTCGGGCAGCACGTCGGGCGAGGCGGTCACCACCACCTGCACCCGGTCGGCCAGCGCCGCCGTCGCCGCCATCATCCGCTGGTAGAAGTCCCGGGCCAGGTGCTCGGCCATCGTCCCGACGGTGACCAGCACGTGCCGGCGGGCCGGGTCCCAGGCGTCCCAGTCGAAGGCCGGCGCGTCGGGGCGGTGGCCCAGGGCCGGGCCGGTCAGCACGCACCGCGCCGGCAGTGGCGTCGCGCCGGTCAGCGCCGTCCCGGTCAGCCCGATCACCAGGTACGGCGAGAACCGCAGGTCGATCGACTCGTCCACGGGCAGGTCGGTCATCGCCCAGACCCGGGCCAGTTGCGCGCGTACGTGGTCGGCGAACCCGGGCAGGTCAGGCGGGGTGAGCTCCAGCGTGCCCACGCAGAAGGTCGCCCACGGCACCGAGTGCCGGTGGGCGGCCAACGCGCCGGCCAGCGCGTACTGGTCGACGACGACGACGTCCGGCCGGTGGTCGGCGACCGCCCGGTCGACGGTGTCCCGGATGAACCGGTTGACCGGCAGCACGTGGCCCTCCCAGAGGCTGCGTACCGACGCCATGCCGGTCTCACCGTCGAGGCGGAAGTACCGCTTGCCGGTCGGGTAGAGCGTCGCGTCGGGGCCGATCAGCGGACGCAGGTCGCTGCGGGGACCGCACCACGCCACCTCGTGCCCGGCGGCCTGGAGCGCCTGACCGATGGCGAGCGGGGCGTTGAGATGCGACGCCACCGGCAGGACGACGAACAGGAAGCGGGCCACGTCGATATTCTGGCACGCGTTGACAGCGACGGACGCCGCTGATGGGATTCTCGCCGTGGCGGTCCACGAGCAACGTTCCCGGGTGCAACCGTCCACTGTGCTGCGCACCGGTCGGGCGGGGCGCGGACCGGTCGCCGGGCACCCCCGGTCGACCCGGGCACCGGCGGCATGACGGCGCTCGACGCGGTCGCGGTCCACCTGCCGCCGCACCGCGTCCCGATCGAGAGCCTGGCCGGCCCGCTGGAGCTGACCGAGATGCAGGTCCGGCTGTTCCGCCGGTTCCACGGCCTCGACCAGGTACGCCGCGATCCCGACCGGTCCCTGACCGACCTGCTGCGCGACGCCGCGACCGGGCTCACCGCCCTACGCGGGCAGGAACACCGGGTCCGGTTCGTCCTGTACGGGCGGGCGTTCCCCGTCGTGGTGCCGTACCCGGTCAACCCGCTGCACGACGTGTGCCGCGCGCTGGGGCTCGGCCACGCGGTCGCCTTCACCCTGACCCAGCAGTCCTGTGCCAGCGCGCTGCTCGCCGTCGAGATGGCCGGTCGGCTGCTGGCCGCCGAGCCGGGGCCGCACCCGCCGGGCGAGGGACCGCTTGCGCTGGTGCTCACCGCCGAGAAGGCGTTCACCCGGGACGCCCAGTTCATCCCGGAGACCTCGGTGTTCAGCGAGGGGGCGTCGGCGTGCCTGGTCAGCCTCGACGGCCCCCGGGACCGGCTGCTCGGCTACGCCTGCCGGCAGCGGGGCGAGTTCGACGTCGCCGGGGGCGCGTCCGGCGCGCAGTTCCAGCGCGAGTACCGGCCGGCGCTGGCCGAGGTGATCGGACGGGCACTGGCGGTCGCCGGGGTGGACCTCGACGACATCCGGCTGATCCTGCCCCACAACGTCAACGTGGTGACCTGGCAGCGGCTCAGCCGGCTGCTCGGGTTCCCGCGTGACCGGGTGCTGCTGGACAACGTCCGGGAGACCGGCCACGTCTTCTGCGCGGACGCGTTCACCAACTACCTGACCGCCCGCGACCGCGGCCTGCTGCGCCCCGGTGACCGTTACCTGGTCGCGGCGGTCGGCGCCGGCGAGGGCGCGACCTTCGCCGCGATGGTCTTCGCGCACTGACCCCGCGACCCCGCCCACTGCCGGGCGTCGAGGAACCGGACACCGAGGAAGGAGCACCGTGATGGCGGTCCCGTCGACCGACCTGCACCTGATCCGGGCCGCCCGCCGGGTCTTCACCGGGCCGGCCACGCTGCTGGCCGACCCGGACCAGCGGGCCCGGTCCGCCCGCTACCTGGCCGACCTCGCCCGACCGTACGGGCTGGAACTGCCGGACGGCCCGGGGCAGGACGCGCCGGGCCGGTCCCACGCGGAGATGGCCGAGGCGCTGATCGGGGCGCTCGTGCCGGCAGAGGAACCGGTTGACCTGCTCGTGCTGGCGTTCGCCCGGCACGACGTGCTGCCCGGCCGGGCCACCGCCACCTACCTGAGCCACCTCTGCCCGGGGACGCCGCTCTCCTTCGCCGTCTGCGACCAGGGCCCGGCGGCGGTCGTCAGCGGTCTCCGGCTCGCCCACGCGTATGCCTCCTCCGGCGGCGGCACGACGGCCCTGGTGATCGCCGTCGACCAGGCCGTGCTGCCGTACCGCACGCCGACGCCCGCCCCGACCCGGCAGCAGGCGGTCGGCATGCTCTGCCGCACCGCCCCGGGGGCCGGGGCGGTGCCGGAGCACACCGGCGACGTGGCGCACGCCCCGGCCCGGATGACGGTGCTCCGCCAGCATGCCGACGTGGCGGCCGGCGACGTCGCCGCGCTGGCCGGGTCCGAACTGGCCGCGCTGTCAGCGGGCCGGCCCGACGCCCGGCTGGTGCTCGGTGCCGACCTCGCGGCGGCCTGGCCGACGCACCCGACCGACGGGGTGACCGTCGCCCCGCCGGGGCAGCCGGTCACCGGACCGTGGTGGACCCTGCTCGACGTCCTCGCCGCCGACCCGGACCGGTCCCGGCCGGTGCTGACCGCCGACTACGACCCCGACCTGCGCTACCTCTGCCTGACCGGCTGGCAGACCACCCCCACCCGCCCGGTTGGCGACGCGGCCATCACCCGGGCCGCGCCGACCGCCTAGACGGAGATCCACCGGGTACGCTGCGGGCGTGGCTGTCCGGCGTCCCCCCTACCTACTCCGGCTGAAGGTGACCAACTTCCGGAGCCTCCGCGACGTCGAGGTGCGTCTGGGGGCGCTGAACGTGCTCGTCGGCCCCAACGGCGCGGGCAAGTCGAACTTCCTCGACGTCATCGCGTTCCTGGGCGACGCCACCCGGGCCGACCTGGCACCGGCGCTCGACCGCCGCGCGGGATTCGATCGGGTGGCCTTCCGGGACGCGCGGGGGGCGCGGCAGACGATCAGCATCGAGGTAGAGGCCGCAGTCACCAGAAACAGTTCCTTGAAGGCGACCGACACTTACACGCTGGAGTTCTCATCCGACAAGCTCAAGTCGGGTCGCAGCGAGAGGGAGCGGTACTACCTACGGCGAGCCGAGAGCTTCGCGTTCAAGCGGACAGCCGGTCCGGGCCGACGCATCACGGTCAAGGGTGGCCTGATCACCTTCCACAAGCCGGAGGGCGGTGAGGACACCGCCAGCCTGCGGGAAGGTTCGCTCGGCCTGTCCACCCTGCCCAAGCTCAGCCCCGAGGACGGCGGCGAGCAGGTCGAGGCCCTGGCTGACATGTTCGCCAGCTTCCGCGTCTTCGATGTCGACGTCGCCGCCGCGCGGCAACCATCACAGGAACGTGCGAGTGAGCGTCTACACGATGACGCGAGCAACCTCGCGGCCTTCCTCGCCTTCCTCGCCGACCGGCACCCCGATCGGTTCGACGCGCTGCAACGCGACGCCCGTGCGTTCATTCCCGGTCTCGAACGTCTTCAGTTCACCGCCATCGGCGGTGCCGGTGAAGGAACGGTCCTCACCCTGGTGGAGCAAGGCCTGTCCGGGGCGACCACGCTGCAGGAGGCCTCCTACGGGTCCATCCGCGCCCTCGCGCTGCTCTCGCTGCTCTACGACCCGTCGCCGCCACGACTGACCTGCATCGAAGAGATAGACCACGGGTTGCACCCGCACATCCTCGACCGCCTGGTAGAGCTGTTGCGCGAGGCGTCCGGACGCACGCAGTTCCTGATCGCCACCCACTCCCCCCCGCTGGTCAACCGGCTGACGCCGGACGAACTCATCGTGTGTGAGCGGGGCGCGGACGCCGCGTCGAAGATCCCCGCGATTCCTCCCGAAGCTGTCAAGGCCATGGAGCAGGAACTACACGGCGAGCTCGGGCTGGGTGAGCTGTGGTTCTCCGGCGCTCTCGGGGGCTGCCCAGAATGACCGCGAGACGAGGTGATAACCGCTCGGTGGTGGTGATCCTCGGTGAAGACGACAACGACCGCAGGACGATTCAGATCCTGGTGGCCGCGTTGCGCCCGGACATCCCCCGCGGAGCCCTCAGGCCGCTCCGCAAGCCGATGTCGCTGGTACGCAACGTGCCCCCGCAGCGGCTGCCGAGGCCGCGGCTCTGCTGCGGGCCGTCGACGTGCGGACGCCGATCCGCGCGGTCCTCATGCACGAGGATGCCGACGAAGTGGAGCCGGCACACCAGAAGCTGATCGCGAAGATCGAGGACAGCCACCGGTCGCTGCGCTGGCCGGTGGTCGCGATCGTGCCCGCGTGGGAGATCGAGACCTGGTGGTTCCTGTTCCCCGACGCGGTCCACGCCGTCCGTCCCACGTGGCGTCGACCGGACCAGTTCGCCGGACGGGACGTCGGCAGGATCCGCAACGCGAAGGAAGAGCTCAAGAAGGCGGTCACACCGCCGGGCGCACGACCGTCGTTCCAGACCTACACGGAGGCCGACAGCATCGCCATCGCCCAGAGAATCGTGGCACTCGGCCAGCTGACGCCTCCCTGGTTCGCCCGCAGCGCCAGTTGGGAGACGTTTCTCGACAAGGTCAAGCAGCTGTAGAAAGCGTCTTCCCGAAGCCCACGCTCCGACCTCGCGGTCACGTGGGCCAGGTGCTCTGGACAAAGGCGCACAGCCGGGCGTTCGCCTCGTCGGTGCCGACGGTGATCCGGACCCCCGCGCCGGGCAGGGCCATCACCAGGATGCCGGCGTCGCGGGCCTGCTCGGCGAACGGCACCGCCCGCTCCCCCAACGGCAGCCAGACGAAGTTCGCCTCGCTGGGGGCCACGGTGAGGCCGAGGCCACGCAGACCGTCGATCAGCCGGGTACGCGACGCCGCCAGTTCGGCGCAGCGTCGGGTCAGTTCGGGGGTGACCGCCTCGTCGAGGCTCGCCACCGCCGCCGCCTGGGCCAGGCTGTTCGGGAAGAACACCGCGCCCACCATGCCGGCCAGCGGCGTCACCCGGGGTGGCACCACCGCGTAGCCGACCCGCAGCGCGGCCAGCCCGTACGCCTTGGAGAAGGTCCGCAGGACGCAGACGTTGTCGTGGGCGCGGAACAGGTCCATCCCGTCGGGCACCTGCGGGTCGGTGACGAACTCCCGGTACGCCTCGTCGATGATCACCGGTACGTCGGCCGGGATCCGGGCCAGGAACGCCTCGATCTCGTCGCGGTGCAGCACCGCGCCGGTCGGGTTGTTGGGGTTGCACAGCAGCACGCACCGGGTCTGGTCGGTCACGGCGGCGGCCATCGCCGGCAGGTCGTGGCGGTAGCCGTCCATCGGCACCGGTACGCCCCGGGCCCCGACATTGCCGATGATCAGCGGGTAGCCCTCGAAGGACAGCGCCGGGTGCACCACCTCCGGGCGCGGCCCGAGCGCCTGGACGAGGTGCTGGCACAGCCCGGCCGAACCGGGCCCGACGAGGATCGACTCCGGTCCCACGCCCAGCCGCGCGGCAAGCGCCCCCCGCAGCGCGGCGGCGGTCCGGTCCGGGTACCGCTGGAGGGCGGCGGCACCGTCCTCGACGATCCGCCTGATGCTCGGCAGCGGCGGGTACGGCGTCTCGTTCATCGACAGGTCGGCCGGTGGCTGGGTGCCGACGGTGGTCGCAGTGGTCATCGTCGCTCACTTCGTTGCGGGGCCGGCGGGACGGGTTGGTGGGCGTGCCGGTCGACGAGCAGCCCGAGCTGGTACATCCGGTCGACCGGGGACAGCGGCCTGACGGTCGTGCCGGACAGGTTGCCGGCGGTGAGCGCGAGCAACCGGGGGTTGGCCGCGGTACGCCGCATCATCCGCCCCCCGAGCAGCCGGGGCAGCCCGGAGACGCTGGTGAGCATGCGGGCCGCGCTGTGGCTGACCGTGGCGACGTGGTCGAGGTGGGGCCGGCGCGCGGCGTCGTAGTCCCGCAGTGCCCGGTCCACCCCGGCGTCGTCGGGGCGGCCCCCGTCGGCGGTGAGGGTGGCCGCCAGGGTCTCGGCGTCGGTGAGTGAGCTGTTGACACCCTGCGCCGCCATCGGGTGCACCGCGTGGGCGGCCTCGCCGAGGAGGGCGAGCCCCGGCACGGTCAGCCGGGCCGCCCGCAGCCGGTAGACCGCGAGGAGTTGCCGCCGGTCCAGGTGGGCCCGCAGCGCCGTCCCCAGCGGCCGGATCGCGGGCACCTCGGCGAGCAGCCGGTCGCACCAGTCGGCCAGGTCGGCGGCGCTGCGGCCGCGGAACTCGTCCGGGGTCACCTGCACGTAGACCCGGCACCGCCCGCCGGGCAGCGGGTAGACCAGGCACAGCCCGCGCCCGGTGCGGTAGGCCGACACCTCGTCGGCCACCTGGACCCCGGGCACGTCGAAGGCGACCAGGCCGTGCGGGTACTCCCGCCGCTCGACGTCGATGCCGACGGCCTTGCGCAGCGGTGAGGACATCCCGTCGGCGGCGACCACCAGCGCCGCCCGGATCTCCTGCTCGCCGTCGCCGCCGGCGACCCGGACCCCGGTGACCCGGCCGTCGGCGGCGCGCAGCGGGCCGGTGACCCGCTGCCCCCACCGGATCTCGACGCTGGCGGGCAGCCCGTCGGCGAGCACGGCACGCAGGTCGCCGTAGTCGGCGCAGAGGATCTGCCGGTACCGGCCGGGCAGGGTGCCGTAGTCGAGGGCGAGCAGCGGGCCGCCCTGCGGGTCGCGGATGGCCAGTTGGTCGACCGGGCACGCGCCGGTGGCCCGCAGGGCGTCGAGCACGCCCCAGCCGTCCAGGATGCGTACCGTCTCGGGTTGCAGGATCTCGCCCTTGGCGATCGACGCGGGGGTGCGTTGCCGGTCGAGCACCAGCACCCGCAGGCCGCGCGCGCCGAGCGCGCGGGCGGCGGCCAGGCCGCCGGCCCCGGCACCGACCACGACGACGTCGGCGTTCATCGGGCGACCGCGCCGGGTGCGACGTCCGCCCGCCCGGCGACGGTACGCCGGTACTCACCGAGTGCCCGCAGCGCGACCGCCTGGGTGATCACCGCGTTGGGGTAGCGCAGGTGGTGGCGGATGTAGTTGCAGACCCGGGTGGCCGGCCAGCCGCCGTCGGGCCCGGCGGCGGCGAGCAGCCAGGAGACCCCCCGGTCGACAGCGTCGGCGTGCCCGGGGTCGCCGGTGGCCAGCAACCCCTGAACCGCCCAGCCGGTCTCCTCGACCGACCCGGCGGTGCCGTCGCCCGGCCCCCACGACCCGTCGGGCAGTTGGGTGTCGCGCAGCCAGCGCACCGCCCGCCGGACCACGTCGTGCCGGGCGTGTCCGACCCGGCACAGCGCGGCCACCACCACCGCCGTGCCGGAGGTGTGGTCGCGGTACCACAGGTTCTCGTAGCTGCCGTCGGGGCGCGCGGCGGTCAGCAGCCAGGCCGCCCCGGCGGCGATCGCCGGGTGGTCGTCGGGGTGCCCCGCGTCGTGCAGGGCGTGCACGGCCTGGCTGGTGATGGCGGGGCAGGGGCCGTCGTTGGCGAGCTTGGTGTCACGCACCCACAGGCTCCACGAGCCCCGGCTGTCCTGCCGGCCGACGAGCCAGTCCAGGCCGCCGCGCAGCACCGGGTCGGTGTCGGCGTCGGGGTAGCCGGCGAGCGCCGACAGGATCTCGGCGGACTCCAGCGTCACCGGCCAACCGCCCACGTTGGAGTAGCTCCACCCGCCCGGCGGCACGTCCAGCACCGTGAACGCGGTCGGCTTGCGGGTGGCGTGGAAGAACTCGCGGGTGGGGCGCAGCCGGGGGTCGGCGGCGTACCCGGCGGCGATCAGCCCGGTCACCGCGTACCCGGAGCGGGTCAGGTCGAGGTTGGTCACCGCGTCCCAGGCACCGTCGGGGCGTACCGCGCGGCGCAGCCAGCCCACCACGGCGGTGGCGATGTCCGGGGCTTCGCCGGAGCGGGCCAGGCCGAGCAGCACCAGGGCGGCCGGCCACGGGTCCTCGCTCAACGCGCCGGTGCGGCCCTCGTGGTCGTAGATCGCGCGCAGCAGCCGCAGCGCCGCCGGTCGGGCCCGCCGCAGGGTGGCCCGACGCAGCCGGCCGGTCGGCAGCAGATCGGCCTGCATCAGGGCCAGCCCGATGAACGGCGCGGTACGGAACGACAGGCGCTGGCGGCGGACCCGGTCGAACAGGACGATCTCCAGCGGCAGCCGGCGCAGCGGGCCCGCCTCGGCGGTCATCCCCGCCATGGTGAGCAGTTGCCGGCAGAGCAGTGAGATGGCCGGGTCGGTGACCGTGTCGACGCCGCCCATCGCGGCCAGCCGGGCGCGGCCGGCGGTGATCGCCTCGGCGCTGGCCTCGGGTGCGGTCAGGGCCAGCGCGGCGACCGCGACGGCGGTGGCGACGACCTCGCTGTCGGCCCCCACCACGCCGCCCCAGCCGCCGTCGTCGTGCTGCTGCCGGCGCAGCCATGAGGTGCCGGCGTCGACGAGGTCGGCGCTGCCCACCGGGTCGGCGGCGTGCAGGGCGGCCACGGTGCCCGCGGTGCCCAGCACCGAGGCCGGCGGGTCGTCGCCGAACACCCCGTCGGGGCGCTGCCGGCGCAGCAGCGCCTCCGCGCCGCGGGTGATGGCCCGGTCGAGGGCCTCGGTGGGCACAGCGGTCATGACACGTCCTCCATGGCGGCTCGACGGGGGGTGGCCAGCGCCAGCGCGGGTCGTCCGGTGCCGAGTTCGTGCCCGGCGCGCATCGTCCGCTGCGCCCACCAGGTCAGGGCGACCATCGGCACCGCCAGCAGCAGTTGCACGCCGATCCCGAGCCCCAGCCCGACCAGGGCCGAGGCCAGCACCACCCGCTCGACCACCAGGACGGCGTGCGCCCGCAACGCCACCAGCACCGGCATGTCGGCGCGGTGCGCGACGAGCGGGGCCAGGGCGGCGACCCCCAGCGCCACGACGACGGCGAGCGTCGCCAGGTAGCCGGCCCGCCGGGCCGGCCCGGCCAGCAGCCCGGCGGCCAGCGCGGCGACGACGGTGCCGGCGTAGAGGGCCAGCACGGTACGGACCGCGAACGGGGTGCCCCGGCGTACCGGCAGGGTGCGGTAGCCGCCGGCCCGGTCACCGTCGATGTCGCGCAGCGCGCCGACCAGGTTGGACATCGTGTCGTGCGACCAGAACGCGACAATCGAGGCGAGCAGCACCGGCAGCGCCGACGGCTGCTGCGGGGACAGCCCGACGGTCAGCGTGCCGTAGAGCAGCGCGATCGCGCCGAGCGCGCCCCGGACCAGGTTGCCGGCGATGCCGCGCGCCTTGAACCAGCGGCTGTAGGCGACGATGCCGAACGCGCCGAGCACCGCCGCCGAGGTGGTGCCCCAGCCGCCGAGCACCGCCAGCAGCGCGAGGACGGCGAAGCAGGCGCAGCCGCACCACAGCGCCGTACGGGCGGCCAGCCGACCGGACGGGATCGGCCGGTGCGGCTTGCTGCCGGCGTCGAGTTCCCGGTCGAAGTAGTCGCCGAGGTAGTGGCCGCCGAGCCAGCCGGCGGTCGGGGCGGCCCAGGCCGACAGCAGCAGCCACGGGTGGTGCGGCCCGTCGGCCAGGGCCGCGCCGGCGAGGCCGACCAGCCCGACGTACCACAGGGTGTACGGCCGCCAGGTCTCGACGTGTGCCCGCAACGCCCGTACCGAACCGGTCGCGCTCACGCCGTCTCGCTCGTCATCCAGTGGGCGATACCGGCGAGCACGGTGGCGCTGGGGGACGGGGTGAGCCCGGCCAGCTCGGCCAGTGCCCGCTCGGCGTGCCCCGCCATCTGCCGGCGGGCGCTGCGCACCGCGTCGACCTCGGCGAGCAGGTCGGCGACCCACTCGACATCCCCCGGGCCGGCTCCGCGCCGGTGCAGCACCGCCATCAGTTCCACCCGGGCGGCGTCGGTGGCGGCGTCGTAGGCGAGCAGCAGCGGCAGGGTGGGTCGGCCGTTGTTGAGGTCGCTGGTGGCCGGCTTTCCTGTCTGTTCCGGGGTGGCCACGTAGGACAGCAGGTCGTCGCGGATCTGGAAGGCGATGCCGAGGTGTTCGCCGTAGCGGGCCAGTGCGGCGGCGACCTGCGGTTCGGCGCCGCCGAGCAGCGCGCCGACGTGACACACGGCGCGGAACAGCGCGCCGGTCTTGAGCCGGATCATCTCGGGGTAGCAGCGGGCGCCCTCGTCGAGGTCGCCGACGAGCTGCGTTTCGAGCAGCTGCCCCCGGCACAGGTCCCGACCGGCCTCGGCCAGGGCCGCCACGGCGGCGGCGACGTGCCCGGCCGGCACGGTCACCCCGGATTCCACAATGGACTGAAAAGCCGTGAAGATGAGGTGGTCACCCACCACGATGGCGTTGGGGATGCCGAAGGCGACGGGCACCGCGGGCCGGCCCCGGCGCAGCGTGTCGGCGTCGATGATGTCGTCGTGCACGAGCGTCGCGACGTGCAGGTACTCCATCCCCAGCGCGGCCGGCAGGACGTCGGCAGGTGAACCGCCCACCGCCTCCGCCGCGTGCAGCGTCATCATCGGACGGAGCAGCTTGCCCGCCGGCAGGAGGGCGTAGCGGGCGATGCCGACCAACTGGTCGGTCGACTCCGGCCACCGGCGTTCGAGTTCCGCGTGCAGCAGTCGTCCCGATTCGCTGCGGGCAAGGTCGTCGATAAAGGGCGGATAGCGCGTGAAACCAGTAACCGTCATAGCGTGTCGACCCTTTCGCAAAGGCTCGGCCCAGCCGGCACGCGAGACGTTACCTGCCGGTCCGTCCATGAACAACCTTCGGAAAAGTGCTCCGGCTATGGAGAAACACGAATATCACAAACCTATTCACCGGCAAATCGGTCGATGCCAGAGAAATCCGCTGAACTGCTCACCGTGCGTCACACGGCACCGCGAAAACAGGTACGAACGTCGGATCGTCGGTCGGGCCGATCAGGCGTCCACAGCGAACTCCAACAGGGTCAGTCCCCCGGTCCCGCGGTAGGTCCCGACCGGCTTCAACCCCGCCGCCGCCGCGAGTGCCACGTGTTCGGGCACCCCCCGCTCCCGGCCACCCACCAGCACCAGCATCTGTAGGTCGTACGGCGAGCGGTGCGGCACGTACGGGTCGGTCGGCAGCACCTCCACCACCAGCACCCGCCCGGTGCGCCCGGCCGCCTCGGCGCACCGGCGCAGGATCGCCGTCGCGTGCCTGTCGCTCCAGTCGGTCAACGCCCGGGACACCACATACACGTCGGCCCCGGCCGGCAGCTCGGCGAAGAAGTCCCCGACCACGGCGTCGACCCGGTCGGTCAGCCCGTGCGCGGCGAACGTCGCGGTCGCCGTGGCCACCGGCTCGTCGCGGTCGACCAGGGTGCCCCGCAGGTGCGGGTGGGTCGTCAGCAGCTCCCGCAGCAACCCGCCGGCACCCCCGGCGACGTCGGTCACGTGGCCCACCCGCCGCCACGGGTAGAGCGCCGCCACCTGCGGCGCGGTGAACCGCTGCTGGCTGAGCATCAACGCGTCGAAGTAGGCCCGGTAGGCCGGGTGCGCGTCGAGGTCGGCCCAGAAGTCCCGCCCGTGCACCGCCTGGTAGCCCGGTCCGCCGGTGCGTACCGCGTGCGGCAGCCCGGTGTAGGCGAGGTCCATCCGCGCCCCGAGACCGTCGAGGTCGAGGTAGCCGCCGTGGCCGCCGCCGTCGCGCTCACAGAGCAGCTCGCCGACGTCGGTCAGCGCGAACACGTCAGGCGCGGTCTCCACGAACACACCCCGGTGGACCAGGTAGCGCAGCAGCCGGCCGAGCGCTTCCGGGTCGGCGTCGCAGGCGGCGGCCAGCTTGTCCAGACCGGTCACGCCGGCCGCGATCCGCTCCGGCACCCGCAGGGTGACCGCCGTGCGTACGGCGAACGGGGTGGCCAGGTCGGTCAGCCGGCCGAGCCGGGCCGCCGGATCGTCATCGGTCGAGGTCTCGATCGTCACCGGGACAGCCCCCCGTCGCGCCGCGCGTCCACGATGGCCGTGGCCTCCGCCGGCCCGAATGCTCCCAGGGACGGCGCGACGGCGTCAATATCAACGGTGGAGATCCCATTCACCGGCGTGGAACAATACGCCGACGGGCCCGGGCGCCCAGACCGGAGGAAGCACCGATGACCACGTCCCTCGTGCCGCAGGTACGGCTCGTCGCGGGCGCCCTGGGCGCCGAGGTCCACGGCATCGACCTGAACACCCTGACCGACGAGGGCTTCGCCCACCTGCACCGGCTGCTGCTCGCCCACCAGGTGGTCTTCGTGGCCGGGCAGACCGCGCTGACGCCGCAGGCGCACATCGCCTTCGGCCGGCGCTTCGGCGAGGTCGAGCTGCACCCGTACCTGCCCCGGCTGGCGGGGCACCCGGAGATCGTCCTGATCGACTCCGAGGACGGCGGCAAGGTGGACGTCTGGCACACCGACATGACCTTCCACCAGAGCCCGCCGATCGCCTCCATCCTGCACCTGGTGCAGCTGCCCGAGACCGGCGGCGACACCATGTGGACCAACCAGTGCAAGGTGTACGAGGCGCTCTCCGCCCCCATGCGGGACCTGCTCGACGGGTTGACCGCCATCCACGTCATCCGGATCGGCACCGAGTTCACCAGCCGGGCCGAACACCCGGTGGTCCGGGTGCACCCCGAGACCCGCCGCCGCTCGCTGTACGTCAACCGGCTGTTCACCTCGCACATCCCGCAGTTGAGCCGCAACGAGAGCGACGCGCTGCTGGAGTACCTGTTTGCGTTCTCCGAGGGCCCCCAGTTCACCTGCCGGTACCGCTGGCGGGTGGGTGACGTCGCGATCTGGGACAACCGGGTCACCCAGCACTACGCGATCAACGATTACACCGGCGTGCGGCGCGGGCAGCGGATCACCGTGCTCGGCGACCATCCGACCGGCGACGCGCCCCGGTGGGAGCACTACGTCGCCGCGCCCGGCCAGCGTTACTGGCCGGACCGGGTCAACGCGGTGGAGAGCTACTGACGCGCGGGCGGCTGCTACCGGCCGGTGACCGGGGCGTCCTCACCAGGTGACCGGGAACGACGCGATGCCGCCGTTCATCCGGTCGTGCCGCCAGGGGATCTCGTCGAGCGGCACGGCGGGGGCCAGCCCCGGCAGCCGCCGCAGCAGCTCGCCGATGGACAGCTCCACCTGCATCCGGCCCAGCGCGGTGCCCAGGCAGAAGTGCGGCCCGAAGCCGAAGGTGAGGTGCGGTGCGGTCGGCACCCGGTCGATGTCGAACACGTCGGGGTCGGGGAAGACGCGCGGGTCGCGGTTGCCGACCCACGGGATCGCCATCACGCAGTCCCCGGCGCGCATCGCCGCCCCGCCCAGGGTGAGGTCCTCGCGGACCACCTGGACCCGGAACATGCTGCTCACCGAGGTGTAGCGGAGGATCTCGTCGGTGGCCGAGGAGAGCTTGCCCGGGTCGGCCCGCAGCTTCGCCAACTGCTCGGGGTGCTGGAACAGCGCACGCAACCCGGCGCTCGTGGAGTTGATCTCCAGCCCGCCGAGCAGCACGCCCATCGCCAGCTCGACCAGTTCCGCGTCGTCGAGTTCGTGCGCGTCGCGGCCCAGCACCCAGGCCGAGAGCAGGTCGTCGCCGGGGTCCGCCCGCTTGCCCGCCAACTGCCCGGCCAGGTACGCCCGCAGCTCCGCCTGCGCGGTGGCGGCGTCGGCGGACCCGTACGCGGTGACCGAGTTGAGGCCCTCGATCCAGCCGTAGAACCGGGGCCGGTCGGCCACCGGCACCCCCAGCACGTCGCAGACCACGTGCACCGGCAGCGGCGCCACCAGCGCGGCGACCAGGTCGGCGGGGCGGGGACCGGCCAGCAGGTCGTCGATCAGCGCGTCGACCAGCCGGCGTACCCGGGGGCGGAAGGTGTCGATCCGGCGGGCGGTGAACGCCCGGCTGGCCACCCGCCGCACGACCGCGTGCGCCGGACCGTCCATGTTCAACTCCCGGGGGCCCGCGCCATCGGGCGTACCGGTCGCGCCGAGCGGCAGCCGGGAGAACCGGGGGTCGGCCAGCACCGTGCAGCAGTCCTGGTAGCCGAGCACCAGCCAGGCGGGCCGGCCGTCGGGCAGCCGCACCCGGCCGACCGGCTCGGTGACCATGTCGAGCAGTTCGGCGGGCAGGTCGCCGGTGAACGGCGCGAAGGGGTAGTCCCGCAGCTCCGAGACGACGGTCATGGCGAGCTACCCACCTGTCGGTCGGCGGTCCACATCGGGCACCGGTAAGACTCGGTCATCCGGACGGCCGCCGTCAATATCCATTGGTCGCCGCGACGATCTTCCGGGTACGGAACCCATCGCCTAGCATCGGTGCACCAGGACTGCCGGGTGCTGCGCGCGGATGGGTCGGACTTGACTGCGGCTTTGCGGATTCTGTTGTCGACGTGGGGCTGGCGGTCGCATTTCTACGGCCTGGTGCCGCTCGGCTGGGCCCTGCAGGCCGCCGGCCACGAGGTGCGGGTGGCCAGCCATCCGGCGCTGGTGCCGGCGATCACCTCGGCCGGGTTGGCGGCGGTGCCGCTGGGCGCGGACGTCGACTTCGCCACGGCGTTCGCGGGCCGGATCGGCGCGGTGGGCGCCCTGGACCGGGCCGAGGACGAGCCGGACGACACGGTCGAGCCGGCGATCACCGCCGACGGCGGCGTGGTCCGGTTCGCCGACGCTCTCCTCGACGAGCTGGTCGGTTTCGGCCGTTCCTGGCGACCGGACCTGCTGGTCTGGGAGCCGTTCAACCTGGCCGCCGCGGTGGCCGCCGCCGCGCTGGGCGTGCCCGGGGTACGGCATCTGTGGGGACCGGACTCCTCGGTGACCCTCCGGCTCGACCCGGAGCCGGTGCTCGGCCCGCTCGCCGGCCGGTTCGGGCTGGCCGCCACCGACGTGGACCTCGCCGGTGCGCTGACCCTCGACCCGGTGCCGCCGCCGATGCAGGTGCCGGCGACCGGCCCGACCCGACCGGTCCGGTACGTGCCGTACAACGGCCCGGCCGTGCTGCCGACCTGGCTGCACGGCCCGGCGGACCGACCCCGGGTGTGCGTCACGGCCGGCACCATGATGGCCGGGGCCGGGCTGGACGACCGGCTGGACCTCCCCCGGGTGGTGCGAGCGGTGGCCGGGCTGGACGTGGAGGTCGTCGTGCTGGTCGAGCCGGCCCAGCAGGCGGCGCTGCGCCCGCTGCCGGGCAACGTCCGGCTGGTCGACAGCCCGCTGGCCCTGCGGCTGGTGCTGCCGACCTGCGCCGCGCTGGTGCAGCAGGGCGGTGCCGGGACCACGATGACGGCGCTCGGCCTCGGGGTGCCGCAACTCGTCCTGCCACAGGTCAGCGACCAGCACTTCAACGCCGAGCGGCTGGCCGTCACCGGGGCCGGCACCTGGCTCGCCGGCGACCGGGCCGACGACGACACGCTGCGTGGGCTGGTCGGCGAGCTGATCGCCGACGGCCCCTGGCGGGCTGCCGCCGCGCTGATGCGCGACCGGGTCCACGCGATGCCCGCCCCCGCCGAGGTGCTGCCGGCGTTGGTGGACCTCGCCGCACGTCACCGGAGCTGACCCACCGTTCGACCACCCGAGGAGTCGCAGATGACGCAAGAGCCCATCCCGTACCCGCTCGCTCCGGCTCCGACGATCTACCACCCGTCACCTGACTACACCCGGCTGCGGGAGACCTGCCCGGTGGCGCCGATCGCGCTGCCCGACGGCGGGAAGGCCTACCTGGCCACCCGGCACGCGGACGTCCGCCGGGTCTTCACCGACCAGCGGTTCAGCCGGGCCGCCGCGGCCGGGCCGGACCGGCCGACCCGGGAGCTGGGTTCGCTGGCCGAGGACTCGCTGATCGGGATGGACCCGCCCCGGCACACCACGATGCGCCGGGCGGTGTCGCACGCGTTCACCGTCCGCCGGGTGGAGGCGCTGCGCCCGACGGTGGCCGCGCTCGTCGACCGGATGATCGACGACCTGGTGGCGGCGGGCCCGCCGGCGGACCTGATCCCCCACCTGTCCGCGCCGCTGCCGATCTACGTGATCAGCAAGCTGTTCGGCATCGCGGAGCAGGACCAGGACCGGGTACGCGAGTGGTCCGACGCGCTCGTCGGCGACTGGGACGCCGACCCGGCGGCCCCGCAGGCCGCCCTCGACGCGTTCGGCGAGATGATCGTCGAACGGCGCCGCGAGCCGGGCGACGACCTGATGAGCGCCCTGATCAAGGCCTGGGACGAGCACGACGACCTCACCGAACGGGAACTCGTCTCGGTGACCGCCGGCATCTTCGTCGGCGGCCACGAGACCACCACCAACCAGCTCAACCTGTTCCTGCTCGTGCTGGCCCGGCACCCCGACCAGCTTGCCGGGCTGCGCGGTGACGACCCGGTCGCGGTGGCCCGCGCGGTGGAGGAGCTGTCCCGGTTCATCCAGCTCGGCGACAACGGAGTGCTGCTGCCCCGGGTCACCACCGAGGAGGTGGAACTGGGCGGGGTGTGCCTGCCGGCGGGTACCCCGGTGCTGCCGGCGATCGCCTCGGCCAACCGGGACGGCTCGGTGTTCGCCGGGGCGGACACCCTCGACCTGACCCGGACCGACAACCCGCACCTGGCGTTCGGGGCGGGCCCGCACCACTGCCTCGGCGCGGCGCTGGCCCGGATGGAGTTGCAGGAGGCCCTCGGTGCGCTGCTGCGCCGGCTGCCCGGCCTGCGGCTGGCCGTACCCGAGGAGGAGCTGCGGTTCAAGCCCGGCCTGGTGGTACGCAGCCTGGAGGCGCTGCCGGTGACCTGGGACCGGGTCGAGCGGTGAGCGTCGCCACGGCGGTCACCGGGTCGCCCGGCGGGCGGTGACCGGCCGGTCAGCCGGTGACCCGGGTCGGTGCCGCCGGGTCGAACGCGGCCTCGACGGCCACCTCCTCCACCCCACGCAGCAGCGCCTCGGCCTGGGCCTCGGTGAAACAGCCCAGGTCGAAGATCACCTGGAGGAAGATCGTGTCCGGCTGGTCCTCCACCGTGATGAACGCCTGCTCGGGCAGGTGGTCGAGGGTGCCGTCCCAGACCAGGAACGTCTCGCCCGCCCGGCGGCGGATCTGCTCCGGGGTCACCTCGACGGCGCGGGCCGCGTCGTCCGCCGCCTGCCGGGTCACCACCCGCCGGTCGTTGATCCGCAGGGTCACCCGGGCCGGGTAGCCGCGCTCGTCGTCGAGCCGGGCGGCGGCCTCGGCGAGCTGCGTCGGGTCGTAGTAGGCGTACATGCCGGCGGCGACGGAGGCGCGGCGGGCCCGGGTCACCACCTCGTCCACGGTGGTGTCGGTGGCGTCCACGGTGAGCACCCCGTTCTGGCTCAGCGGGGCGATCGCCTCGGCGAACCCCGGCCGGAACCGGTTGCCGACGATGAGTTTGGCGGTCAGCGGGCTGACCCCGGTAGCCCGGCCCACCGCCACGGCGATCACCGCGAGCAGCACCCGGGAGGTGTCCGTCCGGGTGCGGCGGGCGATGGCCTGCACCGCCAGGTAGGCCGCCGGTGAGCTGAACCGGCCGTGCCAGAACCGCCGGCCATGCCGGCCGGCCGGGTTGGTGACCCCGCCGAAGGTCGAGGGCGGCAGGTCGCGCAGGTGCGCCTCCCAGTGGCGGACCGCCCGGTCGCTCACCCGGCGCAGCTGCGGGGTGCGCTCGCGCCGGCCGAGGTCGAGCAGTTGCACCGTACGCGGGTCGGGCACGCGCCGGGCCGCCAGGTCGACCAGTCCGAGGTCGGCCATCACCAGGGCGGTCGCCGTGCCGTCGACGACCAGGTGGTCGAGGGTCAGCACCCGGTGCACCAGCGCCCCCCGGTGCCGGATCACCGCCATCCGCACCGACCAGTCCCGGTAGAGGTCGTAGGGGGCCAGCAGCCGGGCGTGGCCCAACTCGTAGGCGAACTTCGCCACGTCGGCCGGGTCGGCGTCGTCGGGGACGTCCAGCACGTCCAGGGCGATCTCCCCGTCGGCGGCGACCACCTGGCAGGGCTCGCCGTGCTCGTCGGTGCCCAGCCGCATCCGCAGCGCCGGGTGCCGGCTCATCAGGTCACCGAGCTGCGCCGCGACCTGCTCCACGGTGACCCCGGCCGGCACCGGGTGCGCGCCGCTGACGTTGTGCGTCCACCCGGTCTCCCGCATGTCCTGCATGATCGCCAGTTGACCCCAGGTCAGCGGCGCGGTCCCGGCCCCCGGGCCGGCGAACGGGACGAGCACCTGCGCCTCGGCGGTCTGCGCGAACATCGGTCAATCAGAGCAACGTTGATCGGCACGTGTCAACGTCGCCGGTCGGGTCGCCGGCCGGCCGGTGACGCCGGCGTTAGGGTACGGCCCATGCGGGACACCGTCCGGATCTGGATCCTGTCGGCCCGGGCCGGCCCGGACGAGCTGGCCCGCTACGACGCGGTGCTCACCGCCGAGGAACGCCGCCGGGCGGCGGCGCTCGGCCCGGCCACCGCCCGGGAGCGGTTCACCGTGGCACACGGGGCGCTGCGGCTGCTGGTGGGCGCGGCCCTGGGCGTCGCACCCGGACGGCTCGCCTGGCGGCGGGGCCGGTACGGCAAGCCGACGTTGACCGAGCCCCGGGGCGGGCCGCAGACCAGCCTGTCGTACTCCGCCGGGCTGGTCGCGGTGGCGGTGGGCGGTGACCGTCCGGTGGGGGTCGACATCCAGCACGTTGCGCCGGAACGGGACCCGGTGGCGCTGGCCGCCCGGTTCTTCGCCGCCGGGGAGGCCCGGCACGTCGCCTCGGGGCCGGACGTCGCCGACCGGGCCGACCGGTTCGCCCGGCTGTGGGCCCGCAAGGAGGCGGTGGTCAAGGCGGCCGGGGAACGGCTCTGGCCGCACCTGGCGCTGCCGGTGCACCGGGGCGACGTGGTGGCGTGCGGCGACCCTCCTGGCGTACACCGGGTCACCGACGTCGCGACCCCGGCCGGCTACCGGGTCGCGGTGGCCCTGACCGGCGACGGGCCCTACGACACGGCGTCGTTCCACGGCCTCGACGGGCCGTCCGGAGCGGTTCCGCGACCGGTCGGCTGAAGATCGCGACAGCCGTTGACACCCGCCGATCACGTTTGCTCTGATGGGCTCCATGTTGGAGCGTGGGGTCCAGTGACAGAGCCCGACACGACCACCGCGCCGCAGCTGCGTGGGCAGGTCGTCGACACGATGGTCGCGCTGCTGACCCGGATGCTCCGGCCGGAGGCACCGGTCACCGTCGGCACGCAGCTGATGGACGAGCTGGGCCTCAGCTCCTCCCTCGCGCTGGAGCTGCTGCTCGAGATCGAGGACGAGCTGGAGATCCAGATCGACGTCGAGGATCTCGACGAGGACCGGATGACCACGGTCGGCGACCTGGCCGACTACATCACCCAGCACTGCACCCCCCGCTGACGCCCCGCGACGGGGGCCCGGCCGGTATCTTCCGAAGGAGTTCCATGGACCGGCCCCGCCTGAGCGTGGTGATCCCCGCCCACAACAACGCCGTCGCGCTCGACACGACCGTCGCGTCACTGACCCGGCAGACCCTCCCGACGCAGGAGTTCGAGGTCATCGTTGGCGACGACGGTTCGGCCGTCCCGCTGACCCCGGTCGTCGAACGCTACGCCGACCGGCTGCGGATCGCCTGCGTGCGCAGCGAAACCAACCGGGGCCGCAGCGCCAACCGCAACGCGGCGGCGGCCCGCGCCCAGGCCGACGTCCTGCTGTTCCTGGACGCCGACACGGTCGCCCACCCCACCCTGCTCGCCCGGCACCGCGACCACCACGCCGCCCGTGGCGGCCGGCCCGGGGTCCTGCTCGGCCAACGCTACGACCTCGACTGGGCCGGAGCGGACGCGGTGCGCCGGGGCGAACCCGTCGACCCGGCGCTGCTGGACGCCGAGCGGGGCGACCCCCGGCTGGAGGACATCGCCCACCCGCAGCGCATCCGCGACTTCCCCAGCGCGCCCTGGGTGCTGGGCCTGACCCACAACGCCTCGGTCGACCGGGAGTCGTTCCTGCGGGTGGCCGGCTTCGACGAGGCGATGGTCAAGTGGGGGTTCGAGGACCTGGAGTTCTTCTACCGGATCTTCCACCTGCACGGGGGCCGGCCCGACCTGTTCGAGCTGGACGTCGAGGCGACGTCGTACCACCTGCCGCACTTCCGTAAGACGTCCAACGGGCTCGCCTCGATGGACAACATGAAGTACCTGCTGCGCAAGCACCTGCGCTACGACGTCGAGGTGCTGTACGCGATCAACACGTTCGGCCGGCACCTGGGCCGCATCCGGCTCTACGGCCAGGCCATCGAGGCGTACCGGCGGGCGGGGTTGGGACGGCCGGAGGCGCTGCCCGACACGCTGCGCACGGAACTGGCCGGCCGCACCGCGTTGGTGATCGGCAACGGGGTGTCCACCCTGGAACTGGGCCCCGACTCGCAGACGTTCGACCACGACGCGCCGGCCGGGCCGACCAACGCGCACCTGCTCGGCACGGTGCTCCAGCAGTTCAAGGCCGGCGCGCTCGACGTGATCGTCAACGTCGACCTGTGGCGGTTCCTGCTGCCCGAGGACCTGCCGGCGTTCCTGACCCGGGGGCTGCTCAAGGCCGACCGGATCGAGCTGGTCTGCACCGACGCCCCGGTCGACCAGCGGGCGATGCTGCCGGTGCCGCTCGTGGCCGACCTCGACTACGTGACCGACATGCTGGACCAGCACTTCGCCGTCACCGTCGCCCGGTACGACGGGGCGTCGGTGCTCACCGTCCGCTGACACCGCCCCGACGCGGCAGTCCGAATCGTCCCGGGAGGCGGCGGGTCACGCCCCGGGCGGGCCGAACAGCAGGCTGACGTTGTGGCCGCCGAAGCCGAACGAGTTGGACATCACCGTGGTCACGGCGGCCTCCCGCGGCTGCTTGCGGATGTGGTCGAGATCGTCACCCGGGTCGGGGTCGTCGAGGTTGTGGGTCGGCGGGAGCAGGCCGCGACGCAGCGCCTCGACCCCGATCGCCGCCTCGATCACCCCGGAGACGCCGAGCATGTGCCCGGTGACCCCCTTGGTGGAGCTGACCGGCGGACCGGCCGCGCCGAAAACGTCCCGCAGGGCGGCCACCTCGGCCGCGTCACCGGCCCTGGTGCTGGTGCCGTGGGCGTTGAGGTAGCCGACGTCGTCGGGGCCCAGGCCGGCGTCGCGCAGCGCCGTGCGCATGCAGTGCGCCGCACCGGACCCGTCGGGGCGGGGGGTGGTCGGGTGGTAGGCGTCGTTGTTCGCGCCCCACCCGAGCGGGTCGGCGTACCGCCGGGCACCGCGCGCCACCGCGTGCGCGGTGCGTTCCAGGACGAACACCCCGGCCCCCTCGCCGAGGACGAGGCCGTTGCGCCGCCTGTCGAACGGGCGGCTCGCCTCCGTCGGGTCCGACCAGCCGTGGGCGAGCGCGCGGGCGTTGCCGAACGCGTCGGCGAAGGTCGGGAAGAGCGGCGCCTCGCTGGACCCGCAGAGCACCAGGTCGGCCTCGTCGGCGCGCAGGATACGCAGCGCCTCCCCGATCGACTGGGCCCCGGACGCGCAGGCGGTGCCGATCGACGAGGTGTAGCCCCGGATGCCGTGTCTGATGGCGATCCGCGCCGCGCCCATGTTGGGCAGGGTGCCGGGCAGCATGTACGGGCTGACCCCGAACCGGCCCCGCTCGGCCCGCGCGAGGACCTGGCTCGCCAGGGTCGACAGGCCACCGACGCCGGAGACGATCACGGCCACCCGGTACGGGTCGACGTCCCGGCCCACCTCGACCCCGGCGTCGGCCACCGCGTCACCGGCCGCCCGCAGCGCCATCACCACCGCGCGGTCGGCCACCCGGGACTCGGGGCCGGGCAGCACGCTGGCAGGGTCGATGTCCGGGCTGAACGCGGCGACGTCGACGACGCCGTGCACCGGGTGCCCCTCGGGCGGCCGGGTCAGGCCGGACCGGCCCGCGCAGACCGCGTCGAACACCTCGGCGGCGGTGCTGCCGACCGGGCTGACCAGCCCGATCCCGGTCACCGTCACGCCGGCACGCATGCTCGTCCCCTCTCGTGCTGCTGCACCGAACGCTGCACGGACCGCCTCCGGGGCGGCGCGGCGGGCACGGTCAGTGTGCCGAGGCGGGCTCGACGCGGGCGGCCACCGTGCGGCAGAACTCGCCGACGGTCATCATCGCCAGCGCCTCGGCCTCGTCGTCGTCGAAGGTCACCCCGAACCGGTCCTCCACCCGGACGGCCAGTTCGGCGAGGCCGAGCGAGTCGACGTCGAGACCGGCCGGACCGAACACCGTGTCGTCGTCGGCGCCCTCGATGTCGTACTTCATCTCGGTCAACGCGGCGAAGAGGAACGCGCGGATCTCGTCGGTCATGGTCGGGGTTTCCTTTCCGGAGGTCGGCGTCGGCGGACCCGGCCGCCGGTGGGACGCGGGAGGCGTGGCAGTGGCCGGGGACGCGGCCGGGACCAGGTGCGACGTCGGTGGGACCGTCGCCGCGCTGGTCACCGGAGCAGCCGCTCCGTTTTGATCGACCTTACTCAATCAAGCCGGTTGCGCAAGGTCCACCCGGGCGGTGCCGGCCGGCCGATCGGTCGCCGGCGCGACGACCCGCACCGCGAGCTGGTCGTACCCCCGCAGCATGAGTTGCCGTGGCGCGTCGGGGGTCGCGGCGAGCGCCAGCGCCGGGAACCGGTCGAGCAGCCGGGGCAGCGCGAGCCGCCCCTCCGTGCGGCCCAGCGCCGCGCCGACGCAGTAGTGCGGTCCGGCGCTGAACGCCAGGTGCCGGTTGTCCGCCCGGGACGGATCGAACGTGTCCGGATCGGGGAACCGGCGCGGATCCCGGTTGGCCGCACCGGTCAGCACCAGCGCCGTCCGCCCACGGGGGACGTCGATCCCGGCGACCTCGGTGTCCTCGGCGGCGTAGCGCACCGCGAAGTGCACAGGCGGCTCGTAGCGCAGGATCTCCTCGACGTACGCCGGGGCGAGGGACGGGTCGGCGCGCAACGCGGCCAGCGCGGCGGGCCGCGCCAGCAGCAGGGTCAGCCCGCTGCCGAACAGGTTGGCGGTGGTCCGGAACCCCGCGTTGTACGTGACGATCAGGTTCGCCAGCAGCTCCGCCTCGGAGAGCTGGTCGGGGCGTTCGGCGCGCAGCCGGGCCAGCGCCGAGACGAGGTCGTCGCGGGGTTCGGCCCGGCGGGCGGCGAGCAGCGTGGTGAAGTACCCGGCCAGTTCCTCGGCGGCGCGGTTGGCGGCCCGGATCTCCCGGAACGAGCGCGGCCCGATCTCCAGCACCGCGTCGAACGCCCGCACCCGGGACGGGAACCAGGCCCGGTCGGCGGGCGGCACCCCGAGCAGCTCGCCGACGACGGCGCTGGGCAGCGGCAGGGCGAACGCCGCCATGAAGTCCACCGGGCGGCCGTCCGCGCCCGCCTCGGCGAGCCCGTCGAGCAGGTCGTCGGTGATCCGCGCGATCGCCGGTTCCAGGGCGGCGACCCGGCGGGCGGTCAGCGCCTGGCCGAACAGGTGACGCACCCGGGCGTGGTCCTCGGCCGGGGCGTTGAACATGCTGGCCTGTAGGGTCCGCAGCACCGCGTGGTCGCGCCAGCGGACGCCCGCGTGGTCCAGGTAGCGCGCGTCGAGCACCCGGAAGACCGGATCACGCAGCACCCGCTGGGCCGCGGCGTACCCGTGGACCACCACGGCGTGCGGTGCCGTCGGGGCGAGGGCGACCGCCTCCCCCAGCTCGTGCAGCCGGGCGTAGTACGGGTACGGATCGCGTCGGACCGCGTCGCCGAGCAGCTCGTCGAGGGATACCGGGAAACCCATGGCGCTCCTCGTCGGGGTGCACGGGCGGAGGATGCCGTGACCTTAGACGCATCGACGGCAGGCTGTCCACGGCTGGTTCGGTGCCGAACCGGGTGTGACAGTGGGGACGCCGCCGGACAGGTAGGGGGTGGAACGGCCGACCGAGAGGTGCACATGAGCAGTGCTGATGACGGCGTACGGGAGCAACGGTTCCGCTCCCTGCACGCCGCGACGTACCCGGACCTGCTGCGGTTCGTCCAGCGGCGGGTCCCACCCAGCGAGGCGGAGGACGTCGTCTCGACCGTCTTCCTCACCGCCTGGCGACGCTTCGACGACCTTCCCACCGACGCCCGTCCGTGGCTGTTCGCGGTGGCCCGCCGCACGATGGCGAACCACACCCGGGGCTGGCTGCGCCGGCAGGCCCTGGATATCCGGCTGGTGGCGGCGGACGGCCCGGCGTACGCCGACGACATGGTCGACGCCGCCGCCCGGATCGACCTCGACCGGGCCTGGCGCAGCCTGCGGCCCGCCGACCGGGAGGTGCTGGCGCTGGTGGCGTTCGACGGGTTGACCGCCGAGCAGGCGGCCACCGTGCTGGGCTGCCGCCGGTCGACGTTCGCCATGCGGCTGGGCCGGGCCCGGGAACGCCTGCGGGCCGCGCTGGAACCGGCCGCCCCCCGTCCGCACGCCCTCACTGTCTTCAAGGAGCAGCAGTCATGACGGATCTTCAGCGCCTCTCCGTGTTGGACCCGGCACGCGGGGTGCAGCCGACCCCGACCGACTGGGCCCGGGCCACCGCAGTCGTCGACGGGATCGTCGCAGGCCGGGCAGCCGTCCGTCCCGGGCCGGCACGCCGCCCGGTGACCAGGCGTTGGGTGGTCGGCCTGGTCGCCGCCGGGGCGGTCGCGGTGGTGGGCGCGGTCACCGTGCCCGCGCTGCTACCGGGGCCGATGGACCGGGCCTTCGCCGCCTGGACCCCGGTGCCCGGCGCGCTCACCGGCGAGCAGGTCATGCCGCAGGCCCGCCGGTGCGCCGCGAGCGGGGTGGGCAGCGAACCGACGGCACCGGTCGGCCCCGCCGACGTGCTCCTGGCCGAGCGCCGGGGGGTGGCCACCCTGCTCATCCAGCAGCGTGGCGCGGGCGTGATCGAGTGCATGAGCGTCGACGACGGCCAGCCGACCGCGATGACGTTGGCGGACGGCCCCCTGCCGCCTCCCGCCGCCGGCACCGTCAACCTCGAGACGCGCAGTTCGGTCGGCTCCGGCCGGGACCAGTACTCCAACGCCGTGGGTCTGGTCGGCCCGTCGGTCACCGGCGTCGACCTGGTCCTCGCCGACGGCCGGACCATCCGGACCAGCACCGGGGGCGGATGGTGGGCCGCGTGGTGGCCGGGGCCGGAGGGCGGTGAGATCGGCAGCATCACGGTGGTCGTGCACAGTCCCACCGGCTCCACCACGCACCGGATCGAGGACCTGTGACCGGCGGCCCCGCCGGGGTCCGGCGCACGGCGTGGCGGGCCTCGCCGCAGCGCCGCCCGGCGGGGCCGCTCGGGGCGGTCCCGGCCCGGTGGGCGACCCGGCCGCCGGGCGGGTCGGCCCGGCCGGTCAGGAATCGAGAAGCCGTCGGTCCGGCGGGGTCATAGCCTTTACCCCAGGTGGCCGGCAGCGTGCCGCGCCCCGTCCGACCAGCGAGGGAGCCCGCGTGTCCACGAAGAAAGCGACCACCGCGACCGACGGCGACACCAGCGGGGAGGCCGGCGGCGGGTTCACCGCCGAGGAGCGGGCCGCCATGCGGGAACGTGCGGCCGAGTTGCGGGCCGAGGGGCGCAAGGGCGCCAAGAAGGCCGACGGCATGCAGGCGGTGCTGGACCGGATCGCCCAGATGGCCCCGGCGGACCGGACGCTGGCCGAGCGGGTGCACCTGACGGTCACCACGGTGGCCCCGCAGCTCTCCCCCAAGACCTGGTACGGCATGCCCGCGTACGCGAACGAGGACGGCAAGATCGTCGTGTTCTTCCAGGACGCCGGCAAGTTCAACTACCGGTACTGCACCCTCGGCTTCCAGGAGTCGGCCCACCTCGACGACGGTGACCTGTGGCCGGTGTCGTACGCCCTGCGGTCGTGGACCCCGGAGGTGGAGAAGCGGGTCCGGGACCTGGTGACCACGGCGGTCTCCTGACGGTCACCGCCCGGTGGGTGTCAGCGTCCCGTAGGCGGGTAGCCGGGGAGGATGACGCCCACCAGCAGAGCCCTGATCGCCGGTGCGGCCGGCGCGTCCGCCCTCAACGCCGTCACCTACCTGGACATGGCGCTGCGGGCCCGGCCGGCCAGCAGCGCCGCCGAGGACAGCGCCGGCCGGCTCGCCGACCTGGCCCACGTCGACCTCGGTGACCAGCGCACGGCCGCGAACCGCAGGTCCGGGCTCGGGCCGCTGCTCGGCTACGCCACCTCGGTGGCCGCAGCGGCCGGCTACGCGGCGGCGGGTGGTCGTCGGCTGCCCACCGCCGTGTCCGTCCTGGCGCTGACCGGCCTGGCCATGATCGGTTCCAACGGTCCGCTGACCGTGCTGCGGGTGACCGACCCCCGTACCTGGTCGGCCACCGACTGGCTGACCGACCTGGTGCCGCACCTGGCGTACGGCGCGGTGACCGCCGTCACCCTTCGTGCACTGCGCTGAGCCACCACGACCGACCGGCGTGTTTTGCGGCGGGATGCCCGGGTAGGGGAGGAACACCCGTTCCCCGCTCCCTGAAGAGGTGCCGCCCAGATGGAATCCCGCAAACCGACCGAGGTCGTCAAGGACGTGGTGGACGCCGCCGCCGAGAAGGTGTCCCAGC
The DNA here is from genome assembly GCF_053667945.1 of Micromonospora sp. SCSIO 07396. Taxonomy (NCBI): domain Bacteria; kingdom Bacillati; phylum Actinomycetota; class Actinomycetes; order Micromonosporales; family Micromonosporaceae; genus Micromonospora; species Micromonospora sp. SCSIO 07396. Next base: position 4,341,574 of record NZ_CM132210.1, read on the forward strand.
TGATGACCCCCGAGGTCCCCGGAGCGCCGGGCAGCGCCCCGCCGACCGTCGACGAACCCACCACCCCGCATGACCCACTGCCACCGAAGAAGGAGCAGGGCGCACCGGAGACCCGTACCCCGACCGGCGCGGCCACCGGCGCGCCGACCGTCGCCAACGGCCAGCAGGGTGCGTTTCTCACCACCGCGCAGGGTGCCCGGCTGCGCGACACCGACCACTCCCTGAAGGCCGGCCCGCGCGGCCCGACGCTGCTCCAGGACCACCACCTCCGCGAGAAGATCACCCACTTCGACCACGAACGCATCCCCGAGCGGGTGGTGCACGCCCGGGGCGCCGGCGCGCACGGCGTCTTCACCGGGTACGGCGCGCAGGAGGTGACCCGGGCCGGCTTCCTGAGCAAGGGGAAGGAGACGCCGGTGTTCGTCCGGTTCTCCACCGTCCTGGGGTCCCGGGGATCGGCCGACACCGTGCGCGACACCCGGGGCTTCGCCACCAAGTTCTACACCGACGAGGGCACCTTCGACCTGGTCGGCAACAACATGCCGGTCTTCTTCATCCAGGACGCGATCAAGTTCCCGGACATCATCCACGCCGGCAAGCCGCACCCGGACCGGGAGATCCCGCAGGCGCAGAGCGCCCACGACACCTTCTGGGACTTCGTCTCGCTGCACACCGAGGCGCAGCACCACACGATGTGGAACATGTCCGACCGGGGCATTCCGCGCTCGTACCGGACCATGGAGGGCTTCGGGGTGCACACGTTCCGGCTGGTCAACTCCGCCGGGGCGACGGTGCTGGCGAAGTTCCACTGGAAGCCGAAGCTTGGCGTGCACTCGCTGGAGTGGGAGGAGGCGCAGCTGCTCAGCGGCATGGACCCCGACTTCCACCGGCGCGACCTCTACGACGCCATCGAGGCCGGCGCGTACCCGGAGTGGGAACTCGGCCTGCAGGTCTTCCCGGACACCCCGGAGGAGACCTTCGCCGGCATCGACCTGCTCGACCCCACCAAGATCGTGCCGGAGGAGCTGGCGCCGGTGCAGCTGGTCGGGAAGCTGGTGCTCAACCGGACGCCGACGAACTTCTTCGCCGAGACCGAGCAGGTCGCCTTCCACCTCGGTCACCTGGTACCGGGCATCGACGTCACCAACGACCCGCTGTTGCAGGGCCGGCTCTTCTCGTACGTCGACACGCAGCTCACCCGGCTGGGCGGGCCGAACTTCGCGCAGATCCCGATCAACCGGCCGCACGCGCCGGTCAACGACATGCTCCGCGACGGGTTCCACCAGCACGCCGTGCACGCCGGGGTCGCGCCGTACCGGCCGAACTCGCTCGACGGGGGCAACCCGTTCCCGGCCGGGGACACCGAGCACGCGTTCGTCGACGTGCCGGTGACCGTGGCCGAGGCCCCGAAGGTCCGGGCCAACCCGGCGTCCTTCGACGACCACTTCAGCCAGGCCCGGCTGTTCTGGCTGAGCATGTCGCCGGTGGAGCGGGAGCACATCGTCCGGGCGTACACCTTCGAGTTGGGCAAGTGCTACCACCAGGCGATCCGGGAACGGCAGCTGCAGTGCCTGGCCAACATCGACCCGGTGCTCTGTGCGCAGGTGGCCACCGGTCTGGGCCTGCCGACGCCGGAGCCGACCGTGCCGCTGGCCGACGTCGCGCCCAGCCCGGCGCTGTCCCAGCTCGGCCGCACCTGGCCGGCCGACGGCCGGACGGTCGGCATCGTGGTCGACGCCGACACCGGTACCGACGACGTCGAGCAGGTACGCCGTGAGGTGTTCGCCGCGGGCATGGTGCCGCTGGTGATCGCCGCGCACGGCGGCACGGTGGGCGACCTGACGGTGCAGCGGACCTTCGCCACCGGCCGCTCGGTCGAGCTGGACGCGCTGCTGCTGGCCGGGGCCCCCGCTCCGGCACCGGACGCGCTGCCGGCCCGGGACGCCAAGGCGGGTGCGGCGGACGCCACTGTCGTCGACCCCCGGGTGCTGCTGCTGGTGCAGGAGTGCTGGCGGCACGCCAAGGTGATCGGTGGCTGGGGCGCGGGCGTGCGGGTGCTGGAGCTGGCCGGGGTGGCCGGCGCGGCGGGCGTGGTGACCGGTGACTCGCCGACCGGTGTGCTCGCCGGCGCGCAGGCCCTGCTGGCCGCCCACCGGGTCTGGGACCGGTTCCCCGCCTCGATCTCCTGACGGGAGCTGTCGACGGGTGTCCGCCGTGGTGCACGGTGGACACCCGTCGCGGCGGGGCCGGCGGGCACCTTGCCGCCGGCCCGTACCGTCGGTGCGGTGGCCGCCGAGAAGGAGCTGTCCGGGCGGGGTTTCGCCATCGTCATCGTCGGCGTCGGCGTGCTGCTCTGCTGTGGCACCCCGACCGCCGGCTTCTACCTGTCCCGCAAGGACGCGAGGGAGGAGCCCGGCATCCGCGCCGCCGCCGACGCCTACCTGTCCGCCGTGGTCAGACATGACGACAACGGCGCGTACGACATGTTGTGTGCGGCCGACCGACGCCGCGAGTCGCGGGCGGACTGGCTGGACCGTCCTGCGGGCGGGTACGGGGTGACCGGGTTCCGGATCACCGACGTGACGGTCGAGCGTTCGGGCGATACACCGACCCGGCGGTGGGTGACCGCCGAGGTCACCTATTCGGACCAGGCACCCCGGACGGTGGGGTTGAACGTCGAGCGGCAGGACGGCGACTGGAAGGTGTGCAGCCCGGACGTCCGGTGACCGACCCCCGGACGGCGGACGGCGGGCGGTGCGGCCCCGGGCGAGGGCGGCGCAGACCGGCCCCGGGTGCGGTCGACTGGCGCATATTGACGTCACATGTCAGACGAATTACGTTGGCGGACGTCGATGTATTACGAACCGTGGCCTGCACCCCGGCAAGGAGCGTGCGCATGTTCCGACGACGAGTCGCCCTGCTGTCCCCCGTACTGCTGGCGGCGACCCTGGGCACGGCGGTGGTCACCGGCGCGGCGGTGCTCGGCAGCGCCCCGCCCGCGCAGGCGCTGGAGAACGGCTTGGCCCGCACCCCGCAGATGGGCTGGAACGACTGGAACTCGTTCGGCTGCAACGTCAACGAGACGCTCATCCGGCAGACCGCCGACACACTGGTCGCAAGCGGCATGGCCGCCGCCGGCTACGAGTACGTCAACATCGACGACTGCTGGTCGACCAAGCAGCGCAACGCCAGCGGCGACCTGGTCGCCGACCCGGCGAAGTTCCCCAGCGGCATGAAGGCGCTCGCCGACTACGTCCACGGCAAGGGCCTCAAGCTGGGCATCTACTCGTCGGCCGGGACGACCACCTGCGCCGGCTACCCGGCCAGCATCAACTACGAGCAGCGCGACGCCAACCTCTGGGCGTCCTGGGGCGTCGACTACCTCAAGTACGACAACTGCGGTGACCACCTCGGCCGCAGCGGGCAGCAGCGCTACACCGCGATGCGGGACGCCCTGGCGGCCACCGGCCGCAACATCCTCTACAGCCTGTGCAACTGGGGCCAGGAGAGCGTCTGGACCTGGGGCGCGTCGGTGGGCAACTCCTGGCGCAACACCGGTGACATCGGCGGCAACTGGAACTCCATCATGGGCATCCTCGACCAGCAGGTCGGCAAGGACTCGTACGCCCGGCCCGGTGCGTGGAACGACCCGGACATGCTGGAGGTCGGCAACGGCCCCACCGACACCGAGTCACGGGCCCACTTCAGCCTCTGGGCGCTGCTGAACGCGCCGCTGCTGGCCGGCAACGACCTGCGCTCCATGTCGGCGGCCACCCGGACCATCCTGACCAACACCGAGGTCATCGCGGTCAACCAGGACTGGGGTGGCCGGCAGGGTTACAAGATCAGTGACAGCGGCGACCTGGAGGTCTGGCGTAAGCCGATGTCCACCGGAGCGGTGGCCACGGTGCTGCTCAACCGGGGTGGCGGCACGGCCACGGTCACCACCACGGCCAGCGCGCTGGGCCTCGGCAGCGCCTCGTCCTACGCGGTGCGGGATCTCTGGGCGCACAGCAGCTCGACGTCGGGCGGCACGCTCAGCGCCTCGGTGCCGGCGCACGGCGCGGCGATGTTCCTGGTGACCGGCGGCGGCACTCCCCCGCCCACCACGCCGCCCCCGACCACTCCCCCACCGACGACACCTCCGCCGACCACGCCGCCACCTGGCACGACGTCCGCCGTGCGCAGCGTCTCCGCCGGCCGGTGCCTGGACGTCAACGGCGCGGCGCAGACCAACGGCGCGACCACCATCGTCTGGGACTGTCACGGCCAGGCGAACCAGTCCTGGACCTCGACCGGCAGCCAGGAACTGCGGGTCTACGGCAGCAAGTGCCTGGACGTCAACAACGCCGGCACCGCCAACGGCACGTCGGTGATCATCTGGGACTGCAACGGCCAGTCGAACCAGAAGTGGCGTTTCAACGCCGACGGCACCGTCACGGCGGTCGGCTCGGGCCGGTGCCTGGACCTGGTGGGCAACGGCACGGCCAACGGCACCCGTACCCAGATCTGGGACTGCAACGGGGCGACCAGCCAGCGGTGGAGTCGCGGCTGAACCGGTGGCCGGGCACCGCTCGACGACGCGCCGCCTGCGCGCGGCGCGTGGTCAGTCCCGCGCGGCGAGGACCTCGCGCAGCGTGGCCGCGTACCCCCGGGGGTGGGTGGTGTTGCCGTTGTGCCCGCCGGGGAAGACCACCGGCGTGGTCCCGAGCAGCTCGGCCAGCCGGTCCGCGCACCGGCGGTCGAAGACCTCCGGCGCGGTGCGGACGCCGACCGCCGGGACGATCCGGGTGCCGCAGCCGGGCAGGTCCTCCGGGCGCAGGTCGTCGCCGACGATCGCGGTGAAGTCCCGGCGGATGAACGTGTCGAAGTTGGCGACGCGCTGCGGCGTCAGCGGCTGCGGGGTGAGGTCGGGCTCGGCCTCCTGGCAGGTCGGGTCGATGCCGAGCACCCGGGCGATCTCCCGCATCGCCTCGGTCAGCCCCCGGGCCGCGTAGCGCCTTTGGACGTCGAGCAGTTCGCGTTCGTGGCGGGTCCGCTCGGCGGTGGGCAGCAGCCGGGGTGAAACCGGCTCGTGGGCGACGAGGGTGTGCAGCCGACCGGGGTGGCGGACGGCCAGCCGCAGCCCGATCGAGGCGCCGAGGCTGCACCCGAGCATCGCGGCCGGCCGGTCGGTGAGGCTGGTCAGGAGATGGTGGACGTCGTCCGCGTGGTCGGCCAGGGTCACCGGCCGCTCCGGGTCGGTGGGCGTGCTGCGGGACAGCCCGCGCCGGTCGTAGGTCACCACGGTGTACGCGTCGGCGAGCTGCTCCACCAGGTCGGTGGTCCGGTGGGCGTCGCCCTCCCCGCTCTGGCCGATCAGCAGGAGCGGGCCACTGCCCCGCACCTCGTGGTAGAGCCGGGCGCCGGGAACGGCGAGCGTGCCGGTCCGGAGGGTGGCGGTGACGGACATCTGCGTCTCCCTGCGTCGGGCGGGCGGGTCCCGCCGACAAGAAGCATCATATCAGATGCATCTCAAATGATGAATCTTTTCTGATGTACCCTGACCCGGTGAACGGCATCGAGTTGTTCCTCCTCGGGCGCACCCTCATGAAGCTCGGCGAGGAGGCGATCCCCACCGAGGGGATCGACTCCCACCCGGCGCTGCACCGCTCCGTGCTCATCGTCGCGAGCGACATCCGGGCCCACCCGGGCACCTCGGTCAGCGAGATCGCCGACCGGACGGGCTTCCCGCAGAGCAAGGTGTCGGTCTGCGCCGCCCGCCTGCGCGAGGCCGGCGCCATCGAGGCCACCCCCGACCCCGACGACCGGCGACGGCTGCTGCTGCACACCGCGCAGCAGCTCTCCGACCGGGTCGTCCAGATCAGGGCCGCCTCGGTCGACAGCGCGCTCGCCGCGGCCCTCGGCACCGACGACCCGGCCCGGATCGCCGAGCTCACCGCCGCCCTGGAAACCCTCGCCCGCAGCCTCACCCCGCAGGCGCTGCTCCGACTGCGCGGCGGCACCGAGCCGACGGACGGGTGAACGGGCTCGCTTCCGGCGGCGCGGCTAGCCGGTCGGGGCGAAGGTGTCCCGCAGCGCCGGATCCAGCGACCGGCCGGTGGTGGGTTCCATGAACAGCTCGGCCAGCAGCAGGTCGGCGAGGTGGGTGGGGTTGAGGCCCGCCTCCCGGCGCGCGAGACCGTGCAGCAGGCCACCGCAGCCCAGCGCGGCCCGTACGGCGGGGGCGGGCAGGCGGCCGACCCGACGCGGCTGACCGACGGCGGCGGCGATCCGGGTCATCATGGCCGCCCAGGTGAGATTCTCGTCGACGACCGGGACGTCCGCGCCGCGCGCCTGTTCGAGCACCTCGACGGCGACCTCGGCCACGCTGCGCGCCGAGGCGGCGGCGGTGCCGCCGACGGGTACCGCCAGCGGCACCCGGGACCGTGCCCACCGGTCGAGCGGACCGGCCCAGTTGGGCAGCCGGTCGCCGGCCCGGCCGAAGACGAACGGCAACTCCAGCACGGTGACCGGGAGCTGCGGGCCGGCGGCGACCCGGCCCTCGGCGGCCTGTTCCCGCCGGCACCTGACGTAGACGTGCCGGTCCGCCAGCCGCCACTGCGGATGCCGCCGGTCGAAGAAGGTGTAGTAAGACCCGGTCAGGACCGCCCGGGTGAGGCCCTCGGCGCGGGCGGCGGTGAGCAGGCGTACCACCGGGTCGACGAGTTCGCGGCGCAGCACCGGATGGATCGGCCGGGGCAGCACCCGCTGCTCGTCGGCCCGGGTGGCGAGGACGACACCGTCGTGCCCGGCGAGCAGCGACCGCAGGTCGTCGGTCGGGGCGGACTCGACGTCGAGCAGATGGTCGACACCGGGCCGGGCCGTCCGGGCCACCGTGGTCACCGTGTGCCCCCGCCCGCGCAGCACCTCGACGACGTGCCCGCCGATCAGACCACTGCCGCCCACCACAAGGATTCTCACGTCTCATCGTCCACTGCGGACCCGGCCGGTTGTCAAGCCACGCTCCCCCGCCGGCGGTCGACGCCGCCCGGTGCCGGTCGCCGCACCGACGTCCCGCCACCACCGGCGGTGGGTCAGGTCGTCAGCTCGGCGAGGAGCCGCTCGGCCCGGCGGGTGTGCAGGAACGCGCCCCGCGCCGCCGACACCGTCCGGGCCTTTTCGGCGGCGGCCCGGACGACCTCGACCGGCTCGCCCCGCGCGCGCAGCAGCCGGGCCCGCAGCAGGAGCAGCAGCCCCTCCGGGTGCCGCTGACCGCACGACTCCAGATAGTGGTCGGCCTGGTCGAGCGCGGTCGCGGCGGCGTCGACCGCGCCACCGGCGAGAAGCATCTCGCCGAGGAGACCGTGCCAGGCGGCGACGTCCGAGCGGGGCGGGTCGAGCAGGTGCGCGGCGATGAGCCGCCGGGCCCGGTCCGCGTTGCCGAGCGGGTCCCGGCCGGTCACCGCCAGCGCCCAGCAGCGGGCCAGCCGCTGGTAGGTGCCGAGGAAGACGAACGAGAACCCAGGGTCGACGGCGATCCCCCGGCCGGACGCGCGCAACGCCAGCACCGGATCGCCGACGATCACCGCTATCCGGGTGGCGGCGCACGCCCACACCGTGACCATGTACGGGTCGTCGCCGGCCAGGTCCTCCAGCCCGTCGAGCACGGCCCGGCCGTCGGCCACCGCGCCGTGCAGCGTGGTGACCTCGGCCAGCATCGCGGCCATCAGCAGTTGGAGGTCGTGCCGCACCGGGTCCTCGTCCCGGCGCGGGACGTCGAAGATCATGTTCCGGGACCTGTCGAGCCAGCGGACCGCCTCACCGATCTCCCCGTAGTCCCACTGTTGCAGGCCCCAGGCGTGCAGGCCACAGGCGAGCACCCACGGGTCGGCGGACTCCCGCCCCCGCTCCAGCAGCCGGCGGGCCAGCGGGGCGCTGCGGTCGAGTTCGACCGCCTGGACCAGGGCGGCCCAGCGGGAGTAGAGGAAACCTGCCGCCTCCCGCTCCCGGCCGAGGTCCCGGGCCAGGTGCTCGGCCCGTTCCAGCAGGTCGGTCACCGAGGAGCCGTACATCGACCGCATGCCGAGAACGGCGGTGAGCTGGGCCAGGGCGGACAGCTCCCATGCGGCGAGACCCGCACCGCGGGCCACCTGCACCGCCGAGCGCAGCCACCGCTCGGCGACGTCGAGCGCCGACTTGCCCGCCGCCTGCCGGCCCGCGCGGATCAGCGCCTGCGCCGTCCGGGCCGGTTCGGCGAGCAGGCCGGCGGACCACAGGTGGTGGGCGAGGCGCTCGGCCACCGTCTCGGCGTCCGCGCCGCCCTGTTCCAGCGCGTCCGCGATCCGCAGGTGCAGCTGTCCCGCCTGTGCCGGCCGGGTCGTCGCGGTCACCGCCTCACGTACCAGGTCGTGGGCGAACCGCAGCGAGAACGGGTCGTCCGGGCGGCTGCGGAGCATGCCGAGCGCCTGCACCGGTTCCAGCTGTTCCAGGCAGCGGTCGAGGTCGAGCCCGGCCGCCCGGGCCAGCAGCCCGAGTTCCACCTCCCGGCCGATCAACGCGGCGGTCCGGAGCAGGTCGCGGCTGCCGGCGGCCAGCCCGGACATCCGGTCGATGACCACGTCCCGAACGGTGGCCGGCACGCCGGCATACCCGCGGGGCCGGTCGGTGAGCAGCCGGGACAGTTCCCGGACGAAGAACGGGTTCCCGGCGGTGCGGGCGAGGATGCTCCGGGTCGACTCCGGGGTGGGTGTCGAGCCGGTCTCCCGGCGGATGAGTTCGGCCACCTCGGACTCGGTGAGATTGCCCAGGCGGATCCGCTGGTGGCCGGGGAGCCGGCTGACCGCGGCGAGCATCCGGGACAGCGCGACGCCCGGGGTGGGGGCGTGGTCGCGCAGCGCGCCGACCAGTGTGGTGCCGCCGGGCAGCCGGGCCGCCAGGTGGCCGATCAGGTGCAGGGACGCGTCGTCGCCCCACTGCAGGTCGTCGAGCGCGAGCACCGTCGGCCGCCGGGCCGACGCCGCGGCGACGATCGCGACGACCTGTTCGAAGAGCCGGAACGGGAACCCGTTGTCGGGCAGCACCGGCGCGGCGAGGACGTCCTGGCGTGGCTCCAGCAGGCTGCCCAGCTCCCGGCCGACCGGGACGGCCCCGGGTCCGTCGGGCATCCCGTCGAGCAGGGTCCGGATGGCCTGGACCCACGGCCACATCGAGGGTGCCCCACCGCCGTCGAGGCACTGCCCCCAGACGACGAGCGCGCCGCGCCGCGCCGCCTCGGCGGTGGCCTCCCGCAGCAGCCGGGTCTTGCCGACCCCTGGCTCACCCTGGACCAGCACCAGCGCGGTGCCGCCCGCGAAGGCCGCCGTGGTCGCGTCCCGCAGGGCCGCCAGTTCGCCGGCCCGGCCGACCAGGCCGTCACCGGTCGGGCCCGGCGGTGCGGCCGGCACGGCAAGGCCCGGCGGTGCCGTCCGGCCGAGCGCGTGGTGGTACGCCTGGCTCAGCGCCGGGCCCGGGTCCACCCCCAACTGCTCGGCGAGGTCGGCCCGGACGGCCCGGAACACGGCCAGCGCCTGCGCCTGTTGGCCGGCGGCGGCCAACGCGGTGACCAGCGCCGCCTCCACCGGCTCGTGCAGGGGCGTCATCGCCGCCGCCAGCCGCAGGGGGGCGAGCACCTGGTGCGGCTGCCCGGCCGCGACGGCCAGGTCGGCGGCGGCGACGGCGGCGGTGAAGAACTCCCCGTCCAGGGCGGCGAAGAGGGCGACCGCGCCCGGCCGGTGCGGGTAGCCGTCGCCGGCCGGCCCCCGCCACAGCGCGAGCGCCCGGGAGTACGCGTCGAGGGCGTCGGTGTCCCGGCCTGCGGCGAGGTGGGCGGCGGCGGTCCCGACGTGCCCCCGGAACGCCATCAGGTCGAGCAGCTCCGCCGTGGCGGCGAGGCGGTAGCCGGTCGCGTGCCGGTGCAGGTAGGAGCCGACCGCCCGGGGTGGCAACCCGGGTTCCAGCAGGCGGCGCAGCGCACCGACGTACTTGTGGATGACGTTGACCGCGGTCGCGGGCGCGTCGTCGCCCCAGACGAGGTCGATCAGCTCGGTGGTGCTGACCGGTTCACCGGCGCGGGCCAGCAACAGGACCAGCAGGTAGGCGCGCTGGCGGGGGCCCGGGTCCAGCTCGACGCCGCCCCGCTGCACGCGCAGCGGGCCGAGGATCTGAAGTCGCAGCGCGCCCTGGGGCCGGGTCCGGTGCCCACCCTCGACGCCATCTCCCGACGACAGCCCCACCACGCCCCGGTGACCCCCGACCGTCGACGACATCGACGCCGTTCAGCTTACGCCGCAGGACGTCGCCGACCGGTGCGCAGCATGCCCCGGGGCGCGGGGGTCGTCGACCCCGCGTCACCTCACCAGCGCCAGCCCTCCCGCCCGGTGTCCGGCACGGACTCCACGCTCAGGTGCGCGTGCAGGCCGTGGTCGGTCAGGTAGGTCTGGACGAGTTGGCCCTGCACGACGGTGTTGTTGTAGATGGTCATCGAGGCGGTGTCCTGGTGCACGCACCAGACCTGCCCCTGGCTGTGCGGGTCGTAGCCGTCCAGCACCACGTGCGCGCCGGGTTGCGGCAGGCCCCCGTCCGGGGTGGAGGTCAGGTACTCGTCGCCGTACAGCAGGTAGAAGCACCTGTCGGCACCGCGCTGCCCGGCCGGCACCGGCTGCCACTCCCGGCTGCCGGTGGTGGCCGGGAGCAGTTGCACCGGCCGGCCCTCGACGCCGTCCGGGCCGGCCACCCCCAGTTCGGCCGCCGTGCCGGCGGGCGCGACGACCGGCAGGATGTCGCGCCGCAGTTCGAGGTCCGTCGAGGACGCGAGGAACCAGCGCTGGTACGGCGAGTCGGTGGCGTCCCGGGCGGCCAGCACGAAGTCGCCCGGCAGCACCGTCAGCGCCTGCCCGGTCAGGTAGTTGAGCAGGGTGTAGGTGCCGTCGCCGTTGGCCACCGGCCGCCACAGCTGGGCCAGCGACGGTGACCAGCCCAGCGCGGCGCGGGCGTCCGGAGCTGCGTCGGCCAGCCCCAGGTAGCGGTCGTCGGTCGAGTTGCCCTCCCGTACCCGTTGCAGGCGCAGGTAGCCGGAGACCTCGTTGTCCCAGTCCAGCCGCCACTGTTGCGCCCGCGACGGGTCGTACGCGGTATCCACGACCAGCGGCCCCCCGTTGGGTTCGGCGTCGGCGACGGAGGTGGTGGCGGCGTTGCGCAGCAGGGCCCGGCCGGGCATCGTCGGTGTGGACAGCGGCGGCACCTCCGCGGCGGCGCGCAGGTCGAAGCCGTAGGTCACCGGGTGGTGGTCGGAGTTGGTGATCGTGTTCTCGGTGTGCGCCCGGAAGAGCGTCGGCGCGCCGTTGCCGAAGTCGGTCACCGCGTAGTCCAGGGTGTTCGTCGGGCCCGTCGTCGGATGGGTGTGGGCGTCCGGGGCCATCACGGCGAACTGGTTGGCCGGCAGCGCGTTGCGCAGGTTCTGCGGCTCCCGGTTGAAGTCGCCGAGCACGACCCACTCGTAGGTGCCGTTCGGGCCGGGGTTGTTCTGGATGTACGTGCGGATGTTCGCCAACGTTGTCGGCATGTCGTTGCCGTTGCCCGCCCAGCCGTGCACGGTGAAGAAGAACGTCTCGCCGATCCGTACGCCGAGCGCCGGCCGGGCGCCCGCCTGCCCGGCGACCACGGCGACCTGGTCGGCGCGCTGCGCGGTGGCGATGGCGAGGTTGACCCGGTTCGGGCCCTGGGTCGAGGTGTCCGTGTTCAGCCAGTACAGGTGCCGGGTGGGTTCACCGAGCAGGGTGCCCAGGTAGTACTCGTACACCGGGGGGAAGATGCCGTTGTTGGCGAACACCTGCTGGGCGTGCCGCGCCATCTCGTGCGCGCTGCCGGCGGGCGGCGACCCGGCCTCCTGGAGGGCCACCGCCAGCGTTCCCGCGCTGAGGAACCCCAGCACTGTCGCGTACTTGTTCTCGTAGCTGCCGCCCGCGCTGGACCCCGCGCCCTGCATGTTCCAGGTGACGACCGTCCGCCGGTTGCCGTCGCGCGGTTCGAGCTGGCCGACGTCGCGCAGGAACAGCGACGGCCACCGCTCGCCGGTGCGTACCGCGACACCCTGGCCGGCGTAGTTCACGGTCTCCCGGCCGGACCAGTCCTTGATCGGCGCGCCGCCCTGGCTGAGCGGGGTGAACGCGCGCGGGTTCGCCGCGTCGGAGCCGAACTGGTAGATCGCCTCCGCGTCGCCGCCGTCGCTGGAGTACGGCTCGTAGGGCAGGTAGGGGCCACCCGGGACGGACTGTTTGATCATGGTGTTGCGGTGGAAGACGTTCTGCGGACCGGACGCCCCGGACCACTTGATCGCCTTCGCCGCCGCCGCCCACCAGATCGGGAACCAGGTGCCGTCCTCCAGTTCGCCGCCCTCGCCGCCGCAGTTGGCGGTGCAACTGCCCGACCGGTGCTCGTACGGGACGCGGACCGTGTTGCCCTCGAACAGGTTGTAGCGTTCCCAACCGCCGTGCAGGTTGAGGTCGGAGTCGAGGTCGTTGCCGAACGCCACATTGCCGCTGGCCGACCACTGGAACGTGAAGTGTCGCAGGTTCCGGCTGGTGTTGTACGCCCACAGCGAGTCCCACACCCGGCTGCCGCGCAGGTAGCCGTTGCCGCCCTTGCCCTTGTTCCACGCCCCGTCGAACGTGTTGTGCTCGATCTGGAGGTTGCGGGCGACCTCGGTGACGATCGGGTGCGAGCCGGTCATCGACCCGGCCAGCCCGCGCGCCCAACTGTTCGCGGCCCACTTGAACGCGATGCCGTGCATGGCGTACTCGGGGGCCAGGTTGCCGTAGTTGTGCACGGCGTCGGTCGGGCTGGGGTGGTAGACGCCGCCGAGCAGCTTCGGCAGCCCCTCCATCTCCTGAGAGAAGGCGAAGTTCTCGAAGCCGACCCCCTCCACCGCCCGCAGCGGGGTGATCTTGCTGGTGTAGACGTTGCCGGCGATCGGCGCGGAGCCGTCCGAGGTGGAGTCGACGGGCGCGTCGTACTCCAGCGGGCGGTCCAGCGTGACGGTCTTCGCCGACGTGTTCACGGCGATCGCCCGGAACATCTGCTGGCGCATGTGCAGGTTCTCGCGGGTGCCGGGATCGTCGGGCGCGAGCCCCTGCTGCTCGTAGAAGCGCAGGCTGTTGGCGACCCCGACCCAGACGTAGCCGCCGACGCGGAAGCCGTCCATCTTCGCCTTGGCGTCCAGGCGGATCACGGTCTGCCCGGCACGGGCCGAGAACCCCGGGTCGGTCGACGCGGAACCCAGTTTCTGGCCGGAGGCCCAGTGCTGGTTGATCGATCCCTCGAACAGGTCCTTGCGGTTGGCGGGGGCGGCGGCCCACTCGTCGGCGTACCGGTCGGCGACCTCGCGGGTCTGCACCTTGAACAGGGCGCGACCGGGCCAGATCCACCCCCCGGTGCCGGTGTCCGGCGGCGAACCGAAGGTCATCGTGTCCTGGTTCCACCGGCTGCCGTCGGCGGTCAGCGTGTCGTACCGAGTGTTGACGTCCGGCCGGAACACCACCCGGGTGCCGCCGCTGCCGGCGCCCTGCCCCCGCAGCACCAGGAAGTTCGCGTCAACGTAGATCTGCCGGGAGATGTCGATCCGCCCGGCCGGCAACCCGATCAGCGAGAGCCGGTGCGGGTTGCCCGACGGCGAACAGTTCGCCTTGATCCGGTCGATGGCCGACTGGAGGCCGACGCTGTCGTCCACCGCGTCGTCGGCGCGGACCCCGAACTCGGTGGCCAGCCGTGCCGCGTCGATCGTGCAGGACCCGCCCGCCAGGTCCGCGTCCGACGGCAACGACTGGCCGCCGAGATAGCCGACCCGGGACCAGTCGGGCAGCCCGGCGACCCCGCCGATCCGGTTGCCGGCGGTCAGGTCCGCGTCCCCGGCGACACCCGCCGAAAGCGACGCCGCCCCGGCCGGCGGCGGTGCCGCCACCGCCCGCGCCACCGTCGGCGCAGGCACCGCCACCGACGCGACGAGCAACAACCCCAGCAGTACGCGGGCAGCGCGGACCATCGACTCTCCCCAGTTCCGTGGTGGCTCGGTACCGGTGGTGGCCCGGTACGGGTAAGGGCTCAGTACCGGTAGTAGTGCGCGTCCTTGCGGCCACCCGAGGCGGTCGTGCCCTCGGCGGCGATGCCGATCCCGTCGACGCCGTTGTAGAACGTCTCGTAGTTCCGGTTGGGGCCGATCACCTCGAAGGTGTCGCTGCTGGTGTTGAAGTGGCCGATGACCCAGATCAGGGTGCTCTCGCTACCCGTCGGGATCGGCCCCCACCAGCAGTCGGCACCCGGGCTCAGGACGGGGCCCAGCTGCACGGTCCGGCCGTAGAGGTCGACGTATTCGAGGTGCACCCGGTAGTTGCCCCAGGGGCAGAGCTGCACCCACCCGTCGCGGATGGTGGAGGCCGCCGCGGGTGTGGTCGGCGCGACGACCAGGGCGACCGCGCCGACCGCCGCGACGGCCGAGGCCAGCAGCCGCCGTGGTTCGAACCGCTTCGATGTCATACCCGCGAGGGTAGGTCGCCGCACTGGACAGACAGTGAACCCACGGTTCACTACGCCCCGGGCGGCTGCCGACGGGCACCGGCGGGCCAGAGGACCGAGACCGGGATGCCCCGACGCCGGGCCCGGTCGACGGTCCGGTCCGTCGACGCCGCGTGACAACCCGGCTCGCCGTCCCAGACCGCCACGAGCCGCTGCACCCGACGGACCAGCTCCCGGTTGGCGGCGACGAAGGCGGCGGTGCCCGACCGGTCGTGGCCGGTGTGCACGACGGTCACCGCCCGGTCGAGCAACTCGTCGAAGCCCGCCCGCTGCCCCGGGGCGATGACCGCGTCCCGGTAGTCCCGGGCCGGCAGGATCACCTCGTACGTGCCGCCCAGGTCCAGGACGGTACGCGCGAAGATCTGATCCGTGCCGCCGGCCAGGCAGGTGACCCCGCGCACCGGCCGGTCGCCGAGCCGGCACAACTCGGCCCGGAGCGCGTCGGCGACGAGCACCTCGGTGTCACGGGTCAGGTGGATGTGCCCGGTCACACCGACGCGTTCCAGCCCGGCATCAGTCGACATCAGCCGGTCCTCTCCGCGGCTCGGGCACCCCGGGCAGCAGCCGGATCAGCTCGAAGCCGCTGTCGGACAGCACCGTGGGCAGTGCCCGGATCTCCTCGCGGTTGCGTTCCTGGACCTCGGCGGGCAGCTCGTCCCACGGCCGCAGGGAGGGGTGCCGCTGCCCGACGTCGTCGCGGGGCTCGCCGTACGCCCAGCCCTCCCCCCGCCGTTCCCGGCACCACCGTTCGTGTTCGAGCCGGGCGAGCAGTTCGATCCGGTCGTCGATGGCCTCCCCGGCGGAGACGTCACCGCTACCACCCCGCCGGGGTGCGACCACGCACCCGAGGTTCAGCAGCTTCGCGGCGATGTCCTGGACGTGGGCCCGGTTGGCCCGCCGCAGCGACTCGGGCAGCAGCGACCAGTCGACCATCGCCGGGCCGTCGCCGAGCCGCAGCCCCGCCCGTTGCTGCGCATCGAGGTAGCGCTCGTGGATCAGGCGGGCCAGCCGCTCGGTGAGGTCGTCGCCGATCAGCCGGGCATCGCAGGCGCGGGTCAGCACCGGATAGAGGCGGAGCTTGCCGTGCACCTCGTCGAGCAGGTCATGGTGTGAGTCACCGTGGAAGGCCGCCGCCAACGCCGCCTGCCGGTAGACCGGCACGAACACGCAGCTCTCGACACCTTGCCAGAGACCGGGTGAGTCCAGCACGAATTGCAAGCCGCTGATCTCCTCCGGGGAACAGACGTAGATCCGATCGTAGCGGCCGGAGCCGAGCCGGCCGAGCGTGACACCGTCGAGGTCTCCGTCGTACGCGGTCAGTTCGCAGACGGTGCCCATGAACGGGTAGCGGGACGTCACCTCCTCCAGTTCGGTGCTGGCGTCCGGGGCGACGAGGTCCACCCGCAGGGGTGGAACGACCACACCGGCGGGCGCCTGGGCCCGGCACGCCCGCCAGTGCCGGGCGGTCTCGGTCAGCAGGGCACGGCGGAACCCGCCGGTGCCGGCGACGAGCAGCCGGGTGGGCCGGTCGGCCCTGCCGGTCAGGGGATGGTGTCGGTACAGCGCGCGGGCGGCGACGTCGTCGACGTGGAAGTAGTCCAGCCGCAGCCGGCTGGAGCCGGCCGCGCCGAGCCGCCGGGCCTGGAGCGACAGGCACATCTCGGAGTCGTTGACCAGGACGTAGACCCGTGGTGGCTGCCGTCCGTCCCGGACGAGCCGGCTGGCGGTGTTGGCGATGGCGTGGTTGCGGTCGTCGTCCTCACCGCAGGCGTAGATGGTGTGGGCCCGGGGCAGCCCCGCGCCGCGCAGCACCTCGGCACTGGTCGGATCACCGATGACGCCGAGATAGCGGCGGCGGCGGTACTCCAACGGGCCGAACGGCACGGACCGCACCACGACCACCCGCTCTCCGTCGGCGAAGAGCCGGTCGGCGAGCATGTGGGCGAACCGGGAGTCACCGCAGACGAGGACGTGGCCACGGGCCCGTCGGGCGCGCAGGCGGCGGCTCTCGGCGGCCAGCAGCAGCCGGCCGGCCTCGGCCACGGCGAGCAGGGTGAACAACGGGGCGGCGAACCGGGCGACCTGCAACTGCCACGGGTAGGGGCCCGGGTTCTGGAACGGCTCGGCACCGAACACGAAGAGTTGCAGGTCGTAGTAGAGCACGTCGAACCGGTCGTGCACGGTCTCCGGCCGGGTCGCGAGCAGGCTCCCGAAGCCGATGTAACCGAGAATCAGCGCCGCCAGTCCGACGGCCCCGAACAGCCCCCGCAGCCACCAGCCAGCCCGGCGGGGCGAGCCGACGACCGGGTCCGTCATGAGGCCCATGGTATTTGACGCGGTCGATCAGAAGCCGTCGCGAAGCGCCCGTCCGGGGCCGGTCACGGGAAGTCGTCGGGCCTGGTGCCGGGCAGTGTGGCAAGCAGCTGACCGGCCAGCCGCCGGGTGCTGTCGTCCTCGCCCCGGTGGGTGAGCCGCACGAGCAACCCACCGGTCCGTGGGTCCCGCCAGTGATGCCTGGTCAACGCGAGCAGCGCGGTGCGGCGGATCTCCCAGTCGTCGTCGTCCACCAGACCCAGCAGCAGGTCCGGCACCTCCGCCCGGTCGGCCATACTCGCCCCCAGCTGTTCCACGGCCCGACGCCTGACCTCCAGGGACGCGTCGTCGCGGACCAGACCGACGAGCAGCACCTGCACCTCGGGGTCGACGCCGAAGTGTTCGCCGAGCGCGGCGGCGACCCGGGCGCGGATCGCCGGGTCCTCGTCGGCCAGCCGACGCATGAGCCGCAACGTCACCGCCATGGACGTCGGACCCTGCCCGGTCAGGCAGCCCACCGCCGCGTCGAACACGGCCGGGTCGGTGTCCAGGTCGATGCACTCCAGCAGCACGTCGGTCACCACGTCGGCGCTGCCGTACCGGCACAGCGTCTGCACCGCGGCCAGCCGGATGCCGCCGTAGCTGTCCCGTCGGGCCCGCCGGCACAGCGTCTCCAGCAGGGCGGCGGAGCCGTCGTGCCGGGCGAGCGCCTCGGCCGCCGCGCGGAGCACGGTCGGATCGGGATCTCTGCTGACCTGCTCGGCCAGGCACTCCCGCACCGTCGGGTCGGACAGGTCGGCGAGGCTGGCCAGGCTACGGGTGACCCGCAACCGGACCAGCGCGTCCCGTTCCTCCAGAGCCCGGCCGACCAGCAGGGCGCGGGTGGCCTGACCGAACCGCGGTCGCCCGGTGAGCAGGTCGACGGCGGCGAGCCGGACGCTGGCCGTGGGGTCACGGCGGGCGCGTTCCACAAGCAGTTCCCCGGTGCGGTGGTCCGGGTACGCGTCGACCAGGGCACGCACCGCCGCGAGGCGTACCGTCGCGTCGTCGTCCTCCCGGGCCGCGTTCGTCACCACGGTCCAGCCGGTCTCCTCGGCACGGTCCCGGTCGATCAGCGCGGTCACGGCGGCAGCCCGTACGGAGGCGTCCTCGTCCTGGGTGATCAGGTCGACCAGCCGGGCCCGGCACCGTCCCTGCGGATCGGGTCCGGAGGCCAACAGCCGCACCGCCGCCGTGCGCAGCCGCGCGGAGCTGTCCGAGCCGGCCAGCCTCAGCAGCAGTTCCGTGCTCTCCGGGCCCGGTGGCCCCGGCAGCAGGGTGGTCAGCAGACAACGCCGTACCTCGTCCGGGGAATCGCCGTCCACCCGACTTAGCGCGACGGCGCGGGCGGTCCCGGCCTGTTCGGGCAGGGCCAGCAGGCCCTCCAGCGCCCGCTGCGCCACCCCCGGGTCGGGGTCGGTCTCCAGCAGTCGCCGCAGCGTCCCCGGGGCGTCCGGCAGCTCGGTCGGGCGCGCGGTGAGCACCCCGACGGCCGCCCTCCGCACGGTGGCGGCAGGGTCGGTGGTGGCCCGGACCACCATCCGGCGGACGTCGGTGGACAGTTCGGTACGACCGCCGAGGGCCTGCACGGCCAGCGTGCGCACCGCCACGTCGGCGGAGTCGACGAGTTCCCGCAGCACGTCCGGCAGGTCGGGGTCGACGCCGAAGTGGGTGACCAGGGCCCGCGCCGCGGCCTGGCGTACCGCGGTGGAAACCTCGCTCCGGGCCTGGGCGAGCAGGAGGTCACGGCACCGGCGGCGGCCGGTGGGGGCCATCCGGGTGGCGGCCTCGGCGAGCCCGGCGACCAGGGTGAGGTGGGCGTGCCGCTCGGTGCCCTGCCCCAGCTCCAGCAGCAGCAACTCCTCCAGCTGTTCGTCGGCGGTGGAGAGCGCGACGGCGATCCGGGTGGCGAACGCGGAGCCGGTGCGCCAACTGGTGCGTATCCCCCGGCGGCGGTACCAGTGCAGGAAGGTCGCCCGGCCGGGCCAGTCCGGCCCCAGCGCCCGGATCGAGGAGAGCAACTCCTGCTCGGTGAGGTCGACCAGATTGGGATCGTCGAGGGAGATGCCGTGTTCGACCAGCAGCACGACCTGGCGCAGCACGGCCTCGCCCGCCTCGACCAGGTCGGCGGGTTGGGCTGCCTCTGCCACGCACTGCGCGGCGAGCACCAGGTTCCAGGGCGGGCCGGTGAGGTTCAGCGGCGGCCAGGGTCGGGTCCCCTCGGTGGCGAGCCGGACGATCAGGTCGTTGGCCTTCTGGGCGGGCAGTGCGCCGCCCACCAGCCGCAGCACCTCCCGCCAGGACGGATCGGCCCAGTGGTCGCGGAACAGCGCACGCAACCGGTCGGGGCCCCAGGAGTCCCGACCGTGCTCGATCCCGTCCACGATCTCCTCGGCACAGAAGAACTCCAGGAACGCGCGGTGCACGAACCCGAACAGTCGCAGCCCGTACCGTTCCAGGATGAAACTCCGCTGGCGCAATCTGTCGATCATCGAGTGGGCCATGGCGAGCGCCCGCTCGTTACCGAAACTGTAGAACGTGACGAGGTGGTCCCGGAAGATGAGCGCCAGTTCATCGGTTTCAATACAGTTACCGGCGAGCCCCGACTCCCGGAACTGCATCCGGAATGCCAACTGCCGCAGCAGCCGACGCTTTGCATCAAGGTTCAACGCCGGCACCTCGCCGTGGCTCTCCCGCAATTGCTTGGTGACGTCCCACTCGGAGATCAGGACGTCGGTGACGTGTGCGTACAGCCGTCGTCGGTTGCGTGGCAGCGGGTGGCCCCGGCCGACGATGGCCATGAGTATCAGCAGCAGCGGGTTACCGGCGATCTCGTGGATCGCCCGGGAGTTGCGCACCACGTCGAGCAACTGCCGCCGCTGCCGTTCCGCCTGCGCCCCGTTGGCCATCACGTAGCGGTACCAGTTGTCGAGGAAACGGGCGATCTGCCCGTCGTCGAGATCCTCGATCGTGAAATGGTCGAATCCGGCGTTGGCGAAGGTCTGCCGCAGGTATCCCGCCCCCCGTGAGGTGACCACCGTCAGCACCCCCGGGTACTCGTTGGCGAAGGTGGCGATCTGCGCGGCCACCTCCTCCCGCTGGGCCGGGTCGAACACCTCGTCCAGGCCGTCGAACAGGAACAGCGCCCGGCCACCCCGGCGCAGGTACGACTCCAGCGCCTTCTGGTCGAGTCCGGTCAGGCCCTTCTGCTGGCTGTGGCCGACATAGTCCAGCAGGCCGTCGCACCGCCCGTCGCCCCGGTGCGTGGCGTACGACCGCAGTTCGATCAGCACGGGCAGGTAGCCGTCCAGCGCCGCCAGCCGGGGCTCGGCGCAGACCCCGGCCAGCACCAGCGCCAGGTAGCGGGCGACCGCCGACTTGCCGGACCCGGGGTCGCCGAGCAGCACGATCATCCGTCGGGCGGGATCGCCCACCACGTCGAACAGCAACGGCGCGTCCTTGGCCGCGTACTCCTCCCGCAGCCGCTCGACCTCTTCCGGGTTCACCACCCCGGGCAGCCCCGCGTCGTCACCGTCCGGCGTGGTCCCGGCCGGGCGCCACCAGGCCAACGGCATCTCCGGGCGGGCTTCCTCGTGCACGCGGGGCTCCACGAACACCTTCGGCAGCCCGACGGTCAGGTAGCCGATGGTGGGTTGGGGTGACACCGCGTTCACCGGGACCGCCTCGTACATCAGCGCCAGGTTCCGGTAGTAGCGGGCCCGCATCTCCTCCGGCAGGTGGGTGCCCGGGTCGGCCGGCCCGCGGACCTGGGACCGCCCGTTGAGCACGTCGGTCAGGGCCGCCATCACCTTGGCGGTCAGGTCGTCCACGCTGGAGAAGAAGTCACACAGGTGGTGCTCCTTGAGCTCCCGACGCAGTTCGAGGATCCGTTCGCCGTCGGCGCCCCGGTCCACCATGTCACCCGGCCAGCGCGCGTCGTCGGCGAGCAGGAAGACCAGGCACGGCTTTCCGGCCGTGAGCGCGGCTCGGTATTCCAACTCGGTGATGGACGACGTCTGGCCGGGCGGCCGGAATCCGTACCGCCAGGCGAAGAGTCCCAGGTAGAGGTCGCAGTCCCGGACGTCGTTCAGGCAGCGCTCCAGCGGCTTCTGGACGTCGGCGCCGTACGCCTCCATGGCGACGTCCTCGATCTTCAGCCGACGGGCCACGGCGTGCACGGCCACGCGGTATTCCAGCAGGTCCTTTTGGGTGGCCGAAATGTAGACCTTCATGAACGGCAAACTCCAGGAGGGAGACTGGCGACCGCTACTTTGAAAGTACCAGCCGTCGTCACCTGCTTATGTTCGACGGACACTCGACGCGCGTTGCTGCGCGTGGGATTCCCGCGGAAGCCGGGCCTATGATGTCGACAGCACGGATTCAGATCCGAGCGGGCCGGTCTCGTTTTCACGAGAGTTCCTTTCGGGACGCATTCCGCGAGCCGGCGCGGACGGATGCGGTGATGCGGAGGAAGTCATGCTCACACTCGGTGAGGTGCACACCAACCTGCTGCAGCACAGCACCGCGCTGGCCCAGGAACAGAGTTCCGAGGTGCTCCGCCTGGTCGAGGGCGAGGCGGTGCTGACCTCCCGCCGTCCGTCGCTCTACGCGGTCTCGCCCGACGTCCGCACCGGGGTGGACTGCTGGCTGCCCAGCGCCCGACGCCGGCAGTTACGCGGGGTCGGTGCGGTGGTCACCCGGGCGATCGTCACCGGCGGCCGGATCGTGCAGGCGTCCTCGGTCATCCGGGTTACGGGCGGCGATCGACGCCGGCCGTGGTCGCACTACCTGGCCAACCCGGGCATCGTGGAGACGGTGGGCAAACTGGACGCTGCGGATCTGACCGCGGGATTCCTGCGCGGCGACGACGCGGACGTGTTGAACCTGGAGGCGATCACCGGCCGGGTGCTCGACGGTGTGCAGATGTCCGACCTGCTGGACCGGCGTCCGCCGCTGCGCGCGGCGCGTACCCGGCTGCGCTGGGCCGCGCAGGTCTCGCCGCGGCCGGAGCGGGAGGTCTCGGCGGTGGTCACCGTGGACTCCCCCACGCTGCGTACGGTCGAGTTGGTGCTGGATCCGCAGGACGTACCGGACGCCGTGGCCGGCCTCTGCGAGGACCTCGCGCTGCACGACTGGCTGCTGACCACGCTCTCCTCCCTCGTCGAGGCCGCCGTCGCCCGCTCGGCCTCCGGCCAGGAACACGTCGAGCGGCTGCGGCCGGTGCTGGAGCACCTGCTGCACCTGTGGCTGCCCGGCGCCCGGGTGAACCCCCGGCTACGACCCGTCTGGGACCGACTCGAACAGGTGCCGGGGTTCAGCCGGCAGTGGAACTCGTCGGTCAACTGGATCCGGGACCAGATCACCGTGGCCAACCTGACCCTGCTACGTGACCTGGCCGGCCGGATGTCGACCGGCCAGCCGTGCAGCAGGCACTGACCGCTCACCCGCCGATGAACACGTAACTCAACCGGTCGACCAGCTCGTCGGGCAGTCGCAGGCCCTCGCCGCCCGCCCGACTGATGATCTGCTGCGCGATCGCCGGAGGCACCGCCACCTGGCCGAGAATCGTCCGCACCGCCAACTCCACAGGCAGGTACTGGGTATCCATCAGCGTCAGCGTGCGGTACGCGCAGAACGGCGCGGCGGCCGGATTCAACTGGACGACGGCCGGTAGCGCGTCCCACGAGTCGGGCAGCTCGCCGGTGAGCAGGTGCGGCTGCACCAGCGTCTCGCCCCGATGGCGCAACACGCCCAGCCTGGCCATCTGCCAGACCGAGGCGAGCAGGGCGCAGGCCCACACCCGGGCGTTCGACTCGCCGGACCACAGCTCGACGTCGACGAAGATGGAGTGCCGGGGATCGCCTGACTGCACCGGCGGGGACCACGGCCGGGGCAGCGTCATCGCCGGCGCGTCGACGTGACCGGGTGAGCGCATGCCGTTGGACAGCCAGCCCGACTCACTCAACGGAGGGCGGCTGCCTGTGGTGTTCCGGGGCGGCTCCACCACCAGGTTGTCGACGACCATCCGGGCCAGTTCGACGCCGTCGTGGCGGGCGAAGCTGGACTCCCTGGCGACGTAGTCGAGCACCAGCCCCTGCGCCGCCGCCGCGCCCTGCACCTGCGCGATGACCTCGCGCGGGGTGCCGAACCGGTGGAAGTAGTCGTCCACCATGAAGCAGGTGCTGATCCGGGGCTGGCGGCCCGCCGTCAGCCCGCGGTTCGCCAGCGCCGGGATCATCGCCGACCACTCGGCGATCCGGGCGAACCTGTCCCGCAGTTCCTGACATCCCGCGCCGAAGTCCTCGGCGTAGAAGTGCCCCAACTCCACCGACAGGTGCGCGTACGCCACACTCTCCGTACGACCCACCGCAGCTGCCTCCCGGAACCTGACGTCCACGTCGTTCACACGGCTTCCCACGCGGTCTCGTCGAACAGCTTCGCGGCCAGGTCCACGAAGGCGTCCACCGTCTTCACATTCGCAATCTTGGTCTGCACGTCGTGGTCCGAGATGAGTTGTTCCCGCCACTGCAACAGCGGGTCCAGCGGCACCGAGCCGAGCCTGGTGGTTCGGCCGACCCCCTTACGTCGGGCCAGCTCCGACAACTCGTCGTCGCACTTACGCAGGAACGCCTGTTGGGCGAGGTCGAGATGGACCACCTCGTCCCCGCGGGAGTCGATCAATGCGGTGCGGACGAACCGCAGCGACTCCCGCAGCCGCTCCGCGTCGTGGCCGCACTTCTCGCCCATGGCCAGGATCCCGCCCGCCTCGAAGGCCAGGTCCGCCGCCGCCGTGACGTGTTGCGGAGTCCACCGGTGGAAGACCAACCAGCGGGCGGTCACCTTGCCCAGGGCGGGGGTGGCGGTCGCGGCCAGGGCGATCTGACTGGCGTACGAACGACCGGCACTGAGGTCCACCAGGGTCAGGTCGAACTCCTCCTCCAGGCGGAGGAAGAGTTCGGCGCAGCGCTTGGCGATGTCACTGGTGAAGCTGAACTCGCTGCCGTTGCGTTGACCGGGCAGGAACACCAGGGAACCCGAGCCGACGGGCCGCTGGCGCAGGCTGGGCCGCTCGGAGGTGCCCCAGACGTCCAACCGCTCGGGCAACGGGATCTCCCCGCGTAGGTACCGGTGCAGACCGCCGCGGCTGGGGCCCGATCCCTCCACGCCGTTGACGGCCTGCGGGATCTGGAAGGTGATCCCCGCCGTCGGCGAGCCGAAGTCGTAATCCAGGTAGCAGGTCGACCGGCCGGACAGGGCGCTGCGGTAGGCGATGTTCGCCGCGGTCACCGACCGACCGGTACCACCCTTGTGGGACGTGACGAAGACCAGCATCAGATCCCCTCGCTGCCCTTCTGCTGACCGGTGGTGGCATCGTTGATCTCCAGCAACACCGTGTTCGCCAGGGCCGCCGCCGTGCCCGGACGCTCGTCCACCAGCAGTTGGGCCCGGTGCAGGCTGGCCCGGATGCTGCGCATCCTGCGTTGCAGCGCCACACCGGAGAACGTGCCGCGCATCAGCTCCCGGTCGAACAGGTACTCGGCCTCGTCGACGAGATCCTGGGCGTACGCCACGAGCCCGCTGGCCCGGGGGAACGGCCGCTCCGAGAGCAGCTGACTGGCGTTGACCATTGCGTGCACCGCCCGCTCGGTCAGGTACCAGGAGGGTGCCTCGGGCATCGGCGCCAATTCCGGGAACGCGCCGCCCGCATGGTCCCACAACCCCCGGTGCCGACCGTCCGGGATGCGCCGCAGCAGCAGGTGGTCCCACACCTCGTCCGCCAGTTCGAGCAGTTCGCTGCGCCGCCGGGCGTTGTTCAGCAGGCCGGCGACGGTGATCGCCCGCTGGAGCAGCACCGTGGAGAACTCGTTGACGTTCCACGTCATGATCGCATTCGAGTCACGGTCGTTGAGGATCACCTGTTTGCCGGGCGCGTGCACCAGCAGCGCCGGCTCGCCGGGTGACGCGCGCCTGGTGATCCGCGCCCGCTGCGCCAACTCCACCAGCACCGAGGCGATCCGGCCGAGTTCCTCGTCGCCGCCGCGCCCCACGGCGAGCAGGCCCTTCACCGCGAGCGAGGTCGTCTGGAGGGTGTAGTAGTCGGTGCGGTCGCCGTCGGTCGTCCGCCACGGGATGTCCTCGATGGGCCAGCGTCGCCGGTTGCCGAAGGTCGCCACCGTCGCCCAGTAGGTCCGGGTCAGCTCCCACCGCAGTTGCAGCGCCCGGGACAGTCGCTGCTGTTCCTCGTTGAGCAGGCCGAGCAGGCGGGTGCGCTCGGAGTTCAGGTCATCGATGGCGTCCATCGCGATGACCGTGAAGTAGAGGTAGGGGGCGTTCTCCGCGGACCCGGGGCGCTGCCGGCCGATCGGCTCGGTGGTCGGGACCTCCTCGGCGTCGGCGATGGTGCCCCACGACCAGCCGCACTCGAAGAGCATCTCGCTGTTGTCGAGATCCTCGGTCACCCGACCCGACCCGAGCAGCACGCTGCGCAGGCTGGCCATCGTGTCCCGCAACTGTTCGCGTAGCGCGTCCACGACTGCCCGGCGCGGCAGGTCGTCCTGGTTGACCATCTTGCACAGCCGCTCGCCGTACTCTTCGGAGGAGGTGAAGACGGAGGTGCTGAAGCTGCGGAGCAGACCGACCATGGCCGCGGTCAGCCGCACGTTGGCCATCGCCTCCAACTCGTCCAACTGGGCGAGGAGATCACGCCGTTGGGTGGCCTTGCGGTAGACCTTGACGAAACCGATCGTCGCCAACGTGAGCGTTACGGACACCGCGAACGAGTCGACGATGTCCAGCGAGCGCTGCTCCTCGGTGAGCGGCGGGCCACCCTCCGTCGGGGTGAGGTAGCTGCCACCGGCGAAGATCGGCGTGCCGGCCTCGTCGGTGTAGCGGCGGAAATAGTCGACCATCACGCCGACCAGCTGACGGGGAATCTTGATCGCGTCGCCGAGCGATCCGAGTGCCTCGATCACCTCGTCGTCGACCCGGTTCGGGTCGTCGAGCGACAGCTCGGAAACCTTGGCGGCGGGGAGCAGCAGGGTCAGCAACTGTTCCGCGTCACTGATCGAGTTGCTACCGCTCCGGCCGCCCCAGCGCCATTCACCATTGTCCCAACAACTGCGCACCGTGGCCCGCCAGATGTCGAGGATCTCCTGGCGCGGCTGTATCCGCATGATCCACCGCCGTCTGTTGTTGTAGTCACCGACTCTGCACCGCTGTTGCTGCCGTACGCGCGAAGATCCACGGTGGCCGACAATGACGTGCACCGTCATGGTAGCGGGCCGGTCGAGCACCGTCCGAAGCGCTTTGTCGCAGGGGTGTCGGCATGCCGACGATCGGGTGTGGACCAGGCCCGCAGCCACCGTCGAGGCACCGACTTACGCCGGTGTCGTCGCTATCCGCGGGTACGACCCGTGGTCAGCAACATACTCACGTAGCCGTCACGCAACGGGGGCCGGGCGTGTTCCTCGTGCACGTCCAGGTCGTACGCACTCGCGGCGATACCGGCCACGACCTCGGAGCGGGCCAGTGACACGGCCGGAAACGACCGCCGACCGACCTGGTAACCGGCGGAGCCGAGCATGACCGCCAGGGCAAAGGGCGACCCGGGCCGCAGCGCACCGAGGAACCGGGCGATCGCCCGTTCCGCCTCCGACCGGTGAGCCGAGATGGAACACGCCACGAAGAACATCGTTCCGGCGTCCCAGGCGTGCGTCGGCAGGTTGAACACGCTGGTCCGCGACACCCGGGCCACCCGCGCCAGACGCCGCCGCGGATCGGTCAGCGCAGCGTACGCCGGGTGCTCCGCACACACCTGCCAGTACGGATCCCACATCGGGTCGTAGGAGTCGACCTGCTGACGCAGCCAAAACACATTCGATGTCGACCATTCACACAGATCGACGGTGTGGGCGAACGGCAGGAGCGACAGCGTCGGATAGAGATTCGCCCCCGACCCCACATCGACGCAGCGCGCATCGGAAATCTTCGCTCCGGCGAAGAAGTCCCTGGTCCGGCGGAGAAATTCCCGATCATCGGCCCGCAGTTCCCCGTAGTTGTGTCGGACATACGTCTGTGGATCGAACCCGTCCCACTGGACCTCGGCATTGGCCGGCCGCAGTGCCTGAATCGGAACCGGCGACGTCGACGGGTCGCCACCACCAGCCGCCGGGGTCAACGCCATGATTGCGCCTCCATCGATGTCGGCGGACGACCTTCGGTGAGGTCCCGGACGCGCTCGGTGCACCGCCCTTTGTGTATCGGAAAGTGCTGCCGGCCCGCAAGAGTCGCGGGGTTTGCGACCAGCGGCGGGCGGGCCCGGGCCGGCGGACAGGTATACCCCTACGCGTCCTTTCGATCTGATGACATTGACGAATCGCTGACGACGGCCCCCCACGGATACCGCACCGACAGCGGTTTCCTCCGCAACTGCCAGCCGCACTGGGCGGCGGAACTGCCCACACCCGGGCGATCCCACCCCCGGTCAGGGCCGCCCGAGCCCGAGCGCGGCGGCCACACCTACCGAATCGAGCATGCCCACACCCGCCGGTCCGGCCACACCCGCCGATCCGACCAGTCCGTCGAATCGGCGAGCGCGGTCGATCCACCCAGCCCACCGAATCGACCAGCCCGCCGATTCAGCGAGCGCGGTCGATCCACCCAGCCCACCGAATCGACCAGCCCGCCGATTCGGCAAGCGCGGTCGATCCACCCAGCCCACCGAATCGACCACGCCGGACGGGATGTGCCTGATTCGCTGATGTCATCAGATCGAAAGGACGCGCACCCACCATGCCGCACCCACCCCGTCCCGCCCGAACATCCCGCGCAACCGTGCCGCCCGCGCGGTCCCGGCCTGCGTCCGAGCCCGGTGGGGCTGCGCGTTGCGCCCGGCCGGCCCACCACGACGGCCGGCGGTAGAGCAACGCGGGAATCCCACCCCGGGAGCAGAAAGGCCACCTCCCGAACCCGGGAAGCGGCCTATGACCTGCGGAACTGAGAGTGGGCGATGCTGGTATCGAACCAGCGACCTCTTCGGTGTGAACGCCGCTACGGTGCACCATCGCCTGTCATTCGTTGCTCTCCAGTGCTCTTGGGGTGGCTAACACGATCGGCCAGCGTCATTCGCCGTCAGCCGTTGGTGACCGTGTTGCTGCCTCTGCGCTGCTTCGGTCACCCCCGCGTGTGCGGAACAACCCGGCGCTCAAAGTGGACACGATGTCCTCTCCCGGATCGCCCCCGCATGGGCGGGGAGCAGGGCGTGATCTCCGCCGCCCGTTGGGGCTCGAACGGATCACCCCCGCATGCGCGGGGAGCAGTTGCTGTCCGCCACAGTGGTCTGCCCTTCGCTGGGATCACCCCCGCATGCGCGGGGAACAGGTGGAGTCCCACAGCCGCACCCCGTGCCCGCCGGGATCACCCCCGCATGCGCGGGGAACAGGCCCACCGGGCAGCTTGCTTGAGGTACGCCTCAGGATCACCCCCGCATGCGCGGGGAACAGGCCCTCGACCAGTCCTGGCACGTCGGATGGTTGGGATCACCCCCGCATGCGCGGGGAACAGTTGCCGCGTTGCCGTTCCAGCCAGCCCCGAAAGGGATCACCCCCGCATGCGCGGGGAACAGGTCGGCCAGGGCGGCGGCCTGCACCTGGGCGGCGGATCACCCCCGCATGCGCGGGGAACAGAGTGCAGTGGCGCTGACGGGAGTCAGGGTCACGGGATCACCCCCGCATGCGCGGGGAACAGCGCAAGCCCTCCGACGTCGGCTGGCTGTTCGAGGGATCACCCCCGCATGCGCGGGGAACAGGCGGCAAGCTGCTTGTCTGGGTCACGGCCGGGGGGATCACCCCCGCATGCGCGGGGAACAGAGCCGGCCGCGCCAGACGGACAGCTGCTCACCGGGATCACCCCCGCATGCGCGGGGAACAGTAGTGGGCATCCTGCCCGCCGCCGGTCACGTACGGATCACCCCCGCATGCGCGGGGAACAGCATGGCCCGGTTGTCGCCTTCGGCGCGGCCGAGGGATCACCCCCGCATGCGCGGGGAACAGGACGAGAACGTGAAGGCGGTGAAGACGCGGGCGGGATCACCCCCGCATGCGCGGGGAACAGACGATTCCGGCGCGGGGGGCGTGGATGCCGTACGGATCACCCCCGCATGCGCGGGGAACAGGTCACTCCGGGCAGTCAGGCGTACCTGGGAACGGGATCACCCCCGCATGCGCGGGGAACAGTTGAAGCGTGGCCGCACGAATGAGCCTCGGCTTGGATCACCCCCGCATGCGCGGGGAACAGGGTGGTCGGCCACTGCCCGGCGATGCGGTCCAGGGATCACCCCCGCATGCGCGGGGAACAGTCACCGGATTCCGGCCGGTGGGCGCTCCGCCCAGGATCACCCCCGCATGCGCGGGGAACAGGTCATCCCCGTCCAGGCCCAGCCGTCGCCGCCGGGATCACCCCCGCATGCGCGGGGAACAGCTCGGGTACATCGGGGAGACGGCCCGCATGCCGGGATCACCCCCGCATGCGCGGGGAACAGCCTGTTCCAGCGGTCCCGATTCGATGACCGGGAGGATCACCCCCGCATGCGCGGGGAACAGGGAATAACCCCGACGCGCCGCTGTAGCCGCTTCGGATCACCCCCGCATGCGCGGGGAACAGGCCGGCGGGCACACCTCGACCAGGAGGTAGTCGGGATCACCCCCGCATGCGCGGGGAACAGTGGCGGTCACCGGCGGGCTCGGGCTGGCACGGGGGATCACCCCCGCATGCGCGGGGAACAGGCCACGGGCTCCCCGTACAACGACGACATCCCGGGATCACCCCCGCATGCGCGGGGAACAGAAGGCAGCCCACTGCTCGGCGGCGATCAGGTCGGGATCACCCCCGCATGCGCGGGGAACAGGCATTGAGCGCGTCAGGGCGGGGCAGAATGCCCGGATCACCCCCGCATGCGCGGGGAACAGACTTCTTGACCTGGGCCACTAAAGATCAACAGCGCCGATTTCGTTCACTTCCCCACCCAAGATCCTTCCCGCTTTGCCGCCTGCTGCTGACACGGTACCGCCGACTCGCCGCACCAGCGCACCCCTCACCCGATGCCATCCCGTCTGCCGCCGACCCACACACCGTGGAGCAGGTCAGGGCCAGGGCGACAAGGTGGAGCGCCCTACCGGACGAACGACCTTGTCGCCCTGGCCCTGATCTGCTCGGCTCTGCCTGGGTCGGTGGCTGGCGGGATGGCATCCCACCCCCACCACCCACCCACCGCAACGTTCGGCAACTCCATCCCGGAGTCGTCTGGCCCCCGCCGGAGGCACAATCTCTGACCCCAACCCCGCCACCACCCCGCCGCACCCTTTCCCACCTCCACCCCTTCCCCACCCCGGACTCGTGAGCGGCCCGACGGATTCCGTTCGGCAACTCCGTCCGACCGGCCGGCGACCGGTCCGAGGTGAGACGTCACGTGGTGGAAGACCGCCGGGAGGATCGGGGTTGTCGTCCTGGTCCCGGTGGTCTTCGGGACTCGTCACCGGTTCCCTTCACGGAACCAGGGGGTGACGCGCGGGGCGGGCGTGGGCTTCGGGCCGGCTGACTTTCCGCCCCGCCGCCGAAGGCGGGCGGGGCGGCGGCTCCGCAGGAGCCGGTTACCGCGCCCGGCCCGCGCCGCGCGGAGCGCGCTTGATCTAGTACAGGCCAATTCGGCAACAGATCACCGCAAGCTCCGAGCCAACCCGGACGGGCACGACGACACCAACCACCCGGCGTCTCCCACCCGCAACGACTGCGCAACCCGACCCGCGTTCGCGTCCATCCGTCCGGCGTGAGCTGCCCTAGAACGTCGACCTGGTCAGCCCGAACCGGTCTGCCGCCCGTGATGTCGATTGACGCTGTCCCCGCGCCTCCGGTCCCACCCTGCTTCTCCCGCCCTCCTCTCTTCGAGGACGGCCAGGATCAGCCGTCAGTCCCGGAACACTGTCGACTGGTCGTCGACCAGGACGTGATGGTGGATCAGCTCGGCGGCCACGCGTGGTGGAACGTCGGCAGTGTTCAGGGTGAGGTCGCTCTCGGCTAGCGGCTCGGTGCCGTCCCAAGCGCGGATGCGGGCCTCGGTGTCTCCGGTGCGCCTGGCGATGATCCGCTGAACTGCCACCTCTCGGGGACACCAGAGATAGACCACGCACCACCGGGCGTCGGGCACGGCTGCGGTGACGGCGTCGACAGCAGGTCGTTGGCCCAGATGTACGACGGGCACCCCTGTCGAGAGTCCTTCGATGAGCGACGGTCGGTCAACGACGTACCGCGCGCCGTACCGGCCGTTCTCCCAGACGACATCACCGTTCCGGTCCAGCTCATCCAAGGTCGCTTCGCTGGTCATGCGATAGCCCGTCGTGCGCCCTGGTCCCGCTTTCAGCCGCTGGAACAGCGAGTACCGGGTATCGAGGGCGTGCAGTGCTGCGGTGACGGTGTCCTTGCCTGCCGCCGGCGGCCCGTAGAGGATCACGCCGTGCATCACAGCGCCTCGTCCGCGAGGATTCCCTTCACCAGTTCCTTCGCTTGCTCCTGCAATGGGCGGCTTGACGCGCAGTTATCCACCACGATGTGCGCGTCGGTCGGGCGGAAGTCGAGGTTGACGGCGTCGAGGTAGCCGGCCCAGTTGGCAAGCTTGAAGGTGTCCCGCGCGGCACCGCGACGGCGGACGTACGTCAGCATCGTGTCGGCGTCGCAGTACACCCAGACCACGACCGTGTCCGCCTTCGCGGCCTCGTAGAACGCCCGGGTTCGTGCCATCCAGGCGGGGTCGCCGAACTCCCGGATGAAGGGCGCGGTCACGATCACGCTGTTGCCGCACTGGACGTTCTCGTTCGCTGCGTCCTGGAGGGCTTCGTACTCACGAGGACGGATCGCGTTCAGGTAGGTGTCGGACTCACGATCATGCGGCGACTGGCCCAGCGTCTCTAGCGCTGCCTCGACCACCGGCCGCGTCAACGTGTCCTTGTCGAGCATCGGCCAACCCGTCTCGCGGGCGAGGATGCGCCCCAACTCGGTCTTGCCGCTGCCGGCGTAACCGCCGATCAGGACGACGCGCGGGCGCTGGGGTCGAACCTCACTACGCCGTGTCTGGTCGGGCGCGTGGACCACCCGCTTGGAACGCGACTCGTTGATGACCAATCCCTCATCGGCCAACACCTTCATCGCCTCGGTGATCGTGAAGACGCTGACGCCCCACTCCTCCGCAAGCTTCCGGGTCGACGGCAGGGCGGTGCCGTGCACCAGACGTCCCGCCTCGACCTCGTTGCGGATGTTCCGTGCGACCTGCTGATGCAGCGACTCCGGCCGGTCGGCCCGGTTCCGGGGAGAGCTCATCGGTACTCCCTGCCTGGTGAGCGACTGGTGCCGCTTGCAGGCTACCAGCCACCTAACAGATGAGAGGGATTCTGACTGGTCAGTGACGCTGTGCAGGAACTTCTAACCTAACAGTTGACGTGGAGTCATATCAGTTGTTAGGTTATCTACATCACAGCGACCGGGTAGCCGGTCACGTCGCAGCAGCGAAGGAGAACACCATGGCGCTCAGGGGTGGGGCCCGCTTCACGGTCCCGTTCGAGGCGGTCTTTCCGCACGGGTGTGTGTTCGTGCCGGACTCGATCGCGGAGGCACAGGACTTCAACGAGGCGACCCGGCAGCGGACCCCGTCGAAGGACAAGGTGACGGGTCAGCGGGTGTGGCAGTGCCGGGTGATGGACATGGACCCGGAGTTGGGGTCGCGGTCGCGTGAGGTGTCGATCAAGATCCTGGCCGACCACCAGCCGGTGCCGCCGGTGGGTCCGTTCCAGCCGGTGGAGTTCGAGAACCTGACGGTGACGCCGTACGTGGGCAACAACAACCGGCTGGCGTACTCGTTCCGGGCGACCGCGCTGGTCGCGCCGAAGACCCTCGCGGAGACGCGCAAGGCGGCTGCCTGATCTCAGTTGTGGCGCGGGGCGGTCTGAATGCCGTAGGAAGCCTGACCGCCCCGCTGCCCTCCAACCCTCTCGGCCTGGAAGGGCAGGTTCATCATGCCAATGTTCCTGGACTGGACGCGCACCGGTGGTGCCGGCGAGTCCGCTCCGTGTGTCATCTGCGGTAAGCCTGCGATCTGTCGTAGCCCGGCGGGTAAGCCGGTGCACAAGGTGTGCGCTGAGGCGTGGACCGCGCAGCGTGCCCGTGCGGCGGTGGCGTGATGCGCGCCCCGCTGGTCAACTTCCGCCGGTTCCAGATCACCGCCCCGTGGCCCCTGGTCTGGACCGTCACCGCTCTGTTCCTGCTGGCTCGTCTCGCCGTGTTGGTCGTGCGGCTGGGTGTGGCGTCGGTGCGGCATTGGCGGGCCTGGCCTGCCGTCGCCCTGGCCCTTGTCGCTGTCGACGTCTACCGCTCCCACGGTTTGTGGCCTCACCTCCTGGTCCTCATCGTCGTTGCCGTTGCCGGCGGTGTGTGGTGGTGGCGTGGCCGGGACTCGTTCCACCGCCTGATCGTCCTGCGGGGCGTGTCCTGCTGGCGGCGGCTGTGGGTGTATCGGCGTCAGTGGCACGAGGTCATGTCCCTGTGTGGCCTGGTGAAGAAGTACGACGGTGGGGAGAAGCTTCCCCGTCTGCTGTCGGTGCGCTGCACGTATGCCACGGATGAGCTGGTGGTGCGGATGCCTCGGGGCCAGAACCCGGAGGTCTACCACAAAGCTGCCCGCGACCTGGCCTACTCGTTCGGTACCCGTCATTGCCGGGTGTTCACCGGCCGCCGTCAGGCACCTCCGCACCGGTCCGGGCGGCTGGCCTGGCTGCTGCGCCTGGTCGACCGGGTCCGGTTCCGTGACCGGCCTCGGCAGGTGTGGTTGGTGTTCATCCGCCGCGACCCCCTGACCCGCATCGTCGCGCCGCTGCCCGTCCCGGCTCGCCCGGACTTCGCCGCGCTGCCGATGGGTCTGCGGGAAGACCTCGCCGTCTACTCCCTACGCCTCCTGGCCACCCACGTCCTGATCGGCGGGGCGACGCGGATGGGCAAGGGCTCGGTGATCTGGTCCCTGCTGCGTGCGCTGGCTGCGGGTATCCGGTCGGGGTTGGTGCGGGTGTGGGCGATCGACCCGAAGGGCGGCATGGAGCTGTCCATCGGTCGGCCGTTGTTCTCCCGGTACGTCGATGACGATTGGACCCGCATGGCCGATCTCCTGGACGATGCGGTCGCCCGGATGCGCGCCCGGCAACAGGTGCTGCGGGGCAAGGTTCGGGTTCACACGCCGACCGTTGATGAGCCGCTGATTGTGATCGTCATCGACGAGTTGGCCGCGTTGCTGGCGTTCCTGCCCGACAGCGACATCCGCCACCGCGTTACTCAGGCCCTGGGGTTGCTGCTGACGCAGGGTGCCGGCCTCGGTGTCCTGGTCGTCGCTGCCACCCAGGACCCCCGCAAAGAGATCGTGACCGTGCGGGACTTCTTCCCCACCCGCATCGCTCTCGGCCTGACTGAGCGCGGTCACGTCGATCTCCTGCTCGGTGACGGTGCCCGCGACCGGGGAGCCCTCGCCGACCAAATCCCCCTCTCGGCTAAGGGCGTCGCGTACGTGCTCCTCGACGGTCAGCCCGAACCCGCCCGGGTCCGGTTCTCCTTCCTCACCGACGACGCCATCCGCGACCTGGCCGCCACGTTCCCCGCCCCGGCCGACACGCAGCCGGAACCCGTGGTGATCCCGCCGCAGCCCAAGCCCACCCGCACCACCGGCAATGGGCGGAGCACCTACCGGCCGACCCCACCGAAGCAGGCCGCGCCGCTGCTGCCGCCGTCGCTGCTTCACGCCCTGGACCTCGACACCGCGAACGGGAGTGATCCCCGATGACCCACCACGAGGTGCCCGACTCGCCGCCGGTCCCGATGCCTTACGCCGACCAGCCCGACGACACCCCTGAACCGCGCCGCTTCTACCGGCTGCGTGCCCCGCATGTCGACAAGACCTCGGTCCCGGTCACCGTCCGGGTCACCCCCGACGCTGACCTGTACGTCGCCGTCGGTGCCGGACGCCGCCGCATGTACCTCACCCCGTCGGAGGCGTGGGCGCTGTGGCGCTGCCTGTCCGAAGCGGTCGCGTCGACCGGTGAACCGCCGGAGTGGATTCGCGTCCACGTCACCCCCACCACCCGCTGACCCTCCACCCGCCTTGGAGCGCCCGATGCGTACTCGTCGCCTGGCCCGCCGGCCGATCCGCCGGACCTGCCTCGACCTGCACCACACCGACCCCGACCAGACCTGCCCCTACTGCGCCCCCGACCCGATCCTTGACGGCCTCGTCGCCGCCGCGCTCCAGCAGCACGCCGAGATCGCCGCCGAAGACGCCGAAGCGTGGGGGTGGGCGGCATGAACACCGCCGACGCCTACCAACCCGGCCAGGAAGTGTGGCTGGTTCCCACCCTGATGACCGCCCCCACCGCCGCCTACCGGCGTCCGGCCTGCGAAGTCACCCGGATGACCACCACCAGCCGCGTCCTACTGCGCCTGCCCGACGGCACCGAGGTCGAAACCGACATCCGCAACGTCCGCCGCACCCCACCAGCCGACCCGACCCCGCCGGCACGACGCCCTGCCCGACGCCCCGGCATGGCCCTGCCCGACGGCTACCGCGAACAGGCCCTGTGGTGACCACCGATCCCCGACCCCGACCCGCGCAAGGAGGCACCCGATGAACCCACAGGTCTGGTCCTGGCTCCTCATGGCCGTCGGCGTGACCGGCCTCTACCTCGCCGGCCGCCGCTCCTGGACCGGCTGGGCCGTCGGACTCGCCGGCCAAACCCTCTGGCTCGCCTACTCCCTCATCACCGAACAGTGGGGCTTCCTCGTCTCCTGCTTCGTCTACGGCGCGATCTACCTCCGCAACCTCCGCGCCTGGCTCCACCCCACCCCCACCACCCCGACCACCCCGGCTCCTGCGGCTGGCCGTGCCGACACCGCCCCGGTCCCTGCCCCGACCGCCGCACTCCCGCCGCACACCGGGCCGGTGCGCTGCCTCACCCCGGCCTGCCCCCGACCCGCCACCCACTGGCACGACGGCGCTCCCCGCTGCGA
Source organism: Micromonospora sp. SCSIO 07396 (assembly GCF_053667945.1). Classification (NCBI taxonomy): domain Bacteria; kingdom Bacillati; phylum Actinomycetota; class Actinomycetes; order Micromonosporales; family Micromonosporaceae; genus Micromonospora; species Micromonospora sp. SCSIO 07396. The sequence continues at coordinate 4,377,598 of NZ_CM132210.1, forward strand.
GCCCTGCGCCTGGCTCGTCATCGACGACGAAGGCCGCACCAACGTCGAACCCGCCCCCGGCACGACATCGGACCTCGCCGCCTACTACCTGACCCGTGGACTGAACCCCGCCCCGCGCACTTCCCCCGGAGAGGTGACCCGATGCGCCGCGTCCTGAACCCGGAGCGGCTGGAAGCCGTCGCCCTGGTCGTCATCCTCCTGGCCGTCGGGGGCATGGCCGGTGCCGCCTCGTTCACCCACGTCAAGGACTGGACCATGCACCACGCCCCCACCGGCACCGGACAGTGGTTCGGCTGGTCCAACGCCGTCATCTCCGAACTCACCCCCGCCGCCGCACTCCTCGTCATCCGCCGACGCCGACGCCACAACCCGAACGCCTCCGTCGTCTACCCCCTGACGATCCTCCTCGCCGCCGTCGCCCTGTCCCTGGCCGCACAGATCGCCGTCGCCAACGACAGCTTCTCCTCACGACTGCTGTCGTCGGTGCCCGCGCTGGCGTTCCTCGCCCTGTCCAAACTCCTCCTCACCAGCGGCACCCCCACCCCCACCCCCGCCCCGGAACCGGCACCGATCCCGCCGGCTGAGGACGTTGTCGACCTGGACCCGGTCGACCTGCCCGTCACCCCGGCACCTGTCTACGTCCCGCCCACCCCGCCGGCCCCGGACCCGGCTCCGGTCCGCTCGGCGCTGATCTCGTCCGTCGTCCAGATCCCCCGCAACGGGCAGGTCTTCACCTCCGAGGTGATCCGATGACCCACACCCGCCTCACCCGCATCCCGAACCGGCCGGCCGCCCTCGTGCGTCGCGTCGTCGGCACCCCGGCGGAAGTCGCCGCGACCGTCGCCCTGGTCCGCGACTCCGGACGACTGCTGTCCATGACCCACCCCCAGCAGATCCCCGGCAGTAGCCGGGTCGCCGTCACCGTCAGGTTCCTCGACACCACCACCCCCGCCCCCGCCCCGATCCGCCGACTCCGGCGCGGCCACGTCATCGCCGCCGCCACCGTTCCCGGCGTCGCCGTGCTGGCCGGGGTCGGCTATCTCGCCGTGCAGCTCCTCCACGCCATCCGGGCCGTCTTCCCGCTCATCGCCGGTGCCGCCGTCGTCGCCCTGGTCCTCGTCCTGCTGCTGCGCCGGTCGGGCCGCTGCTGCCCCGGCCTGCACTGCCCCGGCTGCGGCCACTGACCCACCAACCACCACCGGTGGCCCACCCCTGCGCCCGGGTGGGCCACCGGCACGGCCCGAATTCCGGAGGTGACCCGATGACCGCTCCGACCCTGCCCGGCCTCGCCCCCGACACTCCCGTACCCGCCGACACCCCGCCCGCGTCCGGCACCCGTGCCGCGCGGATGGCGCTGCCGATGTCGCGTCAGGTCCTCAAGGAAATGGCCGCTGAGTACGGCGTGTGCCTGCACCCGGTCACCCTGCGCCGCACCGACCTGCACACCGGGCAGACCGAAGTGGTGGACCTGCCCTGCGGGTCGACCCGCGACGACAAATGCCCGCCCTGCGCGCAACGCGCCCTGCGGCTGCGGCGTACCCAGATCCGGGAAGGCTGGCACCGTACCGACGAACCCGCCCCCGCACCCGCACCGGCCACCGATGCTCAGCGGGAACTGATCCTGCTGCGGGCGCATCTGGAGTTCGCCCGCGACGACGCCTCCCGTGCCGCCCAGCACGACCAGGTTGCCGACGTCGACGACGCGATCTGTGAGGTAGAAGAAGCCATCGCCGCCGAAGGACTCCGCGGCCAGGTAGCCCCCACCCACGAACCCGACAACGAAGACGACACCGGTCCCCGCCGCAAGCGCTCCACCCGCCGCCGCCAGGACGCACCCGACCTACCCCGCAAGAAGGTCGAACCCCGCACCGTCGGCCGCGTCTACACCGCCCCCGACGGCACCGAGCATCGGCCGTCGATGTGGCTGACCCTCACCCTCGACAGCTACGGCCGCGTCCTACCCGACGGCACCCCCGTCGACCCCGACACCTACGACTACCGGCGGGCCGCCTGGGACGCCGTGCACTTCCCCCGACTCCTCGACCGGTTCTGGCAAAACCTGCGCCGCTGCGCCGGCTGGAACATCCAATACGCCGGCTGCGTCGAACCCCAACGCCGACTCGCCCCGCACGCGCACTTCGCCATCCGGGGCACCATCCCCCGCGCCATGCTCAAGCAGGTCGCCGCCGCCACCTACCACCAGGTGTGGTGGCCCCCCGCCGACGAACCCGTGTACACCCTCGACCGGCTGCCCGTCTGGGACAACGACCACAACGCGTGGGTCGACCCCGACACCCGCACGCCGCTGCCGTCCTGGACCGACGCCCTGGACCAGGTCGACGCCGACCCCGACGCCACCCCGGTTCACGTTGCCCGCTTCGGTGTGCAGGTCCGCGCCGAAGGCGTCACCCCCGGCACCGTCCACGCCAACCGCACCATCGGCTACATCACGAAGTACATCACCAAGTCCGCCGCCGACTGCCACACCGCGACGACCGACCGGCAACGGCAGCACCACGACCGGCTCTGGCAGCAACTCCGGGTCACCCCCTGCAACGAACGCTGCGCGAACTGGCTCATCTACGGCGTCCAGCCGAAGAAGGCACACGGCCGGCTGCAAGCGGGACGCTGCAAAGGCAAGGTCCACCAGCGAGCAACCCTCGGCATCGGCGGGCGCCGCATCCTCGTCTCCCGCGACTGGTCGGGAAAGACCCTCGCTGACCACCGGGCCGATGCTCGGGCCTGGGTCCGCAACCTCCTCGGCGTCACCACCCCCGCCGAGGAAGCCCCGACCGCCGGACCCGGCGACCCACCCGCCTACGCCTGGGAACTCGCCCGACCCGACGACCCCGACATCCCACCCCTACAACACCGCCTCCTCAAAGCCCTATCCCAACGCGCCCAATGGAAAGCCGCCCTCAACGCCGCCAAGGCCAGAGCCGCTGACGCTGCTTGCCCTTCGGCGGCCCCCCTGTCCGTCCCCACGCCCTGACCGGAGGAACACCGTGGAACCCGTCTTGTCTCTCGTTCCCCGCCCGCGCTCGGTGGCCGGCGATTCCGCCGTGTCTGGTCGTCTGGTGCGGGCCTCTGACAGTCGTGCTGTCTACACCGTCCGGGAGGTGTCCCGGTTGCTCTCGTTGTCGCTCGGTAGCACCTACGCCCTGGTGCGTGAGGGCGAGATCCCTGCGCGCAAGCTCGGCGGCCGGTGGGTGATCCCGAAGAACCGTTTCCACTCCTGGCTTGACGGCACGGATTCGGAGGGGTGCGCCTGATGGGCTTCGTTCGTAAGACTCCCGCTGGCCGTCAACGGGCCTGCTGGCGTGATCCGGCTGGCAAGCAGAAGTCGAAGACCTTCCGCACGAAGAAGGAAGCCAACGCCTTTCTGGCCGAGGTTGAATCCGCGCTGAATCGGGGAACGTACGTCGCGCCCGACGCCGGCCGGCTCCACTTCGCCGAGTATGCCGACAAGTGGCTTGCCAACCGAAACGACGAGAAGGCCACCGCCGCCCGCGACGCCTCGATCATGCGCAACCACGTCATCCCGCGTTGGGGCACGGTTCCGCTGGCGAAGGTCGAGCACTCGGCCGTGCAGGGCTGGGTTACCGGCCTCGGGGAACGGCTCTCCCCCGCCACGGTACGAGAGTGCTACCGCCTGGCCTCCGGTGTCCTGCGCACGGCCGTTCGTGACCGGCTCATCGGGTTCAACCCCTGCGAGGGTGTCCGCCTGCCTCCGCGTCGGCGGCTGGACACTGACGACCAGGTCATTTCCCGCCCGGAACTGTTCGGCAAGCTGCTGCCTGCCATGCCCGATCGGTACCGCGCCCTGGTCGCCTTCGCCGCCGGCACCGGACTCCGATGGGGAGAATGCGCCGGACTTCGCTGGGACGCCGTCGACCTGGACGCCGCCGTCGTTCGCGTCGTCCGGGTGGCCGAGGAGGTCTCCGGGCACGTCAGCCTCAAGCCGTATCCGAAGTCACGGGCTGGCCGCCGGACGGTTCCGCTGCCGCCGTTCGTCGTCCAGGCGCTGACCGAGCATCGCCGCACGGTCGACCCAGGTACTGATGGTCTGATCTTCGTCACTCGGACCGGGGAGGCCATTCGGCGCGGCACGTTCCGCGCTCGGGTGTGGAAGCCATCGCTACAGCGGGCCGGCCTTCCGATCGGGCTGCGGTTCCACGACCTACGCCACTCGTACGCGACGTGGCTCGTCTCCGACGGCGTCCCGATCAACGACGTCGCCAAGGTGATGGGACACGAGCAGACATCCACCACGCTGAACCGGTACACGCACTCCACCGGCGAACGTGACCGCCGGGTGCTGGCTTCGTTCGCTGCCTTCTCGCTGCCTCCCGGCCAGCATTGATCGACAGAAACGACTCAGGGCCCCTCAATCGAGGGGCCCTGAGCTTTGTATATCGAGGGTGGGCGATGCTGGTATCGAACCAGCGACCTCTTCGGTGTGAACGAAGCGCTCTCCCACTGAGCTAATCGCCCTCAGCGCCGTTGACTCTACCCGATCGTGCGGCGGAGCCAAAAACCCGGGGTGCCGGTCAGGTCGTGGCGAGGTAACGCAGCAGTTGGGCGACGAGGTCGATGCCGAGGCTGTACTTGAGCGAGAGCCAGAGCACCACCGCGACGAAGACCAGGCCGACGGAGCCGAGCAGGAACCGCACGGCCAGGGAGCGGGTGGCGGCCCACCGGGTCCAGGCGTGCACGTGGCGGCGGGTGAAGCCGAGCAGCCGGCGGGCCCAGTGGAACTCGACGGCCCAGATGGCGAGGCCGGCGATGACGATCAGCCAGCCGGGGCCGGGCAACGGGATCAGGGCGATGCCGACGGTAACCACGAGCGCCCCGGCGACCGCGATGAATATCTTGAGGGCGACGCGGCCGGTGGGGTTGGCCCGGATCAGGTCGAGGGTGGTGCGTACCCGCCAGCGCCAGCCGGTGGGACGGGCGGCGAGGGCGGTCCGGCCGGATCGACCTCCCCCACCGCGGGCGCGTCCGTTGGCCGGTCGGGCCCGGCCGCGGGAGTTGCGGGGTGCGCCGGTGACCCGGCCGGCACGACCGGCGTCGGAGGTCGTCCGACCGTCTCGGTCCGGTGGCTTGATCGGCACCCTGTCACCCCGCCTTTTGGCTGCCCGGGCCCCTACTTTCGGTGACTCGGCCCTACTCACCGCATCCATTGAGGAACGCTTCGCGGCCATTTCACCCCCCAGTGTCGTCCCGGCCCGTCACTTGCGCAGACCACTGGACGTTACCGGAGTAAGTCGACGACTGAACCACCCGACTTCGGACGGGCTCCCGACTGGGCAGAACCGGAAATCCTACAAGAATTCTCACATTCTCGCGGCGATTCGGACCCCCTTCCCACCACTGGGTGAAGTCAGCGTATGGCGGAGCGTAGCCAGCAGTAGCGCCTGAGTATGGGAAAAGCGGGACACGCGCGTTCCGCAGCGGTGCCGGGGGGAGAACGTCCATGAGTGTCATCCGACCGACGACCGTAGAGGTCGAGACGTCGCTAAGGCTCGTCGCGCCTGACGCCACCGCCTTGCCGGTGCGTGCCAGCCTGCGTTACGACCCTGCTGACCCGTATGCGGTCCATGTCCTGTTCCACGCCGAATCGGCCGGCGGCGAGGCGGTGAGCTGGTCGTTCGCCCGCGAACTGCTGGTTACCGGCCTCGACGAGCCGGCGGGCATCGGCGACGTGCGGGTCTGGCCCTGGGCCACCCCGCGCGGCGACTTCGTCGCGCTGGCCCTGTCGTCGCCCGACGGCAACGCCCTGTTCGAGGTCCCGCGCAGCGTGCTGGTGCGCTTCCTGCGCCGGACCTACGTCGTCGTCCCGCGCGGCCGGGAGGCCGAGCACCTGGACGTCGACACGGCGGTGACCCGGCTGCTCGCCGGTCGCTGACCAGTCTGCCCCGGAGCCGCGCGGATCTGCCGAGTCCGCGCGGCTCCGGCCGTCCACCGCCCGGGTACGCCGGTCAGCCGTGCGTGGTGATGCCCCCGTCCACCGGGATCACCGCGCCGGTCAGGTACGCCCCGGCCCGCGACGCCAGGAAGATCGCCGCACCCGCCATGTCGTCGGGGCGGCCGATCCGGCCGAGCGGCACCTGCTGCGTGATGGCCGCCCGGGTCGCGGGGTCGTCCAGGGCGAAGGCCATCATCTTGCTCTCGAACGGGCCGGGGGCGATCGCGTTGACCGTGATCCGCTCGGCGGCGAGCTGGTGGGCGAGATTACGGGTGAGCATGTGCACGGCGGCCTTGGTGGCCGAGTACGCGTACACCTCCATGGCCGGCACCCGGAGCCCGTCGATCGAGCCGATGTTGATCACGCGGGCCGGGTCGTCGTCGGAGGCCGCCGCCCGCAGGGCCGGCAGCAGCGCGGTGGTGAGCCGGAACACCGCCTTCACGTTGACCGCCCAGAGCTTGTCGAACGCGCTGCCCGGATACGACTCCAACGGTGCGCCCCAGGTCGCCCCCGCGTTGTTGACCAGCACGTCGAGCCGGTCGTACCGTTCGTGGACGGCGGCGGCGAGAGCGTCGGCACCCGCGTCGTCGCCAAGGTCGGCGGGGATCGCCTCGCACCGCCCCTCGGCGGACAGCTCCCTGGCCACCGCCTCGCACACGTCGGCCTTGCGCGACGAGACGACCACCGTGGCACCGGCCCGGACGAAGCCCCGGGCGATCATCAGGCCGATCCCCCGCGAGCCGCCGGTGACCAGGACCGTCTTGCCGTCGACCGAGAACAGATCCGTCATGGGCACCCCATCGCACGTCGCGGTCCTTACCGATCGGTAACGTAGCCCGGTCCCGGCAGCCGGACAACCCCACCGGGGTAGCCACCGAGGCGTCCGTCCGCCGCAGGCGCGACAGAGTCCCGTCGCCGGGATGCGACCTCAGCCGTCCCCGGTTACGGTCGAAGACGATGGTCCCTTCCGGTCAGCTCACCCCGGCAACCCGTCCCGGCCTGCCCCGCCCCGAGATCGACATCCTCGATCTGGGCGACCTCGTCCCAGGTCCGGGCGCGCCCCGGCCGGTCCTGCTCGACCACGATCTGCTCGTCCTGGTCACCGACGGGCACGGCCTCGTCGAGCTGGACTTCCGGGCGCTGCCCTGCCGCCCCGGCACCCTGCTGCGGGCCACCCCCGGCCAGGTGCTGCGCTGCACCGCACGGCTCGACGCGGTCGTTCTCCGCTGGCGCGCCGACGCGCTGCGCGGCCTGGACGTCGAGACGAACGCCGTGCCGCAGCACCACCAGCTCACCGGCCCGGACGAGGACGCCGTCGTCAACGTGGTCTCCCAACTGGTGGTGGACCACCGCCGGCACCGCGACGATCCGGCCGCGCACACCCTGCTCCGGCACCAGCTCGCGGTGCTGCTGATCCGGCTCGCCCTACTGGCCGACACCCGGAACTCCGGCGGGACGCCCGACGACTCCGACCCGCAGCGGACCGAGACGGCCACGTTCCGCCGGTTCTGCCGGGAGGTCGAGGCGGGTTACCCGTACACCAGGCGGGTGGAGGACTACGCGGCCCGGCTGGGCTGCTCGGTGCGTACCCTGACCCGGGCCTGTCTGGCGGTGACCGGCCGCAGCGCCAAGCAGGTGGTCGACGAGCGGGTCGCGCTCCAGGCCCGGCGGCTGCTCGCCGCCACCGACGAGCCGGTGGCCCGGATCGGTCGGCAGCTCGGCTTCCCCGAACCGACGAACTTCGGCCGGTTCTTCACCCGCGAGGTGGGGGTGAGCCCGGGGGCGTTCCGGGCCGCCCGGGACCGCCCGTCGACGCGTATCGTCCGACCACGGCGACCCGCTGACCCCGCAGAACCCGACGGACGGGCATGATGACATGGTGCAGATCTCCGCGCGCGGCGACTATGCGGTCCGAGCGGCCCTGAGCCTGGCCACCGCCTACCCCTCCCTGCTCTCCACCCAAGCGATCGCCAACGAGCAGGACATGCCGCGCAAGTTTCTCGAAGCGGTCCTGGCCGACCTGCGTCGGGCCGGTGTGGTCCGCGCGCAGCGCGGCGCCGAGGGCGGCTACACCCTGGCCCGGCCACCGCGCGAGGTCACCGTCGGGGCGATCCTGCGCGCCGTCGAGGGCCCGTTGGCCGGGGTACGCGGGCTGCGCCCCGAGGAGACCAGGTACGAGGGCTCGGCGGAGAACCTTCCCCGGCTCTGGGTGGCCGTGCGTGCCGCCGTCCGGCAGGTGCTCGACGAGGTGACCCTCGCCGAGGTGGTCAGCGGGCGACTCCCGACGCACGTCCGCAAACTGACCACCCTGCCCGACGCGTGGGAGCCGCGCTGACGGTCGGTACGCCGATCCGTCCAGCCTGGACCTGACCAGGTTTCGGTTTCCGTGGATGCGGGCATTTATGGGGCCGAGACGGCAGCGAGGACAGAAAACGCGAAGGGAGCGCCACGATGGGTCTGATGTTCCGTAAGCGCAAGAAGTACGGGCCGATCATCCTGAACTTCACCGAGAACGGTTTCTCGTCGTGGAGCATCAAGATCGGTCGTTGGTCGTGGAACTCCCGGGCCAAGGCGCACCGGGTCGACCTGCCGGGCCCGCTGTCCTGGAAGCAGGACAAGTCCCGGGCGTGACGCCCTTCCGCGAACGGGGCACCGGCGGTCCGCCGGTGCCCCGTTCGCCGTCCGCGCATCGGGCCCGCCTCCGGTCAGGTTCGGCATTCGCCGGATCCCGGCGACGGCCTCGGCGCAGAATCGCCGCATGGCCAGCGACGACGGGAGTTACCGGCGGATCCGACGGCACACCCTGGCGGCCTGCTGCCTGCTGGTGGTCAGCTACTTCCTGATCCCGTTGGAGCCTGATCCGAACGGCGTGCGGCTGACCCTGCGGGCGGCGGGCACCCTGGTGCTGATCGGTGTGGTCACCGTCCTGGTCACCCGCCAGGTGAGCCGCCAGCTCGGGGTCGGCGAACCGGTCGGTGACGACGAGGTCCGGTCGTTGAGCCGGCTGGTGGTGGCCCTGGTCGCCGGGCTGCTCGCGTTCGCGGCGGCCGACTACGTGGTGGCCGCGAGCGGGCCCGCGCAGTTCTCCGGGTTGCGTACCCGGCTGGACGCGCTCTACTTCGCCCTGGCCACCCTCACCACGATCGGCTACGGCGACGTGCACCCCCAGGGGCAGCTCGCCAAGGCGGTCGTCTGCGTGCAGATGCTGTTCAGCATCGGCGTCATCGCCACCGGGGCGTCCATCGTGGTCAAACGGTTGACCGCGCGGCCGGGGCGGGGCCGGCGCTGATCAGTACGTCCCCGCCGAGCCGCCCGTGTTCCGGGTCCCGGGTGACCGCGCCACCGTCCAGCAGGTCGGCGAGCGCGTGCCCGGCGTCCCCTGCCCGGTAGGCGGTCGCGGTCAGCGTGTGCCGACGCAGCTCGGTCACCGTACGCGGGCCGTGGCGGGTCAGCTCGGCCAGCAGCGCGTCACGCAGCGGACCGGTCGGCGGGTCCGCCCCCACGTCGAGCAGGTCACCGGCCGGGTCCCGGTAGCGGATACCGGCTGCGGCGACGTCGGCCCCGGTGGCCCAGAGTGCCTCCTTGAACGCCTCCAGGCTCTTGTCCAGCCCGGTGCCGAACGCGACCAGGCGGGCCGGTGCCCCGTCGGCGGGGACCAGCTCGACCTCGGTGACCAGGGGGAACCCGGCGGCGGTCAGGGCCGGTCGCAGGGTGGCGGTGGTGGTGGTGCTCAGCAGCACCTCGGCCGGTCGGCCGGTCGCCGTGGCGGCCAGCAGCGCCGGCTCCGGTGCCGCACCGTCGACCAGGGTGAGCAGTGGCGCGCCGGCCGCCCCGGCCGCCTTGAGCACCACCGGCAGCCGGGCCGGGTCGCCCGGCACCACGTGCACGGCCACGTCGCCGGGCAGGCCGGCCTCGACGACGCCGAGCCGGGCGGGCAGTTCGGGACCGCCGTCGGCGAGCACCAGCACGGTGAGCCGGCGACCCCGCAACCGGTCGGCGAAGCCGGCCACCACCCGCAGGGCCGCCTCGGCGGTGCCGGGGTCACCGGCGTACGCCAGCGCGAGGGTGGCCCGCCGGGAGCGGTGCAGGGCCCCCGGCAGCCAGTGGTCGAGCTGACGGACGAGGAGTCCGCCCGGGACGGCGTCGATCGACATCCTGTCGTTCTACCGTACGGCGGTTCAGGCCGGGACGGAGATCCCCACCCCGCCCCGGGTCTGGCCACCGTAGCGGGCCCGTTCGCGGTCGAGGTCGAGCCGGCCGATCCGCTTGCGGGCGGCGAGGGCGTCCTCGTCGAGCAGGGCGGCCGGGACGATCCAGACGATCTCGAACTCCAGCCCGTCGGGGTCGCGGCCGTACAGGCTCTTGGTGGTGCCGTGGTCGGAGGTGCCGACCAGGGCGTCGGCGGCGGCCAGCCGCTGCGCGGTGGCGCCCAGCTCGTCGAGGGTGTCCAGCTCCCAGGCCAGGTGGTAGAGGCCGACGGTGGCCCGGCCGGCCTGCGAGCGGCCGGCGTTCGCGCCGATCTCGAACAGGCCGAGGTCGTGGTCGTTGGTCGAGTCGGGGGCCTGGAGGAAGGCCGCGCCCCGGAACCCGTCCGGGGTCATCGGCACCGGGCGGAAGCCCAGCACGTCGCGGTAGAAGTCGATGCTGCGACGCAGGTCGGAGACGTAGAGCACGGCGTGGTTGAGGCGGTGGATTCCCATGTCCACCACGCTAGCGCGGTTTTGTTGAGCGTTCAACTATTTCGGCTATGATGGTCGTCATGACCCGCTGGCTGGACCCCGACGAGCAGCAGACCTGGCGTGCCTTCCTGACCGCCTCCCGGGCGCTGAGCGACACCCTCGACCGCGAGCTGCAACGCGACGCCGGGATGCCGCACGCCTACTACGAGATCCTGGTCCGCCTCTCCGAGGTGCCCGACCGGCAGCTGCGGATGAGCGACCTGGCCGACCTCACCGGATCCTCACGCAGCCGGCTGTCGCACGCCGTGGCCCGGCTGGAGACGGCCGGCTGGGTGCGCCGCGAGGACTGCCCCACCGACCGGCGCGGGCAGGTCGCCGTGCTCACCGACGCCGGCTTCGCGACCCTCGCCGCCGCCGCGCCCGGCCACGTCGAGGGGGTACGCCGGCACCTGTTCGACGCGCTCAGCCCCGCCCAGGTCGACCAGTTGCGCCGGATCAGCGAGACGCTGGTCGCCCACCTGACCGGTTCTTGACCAAGTTGCCGACCGGCAAGGGTTGTACTAACCGTTGCCGGCCAAGCACGATGGGGCGTGTCTTCCGGCTTCGGTGAACTGACCCTCCAGGCGCAGCACCTGGTGTCCGCCGGCGACCTGGCCGGCGCCCAGCGGCTGCTGGCCGACGCGCTGACCGACGCGGACCCCCGCCCCGACCACGCCTCCCCCGAGCTGGCCGAGGCCGCCGGGCTCCAGGCCCGACTGCTGGTCACCCTCGGCGAACCGCACTCCGCGCGCGGCTGGGCCGCCTTCGCGTACGCGGCGTCGAGCCGGCTGTACGGCATCTCCGACCAGCGGACCATCTCCACGGCGGCCACCCTGGCGGCGGTGCTGCACCGGGTCGGCAGCGACGCCCGCGCCGCCCGCCTCTATTCCGAGGTGATCCTGGAACTGACCGCCTGGGACGGTCCCGAGTCGCTGCGGGTCCTCGCCGCACACGCCGACCTGGCCACCGTGGAGTACGCCCGGGGCCAGTGCTCCGAGGCCCGCGAACGTCTCCAGGACGCCTGGGAACTGCACCGCGAGGTGTACGGCGACGGCCACGCCAGCGGCATCAAGATGCTCGCCCGGCTCGGTGCCATGCAACGCGACTGCGGCCGGTTCGACGAGGCGCACGACAACCTCGCCCTCGCCCGCGAGCTGGCCCGCCAACACCTCGCCGCCGACGACCCACTCGCCCGGCAGGTGGCGGCCCTGGCCCGGGCAGCCGCCGACCCGGACCACGTCTGCGACGAGGAGCCCACCCCCGAGCGCGGCACGCCGGTGGTGCCGGCCGCCCGTACCCCACCGCCCGCCGAGGGTCCACCCGACCTGCCGCCCTGGTCGGCCGGCCCGTCGTCACCCGACGATGCGTACCCGCCGACGGTGCCCGGCCAGCGGATGCCCACCGACGACACCGGCTACCCACCGGACGCCGCCCGCCCCGGCCCCGGCTATCCCGCCGACAGCGGATACGGCCCCTGGGACGGTCAGCCCGGCGGAGCCGGCTACCGGGCCGGCGACGGTCCGGGCGATGCCGGCTACCGGGGCGATACCGGTTACCCGGCCGGCAGCGGCTACCCGACCCCAGGTCACCCGGGCTCCGACTACCCGGGCTCCGACTACCCGGCATCGGGCCACCCGGCCGAGTCGGGCTCTCCGGCCGGCGCGGGTCGTCCGGTCGGCGCGGGTCGTCCGGTCGGACCGGCACATTCGCCTGGGCCCGGCTATCCGCCCGAATCCGGCTACCCAACGGGGCACGATCACTTCAGCGCGCCAGATCAGTCCGGCGGGCCCGGTCGATCCGGCGGGTCCGGCCATCCCGGCGGGTCCGGCCATCCCGGCGGGCCCGGTCGTCCCGGTGGGCCGGGCTATCCGGCCGGGGCGGACTACCCGGCCGGGGCGGGGCGGATCGACGAGGGCGGACACTGGCCGCCCGAGCAGGCCGCAGCAGGGGCGAACGGGTCCACACCCGACGGTTGGCGGGACGCTCGCTATGCCCCGCCGCTGTCGCAGAGCCGCCGGGACGAGGAGGCGGCCGGGGTCCGCCGGGTCACGCCGGCCGAGCCGCCGGTGGACCCGTCGCGGTTGCTGCCCGTGCTGGTGCCACGCCGACACGCCCCGCCCCGACGCCGCCCGGGTGCCGTACCGCTGGTGGCCGCCGGCGTGGCGGTGGTGTTGCTGGGCGCGGTCGCGGTGATCGCCGGGGTGTCCCAGGTGGGCGGCTCCGACGCACCACCGCCCGCCGCGCCGACCGAAGCCGCCCCGACCGCCACCACGCCGAACGCCGGCCCACCCGCCTCACCGGGCACCCCACCCGGGCGGGTGACGCTACGCGACCGACCCGACGGCATCACCCTGACCTGGACGTACCCGGCCGGCAGCGAGGGCCCCGTGGTGCTCTCCGCCGCCCAGGCCGGCCAAGACCCGCGCCCCTTCCAGACCCTCCCACCCGGTACCGACAATTTCGTCGTACACGGCCTGGACCGCACCACCAACTACTGCTTCACCGTCGCCGTCGTCTGGTCCACCGACGTGGTCGCACGAGCCAAACGCGTCTGCACCACCCGCCGCTAACCCACCCCCACCCGCCCACATCCCCACCCCGCCCAGCCCCACCCCGCCCCACCCGCTCATGTTGATCAAGAGGTTTACGTCACCCCCAGCGAAACTCCTGACGCAAACCTCTTGATCACGCTCCATCCACCCCGCCCAGCCGGGTGATCAAGAGGTTTACGTCAACCGGAACGGCGGGAGTGACGCAAACCCCTTGATCACCGCCCCCTTCACCCCGCCCAGCCGGATGATCAAGAGGTTTGCGTCAGCCCGAGCGGCGTGGAGTGACGCAAACCTCTTGATCAACATGAGCGGGTGGGGCGGGGGGCCACGAGCGCGTGGGTGTGTGGAGGGAGGGGGGCGGTCAGTCAGGGTCGGGGAGGAGCGGTAGGTGTAGGCGGACGGTCAGGCCGGGGTGGGCGTCGTCGAGGGCCACGGTGCCACCGCCCCGGCGTACCAGTTCGCGCACGATGGCCAGGCCGAGTCCGGCGCCGCCCGCGTCCCGGGCCCGTCCTTCGTCCAACCGGGCGAACCGGCGGAACACCCGCTCCCGGTCCGCGACCGGGATTCCCGGCCCGTCGTCGGTCACCGTCACCAGGTGGTACGCCCCGTCGACCGTCGGCTCGACCGCCAGCACCACCCGGGTACGGGCATGCCGGACGGCGTTGTCGACCAGGTTCCCCAGCACCCGCCGCAGTTCGTCGGGGACGCCGACGGTCCACACCGGACCTGCCGCCGTGACGACGGTGACCTGTGGCGACACAGCCGGCTCCGACCCGACGGCGGTAACCCCAGGCGACACGGCAGAACCCGCCCCGGCGGCGGTGGACTCCGGCGACGATGGCGGATCCGCCGCGAGGGCGGCCTGCGGCGGCACGGCAGGTTCCGCCGCAGCGACGACGCTGCCACCCGGCAGCAGAGCAGGAACCGCGGCGGAGGTGGGGCCGGGCCAGCGGGCGGCGACCTCGGTGAGCAGGGCGCCCAGTTCCACCGGCTCCGCCGCGCCGAGGTGGTCGACCTGCTGTGCCGGTTGCTCGTCGAGTCGGGCGAGCAGGAGCAGGTCGTCGACGAGCCGGCCCAGCCGTTCGGTGTCGGTGAGCAGGTCGGCGGCGACGGCAGGCCAGTCGGTGCGGTCACCGAGGCGCTGGGCCACCTCCAGTTCGGTACGCATGTTCGTCAACGGGCTGCGCAGTTCGTGTGCCGCGTCGGCGAGGAACGACCGTTGCCGGGCGCGGGCCGCCGCCAACCGGTCGAGCATGTCGTTGAGGGTGACCGCCAGCCGGTGGATCTCGTCCTGGGAGGCGGGTACGGGCAGCCGGCCGGCCGCGTCCCGCCCGGTGATCTCGGCGGCTCCGCTGCGCAGCGCCTCGACCGGGCGCAGGGTGGCCCCGACCACCCGCCAGGCGACCACCGCGAGCAGCCCCACCAGCAGCGGGAAGGCGACCAGCAGCACCGTACGGGCGGCCTGGGTGGCGTGCCTGACGTCCGCCGTGGAGCGGCCCACCAGCACGGTCACCGGCTCCCCCGCCGACCGGGCGGGTACCGCCACGACGCGTACCGGCCCCTCCCAGCCGAGCCGTTGGCCGGGCACCACCGTGCGCTGTCGGCCGGTGCCGGTGAGCTGGTCGGGGCGGACCATCGGCACCAGCCGGTCGGCGTCGATGGAGGCGGCCCGGATCCGCCCGGCGGAGTCGACCACCTGCACCCGTAGCTGCCCACCGGCCACCGGCAGCGGGTCGGGCAGGGCGTCCTCGCCGGCGAGCCGGGCGACCGCGTCGGCGGTCCGGAACGCCTCCTCGTCGACGGTGCGTTGCAGCGTCCACCCCAGCGCCACCAGCAGCACCACCCCGCCCAGGGCCAGCCCGACCGAGAGCCCGGCCACCCCGAGCACCATCAGCCGGGCCCGCAGGCCCAACGCCGACCAGCGCAGCCGGCTCACGGGATCAGCCGGTAGCCGGCGCCCCGGACGGTCTCCAACCGGTCCCGGCCGATCTTGCGGCGCAGGTAGCCGACGTACACCTCGACCGCGTTCGGGGCGGTCCGCAGGCTGGCGTCCCAGACGTGGTCGAGCAGTTCGGTCTTGGAGATCACCTCGCCGGGGCGGCGGATCAGGTACTCCAGCAGCGCGAACTCCCGGGCGGTGAGCACCACCTCGGCGTCGGCGCGGGTGACCCGGCGGCGGGCCGGGTCCAGCCGCAGGTCCCCCACGGCGAGCACGGTGGGCCGCTGCGGTGCGCCCCGGCGCAGCAGCGCCCGTAGCCGGGCGACCAGCACCACGTACGAGAAGGGTTTGGTCAGGTAGTCGTCGGCCCCGCAGTCGAGCCCGTCGGCCTGGTCGTACTCGCCATCCTTGGCGGAGAGCATCAGCACCGGCAGCCAGTGCTCGTCGGCGCGCAGCCGGCGCACCACCTCGTAACCGGACAGGCCGGGGAGCATCACGTCGAGGATCATCGCGTCGTATCCGCCGTGCCGGGCGGCGTCCAACCCGGCCGGGCCGGTGCCGGCCGTGTCCACCACGAACCCCTCGGCTGTGAGGCCACGCTGCAACGCCGCCGCCAGCCGGGCCTCGTCCTCCACCACCAGCACCCGCATCATTCCAGCCTGCCACCTCGACGCGACGGGCCGCGACGTCGTCCTCAGCGGGCTCACAGCAGTGAACCGGCAGGATGGTCGCAGGAGGTGCGCTCATGTCCGTACTGAAGAACCGTTCCACCCTGCGGTGGCTGGTGCCGCTGGCCGCCGCGGTCACCGTCGTCGGTGGGGGTGCCGCGATCGGCACGTTCGCCGCGAACGCCGAGCCGGCCCTGCCGCCGCGCAGCGCCGCCCAGCTCCTCGTCGACCTGCAGACCGCCCGGCTGGACGGGCTCTCCGGCACCGTGGTGCAGCGGGCCGACCTCGGGCTGCCGCCGCTGGCCGGGCTGGCCGGCGGGGACGCCGCGCTGCTCACCGGCACGCACACCCTACGGGTCTGGTACTCGGGACCGGACCGGCAGCGGGTCGCGTTGCTCGACACCCTCGGCGAGCGGGACGTCATCCGTTCCGGCCGGGACGTGTGGACCTGGGACAGCAAGGCCAACACGGCGACGCACCGGACGCTGCCGGAGTCGACCGGGCGGGCGGCGGAGGGCGCGTTGCCGGTCACCCCGAAGGATGCCGCCGAGCGGGCGTTGGCCGCCGTCGACCCGAGCACGCTGGTGACCACCGGCCGGTCGGCCACGGTCGCCGGGCGGGACGCGCACGAGCTGGTGCTCACCCCGCGTGACGAGGCGTCCCTGGTGCACCAGGTGCGGATCGCCATCGACGCGACGGAGCACGTGCCGTTGCGGTTCGAGGTGCTCGCCGACGGGGCCGACCAGCCGGCGTTCGAGGTGGCGTTCACGCAGGTCGACTACCGTCGTCCCGACGCCGACCAGTTCACCTTCAACCCGCCGCCCGGGGTGAAGGTGACCGAGGAGACCGCCGGACGACCGGGGTCCACGGCCGGCCCGCACCGCAAGGACGACAAGCCGGGCGCGCAGCGCCCGGGGGCCGAGGACGCGGGTCTGCGTACGGTGGGGACGGGCTGGACCACCGTGCTGGTGACGCGGACCGGCGCGGCGGACCTGGCGCGGACGCCGGCCGGTGACGCGGCGAAGCCGGGCCCGGCCGACGGCCCCGGCGCGGCGCAGGCCCTCGACCTGCTCAACGGGTTGCCGAAGGTCAGCGGGGACTGGGGCAGCGGCCGGTTGTTCTCCGCGAAACTGTTCAGCGTGCTGCTCACCGACGACGGGCGGGTGCTCGCCGGATTGGTGACGCCGGAGCGGCTGTACCAGGCCGCGCGGGGCTGATCCCGCACGTCACGACCCTCGGGGGTCCGGGCCGGCTAGCGCCGGCGCGGGCCCCCGTTCGTCGTGTCCGGCACGGCGGAGGCTTGGTGGGGGGACGCCGCAGGCGGTATCTTGAACAGTTCCCGAAATGCAAAAAGGAATGGCTGAAGAGCCATTCCGTGCATGATTCTAAGCGACGAGGAGACGGCTTGTCAACGCACCCGGACGAGCTGCGACAACACGACGACGAGATCGGCCGTGAGCAGGAGTACGTCTCGATGCTCTACGGCCGGCTGGACGCCATGCGCGAGCAGGCCGGCCGGCGGCTCACCGACGAACTGCGCGCCGGTGGCGGCGGCACCCAGCAGGACCGCTCCCAACGCGACAGCGCCGTCCAGATGTACGCCGACCAGGTCGAGCAGTTCTCGGCGGTCGAGCAGGGGCTGGCCTTCGGCCGCCTGGACGGGGCCGACGGCAGCCGGCACTACATCGGCCGGATCGGCATCTTCGACACCGACGGCGACTACGACCCGCTGCTGATGGACTGGCGTGCCCCCGCCGCCAGGCCGTTCTATCTCGCCACCGCCGCCAACCCGCAGGGCATCCGGTTGCGGCGGCACCTGCGCACCCGGGAGCGGAAGGTCACCGGCCTCAACGACGAGGTGCTGGACATCGCGACCGCCTCCCCCACCGGCCACGAGGAACTGACAGGTGAGGCGTCGCTGCTCGCCGCGCTCGGCGCCGGCCGGACCGGCCGGATGCGGGACATCGTGGAGACCATCCAGGCCGAGCAGGACCGGATCATCCGGGCCGACCTGCCCGGGGTGCTGGTCGTGCAGGGCGGTCCCGGCACCGGCAAGACGGCGGTCGCGCTGCACCGCGCCGCGTACCTGCTCTACACCCACCGGCAGCAGCTCTCCACCCGGGGGGTGCTGCTGGTCGGCCCGAACGCGACGTTCCTGCGGTACATCTCGCAGGTGCTGCCGGCGCTGGCCGAGACGGGGGTGCTGCTCAGCACCCCCGGTGACCTGTTCCCCGGGGTCACCGCCAGGCGTGCCGAACCGGCCGGGACCGCAGCCCTCAAGGGCCGGGCGGTGCTGGCCGAGGTGCTCGCCGCCGCCGTCCGGGACCGGCAGTGGGTGCCGGACGAGCCGATCGAGATCGAACTGCCCCAGCGGGAGGTGCTCCGGCTGGACCCGGAGACGGTACGCCAGGCCCGCGACCGGGTCCGGCGTACCGACCGCCCGCACAACCTGGCCCGTGCCCTGTTCGACATCGAGATCGTGCACGCCCTCGCCGACCAGGTCGCCGAACGGATCGGGGCCGACCCGCTCGGCGGGGACAACCTGCTGGAGGAGGCGGACCGGGCCGAGATCCGCCGGGAGCTGCGGGAGGAACCGGAGATCACCGCCGTCCTGGACGAGCTGTGGCCGGTGCTCACCCCGCAACGGCTGCTCGCCGACCTGTACGCCTCGCCGCAGCGGCTCGCCACCGCCGCGCCGATGCTCACCGACGACGAGCGGGCCCTGCTGCACCGTCCGGCCGGCGGTGGTTGGACGCCGGCCGACGTGCCGCTGCTGGACGAGGCCGCGGAGCTGCTCGGCGAGGACGAGCGGGCCGCCGCCGCCCGGCGGGAACGCATCAGGTCCTTCCAACGCGAGTACGCCGAGGGTGTGCTGGAGATCGCCAGGGGTTCCCGCTCGATCGACGTGGAGGACGAGGCCGACGGTGGTGAGATCCTCGGCGTCACCGACCTGATCGACGCCGACCGGCTGCTGGAGCGGCAGGAGGAGACCGACCGGTTGACCACCGCACAGCGGGCCGCCGCCGACCGGCGGTGGGCGTTCGGGCACGTCATCGTCGACGAGGCGCAGGAGTTGACGCCGATGGCCTGGCGGCTGCTGATGCGCCGGTGCCCGAGCCGGTCGATGACGATCGTGGGGGACGTGGCGCAGACCGGCGCGCTGGCCGGCACGCCGTCCTGGGCCGATGCGTTGGAGCCGTACGTGGCGCGGCGCTGGCGGCTGGAGGAGCTGACCGTCAGCTACCGCACCCCTGCCGAGATCATGGCGGTGGCCGCCGAGGTGCTCGCCGGCATCGACCCGGCGCTGCGCCCACCCCGGTCGGTACGCCACAGCGGCGTGCCGCCGTGGGACCGGACGGTCGCGGCGGACCGGCTCGGCGCGGAACTGGTCGCGGCGGCCCGTGCAGAGGCCGCCGAGCTGGCCGGGGGCGACGCGGACGGCCGTCCCGGCGACGGCGGGGGACGGCTCGGGGTGATCGTGCCGGCCGGGCGGGCCGACGGGTTGGCGGGTGTGCTGCTGGCCGCGTTGCCCGAGGCGGCCGTCGGCGAGCAGCCCGAGTTGGAGAGCCGGGTGGTGCTGCTGACCGTCGGCCAGGCCAAGGGGCTGGAGTTCGACTCGGTGCTGGTGGTGGACCCGGACGGGATCGTGGCCGAGTCACCCCGGGGACGCAGCGACCTGTACGTCGCGTTGACCCGGGCCACCCGCCGCCTGGGCGTGCTGCGCCCCGCCGGCTGACCGTGCGGCCGGGTCGGGGGGGCGGGCCCCTCCGACCCGGCCGCCGGGGCGTCGGCGGCGGCCGACGTCAGTCGTCGGAGAAGTCGCCGATCTCGACGGCGCTGGCGGACTGGTCGCTGACCGGGCCGCCGGTCGGGGTGCTCAGCCCGCCGGTGGTGGCGTCACCGGTGGTGGTCGGGGCCACCGTGCCCGGGTGCCGTTCGGGTTGCCGGGCCACCCGCCTGACGCTGGCCGGACCGGCCGTGCCTCCGGTGGTGGTCAGCGCGCCCTGGCCCCGGGTGGGGCCGCCGTCGCGCAGCACCTCCGGGTCGACCGGCACGTGGGCCACGTCGTCCGGGTCGTCCTCCTGAAGGGCCCGGGTCACGTCGATCCGGGGCACCGTCACCTCGTCCAGGGCTCCGGGACCGTACGCCCCGGCGGTGAGCCGTTCCTCGGCCTGACGGGTGGACTCCCGCATCCTGTCGTCGTCGCGCACGTTCCTCACCTCACAGGGTCTCGACGGAACCCACTGCGTGCCCGGGGGCCGCACCACCAAACACCACCGCCCTTGGCCGGCCGGACACCACAGCCCTTGGCCGGCCGGGGGCGGCGCGTACCACGGTCGGGGCGGCGCGTACCACGGTCGGGGCACCGCGACGCGGACCCGGCGGGCGACGAAATTCCGGCCGGAGCCGGTGTTACCTGCTCACCGGCGGGGGGTAGACCCAGGGTGCCCCCGCCACAGCAGGTGAACCGTGCCGTGGCCGACCGCGGTAGCGGGGCGAGGGAGTTGCAGGTACTCATCAAATCCTGAGGAGGACCAGATGAGCACGCAGGCTGCATCCACCAGGCCCATGAACCGGCCGATGCAGGACACCGTCCAGCGCAACGCCATGATGAACGAGCAGACCCGGCAGATGCCGGCGATGCACGACGGGCACCGGGAACCGATGCCGTCTCCGGGTACGGAGACCAAGCAGTCGTTCCTGACCACCGAGTTCTGGGTCTACGCCGCCGCGGTCGCGGTCGTGGTGATCTCCGCCTTCTGGCGCGGCACCGCGACGAACGGCCTGAACATCAACAACCCGACGCAGGCGTGGTGGTTCCTGACCGCCCTGACCGGCGCCTACCTGGTGAGCCGGGGCCTGGCGAAGGCGGGTTCGGCGCGGCGTTCCGGCGCGGAGCGCAAGGGTCGTCGCTGACCCGGCTGATCCCAGCAGCGTGAGCTGCTGAGCACGATGGCTCCCGGGATTCCTCCCGGGGGCCATCGTCGTGCCTGTGGGTCAGCGCCCGCGCCGGACCGGCACGGCTGTCACTCGAAGTCGCCGCCGAAGTCGCCACCGTCGTCGCCCTCGAAGGCGTCGTCGAGCAGCTCACCGGCGACCAGGCCACCGGCGACACCGAGCGCCGCGCCGGCCACCACGCCGCCCATTCCCGGCCCCCGGCCGTGGTGGCCGTGGCCGTGCATCGGGTAGCCGTGGGTGGGGGCGCCGAAGCCGGAGGAGGCGCGCAGGTTGCCGTACGTGGCGGTGGTCTCGCGCAGCCAGCCGTCGACGACCCGCACCCAGTCGACCCGGTCGACGTCGGCGTGCGAGACGGTGTAGCGGCCGAACACGTCGTGCCCGGAGCTGAGGAAGCCACCCCGCTTGTCGCACTCCAGCACCACCTCGACCCCGTGCGGGCTGGTCACGAAGGTCAGCTCCAGCTCGGAGATGGCCTGCGCGTACTGGGGTGCGGCGAAGAACTCGATCTCCTGGTAGAACGGCAGCGTCTGCTGCGAGCCCCGGATGTGGCCCCGCTCCAGGTCGGCGTGCTTGAACCGGAAACCGAGCTGCTGGAACGCGCCGAGGATGTGCTCGTGCACCGGCAGCGGGTGCACGTTGACCTGGTCGAGGTCGCTCTTGTCGACCGCCCGGGCGATGGCCAGCTCGGTCCGCAGACCCATGGTCATGCCGTGCAGACGCTGACCGTAGACGTCGGTGATCGGGGTCTCCCACGGCACCGGGAACTGGAACGGGATGGCGAGCTGCTGCTTGGGGGCGAGCTGGAGCGGGCCGCTGACCACCATCCGGTGGAACTCCATGACGCCTGCGTACTCGCTGTCGCCGCCCTCGATCTCGACCCGGGTGACCAGGCCGATGCCGATCTGCTCGATGTTGGCGGGGGCGTCCCCGCCGATCAGGTTCACGTTGCCGTCGAGGGTCAGGCCGGGCCGGGTGTTCGGGTTGGCCAGGACGGTGTCGACGCTGGGCCCGCCGACCCCGAACGCGCTCAGCATCTTCTTGAAGACCATCGGAACTCCCGCTTCACGGTCGGCGTACTCCACCGTGGAGCACGCACGGTTACCCTGCGCACCCTAACCGCCAGGACTGTGAAGTGGCTGAAAGGGCACACCGGGGCGGGCCAGCAGCACCAGCGTCGCGCAGGCCGCCACGAAGAAGACCGCCATGGCCGAGGCCATGGGCAGCAGGGTGGCGTACCCGAGGAGACCGGTGAGTGGCGTGACCAGTGCGCCCGCAAGGAAACCCAGACCACCCTGGAGCGCGGCGGTGGTGCCGGCGGAACGCCGGCCGGCCTCCTGCGTCAGCGCGGTGCTGGCCGGCAGGGTCAGGCCCATGCCGGCGACCACCACGGCGAGCAGCGTCCACGGCACGGCAAGCGGCCCCCCGGCCCGCCGGTCGACCAGGGCGACGACCAGCAGCACGAGGGTGGCCACCGTGGACGCGGCGAGCCCGACGGCCCGCAGCCGGCCGGCGCCGAGCCGCCTGACCAGCACCCGGAACAGCAACCCGGCGGCGGCCATGCCGGCGGCGTTGGTGGCGAAGATGAGGGTGTAGCGGGACTCGTCCACCCGGTAGGCGGTCTGGAAGACGAACGCCGAGCCGCCGATGTAGGTGAAGAAGCCGGCGATGGCCAGGCAGAGCACGATCAGGTTGGTGAGCACCGTCCGGTCCCGCAGCAGTCCCGCCATCCGTGACAGCGCCGCACGCGGGCCACCGTCGTGCCGGCGGTGCGCGGGCAGCGTCTCCGGCAGGCCGACCAGCGCGGCCACCGCCATCGCCGCCCCCAGCCCGGTGAGAGCGAGGAAGACGGTACGCCAGGTGCCGTGGTCGAGGATCACCCCGCCGACCGCCGGTGCCAGCACCGGGCCGAGGAAGGTCACCGAGGCGATGCTGCCGAACCGGGCGGCGGCCCGGTCGCCCTGCCACACGTCGGTCACCATCGCCCGGCCCAGCGCCACCCCGGTGCCGGCTGCGATCCCCTGCCCGAGCCGGGCGAGCACCAGCACCCCGGCGGTCGGGGCGGCGGCGCAGAGCAGCGACAGCAACGCGAAACTCACGGTGCTCACCAGGACGATGCCGCGCCGGCCCCGGATGTCGCTGACCGGGCCGAGCAGGAGCTGACCTGCGGCCACGCCGATGATGAACGCGGTCAGGGTCAGCTGCGCCATGGTGGCGCTGGTGTCCAGGGAGCGCCGCAGTTCGGGCAGGGCGGCGATGTACGCGTCGGTGGCGAACGGCCCCACCCCGGTCAGCAGCACCAGCGCGACCATGGACGGCCTGCCCGCCGCCCGGCCGGGTCGGTACGACGTGGACGGCGTCTTGACCCGCGGAGGTGTCACCCATGGACCGTAGACGAGCTGACCGTCGGGCGTCAGCCCACCTCACTTGGCGTGGTCGACGAGCAGTCCACGCAGGACGCTGCGCACCGTCGTGGCGAAGAGGTCGCGGGGCGCGGACGGTGACGGGTCGGTGATGGCGGCGGCCAGGTTCGGGTACGCCGACAGGTCGATGCCGGTGAAGCCGACCGGCGGCGCGGCGGTCTCCTGCCGGGCGAACAGCGACGTCACCCCGGTCATCACGGCGATCGCCTCGAACTTGGTGGTGGTCGCCGCCGGCACCGGCCGCAGGACGGACAGGCAGTGGTCGAACCAGGCCAGGCTCTGCGGGCCGGGGGCGGTCGGCCGGGGCAGGACCGCCACCAGCCAGGGGTGCCGCCGGTAGAGGTCGAGCTGTTGACGGGCGAGAAGCAGCATGGTGTCGAGCCAGTCGTCGCCGGCCTCCGGGTAGGGGCGCAGCTCACCCGCGGCCCGGTCGACCATGAGGTCGAGCAGGTCGTCGCGGGAGGACAGGTAGCGGTAGAGCGAGCCGGCGCCGGTGTGCAGCGCGGCGGCGACCGCCCGCATGGAGACCGCGCCGATGCCGTCGGCGTCGGCCACCGCGATCGCGGCGGCCACGATCTCGTCCCGGGAGTGCGAAGGCGCGGGACCGCGCTGCCCCCGGGTCGGCCGGGACCAGATCGGCGGACGCGCTGGCTCGTCGGGTGAGGTCACCGCTACACTCTAAAACTGCAAACGCCGTTCGCGGTTTCGATGTCGGGGAGGACGAGATGGAACAGCACTGGACCGTGCAGCGGGTACCGGCGGCCGACGACGCCGAGATCGTGCTCCACTCCACCGGCAGCGGGCCGGGCATCATCGTGGTGCACGGCGGCGGCGTCACCATCGGCATCTACCGCCGGTTGGCCCTGCGGCTGGCCGACCGGTTCACCGTGCACCTCTACAACCGCCGCGGGCGGGACGACGCGGCGGCCCGCGCCGAGCCCTACGACGGCGAGCAGGACGTCGACGACCTCGCCGCGCTGCTGGCCGCCACCGGGGTCGGCAACGTGCTCGGCCACAGCGGCGGCGGCTTCGTGGCCCTGCGCGCCGCCGCCCGGGGGTTGCCGATCGACCGGCTCGCCCTCTACGACCCGGCGGTGCAGGTCAACGGCCTGTTCCCGCTCGACTGGGTGCCCGCCGCCCGCGCGGCGGCACACGCGGGCGACATCGCCCGCGCCATGGCGATCACCGGGGCCGGCCTCAACACCCAGTCGGCCACGTCGCGCCTGCCACTGGCCGTCCAGGTGGCCATCTGCCGGCTGTTCCTGCGTACGCCGATCGGGCGCGGCATGGGCGAGCTGCTGCCGTCCACCCTGGACGAGAGCGCGCTGATCCAGCACCACGACAGTTCGCCGCAGCGGTGGGCCGGCGTCACCGCCGAGGTGCTGTTGGCCTGCGGCGGCAGTGGCCCGCCCTACTACCGGCCGATCAACGAGGCGCTGGCCGGGGCACTGCCGCACGCCCGCACGCTGGTGGTGCCGCGCGCCGGTCACGACGCGCTCAACCGGGCTCCGCAGCACCTGGTCGACGCGCTGGCCGAGTTCTTCACCACCCCGGTCACCTCGGAGCGGGCCCGCTCCTGACGAGCAGGCGAACGGGGGGCGGGCCGGCGTCAGCCGTGTGACACGGCCGACGTCGGCCCGCCACCGAGGAAGCCGGTCAGGATCTCGGTGAACCGGGCCGGTTGCTCCTCGGCGGCGTAGTGGCCGCAGTCGTCGATGACCGCCTCGGTGACGTCGTCGGCGGCCAGGCGCATCGTCCGGGCGACCAACGCGCCGCTGTAGAGCGCGCCGCCGATGGCGAGCACCGGCAGCGTCAGCCGGGTCTTCGCGCGCTGTTCGTTCTGCGCAATCGTCGCGTCCAGCGCCCGGTAGTAGCCGAAGCTGGCCCGTAGCCCGCGCGGGTCCGCGACGATCGCGTCGACGTAGACGTCGACGGCGTACGCGGGGATGCTGGTCGGGGTGGCGGCCTTGGTGGCGAACTGGTAGCCGAAGAACAGCCGCTCCCGGCCCCGGACCAGCGCCTCGCTGAGGTCGTCGAGCCGGTTGAAGCCGAAGTGCCAGAACCGTTGGCTGACCACGGCCGGGCTGAAGAACGACGGGGTCGGCGTGAGCCCGGGGACGATCGCGTCGACGACGGTGAGCCGGCCCACCCGCCCGGGGTGGTCGGCGGCGAGGGCGTACCCGGTCCACATGCCGATGTCGTGGCCGACCACGTCGAACCGGTCGTGTCCGAGGGCGGTCATCAGGGCGACGAGGTCGGCGGCAAGCGTGCCGGCGTCGTACCCGTCGTCGGGCTTGTCGGAGAGGCCGGTCCCGCGCTGGTCGACGGCGACGACGGTGTGCGTACGGGCGAGCGCGGGCATCACCATCCGCCAGGCGTACCAGGTCTGCGGCCAGCCGCCGACCAGCAGCAGCGGCGGGCCATCCCCGCCGGTGACGGCGTGCAGCCGTAGCCCGTCCAGCTCGACGAGCCGGCTGGCGAAGACGTCGGTGAAGCCGTCGGGCAGTCGCAGCGAACTCAGCGTTGTCATGCCGGCGACCATACCCATCTTGGAACGATCGATACAAGATGGGTATGCTGACGACCATGGCGGGTCGCAAGCAGTTCGACGTGGACGAGGCGCTACGACGGGCGATGCACGTCTTCTGGCGCTGGGGCTGGTCGGAGGCCTCCATCGACCGCCTCACCGAGGGCACCGGCCTGGGCCGCAGCTCGCTCTACGGCACCTTCGGCGACAAGAGCGCCCTCTTCCGCAGCAGCCTCCAGCTCTACACGCAGACCTACCACCCGCCGTACGACCAGGCACTGCGTGGCCCCCACCCGGACCCGGGCGCCGTGGTGGCCGCCTTCCTCCAGGTCACCCTGAACCGCATCGCCGACCCGACGGTGCCGGACGGCTGCCTGGTCACGGTGTCGGCCACCCAGTTCCCGGCCCTCGACGAGGAGGGCCGGGCGATGGTCCGGGCCGTGATCGACGGCCTACGGGCGATGCTGGAACAGGCGTTGCTGGCGGCGGGCGCGGGCGAACGGGAGGCCGCCGAGTGGGCGTTGTGCACGCTGGCGACGAACAAGTCCCTGGCGGTGCTGAGCCGCGCCGGCTTCTCCGCCGAAGAGCTGGCCACCGTGGCCGCAGCCGCCGCCCGCCCCCGGGGACCGGCTGTGCCGGTCACGCCGACCCCGCCCGCCTTCACCGACCGGTGAGCACCGGCGACGTGATCACCGACAACTCCAGCACTGCCGGCAACACCGCCACACCCGGACCACCGGCCCGAACCCAGGCGACCAGATCAGCCACCACGGCATCGTCGGCGACAAGCCCGAACCAGACCGGCCGCGCCCCGTGGCGTCGCGCGGCCGGACTGGGCTGCACCACCATCACGTTGGACTGCGCGCACACGTCCAGGCACAGACTGGTCCGCACTCGATGATCCGGCTCCAGAGCCTCTCGCAGACCGTCGAGCTGCGCCTCGTGATCGACCGTCGGATGCTTGGTCCGGCTGCCGCAGCAACAGTCCCGGCACACCGTCACCGTGCAACCCTCGGTCAAACCCGTTCCTCCCGTAGTGCCCCCTCACCACGGTAGCCGCGCCTCCGCCTTCGACCTCGGCCCAGAACTCGTCCGCGACGATCCACAGGGCTGCGCACCCCTGCTCATGTGACTACTGGCCCGTACGTCCATCGACGCATTCGCGGAGCAGGCCGAGCAGGCTCATCGTTTCCGTGGGCGTCCGTGTTGTTGCCGACGCGCTCACCTCGGCAAGAGCGGGTTGGTGGTGGCGTCTCCGCCCACGAGTGCGGTCACCGCGTCCAGAAGGTCGCCGGAAGGGCTTCGACGTCGGCCGCGGACCGCTCCAGCAGGGCCGCGACGGGCAGCAACGCGGTCGCCGCAGCATCCCCGGCGTCGGCCAGGTGACGGATCACGCCCGCCTGCCGCCGGGCCCGCTGCGGCACGGCGGCGGCGAACCCATCCCGGTCACCCTCATAGCCGTACGCGTCGAGCAGCAGGCGCAGCCGGCGGGCCCGCTCGCGTAGGTCGTCGTCGCCCAACGGGCTGCCGTCGCGCGGTGACGCCAGCGGCACCCAGGTCAGCGCGGAGAACGCCAGGTCCCAGTCCCGCGACGACGGGCCGGCGGTGTCCCAGTCGCAGAACCCGACCAGCCGGTCACCGTCCACCACCGCGTTGTACGGGGAGGCGTCCTGGTGCCCGACGACCAGCCCGGGGCCCATCGTGCGGCCGACGAACCAGCACTCGTCGGGCGGCGGCGTGAAGTCGGCGGTCAGGTCGTGGACCCGGCGCAGCCACCGGCCGACCTGGACCAGCATCGCGTCGTTCGTCGCCCATCCGGGCCAGGGCTCCCGGCCGCCGATCGTCTCCCCCGGCAGATAGCTGAGCATCTCGCGGCCCTGGTCGTCGAAGCCGAGGGCGCGGGGAGCGGCGTCGAACCCGGCATCCTCCAGATGCCGCAGCACCGCGTGCACGGTGGTCGTCCACCGCGACGCCCGCTTGTGTACGACACCGTCGATCAACACGGCACCCGTGGTGTTGCCGCCGGGAAGCACCTCTTCACGCATCTGCCCGGTATACCGGGCGTCACGCCGCCGACGACATCGAATTTCGGCCCCGGCCCGACTGTCCCACCCCTGTGTTCGAATTCCGGCATGCACATCATCGTCTGCGGGGCGCTCGTGGTGAACGACGCGGTCCTGCTGGTGCACCGCAGTCCGGCCCGCCTGGCGTACCCGGATCTGTGGGATCTGCCTGGGGGTCACGTCGAGGCGGGCGAGTCCGATCGACAGGCCCTCGCCCGTGAGCTGCGCGAGGAGGTCGGCGTCGAAATCGTCGCGGAGTCCTGCTCCCGGCTGGGCGACCTGCGGTCCGGCAGCGGCGAGGACGCCGTACACGTGGGTGTGTGGCACGTCGGAGCCTGGTTCGGCTCCCCCACCAACCGTGCGCCCGACGAGCACGACGACCTCGCCTGGGTCGGGCTCAGCGAGCTCGGCGGCCTTCCCCTCGTGCACGGTGGCCTACCGGCGCTGCTCCGTGCCCTGGACGGGCCGCCCGCCTCACGCCTGGTCGAGGAGGTGGCGTGACGGAAGGTAGTCGATCTTCGTGTCGGCGTAGACGCCGAGCGTGCCGTCGTCGAGGCACCTCAGGCCGACGCTGATCCAGCGCACCTCGCCGTCGGCACCGAGCGCGTAGCCGACCGCGACGGCGAACTCCTCACCCCCGCAGGGGCAGGAGCAGGAGTCGTAGCCCGTCTCGTCCCAGTAGTCGGCGCTGTCGCCGATGTAGGCGACCGCGCCGCAGGCGAGGCAGGTCCGCCGGGTCGCCTCCTCCTCGTCGATGTCGACGCGGAAGGCCCGGCCGGCGCACCCCGCGCACCGGGACTCCACCACCGTGTCCACCGGGTAGCCGCCTGCCGCGAAGTAGCGGAGGTAGTCGGCGAGGTCGTCGACGTTCTCCCCGCGCCACAACTTCCCGGACCTGTCGATTGCCATCCCGGCATTCTGCCTGGTGCAGGCGGCGCGTCGGCCAGCGGACGACCTCGTGCGGCTCAGACCCAGACGGTGGCCAGCCAGATCGCGACGGCGGCGGTCACCAGCAGGACGATGTTGAGCCCGATCTGGCGGGTCTCGCCCCGGGACAGGTGCACCGCGATGCCGCCGACCTGGATCAGGACGAACCCGACTGCCGCCGCGACCGCGAGCCAGGGTGCGATCCCGGTCAGCGGCGGCAGGACCAGGCCGACCGCGCCGAGCACCTCCAGCACCCCGATGGTCCGGACCAACGGCATGGGTACGCGGTCGACCCAGCCCATCATCGGTTGCAACTGCTCCCGGCTCTGGGCGACCTTCTTACCCCCGGCGTAGAGATAGAAGACGGCCAGCAGGGCGGCGACGATCCAGTAGGCGAGTGTCATGACGGGCCCTCCAGCTCTGAACCCAATGGTTACGAGAAGGAACTAGCCACATCATGTGTCACTATCGGGGGGCTTACAAAAGGCACACGGGTGTGCGTAAGGCACAGGGGGTGGTCATGTCGCAGTACGAACACACCTGCATGATCCGGGGCGACGGCGGCCGGACGATCCGGGCGATCCTGGACCGCATCTGCAACAAATGGACGCTGCTGATCGTGGCGACCCTCGACGCGGGCGCACTGCGCTTCACCGAGCTGCACCAGCAGATACCCGGCATCTCCCAGCGCATGTTGACGTTGACCCTGCGCCACCTGGAGCACGACGGCCTGGTGTCGCGGACGGCGTACGCGGAGGTCCCGCCCCGGGTGGAGTACGCGCTGACGCCGACCGGCAAGAGCCTCATCCCGCCCGCGCTGGCCCTCGCCGGCTGGGCCATCGAACACGTCCCCCACATCGAGGCCAGCCGAGCGCTCCACCAGACCGGGACGACGGTATGACGTCAGACCATGGAAGCAGCGCGGGTGCCCACCGTTGGGACGGTGGGCACCCGCGCTACCTGTGGATCAGAGGTTGCCGCCGCGGTTGAGCCAGGCACGGACCGCACCTTCGCGGTAGACGACGAGGTAGTCGGCTTTTCCGTCGCCGCTGATGTCCTTGAACTGGACGTACCCACCGGGATAGCCGGACTCGTAGGCGAAGTTGAGATGCTGCTCGAACCCGCCCGCGTCCTTCCCGCCCCGGTTGAGGAAGGCGTGCACGTTGCCCTGCTCACCGACCATGATGTAGTCGGCCCGCTTGTCGTTGTCGACGTCGGCGAAGCGCAGGTTGAACCGGCTGGCCCCGTTCACGCCGGGCGCCCAACTCAGCCTGACCTGCCACGCGGTGGTCCGGGTGGCACCGGGGTCCAGCGACGTCGGGTAGTTGACGTAGGCGTGCACCTCACCGGTGGCGCCCAAGCGCAGGTAGTCGTCACGGCCGTCGCCGTTGACGTCGGCGAACCGGATGTGGTCACGATTGACGTTGCTCACCGGAGCAATGTCACCGGCCTTGCGCACGAACCCGGACGGGCCATTGTTGTAATAGACCTCCATCGCCCCGACTTCGGACACCACCAGCACGTCGTCACGGCCGTCACCGTCCATGTCGGCCAACCGGAGCTGATCCGCGATGGGCGGGGCCGACGGATCCGACGGCACCTCGTGGACACCGGCCGGCGCGAAGATTCCCGTCCCACCGCCCCAGTAGAGCCAGGTGGGTTGTCCGGGCAGATCCTCGGTGTTGATCGCGATCCGGACCGTGCCGTCCTTACGGATCTGCACGTAGTCGGCCCGCTTGTCGCCGTCCATGTCGGCGATCTCGGTCCGATCGTAGTTTCCGGGACGTTGCATGCCCGGGGCGATGACACCCAGCTTGCGCCACCCCTCACCGAGCGCGGTGATCCCGGAATCGGGGTCGCTGTCGCTCGGGTCGTCACAGGTGGAATCGGGGTTCTCGGGGTCGAGGTCGCGGATCCAGCCGAGATCCTTCGCCGTCACGATGCCGGCATAGAAGTCCCGCCCGAGCTTGTCGTAACCCTCGTCGTCAGGGTGGGAGTCGTTCTCCAGACCGTCGGTGAGCGTCAGATCATCGGTGTCCACGAGCAGCACCCGCTTTCCGGCTGCACGCAACTCGTCGACGATGCGCGGCAACTCGGCGTTGAAGGCGTCGATGCGTGGTTGCAGGCCGGCCTTACCGGTCGGGATCAGCTTCGCGACCACGACCACCGCCTTCGGCGAATCCTGCAACGCCTGACTGATCAGGTTCTTCAGCCGCTGGGGTGCCTGGGCCAGGTTG
Source organism: Micromonospora sp. SCSIO 07396 (assembly GCF_053667945.1). Taxonomy (NCBI): domain Bacteria; kingdom Bacillati; phylum Actinomycetota; class Actinomycetes; order Micromonosporales; family Micromonosporaceae; genus Micromonospora; species Micromonospora sp. SCSIO 07396. The sequence continues at coordinate 4,408,576 of NZ_CM132210.1, forward strand.
AAGTCCTGGTTCATGTCGTTCGTCCCGGCGTGCAACGTGATCACGTTCGGCTGGTACTGGGTCGCCCAGCAGACGGCAGCCGTCGCGATCTGATCGATACGCCAGCCACGGTGACCTTCGTGGGCGTTCTCGACCATCGAGCCGGTCTTCACCGAGCCAACGAAATCCACCACGTTGCTTCTGACGTGCAGCTTCTCGTAGAGCTTTCGGCGGTAGCCGTTGCCGTCCGTACTCTGCTCGCCGTAGGTGATGGAATCACCGAGCGGCATGACCCGCAGCGGCGGGAACTGGACGCCGGCCGGGGGCCAGTCCCGGTTGTAGGCGAGGATCTCGTCCAGCAGCTTCCCGCCGGGAAAATCCATCATCAGAATGCCGAAGCGCTTGAGTGCCGGCTGGCCGCCGAAGCTGCCGGGCCGGCCGGGATAGAACTCCGGGCACCGGCCGTCGGTCCCGTGCAGGCACTGGATGAGGAACTCGTTGACCCCGGTGACAGTGCCACCCTCGGCGACGGTTCTCGGCCAGACGCTACCGCTCTTGCCGCTGGCGCTCAGGTAGTTCAGGTAGAGCGCGTCCGGCTGGTAGGGGTACTCCTTCTCGCCGGGTCGCTGCTGGTCCCAGACGCCATTGGTCCTCCGCAGGTGTGTGCGTACCTTCTCCCATTTCTCGTCGATGTCGAACATCGTGTCGATTTCCCAGTCGTCCTGGATGTACTCGTTGCCGCCGTCGTTGGTGGGGTACAGGGCCTGCAAGCCGTACCCGCTGAACAGGCCGCCGTTCTTGTTGCGGAACCCGGTGAGGACGACTTTGCCGCGCACGTCACCCAGGGTCGGGGTGGCGGCCCGGCCGTCGGCGTCGACCGACTCGTCGTAGAACAGGTCCCGGTAGGACGTGCCGGGGATGGTGTCGTTCCCGACACCGGTATAGGTCTTCCCATCCAGATATCCCTGGAAGATCCTGGTCGCCCACGTGTCGCCGGGATAGCCGCTGGCGTCGGAACACGAGGTGCTCCCGCCGAGGCACTCAGCCTTGAGGTTCAGCAGGATCGTCTCGCCCGGGTTGGCCGCCAGGAAGTCACGGGTCCTTCCGAGTACGTCGTCGAAGTTCGCGTACTGGTAGTAGGGACCGTGGTGGACGGTGAACCGCAGTCCTCCGTCATCGCTCTTGTCGACGCGCACCCGAATGTCGATAGCCCGGATGCCGGCGTTGTACTGGGTCGTCAGGGTCTCCCCGCTCCAGCCGTGGAACTCCTGCGTCTTGGTGATCCCGGTGCTGATCGGGTCGCAACTGGGGTCGATCGGGGCCGGCGGGTTCGAGCTGGACGACGAGCCGCACATCGCGAGACTGTCGTGGGTCCCCGGGATCGACATCCAGGCGAGGCTCGTCGAACTGGGCAGGCGGCTCATCCACGTCTGGTTGGCCGGTGACGCCTTGGTGATGTCCCCCGCCCAGTCGCTTGCCATCGCCGGTCCGACCGGGACCGCCACTGCCGCCGTGGCCAGGGAGAGGACCGCAACCGAGAGTACGCTGACGGCCCGCGCGTGAGCGCGCCGTCGTGGCCGGAGCCTGGTGATCCACGACCCGGGGTGGAGGTTTCTTCGCCGGAATGGGGCTGCGGCATGTCTACTTGCGTCGTTTGGCCTTGCGATCCACTGGGTCACCGCCGAGAGGGTACGGCACGCTGACGTCGCCGCCGTTCCACAGCGGGTGAAGGCCCTCTGCGAGCACGAGAACCCGCCGTCGGCCGGGGATGTGATCGAGGGACGTCAGCGGCCTGCGGTCGACACCCGGGCGACGAGACCACCGAGGATGAGGGCCAGGCCTGCCTCGAAGGCGGCTTCGTGACCGATGGGCGGCACGTTCGCGCTGTCCTGCCGTCCGTCGTCGGCCTGTTCTTCGAGGACGCAGCCGACCGTGAAGCGACTCGCGGCGAGCATCGCCATCCGGGCGTCCGCCTCCCGTACTCCGGCGCCCGTCAGGAACGCCATCTTGTGCGCAAGCCTGCCGAGGTCGCCGGGGCCGGGCAGCAGGCCGGCGTGCAGGCGTGCGCCATCCCGGCGGATCAGCAGCGTCCGCCGGAAACTGCGCGTGTTCTCCAGGAACCACTCACGCCAGTCGTCAGCGGGTTGCGGCAGCGGAGCGTTCGCGTGCGGTGCCATCGCCGCCTCGGCCATCGCCGCCAGAAGGTCTTCTTTCCGGCGGAAGTGCCAGAACAGCGACGGCTGTTGAACGCCGAGCCGTTTGGCCAACTGCCTGGTGCTCACCCCATCCAGCCCCACCTCGTCGAGCAGATCAAGCGCTTCGGCGACGACGGTCGCGCGGTCCAGTTTCGCCACCTTGGCAACCTATCACCGATAGGTAATGCTTCCCGGCAACCTATCACCGATAGAGAGGTCGGGGTCATGGGCACCAGACCACCAGGTCGTTCCCTACGGATCCTCATCGCCGGGGCCGGAGTGGCCGGCGAGGCGCTCGCCTTCTGGCTGTCACGGGGCGGGCACCGGGTCGTCGTCGCCGAGCGCTTCGCGGAACTGCGCGCCTACGGCGCACAGGTCGACCTGAGGGGGCAGGGAATCGATGCCGCGAAGGCCATGGGGCTGCTGGACGAAATCAGGGCCAGGCGCGTCGACGAGACCGGCGTGGCGTTCGTCGACGCGAGGGCAGGCCGCGGGCCACCATCATGGCGAACACCTCCGGCAGGGGTCGGCAGACGCTGACCTCGGAGTACGAGATCATGCGGGGCGACCTGGTGCAGATCCTCCACGACGCGAACGACGGGGATGTCGACTTCCGTTTCGGCGTGCGCGTCGACGGCTTCGACCAGGACGAACGCACGGTGACGGCGCACTTCTCCGAAGCCCCGTCGCAGGAGTTCGATCTGCTCGTCGGCGCCGACGGGCAGGGCTCCCGCATCCGCCGCGCCCTGCTCCCGGAAGGTCAGGATCCGTACTGGCGCACCGGGATCCACATGGCGTACTGGTTCGTACCCCGGATCGCCTCCGACGGTCGCATCCGGGACACCTACCTCGCCCCCGGCGGCCGGCAGATCATGCGCCGTAGCCACAGCACGACGGAAACCCAGGCGTACTTCGTCAAGCGGGAGAGTTCCGCCGAGCTCTCCGCCATCCACCGCAGCCCGGTCGAGGAGCAACAGGCATTCTGGGCCGACCGCTTCGCCGACGCCGGCTGGCAGGTCCGCCGCTTCATCGACGGGATGCGGACCAGCCCTTTCTTCTACTCCCAGGAGGTCACCCAGGTCCGCATCGGCACCTGGGCCAAGGGCCGGGTCGTCCTCGCCGGCGATGCCGCCCACTGTGCCTCGCCCTACAGCGGCATGGGCATCTCCGGTGCACTCGTCGATGCCTACGTGCTGGCCGGTCAGATCAACCGTCACCCCGACAACCTGCCAACCGCCCTGGCCAACTACGAAACCGAGTTACGGCCGTTCGTCGACGAGATCCAGGGCGGCGTGAACCCCAAGATCCTCAGCCTGGCCATGCCGATGACGCAACGCGCGATCGACGCCTTCCTCGCCGTCGCCGGGGTGGCCACCGCGCTACACATCCCCGATCTCGTGGCACGACTCGCCAGGGAGGACCGCGGTGGCACCTGGCAACTGCCGCAGAGCCCGAACCTATGATCGCCGGGAATGGTCGAGGGGCGGGAGCGCGGATGAGGGTCGCGATCTCCGGGACGCACGGGATCGGAAAGACCACGCTGGCCGAGGCGCTGTGTGCGCGTCTGCCGGGATACGTCGTGGTCGACGAGCCGTACCACCTTCTGGAGGAACAGGGGTACGAGTTCGACTTCCCGCCGTCGTCGGAGGACTACCGGGCGATGTTGGCGTGTTCGGTCCGGTGTCTGCGGTCGCCGTCGACCCCCATGGCCGTCTTCGACCGCACCCCGCTCGACTACCTCGCATACCTGGTCGCGAACGGCGCGGACCCGTCGGAGCAGGCCGATGCCTCCACGTTGCGGCTCGCGTTCGCCACCCTCGATCTACTGGTCATCTCGGTGATCACGCCGGAGAGCGAGCGGATCCTGCCCACCGCGGAGTTGCCGGGCCTCCGCTCGCGAATGAACGACGCACTCCTGGAACTGGTGTACGACGACCCGCTCGACGCCTGGAAGGACACCCCTGTCCTGGAGTTGAGCGGACCGCTCGACAACCGGCTGGATGCGGCCCTCCGCGTCCTCGAACCACAATCGGCAGGCCCCGGCCCGGGTACGACCGAAGCCGGGGCAGAAGGACCGTGGCCACTGTGACGATGCGCCACTGCCCGCAGGACAGGGAGACAGCGGCATGACATCGCAGAAGGACGCGATGCCCGACAGGCCCACCCGGGGCGGGAAGTACGCACGGGTCGAGCGGGAGAGACGGTTCCTGCTGGCCGGACCGCCGCTGCCAGCCACGGTCACCGTCAGCCGGCGCATCACCGACCGGTACCTGCCCGGCACCCGGCTACGCCTACGGCGGGACGAGACCCTTCCCGGCGGGGCCTGCGGGTTCAAGCTGACCCAGAAGGTACCCGCCGAGCGGCCGGGCCACATCCAGGGACTGATCACGAACATCTACCTGTCCCCTGCCGAATACGAACTCCTTGCCCGCCTGCCCGCCGCGACCCTGTCCAAGACACGCCTGAGCGTCCCACCGCTGGGCATCGACGTCTTCGACCCACCGCTGCACGGTCTGGTCCTCGCTAAGGCCGAATTCACCACCGACGAGGCGGCACGTTCCTTCCGTCCACCCCCGCAGGTCGTCGCCGAGGTAACCGACGACGTCCGTTTCACAGGCGGCTCACTCGTCCACGCCCACCGCGACGACCTGCTCACCTGGCTCGCCGACTACGGCATCGAGCCCCGGGTGGAGCCACCCGGGGTGACTCAGCAGTTACCGAGTTCGTCGCTCCGCTTCACGGAGATCGAGGCCAGTCGCTCGCCGGGCACGCTGGGGACCGAGTAGGGCGCGCCGTCGTGCTTCGCGAGTTCCCTCACGTATCCGTCGCTGACGACGTACACGTGGAGCTCGAAGCTCTTTCCCACCGATGTCGAGTCGCCGACGACGACCCGGTTCGCCCGCCAGGTATGAGGGGCTGCGTCGAAATGCAGCGGCTGCTCGTAGAAGTAGTTCGGTGTGCCGGCCGGACGGACGAAGAGCACGGCCATCCGCCCACCACCCGGTTCATCTCCCGTGCCGGAGACGTCCGAACAGTTCGGCACCAGTTTCGACATTCTGATGGTGAATCGCACCGGCGGTGTCGGGGGCGCTGGCGGGGTCGTCGTGGACGCCGGGGTCTGCGTGGGAGGCGGACTGCTCGGTGTTTCGGATGGAGACGGTGTCCACGGCGGAGACAGTGTCGGTGTCGGTGTCGGCGGGTGGCTGATCGGCTGCTCGGAACCTGATTGGTTCTTCTCGCCGGCTGAACGGTACGCCGGCACAGCCGCCACGACACCCACCAACAGCGTCACCAGAACGCTGAGCGCCGCCACCTGCTCAGCGGGTTTCAACGCACGCCACCATTGCCACATTCATGCCCTCCTCGGTCAGTGGGCGCGAGGGCCTTCATTACACCTGGCGCGGGCAGAACGCGCTCTTGCCAGTCGCATACCCGACGCCGCGCCGGCAATGGGGGCTACTCCGGAGGGCGCACTGTCATCGGTCTGACGGGTACCCGGAGCCGGGTCGATGTCAGGAGGAACTGGTGGATGGACTCCTTATCGGTGTGGCACGGCCCCAGGTGCTCAGGCGCGAGGCACCTGGCTCGCCGGCTACGGCATCGAGCCAGTTACCACCACCCGACAGACTCCCCTGAACCCCACGTCCCACATGGAAGCGAGCCCAGAGCTGTACGAGATCCAGCCCGAATGACACAGTCGGCAGCCGTCGGGAAATCGCCGCCCCAGGACCTCGGGTTCCAGGAGCGAGTCACGTCAGATTGTGCGAATTGTGATGAGATCTTCGAGCCCTGCGAGGTCGTCGGCGTTTCGGGTGTAGACGGCAGCGTCGTGGGCATGGGCGGTTGCGGCGATGAGGAGGTCCATCACTCTGGCTCGCGGCTGCCGGCCGGTTTCGACGACGCGGGCGGCCAGTTGTGCGTAGCTGTCAGCGATCACGTCGTCGATGGGCAGCGGATCGAATCGGCGCTGGATGGTGCTCAGCCGCGCCAACCGGAGCGCCCTCGCCTCGGCGGTTTTTGCGACCAGGACACCGAACTGGAGTTCGGCGAGGCTGGCAACGCTGATGGCCAGTTCACCCGGAATCGGGGTTACGTCGTTGGCGATGAGGATACTGGTGTCGAGGATGCCGCGGCTCACCGCTCGGCCCACGGATCGGTGACGGTGTCGTCCAAGAGATCACGGTCACCTGCCCACGCCGCGTCGGTGGGTTGGTCGAACACACCGGCAAGGTCGTCCCACTCGCGCCAGGTTCGGGGACTGACCGGACCGAGCACGGCTGCCGGGCGGCCGGCAACGGTGATCGTCAAGCGTTCACCCGCCTGTGCCCGACGGACCAGGTCGCTGGCGTTCTGCCGCATCTCTCGCAGCCCTACCTCATGCACGGGCCAAGCATAGCACATGTGCTACAGTCGGCGTTTTTCGTGCTGTTCAGCGGCGCAGCCGCCCCGTGGGGGCACTTCCGAACATTGCACCCCATGGCAAGAATGAGGCATGGCCTGGGAGTGGATAGTGCCGGTTACGGCGAGCGGCTTCGGTGCGCTTATTGGCATATCGGGCATCGTTGCCTCCTTCAAGACGAGCGAAAAGAGTCGTCAGCATGCCGAGAGCCTTGCCAAAGAGAGGCATCGACACGAGCTGGAGCTAGCCAAGCAGAAGAGCGAACACGATCTTCGCTTGGCGAGCGAGCAGCGGCGCCAAGAACGGCAGGCGATCGCATATGCCGAAACCTTAAAGGAGGTTCAACGGGTTTCTTTTTGGGCAAACGCAAGCCACCCGAATGGGGCGCTAGATAAAAGCGACGCACCCATACATCTTCATCTTGTAACTGACTCGACTGCCGACGCACTGCTACGCACGCATGGTTCCGATGAGGTAATCGACCTATTCGATTCCTGGCGCACACGAATACAGGATATTGCAAAGTCATTTTATCTTATAACGATCGACCTCAAAGCGGATCCTATATCTAGGCGACTACACGCGGAGCAAACTTCACAAGAATGGAGCCGACTATACGAGGAGTTGGTTCCGGCCGAAAACACAGCAAAGCTCGCATTGACCAGGCGCATACAGCAAGAGCTGCGAGCCGCAAGACGCTAGTGCAGACACAAAGGGGAATTAATGCCTTGTGTGCACTATCTAGACCGCATGATTCCCGGTGCATGTCACTGATATGAGCAGGTGCTTGATTGTCAGGTGCAATCAAGCACCTGCGCTTCGGCCGAGCACACGCGCGACGAACAGGGCGCTCGGTTAGCGAACTGTCTAGACCATCAGATCGGCGTTAGACGCAAAGCCATGGGTTTGCTCGTAAGGCGGATCATCCCATCCGGACCAGCCGACGTTCGGCCAGGCTCCGCTGGTGGCGACCTTCGACCTGCTCGCTGCACGGACAACTCCCGCCAATCAACAAGCTCTGGCGCGAGTTGCAGAAGCTCGACCCGAGGTGATGGGAGGGGGCGGCGACCAGGTCGCCGCCCCCTCGTCCCGCCCGACTGTCAGTGAGAAGCCTCGGTGAAGTCGAACTCGCCGTCCTTGACGCCACCGACGAAGGCCGCCCACTCGTCGGCGGTGTAGACGATCGTCGCCGCGTCCCGCGCCTTGCTGTGCCGCACAGCCACCCGACCGGAGCCGTCGAGCACCGGCCCCGCCTCCACACAACTCCCGCCGTTGCTGTCACTCTTGGTGCTGATGTGCCAGGCGACCTCGGGCATAGCGTCGTTCATGCCAACTCCTCTGCAACGGCCCCCATCAGGGCGGTCGACTCGTCCTTGCTGAGTGCGGACTTCGACAATCGATCGTACGCACGGAGAAAGCGTTCGGCTTTGGGCGACTCCATGTAGAGCCGGCCGCCGAGGGATTCGACGTAAGCAACCGCAGGGTACGGCTCGGGAAGGTGAAAGATCCAGAACGTGCCGTCGAGTCCTTGGTGGAGGGCGACCGAGGACGGCATGATCTGGATACGAACCTGCGGTAGGGCCTGGAGTTTCACCAGGTGTGCGAGTTGGTCCCGAAGAACCTGGGCACCACCGACACGGCGACGCACGACGGATTCGTCGATGACGGTATGGATCGTGAGCGGTCGCTCCTTGGAGAGAACTTCCTGGCGCGAGAGCCGTAGCTCGACCCAGCGGTCGATCATCGACTCGGACGCCTCCGGCTCCGCCGCGTTCCGGATCACCGCCTCGGCATAGGCCCTGGTCTGGAGCAACCCCGGCACCAGGGTCATGTGGAAGCAACACACCTTGTCGGCGCGGCCCTCCAGCCACGGGTACTCGATGAAGGACGAGTCGACGACGTCGCCGTAGTCCTCGTCCCAGCGGTCGGTGCGCCACACGTCCTCGGCCAGCGCCAGCAGGCGGGCCCGCTCGGCGGCGTGGTGGAAGCCGTAGAGGTCGAGCAGTGCGACGACGTCGCCCTTGCGGATCGGCCAGTCCGCCCGCTCGTAGCGGCCGAGTGCGGACATGTCACGTTGCAGGTGTTCGGAAACCAATTTCAAGGTCATCCCGCGTTCCTCCCGGAGGGCGCGGAGTTGTTGGCCGAGCCACTGCGCGCGCAGGGTCCGTATGAACGGCTTGTGCGGCATGATCCACCTCTCGAAAAAGTTGACGAGGCCCGCGAAGGAACCATTGCTCCAGTTCCAACCCACTGGAAATGTGGCCTTCGGGTGAGGGTGATCACCGGCCCCCGGGGACGCCCGGTGCAAGCGCAGTAACCGCGGCTGTGCCAACAGCCGAGAAGGTGACGAGAGACGGCCTCGCGGGTGGCAGCCGCATACCGGATCTCGTCGGGTCTCAACATGAAGCCGAATTTCCGGCTCCGACCGACTTGCTGAATACCTATCACGGCGGCGTAGGTTCCCGCGACCCCGTACCCACCAGGAGGCGACGAATGATCCGCGACGACGGCACGCTGCCGGCCCGGCTGCATCCGGTCCTGGTCCGCGACCACCAGTTCCCCACCGCCGGCTTCGGACGGCGGGGCCTCGACCCCCGGGAGGTGCGCCGGTTCCTGATCCGGCTCGCCCTGGAGTTGGCCAGCCTGCATCAGGAGGTGACCCGGCTGACCGGGGAGAACACCAGGCTCAAGCGGCTGCTGCGGGACCGCCGCAGCGCCCAGGCCAACCGTCCGCCGTGCTGAGCCACGGGCCGACGACCGGTCCCCGCTACGTGCTGCACCTGCCCCTCACGGTCACGGCCGAGGAGCAGGCGTTGCGGTTCGCGTACGCGTTGGCCCGGTCGTTGGCGTTGGTGCCGGGGGTGGAGGTCGCCGGGGCCACCGTGTCCGCCGAGGACGCCCAGCACGTACGACGGTGGGTGTTCTGTGACCGGATCTTGCCGGACCGGCGGCGCTGCCGGGCGCGGGCCGACCACGACGGGCCGTGCGACCCCGTTTGATGAGCCAGGGTCAGTCGACCTCGACGACGACCAGCTCACCTACCTGTTCACCGATCTGCCGGCGGCCGTCCGCCGGCAGCCCGGCGTCGGTGATCAGCAGGTCGGCCTCGGCCAGCGGGGCGATGGTGGCGATGCCGATGGTCTCCCACTTGGTGTGGTCGGCCAGCACCACCAGGTGCCGGGCCGCCCCGATCAGCCGTTTGTTGACCGCCGCCTCCAGCAGGTTGGGGGTGGTGAACCCGGTGCGCGGGCTCATCCCGTGCACGCCGAGGAAGAGCAGATCCACGTTCAGGGTACGGATCGCCGCCTCGGCCACCGGCCCGGTCAGCGCGTCGGACGGGGTACGGATGCCGCCGGTCAGCACCACAGTCTGGTCGACGCGCGGGTTCTGGTAGAGCGCGTCGGCGACCGGGATCGAGTTGGTCACCACGGTCAGCCCGGGTACGTCGCCGAGCAGGGTGGCCAGCGCGGCGGTGGTGGTGCCGGCCGACAACGCGACGGCCATCCCCGGCTCGACCATCCGGGCGGCCCGGCCGGCGATGGCCCGCTTCTCGTCCTGCTGGCGGACCGACTTCGCGGCGAAGCCGGGTTCCTCGGCGGACCCGGGGCCGGCCAGCGTCGCCCCGCCGTGCACCTTGTCGACCAGCCCTCGTTCGGCGAGCACCTCCAGGTCGCGGCGGATCGTCATGTCGGAGACGCCGAACCGGCTGACCAGGTGACTGACCCGTACCCCGCCGCGCTGCCGGATCAGCTCCAGGATGGCGTTCTGCCGTTGCTGAGCGAGCATCGAACCTCCCAACCGCGCGGACGAGGGAACGGTACGCAGGTCAGGCCGCTGCGGCCGGGGACGGTTCACCCGCTGGGACCGCCCCGCCCACCGCCGGTTCCTCCCGGACCACGGCCACCTCGCCGGCCGGCACCCGCAGCGTGCCGCCGCAGGGTTGCCCGGTGAGCAGGTCGGTGCCGGTCACGTCGAGGGTCGCCTCGGCGTCGGTGTGGTTGACCACGAACAGCCAGGACCGGTCGTCGGCCCGGCGGCGGACCACCTCGACGCCGGTCGGTGCGGCTACCGGCGGGCGTACCCCGGCCTCGGTGAGCAGCCGGCCCACCAGGGCGTCGGTGGCCGCCCCGTCGAGCCGGGTGGCCAGGTACCAGGCGGTGCCGTCACCGACCCGGTGCCGGGTCAGCGCGGGCACGCCCGGCAGCGGACCGTCCTCGTACGACGCGACGACGTCCGCGCCGGTCGGGTGCAGCCACTCGGTCCACACGTCGGCGGTGGACCCGTCGTCGAGGGTCACCCGCTCGCCGGCCAACAGCGGGAAGAACTCTTCGGTACGCACCCCGAGCAGGTCCCGGAACGCCCCCGGGTAGCCGCCGAGCCGGATGTGGTCGTGCTCGTCGACGATCCCGCTGAAGTACGTGACCAGCGCCGTCCCGCCCCCGGCCACGTACCGGCGCAGCGCCTCGGCGTCGACGTCGCGGACCAGGTAGAGGGTGGGAACGAGGACCAGCCGGTAGCCGGACAGGTCGGCCGACGGGTGCACCACGTCGGCGGTGACCCCGGCCCGCCACAGCGCGTCGTAGAGCGCCCGCATCCGGTCGGGGTAGGTGACGTCGACGCTGGGGTGGGAGTCCAGCTCGACGCCCCACCAAGCCTCCCAGTCGAACAGGATCGCCACCTCGGCCTCGACCCGGCTGCCGCGTACCTCGGCCAGGGCCTTGAGGTCGGCACCGAGCCGGCAGACCTCGTCGAAGACCTTGGTGTCCGGGCCGGCGTGCGGGACCAGGGCGGAGTGGTACTTCTCCGCGCCCGCCCGGGAGGCCCGCCACTGGAAGAACAGCACCCCGTCGGCACCGCGCGCCACGTGGGTGAGGCTGTTGCGGCGGAGTTGGCCGGGGGTCTTGGCGACGTTGCGGGGCTGCCAGTTGACCGCGCTGGTGGAGTGTTCCATCAGCAGCCACGGGTCGCCGCCGGCCACGCTGCGGGTCTGGTCGGCGGCGAACGACAGGCCGAGGTGGGCGTTCGGGTCGGTGGCCATGAGGTAGTGGTCGTTGGCGACCAGGTCGACGTCGGACGCCCACGAGTGGTAGTCCATGTGCTTGGCCATGCCGATCATGAAGTTGGTGGTGACGGGCTGCCGGACCCGCCGCTTGAGCACCTCCCGCTCGGCGCGGAGCTGGGCGCGCTGCTCGTCGGAGGAGAAGCGCAGGAAGTCGAGCTGCTGGGTGGGGTTGGCGATGGTCAGCGTGGACCGGGGCGGGTTGATCTCGGCCCAGTCGTGGTAGCGCTGGCTCCAGAAAGCGGTGCCCCAGGCGTCGTTGAGCCGGTCGAGGTCGCCGTAGCGCTCCCGCAGCCAGCCTCGGAACGCCTCGGCGCTGACGTCGCAGTAGCAGTGCACGTTGTGGCACCCCAGCTCGTTGGAGACGTGCCACATGACGACGGCGGGGTGCTCGGCGTACCGGTCGGCGACCGCGTCGACCAGGGCGAGCGAGCGCTCCCGGAAGATCGGCGAGCTGGGGCAGTACGCCTGCCGTCCGCCGGGCCACAGCACGCCGCCGCCGACGGCGCGGGGCAGCGTCTCGGGGTGCCGGTGGGCCAGCCACGGCGGCGGGCTGGCGGTGGCGGTGGCCAGGTCGACCTGGATTCGCCCGGCGTGCAGGAAGTCGAGGGCGCGGTCGAGCCAGTCGAACTCGTACCGGCCGGGGGCGGGTTCGAGCAGGGCCCAGGAGAAGATTCCGACCGAGACGAGGTTGACCCCGGCCCGGCGCATGAGCGCGACGTCGTCGGCCCAGACCTGCTCGGGCCACTGCTCGGGGTTGTAGTCGGCGCCGAAGTAGATTCCGTCGCCCTGCCAGGTGCCGTGTTGCCGCATGAGAGCAGAGCGTGCCCCTAGCGGTCGATCAAGTCAACACTTTCCAACACGGACCCGCTTTCCAACGTTTACCACCAGGATCCCGTACGGCTTCGGCGATACCGATCCGGAGCTGCCCTCTTGACAGGCGCGTACGGACGGGTAGCTTCAAGCGCCACCGGGAGTTTGTGTTTGCCAATGTTCGTTCTCGGTGGATCTATGTTGGCATTCCCGAACAGCCGCTCCCCCACCACCACTGACGGCCCTCGGGCGCAGCGCACCTCTTCTTCCGCAGGAGGCACCATGTCCCGTCCCCGCACCGAAGCCGAGTATCTCGCCCGGCTCGTCCCGTCCTCCGTCGCCGGCATCGGACGACGTTCCCTGCTCACCGGAGTCGGCGCGGGCGCGCTGATCGGCACCGGGCTGCTCGCCGGCTGCGGCTCCGACTCCGACTCGGGCAGCGACAGCAAGGAGGTGTCGGTCGGCTCCAACCAGTCCGACCCGCAGCCCAAGGGGGTCATCGCCAAGGTGATGGACGGGTTCACCACCTGGTCCGGCATCACCACCAAGATCAACACGGTGGACCACAACACCTACCAGGAGAACATCAACAACTACCTCCAGGGCAAGCCGGACGACGTGTTCATGTGGTTCGCCGGCTACCGGATGCGCTTCTTCGCCGCCAAGGGACTGGCCGGCGACATCAGCGACCTGTGGGGCAAGCTCTCCGGCTACTCCGACGCGTTCAAGAAGGCGTCCACCGGGGACGACGGCAAGCAGTACTTCGTACCCTCGTCGTACTACCCGTGGGCGGTGTTCTACCGCAAGTCGGTCTGGAAGCAGTACGGCTACCAGGTGCCGACCACCCTCGACCAGCTCACCACCCTCAGCGCCCAGATGAAGCGGGACGGCCTCACCCCGATCGCCTTCGCCGACAAGGACGGCTGGCCGGCGATGGGCACGTTCGACATCCTCAACCTGCGGATCAACGGCTACCAGTTCCACATCGACCTGATGGCGGGCAAGGAGGCGTGGACCTCCGACAAGGTCAAGAAGGTCTTCGACACCTGGGCCGGGCTGCTCCCGCTGCACCAGCCGGACAGCCTGGGCCGCACCTGGCAGGAGGCCGCCCAGTCGTTGCAGCAGAAGAAGAGCGGCATGTACCTGCTCGGCCTCTTCGTCGCCCAGCAGTTCGGCAACGACGAGCAGGACGACATCGACTTCTTCACCTTTCCCGAGATCGACCCGGCCATCGGGGCCAAGGCGCTGGACGCGCCGATCGACGGCTACATGCTGGCCCGCAAGCCGAAGGCCGAGGCCAACGCCAAGAAGCTGCTGGAGTTCGTCGGCTCCAAGGAGGCCGCCGACATCACGGTGAAGAACGACCCGACCACGCTGGTCGCCAACAGCGGCGCGGACACCAGCGGGTACACGGCCCTGCAGAAGAAGGCCGCCGAGCTGGTCGGCTCGGCCACCGAGATCGCCCAGTTCCTCGACCGGGACACCCGGCCGGACTTCGCCTCCACCGTGATCATCCCGGCGCTCCAGCAGTTCATCAAGAACCCCAAGGACATCGACGGGCTGGTCAACAGCATCGAGAACCAGAAGAAGTCGATCTTCACCAGCTGACGGCGAGAGGGGGAGGACCGTCGTGTCCGACCTGCCCCTGATCCAGGCGGATCACGCCGTGTCGTCGCCGGCCACGACCACCCCCTCCCCGGGTGGTCGCGGCCGGCGGCTACGGCTCCTGTCCCGCACCGACCGCGTGGTGATCACGCTGATGGTGCTCGTACCGCTGCTGCTGGTGGTCGCGCTGGTCTGGCTGCCCGCACTGGCCACCGTGGCGCTCTCCGGCACCGACTGGGACGGCATCGGGCCGCTCAGCGAAATCGACTGGGTCGGCGGCCGGAACTACTCCGACGTGGTCAACATCTACCCGCCGTTCGTGCCGGCGCTGCAGAACAACCTGCTCTGGCTGGCCGCCCTGTTCGTGGTGGCCACCCCGTTCGGGATGTTCCTCGCCGTGCTGCTCGACAAGGAGATCCGGGGCAGCCGGTTCTACCAGACCGCGCTCTACCTGCCCGTGGTGCTCTCGCTGGCGCTGATCGGCTTCGTCTGGCAGCTCATCTACTCCCGCGACCAGGGGTTGCTCAACGCCGTCCTGGGCGGCCAGACCGACTGGTACGGCGACCCGAACGTCAACATCTGGGCGGTGCTGGTGGCGGCCGGGTGGCGGCACGTCGGCTACATCATGCTGCTCTACCTGGCCGGGCTCAAGGGCGTCGACCCGTCGCTGCGGGAGGCCGCCTCGGTCGACGGCGCGTCGGAGACCAGCACCTTCTTCCGGGTGATCTTCCCGGTGCTGCGACCCATCAACATCATCGTGCTGGTGGTGACCGTGATCGAGTCGCTGCGCGCGTTCGACCTGGTCTGGGTGATCAACAAGGGCCGCAACGGGTTGGAGCTGATCTCCGCCCTGGTGACCCAGAACGTCGTCGGCGAGGCCAGCCGGATCGGCTTCGGCTCCGCCCTGGCGACGATCATGCTGGCCGTCTCGCTGGTCTTCATCACCATCTACCTGGCCGTCGTCATGAGGGAGAACCGGCGATGAGCGCGTCGACCGTGACCCGACCACCGGCGTCGACGCCGACGGCGAAGCCGGCCCCGCGCCGCCGGCCGCTGCGCCCCGCCCGGGTGGTGCTGCACCTGTTCCTCGGCGCGGTCGCCGTCGGTTGGCTCTTCCCGATCCTCTGGGCGGTGCTGACCTCGCTGCGCTCGTACGCCTACACCGCCGCCAACGGGTACGTCTCGTTCGGCGGGTGGACGTTCGACAACTACGTCACCGCCTGGCAGACCGCCGAGTTCGGCAAGCACTTCCTCAACTCGGTCTACATCACCGTCCCGGCGGTGCTGCTCACCCTGTTCCTCGCCTCGTGCGTGGCGTTCGTGATCGCCCGGTTCAGCTGGAAACTCAACATCGTCCTGCTCGGGCTGTTCACCGCCGCCAACCTGCTGCCCCAGCAGGCGCTGCTGATCCCGCTGTTCCGGATCTTCACCGAGGTGCCGCTGCCGGAGTTCATGAGCGACTCCGAGTTGCTCTACGACAGCTACTGGGGGCTGATCCTGGTCAACGTCGCCTTCCAGTGCGGCTTCTGCGTCTTCGTGCTCAGCAACTACATGAAGGCGCTGCCCCGCGACCTGTACGAGGCGGCCATGGTGGACGGGGCGAGCATCTGGCGGCAGTACTGGCAGGTGACCATGCCGCTGTGCCGCCCGGCGCTGGCGGCCCTGGCCACCCTGGAGGTGACCTGGATCTACAACGAGTTCTTCTGGGCCACCGTGCTGATGCGCACCGGCGACAAGTTCCCGGTCACCAGCTCGCTGAACAACCTGCGCGGCGAGTTCTTCACCGACAACAACCTGGTGTCGGCCGGCTCGGTGCTGGTCGCCATCCCCACCCTGGTGATCTTCTTCCTGTTGCAGAAGCAGTTCGTCAAGGGCCTGACCCTGGGCGCGTCCAAAGGCTGAGTCACCGCACCCACCCACCCATGCGCGCGAGAGCGGTATTCCTGGCAGGCATGAATATGACCCACAGGCATACCGCTCTCACGCGGTACTGACACCCGGCGACCTCACCCACCGTGACGGACGCCGACGCGCCCGCACCGGAGATGAGCGCCATGACCGATCCGACCGTGATCCACCTGCGCCGGGGCCACACCAGCCTGGTGCTCGACGCACGCGGCCCGGGGCTGCCCCGGGTCGTGCACTGGGGCACCGACCTCGGCCCGGTGCCCGCCGACGACCTGCCGGCCCTGGTCGACGCCACCGTGCCGCCGGTGGTGCCGAGCAGCTTCGACGCGCCGACCGTGCTGTCCCTGCTGCCCGAGGCGAGCGCCGGCTGGAGTGGCCGGCCCGGCCTCGCCGGCCACCGCCACGGACGGGACTGGTCGACCGCCTTCCGCCTCGACACGATCGACGTCGATGATCCGCGTGACGACGTGGGGGACGCGGTGCGCGTACCCGGTGAGGAGGATGACCGGGGCGGAGTCGGCGCGGCGCGGGTGACCGTGCGGGCGACGGACCCGGGCGTCGGGTTGACCCTGACTATCGAGGTCACCCTCGACCCGGTCGGGGTGCTGACCGTGCGGCACCGGCTACGCAACGACGCCGACCAGCCCTACGAGGTACGTGAGCTGACACCGACACTGCCGGTGCCGGCGGTCGCCACCGAACTGCTCGACCTGACCGGGCGGTGGTGCCGCGAACGCGCACCGCAACGGCACCCGTGGCCGCACGGCGCGTGGGTGCGCGAGGGTCGGCACGGGCGCACCGGGCACGACGCCACCCTGCTGCTGGTCGCCGGCACCGCCGGGTTCGGCTTCGGCCACGGCGAGGTGTGGGCGGTGCACACCGCGTGGAGCGGCGACCACGTGACCGTCGCCGAACGCCGCCCGACCGGGGAGTCCACCCTCGGCGGCGGGGAACTGCTCGCCCCCGGCGAGATCGTCCTCGGCCCTGGCGAGGAGTACGCCACCCCGCTGCTCTACGCGGTGCACTCCACCGCCGGGCTGGACGGGCTCAGCGACCTGCTGCACACCCACCTGCGGGCCCGGCCGGAACACCCCCGCACGCCGCGCCCGGTCACCCTCAACGTGTGGGAGGCCGTCTACTTCGACCACGACCTGGACCGGCTGCGCACCCTCGCCGACCGGGCCGCCGAGGTGGGGGTGGAACGGTTCGTCCTCGACGACGGCTGGTTCACCGGCCGCCGGCACGACCGGGCCGGCCTGGGTGACTGGCAGGTCGACGCCGACGTCTGGCCGGCCGGCCTGGGACCGCTCATCGAGCACGTACGCGGGCACGGGATGCAGTTCGGGCTCTGGGTCGAACCGGAAATGGTCAACCCCGACTCCGACCTGTTCCGCGCCCACCCCGACTGGGTGCTCACCGCGCCCGGCCGGCTGCCCCTGCCGTGGCGGCACCAGCAGGTGCTGGACCTGGCCAACCCGGCGGCGTACGCCCACCTGCTCGACCGGCTCGACGCGCTGCTGACCGGGAACCCCGGGATCAGCTACCTCAAGTGGGACCACAACCGGGACCTCACCGAGGCCGGGCACGCCGGCCGGCCCGGGGTGCACGGGCAGACCCTGGCGGCCTACCGGCTGCTCGACGAGCTACGCGCCGGGCACCCGCACCTGGAGATCGAAAGCTGCTCGTCCGGCGGGGCCCGGGTCGACCTGGAGATCCTACGACGCACCGACCGGGTCTGGGCCAGCGACACCAACGACGCCCTGGAACGGCTGTCCATCCAACGCTGGACCGGCCTGCTGCTGCCCCCGGAGCTGATCGGCACGCACATCGGCCCGGGGCGCTCGCACACCACCGGCCGGGTGCACACCCTGGGCTTCCGGGCGGTCACCGCGCTCTTCGGCCACCACGGCATCGAATGGGACATCGTCACGATCGACGCCGAGGAGCGGGCCGAGTTGACCGCCTGGGTGGCCCTGCACAAGCGGCTCCGACCACTGCTGCACACCGGCCGGGTGGTCCGGATCGACCACCCGGACCCGGCCGTCCAGGCACACGGCGTCGTCGCCCACGACCGGTCCCGCGCCGTGTACGCGGTGTCTCTGCTGGCCACCTCCGCCACGCAGACCCCCGGCCCGGTCCGCCTGCCCGGTCTCGACCCGGCCCGCCGCTACGCCGTCCGCCCGGCCGAGGGGGTGCCGGAGCCGGCGGCGATGCAGATCACCGGACCTCGCTGGCTGCCCGCCGTGACGCTGCCCGGCTCGGTGCTGGCCACGGTGGGCCTGCACCTGCCGGCCCTGCACCCGGAACAGGCCCTCCTCCTGGAGGTCGACGCGACCGACTGACCGGCCCGGGTCCGGGCGCGTGATCGTCGCGGGCGGGGACGGGTGGTGGCCGGGCCCTCGGAGGGCCCGGCCACCCGGAGTGCTCAGTTCGCGGTGCAGGTCACCGTAGGCGTCGGGTTCACGCTGCTGCCGCTGCCGATGAAGCCGAAGGCGGTGCTGGCCCCGGCACCGAGCCGACCGTTGTAGTCGACGTTGCGGGCGGTCACGGTGCTGCCGCTGCTGCTCAGCGACGCGTTCCAGGCCTGGCTGACGGTCTGGCCGTTGGCGAAGGTCCACTTCGTCGTCCAGCCGTTGATGGCCGCGCTGCCGGCGGTCACCTTGACCTCACCCTGGAACCCGCCCTGCCACGAACCGATGGTCGTGTACGTCGCCGTGCAACCGCCGGTCGCCGGCGGGGTCGTGACCGGCGGGGTGGTGGGTGGCGTGGTCGGCGGCGTCGTGGGCGGGGTAGTCGGGGGCGTGGTCGGCGGGGTCGTCGGGGTGGTGCCGGAGTAGACCGACGCCTCCTTCGAGGTCGACTTGATGCCGTTGACGCCGTTGAAGATCCGCTGGCCCCAGGTGGTCAGGGCGGCCGGGTTGAAGTTGGTGGTCATGTCGAGGTACTCCACGCCGCCGCCGTTGCCGCTCCACGACCAGCCCAGGTAGCCGATCCCGTTGGCCTGGGTGTACGACAGGATGGTGTCCTCGTCGGGGTTGCCGTCGGAGTGGTCGAAGCCGAACTCACCCACCACGATGGGCAGCTTGGCGGTGCGGAACCGGCCCAGGTAGTCACTGATCTCGGCGGCGGTGTCGAAGACGCCGTACATGTGGATCGAGAAGACGGTGTTCTTCTGCGGGTCGGCGGCGAACACCCCGGCCGCGTTGTCGCGCATGGTGAACGACCAGTCCTGGCCCCAGTTCGGGGCGTCCACCATGATCGTGTGGCTGATGCCGCCGGCCCGCAGCCGCTTGATCGCGTTGGCGTTGTCGGTGGCCCAGGTGGCGTAGCCCTGGTTGCCGTACGGCTCGTTGCCGATGTTGACGATGACGTACCGCTCCTGGCCCTGCAGGGCACTGGCGATGCTCAGCCAGTAGTCGACCGCCCGGTCCAGGGTGATCGCCCCGGCCTGCTCGCCGTAGCCGGTGGTGTCGTGCACCTCCAGCACACAGATCAGCTTGTTGGCCTTGCAGAGCGAGATGACGTTGCTGACGTCGGCGGCGGTGTTCTTGGTCCAGCGGTCACCGCTGGCCAGCACCACCCGCACGGTGTTCGCGCCGAGCGCCTTGATGTTGGCGAAGGAGGTGGTCTGCTGCGGGTACCAGGTGTGGGCGTGGTTGACACCGCGCATGATGAACTCGTTGCCGTTGGCGTCGTAGAGCTTGCCACCGGAGACCGTGAAACCGGCTGCGGCCTGGGCCGGCTGGCCGAAGGCGAACACGGCGGCGAGGACGGTGAGCAGGGCGACGCCGGCGACGGAAAGTCGCTTCTTCATGGCTTTCCTCAGGAAGGGTCGACCCCGTTGCCCTGGCGGGGTGGCGATGCTGGTGACGGTGGCGCTCGGCTGCAGCCCGACAGCCGCCGCCGGAACTCCCTGGCCGCGTGCGGACCAGCGTAGGGCCACCGGGTCGGGAAGGCAACCGGTTAAGTTGCCTGCCTGTCCCCGCCGACCCTGTGGCGACCCACGCCGACCGCGAGCCGCCACAGGGGGCGGTCATCCCCACCACAGGATGTGACACCACCAGCCTGAACCGGTTAAGCCGGACCTTAGACCGCCCTCCCGTCACCGTCAAGAGGGACCCGGCCACACATCCGAGGTTGACCGGCACCGGCCAGGGGTATCCGGTGACGATCGTCGCCCGGAAGGAGAAACCAGGATGGTCCGCGTCGGCTACACCCTGATGTGCGAACAGACCGGCCCCAAGCAGTTGGTCGACCACGCGGTGCGGGCGGAGGCGGCCGGTTTCGACCAGCTGGTCATGTCCGACCACTACTATCCGTGGCTCGACGCGCAGGGCCACTCCCCGTACGCCTGGTCGGTGCTCGGCGCGGTCGCCCACGCCACCAGCCGGGCCGAGCTGATGTCCTTCGTGACCTGCCCGATCCGCCGCTACCACCCGGCGGTGGTGGCGCAGAAGGCCAGCACCATCGGGGTGCTCTCCGACGGGCGATTCACCCTCGGCCTCGGCGCCGGGGAGAACCTCAACGAACACGTGGTCGGCGGCTGGCCGCACGTGCAGCAGCGGCACGAGATGTTCTCCGAGGCACTCCAGATCATCCGTCCGCTGCTCAACGGCGAGACGCTGACCTTCTCCGGCAACCACTTCGACGTCCCCGACGCCTACGTCTGGGACCGGCCGGAACGTCCCGTTCCGATGGCCGTCGCCGCGTCCGGGCCGTCGTCGGCCGCCCTCGCCGCCGAGTACGCCGACGGCATCGTCGCCACCGAACCCGACTCCCGGATCATCCAGCTCTACGACGACGCGGGCGGTGCCGGGCAGCCCCGCTACGGCCAGGTGGCCATCTGCTACGGCCCCGACGAGGCCGAGTGCCGCAAGATCGTGCACGACCAGTTCCGCTGGTTCGGCAGCGGCTGGAAGGTCAACGCCGACCTGCCCGACCCGGAGGCGTTCGCCGCCGCCACCCAGTTCGTCCGGGAGGAGGACGTCGCCGACGGCATCCCCTGCGGCCCCGACGTCGACCGGCACGTCGAGGCGTTCCGCGCCTTCGTCGACGCCGGCTTCACGCACGTGGCGATCGTCCAGGTCGGCGGGGACAGCCAGCCGATGTTCCTGGACTGGGCGCAGGAACAGCTGCTGCCCCGACTGCGCGAACTGTGACCGCCGTGGCGGGTCGGGCCGGGTCGCGTACCCGGCCCGACCGGCCTCGACGCGTTGCGGCGGGCTCCGGCCGCACCCCACCCGACGGCCGTCCCGGACCGGTGGTCGACCTGCTCCTGTGACAAGGGCGGAGGGCGCGGCGTGTCCGCTCCCCGCCGGTCGACGTCACAGCGGACGCCAGGTCGATTCGTCGTCGTGGTCGGCGACCGGCCGGAGAGCGGCGGCCAGGTCCCGGGCCCCGTCCTGGCCGCCGAGCGCGGCGCTGCCCGCCGGACTCCCCGTTCCCACCATTGCCCGGCAGCCGGCGCAGCCGGGCACGCCACCGACCGACCAGGTGCCGGGCCCGTCATGCTGGACGAAGGTCCACGCCGGTCGGCCGTGCACGACGCCCGTCGGATCATCCGGCCGGTCGCCGCGCTCCAGGCCGACGGTCAGGTCCGCACCGGCAGCGGAGGAACCGGGGAGCCGGTAGTCGAGAGTGACCGTGTCCCACCGGCCGTCCCGCCAGCGCATCCGGGTCTGGTGGAGCCGGGCGTCCGACGGCAGCGCCACCGGCTGGAACGGCACCCGTACCGGTTGCCGCTCCCACACCATCCCCTCGGCCACCCGCCGTAGCACCTCCGCAGGCCGGTCGACGGTGACAGCGGTGATCGTGACCCAGGCGTCCGGGGCGTACCGCCAGGACAGCACCGTCTCCTTGCCGTCGGGGCTGGTGTGCAGGAAGGCGGGATGCCCCTGCACCGGCTCGACAGGTGAACCCGGCGGGGTGGGCCACGGCGTCGGGCCGCTGCGTAGCTTCCCCGCGTTCCTGTTGTCCCGGGTCAACTGGTCGGTGAAGAAGTCCACCCCCCGCGCGCCCACGGTCACCGCGACGCTGCCGACCAACCTGCGGGCCTGGGTGCCCTCGAACGGCGTGTGCCGGGCCGCCCCGATCGTCTGCCGGTCCGCAGCGGTGGAGAGGCTCCGTTCGGGCAGGTCGGCCGGTAGCCAGGTCAACCGGAAGAGCTGCCGGGCCGGATCGAAGGCGGTCGGCGCGACCGTGGGCGGCCAGGTCCGGTCGGCCGGGGTCGGCGACTGTCGTACCCCCAGCAGGGCGGTGATGCCGAGCAGCGCCACGGCGGTGACCACCGCCGTGGCCGCCACGGCCAGCCGGCGGCGACGCCGTACCGTGCGCTTCCCCGCCGTCACCAACGCCGCTGCTTCCGGTCCTCCGGTCGGCAGGTCGTCGGCGGCCCGGGTCAGCATCTCCCGGACCTGGGTCTCGTCGTCGTGGATCATCGGGTCACCTCCGTCGGGTCCGCCAGCGGCAACTGCCGGCGCAGCGCGGCCAGCCCGCGCGCGGTCTGGCTCTTGACGTTTCCGGCCGAGCAGCCCAGCACCTCGGCGGTCTGCTCCACGCTCAGGTCGGCGTAGAAGCGCAACACCAGCACCACCCGCTGCCCGGGTGGCACCGCCGCCAACGCGGCCCGCACCGCGACCGTGTCCACCACCGCGTCGGTCGGCGGGGCACCCCTGGGCTCCGGCTCCGGCGGACGGTCGAACAGGCGCACCCCGAACCAGCGGGACCGACGCTCCTGCCGGAACGCGTTGACCAGCATCCGGTGCACGTACGCCCCGATGTCGTCGGCGGCCCGCGCCCGGTCCCACTGCACGTACAACCGGGTCAGGGTCTGCTGTACGACGTCGTCGGCACGGTGGGCGTCGCCCCCGGTGAGCAGGTACGCGGTCCGGCGCAGCTTCGGTGTCGCCGCCGTCACGAAGTCGACGTACTCCTGCCGTTGCGTCGCGTGCATCGACCACTCCCCGTCCCGGACGCTGGCACTGTCACCCGTAGCGATGGCGGTGGGGGCGCAAAGGGTTGCACGGGTTCCCGGGGCGGGCCGGTCAGGCCGGGTCGAGGTCCAGCTCGGCGACGACCGGGTAGTGGTCGGAGGCGTACTCGGTGTCGCCGCCGCGTACCACGTGGACGTCGCGCAGCCGGGCGGCGAGCGCCGGGGTGCCAAGCAGGTAGTCCAGCCGCATGCCGGAGAACTCGACGCCCCCGCCGTGCCGGGTCGGCGCGGTCAGTCCGGTCTCGGCCGACCCGGCCGGGTCAGCCGGTCCGGCGGCATGGGTCCAGAGGTCGACCAGGCCGCCGGCGAGCAGCCGGGCCACCGCCCGGGTGTCCACCGTCCGCCCGTCGCGGCGCAGGTGCCGCCGCCGGTACGCCGCCGGCAGCCGGGCCACCCGCCCGGTGTGGTCGGTGCCCGGGTCGAGGGTGTTCAGGTCACCGGCGAGCAGCGCCAGCTCCCCCGGTGCGCGGCGCACGGCTGCGGCGAGCCAGCCGGCCTCGATCCGCCGCCGCAGCCCGGTGTACGGGTCGAGGTGGGCGCTGAGCACGGTGAGCGGCCCGGCGCTGGTGGCCAGCTCGACCCGCTGCGCCGCGTGGTGCAACGGCCGACGTACCGGCCCGGCGGAGCGGATCCGCCACGGCGGGCGGACCAGCACCGCCACCGGCTGACCGAAACAGCTGCGGGCCAGGTGGGGGCGCATTCCCAGCCGGTCGGCGAACCCGGCCAGCACCCCCGGCCGGTCGAAGCCGCGCAGCTCCTGCACGGCCAGCACGTCGGGGGCCTGCGCGGTGACGACCCGGCACACCAGGTCCCGCCGGTCCGGGCCGGTACGGTCCCGGCCGCCGGTCCTGATGTTCCAGGTCATCACCCGCAGCACGGTCGGCGACTCAGCCGGGCTGGCCGGCCTTGGCCAGCTCGTCGTCCAGCTCGTCGACCTGCTCCGACTCGATCTCGGGCCGGTTGCCCTGGTAGACGTCGGCGTTGGGCCGGATCACCCAGTAGAGCAGACCGATCCACAGGCCGCTGAGGATCAGCGCGCCCATGAAGTCGGTCGGGTGGTGCATGCCCCGGTACATGCGGGAGGTCGCCACCCCGACCGGCATGATCACGGCCATCGCCACGAAGAGCCACCGCCACCAACGGTCGGTACGGACGAACACGATGATCGCGATGACCAGCCAGAGGCAGGTGGTCGCGGCGATGTGCCCGGACGGGAAGGACGAGGTCGGCATCTGCCCGTCGAGGTTCTCCACCGCCGGGCGGGGCCGGTCCACCACCCGGGCCGAGGCGAGGAACAGGCTCAGCTCGCCGAAGAGGGCCAGCACCACGAAGAGCACCGGGCGCCACCGCTTCCAGATGGCCAGCACCAGCGGGCAGAAGACCAGCGAGACGATCAGGATCGCGTGGGTGTCGCCGAACTTGCTCCACCACCAGCTCAGCTCGGTGAGGAAGTCGGTGTGCCGGTCGGCGAACCAGCGCGGCACGTCGGTGTCCAGGGTCTCGAAGACGGTGCCCTTGGCGTGGTAGCTGACGTAGGTGCCGAAGCCGTACAGGGCACCGAAGACGATCACCCAGCCGACCAGCAGTTCGGCGACGGCCGAGCGGGGGTGCTCCAGCACGTGCTCCTCGGCCGGGGCGGGGGTGATCTTGTCGCCGGCCTCCGGTTCCAGCCCCTCGGTCAGCGGCGGCACCGGCCGGCCCCGCTCACGCCGCCACAGCCGGAAGGCGTACGCGGTGACGCCGAGCCAGGCCGCGCCGAGCAGCCAGCCACCGATCACGTCCGAGACGAAGTGCACGCCGAGCGCGATCCGGGTCAGCCCGATCAACGCCACCAGCACGGCGACGACGGCGATCGCCGGCTTGCGCCAGCGGGGCGACATGGCCGGCAGGAAGACCAGCAGCAGCGCCCCGTACGCGACGAACGAGCCAAGCGCGTGCCCGCTGGGGAAGCTGTTGCCGGGGGCGCTGGCGACCGGCACGTCGACCACCGGGCGCAGCCGGCCGACCAGGGCCTTGAGCGACGGGTCGAGGATCAGCCCACCCACCCCGGTGACGATCAGGTAGACCGCCAGCCGGGACTGGCGACGGATCAGCAGGGTGACCACGGCGATGGTGACCAGCCAGATCAGCACCGGCCGACCGCCCAGGTCGGTGACCGCCTGGAGTACGGTGACCAGCGCGTGGTGCGGGGCGACGAGCCCGTTGAACCACTCGGCCGCCTCGTGGTCGGCGTGGTACATCGGGCTCCACTTGAACCGGACGAGCATCAGCAGCAGCCCGAAGGCCACCCCCGCGCCGGCCACGGCCAGCAGGCCGACGACGCTCCGTTCGGCGAAATGGCCGAGCGGCCGTCGGGCCGTTGACTCCTTGACCGCGGTCACCCCGCACCTCCCTTGCGTCGACGTGGCGAGGCGCGCTGTACCCGATTCCGCCACCGCGTACACGCCCGTCCGGTGTGGCGGGCTCAGAGCGCGGTCATGTCACCGGTGTCGAACAGTTCGCCGCGCTCGGCGTCGGGCTCCCACAGGTCGGGTTGGGCGGGCTCCGGGGCCCCGATCCGCATCGCCTCCAACTGGGCGGCGAAGGACAGCCCGCCGAACAGCGCCATGCCGGTGAGGTTGGCCCACAGCAGCAGCGCCATCATCCCGGTCAACGCCCCGTACGTCTGGCCGAAGCCGCCGCCGAACTTGACGTACGCGGCGAGCAGCAGGCTGGCCAGCCACCACAGCGCGGTGGCGATGCCGGCGCCGAAGTAGAGCCAGGACAGACCTGGCTGTTTACGCCGGGGCGCGTGCCGGAAGATCACCGCCACCGCGACGACGGTCAGCACGAGGCTCAGCGGCCAGCGCACCACCTCCCACACCCCGGCGGCGAGATCACCCCACTCGTAGTGGCGCTGCACCGACTCGCCCATCGCCCCGCCGCCGACCAGGATCAGGAAGCCGGCCAGCGCGGGCAGGCCGGCGACCACGGCGAGCACCGCCGCCCGCAGGTACTTCCACAGCGCCGGGCGGTCCCGTTCCACGCCGTAGATCCGGTTGGCGCCGCGCTCGATCTGGGCCATCGTGGTGGTCAGCGCGGCCAGGCCGGTGATCAGGCCGAGGGTCAGCGCCAGTTCGCCGGTGCTCTCGGTGCGGTCGCCCTCGCCGAGCAGCTCCTGCACCACCTGTTCGCTCTGCCCGGGGGTCAGCGCCAGCACGGTGTCGGCGACCACCCGGCCGCCCTCCTCGACGCCGAGGTCGCTGATCAGGCCGGTGAGCGCGATCAGGAACGGCACCACGGCGAGGCAGAGTTGCAGGGCGAAGGCCCGGGAGTGGCTGAACCCGTCGCCGTAGCGGAACCGGATGAACGCGTCCCGCATGAGCTGCCAGCCGCCGTGACGGCGCAGGGTGCGAAAGGCGTCGTCGGCGGAGAGTTCGTCCGACGCCATCAGCCGGGTCTCCGGGACGAGCCGGGTGCTACTCACGGCGGGCTTCCCCGACCAGTTTCTCCCCGCGCCGGGCCGCCGCGTCGGCGTCGTGGGCCAGGTCGGGGTCGCCGGCCGGGCGTGGCACGCAGAGCCACAGCGACTCGGGTCTGATCTCGGCGGTCAGGGTGCGCCCCGGCGCGATCAGGTCGCCGTCGAGCTGCCGGGGCTGGGCCCGGTTGCTGGTGATGACGACCTTGCGGGCCCGGTGCACCTCCATCCGGGGGACGCTGCCCCGGCGGCGGACCAGCGCCCAGCCCATGGCGAGCCAGTGCCGCACCCGGTTGGGGGTGAGCACGGCCACGTCCAGCCAGCCGTCGTCGGGTTCGGCGTCGGTGAGCAGGCGCACCCCGCCCTGGAGCCGCCCGACGTTGGCGACGAGCACGGTGCGGGCGCGGCGACGCATCGGCGGCCGGTCGTCGATGCGGATGCTGAGCCGCATCGGGCGGTCCCGCAGGTGCTTCGCGGCCCCCACCACGTACGCGGGCCAGCCGATGCGGGCCTTGGTGGTCTCGGAGGTGTCCGCCAGCATCTGCGCGTCGAAGCCCATCCCGGCCATCACCGCGAAGCACTGGTCGTCGACGACGCCGACGTCGAGCCGGCGGCGGCCCCGTTCGACGGCCACCTGCAGGCCGGCGGCGAGGTCGTTGGAGAGCCCCAGGTTGGCGGCGAGCAGGTTGCCGGTGCCCTGGGGCAGCACGGCGAGTTCCACGTCGGTGCCGGCCAGCGCGGTGACGCAGGCCATCACCGTGCCGTCGCCGCCGCAGGCGAACACGAGTTCGGCGCCGGCAGCGACGGCCTGCTCGGTCTGCCCCCGGCCCGGGTCCTCGGCGCTGGTCTCGTACCAGGTGGGGGCGGGCCAGCCGGCGGCGGCGAGCGCCTCGTCCACGGTCGCGCGGAACCCGTCGAGATCGGTCACCTTGGTCGGGTTGACCACCACCGCCGAACGCGGGGGGCGGTCGCCGCCGGTCACCGTACGCTTCTGCTCTGCACCGTCCACGGCGTCAGTGTGCAGCACCCCGGCCCGGTCAGCGACCCGGCGACGACCGACGTTGCGTTGACCGCAAACAGGTTTGAGCCGGGCCGGACCGGGGGGTGGCTGGTCAGGCCGCCGTACGCAGCGCCGACTCGATCCGGCGGCGCAGGTCGTCGAGGTCCGCGCCGGCCTCGGTGAGCACCGTCGCGCCCAGGCCGCCGCCCTCGCGGAGCACGCCGAGCAGCAGGTGTTCGGTGCCGATGTGCCGGTGGCGCAGCCGCAGGGCCTCGCGGAGCGCCATCTCCAGTGCCGTGCGGGAACGCCGGGAGAGCGGCCCGCCGAGCGGTCGGCGCAGTCGCCACCGGCGGCGGGGGGCGGGGGCCGCCTCGCGCAGGGCGTCGGGGCCGAAGGTGTCCTCGATCCGGGCGACGATGGCCGCGAGGTCGATGCCGATCTCGCGTAGCGCGGCGGCGTCGGCCTCGCCGAGCCCCGTGCCGCCGTCGCCGGTCTGCCGCCTGATCCGGGCGCGCAGGTCGTCGGCGTCGAGGCCGGCGGCGGTGAGCACCCGGCAGGCGAGCCCGTCGCCGTCGGCCAGGACGGCGAGCAGCAGGTGTTCGGTGCCGACGGGTCGTTCCCCGTCGGCACGGGCCTGCTCAACCGCGTGCTGGACGACCGCGCGGGCGCGGTCGGTGAACCGTTCGAACATCATGCCTCCCCGGTGCCGTGGACCGCCGGTCGCCCGGCGTGCTTCTTGTGGACCGCCTGCCGGCTGACCTCGAGCGCGTCGGCGATCTCCTGCCAGGACCAGCCCTGTCGTCGGGCGTTGTCCACCTGGACCACCTCCAGCCGTTCGAGGAGCCGGCGCAGGGCGCGCACGGCGCGCAGGCCGACCCGGGGGTCGGTGCTGCCGGCGGCCGCCGCGAGTTCCGTCGCCTGACTCATGCTGTCAATTTACGTTGACACGCCTCAGGCGTCAACCCGAGTTGACAGCAGCGTCGCGTACCCGACACGACTCCGGACGGCCCGATCCGGCCGGCGGCGGTGCTACGGTCCGCTGGTGTTCCGTCGCCGCACCGCTGACCAGCCCGTCGAGGCGGCCCGCCGGCTGCCCGTCGGCCGGGTCGGGTGGGAGATCGCCGGCGGCACCGTGGCCGGCCACCGGTACTCCGCCAACTTCGACGCCCTGCACGTCGACCCCGACCTGCCGTTCGCGGTGGTCGTCGACGGCATGGGCGAGGGCGAGGGCAGCCGCGTCGCCGGCGACACCGCCCGCGACACCCTGCACGAACTGGTCCGCGCCGGCTGGCCCGCCGTCGGCCCGCGCGAGCTGCGCGCCGCGATCGCCGAGGCCCAGATCCGGGTACGCCGGGCCGGCGCCGCCATCGACGAGCTGGCCGGCTGCACCCTGACCGCCATGCTCGCCCAGCCCGACGGCGAGCTGGCCTGGATCGTCCAGCTCGGCGACTCGCGGGCCTACCGGCTACGCGACGGGCTGCTGGAGCTGGTGACCGTGGACCACACGATGGCCTGGCTCGGGGTGCTGCACGGCTGGTGGCCGGCGAACTCCCGGGAGGCCGCCCGCGCCCGCTACCAGCTGCTGCGCTACCTCGGCCACCCCGACCGGCCGGACCCGGACCTGCTCGGGGTGCCGCTGCGCCCCGGCGACACCTGGCTGCTGTGCACCGACGGGGTCAGCGACCAGCTCGACTACCACCGGCTGCGGGACCTGCTCGCCGAGCCGGACCCCACCCGGGCGGTACGCGGCCTGCTCGCCGCCAGCCTGGCCGAGGGGGGCAGCGACAACGCCACCGCCGTCGTGCTGCGCGTCCACCCGGCGGGCACCCGTCCGACTGATCCGGCTCCACCGCCCGCCCGCCGCGACTAGCGTCGGTTCCGACGGCGTGCCCGCGCCGTGCGGATTCCCGGGAGGTGAACCGGATGACCGGGTCCACGGGCGGGCCGGTGGTGGTCGGGGTCGGGCCGGCACCGGCCGACCTCGCGGTGGTCCGGCTGGCCGCCCGGGAGGCCGCCGCGCACGGCCGGGGCCTGGCCCTGCTGCACGCCTTCAACTGGGAGGCCGCCCTCGCCGCCCCGTCGGTGGCCGGCAGCCGGGACGCCGCCGAGGACCTGGTCGCCCGCGCCGCCACGGCCGCCAACGAGGTCGAACCGGCGGTGCCGGTCAGTGGGGAGATCGTCGAGGGGGCGCCGGTCGAGGCCCTGATCCGCCGCTCCGGGACGGCGTTCCTGGTGGCCATCGGGGACGGCGGGATGGCCGGCTGCGGCGGCTGCGTACCGGCCGACGCCCCGGCCGTGCAGCTCGCCGCCCGCGCCGGCTGCCCGGTGCTGGTCGTCCGCCGCGACCCACCGCCCCCGGGCCCGGTGCTGGTCGGCGTGGACGGCTCGGCCAGTTCCCGGGTCGCGCTCGGCTTCGCCTTCGGGTGTGCCGCCCGCCGGCAGGCCCGGGTCATCGCGGTCCGGGTGATCGAGCCGGAACGACCCGACGACGGCGACGACGTGCTCCGCACGCTGGTCGGCCAGGCCCGCCGGCACCACCCGGACGTGCCGGCGGAGTGCCACACCGTACGCGGCGACCCCGGCACCGTCCTGGTGGAGCAGTCCCGCTCGGCGCAGGTGGCACTGGTCGGCGCGCGGGGCGACCAGCCGGGGCGGGGAATGCTGGGCGAGGTGAGCCAGACCCTGCTGTACCACGCGCCCACGCCGGTCATCGTCGTCCGTGGACTGGTTTCCGCCGGGGCGGGCGGGGCATGACGTCCCCAACGGCCGGGACCAACGGCCCTGACCGGTGACCGGGCGATCACGAAGACTGGGTCTGCCCGGGGCGAATCGGCGCTTCCGGGTGCAGAACCCCCCGACCCGCGAGAGGCTTTGGCAGCATGGACACCGCTCTCGACCTGCACAGCCCCCTGACCGACGACGAGCTGCGCCGGCTGGACGCCTACTGGCGGGCGGCGAACTACCTCACCGTCGGGCAGATCTACCTGCTCGACAACCCGCTGCTGCGCGAGCCGCTCGCCCCCGAGCACGTCAAGCCCCGGCTGCTCGGCCACTGGGGCACCAGCCCCGGCCTGAACCTGCTCTACGCCCACCTCAACCGGGTCATCGTCAACCGGGACCTGTCGGCCATCTTCGTCACCGGCCCCGGCCACGGCGGCCCGGCCCTGGTGGCGAACACCTGGCTGGAGGGCACCTACAGCGAGCTGTACCACTCGGTCAGCCGCGACGAGACCGGCATGCAGCGGTTGTTCCGCCAGTTCTCCTTCCCCGGCGGCATCCCGAGCCACGTGGCACCGGAGGTGCCGGGTTCGATCCACGAGGGCGGCGAGCTGGGGTACGCCCTGAGCCACGCCTACGGCGCCGCCTTCGACAACCCGGACCTGCTGGTGGCCTGCGTCATCGGCGACGGGGAGGCGGAGACCGGTCCGCTGGCGGGGAGCTGGCAGTCCAGCGTCTTCCTCAACCCGGCCCGCGACGGCGCGGTGCTGCCGATCCTGCACCTCAACGGCTACAAGATCGCCAACCCGACGGTCATGGACCGGATCCCCACCGAGGACCTGCTCGACCAGATGCGCGGCCACGGCTACCAGCCGTACCTGGTCGCCGGGGACGACCCCGAGCAGGTGCACCAGCTCCTCGCCGCCACCCTGGACCGGGCCTGCGACGAGATCGCCGAGATCCAGCGGGTGGCCCGCTCCGGCGGCCACGTCGAGCGCCCCCGCTGGCCGATGATCATCCTGCGGACCCCGAAGGGCTGGACCGGCCCGGCCCAGGTCGACGGCAAGCAGGTCGAGGGGACCTTCCGCGCCCACCAGGTGCCCATCGCCGAGGTACGCGACAACCCGGCGCACCGGGCCGAGCTGGAGCGCTGGCTGCGCAGCTACCGGCCGGAGGAACTCTTCGACGCCACCGGCGCCCCGGTCGCCGAACTGACCGCGCTGCCGCCGAAGGGCGAGCGCCGGATGAGCGCCAACCCGGTCACCAACGGCGGTCGGGTGCTGCGCGACCTGACCCTGCCGGACTTCCGCGACTACGCCGTCGACGTCAAGCGGCCGGGTGAGCCGGTGGTCGGCGCGGCCGGGGTGCTCGGCACCTGGGTCCGCGACGTGATCACCGCCAACCCGCAGACCTTCCGGCTGTTCGGCCCGGACGAGGTCGCCTCCAACCGGCTCGGTGCCGCGTTCGAGGTCACCGACCGGTCCTTCGACGGCCGGATCGAGGCCACCGACGACCACCTCTCCCCCGACGGCCGGGTGATGGAGGTGCTCTCCGAACACCTCTGCGAGGGCTGGCTGGAGGGCTACCTGCTGACCGGCCGGCACGGCATCTTCACCAGCTACGAGGCGTTCATCCACATCGTCGACTCGATGGTCAACCAGCACGCCAAGTGGCTGAAGGTGACCCGGGGCATCCCCTGGCGGGAGCCGATCGCCTCGCTGAACTACCTGCTCTCCAGCCACGTGTGGCGGCAGGACCACAACGGCTTCTCGCACCAGGACCCCGGCTTCATCGACCACGTGGTCAACAAGAAGGCCGAGGTGGTCCGGGTCTACCTGCCGCCGGACGGCAACACCCTGCTCTCCACCATGGACCACTGCCTGCGCAGCCGGCACTACATCAACGTGGTGGTGGCCGGCAAGCAGCCCGCCCCGAACTGGCTGACCATGGACGAGGCGGTCCAGCACTGCCGACGCGGCCTGGGCATCTGGGACTGGGCCAGCACCGACGAGGGCCAGGAGCCGGACGTGGTGCTCGCCTGCGCCGGTGACGTGCCCACCCTGGAGACCCTCGCCGCCGCCGACCTGCTCCACCAGCACCTGCCCGAGCTGAAGGTGCGGGTCGTCAACGTGGTCGACCTGATGCGGCTCCAGCCGTCGTCGGAGCACCCACACGGCCTGCCGGACAACGAGTTCGACACCATCTTCACCCGGGACAAGCCGATCATCTTCGCCTACCACGGCTACCCGTGGCTGATCCACCGGCTCACCTACCGCCGGGCCAACCACGACAACCTGCACGTGCGCGGCTACAAGGAGGAGGGCACCACCACCACCCCGTTCGACATGGTGATGCTCAACGACCTGGACCGCTTCCACCTGGTCATCGACGTCATCGACCGGGTGCCCGGCCTGGCCGCCCGCGCCGCCCACCTGCGCCAGGAGATGGTCGACACCCGGCAGGCGTGCCGCGACCACACCCGCCGCCACGGCGAGGACGACCCCCGTGTCGCCGAGTGGCGCTGGCTCCGCGAGACCCACCCGCAGCAGCTCGACGGGCAGTGACACCTCCGCGGCCCGAGGTGGGCCGGTCACCGGCCGGCCCACCCCCTGCCACCAGCCAGGAAAGGACGAGACGATGAAGCCCGACGAGATCCTGGTCGGCTACGACGGCTCCGCCGACGCGGGCGTCGCCGTGGACTGGGCGCTGGCCGAGGCGCGGCGCACCGGACGCCCGGTCCGGCTGGCGTACGTCTTCGAGTGGATGACCGTCGCCGGCTGGGTCGGCCCGGGGGTGGCCCCCGGGGTCTGGCCGGATGACGACGCCCGGCGGCAGGTCGAGGAGCTGGTGCACAAGGCCGCCTCGGACGCCGCCGCCGCCTGGCCCGGCGTCACCGTGCACGGTGAGGTCTTCGACGGCCCGCCCGCGTTGGTGCTGGAGGAACGTTCCGCCGAGGCCGGGTTGCTGGTGCTCGGCAGCCGGGGCCACGGCGGGTTCACCGGCCTGCTCGCCGGCTCCACGGCGGTGTCGGTGGCCGCCCACGCGCACTGCCCGGTCGTGGTGGTGCGCGAGGCGCAGGCTACGGTCACCGGCCCGGTGGTGGTCGGCTTCGACGGCTCCGAGCAGGCCGGCACGGCGCTCGGGTTCGCCGTGGAGCGGGCCGCGCAGCGTGACGCCCCGCTGCTGGTGCTGCAGGCATTCGAGCCGCCGGACGACCGCTGGCGGCCCTCCGACCCGGACGCCGAGGCCCGGCTCGCGGCGGACCGGGCCACGATCGAACAGGCTCTCTCCGGGTGGCGGGAGACGTTCCCCGAAGTGCCGGTGACGGTGGAGATCGCACCGGCCCGACCGGCCGCCGCGCTCGTCGAGGCGAGCCGGGAGGCGCAGCTCGTGGTGGTCGGCAGCCGGGGTCGGGGCGGGCTGCGCGGGATGCTGCTCGGCTCGGTCGGCCAGCAGCTCATCCAGCACGCGCACTGCCCGGTCGCCGTCATCCGGGAACGCTGACCGCCAGGCCCCGGGTCCCGCGTTGATCCACCCGCCGGTCCCGATGGGTGGATCAACGCCCCGGGGCCGGCGGGTCGGGGTCTAGGGCGAGGTAGTCCTCCTCCTCCCGGGCCAGGTGCAGGCGCAGCACCGCTTCCAGGCCGTACAGGCTGGCGAGCAGGTCGGGCACCTGGTCGGGGCGCAACCGCCCGTCCGCCCGCGCCAGGTGACCGCCGATCGCGTCCACCAGCCGATGGATCTCCACGTGTTCCCGGCTCATCGTGGCCGTCGCCTCGTCGCCGCCCAGCGGGCCGGCCAACGCTGGATAGAGCTGCCGTTCCTCGACGTCGGTGTGCGGCAGCACCTCGTCGGTGAGCCGGCGGTGCGTGTCGCGCACCGCCGGCAGGCACCCCTCGGCGGTCGGCCGGGTCGCCACCAGGTCGGCGGTGTCGCGTACCCGGGCCAGCACGGCCCGTACGCCGGGATGCTGGCCCGCGTACCGGTCGAGCAGGGCGCGGGTGGCCGGCGGGACGTCCCGGCGGCGCAGCCCGCCGCGCAGCGCCCGCAGCGCGTTGAGGATCACCAGCACGTCGATGCCCTCCTGGAGGAACGCGCCCGCCACCGGCGGCAGCCGGCCGACGGCGGCGACCAGCATCGCGAGCACCGCCAGCCCCATCCCGACGGCGGCGCTCTGCACCGCGATCCGGCGGGCGTAGCGGGCGATCTCGACGGCGTCGGCGAGCCGGTCCAACCGGTCCACGGTGATCACGGCGTCGGCGACGTCCGCCGAGGCGGTCGCCCCTCTCGCCCCCATCGCCACCCCGACGTGCGCCGCCGCCAACGCGGGCGCGTCGTTCACCCCGTCGCCGACCATCACGGTGACCCCCCGCCGCGACTCCTGCCGGACCCGGTCCACCTTCTCCTGCGGCGAGCAGCGGGCCAGCGCCTCGTCCACCCCCACCAGCCGGGCCACCTGCTCGGCGGTACGCGGCCGGTCGCCGGTGAGCAGCAGCAGCCGGGAGAACCCGGCCTCCCGCAGCCGGCGTACCGTCCGGCGGGCGTCGGGGCGGACCGGGTCCTCCAGCAGGACCGCGCCGAGCGGGCCGTGGTCGTCGCTGACCCACACCGTCGACCAGCCGGCCAGCTCGGCCCGCTGGCGGGCCTGCTCCGCCCAGTCGGGCAGCCCGCCGGGGAACTGCCCGACCCGCACCGGCCGGCCGTCGACCCGGCCGCTGACCCCGCGCCCCGGCTCCTCGGTCACCTCCGTCGGCGTGGTCAGCCGCAGCCGCCGCTCGCGGGCCTGCCGCACCAGCGCCACCGCCAGCACGTGCGGGGAGAGCTGCTCCACCGACGCGGCCAGCCGCAGCACCTCGTCCCCGTCGCCACCGGGAGCGACCACCGTCTCCGCCGCCCGGGGCCGCCCCTCGGT
Source organism: Micromonospora sp. SCSIO 07396 (assembly GCF_053667945.1). Taxonomy (NCBI): domain Bacteria; kingdom Bacillati; phylum Actinomycetota; class Actinomycetes; order Micromonosporales; family Micromonosporaceae; genus Micromonospora; species Micromonospora sp. SCSIO 07396. Next base: position 4,443,612 of record NZ_CM132210.1, read on the forward strand.
CAACGTGCCGGTCTTGTCGACCAGCAGGGTACGGGCCCGGCCGAGCAGCTCCAGCGAACCACCGTCGCGCACCAGGACGCCCCGCCGGGCCACCCGGGACAGCCCGGAGACGATAGCGATCGGGGTGGCCAGCAGCAGCGGACACGGCGTCGCCACCACCAGCACCGCGACCGCCCGGACGAACTCCCCCGACCACACCCCGGCCACCGCGGCCAGCAGCAGGGTGAACGGGACGAACGCCGCCGCGTACCGGTCGGCGAGCCGCACCGTCGGTGCCCGGTGGGCGGTCGCCTCCCGCGCCAGCCGGACGATCTGCGCGTAGGTGCTGCCCGTCGCGTCCCGGGTGGCCCGCAGGCCCACGGCCGCCCCCGCGTTGACCACCCCGCTGGACACCTGCTCCCCGGCGGCCCGGCCCACCAGCTGCGACTCGCCGGTGACCACCGACTCGTCGAGCGTCGCCGCAGCCGCGAGCACCCCGTCGACGGGCACCACGTCGCCCGGCCCGACCAGCAGGTCGTCCCCCACCGCGACCCGGTCCAACGGGACCACCTCGATCCCCCCGTCCGGGGTGCGCCGCCGCGCCTGCCGGGGCGCCCGCGCCAGCAGCGCCCGCAGGTCGCGGGTCGCCCGCCCCCGGGCGTACGCCTCCAGTGCCCGGCCGGTCGCCACCATCACCGCGATCACCGCCCCGGCCAGGTACTCCCCGACCAGCAGCGCACCGGCCAACGCCAGCACGGCGATGACGTCCACCCCGAACCGACGCCGCCACCACTGACGCAGCACCGCCCCGACCGCCGGCACCAGCGCCCCCAGGGTCGCCGCCGCCCACACGCCGTCGGCGGGGCCGCGCCGCCCGGTCAGCCACAGCACCGCCCCGACCAGCAACGCCCCGCCGAGGAGGGCCAGTGGCGTCCACTCACGCCAGCGCACCGGACGCCTGTCGACCGGCCGCCGCGGAACACACTCCTGCGGTGCCGCGTCCACCTGCGGATCGTCCCAGCAGGTGGCCGGCGGGGACCGGGAACCGGGAAACCACCGGGCCGAAATGCCCCCGAGGGGGGACCTGCGGACCGTGTGCAGGGCCGGTTCGGCAGGCCAGGATGGAACGGTATCCCCGCCCCGGGGCCGACCGGGTGGGGCACGATGGGAAAGAGACGGAAAGGTCGTGCCGATGAGCCACCAGACGCCCGCGACGGACCGCCCGCTGACCACCGCGCTCGCGGAGGCGGCGGCGACGGCAGGTCACGCCCCCTCGGTGCACAACACGCAGCCGTGGCGCTGGCGGGTCCTGCCGGACGCCCTGGAGCTGCGGGTGGCCCGGGAACGGCAGCTCACCGCCACCGACCCGGAGGGCAGACTGGTCGCGGTGAGCTGCGGCGCGGCCCTGCACCACGCCCGGGTGGCGCTCGCCGCCGAGGGCTGGACGGCGGTGGTGGAGCGACTGCCCGATCCGCAGCAGCCGGACCTGCTGGCCCGGTTGACCGGCCTGACCCGTTCCGGGGCCGACCCGGAGGCGATGCGCCTGGTGCAGTGCATGCAGGTGCGGCACACCGACCGCCGCCCGGTCAGCGACGAGCCGGTGTCCGTCGGGGTGCTCGACGAGATCGTCGGCGCGGCCGACGCCGAGGGTTCCCGGTTGCAGATCCTCGACACCGACCAGGTGATGGAGCTGGCCGCGACCGCCTCGCACGCCGGCACCGTCGAGGCGGAGGACCCGCAGACCCGCGAGGAGTTGCAGTACTGGACGCACCGGGCCGGCACCGGCACCGGCCTGCCGCCGGAGGTGCTGCCGCAGGACCAGCCGCAGACCACCGTCCCGGCCCGGGACTTCGGCAGCCCCGGCGACCTGCCGGTCGGCCCGGGGCACGACCGGGCCGCCGTGTACGGGCTGCTCTACGGCGACGAGGACGAACCGGACAGCTGGCTGCGGGCCGGTGAGGCGCTCTCCGCGCTGTGGCTCGCCGCCACCCGGCACGGGGCGTCGGTGGTGCCGCTGTCCGGCGTGGTCGAGGTCGACGGCACCCGGCAGACGCTGCGGCAACTGCTCAGCGGCCTCGGCTACCCGTACCTGGTGCTGCGGATCGGGATCGCGGACCCGGCGCACGCCGGCCCGCCGCACACCCCCCGGCTGCCGGCCGCGCAGGTGGTCGACACCTCCGCGGTACGCGACCAGCGGCCCTGATGATCTCGTGCCCGGCGGTCACCGGACGGTAACATCGCCCGCGTGGCCGCCAGCACCCCTGCTTCCCGCAACGAACACCAGGTCCCCTCGCTGGGGCTGAGCCCGTTGTCCCGGGTCCGGCTCGACGAGTTGCTCCAGGAGATGCTGGACCGGGTCGGCGACGTGGTGACCAGCCGGGAGCGGCTGCGGGCGCTGCTCGACGCGGTGGTCGGCATCGGCACCGACCTCGACCTGCGCAGCACCCTGCAACGGATCGTGCAGGCCGCCTGCGAGCTGGTCGGGGCCCGTTACGGCGCGCTGGGGGTGATCGGGCCGGACCGGCTGCTGCACGACTTCATCACCCACGGCATCGACGCCGAGCTGCACGCGAAGATCGGCGACCTGCCGCACGGGCGGGGCGTGCTCGGGCTGCTGATCGACGAGCCCCGCCCGGTGCGCATGCCCGACATCACCCAGCACCCCCAGTCGTACGGCTTCCCGCCGCACCACCCGCCGATGCACAGCTTCCTCGGCGTGCCGGTGCGCATCCGCGACCAGGTCTTCGGCAACCTCTACCTGGCCGAGAAGCAGGGCGCCCCGGAGTTCACCGAGGACGACGAGGAGATCGTCGTGGCGCTGGCCGCCGCTGCCGGGGTGGCCATCGAGAACGCCCGGCTCTACGCGCTGGCCCATCGCCGGGAACGCTGGCTCGCGGCCACCGCCGAGATCACCTCGGTGCTGCTCGGCGAGGTACGCCGGACCGACGCGTTGACCCTGGTGGCCCGCCGGGCCCGGGAGGTCGCCGAGGCGGAGCTGGCGCTGGTGCTGCTCTACGACGAGGACGCCGGCCAGTTCACCGTCGAGGTGGTCGACTCCGCCGACGGTGACGCGGCGGAACTGGTCGGCGCGCTACTGCCGGCCAGCGAGACCAGCTTCGCCGGCCCGGTGACCGAGCGTCGCCGGGAGCTGCTCGACAACCTGGCCGAGGCGGCGCCGTGGCCGGTGCCGGTGGTCGCCGGCCCGGCAGTGGTCTCCCCGCTGGCCGCCGCCGACACCCTGCACGGGGTGCTGGTGGTCGCCCACCGGCCCGACGCCGGCCGGGCCGCCGACGCCGACGTCACCCTGCTGGCCAGCTTCGCCGGTCAGGCGGCCCTGGCCATGGAACGGGCCCGGGGCCAGGAGGAACGGGAACTGCTGGTGGTCCTGGAGGACCGCGAACGCATCGCCCGGGACCTGCACGACGTGGTGATCCAACGGCTGTTCGCCACCGGCCTGCAACTGCAGAGCGGCGCGATGCACGCCCGGCCCGACGTCGCCAAGCGGATCAACGCGGCCGTCGACGACCTCGACGCCACCATCCGGGACATCCGCCGCACCATCTTCGAGCTGCGTACCCCGATGAGCGCGGCGCTGCGCACCGAGATCCGGGAGGCGGTCGACGTGGCCGCCGGGTCGCTCGGCTTCCGCCCCGCCGTCGAGCTGGACGGCCCGATCGACAGCGCCGTGCCGGAACCGGTCCGCCCCGACCTCACCGCCGTCCTCCGCGAGGCGCTGTCCAACGCGGTACGCCACGCCGAGGCCAGCCGGGTCGCCGTCGCCGTCCGGGTCGACGCCGGCCGGGTCACCGTGACGGTCACCGACGACGGGGTGGGCTGCGACCCGGCCGCCGCCCGGGGTGGCCTGGTGAACCTGCGCGAACGCGCCGAGCGGCACGGCGGCGAGTTCGAGGTACGCCGGATCGACCCGCACGGCACCGAACTCTGCTGGTCGGTCCCGCTGCGCGACTGATCCGGGCGGCCGGGCGGTTCGTGCTCAGCCGGCCGGCGCTGCCTGACGGTTCCCGCTGAACCGGCCGGCGGCGCGGTGGGTCAGTGGCGTTGGCCGAGCAGGCGGGTGGCGAGCACGGCCGCCTGGGTACGCCGTTCCAGGCCCAGCTTGGCCAGCACGCTGGAGACGTAGTTCTTCACCGTCTTTTCGGCCAGGAACATCTTGCCGGCGATCTCCCGGTTGGTCAGCCCCTCGGCGACGTACTCCAGGATGCGGCGTTCCTGCTCGGTGAGGGACTTCAGCTCGCGGGGCTGCTCGACGCCGCTGCGGATGCGTTCCAGCACCCGGGTGGTGATCGCCGGGTCGAGCAGCGACTGCCCGGCCGCGACCCGACGGACCGCGTCGACCAGGTCGGTGCCCCGGATCTGCTTGAGCACGTACCCCGCCGCACCCGCCATGATCGCGGCGAACAACGCCTCGTCGTCCTCGTACGAGGTGAGGATCAGCCCCTTGATCGACGAGTCGACCGCCCGGACGTCCCGGCACACGTCGATGCCGTTGCCGTCGGGCAGCCGGGCGTCGAGGATCGCCACGTCGGGGCGGAGGGCGGGAATCCGCCGGGCCGCCTCCTGCGCGGAGCCGGACTCGCCGACCACTTCGATGTCGCCGCTGCTCTGCAACAGGTCGGCCAGGCCACGGCGGACGACTTCGTGGTCGTCGAGGAGGAACACCCGGATCATCCCTCGTTTCTACCCGCCCGGACCGGCCCGTGCACGGGCCGAAGGTCCCTAACCTGGCGCGTCACCCCGGGGAGGGCGACCCGACGGGTCGGGACGTCCGGCCCTGCCCGGCCGGCCTGCCGGTGACGGACCGTGGAGGGGAACCACGCCACGGAAGGAGCACGACCATGGGCACCGGGTACACCGAGACGCAACTGCGGGCCGCTGTCGCGGACGCCGTCCGCGCGCCCTCCCTGCACAACACCCAGCCGTGGCGGTTCCGACTGCGCGACGGCGGCATCGAGGTGTCGGTCGACCCGGCCCGCCGGCTGCCCGCCACCGACCCGAGCGGTTGGGGCACCCGGATCGCCGGCGGGGCGGCCCTGTTCAACCTGCGGTTGTCCCTGGCCGTGGCGGGCACCCCGGCGACCGTACGGCTGCGGCCGTACCCGGCCGACCCGGACGTGCTGGCCCGGCTCGTCCCGGAGCTGCCGCGCCGCCCCACCCCGACCGAGCAGAGCCTGTACGCGGCCATCGGCCGCCGGTTCAGCAACCGGGCGCCGTTCTGGCCCGACCCGGTGCCCGCCGACGCCCGCTGGCGGCTCGGTGAGGCGGCCCGGGCCGAGCAGTGCTGGCTGGAACTGGTGATCGGGGTGAGCGCCGTCAACGCCTTCGCCGAGATCGCCCGCAGCGCCCACCGGGTGCTCGAACGCGACCCCGCCTACCGGGCCGAACGCGCCGACTGGGTGCGTACCGAACCCGCCCCCGACGGGGTGCCGGCCCGCGCCGGTGGCCCGCAGGCCGAGCCGCAGGACCTGCTGCCGTCGCGCGGCTTCGGCGGCCTCGACCGCGCGCCCGGCCGCGACTTCGAGCCGGAACCGCTGGTGGCGGTGCTCGGCGCGGCCGGCAACACGGTCGTCGACCAGGTGCTCGCCGGGCAGGCGTTGCAGCGGGTGCTGCTGACCGCGACCGACGCGGGACTGGCGGTGTCGATGCTGTCGCAGCCGATCGAGGTGTCGGGGGCGCGGGAGGCGCTGCGGCTGTCGCTGGGGCGTTTCGGCACCCCGCAGATGGTCATGCGGATCGGGTACGGCCAGCCGGGGATGGCCACCCCGAGGCGGACCGTGGACGAGGTGCTGGACGTGGCGGTGGCACCCGGCTGACCATGCCGGCCCGACGACGGGTGCCCTCGCCGGCACCCGGGCGGCGGGGGCCCACGGATCCGGGGGCGGTGGAGGCGGTGACCCCGACGGATCCCGGGGGGCGGTGGGGCGGTGGATCAGATCGGACCGGCGGCAGCCAGCAGGGCGGTCTCGCGTTCCGGGTCCAGGCCGATCGTCGCCCGCACCGGCCGCCCCGCGCGCGGTGGCACCGCGCCCACCCGGTCCAGCCAGCGCCAGGTGTCGCCGACCGTTTCGGCCACCGGGCGACAGGTCAGCCCCGCCGCGTACGCCCGCTCGACGCCGAGCTCCTGCAACCACCGGTACTCGTGGCCCGGGGGAATCCAGACCGGCAGGTCGTTCCAGGGTTCCACCCCGGCGGCGAGGATCGGCTCCGGGTCGGTCCAGCGCAGCCGGGCGTCGGATCCGGTCGCCGCCACCATCTCGCTCAACAGCTCACCCATGGTGCTGTGCCCCGGACGGCTGACCACGTTGAACGCGCCGCCGACGCCCTCGGCGGCCCGGTCCAGGGCGAAGGCCGCCAGGTCACGGACGTCGACGTACTGCACGGGCAGGTCGGCCGGGCCGGGGGCGAGGATGTCGCCACCCCGGGCCACCCGCCGCAACCACCAGGGCAACCGGCCGACGTCCTCACCCGGCCCCAGGATCAACCCGGCCCGCAGCAGCAGGGCACGCTCCCCGAACACCTCCGTCGCGGCCCGCTCACCGCCCGCCTTGCACCGGGCGTAGTCGTCGTCGCGGGGGTCGTCGGACGCCGCTTCCACCACCGTCGCCTCCTCCCCCGCCCCGGCCGGCACCGGCGGGGCGTAGACGGAGCAGCTGGAGACGTAGGCGTAGTGCCCGGCGGCACGTAGTGCCCGGGCGGCGTCGTGTACCGCGCGGGGCATGCCGTCCCAGGTGTCGACCACCAGGTCCCAGTCGCCGCCGGCCAGCGCGGCCAGCCCGTCCGGCGCGGTCCGGTCACCCCGCAACCGGTGTACGCCCGGCGGGGGGTCGCCGTGTACGCCCCGGTTGAACATCGTCACCGTCCAGCCCCGGCGTACCCCTTCGGCCACGATGGCGGAGCCGACGAACCCGGTGCCGCCCAGCATCAGCAGTCTCATGCGTCCCACCCTGCCGGCCCGGCACACCGATGGGGCATTCTGTTCACCGGTAGCGGATCTGCCATCGGCAGAACCCGCCTTCCGCCGGCCACCGGATCGCCGGGAAAGGTCCGGAGGACGGCTGACTTCTCGGACACCGGTATGCCGCTCAGGCATATTCATGACACCCAGGCATAAGGCTCTCCGGGCCACCTGACCCACCGGCCCCGCAGACCACACCGGCCCCGGCGGAACCACCCGCGACCGACGGCCCGGGCAGGGCCTGCTACCAGGCTCGATCCGGCAAGCACCGACGGAATGACCAGGCACCCGCGGTCGTTACACCCTCTGTACGACCGCAGCAGAACCCCGCCCGGCAGGTCCCACCCCCTCCCGGCAGGTCCCGCCGCCCTCGGTGGAATGACCCGGGGCCGCCGGTCGTTACACCTGACTCGGCACGAGAGGCCGCCCCGCGGGCAGGCCCCGCCGCACCCCCGCACCCCACCCCCCGCACGAGCGCCCGACGTGGTGCCCACGCCCCGATTCCCGCCCGTCCCCACACGGGCATCCCGGCCCCGGCCGGAGGGGCGTCGACCCCCGAAGGAGCATCCCCCATGAACACCACCATCCTGCGTAAGAGTGTTCTCGGCATCGCCGGTCTGGCCGTCGCCGGTGGCCTGGCCGCCGGCCCGCTCAACCACCACACCCCCACCATCGACACCCGCCCCGTCGCCGCCGTCCAGGCCGACACGCCGGCGGTGGACAAGGGCAAGCTGGTCCCGCACGGTGTGCAGGGCGAGCAGTCCCGCATCGATCTGAACGACGAGCAGACCGGCAACGTCAAGGCGATCATCGCGGCGACGAAGAAGGCCGGCATGGACGAGCGTGCCGCGGTGGTGTCGATCGCGACCGCCCTGCAGGAGTCGAAGCTGGAGAACCTCGGCCACCTCGGCGACCGCAACGACCACGACTCGCAGGGCCTGTTCCAGCAGCGCCCGTCGAGTGGTTGGGGCACGGTGGAGCAGATCACCGATCCCGAGTACGCCACCCTGGCGTTCCTCAAGGGCCTCAAGCAGGTCGACGGCTGGCAGGACATGCCCCTGACCAAGGCCGCCCAGACCGTCCAGGTCTCCGCCTACCCCGACCACTACGCCCAGTGGGAACAGCAGGCCGCCGACCTCGTCGCCCAGCACTGGAACAACTGAGCCACGCACGACACCACGAAGGCCCCGGCTCGGTTGAGCCGGGGCCTTCGTGATGCTCTGGTGGGCGATACTGGGTTTGAACCAGTGACCTCTTCCGTGTCAAGGAAGCGCGCTCCCACTGCGCCAATCGCCCGTGGTCGAGAGCGGACGACGGGATTCGAACCCGCGACCCTCACCTTGGCAAGGTGATGCGCTACCAGCTGCGCTACGTCCGCGTGCCGCCCGGTTTCCCCGGCGACGCCCCGAACTCTACCCGATGGCAAGATCGCCCGTCCGGCGACCCCACCGCTTCGCCCCGGGCAGCGATCGCCCTGTTCATCGACGGGGTACCGCACGCCGACAGCACCTCGCCGTCCCACCCGGGGCAGGACGCGCCTGCCCCGGTCGGCCACCGACCGCCTAGCGGTACAGGGTCAGTGAGACGTTCGCGCCGTACTGGATCGGGTAGTCGAGCGGTATCGGCAGGATCTCCCCCAACGGCGGCGGCGGGGGCGGCGGCGGACGCCGCCACCACCAGAACAGCCACCACCAGAGGTCGTTGCCGCACCAACCCGCGTAGACGTAGTCCCCGACGGTGAGCACCGAGATCGACCCACCCGGCTTGGCGAACGCGGGACCGGTGACGACGTACGCCTGCCACCCGCCGGCCACGTTGGTCACGATCCGCACGGCGCCGGCGGCGTCGGCGAAGTACACCCCGGTCGGGCCGTCGACGGGGCGGGTCGCGGCCAGCGCCGCGCCCACCGGCACCACGCCGACGTCGGACACGGCCACCCGGCTCCACGGGTCGGGCAGGCCACCGCCGGCCGGGCTGACCTGCCAGAGCCGGCCGTCCAACCCGGCGTAGTAGGCCTGCACACCGCCGCCGGCCAACGAGGCCACCCCACTGCCGGCCGCCGCGACACCGGACGGGCCGACGGATGACGTCTGCCAGGTGCCGCCCGTCCGGGCGAGGTGACGCAACCCGCCGTCGACGCCGACGAAGAACGCGCCCGGCCCGCTGGACTGCCACGACCCGGCGACGACCGCGCCCGGCGGGGCGACGCCGGGCACCGAGACGCGCTGCGGACCGGCACCGGGGCGCACCACCCGTGAGTACGAGGTGCTGTAGACGGCGCCGTCGACGCCGACGAAGAAGACGTACACGTAGCCGTCCGGGGCGGTGAACGCGGTCAGCCGGCCCCCGGGCGGGGCGAGGTTGGCCGCCCCGTCGCGGTAGACGGTGATGTTGGAGGTCGCCGAGCTGGTCACGGCGGCGACCAGGCCACCCTGGGTGCCGACGGTGAACACGGCGGTGTTCCCGTCGGACTGTCGGACGGCGCTGACGTCGGCGTCGGGTGGGGCGAGCGCCGTGGGGCCGAACGGGCTGACTCCGGTGGATGACGTCAGGTAGAGGCGGCCGTCCTGGCCGACGGTGAAGCCGACGACCTGCGACGCCGCCGCCCGTGCGGTCGACGGGGGCGGCGCGGCCTGCGCGGGTGGCACACCGGCGGCGGTGGCGACGAGCGCCAGCGCCACTCCGGCCGCCGCCGTGCGGAGGCGGCCAATTCTGTGGGGGATCACGGTTGTCCTTTCGGTCGACAGGGAACCACGGAACAACAGGCTCGCCCGCCGACAGCAGATCAGACAACAACCCCAGAGGAATTGACAGTCATCAGTAAATTGAAGTCAACGTCATTGACCCGGAGCATCAAGAAATGCATTACAGGCCCTCTGGGCTGGCACGACATCCGCAGTCGCGCACGATTTCCGGGATTTTCCCGGACGCCGCCGACGGCCTGATTCCCGCCACCTGCGACAATTGTTTCCGGCCCTTCCGGAGCGTCCGGGAAATCACCGGACAGTGGATTCCCGGGAGACTATCGCGGAGCGGGTGGCGTCCCGTCGAGCCGGCCACGCACCAGGGCGGCGTCCGGGTGGCCGAGCCGGTCGAGCACGTCGAGGGCCTGCGCCCAGGCGGCCCGGGCGGCGTCGGGCGCGGCGGTGGCCCGGTGGCTGTCACCGAGATGCATCAGCGTGACGGATTCGTAGTACCGTTCGCCGGCCTCCCGCCACAGCGCGAGCGCGTGCGTGTAGCAGTCGATGGCATCGCCGTGCCGGCCGAGCTGGTGGTGCGCGAAGCCGAGGCTGTCCCAGGCGTGTGCCTCCCAGTACCGGTTCCCGGTCTGCTGCTGCTGCACCAGCGCCCGCCCGCAGTAGTCCAGCGCGCGGAGGTGGTCGCCGAGCTGGATGTGGTACCAGCCGATGTTGTTGAGCGCGTTGGCCTGCCCCTGCGCGTGGCCGGCGTCCTCGAACAGGCGGTGCGCCCGCTGTGCGTGGTCGAGCGCCCGCCGGTGGTCGCCCTGGCGCTCCGCGAGGATACCGAGGTTCAGCTCGGTACGGCCGCCGCCGACCCCGTCGCCGAGTTCGGCGTACAGGTGTCGGGATCGCTCCAGGTGGTCGCGGGCCTCGTCGTACGCGCCGAGACGCAGGCAGGCGACGGCCCGGTTGCGGTGGGCGCGGGCCTGGCCGTCCCGGTCGCCCGCCGCGGTGGCGGCCCGCAGCGCCCACTCCTGGGCGCGGGACTGGTCCGGCCAGGCGCCCACCCGGTCGAGGTAGGTGTTCACACTCCACGCCAACTGCCAGGCGTGGGTGGGCAACCCGTTCTCGGCGGCCAGGCCGATCGCGGCGAGCAGCGCCCGGTGTTCGGCGGCGAGCCACGCCCAGGCCTCGTCCCGGTCGGCCGGCACCAGCACCGCCGTCCCGGGTTGCGCCGCCGGCAGGTCGATGTCGTCGCGGTGCCGGTGCAGCAGCAGAGCAGCGGCGTACGCGGTGTGCAGGTAGTGGTCGAGCAGCCGGCACAGCGCGGCCTGCCGGAGCCCGGCGGAGTCGGTGGCCACGGCCAGTTCAACGGCGTACGCGCGGAGCAGGTCGTGCAGGGTGTACCGGCCGGGGGTGTGCTCGGTGAGCAGGTTCGCCCGGGTCAGCACCGCCAGCGGCCGGCGTACCTCGGCCGGCGCGACGGCGGCGAGGCTGGCGGCTGCCGCGACGGACACGTCGGGGCCGGGATGCGTCCCGAGCACCCGGAACAGGTCGGCCGCCGCCGGGTCCAGCCCCCGGTACGACCAGGACAGCACCGCCCGCACGTCGGTGCCGGCCTCCCCGCCGCTGAACGCGTCGAGGGCACCCCGGGTGGCGGTCAGCTCGGCGGCGAGCCGGGCGAGCGGGAAATCCGGGTAGGTGGCGGCCCGCGCCGCCACGATCGCCAGCGCCAACGGCAACCCCGCCGCCGCGGCGACGATCCGGTCCACCGCGGCCGGCTCCGCCGCGACCCGGTCCGCGCCCAGCCGGCGGGTCAGCAGCTCACGCCCCTCCGTCGGGGACAGCACGTCCAACGGGAGCGGGCGGGCACCCTCGGCGGTGACCAGCCCCGGGAGCTGGTTGCGGCTGGTCACCAGGACCAGGCAGCCGGGTGAGCTGGGCAGCAGCGGACGCACCTGGTCGGCGTCGCGGGCGTTGTCCAGCAGCACCAGCATCCGCCGGTCGGCGAGCAGGCTGCGGTACAGCGCCGCCTGCGCCGCCAACCCGACGGGGATGCGTTCCGCGGGTACCGCGAGGGCCTCCAGGAAACCGGCGACCGCCTCGGCCGGGCTCAGCGCCGGCGACTCGGGGTCGTAGCCGCGCAGGTTGACGTAGAGCTGCCCGTCCGGGAACCGGTCGGCGACCCGGTGTGCCCAGTGCACGGCGAGGGCCGTCTTGCCCACTCCCGCCGTACCGCCGATGGTCGAGACGGGCACCGTGCCCGGCGGGCCGGGCGGCTCGGCGAGCAGTGCGGTCAGGGCGGCGAGCGGCGCGGTCCGCCCCGCGAAGTGCCGTACCGCCGCCGGTAGCTGGCGGGGCACGAGCGGTGCCGGGGTCTGCTCGGCCGGGGCCGCCGGCGGGGAGCCGACACGCGCCCGTCGACCTCGTTCGGCGCGGGCGGCGGCAGCGAGCCGCTCGTCGGCCCGCGCCGCGTCCGCCGCCCCCAGCATCCGCCAGTACGCCGTCTCCCACCCGGCCGGGTCGGTCAGCTCGGCGGGCAACCGGGTGCCGGCCTGTTCGGCGTACGCGACGCAGGCCCCCAGGTAGTCGACGACGAAGTCCCAGTCCGGCAGCGACTTGGCGTTGAGCTTGTCGCTGAGGGTGGATCGGGCCAGTGGCCTGCCCCGGCGGGCGGCGACCGCGACCAACGTGTTCAGCGACGGGCCGCCGGCGCGCTGCCGCAGCCGCCGTAGCTCGTCGGCGAACGCGAGCAGCGCCTCCCGACCGGTCTCCCCCACTCCACACCCACCCGGCGTAGCGACGTCCCCTGGCAGCGTCGGAGCCAGGATAGACATCACATCGACGCGGAGCGATCATCTCCCATGAGTCGGGAGGGTCCGGCCGGGCTGACGGGTTCCGGCTCCCCCGCGACAGCGGGAGCACTCCCGACCCGGCCGACGGCGGGGCCGGGAGAGATAAGCAGTAGAGCCACCTTCCGGAATCGGAAGGTGGCTCTACTGACCGTGTGGGCGATACTGGGTTTGAACCAGTGACCTCTTCCGTGTCAAGGAAGCGCGCTCCCACTGCGCCAATCGCCCGTGCCTGTTACCGAGGTGGGGACGGGATTTGAACCCGCGTACACGGCTTTGCAGGCCGTTGCCTCGCCTCTCGGCCACCCCACCGAGGTTGCCCCCGTCATGCGTGGCGGCAGCTCCGAGCGGACGACGGGATTCGAACCCGCGACCCTCACCTTGGCAAGGTGATGCGCTACCAGCTGCGCTACGTCCGCTTGCCTCCGGGACGACACCCGGTGACGGATGGAAACTCTAGCCGAGCGGTTCCACCGATGCCAAATCGGGGCCGCTGACGGCGCGTTCGACCACCGGGCGGTGACCGACCCCACCACCGCCAGAGCTTCCTAGGAGAGTTGGCTGCCGGGGTGGGGTGCGTCGCCGGCACCCCTGGTGAACAGGTCGGAAAGGTAGCCCACTCGCTGCGGGGTGCTGTCCGGCTTCCGACTGCCGGCAGCCCGATCGGGCGGGTCGGTAACTCCCTGTGCTCGGTTCGATAGGTTACCGTAGCGGCGTGACGAGACGTGCCGCCGCCGATGTCCGCCTGGATTCCCTGCTGCGCACGGCCTGTGACGTGATCGTCGAGCGTGGACTCGCCAACACCCGCACCGCCGACGTCGCCGCCGCCGCCGGAGTCAGCCAGGCGCTGGTCTTCTACCACTTCGCCACCAAGGAGCGGCTGCTCGCCCAGGCGTTCGCGTACGCCGTCGAGCAGGAACTGTCCCGGCTGGACGCGGTGCTGCGCTCCGCCACCCCGCCGCTGACCAAGCTCCGGCGCATCCTGCGTCTCTACACCCCCACCGGCCGGCCCTGGGCGATGTGGATCGACGGCTGGGCGGAGTCGCTGCGCACCCCGGAACTGGAGAAGGTCTGCCGACGGCTGGACCTGCGCTGGCGGGAGGACCTGGCGGCGGTGATCTCGGCCGGGGTGGCCGACGGGACCTTCGACTGTGCCGACCCGGCCGGCGCCGCCTGGCGGATCAACGCGGTGATGGACGGGCTCGCCGTCCAGCTCGCCGTGCACGAGCGGGTGATCTCCCGGCGTCAGTTCGGCGAGTGGATCCGGCTGGTCACAGCCCGGGAACTGGGGCTCGACCCCGCCCAGCTCGTCTGATCCGCGCAGCGCGGGCCATTGCCCCCGTCCGATCCGCCTGGTATCCACGTATGCGCATGCGTTACCCCGCCTGCGCCGGGCCGGCGTCGCGCCGGTCCCCGCTCCCACGAGGAGGTTCCGTGCCCAGACCGGAGTGGACACCCCGAACGAGCCGGCATCGACGCCGGCTCGTTCCCGTACTGGCGACCGCCGCCGTGGTCGCCGCCCTGCTGCCCGGCGGGGGCACCGCCACAGCGGCGCCGGGCGACACCGCGGCCCCGGCCCCGGGCCGCTCCGGCTCGTTCGCCGACGACCGCCACCAGGCCGCCGACGTCGACAACCGCACCGGTACCGCCGCACCCGAGGCCCGCCAGCGCAGCCTGGCCCGGGCCACCGGCGCCCCGGTGCGCTGGAACCGGCTCGGCACCCCGCACGCCCTCGGCCCGGGCCGGCTCGCCACCGGCCTGCCCGCCGACCCGGAGGCCGCCGCCCGGCGTTACCTCACCACCCAGCGGGACCTGTTCGGGCTCGACGCCGACGCGGTCGCCACCATGGATCGGATCCTGGTCCGGCGGATCGGCGACGGCGCGGTGGTCACCCTGCGACAGCGCTTCGGCGACCTGCCCGCCGGTCACGACGGGCTGGTCACCGTGGCGGTCGCCGACGGCACCGTGCTCTCGGTCAGCTCCTCGCTGTCCCGGGACGCCGCCGCCCCCGCCCCGGCCACCCGCACCGCCGAGCAGGCGTACGCCGACGCGCTCGCCGACGCCGGCCTGGCCACCGACGCGGTGGCCAGCCACCGGGTGCGCCAGGTCGCCGTGCCCACCCCGGTCGACGGCAACCGGGCCGCCTACGAGGTGACCCTGATCGGTAAGGACAGCGACCACCCGGCGGCCTTCACCACCTACGTCGACGGGATCACCGGGAAGGTGCTGGTCCGCGAGGACCTCGTCGACTTCGACTCCGACAACCCGAGCTGGGCGGTCTACCCGGCCACCCCGCCGCAGGACCTCGCCCCCGGGCAGGACCCCCGGGTCCGCTGGTGCGCCAGCCCCGCACCCGACTGCGCCGCCGCCTTCCGCGACCCGGCGGGCGGGCAACCCTGGGACGTCGACCTCGCCACCGGCACGCCCACCGGCACCACCCGGGGCAACTCCGCCAACACCGTGGTCTCCTGGGGCGCCGGCAGCCCCATGGTCAACGCCCCGGACCGCCCGGACCGGCGCTACGAGTACCCGTTCACCGACCAGTGGCACCAGGCCCGCTGCAACCCGGCGGTGTTCACCTCCGCCCAGCGCAACGACGCCGACGCCGCCACCGCCAACCTGTTCGCCATGCACAACCGGATGCACGACTGGGCCTGGCACCTGGGCTTCACCGAGGCCAGCTGGAACCTGCAGGCGGTCAACGTCAGCGGTGCCGGGCTGGGCGGCGACGCCGAGCAGGGGCGGGCCCAGCAGGGCGCGCTGAGCGGCAACCGGAACAACGCCAACCAGTCCACCCCGCGTGACGGCCTGCCGCCGAGCACCAACATGTACCTGTGGCAGCCGCAGGCCGGTGGGCCGTACCCGCCGTGCGTCGACGGCGACTACGACATGACGGTGATCGGCCACGAGTACACCCACGCCATCACCAACCGGATGATCGCCGGCCCGGACAGCGGGATCAGCGGCCACCAGGGCGGGGCGATGGGCGAGTCGTGGAGCGACCTGCTCGCCGCCGAGTACCTCTACGAGCACGGCCTGCGTGCCCCCGGCGAGACGCCCTTCGTCACCGGCGGCTACGTCACCGGCAACCTGGTCAGCGGCATCCGCAACTACGACCTGAGCCGCAGCCCGCTCAACTACTCCGACGTCGGCTACAACACCGGCGGCCCGGCGGTGCACGCCGACGGGGAGATCTGGGGTGCGACCAACTTCCGCATCCGCGCCGCCCTGGTCAAGAAGTACGGCCTGGGCACCCCGGCGCGGCAGCTCGACTGCGCGCAGGGCCGGGTGGCCGCCGAGAACTGCCCGGGCAACCGGCGCTGGGTGCAGCTGGTCTTCGACTCGTTCCTGCTCCAGGCGGCCAGCCAGGTCAGCATGCTCGACATGCGGGACAACCTGCTCACCGCCGACCGGCTGCGCTTCGGCGGGGCCAACCAGGAGCTGATCTGGGCCGAGTTCGCCCGCTCCGGGATGGGCCGGGACGCCGCCACCGTCGGCGCCGCCGACACCGACCCCACGCCGAGCTTCGCCAGCCCGACCGGCGGCAACGCCACGCTGACCCTGCGTCCCCGGGGCGACAGCGTCAACGCGCCGATCCGGCTCTACGTCGGTGACTACGAGGCGCGGGCCACCCCGGTCGCCGACACCGACCCGGCCACCCCGCTACCGGCCACCTTCGAGGCCGTCGCCGGGACGTACCAGGTGCTGGCGGTCGCCCCCGGCTTCGGCCACCAGCGCCTGGAGGTGGTCGCCAAGGCCGGCCAGCAGGGGTACGTCGACCTGCGGCTGAGCCAGAACCTGGCATCCACCACCTCGGGGGCGACGATCACCGGGGACGGGGTGAACCTGGACCGGATCGCCGACGACACCGAGGCCACCAACTGGGCGTCGTTGACCGGGGTGGCCGGCAGGCAGGTCACCGTGACGTTGCCCTTCGGCACCCCGCAGCCGGTGCAACGGGTCACCGTCAGCGCGATGCTGCGCCCGGCGATCACCGGCGACGCCGACCCCGGCGCGCAGAACGCGCTGAGCGCGCTGCGGTCGTTCGCGGTGTCGACCTGCGACGCGACCACCACCGACTGCGCCGACCCGGCCCGCTGGACCCGGGTCTACACCAGCGCCGACGACGCGTTCCCCGGCGGGAGGTACCGGGCCTACAGCCGGGACCTGATCGCCAGATCGTTCCGGGTGCCGGCCACCGTCGCCACCCACGTCCGGCTGGAGGTGCTGGCCAGCCAGTGCACCGGCGGCCCGGCGTACGCCGGTGAGCAGGACGACGACCCGGCGACCCGGACCGACTGCGCGACCGCCAGCCCGGCGCGCGACCAGGTGCGGATCGCCGAGTTCCAGGTGTTCGCGAAGTGAAACCCGCCGGGGCCGGGTGGTGGCGCCACCCGGCCCCGGCGGCCCCCGATCACCGTCGGACGGTGGTCCAGCGGACGGGCCGACGGACCGGGCGCGCATCGTCGCCCTCCACCCCGTCGGACGCGGTCCGGGTGAGCTGCCGCAGCCGCATCAGCAGGCCGACGCCGAGGAAGAGCAGCAGGCCGCCGAGCAGGAACGCCGCCTGCACCACCCCGAAGCCCCCACTGGCGTTGGCCGAACGGTTCGCCGCGGCCGGTGGCGGCACCTCGGCCAGCGCCTCCTCGGTCGGCTCGGTCTCCTCCTCGGTCGGCTCCAGCACCTCCTCGGTCGGCTCCGGCGACGCGGTGGTCGGCTCGGGTGCCGCCGTGGTGGGCGGTGGTGCCGTGCCGACGACCTGCCGGGTGGCGGTACGTCGGGCGAGCAGCCGCAGGTTCGGGTCGTACGCCTCGGCGGCCATGGTGATCCGACCCCGGGTGACGTCCTCGGCGAAGGCCACCCGGTAGGTGGCGGTGACCGTGCGGTCCGGGCAGAGGGTGCCCGGGTCGAGCTGCCGGTCGGTCAACCGGGCCACGTCCCCCTGCGCCCGGATGTCCAGCGGGAACGAGCCGGTCTCCTCGACCCGGTCCATCTTGACCTGGTCCAGTCGCAGCCCCTGCACCGAGAGCACCATCGACCAGCGGACCTTCACGCAGCCGCCGTCGCCCTTGTTGGACACCACCGCCGAGACCGTCCGCACCTGGTCCCCGGCGGTGAACTGGGCCGGCAGGCCACTCAGCTCGGTGGAGAAGCGGTCCGCCGCCGACGCCGGTGTCGGCCCGACGAGCGCTGTCCCCGACAGGCAGGCCAGCACCGCCCCGACCCGTAGCGCGTTCCGCCACACCATCACCACCGCCTCGCTCCTCCCGTCGGTCTTGTCCACCCGCCACGCTATGAGCACGATGGGGAAGCCGGTAGACGGGCGTGTTCGCGCCGGTCGGCAAGTACGGGGCCGGTTAACACCGACAGTGGTGAACCGGTCACCCGCCTTCGCCGACACGCCGGGTGACGGTGTGGGCTTGGCCGCTTCGTCGGGCCGGTGAGGGTCGACCGCGCCGGGGTTCGCGCGGCTGACATCCTGGGCGGGTGTCCGATCTCTCCGCGGCCTTCGTCCGGCTGCACGCCCGGCTCGCCCCGGTCGCCTTCGTACCCGAGGTGCGGTTGCACCAGGCCGACGAGCCGATCGGCCTGTGGGAGCTGACCGAGGGCGAGTTCCGCAGCTCCCAGCCGCCGCCGTTCTGGGCCTTCGCCTGGGCCGGTGGGCAGGGCCTGGCCCGGTACGTCACCGACCACCCGGAGACCGTCGCCGGCCGCCGGGTGCTCGACCTCGCCTCCGGCTCCGGCCTGGTCGCCATCGCCGCCGCACGGGCCGGCGCGGCGGCCGTACGGGCGGTGGAGATCGACGAGCGGGCCGTCGCCGCCGTCGCCCTCAACGCCCACGCCAACGGGGTACGCGTCGACGCCGAACTGGCCGACGTCCTCGACGGCGACGCCGGGGACGCCGAGGTGCTGCTCGCCGGGGACGTCTTCTACAGCGAGGCGATGGCCCGCCGGGTGCTGCGTTTCCTGCTGCGGGCCGCCCGCTCCGGTGCCCGGGTGCTGGTCGGCGACCCGGGCCGGGCGTTCCTGCCCCGGGAACGGTTCCGCGAACTGGCCGGCTACGACGTGCCGGTGCCGGAGGCGCTGGAGAGCGTACGGGTGAAGCACACCACGGTGTGGGAACTGGACCCCGCCCCGCCGGGGGCCGCCCGCTAGCGTGACCGGGTGCTGTTCCGGGGGTGGGAGGCGTCCGTCGACGAACCCTGGCCGGACGTGGCCAGGGTCGTCGACCGGGTCGGTGGCGTACACCTGGTGGTGACCCGGCATGCGCTGGTCCGGCGGGTGCTCGCCGACCCGGTGACCTGGCGGCCCGACAACGCCCTGGACGCGGTGACCCCGATCCCGGTGGCCGCGCTGCGGGTGCTCACCGCGCACCGGTTCCGGCTGCCGCCGACGCTGGCCAACAACGCCGGGGACAGCCACCCGGCGATCCGGGCGATCGTCGCCGAGGCGCTGCACCCGGACCGGGTGGCCGCCCAACGGCCGTGGTTGACCACGCTGGTGCGGGCCCGGGTGGCCGGGATCGCCGCCGAACTGGCCGCCGGCCGGCCGGTCGACCTGCACGCCCGGCTCGCCGCCGATCTGCCGCTGCTGGCGCTGGCCCGGCTGGTCGAGCTGCCGGACGCCCCGGTGGGCGCGGTGAAGGACTTCGCGCGGGCGGCACTGGAGCTGTTCTGGGCCCCGCTGGACGCCGAGCGGCAGCAGAGCCTCGCCGCCGAGGTGGGCCGGTTCCATGCCGTACTGCGGGAGTTCGCCGGCACCGGGGGCGGCCTGGCCGGTCGGCTGCGCGCCGCCGGGCACTCCCTCGACGTGGTGGTCGGGGCGCTGTTCTTCCTGCTGGTAGCCGGCCAGGAGACCACCAGCCAGTTCCTCACCCTGCTGTTGCACCGGCTCACCGGCGAACCCGGGGTGCGTGCCGGGCTGCGGGCCGGCACCGTCGCCGTCGCCGACGTGGTCGAGGAGGGCCTACGCCGGGACCCGCCGATCGTCACCTGGCGGCGGGTGGCGGCGGTCGACACGACCCTGGGCGGTACGCCGGTGCCGGCGGGCAGCTCGATGCTGCTGTGGCTGGCCCGGGCCGGCTGCGACCCGGCGGTGGTGGCCGACCCGGCCGGGTTCCGCCCGGGGCAGCGTGGGTCCCGCCGGCACCTGGCCTTCGGGGCGGGGGCGCACCGGTGCGTCGGCGCGCAACTGGCCCGGCTGGAGGCGGCGGTGGTGGTCGCCGAGGCGGCACCGCTGCTGGACGCGGTGACGGTGGTACGTCCGCCGTGGTGCCCGGACAACCTCACCTTCCGGATGCCCGACGCCTTCGTGGTCCGCCGCGCCACCACGCCGTAGCCCCCCGCCGCAGCCTCGCCTGAACCCCGTTCACCTGCGGAAACGGGCGTAACCCCCACTCCCCGCCAAGGGTTGAACCCCGTGTGACGCCAAGCGCCACACCAACCCGGGAGGTCCTCATGCACCCCACCCCCTCCCCACCCCGCCCACTCCCCCCACTCCCGCCGCTCCCCCCGCCCTCCCGGGTTGATCAAGAGGTTTGCGTCAACGTTGATCTTCGATCTGACGCAAACCTCTTGATCACCGGGGCGGGCGGGGTGGCGCGCGGCGGGGACGGGGTGGCGGGGGCGGGGGCCGGCAGGGTGGCGGGGACGGGCGGGGTGGCGGGGACGGGTGGGGTGGCGTCGGGTGGTGGGGGGCGGTGAGGTGGGGAGAGTGGCGGCGTGACGTGCCGGCATCGCTCGTGGTGTTCCTGGTCGCGTTGCCGCTGTGCGTCGGGATCGCGGTCGCCTCCGGCGTACCCGTCGAACTCGGGATGGTCACCGGGGTGGTGGGTGGGCTGGTGGTGGGGGTGATGCCGGGCAGCAGCCTCCAGGTGAGCGGACCGGCCGCCGGGCTGACCGTGCTCGTCGCCGAGGCCGTGGAACGGTACGGCCTGACCGGCCTCGGCACGATCGTGCTGGTCGCCGGCCTGCTTCAGATCGGGTTGGGGCTGCTGCGGCTCGGCCGGTGGTTCCGGGCCATCTCGGTGGCCGTGGTGCACGGCATGCTCGCCGGCATCGGACTGCTGCTCATCGCCGGTCAACTGCACATCCTGGCCGGCGCCGGGACCGCCCCTGTCGGCCTCGCCGCGTTCACCGGTCTGCCGGCACTGGTCGGTGAGCTGACCGGCTCCGAACCAGCCAGGCTGTCGCTCGCCCTGGGTACGGCCACCATCGCGGTGATGATGCTCTGGAACCTGCTGCCCGGCAGACTGCGTACCGTGCCCGGGGCGTTGGTCGCCGTCGTCGCGGCGTCCGCGGCGAGCGCCGTGCTGGGTCTACCCGTCGACACCATCGAGGTGGCGGGGCTGCTCGCGGCGATCCAACCGTCGCTCGGCCACCCCAGCCAACTCGCCGACCTCGGGGTACTCGCCACCATCGTCACGTTCACCCTGGTCGCCTCGGCGGAGAGCCTGTTCAGCGCGGCGGCCGTCGACCGGATGCACCAGGGGCCCCGGACCGACTTCGACCGGGAGTTGGTCGCCCAGGGCACCGGCAACACGGTCTGCGGGCTGCTCGGCGCGCTGCCGATGACCGCCGTCATCGTGCGCAGCTCCGCCAACGTGCACGCCGGCGCGCGGACCAAGGCGTCCCGGGTGCTGCACGGGTTGTGGCTGCTGCTCTTCGTCGCCGCCGTGCCCGGCCTGGTCGGGCTGATCCCGCTGCCCGCGCTCGCCGCCGTGCTGGTGCACGCCGGGTGCAAGCTGCTGCCGCTGCGGACGCTGCCCGGGCTCTGGCGGACACACCGGGGCGAGGCGGTGGTGCTGACGGTCACCGCCGTCGCCATCGTCACCACCGACATGTTCACCGGCGTGCTGGTCGGCCTCGGCCTGGCGGTGGCCAAGGTCGCCTGGGAGACGTCGCACGTCCGGGTCACCGTCGACGACCACGGCACCGGCACCGGCACCGGCCCGATCGACGTCGCCATCGTCGGTAACGCCACTTTCCTGCGGCTACCCACCATCCTCAACACCCTGCACGCGCTGCCCACCGACCGGATCGTCCGGCTGGACCTGCACGGCCTGGGGCACCTCGACCACGCCTGCGGCACCGCGCTGGACACCTGGATCGAGGCGCACAACCGCACCGCGGGCGGCCAGGTCCACGTCGTCGCCCCGCGACCTGCGCAGGACGACCGGCCCCGGCCGGTCCCCGCCACCGAGTGAGCGGACCGGTCAGCCGGCGTCCTCGGCCCAGGTACGCCAGTCGTCGAGCACCCCGTACAGGTCGGGGGTGAGCCAGCCCGGGGCGGACCGGCGGAACACGCCCGGATCCATCGCCCCGGCCCCGGCCGGCAACGCGCCGAGCAGGCTCGGCACCAGCTCCGTCAGGTTCGCCCAGTGCACCAGCTGCGGCTCCGCCGGCCACGCGCCGATCACCACCCCGGCGGGCACGGCCCGACGCTCCAACGCCTCCAGGGTCAGCGCGGTGTGGTTGAGGGTGCCCAACCCGGCCCGGGCCACCACCACCGCCGGAGCGCCCAGCGACACCGCCAGGTCGGCGACGGTCCACGCCTCACCCGACGGACGCAGTCCCATCGGCACCAGCAGCCCACCGGCCCCCTCGACCAGCACCAGGTCGTGCTTGTCGACCTCCGCGCGGACCGCGTCGACGGCCGTGTACAGCTCCAACGGCTCCAGCTCGGCGACCCGGGCGGCGGCCAGCGGAGCCAACGGGTCGGGGTAACTGGCCAGGGTACGACCGGTCAGCGGGGCGGCCAGCCGGGTCACCGAGTCCACGTCGCCGGGTTCGCCGGTGGCCGTGCCCGTCTGGCCCGGCTTGACCACCGCGACCCGCAGGCCGGCGGCCTGCGCGGCGGCCGTGATCGCCGCCGTCACCACCGTCTTGCCGACCTCGGTGTCGGTCCCGGTGACCAGCACCGCACCCTTCCACCCGCTCACGGCAGGATCCCCCCGGTTCGCGACTGCGGGGCTCGCAAACCCGGCTCACTCCTCACGCTCACAGAACCACCTCGGTTCGCGACTGCGGGGCTCGCAAACCCGGCTCACTCCTCACGCTCACAGAACCACCTCGGTTCGCGACTGCGGGGCGCACTCCACGATGGCCTCCAGGGCGTGTTCGAAGTCCGCCCGGGTGACCCCGGTGGAGAGGGTCAGCCGGAGGCGGGAGCGGTGGTCCGGGGTGGACGGCGGGCGGAAACAGCCGACCGCGACACCCCGGGACCGGCAGTCGGCAGCCCAGGCGGTGGCGGCCTCCGGGCCGGGAGCGGTCACCGACACCACAGCGGCGTCGGGGGTGGACACCGGCAACCCGGCCGCGCCGAGGCGGCGTACCGCGTACCGGGCCCGGTCGGCCAGTTCGGCGCGCAGGTCGTCGGCGGCGCGGGCCAACGCCACGGCGGCGCGTACCCCGGCGGCGACGGCCGGCGGCGGCGCGGTGTCGAAGATGAAGGTCCGGCCGGTCTCCACCAGGTGCCTGACGAACTCGGCCGGACCGGCGACCACCCCGCCGGCGCCGCCGAGCGCCTTGGACAGGGTTGCGGTGACCACCACGTCCGGCGCACCGGCCAACCCGGCGGCGGCCACCGCGCCGGCACCGGCCGGGCCGGTGACGCCGAGCCCGTGCGCGTCGTCGACCAGCAGCAGCGCGCCGTGCCGCCGGGCCACCGCGTGCAGCGCGGCCAGCGGCGCGAGATCACCGTCGACGGAGAACACCGACTCGGTGACCACCACCGCCGGGCGGCCCGGCGCGGCGGCGAGCACGGCGGCCACCGCGTCGACGTCGGCGTGCGCGGTGACCACCGTCTCCGCGCCGGAGATCCGGCAGCCGTCGATCAGCGAGGCGTGGTTGTGCGCGTCGGAGACGAGCAGGGTACGCGGCTGGACCAGGCCCCGGACGGCGGCCAGGTTGGCCAGGTAGCCGGAGGAGAAGACGAGTGCCCGGTCGACGCCGAGCCAGTCGGCCAGGTCGTCCTCAAGCGCGTGGTGGACGTCGGTGGAGCCCCGGACCAGCCGGGAACCGGTGGCGCCCAGCCCGTACCCGGACAGGGCCCGGCCGGCGGCGGCCACCACCTCGGGGTGGGTGGCCAGGCCCAGGTAGTCGTTGCCGGCCAGATCGACGTCCGGGTCACCGGCGGCGCGGGGGCGCAGGGTACGGGTGAGCCCCGCCTTCGCCCGCAGTGCGGCACGCCGGTCCAGGGCCGCCAGCCAGTCCGCCACCGGTCACCGCCTCCGTCCGCCGTCCGACCTGGCACCCTGCCGACCTGACACCGCTGCCGCCCGGTCGCCGGGGTGCCCGACGACCGGCCCGTGCCGGTGGGTGACGGCGTTGCCGCCGTCGGGCGAAATTACCATCCGCCGGGCCGGCACCGGCGTGGCGGCGGGCCCGCCGTACCGCCACGCGGAAGGGGGCGGCCGGGATGGCCGGGGGCCGTCGGCTCGGGCGTTTCCCGGCCCGCTGCGGCCTTGTAGGGTACGAGCCATGCCAGAGATCCTCGACCAGGCCCGGACCCAGGTGCTGGGCGACGGCGTCGGCCTCGACCAGGCCGGTGTCCTCGCGGTGCTGACCCTGCCCGACGAGCACCTCACCGCCGCCCTCCAGCTCGCCCACGAGGTGCGGATGCGGTGGTGCGGCCCGGAGGTCGAGGTCGAGGGGATCGTCTCGCTGAAGACCGGTGGCTGCCCGGAGGACTGCCACTTCTGTTCGCAGTCCGGCCTGTTCACCTCGCCGGTCCGGTCGGTCTGGCTGGACATCCCGTCACTGGTCGAGGCGGCGAAGCAGACGGCGGCGACCGGGGCGAGCGAGTTCTGCATCGTGGCCGCCGTGCGCGGCCCCGACGACCGGCTGATGAAGCAGATGCGCGAGGGGGTCGCCGCGATCCGCGCGGCGGTCGACATCCAGGTCGCCGCGTCGCTGGGCATGCTCAGCCAGGAGCAGGTCGACGACCTGGTCGAGATGGGCGTGCACCGCTACAACCACAACCTGGAGACCTGCCGCTCGTACTTCCCGAACGTGGTCACCACGCACTCGTGGGAGGAGCGTTGGGAGACCCTGCGGATGGTCCGCGAATCCGGCATGGAGGTCTGCTGCGGGGGCATCCTCGGCCTCGGCGAGACCGTCGAGCAGCGCGCCGAGTTCGCCGCGCAGCTCGCCGAGCTGGACCCGCACGAGGTGCCGCTGAACTTCCTCAACCCGCGTCCGGGCACGCCGCTGGGCGACCGGCCGGTGGTGGAGGGTAAGGACGCGCTGCGGGCCATCGCCGCGTTCCGGCTGGCCATGCCGCGCACCATCCTGCGGTACGCGGGCGGCCGGGAGATCACCCTCGGTGACCTGGGCACCCGGGACGGCCTGCTGGGCGGGATCAACGCGGTGATCGTCGGCAACTACCTGACCACGCTGGGACGGCCGGCGACCGACGACCTGAAGCTGCTCGACGAGCTGAAGATGCCGGTCAAGGCGCTCTCCGCCACCCTGTGAGGTGATGATGACCGACGCGGGTGACCCGACCGCCGGCGGCCGTACGGCGGAGTCCGCCGTGCTGACGTCGGCCGCGACCTGGTGCGACCGCTGTGGTGCGGACGCCACGGCGGGCCCGCACCCGGGTTGCGCGGCGGCCCGGGTGCTGGAGCCGCCCCGCTACTGCGGGCACTGCCGCCGGCGGATGAAGGTGCAGGTGCTGCCGGTCGGCTGGTCGGCGGTCTGCGTCGAGCACGGCGAGCGGCGGGGCTGACAGGTGCTGCGCGGTCGGACGGTCACGCTGCGCCCGGTGACGGAGGCGGACGTGCCGGCCCTGGCCGCGATCCGGGCCACCCCGGAGGTGCGCCGCTGGTGGCGCGGCGGCGACGACCTGGCCGCATCGGTACGGGCCGACCTGGCCGACGACACGGTGACGGTCTACGTCGTCGAGCACGCGGGCCGGCTGGTCGGGGCGATCCAGTGGTACGCCGAGACCGACCCGGACTACCGCCACGCCAGCCTGGACGTCTTCCTCGACCCGGCGGTACGCGGCAACGGGCTGGGCGGGCACGCGGTCCGCACCCTGGTCCGGCACCTGGTCGACGAGTACGGCCACCACCGGTTCACCGTCGACCCGGCGGCGGCGAACACGGCGGCGATCCGGGCGTACGCGAAGGTGGGGTTCCGGCCGGTGGGCGTCATGCGGCGGTACGAGCGGGGTGCGGACGGACGCTGGCACGACGCGCTGCTGATGGACCTGCTCGCCGAGGAACTGGCCGGCTGAAACCGGGCGGGGCGTGCCCGGCACCCTCAGGTGCCGGACACGCCCCGGTCGTTGCGCGTGCGAAGGTGCGCCTAGCGCTGGAGGGTGAGGACACCCGGCCGCCACGGCAGCAGGTTGTAGTCGGTGTTCGCGTTCGGGTCCTTGCCCTGGTAGAGCAGTTGCAGGTTGCAGGCGTCGATGGTCTTGGTCTGGTCGGGGTTGGTGCGGACCAGGTCACCGTGGCTGATGTCGTTGGTCCACGTGGCGCCGCTGTTGGCCTTGCCGGCGAAGGGGTTGCTCTCGCTGGTGGCCTGCGGCGTCCACGAGCCGCCCAGGCTGGTGGAGGTGAAGGAGCGGAAGTAGCGCTGCCCCTGGCTGCCGATCGCCTCGACGATCATCAGGTACTGGTTCTGGCCCTGCACCTTGTAGACCTCGACGCCCTCGAACAGGTTGTTCGTCGAGTCGGTCATGATCGTCGTGTAGCTCGACCCGAAGCTGCCCGGGAAGTTCCCCAGCGGCATGCTCGACCGGTAGATCTTGCCGTTGTCCCCGGCGAAGAACAGGTACATGTTCTGGTCGTCACCGATCAGGGTCTGGTCGATCACGCCGTAGGGGGCGTCCGGGAGGGTGGCGGTGGACAGCGTCTGCGCCGAGGACCAGCCGTTGGCGTTGGTCGGGTCGCTCGACGTCTTGTAGCTGAACGAGGTCGGCCCCCACTGGTACGCCAGCACCCAGATGTTCTTCGGGGCGAAGTACAGCAGGGTGGGCGCGACGGTGCCCTGGCTCATCCCGTTCTGGCTGGCCGAGGCCATGTCGGACCAGTTGGTGAACGTGCCGAAGTTCATCGAGCTGTACTGGCCGCTGCTGTTGACGTACGAGCCGTAGACCAGGTGCTTGCCGTTGTAGACGACGTTGGTGAAGTCCTTGAGCGAGACCCAGCCGTTCTTCGGGCTGGTCAGCGCGCCGGTCGACGACCACCGGTAGGTCGACGGGAGCGCGCAGCCGCCCGACGGCGGGGGCGTGGTGGTCGGCGGCGGCGTGGTCACCGGCGGGGTGGTCGGCGGCGGGGTGCTGCCCCCGAAATCGGTGCGCCACTGCTGGTTGGTCTGCCCGTGGCAGTCGTACAGCTGGACCTGCTGGCCGTTGCCGGTGCCCCAGACGTCCAGGCAGCGCCCGGACTGCACGCCGCTGATGGTGCCGTTGGCGTTGATGTTCCACTGCTGGTTGGCCCCGCTGTTGCAGTCCCAGATGATGATCCCGGTGCCGTTGGCGGTGCCCGCGCCGTTGGCGTCCAGGCACTTGGTGCCGTAGACCTGCAACTGCTTGCCGCTGGTGTACGTCCACTGCTGGTTGGACTGGCCGTGGCAGTCGTAGAGCTGCACCCGGGTGCCGTTGGTCTGGGTGGCGTTCGGCACGTCGATGCACCGGTTCGACGCCACGCCGACGATCCGTCCGGCGCCGCCGCTCGGCGGCGGGGTCGTGGTGGGCGGGGGCGTGGTGGGCGGGCCCGTGGTCGGCCCGGAGGTCGGCGGGGCCGCGTTGAGCGCGTTGAGGACCGAGTTGTACGCGGCCTTCTTGTTGCCGCCGCTGTCGAAGAGCAGCGGGCTCTCGTTGGAGCGCCAGGAGTCGCTGTCGCGTACGCCCCACACGGTGATGCCGATGCAGCGCGGCACGTTCAGGCAGGCCTGGGTGAGCCCGGCGTACTGGGTGGTGGAGGAGTTCGTGACGTCGACCTCGGTCAGCGCCACGTCCACCCCGAGGGCGGCGAAGCTGGACAGCGTGGTCTGGAAGTTGCTCGGCAGGGAGCTGCCGCCGGTGAAGTGGGTCTGCAGGCCGACGCAGTCGATCGGCACGCCCCGGGACTTGAAGTCCTGGATCATGCGGTAGACGCCCTGCGTCTTGCCGTACGACCAGTTCTCGATGTTGTAGTCGTTGTAGCAGAGCTTCACCGACGGGTCGGCGGCCCGCGCGGTGCGGAAGGCCACCTCGATCCAGTCGTTGCCGGTGCCCTGGAGGTTCGACGACCGGCGGCTGCCGTCCTCGTTGAACGCCTCGTTCACCACGTCCCAGGCGGCGAGCTTGCCCTTGTAGTGGCCCATCACGCCGTTGATGTGGTCGATCATCGCCTGGCGCAGGTTGCTGCCGCTCAGGCTCTGCATCCACGGCGGCTGCTGCGCGTGCCAGGCCAGGGTGTGCCCTCGGACCTTCAGGCCGCGCTGGGTCGCCCAGTTGTAGATCTGGTCACCGGAGGTGAAGTTGAACTGGCCCCGCTGGGGCTGGGTTGCCTCCGGCTTCATCTCGTTCTCGGCCGTGATCATGTTGAACTCGCGGCCGGCGATCGTGGTGTAGTTCGAGTCGCCGAGCCGGCCCCCCGCGATCGCCGTGCCGAAGTACCGGCCCGACTGCGCGGCGGCCGCGCCCAACGTGGTCGCGGCGGCATTCGCCGACGGCATCATCACCGCGACGGCGGCCACCGTCACGACGCTGACCGCGCCGGCGAGCAGCGCCCGGACGGCTGGTGGTCGCCGTCGCCGACTCCCGCCGTGATGAACGGATGGGCTCATTGCCATCGTGGCCTCCTTGCTGGCCCGCACCCGGACCGTCGGGGCGGGACGGCCGGGCGTCGCGGTTGTTAAATCTAGTGCCGTCGATGTTTCCATCACGCACCGGTCAGAACAAAGATGTTTCGGAAAAGTTTCGGAACATTTTTTGCCGGGGCCCACCCGACGCGACGTGGCCGGTCACCGCAGGTGCGGTGCCGGCCACGCCACGTCGACGATCAGGAGACCGTGCAGGCCGCCCCGTTGAGCGTGAAGCTCGTCGGCTTCGGGTTGCTGCCGGTGTGGGTGCCGTTGAACCCGATGCTGGTGGACGCACCGGGGGCGAGCGCCCCGTTGTAGCTCATGCTGGTCGCGGTCACCGCCGTACCGGTCTGGGCGAACGTCGCCGACCAGCCCTGGCCGACCTTCTGCCCGCTGCTCGGGAAGGTGAAGGCCAGACTCCAGCCGGTGAGCGCGGTCGTGCCGGTGTTGGTGATGCTGATGCTCGCGGTGAAGCCGTTGGTCCAGTCGCTGGTGGTGTAGCCGACCTTGCACGACGAGGCGGGCAGGGTCGGGGTCGGGGTCGGGGTGGAGGTCGGCGTCGGGGTCGGCGTCGAGGTCCCCGGCAGGGTCTGCACGGTGACGGTCTTCGACGGGGTCGACGGGTTGCCGGCGGCGTCCACCGCCACCACGTAGAACCCGTACGACGTGTCGGGGGTCAGCCCGTTGACCTGGAGGGTGGTACCGGAGCCCGTGGCGACGACGAGGTGGGCCGGCCAGGAGGTCTTGTAGACCCGGTAGCCGGTGACCCCGACGTTGTCGGTGGACGGCGTCCAGCTCAGGGTCACCCCGTTCGCGCTGATGTTCGACGCGGTCGGGGTGCCGGGCGGGGTCGGCCCGCTGGTGTCCGAACCGGTGCCGGCCGGGGTGGCCACCGCGAGCGGCGACGACCACAACGAGCTGTTGCCGGCGCCGTCGCGGGCCAGCACCGAGAACCGGTAGTTGCTGGCGGGCGAGAGCGTGGTCAGGGTCAGGCTGTTGGTGGTGGTGCGGAAGGAGGAACGCACGTCACTGCCGACCGGCTCCATGGCGACGTCGTAGCCGGCCAGGCCGCTGCCACCGGTGTCGGTGGAGGCGGGCCAGGTCAGCGTCATGCCGGTGGGGGTGACCGCCGAGGCGACCGGGGTGCCGGGGACGGTGGGCGGGGTGGTGTCCGTCGGCGTCGAGGTCGGCTCGTCACCCCAGACCCGGGTGGTCCCGGCGTACAGCGGCACCTTCGGGTTCGGGCCGGCGGTGGCCTGGTACGACGGGTCGTTGGTCGGATCCCAGGTGCCGCCCTCCGGTACGCCGATCTTGAACTGCACCTCCATCCGGTGCTGCGACTGACCGGCCGGGGCGATCGTGGAGCCGGTGCAGTCCACCTCGACGTACCAGATGTCGCCGGAGAGCTGCTTGGCGGTCGACGGCGACGGGCAGCCCTGGGTGTAGCCGGGGGTGACCTGCACGGCGGTGCTGCCCTCGGGGCGGAAGTAGTAGCGGAACTTCCCGTTGGTCAGCGCCCGCGCCGGGAACGCCGACTTGTTGTAGATGACCGCCTTGAGCCCGGTGGCCCGGGGCTCGGCCTGCATCACCGTGGTCTCCACGGTCAGCTCGGCGATGTCCGGGGTCTCCGCGGTCGGGAAGTTGGCGAGCGGGGTGCCGCCGTACTCCTGGGAGAGCCGGGCCAGGGCGGAGGTGAAACCGGCGTTGTAGTCGGTGGCGACCTCGTTCATCACGTAGTCCGACCGGCTGTCGGTGTAGGCGTCGTTGGCCGCCGACGGGCCGCCGACCAGCGCACCGTAGAGCACGTGCCGGGTCTCCACCGGCACCGTCTGGCTGTCCCACCAGGAACCGTGCGCGGTGCGGTGGTGCGGGTTCTTCGGCGCGTTGGCACCGAACCCGATCATGTAGCTGGACTTGCGCGGGTTGTCACCGAGCGCGTAGTTGACCTGCCGGACCGCGAAGTCGTGGAACCGGGCCTTGCGGGTGGCGTCGGTGGTCTTGTCGCTGTAGACCAGCGCGGCGAAGCTGGTGTTCGCGGCGTACCGCAGCGCGCCCCAGGAGTCGAGGACGGCCATCCCACCCGGCGAGTAGGGCACCTTCTGGCCGTTGACGCCGACCGTCCAGTAGTCGAGCCACCGGTTGGCGTCGTCGACGTACTTCTGCTTACCGGTCAGGTTGGCCAGCAGCACGTACGCCCCGAACTGCTTGTTGTCCCAGGCGAGCGTCCACTTGTAGGACCGGGTGGTGGACTGCGGCTCGGTGCCGAGCTTGTCGTACTCGCTCTCGGCCTTGGCCAGGTAGGCGGCGTCACCGGTGGCCCGGTGCAGCCAGATCGCGCCCCAGACCAGTTCGTCCTGGTAGCCGCTCCACGACTTGTAGAAGCTGGTCGCGTCGGTGATGCACTCGTGGTAGCTCTTGCGCACCGTGTCGGCGAACGTGTAGAGCTGCTTGGCGTGGGTGAGCAGCTTGTCGGCGTAGGCGGCGTCGGTGGGCCGGAAGACCATCGACGACGCGGCCATCGCCGCCGCCGTCTCCCCCGCCAGGTCCGCCCCGCCACAGCTCGCATCGATCTTGTACGCGGGCCGCGCCATCGGCAGCACCTCGGCCGGACCCCACCACTTGTGGTCGTCGTCGCCCTTGCCGACCTGCCCGTAGAGCACGTTCGCCGAGGGGTGCGCCTTGATGAAGTAGTCGTTGACGAAGCGCAGGTTGTTCAGCAGCGGGGTGAGCTGCCCGGCGGCGACGTACCCGTCGCGGTACTCGACCGCGCCCCAGGCGAGCATGGTGGCGCTGAACGCCATCGGGAAGCCGAACTTCACGTGGTCACCGGCGTCGTACCAGCCACCGGTGAGATCCACGCCGACGTCCGCGCCGTCGGTGAGCGCGGAGTCGCCCCGCCAGGAGACCCGGTTCCAGGACGGCTTCTTGCCGGACTGCTGCGCCTCGTAGAACAGCAGCGACTTCTGCAACGCCTCGGGGTAGTTGAACATGCCGGTGCCGGCGGCCTCGGCGGCCTCGGCGCGCCCGGCAACGGTGGGGGCGGCCCCGGCGGTGAGCGGCAGGGCGCTGATGGCGAGGGCAAGCCCGCTGGTCAGGGCGGCACCGGCGGCGAGCAGGCGGCGGAGCCGGGGCCGGCCCGCGCCCGACCGGCCGGGCCGGTTCGGGTGCTGCATGCGGAACTCCTGTCGATGGTGCCTTCCGGCGACGCCCACCGGACGCGGGGACGGGGGCGTCGCGGGTGGTGGGCGTCGCCGGAGGCGGGTGGTGGTGAGTGGACCGGGGAGTCGCGGGAGCGCTCCCATGGATGTGCGCCAATGTAATCGTTCGGTCATCGGTTTGTGAAGGGGCCAACCCCGACGACACCGGAAGAAGCTCCCCGGACACCGCCGCCCGACCGGACTAGCCTTGATCGATGTCGATGATCGAACAGGTGTCACTCGGCGTGACCGACGACCGGCGCGCCGGCCGGTTCTGGGCCGGGGCCCTCGGCTACGCCCGCCGGCCACCCCGTTACCCCGGCGACGGCTGGATCGTGCTGGAACCGCCGCCCGGCAGCACCGGGGTGGCCCTGGCGATGGACATCAGCGTCAGCCCGGTGACGGACCATCCCCGCATCCACCTCGACCTGCACGCGGGAGACCGGGACCTCGACGACGAGGTCGACCGGCTGTGCGATCTGGGTGCCGAACGGGTCGACTGGCCGCACTACCCCACCGAGCCCGAACCCGGCCAACTGCCGTACGTCGTCCTCGCCGACACCGAGGGCAACCGGTTCTGCGTCTCCGGGCACCGCCGGGCCGGCGTCTTCTTCGGCTGACCGCCGCCCCTGCCGACGCACCCACCGGCCGCGCACCGCCGGCCCGCCGGCGGCGGCCCGGCCACCCGGCCACGACCGGCCCGGACCTGCCGCCCGGGACCTGCCTCGACGCGCCGCCCGGAACCGGCCCGGACATGGGCAGGGCCCCCGCACCGGGGGCCCTGCCTGTACACCGTCCTCCGCATCGGAGTTCGGCCACGCACCGGAAGGAAGCCCCCGCCCGGTGCCACACGGGTCGTCTCGGTGATCGGTCGTCAGCAGACCCCGCCGGTCGCGCTCGTCCGCCGGGGGCCGATCACGGCAGCACCGGGCCGACCCGCCCCGTCGGCGACCGGGCCGTCGCCCACCGGGGCGGCCAACGCGACGGTCACGGTGAGCAGGCTGCCGTCCCGCTCGATCGGCGCGGACCGGCCCAGCCGGGCGACCGTACGCACCATCGGCGTGTTCTCCGCCTGGGTGTGCAGGACCAGCGCCGCGAACCCGGCCCGCTCGGCGTGCGCGAGCAACCGGCGCAGCAGCGCGGTGCCCAGCCCACGCCGCTGCCAGTCGTCCCGCACCAGCAGCGCCGCCTCCGCCTCGTCGCCCTCGGCGAGCAGGTTGGCCAGCGCGACGACCGACTCCGCCGCCCCGTCGGAGCCGGTCGTCGTGGCCACCAGGGTCAGCCCCCGGGCCGGTTCCAGCAACCGGCGCAGCCGGGCCGGCGAGGGCAGCGCCGCCCCGCTGAGATACCGCCGCTGCCGGCTGGTCGCCGAACAGCGCTCGTGCAGGTCGACCACGCCCGCCAGGTCGTCGGCGGTCGCCGGCCGGACGGTCAGCTCCGCCCCGTCGGGCAGCACCAGGACCACCCGGTCGGCCTCCCGCCGAGCCACCGCCGCCGCCAACTCGACGAGCGCCTGTGCCCGCGCGTACTCCGCCGGGGTGAAGCTGGGCGCCTGCCGGCGCAGTTCGTACGAGCCGCCGGTCGGATCGGTCAGCAGCATGGTCGTGGTGCCCACCGCGTCGTGCCCGGCGGCAGCCGTCGGCCGCCAGGTCACCTCGTCCGCGCCGAGCGTGATCCGGAGCACCTCGCCTGCCAGTTCCGGGTCACCGACCAGCCGGGTGGCCAGCCCGAGCACCCGGGTCGGCTGGTCGGCCAGGCCCCGCGCCTCGCTGCGGGCGACCCAGCAGTCCCGGCCCCGGCCGCGTTCGACGGCGGCGATCAGGTCCGCCTCGTCGAGGGTGTCCGGCGCGTCGACGAGGAAGTCGTCCACCGCGCCGACCTCGGTGGTGTGCACCTGCACGGTGAGGATGTTGACCCCCCGCAACGCGAGACTCGCGGTGAGGACCGACAGGTATCCCGGCCGGTCGTCCACGGTCGCGCGAACCCGCCACAGCGCCATGTCCACTCCTTTCCCCACCACGAAGCCTGCCCGCGGCCTGTTGCCGTGGCGTTGCCCGGTGGTGTCGCACCGGCAACCGTCCGCCCAGGTCAGGTGACGGTGGTCACCGACTTCGGGCCGACCAGGTCGAGCCGGTCACCGAGGATCACCGCGCTGGCCCGGACGAGCTGGGCGAGCCGGTCCACCTCGGTGGCGTGGAACCCGGCGGCGGTCAGCGGCTCGGTGTGGTCCCGCGCGACCACCAGCACCAGCCCGGCCCGGCCGAACGGCGCGATCGCGTAGTGCGTGCCGTCGGCCATGGTCAGGGTGCGGGCCCGCAGCGGGGTCACCTCGGGCAGCCGGGGCGGCTCGGGCGCGCGCCAGCTGGCGTGCCCGACGGTCGCCGTCCCCGCACCGGCCCGCGAGGCCCAGTCCACCGGCACGACGGCCGCCACCGCCCAGTCCGCCGCGAGCAGCCCGGGCACCGCGTCGACCAGGGTGGCCACCCCGTCGGTGGGGTTCGCCGCCACCTGGGCGAGCAGTTCGGCGTCCTGACCGGTGGTGGTCGGCGCGCCGATCGCCCGCCACACCCCGTCGACGCGTACCCCCGGGATGGCGGCGAGGCCCGCGAGTAGGCCCTCGACCCGGGCGGCACCGGGCCAGACCACGGTGAAGTCGTCAACCGCCCGGCCGCCGAGCCGTTCCAGCACCACGACCTGGACGATGTCCGCCCCGGAGACGCCGAGCGTGCGGGCCACCTGGCCGAGTGTCCCGGGTCGGTCCGGCAGGGTCACCCGAACTCTCAGCAACATGTCTGTCCCTCCGCTCGGCGGGCCGACCGCACACGGCCGGCAGGCTGGTCCCCAGCCTGCCGGTTGACCATTTCGCCCCTGTTGCCGTGGCATGTCCCGGGCGGAAAATCGCTGACCTTGACAACCCGGCTGACCTGCCATCAACTATGCGGATGACCGAGCCGGCCGTCGACGCGTCCCACGACGGCGGAGCCCCCGGCGACCGGCCGCCCCCCGGGCTGGATCTCGACCGGTTGGCCGGGTGGCTGGCCCTGCACCACCCGGAGCTGGCCGGCGGGCCGCTGCGGGCCAGCCTGATCACCGGCGGCAAGTCCAACCTGACCTACCTGCTGCACGGTGCCGGGCGCGAGCTGGTGCTGCGCCGCCCACCGCTGGGGCACGTGCTGGCCACCGCGCACGACATGGCCCGCGAGCACCAGGTGATCGCCGCGCTCGCGCCGACCGCCGTGCCGGTGCCCGGGGTGGTGCTGCTCTGCACCGACCCGGCGGTGATCGGGGCCCCCTTCTACCTGATGCAGCGGGTGCCGGGCGAGGTGCTGCGCACCCGGGCCCAGACCGACCCGCTCACCGACGGGCAACGCCGTGACCTGGCCTGGGCGATGATGGACACCCTCGCCGCGCTGCACACCGTCGACCCGGCCGCGGTCGGGCTGGCCGACTTCGGCCGACCGCAGGGCTACCTCGGCCGGCAGGTACGACGCTGGGCCGGCCAGCTCGACCGGTCCCGCAGCCGGGAGCTGCCCGGGGTGGACGAGCTGCGCGACGCGCTGGCCGCCTCGGTGCCCGAGGGGGTGAACGCCGGCCGGATCGTGCACGGCGACTACCGGCTGGACAACCTGCTCACCACGGTCGACCCGGTGTCGGTGCGGGCGGTGCTGGACTGGGAGATGGCCACCCTCGGTGACCCGCTGGCCGACCTCGGGCTGCTGCTGACGTATTGGGACGTGCTCGGCGACAGCGACCTCGCCGAGGGCAACCCGGTCGCCGACGGGCTCGGCCCACGCGCCGGCTTCCCCACCGGCGGCGAGCTGATCGCCAGGTACGCCGAGCGCAGCGGCGTCGACGTGGGGCCGCTGCACTGGCACCTGGCCCTCGGCTGTTTCAAGCTCGCGGTGATCTGCGAGGGCATCCACTACCGGCACACCCTGGGGCAGACCCTCGGCGGTGGGTTCGACCGGATCGGCGACATGGTGACGCCGCTGGTGGAGCACGGTCTGCGCGCGGTCAGGGGGAACTGATGGACTTCGACTACGACGCCCGTACCGTCGAGCTGCGGGAGCGGCTCGGCGCGTTCCTCGACGAGTGCGTCCTGCCGGCCGAGGCGGTGCACGCGGCGCAGGTCACGGCGGCGGGTGACCCGTGGTCGCGGTCCCCGGTGCTCGACGAGCTGAAGGTCGAGGCGCGACGGCGCGGCCTGTGGAACCTCTTCCTGCCCGATCCGCGCTACGGTGCCGGACTGACCAACCTCCAGTACGCTCCGCTCGCCGAGCTGACCGGGCGCAGCCCACACCTGGCCCCCGAGGCGGTCAACTGCGCCGCCCCGGACACCGGCAACATGGAGCTGCTCGCCGAGTTCGGCACCGGGGCGCAACGCGACAGGTGGCTCACCCCGCTGTTGGCCGGCGAGATCCGCTCGGCGTTCTGCATGACCGAGCCCGAGGTGGCCTCCTCCGACGCCACCAACATCGCCACCCGGATCGTCCGCGACGGCGACCACTACGTGATCAACGGGCGCAAGTGGTGGTCGTCCGGGGCGATGGACCCCCGGTGCGAGCTGTTCATCGTGATGGGCAAGACCGACCCGGACGCCGACCGGCACCGCCAGCAGAGCATGGTGCTGGTGCCCCGGGACACCCCCGGGGTGCACGTCCGCCGGGGCATGACGGTCTTCGGCTACACCGACGCCCCGCACGGCGGGCACGCCGAGATCGACTTCGTCGACGTCCGGGTGCCGGCGGAGAACCTGGTCGGTGCGGAGGGGACCGGGTTCGCCATCGCCCAGGCCCGGCTCGGGCCCGGCCGCATCCACCACTGCATGCGCCTGGTCGGGATGGCCGAGCGGGCCCTGGAGCTGCTCTGCCGCCGGGCCAACCAGCGGATCGCGTTCGGCCGGCCGCTCGCCGAGCAGGGCGTGGTCCGGGAGTGGATCGCCGAATCCCGGGTACGGATCGAGCAGGCCCGGCTGCTGGTGCTCAAGACCGCCTGGCTGATGGACACCGTCGGCAACAGGGGCGCGCACACCGAGATCCAGGCCATCAAGATCGCCACGCCGGCGATGGCCGAGTGGGTGATCGACAAGGCGATCCAGGGGTACGGCGGCGCCGGGGTCAGTCAGGACACCCCGCTCGCCGGGCTCTGGGCCCAGGCCCGCACCCTGCGGCTCGCCGACGGCCCGGACGAGGTGCACCGCGCGTCGCTGGCCAGGCGGGAACTGCGCCGCTGGTCCTGAACCTGGGCCGTTGGTCCTGAGCCGGGGCCACCGGCGCGTCAGGCCACCCGGCGGCGGGCCGGAGGTGGAGGTCGGAGCTGTCGAAGCGTTTCAGGTGGAGGCACGCTGGATGAGTTCGGTGTCCAGCAGGATGTGCGGGGTGGGGATCTCGTCACCCCGGATCCGGGCCACCAGCAGCCGGGCCATCTGCCGGCCCATCTCCTCCACCGGCTGGAAGACCGTGGTCAACGGCGGGTCGGCCTGCTGGGCGACGGGTGAGTCGTCGAACCCGATGATCGCCACGTCCTCGGGCACCCGCCGGCCCGCCTCGCGCAGCGTCCGCAGCGCGCCGAACGCCATCAGGTCGGAGGCGACGAAGACCGCGTCCAGTTCGGGGCAGGCGTCCAGCAGCCGACGCATGCACGCCGCGCCGCTGCCCTCGCTGAAGTCCCCGTAGGCGATCATGCGGGGGTCGAGCATCCCGACCGTCGACTCCACCGCCTCCCGGTAGCCGACCAGGCGGGCCAGGCCGGCGCCCATGTCCTGCGGGCCGGCGATGGTGGCGATCCGGCGGCGGCCCTGCCGGGCCAGGTGCTGCACCGCGTTGCGGGCGCCACCGACGTTGTCGACGTCGACGAACCAGGACGGCCGTGCCCCGGGGCGCAGCATCCGGGCCGGCCGGCCGCCGAGCACGGTGGGCAGGTCGCGCTCCTCCAGCAGGGTGGGCAGCGGGTCGGAGTCGTGCAGCGACAGCAGCAGGACCCCGTCGACGTGCTGGTTGGTCAGGTGGTTCTCGACCCGTTCCCGTTCGATCGGGGACTGCACCATGGCGAGCCAGAGTTGCAGCGGCGTCTCCAGCAGGCCGGAGCTCACGCCCCGGACGATGCCGGCGAAGAACGGCTCGGTGAAGACCCGCTCCCCCGACTCGGAGACCACCAGGGCCACCGAGTCGGTCCGCTGGGTGACCAGTGCCCGTGCCGCCCGGTTCGGGACGTACCCCAGCTCGGCGATGGCCTGTTGGACGGCGGCCCGGGCCTCCGGGCTGACCTGGGGTGAGCCGTTGACCACCCGGGAGACCGTGCCCCGCCCGACACCCGCGCGGGCGGCGACCGCGTCGAGGGTCGGGCGCCCGAGTGACCGGGTGCGTTGCGTTGTCATCGTCTCTCCTCCGACGTCGGACGGTCCCCGCCGTCCGCCCCCGGGGGCGGGCGGCGCGGCGGGGCCGTCCGGAATGCTGGCTGGCCTCTGCCTATTGTGCGGCCAGACCGTTGCGTCGGATCACCTCGGCGTACCACCTGGCGCTGGACTTGGGGATACGGGCCTGGGTGTCGTAGTCGATCCAGATCATCCCGAAGCGCTTGGTGTAACCCCAGGCCCACTCGAAATTATCCATCAGCGACCACGCGAAGTAGCCCCGCAGGGGCACCCCGGCCGCGATCGCCTCGTGTGAGGCCCGCAGGTGGGCGTCGAAGTAGGCCAACCGGTCGACGTCGTCGACCCGACCGTCCTGGACGGTGTCGACGAACGCCGAGCCGTTCTCGGTGACGTAGAGCGGCAGGTCGGTGTACTCCTCGTGGACCCGCCGCAGCGTCTCCACCAGGCCCGGGGCGTCGATCTCCCAGTCCATGTCGGTGACCGGGACGCCCCGGGTGACGAACCGCACGTCCTCGCTGCCCGGCCAGCAGGACGGCGCCCGCCAGTACTTCTCCGGCTCCTCGCCGGCGACCGGCGCGGCCACCACGTGCCGGCTGTAGTAGTTGATCCCGACCAGGTCCAGCGGAGTGGAGATGATCTCCAGATCGCCGTCGCGGACGTGTCCGAAATCGGTCACCTCGGCCAGGTCGGCGGTCAGGTCCGCCGGGTACGACCCGCGCAGCAGCGGGTCGAGGAAGAACCGGTTGGCCAACCCGTCGATCCGGCGGGCGGCGTCGACGTCGTCCGGGGCGTCGGTGGCCGGGGTCACCGGGTAGAGGTTGACCGTGACCCCGAGCTGGGCCTGCGGCAGCTTCGCCCGCAGGGCCTGCACGGCGAGCCCGTGACCGAGCATGAGGTGGTGCCCGGCCCGGACCGAGTCCGCCCCGTCGGAGCGCCCGGGGGCGTGCGCCCCGGAGCCGTAGCCGAGGAACGCCGAGCACCACGGCTCGTTGAGCGTGGTCCAGTACTTCACCCGGTCGCCGACGGCGTCCGCGACCAGGGACGCGTAGTCGGCGAACCGACCGGCGGTGTCCCGGACCGGCCAGCCGCCCGCGTCCTCCAGCGGCTGGGGCAGGTCCCAGTGGTAGAGGGTGAGCCACGGCTCGATGCCGTTGGCCAGCAGCTCGTCGACCAGCCGCCGGTAGAAGTCCAGGCCCTCCTGGTTGGCACCGCCGGTGCCGCCGGGCTGCACCCGCGGCCAGGAGACCGAGAACCGGTACGACTTGAGGCCCAGCTCCGCCATCAACCGGACGTCGTCGGACATCCGGTGGTAGTGGTCGCAGGCCACGTCCCCGGTGTGCCCGGAGACCACCCGCCCCTCGGTGTGACTGAACGTGTCCCAGATCGACGGGGTCCGGCCGCCCTCGGCGGCGGCCCCCTCGATCTGGTACGCGGCGGTCGCCGCGCCCCACAGGAAGCCGGGCGGGAAGGTCAGTTCCGGCCCCTGGTCGAGTACGCCGACAGCGGGCGGGTGGGTCGGGTTGCTCACGACTTGACGGCGCCTTCCATGATGCCGCCGATGATCTGGCGGCCGAACACGATGAACACGATCACCAGCGGCACGGTGCCGATGGCGGTCGCGGCGAACACCTGCGAGTAGTCGGTGTAGTAGGCGTACGACAGGAACGCCAGCGACACCTGCAGGGTCGGGTTCTCGGGGGTGAGCACGGCGTACGGCCAGAGGTAGGAGTTCCAGGTCTCCATGAAGGTGAGCAGGCCGAGCACGGCCGCGGCGGGGCGCAACGCCGGCAGCACGATGTTCCAGAAGATCCGGAAGGTGCTGGCGCCGTCGACCCGGCCCGCCTCGATCAGCTCGTCGGAGATGGCCTGGATGGCGTACTGCCGCATCATGAACACGCCGAACGCGCTGACCAGGAAGGGCACGGTCACCGCGTAGAGGGTGTCGTACCAGCCGAGGTCCTGGATCATGCCCCAGAGCGGGATCAGGCCGAGCTGGGTCGGGATCATCATGGTCACGATGATCGTCAGCAGCAGGGCGTTGCGGCCCCGGAACCGCAGCTTGGCGAAGGCGAAGCCGGCCAGCGAGCCGGTGATCACCACCGAGACGGTCACCACCGCGGAGACGATCACCGAGTTGAGCAGACCGGTCAGGAAGTTCGCCGCGTCGTTGTCGAGCACCCGGCCGAAGTTCGCGCCGAACTCGCCGGCCGGGGTGAACGGCGGCGGTACGTCGTTGATCTGGTCGAGGCTACGGGTGGCGATGACCACCATGTAGTAGAACGGGTAGACCGAGAAGAGCACCGCGACGACGAGCGCGATGTAGAGCAGCGGACTGGTGCGCCAGAGGCGCTGGGATGCCTTGTTCACGGCGCGGTCCTCACTTCACCGAACGGCGGACGAGCAGGAAGTTCACCAGCGAGACCAGGGCGATCATGACGAACATGGCCCAGGCCACCGCTGCGCCGTAGCCGGCGGAGCTGAGGTTCTCGATACCGAGCTCGTACATGTACATCGCCAGGGTCTGGAACTCGCGCTGGTCGCCACCGATGATGTTGCCGTTGCCGAAGACCAGCGGCTCGGTGAAGAGCTGGAGCCCACCGATGGTGGACAGGGTGACCACGAAGACGAAGGTGGGGGTCAGCATCGGCAGGGTGATCCGCCAGAACTGCTTCCACTGGTTCGCGCCGTCGATCGCGGCGGCCTCGTAGAGGTCCTTCGGGATGGCCTGCATGCCGGCCAGCAGGATCAGCGTGTTGTAGCCGGTCCACCGCCAGTTGACCATGGAGGCGATGGCCGTCCAGGAGCTCCACTTCTGGGCGTCCCAGTCGACCGCGTCAACGCCGACCAGGCTGAGCACCCAGTTGATCAGACCGAAGTCGCGCTGGAAGAGCATCCCGAAGACGATCGCCACCGCGGCGACGGAGACCACGTTGGGCATGAAGATGGCCATCCGGAACAGCGTCCGGGCCCGCAGGAAGGTGCGGTTGAGCATGGTGGCCAGGAACAGCGCCAGGAGCAACTGGGGGATCGTCGACAGGATGAAGATGCCGAACGTGTTGATCGTGGCGTTCCAGAAGTACTCGTCGGTGAACAGCCGGGTGTAGTTGTCGAACCCGATGAAGCTGTGGTCGCCGATGAGGTCCCAGTCGTGCAGCGACATCCACGCGGTACGCAGCATCGGGTAGAACCCGAAGATGCCGAAGATCACGAAGAACGGCGCGATGTAGAGGTAGGGCGAGAGCTTCAGGTCGAGGCGGTTCAGGGTGATCGCCCGGCTGCGCCGCCGGGGAGGTGTGGGGGGTGGGGCGCTGGGCGACGGCGGCGCCGTCGTGGCCGAGAGGCTCATGCGGGGTCCTTTCCCGGCTCCGGCGGGGCCGGTGAGGCGGGCGGTACGTGGAACGGGGGGACGCCATTGGTGGCGCCCGGGACATGCCCGGACGCCACCGCCGGTGGTGGTGCAGTGATCAGAAGGCGCCCTGGGTCTTGGCGTCCTTGAGGAACTGCTCCCAGGCCTTGTCCTTGGGGGACTGCCCG
The DNA here is from genome assembly GCF_053667945.1 of Micromonospora sp. SCSIO 07396. NCBI lineage: Bacteria > Bacillati > Actinomycetota > Actinomycetes > Micromonosporales > Micromonosporaceae > Micromonospora > Micromonospora sp. SCSIO 07396. Next base: position 4,485,001 of record NZ_CM132210.1, read on the forward strand.
TTCTCGTACGAGCGCAGGGCCGGCTCGAACGCGTTCTCCTTGATCGCCTGGTGCTTCGGGCCGAGGTGCAGCGGCTGGATCTTCTCGACGCTCTCACCGAAGATCTTGCCGGTCGGCGCGCCGCTGAAGTACTCGTTGGTGAAGCTGGTGAACTCCGGGTTCTTCAGCGCCTCGAGGTTGGTCGGCAGCGGGCCCTTGAGCTTGAACGCCTCGACCTGGCTCTTCGCGTTGGTCAGGTACTCGGCGAGCTTGGCCGCCTCCTTGGGGTACTTGCTCTGGGAGGGCACGGCCAGCCAGGAGCCGCCCCAGTTGCCCGCGCCGCCGGGAACCGGCGCCAGGTCCCACTTGCCCTTGTTCTCCGGGCCGGAGTTGTCGGCGACGATACCGAGCATCCACGACGGGCAGAAGGTGGCCGCGAAGGTGCCCTGCTTGAAGCCGGCCGACCACTCGGGCGACCAGGTGGCGCTCTTGGCGGAGATCTTCGCGTCGGACATCGCGACGGCGGTGTCCCACGCGGTCTTCACCGCGGCGCTCTTGTCGGCGATGACGTTGTCCTCCTTGTCGTAGAACAGGTCACCGCCCTGCTGCACCATGACCGCGCTGGCGGCGGTGGTGGCCGAGTCGATCAGGCCCTTGTTGGTGGCCGCGCGGTACTTCTTGCCGGTCTCGATGAAGGCGTTCCAGTCCGGCCAGAGCGCCGCCACCTGGTCGCGCTCGGTCGGCAGACCGGCAGCGGCGAACAGGTCCTTGCGGTAGCAGACGCCGAGGCTGCCGACGTCGGTGGGCAGGCCGATGAGCCGCCCGTCCGCCGCCTTGCCCAGCTCCCACTTCCACGGCAGGTATTCCTTGCTGTGGTCGGCGATCAGCGGCGTCAGGTCGGCCCAGTTGGCCGGGTTGGTCTTGAACTCGTTGAGGATGCCCTCTTCGAGCGCGGTGACGTCCGCGGCGCCCTTGCCGGTGGCCAGGGCCCGGACCACCTTCGGCCGGTACTCGTTGAGCTGCGCGGTCTTGCGCAGCTCGACCTTGATGCCGGTGTCCTTCTCGTACTGCTTGACGATCTCGTCGTATCCGAATTCACCGAAGGTGTCGACGACCAGCTTGCTGGGCTTGCCGCCGGCCTCCTTCGGCTCGTCGTCCTTGCCGCAGGCCGCGAGACCGCCGATGGCGGTTACTGCGGCCAGGGCGGCGACCGCGAACCGGGTACGCCGCGTGGTGACGCTCATCCTGACCCCTTTTCGATGGTGAGGCTGGGTGGGTGTGGTGGGGGGTGCTGTCGCACGTCCCGGCCGGTCCGGCGGTAATCGCCGGTCGGTCTGGGATGGTCGCGGGTGATCCGCGCCACGCCCTTGGGAACGCTCCCATGAGATTGCCGGGAGGTGTCGGGGGTGTCAATAGACCGTTGGGAGCGTTCCCAGATCGTTACCAGGTATCGCGTTTATCCCGCTTGACGTGATGACCCGGCGGGACCGCGGATCAGCAGAACCGGCGCAGCAGGGTGCTCGCCCGCCCCGCGTCGAACGCCGCCGGGTCGTGCCCGGGGCCCACCCAGTCCCGCATCGTGACATGCTCCGGGTGGTGCGGATCGGCCAGCGCCGCCAGCAGCAGGAGTTGCCCGGCCGGGCCGCCGACCCCCTCCGGCGGGCAGGCCCGCGCCCCCTGCGGGCAGCTCGGGTAACGCTCGTCCGGGTCGGCCGCGAGGACGTCCTCCACCACCAGCTCGTGCTCCCACCAGTCACCGAAGTCGTAGACGTAGCCGAACCGGCTGCCCTTGCCGACCACCGCGTCCAGCCGGACGTCCAGCTCGTCGCGCACCGCCGGCTCCGCGTCCGGGTCCGGCTCGCCGTACTGCACCCCGTCGATCTCGAACGCGTGCAGGTGGCAGTCCCGCCAACCCATCGCGTGCTGCACCACCCGGTGCAGCCGGTCGAGGGTGTAACCGCCGGGGACCAGCACCCGTCGCCAGACCGACGGGCGGACCCCGGTGAGGGACACCTTCAGCTGGAAGACCTGACGTGACATGTTGCCCCCTCCACCCACCGCATAGGCTGCCGACATGATCTGCCGAGCGTGCCGGCAGCGGCGGCACGACGACTGCCCCGGCCGGAAGTGGTGCGACTGTCAGCACCGTACCCCCGCACCCACCCCTCCGGTCACCGGTCCGGCCGGCGAATGAGCGTCGGAATCCCGATCTGGCGGATCTGGCCCACGCCCGCCGACGGCCCACTGGACGACACCGCGCTGACCGCGCTCTACGCCCGCGCCGACACCCCCCGGCTGCGGGTCAACTTCGTCTCCAGCGCGGACGGCGCGGTCACCCTGGACGGCTACTCCGCCGGCCTCTCCGGCGAGCCGGACAAGCGGGTCTTCGGCCTGCTCCGGATGCTCTGCGACGGGCTGCTGGTGGCCGCCGGCACGATGCGGCACGAGGGGTACCGGGCGGTGCGGCTGAACGCGGAACGCCGGGCCTGGCGGCGCGCGCACGGCCTGGCCGAGTACCCGACCCTGACCGTCGTCTCCCGGTCGCTGCGGCTGGACCCGACCCAGGCCGCGTTCGCCGACGCGCCGGTGCGCCCGGTCGTGCTGACCACCGCGACGGCCGTCGCGCCCCCGGGCCTCACCGACGCCGTCGACCTGGTCCGGGTCGGCCGCGACGACGTCGACCTCGCCGCCGGCCTGGCCGCGCTACGCGAGCGGGGGCTCGGCCAGCTGCTCTGCGAGGGCGGCCCGCACCTGTTCGGCGCGCTCACCGCCGCCGACCTCGTCGACGAACTCTGCGTCACCGTCGCCCCGCTGCTGGCCGGGGCCGGCCCGGGGCGGATCACGGCCGGCCCGGGCAGCCCGCCCCGGTCGTTGCCGCTGCGGCACACGCTGGCCGCCGCCGACGGCGTACTCCTGCTGCGGTACGCCCGCGACGCGCCGGGCGTCGGCTCGGCCGGGGCCGCGCCCGCCGGCTGACGTCACCCTCCCGTCGGACACGGCACGGGGCGTGGGCCACCCGGTCGGTGTGCCCACGCCCCGTGTCGAGGACGTCGGGGTCGGCGTGTCGACGCCGGCCCCGGGGATCAGCTGACGCTCACGCCCGACCAGGCGGCGGCGACCGCCTTGTACTCGGCGCTGGTCGCGCCGTACAGGTCGGTCGCGGCCGACAGGGTCGCCGTCCGGGCGCCCTTGTAGTTGGTGGTGGAGGTCATGTAGCGGGTCAGCGCCCGGTACCAGATCGCCCCGGCCTTGGTGTTGCCGATGCCGGCGACCGTGGTGCCGTTGCAGGTGGTGCTGGTGCCGTACGACGAGGTGCCGCTACCCACCGCGAGCAGGTAGAAGAAGTGGTTCGCCACGCCCGAGGAGTAGTGCACGTCCAGGCCGCCGACCGAGCTGCTCCAGCAGTCCGCCGAGTTGCCGTCCTTGGAGGGCTTGTCCATGTAGCGCAGCGGGGTGCCGGTGCTGCGCAGCTTCTCGCCGATCAGGTAGTCGCCCGGGTCCTTGGCGCTGGCCGCGTAGAACTCGACCAGGGTGCCGAAGATGTCGCTGGTGGCCTCGTTGAGGCCGCCCGACTCACCGCTGTAGCGCAGCCCGGCGGTGTTGCTGGTGACGCCGTGGGTCATCTCGTGCCCGGCCACGTCGAGCGAGGTCAGCGGGTACCAGCCGGAGCCGCCGTCGCCGTAGGTCATGCAGAAGCAGGTGTCCTGCCAGAAGGCGTTGGCGTAGTTGCTGCTGTAGTGCACCCGGCTGTACGCGCCGACACCGTCGTTGCGGATGCCGTTGCGGCCGTGCGCGCTCTTGTAGTAGTCCCAGGTCTTCTGCGCGCCGAAGGCGGCGTCGGCGGCGGCGGTCTGCCGGTTGTTCAGGGTGCCGTCGCCGAACACGTTGTTGGTGCTGGCGACCAGGGTGCCCTTGCCGATGGTCCGGCCGTTGAGGTCGTAGGTGCGGTGGTCGCCCCGGGCCGCGTCGGCGAGCTGGTAGGTGCTGCCGGACTGGGTGCTGCCGACCGAGACCGTGCCGGAGTGGAAGGTGTTGCCGGTGCCCTCCCGCTGCACGCCCTCCCACGAGTCGCGGACCGCGCCGGTGGTGGCGTCCACCAGCACGTGCAGCTCGCTCGGGGTGCCGTCGGCGTGGGTGCCGGCCACCACCACCTCGTAGGCGAGGGCGGTCGCGGTCGCACCGGCGTCGAAGACCAGCTGCGCGCCAGCGACCGAGCGGCCGGTGGCGGTGGACGCGGCGAAGGCGATCTTGCCGGCGGCGGCCTCGCTGACCTTGGCCTTCGGGGAACGCTGCGGGGCGCTGGCCAGGCTGTGGGTGGCACCGCGCCAGGAGTCGCCCTTGCCGAGGTGGACGACCACCTCGCCGCCGAGGACGGGCAGACCGTCGGAGTAGCGGTTGAGCCGGACATGCTCGGTGCCGTCGGCGTCGGTCACCACGTTGCGCGGGGTGAACGTCTGGCCGTCGGCGGCGAGGCCGGCACCGGAGTGGGCCTTGAGCTGGGCGACCGCGCGGGTGAACGGGTCGGCGGCGGGCGCGGCGGTGGCCGCGGTGGGCACCGTGACGGCGGTGGCCAGGAGAGCGGCCGTGGCGAGGCCGCTCAGCAGAGGGGTTCGGCGCATGGGGGTTCTGCCTCCACAGGGACAGTCGGGGGGGTGCCGACTGACGATGACCCGACGGTGGTGGACCGCGGGCCGGTCACGTATCCGCAGGTTACGGACGTGACGGCCGGCACCTGAGGAAGAAGATCCTCGATGTCGACTGTGGCTATTCTCAGCCCAACCGGCCGGTTTCTGTCACGCCCTTCGTGAGGGTTTTTTTTCCCCGGATTTCCGCCGGGCCCACCACCTGCGCAAACACCGCCGCCACGCGGAAAAAAGTCGACCGACGGTGAGCGCGCCGTCCCTTGCGGTCACCGAACCGGCGTCGGCGACGGCGGTCGGCCGGGCGTCGACGGCGGCCCGCCGGTGGCGTCCGCCGCGTCGCGTGGCAACCTGTCGCACTCCTCGGGCAGGATGCAGGGCGTGCGCCCTGACCGAGACGACCAGCTGACCGGAGCCCGCGGATGACCGACGACCGGACCGACGGCCGGATCGACAGCCCCGGCGAGCCCGTCGGCCGGGTGCTCGGCACCGCCGACGCCACCCCGTTGCAGTTCTGGACGGCCGTCTCCCCCGGCAGCTACCTCCAGCTCGACGACGTCGTGGTCACCCGGCGCGAGCTGCCCGACCGGGAGCCGGTCACCATCGCCGGGGTGGTCACCCAGGTCCGCGCCCGGCACGAGGGCGCCCAGTTCGAGTCGGACGTCTTCGCCATCGCCGACGGCACCCTCCCGGCCCAGGTGCAGGAGGCCGCCGAGATCACCACCACCCGGGTCGACCCCGAGCTGTACGTGCCGCCCGCGCCCGGAGCCACCGTGCACCGGGCCGAGGGTGACGCCCGCGCCCGCGCGTTGCACTTCGACCGGATGGAACGGCGCATCCCGATGGGGATGGGCCGCGACGGCGTCCCCGTCTATCTCAACGCCGACTTCCTCGACGGCAGCCGGGGCGCGCACGTGTCGATCTCCGGCATCTCCGGGGTGGCCACCAAGACCAGCTTCGCCACCTTCCTGCTCTACTCGGTGTTCCGCTCCGGGGTGCTCGGCGGCGACGCGGTCAACGCCAAGGCGCTGATCTTCAACGTCAAGGGCGAGGACCTGCTCTTCCTCGACCACCCCAACGCCCGGCTCGACGACACCACCCGGGCCGCGTACGCCAGGCTGGGGCTGGCCGCCGGCGCCTTCCCCGACGTGCGGGTGTACGCCCCGCCCCGGGTCGGCGACGCCGCCGGCACCCCCGACGTGAGCAGCCGGCTCACCGGCGTCGACGCGTTCTACTGGACGCTGAGCGAGTTCTGCGCCGACCGCCTCCTGCCGTACGTCTTCGCCGACGCCGACGACGAACGTCAGCAGTACACGATGGTGGTCCACTCGGTCACCGCCCACCTGGCCCGCTACGCCCAGCCCGCCGACGGTGGGGTCAGCGTCGACGGGGTGCGCCTCGGCTCCTACGCCGACCTGGTCGACCACGTCGTCGAGCAGCTCAACGACGACGAGACCCGGGGCGACTGGGCGGGCAGCGCGGTCGGCCTGGGCACGGTCAACGCCTTCGCCCGCCGGCTGATCGGCAGCAAGAAGGACCTCGGCCGGCTGATCCGCGGCGACCTGGCCACCCGCCGCCCACACTCCATCAACACCGCCGAGAGCGCCCAGGTCACCGTCGTCGACCTGCACAACCTGCCGGACCGCGCGCAGCGCTTCGTGGTCGGCGTGACGCTACGCGGCGAGTTCGAACGCAAGGAGAAGGCCGGCACCGCCAAGCCGCTGCTCTTCGTCGTCCTCGACGAGCTGAACAAGTACGCCCCCCGCGAGGGCTCCTCCCCGATCAAGGAGGTGCTGCTCGACATCGCCGAGCGGGGCCGCTCGCTCGGAGTGATCCTGGTCGGCGCCCAGCAGACGGCGAGCGAGGTCGAACGGCGGATCGTCACCAACTCGGCGATCCGGGTGGTGGGCCGGCTCGACCCGGCCGAGGCGTCCCGCCCGGAGTACGGCTTCCTCCCGCCGGCCCAGCGGCAACGCGCCCTGCTGGCCAAGCCGGGCACCATGTTCGTCAACCAGCCCGACATCCCGGTCCCGCTGTGCCTGGAGTTCCCCTTCCCGGCGTGGGCCACCCGGGTCTCCGAGGCCGGCCGGGCCCCGTCGGAGACGCTGCGCTCGATCACCGGCTCGGTCGACCCGTTCGCCGTGGTCGGCTCGGGCGGCGTCGACGACGACATCCCGTTCTAGGGAGCTGGCAGCCATGAAGATCCTGCACACCTCCGACTGGCACGTCGGCAAGGTGCTCAAGGGACAGTCCCGGGCCGAGGAGCACAAGCAGGTGCTCGCCGGGGTGATCGAGATCGCCCACGCCGAACGCCCCGACCTGGTCATCGTCGCCGGCGACCTGTACGACACGGCCGCGCCCAGCCCGGAGGCGACCCGGCTGGTCACCCGGGCGTTGACCGCGCTACGGCGGACCGGGGCCGACGTGGTGGCGATCGGCGGCAACCACGACAACGGCAACGCCCTCGACGCGCTGCGCCCCTGGGCCGAGGCGGCCGGCATCACCCTGCGCGGCGGGGTCCGGGAGAATCCGGCCGAGCACGTCATCGACGGCGTCACCGCCGACGGTGAGCGGTGGCAGCTCGCCGCGCTGCCCTTCCTGTCCCAGCGGTACGCCGTCCGCGCGGTGGAGATGTACGAGTTGACCGCCGCCGAGGCCACCCAGACCTACGCCGACCACCTCGGCCGGGTGCTGGCGAAACTCACCGAGGGGTTCACCGAGCCGGACCGGGTGCACCTGGTCACCGCCCACCTCACCGTGGTCGGGGCGAGCACCGGCGGCGGCGAGCGCGACGCGCACACCGTCCTCGGGTACGCGGTGCCGGCCTCGGTCTTCCCCGGCACCGCGCACTACGTGGCCCTGGGACACCTGCACCGCTCGCAGCGGGTGATCGGGCCGTGCCCGATCCGCTACAGCGGCAGCCCGATCGCCGTCGACTTCGGCGAGCAGGAGAACATCTGCTCGGTGACGCTGGTCGAGGTCGGCGCGACCTCGGCCGCCCGGATCCGGGAGGTGCCGGTGTCGGCGGCGGTGCCGCTGCGCACGGTCCGCGGCACCCTGGCCCAACTCGCCGCGGCGGAGCCGCCGGAGGGCTGGCTGCGGGTGTTCGTCCGGGAACAGCCCCGGGCCGGGCTGCGGGAGGAGGTGCAGGAGCTGTTCCCCCGCGCGTTGGAGATCCGGATCGACCCGGAGCTGCTGCCGACGCCGGGCAGCGGCACCCGGGTCGCCCAGCGGGCCGGCCGCTCGCCCCGGGAACTGTTCGCCGACTACCTGGGCAGCCGGGGGCACGAGGACGACGGGGTCCGGGACCTCTTCGACGAGCTGCTGGAGGAGGTGGAGCGCTGATGCGACCGATGCGGCTGGACCTGGCCGGCTTCACCGTCTTCCGCGACGAGACGACCGTCGACTTCACCGACGCCGACTTCTTCGCCCTGGTCGGGCCGACCGGCTCGGGCAAGTCGACGGTGCTGGACGCGATCTGCTTCGTCCTCTACGGCGCGGTGCCCCGGTGGGGCGGTGCGCGGGGGCTGGCCAACGCGCTCGCCCCCTCGGCGGTGGAGGCCCGGGTCCGGCTGGTCTTCGAGTCGGCCGGCGACCGGTACGTGGCGACCCGGGTGGTGCGCCGGGACGGCCGGGGCGCGGTCAAGACCGCCAACGCCGGGCTGCAACTGATGCCGCCCGGGTTCGACGTGACCAAGCTCGACACCGGGCTCAGCCCGGAGGACCTGGGCGAGGTGCTGGCCGGCACCCCGGCCGAGATGGAACAGGCGGTGCTGGACGCGGTCGGGCTGCCGTACGAGCAGTTCACCTCCTGCGTGGTGCTGCCGCAGGGGCAGTTCGCCGACTTCCTGCACGCCAAGCCGGCCACCCGGCAGCAGATCCTGGTCAACCTGCTCGGCCTCGGCGTCTACGAGAACGTGCAGAAGCGGGCCACCGAACGTGCCGGGCAGGCCGAGGCGAAGCTGGAGGCGGTCGCCCGGATGCTCGCCGGGTTGACCGACGTCGACGACGAGACGTTGGCCGCCGCCGCCGACCGGGTCGACCGGGTGCGGGAGCTGGCGGCGGCGGTCGCGGCGGCCGTACCGGAGCGGGAGCGGGCCCGGTCGGCGGCGCGCGAGGCCACGGCGGCGCTGGCCGCGCTCGACGCCGACCTGGCCGGGCTGGCCGGGGTGCGGGCCCCGGCCGGGGTGGCCGAGGTGGCCCACGCGGTGAGCACGGCGCGGGAGGCGGTCGACGCGACGGCCCGCACCGTGGCGCTGGCCGAGGAGCGGGAGGAGAAGCTGCGCGGCGAGCTGGCCGGCGCGGGCGACGAGAGCGCGCTGCGGCTGCTGCTGCGGGCACACGTCGACGCGGAACGGCTGACCGGCGAGGCGGACACGGTCCGGGCGGCCCTCGACGCGGCGCAGGCCACGCACGACGCGGCGGTGACGGCGCTCGGCGCGGCCCGGGAGGCGGCGGCACGGGCCGAGGCCGAACTGGAGGCGGCGTTCAAGGCCCACGAGGAGGCCAAGACCGTCGACCAGGCGGTCGCGTTGCGGGCACACCTGGTCGACGGCGCACCCTGCCCGGTCTGCGAGCAGCCGGTGCCCCGGGTGCCGGCGGTACCGGCCGGTTCGGCGGTGGCCGCGGCGACCGCCGCCGGCAAGGCGGCGCGGGCGGCCAGCAAGGCCGCGCTGGCCCTGGTCGACGAGCGGGACGCGGCGGCCCGGGAGCAGGAGCGGACGCTGGTGCGGCTGCGGGCCCAGCACGACCAGTTGCGCGGCCGGCTGACCGAGCTGGCCGGACAGCTCGCCGGGGCGGCCACCCCGGCGGCGCTGCGCGACCAGCTGGCCGAGCACGCCCGGCTGCGGCAGGCGTTGGACGAGGCGGCGGTGGCGGTACGCGCCGGCCGGGACGCCGCCCGCCGGGCCCGGGGCGCGGCCGACACGGCCGAGGACCGGCTGCGGGCCGCCTGGCGGGACTTCGACACCACCCGCGACGGGCTGGCCCGGTTCGGTCCGCCGGCCACCGACCGGGACGACGTGGCCGCCGCCTGGACGGCCCTGGTCCAGTGGGCCGGCGCACAGGCCCGGCAGCGACGGGCCGACCGGGACGGGCTGGTCGAGGCGGCGACCGGGGCGCAGTCGGCCGCCGAGCAGGTCGAGGAACGCCTCGGTGGTCTCCTCGACGCCGCCGGGCTGCCCCCCGCCGACGACCCCGCGCAGGCGGTCGCGGTGGCCACCGAGCGGGCCGAGGCCGACCTGCGGCGGATCACCGAACGCCGGGCGCAGGCCGTCGAGCTGCGGGAACAGCGCGCCGAGCACGAACGGCAGGCGCGCACGGCGCGGGCGCTGGCCGGTCACCTGCGGGCCAACAACTTCGAACGGTGGCTGCTGGCCGAGGCACTGGACCTGCTGGTCGACGGGGCCTCCCGGATCCTGCGGGAGCTGTCCCAGGGGCAGTACGACCTGGTCCACGACAAGGGCGAGTTCTTCGTGGTCGACCACCACGACGCGGGGCTGCGCCGGGGGGTGCGGACACTGTCCGGCGGGGAGACGTTCCAGGCGTCGCTGGCCCTGGCGCTGGCGTTGTCCGAGCAGCTCGCCGGAATGTCCACCACGGCGGCCAGCCTGGAGTCGATCGTGTTGGACGAGGGGTTCGGCACCCTCGACGCGGCCACCCTGGACATCGTCGCCGCGACCCTGGAGAGCCTGGCCGCCCGGGGCGACCGGATGGTCGGCGTGGTCACCCACGTGCCGGCGCTGGCCGAGCGCATCCCGGTGCGCTTCGAGGTCCGCAAGGACGCCCGCACGGCCCACGTCGAACGGACCGGCCGGTGAGCGCGAGGAGTGCAGCGCAGCGGAGCCCCGCAGCCGCGAACGAAGAGTCCGACCGGTGAGCGCGACGTGACCGGGCCGCAGCTGTTCGTGGACGCCTGGGACCCGTCCTACGGGGCGTCGTTCGAGGCGACCCCGGGTGGGCCGGTCGCGCCGAGCAGCACCCAGGTCGACACCGACGTGGAACTGCCGGCGGTGGACTGGCGGGCGATCGACCCCCGTCCCGGGGTGACCGCCCCGGACGTGGTGCTGCTCGTCGACGGGGTACGCCGGATCGACGCCAGCGTGTGGACGGCCGAGGAGGACGGTGCGTCGTACCCGGGGATCGCGGCCTCGTACGCGGCCGGGGTGGTCCGGTGCGACCTGGAGCGCGGCGCGGCGGAGCTGGCCGGGGCGCGGGTGGGGCGGGGGCTGTTCACGGCCAGCCCGTCGGCGCAGGAGGTGACCTGCGGACAGGTGCGTTACCCGGTGCACCGGGTCGGCGGCACCGGGGAGCTGAGCAAGCTGCCGGCGGCGGTGCAGGCCCCGCTGACCGCCCTGGAGGTGGCCGTGTCCGATGCGGCCCGCACCGACGGGGACCTGCTGGTGGTGGACGGCCCGCTGCGGGCGCGCCGGCAGTTGCCGCGCACCCTGGGCTACATCAAGACGCAGCACAGCCAGTATCTCGACGCCCGGCTCACCACCGTGGTCACCGGGCTGGGCTCCGGCCAGCGGTCCCCGGTGTTCCGGCTCGGCACCGCCTGGGGCGGCTGGTCGTGGTACCTGCGGCTGCCGGTGGCGGTGGGTGCGCCCTGGGCCGGGATCGTCCGGTTGGAGTGCTCGCCGGACCTCGAACCGCAGGACGCGATCACGCTGGCCGACCTGTCGCTGGTCACCCTGCCCCGGTTCGCGTCCTCGCCGTACAAGGACCCGCGCGCGCCGCAGAACCTGGTGCCGATCGCCGGATTGGAGCGGCGGCTGCGCGGGATGCTGGGCGACGCGCGGCTGCTGCACCGGGCACTGACCATGGCCAGCCGCAGCGGCGGGACCCGCTGATGGGCCGCCGTCGGGGTGACGACCGGATCGTGGTGGACGTGGCCACCGGCCGGGCGGAGCTGGTGCCGGACCAGGACCGGCCGCGCTCGTGGACGCTGCTGCTCGACGACGCGCCGCAGTCGCACGTGGACCTGGCCGACCCGACCCACCTGGAGTTCGAGTACGTCAGGCGGCTCGGCGCGGCGCTGGACCTGATCGCCCCGCCGGGTGCCCCGCTGCGGGTGCTGCACCTGGGCGGTGGCGCGCTGACCCTGCCCCGGTACGTCCAGGCCACCCGGCCCGGGTCGACGCAGCGGGTGGCCGAGGTGGACGGCGCGCTGGTGGAGCTGGTCCGGCGGGAGCTGCCCTGGCCGGCCGACCCGAGACTGAAGGTCCGTGTCGCCGACGCCCGCGCCACCCTGGAGTCCAGCCGTGACGCCTCGTACGACGTGGTGGTCGCCGACGTCTTCGCCGGTGCGCGGACCCCGGCCCACCTGACCAGCGCCGAGTACGCCGCGCAGGTGGCCCGGGTGCTCGCGCCGACCGGCTGGTACCTGGCCAACCTGGCGGACGGCCCGCCGCTGCGGCACACCCGTGCCCAGGTGGCCACGGTCCGTCAGGTGCTGCCCCGGGCCGCCCTGGTCGGCGACGCGGCGGTGCTGCGCGGGCGGCGGCACGGCAACCTGGTGCTGGTGGCCGGGCGGGTCGAGCCGCCGGTGCCGGAGCTGACCCGACGCGCGGCCGGCGACTGGTTCCCGGGCCGGGTGCTGGCCGGCGTCGAGCTGGACCGGTTCGTCGCCGGTGCCGCGGTGGTCACCGACGCGGACGCCACCGACTCGTTGCCGCCGCCGCCCGGAATTTTTTCGGTCCGCCGTTGATCCGCTGGGAAGAGCGGTCCGTATCAACGGTCGGCGCCCTCCCCGTGGGCCCGCTGATGTCGGTGGACAGCAGGAGGTCTGGATGAGTGCGGTCGCGGCCGGCTTGCACGGTGAACTGGCCAGGCCAGGGTGGATGTTCGCCCGGGCCCAACCGCAGTCGCGTGCGTCGAGGTCCAGCCGGGGGGTCGACGCCGGTCCCACCGATCGCCAGAATGGCCCGGTGACCCCGCGATCGACGCCCGGGCGGCACCAGGCCCCGGCGACGACGCCCGAGGCGAGCCACTCCGACCAGCTGGTCCGGTTGCTCTACGCCGAGCACGCCGGCCCGCTGCTGATGTTCGTGATGCGGTTGACCGGTGGTGACCGGCAACGCGCCGAGGACATCGTGCAGGAGACGCTGCTGCGGGCCTGGCGCAACGCGCACCGGCTGGGTGTGCAGGGGCAGGGTTCGCTGCGGCCCTGGCTGGTCACGGTGGCCCGGCGGATCGCCATCGACGAGCACCGCAGCGAGCAGGCCCGCCCACCGGAGACGTACGACCGGGATCTGACGGCGTTCGCCGAGGCGGACAGTACCGACCGGGTGCTGCGCACCATGACGGTGGCGGACGCGCTGCGTACGCTCAGTCAGTCGCACCGGGAGATCCTGGTGGCGACGTACTTCCGCGGGCGGACGGTGCCGGAGGCGGCCGAGGAGTTGGGTCTGCCGCTGGGCACCGCCAAGTCGCGGGTCTACTACGCGCTGCGCGCGCTGCGCACGGCCCTACAGGAGAGGGGGGTGACGGAATGAGCCGGGCAGACCACATGGACGTCGCCGCGTACGCGCTCGGCGTCCTGGACGTGCAGGACACCGAACGGTTCGAGGAACACCTCGCCACCTGCTGGGCGTGCGCCGCCGAGTTGGAGACGATGGTCCCGGTGGTGGGGCTGCTCTCCGACATCGACGGCGAGACGATGATGGCGATGGAGCAGACCGCGACGGATCCGCGGCTGCTGGACCGTACCCTGGTCGCGGTCCGTACCCACCGGCGCAAGGCGCGGTTCCGGCAGGTGCTGTCGATGGCCGCCGCGGTGGTGGCGGTCGGTGCGCTCAGCGGCATCGGGGTCGCCACCTTCGGCGGTACGGTCGGCGGTGGCGACGCGGTGGTCGCCGAGCCGAGCCGGTCCGCGCCGGTGGACGGTCCGGTGAGCCCGCAGCCGACCCGGTCGGGGCCGGCGGTGGGTGGCACCGAGATCGAGGGTGACCAGTTCGACGCCACCGACGGCAGCACCGGGGTGAAGACCACGATGTGGCTGGACAGCAAGGAGTACGGCACCTGGATCGGGTTCAACCTGACCCGGTTGCCCGGCCCGCGCACCTGCCGGCTGGTGGTGGTCCGCAAGAACGACACGACCGAGGTGATCTCCACCTGGGCGGTGCCGGGGACGGGCTACGGCACCACGGCCAACCCGCAGGCTCTCCAGTTGGAGGCGTCCACCTCGGCGCCGCGCGGTGAGATCGCAAAGTTGCAGGTGCAGTCGGTGGACGCCAACGGCGTGGCGAGCCCGCTGGTCACCGTCGTGCCCTGAGAGACCCTCCGTCGGAGACGGCGTCGGCCCGCTGTGGGCCGACGCCGTTTCGGCTTTCCGGGCGCAGGGTGCCACTGCTCGCGCACACGTACGGCCGGCCGGAACGGTTCAACGGCATCGATGTGAAATGCCCCACTGTGGATCGTTCAACCTTGACAGTGGGCGCTCCGTACTACTCGGTGAACCGCCAAGAATGAGGAGGGCACGTGGCAAAGATCAAGCGGACGACCGTCATCGTCGCGAGCGCGGTGGTCGCACTTACGGCCTGCGCGCCCGCAGGCTACGACGGGGCGAACTCCAGCGTCGCCGAGCCGGTCGCCGTCGCCGCGGCCGAACCCACCGCGTCGGTCGAGCCGGACACCTCGGCCTCTCCCGGTGCCTCCGGCGCCCCCGCCGCCGACCAGGCGCCGCCGCCGGCCAACGTCCAGCTGACCGACGAACTTGTCGGCAAGAAGATCGCCCGGATGGGCCGGGTCGTGGTGGACCAGGAGGGCTTCATCCTCTACCGCTTCGACAAGGACTCCGACGACCCGCCGTCGTCGAACTGCGTCGACAAGTGCGCGCAGGTCTGGCCGCCGGCGCTGACCGACGGCAACCCGCAGTTGCAGGGCGTCTCCGACGACAAGGTCGGCACCGTCACCCGCCAGGACGGCACCCGGCAGATCACCATCGGCGGCTGGCCGGTCTACCGCTACATCGGTGACAAGAAGGCGGGCCAGTGGAAGGGCCAGGGCGTCGGTGGCACCTGGTTCGTGGTCGACCCGGAGGGCAAGAAGAACCTGACCTGCCTGCCGACCGGCACCCCGAAGGCGGTCGCCCCGCCGGCGGCCAGCGACTCGGGCGACTCCAGCAGCAGCGGCGGGGACTACACCTACTGATCCTGCGCCAGCCGGAACCCGGTGGCCGGTCGCAGCCGGGGAGGGCGCGACCGGCCACCGTCGCGGATCAGGACCGTCGACGTACCGGCAGCGTCGCACGGTCCGGGCCGCGACGCCGGCCCCTGGTCGGGCCGGCGTCGCGGTACCGCCACCCTCCCCCACCTGCCCCCGGAACGGACATGGGCGGTGGACGCGCCACACGCCAGCGGGCGCGCGCCACCGAAAGGTCCCCCCAACCCCGCACCCACGGCCGCTCGGGCGGCCGGTCCGCTCCGGGATGGAGACACCGCCGACGCGCAGGGCGTCGGCGGTGTCGTCCGTTTCCGCCCCGGTCACCCGCCCCGGCGGTACGGGGCCGGCCGGTCCGTCCCCCGGGACCATGGCACAGTGGCGGGGTGACCTGGGACGAGCCGGCGGCACGCCGGGTGCTGCGACCGCCGGCCGACTACCGGCTCACCGCGTCGGTCCGGGCCCTGACCTTCAGCCCGTACGACCCGTGCGCGCGGATCGTCGCCGGCACCCTCTGGTGGGCCACCCGCACCCCCGCCGGCCCGGCCACCCTGACCCTGCGTCCCGAGGCGGGCGACCTGCTGGCCGAGGGCCACGGGCCGGGCGCCGACTGGGTGGTCGACCGGGCCGACGCCGTCGCCGGCCTACGCGACGACCTGACCGGGTTCGCCGACCTGGCCGCCGCCCACCCGCTGGTGGCCGAGTTGGCCGTCCGGCACCGGGGGCTGCGGATGCCCGCCACCGGCCAGGTCTTCCCCCGGGTACTACGCGCCGTCTTCGAACAGAAGGTCACCGGCACGGAGGCGTACCGGGCGTACGCGGCGACCGTACGGCACTTCGCCGAGCCCGCGCCCGGACCCTTCCAGCCGCTGCTGCTGCCGCCCGACGCGGCGCGGGTGGCGGCGGCCCCGTACTGGGTGTTCCACCCGTTCGGCGTGGAGCAACGCCGGGCCGAGACGCTGCGCCGGGCCGCCGCCCTGGCCGACCGGCTGGACCGCTGCGTCGACAGCGCCGAGGCGACCCGGCGGCTCACCGCGATCCCCGGCATCGGCCCGTGGACCGCCGCCGAGGTGGTCCGGGTCACCTACGGCGATCCGGACGCGGTGAGCGTCGGCGACTACCACGTGCCGAACACGGTGGCCTGGGCGTTGGCCGGTGAGGCGCGTGGTGACGATGCCCGGATGCTCGACCTGCTCGCCCCGTTCCGGGGCCACCGGGGGCGGGTCTGCCTGCTGCTGGCCGCCGCCGGCATCCAGGCGCCCCGGTACGGCCCCCGGATGCCGGTCCGCTCCTTCGCCCGCTTCTGACCAGCCGGATGGCACGGTTCGTCAGATCGCCGAGGTAGCACACGCCTCGATCAACCGACCCTGGTCGTAGCAGGACCGGCCGGCGTGCGGTATCGGAGCGGGCCGACACCGCTGTTTCGGCCTCATCGCGTTGGTTCCGAGTCCGGCGGCCGGTGCGGCCGGTCAGCGGACGAGTCGGCGCAGGGTGTGGGCGAGCCAGCGGGCGTACCCGTGCTGGACGGCGCGACCGGCGGGCCCGGCGGCGGCCATGAACCAGCGGTCCGGCCGGCTGAACGCGGTGACCTCGAAGCTGACCGCGTCGTCGGCGTCGCGGCGGACCAGGAACGCCTCCTCCCCGCGTTCCGGATGGCCGGGCAGGGTGCCGTAGCCGAAGCCGGCTTCCCGCTCGTCGTCGACCACCCAGACCACCTCGCACGGCCCCCCCCCCCACCCGCAGCGGGCCCACCCCGAGTCCCGGGGTGACCCGGACGCCGGGCGCGGCCCGCGCCGCGTCGGTGCGCATCCGCACCCCGGCCGCCCGGTGCAGCCGCCAGCTCAGCACCGCCTCGGCGGCGACCGGGAAGCTGCAGGCCGCCAGCGCGAACCGGTGCCGCAGGTGGTGGTAGCCCGCCGGCAACGACCCGCCCCGGGTCGCCCCCACCTCGGGGTACGTCAACTCGGACACCGCGCCTCCCAGGGTCGCTGTCAGCCTAGGGCCGGCACCGCCGACCGGCGACCCGACCGCAGGTGCGGGCGCGGCGGGTGGCGACCGGCCGGTGCCGTCCCGCGCGGTGGTGCGCAGGGACGCCGACGGGTCGCACGGTGCCATCCCCGCCGGGACCCGGTTGGGACTCAGCCGGCTTCGCAGCGCCGCCGCAGGCCGTCGGCCTCCCACCGCAGGTAGCGGCGCACCAGCCGGCCACCGAACCAGCCCACCGGCCCGGCGAGCGGGCCGGTGAGTTCCAGGGCCAACTCCACCCGGACCCGGCCGTCGGGCAGCGCGACGATCAGGTGCTCGCCCCGGCTGCGGACGCCGGGACTGGCGGACTCCCAGACGAAGCCGCGGGGTGGGTCGATCTCGGTGACCCGCCAGGACGTCGGGCGCAGCCGGGGCTGCTCCAGCCGGGCGGTGGACCCGAGCGCCAGCGGCCCGGCCTCACCCCGGCGGGCGGTCCGGACCGACGGGGTCCACTCCGGCCAGCGTTCGATGTCGGTCTGCACCGCCCAGACCGTGTCGATGTCCGCGTCGATCTCGGTCGCCGTCTCGAACCGCATGCCGCCTCCGTGGCTCCACCGGCGGCACCCACGTGCCGCCCGGTTCCCCCGAGCGTGCCGCAGCGATCGTGACCGGGCCACTCTCCGGTCGCCCTCCCGACGGTGCCCCCGCCGGGACGCCGCCCCGGCCGCTGCCGGGGTCGGGGCCGGGGGCGGGGTCGGGGTCGGGGGCGGGGGCGGGGTCGGGGTCGGGGGCGGGGGCGGGGTCGGGGGCGGGGTCGGGGGCGGGGTCGACCGGGCCCGGCCGGTGCCGGGGCGGGGTCAGCCGGCTTCGCGCAGGTCGGCCAGGTCGAGCGGGGTGTGCCGGCGGAGCAGGTCGGTCAGCTCGGCGACGGTGCCCACCTCGCCGAGCACGTTCTTGCCGCCGCCGAAGCGGTCCGGGTAGCGGTGCACCAGCCGGTAGCGGTGCCGGCCGCGGACCAGCTCGACGGTCACCCGCCAGCGCCCACAGCAACCACACCGCCACTCCATCCGGCGAGGCTAGCGCCGGGCCGGGCCGACGCGATCCGTATCCGCAGGGACGGACGGCACAGGCGGGGACACGCCGGACCGGGCACCCACGGTGATCCGCCTCACCACTGTCGGTGGTGTCTGGTTGACTGTCGCCGTGGACCTGCCGATCAATCCCCCGGTCGAGCCGATGCTGGCCAAGAGCGTGGCCCGCCTGCCCACCGATCCCGGCCTGACCTACGAGCCCAAGTGGGACGGCTTCCGCTGCATCGTGTTCCGCGACGGCGACGAGGTCGAGCTGGCCAGCCGGGGCGGCAAGTCGATGACCCGCTACTTCCCCGAGGTGGTGGCGCAGGTCCGGGCGCAGCTGCCCGAGCGGTGCGCGGTCGACGGCGAGCTGATCGTGATCCGGCGTGACGGTCCGGGCGGGCAGCCCCGGCTCGACTTCGAACAGCTCGCCCAGCGGATCCATCCGGCCGCCTCCCGGGTCGCCCTGCTCGCCGGGACGACCCCGGCCGACTTCGTCGCCTTCGACCTGCTCGCCCTCGACGACGAGCTGCTGGTCGACCAGCCCTACCCGGCCCGGCGGGAGCGCCTGGTGCGGGCGCTGTCCGGGGTCCGGCCGCCGGTGCACGTCACCCAGGTCACCACCGACCCGGAGACCGCCAGGCGCTGGTTCGAGGTGTTCGAGGGCGCCGGCCTGGACGGGTTGATCGTCAAGCCGGCCGACCTGCCCTACCAGCCGGGCAAGCGGCTGATGGCCAAGGTCAAGCACGCGCGGACCGCCGACGTGGTGGTGGCCGGGTTCCGCTGGCACAAGTCCGGGCCGGTGGTCGGTTCGCTGCTGCTGGGCCTCTACGACGATGCCGGGGTGCTGCACCACGTCGGGGTGAGCGCCTCGTTCACCATGGCCCGCCGGCAGGAGCTGCTCGACGAGCTGGCCCCCTACCGGGAGGGCACGGGCGAGCACCCGTGGGCGCACGGCGACCACGAGCGCGGCCAGCGCATCCCCGGCGGGGTCAGCCGGTGGACGGGCGACAAGAACCTCGACTGGGTGCCGCTGCGGCCCGAGCTGGTGGTAGAGGTCGGCTACGACGCGATGGAGGGCGACCGGTTCCGGCACACCGCCCGGTTCGTCCGCTGGCGGCCCGACCGCGATCCCCGGTCCTGCCGCTACGACCAGCTCGACCGTCCGGTGCGCTTCGACGTCGACCAGGTGCTCCGGGGTGATCCGGCGGTGACCGTGCCGCCGGCCGGCGACACCCCGGCGTAGCCTGACTGCTACCCCGATCATGGAGGTTCGCCGGTGACCAGCACCGCCCGCCGCAACCGCCGGTTCCGGCTCGCCCTGGCCGGGTTCGTCGCGGGCGCACTGCTCGTCACCGGGTGCACCCTGCCGGCGTTCGCCCCGCGTACCGAGGACTCGGCGGCGGCGCAGGCCGGCACCGCACCGACCTGGCGGCCCTGTCCCGAGGTCGCCCAGGATCTGGTCGGCCGGGGTGCCCCGGGCATGCGTTACGAGTGCGCCCGGATCGCCGTGCCGCGCAACTGGGGCACCGGCACGGGGGCGACCGCCGGGCCGGGCAGCGGCGAGACCTTCGAGATCGCGCTGTTGCGGGTCCGCTCATCCAAGCAGCGGGACCGGATCGGGTCGCTGGTCATCAACCCGGGCGGGCCGGGCGGGTCCGGCGTGGACACCGCCGTCTACCTGTCGTTCGGGCCGTCGTTCGGAGGGCTGCCCACGGCGGTCACCGACCGGTTCGACATCGTCGGCTTCGACCCGCGCGGGGTGTCCCGGTCCAGCCCGGTCAAGTGCATCTCCGACGCCGACCTGGACGCCAGCTTCGGCTACGACCCCGATCCGCGCAGCCAGCAGTCGTTCGACGGCTACCAGGCGCTCAACCGGCGGATCGGCCGGGGCTGCGGCGACCGCTACGGCGACCAGCTCCCGCTGTACGGCACCGAGCAGGCCGCCCGGGACATGGACGCGGTCCGGGCCGCCGTCGGCGACGACAAGCTCACCTACCTCGGCTACTCCTACGGCACCCTGCTCGGCGCGACCTACGCGCAGCTCTATCCGCAGCGGGTCCGGGCGCTGGTGCTCGACGGCGCGGTGGACCCCCGGCAGCAGTTGGTGGCCGGGTCGGAGAGCCAGGCCCGGGGCTTCGAGCGGGCGTTCGACAACTTCGACAGGTGGTGCGCGACGAACGCCGGCCGCTGCCCGGTCGCGCCGGACGCCCGGGGCGCGGTGACCTCGGCGATCGACAAGGCGAAGGTCTCCCCGGTACGCGGCACCGACGGACGGGAGGCCACCTCCGGGTGGGTCTTCTACGCGGTGATCTCCTCGCTCTACACCGAGTCGGGTTGGGAGGAGCTGGCCCGCGCGATCGACCGCCTCGACGAGGGTGACCCGACCGACGTGTTCAGGCTCGCCGACTCGTACGCCGGGCGGGGCGAGGACGGGCACTACTCCAACCTCTTCGACGCCAATCTGGCGGTGAACTGCGCCGACGAGACCGAGAAGCCCAGCGTCGACCAGATCCGCCGGTTGCAGTCCGAGTGGCGGCAGAAGTACCCGCTGTTCGGGCCGGCCCTGGCGGTGGGCATGTTCGGGTGTGTCGAGTGGCCGGGCGGGCGGGACCCGTACCCGACCGGCCGGGCCGACGGCGCTCCGCCGATCGTGGTGGTGGGCACCACCGGTGACCCGGCCACCCCGTACGAGCAGACCGCCAGGCTGGCCGACATGCTGGGGGTCGGGCGGGTGCTCACCTGGGAGGGCGAGGGGCACACCGCCTATCCGCAGACCGCCTGCATCACCGAGGCGGTGGATGCCTACCTGATCTCGCTCACCGTGCCCCGGGAGGGGCTGCGCTGCCCCGCCCGCTGACCGACGACGGCAGGCCCCTGGGCGGGTCGACGCCGGACCAGGCGGGCGGCGGGTCAGCGGCGGTTGCGGCGTCCGCGTAGCCGTTGCCGGACCAGGGTCGCGTGGTCCGGTGGGGCCGGTGGCGGCGGCAGTTCCGGCAGCGTGATGCCCTGCCGGGCGGCCAACTCCTCCAGCAGGGCCCGCATCCGCCGCACGTCGTTCTTCAGCTCCTCCTGCTCGACGTGCTCGAACGCGTCGTCGTCAACGATGAGGCGGCTGGCGAAGTGCGCGGTGATCAGGGGGATGACCAGCAGCACCATGGTGGAGATCAGCAGCGCGGCCAGGACGCGTCCCGGCCAGGTGGTGGGCGAGATGTCGCCGTACCCGACGGTGGAGGCGGTGACCACCGCCCACCAGACCGCGTCGGCGGCGCTGCGGTGCTCCACCTGGCCGTAGATCACCCCGGCCACCACGATCATCAGCAGGTACGACGCGATCAGCGTCCGGGGCGAGTTGGCGAAGTACACCAGACCCCGGTAGATCCACCGGAACGGCAGCAGCAACGGCTCCATGTCGCATCATGCTGCACCCCGTCCGCCACCTCCGCCCGTCGATCGACAAGGGTCGCTGTGGCAGGCTGCCCGGCGTGACCGAGGTGACCCTGCGCGAGGCGGTCCGCGCCGACCTGCCCGCCATCCTGGCCCTGCTCGCCGACGACGTGCTCGGCCGGGCCCGCGAGCACCACACCGTGGACGCGGCCTACGAGCGGGCGTTCGCCGCCATCACCGCCGACCCGCGCAACCAGCAGTTGGTGGCCGAGCGCGACGGGGAGGTGGTCGGCTGCTTCCAGCTCACCTACATCCCGGGGCTGGGCCGGCACGGTGCGGAACGGGCGCTGGTGGAGGCGGTGCGGGTCCGCGCCGACCTGCGCGGGCAGGGGGTGGGTGAGGCGATGATGAGCTGGGCGATCGACCGGGCCCGCGAGCGGGGCTGCGGGCTGGTGCAGCTCACCACCGACAAGTCCCGCGCCGACGCGCACCGGTTCTACCGACGCCTCGGCTTCGTCGCCAGCCACGAGGGCATGAAACTCCCCCTCTGACAGGGTCAGTCGTCGGCCAGGCGGCCGTCGCGCAGGGTCAGCGTCCGGTCGGCCACCTCGATCAGCGCCGGGTCGTGGGTGGCGACCAGGGCGGTCATCCCCCGGGCGTGCACCACCGCGCGGAGCAGATCCATGATCGCCCGGCCGGTCTCGGAGTCGAGTTGGCCGGTCGGCTCGTCGGCGATCAGCAGGTCGGGTTCGTTGGCCAGGGCGCGGGCCACGGCGACCCGCTGCTGCTGCCCGCCGGACAGCTCATACGGGCGCTGTCGGGCGTGGGCGCCCAGACCCACCAGTTCCAGCAGTACCGCCACCCGCTCCTCGCGTTCCGCCGCCGGGACCCGGGCCAGCCGCAGCGGCACCCCGACGTTCTCCGCCGCCGACAGGATCGGCACCAGCCCGAAGGTCTGGAACACGAAGCCCACCGTCCCCCGGCGCAGCCGCAACAGCTCGTCCTCACCGGCGTCGGTGACGTCGTGCCCGGCCACCCGGACCCGGCCGGCGTCCGGTCGGTCCAGCCCGCCGACCAGGTTGAGCAGGGTGGTCTTGCCGGCGCCGGAACGCCCCCGCACCGCCACCAGTTCGCCCCGGGCGGCGGTGAAGGAGACCTCGCGGACGGCGTGCACGGCGTGCCGGCCCCGGCCGAACGTCCGGCTCACCTGCTCGACCCGTACCACCTCGTCGGTGACCGCCCCGGCGGACCGGACGGCGGGGACCTGCTCGCTCATGCGTCACTCCCGTTCTGCTGTGGCGTCCGGTCGCCGGGGCGGACCTGCACGTGGTCCGGGGCGAGGTCGAGGCGGACCCGGTCGCGCAGGGCCAGGGCCTCCACGAACGGCGTCGGTAGCTGCATCCGGCCGGTCCGGTCCAGCACCGCGTACTCCTCGCTGACCAGTTCGGTGCTGCCGTCGACGCCGATGCGCGTGGTGCGGCGTACCTCGGAGGCGGTCCGGCCGTCGCGGATCGCGACGGTGCGGCGGACCTGGTCGGCGACGGCGTGGTCGTGGGTGACCACCACCACGGTCACCCCCAGTTCGGCGTTGATGGTGCGCAGCGCCGCGAAGACCTCCGCGCCGGTCGCCTCGTCCAGTTCCCCGGTCGGCTCGTCGGCGAAGAGCACCTCCGGGTCGTTGGCGACCGCCACCGCCACCGCGCAGCGCTGCTGTTCACCGCCGCTGAGCTGACCCGGTCGCCGGTCCGCGCAGTACCCCACTCCGACCAGGTCCAGCAGTTCCCCGGCGCGCTGCCGGTGGGCCCGTGCGCCCCCACCGCGCCGGGCCAGCCGCATCGGCAGTTCCACGTTCTCCCGCGCGGTCAGGTACGGCAGCAGGTTGCGGCCGGTCTGCTGCCAGACGAACCCGACGGTGCGTCGCCGGTAGGCCAACCGGCGGCGGGCCGACAGCGACAGCAGGTCGTACTCGGCGACCCGGGCGATGCCGGCGGTCGGGGTGTCCAGCCCGGAGAGGATGTTGAGCAGGGTCGACTTGCCCGAACCGGAGGCCCCGACGATCGCCACCAGCTCACCGCGGTCGATCACCAGGTCGAGCCCCTGGAGGGCGACCACCTCGACCCCTTCGGTCTTGAAGATCCGGACCAGCCCGTCGCAGACGATGTGCCCGCGCAGCCGGTCCTGCCCGCCGGCCCGTTCGGCCGCCCGCTGCGCCGCCCGGCGTTGCAGGTCGGCCAGGTCCGGGACGACGGGGTTCGGGGCGGTCGTGGTCATCTCAGCTCTCCTCTCCGAGCCGGAGCACCTCGCCGAGGCGCATCCGACGGTTGTTCAGGGCCTCCACCGCCAGGGCGAAGCCCAGCGCGACCGCGCCGAGTCCGACCGTGGCGGCGACCGTGCCGGGGGCGAAGCCCACCCGCACCGGGGTGCCGCTGGTGAACGCGGCGAGACCGAGCAGCGGGGTGAGCAGCACCGGCAGCAGCACCCCGACCAGCGCGCCGGTCAGCACCGACACCCCGACCAGCGGGGCCAGCTCCACCAGCAGCAGCCCCCGCCACTGCCGGCGGGACAGCCCGAGGGTGCGCAGCCGGGACAGCACCTCGCCCCGGGCGCGGGCCCCGGCCAGCACGGTGAAGGCGACCGCGAGCAGCGCCAGCACCGCACCGGCCACCGCACCGGTGGTGAACCCGAACGCCAGCAGCCCGTTGGCACCGCCGCCACCCAACCGCAGCCGGGTCTGCGCCCAGGTCTGCACCGCCACGCCCCGGGGCCGTTCCCGGCCGGTGACCGCGCCGCCGGTCTGGTAGCGCTGCTGACCCTCGTCCCCGGCCTGGCGCAGCGCCCCGGCGTCGAGCCGGTCGCCGGCCACCAGGAACCCGGTGGGCACCGGCGGACTGTCCCGCCGGGGCAGCGCCTGCCACGGCAGCACCACGTACCGGCTGGTGTTGGGCCGGGCCAGCGGGAAGTCGGCGACGGTGCCGGCGGGGACGAACTCGTACCGCTGGCCCTGCACGGTGACGAAGGCGGACCGCAGGCCAGCGTCGGCGAGGTCGGCGGCGACCGCCGGGGAGACCACCGCCGGCAGCGGGCCGTCGCCCGGCCGGGCGTCGCGCAGCGGGCCGGGCACCGGGACGTCCCGGCCGGCGGCCCGTGCCGTGCGGGCCAGGCCGGGGCCGTCGACCAGCAGCACGCTGGTGTCGCGCAGCCGGGCGTCGGTGCCCAGGGCATCGGTGGCCAGGCGTTGCGCCGACTCGTCGACCAGTCCGGTGGCGGCCCGCACCCCGGGCAGCCGCTCCAGTGCCGGCCCGGTGTCCGGGGCGAGCCGGTCGCCCCGGATCAGCGCGTCCGCCGGCACCGCCCGGGTGGCGACGTCGTCGCGGGTGTCCTCGATGCCGGTGGCGACCACCGCGCAGAACGCGGCGGTGGCGACCGCGAGCACCACCACGACCAGCGGGGTGGCCGCCGCCGCCCGGCCGGCGCGGGCCGTGCCCAGGAAGGCGACACTTCCCCGGGTACGCGCGGCGAGCCGCCCGGCCAGCCGCACCGGCCACGGGTACAGCCGCAGCGCCAGCACCGATGCGGCGACCGCGACCAGCGCCGGCACCGACACCAGCAGCGGGTCCACCGTGCCGGGGGTGAGGCCGCGCCGCCGCAGCAGCAGCACCGCCAGCCCGGCCAGCAGCACCAGCGCGGCCTCGGTGGTGGCCCGCCGGGCGGACGGCCGCAGCCGGCCCAGGTCCCGCCGCCCGACCACCCCGGACGGTACGGCCAGCGTCGCCACCGGCAGCGCCAGGGTGACCAGCACTGTCGCACCCACGGCGAGCGGCCCGGTGCCACCTGGCGCACCGGGCAGCAGGCCACCGAGCAGCCAGCCGAGCCCGGCGGCGGGCGGGACGACCAGCAGCGACTCGGCGAGGCTGCGGCGCAGTCCGGTGGTGGCCCCGCCGCCCCGGGCGCGGATCAGCACGAACTCGGCGCGGCGGCGGCGTACGGCCAGCGCGGCGGCCAGCACGACCAGCCCGGCGAGTGTCGCCAGCACCCCGGCGGCGATGACGGCGAGCAGGGTACGCGCCGAGGTGACCGCCCGGCTGAATTCGCGCAGCGGGACGTCGACGCCCTGGGTCAACTCGGTGTCGGTGGCGGTGCTGGCGCGGACCAGCCGTTGCACCCCGTCGACGAGTTGGTCGATGCGCCGCACGTCGATGCCGTCCGCGCCGAGCCGGTAGCGCCAGGTGAAGGAGATCGGCCGCCCCTGCCCGGCCAGCCGGTCCAGGGCGGCGACGGCGACCGTCCCGACCAGGATGAAGGGTTGACCGTCGCCCTCCGGCTCGCCGACCTGGAGCACCGACGGCAGGGCGTCCCAGCTTCCGTCGGCGGGGTCGACGGGACGGAACAGGCCGACCACGGTCAGCGGGGTGGACGGGTGCTGCGGGTCGGGGGCGGCGAGCCGGAGCCGGCTGCCGACGCGCAGCCCGAACCGGCCGGCGACGTCGGCGGCGAGGGCGACCTGCACCGGGGCGTCGTCGTCGGGTGGGACGGCCGGCCAGCGCCCCTCGACCAGGGTGCCGGTCGTCTCGATGCCGGGGGTGGCGCGTAGGCCCAACTGCACCAGGTAGTTGCCCCGGGCCAGGTCGGGGCCGGTGACCAGGTCACCGGGGGTCTGCGCGGCGTACCAGCGGTGCGCCACGGCGGCGCGCACGTCGGCGGGCATCCGCTGCTGGAACGTGTCGAGGTCGGCGGCCCGGCTGCTGGCCGGTGGCGCATCGACGACGGGACGGGTGGTCCAGGTCAGGTCGCGGCGGGCGCCGGGTTCGGCGGCTAGGTGTTCCCGCAGCCCCTGGTCGGCCAGCCGGTTGGCCACCCTCGGCACCCCGGCGACCAGCAGGGCGATCACCAGGGTCAGCGCGGCCAGCAGCAGGAACTGCCCGCTGTGGGCGCGTACCCGACGGATCACGACGCCGATGTTCATCGCTGGTCCTCCCCGTGGTGCAGCGGTCCGGTCGTCGTGGTCGTCACCGGTCTCCTCCGGTGCGCAGCCGGGCGGCGGCGACCCGCTGCCGCAGCCCGGTGGCCATCGCCGCGCTGCCGGCCAGCGCGGCCAGCAGCAGCCCCGCCACGGTCCACCCGATCGGGGCCCAGGCCAGGGCGAACGCCGGCGCGGGCACGGGTCGCCCGGCGGCCGGGGTGAGGATCACCAGGGGTGCCATGGTGGCTCCGACCACCGCGCCGAGCAGCAGGCCGACGCCGACACCGATCCCGGCGAGGAAGGTCTGTTCGGCGAGCAGCGCGCGGGCCAGCAGCCGGGGGGACGCGCCGAGGGTGTGCAGCACCGAGAACTCACCGATCCGGTGCCGGGCGGTGGCCCACACGTCGACCACCAGGCCGACGAGGGCGAGCAGCACCGAGCCGAGGGCGGCGGCCAGCAGCCCGGTCCGGGCCCCCTGCCAGTACGGGTCGTCGGCGGCCACGGCGGCGGCCTGCCGGCGGTCCAGCAGGGTCGTGCCGGGCAGTGCGGCGGCGGCCCGGGACGCCTCGGCGTGGGCGGCGGGGTCGGTCCGCAGCCACCACTCGGGTACCGGCCGGACGGTGCCCGAGTTGCGGATCAGCCAGTCGGTGGCGGCGGGCAGGTCGAGCAGCACCCCGTCGCCGGCGGTGGCGGGCAGCGCGGTCACCTCCCCGAGCAGGCGCACCGGCAGGGAAACCCCGGACAGGGTCAGCTGCACGGTCTCCCCGGGCCGGACGTTGAGCGCGGCCCGCACAGCCGGGGTCATCAGGGCCGGTACGGCGGTGTCCGGGCCGTCCGGCACCACCGCGAAGCGGGACGCGGGCTGGTAGGCGTACCGGCCGCCGTCGAGGAACCCGACGGGGTGGGTGGCGGTCAGTCCGGCCCCGTCGGCGGTGGCGGTGCTGTTCCCGGTGGACTCGGCGGCGGCCACCCGCCACCGGCCGGTGGGCGTGAACGTGGTGGACCGGGCGTCCGGGCCGACGGTGCGCAGGTCCCGCACCTTCAGCGCGTACGCGGTGCCGGCGACGTCCCCGCCGTCGGCCTCGAACCCGGCGAGTCGCAGTCCCGCGACGGCGGGCAGGTCGACCCGGAACCCGACGGCCCGCCCGTCGCTGCCGGTGCGCGCCACGGGCAGCCGGTAGGCCAGCCCGTCGGCCCGGGTGAGCAGCACCGACACGGCGATCCGGTGCGGGGCGACGGCCTGGTCGACGGGGGTGCTCACGGTGCCGGTGAGGCTGCGGGCGTCGGCCGGCAGCGGCAGCCCGAGGGCCGGTCCCCGGGCGGCGGTCAACTGCGCGAACAGTTCCCGCGCGGGCCGGTCGGCGAGCCGGTCGCTGAGCTTCGCCACCTCGGCGGCCTGGGCGGTGTCCAGGCCGAGCACGGTGGCCTGCCGGTCGTCCCGGCCGACCCGGATGTCGTCGCGCCAGGCCGGTAGCGCCCGGTCGACGCCGGGCAGCGCGGCGAGCGCGGCGGCCCGGTCGAGGGGGGCGACGCCGGTGCGTTCGACCAGCCGCAGGTCCGCGCCGATACGGTGGTCGGCCTGGTCGACCTGGGACCGTTCCCCGGTGGCGACCAGCGACCAGGCCAGCGTGCTGCCGCCGACGGCGAGGGCGAGCAGCAGCACCGGGCCGGCGTGTGGCCGCCGGCCGGCCTGCCACATCCCGAAGATGGTGGCGGTCCACGGTCGCCGGTCGACGAACCGTTCGGCGAACCGGGTGGCCGGCGGGAGCAGCCGCAACGCCACCACCGCCCCGGCCAGCACCCCCAGGGTCGGCGCGGCCACCAGCAGCGGGTCGACGCCGAGGTCGTTGCCGGCCCCGGCCAGCGGTGAGGAGTAGCGGCGCAGTTGCACCCAGGCGAGGGCGGCGAAGGCGACCAGGGCCAGGTCGAGTCCGGCCCGGCTGACGGTGGTGACCCGGTCGGGGCGGGACCGGGCGGCCAGGTCGGCCACGTAGGTGCCCGCCCCGCGCAGGGTGGGGGCGACCATCGCGGCGAGGCAGCCGAGGGCGGTGGCCAGGGCCGCCGCCCAGACCCACCGGCCGCCGCCGACGGCACCGCCGAGGTCGACCGGCCCGTCGGCGGCGACCCGGCGCAGTGCCCCGCCGGCGAGCAGCGGCCCGAGCAGGGCGGCGGGGACGACCACCAGGGTCGCCTCCCGGGCGGCCAGGCCGGCGAGTTGCCGGCGGGCCGCGCCCCGGGCCCGCAGCAGGGCGGTCTGGGCGCGCCGGTCCTCGTGCAGCAGGGCGGCGATCAGCACCAGCGCGTACCCGCCGAGGACCACGATCAGCAGCAGCGGGGTGGCCAGGGCCGAGCGGCCGGCCAGGTCGGCCCGGCTGATCCGGTCGATGAGCCGGTCGAGGGTGGTCACCGCCTGGGCGGACGAGCCGAGCCCGGCCGTCTCGGGCACCCCGGTCGCGGCGGTGGCGACGGCCCGGCGCAGCGCCGGCAGCCGGTCCGCCCCGACGGCGGTCAGGTCGGGCGCGACCATCCAGGCGGCGGAGACCGAGCCGGGGAAGGTGGCCGCGAAGTCGGCCGGGTCGAGCACGAACGGCCCGTGCGTGGCGTCGCCGTCCGCGTTGGTGCCCAGGCCGGGGGCGAGCCGCCAGTACGGGTCGGCCGGGTCGCGGGGCCGCCAGGTGCCGGTGAGCACCACCTCGGTACGCCGGTCGGCGCTGCGGTCGCGCATCGGCACCCGGTCGCCGGTGCGCAGGCCCAGTGCGCCGGCGACCTTCTCGGGCAGGGTGGCCTGGAGCGGGCCGGCCCCGGCGGTCGGCCAGTCGCCGTCGACGAGGTCGGCGTGCGCGACCAGGTCGTCCAGGGTGGCCAGGGTGGCGAAGACCGGTTCCTTGCCGGTCCGGATGCCCGGGGCGAGGGTGCCGGTGAGTTCCCTGCCGGTGCCGTAGCGGGCGGCGGAGACCCGGATCGGGGTGCCTTCGAGGGCGGTGGCGAAGCCGTCCCGGACGGCCCGGTCGCGGGTGGCGTACTCGGTGCGGTCGCGGCCACCGGAGCCGCTGACCAGCAGGCTGCGTTCCTCGACGGGCGCGGCGGTGATCAGGGCGCGCTGCCCGGCGTCGACGGCCCGCCGGTTGTAGTCGGCCAGCCCGGTGACCAGTGCGATCGCGACCACTGCGGCGGCGACCGCCGCGAGCAGCAGTCCCCGCGCCTCGCGGGCCCGCCTCCACACCAGCTTCATCCGTTGCCTCCCCGGGGCCCGGGGTCGGGCCGACGGAGAGCAAGAGCGGTGACCCGGTGGGAAAGGTTCGCACCCGTTACTTGATCGTTACCCTGGCCCGCCGGTTGGCCCGCAGGCGTGGATCTGGTGTGATCGGCGGCATGGAAACCGCGCTGATGCTGTCGACTCTCGCCCTCGTGCTGGCGCTGGTGATGCAGTTCCCGCTGCGCAACCGCCGCGACGACGTGTCGTTCCGGCTGACGGAGATCGAACGCCGCCAGCGGCTGATCATGGAACACCTGGGCGTCGTGGACCGGGGCCCGGCCCTGCCCGGGGTGCGGGAGCACCTGGCCCGGGGCGACAAGATCAGGGCGATCAAGGCGTACCGGGAGGCGACCGGAACGGACCTGCGCACCGCCAAGGAGGCGGTCGAGGCGATCGCCGCCGGCCGCTGACCCCGAGATCGGCTCAGGTGGGCCGAGGTTGCGCGATCAGGGCGAACGCTGACCGAGATCAACTCAGGTGGGCCGATGTTGCGCCCTCAGGGCGGCCACAGACCGCAACAGCAGCGACATTGAGGTGATCATCCCAGTCGGCCGGCCGGGATCAGTCCGTGGCCAGCTCCGGCCGGTGCTCGCGGATCCACGCCTCGACGTCGACCTTCCGCCACACCTTGCCCATCGCCAGCACCGCCACGGGTTCCGGGAAGTTCCGCTGGTTGGCGATCACGGACGCGCGCTGCCGGGAGACGTTCCCGAGCATCGTCCTGATCTCCGACACGCCGACGAGCTCCACAGGTTGACAATGACAGCAGGCACCGCCCTCGACTCCGACAACTACGGAGACTATTGACGTAGACAACAGACAGGGACACCATGAGGACGTGACCACGTCGAACGTTTCGCCTGTTCATGATCGGCAGCGGCGGCCCGTGGGCGGGCATCCGCCGATGCGCCCGCTGTGGCGGTGCCGGACATGCGCCGCGCCCTGGCCCTGCCAACCCGCCCGCCTGCTCCTGACCAGGGAGTACCGGCGGGACCTGGTGGCACTGTCGATCTACATGGCCAGCCAGTTGTTCGAGGCCACCGCCGATCTGGTGCGACTCAATCCGCACCCGGCCCCGTCCCCGGCGGAACTGTTCGACCGTTTCCTCGCGTGGACGGCCCGACCCTCTACCCGACCCGCGAACACCCCCGCGCCGGTCGACGGGTGCCGGCCCGGGGACGCGACCCCGCAGCCGAATGCGGAACGGCCTGCCGGCCGACTGCCGGAAACTATCTGACGAGCAGGGTCAGCAGTCCGGTGAGGGCGACGAGGACCGCGGCCACCCCGGTGAGCACGGCCGGCAGGATCTTGAGGTATTCGAGGATCACGGAATGCCGGCCCGGCACCCCGCCGATCCGCTGCGTTCTTCTCGTCGTGGCCGCCATGGTGATTCCCTTGTCCGGTGCCCGCGTCCGGTCGGATGAATCGGAGCCACTGACCGGCGAATCGACTGTCACCGCCGGGCAGCAGTCGACCGGACACTCGACAGCGAGGGCATAAGCCCTGTTCACACGAGTGCAGCCGACGTCCGCGCATCCTACCTTTCATATTCGACCGTAGGCGTCATGACCAGTCGAGCGCAATCATCAGTACCGGAAAGAGTACGCAGGAAAGCCATTTTCACACGTGGGAGTGGCATGCCGCGCAACTGATTTCGGATTACCGACGAACAGTCCGCACCACCGACGCCGCCGGCATTCCGATTTCAGCCGGTGGCGTCGTCGGCCGGACGCTTCGCCCGGCTCGGCTGCACCCGCTTCGGTTCGCCTGGCATCTTCGGATGGTCGGGTGGGTAGGGCAGGTCGCCCAGGCCCTGCCCGGCGTCCCGCTCGGCCCAGTCGAGCAGGGGGGTGATGTCGACCGGGTCGTCGTCGATGCCCGCGTGCGGGTCACCCCGCCCGGCCAACCGGACCGGCACCGTACGCAGGTCGAAATCGTCGGGATCGACGTCGGGCAGCTCGTCCCAGGTGACCGGGGTGGAGACGGTGGCCCGCGCGTTGGCCCGCAGCGAGTACGCGCAGGCGATGGTGCGGTCCCGGGCCATCTGGTTGTAGTCGACGAAGACCCGCTGCCCGCGTTCCTCCTTCCACCAGGCGGTGGTGACCAGGTCGGGACGACGTCGTTCCAGTTCCCGGGCCAGCGCGATGGTGGCCCGGCGCACCTCGGTGAACGTCCACCGCGGGGCGATGCGCAGGTAGACGTGCAGCCCCCGGCCGCCGGAGGTCTTCGGCCAGCCGGTGACGCCCAGCTCGGCGAGGATGCCCCGCAGCTCGGCGGCGGCCGTCGCCGCGTCGGCGAAGTCGGTGCCGGGCTGGGGATCGAGATCCACCCGCAGCTCGTCGGGGTGGTCGACGGCGGCGGCCCGGACCGGCCACGGGTGGAACACCACCGTGCCCATCTGCGCGGCCCAGGCGACGTGGGCGAGGTCGGTCGGGCGCAGCTCGTCGGCGCCCCGGCCGCTGGGGAAGGTGATGCCGACCGTCTGCACCCACGGCGGCACCCCCCGGGTGGGCACCCGCTTGGAGAAGAACGCCTCCCCCGCGATGCCGTCGGGGAAGCGTTGCAGGGTGGTCGGCCGGTCGGCCAACGCGCGCATGATGCCCTCGCCCACCGATACGTAGTAGTGGAAGACGTCGGCCTTGGTGAACCCGCGCTCCGGGAAGATCACCCGGTCCGGACTGCTCAGCCGGACGCTGCGCCCGGCCACCTCGACCTCGGTCGCCGTCGTCTTCCCGCTGGCCGCCATGGCGCGACCATATGCGATGCCCCCGACATCCGACGTACGGTTGACCGGTGAGTCTTGACGAGAGCGAACTGCCCCGCACCGAGGACGAGTGGCGGGTCCGGCTGACCCCGGAGGAGTTCCGGGTGCTGCGCGAGGCCGGCACCGAACGCCCCTTCACCGGCGAGTACGTCGACACGAAGACCCCGGGCGTCTACCACTGCCGGGCCTGCGGGCTCGAACTGTTCTCCAGCGACACCAAGTTCGACTCGCACTGCGGCTGGCCGAGCTTCGACGACGCCATCCCGGGCCGGGTGCGGGAGATCCAGGACACCAGCCTCGGCATGGTACGCACCGAGATCCGCTGCGCCCGCTGCGACAGCCACCTCGGGCACGTCTTCCACGGCGAGGGCTTCACCCCGAAGGACACCCGGCACTGCGTGAACTCGGTGTCGATCCGGCTGGAGCCCGAGCAGGGCTGAACCGACGCCGAGGCGGAGCAACCGAACCGGGCCGGACCGATGCCGGGCAGTCAGAGCAGAAGCAGGCTGCGCTTGATCACGTGATCCTCCGGGTCGGGCGTCCTACCGGGTCCAACGCCCGACACGCCGGGGCGAAACGCCGTCCGACCCGACCGATCCGGGGCATTTCACCCTGCGCGACCCCCATCCTGTCGCACCCTGGGGGCAGATGTCCGATTCGGAGAGGTGTGACGGGTGGCTACCTGCGAGGTCTGCGGCAACGACTACTGGATGGCGTTCGAGGTGCGCACGGTCAGCGGTGACGTGCACACCTTCGATTCCTTCGAGTGCGCGGCGCACAAGCTCGCGCCGATCTGCGAGCACTGCCAGGTGAAGATCATCGGGCACGGGGTGGAGGTCGGCGGCCGGTTCTTCTGCTGTGCGCACTGCGCCCGCGCGGTGGAGGCCCTGGGCGCGGAGATCCGCGACGCGGTCGGTGCCCGCCCGGTCTGACCCGTCGTCGGCACCCGCCCGGCCCGCGCCGCCGGTCGGCACCCGCCCGGCCCGCCCCCCTGCGGGACCTGACGCCACTGCCGCGTCAGGCGGGCGGGCGGGCCGCCTACCATCGCCTGATGGCACCGCAGACCGTCGACGTCCACGTCGCCAGCTTCACCGAGCTGGACGTACGCACCTTCCACGACCTGCTGCGGTTGCGCATCGACGTGTTCGTGGTGGAGCAGCGCTGCCCGTACCCGGAGTTGGACGGGCGGGACGTCGAACCCGGCACCCGGCACCTCTGGCTGGCCCACGACGGCATCGTGCGGGCCTACCTGCGGCTGCTCGCCGACCCGGGCGGGGTGGTGCGGATCGGCCGGGTGGTGGTGGCCCCGGCGGCCCGGGGCGGCGGGCTCGCCGGCCGGCTGATGACCGAGGCGTTGCGGCTGGTCGGCGACCGGCCCTGCGTGTTGGAGGCGCAGGCCCACCTGGCCGGTTTCTACGCCGGGCACGGCTTCACGGTGACCGGCCCGGAGTACGTCGAGGACGGCATCCCCCACCTGCCCATGCGGCGCGGCGGGGCGAGCAGCCCGAAAGATTGACGGATACCGCTTTCCTATGCAAGCCTGCGGAGGCAGAGCCGTCGTGGGAGCCGCACAGCAGGCACGGGAGGGGCAACTTCCGGCCGTCCGGGCGTCGATCGATCGACCCCTTACCTCGGAGGCTCCATGTCCACCGTCCTACGCAGACGACCCACCGCGCTCGCGGGGTCGCTGCTCACCATCGGCGCGATCATCGCGCTGTTGCTCACCACCGCCCTGGCCAACTCGGCGTCCGCGCACGGCGCGGTGGTGAACCCGGGATTCCGCGCCTACAGCTGCTGGGAGCGCTGGGGCGCCGAGTTCCAGAACCCGCGCATGGCCACCGAGGACCCGATGTGCTGGCAGGCCTGGCAGGCCGACCCGCAGGCCATGTGGAACTGGAACGGCCTGTTCCGGGAGGGTGTCGCCGGCAACCACCAGGGCGCCATCCCGGACGGCCAGCTGTGCAGCGGCGGACGCACCCAGAACGGCCGCTACAACGCCCTGGACACCGTGGGCGCGTGGAAGACCACGTCGGTGGCGAACAGCTTCCGGCTGAAGTTCTTCGACCAGGCCAGCCACGGCGCCGACTACATCCGGGTGTACGTCACCAAGCAGGGCTTCAATTCGCTGACCACACCGCTGGGCTGGGGCAACCTGGAACTGGCCGGGCAGATCGGCAACACGCCGGCGTCCCAGTGGGACAAGGACACCGGCGGCGTGTCGATCCAGATCCCGGTGAACGCGCCGGGTCGTACCGGTCGGCACATCGTCTACACGGTGTGGCAGGCCAGCCACCTGGATCAGTCGTACTACCTGTGCAGTGACGTGGACTTCGGTGGCGGCACCAACCCGACCACGCCGCCCACCACCGCGCCGCCCACCACGGCCCCGCCGACCACCGCGCCGCCCACCACCGCGCCGCCGACCACGGCCCCGCCCACCACCGCCCCGCCGACCACGCCGCCGGCGACCGGTGGCTGCACGGCCACCTACCGGGTGACCTCGACCTGGAACGGCGGGTTCCAGGGTGAGGTGGACGTGACCGCCGGCTCCTCGGCGATCAAGGGCTGGACGGTCAACTGGACGTACTCCGGCGGCCAGCAGGTCAGCCAGGCGTGGAACGCCACGTTGACCAGCAGCGGATCGACGGTGACCGCCCGCAACGTCAACTACAACGGCGCGTTGGCCGCCGGCGGGAAGACCACCTTCGGCTTCCTCGCCTCGGGCAGCGGCGCCAGCCCGACCCCGGTCTGCACCGCGACCCTCTGACCGGTCCGGACACCGTGCGGAAGTAGTGGCCTCCCATCACCCGGAGGCCACTACTTCCGTGTTCGGGCCGGCACCGTCACCGGGATCAGCGTCCGCGCAGGGCATCGTTGAGGCGGGCCTCGAAGTCCTCAGGCAACGCCCCGTTACCCTCCAACGCGGTCCGTACGCCCTTGCGGAACACCTCACTGAACGAGAAGTAGTACGGCACCCGGGGCCGGACCCGGGCCTCCCGTACCGCCTCTGCCAGCAGCGCCAGGTAGGGGAACCTGGAGCGGAGGTCCTCGTCGGCGTAGACGTCGTTGCGGGTGGGGGCGAAACCGCCCCGCTCGAACAGCTGGGTCTGGCTCTCCCGGCTGGTCAGGAACTCGATCAGGGCCTGGGCCGCCCGGGGCTGCTTGCTCTGCTTCGCCACCGCGAGGTTCTGGCCGCCCAACGCCGACGGGCCGGGCAACCGCGTCACCTGGAACGGCACCCGAGGGGTCGACATCCCGTCGGGGGTGTCCAGCCTCGGATAGTTGACCGGCCAGTTGCGCATGAACAGGGCCCGACCACCGCCGAAGTCATCCAGGCTGCGGAGCTCGTCACCCGGGACGCCGAACGCGTCACCGGCGAGCAGACCCTTCCCGCGCGCCGCGGCGACCTCCCGCAGCCGCCGCTCCCACTCCTGGCGTTGGAAGATCACCCGGTTGGTGCTCTCGTCGACCAGGCGCTCGACACCGCCGTCCCAGATCAGTTCCATCCCGTTCACGGTCAGCCCCTCGTACGGACCGAACTGGCCCGTGTACCCCATGGTGGGGCCCGTGCGGCCCGCCGGGGCGGTCAGCGCCTGGCTGCGTTCGATGATGGTGCGCCAGTCGAACCGGCGCTGGCCGGGGAGGTCCCCGGGGACCCCGAGCAGGTCGGTCCGGTAGTAGAGCAGGCCGGCGTCGGTATTGAACGGCAGCGCCCAGAGGGTGCCCTGGTAACGACCGGTGGCGAGGGCCTCCGGCACGAACTGGTCGAGGTACCCCGCGCTCAGTCGCGACTCGTCGACCTGTCGCAGGTAGCCGGCGGCGGCGAACTCGGCGGTGAAGGTCACGTCCAGGTTGTAGATGTCGATGTCCCGGACCGGGTTCTCCGTACGACCGGCGGCCTGGGCCTGGGCGATTGCGACCATCTCGCTGCGCTGCTGGTCGGCGCTGACCGTGGTCTCCTCCAACCGGGCCTGGTTGCGCGGGTTGGTTTCGTTCCACCGTTCGATCAGCTTGCGCCGTTGCTGGTCGATGCTGGTGTCCCTGCCGCTGAGCAGCACCAGATCCCCCGGTTCCAGATCGGCGCCGCGCGGGGCCACGTACCAGGCGACAGTGCCCAGCACACCGAGCACGGTGCCGGCCACCAGGCCGAACAGGAAGGCGGACGGAACGCGTAGCCGCCGTAGGGTGGCCGACCGGACCCGGTGCGGCTGCCTGTCGGTCATTGCTCGGCTCCTTTCTCCCACAACTGGGCGAACAGTTCGGTGAGCCGCTGGTCGATCGTCTCGGCGGCGACCTCCCGGCACTCCCCGCCGGTGGACCGGGCGGCCTGTCGCAGGGCGCGGTCCCGCACCCGGTCGGCACAGCTCGCCTCGCCGACGGCGAGCACGTAGAGCCGCACCGGCGGTTGCCCGTCGAGCCGGGGCACCAGATCTCCGCTGGCCGTGTCCCGTCCGTCGGTGAGCACCACCAGCGCCCGCAGGTAGCCCTCGGGGTCGCCGGGCCGACGCAACTCCCGGAAACCGTCGTCGATGGTCCGGTGCAGCGGGGTGTCGCCGGACGGCACGGTTCGGCGCAACCGGGCGAGCAGGGCCGCGTCCCGGGCCGGGTCGGCCGGCCCCACCGGCCGGGGCCGTCCGGCGGCACCGGGGTACGCGGTGGAGAACGTCCACACGCCCACCTCGTCCCGCACACCCAGCTGCCCCAGTGCGGTGGCCACCCCGTCGACCGCCAGGTCGAAACGGGTGCCCCGACCTGCCGGGGCCAGCATCGAACCGGAGCTGTCCAGGGCCAACAGCACCCGCGCCGGCCGCCGGGCCTCCCGGTAGCGCCGGTCAGCGGTGTCGAGCACCGCGGCGTCCGCGGCGTCCGCCAGCTGCCACTGCGGATTCTCCAACGGCCAGTCGGGCAGCACCCCGTTCGTCTCGGTCAGCCCGGAGCCGGGCTCATCGCGGCCGGCGACCCGGAACCCCTCGGTCCGCAGCACGTCCCGGCCGGGGCCGGCCAGCCAGCGACGGAAGTCGTCGGCGGTGGACCGGGCGACCGGGCTCTGCACCGCGTCGGGCCAGTGCAGGCGTACCACCCGGTGCTCGACGCCCGGGGTCTGCTTCGGGTAGAAGGCGACCAGAGACCGGTGGGGCGTGGGCCGCCCCAGTTCGGCGCAGGCGTCGCCGAGCCGGTGGCCGCCGTTGAACCGGACGAGCGCCTGCTCGGTGGTGATAACGGCGGGCGGCATGGGCGCGGACGGGTCCTGAGCGAGTTGCCGCTGCCGGCACAGCACCGCGGCGAGGGTGCCGAGCGGGTAGCCGCGCGCATCCTGGGTACGCTCCAACGGCTGTTCCACCTGCCGCCGGAGCTGGGTCGTCCCGACGTCCTGGTAGAGGGCCACGTCGACCATCCGGGCCTCCGGGGAGAGCGTGGGGTCGGGGCGTACCACCTGCCAGCCGACGCCGGGGACCGGCCGGCCCCCACCGGTCACCACGGGCGGGTCGGTCGCGGAACGGCTGGCCTTGCCGAACAGCTCCGGCCAGGACAGGGAGCGTTGCCGGTCGAGGTCGTCGCGGTCGGCGTCGACGAGGCCCCGGGGCACCCCCAGCACCAGGGGTGACCAGGCAACCGTCTCGAAGTCCCGCACGCTGTCCAGGTTGCGCAGCTGGTCGTCGAGCGGCTCGGCACCGGGGAACCAGACGTCCGGACGCGGGCCGACGTCGGCCGGGTACCAGCCCGGCACCGCCGGACGACCGCTGCTCGCCGGTTCCCCGGCCGAGGCCGACCAGTCGTGTCGCAGGCCCTTGGCCACCTCCTCGGCCGATGCGGAGTAGACGAACATGTTCACGGTGCGGCAACCGCGCACCGCGGAGGACCGCTGGAAGGCGGCGGCGACCGTCTGGTAGGTGAGCAGGTCGTCAGGGGCCACGGCGACCCGCAACTCCGCCGCAGGGGGACACCCGGGCAACGGTTCGGGCGCGACCATGCAGATGCCGGCCAGCACCGCCACCAGCGCCGCGATCCACCCCGGTCGCAGCCGGCGCGGTCGTGCCGCCGCGTCCGGTGACGGCGTTCCCGCCGGTGCCGGCGTCCCCGGCCGGGCCAGCTGGCCGGCAGGTGGTCCGGAACCGGTACGCCACCGGCTGAACGGCTGCCGCCACCGGGTCACCACCAGCGGTGGGCCGAACGTGGCGGGCACCGGCAGCCGCCGGATAGGAATCATGAAGGCGGCCGGGTATTCGAGTTGGGGTCTGGTGCGCTGGTCGGCAGAGACGATCATCCCGACCACGCAGCGGACCCGGTGGTCCCAGACCGGGGCGCCTGAGTAACCGGGCTGGATCTGGTAACCGGCGTCGGTCGGGTTGGCCAACTGCATCCATCCGCCACCTACCGGCCCGACGACCCGTCCCTCGAACCAGCGGCCCTTGCCCCCCGGGAAGCCGAAAACCCGGCAGACGCGGTCCCGGGTGCCGGACTCCCCCGGTCGGGCCAGCCGGACCGGCCGGATGCCCGCCGGCACCGGCGTCACCAGGCGCAGGACGGTCACGTCGCCGGGGTCGTCGGGATCGTCGGGGTCGTCGGGGGGCAGCACCACCGCGATCGCCGGCCGTCCCCGGCGCACCAGCGGGAAGACCACCTCGACCTGCCCACCGCTGAGCGACGCGGTGTCAGCCGGCTCGTCAGGCGTCGGGGAGACCTCCCCGGTCAGGGCCGCCCGGACGACATGGGTGCAGGTCAGCAACAGGTGACGATCGATCAGGAAGGCCGCGCCGACCACCGCACCGGCGGCGTTGCGGACCCCGGCGACGGCGAGTTCCGCGTCGTCAGGCACCGGATGGACCGGCCTGACGTCGGGCTTTCCCCGCGCGCCCATGATCACGACGCCATCCGGCTCACGTTTCCGTGCCGGGCCGGTCCCACTCGACCCGAACGGTGAGATTGGCCTCCGAGGTGCCGCTGGCGATGATCAGCCCGGTCTGGGCCGACACCTTGACCCCGAACTCCACCGCGACCCGGTCCGGTGGCTCGGCGACATCGCGGAGGTTGCGCAGCACGGCGGTGCTGACCTGCCGTAGGTGCGTCAGGGCCGATTCCAGTGTCTCGTGCGCCCGGGTCGCCGCCACGCCGCCCCGGCCGACCGGGACGGTGCCCTCTTCGGCGGGGGTCTCGAACTGGACCCTGCCGCCACCCTCCAGCGGAAACTCGACGATCTGCGACACCGGCACGCCCCCGTGGATCCCGACGGCACGGAAGTTACCGTCTTGAATCTCTTAGGTTACCGTCGTCATTCCACTCCGGAGCGTCCACAGCGGGCTGTGAGCCGGACGCGTCCACATTCCGACAGCACCACGCCGGCCGAGCGGCACCACCGGGCACGCCCGGATCGACGCCGGGCACGCCCGGACCGGGCCGGTACGCCGACCGGACCGGTGGTCGGACTAGACCAGGCAGTTGACGATGTCGGCGACCGAACGACGCCGGCCGGTGTAGAACGGGACCTCCTCGCGGACGTGCCGCCGGGCCCCGGAGGCCCGCAGGTCCCGCATCAGGTCGACGATCCGGTGCAGCTCGTCGGCCTCGAAGGCGAGCATCCACTCGTAGTCGCCGAGGGCGAACGAGGCGACCGTGTTGGCCCGGACGTCCGGATAGCCGCGCGCCATCTTGCCGTGCTCGGCCAGCAGTTCCCGCCGCTCGGCGTCCGGCAGCAGGTACCACTCGTAGGACCTGACGAACGGGTAGACGCACAGGTACGGCCGGGGCTCCTCGTCGGCGAGGAACGCCGGGATGTGGCTCTTGTTGAACTCCGCCGGCCGGTGCAGCGCCAACTGCGACCACACCGGGGTCAACGCCCGCCCCAGGGTGGTCCGGCGCAACCGCAGGTAGGCGTCCTGGAGGGCGTCGCTGGACGACGAGTGCCACCAGATCATCACGTCCGCGTCGGCGCGCAGCCCGGCCACGTCGTACATGCCCCGGA
This sequence comes from Micromonospora sp. SCSIO 07396, assembly GCF_053667945.1. Taxonomy (NCBI): domain Bacteria; kingdom Bacillati; phylum Actinomycetota; class Actinomycetes; order Micromonosporales; family Micromonosporaceae; genus Micromonospora; species Micromonospora sp. SCSIO 07396. The sequence goes on from NZ_CM132210.1 coordinate 4,525,146, forward strand.
CCACGACGTCCTTGCCGGCCAGTTCCTCGAAGAGCGACTCCACCTCGCCGGTGACGTTCTCCCGCAGCGCCGGCAGCCCGCCGGTGGCCCGGTAGACCGACCACATGGTGTAGCGCACGGTTTCGTTGAGTTCCCGGATCCGGGCCGCGTTGGACTGCTCGGTGCTCTGCTCGGTCATGGACCCGATCCTCCCAGTGCTTCGATGATCTCGTCGGCCGCGCTCTCGCCGGAGCGGACGCAGACCGGGATGCCGACCCCGTCGAAACCCGCGCCGGCCACCGCCAGGGTGGGGTACGACGCGCGCAGCGCCGCCCGGACGGCGGCCACCCGCCCGGTGTGACCGGGGGCGTACTGGGGCAGCGCGCCGCCCCAGCGCTGTACGTGACCGGCGACCGGTGCGGGCAACGCCACCCCGAGCACCCGGGTCAGCTCCCGGTGCACGGTGGCGAGCAGGTCGTCGTCGGTGAGCTGGAGCGAGGTCTCCTCGCCGTACCGGCCGACGGAGGCGCGGACCAGGGCCAGCCCGTCCGGCGCGGCCAGGTGCCCCCACTTGGTGGTGAAGAAGGTCGACGCCTTGATCAGCAGCCCCTCGCCCGCCGGCACCAGGAAGCCGGAGAGCCGGGGCAGCGCCGGCGCGGGCAGCGCCAGGGTGACCAGCGCGACGCTGGCGTAGTCCAGCCCGCCGACGGTCGCCGCCTGCGCCGCGGCGAACCCGGCGAGCAGCCGGGCGGTGGGTCGGGCCGGCACGGTCAGCAGCACCGCGTCCGCCTCGACCAGTTCCGGGTCGCGGGTCGGGCCGACGGTCAGCCGCCAGCCGTCGCCGACCGGGGTCAGCTCGCGGACCGCCGCGTTGCGCCGGATCGCCGCGCCGCTGGCCGTGGCCGCCGCCTCGACCAGGGTGCCCAGCCCGCCGTCCAGGGTGCCGAAGACCGGGGCGCCGGGGGTGCGGGGCGCGGCGGCCTGCGCGGCCCGGACCGCGCCGACCAGTGTGTGTTCCACCCGCGCCGCGCGGGCCAGCGCCGGCATGGTGGTGACCAGGGACAGGTCGTCGGCCCGGCCGGCGTAGACGCCGCCGAGCATCGGGTCGACCAGCCGCTGCACCACCTGCTCACCGAACCGGGCCCGGACCAGTTCCCCGACCGAGACGTCCTGGTCCGCGTCGAGCAGCGGCCGGCCGCCGTCGCGGTCGGCGTCCGGGGTGGGCTCGGCGACCGCCGCCACCGCCGCCAGGTCCCCGGGTACGCCGACCAGCGTGCCGCCCGGGACCGGGCGCAGCCCGCCGTCGACGACGAGCGCGGCCTGCCCGACGGTGGGGTGCACGATCCGCCCGGCCAGGCCGAGCCGGCGGGCCAGGGCCACCGCGGCGGACTCGCCCCCGGCCGGGTCCCGCATCAGGAACGACTCCGCGCCGAACTCCACCGTACGGCCGGCCAGCTCACCGGTGCGCAGCTTGCCACCGAGCGCGCCAGACTGCTCGTACACGGTGATCTCGGTGTCGGCGGGGGCGCGGTCGCGTAGCCGCAGCGCGGCGGCCAGGCCGGTGATCCCGCCACCGACCACCGCCACCCGCCACGGCCGCGCCCGCACCGCTCAGCCCTGCTCGTCCCGGCGCGCGGACACCTCGTGCACCAGCGCGACCACCCGGGTCAGCACCTCGGGGTCGGTCTCGGGCAGCACGCCGTGACCGAGGTTGAACACGTGTCCGGGGGCGGCGCGGCCCTGCTCGACGATCCGCCGCACCTCGGCCTCGATCACCGGCCAGGGGGCGAACAGCACGGTCGGGTCGAGGTTGCCCTGCACGGCCCGATCCGGCCCGATCCGGCGGGTCGCCACGTCCAGCGGGGTACGCCAGTCGACGCCGACCACGTCGGCGCCGGCCTCCCCCATCGCGCCGAGCAGCTCGGCGGTGCCCACCCCGAAGTGGATCCGGGGCACCCCGGCGTCGGCCAGGCCGGACAGCACGGCGGTGGAGTGCGGCAGGACGAAGCGGCGGTAGTCGGCCTCGGACAGGGCCCCGGCCCAGGAGTCGAAGAGCTGCACGGCGGAGACCCCGGCGTCGACCTGCACCCGCAGGAACGCCAGGGTGACCTCGGCGAGCCGGGCGCACAGCGCGTGCCACAGGTCGGGCTGGCCGTACATCATCGCCTTGGTCCTGGCGTGGGTCCGCGACGGTCCGCCCTCGACCAGGTAGCTGGCCAGGGTGAACGGCGCACCGGCGAAGCCGATCAGCGGGGTGTCGCCGAGTTCGGCGACGAGCAGCCGGACGGCTTCGTCCACGTAGGACACGTCGGCGCGGTCGATGCGGCGGACCCGCTCGACGTCGGCGACGGTGCGCACCGGCTCGGCCACCACCGGCCCGGTGCCGGCGACGATGTCCAGGTCGACGCCGGCCGCGGCGACCGGGACGACGATGTCACTGAACAGGATCGCCGCGTCGACGCCGTGCCGGCGGACCGGCTGGAGGGTGATCTCGGCGACCAGGTCCGGCCGGCGGCAGGAGTCCAGCATCCCCACGTTGGCCCGGATCTCCCGGTATTCCGGCAGGGACCGGCCGGCCTGGCGCATGAACCAGACCGGGGTGTGCGGGACGGACTCCCGGCGGCAGGCCCGGACGAAGGGCGAGTCGGCCGGCCCGCTGCGGCGGGATTCTCCGTCTCGGGCGGCGGTGCCCGTGGTGTCGGTGGTCATCGCGGCAATCGTGCCACGCACCCGCGCGGGCCCGACGGGCAGCGCCGCCATTTGTGACCCGCACCCCCGGGACGCACCGGTCGGCGGCGGGACACCGCCGTGGGCCGGCGCTTCGGCGTGCCGTGCCGGCGGGCGACGGCGCGTCGGCATAGGCTGCCGGTCATGGCCCCCCCGATCGCGCTCCCGGAGACGTTCGCCCGCGCGGTCGCCGGCCTGCGGTCGGTCACCCCCCGGGCGGAGATCGTCCTGGAGGAGGTCGGCGCGCCCCAGCGGCTCGCCCCGTACGCGTTCGCCCTCTCCGCCACCGTGCTGCGCGACGACGACGAGGTGGCCGACGGGCGGCTGATCCTGCTGCACGACCCGGCCGGGCACGACGCCTGGCGTGGCACCCTGCGGCTGGTCACCTACGTGACCGCCGACCTGGAGGTCGACCTGGCCGCCGATCCGCTGCTGCCGGGGGTGGGCTGGACCTGGCTCACCGACGCGTTGGAGGCGCACCAGGCCGACTACCGGGCGGCCGGTGGCACGGTCACCCAGACCGTGTCGACCCGGTTCGGCGAGCTGGCCGGCCCGCCCGCCGCCGGGGACGTCGAGATCCGGGCGTCCTGGACGCCGCTCGGCGAGGACCTCGGCGCGCACCTGTCGGCCTGGTGTGCGCTGCTCGCCTCCACCGCGGGGCTGCCGCCGCCCGGGGTCACCGCGCTCACCGACCGCCGGCCGGCCGGCGCGGCCTGACCGCCGGCCGCCCTCCCGGTAACGACGCGACACGCCCGGAGCACAAGCAGATGTCCCGGGTGCCCTGAGGACGTCCTATCGGACATCGAATGTCCCGCGGTCGAGGTGGCCGTCCTCACCGTCCCGACCTCTGTCGGACACCGGGACGACACACACCGGACCGGCTGCGCACACCATCTCGCCCGGCGCACTAGGGTTGTCAGGTGACCGACGAACCACCCCTGCGCCGTCGGGCCGCCGAAAGCCGTACGGCAGACGTTCCGCCCCCGGCCGTCGCCCAGCCGGCGGACCCGGGCACCGAGCAGCCCTCCGGCGGGCCCGTACCGCTGACCGCGCCCCGCGACGGCACCCCCCAGCCGGTGGCCACCCCCGCCGAGCTGGACGAGGTCGTGGCCCGCTTCGCGGCGGGCACCGGCCCGGTGGCCCTGGACGCCGAGCGGGCCTCCGGCTACCGCTACAGCCAGCGGGCCTACCTGGTGCAGCTGCGCCGGGAGGGGGCCGGCACCACGCTCATCGATCCGCTGCCGCTGCCCGACCTGACCGCCCTCGACCAGGCGATCGGCGACGCCGAGTGGGTGCTGCACGCCGCCAGCCAGGACCTGGCCTGCCTCGCCGAGCTGGGGTTGCGTCCGCGCCGGTTGTTCGACACCGAGCTGGCCGCCCGGCTGGCCGGCTTCGAGCGGGTCGGCCTGGCCGCGCTGACCGAGCAGTTGCTCGGCTACACCCTGGAGAAGCACCACTCGGCGGCCGACTGGTCCAGCCGGCCGCTGCCCGAGTCCTGGCTGACCTACGCGGCGCTGGACGTGGAGATGCTCGTCGACCTGCGCGACGCGCTGGACGCGGAACTCCACGCGCAGGGCAAGTCGGCGTGGGCGGCGGAGGAGTTCGCCGCGCTGATCACCTGGGCCACCCGGCCGCCCCGGGTGCGGGCGGAGCCGTGGCGGCGGACCTCCGGCATCCACCGGGTCCGGGGGGCGCGGGCGCAGGCCCGGGTCCGGGCCCTGTGGTACGCCCGGGACCAGATCGCCGTGCGCCGCGACGCCGCTCCGGGGCGGGTGCTGCCCGACTCGGCGATCATCGCCGCCGCCGAGCTGGACCCGAAGGACGAGAAGACCCTGCTGACGTTGCCCGGGTTCGGCGGCCGGTCGGTGCGCCGGCTGGCCCGGTCCTGGCTGACGGCGCTCGACGAGGCCCGCCAGTTGGCCGACGACGCGTTGCCCGTCACCCCGACGGTGGAGGGGCCGCCCCCGCCGCACCGGTGGGCGGAGCGCGACCCGGTGGCCGCCGGGCGGCTGGCCCGCTGCCGGGAGGTGGTGGTCCGCGTCGCCGGTGAGCACCGGCTCCCGCCGGAGAACCTGATCACCCCGGATTCGGTCCGCCGGCTGGCCTGGCAGCCGCCCGACGAGATCACCGTGGACACCGTCGCGGAGGTCCTGCGCGGCTACGGCGCACGCCAGTGGCAGCTCTCCCTCCTGCTGCCCGCGCTCGCCGAGGCACTGCTGCCCGCACCCCGGGCCTGAGCCACCACCACGCCACCCTCCGTCGTCCCTGACGGTCCGCATCCCGGCCCTGGCCGGCCCGGAGACGGGCCGGCCAGGGCCGGGTGCCCCCGCGCCGGGAGTGTGGGATGGGCCACACCGGGGGTGGTGACGGCCATGGTTACTGGCGAGTAGCATTCCCAGGGAAACGCCAGTGCCGGCCGACCCTCACCCGGCCCGTGCCGCCCCCGCGGCGCGTCGGCCGGGTCGTGGTCGATAAGGAGGCTCCAAGTGCCCCGAGAAGTTCGGGATGTCGTCTTCGTCGACGGTGTCCGCACCCCGTTCGGCAAGGCGGGTGGCATGTACGCCAACACCCGCGCCGACGACCTGGTGATCCGCTGCATCCGTGAGCTGCTGCGCCGCAACCCGCAACTGCCTCCGGAGCGGGTCGAGGAGGTCGCCGTCGCCGCCACCACCCAGATCGGCGACCAGGGCCTCACCATCGGCCGCACCGCCGCCCTGCTGTCCGGACTGCCCAAGACCGTCCCCGGCTTCGCCGTCGACCGGATGTGCGCCGGCGCGATGACCGCCGTCACCGCCGTCGCCGGCGGCATCGCGATGGGTGCCTACGACATCGCCATCGCCGGTGGCGTCGAGCACATGGGCCGGCACCCGATGGGCGAGGGCGTCGACCCCAACCCGCGGATCATCGCCGAGAAGCTGGTCGACCCGTCCGCCCTGGTGATGGGGGCCACCGCCGAGAACCTGCACGACCGGGTCCCGCACATCACCAAGGAGCGCACCGACGCGTTCGCGCTCGCCTCGCAGATCAAGACCGCCAAGGCGTACGCCGACGGCAAGCTCCAGGCCGACCTGGTGCCGGTCGCGATCCGCGACGCCGACGGCGCCTGGGGCCTGGCCACCGCCGACGAGGCGCCCCGGGAGACCTCGCTGGAAAAGCTGGCCACCCTCAAGACCCCGTTCCGCCCGCACGGCAAGGTCACCGCCGGCAACGCGGCCGGCCTCAACGACGGCGCCACCGCCAGCCTGCTCGCCGACGAGGCCACCGCCCGTGAGCTGGGCCTGCCGGTCGCCATGCGGCTGGTGTCGTACGGCTACGTCGGCGTCGAACCCGAGGTGATGGGCGTCGGCCCGATCCCGTCGACCGAGAAGGCACTGCGCATCGCCGGCCTGAGCATCGACGACATCGGCCTGTTCGAACTGAACGAGGCGTTCGCCGTGCAGGTGCTCGCCTTCCTCGACCACTTCGGCATCGCCGACGACGACCCCCGGGTCAACCCGTGGGGCGGCGCGATCGCCATCGGTCACCCGCTCGCCTCCTCCGGCGTACGGCTGATGACGCAGCTCGCCCGGCAGTTCGCCGAGCACCCCGAGGTGCGCTACGGCCTCACCGCCATGTGCATCGGCATCGGCATGGGCGGCACGGTCATCTGGGAGAACCCGAACTGGGAGGGTGCAGACAAATGAGCCTCAGCGCACCGAACGAGGTCGTCACCCGGGCGCTGCTGCGGCAGGTGAACGTGCCGGGACTGGACCGGCCCGCCGCCCTGATCACCCTGGACAACGGCTTCGACCACACCAAGCCGAACACCTTCGGCCCGGGCGGCCTGGCCAGCCTCGACGAGGCGATCACCGCCGCGCTCGCCGCCGAGCCGGCGTTCGTCGCGGTCACCGGCAAGCCGTACGTGTTCTGCGTCGGCGCGGACATCACCAGCCTGCCGGCGCTGGCGGACCGGGAGCAGGCGCTGGAGATCGGCCGGCTCGGCCACCGGGTCTTCGCCCGGCTGAAGGACAGCGCCGTGCCCACCTTCGCCTTCGTCAACGGCGCGGCGATGGGCGGCGGCCTGGAACTGGCCCTGCACTGCCACTACCGGACGCTGTCCGGTGGCGCGGCGGCGCTGGCCCTGCCCGAGGTGTCGCTCGGCCTGATCCCCGGCTGGGGCGGCACCCAACTGCTGCCGAACCTGATCGGCATCCCCGCCGCCACCCAGGTGATCCTGCAGAACCCGCTGATGCAGAACAAGATGCTCAAGCCGAAGCAGGCCGCCGAGATGGGCATCGCGGACGTGCTGCTGGAGCCGGCAGACTTCCTGGAACGGTCCCTGGAGTGGGCCGCCGCGGTGGTGCGGGGCGAGGTCACCGTCAGCCGGCCCGAGGTCGACCGGGACATGTGGGCGGGCGTGCTCTACTTCGCCCGGCAGACCCTGGACCAACGGCTGCACGGCGCGGTGCCGGCCGCGTACCAGGCGCTGGACCTGCTGGAGACGGCGAAGGACGCCGACTTCGCCACCGGCACCGCCGCCGAGGACGAGGCGCTGGCCGACCTGATCTTCTCCGAGGAGCTGCGCAGCGGCCTGTACGCCTTCGACCTGGTGCAGCGGCGGGCCAAGCGGCCGGCCGGCGCACCGGACAAGGCCCTGGCCCGGCCGGTCACCAAGGTCGGCATCGTCGGTGCCGGCCTGATGGCCAGCCAGCTCGCGCTGCTGTTCGCCCGCCGCCTCCAGGTGCCGGTCGTACTGACCGACCTGGACCAGTCGCGGGTGGACAAGGGTGTCGGCTACGTGCACACCCAGATCGAGAAGGCCGTCAGCAAGGGCCGGATGGACAAGGGCACCGCCGCCAAGCTGTACGGCCTGGTCTCCGGCTCGGTCGACACGTCCGTCTTCGCCGACGCCGACTTCGTCATCGAGGCCGTGTTCGAGGACCTGGACGTCAAGAAGCAGGTCTGGGCCGAGCTGGAGAAGATCGTCGCGCCGGAGGCGGTGCTCGCCACCAACACCTCCTCGCTGTCGATCACCGCGATGGCCGCCGAGCTGGAGCATCCGCAGCGGCTGGTCGGCTTCCACTTCTTCAACCCGGTGGCGGTGCTGCCGCTGCTGGAGATCGTCCGGGGCGAACGGACCGACGACGCCACCCTGGCCACCGCGTTCGCCGTGGGCAAGCAGTTGAAGAAGTCCTCGGTGCTGGTCTCCGACGCCCCGGCGTTCGTGGTCAACCGGCTGCTCACCCGCTTCCTGGGCACCGTGTTCGCCGCCGTCGACGCCGGCACCCCGCTGGACGTTGCCGACAGCGCACTGGACCCGCTGGGGCTGCCGATGCGTCCGCTCGCCCTGCTCCAACTGGTCGGGCCGGCGGTGGCCTACCACGTGGGCGGCACCCTGCACGCGGCGTACCCGGACCGCTTCGGCGTCAGCGAGAACCTGCGTCGGATCGCCGACTCGGGTCAGCCGATCGTCGTCGAGGACCGGATCAACGACGAGGTGGCCAAGCTGCTCGTCGTCGGCGACCAGCCACTCAGCGCCGAGCAGGTCCGGCAGAACGCCCTCGACGCGTTGGCGCAGGAGATCCGGCTGATGCTCGACGAGGGCGTCGTCGCCGAGGCGCAGGACATCGACCTGTGCATGATCCTCGGTGCCGGTTGGCCGTTCCACCTGGGCGGGATCACCCCGTACCTGGACCGGACCGGCACCTCCGAGCGGGTCACCGGCCAGCGTTTCCTGCCGCGTGGGGCCGCCAGCCTGCGCGCCTGAACCATCCCCGCTCCCCCGCCGATCGCGGTGGCCGACGATGTCCTCCCCCCGGGATATCGTGGCCACCGCGATCGTCGTTTGCGTACCCTCGTCAGACTCGGGGGGCTGCGCGGCCGGGCTCCGTCTGGCTACCATCACGCGTTCTCACCCTCGCCTGGAGCTGATCTGATGACCTCACCGCCGGTCGATCCCTGGTCCGGGCAGCCGGAGCACGGCTCGCCCACCGGTCACTTTCCGCCTGTGTCCGACGGCCCACCGGCGTCGCCCGAGGGTCCGCACACGCCGCCGCAGGGTGGCGGCTGGCCCACCACGCCGTATCCGGCGGCATCGAACCCGCAGCCCGGCGGGTGGCCGGCCGATCCGCAGTCGGGTCCGCCGGCCGACCAGTACCCCGGCCCGCAGTACGGCGGCTGGCCGCAGCCCGACCCGGCGCAGGGCGGCTACCCCGGCGCACCGCAGTCCGGGCCGCCCGCCACCCCACCGTCGGGCTATCCGGCCGCCCCGCACTCCGGGCCGCCCGGTAGTCCTCAGTCCGGCTATCCGGGCGGCCCGCAGCCCGGTTACCCGGCGGCACCGCAGCCCGGTTACCCGGGTGCGGCCCAGCCCGGCTATCCCGGCATCCCGCAGCCCGGTTACCCCGGCCCGCAGCCGGGCTATCCGGGTGCCGCCGGCTCGGGCGGCTACCCCGATCCCGCCGCGCAGCAGTACGCCGGCTTCGGCGGCGCTCCGTTCAGCTCCCCGCCGGGCCCGCCGCACGCCCCCGCGCCCCAGCGGTCGAAGCTGCCGCTGCTGCTGTCGTTGGGCCTCGTCGGCCTCCTGGTGCTCTGCCTCGGTGGCGGCGGCCTCACCTGGGTCGCCCTGAGTGGCGAGGACGACCCGAAGACGCCGACCCCGTCGCCGACGCCCACCGCGGTCACGTCGCCCACCCCGAGCCCCACCCCCGTCGAGACCGACAGCCCGACCCCTGACCCGACCCCGTCCGAGGACGTCGACGACCCGGGCCCGATCCGGCTGGTCACCCCGTCGACCCTCGGTGGCCGGTCCAAGAGCACCGACCCGGAGCTGCGCCGGATCGCCGACCAGATGGTCCGCGACATGAAATCCGAGGTCCGCAACGAGACGGGCGCGGTGAGCGCGTTCTACGGCAGCGCGGCCAGCAGGAACATGGTGATGATGGCCGGTGCCTCGGGTCCGGTCATCCTCCCCGAGCAGGAGCTGGACGACGCGGTCAAGGGACTGGGCAGCTCGCTTGCGGTCACCAAGATGTCCACCATCGACCCGGGCCCGCTGGGCGGGGTCGCGAAGTGCGGCGACGGCAAGGCGTCGGGCATCGCGCTCGGCGTCTGCGTCTGGGCCGACCACGGCAGCGTGGGCATGATCGTCATGTACTTCTCCTCGGCGGCCAAGGCGAAGTCCGAGTTCGTCGCCATCCGGGGTCAGATCGAGAAGCGCGACTGATCCGCTCCGGGGGCGGTCACCGGGTCCACCGGACCCCGTGGCCGCCCCGCACGCTGACCAGGGGCGGAACGGTCGGCGGCGAGGGTGTCGGTCGGGCTGGCTAAGATCACCCGGCCTCAACAAACGATCTCTGGAGCCGACCTGATGTCCCAGCCCCCGACCACCCCTCCCGCCCACCAGCCGGATGGCGACGCGCCGCAGGGCAGCTACCCGCCGCCGGCCCCGCAGGGCGGCTTCCCGCAGCAGCCGGACGGCGTCGGGGCGACCCCGTACGCCGCCCCGCCCGCGCCGGCGAAGAAGCGGTCCGTCGGCAAGATCGTGCTGATCGTGCTGGCCGTGCTGCTGGTGCTCTGCCTCGGCGGCGCGGCGATCGCCGCGTTCGCCCTCAAGGACGACGTCAAGGAGGCGGTGGACGCCGCCAACACGACCGTCTCCGCCCCCGCCACCCTCGCCGGCCGCCCGCAGGTCACCGAGCCGGGCCTCAAGGCGGTCGCCGACAGCCTGGTCACCGAGATGAAGAAGTCCGTGCAGAACGAGACGAGCACCGCAGGTGCCTTCTACGGCGACCCGGCCAAGCAGGACCTGCTGATGATCGCCGCCGCGTCGGGTGTGATGGTCGACCCCAAGAAGGAACTCGACGACGCCGTCACCGGCATCTCCAGCCAGCTCAACGTCACCAACATGGCGGCCGTCGACGCCGGCCCGCTCGGCGGCGACGCCAAGTGCGGTGACGGCAAGAGCGAGGGCGTCCCGCTGGGCGTCTGCATCTGGGCCGACCGGGGCAGTGTGGGCCTCATCGTCCAGTACTACAAGTCGGCCGCCGAGCTGAAGTCCGAGTTCGTCACCATGCGCGGGCAGATCGAGAAGAAGGGCTGACCCACCCGGGTCGCCCCGGCGGGCCCCGTCCACCCCACGGTGGGCGGGGCCCGTCGGCGTCCAGGCCGGCCCGTCGGCATCGCCGCCGGTCAGCCCGGTCGGCCGGTCAGCCGGTCGTGGCGGCCCGCTCGGCGGCGCTGCGCAGCACGCAGAACTCGTTGCCCTCCGGGTCGGCCAGCACCACCCAACCGGTGCCGTCGGGCCGACGCTGGTCGTCGACCTGGACGGCACCGACGGCCAGCAGCCGGGCGACCTCCTCGTCCCGGGTCCGGTCGACCGGCTCCAGGTCGAGGTGCAGGCGGTTCTTCACCGACTTGCCCTCCGGCACGGCCAGGAAGAGCACCTCCGGCCCGCCCGGCGGCAGCAGCATCGCCTCCGGGTCACCGGGCTGGTCGTCGGGCTGGCGGGGGCAGTCGAAGACCTGCGCCCAGAAACCGGCCAGGGCGTAGGTGTCGTGACAGTCGATACCGATGTTGTGGATCCGTGCGCTCACGGGTCTGCCTTTCGCAGCGGTGGAACGCGCCCCGTGACGTGTGGTGTCAGCGGTGGGCAGGGCGGGGCGCGGGACAGGTCATGATGGACATCTACCGCACCCCCTCTCCCCGGTCCGGGCCGACGGGGCGATCATTGCAGGCGTCCGGCCGGCCGGCAAGCAGATTCAGCCCGGGGTCTGTTCGGCAGAGGGCAGCGTGACGGTCACCTCAAGGCCCCCGCCCTTCTGCGCGGTGACCTGGACCGTCCCGCCGTGCGCGTCACAGACCGCCCGGACGATCGACAGGCCCAGCCCGGACCCCCGGGCCCCGGTGCGTTCCCGCCCGCCCCGGCGGAACGGCTCGAACAGCCCCGGCACGTCGGCCTGGTCCACCTCGAACCCGGTGTTGCGCACCACCAGCCAGGACGACCGCCCGTCGGTGCCGGTACGCACCCAGAGCCGGCCGTGCAGGTGGTTGTAGCGCACCGCATTCTCGATCAGGTTCCCGGCCAGCCGGTCCAGCAGGCCCGGGTCACCGGTCACCGGGGCCGGTCGCAGCGAGGACTGCACCCGCAACCCGATCCGCTCCACCTCGCGGGACATCGCGGACAACGCGTTGGCGGTGCCTGTCGCCAGGTCACACTCCGTACGCCGGGCCAGCCGTCGACCCGTCTGGGCCTCGCTGCGGGCCAGCACCAGCAGCGCGTCCACCAGTCCGTTGGCGCGCTCCGAGGCGTCCCGGACGACGGTGGCCATCCGATGGTACTCGGCAGCATCCGCCTCGTCGTCGCTGAGCGTCACGTCAATCTCGGTACGCATCACCGCCAGCGGGGTCCGCAGTTCGTGCGAGGCGTTGGCCACGAACCGTTTCTGCGCCTCGAAGGCGGCGGTGATCCGGTCCAGCATCGCGTCGAAGGTCCGGGCCAGCTCGGCCACCTCGTCGTCCGGCCCGGACCAGCCGATCCGCTGGTCGAGCGTGGTCTCGCCGAGCCGGCGCGCGGTCGCGGTGACCTGGTGCAGCGGGCGCAGCGTCCGGCCGGCCACCCAGTACGCCCCGGCCACCCCGACCACGCTGATCGCCAGTAGCGCCAGCAGGCCCTTGACCAGCAGTTCGTCGGAGGCGGCGTCGACCAGTTGCCGCTGCCACACCGCCGCGTCCAGCGACCGCCCGTCGGCCAGCAGCACGGTGGTGCCCGGCCGCAGCTCGTCGGTGGGCCGCAGCGCGTCGCGCACCAGCAGCCAGGCCAGCGTCACCAGGATCGCCCCGGCCCCGACCAGCAGCACCCCGTTGAGCAGGGTCAACCGTAACCGCAGGGTGGGCCGCAGCCGCCGGGTCACGAGTCGACCGTCCGGTAGCCCGCGCCGACCACCGTCTCGATCAACGGTGGGTCGCCGAGCTTCTTGCGCAGGGTCCGCACCGTCACCCGGACGATGGTGGTGAACGGGTCGGTGTTGGCGTCCCAGACCCGTTCCAGCAACTCCTCGCTGGAGACCACCGCGCCGCGCGCCTTGACCAGCTCGCTGAGCACCCCGAACTCCTTGTTGGTCAGGTCGACCGGGGCACCCGCCCGGGTGACCACCCGGCGGGCCGGGTCGAGCACCACGTCACCCACCTGGAGCACCGGCGGGGCGGCCGGGGTGGCCCGCCGGCCCAGCGCCTGCACCCGGGCCACCAACTCGTCGAACGCGAACGGCTTGGGCAGGTAGTCGTCCGCGCCGAGACCCAACCCCTCCACCCGGTCGGCGACGCTGTCGCTGGCGGTCAACATCAGCACCCGGGTGAGGGTGCCGGAGGCGGCCAGCTCGGCGCAGATCTGGTCGCCGTGCATGCCAGGCAGGTCACGGTCGAGGACCACCACGTCGTACCTGGTGACGAAGGCGGCTTCGTGGCCGGCGTCCCCGTCGTACGCCACGTCGACCGCCATGCCCCGCTTGCGCAGCCCCCGCACGATCGCGTCGGCGAGGTTCCGTTCGTCCTCGACCACCAGCACCCGCATCCCGACCTCCTCGCCGACCTGTCCGACAACCTAGCGCCGCCGGCCAAACGCCCGGCGCCAGGTGGGCCGTGCGACACCGTCAGTCGGGCATCCGCCACACCCCGATGCTGTCGCGTTGCCGCCAGCAGACCAGCACCCCCTGGCTCCGCGAGCAGGCCTCCCACCGGCCGGGCAACACGTCCCGGACCCGTAGCGTGCCGTCGGTCGGGTCCAGCTCGGCCACCAACTGCCGGCCGCCGCCGACCGGCCGGACGACCAGCAGCGCGTCGGTGGGCGGCCACTGGTCGACCAGCTCCCACCTGCCCAGCTCGGCCACGGACCGACCGGTCGCCGCGTCGAGCAGGGCCAGCCCCTGCTGCCCGTCGGCGCTGACCCCGACCATCCGGCCGGCGACCGACGCGACCGGGGCCCACCAGTCGGAGGTCCAGCGCACCCGGCCGGTCACCGGATCGAGCACCCGGGTCCCGAACGCCTCTCCCAGGCAGACGGCGTCGCCGCAGGACCGGACGGACCAGCCGTCCGGCGTCGGCACCGGGGTGTCCCACCGTCGCCGGCCGGACGCCAGGTCGTAGGCGGCCAGCCGGCCCGGTTCCCCGTCGACCAGCAGCAGGTCACCGGTCGGTTGGGCCACGTGGTGATGGTCGCCGCGGGCGGGCGGCACCGGGAACGCGAGCCGACGTACGCCGGTGTCGACGTCGTACGCCTCGGCCCGGCCGGCGCTGGTCACCACGACGAGCTCCGCGACGCCGCGCTCCCCCGGCCGGTAGCCGACGGTGGCCGCCCCGGCGGTGACCGTCCAGCGGACCGCGCCGGTCGCCGGCTCGACCCCGCGTACCGCCACCCGGTCGACGTGCAGGTCCTCCAGCAGCAGCCCGCCGTCGGCGGTCGGCACCGCCACCCCGGGCTGCCGCCACCGGGCCCGCCCGTCGACGTGGTCGAGCACCATGGAGACCGGTTCGCCACCGGGGTCGGTGGTGACCACCACGTCGTCGCCGGCCCCCTCCAGCACCACCAGTTGGTGCCGGGGCGACAGCGACGTCTCCCAGCGGACCCGCCCGTCGGCCAGGTCGATCGCGGTGAGCTGCCGGCTGCCGGCCGGCGACAGCGCCGACGGGTAGGCGAGCACCAGCAGGCCCCCGACGATCAGGTGGCTGGGCTCCGGCACGTCCGGCACGGGCACCGGGGTCAACCGGGTCGGCCCGGGCGCCGCGCCGGCCAGGGTGAGCAGCAGGAGCAGGGCGGTCAGGGCGACGGCCGCCGGGTGGCCGGCCGACCGCGGGCCCCGGGGCCGGCGGGCCGGCGGGGGCGGCTCGTCGTGGTGCCCGACCTCACCCAGGTCGATCACCGTCACCGGGGCACCTGCCAGACCCCGAACCTGCCGTCCATCAGCCGGCACAGCAGCAACCGCCCGTCGCTCTGACAGTCGCCGGAGACGGCCGGCAGCACGTCGCGCACCCCGACCCGCGCGGCGGCCACGTCCAGCTCGGCGACCAGCATCCGGCCCTCGCCGGCCGGACGTAACCCGATCACCGGCCCGTCGGGGCTGTTCGACGCGGCGAGATGCCAGACGTCCAGTTCGGCGGCGACCCGCCCGGAGGCGACGTCGAGCACCACCAGCGGGTGCCAGACGCCCCGGCCCAGGCTGCTCGCCAGCAGCCGGCCGCCGCGTTCGGTCCCGGACAACTCCCACCGGTTGTCGCGCCACACCGTCCGGCCGGTCGCCGGGTCCAGCGCCCGCACCCCGCCAGCGGTGCCCTGCGCGCAGAGCAACGACCCGCACTCCGCGAAGAACGACGGCGTCGGCAGCGGCACCTCCCATCGGCGGTCCAGCCGGTCGAGGCCGTACCCGGTAAGTCGGCCGGAGCTACCGCCGACGGCGAGCAGCAGGTCACCGACGACCTCGAAGCTGGTGTCCGACGGCGTGCCATCGTGGTCGAGCTGCCCACTGTGCAGGCGTACGCCGCGTCGGGCGTCCCAGACCTCGGCCGTGCCGCCGGCGTCCACCGTCACGATCCGGTCCACGCCGTCGGCCCGGTGACGGAACATGGTGAACAGCGCCGGCACCGCCGCCGACCAACGGTCCCGCCCCGTGCTCGGGTCGACCGAGTGGTAGGTCTGTGGGCCGTCCGTGCCGTCCTCGAAGAGCAGGTCGGGGCCGGCGGACAGGCCCGTCCCGGCGCGCTGCCACCGCACCCGGCCGGTGTCCCGGTCGTGGGCGAACGCCCGGTAATCCCCGTCCGGCCGACCCACCGGGCCGGTGAGCAGCAGCACGTCGGCGTGCCCGCGCAGCTGCGTGAAGCCGTCGGTCACCGCCACCGGTACCGGCACCTGCCAGCGCCGTACCGGCCGCGCCCCCGGGGAGGTGGGGATCGTCCAGGCACTCAACCACCCGGGGGCGGCGGCGGTGCCACTGGGTTCGAGCAGGAAGACCTCCCCGTCGTGGAGCAGCACCATCGAGCCGAGCGGGGCCGGCACCACGAACGCCGCCCGCTTCGCCACCGGCGCGGCGGCGGTCAACGCCAGCAGGGTGAGCGCCAGCACCACCACCAGCCGCAGCGGCCGGCCGACGGCCCGGGGCGCGGGGCCGGGTGGCTGCGGCAGCGGGTCGTCGCGCAGCTCACCCAGATCGATGACCGTCACGCGCACCCTCTTTCGACCGCCACACCCCGCCGACCGCCCGCCGGTCAACGCGGAACGCCACACACCGGGTCACCGGGACGGCCGGTCGTCGCCTGTACGATGGCCCGTCGTGGCCGTGCCGGTGGTAGATCCCTCGTTGAACCCGACGTCCGCGCGCGACGCGGTCGAACCCGATGCGGTCGATCCCGACGCGACAGACCCGCAGCGGCGGCCGGGCCGACGGCCGGGCCGGGCCGACGTGCTCGCCATCGGAGCCTATGCGCTGATCGGCGTTCTCGTGTGCCTGAACTACTGGGTGGACGTGCAGCACCGGGTGTCGTCCCACCTGCCGACCGACCACAGCTGGTTCGAGTGGCTGTTCACCCACGGCGCGTACTCGGTGCGGCACCTGGAGAACCCGCTGTTCAGCGCCCGGCAGAACGCCCCGGACGGGGTGAACATGATGGCGAACACCTCGCTGCTGGGCATGACCATCCCGCTGGCCCCGGTCACGCTGCTGTTCGGCCCGCAGGTGACGTACGCGCTCTACCTGGGCGGGGCGCTGGCCGCGACGGCGGCCACCTCGTACTGGATGCTCTCCCGGCACCTGGTGCGCTCGCGGGCCGGCGCGTTCGTCGGCGGCGCGTTCCTCGGTTTCGCCCCGGGCATCGTGCACCACGCCAACGGGCAGCCCAACTTCGTCTCCAACTTCCTGCTGCCGCTGATCGTGGCCCGGGTGCTGCTGCTTGGCCGGCCCGACCGGTGGCGGCGCGACGGGCTGGTGCTGGGCCTGCTGGTGGCGTACCAGGTCTTCATCAACGAGGAGATGCTGCTGCTGACCGCGCTGGCCTGCCTGGTGGCGGTGGTCGCGTACGTGGTGCAGCGGCCCCGCGAGGCCCGCGCGCGGGCCGGCGGTTTCCTGGCCGCGCTCGGGGTCGGCGGCGGGCTGGCGCTGCTGCTCACCGCGTACCCGATCTGGTACCAGTTCAACGGGCCGCAGTCCTACCGGGGGTTGCAGGGCGGGGTGTTCCACAACTGGGGCGAGGACCTGATGGCCTTCGTCACCTTCGCCCGGGACACCGTGGCCGGGGACGAGGCGGTCGAGAAGACCATCGGCCTGACCGAGCAGAACACCTGGTTCGGCTGGCCGTTGGTGCTGGTCACGCTGGCCGCACTGGTGTTGCTCTGGCGGCGGTCGTTGGCCGCCCGGGTCGCCGGGGTGCTGGTGGTGGTCTTCACCGTCGCCGCGATCGGCCCCAAGGTGCGGTTCAACGGGGTGGAGACCACCGTGGACGGCCCGTGGGCGTACATCCCGGACGACCTGCCGCTGGTCGAGATGATGATGCCGACCCGGCTGACCCTGGTGGTGACCGGTGCGGTCGGCGTCCTGCTCGCGTTGGCCTGGGACGCGGTGGGCGGCCACGGCCGGCCCCGGGTGCCGATGCCGCGCGCCGCCGCCGACGACACCCCCGTCGACAGCGCCGGGAAGGCCACGCCGACCCGTCGCCGGTGGGTCCGGCCGGTCGGGTACGCGGCGATCGCGCTGGCGGTGCTGCCGCTGTTCCCCCGCCCGCTGCCCGCGCAGCACATCGACCTGCCGCCACACTTCATCACCGCCGGCGGCTGGCGGCCGTACGTGCCGGCCGGGCGCACCCTGGTCCCGGTGCCGATCCCGAGCAACGTGCACGGCCTGTCCACGCTGCGTTGGAGCGCGCTGACCGGGCACGAGTTCCCGGTGCCGGGGGGCTACTTTATCGGCCCCAACGAGCTGGGCGAGGGGGTCTTCGGCGCGCCGAACCGCCCGACCAGCACCCTGATCTACGCCACCATCGACGCCGGCACGGTGCCCGCGCTGACCGGGGAGAACCGCCGGCAGGCGCTGGAGGACCTGCGGTTCTGGCGGGCGTCGGTGGTGGTGCTGGGGGCCCATCCGCGCGAGGCGGTGCTGCGGGACCTGATGACCGGCCTGCTCGGCCCGGCGCAGCGGGTCGACGACGTCTGGCTCTGGGACGTCCGCCCCCTGGTCGACTGACCCGCCCGCCCTGGCGCGGTGGCCCGACCGGCGCACGGTGGGACCCGGCCGGGTCCCACCGGAACGTCAGGCGGTGCGGGCGGACAGCGGTCGGACGTCCCACACCCACACGTCGAGTTCCCGGCGGGCGGGGCCGACCAACTGCTCGACGGTGCGGCGCAGCGGCTCCGCGTTGTGCTGGCGCAGCGGCAGCACCAGCACCGCGGCGTTCCAGTGCCGCAGCTCGTCCAGGCTGCGGCGGCGCTGCCGGTCGTCCAGCTTGGTGGTCCGCCCGGTGGTGGCCACCTCGTCGAGCAGCTGCCCGATGCCGCTGGGCCGCCCGCCGAACCGGCCCGGGTCACCGGTGTTGCCGTTGCGCGGGGCGAGGAAGTAGCCACCCGGGATCTTGAAGTCCAGGTTGGTGGCCGCCGCCCAGCGCATCCCGTGGGTGTTGCCCATGCTGGGCACGGGCACCGGCACCAGGGTCTGCCCGGGGCCGACGTACTCGCGCCAGCGGTCGGCGGTGATGAAGTCCGGCACCGGCGGGCGGGAGGTCACCTTCAACGGCATCGGCACGATCGGCAGCAGCGCCAGCACCAGGGCGGCCACCGTGACGGTCTTGGCGTGCTGCCACTGCGCGCCGCGCAGCGTCCAGGCCCGCTGCACGGCCAGCGCCAGCAGCATGCCGATCACCACGGAGGTGATCAGGGCGAACCGGGTGGGCACCACCGCGTCCAGCAGCGGCAGCCGCACCAGCAGTTCCCACGGCCCGGTGACCAGGTCCCGCCCCCACCAGGAGATCCGCTCGCCGAGGGAGAGCAGCGCGAAGAACGCGCCGGTCACGGCGAGCGCCCGGACGAGGCGTTCGCGGCGTAGCCAGAGCACGATGCCGACGGCGATCAGCGACAGGCTCCAACCGAAGAAGGCGTTCTCCTCGGAGTAGTTCGGGGCCAGGTTGACGTTGGCCCGTTCGTTGCCGCCGAAGGTGGGCGAGCCGGGGGCGAAGAACGCGGCGATGTCGTTGCCGTAGTCCTGCACCGCGTCGCTGAGCCCGTGGTACGCCATCGGCCCGGCGAACTGGATGTAGAGCGGGTACGCCAGCAGCGCCCCGGCCAGCACCGCGCACGCGGCCAGCCCGGTGGCCAGGGGCCGCCACGCCGCCGACCAGAGCGCCGGCCGCTGGGCCACCATGGCGATCAGGAAGATGCCGCAGGCCAGGGCGGTGAAGAGCAGGATCTCCTCGTTGATGAACGCCTGCCCGGTGACCAGCACGGCGAGCAGCAGCCCGTCGCGCACCGGCCGGGTGGAGCGGGTCAGCACCATCACCCGCCACACGATGAACGGCAGCAGGAACTGGCTGATGATGTTGGGGTGCCAGTTGGCGTGCGAGAGCATCGCCGGGGAGAACCCGCAGAACCAGCCGCCGACCGCCGCGGCGAGCCGCCGCCGCACCAGGTGCCGGGACAGCACGTGGTACCAGGCGGCGGCGGTGCCGGCCAGGCCCAGGGTGACCAGCACCACGAAGGAGACCGCCGGCCCGAACAGCAGGGTGACCGGCACCATCGGGATGCCCAGCGCCAGCACCGCCGTGTTGGCCATCAGGTTGACGCCGTCGGGGTAGTTGAACTGGTCGGTGTAGAACGGGAACTCCCCGTGCAGCACCACCCGCACCGAGTGGGCGAGGAAGAACTGCACCTGCGCCGGGTCGCTGCTGTAGAGCGAGGCCACCCGGCCGGCCGGGTCGGCCCAGATCCGGCTGGTCACCCAGAGCGCGACGAGCAGGAAGATGCCGTACACCACCAGGTCCTTGCGGCGGGCGGTCCAGCGCCAGCGCCGCCACCATGCGGCCGGCGTCGCGCCGTCACCGTCCGTGTCCGCAACCCCCCGCTCCGGTACGGCCACCGTCGCCGCGTCGGCACCGTCGACGTCAGGTGCCGTGGCCGGCCCGCCGGGTGTCGTCCCCACCGGCGGCGCGTCGACAGGCGTCGCCTCGACCGTCCGGTCCACGGGGGCCGGCACGTCGGCGAGACGCAGGTCGGCAGGGGTGGAAAGGGTCACGGGTGCGGGCGCTGTCGCGGTGGCCGTCGTGCCTCGGGCAGGGCCCTCGGAGTCGTCGGGGGCCGGTGCGGAGGCGCCACGGGGCTCGGCAGACGTCACAGTCGGCGGAGTCTACCGGAGCCGGGAAAAAGCCCGAAATTCACTCTGGTGTCCCTTGTGGTCATCGGGACACGGCTGCGGGGCGTCACCGGGCGTTGCGTACCATGTGGTCTTCCGACAACGACGGCGACGCGATCGGGGGCGTAGGGATGGCATCGGTTCGCCGTCGCGGCACGACGGTCGCCGCGCTGCTCGCCCTGCTGCTGGCCGCCCCGGCGTGCGGCCCGGTCGCCTCGCGTCAGGTCCACGAGCTGCGGGTCGGCTACGACAGCCTGGACGGCACCCGCGCGGTGTGGCCGCCGCGCGGCGCGCTCGCCGGGGACGCCACGGCGACGGCGGCGGTGACCGAGGCGGTCCGCGCCTGGCGTTCGCCTGTCGACGACCGGGTCCACCTGCCGTCGTCGGGGATCCTCTGGTCGGGTGCGGTCGACGGGGTGCCGCTGGCCCTGGTCGCCGCCGACGTGCCCGGGGAGAGCGCCTCCTGGCTGCTCCAGCTCACCGGGCGTGACGGCCGCTACGAGGTGACCCGCGCCAGCGAGTACACCGACCCGGGTTACCTGGTCTATGCCGACGTCCTCCCGCTGCACCTGCCGGACGGCCGGCGCTACCTGACCTCGGGCCGGGTGGAGCGGCTGCTCGGCCCGGACGGTCGGGCGCTGATGCTGACCGACGGGCTGACCGGTGCGGTGAAGGTGCCCGACTGCCGGGCGGTGCCGGTGACGGCCACCCTGCGGGCCACCGAGTCGCTGCCCCGGGGGCGGGCCGCCGACCGTCTGCTCGACCTGGGCGCGGCCACCGTCGACCCGAGGTATCCCCTGGTCCGCGACGACACCGGCTCCGGCCGGCGGGCCCTCGACGGGTTGGACACCTGCGTGCTGGCCGACGAGCAGGGGCCGTTCGGGAGCATCCCGCGCCGCATCGGCGACCGGGACGCCCCCCGGTCGGTGCCCGAGTCGTGGCCGATGGAGAAGGTGGCCGTGCGGGCCATCGGCGAGATGACGCTGGGCGGCGGTAACGACCCCGGCGACCTGGAGCAGCTCACCTGGGAGACCGACGCGGGAACGATGACCGCGGTGGTCTACCGGCCGGCCGGCGACGGCACGCCTGTGGTCTCCCCCGCCGACCGGTCCAACCCGTTGCAGACCTACGTGCTGCCGGTGCCCGGGCAGCCGCTGGTGGTGCTCACCTGGCGGGGCAACCGGGACGCCTCCCTGTCCGTGCCGCCCGGCACCCCCCGCCTGGTGGAACGTCCCGGCCTGGTGGTCGTCCCGATGCCCGCCTCCCGGCAGACCTTCAGCCTGGCCACCGCCGAAAAGACCTACTACCGCTCCGCCGGCGGCCGCTGACCCCCCACCCTCCCCACCCCCGGCTCGCCCCCACCCCCCGGCTCGCCCCACCACCCCCGGCTCGCCCCGGTGATCAAGAGGTTTGCGTCAAAGTTGATCTCTGGGTTGACGCAAACCTCTTGATCACGGGGAAACTGACGCAAACCTCTTGATCGCCGGTGGCGGCGGGGGCGGCGACACGCGCGAGGCGAGTGGTGGACGGAGGGCGCGGGGGAGGCGCGGGCCGGGAGACGGGCGCAGGGGCGGTCGCGGCAGGGCCGGGACCGCCCCTGGGGTCGGGGTGGATCAGTTGGGGGTGGTGTCGGGGGCCGGGAGGCGGACCGTCTCCACCGAGGGGGCGTCGCCGTCCAGGCCGGAGATCCAGCCGGTGACGTCGCGGGCCACGTCCTGCGCGGTCAGCCGCAGGTCGGCCAGGATCTGCGCCCGTGTGCCGTGCGGGTGCCAGTCGGCCGGTACGCCCAGGTCGCGCAACGGCACCCGGACGTCGGCGTCGCGCATCGCCTGACCCAGCGCGTCACCGACACCGCCGATCCGTACGCCATCCTCGACGGTGACGACCAGGCGGTGCCCGGCGGCCAGCTCGACCAGTTCGGCCGGCACCGGACGCACCCAACGCGGGTCGACCACGGTCACGCCGTAGCCCTGCTCGGCCAGCCGGGTCGCCACCTCCATCCCGAGCAGGCCGAAGGCGCCCACCGCCACCAGCAGCACGTCGGTACGCGCCGACTCGGCCAGCACGTCGACCGGGCCCACCCGGCGGATGGCCGGCAGGTCGGCGGCGACGGTGCCGGTGGGGAACCTGACGATGGTGGGACCGTCATCGACCGCGATCGCCTCGCGCAGCTCCTCCCGGAGGCTGGCGGAGTCGCGGGGAGCGGCGATCCGCAGCCCCGGCACCACCCCGAAGACTGACATGTCCCAGATGCCGTAGTGGCTCGGCCCGTCCGGCCCGGTGATGCCGGCCCGGTCCAGCACGAAGGTCACCGGCAACCGGTGCATCGCCACGTCCAGCAGAACCTGGTCGAAGGCGCGGTTGAGGAAGGTCGCGTAGACCGCCACCACCGGATGCAGGCCACCCATCGCCAGGCCGGCCGCGGAGGTTGCCGCGTGCTGCTCGGCGATGCCCACGTCGTACACCCGGTGGGGGTGCTTGCGGGCCAGGGTGGCGATGCCGGTCGGCTCGGCCATCGCGGCGGTGATCCCCACCACGTCGGGCCGCTCGTCGGCGATGGCGACCAGCTCGTCGGCGAAGACCTGCGTCCACTTCACCGACGGGGCGGCGAGCAGCTTGCCGGTCTCGACGTCGAACGCGCCCGGACCGTGCAGGCAGTCCGCCTCGTCCTCCTCGGCCGGGCGGTAGCCGTAGCCCTTGCGGGTCACCGCGTGCACGATCACCGGGCCGCCGAAGTTCTTGGCCGCGCGCAGCGCCGACTCGACGGCGGCGACGTCGTGCCCGTCGACCGGGCCGACGTACTTGATGCCGAGGTCCTCGAACATCGCCTGCGGGGCGACCGCGTCCTTGATGCCCTTCTTGACCGCGTGCAGCACCTCGTACATCGGCCTGCCGACGAACGGGGTGTTGCCGAGGGCGTCCTTGACCGTGTCGAGGACCTTCTCGTAGCCGGGGTTGAGCCGCAGCGACGACAGGTGGTCGGCCAGGCCGCCGATGGTGGGCGAGTAGGAGCGGCCGTTGTCGTTGACCACGATCACCAGCCGGTTGCCAGCGGTGGCGATGTTGTTCAGCGCCTCCCAGCACATGCCGCCGGTGAGCGCCCCGTCGCCGACCACGGCGACCACGCTGCGCTGCTCGCCCCGCAGGGCGTACGCCTTGGCCAGGCCGTCGGCGTAGGACAGGGCGGTGGAGGCGTGCGAGTTCTCGATCAGGTCGTGCTCGCTCTCGCCCTGGCTGGGGTAGCCCGAGAGGCCACCGCGCTGGCGGAGCTTGTCGAAGCCGTCCTGCCGGCCGGTGAGGATCTTGTGCACGTACGACTGGTGGCCGGTGTCGAACAGGAGCCGGTCACGCGGCGAGTCGAAGACCCGGTGCATGGCCAGGGTCAGCTCCACCACGCCCAGGTTGGGGCCGACGTGCCCACCGGTCCGGGACACCTTGGCGATCAGGAAGTCACGGATCTCGGCGGCGAGGATGTCCAGCTGTTCGCCGGTCATCCGCTTCACGTCCTGCGGACCACGGACGGTGCCCAGTAGCCGACCGTGGTTGGCCGTGTCCTCGTCAACACTCATGACGAGAGAGTCTATCGGCCGCCGCACACTCCGCAGCCTTGCCGTGGATCACCGCAGGTGGACCCCTGGATCAGCGGAGCACGACCAGCCGGCGGGGCGGGGGCGGCGCGACCACCCCGTACGGCGGCCCGGACGGCGTCCACGAACCCAGCACGGCGGCCCGCCGCGCGCCGGTCACCGAGGGCAGCGCGCCCGGCAGCCCGTGCCAGGACAGCCACCCGAGCAGGGCGAACGCGTACGCCTCCCGGGCCTGGGCGGGCACCCCCAGGTCGTCGGTGGTGCGCAGCGTCCACCGGCCGCCGCCGAGGGCGGACAGCCGGCCCCACAGGGTCGGGTTGCGGACCCCGCCGCCGGCAGCCACCAGCTCGGTCACCCGGTGCCGCCGGCAGGCGTCGGCGACCGTCCGGGCGGTCAGCTCGGTCAGCGTGGCGAACACGTCGTCGCGGCCGACCGGTTCCCCGAGCGCCGCCAGCCGGTCGTCGAGGTAGCCGGCGTGGAACAGTTCCTTGCCTGTCGACTTGGGCGGTTCCGCCGCGTAGTAGGGCTCGGCGAGCAGCAACGCCAGCAGCCCGGGGTGCACCCGGCCGGCCGCCGCGCGTGCCCCGTCGACGTCGCAGGGCCGGTCGAGCAACCGCCGGGCCGCCGCGTCGAGCAGGGCGTTGGCCGGGCCCACGTCGTAGCCGAGCACGGGGGCGTCCGGCGCGACCACGGTGAGGTTGGCGATACCGCCCAGGTTGAGCGCCGCCCGCACCCCGCCGCCGGGCCGCCCGCCCGGCTCGGCGTCGGCGGCCGGGGCGAGCAACAGGGCGTCGAAGGCGGGGACCAGCGGCGCGCCCTGCCCGCCGGCGGCGACGTCCGCCGACCGCAGGTCCGACAGCACGGGTACGCCCACCCGGGCGGCGACCCGGGCTGGCGCGCCGAGCTGGAGGGTGCCCCGCACGGTGCCGCCGTCGACCCAGTGGAAGACGGTCTGCCCGGGTGAGACGACCAGGTCGGCCCGCCCGCCGGCCAGCTCGACGCCGAGCGCGGCGGCGTCGGCGAACACCGCGCCGAGGGCGTTGTCGAGCCGGCAGACCGCCTCGACCGTGGTGGGCCCCGGCGGCAGCACCGCCCCGATCCGCTCCCGCAGCTCCGCGTCGTAGCCGCACTCCCGGTGCCCGAGCGGGCGCATCCGCAGGGTGTCCCCGGCGGTGGTGAACTCGGCGGCGACCACGTCCACCCCGTCGTACGAGGTGCCCGACATCAGCCCGACGATCTTCATCGGGCCAGGCTAGTCAGCGGGCCGGGGGCAGGAACAGGCCGACCAGTTCGACGTGCTGGGTCATCGGGAACAGGTCGTAGCCGCGCAGGGCGGCCAGCCGCCAGCCGGCCCGGCCGAAGGTGCGTACGTCCCGGGCGAAGGCGGCCGGGTCGCAGGCCACGTACGCGACCGCGCGGGGGGTGGCGGCGATCATGTCCCGCACCACCGCCGCGCCCGCACCGGTACGGGGCGGGTCGAGCACCACCAGGTCGACCGGGCCGGTGATCCGGCGGCGGGCCAGGGCGGTCTCCACCCGGGCGGCGACCACCTCGACCCGGGACAGGTCGGCGAGGTTACGTCGGGCGGCGGCTACTCCCTCGGCGGCTGACTCGACCACGGTGATCCGGGCGTCCGGGCCGACCCGGGCGGCGAGCGCGGCGGCGAACAGGCCGGCCCCGCCGTACAGGTCCCAGACGGATTCGCCGGGCTGCGGGTCGAGCAGGTCGAGGACCGTGTCGGCCAGGGTGTCGGCAGCGGCCGGGTGCACCTGCCAGAACCCGCCGGACGGCACCGTCCAGTCCCGACCGGCGGCGACCTCGCGTACCGTCGCCGGGCCGGCCGGGGACGGGCCGGCGGGGTCGGTCGCCGCCGGACCGGCGGGGAGGTCGACCGGGGTGGGCGTCCCGTCGGCGAGGGCGGTGACCACCACCTCGCCGCCGGTGGAGGCGACCGTCGCCACCGCGTCGGCCGCCGGCCAGTTCTGCCCGAGCACCGGCAGCGCCTGGATCGCCGGGTGGGCGATCAGGCACCGGTCGATCGGCACCACCTCGTGCGAGCGGTGCTTGAGCAGCCCGGCCCGGCCGGTGGCGTCGACCGCGTAGCGGACCCGGGAGCGCCAGCCCAGCGGGCCGCCGGGCAGCGGCGCGACGCTGACCCGCAGCACGTCGATCTCGGCGTCGGTGAGCCCGCCGAGCCGGCTGAGCTGCTCGCGGACCACGGTCGTCTTCCAGTCGAGCTGGGCGGCGGGGGCCACGTGTTGCAGGTCGCAGCCGCCGCAGCCGCCCGGCCTGGCGTACGGGCAGGGCGGGGCGACCCGGTCCGGCGACGCCTCGACGATCTCGACGGCGTCGGCGCGGGCGAACCCCCGGTGCAGCTCGGTCACCTCGGCGACCACCCGTTCCCCGGGCAGCGCGTGCCGGACGAAGACCACCTGGCCGTCGACCCGGGCCACGCAGTGCCCGCCGGGGGCGACCGCGTCGACTGTCAGCTCGACCCGTTCGGCCTCCTCCAACCCGAGCCGAAGCTCCTGCCCGCGCAGCTGATCCTGCCCGGCCCGAAGATCCTGCCCGGCCCGTCGGTCCGGCCCGGGACGCTGGTCCGCACCGGCGTCGTCGCTGCCGGCCGGGCCGGAACGGGCGGTGGTCGCGGAACGGGCGGGGCCGGGGTAAGCGGTCACGGGCGGTCTCCGGTCGACGGGCCGGGCTCGCCGGACGCGGCAGCCACCGGCGGGACGGGCGGCGGGGCGCTGTGCGGCGTGACCCGGGGCCCCCGGGCGGGGGTACGACTCAGCGTCTCGTCCAGCCGGTCGAGGTTCTTGGTCGCGGTGGAGGCCAACTGCCAGGGCACACTGGTCACCATCACGCCCGGCTCGAAGAGCAGCCGGCCCTTGAGCCGCAGCGCGCTCTGGTTGTGCAGCAGGTTCTCCCACCAGTGGCCCACGACGTACTCGGGGATGAAGACGGTGACCACGTCGCGGGGCGACTCCCGGCGGGTGTTGGCCACGAAGTTCAGGATCGGCCTGGTGATCTCCCGGTACGGCGAGTCGACCACGGTCAGCGGCACCGGCAGTTCCCGCCGCTCCCACTCCTGCTGGAGTTGCCGGGTGTCCTTCTCGTCCACGTTGACGGTAACCGCGGTCAGCGTGTCCGGCCGGGTGGCGCGGGCGTAGGCGATGGCCCGCAGGGTCGGCTGGTGCAGCTTGCTGACCAGCACGATGGCATGGTTACGGGCGGGCAGCACGCCGCGTACCTCGGTCGGTTCCAGCTCGGCGGCGATCCGGTCGTAGTGCCGGCGGATGGCCAGCATCAGCAGGTAGATCACCCCCATCGCGGCGATGGCGATCCACGCGCCGAGCAGGAACTTGGTGATCAGCACGATGACCAGGACGGTGCCGGTCATCGCCATGCCGAACGCGTTGATCGCCCGGGAGCGGAACATCCGCCGGCGGGCCTGCGGGTCCCGCTCGGTGCGCAGGTGCCGGTTCCAGTGCCGGATCATGCCGGCCTGGGAGAGCGTGAACGAGACGAAGACGCCGACGATGTAGAGCTGGATCAGCTTGGTCACCTCGGCCTGGAAACCGACGATCAGCACGATCGCGAAGACGGCGAGGAAGACGATGCCGTTGGAGAACGCCAGCCGGTCGCCCCGGGTGTGCAGTTGCCGGGGCAGGTAGCGGTCCTGGGCGAGGATCGAGCCGAGCACCGGGAAGCCGTTGAACGCGGTGTTCGCGGCCAGGAACAGGATCAGCGCGGTCATTCCGGCGACCACGTAGAGCAGCACCGACCCGCCGCCGAAGACGGTCTCGCCGAGCTGGGTGGTCACGGTCTTCTGCACGTACCCGTCGGGGCCGGAGAGGATCTGGGTGTTCGGGTCCTCGACGAACTGGAGGCCGGTGAGCCGGGCCAGCCAGATGATGCCGACCAGCATGGCCACCGAGATGCTGCCGAGCAGCAGCAGGGTGGTGGCGGCGTTGCGGCTCTTCGGGGCCTTGAACGCCGGCACCCCGTTGGAGATCGCCTCGACCCCGGTCAGCGCGGCGCAGCCGGAGGAGAAGGTCCGCAGCAGCAGGAAGATCAGCGCGAAGCCGGTCACGCTGTGCTCGGCCTGGATCTCCAGTCCCGCGCTGGGGGCGCGCAGGTCGTCGCCGAGGACGAAGTACCGGACCAGCCCGGTGAGGATCATCCCGCCGATGACGATCACGAAGCCGTACGTGGGGATGGCGAACGCGGTGCCGGACTCGCGCAGCCCGCGCAGGTTCATCGCGGTCAGCAGCACCACCGCGCTCACCGCGATCAGCACCTTGTGGCTGGCCACGAAGGGCACCACCGACCCGAGGTTGGCCACCCCGGAGGAGACCGACACGGCGACGGTCAGCACGTAGTCGACCAGCAGCGCGCTGCCCACCGCCAGCCCGGCCCGGGGACCCAGGTTGACCGTGGCCACCTCGTAGTCGCCGCCGCCGGAGGGGTAGGCGTGCACGTTCTGCCGGTAGCTGGCCACCACGGTCAGCATGACCACGACCACCGCGAGGGCGATCCAGGGGGAGAACAGGAACGCCGACGCCCCGGCGATGGAGAGGGTCAGCAGGATCTCGTCGGGGGCGTACGCGACGCTGGACAGCGCGTCGGAGGCGAAGACCGGCAGGGCGATGCGCTTGGGCAGGAGGGTGTGCTGGAGCCGGTCCGACCGGAACGGTCGACCGACGAGGAGTCGCTTCAGCAGCGAGGTGGGACTGGCCACAAGCGCTAAGGGTACGACCACCGGATCGTGGTCGCCGGGGGGTGCCTGATCCCCCTCCCGGGTCCCGGCGCGGTACCGTTCGGTCCCCCGTGGTCGGGGTGGACGTGGCAGGCTCGCAGACGACAGTCGCCGGGAGGCGGGCACACCTTGGGAGGGACACCGTGCACGTCGTGATCATGGGCTGTGGGCGGGTCGGCTCGACGCTGGCCCAGAGCCTGGAGTCCCGGGGGCACTCGGTGGCGGTGATCGACCAGGACGCGGACGCGTTCCGCCGCCTCGGCCCCGACTTCGCCGGGATCACCGTCACCGGCGCCGGCTTCGACGGCGAGGTGCTGCGCCAGGCCGGCATCGAACGGGCGGACGCCTTCGCCGCCGTCTCCAGCGGCGACAACTCCAACATCATCTCGGCCCGGTTGGCCCGCGAGACGTTCGGCGTCTCCCGGGTCGCCGCCCGGATCTACGACCAGCGCCGGGCGCAGGTCTACGAGCGGCTCGGCATCCCCACCGTCGCCACCGTCCGCTGGACGGCCGACCGGATGCTGCGCCACCTGGTCCCCGAGGGCAACGTGGAGATCTTCCGGGACCCGACCAGCACCGTGTCGATCATCGAGGTGCCGGTGCACAAGGACTGGATCGGCCGGCCGCTACGCCAGTTGGAGGAGGCTGCCGGGACCCGGGTGGCGTACCTGACCCGCTTCGGCATCGGCATGCTGCCCACCGCGTCCAGCGTCGTGCAGGAGGGTGACCAGCTCTACCTGCTGGTCACCGACGACATCGCCGCCCAGGTCACCGCGGTGGCCGCCACGCCGCCCGAAGGAGGGCACTGAGCCATGCGGATCGCCATCGCGGGCGCCGGCAACGTGGGCCGGTCGATCGCCCAGGAGCTGATCGACAACGGCCACCAGGTGATGCTGATCGAGCGGCAGCCCCGGATGCTGCGCCCGGACCGGGTGCCGACCGCCGACTGGGTGCTGGCCGACGCCTGCGAGCTGGCCAGCCTGGAGGAGGCGAACGTCGCGGGCTGCGACGTAGTGGTCGCCGCCACCGGCGACGACAAGGTCAACCTGGTGGTGTCCCTGCTGGCCAAGACCGAGTTCGCGGTGCCCCGGGTGGTGGCCCGGGTCAACCGGGCCGAGAACGAGTGGCTGTTCACCGAGCAGTGGGGCGTCGACGTGGCGGTCAGCAAGCCCCGGGTGATGGCCGCGCTGGTCGAGGAGGCGGTCACCGTCGGCGATCTGGTCCGGTTGATGACGTTCCGGCAGGGCGAGGCGAACCTGGTGGAGATCACCCTGCCGCCGACCGCGCCCTACGTCGGCCAGCCGATCCACGCCGTGCCGCTCCCCCGGGACGCCGCGCTGGTGGCGATCCTGCGCGGCAAGCGGGTGCTGGTGCCCAGCCCCGACGACCCGATCGAGGCCGGCGACGAGCTGATCTTCGTGTGCACCGCCCAGGTGGAGGACGAGGTGCGCGGGGTGATCCTCGGCCCGGACAGCGTGGAACGGACCCGCGGCACGGGCTGACCGTCCCGCCCGGCGGGTGCCGGACGGTTGGGTGCCGGCCGCCCAGGAGACCCTGGAGACAGGAGACTCTGGAGACCGGCCCCGGCGGCCCGGGTGCCGGCCCTGGAGGTCAGCCGCCGGGCAGCGGCTGCGGTGCGGACTCCCGGGTCACCCGGCGCACCACCCAGACCGTGATCAGCAGCAGCAGCGCGTAGGGCGGGTATCCGAGGGCGAGCCGGGCCACCCCCAGCGCGGTGTCCTGGTGGGCCAGGTAGAGCCCGGCCTGCACCCCGACCTTCGCCAGCCAGACCACCCCCCAGAGCACGGTGAGCTGGGTGAAGGTACGCACCAGCCGGGGGTCGTCACGCCACTCGGAGCGCCCCTTGGCCACCAGCACCGACCAGATCCACCCGACCAGGGGCTGCCGGATCACCGCGGAGAGCAGCAGGGCGATGCCGTAGCCGATGCCGTAGAGGATGCCCGGGAGATAGAAGTCCCGCTCGTCCCCGGTACGCCAGGCGATGGCCGCGCCGATCGCGATGCCGAACAGCCCGTTGACGGCGTGCCGGACCGGGCGGCGCTGGACCAGCCGGACGATCGCGATCAGCACCGCCACCCCGACCGAGGCGATCACCGCCGGCCGCAGCTCGCCGACCACGTTGGCCAGCACGAACACCACCACGGGGATGCTGGACTCGACCAGCCCGCGCCAACCGCCGAGCTGGTCGGCCATCTGCTCGGCGAGGCTGGGCAGCCGCTCGTCGTCAGGCGGGGTGGTCTGCGGCTCGGTGGCCGGGGGCTGTCCCGTCGTCACTTCGGCGACTCCAGCTCGTAGTACGGGTTGTAGATCACCTTGCGGTCGTCCCGGACGGCGACCCGGCCCCGGGCGGTGAGGTGCCGGCCCGGCTCGATGCCGGCGATGTGCCGGCGGCCCAGCCAGACCAGGGTGACCACGTCACTGCCGTCGTAGAGGTCCGCCTCCAGGGTGGGCAGGTTGGTCCGGGGCGTGTAGACCACGGTGCGCAGCCGCCCGGCGACCGAGACCACCTGCCCCCGCATGCACTGCCGGGCCAGCACGCCACCGGACTCGGCGCTCTCCCGGCGCAGCTCCTGCGCCTCGATCTCGGCCTCGCTGGCGGTGAACCGGCGCAGGATGCCCCGTAGCGACATCCGGCTCTCGTCGGTCGACATGACCTCCGCGTCACCCTCTCCACGCTGACCGGTCGGCACCGGCGTCACCCCGGTCCCGGGCGGGACCGTGCCGCCAGCGTACGCCGATCCGGCCCCACGGCGTCGGTCCGGTGCGCCCGCCCCCGGTCGGTGCCCCCACCGGGACGCCACCGCCGCCGGCCTCGGCCGGGCCGTTACCGCCCACTCGTGGCCGGGACGCCACCGCAGCCGGTCGGCGGGAAAGCCACTGCCGGCCCGTGGCCGGGACGCGCCGCCGACCTCGGGCGGGCCGCCGGGGGCGGACAGCAGTCCGGGCCGGACCCGGCCACCTCAGGCGGCGGGTCCGGCCCGGACGGGTCGGTCAGGCCTGGTTCGGGGCGGGCGTCGCGCCGTCGCCGCCCTCGGCCTGGTCGGCCATCTCCCGGGGCAGCCGCAACGGCAGCGGCTCACGCACCGGCTTCGCCTCCTGGCCCCGGTCGACCACCAGGCCGTCCAGGCAGGTGGCGAGCGGTCCGGCCGCGGTCGGGTCGGTGGCGGCGGCACCCTGGTAGACGCCCCGGACCATCCAGCGCGGGCCGTCGACGCCGACGAAGCGCAGGTCGGTCGGGCCGTCCGGGGTGCGCACCCGGGCGTGCAGCTCGACGCCGTACTCGCCCCGGGCCTCCTCGACGGTGGCGCCGTCGGCGATCAGCGACTGCCGGATCTCGTCGCGCACCTCGTCCCAGATGCCCTCGGAACGGGGCGCGGCGAAGACACCGAGCTGGAGGGCGTTGTCCCCGTGGACGAGCACCACCTGCTGGACGACGCCCTGCGGGTCGGCCTGCACCCGCACCTCGACCCCGGGCACCGCCGGGATGTGCAGGCTACCCAGGTCGAGCCGCTGCACGTCGTCAGGCGCCTCGGCGACGTCGTACGGGCCACGGGCCGGGCCCGCCGTCTCGTACGCGTCGGGGCCGTCGGCCCGCTCGTCACGGGCGTGCCGCCCGTTGCCGGCCCGCTTTCGGGAGAAGATCACTGCGCCCACCCTCCGCTGTTCGCACTCACCCTGCCACCTCTTCCGTCCGTACGCCGACCCGGTCGGTGTCCGCCGCCCGGGTCGGGCCGCCGGGTGGGGGCACGAGCCCGGCGTGGCCACCCGTCGACCCGTGGCCCCCGGTCCCCCGTCGGGACCCGGGCAGCACCGCCACCGGCTGGAAATCGGCCCGCTCCACCCGCTGGACAACGAGTTGCGCGATGCGATCGCCACGGGAGATCTTCGCCGGTGCGTCCCGATCGTGGTTGATCAGGTTGACCAGGATCTCACCCCGGTAGCCGGCGTCGACCGTACCGGGCGCGTTGAGCACCGTCACGCCGAGCCTGGCGGCCAACCCGGAGCGCGGGTGGACCAGGCCGACGTAGCCCTCCGGCAGGGCCAGCGCCACGCCCGTGGGGACCAGGGCCCGGCCGCCCGGGGGCAGCTCGACGTCCGCGGCGGCCACCAGGTCGGCACCGGCGTCGCCCGGGTGGGCGTACGCGGGCAGCGGCAGCTCCGGATCGAGCTGCCGGACGGGCACGGGTACGACGTGGGTCACGGGTCTGCCTCTTCCGTCGGCGTTCACGGGGTGCCCTGCCATCCTGCCGGGTCGGCGGCCCGTCGTGTTCCGTACCCTCGGGGTGTGAGCCTGTCGCCTTCCCCGTCGTCGTCGACGCCGCGCGTCGCGGCCGTCCCGGCGTACTCCGAGCGGCTGGGCCTGCCCTGGTGGTGCTGGGTGGCCGGGGTGGCCCTGGCCGGGCTGGCCGCCGTCGAGCTGTGGATGGGTGCCGGCGGGGTACGCGCCTGGCTGCCCTTCGTGCTGCTGCTGCCGGCCACCCTGGCCGGGTTGTGGTGGCTGGGCCGGGTCCGGGTCGCGGTCGCCGACGGTGAGCTGTGGGTCGACGACGCCCACCTGCCCGTCCGGTACGTCGCCGACGCCGTCCCGCTCGACGCCGCCGGCCGGCGCGAGGTGCTCGGGGTCGGCGCGGATCCGCTGGCCTTCGTGGTGCAGCGGCCCTGGATCGGCGGTGCGGTGCAGGTGGTGCTCGACGATCCGGACGACCCCACCCCGTTCTGGGTGGTGAGTTCCCGCCGGCCGACCGAGCTGGCCGCCGCCCTGCTGGCCGCCCGCGACGCGGCCTGAGCGGGGCGGGCGGGGTACGGCCCGACGCGCCTCCCGGGCCGGTCGGCCGGGGTCGGTTCGGGATCAGGGCTGGCCGGGGGCCGGCAGGGCGGGTGGTCCGTCGCCGCCGGGCAGCTCCCGGCGCTGTTTGCGCAGGTCCCGGCGGAGCTGCTCGGCCAGCGAGCGGGTGGCCCGGCGGTTGAGGTAGCTGGCCACGGCCGCGCCGGTGAGGAACGGGCCCAACGTGGTCAGGTTGCGGCCGAAGCGCTTGAGCAGGGTGTCCCGCAGCTCCTTGCGGGCGGCGGTGCCGAGCACCGCGCTCACCCCGACGCCCGGCATCATCGGGTTGATCCCCCGCTGGCTGGCCCACGACTGGACCAGGGCGAGGGTTCGGGGAGTGCCGCCGGCGGGCAGCGGTGCGCCGTAGATCTCGTGCAGCTCGCCGATCAGCTTGAGTTCGATCGACACCACGGCCACCGTCTCGGCGGCGAGCAGCACCGGCGCGGACAGCAGGGTCGGGGCGACGGTCCACTCCACCGCGGCGACGCCGCCACCTGCCGCACCCACCCCGGCGGTGGCCCGGGTGGCGTTGCGGACCAGCCGGTCGGCGAGCGCCTCGTCGTCCAGGCCGGGAAAGTGCCGACGCAGCGTCGCCAGGTCCCGGACCGGGATGTGCGGCGCGACGTCGGCGACCGTGTCGGTCATCCAGCGCAGCGCCGCCCGTGGCTTGAACAGGTCGGCGAGCCCCCGGCTGCGGGCCTGCCCGACCAGCCGGGCGAGCAGCTGCCGACGGCGGGCGGGCGCGATGTCGTCGGCGGTCAGCGCCGCCACCGTGGCACCCAGTTCGTCGCCGGCCGGACCGCTGCCGGGCGGCACCGTCGGGTCGGTGCCTGCCGGATCGCTGCCGGGCGGGACGGCCGGACCGTTGCCGGCGGCCCGGTTCCCGGGCACGACGACGGGCGGGCCGGCTTCGGACTTCGGACCGTCCGGATCGGACCCGCCGTGCTCGTTCATCCCGCTGCCCCTCCCGTGGTGTCCACCGGTCCGGTGGACGCGCCTACCACGAGTCAAGCAGCAACCCGCCGTACCCGCACGGCGGCTCGGGCAGCGGCGGCCCCGCGAGGAGGCCGCCGCTGGTGTGGTGGGTGCTCAGACGCACTCGCGGCAGATCAGGTCGCCGTTGCGCTCGACCGCCAACTGGCTGCGGTGGTGCACCAGGAAGCAGCGTCCGCACCGGAACTCGTCCTGCTGCATCGGGAGGACCTTCACGGTCAGCTCCTCGTCGGCCAGGTCGGCGCCGGGAAGCTCGAAGCTCTCGGCCACCTCGGCCTCGTCGACGTCCACGGCGCCCGACTGTGAGTCGACCCGCCGGGCCTTGAGCTCTTCCAGGCTGTCCTCGCCGAGGTCGACCTCGTCGCGACGCGGGGCGTCGTAGTCGGTGGCCATCGGTTTCACTCTCCCATATCGATGTTGTCGCTTCCGGTTGTAACGCCGGGCGACGCTGTTTCGGTTCCCACTGGCCGGCCACCAATGTTTGTCGGTCGCCCGACCCGACGGCCTCTGGATCAAGGTCGCCGGGGGCAGGACCCGACGAGCGCGGTACCTTACCCCCTACCGGGCGAGGCATGTATACCGCCCTCGCGGCAGACATGTACGCCCCAGCGGCCCAAGATGTTCCCAATGTGACTCAGGCGACACGAAGATAGGGGTAGTAGTACCCCGTTCCCGGTTGGCGCGCCGGCATGTCGGACTGTTTCCACGCGTCCGCCGGACAACCGTTAACCTCAGCGGCGTACTCGACGGCCGACGGCGCCGGCCGACGCCGACGTTCGCCGCCACCACCCACTGTCCGGGGAGCACCCAGATGAGCTTTGCGCGAGTGCGAGCACTCGTTGTCGTCGGCCTGCTGGCGGTCGTCGCCCTGGTCATCGTCATCGTCGCCGTGGTCCGCGACACCCAGGGCAGCGGTGCCAACGCCAAGGGCTGCCCCGAGGGCTGGCCGCTGGCCGACCTGTCTTTGCGCACGTACAAGGATGTCAAGATCAACATCCTGAACGGCACCGGCGAGCCGGGCCTGGCCAGCAGCGTGGGCGACGACTTCCGCAACCGGAAGTTCCAGGTCAAGAAGGAGGGCAACGCCGCGCACTTCGACGGCGTCGCGCTGCTGCGGTTCGGTCCCAAGGGGGTCGGCTCGGCGCACCTGCTGCGCGCGTTCTTCCTCAACAACGCCGAACGCGACTACGACCCCAAGCGCCAGGACGACACGGTCGACGTGGTGCTGGGCGACGGCTTCCAGCAGTTGGCCACCACCACCGAGGTCAACCAGTCCCTCGGCGACCTGGGCGCGCCGGTCGCCCCGGAGGGCTCCTGCCCGATGCCGGTGCAGGACAAGTAAGCGACCCGGCCTGTCGACGGCGTCGACCGGCTCCCGCAGACCCCGGCCCGGCCGCCGGCCCGTGATCCGGCAGCCGGCGCTCAGGGGGGTGGTCAGGGGCCGCCGGAGGCGTCCAACGCCGCCAGCCGGGTGTGCAACGGCGTGAAGAGCGCCGGTGGGGCCGCGATGACCAGGTCCGGGCCGGCCGGACGACCGTCCAGCCCGGCCACCAGCAGCCCGGCCTCCGCGGCGATCAGCCCGCCCGCGGCCAGGTCCCAGGCGGCCAGCCCCTTCTCGTAGTACGCGTCCAACCGCCCCTCGGCGGCCAGGCAGAGGTCCAGCGCCGCCGCCCCCATCCGCCGGATGTCCCGCACGTCCCCGATCAACTCGGCGACCACCCGGGCCTGGTGCCGGCGGCGGCCGGCGTCGTAGCCGAACCCGGTGGCGACCAGGGCCTGCCCCAGCTCGGTCTCGGTCGAGCAGCGCAGCCGCCGGCCGTCACGCCAGGCACCGCCACCGGCGGTGGCGGTCCACTCCTCGCCGGTCGAGACGTTACGCACCACGCCGGCGACCACCCGGCCGTCCACCTCGGCGGCGAGCGACACCGCGCAGTACGGCAGCCCGTACAGGTAGTTCACCGTGCCGTCGATCGGATCGACGATCCAGCGCACGCCGTCCGCGCCGGCCGCGACGCCGCCGTACTCCTCGCCGAGCACCACGTCGGTCGGCCGGACCGCGCGCAGGGCGGCCAGGACCTGCCGCTCCACCGCCCGGTCGGCGGCGGTGACCACGTCGGTGGCGGTGCTCTTGGTGGCCGCGACCGAGACCCCCTCGGCCCGCATCCGGGCCGCCGTGTCGGCCGCGTCCCGGGCCACCTCGACGGCGATCCCGAGCAGTTCCCGTGCGGTAGGCGTCGAACCGGTCATCGAACCCTGCCCCCTTCGCGGCCGCCCCGCGCGCACCGGGCGTACCGGCCGGGAGCCACCCCGCCGTCCGGCGCGCCGCGTGCCCCGCCGCGCGTCGTCGATCTCGTCCGGACAGCATATGCAGACGCCGTCGCGGCCGGACGCACCCGGTTCGACGGGCGGTTTCCGGCGTCGACCGGCCGGCCACCGGGATCCCTCGACAGGATGGCCATAAAGTCGACATCCGTGTCGAACCGGTGGTACAGACGGCCGGTTGCCGTGCGCCGCAGGATGATCGCGCCAAGCAGGGTTACAATTCACCCTGCCCACGCGCCACGGACCACCGCCGCACAGCCGGCCCGGGACACGGGGGCCACTCAACGACGTCGACGGCACGGCACGCCACGCTGCGCCGGACGACTCCGGCCGTGCTCGCTCTTCGCCTCCGGAAGGTCATTCGTGACAGAACCCCGCCAGCCCGGCGCCGACGTTCGCTCGCTCACCGACACCCTGATCGCCCACGCCCAGAGCGCCGGTGGTCAGTTGACGTCGGCCCAGCTCGCGCGCACCGTCGAGTCCGCCGAGGTGACCCCGGCCCAGGCCAAGAAGATCCTGCGGGCGCTCTCCGAGGCGGGCGTCACCGTGGTGGTCGACGGCTCCGCCAGCACCCGCCCCCGCCGGGTGGCCGCCGCCCGGTCGGCCACACCGGCCTCGCGGGCCACCACCGCCAAGACCACCAAGAAGGCCGCCGCGCCGGCCCCGAAGCAGGCCCCCGCCGCCGAGGAGGCCACCGCGCCCGCTCCGCGCAAGGCGGCCCCGCGCAAGGCGGCCACCACCGCCGGGGTGGCCGCGAAGGCCGCCACACCGGCCGCCAAGGCGACGAAGTCCACCCGTGCCACCAAGGCGACCGTGGCCGCCGCCGGGGCCGGCAAGGCCGCCACCAAGGCCAAGGGCGAGGGCGCCGAGGGCGAGATCGATCCCGAGCAGCTGGCCGCGGAGATCGAGGACGTGGTGGTGGAGGAGCCGGCCGAGCTGACCCGGGCCGCCGAGACCGACGCCGCCGCCTCCGCCACCGACAACGACTTCGAGTGGGACGACGAGGAGTCCGAGGCACTCAAGCAGGCCCGGCGGGACGCCGAACTCACCGCCTCCGCCGACTCCGTCCGGGCGTACCTCAAGCAGATCGGCAAGGTTCCGCTGCTCAACGCCGAGCAGGAGGTCGAGCTGGCCAAGCGGATCGAGGCCGGCCTCTACGCCGCCGAGCGGCTGCGCGCCGCCGACGAGGGCGAGGAGAAGCTGACCCGCGACATGCAGCGCGACCTGCTGTGGATCTCCCGGGACGGCGAGCGCGCCAAGAACCACCTGCTGGAGGCGAACCTCCGACTGGTCGTGTCGCTGGCCAAGCGGTACACCGGGCGCGGAATGGCCTTCCTCGACCTGATCCAGGAGGGCAACCTCGGCCTGATCCGCGCGGTCGAGAAGTTCGACTACACCAAGGGCTACAAGTTCTCCACGTACGCCACCTGGTGGATCCGGCAGGCGATCACCAGGGCGATGGCCGACCAGGCCCGCACCATCCGCATCCCGGTGCACATGGTCGAGGTGATCAACAAGCTCGGTCGCATCCAACGCGAGCTGCTCCAGGACCTGGGCCGTGAGCCCACCCCGGAGGAACTGGCCAAGGAGATGGACATCACACCCGAGAAGGTGCTGGAGATCCAGCAGTACGCTCGGGAGCCCATCTCGCTCGATCAGACCATCGGTGACGAGGGCGACAGCCAGCTCGGTGACTTCATCGAGGACTCGGAGGCCGTGGTCGCGGTCGACGCCGTCTCGTTCTCCCTGTTGCAGGACCAGCTCCAGCAGGTCCTGCAGACGCTCTCCGAGCGGGAGGCGGGGGTGGTCCGGCTGCGCTTCGGCCTGACCGACGGCCAGCCGCGCACCCTCGACGAGATCGGCCAGGTCTACGGGGTGACCCGGGAGCGGATCCGGCAGATCGAGTCCAAGACGATGTCCAAGCTCCGGCACCCGTCACGCTCCCAGGTGCTCCGGGACTACCTGGACTGAGCCGGTCACGTCAACCCGTCGTGTCGGTTTGATCACCAGGCGTAGAACATGCGATGGTGACTGATCCAATACGTGTTTGTGATCGTTGACGTGGCACCCTGGGTGCACGGCACACTGTCCTTCCCGCCAGGTGTGACCTCGGTCCCCCGCGGGCACACTGGGAAGGCGGGGCCCGGTAAGGGTGTTGCACGATGAGTGAGCAACGACCGAAGAGAGTGTTCATCGGTGACGACCAGAGGAGGAAGGCGATGACCCCGACCCTCACGCCGCCGCCCGAAACGGTGGCTCCCCCAGCCGCCGATGAACGGTGCGACCGCTGCAATGCTGCCGGCAAGCTCCGTATCACTCTGGCGGGTGGGAGCGAGTTGGTGTTCTGTGGGCACCACGCGAACAAGTACGCCGAGGATCTCGTGAAGATCACGGTGAAGTTCGCGACGGACCCGGAGTTCAGCTGGCGAGGCGCCGATCTGATGGCGAACTGACCCCGAAACCCCTACGACGACATAGCCGGGCGGAGGCACCCACAGGGTGCCTCCGCCCGGCTATGTGCACTCCCCCACGGCACCCGCCCCGTCTCCACACCCCGCCCGGCAGCCCCGCCCCGTCCCCACACCCCGCCCACGCCCCGCTTCGTCCGGTGATTTGGCGCGCCCCGCCTCACCCACGCCCCGCCTCGTCCGGTGATCAAGAGGTTTGGGCGGTGATCAAGAGGTTCAGGTCACCGACACGCCGATTCCTGACCCAAATCTCTTGATCACCGAAGAGGGGCAGAGACCGAAGAGGGGCGCGAGGGCCAGAGACCGAAGAGGGGCAGAGACCGAAGAGGGGCGGGAGGGGCGGAGAGCGGGGAGAGGGCGGGAAGGGGTGGAGCGGGCCCGGGGAGGCCGGCAGTGGGTCCGATCAGAGGGTCTGGACGGTGGCTATGCGTTCTTCGAGTTGTTCGATGGTGGCCTGGGCGCTGGGCGGGCCGCCGCAGAGCCGGCGCAGCTCGGCGTGGATCTTGCCGTGGGGCAGTCCGGTGCGGTGGTGCCGGGCGGCCACCAGAGCGTTCAGTTGACGCCGGAGCGCCACCCGACGCTGGGCGGCACTCAGAGGTACGGCGGGTGCCGCCGGGGCCGCAGCGGCCGGCTCAACGGCCTGGACGGCCGTCCGACGCCGCTGCGCGGCGAGCTGGTCGGCCTGCCGCTTGGTCAACAGCAGCGACACCTGGTCGGCGGTGAGCAGACCGGGCAGCCCGAGGTACTCCTCCTCCTCCGGCGTGCCGGCCTGGGCGGCGGTGCCGAAGGAGGCCCCGTCGAAGATCACCTGGTCCAGTTCGGCGGTCGCGGACAGCGCGGTGAACCGCTTCTCCAGCTCGCCGCTGGCCTGCTCGTCGCGTTGGGCGCGCTCCAACAGGTCGTCGTCGAAACCCTCACGGTCCTTGGGCTTGCCGAGCACGTGGTCCCGCTCGGCCTCCATCTCGCTGGCCAGCCCGAGCAGGTGCGGCACGCTCGGCACGAACACCGAGGCCGTCTCGCCGGGGCGGCGGGCCCGGACGAAACGGCCGATGGCCTGGGCGAAGTACAGCGGGGTGCTGGCGCTGGTGGCGTACACCCCGACCGCCAGCCGGGGGATGTCGACGCCCTCGGAGACCATCCGGACCGCCACCAGCCACCGCTGCTCGGACGCCGCGAACGTCGCGATCCGCGCGGACGCGCCCTGGTCGTCGGAGAGGACCACGGTGGCCTTCTCCCCGGTCACCTGCTCGATCAGCCTGGCGTACGAGCGGGCGTTCTGCTGGTCGCTGGCGATGATCAGCCCACCTGCGTCGGCCATCCCGGCGTTGCGCAGCACGGTCAGCCGGGCGTCGGCGGCCCGCAGCACCTGCGGCATCCAGTCCCCGGCCGGGTCCAGCGCGGTCCGCCAGGCCTGGGCGATCAGGTCCTGGGTCATCGGCTCGCCGAGCCGCGCCGCCAGTTCGTCCCCGGCGTTGGTGCGCCAGCGGGTCTCCCCCGAGTACGCCAGGAACAGCACCGGGCGTACGACGCCGTCG
The DNA here is from genome assembly GCF_053667945.1 of Micromonospora sp. SCSIO 07396. Classification (NCBI taxonomy): domain Bacteria; kingdom Bacillati; phylum Actinomycetota; class Actinomycetes; order Micromonosporales; family Micromonosporaceae; genus Micromonospora; species Micromonospora sp. SCSIO 07396. Next base: position 4,565,716 of record NZ_CM132210.1, read on the forward strand.
CGCAACGCGTCGGAGTAGCCGTAGACCGAGTCGGCGCGGGAGCGCAGCAGCCCGTCGCCGCCACGCTCGTAGGTGACGAACGGGATCGGGTTGTCGTCGGAGCGGAACGGCGTACCGGTGAGCATCAGCCGGCGTACCGCGGGTTCGAAGGCGTTCTTGACCCCGTCGCCCCAGGAACGGGAGTCCCCGGCGTGGTGGATCTCGTCGAGGATGACCAGGGTGCGGCGGGTCATGGTGCGCCGCCGGTGCACCTGCGGGGCCATCCCGACCTGGGCGTAGGTGACGACCGCGCCGTGGAAGTCGGCGGCGGAGTGCAGGTCGGCGTTGCGGAACGCGGAATCGAGCTGGATGCCGACCCGGGCGGCGGCCTGCGCCCACTGGGTCTTCAGGTGTTCGGTCGGGGCGACCACGGTGACCGCCTCGACGGTGCCGTCGACCAGCAGTTCGGCGGCGATCCGCAGGGCGAAGGTGGTCTTACCGGCGCCGGGGGTGGCGACCGCGGTGAAGTCGTCGGTACGACGGCGCAGGTACTCCACCATCGCCTTGCGCTGCCAGGCGCGCAGGGGCGGGAACGTCTCCAACGCCGGCAACCGGGGTGCCACCCGAGGCTCCTCTCCGACCGCACGAGGCGGATCCGGGCCGAGGGCCACGGTACCGCCGCCCATGAAAACGCCTCCGCGCAGAGCATGCCGCGAAGGCCGGCCCAGCATAACCAGCCGGGCCCGGCAACCCCAGCCGACACCACGCCGACCGGTTCCGCCGCCGGTCAGCCGGGTGGACGGCCGAGGCCGGTCTCCGGCGGACGCATCGTCGCCACGGGTGCCGACCAGCGTCGCCGCAGCGCCACCAGGCGCAGCACGAAGACCAGCAGCGCCGCCGCGGTCAGCCCGCCCGCCCCGGCGTACCCGAGTGCCGACAGCAGCACCACCATGATCGAGCCGGCGAGCGCGGCGACGGCGTAGATCTCGCGGCGCAGCACCACCGGGATCTCGGCGGTGAGCAGGTCCCGGCCCAGCCCGCCGCCGATCGCGGTGAGCATGCCGATCACCACCGCGCCGACCGCCGGCACCCGCGCGTCGAGCGCCTTGAGCGTGCCGGTGACGGTGAACAGGCCGAGGCCGGCGGCGTCGAGCACCAGCACGGTGGTACGCAGCCGGGCGAGCTGCGGGTGCAGCCAGAACACGGCGGTGGCGGTGACCGCGGCGGTGGCGGCGTAGCGCCAGTCGGCGAAGGCGAGCGGCGGGACCTCGTCGATGACCAGGTCCCGGAAGATCCCCCCGCCCAGCGCGGCGACGAACCCGACGAAGACGACGCCGAACAGGTCGAGCCGCTTCGCCACCGCCGCCGAGGCGCCGGAGGCGGCGAAGACGGCCACCCCGGTCAGGTCGGCCAGGAGCAGGGCGGTGGAGGTGGTCACACCGCCGAAGGTTACGGGGGCGGTCCGGTGGACCGCCCGGATCACTCGCGGTACGAGTCGTAGATCTCCTTGCACTTCGGGCAGACCGGCGAGCCGGGCTTGGCGGCCTTGGTCACCGGGAACGTCTCGCCGCAGAGCGCCACCACGTAGGTGCCCATCACGGCACTCTCGGCGATCTTCTCTTTGCGTACGTAGTGGAACATCTCGGGACCCGTGTCGGCGTCCTTCAACTCCGGACGCTCAAGAACCTCGGTACTCACAGTCACACCTCCAACTGCACAAGTTTGGCAGGTCGGCCGGGTCCGGTCCACCGCAGCCCACCCCGACGGCGGCCAGTTACGGTAGCTGACGTGACCACCTTTCACATCCGGCCCGGTACCGAGGTCGCCGAAGCCCTGCGTGACGGCCGTCCCGTCGTCGCCCTGGAGAGCACGATCGTCTCGCACGGTCTGCCCCGACCGGACAACCTGCGGGTCGCCCGGCAGATCGAGCAGACCGTACGCGACGCCGGAGCCGTCCCCGCCACCATCGGCATGGTCGGCGGCGAACTCGTCGTCGGCCTCGAGGACGCCCAGCTGACCCGGCTCGCCACCGTCGACGGTGTGGCCAAGCTCTCCGTCCGCGACCTCGCCGTCGCGGCGGCCACCGGGGCGGACGGGGCCACCACCGTGGCCGCCACCAGCGCGGTGGCCGCCGCCGTGGGGATCGGCGTCTTCGCCACCGGCGGCCTGGGCGGGGTGCACCGGGAGGCGGCGCAGACCTTCGACGAGTCGGCCGACCTGGTCACCCTGGCCCGCACCCCGATCACGGTGGTCTGCGCCGGGGTCAAGTCGATCCTCGACGTCGGGGCGACCCTGGAGCGGCTGGAGACCCTCGGCGTCGGGGTGGTCGGCTACCGCACCCGGCGGTTCCCCGGCTTCTACCTGACCGACTCCGGGTTTGACCTGGACTGGTCGGTGGACTCCCCGGAGCAGGTCGCCGCAGTGCTCGCCGCCCGGGAGCAGCACGGGGTGCACGGCGGCGGCCTGATCGTGGCCAACCCGCTGCCGGTCGACGAGCAACTCGACCCGGCGCTGCACGACCGCACCCTCACCGAGGGGCTGGCCCGGCTGGGCCGCGACGGCGTCACCGGCAAGGCGGTCACCCCGTTCCTGCTGGCCCACTTCCACTCGGCCACCGAGGGCGCCAGTCTGGCGGTCAACGTCCGGATCATCCTGCGCAACGCCGACCTGGCCGCCCGGATCGCGGTCGCGGCGGCCGGACGCACCGCCGCATGACCGCTCCCGGTCGGATCGTGGTGGTCGGCGACCTGATCACCGACGTGGTCGCCGTGCTGGCCGGAGCGCTGGCCACCGGCTCGGACACCCCGGCGACCATCAAGGTCACCGGCGGCGGGCAGGCGGCCAACACCGCCGCCTGGATCGCCGCCCAGCGCGCGCCGGTGACGCTGGTCGGGGCGGTCGGCGACGACAGCGCCGGCCGGGACCGGGTGGCCGAGCTGGAACGGGCGGGGGTCGACTGCGCGGTCGAGGTGCACCCGCAGGCCACCACGGGAACGGTGATCGTGCTGGCCACCGCCGACGAACGGACCATGGTCACCGAACGCGGGGCGAACCTGCGGCTGACCGCCGAGCACGTGGACCGGGCCGTGGCGGCGGTGCCCGACGCCACCCACCTGCACCTGTCTGCGTACTGCCTGTTGGACGCCGGGTCGCGACCGGCCGGGCTGCGCGCGTTGGCCGCCGCCCGCGAGCGTGGGCTGACCACCAGCGTCGACGCCGCCTCCGCCGCCCCGTTGCGGCGCATCGGCGCGGCGGCCTTCCTGTCCTGGGTACGCGACGTCGACCTGCTGCTGGTCAACGCGGACGAGGCGGGGGTGCTGGCCGGCGGGCTGGACCCGGCGGCCCAGGCGCGGGCGTTGTCGGCGGCGGCCCGACGGGTGGTGGTCAAGCGCGGCGGGGCGGGCGCGATCTGGGTGGACCGGCGGGCCACCGTCGGGGTGACACCGTCGTTGCGGGTCGCCGTGGTGGACGTCACCGGGGCCGGGGACGCCTTCGCGGCCGGCCTGCTCACGGCGTGGACCACCGGCGCGACCCCGAAGGCCGCGCTGACCCGGGCCGCCGACCTGGGCGCCCTGGCGGTCTCGATGGTGGGTGCCCGGCCGGAGGCGACAGGCGGGTAGCGGTGCCGGCTACGTCCGCACCGGTCGGCCCGGTCAGGGTTCGGCGTCGATGATCCGGTGCGGGCGTTCCTCGGCGGTGAGGCTCATCGGCGGGGTCTCGTCGCGGTGCCGGGGTTGGAACCTGGCGGCGAGACGGTGTTCCTCCTTGGGCGGGCGGTCGTTGGCGAGCAGCACCGCCAGCCAGGGGATGAGGATCATGCCCAGCGCCACCAGGGGCAGCCAGAGCCAGAGCAGCGGGGCCTTCGTGCCGACCAGGACCGCTCCGGCGATCACGCAGGCCACCCGGATGCCCATCATCAGCACGTACCGCTTCTGTCGGCTGGTGAGCTGGTCGTCCTGGCTGCGCGAGGCGTCGGTGATCAGAATCGGCTGGTACGCCTGACGCTTCACCATGGACCTCCTGAGGGGATTGCCACCCATCCTCCCACCGCACCACCTTGATCAGCGAAAATCGACGCATACCGGATGCGTGTTACGTACGTGGTACGCTGCCGCGGTGGGCAGCCGGTTCAGCTTCACCGAGGAGGCGTTGGCCAACCTGCGGGTCTACGACGTCACCCCCGGGGAAGTCTGGGAGGCGCTGCACAGCACCCGCCGGGTGATCCGGCACCTCGGCGAGGACCTGACCGTCGTCTACGCGGCGAGCGGTCGCGGCCGGCGGCTGGCCGTCCTGCTCGCCGAGGCCGACGGCACCGACCACGACTGGGACGTCCTCTCCGCCCGCGACCTGAGCGACGTCGAGGCCAAGCGCTACGACGAGACCGTACGGAGAACGCGCCGATAGAGGAGGCGACGGCGATGAACCGTGACGAGGCCATGAAGCGATTCCACGGCGGCGACGACACGTTCGCCGAGCTGATCGACGACAGTCAGCCGGTGGAGTTGCCCACCCCCGACACCGACGTGCCGATGGTCAGCCGTTCGGTACGCCTGCCGATGGACACCTACGAACGGGTCCGGGCCGCGGCCGAGGCACGGGGCATCGGCGTCACCACCCTGATGCGGCAGTGGATCGAGGCCGGCCTGGCCGACCTGGACGACTCGGCCACCGTCTCGCTGGCCGACGTACGCCGGGCGCTCGCCTCGCTGTCCCGCCCCACCGCCGCCTGACCGGTCCGGCTCACAGGGCCGGGTGGGGCCGCTCCGGTGGTTGCCCGTACGCCCGGCGGTAGTCCGCGACCGTGATCGCCGCCAGCACGGCGGCGGCTGCGGCGAGCGCCACCACGCTGACCGTCAGGGTCGCCAGCGGCGTCAGTACGGCCAGGGCGAGCATCCCGACGATCCGGGCCCGGGACACCCGCCCGAAGACCTCGTGCTCGAACCGGGCGCGGGCGAGCAGGAAGACCGCCGGACCACCCATCAGGAAGACCGCCCAGGACAGCTTGGTCCGCTCGTACGGGTGCACGATCGCCAGTTCGTAGCCGACCGCCGTGGTCAGCACCCCGGCGACGATCACCAGGTGGGTCCAGCTCATCGACTCCCCCAGCCGGCCGGGGGCACGGGCCACCCGGATCGCCTCGGTGAGCAGGTGACCCGCCCGGTGGAAGTAGATCCGCCAGAGCAGCACGGTGGTCACGAAGGAGAGCAGGAACGCCCCGGAGCTGGCGCCCGAGAAGCTGTGCCCGCTGAACGTCAACCCGATGACGAGGATGTTCTCACCGAGGGCGATCAGGAAGAACTGCTGGTGCCGCTCGGCCAGGTGCTCCCCCAGCACCGCCCAGGTGGACGTGCGGGTCGCCCCGAGGCGGGGCACCGGCCAGCCGAACATCAGCCCGCCGTAGTCGATGACGACGGCCGCCGACCAGCAGGCCAGCCGCCACGCCCCGGGCAGCACCGCCCCGAGCACCCAGGGCACGGCGCTGACCACCGCCCAGGACGCGACCCGCACCGTGACCAGCCGGCGGGGGTGGCCGTGCAGCGCCAGGGTGAGGAAGAGCGGCCGGCCCACCTGCACCGCGACGAACGCGAGGGCGAAGGCCACCGCGCGGGTGTCGAAGGCACGTGGCGTGGCCACCGCCATCACCATGCAGCCCAGCATCGCGTAGACCACCACGAGCTGGATCTCCGGCCGTTCCGGCTCGTACCGGCTGGTGACCCAGGCGGTGAAGGTCCAGACCGCCCAGAAGGCCAGGAAGATCACCAGGGTCTGGGTGATCTCGACGGGCAGGTCCCGCTGGGGGGTGTTCAGATCGTCGATCACCCGCTGGGAGACCCGGGTCAGGGCGAAGACGAAGACCAGGTCGAAGAAGAGTTCCAGGAAGGTGGCCCGGGGCGAGCTGACCCCGCCGCGCAGCAGCGCCGCCCCCCGTTCGTCCGCCATCGTCCACCCGTCGCCGCTGTCGCGGATCTCAACGAGCCGACCCGGCTCCGGTTGCGTCAGCCCCGCTCGGCCCTGGCTGCCGCCTTGGCCTGCTGCTTGTACTCGCGTACCCGGCGCAGTGAGTCCGCGTCGGTGACGTCGGCGACCGAGCGGTAGGTGTCCGGGTCGCCGTACCCGCCGGCGGCCTCCCGCCAGCCCTCGGGACGCACGTCGTACCGCTTGCCGAGCAGGGCGACGAAGATCTGCGCCTTCTGGGTGCCGAAGCCGGGCAGGTCGGCGATCCGGCGCAGCAGTTCCGGCCCGTCGGCGACGTCCGCCCAGAGCCGGCCGGCGTCGCCGTCGTAGCGGTCGACCAGCACCCGGCACAGCTCCTGCACCCGGCCGGCCATCGCCTTCGGAAACCGGTGCAGCGCGGGTGGCCGGGCGAAGACCTCGACCAGCTCCGCCGGGTCGTGGTCGGCCAACTCCCGGGCCTCCGGGTCGTGCCCCAGCCGCTGGGCGAGCACGTACGGTGACGAGAACGCCTTCTCCATCGGCACCTGTTGGTCGAGCAGCATCCCGGTCAGCAGGGCCAGTGGGCTGCGCTCCAGCAGCCGGTTGGCCTCGCTGTCGATGGGCAACGAGAGCGTCATGCCCCCATCCTGCCCGTCCCGGCCGCCCGCCCGGCCGACAACCGGTCCGGTCCGTCGCGCCGGTACCGCCAGGACGCGGCGCGCCTAGGTGGACACGGCGCGGCCCGGTGGACACGGGGTCCACCGGGCCGTCGGTGCCGTGGGGCGTCAGTTCACGACGTAGAGCAGCCGGTTCGGCGAGCCCGAGCCGGGGCTGGTCACCACGTTCGGGGTGGCGTTGCTGGTCAGGTAGCTGGCGACCTGCGCCGGGGTGTACGACGGGTTGGCCGACAGGACCAGGGCGGCGGCACCGGCGACGTGCGGGGACGCCATCGAGGTGCCGCTGATCGAGTTGGTGGCGCTGTCGTTGGTGTTCCAGGACGAGGTGATGCTCGACCCGGGGGCGAACAGGTCGACGCAGGTGCCGTAGTTGGAGTAGGAGGCCCGCGCGTCGGTGCTGGTGGTGGCACCGACGGTGATCGCCGAGGCGACCCGCGACGGCGACGAGTTGCAGGCGTTGGCGCTGGAGTTGCCGGCCGCCAGGGCGTACGTGACACCCGAGCTGATCGAGCTGGCGACCGCGTTGTCGAGGGTGGTGCTGACCCCGCCGCCGAGGCTCATGTTGGCCACCGCCGGCTTGACCGCGTTGGCGGTCACCCAGTTGACGCCGCTGATCACGCCGGTGGTGCTGCCGCTGCCCCGGCAGTTGAGCACCTTCACCGCGATCAGCCGGACGCCCTTGGCGACGCCGTACTTGGTGCCGCCGACGGTGCCCGCGACGTGCGTGCCGTGGCCGTTGCAGTCGGTGTTGTTGGAGTCGACCGTGTTGGTGCCCCAGGTGGCCCGGCCGCCGAAGTCGGTGTGGGTGATCCGGATGCCGGTGTCGATGATGTACGCCCGCACGTTGGTGGCCGTGTTCGGGTAGGTGTAGCTGGAGTTCAGCGGCAGGTTGCGCTGGTCGATGCGGTCCAGGCCCCAGGACGGCGGGTTGGCCTGGGTCGCCTGGGCGGTCATCACCCGGTCCTGCTCGACGTAGGCCACCGACGGGTCGGCGGCGAGCCGGCGGGCCTGGCCGGCGCTCATCTTCGCGCTGAACCCGGTGAGCGCGGCGCTGTAGACGTCGGCGACGTTGCCGCCGTACCGCTTGGTGAGGCTGGCGGCCCGGTCCGGCACGGCGGTGCGGGCGGCCCGGCTGTTGGCGGCACCGACGGCTTCGCCCTTCAGCACGACCAGGTAGCTGCCGCTGATCGCGTCCGGGGCGGAGGCGTAGCGGATCTGACCGGTGGGGGCGGCGAGGGCGGGGGCGCCCGCGGCGACGGAGAGCGCGGCGGCGGCGGCCGCGACGGCGACCGCGCGGATCGCGCGACGCCGGGGGACGGACACGTCGGACATCGTCTGAACTCCCTACCGGGTACCTCCGGACAGGCGGGGGCCGTCCGAACGTCCCATCGACGGATGTTGGAGGGAATGTTAACGAGACATCGACGTACGTAACAGAGATAACGGCTGGGGGATTGAGCTGGTGTTATGGAAGTCAACGGGTGCCCGCCGCCGCCGGCCCCCGGCCAGGCAGGATGACGAGGTGGACCGTTACGACATGCTGCTCTCCCCCGCCGGCGTCGACGCGCTGCGCACCGCGCTCACCGACGCCGACTTCACCGCCAACGGCATCGCCGGCCGGCTCGGGCCACAGGCCACCGGCGCGGTGGCCCGCAACGACTTCCGGGCCGCGCTGCGCGCCACCGAGGAGCGCGACCCGCTGGCCACCCTGATCCGGGTGTTCGTCTGCGACCAGACCGAGCCCGAATCGGCGGTCGCCGCCGCGCTCGCCCCCCTCGACCTCGCCGAGGCCGTCGCCGCCGGCCTCGTCGAGCCCTCCGGTGACGGCCTGCGCGCCGGGATCGACCTGGAGCCGTACGGCGACGCCTGGTGGGTGCTCGCCGACGTGCCGGCCGGCGCCCGCCCGGGTCGACCGTTGCCCGCCGAACACGTGCTCGGCATCGGCGGGGCCACCCAGACCCTGATCGGGGCGACCGTCCGCCGCCCGGTGGACACCGCGCTGGACCTCGGCACCGGCTCCGGTGTGCAGGCCCTGCACCTGGCCACCCGGGCCCGGCAGGTCACCGCCACCGACGTGTCCGAGCGGGCGCTGCGCTTCGCCGCCACCACCGCCGCCCTCAACGGGCAGGACTGGGAACTGCTGCGCGGCGACCTGGTCGCCCCGGTGGCCGGACGCCGGTTCGACCTGGTGGTCAGCAACCCGCCGTTCGTGGTCGGGCCGGGCACCACCACCCACGTCTACCGGGACTCCGGCCGGGTCGGCGACGCGATCGGCGCGGAACTGGCCGCCGCCGCCCCGGGCCTGCTCACCGAGGGCGGCACCATGCAGTACCTGGCCAACTGGGTGCACGTCGCCGGGGAGGACTGGGCCGAGCGGGTGACCGGCTGGTTCGCCGGCACCGGCCTGGACGCCTGGGTGATCCAACGCGAGGTCGCCGACCCGATGGCGTACGTCAACCTGTGGCTGGCCGACGTCGGCGAGGCGGCCGACCCGCACCGGGCGGCGGCCTGGCTGGACTGGTTCGACGCGCACAAGATCGAGGCGGTCGGGTTCGGCATCGTCTCGCTGCGCCGGGGCGGGCACACCGACCCCGTCGTCCGGGTGGAGGATCTGCGGCAGCGGGTCGAGGCCCCGCTGGGCGACCAGGTCGCCGCCTGGTTCGACAGGCAGGACTTCCTGCGCGCCCGGGGCGGCGACGGCGTGCTCGACGCCCGCTACCGGGCCGCCCCGGGGCTGCAACTGCGGCAGGAGGCGACCATCGGCGACGAGGGCTGGGCGGTGGACCGGCAGGTCCTGACGATGCCGCACGGGCTGCGCTGGAGCGAGGAGATCGACCCGCTGGTGCTGGCCCTGGTCGGCGGCTGCGACGGGCGGCTGCCACTGCGCGACCAGCTCGCCCTGCTCGCCGCCGCGCACGACGTGACCACCGACGAGTTGGCCGAGGCGGCCGGACCGATCGTGGCGCACCTGGTCGAGCGGGGCATCGTCGAGCCGGTGACCGACTGATGCGGGCGGTGGTGCAGACCGTCGGCCGGGCCAGCGTCACCGTCGACGGCGAGGTGGTCGGCGCGATCACCGACGGCCTGCTGGTGCTGCTCGGGATCACCCACACCGACACCCCCGAGCTGGCCGCGACGATGGCCCGCAAGGTGCACGAGCTGCGCATCCTCGACGACGAGCGCAGCGCCGCCGACACCGACGCCCCGATCCTGCTGGTCAGCCAGTTCACCCTCTACGGCGACACCCGCCGGGGCCGCCGGCCGAGCTGGACCGCCGCCGCCCCCGCCGAGGTGGCCGAACCCCTGGTCACCGCCGTGGTGGAGGCGCTGCGCGCCCGGGGCGCGACGGTCGAGACCGGCCGCTTCCGCGCCCACATGCTCGTCGAGAGCATCAACACCGGCCCCCGCACCCTCCTCCTGGACCTCTGACCCGGCCCTCCCACCCCCTCCCACTCCCCACCCCCGCCCCCCGCCCGCGCCCGCCCCGGTGATCAAGAGGTTTACGTCATTCTGAAGATCGAAGTTGACGCAAACCTCTTGATCAGTTGACGCAAACCTCTTGATCACCGGGGCGGGGTGGGCGGGGGCGGGGGCGGGGCGAGGTTGGGCGGGGGCGGGGCGAGGTTGGGCGGGGGCGGGGGCGGGGGCGGGGCGGGCGGAGCGGGGGTGGGGGCGGGGCGGGCGGAGCGGGGGTGGGTCAGGAGAAGAGGCCCCGGCGTTGGAGGGACTGGCGGAGCCAGCCGTCGAGCTGGGCGGCCCAGTCGGTGTGGTCGGCGTTGGCGTGGTCGACGGTGAACCGGCCGAAGGTGTCCCGGCCCTCGGTGAACAGGCCGCCGCGCTTGTCCAGCTCCAGCACCACCTGCATCTGGTGCGGGTCGGTGACGAAGGTGACCTCGAGCTGGTTGATCGCCCCGGCGTACTGCGGGGCGGGGTAGAACTCGATCTCCTGGTAGAACGGCAGGCTCTGCCGTACGCCGTAGATGTGGCCGCGCTCGACGTCGGCGCGGGCGAACCGGAAGCCCAGCCGCAGCAGCGCCTCCAGCAGCCGCTCCTGGGCCGGCAGCGGATGCACCGACACCGCGTCCAGGTCACCCTTGTCGACCGCGCGGGCCACCTCCAGCTCGGTACGCAGCCCCATCGTCATTCCGTGCAGCCGGTGGCCGTACAGGTCGGTCAGCGGGGTCTCCCACGGCACGGCGAACCGGAACGGGATGTCGTACCGCTGGCCCGCCTCCAGCCGGAACGGGCCGGTGACCTGCTGCCTGGCGAACTCCTGGGTGGTCTCGTACTCGGAGTCGGCGCCCTCCACCTCGACCCGGGTGACCAGCCCGAGCGCCACGTACTCGATGTCGGTGGCGTGGTCGCCGCCGGCCACGTGGACCCGCCCCTCCAGCACCCCGCCGGGACGGCAGTTCGGATTGGCGAGCACGGTTTCCACCGACGGACCGCCCACCCCCATCGACTGCATGAGCCGCTTGAAGACCACCACGTCCTCCATTGCCTGTTCAGGGCCGACCCGGATGGTCGACCGCTGGCACGGTAGCCGGACCCGGCAAGACCACCTGCGGCACACCCCGCATCCGACCGGATTGGTGTCGGTTCCCCGATCGCCTCACCCCCGTTTCACGTCCCGGTTGGAAAGCTGTTCGTCACCGGGGCCGATGGCACCGGTAGGCGACACGAAAGCGGACACGGGGAGACACAGAGATGGCCCTGCAGATGATCGATAACAAGACGCGCCCGGCCACCACCATCGACGCCGAGCACGGCACCGAAGCCCTCACCGACCTCGACGCCACCGACGAGCGCGGGGTCTCCACCGACCTGGTCCGGGCCTACCTCAACGGTATCGGCCGGACCAAGCTGCTCACCGCAGCCCAGGAGGTGGAGCTGGCCAAGCGGATCGAGGCCGGGCTGTTCGCCGAGGAGAAGCTGTCGACGTGCACCCCCGTCTCCGGCGACCTGCACGCCGACCTCGCGCTGATCGCCCGGGAGGGTCGCGCCGCCAAGGACCACCTGCTGGAGGCGAACCTGCGGCTGGTGGTCAGCATCGCCAAGCGCTACACCGGGCGGGGGATGGCCTTCCTCGACCTGATCCAGGAGGGCAACCTCGGCCTGATCCGCGCGGTCGAGAAGTTCGACTACGCGAAGGGTTACAAGTTCTCCACGTACGCCACCTGGTGGATCCGGCAGGCGATCACCCGGGCGATGGCCGACCAGGCCCGCACCATCCGCATCCCGGTGCACATGGTCGAGCAGGTCAACCGGATGGTCCGGGTCCGCCGGGAGCTGTCGGTCACGCTGGGCCGCGAGCCGATCGTCTCGGAGGTGGCGCGGGCCATGGAGATCCCCGAGTTCCAGGTCATCGAGCTGATCTCGTACGACCGGGAGCCGGTCAGCCTCGACCAGGCCGTCGGCGAGGACGGCGAGAGCGCCCTGGGTGACTTCGTCGCCTCGGTGGACCCGCGCACCGAGGCGGGTGACGCCGCCGCCAACGGCGAACTACGCAACGAGGTACGCATCGTGCTCGCCACCCTCTCCCAGCGGGAGCAGGCGGTGATCCGGCTCCGGTTCGGCCTCGACGACGGCCGGCAGCGCACCCTCGACGAGGTGGGCAAGGAGTTCGGCCTGTCCCGGGAGCGCATCCGGCAGATCGAGAAGGTCACCCTGCTCAAGCTGCGCGACCCGGAGCGGGCGCAGCGGCTGGAGGCGTACGCCTGCTGAGCGGGACGGTTCGCGGTCAGGCCCCCGGCGGTTCGCCGGGGGCCTGACCGTTCTCTGCGGTGACCACCCGCCGGGTGCCAGGCCGGCGGCACCCGGTCAGAGGCGGCGCGGGCCGGTGTCGGGGCGGGCCCCGGCGGTGCCGACCCCCACCGCCGCGTGCAGCACCGCGATGCCGTCCGGGCGGGCCAGCACCGGGTTGAGGGTGAGCGACCGCACCCGGGGCTGCTCGTCGGCGAGCCGTCCCACCCGCAGCAGCAGGTCGGCCAGGGCCGCCCGGTCCACCGGGACGGCACCCCGGTGCCCGCGCAGCAGCGGCGACGCCCGGGGCTCGTCGACCAGTTCGGCCGCGTCCCGGTCGGTCAACGGCACGGCCCGCCAGGCCCGGTCGCCGAGCAGTTCGGTGGCGACACCACCCAGCCCGAAGCCGACCACCGGCCCGAACGCCGGGTCCTCCCGCAGCTCCACCACGCAGGCCACCCCGGGCGGCACCATCGGCTGGACCAGCACCTGCGCGCCGAAACCCGCCGCCAGGTCCGCGTACGCCCGGCGCAGCGCGACCGGGTCGGCCAGGTCGAGGCGGACGGCGCCCAGGTCGAGGCGGTGCCGCAGGCCGGGCGCGGCGGCCTTCAACGCCACCGGCCACCCGCAGCGGTCGGCGGCGGCGAGCGCCTCGTCGACGCTGCCGGCGGGCACCGACCCGACCACCTCGACGCCGTACGCGGCGAGCAGCGCCACCGCGTCGGCGGCGTCACCGCGCAACGCGGCCCGCCCGGCGTCCCGGTCCACCCCGGTCAGCTCCGGCACCGTGCCCGGGTCCCGCCGCAGCCACCCGGCGTACCGGCCGACCCGGCCCAGCGCCCGCACCGCCTCCTCCACGCTCGGGTACGCGGGCAGACCCGCCGGCACCCGCCCGGCGAGGAACGTCACCACGGTCGGCTTGCCGGCGGCCAGCGTCGCCGGCAGGGCGGCGGTGACGTCCGCCTCCTCGACGGTGAGCTGCCCCGGCAGCGGCGGGGCGAAGACCGCCACCAGCGCGTCCACCCGGTCGTCCGCAGCGGCCCCGGCCAGCGCGGCGGTGAACTCGGCGACCCCGGCGTGCGGGCCGACGTCGAGCGGGTAGCCGTCGGCGACGGTGAGGCCCTGCCCGACACAGGCGGCGGCGGCCAGCCCGGTCAGCGCCGACGAGTTGCCCACCACCGCGACCCGGTCACCGGCGGGCAGCGGCTGGTGGGCCAGCAGCACCCCGACGTCGAGCAGTTCGGCGACGGTGTCCACCCGGATCACCCCGGATTGGGCGAACAGCGCGCTGACGGCCGCCTCGTCCAGCGCCGGGCCGGCCGGGCGGGCCAGCGACGCCAACGCCACCACCGGCTTGGCCCGGCCGATCCGGCGGGCCAGCCGGGCGAACTTGCGCGGATTACCGAAGGTCTCCAGGTAGAGCAGGATCACGTCGGTGCCCGGGTCGTCCTGCCAGTACTGGAGCAGGTCGTTGCCGGACACGTCGGCCCGGTTGCCGGCCGACACGAAACTCGACAGGCCCAGCCCGCGACGCTGCGCCTGCGCCAGCAGCGCCACCCCGAACGCGCCGGACTGGCTGAAGAACCCCACCCGGCCGGGGGCCGGCAGCACCGGGGCCAGGGTGGCGTTGAGGCGTACCCGCTCGTCGGTGTTCGCCACCCCCAGGCAGTTCGGGCCGACGACCCGCATGCCGGCGGCGTGCGCCGCCCGGACCAGGGCCCGCTGGGCCGCCGCGCCGGCCGGGCCGGCCTCGGCGAAGCCGGCGGAGATGACCACCAGGCCGTGCGCGCCGGCCGCGGCGGCGTCGGCCACCACCCCGGCCGCCACGTCGGGGGGCACCGCGACGACCGCGAGGTCGACCGCCACCCCCGCGTCGGCCGCCGACGGGTACGCGGGCAGCCCCGCCACCGTGCGCGCCCCCGGGTGCACCGGCACGACCGCCCCCGGGTAGCCGCCGTCGCGCAGGTGCCCGAGCAGCGCCGCGCCGACGCCCTGACCGGTGGCGCTGGCCCCGTAGACGGCCACCCCGCGTGGGGCGAGCAGCCGGGCGATGGACCGCGCCTCGGTGCGGTGTTCCCGGCCACGCTGCACCGCCAGGGTCGCCTCGGTCGGCGCGATCGGGAAGGTCAGGTGCACCACCCCGTCGGCGAACTGGCGCTGCACCTGGTAGCCGAAGTCGGCGAAGACCCGCAGCATCGCCCCGTTGGTGGGCAGCACCTCGGCGACGAAGTGCCCGATGCCGGCCCGGCGGGCGGCGTCGGCCAGGTGCTCCAGCAGCACCGAACCGATCCCCCGGCCCTGGTAGGCGTCCTCCACCACGAACGCCACCTCGGCCTCGGGGGCCGCCGGCCCGAGCCGCTCGTACCGGCCGACGGCGACGATCCGGTCACCGGCCAGCACCACGAGCGCCTCCCGGTCCCGGTGGTCGACGGTGACGAACCGGTGCAGGTCCCGTTCCGGGATGCGCGGGTACGGCGAGAAGTAGCGCAGGTAGCGGGTGCGTTCCGAGAACCGCCCGTGCATGGCGACGATCTCCGGGGCGTCCTGCGGCCGGATCGGTCGCAGTCCGACGGTGCTGCCGTCGCTGAGCAGCACGTCCACCGGTTGGTCGACAGTGGTCACCGGTCCCTCCCCAGGTCCCCGGCTCAGTCGCGCGGGTCGTACGGGTCCAGCCCGAGCAGCGGGAACACCGCCTTGCGGGTGGCCGCCACGGCCCGGTCCACCGAGTTCGGTTCCCCGGTCGGCTGCCACGGCCGGTGTTCCGGGTCGACGTCGTCGGTCATCCGCAGCGGCACGTCGTGGCCGGGTCGCCGGTGGGCGGCCAGCGTGCGCCAGCCGGGCGGGGTGAGGGTGGCCGGGTCGAGCGGGTCGCCGGTGGCCACCGCCAGCAGGTGCGTCCAGGCCCGGGGGACCACCTCCACCAGGGCGTACCCGCCGCCGCCGGTGGCCACCCAGCGGCCGTCGCACAACTCGTCGGCGAGCGCCCGCAACGCCAGGTAGGTGGCGCGCTGCCCGTCCACCGACAGGTGCAGGTCGGCCAGCGGGTCCATCCGGTGCCCGTCGGCACCGCACTGGGTGACCAGGATCTGCGGCCGGAACGCGCGCAGCACCGACGGCACGATCGCGTGGAAGGCCCGCTGCCACCCGGCGTCGTCGGTGCCCGGCGGCAGCGGCACGTTGACCGCGCTGCCCTGCGCCCCCGGCCCACCGGTCTCGTCGGGGAAGCCGGTGCCGGGGAAGAGCGCGAGCGGGGTCTCGTGCAGGCTCACCGTGAGCACCCGGGGGTCGTGGTAGAAGATCTCCTGCACGCCGTCGCCGTGGTGCACGTCCACGTCGACGTAGGCGACCCGCTCGGCACCGAGGTCGAGCAGGCGGGCGATGGCCACCGCCGGGTCGTTGTAGACGCAGAACCCGGCGGCCCGATCGGGCATGGCGTGGTGCAGGCCACCTGCCACGTTGACCGCACGCCGGGCCTCGCCCCGCCAGACCGCCTCGGCGGCGGCCACGCTCGCCCCCGCGATCAGCGCGCTGGACTCGTGCATCCCGTCGAAGACCGGATTGTCCGAGGTGCCCAGTCCGTACCCGGCGAAGAGCGGATCGCGCGGCGCGGCCCGGACCGCGTCCAGGTAGTCGGGCCGGTGCACCCGGGTCAGCGTCGCGTCGTCGGCCGGCTCGGGTTCGACCAGCCGCACCCCGGGCCGGTCCAGGACGCCCAACTCCCGGGCCAGCGCCACGGTCAGCTCGACCCGGACCGGGTCCAGCGGGTGCTCCCCCATGTCGTAGTCGAGCAGGGACTCGTCCCACACCACCAGCGTGTCGTCCGACATGGGGTCATCGTCGCACGACGGTCACCGCCCGCCCACCACACGTGCAGGTCAGCCGCCAGGTGTCGGGCCGGTCGCCACCGGCCGGGACCCGTCGGCGACCCATCCGCTCCACGATCCGACGTAGAGCGCGGCGTCCGGCCGGCCCGCCAGGTGCAGGGCCAGCACCGCCTGCGCGGCGGTCACCCCCGACCCGCAGTACGCCCCCACCGGCGCGTCGGCCCGCACCCCGACCGCGGCGAACCGGTCCCGCAGCACATCGGCCGCCGGGTAACGGCCCTCGGTGACGTACCCGGGGGCGGGCAGGTTCACCGCGCCCGGCACGTGCCCGGCGACCGGGTCGATCGGCTCGGTCTCGCCCCGGTAGCGGGGCGCCGCCCGCACGTCGATCAGCACCCCGTCGTCGGCCGCCGCGAGGGCCGCCGCCGCGTCGGCGTCCAGCACCGGCAGCGCACCAGGCCGGACGGTCACGTCACCGGGCGTGACGGTGGGCACCTCGACGGTGTACGGCAGCCCGGCGGCGCACCAGGCCGCCCAGCCGCCGGCCAGCACCCGCACCTGCCGGTGCCCGGCCCAGCGCAGCGTCCACCAGGCGCGGGCGGCGGCCAGGCCGTCGCCGTCGTCGTACACCACCACGGGGTGGCCGGTGCGCACGCCGGCGGCCCGCAGCGCGGCCTGGAGGGCGGCCGGGTCGGGCAGCGGGTGCCGGCCCGCCGCGCCTGGCGGACCGCACAGGTCGGTGTCCAGGTCGACGAAGACCGCGCCGGGCAGGTGCCCGGCGACGTAGTCGTCGCGGCCCGGCGGGCCGGCCAGCCGCCAGCGGACGTCCAGCAGGGTCGGTGTGTCGGGCCGGGCCAGCTCGGCGGCGAGCCGGTCCGGCTCGATCAGGGGGTCATCGGTACCGGACATGACGTCCAGTCAACACCATCGCGGCAGCGACCTCGCGTTTCGGCGCAGGTCGATCTTCGCGCGCCGGGGTAGCATCGACCACCGGGAGGCCGCTGACGTGAAGCATGACCTGGTCGACACGACCGAGATGTACCTGCGCACCATCCTCGAACTCGAAGAGGAGGGGGTGCCGCCGCTGCGTGCCCGGATCGCCGAGCGGTTACGGCAGAGCGGGCCGACCGTCAGCCAGACCGTGGCCCGGATGGAACGCGACGGGCTGCTCACCGTCGAGGGCGACCGGCACCTGGCGCTCACCGAGCTGGGCCGGGGCAGCGCCGTGTCGGTGATGCGCAAGCACCGGCTGGCCGAGCTGCTGCTGGTCAACGTGATCGGGATGCCCTACGAGGAGGCCCACGAGGAGGCCTGCCGGTGGGAGCACGTGATGAGCGACGCAGTGGAGAAGCGGGTGTACGACCTGCTCAACCGTCCCACCCGCTCGCCGTACGGCAACCCGATCCCGGGGCTTGAGGAGCTGGGTCCGCCGCAGGCCGGAGCCAGCGATCCGGTCGAGGGTGAACGCAACCTCGCCTTCCCCGGGCTGACCGGGCAGGTGGTGGTCCGGCGGATCTGCGAGAGCGTCCAGACCGACGCCGACGTGCTGCGGCAGCTGCACGCCGCCGGGGTGGACCCGGGCGCCACGGTGACCGTCGCCCAGGAACGCGACGGGGTGTTCATCGACCGCTCCGGCGAACGGGTCCGGCTGCCCCGCGAGGTCGCCTCCCGGGTCTTCGTCGCCGCCCACTGACCACCCCGGCGGCGGCCCGGCCGTCACAGCGACCGGGCGTCCCAGCGACCAGCCGTCACAGCGACCGGGTGTCGAGGGTCCTGGCCAGGTCGACGAGGTGGTCGGCCACCTCGTCGGCGGTCGCCCGGTCGTCGGCCGGCCGGCAGGTCCAGCGGAGCGTGGCCAGCCGGTCCTCGGTGGCGAGCCAGCCCACCTCGGCCGTCGGGCCGCGCTTCGCGGTCTTCGCACCGGTCCGGCGGTAGGCGGCCTGGCCCAGCTTCGACACCTTCTTCGCCCCGGCGGGCAGCACGTCGGCGGTGAAGGTGGGCACGTCGATCGAGGTGTCGGTGACCGTCAGGGTCAGCTCCGGCCAGGTGGCGTCGGTGGCCCGCACCACGCAGGTGCGGGTGTCGCCGCGGTCGCTGGCGGCGGCCACGTCGAAGCGGACCCCGGCGTGTTCCTCGATCACCGCGAAGTCGAGCAGCCGGCACGCCCCACCGGACGAGGCGGCAGCCACCTCCACGGTGGCCGGTTCCCCGGCGGGCAGCCGTACCGGCTCGACCTCCGACGCGCCACAGCCCGTGGTCAGCAGCACGCCCACGCCGGCCAGCCAGATCCGCCCGTGCACGGGCACACCTCCGTGATCGTCGACGGAAAGCCCGCCGGTGTCCGTCGGAAACCGTACGGGTTGGGGTTGCCGGACGGAAGACCCCGGGTGGCCCGCCCCGGCGGGTCAGCCCGGCGGCAGGTCGCGCAGGGTCCGCAGTGGAGACAGCACCACGAACAGGGCGGCACTCCAGGTGCCGAGCGCGCAGACCACCAGCGCCGGCCGCAGTCCCCAGTGGCTGCCGAGCAGGCCGCCGGTCAGCGCCCCCAACGGCACCACCCCGAAGCAGACCCACAGGAACGCGGCGTTCACCCGGCCGAGCAGCTCCGGCGGGGTGATCCGCTGCCGGTACGACAGGATCGACACGTTGAACAGCACCGCGTTGGCGGAGAACGCGGCCAGCCCGACGACGTAGAGCGCCAGCCCCCACCCGGGTCGGGCCAACGGCACCAGCAGATAGAGCGGTCCCGGCACCGCCATCGCCACCCAGATCACCCGGGCCGTGCCGATCCGGCGGGACAGCGGGGCGGCGAACGCGCCGGTGACCAGGCCGCCGACCGCCCCCAGGGAGAAGACCAGCCCGACCGTCGCCGGGCCGGCCCGCAGCTCCCGGACCAGGAAGCTGACCTCCAGCGCGGTGGTGCCGATGGCGAAGAAGTTCGAGGTGGCGGTGCAGGCCAGGATGCTGCGCAGGATCGGACGTCGGCCGACGAAACGCAACCCCCCGGTGAGGGCGACCCGCACCGGCACCCGGTCGGTGGGCCCGCGGTCCCGGACCACCGGGCGGACCGCCGCCAGCGTCGCCGCGCTGAGCAGGAACGCCAGTGCGGTGCCGAGAAACGTCCGGGCGGCACCGACCAGCCCGGCCAGCACCCCGCCGACGGTCGGCCCGACCAGCGCGGCGGTGTCGGCGGTGACGGTCAGCCCGGCGTTCGCCTCGACCAGTCGGTCCGCCGGGGCCAGCGCCGGCACGATGCTCTTGTAGGCCACGGTGAAGAGCACCGTGAGCACCCCGCACAGCCCGACGACGACGTACAGGAAAGCCAGGGTGAGCCGGCCGACCAGGGCGACCGCCGGCAGCGACGACAGCAGCGCGGCCCGGCCCAGGTCACAGCCGATCATCAGCCGGCGCAGGTCGACCCGGTCGGCCAGCAGCCCCGCCGGCAGCGCGAAGACCAGGTACGGCAGCCAGGCCAGCACGGTCAGCAGGGAGACCTGGAACACGCTGGCCCGCATCGGGCCGGCGGCCAGCAGCGGCACCGCCACCCCGGACATCCGGGTGCCCAGCTCACCGACCGTCTGGCCGGCCCAGAACAGGGCGAAGCTGCGGTCCCGCCACAGCGGCCGGCGCATTGCCCGGCCACCGGTCAGTTGTGCCGTCATCGATCCCCCGTCGGTCCGCACCCAACCTAGGTGTGCCGGGTGGCCGGGGCACCTGGATTAGTCGTCGACGTACGGGCAGTGCCGGCAGCCACGCCCGCAGCAGGTGCCGCGCCGGGCCAGGAAACCGGCGGTGAGGACGAACAGGCCGGTGGCCGGGTCGGGATAGCCGGCGTCCCCGGCGGCGAGCGCAGCGGCGTGTGCGGTCAGGATCCGTGCCCGGTCGGGGTGCTCCGGCGGCAGCCGGGACGGGTGCGGCTCGGTCAGCGGCCGGTCCGCCAGCGGACGTCGTTCGCCACTCACCACGAGGAGTCTACGGACCGGGCGGGCTGGGCCGTGCGCATGGCCGGGCCGGCGGTTTCGCGGACGGTCGGGCCGTTTCGTGCGGGTCAGCCGTGGCCTTGGCGTGACGGGTGCGGGTCGACCGGGGCGCGGTGCGGATCGGGTTGGCGGTCAGGGGCGGGTGAACCAGTGTGCCTCCTGGCCGTGCGAGCGCATCCAGGCCAGCGGTGTCCCGTCGAGGGCGAGCACGTTGTACAACGTCCCGTCGGGCGGGGACGGCAGCCCGTCGAGGGCGAGCACGTCGGCCGCCTCGGCGGACACCCAGTGGCCGGGCAGGGCGCGGACCAGCGCGACGAAGGCCGCCCGAGAGGCCGGCGGCACCTGGTAGAGCACGGAGGTGTGCAGGACCACCAGTGTCGCGCCGGCCGGTGCCCGGGCGGCCAACGCCGGCAGGTCGTCCACCAGGTCACCGCGGACCAGCTCCGGCGGGTCAGCGGCGGCCACCGCCGCTGCCGCCCGCAACCGGGCCCGGCGGTGGGTGTGCTCCGGCCAGATCAGCGCGTCGAGCCAGGCCACGTCGGCCGGATCGGTGACGTCGAGCGGGTTCAGGTCGAGGCCGGCCCGCCACACCACCTCGGGGCGGGTGGTCGGCGGCCCGATCCCGGTCAGCGTGCAGTCGAGGACCGGCTCCCCCGCCCCGAGCAGGTGGTCGCCGTAGCGGTAGGCGTACCGGTCGGGAAAGAGGCAGAGACCGGCGGACGCACCGACCTCCAGCAGCGCCAGCGGCTGCGGCAACGCGGCCAGCACCGGCAGCAGCGCCGCGCAGCGGCCGGCCTCGTTGGTCTGCACCGCCCGGGTGAGCATCGCGGCCCGCACGGCGGGCCAGTGCGCCACGGTGTGGGCTCGGAAGGCGGCCGGGTCGTCGACCGGGCCACCGAGCCAGCGGACCACGCCGAGGAGCAGTTGCGGCTGCCGTTTGGCCGGGGGCAGGGTGTCCAGCAGGGCGAGCAGTTCGTCGTCGCGGGTGACCGCGTGGGCCAGCCGTTCGTAGGCCGGGGAGACCCCGTGCGCCTCCCGGGTGGCGAACTCGACGTACCGGTCGGCGGTGGTCATGCCCCGATCATTCCCGCCGCGCCCGTCCGGCGGGGTCCCCGGTGCGCCGCCGTGGGCGTGATCCGCGTAACGGGCGCGAGGTGGCGGTGTCCGGGTAGGACCGTTGCCGCTACCCCGGCCACCGGGGTCGATGATGGGGACGAAACGCGGGAGGGCCGGCACCCGTCGGGTGCCGGCCCTCCGTTCGACGCGTACGTCAGCTGCAACCGCTGGTGGAGCCGCAGCCCTCGCAGACGTAGCAACTGCCGGCGGGGCGCATCTTCGTACCGCAGGTGAAGCAGAGCGGCGCGTCGGCGGCCTTGCCGATCACGGCCTCCAGCAGTTCGGTGGAGGAACCAACGGCGGGCGCCGGCTTGACGGTGGCCGCCCCGGCCAGCTCCTGCGCCGGCTGGGCCACCGGACCGGTCTTCGGCTCGACCGCCTCGACCGGGGCGGAGGACGCCATCGCCGTCAGGTCGGTGCCGGCGGCCTCCGCGTCGGCCTCGGCCCGCAGCTGCGCGGCCCGCTCCTTGGCGGTGAAGATGCCCAGCTCGGCACGGCGCTCGTAGGGCAGGAAGTCCAGCGCCAGGCGACGGAAGATGTAGTCCATCACCGAGGCGGCCATCCGCACGTCCGGGTCGTCGGTCATGCCGGCCGGCTCGAAGCGCATGTTGGTGAACTTGCTGACGTACGTCTCCAGCGGGACGCCGTACTGCAGGCCGATGGAGATCGCCACCGAGAAGGCGTCCATCACCCCGGCCAGGGTGGAGCCCTGCTTGGACATCTTGAGGAAGACCTCGCCGAGGCCGTCGTCCGGGTAGGACGAGGCGGTGAGGTAGCCCTCCGCGCCGCCGACCGAGAAGGAGACGGTCTGCGAGGGGCGCTTCTTCGGCAGCCGCTTGCGCACCGGGCGGTACTCGACGACCTTCTCCACGGCCTTCTCGACCTCGGCGGCCGGGGCAACGGTCTCGGCCGCGCCCTTGTTGGGCTTGGCCACCGACAGCGGCTGGCCGACCTTGCAGTTGTCCCGGTAGATCGCCAGCGCCTTCAGGCCGAGCTTCCAGCCCTCAAAGTAGATCTTCTCGACGTCGGCGACGGTGGCCTGCTCCGGCATGTTGACCGTCTTGGAGATGGCCCCGGAGATGAACGGCTGGACGGCCGCCATCATCCGCACGTGCCCCATCGGCGCGATCGACCGCTCACCCATCGCGCAGTCGAAGACCGGGTAGTGCTCCGGCTTGAGGCCGGGGGCGTCCACCACGTGCCCGTGGTCGGCGATGTGCTCGACGATCGCCTCGACCTGCTCCTCCGGGTACCCGAGGCTACGCAGGGCACGCGGCACGGTCTGGTTGACGATCTGCATCGAACCGCCGCCGACCAGCTTCTTGAACTTCACCAGCGCCAGGTCGGGCTCGACCCCCGTGGTGTCGCAGTCCATCATCAGGCCGATGGTGCCGGTCGGGGCGAGCACGCTGGCCTGCGAGTTGCGCCAGCCGTTGCGGTCGCCGACCTTGTTGCCCTCGGTCCACTGCCGGGTGGCCTCGCGCTGGATCGCGGTGGCCACCGTGCCGGCCGGCTTGATGGCGTCGTTGGCGGCGGCGTGCTTGCGCATCACCCGCTTGTGCGGCTCGGCGTTACGGGCGTAGCCGTCGTACGCGCCGACGATGCCGGCCAGCTCGGCCGACCGGCGGTACGCGGTGCCGGTCATCAGCGAGGTGATCGCCGCGGCCACCGACCGGCCCTGCTCCGAATCGTACGGCAGGCCGGAGGCCATCAGCAGCGCGCCGAGGTTGGCGTAGCCGATGCCGAGCTGCCGGTAGGCGCGGGTGGTCTCGCCGATCTTCTCGGTCGGGAAGTCGGCGAAGCAGATCGAGATGTCCATCGCGGTGATGACGAACTCGACCGACCTGACGAACTTCTCCACCTCGAAGCCGCCGTCGGCCTTGAGGAACTTCATCAGGTTGAGCGAGGCCAGGTTGCACGAGGAGTTGTCCAGGTGCAGGTACTCCGAGCACGGGTTCGACGCGGTGATCCGGCCGGTCTCCGGGCAGGTGTGCCAGTCGTTGATGGTGTCGTCGTACTGCAGGCCGGGGTCGGCGCATTCCCAGGCGGCCTGGGAGATGGTGCGGAACAGCTTCTGCGCGTCGATCGTCTCGATGGTCTGCCCGTCGAGCCGGCCGCGCAGGTCGAAGCCGCCGTTGTTCTCCACCGCCGTCATGAACTCGTCGGAGACCCGGACGGAGTTGTTGGCGTTCTGGTACTGGACGCTGACGATGTCGGCGCCGCCCAGGTCCATGTCGAAGCCGGCGTCGCGCAGCGCGCGGATCTTGTCCTCCTCGCGCGCCTTGGTCGCCACGAACTCCTCGATGTCCGGGTGGTCCACGTCGAGGATGACCATCTTGGCCGCGCGCCGGGTGGCACCGCCGGACTTGATGGTGCCGGCGGAGGCGTCCGCGCCGCGCATGAAGCTGACCGGGCCGGAGGCGGTGCCACCGGAGGAGAGCAGTTCCTTCGAGGACCGGATGCGGGACAGGTTGACCCCGGCGCCGGAGCCGCCCTGGAAGATCCGCCCCTCCTCCTTGTACCAGTCCAGGATGGAGTCCATCGAGTCGTCGACCGAAAGGATGAAGCAGGCGCTGACCTGCTGCGGCGACGGGGTGCCGACGTTGAACCAGACCGGCGAGTTGAAGCTGAACACCTGGTGCAGCAGCATCCAGGTCAGCTCGTGCGCGAAGATCTCGGCGTCGCCGGGGGTGGCGAAGTAGCCGTGCTGTTCGCCGGCGGCCCGGTAGGTGCTGACCACCCGGTCGATGAGCTGCCTGAGCGACCACTCGCGCTGCGGGGTCCCCACCGCGCCCCGGAAGTACTTGGTGGTGACGATGTTGGCCGCGTTGACGCTCCACGACTCGGGGAACTCCACCCCGCGCTGCTCGAAGTTGATCGAGCCGTCCCGCCAGTTGGTCATGACGATGTCGCGGCGTTCCCACGTCATCTCGTCGTACGGGTGCACGCCCTCGGTCGTCCAGACCCGCTGCACCTTGAGCCCCGTCACCGCGCCGTTCTTCGCCGCCCGCGACCGGCTTGTTGTCACGCCGTCCCCCGCCATCTCATCGGCCCCCTCGTCTGCGCGGCCACCCGCCACGCGTCGTCTCTGTCAGAATCCACGTCGTTGCTGTCGGAAAAGACTCAGTCGGTACGGCCGGCGGCCCCGGCCGCGTCGGCGCGGGCCTGTGCGGCGGCCCGCAGCGTCTCGATCTCCCGTTCGAAGTCGGCGAGCGAGTCGAACGAGCGGTAGACGCTGGCGAAGCGCAGGTAGGCCACCTCGTCCAGGTCGCGCAGTGGACCCAGGATCGCCAGTCCCACGTCGTGGCTCGGCAGTTCGGCCGCACCCTTGGCCCGGACGGTCTCCTCGACCTTCTGGGCCAACAGGGCGATGGAGTCCTCGTCGACCGGCCGCCCCTGGCACGCCTTGCGCACCCCACCGATGATCTTGGTCCGGCTGAACGGCTCGGTCACGCCACTGCGCTTGACCACCGCGAGCACGGCCTCCTCGACCGTGGTGAACCGTTTGCCGCATTCCGGGCAGGAGCGCCGGCGACGGATCAGCTGACCGTCGTCGGCCTCACGCGAGTCGACCACCCGGGAGTCGGCGTGCCGGCAGTACGGGCACCGCATCGCCTGACCTCCTTGATCGACCGGGGCCGCCCGCCCACCTCCGGGCACGCGTCGGCCCGGCGGAGCCGGCTTCGCCAGCCGTCGCCGTGGTCGACGGTACGGGAGTGCGGTGGGTAGTCGTAACCCAACCTGTGGGCAACTTACGCCCGTGTGACTACTACATCTAGGGGTCGACCGTAGGCCGCCGAGGGAGTCGGGTCAAGTTGCCCGCGTGTCTGGCGCGTCACCGGCGACCACCGGCGGCGACCCGTCATCCCGGGGGCACGCTGAGTGCAACCGACCGGAGCCACGGGAGGTTACCGGCCACCCGGACAACCCTCCGGACGGAGGACCAGGCCCGGCGGGACGTACCATCTACCAGAACAGGCGTACGAAAGGCCAGGATTTCCACCCGACACGCCGAGTTGCGTCGTACAGATGTTTGAAAATGACCGATCTCACCTATACGGTCATGAACGACCGGGCACGGCGCACCACGTCGGTCCGGCACCGCGACACCCCCGCACGCACCACGAGCCGCCAAGGCACCCAGCGCCGACCAGGGAGGACGGACGTGACCGAGGACCGGGCCAGCCGGCAGAAGAACCCGCAGCCGAGCGCCGAGGCGGGTCCCCCGGCCAGTCGGCGTCCCCGCGCCGCCCGCAGCCGTACCGGCCAACCGGCCGTCCGCCCGGTCACCCCGGTGGTCAGCGGCTTCCCCGACCCCACCGCCGTCGACCTGACCGCCCGGCAGCGCCGCATCCTGGAGTTCATCCGCAGCTGGGTGGAGCGGCACGGCTACCCGCCGAGCGTCCGCGAGATCGGTGAGGCGGTCGGCCTGGTCTCCCCGTCGAGCGTCGCCTACCAGCTCAAGGAGCTGGAGAAGAAGGGCTTCCTGCGGCGCGACCCCAACCGGCCCCGCGCGGTGGACGTGCGCGCCCCCGGCGGCGACGCCGACGACGAGCTGAGCCGCGCCCAGCGCCCCACCCCGGCGTACGTGCCGATGCTGGGCCGGATCGCCGCCGGCGGCCCGATCCTCGCCGAGCAGGCGGTGGAGGACGTCTTCCCGCTCCCCCGCGAGCTGGTGGGTGAAGGCGAGGTCTTCATGCTCCAGGTCAAGGGCGACTCGATGCTCGACGCGGCGATCTGCGACGGCGACTGGGTGGTCGTCCGGCAACAGCCGACCGCCGAGGCCGGTGACATCGTGGCCGCCATGCTCGACGGCGAGGCGACCGTCAAGACCTACCGGCGACGCGACGGCCACGTCTGGCTGATGCCGCAGAACCCGGCCTTCGATCCGATCCCCGGTGACGACGCCACCATCATGGGCCGGGTCGTCGCCGTGCTCCGCCGGATCTGACCCGTGACCTGACCGGTCGCCCTTCCCGGGAGGAAGGGCGACCGGTCAGGTGTGTCGGGAGGTTCGCCGTCGCGTCAGTAGCGTTCGCCGCTGCGGCCGGGCGGTGGGCCGTACTGGCCGCCGCGCCGGTCGTCGTGGCCCTCACGACGTGGGCCGGAGCGCGGCTCGCGGGGGTCGGTCTCCCGGCGCGGCGGCTCGGCCCGCCCACCGCCACCGCCGTAGACACCGCCACCGCCGCCCCGGCCACCGGCCGGCGCGCCACCACGGCCGCCCGGAGGCGGACCGCCCCGGCCGCCGGCCGGGGCACCACCACGGCCACCGCCCGGGGCAGCGCCGCGCCCGTCCGGCGGCGTGCCACCCCGGGCACCCGGCGGCGTGCCGCGCCCGGCCACCGGGGCACCGCCACGGCCCCCCGGAGGGACACCTCGGCCGCCGGCCGGGGCACCACCACGCCCACCGGCGGGAGCACCGCCACGCGGGTCCACAGCCGGCGGGCCGCCCCGGGACGCGCCGCCGGCCGGGGCACCATGGGGAGCACCACCGCGCGGACCCGCGCCGTTACCCGCCGGGGCGGCACCATAGACCCCGCCGCCGGCGGGACGACCACCGCCGTAGACCCCGCCGCCCGCCGGGCGACCGCCGGTCGGTGGCGGCCCACCGGCCGGACGGCCGGCGGGAGCCGCACCGGACCCGGCCGGGGGCCGGCCACCGCCGTAGACCCCGCCGCCGGCCGGGCGGGCGGGCGACCCGCCGGGCGTCGCCGGAGCACCGTAGACACCGCCGCGTGGCCGGTCCGCGACCGGCTCGGCGGCGTGCGGACCGTCGCCTGCCGACCGCCCCTCGGCGCGGGAGACCGCGCCGGAGGTGAACACGTCGTCGTCCTGGTCGACCGGGTCGTCGCCGACCGTCGCAGCCCGCCGCCGGGACCTGACGATCCCGACGATGCCGGCCCCCACCAGGAGCGCGCCGACCACGCCGACAGCACCGATCAGATAGGTGATCTGGTCCAGGCTGAGGTTGTCGTACCAGGACTTCTCGGTCGCCGGTTTGGCCCCCGCCTCGCCCTCGACCGGCTCGGCACCCTTGGTCGACGGCGTGTAGCCGAGGATGTCGATCGGGTCCTCCGGGGCGAGTTCCCCGCCGTCGGAGACGGTGACGAACCCGGTGCCGTCCGGGGTGTACGAGATGGCCTCGCCGAACGGGTCGGCCAGCGGGGTGACCCGGGGCTTGCCGGTGGTCAGGGCGGCCACGATGTCGTCGCCGCTGACGTCGTACTCGAAGGCGTCGGCGTAGGTACGCAACACCACCCGGCTGCCGTCGGGCGAGCGGGCCGCCCCGGTGATCGCCACCCGGCCGATGATGTTCAGCGGGTTGTCGGTGGTGGTCTTGGGCAGGGTGATCTCGCCGACCTTCTTCATCGGCACCGGATCGGTGTTGCCGTCAGGGTCGAGCTTGGCCTCCGGGGTGAAGATCTCCGCCTTGCCACTGGGCACCTTGGTGATCACCAGGGGGAGTCCGTCCGCGCCGACCAGCAGCGCCTCGGCGTCGTGCGGCTTACGCTCCGGGTACGACAGCCGGTGCAGCACCGGCTGCTTGGACCCGGAGACCGGCATCGTCCAGACCGCGACCCGGGTACGCCGTTCCCGGCTGGTGACGTTGTCGCCGGTGTCGGCGATCCAGAGGGTCTTGCCGTCGGGCGAGAGGGCCAGGTCCTCGGTGTCGAACGGGCCGTCACCGGAGTACTTCACCGGCTCCTTGGCGATCTTGCACTTGGTGTCCAGGAAGAAGACCCGCTTGCGGCTCTCCTCCAGGGTGCCGTCGTTGATCACGATGTAGCCGGTCTTCGTGGCGACCAGACCGGACACCTCGCGCAGCCGCTCGTCGCTGATCGTGCACTTCTTCTTGCCCGCCGCCGCGAGCGGACCCGCCCCGACGGCCAGCGGCCCCGCTCCGGTGACGGGCGGGGCCACCCCGGCGGGGACGGCGGAGACCGGTGCCGCCCCGGCGGCAGCAGCGGGTGCCACGGCCGCGCCGAACAGGGCGAGGGCAACCGTGACCGAGGAGACAGCGCGGCGCATGGCGTCAGTGTCGCATGCCGCGATGAACCTCAGGTCACACCGGAGCGCTCACCGACTGCCGGCCACCGCCGGATCACCCGCCGCCACGAACGGCGTCAGCTCGGCCGCCAGCGCCTCCCCCACCCGGACGTGCAGGAGCGTGCCCTCGGGCAGGTGGGAGGTGCTGAGCACCTCACCCTGCCGGTGCAGCCGGGCCACCAGGTCACCCCGGTCGTACGGCAGCACCGCGCGGACCTCCACCGCCGGGCGGGGCAGCCGCTGCTCGATCACCTCACGCAACGCCTCGATGCCGCGCCCGCTGTACGCGGAGACGAACACCGCGTCCGGCCAGAGCCGCTTGAGCCGCAGCAGGGTCTCCTCGTCGGTGGCGTCGGTCTTGTTGACCACCAGCAGCTCGGGCAGCCGGTCGGCACCGACCTCGGAGAGCACCTCGCGGACGGCCCGGACCTGTTCCTCCGGGTCGGGGTGGGTGCCGTCGACCACGTGCACCACCAGGTCGGCCTCGGCGACCTCCTCCAGCGTCGAGCGGAACGCCTCGACGATCTGGTGCGGCAGGTGCCTGACGAAACCCACCGTGTCGGAGAGCGTGTAGAGCCGCCCGTCCGAGGTGGTGGCCCGGCGGGTGGTCGGGTCCAGGGTGGCGAAGAGCGCGTTCTCCACCAGCACGCCCGCGCCGGTGAGCCGGTTGAGCAGACTCGACTTGCCGGCGTTGGTGTAACCGGCGATGGCCACGGCGGGAACGGCGTTGCGGGAACGACGGGCACGCTTGGTCTGGCGTACCGTCTTCATGGCCTTGATCTCCCGACGTAGCCGGGCGATGCGGTGCCGGATGCGCCGACGGTCGGTCTCCAGCTTGGTCTCACCGGGACCACGCAGGCCCACCCCGCCACCGGCGCCGCCACCCCGCCCGGAACCACCCGTCTGCCGGGAGAGCGTCTCACCCCAACCACGCAACCGGGGCAGCAGGTATTCGAGCTGGGCCAGCTCGACCTGCGCCTTGCCCTCCTTGCTCTTGGCGTGCTGGGCGAAGATGTCGAGGATCAGCGCGGTGCGGTCGACGACCTTGACCTTGGTGCGCTGTTCCAGGTTCCGCAGCTGGGACGGGGACAGCTCGCCGTCGCAGATCACCGTGTCGGCGCCGGTGGAGAGCACCACGCCGGTCAGGTCGTCGACCTTGCCCCGGCCGACGTAGGTGGCCGGGTCGGGACGGCTGCGGCGCTGGATCAGCCCTTCGAGCACCTGTGAACCGGCGGTCTCGGCCAGGGCGGCCAGCTCGGTCAGCGAATTGTCGGCGTCGCGCTGGGTGCCCTCGGTCCAGACGCCGACGAGGACGACCCGCTCCAGCCGCAGCTGGCGGTACTCGACCTCGGTGACGTCGGTCAGCTCGGTGGAGAGGCCGGGGACCCGCCGCAACGCCTGCCGCTCCGACAGCTCGTACTCGCCGGTCGTGGCGTCGAGGTCGTCGTCCGAGTAGGGGGTCTGGGTCTCCTGGTCTCGCAAGCTGCGACTCCTGTCCGTTCTGTGCATGTACCGAGTAATCCTGACATGGGTCAACGCCGAGCGCGACTGCTATATGCCCGTGGTGGAGGTCGCCGAACGCGGGGCCGGCTGCCGCCGTGGCCCGGCGGGCGAGTAGAAATGCTGACGAGCCGCCAGCGACGACGGAGGTATTTCCGTGGCCATCACCCGACTGCCGAGTGCCGGATTCTCGATCACGATCCGGATCGCGGTCCCCGCGGACGCCTCCTCGATCGGCCGGCTGACCACGTCGGTCGGCGAGGCAGGTGCGATCGTCACCGCGCTGGACGTGGTCGACTCCGACCCGACCCACGTGATCGTCGACCTCACCTGCGACACCGCCGACGCCGGCCACGCCGACCAGGTCGTCGAGGCGCTCACCGCCCTGGACGGGGTGGACGTGCGTAAGGTCTCCGACCGGACCTTCCTGCTGCACCTCGGCGGCAAGATCGAGGTGCACTCCAAGGTCGGGCTGCGGACCCGTGACGAGCTGTCCCGGGCGTACACCCCGGGGGTGGCCCGGGTCTGCATGGCGATCGCGGAGAACCCGGCGGACGCCCGCCGGCTCACCATCAAGCGCAACACGGTCGCCGTGGTCAGCGACGGCTCGGCCGTGCTCGGTCTGGGCAACCTCGGCCCGGCGGCGTCGCTGCCGGTGATGGAGGGCAAGGCGGCCCTGTTCAAGCGGTTCGGCGGGGTGGACGCCTGGCCGGTGGTCCTCGACACCCAGGACACCGACGAGATCGTGGCGATCGTCAAGGCCATCGCCCCCGCGTACGGCGGGATCAACCTGGAGGACATCGCCGCGCCGCGCTGCTTCGAGATCGAGGCCCGGCTGCGCGAGGCGCTGGACATCCCGGTCTTCCACGACGACCAGCACGGCACCGCGATCTGCGTGCTGGCCGCGCTGACCAACGCGCTGCGCGTCGTGGGCAAGCAGCTCGCCGACGTCCGGGTGGTCGTCTCCGGGGCCGGCGCGGCCGGCACCGCGATCATGAAACTGCTGCTGCGCCAGGGCGTCGGCGACATCATCGCGTACGACCGGCAGGGCGCCCTGCACCGCGACCTGCCCGACCTCAACCCGGCCTGGCAGTGGCTGGCCGAGAACACCAACCGGGACAACTACTCCGGCGACCTGGCCGGCGCGGTCCGGGGCGCGGACGTCTTCATCGGGGTGAGCGCCCCCAACCTGCTGACCGGCGACGACATCGCCACCATGGCCAAGGACGCGATCGTCTTCGCGCTGGCCAACCCCGACCCGGAGGTCGACCCCCGGGAGGCCCGCAAGCACGCCGCGATCGTCGCCACCGGCCGCTCCGACCAGCCGAACCAGATCAACAACGTGCTTGCCTTCCCAGGCGTCTTCCGGGGCATGCTCGACGCGCACGCCGAGGAGTTCACCGAGGAGATGGCGATCGCGGCGGCCCGTGCCATCGCCGACGTGGTCGGTGAGGACAAGATCAACCCAACGGTCATCGTGCCGAGCGTCTTCGACTCCCGGGTCGCCCCGGCGGTCGCCGCCGCCGTCCGTGCCGCCGCCCAGAACCCGGCCGTCACCCCGCCGCCGGCCGCCGACCCGGGCCCGGCCGACCTTCCCGAGATCGCCGCCACCGCCAGCGCCACCCCCTGACCCCGACGCCCCTCCCCGTCCCCACCTCCCCCACCTCGCCCCACCTCCCCCACCTCGCCCCGGTGATCAAGAGGTTTACGTCATCCCACCCGCCATCTCTGACGCATACCTCTTGATCACCCGACACCACCCCCTCCGGTGCCGGTGATCAAGAGGTATACGTCACCCAAGGCCCCGACTCTGACGTAAACCTCTTGATCACCCCGCGCCACCCGCCTGACAGCGGTGATCAAGAGGTTCACGTCAACCCACCCGCCATCTCTGACGCATACCTCTTGATCACCCGACACCACCCCCTCCGGTGCCGGTGATCAAGAGGTATGCGTCATCCATGGCCCCGGTTCTGACCTGAACCTCTTGATCACGGGGCAAGGCGAAGCGGGGGCACGGCGAAGCGGGGGCAAGGCAAGCAGGGGCAGGCGAGACGGGAGGGAGGGAGGGAGGGAGCGGCGTCAGGGGAGGGTGAGGGTGCCGGTGGCGATCAGGACGGCGGGGCCGGCGAGCCAGCAGGAGTCGGCGGTCACCGTGACCGTGAGCCGGCCACCGGGGACGTCCACCGCCACGATGCCGGTGTCCCGGGTGGCGTCGCGCAGCGCCACGGCGGCGACCGCGCAGGCACCGGTGCCGCAGGACAGGGTCTCGGCCGAGCCACGCTCGTAGACCCGCATCAGGACGTGCTCGTCGGTGCCGTCGACCGGGTCGGCGGGGGCGGTGAACTCGACGTTCACCCCGTGCGGGAAGACCCGGGGGTCGAATTCGGGTGCGCGGGTCAGGTCCAGGTCGGCCAGGTCGATGCCGGCCGGCAGGGCGCAGACCAGGTGCGGGTTGCCGACGTCCACCGCCGTGCCGGGCAGGGTCAGTCCGCCGAGGACGGCGCGGGAGGCGTCGTACAGCCGGGGGCGGCGCATCTCGACGGCGATGGTGTCGCCGTCGACCCGGGCCCGCACCAGGCCGGCGCGGGTGGCCACCGGCAGGGTTCCGCCGGTCGTGGTGGCCAGCCCGGTCGCCAGCAGGTAGCGGACGAAGACCCGGGCCCCGTTGCCGCACATCTCGGCGGACGAGCCGTCGGAGTTCCAGTAGTCCATGAACCACTCGGCCTCCCCGGCGAGGGCGACCCCGTCGGGGTGTTTCGCCGCCCGGACCACCCGCAGCACGCCGTCGCCGCCGAGGCCGCGCCGCCGGTCGCAGAGCGCGGCGACCAGGCCGGGGGTCAGATCGAGGGCGCCGTCCGGGTCGGGCAGGATGACGAAGTCGTTGCCGGTGCCGTGACCCTTGGTGAACTCCACGCCCCCATCATGGCCGATGCCCGGCGACCACCCGCAGGGCAGTCTCGACAAACGTCGGCACGGTCGGGTCCAGCCAGTGGATCCGCTGGTCACGGCGGAACCAGGAGCGTTGCCGTCGGACGAACCGGCGGGTGGCCCGGATCGTCTCGTCCCGGGCCTGCGCCTCGTCGGTCTCCCCGGCCAGGAACCGCAGCACCTGCTGGTAGCCGAGCGCGCGGCTGGCCGTCCGGCCGTCGGCCAGGCCCTGCCCGCACAGCGTACGGACCTCGGCGACCAGCCCGTCGGCCCACATCCGGTCGACCCGCGCCGCGATCCGTTCGTCGAGCAGCGCGGTGTCCAGGTCGACGCCGAGCTGCACCGCCGGGTAGTACGGGGTCGGGGCGGGCAGCGCGGCGGTGAAGGGCGCCCCGGTCAGCTCGATCACCTCCAGCGCCCGGACGATGCGTCGACCGTTGCCGGGCAGGATGCCCGCCGCCGCCGCCGGGTCCGCCCCGGCCAGCCGGGCGTACAGCGGGGCCGGGCCGAGCTGCGCCAGCTCCGCCTCCAGCCGGCCGCGTACCGCCGGGTCGGTGCCGGGGAACTCGAACTGTTCCAGCACCGCCCGCACGTACAGGCCGGAGCCGCCGACGAGCAGCGGCACCCGCCCCCGGGCCAGGATGTCGTCGACCGCCGCGCGGGCCAGCCGCTGGTACTCGGCGACGCTGGCCGGTTCGGTGACCGGCCAGATGTCCAGCAGGTGGTGCGGTACCCCGTCGCGTTCGGCCGGGGTGAGCTTGGCGGTGCCGACGTCCATGCCCCGGTAGAGCTGCATCGAGTCGGCGTTGACCACCTCACCGCCGAGGGCGTGCGCCAGGGCGATGCTCAGCGCCGACTTGCCCGCCGCGGTCGGGCCGACCACGGCGACGACCGTGCCGCTCACCGCGTCACACCGCCCGCCGCTGCCGTCCCGGCGTCACCCGCCATTGTCCCGGCGTCACCCGCCGGCGTCCCGTCCGGGCCGGTCGGGTCCGTCCGCGTCCAGGAGGCCACCAGGTAGCCGACGCCGTAGGGGACGCCGTGGTGGCGCAGTTCGCCGTGCCAGTCGCCGCCGGCCGCGCGGACCGCCCCGGCCAGCACCTGCCAGGCCGGCCGACCGGCGACCCCCAGCTGCGCCGACAGCACCGGGTCCAGGCCGAGCAGCGCGTCGGCGTCCGCGTCGGCCAGGGCACGGGCGACCCCCTCGTCGTACGCCCCGGCGCGCGGGTCGTCGTAGCCCGGCGCTTTCGGGCCGTGGCAGGCCGACCCGTCACCGAGCACCAGCAGGGCCCAGGGCCCGTCCACCCGCAGCCCGGCCCCGAGGGCGGCGCACCGGTCGGCCGGCTCGTCCGACGCGACGCTCACCATCCGCCATGCGGTCGGTGCCGGCGGGGCGGTCCGCTCGACCAGCCAGGCCCCGACCAGCAGACTCAACGGCAGCCCCGCGTCGTCGGCCGGCAGCGGCACCGGCTCCACGCCGCCCGGCGGGGGCACGGCCGGCAGCGACCCACTGCCGCCCCGGGGAGGCACGGCCCGCAGAAGCGCAGGGTGGTCGGACCGTGGCGGGGCGGTCCGGACCGGGGAGGGGCTGGCCGGGTCGGGGTGGGGTGTTCCGAGGTCGACCGTGAGGGGCAGTCCCCAGGGGGCGAAGCTGCCCCGGCGGGGCAGCGCCAGTTCGGTGGTGCGCTCGCCGGCACCGACCAGCACGACGGTGTCCGCCCCGGCCGCGTAGAGGGCGGCGACGGCGGCGGCGCAGGCGTCACGCAGCTCCGCCAGCTCGGGCGCGGCGGCCCCGGCCAGCTCCGGCACGATCAGCGGCGGGTGTGGGCAGACGGCGGCGGCGAGCAGTGGCACCAGGCAACGGTAGCGGCCGGGCACCGCCCGCTCCGCCCACCCCGCCAGTCCGAGCCGCCGCTCCAGCGCGCCGCGCACGTCGGTAGCGGCCGGGCACCGCCCGCTCCGCCCACCCCGCCGTCGGGCATGCCCGGGTGCGGCGCGGGGGCGGGCATGCGGGTGGTCGGCCCGGCCGCCGGCTCGGGGGTCGACGGTCAGCCGGTCTGGCCGCCCCAGCCGCCCTGCACCATGGTCTGGAACCGCCACTGCCCGCCGGTGCGGACCAGCAGGTCGGCGTAGCGCACCCGCTGGCGTTGGCCGTCGAGGGTGAACTCGGCCTCGGTGAGCACCACGGCCAGGCTGCGGGTGAGGAAGTAGGGCGTGCGGCGGCTCTCCATCCGCAGGTCGCCCCCGCCGCCGAGGACGCCGCCCATCATCTCCAGGTAGGCCGCCCGGTCGAGTTGGCGGGCCGACCCCTCGCCGGCCGCGTCGTCGGTGACCGTGTTGAGCGGGAACATCGCCAGGTCGGCGGTGCCGGCGACGTCACCCGCCTCGGCCAGGGCGTCGTACCGGCGGAACCACTCGTCCAGCTCGGCGAGATCGGCGGCGTCGGGCACGAACCCGGGGTCGGCCGGGGGCGTCATCCGGGTGTGGGACTGGGTCATCCTGCTCCTCCTCGCCCGCCCGCAGCACGGGCGGCAGCATCCTGTACGGCCTACCGTACAGCGTACGGCGCATTGCGACACTCGCCCCACGGAGCCTGTGTGTGGGTGCTAGGACACCGTATGGTCACGGTCAGAGACAGGCGCTCGACGCGGACGGGGGCGGACCTGTGACAATGCCGGGAGCAAGTTGGCTGCGCCGTGGCGGCGATCGCGGGGGGTTTCCCGACGACGCCGGGAGAACGAGGATGGGCACATGAGCGACTGGACTGCCTTCGGACGGGTGGACGCGGACGGCACCGTGTACGTGAAGACCAGCGAGGGCGAGCGGGTGGTCGGTTCCTGGCAGGCGGGCGCGCCCGAGGAGGGCCTGGCCCACTTCGCCCGCCGCTTCGCCGACCTGGTCACCGAGGTGGACCTCACCGAGGCCCGGCTCAACTCGGGCGCCGCCGACGCGGGAGGTTCGCTGAGCACCGTGCGGCGGATCCGCGCCTCGCTGGCCGAGGCCCACGTCGTGGGGGACATCGACGCCCTCGCCGCGCGCCTGGACAAGCTGGCCGTGCTCGCCGAGGAGAAGGCCGGCGAGGCCCGTGCCGCCCGGGAGGCCGCCCGGGGTGAGGCGCTCGCCCGTAAGACCGCCCTGGTCGAGGAGGCCGAGAAGCTGGCCGCCGAGTCGACCGGCTGGAAGACCGCCGGCGACCGGCTCAAGGAGATCCTCGACGAGTGGAAGACCATCCGGGGGATCGACAAGAAGGCCGACGGTGAGCTGTGGAAGCGGTTCGCCGCCGCCCGGGACGGCTTCACCAGGCGTCGGGGTGCCCACTTCGCCTCCCTCGACCAGCAGCGCAAGCAGGCGCACACGGTCAAGGAGGAGCTGGTCGCCGAGGCCGAGAAGCTCTCCGACTCCACCGACTGGGCGGCCACCGCCAACCAGCTCAAGGAGCTGATGAACCAGTGGAAGGCCGCCCCGCGCGCCTCCAAGGAGTCGGAGCAGAAGCTCTGGGAACGGTTCCGCGCCGCCCAGGACGCCTTCTTCAGCCGGCGCAGTGAGGTCTTCTCGGCCCGGGACAACGAGCAGCGGGCCAACCTGGAGCGCAAGCAGGCGCTGCTAGCCGAGGCCGAGGCGCTCGACGTCGACGGCGACCCGAAGGGCGCCCAGGCGAAGCTGCGCGACATCCAGGCCCAGTGGCACGAGGCGGGCCGGGTGCCCCGGGAGGCCGCCGCCGGCCTGGAGCGGCGGCTACGGGCCATCGACGACAAGGTCCGCGAGGTGATGGACTCGGCCTGGCGGCGGACCACCAAGGAGGACAACCCGCTGCTCGCCCAGATGCGGGCGCAGGTCGCCGAGGCCGAGGAGCGGCTCGCCCGCGCCCAGGCCGCCGGGGACGCCCGCCGGGTCAAGGAGGCCGAGCAGGCGCTCGCCTCCAAGCGGCAGTTCCTCCAGCTCGCCGAACAGGCCGGCTGACCCCGGCCGGCCGTCCGCGCCGGTTTGATCGGACACACCCGAGCCCCCGGTCCCTGGTGAAGGGACCGGGGGCTCGCGCGTGTCCGCGCTGGTCGCCGAGCGGACCACCCGGGCGGGGAGCATCCCGGGCACGTCGGCGACCAGCCGGAACCACCCATCCGGCGGGGCCGCCGCGACCTGCGGTTGACGCATCGAGACCGGCTGATCAGAATGAGCGGCAGAGCCAGGTCGATCCCACCGGCGCGAGGGCACCGACGACGGACACCGTCGTCGGGAGTCGCCGGTGCACCGCAGCGAGTGGCCGTGTCCACGTGACCCGGCGCGTCGCGCACTGTCCGCGTATCCCGAAACGAGCGGGACGGACGGCGGCGGCCGGCGTTTCCCCCGGTTTTCCGCCCCGCGTCGCCGTCGCGACGCCGGGCATCCGAAGTGGAGCCCGCATGTACCGACCCCGCACTCTCGGCGCCGCGCTCACCGCGCTCGCCACCGCTGCGGCCGGCGTGTTCGTCGCCGCCGCCGTCAGCACCACCCCGGCCGCCGCCGCCGTCGGCGGCACCGGCACCGGCTACCTGCACACCAACGGCAACAAGATCGTCGACAGCACCGGCGCGACGGTACGGCTGACCGGCATCAACTGGTTCGGCATGGAGACCGACAACCGCACGTTCCACGGCCTGTGGTCGAACAACCCGTGGCGCGGGCAGCTCGACAAGATGGCCAGCCTGGGCTACAACACGCTGCGCATCCCGTACTCGAACGACTCGGTGAAGCCGGGCGCGACCGCCACCGGGATCAACGACTTCGTCAACCCGGACCTGATCGGGCTCTCCCCGTTGCAGATCCTCGACAAGGTGATCGCCTACGCCGGCAGCAAGGGCATGCGGGTCATCCTGGACCGGCACCGGCCGACGTCGGCCGGTCAGTCGCCGCTCTGGTACACCTCCACGGTCTCCGAGGCGACCTGGCTCGCCGACTGGAAGATGCTGGCCCAGCGGTACGCCGGCAACACCACGGTGATCGGCGCGGACCTGCACAACGAGCCGCACGCCGAGGGCACCAACCCGGCCGCGACCGGCGCCTGCTGGGGCTGCGGCGACACCACCCGGGACTGGCGGCTGGCCGCCGAGCGGGCCGGCAACGCCATCCTCGGGGTGCAGCCGAACTGGCTGATCTTCGTGGAGGGGGTGAGCTGCCCCAGCGGCGGCCTGTCGAACGTCTGGGACAACGACACCAGCAACGACGAGGACTGCGGCTGGTGGGGTGGCAACCTGTCCAAGGCCGGGCAGTTCCCGGTCCGGCTGAACGTGGCGAACCGGCTGGTCTACTCGCCGCACGAGTACGCCACCAGCGTCTACGAGCAGGAGTGGTTCAAGGCGGCCGACTTCCCGGCGAACCTGCCGGCGGTCTGGGACCGCTACTGGGGTTACCTCTACAAGCAGAACATCGCCCCGATCATGATGGGCGAGTTCGGCAGCACCCTGGCCGACCCCCGGGACAAGGTGTGGCTGGAGAAGCTGATGGCCTACACCGGCACCGGCGTGAACGGGATGTCCTTCACCTACTGGTCGTGGAACCCGAACTCGGGTGACACGGGTGGCATCGCGCTGGACGACTGGACCAACATCAACACCGCCAAGCAGGCGATCCTCCAGCCGTATCTGATCGCGCCGGTGGCCGGTGGGGTCGACCCGACGGGCACCCCGACGCCGACCACCACCGGGCCGACGCCGCCGCCGACCACCACGCCTCCCCCGCCGACCACCACCCCGCCGCCGCCCACCACCACGCCCCCGCCGGCGGGTGGGTGCACCGCCACCTACAAGCAGGTCAACGCCTGGCAGGGTGGTTTCCAGGGTGAGCTGACCGTCAAGAACACCAGTTCGGCGGCGGTGAACCCGTGGTCGGTGACCTGGACCTGGCCGGCCGGGGTCACCCTGGTCAACGGCTGGAACGCCACGGTCACCCAGTCCGGCACGACGGTGACCGCCGCCGGGCCGAGCTACGCTCCGTCGCTGGCGGCGGGCGCGTCGATCACCGTGGGCTTCACCGCCAACGGTACGGCCGCCGCACCGGCCTCGGTGAAGCTGAAGGGCACCGCCTGCTGAGCCGGTCCCGTCCGCACCCTGGCGGGCCGCCTGTCGACACGTCCGTCGACCGGCGGCCCGCCGGCCGTTGCGGCACTGCCGGGAGGTGACCGGCACGCCGATTTACATCCGTCACTGTCTATGCTTTGCTCGGGAAAGCGCTTGTCCGGGCCGCGGGCGCACCACACGGGAGCCACCTCGTACCGACCTGACCCCCCGGCAGGGGCCGATCGGCGAACGCGGCGAGTCACCGGTGCCGACGGGCGCGGCGCCCACCGGCGGCTCCCCCGTCGACGGCCGCCTGTCCCACCCGAAAGGGACGCAGCATGCGCACACCTCGGCGTCGTACGACGCTGATCGCCGCCACCACCGTCGCCCTGCTCGCCACCGGCACGCTCACCGCCGTCGCCGCCCACGCCGCCCCCGGCTGCGCGGTCAGCTACACCGTCGGCGGGCAGTGGCAGGGCGGATTCACCGGCAACATCACCATCAGCAACCTCGGCGACCCGCTGTCGGGTTGGAGCCTGCGCTGGTCGTACTCGGCCGGCCAGACGGTCAGTGACGCCTGGAACGCCACCGTGACCCAGAGCGGCAGCACGGTGACCGCCACCAACGTCGGCTACAACGGGAGCGTGCCGACCGGCGGCACCGTCTCCTTCGGCTTCAACGGCACCTGGAACAACTCCAGCAACCCGACGCCGACCAGCTTCACCGTCAACGGGGTGACCTGCACCGGAAGCACCGCCCCCACCGGTGCGCCGACCACCCCGCCGTCGACCACACCCCCGCCGACGACGCCCCCGCCGACCACCCCACCGGCGACCACCCCGCCGCCCAGCGTGCCGCAGACCGGCCTGGTCGGCTGGGCCACCCAGAACGGCGGCACCACCGGCGGCGGCAACGCGGGCGCGACGACCGTCTCCACCGCCTCGGCGCTGACCAGCGCGTTGAACGCCACCGGCGCGGCGGTGATCCGGGTCTCCGGCACCATCAACTGCTCGGGCATGCTGCGGGTCCGGTCCAACAAGACGATCCTCGGCAACGTCGGGGCGACGATCGTCGGCTGCGGCTTCACCGTCAACGGCGACCGCAACGTGATCATCCGGAACCTGACGTTCCGCAACTGGAGCGACGACGCGGTCAACGTGGAGAGTTCGGCCACCAACATCTGGATCGACCACAACACGTTCAGCAACGGCTACGACGGCACCGTGGACATCAAGCGCGGCTCCGACTTCGTCACCGTCTCCTGGAACCGGGTCTACAGCCACGACAAGACGATGCTGCTCGGGCACAGCGACGACAACGGCAGCCAGGACATCGGGCACCTGCGGGTGACCTACCACCACAACTGGTACGACGG
This sequence comes from Micromonospora sp. SCSIO 07396, assembly GCF_053667945.1. Lineage (NCBI taxonomy): Bacteria > Bacillati > Actinomycetota > Actinomycetes > Micromonosporales > Micromonosporaceae > Micromonospora > Micromonospora sp. SCSIO 07396. Next base: position 4,605,853 of record NZ_CM132210.1, read on the forward strand.
CAGCAAGCAGCGCAACCCCCGGGTCCGCTTCGGCAACCCGGTGCACGTCTACAACAACTACTACTACAACAACGCCGGCTACGGGGTGGCGTCCACGATGAGCGCCGGGGTGCTCGTCGAGGGCAACTACTTCGAGAACGTCAAGGACACCTACCACCTCGGCGAGGCCGACTCCGGGCCGGGCAGCCTGGTGGCCCGCAACAACCACTTCGTCAACTCGCCCGCCGGGCAGACCGGCGGCAGCGTCGCCGGCATCCCGTACCCGTACACCCTGGACAGCGCGAGCAGCGTGAAGTCCATCGTGACGGCGGGCGCCGGCGCGGGCCGGATCTCGGTCTGACCGCGCACCGGTCGGGGTCCGCCGGCGTGGCGGGCCCCGGCCGGGGTCAGTGCGCGGCGCAGCCGGTCGTCGGCGCGGGCGGCACGGCCGGTGCGCCGACCGTGGGCAACCCGAGCAACACCCCGGGGGTACGCGGTGCGCGGCCCGCCTCGGCGGCGTCCCCGGCCCGGGTGCGGCGGTGCGCCAGCGGCGCGCCGTCGGCGTTGAGGTGGTGCGGGGCGGCGTACGTGACGGTGGTGTGCACGATGTCGCCCGGCCGGACGGTGCCGGCCGCGCCCGGTTCACCGGGCCCACCGGTGGCGAAGTGCACCAGGCGGCCGTCGCGGGCCCGGCCGGAGAGCCGGCCGGTGCGGTCGTCCTTGCGGCCCTCGCCGACGGCGACCAGCACCTCGACGGTCTCGCCGACCAGCCGCTTGTTCTCCGCCCAGGTGATCTCCTCGACGCAGGCGATCAGCCGCTCGTAGCGTTCCTGCACGACCTGCTTGGGCAGTTGGCCGTCCATGGTCGCCGCGGGGGTGCCGGGGCGCTTGGAGTACTGGAAGGTGAACGCCGACGAGAACCGGGCCGCGCGGACCACGTCGAGGGTCCGCTCGAAGTCGGCCTCGGTCTCGCCGGGGAAGCCGACGATGATGTCGGTGGTGATCGCCGCGTCGGGCATCGCCGCGCGGACCTTCTCGATGATGCCGAGGTACCGCTCCGACCGGTACGAGCGACGCATCGCCTTCAGCACGTCGTCGGAGCCGGACTGCAACGGCATGTGCAGCGAGTGGCAGACGTTCGGGGTTTCGGCCATCGCGGCGATCACGTCGTCGGTGAAGTCCTTCGGGTGCGGGCTGGTGAACCGGACCCGTTCCAACCCGTCGATCTCGCCTGTCGCGCGCAGCAGCTTGCCGAAGGCGTACCGGTCGCCGAACTCGACGCCGTAGGAGTTGACGTTCTGCCCGAGCAGGGTCACCTCCAGCACCCCCTCGGCGACCAGCGCGCGCACCTCGGCGAGGACGTCACCCGGGCGGCGGTCCTTCTCCTTGCCGCGCAGTGAGGGCACGATGCAGAACGTGCAGGTGTTGTTGCAGCCCACCGAGATCGACACCCAGCCGGCGTACGTCGACTCGCGCCGGGTCGGCAGGGTGGACGGGAAGACGTCGAGGGATTCGAGGATCTCCACCTCGGCGGCGGTGTTGTGCCGGGCCCGTTCCAGCAGCACCGGCAGCGAGCCGATGTTGTGGGTGCCGAACACCACGTCCACCCAGGGGGCCTTGCGGACGATGTCGCCGCGGTCCTTCTGGGCCAGGCAACCGCCGACGGCGATCTGCATCCCCGGGTGCCTGTCCTTCACGGGGCGCAGGTGACCGAGGTTGCCGTAGAGCCGGTTGTCGGCGTTCTCCCGGACGGCGCAGGTGTTGAACACCACCACGTCCGGGTTGTCGTCGGCCTCGGCGAGCCGCACGTAACCTGCCTGTTCCAGCAGGCCGGAGATGCGCTCGGAGTCGTGCACGTTCATCTGGCAGCCGTACGTGCGCACCTGGTAGGTGCGCGGGCTGCCCGCGGCTGCGGTAGTCATGACGTGCACAGCGTATCCGGGCCGACCGACCCGGGCCGACCGGGAAGACCCCGACGATGGAGGAACCATGTGCCGGAGCATCAAGACCCTGCGCGAGCCGTACGTCCCGACGGTCACCCCTGCCGACATCGAGGCGGCGGCGTTGCAGTACGTGCGGAAGGTTTCCGGTTTCCGGGCCCCGGCCGCGCACAACGCGGCGGCCTTCGAGGCGGCGGTGCAGGCGGTCACCGCCGCCACCGCGACCCTCCTCGACCAGTTGCAGGTCCGCAGCACCCGCCCCACCCCGGCCCCCTGACCCTCACCCCACGCTCCCCCCACGCTCCTGTCGATCATGGAGTTGTGGTGGACGCATTAGGCCGGTTTGACCTGTTCTGCGAGCGCCACAACTCCATGATCGACGGGGTGGGGTGGGGTGGGGTGGGGGGTCAGGCGGCGGCGAGGGCGGGGTTGACCGAGTCGGGGGCCCAGCGGGAGCCGCGGCACCGCGACCAGCCACGGCAGGCCGGGTGCGCCAGGGTGCAGAGCCGGCGGGCGGAGAGCAGCTCGCCGTCGTCGGTCTCGGTCACCTCGAAGTGCACCGGGCGGATCGTGCCGCCCGGCGCGACCAGCAGGTGCCGGCCGGCGTCGAGGGTGTCGTCGGTGAGCAGGCAGTCCCGGTCGAGCAACCGGGCCAGCGCGGCGATCGTGCCCAGCTCGTGCCGCGACTCCGGGACGCCGTAACAGTCGACCATGGTGCCGAACTCCCCCGGGGCCTGCCAGACGTCGCAGATCACCGCGTGCCGGGGCAGCCGGGCCGGGTCCGCCACCGCCAGCGGCATCACCACCCGGCCGAGCGCCTCGGCCAGGGCCGGGTAGACCGTCACGGGTTCGGCCCGGTCGATTCTCCAGTTCCACAGCTCGGTCATGCCGCCTCCTCGCTGCGTTAGTTCCCACCGGCCTCCGGATCGGGCCTTACTGACGATGGTGGGGGGCATTTGCCCCCAGCCGGGGGCAAGTTACCGGTCTGTGACCATTCCGGGCAAAATTTCCCGGGGTGCCATTGCTGGGAGTGGCAGGAAGATGACAGTTTATCGGGTACGGTGCCCGGCGCGGGCCAGCCCGGCGGCGCGCCGCCGCCCCGACGCCCACCGGACGCGCCAGCAGACCGGGCGCACCTCACCCGGCCGGGCACGTCACCGGGCCAGGGCGCGCGTCACCGGGCCGGGCGGGTCAGCGCACCACGACCATCGACGCGCCCCGGGGCAGCAGCTCGCCGATCACCGTGCCGCCGGGCACCTCGCCGGCCAGCAGCAGCCCGCCGGAGGTCTGCGCGTCGGCCAGCAGCAGCCGGTCGGCCTCACCCGTCGACCCGAACCCGGTCCACGGGCTGACCCAGTCCAGGTTGCGCCGGGTGCCGCCACTGACGTGCCCGTCGCGCACCGCCGCCCGGGCACCGGGCAGGTAGGGCACCCGGGCGGCGTCGATCGCCACCGTCAGGCCACTGGCACGGGCCAGCTTCGAGGCGTGCCCGAGCAGCCCGAAACCGGTCACGTCGGTGCCGCAGCGGATGCCGGCCGCGACGGCGGCGCGGGCCGCGTCCCGGTTGAGCGTGGTCATCGACGCCACCGCCTCGGCGGAGACCTCGCCGGTGGCCTTGTGCCTGGTGTTCAGCACCCCGACGCCGAGCGGCTTGGTCAGCGACAGCGGCAGCCCGGCCCGGCCGGCGTCCAGGGTGATCAGCTCGTCGGGGCGGACCAGCCCGGTCACCGCCAGCCCGTACTTGGGGCCGTCGTCGTCGACGCTGTGCCCGCCGGCCAGGTGGCAGCCGGCCTCCCGGGCCACCTCCTGACCGCCGCGCAGCACCTCCCGGGCCAGCTCCAGCGGGAGGGTGTCCCGGGGCCAGCAGAGCAGGTTGATGGCGACCAGCGGAGTGCCGCCCATGGCGTACACGTCGGACAGGGCGTTCGCGGCGGCGATCCGCCCCCAGTCGTAGGCGTCGTCGACGACCGGGGTGAAGAAGTCGGCGGTGGTGACCAATCCGGTGTGCCCGTCCAGCCGGACCACCGCGGCGTCGTCGCCGTGGTCCAGGCCGACCAGCAGCTCGGCGGTGCCGGTGGCCGGCCCGAGGCCGGCGACCATCGCCTCCAGCTCGCCCGGTGGGATCTTGCAGGCGCAGCCGCCACCACGCGCGTACTCGGTCAGGCGGACCCGGTCGGTCATCCCCCCATGATCTCCGTCACCCCGCCGCGCCGCCACCTGACGGCCCGGCGGAGTGACGGAATTCGGACGTCGGCGTACACCCGACACCGGTGTTACCTCTCCGTGACCCGTTGAGTTGCGATCCGCCACGCCGCCCCGCCTACAGTGGCCCAACCGGGGGTCGACCGACCCCGCTTTCCGGTACGACGACAGGGACGGTGGACGACGTGGCGACCGGCGAACCGCTGATCGTGCTGGACAAGGTCAACAAGTGGTTCGGCCCCCTGCACGTGCTCGACGACGTGTCACTCTCGGTGGGCAAGGGCGAGGTCGTGGTGGTGATCGGGCCGTCCGGCTCGGGCAAGTCGACGCTCTGCCGGACGATCAACCGGCTGGAGCCGATCAACGACGGGACGATCACCTTCGACGGGCAGCCACTGCCGGCCGAGGGGCGGGCGCTGGCGAAGCTGCGCAGCGAGGTCGGCATGGTCTTCCAGTCGTTCAACCTCTTCGCCCACAAGACCATCCTGGAGAACGTCACCCTCGGGCCGGTCAAGGTCCGCAAGGAGAAGCCGGCCGCCGCCCGCGAGCGCGGCCTGGCCCTGCTCGACCGGGTCGGCATCGCCAACCAGGCCGACAAGTACCCGGCCCAGCTCTCCGGCGGCCAGCAGCAGCGGGCGGCGATCGCCCGCGCGCTGGCCATGCAGCCCAAGGCGATGCTCTTCGACGAGCCGACCAGCGCGCTCGACCCGGAGATGGTCGGCGAGGTGCTCGACGTGATGACCTCGTTGGCGAGTGAGGGCATGACCATGGTGGTGGTGACCCACGAGATGGGCTTCGCCCGGCACGCCGCCAACCGGGTGATCTTCATGGCCGACGGGCAGCTCGTCGAGGACGCCCCGCCGACGGAGTTCTTCGCCAACCCGCGCAGCGAGCGGGCCCGGGACTTCCTCTCCAAGATCCTCACGCACTAGGCGTCCGTAGTGGAGCGCGCCGGTCACCGGTGCATTCCGACGAAGAAGGAGTTCAGTATGCGTATGAAGCGCGTGGCGGCAGTCGCCGCGGCGGCCACCCTGGCGCTCGGTCTGGCCGCCTGCGGTGGCGACGACGCCGACGAGGGCACCGGCGCCGGCAGCAAGTCCTTCGCCGCAGGCAGCACCATGGAGAAGCTCAACAAGGCGCAGAAGATCAAGATCGGCACCAAGTTCGACCAGCCCGGCTTCGGCCAGAAGGGCCTGTCGGGCAAGCCGGAGGGCTTCGACGTCGAGGTCGCCAAGCTCATCGTCAAGGAGCTGGGCATCCCCGAGGACAAGATCGAGTACGTCGAGACGCCGTCGAAGGTCCGTGAGGACGCCATCGTCAACGGCACCGTCGACCTGGTCGCGGCGACCTACACGATCAACGACAAGCGCAAGGAGCGGATCGCCTTCGCGGGGCCGTACTACGAGGCCGGCCAGAACATCCTGGTCAAGAAGGACGACACCACCATCACCGGGCCGGACTCCTTCAAGGACGGCACCAAGAAGGTCTGCTCGGTGACCGGGTCCACCCCGGCCGAGGAGATCAAGAAGTACATCAAGGACGTCGGCACCCAGCTGGTGCTCTTCGACACCTACCCCAAGTGCCGCGACGCCCTCAAGGGTGGTCAGGTCGACGCCGTCACCACCGACAACGTGATCCTGCTCGGCTACATCGCCGAGGACGAGGCGTCGTTCAAGCTGGCCGGGGACAACTTCACCAAGGAGCCGTACGGCATCGGGGTGAAGAAGGAGGACAACGACTTCCGCACCTTCATCAACGACACGTTGGAGAAGGCGTTCAACGACGGCAGCTGGAAGAAGGCCTGGGACGACACCGCCGGCAAGTTCGGCGCGGAGCTGGGCAGCGCGCCCACCATCAACCGCTACTGATCTGACCTCGATCTGGAGGGTGGGGAGGAACACCGACCCGTGAGTGTGCTCATCGACAAGTTCGACGTCTTCGCGGGTGGTTTCTGGCTCACCCTCCAGATCTGCGTCCTCGCCGCGATCGGCGCCCTGATCCTGGGCGCCGTCATGGCGGTGCTCCGCATCTCGCCGGTGCCGCCGCTGCGCGCCGTCGGCACCGCGTACGTGAACATCTTCCGGAACATGCCGCTGACCGTGGTGATGTTCTTCGCCGCCTTCGGCCTGCCGGCGCTCGGCTCCAACGCCGACTTCCTGCGCGTCCCCGTGCTGGACTCGCTGTTCACCCGGCTCGGCACCGACCTGCCGTACTTCCGTTTCGCGCTGCTCGCCCTGGTGCTCTACACCGCCGCGTTCGTCTGCGAGGCGCTGCGCTCCGGGGTCAACGCGGTGCCGCCGGGCCAGGCCGAGGCCGCCCGCTCGCTCGGCCTGACCTTCGGCCAGAACCTGCGGCACGTGGTGCTGCCGCAGTCCTGGAAGGCGTCGGTGGTGCCGCTCGGCTCGGTGATCATCGCGATGATCAAAAACTCGGCGCTGATCGGCTTCTTCGGCGTGGTCGGCGACCTGTCCCAGAGCGCCGACCAGCTCACCTCCGCCGAGGGCTACGCCTTCATCCCGGTCGCCATCGGCATCTCGATCGGCTACCTGATCATGACCGTGCCGCTCGGCGCACTGCTCGACCGGCTGGAGAAGCGACAGGCGGTGGCCCGATGAGTCAGCAGACCAGCGTCCTGTACGACGTCCCCGGCCCGCGCCAGCGCCGGATCACCCTGATCAGCAGCATCGTCGCCACCGTGCTGCTGGCCGTCGGCGCGTACTTCCTGATCTACCGCCCGCTGGACGACAAGGGCCAGTTCTCGATGGAGCTGTGGGGGCCGCTGGTCGACCCCTCCCACGAGAACTTCTCCCAGGTCTGGGACCGGATCGGCTTCGGGCTGAAGAACACCCTCACCGCCGCCGTGCTGGCCATCATCGCCTCACTGGTGGTCGGCACCCTGCTCGCGATGCTGCGCATCCAGCTCAAGAGCCTCACCCGGCGGCGCTTCACCGGGATGGCCACCCCGGTGGCCTACCTGCTGCGCGGGCTCAGCGTCACCCTCTCGGCGGTCACCCGGGTCTGCGTCGAGGTGTTCCGGGGCCTGCCGGTGGTGCTCACCATCTTCTTCGTGGCCCGGGGCTTCCCCGAGTTCGGCATCTCCTTCGACACGCTGTGGTACCTGGTCATCGGCCTGACCGTCTACAACTCCGTGGTCATCGCCGAGATCCTCCGGTCCGGCATGGAGGGGCTGCCGGGCGGGCAGGCCGAGGCCGCCGCCGCGATCGGCCTCTCCCCCGCCCAGACCACCCGGATGATCCTGCTCCCGCAGGCGTTCCGGATCATGCTGCCGGCGCTGATCAGCCAGCTCGTCGTGGTACTCAAGGACACCTCGCTGGGCTTCATCATCAGCTACGAGGAGACCCTCAACATCGGCAAGCAGATCATCGGCGTGCTGGACAACCCGATCCAGGTCTACGTGGTGATCGCCGCACTGTTCATCCTGGCCAACTACTCGCTGTCGAAGCTGGCCCAGTTCGTCCAGCGGCGGCTGTCCCGCGGGCGCAAGTCGGCCGGCACGCCCGCCCCGCAGGCCCCGCCCACCGCACTCGCCTCCCAGGCCGAGGGCGCGGGCGGCAACTGACCCGCACACGACAAGGGCCGGCCCGGATCTCCGGGCCGGCCCTTCCTGGTCGTACGGGGTCAGCGGGCGATCTCGGTGACCCGGGACTCGCGGACCACGGTCACCCGGATCTGCCCCGGGTAGGTCAACTCCTCCTCGATCTGCTTGGCCACGTCCCGGGCCAGGACCGCCGCGCCGATGTCGTCGACGTCGTCCGGCTTGACCATCACCCGGATCTCCCGGCCCGCCTGCATCGCGAAGACCTTCTCCACGCCGAGCTTGCCGGCCGCGATCTCCTCGATCCGCTCCAGCCGCTTGACGTACGCCTCAAGGCTCTCCCGCCGGGCCCCCGGCCGCCCACCCGAGCAGGCGTCGGAGGCCTGGGTGAGAACCGCCTCGATGGTCTGCGGCGGCACCTCGTTGTGGTGCGCCTCGATGGCGTGCACCACGTCCTCGCTCTCGCCGTACTTGCGGGCCAGGTCGGCGCCGATGATCGCGTGGCTGCCCTCCACCTCGTGGGTGAGCGCCTTGCCGATGTCGTGCAGGAACGCCGACCGCTTGATCGTCGGCACGTCCAGTCGCAGCTCGGCGGCCATGATCCCGGCGATGTGCGCGGTCTCCACCAGGTGCTTGAGCACGTTCTGCCCGTACGACGTGCGGTAGCGCAACCGGCCGAGCAGGGTGACCAGTTCGGGGTGGATCTCGGTGATGCCCACCTCCACCAGGGCGTCCTCCGCGGCCCGGTGGCACAGCTCCTCCACCTCCTGCCGGGCCAGGTCGTGCACCTCCTCGATCCGGTGCGGGTGGATTCGACCGTCGAGGACCAGCTTCTCCAGGGTGAGCCGGCCGACCTCCCGGCGCACCGGGTCGAAGCACGACAGCAGCACCGCCTCCGGGGTGTCGTCGATGATCAGGTTGACCCCGGTCACCGACTCGAAGGCGCGGATGTTGCGCCCCTCCCGGCCGATGATCCGCCCCTTCATCTCGTCCCCCGGCAGGTGCAGCACGCTGACCACGCTCTCCGCGGTCTGCTCGCTGGCCACCCGCTGGATGGCGTCCACCACGATGTGCCGGGCGCGCTGTTCGGCGGTGTTGCGGGCGTCGGACTCGATGTCCCGCACCAGCAGCGCCGCCTCCCGCTTCGCCTGCGTCTCGATCGCCTCGATCAGCTCGGTGCGGGCCGAGTCGGCGGTGAGCCCGGCGACGCGTTCCAACTCCCGCCGGCGCTGCTCCTCGGCCACCGTCAGGGCCGCCTCCCGGGCGGTGACCGCCGCCTCCCGCTCGGCCAGCGCGGCGCTGGCGGCGGTGAGCTGCCGCTCCCGCTCGGCGAGCCGCTCCACCTCCTCGGTGTGCAGCCGTTCCCGCTCGTCCATCCGGGCGGCCCGGCGTTCCACCTCGGCCGCCTGCTCCCGCGTCGTCGCGGCGAGCACCGCCACCTCACGCTCACCGCTGCGCCGGGCGGCGGCCCGCAACTGCTCGGCGTCCGCCTCGGCCTGCTTGTGCGCCCGCTCCAGGACGGTGTCCGCCTCGGCGCGGGCGTCGTCGAGGACCCGGCGCGCCTCGGCACGGGCCGACTTCGCCTCCGCCTTGGCCCCGGCCGCCTCGGCCCGCGCCGCCGAGGCGGCGGACTTCGCCACGTCGATGGTGCTGTTCACCTCGTCGGCGGCGCTGCGCAACGCGGCCAGCGACTGTTCCTGCCGGTCCTTCTCCGCGATGAAGGCGGGATCCTCCGGGGCGGGGGCGGTGCCGATCCGGCGCAGCGCCCGTACGCCGACCAGGACGACGCCGACCACGACGGCGGCGAGGACCCCGACGACGATCAGGAGCACCACGTCGAAGGTGCTCATGCCGGTGTCCCGTCACCCGGGCCGGTGGGCCGCAACACCGTGCCGGCGCGACTGCGCGCGCCGTCACCTCCTGGGGACCCCCGGTCCCTGTGCCGACCAGCCATGGTCGCGCCTCCCCAAACGTCTACGCCGCAGGGAAACCGTGCCGACGGCACGCCACCTCTGCGGCTCCGGACGCCCGACCGAGCGGCTGGCCGTGGGGATAGCTCTCCGTCGGCGATGCCCATGCGGCATCGCCGACAGCCGGGTGCAGTTGTCGGATCGGCTCCGGACCGGCTGTCCGGAGGGACCGTCAAGGCCGGTGGAGCTGGCCAAAGTGTTGCAGTTCCGTTACGCGATCTATGTTGTGCGCTTAGCCTGCGCTGGTCGGGCAAAGTGAGCCTGTATGGCGAGGCTAGGTCGCGGAAGGCCGTTCGGTCAAGAACTCATGATCAAACCCCCCGAACGGAGAGAGTTGACAACGTCACCGAGCGGTGATCCGAGTCCGGACACGGCGTTACAAAAAACCCAAAGGTCCGCGGTGTCGGGGCCGGACCCGGTCGGGTCAGCGGGCCCCCCGCGCGCGGGCGCAGCCCGCCAGGGCGGCATTGTCGGGGGCGGGTGACCCGTCCGGCAGGTGCAGGGTGTCCTCCAGGCCGATCCGGGTGTCCAGACCCCGGCGGACCGCCTCGAAGAACACCGGCCAGGTGGCCGGCCCCTCGCCGTGCAGCAGCACCGGAGGATCACCGGGGGTGAGGCGGGCGAGCATGTCGGCGGCGTCGGCCAGCGCCCGGTCCGGCTCGTCGGCCAGGCATTCGACCAGGACCCGACCGGTCGGCACCCGCCAGGCGCGCCAGGCGCGGACCGCGTCCACCGTCCACAGGCCGGCCTCGACCAGCACGCCTCGTTCGTGCAGGGCCGCCGCGACCGCCTCGGCACCGTCCTCGTGGGCGTTGACCGAGGCGAAGTCGGGCAGCACCGACCAGGCGCGGACGGCGGCGACCCGGTCGGCCGGATCAGGTGCGATCCACGCGCCGGTACTCACTCCCACCGGCAGCCCCGGCCGGGCGGCGCGGATCGCGGTCACCGCCCCGGCGATCACCGACGGGGACAGCGACTCGGCACCGTCGGCGTCGCGGGGATGGACGTGCACCGCCGCCACCCCCAGCTCGGCACAGCGCACCGCGTCGGCGGCCAGCTCGGCCGCGGTCAGCGGCACGGCGGGGTGCTCGTCGCGCCGCCGGGCACCGTTGAGGGACGCCTTCCACACGGTCAGCCCCGCTCGCCCTCGGCGTCGGCCAGCGCGTCGGCGTCGATCTGCTCGGCGAACTCGGCCGCCTCGGCGCTCTGCGCGGCCAGGGCGTCCTTCACCGCCCGGATCGCCACCCCGGGCGGGTAGCCCTTGCGGGCGAGCATGCCGACCAGCCGGCGGAACACCGCGTCGGGCTCACCCCGGGCGGTCCGCAGCTTCCGGTCGACCAGGGCGCGGGCGGTCTGCGCCTCGGTCTCCTCGTCCAGCTCGCCCAGCGCCTCGCTGGCCACCTCGCCGTCCACGCCCCGCTGGCGCAGTTCGTTGGCCAGCGCCCGGCGGGCCAGCCCGCGACCGTTGTGCCGGCTGGAGACCCAGGCGCGGGCGAAGGCGGCGTCGTCGATGATGCCGACCTCGTCGTAACGGTCGAGCACCTGGGCGGACACCTCGTCGGAGATGCCCTTCTTGGCCAGCGCCCCGGCCAGCTCGGCCCGGGTACGCGGGCGCACCGCGAGCTGCCGCAGGCAGATCTCCCGGGCCATCTCGCCCTCGTCCCGGGGCGTCGGCTCACCAGAGGTCGGCTCGGTCTCGTCCGACGACCCCCGGCGACCTCGCCGGGGGCGGGGCGTCGTGTCATCGGCACCCGCACGGGGTGGGGAGGCGTCCCAGCCCCGCCCCGTGCGGGCGCGTCGTCCTGCCATCGGGGCGCGACCGGTCAGAAGTCGACAGGCGGCAGCTCAGGGCCACCGGCGGCGTCACCCGCGCCGACCCCGACCCCGAGCTTCTCCAGGATCTTCTTCTCGATCTCGGCGGCCACGTCCGGGTTCTCCTTCATGAACTCCCGGGCCTTCTCCTTGCCCTGGCCGAGCTGGTCACCGTCGTAGGTGTACCAGGCACCCGACTTGCGGATGATCGCCTGCTCCACGCCGACGTCGATCAGCGAGCCCTCGCGGGAGATGCCCTTGCCGTACATGATGTCGAACTCGGCCTGCTTGAACGGCGCGGCGACCTTGTTCTTGACGACCTTGACCCGGGTGCGGTTGCCGACCACGTCGGTGCCGTCCTTGAGGCTCTCGATGCGGCGCACGTCGAGCCGGACCGAGGCGTAGAACTTCAGCGCCCGACCACCGGTGGTCGTCTCGGGGCTGTTGTGCACCATGACCCCGTCGACGAAGTAGTTGTGGTTGCCCTCCACCTCGATGTCGAACCGGTTCATCGAGCGGGTCCTGGGCTTGACGTGCACGTCGATGATCCGGGCCGGCACCGGGGTGAGTTCCGCCGAGGCGAACTGCGGCTCGACCGCGCACTGCCCCTGGAACCGGGGAAGCAGCTTCGAGTGCATCGCCGCCGGCACGTACGGCGCGACCAGTTCCTGGAACCGGGCGGACGACGCCGTCGTGAAGATGATCGACGCCGTTCCCCGGGCACCCCGGGAAACCAGCTTCACCTCCATGCCGTACGCGTCGCGCAGATGCTCCACCAGCCGCTCACGGCTGCCTTCCGCCATCGCCTCGACGCAGATCTCGATCCGGCCGGAGCCACCGGCGGTGCGCTCCTGCACGCCCTTGGAGCGGACCGTGAAGCACCCGTCGTCCATATACCACACGGCGAGGGCGAGCGGCGTGAGGGCCTTGAGGTAGTCCCAGCTGAGGTGCTTCCTGCCGTCGCCCAGATAGACCGCACGACGCAACTCGTCCAGCTCGGGCAGGGGCGTGAAGTCGGCAAACGCGGCACCGCGCTCGTCGGTGCGGCGGGAGTGGGTGATGTTGCCGAGCAGGGACACCTTCCAGTCGAGGTAGTCGACCTGCGCAGCGCCGTGCCCGAGGCGGAAACGGACACCGGAGCGGTCCGCCCGGTTGGGCGAGAGGGCACCGTCACCCATCAGCGAACCGAGCACGACCTGCCACTGCTGCTCACTGAGCTGACGCGGCTCGGCCAGCATGACCCGGTCACCGGCGATCAGCTCGCCGGCCTCCCGCCAACCGCCGGGCGTGCGGATCAGGTGGTTGGCGGTGGCGGCGAACTGTGCACGGCCGTTGCCGCCCGACTTGGCCACGGTGAACTGGAGGAACTGCTCGGCGGGGCCGTTGTTGAACCAGTTGGTGATCCGCTTCGGCTCCACCCGGTCGGTTTCCGGGTTGTAGGAGAGAACCTCGACGTCCATCCGCTGATTGACGATCTTGCCGATCTTCTCCTGCGTGCCGTCGGCCAGGGTCACCCTGGTCGAGTACGACATACAGCCGAACATGACACCGATCTTCTCGCGGAGCTGGTTGATGAAGATCGCCGTGGTGCCGGTGTTGTTGAGCACGCCGGTGATCTTCCGCAGCGCCTGGCTCATCAGACGGGCCTGGAGGCCGACGTGGCTGTCGCCCATCTCGCCCTCGATCTCGGCACGCGGCACCAGGGCCGCCACCGAGTCGATCACGATGATGTCGATCGCGCCGGAGCGGACCAGCATGTCGGTGATCTCCAGCGCCTGCTCGCCGGTGTCCGGCTGGGAGACCAGCAGGGCGTCGGTGTCGACACCGAGCGCCTTGGCGTAGTCGGGGTCGAGCGCGTGCTCGGCGTCGACGAAGGCGGCGATGCCGCCGGCCCGCTGGGCGTTGGCCACCGCGTGCAGGGCGACCGTGGTCTTACCGCTGGACTCGGGACCGTAGATCTCGACGACCCGGCCCCGGGGCAGGCCACCCACGCCGAGCGCCACGTCGAGCGCGATGGAACCGGTCGGGATGACCGAGGTCTGGACGACCGGGCGCTCGCCCAGCCGCATCACCGACCCCTTGCCGAACTGCTTGTCGATCTGAGCGAGAGCAAGGTCGAGTGCCTTCTCCCGGTCGGGCCCTGCGGCCATGTTTGCCACTCCTGCCTTCGCCGGCGTCTTTCCTGAGCTTCGCGTCACGCGGACACGCTAGGCGCTGGGTCCGACAGAAAACCAGCCGACGGGCCGCGAGCTGTGGACGAGCACCCCGCTGTGGACAATAGCCGAACAGGTGTACGAGCCGGCAAGCGACACGCGGACGGGGTCCGACGGCAGCTCAACGTAGTCGCGCGGGCACCCGGTCGGGGTACGCGGCGACCACCGCCCGCCACACCACGTGGGTCTGCTCGCCGGCCGCGAGGGCCTGCTCGATTGTCCGCCCGTCGAGTTGGGAGAGCACCTGGTCGCTGGCGATGCTGGTCGCGTAGCCCGACCCGAACGCCTCGTCCAGCCGGGTCCAGAAGTCGGTCAGCCGCACGTGATCACTCCTCCTCGTCGGGTGCCGTCGGTGGCACCCGCCGCAACGCTAGCGCCACCAGCGGCACCACCGCGATCGCCGCCAGCAGGGTCAGGGTCGGATAGCCCGCCACCCGCATGACAAACCCGCTGGCCGCCGCCGCGCCCGCCCCGGCCAACCCCATCGTCAGGTCGGAGAGCCCCTGCACGCTGGGGCGCACCCGGGCCGGCACCGCCTCGGACAGCAGCGTCGAGCCGGCCACCATGGTCGCCGACCAGCCCAGCCCGAGCAGGGCCAGGCCGACCGACAGGCGCGGCGTGTGGTGCCCGGCGGTGCCGGCGACCGCGCACGCCGAAAGCAGCGTGCCGACGCCGGTGAGGATCACCGCGCGCCGGCCCCACCGGTCGGTGAGCCAACCCACCACCGGTGAGAACGCGTACATGCCGGCTATGTGCACGCTCAGCACGATGCCGACGACCCGCAGCACGTCCGCGTCGGAGTGCGACTCGCCGAGGCGTACCGGGGTCATCGCCATCACCGCGACCATCACCAGGTGGCCGACCGCGACGGCGGCGATGCCCAGCCGGGCCGCCGGCCGGCCGCGCACCACCCGCCAGGCCACCCGCATACCGGCCCGCCGCGCGCCCGGCGCGGTCGTCGCCGGGGTGGCGGCCCCGGGCGGCGTCCCCGCCTCGGCCGCCGCGAGCCGCCGCGCGGTGAGCAGCGGGTCGGGCCGCAGCAACAGCAGCAGTACGACCGCGGCCAGGCCGAACGCGACGGCGCTGAACGCGAACGGGCCGGCCAGCGACGGCAGCCCCCGGGACCGGGTGACCCGGTCGGCGAGCGCGGCGAAGTTGGGTGCCGCCACCGAACCGATGGTGGTGGCCCAGACGACCAGGGAGAGCTGCCGGCCCCGGCGGGCCGGCTCGGCGAGGTCCACCGCCGTGTAGCGGGCCTGGAGGTTGGCCGCCGTGCCGCCGCCGAACAGCAGCATCCCGAGGAAGAGCAGCGGCACCCCGCCGGTGACCGTGGCGAGCACCACCAGCAGCGCCCCGACCGCCCCGGTCAGGTAGGCCACCACCAGCCCCGGCCGCCGGCCGTGCCCGTTCATGATCCGGGTGACCGGTACGGCGAGCAGCGCCGCGCCGACCACCCCGCAGCTCTGCGCCAGCCCGGCCACGGCGGTGCCGGCGACCCGGGCCGCCAGCAGCGCCCCGACCGAGATCCCGATCGCCACCCCGACCCCACCGATGGTCTGGGTGGCGACGAGCAGCCGCAACGTACGCCGTTGGATCGGGGCGACGTCGGGCCGGGCGGGCACGCGCAGGTCGACGGTCATCGCAGCTCCTGGTCCGGGGAGGCCATCCTCGCGCAGCCCGCCCCCCGCCCGCACCGGGGTTCCCGGTGGGGCCGCGACCGAACGGCGTCCCGGGTGACGGCAGGGGCGGCAGTCCCCCCGGCCGGGGACGTGGTCCGGCCGGTCAGATCGGTGGGCGGGACGCCTGCGGGGTGCCGGCCAGCCGGCGGCCGAGCCGGCGAACCCGGCCGAGGGTGACCCCGGCGATCGTGAGCACGACCATCAGGACCACGAGGAACGCCACCCCGGAGGCGGTCCGGTCGACGGTCGGGGCGAGTGCCGCCAGCCCACCGAAGAGCAGGACGCCGCCCACCACCGCGATCAGCGCGCCCCGCCGGGTCGCCGGGAGGCGGTCGACCACGGCCGCCCGGTCGGGCTCGTCCACCGGCACCACGCCCCGACGCAGCGCGACCAGGCTCCGGTCCTGCGCCCGGGAGCGGGACACGGCGGCCATCAGGAACGGGAACAGCCCCCACACCACACCGGTCAACCCGGCCCGGACCAGGGCCAGCGGGATCGACCGGTCCGGGTCTTCGAAGAGCCGCAGCGGAAACCACAGCGCGGTGGCGAAGGCCGCCGCCAGGACGTACGGCCCGGGAGCACCGAGCCGGAGCAGCAGTTCACGACGTCCCGGCGTTCGTTCGGCCATACCGTCCGGTTACCCGGTCAGG
Source organism: Micromonospora sp. SCSIO 07396 (assembly GCF_053667945.1). NCBI lineage: Bacteria > Bacillati > Actinomycetota > Actinomycetes > Micromonosporales > Micromonosporaceae > Micromonospora > Micromonospora sp. SCSIO 07396. The sequence continues at coordinate 4,621,854 of NZ_CM132210.1, forward strand.
ACGGTCGACACTCCCCTGTGGAGCACCGGTCAGGGCGCGGGCGGCGACCGTGAGGTCGTCCACCAGCCCCCGGTAGGCGACGTCCTGGTTGTCGGCGCGCAGCACCGCCGACGGGTGGATGGTGGCGAGCACCCGGGCGGCGGGCGCGCCGGCGCGGTCCGGAGCCCGGGTGAAGTCCCCCGGATGCTCGGCGGCAGCCGGCCAGGGCAGCAGTTCGCCACGCTGCCGGGTGACCCGGAAGGTCGGGCCGAGCAGGGCCTTCGCCGCCGTCGCGCCGAGCACCACCACCAGGTGCGGGCGGAGCCGGGCGAACTCGGCGACCAGCCACGGCCGGCAGGCGACGATGTGCACCCGGTCCGGGGTCTGGTGGATGCGACGCCGGCCGCGCAACTCGTGCCGGAAGTGCTTCACCGCGTTGGTGATGTAGAGGTGGGCCGGGTCGAGGCCGGCGTCGTCGACCGCCCGGCGCAGCAGCCGGCCGGCCGGGCCGACGAAAGGCAGCCCGTGCTGGTCCTCCAGGTCGCCGGGCTGCTCGCCGACGAAGACCACCCGGGCGCTCTCGTCGCCCCGGCCGAAGACGGTCTGGGTGGCGTCCCGGTACAGCTCGCAGCCCCGGCAACCGGTGGCTGCGGCCCGCAGCTCGGCCAGTGTGCCGGCCTGCGGCGGGATGAACTGCTGGGCACCGGGTGCGTCGGTCTGCTCGGCCATGGCGACTGTTCTACCCGTTCCCGCCAGTGCACCCGCGACGGACCCACCGGGCCGGCACGTTCTCAGTCGTGTCAGGCCGCTCAGGCGAGGTCGATCAGGTAGTCGAGGCGAACCCGGTCTCCCGGGAGCACGATATCGGCGACCTCCACGACCACGTCATCCACATAGGTCTGCCGAGTAATGGCGACGACCGGTATACCGCCCGGAATCCGCAGGGTTTGTATCTCGGTCGGCAGTGGCATTCGCGCGCTCACCTGTTCACGCACGGCGGTAACGGCATGGCCCAGACTGTGCAGTTGGGAGGTGTTGCCGCCGGACCACGGCTCGTTCGCGGGATCGGCCACCGGGGTACCCGCCACCATCGACAGCAACAGGTACGAGGTGGACATCTGCTGCGGGACACCGTGGGTACGGAAGACGAATCGACGCTCCAAAAGCATCGTCCCGGGCGGCACCCCGAAGAGTCCTGCCACAGGGGCAGCCGCGGGAATATCCCTGAACTCCCTGTCCAGGGTGTACGCCGACCAGGCCACCTGCTGATCGACGGTGAAGGCCGTGCCCAGCTCACCGTTCCGTACCTGGTCAAGCTCGACTCGGTACCGCTCGGAGCCGAGCCGGCGAACGGGCACGACCGGGCGAACGTAGGTGCCCCTGCCCTTCTCTGCCACGGTCAGGCCCTCTGCGCGCAGCAGCGCCAAGGCCTCCCGCACGGTACCCCTGGCGACGGAGAACTCCGCCATGAGGGCGGATTCGCTGGGCAGCAGGGAGCCGGGTGGGATCGCGCCATCCGTGATCCGGCGGCGCAACTCGTCGGCCACGATCCGGTACCGACGCGGCTCTACGTGCGGGGTAGGCACATCCGTCAACTTACCCACCGGTTGCGACGACTCCCACCACACTCCTGTCTAGACAGGCCTAATGTGGTGACATGACGGGCACAGAAAGTGACCCGGGTTCAGACCTCGCGCGTCTCACCAACACCTCAAGAGGCAACGAGATGCGCAAGACCACATGGCTCCAGAACCACCGAAACCATTGACGCACACCAACGACTTTCGACTGGAGCGTTCCGCTACAACTCCTCATCGACCTCGACCAGGTGAGGTCGCTTCTCAAGAATCCACGCCTCCACGTCGGATCTCAACCAGATCTGACCCATCTTGAGAATAGCGGCCGGCGGAGGAAAATCCCTGCGTCCGATCAGGATGTAGGCGCGCTGCCGTGAGATCCCCAGACGCTCCTGGATCTCGCCAGCTCCCCACACCTCCAACCGGGTTCCTCTGAGCAGAGCCATACCCACAATCTTAGATATGGGATGCGATGGCAACAAACCTTCTGTGCCCCGCTATTGCTGCCCGGAAAATCGTGCACCACGGAAGCCGCTGCCGCGACGCACTCGACTTTTCGCCAGCCCTAGTACGGCAGCCGCCGTTTGAGATGTTGCTGGTGGAGCCGGGTGGACGAGGTGCGGCCACCGCGTGATCATCTGTCTGCTGTGGACATAACTTCAGATCTGGCGGTGGCCGCGTGCCACAGGGTAGACCCTGCCCGGTGGCGGCAGGTCCTGGCCGGGGTGTGCGAGGCGTTCGCGGGACGGTTCGGGCGGGTCGAGCCGCGTCGGACGGCGGCGGCGTTCGTGTCGGGGCTGCTCTCGGATGTCGAGGTCAAGACGTGTTGGCAGTTGGCGGAACGGGCCGGGCATGCCCGGCCGGATGCGATGCAGCGGTTGTTGTCCCGGGCGGTGTGGGACGCCGATGAGGTCCGCGACGACGTGCGGGCGGTGGTCGTGGGCCGGTTCGGTGATCCGGACGCGGTGCTGGTCGTGGACGAGACCGGGGACCTGAAGAAGGGTGTGCACACGGTCGGGGTGCAACGCCAGTACACCGGCACCGCCGGCAGGATCGAGAACGCACAGGTGGGGGTGCTCTGCGGCTATGCCAGCCGGCATGGGCACACGCTGGTCGACCGCAGGGTCTACCTGCCGGTGTCCTGGACTGATGACCGGGTCCGCTGCCAGGCCGCCGGAGTCCCCGACACGATCGAGTTCGCCACCAAGCCTGACCTCGCCGCAGAGATGATCACCGCTGCCCTCGATGCCGGCGTCCCGGCCGGGTGGGCGGCTGCGGACGAGGCCTACGGCAACAGCAACGTCTTCCGCGCCCACCTGCGCGGACACCGCCTGGGCTACGTCCTGGCCGTGTCCCGCAGCCACCTGGTCCCCCTCGACAGCGGCAAGACCCGGGTTCGGGCTGACCGGGTCGCCGCCGAGCTACCGGCCTCGGCGTGGCAACGCCGCAGCGCCGGAGCCGGATCCAAAGGCCCACGCTTCTACGCATGGGCGTGGCTCGACGACGTCTGCGCCGATGCCGACCCCGACGACGGCGGCCACCACAGCCTCCTGATCCGCCGCAACACCACCACCGACGAGCTGGCCTTCTACCGCTGCTGGACCCCACAACCGGCCACCCTGGCCCAACTCGTGCGGGTCGCGGGCATCCGCTGGACGATCGAGGAGAGCTTCCAGGCCGCCAAGGGCCAGGTCGGTCTCGACCAGCACCAGGTCCGCCGCTGGGACTCCTGGCACCGGTTCACCACCCTTGCCCTGGCCGCCCTCGCCGTCCTGGCCATCTGCGCCGCCGACGCCGCCGACCACGACCCGGCCGACACCGGACTGATCAAGCTCACCATCAACGAGATCCGCCGGCTGATCAACGCCTGCGTCATCCGACCGATCCACCACCTCACCCATTGTCTGCGCTGGTCAGACTGGCGCCGCCGCCATCAAGCCCGAGCCCGACAAGCCCACTACACCCGACGCCTCAACCTCGAACACCAGCCATGATCCCGAACGGCGGCTGCCGTACTAGTGTCAGGAAGCGCGCATGTCTCGTCGGAAGTGGTTCCATCCGCCTGTTGAACCTGTCAACGTCGTACAACAGATCAGGCCCCGGCCCACGACCGCGACACCGTTCGCCGTGGTGATGGCCGGTTACGTCGTCGACTTCCACCACCGCAACGCCTGCTCCAGGTGCCGGCCGGACGGTTCGTGCGCCCGCCTCGCCGACGCGGGCGCGACGCTGCGCGCCTGGCGGGACCGGCGCGTCCAGCGGAAGCTGCGCGCCCGACGGGACCGGGACGGCCGGTGAGGGCTGGCGACCTGGTGTACGTGACCAGCGCCGCCAGCGTGCAGTTTCTCCGACCCATCCGGTTGCGGGTCATCCGGGTGCTCGACTGGCCCACGTACGACGGATGGGTCTGGTTGGAGGGCTACCAACTGGACGCAGCCGGCGACGCGGTCGCCCGCCGGAAGGTCTTCGTACGTCCGGCGGGGTTGACCGCGCCACCGGAACCGACCCCCGGGCAGCGGGGCGGGAGCGGGCCGACGGCGCGGGTCAGGCGGTGAAACCGACCGGGCCTGCGGGGCGGACCGCCGCCGCCACCGCGTCGGCCAGCGGCACGAGGTCGGCGTCGTCGAGCGCGCTGACCGTGATCCGCACGGCGGGCGGGCTGCCGAGCCGGGAAAGGCCACCTGGCGCGACCGACCAGCCGGCGTCGCGTAGCGCGGTGACCGTGGCGGTCTCGTCGGGCACCGGCAGCCAGACGTTGATGCCGCTGCGGCCGTGCCCCGCCACGCCCCGGTCGGCCAGCGCGGCGAGCAGCCCGCGACGGCGACGTTCGTAGGCGTCGGCGGCCCGGTCGACCAGGGCGGTGGTGGCCGGATCACGCCAGAGCGACAGGACGAGCCGTTGCAGGACGGTGGAGACCCAGCCGGCCCCCACCCTGGCCCGGCCGGCCACCCGGGACACCGTCACCTCGTCACCGGCCAGCACCGCCAGCCGCAGGTCGGGCCCGTAGGGCTTGCTGACCGAGCGGACGAACGCCCAGGTCGGGGTGGCCCCGGCCAGCGGGTGCACCGGCAGCCGGGAGAGCTCGGCGGCGTGGTCGTCCTCGATCAGCAGCAGGTCGGGGCGGCCGGCGAGCAGGGCCCGCAACTCCCCGGCCCGGCCGGCGGAGACGGCGGCGCCCGTCGGATTCTGCGCCCGGCTGGTCACCACCAGCGCCCGCACCCCGAGCGCGACCGCGTCGCGCACCCCGGACACGACGGGCCCCTCGTCGTCGACCGGGAAGCCGACCGGCCGCAACCCGAGCGCGGCGACCAGGTCGAGCAGGTTGGCCCAGCCCGGGTCCTCCAGGCCCACCGCGTCACCGGGGCGCAGGTGGGTGGCGAGCAGCCGTTCGATGCCGTCGAGCGCGCCCCCCGTGACGGTCAACTCGTCGGCGGGCACCCCGTCGGCGGCCAGCCGGGAGCGGGCGGCCTCGGCCAGGGCAGGGTGCACGCCGGTCGTGGCGTACCCGACGGGTGGGCCGACCGTGTCGGCGAGCGCGGCCAGGTGCGGGCCGAACGGCGGCAGCAGCCGGGGGTCGGGTTGCCCGTGGGACACGTCCCGGGTGCCGGGGGCGGGCGCGGGGGCGTGCGCGGCGCGGCGCGGGGCGACCGGCGGCCGGGGCCGCACCCGGGTGCCGTGCCGGCCGGCGGTGACCACCAGACCCCGCTGGCGCAGCTCCTGGTAGGCGCGCGCCACGGTGGCCGGGCTGACCGCCAACGCGGTGGCGAGGGCGCGGACGGGCGGCAGCGCGTCACCGGCGGCGAGCGCGCCGCTGCGGATGCCGGTTTCCACGCTCGCCGAAATCGCGGCGGACGTGGACCCGAGGATCTGATAATGTGCTGCCACAGTTCCAGGATCGTACTAGAACAAAGGCGGGATGTCACATGTACGCGCCGACCGCACGCACCACCGCCAGCCGCAGCCGGGACCGGATGAGCTACGACCGGGCCACCGCCCACGCGGTGCTCGACGAGGCCTACCACTGCGTGCTGGGGTTCGTGGTCGACGGTGAGCCGCGACTGCTGCCCACCCTGCACGTCCGCGTCGGTGACACCCTCTACCTGCACGGTTCCACCGGCAGCCGGCCGCTGCTCGCCGCCCGGGGCGACGCCGGGCTGCCGGTCTGCGTCACGGTGACCCTGCTCGACGGGCTGGTCTTCGGTCGTTCCCAGTTCCACCACAGCGCCAACTACCGCTCGGTCGTCGCCCACGGCACCGCCCACCTGGTGACCGACGAGGAGGACAAGCGCACGGTGCTCACCGCCCTGGTGGAGAAGGCCGCCGCCGGGCGGGCCGCCGACAGCCGCCCCCCGAGCCGGCGGGAGCTGGCCGAGACGGCCGTCCTGGCGCTGCCGCTGCGCGAGGTGTCGGTGCGGACCCGCACCGGCGGGGTCCGCGACGAGCCAGCCGACCTCGACCTGCCGTACTGGGCCGGGGTGGTGCCGCTGCGGCAGGTCGCCGGCCCGCCGGAGCCCGACGCCGGGGTGACCGCCCCGCTGCCGGCCTACCTCTCCGGCACCTCCGTGCGGGAGCCGGTCGGACCGGCACGCCCCGACCCGGCGCACGTCACCGGCCGGTCCGACACCGCCGGGCCCGCCGGGTCGGGGGCGGAGGTCACCGGGTCGTCCGGGCCGGGTTCCGCCGTCTCGCCGTGGTACGAGCCGGTGCCGCTGCGCGGCGCGCACGTGCTGCTGGAGCCGCTCACCCCGGCGCACGCCGACGACCTCTTCACCGCCACCGCCGAGCCGGAGGTCTGGGCCCACCTGAGCCACCCGACGCCCACCGACCCGGCCGCGATGCGGGCCGTCGTCGGCACCGCGCTGGACGCCCGGCGACGCGGCGAACGGGTGCCGTGGGTGCAGCGCTGCGCCCGCACCGGCGCGGTCATCGGATCGACCTCCTACTACGACCTCGACCCGGCGCGGCGCTGCGTCGCCATCGGGTACACCTGGCTCGGTCGGCCCTGGTGGGGCAGCGCCGTCAACACCGAGGCCAAGCTGTTGCTGCTCGGTCGGGCGTTCGACGACCTGGGGGCGGTGCGGGTGGTCTGGCAGACCGACATCCGCAACACCCGGTCGCAGGCCGCGATCGCCCGGCTCGGCGCGACCCGGGAGGGCGTGCTGCGGATGCACAGGCAGCGCCCGGACGGCTCCTGGCGGGACACCGTGCAGTACGCCATGACCGTCGACGAGTGGCCGAACGCACAGGCCAGGCTGCGGGAATGGCTTCGCCGTTCGGCACCGGCGGAGCGAGGATGACGGGCGTGCTGGGCATCACCGACATCTGGACGTACGTGTTGGGCACCGTAGCGATCATTCTGCTGCCGGGGCCGAACTCCCTCTTCGTGCTCTCCACCGCCGCCAAGCGCGGCGTGGCGACCGGCTACCGGGCGGCCGGCGGGGTCTTCCTCGGCGACTCGGTGCTGATGATCCTCTCCGCTGCCGGGGTGGCGTCGCTGCTCAAGGCGTACCCGCCGCTCTTCCTTGTGATCAAGTACGCCGGTGCGGCCTACCTGGGCTACGTCGGGCTGACCATGCTGCGGGGGGCCTGGCGACGGTGGCGTGACCGCCACGACCCCGCGACGCCCCGACTGATCGACGCCGCCGAGCCCGAGGCGCTGCGCAGCCCGTTCCGCAAGGCGCTGGTGATCAGCCTGCTCAACCCGAAGGCGATCCTCTTCTTCATCTCGTTCTTCATCCAGTTCGTCGACCCCGGCTACGCCTGGCCGGCGCTGTCGTTCCTGCTGCTCGGGCTGATCGCCCAGGTGACCAGCGCGCTCTACCTGACCGCGCTGATCTTCGCGGGCACCTTCCTGGCCGCCCAGTTCCGGCAGCGTCGCCGGTTGGCCGCCGGCGCCACCACCGGCGTCGGCATGCTCTTCCTGGGCTTCGGCATCAAGCTCGCCACCGCCTCGATCTGACCCCGCCCCTCACACGACACCGGGGACACCGGGACGACGCACCTGGCCCGCCGACACCGCTGCGGCCGGGCGGGTCAGGTGCCGTCACCACCCCCGCCCCCGCTGCCGATTCCTCCACTCCCGGCGGTGCCACCCAACCCGAAACCCGGGCGCACCGGTTCGTCAGGCTGTCGGCTGACGTGGGCCGACTCGGTGACCCGGGCCGACCAGTGCGCATCCGAGGCCGCCGCCGCGTGCCGGTCGATCGCCCTACGCAACCACCTGTCCACCACAGTTACCCAGTCCTGCTGGTCGGCACCGGTGTGCCAGACCCGGAACCGGCTGATGCTCTGGTGGCTGATCCCGGTCAACGACAGCCGCCGGTCCATCCAGAGCAGCACCTCCAAGCCGGCCGGGTTGGTCACGAAGATCAGCTCCAGTTCGGTGATCGGGCCGGCGTAGAGCGGGGCGACCCAGTAGCCGAGCCGCTGGTGCACCGGCAGGGTCTGCGCGACCCCCGGCAGCCGGCTCGACACCAGTCCCGCCTGCCGCAGCACGAAACCCAACGTGTCCAGCGCGGCGAGCACATGCTGCTGGGTGGGCAGCGGATGGATGAAGACCGGCACCATCGCACCCTGCTCCAGTTCCGGGTCCACCGACACCTCGGTACGCAGCCCGGTACGCATACTCATCACCGGCACCCCGCCGAAGATCGTCACCGGGGTCTCCCACGGCAGCGGCACGGCGAAGTCGATGGCCCGCCGCCGCCCCGCCGGTACGACGAACCGTCCCCCGACCGGCACCTGGTGGTACTGCACGAGGCGACGGGGTGAACGGGGGTCCTCCGGTTCGGCGGTCGCCACCAGACCCAGCCGTACGTGCCGGATCGGCACGTCCTGCGACCCGGCGCTGAGGGTCACCCGCCCCGGCAGCCGCAGCCCCGGGCGGGTGCTCGGATTGGTCAGGGTGGTACTCACCGACAACCCGGTCACACCGGACTCCCGGGACACACCGGTCAACCGCATGACCGTCCGGGTTCCCGCTGACCGGCCCGGCACTCCTCCACCCGAACACCCGACCGGGCGGAGCGGGGCGGGGCTTCTTCGACCAACGCGAGGGGGCGATGTAGCGGTGTCCATGCCACTGCGACACCACCACATCGCCCCTGTTGCGTCGATCCTGCGCAACGACGGTCGGTACGACCGTCAGCGCATCCGGCGGCCCCTCGGGATCGGGTCGGTCTCGTCGTCGAACTCGCCGATGACCTCTTCGAGGAGGTCCTCCAGCGCCACGAAACCGATCGGCCGGGTCGGGCCGCCGCCGTTGCGGACCAGCGCCAGCTGGGCCTGGTCGGCGCGCATCGCGGCGACCGCCTCGGTGACCGAGGAGGTGGCCGGCAGGGTGAACGACCTGGTCATCAGCTCGGCGGCGGTGGCCGTCCGGCCGGTGGTGACGGCCCGGACGGCCTCCCGTACGTGCACCAGACCGCACACCTCACCGCCGTCGTCGAGGACGGCGAGCCGGGACCTGCCGCTGTCCCGGCTGACCTGCTCGATCCGCTCGGCGGTGTCGGTGCGGTGGACCGTGACGATCTGGTCGAAGGGTTCCATCACCTGGGCGACGGTGGTGCCCTGCAACTCCAGCATGCTGGTCAGCATCTGGTGCTGTTCGGCACCGAGCAGCCCGTGCTCGCGGGACTGTTCGAGCAGGATGCGCAGTTCGTCCGGGCCGTGGACCTGGGCGAGCTGGTCCTGCTGCTGCACCCCGACCAGCCGCAGCATCGCGTTGGCCAGGGCGTTGAGCACGGACAGCACCGGGCGGGCGACCCGGGCGAAGGCCCGGAACGGCAGCGCCAGCAGGGTCGCCGAGCGCTCGGCATCGGTGATCGCCCACGACTTCGGGGCCATCTCGCCGACCACCAGGTGCAGGAACGTCACCAGCCCCAACGCGAAGACCAACGCGACGACGTGGCTGGCCGCCGCCGGCAGGCCGACGGCGTGCAGCAGCGGGCTGATCAGGTGTTCGATCGCCGGTTCGGCCAACGCACCCAGCCCCAGGGTGCACAGGGTGATGCCGAGCTGCGCGCCGGCCAGCATCAGGGAGAGTTCCCGTACCCCGTCCAGGGCGGCGCGGGCGGCCCGGCTGCCCGAGGCGGCGGTCTGTTCCAGCCGGTAGCGCTTGGCCGCGACCAGGGCGAACTCGGCGGCCACGAAGAAGCCGTTGAGGGCGAGCAGCAGCACCGACACCAGCAGTGCGACGGTGGGGCTCATGACCGCTCCTCCCGGCCCTGGGTGACGCGCGTGTCGGCACCGCCGGTGGCACGGGCGTTCGCGCCGCCGCGTCGGTCACCCCTGTTGCCGGTGGCGCGGGCGTTGGTGGCGCGGCGTTGGTCGCCCTCGCCGCCGATGGCCGGGGGTTCCCCGTCGGGGTTCTGGTCGCCGGCCAGGGTAAGCCGGACGGAGTCGGCCACGTGCCGGTCCACGGCGAGCACCTCGACCAGGGCCGTCGGCCGTTCCGCGGGCTCGTCGTGGTCGACCGGCAGGCTGATCTCCAGCCGGTCACCCACCTCGGGCACCCGGCCCAGCTCCCGCATGACCAACCCGGAGAGGGTGTCGTACTCGGGGGCCTCGGGCAGGGCGATGCCGGTGCTGTCGGCAACCTCGTCGATCCGCCAGCGCGCCGGCACCACCCAGGAGCCGTCGTCCTGCCGGATCGGGGCCGGCTCGGGCGGGTCGTCCTCGTCGCGGATCGGTCCGACGAGTTCCTCGGCGATGTCCTCCAGCGTGATCACGCCGGCGAAGCCGCCGTACTCGTCGACCACGCAGGCGAGCTGCCGGTGCCCGGACCGCAGCCGGTCCAGCACCGTGGGCAGCGGCAACGTCTCCGGCACCAGCAGCGGCGGTACGGCCACCGCGCTGACCGGGGTGGTAGCGCGCTCGGCCGGTGGCACCCCGAGCACGTCGGCGATGCCGACCACACCGACGAGGTCGTCGACGCCGTCGACGCCGCGTACCGGGAACCGGGAGTGACCGGTGTCGAGCAGCTCGACCACCCGGCTGACCGGTTCGTGCGACCGGATGGTGTGCACGTCGACCCGGGGCACCATGGCCTCCCCGGCGGTCAGCTCCCGGAAGTCGAGACCCCGGTCGAGCAGGTCGGACATCTCGGCGTCGAGGTGCCCCTCCTCCCGGGACTCGGCGATGATCTGTTCCAGGTCGGCCGGGGTGGCGCCGCTGGGCAGTTCCTCGATCGGTTCGATACCGACCCGGCGCAGCAGCCGGACGGCGGCCCGGTCGAAGAGGGTGATCAGCGGCCCGGCGATCTTCAGGTAGATCAGGGTGGACCGGCTCAGCGCCCGCGCCAGGGTCTCGGGGCGGGCGATGGCCAGGTTCTTGGGGGCGAGCTCACCGAGGACCATCTGCACGACGGTGGCGATGACCAGCGCCAACGCCACCGACAGCGGCAGGCTGACGCCGGTTGCGACGCCGACGCCGCCGAGCAGTTCGGCCAGCCCGGCACCGAGGTAGGGCTCGGCGGCGTAACCGACCAGCAGGGCGGTCACGGTGATGCCGAGCTGCGCACCGGAGAGCATGAACGACAGCCGTCCGGTGACCTCCAGGGCGCGGGCGGCCTTGGCGTCGCCGTCGTCGGCGAGCTGCTTGAGCTTGCCCCGGTCCACGGCGACGTAGCCGAACTCCTGCGCTACGAAGTAGCCGGTGGCGGCGGTGAGAACGATGATGAGTACGAGGCCGACGACGATCAACACGGGTCGCTCAGGGCTCCCGTGGACGTCGGGGCGGGGGATTGCCGGGCACGACCCGGCTGGCTACTGCTGCCCTCCTGGGCAGAGGAGTCGATCATGCCGCAATTCTATCGGCGGTTGCTGGACGCCCGCTGAGGGTGGGGACAAAGTTCCTGCTCATCCCACTATTCACCGGTCCGGGGTGGTTCCCCGGCCAGTTCGTCGACGTCGAGCAGGCTGCGGTCGACCCGGCCGGACCGGTAGGCGGCCCGACCGATCATCTGGGCGGCCACCGGGGCGGTGGCCAGCTGGAAGACCCCGACCAGGATGATCATGCCCAGGTCGGCGGCGGTACGCAGTCGCAGTACCAGCCCCAGCAGCAACAGCAGCACCCCGAGCACCTGTGGTTTGGTGGCGGCGTGCATCCGGTCCAGCACGTCCGGGAAGCGCAGCACACCGATCCCGGCGGCGAGGCTGAGCAGCGCCCCGGACACCAGGGCGACGGCGGCCAGCCAGTCGGTCACCGTACCCACGCTCATGCCCGCCCTCCCCCGGCCGGAACCGACGCGACCCGGCCGGGACCCGGGATCCGGAGTCGAGCCGGCGCGCGGCGTCGACCCGGCGCGCGGTCGCGGACCGGCAACCGGTCGCGGCCGGACCCGGAACGGCGGCCCGACCCCGGGGCGGGCGGGGTCACGGCTCCTCCCGGGCGGCGAAGCGGACCAGGGCGACCGAACCGACGAAGCCGAGCAGGGAGAGCACCACCAGCACCGGCAGCGTGGTGGCGTGCCGGTTCACCGCCGCCTCCGCGCCGACCGCGCCGAGCATGGTGGCGAGCAGCAGGTCGGCGGCGATGACCCGGTCCAGCAGCGACGGGCCCCGATAGATCCGGGCCAGCGCCAGCAGGGCGGTGGTCGACAGCAGCACGGTCAGGACGACGGCGAGGACGACGGTCACGGGGCCTCCGTGGGTTCGGTGGTGAGCTGCCGCAGCTCGGCGGCGGAGCCGACGGCCCGCACGATCCGTTCCTCGACGGCGAGGATGCGGTCCCTGCTGCCGGTCAGGTCGGCCGGGGACCGCACGTCGAGCACGTGCACGTAGAGGACGCCGGCGTCCCGGTCGACCTCGACGATCAGGGTGCCCGGCACCAGGGACAGCAACTCCGCGGTGAGCGCCAGGTTCAGGTCGGTGCGGACCCGCAGCCGCACCCCGATGATCGCGCCGCGCGGGCGGAAGCCGGGACGTACGGCGATGGCGGCGACGTGGATGCTGGCGCTGACCAGCTCGACGACGAAGACCCCGGCGAGCCGGAGCAGCGCCCGGGGCCGCAGCCGACCGCCGAAGGAGACCGGTGGGAGCGGGAAGAACACCAGCACCGCCCCGCTGACCAGCAGGCCGGCGAGCAGGTTGGCCGGGGAGAAGTTCCCCCAGAGCAGGTTCCAGACCACGACCAGCCAGCCGAGGGCGATCAGCTGGTCCCGGCGGCGTCCGGTGGGCGGGGGCGGTGTGCCGGCCCGGCGGCGCGTCCGGCCGGTCACGACGGGCCGCCGGGCAGCACGGCCCGTACGTACGGGGTCCGCAGCCGCAGGTCGACGGCGGCGTCGGCGGTGACCTGGAACAGCGGGCCGGCGGCGACGGTGAGCGCCAACCCCAGCACCACCAGCGCGGCGGTGGCCCCGATCATCAGCGCGGGCAGCCGGGTCACCGGGTCGGCGGTGGCGAGCTGCGGGGCACGCCAGAACGCGATGTTCCACACCCGGGAGGCGGCGTAGAGGGTGAGCAGGCTGGTCAGCGTGCCGGCGACGACCAGCACCCAGGGCAGCGCGCCGCCGTGCGCGACCCCGGCCTGGAGCAGACCGACCTTGCCGAGGAAGCCGGAGAACGGGGGGATGCCGGCCAGATTCATCGCTGGGACGAAATAGAGCACCGCCAGCAGCGGGGCGATCCGGGCCAGCCCGCCGAGCCGGCGCATGTCGGTGCTGCCGGCCCGCTCCTCGACCAGGCCGGCGACCAGGAACAGGGTGGTCTGGATGGTGATGTGGTGCACCACGTAGAAGATCGCGCCGGAGAGCGCGGCGGTGGTGCCCAACGCCACCCCGAAGATCATGTAGCCGATGTGGCTGACCAGGGTGAACGAGAAGAGCCGCTTCATGTCCGACTGGGCGACCGCGCCGAGCACGCCGACCACCATGGTCAGTCCGGCCGCCACCATCAGCAGGGTCGATGCCTCCCCGCCGGGGAAGAGCAGCGTCTCGGTCCGGATGATCGCGTAGACGCCGACCTTGGTGAGCAGGCCGGCGAAGACGGCGGTGACCGGCGCCGGGGCGGTCGGGTAGCTGTCCGGCAGCCAGGCGGACAGCGGGAACAGCGCCGCCTTGATGCCGAAGGCGAGCAGCAGCGTCAACTGCAACGCCAGCCGTACGCCGTCGGGCAGCGCGTCGAGCCGGCCGGCGAGCTGCGCCAGGTTGAGGGTGCCGGTGGCCGCGTACACCAGTCCCACCGCGGTCAGGAAGATCATCGAGGAGAGGATGCTGACCACCACGTACGTCGAGCCGGTGCGGATGCGGGCCTCGGTACCGCCCAGGGTGATCAGCACGAAGCTCGCCGCGAGCAGGATCTCGAAGCCGACGAAGAGGTTGAACAGGTCACCGGCGAGGAACGCGTTGGTGATCCCGGCGGTCAGCACCAGGTAGGTGGGGTGGTAGATGCTCACCGGCGCGGACTCGCTGGTCTCGGCACGGCCCTGGCCGATGGAGTAGAGCAGCACGCAGAGCGTGACCGCCGACGAGACCACCAGCATCAACGCGGCGAGTTGGTCGGCGACCAGCACGATGCCGACCGGCGCGGGCCAGCCGCCCACCTCGGTCACCACCGGCCCGTCCCGGTGGGCCCGGACCAGCAGCAGCACCGCGACCACCAGGTTGGTGGCGAGGGCGACCACGCTCACGGTGCGCTGCAACCGGGGCCGGTTGACCAGGATCAGGGTGAGGGCGGCCCCGAGCAGCGGCACCACCACCGGCAGCGGCACCAGGCGGTTCACCGGATGCCGCCCGGTCGGCGGGGCGGTTCCGGGTCCACCTGCTCGGGGTCGTCGCCCGGCCCCTCGCCGCCGAGGTCGGCGTTGGGTACCTCGTTACGGGCGGCGAGCGCGACGATCTGCTGGTCCTCCACGTCGTCCTGGACCTCGTCGTCGCCGCCGAGATACCAGCTCCGGTACGCCACGGCGGCGAGGAAGGCGGTCAGCCCGAAGGTGATCACGATGGCGGTGAGCACCATGGCCTGCGGCAGCGCGTCGCTCATCGCGTCGTCCGGGCCGGCGCCCACCACCGGCGCACCGCCGGAGCGGCCACCGACCAGGATGAGCAGGTTCACCCCGTTGCCGAGCAGGATGACGCCGAGCAGGATGCGGGTGAGGCTGCGCTCCAGCAGCAGGGTCACCCCGGTGGCGGTGAGCACGCCCACGGCGATCACCAGCACCAGCGTCGGGCCCGTCCCACCGTCCCTCACCGCCGGTCCCCCTCGTGGTCGACGACGAGCCCCCGGTCGGACTTGCCGGCCGCCTCGATGTGCCTGTCGATCTCGGCGCCGAGGCTGCGCAGGATGTCCAGCATCAGCCCCACCACGATCAGGTAGACGCCGATGTCGAAGAAGAGCGAGGTGACCAGGTACGGCCCGCCGAGGCCGGGCAGCGGCAGGTCGACCCGGGTGCTCGCGAGCACGGTGCCGGTGGTCAGCAGGGAGACCACGCCGCCACCGACGGCGATCGCCAGGCCCGCGCCGAGAACCGTGCCCGCCCCGACCGGGGCCGCCTCGGCCAGTTCGTACCGGCCACCGGCGAGGTAGCGCACGGCCAGCGCCAGGCTCGCCACCAGGCCACCGGCGAAGCCGCCGCCGGGCGCGTTGTGGCCGGAGAAGAGCAGGAACAGCGAGAAGAGCACGATCGTGTGGAACAGCAGCCGGGTCACCACCTCGAAGACGATGGACCGGCGGCGCGCGTGCAGGGTGGTCCCGCCGCGCAGCCACACCGCCCGGTCGCCGTGGCCGGCGGTGGCGGGTTCCACCCGACGCGGTCGCGGCCCGGTGCGGGACCGTTCGAAGATCAGGCTGGCCACCCCGGTGGCGGCCACCACCAGCACCGACAGTTCACCCATGGTGTCCCAGGCCCGGATGTCCACCAGGGTCACGTTGACCACGTTGCGGCCGTGGCCCTCGGCGACGGCGAGCGCCGGGAAGGCGGTCGAGATGGACACGGCGGTCCGGGCCCCGGAGGCGACCAGCGCCAGTCCGGCCAGCATCACGCCCACGGCGACGCCGAGCACCCGGCGGGCCCACCGGCTGCGGCGCAGCGGCCGGGCCGAGAACCGTTCCGGCAACCGGCGCAGCACCAGCACGAACACGGCGATGGTGGCGGTCTCCACCAGGAACTGGGTCAGCGCCAGGTCGGGTGCCCCGTAGAGGACGAACAGCATGGCGGTGCCGTAGCCGGTCACCCCGACCAGCAGCATCGCGGTCAGCCGCCGTCGGGCGTTGACCGCGAAGAGCGCCGCGACCCCGATGACCAGCCCCACCACCAGTTGCAGCGGGCTGTCCCAGACCGCGATCCGGGTCCGCCAGGGGCTGGTGCTGAGCAGGGCAGCACCCGGCACCAGCACCAGGGCCAGCAGGACGGTGCCCAGGTACAGCGGCAGCGAGCCCCGCTGGGTGGCCCCGGTGACCTCGATGGCGAGCCGGTCGAACCGGTGGGTGGCCCACTCGTACCCCTGGTTGCCGGTGAACGGCAGCTTCCACCGGGCCAGCGCCGGGGCGAGCGGGCCGCGGACCGCGTGCAGCACGGCCCCGCCGGCCAGCGCCAGCACGGACAGGCCGAGGGCGGGGGTCAGGCCGTGCCAGAGGGCGAGCGTGTCGTGCGGCGGGCCGAAGAGTTCCGCGTACGGGTCGAGCAGGCCGTTCAGTGCGGCGGCGGCCGGGCCGGCGACCAGCCCGGCGACCGCGAGCAGGGCGGGTGGGGCGAGCATCGGCAGCGGTACCGGTTCCGGTGTGGTCTCGGCGGTGCCGGGGCGGGTGGCGAACGCGCCCCAGAGGAAGCGGATGCTGTAGGCGACGGTGAGCGCGGTGCCCAGGACCAGCCCGGCGAGCACCACCGGGCGGGCGGTCAGGGCGGCGAAGACCGCCTCCTTGGCGACGAAGCCGAGCAGCGGCGGCACGCCCGCCATCGAGGCGGCGGCGAGCGTGGCGACCACCGCCAACGCCGGGGCCCGGCGGCCGAGACCGGAGAGTTCCCGCAGGTCACGGGTGCCTACATCGTGGTCGATGATGCCGACGACGAGGAACAGCGCCGCCTTGAACAGGGCGTGGGCGAGCAGCATCGCCACCCCGGCGAGCGCGGCGTCCGCGTTGCCCGTGCCGATCGTCACGGTCAGCAGGCCGAGTTGGCTGACCGTGCCGTAGGCCAGTAGCAGTTTCAGGTCGCACTGGCGCAGCGCCGCCCAGCCGCCGGCGAGCATGGTGACCAGGCCGAGGGTGAGCAGCACCGGCCGCCACGGGCCGGTGTCGGCGAGCACCGGGGCGAGCAGGCCGATCAGGTAGACGCCGGCCTTGACCATCGCCGCCGCGTGCAGGTAGGCGCTGACCGGGGTGGGTGCGGCCATCGCCACCGGCAGCCAGCCGTTGAACGGCACGATCGCCGATTTGGCCAGCGCGCCGGTCAGGATGAGCAGCACCGCCGCGACCAGCGTCCCGCCGCCGGGCAGGGGCGCGGCGGCGATCTCCGACCAGCGGTAGCTGCCGGCGTGCCCGCCGAGGATCAGGAAGCCGAGCAGCATGGCCAGCCCGCCGAGGGTGGTGACCGTGAGCGCCTGGGCCGCCGCCCACCGGCTGGAGCGGCGCTCGGTGCTGTGCCCGATGAGCAGGTAGGAGAAGACGGTGGTGAGTTCCCAGAAGACGTAGAGCAGCAGCAGGTCGTCGGCGAGGACCAGGCCGAGCATCGCTCCGGCGAAGGCGACCAGCACCGCGACGAACCGGGGCAGGCCCGCCGCGCCGGGGGCGAAGTACCGGCCGCAGTAGACCAGGACGAGCGCGCCGACCCCGCCGACCAGCAGGGTCATCAGCCAGGACAGCGTCGTCATCCGCAACGCCACGTCGAGGTCCAGCTGGCCGATCCAGCGGTACGTCTCGACGACCGCACCGCCGTCGTGGACCGCCGGGGTGCGGGTCAGCGCCCAGCCGAGGGCGGCGGCGGGCACCAGCGCCAGCGGGTAGCAGGCGCGCGGGCCCCACCAGCGGACCAGCAGCGGCGCGACGAGCGCCGCCACCAGATGGAGGAGCAGCAGTACGAGCACGCGTCCTCCCCGTCGAACTGGCGGCGCGCGCCGGGCGAGTTGTCCGGCCAGCACCGATCACACGCCAGTTCTACCCACTATGGGGCGTTTTCGGGGAAATAGTCCGATCAGCCGGGTGGAGTGTCCGCGCCGGGGAGCGCGGGGGTCAGCGCGCGCCGGGACTCGACGAGCAGGTCGGGGCGGCCGAGCTGGAGGGCGACCTTGTCGACCACCCGCTGGGCGACGGCGAGCGAACGCACCGGCAGCATCGTGCCGCGGCTCTCCCGGCGGAGCACGAAATAGTGCACGGCGACCCGCACCTGACCCCGGTCGGCGGCGCTGGCCTGGGCGGTGGAGACGACTAACTCCCGCAGACTGTCGGCGAGGCGCTCGGCGAGCGCCAACTCGGGGCCGCGCAGACTGGTCCGCAGGGCGGTGAGGTGACCTTCGACCTTGCGGATGAGCACGTCGGTGCCGGGCGTCGGGCCACGCTCCTCGACGAACATCCGATTCCTTTCACCTGGTGCGGCGCTCCGGGAGAAGTTACTTTATGTTGTGGGCCACAAGCAAGCAGTTAAGTAAGACTTAAACCGCAAAACGTACAATAGGCGTGCAATTTTCTCTTAGCCGGGCAGAACGTCAGTGGTTCCGGCGTAATGTCACACCACCGGGGCAGGATGGGGGCGTGACGGGGCGGCGGGGCGCGACGGGCGGGGCGGGGGTCCCGGCCGGTTTCGGCCCGGCCACCCGGGAGTGGTTCACCGCCGCCTTCGCCGCCCCCACCGCAGCCCAGACCGGCGCGTGGCGCTCGATCGCCGCCGGCCGCAACGCTCTGGTGGTCGCGCCCACCGGCTCGGGCAAGACCCTCGCGGCGTTCCTCTGGTCGCTCGACCGGCTGGCCGACGCGCCACCCCCGGCCGACGCCCGACACCGCTGCCGGGTGCTCTACGTCAGCCCGCTCAAGGCGCTCGCGGTCGACGTCGAACGCAACCTCCGCGCCCCGCTCGCCGGCATCCGGCAGGCCGCCACCCGGCTCGGGGTGGCACCGCCCGACATCACCGTCGGGATGCGTACCGGCGACACCCCCGCCGACGAACGGCGGGCCTTCGCCCGCACCCCGCCCGACATCCTCATCACCACCCCCGAATCACTGTTTTTGCTGCTCACCTCCGCCGCCAGGGAATCACTGCGCGGTGTCGAGACGGTCATCCTCGACGAGGTGCACGCCGTCGCCGGCACCAAGCGCGGCGCCCACCTGGCGCTCTCCCTGGAACGCCTCGACGGGCTGCTGGCCCGGCCCGCCCAGCGGATCGGCCTGTCCGCCACCGTCCGGCCGATCGACGCCTGCGCCCGTTTCCTCGGCGGCGCCCGCCCGGTCGACGTGGTCCAGCCGGCCACCCCCAAGACGATCGAGGTGAGCGTCCAGGTCCCGGTGGAGGACATGACCCGGCTCGACGAGACCGAGCAGCCGCCGGACGACGCCCTCGGCGGCCCCGGCCCCCGCCGGGCGTCCATCTGGCCGGCCGTCGAGGAACGGGTCTTCGCGCTGATCCGGGCGCACCGCTCGACCATCGTGTTCACCAACTCGCGGCGCAGCGCCGAGCGGCTCTGCGCCCGGCTCAACGAGCTGGCCACCGAGGAACGGGAAGCCGCCGGAGCCACCCCGCCCGCCGGTGCGGGCGACGGGCCGGGCGGGGCGGACAACGGGCCGGGCGAAGCAGACGGGCCGGGCGGGGCGCAGCGCTGGGGCGGCCCGGTGGGACCGCTGCGCACGCCCCGTCCCCCGGCCGAGGCGATGGCCCAGTCAGGCACGGCCGCCGGCGCGGAGGCGGTGATCGCCCGCGCCCACCACGGCAGCGTCTCCCGGGAGGAACGCAAGCAGATCGAGGAGGCGCTCAAGTCCGGCCGGCTGCCCGCCGTGGTCGCCACCTCCAGCCTGGAGTTGGGCATCGACATGGGCGCGGTCGACCTGGTGGTGCAGATCGAGGCCCCACCCAGCGTCGCGGCCGGGCTGCAACGGGTCGGCCGCGCCGGGCACCAGGTGGGCGCGGTGTCCCGGGGCGTGGTCTTCCCCAAGCACCGGGGCGACCTGCTCTCCTGCACGGTGGTCGCCGAGCGGATGGCGGCCGGCGCGATCGAGGAGCTGCACTACCCGCGCAACCCGCTCGACGTGCTCGCCCAGCAGATCGTCGCCATGGTCGCCCTCGAACCCTGGTCGCTCGGCGACCTGGCGGTGCTGGTCCGCCGGGCCGCGCCCTTCGCCGAGCTGCCCGACTCGGCGTTGCACGCGGTGCTCGACATGCTCTCCGGCCGCTACCCGTCGACCGCCTTCGCCGAGCTGCGGCCCCGGCTGGTCTGGGACCGGGCCACCGACGTGCTCACCGGCCGACCCGGGGCCCAGCGCCTCGCCGTCACCAGCGGCGGCACCATCCCCGACCGGGGCCTGTTCGGGGTCTTCCTGGCCGGGGCGGAACGCGCCGCGCGGGTCGGCGAGCTGGACGAGGAGATGGTCTACGAGTCCCGGGTCGGCGACGTCTTCCTGCTCGGCTCGTCGTCCTGGCGGATCGAGGAGATCACTCCCGACCGGGTGCTGGTCTCCCCCGCGCCCGGCCAGGCGGCCCGGATGCCCTTCTGGAAGGGCGACCAGCTGGGCCGGCCGGTCGAGCTGGGCCGGGCCATCGGCAGCCGGGTCCGGGCGTTGCTGCGCCAGGACGACGCCGCCGCCCGCGCCGCGTTGCGCGCCGGTGGCCTGGACGACTGGGCGGCCGACAACCTGCTGGCCTACCTGCGGGAACAGCAGGCCGCCACCCGCTCGCTACCCGACGACCGTACGGTGTTGGTGGAGCGGTTCCGCGACGAGTTGGGCGACTGGCGGCTGGCCGTGCACAGCGTGCTCGGGGCCCGGGTCAACGGCCCGTGGGCGTTGGCGATCGGCCGCCGGCTGGCCGAACGCTACGGGGTGGACGCCCAGGTGATGCCCTCCGACGACGGGATCGTGGTGCGGCTGCCGGACACCGCCGACGAGCCGCCCGGGGCCGACGTGGTGGTGTTCGAGCCCGACGAGATCGCCCAGCTGGTCGAGGATTCGGTGGGCACCTCCGCGCTGTTCGCCGCCCGGTTCCGCGAGTGCGCCGCCCGGTCGCTGCTGCTGCCCCGGCGTGACCCGCGCCGCCGGCAACCGCTGTGGCAGCAACGCCAACGCGCCGCCCAGCTCCTCGACGTGGCCCGCGAGTACGCCGACTTCCCGGTCACCCTGGAGGCCGCCCGGGAGTGCCTGCAGGACGTCTTCGACCAGCCCGCCCTGGCCGAGCTGATGCGCGACCTGGCCAGCCGGAAGGTCCGCCTGGTCGAGATCGAGAGCGAACGCCCGTCGCCGTTCGCCAGGTCGCTGCTCTTCGGCTACGTGGGCGCGTTCCTCTACGAGGGGGACGCCCCGCTGGCCGAGCGCCGGGCCGCCGCGCTGGCGCTGGACTCGGCGCTGCTCGGTGAGCTGCTCGGCCGGGTCGACCTGCGCGAGCTGCTCGATCCGGCGGTGCTCGCCGAGACCGGGCGGCAGTTGCGCTGGCGCACCGAGCAACGTCGCCCCCGCGACGCCGAGGACGTGGTCGAACTGCTCCGGGTCGTCGGCGACCTGACCGGGGCGGAGCTGGCCGAGCGGGGCGTACCGCCGGAGTGGCTGACCGAGCTGGCGGCGGCCCGCCGGGTGCTGCGGGTCCGCATCGCCGGCGAGGACCGCTGGGTGGGCATCGAGGACGCGGCCCGGCTGCGCGACGCGCTCGGGGTGGCGCTGCCGGTCGGGGTGGCCGAGGCGTACCTGACACCGGTGGCCGACCCGCTCGGCGACCTGGTCGCCCGGTACGCCCGCACCCACGGGCCGTTCGCCGCCGCCACCTGCGCCGCCCGGTTCGGGCTCGGGGTGTTCGTGGTGGAGCAGGCGCTGCGCCGGCTCGCCGCGACCGGAAGGGTGGTCTCCGGCGAGTTCGCCCCGGACAGCGTCGGCACCCAGTGGTGCGACGCCGAGGTGCTGCGGTTGCTGCGCCGCCGGTCGCTCGCCGCGCTGCGCCGGGAGATCGAGCCGGTGCCGCCCCGGGTGCTCGCCGCTTTCCTGCCCCGCTGGCAGCAGATCGGCTCGTCGGCGCGCGGGGTGGAGGCGGTGGCCGCCGCCGTCGAGCAGTTGCAGGGTACGGCGGTGCCGGCGTCGGCGTGGGAACGGCTGGTGCTGCCCGCCCGGGTCGCCGACTACTCCCCCGCCCAGCTCGACGAGCTGTGCGCCGGTGGGGAGGTGCTCTGGGCCGGCTCGGGGGCGATCTCCGGCGGCGACGGTTGGCTCACCCTGGCGTACGCGGACGTCGCGCCGCTGCTGCTCCCCCCGCCGGACGACGGCTTCGCCGGCACCCCGCTGCACGACGCCGTGCTGGACGCGCTCGGCGACGGTCAGGCGCTGTTCTTCCGTTCGCTCGCCGACCGGGTCGGCTGCACCGACGACGCCGCCCTCAGCGCGGCGATCTGGGATCTGGTCTGGGCGGGGCGGCTCACCAACGACACGCTGGCCCCGCTGCGGGCGGCGCTCGGCGCGGGTGGGGCGCACCGGTCCCGTCCAGCGGCCCCCCGGACCCGTTACCGCCGCCCGGGTCGGGTGGCACTGCCCAGCCGGGGTGGTCCGCCCACGGTGGCCGGGCGCTGGTCGCGCCTGCCGGAGCGGGACACCGACCCGACCCGGCGGGCCGCCGCCCTGGCCGATCTGCTGCTCGACCGGCACGGGGTGGTGACCCGGGGCGCGGTGGTGGCCGAGCAGGTGGTCGGGGGGTTCGCCGCCGTCTACCCGGTGCTCGCCGCACTGGAGGAACGGGGCGCGGCCCGGCGCGGCTACTTCGTGGAAGGGCTGGGGGCGGCGCAGTTCGCGGTGCCCGGGGCGGTGGACCGGTTACGGGCGTTGGCCGAGCCGACCGACTCCGGGCGGGGCGGCGGTCCGGCCACGGTGCTCGCCGCCACCGACCCGGCCAACCCGTACGGTGCGGCGCTGCCCTGGCCGGAGCGGGCCGTCGACTCCGGTGACGGCACCGCCCCGGGCAGCGGGCACCGGGCCGGGCGCAAGGCCGGGGCGGTGGTGGTGCTGGTCGGCGGCGAGCTGGCCCTCTACGTCGAGCGGGGCGGCCGGACGATCCTCTCCTTCACCGACGACGGCGACGCGTTGGCCGCCGCCGGCAAGGCGCTCGCCGACGCGGTGCACTCCGGCGCGTTGGGGGCGATGTCGGTGGAGCGTGCCGACGGCGGGTCGGTGCACTCCTCGCCGCTGCACGACGCGCTCACCGCCGCCGGTTTCCGGGCCACCCCCCGGGGCCTGCGGCTGCGCGGCTGACCGGGCGGGCCGCCCCGCGTCGCCGGCCGGGTCACCCCGACCGGCGGCGGCCGGAACACCGGCGGGGTCAGCCGAGCTTCACCAGGACGTCGTTGTAGCGCTTCTGCTCGGCGGCGCTGGTCCGGGTGCCCAGGTAGTTCAGCACCACCGCACCGGCCCGGTACGCCTTGGTCCCCCACACGTCGGTCTGGTTGGCGGCGCTCGCCTCGTCGGGGAAGACGTACACGGCGACGGCGTCGGTGACCATCAGTTGGGCGCAGCCGACACCCGTACCGTTGGGGCCGCAGTCCTTGGAACGGTCCCGCGGGTCGGCCACCGTGAGGCCGGCGGCCTTGAACGCGTCGACCACCTTGCGGGCGGCGGGGGCGCTGGTCTCCTTGGTCGGCAGCACGAACGGCGGGGTGGAGGGGCTCTCCCGGGGCGTGCTGCCCGACTTCCCGGCCTTCGGTGGGCCGTCGGCCGGGGGTGCCTCGCTGGTGGCCGGGGCCTTCGACCGGCCGTCGGCCCACGCCCCGCCGTCCCGTTCGTCGCCGGGGTCGTCGCCGCAGCCGGCGAGGGCCAGCGCGAGCAGGACGGTGGTGGTCACGGGCAGGAGGCGGAGGCGTTTGGTCACCCCGGCAGTCTGCCGAACCGGGTGCGCGCCCGGCACCGGCCGGTCGGTCGATCGGGGTGTCCGGTCAGTGATAGGGCGGTCACCGCACTAGCCTGCCGGCATGACCCCGACCCCCTGGATCTCGCTGACCACCGACTACGGGCTCACCGACGGGTTCGTCGCCGTCTGCCACGGGGTGATCGGCCGGATCGCCCCGGCCGCCCGGGTGATCGACGTGACCCACCTGGTGCCGGCCGGGGACGTCAGACGCGGCGCGGCGGTGCTCGCCCAGGCGGTGCCGTACCTGCCGTACGGGGTGCACGTGGCGGTGGTGGACCCGGGGGTGGGCACCGCCCGGCGCGCGGTGGCGCTGGTGACACCTGGTGGGCTGCTGGTCGGCCCGGACAACGGGCTGCTGCCGGCGGCGGCGCAGGCGTTGGGCGGGGTCACCGCGGCAGTCGAGTTGACCTCGCCGGGCTGGGTGGCGGCGGAGGTGTCGGGTACCTTCCACGGCCGGGACGTGTTCGCCCCGGTGGCGGCCCGGCTGGCGCTCGGCGACCCGCCGGCCGACGCGGGCCCGCCCGTCGACCCGGCCGGCCTGGTGACCCTGCCCGCACCGGTGCTGCGCCGGGAGGCCGACGGGTTCACCGCCGAGGTGCTCACCGTGGACCACTTCGGCAACGTGCAGCTCGCCGCCGGGGCCGACCTGCTGGCGGCGTTGCCCGACACGGTACGGGTCGACGGCCGTCAGGCGGTGCGGGGGACGACGTTCGGCGACGTGCCGGCCGGTGACCTGGTGGTGCTCGTCGACTCCGCCGGCCTGGTCGCGGTGGCCCGCAACGGCGGCCGGGCGGTGGACCTGCTCGGGGTCGCCCCGGGTGCCACGGTGACGGTGCGGGGACGCCCCGGAGGGTGAGCTGCGCTCCCTGTCGGTGGTCCGGTGTGGAATGCTGCTGCGGTGGGTGAAGTGTGGGTTCCGGTGGGCTGTCCCTGTTGTGCGTCCCGGACGGGTGGGGGCACCTGTCCGGTCTGTTTCTGGACCGATGACGGCCAGGGCGACGCCGATGCCGACGTGGTGCGGGGGGGGTCCCAACGGTGACCTGAGCCTCACCCATGCCCGGCTGAACTTCGCCGTGTACGGCGCCAGCCACCCCCGCTACCAGGACATGGTCCGCCCGCCCCGCCCGGACGAGCGGCCCTGAGCCATTCCCGCCCCCGACCCGGCTGGTCGGGGGCGGGATGGCGCACCGGTCAGCAGTGGGACACGGTGCCGCCGTACACCGAGGACACGTACGCGTGGCTGACGTACTGGCCACCGGCCAGCCGGTTCCACCTGTTGGTGGTCCGGTACGTCCCGGCGACCGTCTGCCCGGTGACGTAGCACTGGATGGGCACGTTGGCGTGGGTGGCGGCGAGCCCCCGCACCGGGTACGAGGTGCCGGGGCCGGTACGGATGTTGAGCGGCCCGGAGCCGATGACGCCGCGCGGGCCGCTGCCGGTCCACAGGTACGTCACGTCGACCCAGGCGTTGTCGGTGAGCAGCAGGCCGTCCCAGAAGGTCCCGTCGGCGAGGTCGATGCCGGCGGGGTTCAGCACGGTACGCCCGAACTGGTCCCTGCCGCCGTTGTAGCCGTACTGGTAGGCGGCCTGTGCCTCGGGTCGTCCCTGCGGCAGGTCCTTCCAGTTCTCGCGGACGGCGGCGGGGTTCCAGTAGTCGTCGCGGGTGTTCCACGGGCCGACGTCCCAGACGGGTGCGTACTCGCAGCGGCTGCCGCTGGTGGTGCAGACCCGCACGGTGTAGTCCCCGGTGTCGATCGGGGACAGTCCACGTCGGGACGGCAGGGCGACGAAGTGGTCCCGGGGTTTGATGGTGCGCCCGTTGGCGGTGACCCCGCCGACCTCGCCCTCCCGGGTGGCGAAGACCCGGTAGCTGCGCGCGGCGGTGGGGGCCGGGGTGGCGGCGGCGGTGGTGTCGGCGGTGAGCCGCACCGCGCGTACCGATGCGGCGGCGTGCGCGTCGCGGGTGGTGAGCAGCACCCGGGCCTGGACCCGGGTGACCTGGCGGTCGAAGACGGCCGGCCCGGTGCCGGCCTCCCGCCACTCGGTCCAGCCGGTGGCCCGCCAGCCGCGTACCTGGACGCCGACGGTGGCACCGGTGGCCGCCTCGGCGGTGAGGTCGGCGCGGACCCGGTTGGCCGGGCCGGCGAGGGTGCGCGCGGGGGCGAGCAGCACCCCTTCGGCGACCGGCGCGCCCAGGGCGGCGGGCCGGGTGCGCCGGGTCGGGTGCGGGTCGGCGAGGCGCAGCCGGCCGGCTCCGAAGCGGACGTTGACGTCGTCGCCGCCGGCCACGGCGAGGTCGACGGTCCAGTGCTCCCCGCCGGTGGGTGCGGCTGGGGCGGCGGCGTGGCCGGGGGTACGGGATGCGGCGGTGGCGGCGGTCGGGACGAGACCACCGGCCAGGGTCAGGGTCAGCAGACCGACCAACAGGGACGACGGGTGACGACAGGGGCCAAAGGCCATAACATTCTCCTCAAGACTCCCCTATAGTGCATTTTTTCATAGATCGACAGGAAGCACGCTACAAATAGCGATACATGCGAATTCTGTTCGGACGAGGGAGAATGCTGGGGTGCCCGAGGGAGACACCGTCTGGAACACCGCCCGCGTCCTGCACCGCGCGCTCGCCGGGGCCCGGCTCACCGGCAGCGACTTCCGGGTGCCCGCGCTGGCCACCACCGACCTGACCGGCTGGACGGTGACCGAGTCGGCCAGCCGGGGCAAGCACCTGCTGCTACGGCTGACCGCGCCGACCCCGGTGGCGTCGACCACCGCCTGGACGCTGCACTCCCACCTGCGGATGGACGGCGTCTGGCGGGCGTACGCCCCGGGGGAACGCTGGACGGCCCGGCCGGCCCACCTGATCCGGGCGGTGCTGCGCGGCGCGCAGGCGGTGGCGGTCGGCTACCACCTGCACGAGTTGGCCCTACTGCCCACCGCCGAGGAGGAGCGCCTGCTCGGACACCTGGGCCCCGACCTGCTCGGCGCGGACTGGGACCCGGCCGAGGCGGTCCGCCGGCTGGCCGCCGCCCCCGGGGTGACCATCGGCGAGGCGCTGCTGGACCAGCGCAACCTGGCCGGGGTGGGCAACCTCTACAAGTGCGAGCTGCTGTTCCTGCGCGGGCTCTCCCCGTGGACGCCGGTCGGCGCGGTGCCCGACCTGCCCGGCACGGTGGCGCTGGCCCAGCGGCTGCTGGCCGCCAACCGGGGCCGGTGGACCCAGAGCACCACCGGCTCGCTGCGCCGGGGCCAGACCAGCTACGTCTACGGGCGGCGGGCCCAACCGTGCCGCCGCTGCGGCACCGCCATCGCCAAGGAGGACCTGAGCGAACGGGTCACCTACTGGTGCCCGACCTGCCAGCCCGCACCACCGCCGGTCGACCCGGCGGCACCTCCCGGCTGACGGGACAACCTGCAGAGACGGACGAATGGGTAATTCCTATCCGGCCGCCGACGTCGCATGCTGCGGTGGAGTGCTCACCGTTCGTAACCATCGGACGCGACCGCCACCACGTCGGGGTGGGGGCGGCGGGTCCCCGTGCCCGGGGAGAGCCATGGCCCTGTTCCGCAGACTGCGACCGCACTGGACGACCCGGGTCGCCCGCCCCCACCGGCCCGACCGGCCCACCGTCCCGGCCGCCCGCACCGGCGAACCCGATCCCGCGCCGGCGACCCTCGACCCGGCCGCCGTGCCCCGCTACTTCGGCCCGGTGCCCAACTTCGCCGGCAGCCCGCTGCCGGTACGCGACCCGCAGAGCCGGGTGGTCACCGGCACCGGCCTGCGCAAGTTCGTCGACGCGCTGCCGCTGCCGCTGCCCGGCCCGGCCGGCCGCACCGAGCTGGGCGGGCACCTGCCGGTCGCCGTCCCGGACACGGTAAGCTGGCCGGGCTGCGACTACTACGAGATCGGGCTGGCCGAGTACACCCAGCGGCTGCACCGGGACCTGCCCACCACCCGGCTGCGCGGCTACCGCCAGCTCAACCTGGGCACCGACCCGCACGGCCACAACACCGTCGCCCCACCCGAACGGCCCTACCACCTCGGGCCGCTGATCATGGCCCGACGGGGGCGGCCGGTCCGGATCAAGTTCATCAACCAGCTCCCCACCGGCCCGGCCGGGGACCTGTTCCTGCCGGTCGACACCAGCCTCCCCGGAGCCGGGGCGGGGCCGCTTCAGGGGCCCGCGCCCTACCCGCAGAACCGGGCCGTGCCGCACCTGTCCGGCGCGCACACCGGGTGGATCAGCGCCGGCAACCCCTGGCAGTGGGTGACCCCGGCCGGGGAGATCACCCCGTACCCGACCGGGCCGGGCCTGACCCACGTGCCGGACATGCCGCCGCCCGGGGCGGGAGCCACCACGCTCTATTACCCGAACGCGCAGAGCGGCCGGCTGATGTGCCTGCACGACAACACCCTCGGCCTGTCCCGGCTGACCGTGCTGTCCGGTCAGTTCGCCCTCTACCTGCTCACCGACCCGGTCGAGGAGGAGTTGACCGCCGACGGGGTGCTCCCCGCCGACCAGATCCCGCTGGTGATCCAGGACCGCACCTTCGTCCCCGACGACGCCCAACTCGCCGCCGAGGACCCCACCTGGGACCGGGACCGCTGGGGTGCCCGGGGCAGCCTGTGGCACCCGCACGTCTACCAGCCCCGCCAGGACCCGTACCGGGAGCACGGGCGCAACCCCACCGGCCGCTGGGACTACGGCCCGTGGCTGCCCGCCGTGGACGGGCAGGACGGGCCCCGGGTCGGCCCGGTGGACAACCCGCACCACGATCCGGTGGCCGCGCCGCACGAGCCGCCACAGGCCCCCGGGGTGCCGCACCCCAGCGCCGTGCCCGAGGCGTACGGGGACACCATGCTGGTCAACGGGGTCGCCTACCCGTACCTGCGGGTGCGGCCGACGGCGTACCGGTTCCGGATCGTCAACGGCTGCGCCGACCGGTCGGTCAACCTCCAGCTCTACCGGGCCCGCTCCGACGGGCCGATGTGGCAGGCCGACGGGAGCCTCGCCGACGCCGACGCCGGTGAGGTGCCGATGGTGGAGGCGGTCCGCGCCCCCGGCCGGCCCGCCGACTGGCCCACCGACGGGCGCGACGGCGGGGTGCCGGACCCGGCCGCCGCCGGCCCACCCATGATCCAGATCGGCAACGAGTGCGGGTTGCTCCCCGCCCCGGTGGTGCTGCCCAACCGGCCGGTCGGCTACCGCTACGACCGCCGCGACCCGACCGTGCTCAACGTCGACTCGGCCGCGCTGCTGCTCGCCCCCGGCGAACGGGCCGACGTGATCGTCGACTTCTCCACCCTGCCGCCCGGCGCGACGGTGCTGCTCTACAACGACTGTCCGGCCCCGCTGCCCAGCTTCGACCCCCGCTACGACCGGCACACCGCCGCCGGGGACCGCCGTGCCGAGGGCGGCGGCCCCACCACCCTGCCCGGGTACGGCCCGAACACCCGTACCGTGCTCCAGTTCCGGGTTTCCGGCACCCCGGGTCGCCGGTACGACCTGGACCGGCTGGCCGAGCGGCTGCCCGCCGCGTACGCCGCCGGCCAGCGCCCGCCGGTGGTCCCGCACCCGGTGTACGACCTGGCGTTCGGCACCACCACCGCACGGGCGACGGTCGCCTCCGCGCAGGCCACCTCGCTCACCTTCACCCCGCCGGGCGGCACCACGCCGGTCACCCTGCCGATCCAGGTGAAAACCGTGGGCCCGGTCTTCGAGCCGGAGTACGGGCGACGGGCCGGCCGGCTCGGCGTACCCCACCCGGGTGCCGGCCCGCTGGGCCCGGTGACCCTGCCGCTCGGCCCGACCGACCCGGCCACCGAGATCCTCGTCGCCGCCGACCCGACGGTGGGGCCGGCCGACCCGGCCGACGGCATCCAGCTGTGGCGGATCTGCGGGACCGGCCGGCAGACCCACCCGGTCCGGTTCGACGGCTGCGACGTGCAGGTGGTCAACCGGATCGGCGGGGACGGCACGGTCCGCGCCCCCGACGGCGGGGAGCGGGGCTGGAAGCAGACCGTCCGGGTCAACCCGGCCGAGGACGTGGTGGTGGCGCTGCGACCCGAGGTGCCGCCGCTGCCGTTCAAGGTCGCCGACAGCCTGCGGCTGCTCGACCCGACCCGACCCACCGGGGTACGCCTCGACGCCAGCCCGGTCAGCCCCTGCGACGGCCGGCCGGCGACCGTGGTCAACCAGCAGGTCAACCTGGGCTGGGAGTTCCGCTGGGCAAGCGGCGCGGCGGGACTGCGGGACCTGGGCATGAGCCGGCCGCTGGTGCTACGGGTCTCGCCCCGCGCGCCGACCGGGCTGACCGCGACCCCGGTGCCCGGCTCGGCGACGGCGCTCCCGGCGATCGCGCTGGCCTGGACGGGCAACGGCAGCCGGCCGGCGGCCACCGGGCATCTGCTCCAGCGGGCCACCGACGCCGGTTTCACCGCCGGACTGACCACCATCACGGTGGCGGCGACCGCGACCCGGTACACCGACGCCAGCATCACCCCCGGCGTGACCTACCACTACCGCATCCGGGCCGAGAACGGGGCCGGCTGCTCGGCCTGGTCGAACAGCAGCCCGGCGTCGGTGCGCCTGTCCTCGCCGGGCGGGCTGGCCGCGACGGTGCCACCGGCGGCGCCGCTGCGGGTGGCGCTGCGCTGGGTGAACCGCTCCTTCGCCACCGGGCTCGACGTGCAGCGGGCCACCAACCCGACCTTCACCAGCGGTCCGGGCACCACCGCCGTGCCGGTGTCCGACCACCACCTCGATCCGGCGGTCGCCCCGGAGACCACGTACTACTACCGGGTCCGGACCACCTACCTCGGTGCGGCCTCACCGTGGTCGACGGTGGCGACGGTGACCACCCCGCCGGTGCCGGAGCTGCCGACCGGGGTCGCCGCGACGGTCGCCGTACCCGCGCCGGACACGGCGACGGTGTCGTTGAACTGGGTGGCGAGCGTCCCGGCCGGCCCGGGAGCCGGGTTCGTGGTGCAGCGCGCGGTGGACCCGACGTTCGACCGGGAGGTGGTTAGCTTCACCGTCACCGGCCGCAGCTTCACCAACACCGGACTGGCCCGGGGGGTCACCTACCACTACCGGGTCCGTTCGTTCAACGTGGTGGGCAGCTCACCGTGGACCGACCCGCTGCCGGTGCACACACCCCACTGAGGTCGACCGGCGCGGCTGCGGGCGGTGACCAGTCCGGCGGGGCGGGCCGGGCCGCCGCGCTGGCGCTCAGCGGGTGGGGGTGCGCTGGGGTTCGCCGACGGCGCGTAGCTCGGCCAGGGCGGCGGCGACGCCGTGCAGCAGGTCCGTCGCCTCCATCAGCCGGGCGGCGGACGGGTCCGCGAGGACCTCCGGGTGGGCGTCCTCGGCGACGTAGCCGGCCGCGGCGGCGACCAGTCCCTCGTAGGCGGTGACCCCGGTGACCAGTTGGTCGAGCAGGGCACGGTGGGCCTCGGCGAGCCGGGGCCGGGCCTCGGGTGGGGCGAGCCGCAGGGCGCGCTCCACCCCGGCCGTCCGGTCGGCCAGGTCGCGCAACGAGCGGTCGGCGGCGGCGGCCTCCAGCACCGCCGGCTCGGCCAGGCCGGTCAGCCGGGGCGCGATCCCGGCCAGGGTGAGCGCGGCCCGGTCCAGCCGGGCCCACGACTCGGCGGCGGAGGTGCCGCGCAGCGCGAACCGGGAGCGGAACCGGCGGGCCTCGGCGAGCACGCCGGGGCCGACCGGGAGGCGTTCGACGGCGGCGACCAGCCGGGCCCGGGAGCGGGCGGCGGCCTCGGCCGGGTCGAGGGCGGGGGGCACCGGGCGGGCCGCGAACGCCCGCAGGTCGATCCAGCGCCAGGCGGCCAGCGCGACGGCGCTGCCCGCGGCACCGGCCCAGGCCGCGTCCGGCAACCCCAGCCCGGCGTACGGGGTCAGCACCGCGGCCGCGCCGGTGAGCCCACCGGCCAGGACGCTCCACCGGCGGGCGGAACGCCGCAGCCGGCCCAGTCGACGGAAGTGTCGCGTTCGCTCGTCGGCCACCCGTACCTCCTCGTGCCGGCGGTCAGCCGGCGGTGGTGTCCCCCACGCCGCGGTCGCGGCTCATGCTGGCCCGGATCTCGTCCAGCCGGGCGGCGGCGGCCGGGTCGGCCGTCGGGGCGGCCGGCTGGGCCTGCTGCTGTGCCGCCGGCTGCTCCTGCCGGCCACCGAGCTGGTCGCCGGCCATGCTGGCCCGGATCTGCTCCAGCCGGGACGACCCGGCGCTGTCCAGCGTCGACTTCTGGATCTCCAGCATCCGTCCCTCGACGGAGTTGCCGGCCAGCTCGGCGCGGCCCATCGCGTTGGCGTAGCGGCGCTCGATACGGTCGCGCACCTCGTCCAGCGAGGGGGTGTTGGCCGGCGCGGTCATCGAGGACATCGACTCCAGCGACCGGGCCACGCTCTCCTGCATCTTGGCCTGTTCGAGCTGGCTGAGCAGCTTGGTCCGCTCGGCGAGCTTCTGCTGGAGGATCATCGAGTTGTTCTCGACCGCGCGGCGGGCCTGGGCGGCGGCCCCGAGCGCCTGGTCGTGCAGGGTCTTGAGATCCTCGGTGGCCTGCTCGGCGGAGACCAACTGGGTGGCGAGCACCTGGGCGGACTGCTCATAGCGGCCGGCCTCGGCCTCGTCGCCCTTGGCCCGTGCCTGGTCGGCGAGGACCAGCGCCTGCCGGGCGTTGCCCTGGAGCCGCTCGACCTCGGTCATCTGCCGGGAGAGCTTCATCTCCAGCTGCCGCTGGTTGCCGATCACCGCCGCCGCCTGCTGGACCAGCGCCTGGTGCTGACGCTGCGCGTCCTCGATGGCCTGCTGGATCTGCACCTTCGGATCGGCGTGCTCGTCGATCTTGGCACCGAACAGCGCCATCAGGTACTTCCAGCCCTTGACGAACGGGTTCGCCATCTCCGCAGTATCCCCTCAGTAGCGTCGCTGCGCCTCGGCCACAGCGGGGCCGGACGGGCCGCCCGACACGCCCCCCATCGTCGCAACCCGACACCAGCAGGGCCGATCGTGCCGTGGGGAGTGCTCCGGCGGCCTGCGATCAACACTACGCGGCGTCGGCCACCCCGGCCACGGGACGGACGGCGGGGTCAGGCAGCGCAGACCACGTCCCGGTCGCTCGGGCGGACCCGGGCGCTGCGCAGGGTGGCCTTGAGTGGGGATTCCTGGCGGACCGAGACGGCGACCGCACCGTCGGTGGTCACCTGACGCACGCCCCGACCGGTGGCCTTGCGCACCCCGGTGGCGGGACCGGCGGCGGCCGGCTCGTCCTGCACCGGCATGAGCACGCCCGGCAACTGTTCGGCCAGCGCCACGGTGTCGCTCACCTCGCGGAGCAACTCGGACAGGCGGGCACCCAGCGCGTCGCAGATGGCGGCAAGCAGCTCGCTGGAGGGTTCCTTCTGGCCGCGCTCGATCTCGGACAGGTAACCGAGGCTCACGTTGGCGGCGGTGGAGACCTCGCGCAGGGTGCGGTGCTGACCCTGGCGGCGCGCCCGAAGTGCGTCACCGATCACCCGGCGTAGCAGGACCATCGCACCTCCCCCTGACGGGATTTCACGCTCCGGGCGGACCGTCGCCCGCGCCGGACGCGGTCGACCGCGCCGCAGCCGACGCCGTACGCCGGAGCCTTCCCGCAACCGTACCCGTTGGTCGGCCCGGCGACATCCCACCCCGCCTGTCGGATCTGGACAACACCGCTCACCGCCGGCCCGCGCCGGCCGGCGGCACCCCCGCCGCCGGCCCGGGTCGCGGGCCCGGCCCCGGCTCCGGAAAGGCCCTGTGGATACGCGTCGCCAGCAGGCGTAACGCCTCGATCACCGCCGTTGCGCGGATGTGGTTCCGGCCTCCGTCGAGGTCGAGCCGGCGGACCACCGGGCCACCCGGCCCGGCCACCGCGACATAGACCAGGCCGACAGGTCTGCCGTCCTGCGGCTCGGGACCGGCCACCCCGGTGGTGGCCAGCCCCCAGTCGGCGGCGCAGCGCCGCCGACCCCCCTCGGCCAGGGCGATGGCCACGTCCGGGTCGACCGGCCCGCGCTGGGCCAGCAGATCCTCGGGTACGTCGGCCAGCCGCGCCTTGAGTTCCGTGGCGTAGGTCACCAACCCACCCTGGTAGACGGCGCTCACCCCGGCGATCTCCACGATCGCGGCGGCCAGCAGCCCACCGGTCAGGGACTCGACGGTGGCCAGGGTCTGCTGCCGCTCGTGCAGGCTGTGCACCACCCCCGCCGCCGGGCTGCCCGCGGGTCGCTCGTGCTGCGCATCGGTCCCCATGCCGTCCTCCTTCCCCGACGTCACCCTGCTACTCATGTCGGCCCGACCGATCATCGTGTCAGTTCCCGCCCCGCCGGTGCGGCGTCCGGGCGGCATCGTCGGATCCGCTCCCGCCCGCCGGATCAGGGTCACCCGGTGAGGCCGGCGTCCCGGGCGAGCAGGGCGGCCTGGACCCGGTCGGCCACCCCGAGCTTGGCGAAGACGGCCGACAGCTGGTTGCGGACCGTCTTCTCGCTGAGCCCGAAGTGGCGGGCGATCCGGGCATTGGTGTCGCCGCCGGCCAGCCGGCGCAGGATGTCCCGCTCGCGCGGGGTGAGCCGGTCGAACGGGGGCGGCAGCTCGACCGGCTGGCGGCGCAGGCTGGTCAGCACCTGCGGACCGACCCGGGGGCCGAGGACGAGCCCGCCGCCGGCCACCGTCCGCAGCGCGTCGACGATCACATCCGGGTCGGTGTCCTTGAGCACGTAGCCCCGCGCGCCGGCCCGCAGCGCCCGACCGACCACGTCCTCGTCGTCGGTCATGGTCACCATCAGCACCCGGATCTCCGGCCGGCCCTGGACGATCCGCCGGGTCGCCTCCACACCGTCGCCGTCCGGCAGCGCCACGTCCATCGCGACCACCCCGACGGACTCGGTCGACGCGATGCCGATCGCCTCGGCACAGGTGGCGGCCTCCAGCACGCCGTCGACCCAGGTCTCGCCCTCCAGCATCGTCCGCAGGCCACGGCGGACCACCGGGTGGTCGTCCACGATCAGCACCCGGACCGGCCCGCCACGAGTCCCCTCTCCCGTCACTGCCCTCCCCCTCCCGCAGCACTCTGCTCCACCCCGGGACCTCCGGTGATCGAGAGGTCCGCGTCATCCTCCAGCACCGGGGGACCTTCGGTGATCAAGAGGTTCGCGTCATCCTCCGGGCGGATTCTGACGCGAACCTCTTGATCACCGGGAGCGGGCGGGGCGGGGGCGGGCGGGGCGGGAGCGGGCGGGGCGGGCGCGGAGGTGGGTGGGGTGGGTGGGGGCAGGGGGAGCCGGACGCGGATCAGGGTGCCGTGCGGGTCGCGGTCGACGATGTCGCTGCCGCCGCCCAGCTCGGCGGCCCGCTCCCGGATCGAGTCCAGCCCGACGCCGCCGGGCCGGCGGGCGACGATGCCGGTGCCGTCGTCGGACACCTCCACGACCAGCGACCGGCCCCGGCGCACCACCACGTCGCAGCAGGTCGCCCCGGCGTGCCGGGCCGTGTTGGCCAGCGCCTCGCCGACGATCCGGTACGCCGCCACCTCCACCGCCGCCGGCAGCCCGTGCAGCGGGTCCGCCACGCTCAGCCGCACGGTCAGGGTCGGGCCGTCGAAGCGCTGGCACTCGGCCCGCAACGCCGACTCCAACCCCCGGTCCAGGGCCGCCGGACGGAGCTGGTCGACCAGTTGGCGTACCTCCCCGGTGCAGGTGAGCAGGTCGTCGGCGAGCCCGTCGAGGATGCGGGCCAGCCGGGCCTGGTCGACGTCGGCGAGCTTGCGGGCCGCGCGTACCTGCATCGACATGCCGGCCAGGGTCGGGCCGAGCCCGTCGTGCAGGTCCCGGCGCAGCCGGCGGCGCTCCTCCTCCCGGGCGGTGACCAGGCGTTCCCGGGAGTCGCGCAGGTCGCGGATCAGCCGGGCGGTCGCGGCGGCCACCGAGGCGTGCAACGCGACGTCGCTGAGCAGCCGCCGCTCGACCGGGGTGAACCGGGTGCCCGGTGCCCGCCGGGCCACCACCAGCCGCCCCACCCGCTCCCCGTGGGTCACCATGTCGAAGCGTTCCAGCGTGGTGGTGGCCCGGCCGTGCGCGGCGTGCACCCGGGCGGGCCGCCCGTCGTCGGGCTCCCCGCCGAGTTCCACCGCCACGTACGGCACCTGGAGCGAGCGGGCGATGGTGCCGGTCAGCAACGGCAGCACCGCCTCCGGCTGGACCGTCCGCTCCAGCAGGTCACCGAGGCGGGCCAGCACCGCGTACGGTTCGTCGCGGTCGCCGTAGAGCAGCCGGTTCACCCCGCGCTGCACCCGCCGCCGCAGCGGTTCGAAGGTCACCGCGATCAGCCCGGTGGCCACCAGCGAGGCGTTCGAGGTGTCCCCGCGCAGCACGAGGTCCCGCAGCAGGGCGACCACCCCGACGAACGCGGCGATCACCAGCAGGCTCATCACCAGCCAGACCAGGGTCCGGTTGATCACCTGTTCCAGGCCGTAGAGCCGGTAGCGGAGCACGGCCAGCGTCATCGCGCCCGGGATCGCGATCACCATCAGCACCCACGCGCCGGAGAGGTTGAGCCAGTCCAGCAGGAAGCCGAGCAGGAACAGCACCCCGGCGGCCAGCAGGCAGGCGAGCTGCTGGCGGGCCTCGCCGACGGCCCGCCGAAAGCGGCGGGCGAGCGCCACCAGCACGGCGGCCACCAGCAGCAGCTCCACCCCGACGGTCAGCAGGGCGACCCGGACCAGCAGCCGCGCGGTCGGGTCGACGGCCGTCGTCGCGGACAGCAGCAGGCCCCGGGGGTCGCTGGTCGCGGCCACGGCCAGCGCCACGGCCACCACCGCCGTGGTGACCACCAGCCCGACCGCGACCGGCCGGAACCCTGGGCCCGGCAGCCGGCCGTCCGGGAAGACCAGCAGGGCCAGGAAGATCAGCCCGTACGGCGGCCACCAGAGCCACTGCCCCAGCCAGGCCAGCGGGGTGACGGCGGGCCAGCTCAACGCCAGCACCGCCGTCCCGGCGACGAGTCCGGCTGCCAGCATCAGCCGGCCGACCGGGTGACCGGGCACCCCGGCGAGCACCAGCGCGCCGAGCGCGGTGAACGCGACCGCGATCGTGCCGGTCAGCGCCGCCGGCCCGAGCGCCGCCGGCTGCGGGTACCACCACTGCCCGGCCAGGACGAGCCCGGCGACGACCAGGCCCGCCCCGGCCAGGACCCGGCGGGACGGGGACAGCGCGGCGATGGGCGACGGCACGGCAGGCCCTCCGGGGTTGGTCGTCGGTGGCGGGAGCGGCTGGGTCAGTCGGCCCAGCCGGCGGCGTGCATGGCGTTGTGCAGCCAGTTGCCGGTGTCGTGTTCGAGGTGGTCGGGCAGGGTGCCGATGTCGTGCGGCAGGTCCGGGCCGTCCAGCCGGGGCAGTTGGGCCAGGGCCTGCTCCAGGGTGATCCGGGAGCGGGCGAGCACGTCCGGGTGGCTGCGGACGTACTGCGCCACGTGGGCGAGCACCGCGGTCAACCGCTGCCTGACGGCCTCGGGCTGCGCCGGGGCGGTGCCGGCGTCGAGGGCCTCCAGCCGCCAGTCGGCGGAGTAGACCGGGTGCAGCCGCCTCCCGGTGACGTCGAAGAACTCGACGGCCCCGGCGAGCTTCTCGCCGTGGTCGGCGGTCGACAGCAGGTCGGACAGGTCCTGGTAGACG
The DNA here is from genome assembly GCF_053667945.1 of Micromonospora sp. SCSIO 07396. Taxonomy (NCBI): domain Bacteria; kingdom Bacillati; phylum Actinomycetota; class Actinomycetes; order Micromonosporales; family Micromonosporaceae; genus Micromonospora; species Micromonospora sp. SCSIO 07396. The sequence goes on from NZ_CM132210.1 coordinate 4,659,120, forward strand.
TGGCAGAACGTGTCGTCGGCCGCGATCAGCACGATCCGTCGGTCGTCGCCAGCGGTCAGGGTCATGATCACTCCTCGGGTGCCGTACCTGGACGGCGGGACCGGTCGCCCGGCACCCGTCCGCCGCAGCGTAGGTGGTCGACAGTCCACAGTGGCACCGCCGGGCGGGCCGGCGGGGTGGACGGTCGCGCCATCGTCACCCGCCGGCTGTCCCGCCGACCCGGGTCGGATGTCCCGGCCCGGCGGGACCGATCGGACGGCGGCCCCGGCCCGGGAAGCGCGGTAAGGGCCCGACCGGACACGCGGGAGGGGCCCCGGCCGGCGACGGGGGAAGGGCCCCGGCCGGCCCGGCGGGCGGGGGAAGGGTCCCACCCGCTCGGGCCGACGGGGCCCTTCCCGGTCGACGCGCGGTCAGCCCGCCGGGTGCACGCTCACCGTGGTCGCCCGGGTCATGTCGGTCGCCGCGGTCACCTCCGGCAGCCCCTCGGTGTGCCCGCCGGAACGCACCCGGGACGACCAGTGGTCGTAGCGCTGGCCGAGCTGACCGACCCGGACGAACGCCGCGCTGGCCAGGCAGGCGCTCAGCGGGTCACGCGGCTTGTCCGGCACGCTGGCCTGGACGCAGCCGGCACCGTACTGGCCCTGGTCACGCAGCGGGTCGAAGCCCGACCGCTCCCCGTCGCACGGGTTCCAGTCGAACGTCTGGACGCAGTCGGCGTAGTTGGCCACCGCCTGCGTCATCGCGTTGCGCAGGTGCTGGTGGGGCGACTGGTCGCCGTCGCTGCGCGGGCGGCTGTAGTCGGCGGGCAACCCCTGGCCGCCGAAGAGCAGGCCGGCGAGGCTGTCGTCGAGTTCCAGCGCGGTGCCCCAGCCCAGCTCGGTGTACGCCTGCAACAGCCGCAGCGCGTCGGAGACCGCCTTGCCCTTCTGCCAGAGCACCCGGGACACCTCCCAGGTGTCGCTGCTCGGCGGGTTCGGCCCGGTGCCGGCCCGCATCACCCGGTAGAAGTACTTCTGCCGGCCGGACAGCATCGCGGCGGCCTTGCTGCGGGCGGACGTCGCCTGGGTGGCGACGACCGGGATCGCCGCCGACTCGAACGCCGGCTTGTACGTCCCCGGCCACCGCTCGGTGAGGTACTTGTTCTCGTCGTAGCAGTAGCCCTGCGGGATCGGCGACCGGACGTCCCACGAGCAGAACGTGCCGATGGGGAACACGCGGGTGGCGGTCTGCACCTCCTGCCAGTCCCCGCCGGCCCACTTCACCCGCGACCGCAGGGTGATCTGGAGGTCGCCGGTGGTGGTCTGGAACCGGGGCCCCTCGTGCTCCTCCACGTTGACGAAGTTCGCGTCGTAGCAGGTGGAGAACGTCGGGGCGTGCCCCGGGGGCATGGCGTGGTGGGCCAGGTGGAACGCGTTGGGCAGGTTGCTGCGGCGTACCGTCGACGGGGTCGGCCGGCTGACCCGGCTCGGGCCGCACCCGCCGATCGACTCGGTCTCGGGAATCCGGTTCGCCGCCGGGAGTTCCTGGTCCGGGCTGCCCCACATGTCGTGCACCGGCAGGGTGTCGCTGCCGTTCCAGACCACCGCCTTGCGGACGTTCTCCACCTGGGCGTTCCAGCCGGCGACCGCGGTGCGGTAGTCGGCCATCAGCGCGGTGAACAACGGGTTGGTGCCGCCGTCGGCGGTCGGCTGGCTGAACTGCCGGACCCGCTCGTTGATGGTCCGTCCGGCCTCGGCGACGGCGTCGCCCCGCCCGGCGGCCACCTGCGCGGCGAACTGCGGGTTCTCCAGTTGCAGGATGTTGTAGACCCGGGCGGCGGTGGACCAGGCGGCGGCGTTGGCGACCGGGCCGACCGTCCAGGTGCCGCCGACCCGGTTACGCGCCCACTGGCCCAGGTAGTTGATCGAGCCGGCGGGCAGGTGGGTGTCGAGCACGCTGACCGGGTCGGCGAGGCTGGTGCCGGCCGGCGCGGTGAAGGTGCCCTCGTCGGCGGCGTTGACGGTGGCGAAGGTGAAGGTCGGCGACTCGGCCTTCGGGAAGTAGGTGCCCAGGTAGTCCGGGATCGGCTGCCCGGTGATCTCCTTGTGGTGCACGTACGTGGTGATCACCTGGTTGAGCTGGCTCTTGGCGATGTTCTCCAGGGCCACGTGGGTGGCGAGCGCCATCGAGTCGACCTTGCGTTCGATGGTCTGCAACTGGGTGGCGATCCGGCCCAGGTTGGCGCGTACCTCGTCGAGGCCCTTGGTGAGCGCGTCGAGCTGGGCGACCAGTCCGGCGTACATCTCCTTGAGCGCCGACTCGATCCGGTCGAACCGCTTGTCGATCCCCTTGGCCAGCCGGTCGATCTGCTGGCGCAGCTTGCCGATCTCCGCCTGGATCGCGGCGTTCGGGTCACCGCCCCCGGCGAACAGGCCGATCAGGCTCACCGCCGCGCCGAGCAGGTTACCGGTCAGCACCGCCGTGCCCATCGCCGTCGCGGCCATGGTCAGCCCCTGCCCGAGCACCGTCGTCACGTACGTGTTGATCGCGGTCACCGAGGTCACCACGGCCTTGCCGATGGTCTCCAGCTGCTTGCCGAACTTCTTGTCGACGAAGCCGACCAGGGTGGACAGCACCGTGACGGTGGACCCGAGGCCCTCGAAGATCTTGCGGTTCGACTCGGTCTTCGCCTTCTCCGCGTCGATGACCGCCTGGCTGGGCTTCGGGTCCTGGTTGAGCGGGTACGTGGTGGCGTAGCCGACCACCTCGGTGATCCGGTTGTTGCCGTCGGTGTCGAGCACCTTCAGCGTCGCGTACGCCCGCTCCTGCACCAGCGCCTTGAAGGCGGTCGCGTCACCGCGGACGTCGCGGATCGCGGACAGCGGCACGTAGTAGCCGAGGGTGCCGGTGTTGCCGTCGGCGCGCGGCTCGTGGATCCGCGCGGCCAGCAACCCGTCGACCGGGGTACGCACCCCGGTGCCGGTGCGCCCGGCGAACGCGCTGTCCCAGCCGGTGGCGAGCGCGTCGTCGGTGGCGGCCCGGCGGTGCAGCTCCCGCCAGGTGTCCTGGACCAGGTCCCGGGAACGGGCGTTCCACGCCGCGTCCTGGTAGCCGCCCCGGACCAGGTTCAACGCGTCCGGCACCACGTTCGCGCCCTCCGCGCCGACCGTGCTGGCCAGGAAGGCCCGCACCGCCGGGCCGGTGGTCACCGCGCCGCTGGACTCGCCGAGCCGGGCCAGCACCGCCATCGCCACCGCGAACCGGGACCGGTCCTCGGCCCGTGCGTCGCCGACCGCCGCGTCGGCGACCGCCCGGGTGGTGGCCACGTGCCCGGCCACCTGCGTCGCGTCGGCACCCGGCTGGCTGGTACGCCAATCCAGCAGCTCGGCCGTGAGCAGGGCGTCCTTCAGCCCGGCCGCCCCGGCGTCGCGCAACTGCACCACCGCCCCGAACAGCGCCCCGTGCACCGCCTGCTCGTCGAACGGCACCGGGTCGGCGGCACGGGCCGGGGTCTGGTGCATGGTGACCGCCAGCACCGCCGTCAGCCCCGCCGCCCACAGCCGGCGGCTGCGCCACCCGCCGCCCGGGGACCGCCCCCGGGCATGTCTCGTCGCTGTCCCCACCGCTGCTCCTCCCGCCACCGGACGCGACCGCGCCCGCCGTCACCGGGCGTCGATCCGACCGGGCCGACGCCACACCGGGCCGCAGGGGGCCGGTGCGGTGACGACTCTGCGGGGCGGGACGTCCCGGCCGGCAGGGACAGCCGTCCCGCGGACCCGGGATTCCGGCACGGGCCGGGAGCCGACGGTGGCCGGCCGGGGATTGACGCCGGCTGCGCGCGGGCCGCACGGCGCGTGAGGTGAGTGAGGTGGGGAAGCCCCGGTCAGGAGCGGGGGCGGCGCAGGCGCAGGGCCTGGGCGACGTAGTCGAAGCCGGTGACCACGGTGACCAGCACGGCGGCGGCCATGATCCAGGGCCCGACGGCGACCAGGGCCGCCGGCATCGGCCACAGATACCAGGCGATGGCCAGGATCTGCAACGCCGTCTTGAGCTTGCCGCCCCGGCTGGCGGCGATCACGCCGTGCCGGATCACCCAGAACCGCAGCCCGGTGATGCCCAGCTCGCGGACGAGGATCAGCACCGTCACCCACCAGGGCAGCCGGTCGTAGACGGACAGCAGCACCAGGGCCGCGCCGGTGAGCGCCTTGTCGGCGATCGGGTCGGCCACCTTGCCGACCGAGGTGACCAGGCCGAAGCGGCGGGCGATCCAGCCGTCCACCAGGTCGGTCATCGAGGCGAACGCGAAGATCAGGCAGGCGGCGATCCGCCACCCGGTGTGGGTCATGCCGGAGGCGACCACCGACGCGGCGAAGACCGGCACCAGCACCAGCCGCAGCAGGGTCAGGCCGTTGGCCGCGTTGAGCACCGGCACCCGGGCCACCGGCGGCGCGGACTCCGCCGCCCCGGTCACCGCCGCGCCCCGCTCCGGCCGTCGAGGCCCACCTGGCACCGCCCCACCTGGCTCCCCCGCTCCGTCCGGGCCCACCGTCACCGTTCCGCGCCGGGCGCCGCCGAGATCATCTCATCCGGCACGGCCACCAGGTCGACGCCCTCGGTCGCGGTGACCGTGGCCCGGACCAGGTCGCCGGGGCGCAACGCGGCCAGGTCGACCCCGCCGCCGACCGGGGCGACCAGGGTGGTCGAGCCGTCAACCTCGGGGGCCTGGTGCGCCGCCCGGCCCTCCACCACGCCGTCGTCGACCGTGTCGACGAGCACCTCCACGGTGCTGCCGAGCCGCTCCTCGGCCCGCTGCGAGCACAACTCGTCGGCGAGCGCGGCGAGCCGGTCGTAGCGGCGCTTGACGGTGGCGGCGGAGAGCTTGCCGGGCAGCCCGGCGGCCTCGGTGCCGTCCTCGTCGCTGTAGTCGAACACGCCGATCGCGTCGAGCCGAGCCTCGGTCAGGAAGCGGGTCAGCTCGGCCACGTCCTGCCGGGTCTCGCCGGGGAAGCCGACGATGAAGTTGCTCCGCGCGCCCGCCTCCGGAGCCAGGGCGCGGGCGCTGGCCAGCAGCTCCAGGAACCGGTCGGTGGAGCCGAACCGGCGCATCCGGCGCAGCACCGGCTCGCTGGAGTGCTGGAACGACAGGTCGAAGTAGGCGGCCACGCCGGGAGTGGTGGCGATCGCCTCGACCAGGCCGGGCCGGGTCTCGGCGGGCTGGAGGTAGCTGGCCCGCACCCGGACGATGCCGTCGATCGCGGCGAGCTGCGGCAGCAGCTTCTCCAGCGCCCGCGGGTCGCCCAGGTCCTTGCCGTACGAGGTGGAGTTCTCGCTGACCAGCACCAGCTCGCGGACGCCGGTCTTGGCCAGCCACTCCGCCTCGGCCAGCAGCTCGTCGGGGGTACGCGAGACGAACGCGCCCCGGAACGCGGGGATCGCGCAGAACGCGCACCGCCGGTCGCAGCCGCTGGCCAGCTTCAGCGAGGCCACCGGGCCGGTGTCGAGCCGACGACGCAGCACCTGCCGCAGGTGCGCGGGGGTGTGTTCGTCGGTCTCCATCGTCGCCCGGGTGGGGGTGCCGTGGCCGGGCAGCGACACCGCCGACTCGCGCCGGTTGACCGGGGTGAGCGGCAGCAGTTCGCGGCGGTCCCGGGGGGTGTGCGCGCCGATCGCCTCGCCGGCCAGCACCGAGTCGAGCCGGGCGGCGATGTCGGGGTAGTCGTCGAAGCTGAGCACCGCCTGCGCCTCGGGGAGGCTGTCGGCCAGCTCCCGGCCGTACCGTTCGGCCATGCAACCGGCGGCGACCACCTTCGCCCCGGTGTCGGCGGCGGCGAGCAGCGTCTGGATCGAGTCCTGCTTGGCCTTCTCCACGAACCCGCAGGTGTTGACGACCACCACGTCGGCACCCTCGCCGTCGGTGGTGACCTGCCAGCCGTCGGCGTGCAGCCGGGCGGCCAACTCCTCCGAGTCGACCTCGTTGCGGGCGCAGCCCAGGGTCAGCAGGGCGACCCGGCGGCCGTCGGCGGGCGACGGCTGCGGGGCGGGCCGCGACGGGCCGGCGTTGTCAGGCGTGGGGGTGGCGGACACCATCCGAGGGTACCGGGCGCGGGAGCGGGCCCGATCGACGGCGGCGTGCGGTGTCGGCCGGTTCACCCCGCCGCCCGGCCCATCGTTGATCAAATGACGAAAATGCGCACGACACGCCGGGAACACTCGCCAGAATTGCAATCTGATCATGGTGCACCCGCCCGCCGCAGCCGACACTCCGGCGGTCAGACCGGCGTCGCACCCACCCGGACCAGCCGGTCCAGCAGGGCGACCTCGGTGCCGGCCAGGCCGGTGGAGCAGAACACCGACACCTGGTCCGCGCCGGTGCGGCCGGGGACCGCACCGGCCAGCACCGCCCCCAGGTCACGCAACCTGCCCGGGTACGGCCCGACGGCGGTCAGCATCGGCGGGTCGTACGCCGCCGCCTGGGCCGGCGAGTCGGTGACCAGCACGTCGGCGGCGTCGAGCAGGTCGGTGCCGAACTCGTGCCGGTGCACCTGCTTGAAGCCGACGGTGTTGACGTGGGTGCCCGGGGCGAGGTCGGCGGCGGCCAGCACCGGGGTGACGCTGGTGGTGGCGAGCACCACCAGGTCCCGGTCGCGGACCGCCTCGGCGGCGCAGCCGACGGCGCGGGCGGGTATCCCCAGCTCGGCGCGGACCCGGGCGGCGAACGCCTCGCGGCGGGCCACCGAGCGGCTGTGCACGGTCACCTCACGCAGGGGCCGGACGGCGGCGGTCGCCCACACCTGCGTCCACGCCTGACCGCCGGAGCCGATCACGCCCAGGGTGGCGGCGTCCGGGCGGGCCAGCGCGTCGACGGCCACCGCGCCCAGCCCACCGGTACGACGGGAGCCCAGCTCCGCGCCGACGGCGATGGCCCGTACCGCGCCCGTCCGGGCGTCGTGCAGCACCACCAGTTGCTCGCCGGCCGGGTGGCCGAGGGTGTCGTACGAGCGGAAGCCGTACCACTCGTCGGTGAGCTGCCCGGCGGTGAGCACCATCCGCCCGCCGGCCAGCGGTGCGGAGGCCCGGGGTGGCGCGACGAGCCGGCCGGCGTGGGCGGCCAGCAGGGCGTCCCGCATCGCCGCGACGGTGGTCGGCGCGTCCAGGGTGGCGGCGACCTGCCGGTCGTCGAAGAGCAGCGTCATGCTCCCCATGCTGCGACCTCAAGCTGACTTCAACTCAAGGTGTGGTGGGGAGGATCACCCCACCTCGGCGGCCGGCGGTGCTAGCGTCGGTCGTGGTGGCCCGCGCGGCCACCCCGGACGAGTCGCGGGCGTACCCGGTCAGGCCAAGACGCCCCGTACCTGACCGACTCGTCCCCGGCCGACGGCCCGGGACCCGCACCCCCGAGGTGATGCCCGATGGCCTGGATCGTGCTGGTGCTCTCCGGACTCCTGGAGACCGCGTGGGCGGTCTCCCTCGACCGCAGCGCCGGGTTCACCCGGCCGCTACCCTCGGCCGTCTTCGCGGTCACCCTGGTCGCCAGCATGGCGGGCCTGGCGTACGCGCTGCGCGACATCCCCGTCGGCACCGGCTACGCGGTCTGGGTCGGCATCGGGGCGGTCGGCACCGCCGTGGTCGGCATGGTCGCCCTCGGCGAGTCGACGAGCCTGCCCCGGCTGCTCAGCCTGCTGCTGGTGGTGGCCGGCGTGGTCGGCCTCAAGCTCTTCCACTGAGCGGGCCCGGGGAACCGCCCGGGTCAGGGCGCGTCGCCCGCGTGCCGCAGCAGCCGGAGTTGGCCGATCTCGGCGACGTTCTTCATCAGCTCGGCGTTCACCCAGGCGACCATGTGGGCCACGGTGTACGCCGGGTCGTCCCGCCACGGGAACGACGCGGTCGCGTCGAGATCGGCGTCGCCGAGCTGGTCCAACACCGCCAACCACGCGGTACGCAGGTCGCCCAGCCATGCCACCGTCCGGTCCCGGTCACCGGGCCAGTCGATCTCGGTACGCTCCCGCGGCCGACGCCCCCGCGCATGGTCCACGGCGACCGTCCACCACCAGCCGATGTGCCAGGTGATCCAGCCGATCGTCGGGACCGGGACCGGGTCGGGCTCGACGTCCGCCCAGTCCGGCACCCATCCACCGTCGGCAGCCGGGCGCATCGTCCAGCAGTGCGGTGCCGGCTCCCAGAGCAGGTCCGCCGGCTCCAGACGTTCCAGGTGGTACTCGAACAGGGACCAGGTCAGCTCGAACTGCGACCGCAGCAGGTCACGACGGGATGCCGGCATCGGGTGACCCTGTCATACCGTCCGGCCCCGGATCGACCGGAATTCCCGCGCCGGCACCGCATCGCCGCCCGGTGCGTAGTTTCCGTCCGGTGTGGGTAGTGATCGATCACCACAGCAACCAGCCCCCGACCACGGAGGACGTCATGGCCGACACCCACGCCCCCGCCCGCCCGCGTACCAACGCCGCCCGCATCTGCACCATCCTGGCGTTCGTCTTCGCCGTCGTCGCGCTGCTGATCGCGCCGGTCATCTTCGGCATCATCGGCCTGGCGCTCGGCATCGTCGGAGCGGTGCTCGGCGACAAGCCGCTGGGCTGGTACGCCGCCGCCGCGAACGTGGCCGCCATCGTCCTGAGCCTCGTGCTGATCAGCGCCATGATGAACAGCTGACCTGACCCACCCGCGCGAACGGGCCCGCCGGAGATCCGGCGGGCCCGTCGCACGTCCCGGGTCAGTCCACGTCGCCGCGCAGGCCGACCAGCACCTCTTCCAGCTCGTCCGGCTTGACCAGCACGTCGCGGGCCTTGGAGCCCTCGGACGGGCCGACCACCCCCCGGGTCTCCATCAGGTCCATCAACCGGCCCGCCTTGGCGAAGCCGACCCGCAGCTTGCGTTGGAGCATCGAGGTCGAACCGAACTGCGAGGTCACCACCAGCTCCACCGCCTGCACCAGCAGGTCCAGGTCGTCCCCGATGTCCTCGTCGATCTTCTTCTTGCTGTCCTGCGCCGGGGCCAGCACGTCGGAGCGGAACTCCGGCTCGCGCTGGTCCTTGCAGAACTTCACCACGTCGGCGATCTCGCGCTCGGTCACCCAGGCGCCCTGGATCCGGACCGGCTTCGACGCGCCCATCGGCAGGAACAGCCCGTCGCCCCGGCCGAGCAGCTTCTCCGCGCCCGGCTGGTCGAGGATGACCCGGGAGTCGGCCAGCGACGAGGTGGCGAACGCCAGCCGCGACGGCACGTTCGCCTTGATCAGACCGGTCACCACGTCGACGCTCGGCCGCTGGGTGGCCAGCACCAGGTGGATGCCGGCGGCGCGGGCGAGCTGGGTGATCCGGACGACCGAGTCCTCCACGTCGCGCGGGGCGACCATCATCAGGTCGGCCAGCTCGTCCACGATCACCAGCAGGTACGGGTACGGCCGCATCTCCCGCTCGCTGCCCGGCGGGGCCTTGATCTCGCCGTTGCGCACCTTGCGGTTGAAGTCGTCGATGTGCCGGACCCCGTTGGCGGCGAGGTCGTCGTAGCGCATATCCATCTCGCGCACGACCCACTCCAGCGAGTCGGCCGCCTTCTTGGCGTTGGTCACGATCGGGGTGACCAGGTGCGGGATGCCCTCGTAGCCGGTCATCTCGACCCGCTTGGGGTCGATCAGCAGCAGCCGCACCTCGTCCGGCGTGGCCCGGGTCAGGATGGACACCAGCAGGGTGTTGAGGCAGCTCGACTTGCCCGCGCCGGTGGCACCGGCGATCAGGATGTGCGGCATCTTCGCGAGGTTGGCCACCACGAAACCGCCCTCGATGTCCTTGCCGAGGGCCACCACCATCGGATGGTGGTCGCTGGTGGCGGCCCGGGAGCGCAGCACGTCACCGAGGGCGACGTTCTCCGGGTCGGTGTTGGGGATCTCCACCCCGACCGCGCTCTTGCCCGGGATGGGGCTGAGGATGCGCACGTCGGGTGACTTCACCGCGTACGCGATGTTGCGGGAGAGCTGGGTGATCCGCTCGACCTTGACCCCGTGCCCCAGCTCGACCTCGTACCGGGTGACGGTGGGGCCCCGGGTGAAGCCGGTGACCTCGGCGTCCACCCCGAACTGGTCGAAGACGCCGGTCAGTGCGGCGATCACCTCGTCGTTGGCCTTGCTGCGGGTCTTCGGGGCCGCGCCACCGGTGAGCATGTTGGCCGGCGGCAGCACGTAGTCGCCGGCCAGCCCGGTCAGCGCGAGCTGCTCGGCGCGGGTGGGCGGGGCGGAGTGCTCAGGCGGCTCCACCGGCTTGCGGCTGGCCGGCACCCGGCTCGCCGGCCGGCGGGGCAGCACGATCGTCTCCTGGAGGTCGACCTCCGGGCCGACGTCGTCGAAGTCGTCCGGGTCGGGCGGCGGGGGCGCAGCCTTGCGGGCCGGGCGTTTACGGGCCGGCTTCGCGACGGCCTCCGTCGGCTCCGCGTCCTCCTCCGTCGGGGCCTCGGGCGGGGCGACCAGCGTGCCGGCGAGCAGCCCGAGCCGCTCCGGGATCTTGTTGATCGGGGTGGCGGTCACCACCAGCAGGCCGAAGACGAGCAGCAGGATCAGCAGCGGCATCGCCACCCAGGCGGTCACCGCCCGCTCCAGCAGGTTACCGATGCCGGCGCCGACGAGGCCACCGGCGTAGTCACGCTGCACCGGGTCGACCGGATTCTGTCCGATGTGCAGCATCGCCGCCGTGGCGACCAGCATGGAGCCCCAGCCGACCAGGCCCCGGCCCCGGTGCTCCAGGTCCACCGGGGTCCGCATCAGCCGCCACGCGCCGATCATCAGCAGCACCGGCACCACCACCGCGATCGCGCCCAGGAACAGGCGTACGGTGTCGGCCAGCCGCGCGCCGAACGGGCCGGCGCCGGAGAACCAGATCGCCACCGCGCTCAGGATGGCCAGCCCGAACAGCAGCAGGCCGGCACCGTCGCGGCGGTGTTCCGGGTCCAGCTCCCGGGCGGAGGCGGCCTGCCGGCCGGCGGCCCGGAAGCCCCAGCCGACCCCGTGCGCCAGGCCCATCCACAGTGCCCCGATGGCCCGGCCCACGTACGCCGCCGGAGCGGGCCGGGGGGCCGGTCGCCGCCGGGCCGTCGCCCGGGTGGTCTTCTTCGCCGGCTGACGGGCACGACTGTTCGTGGTGCCGCGCGGCGACGCGCCGCGTCGCCGGCTCGCCTGAGAGGTACGGCCCGCCATAGAGTCACCGTAACGGCGTGACCCGGCAGACCGCCGCTTTTCCGGGTCGTGTCCGCGCGTCGCAGCACGGACCACGCCCGCAGACGTGTTATTCGCCTCAGAAGGGATGCCCGATGGCGTCGCCTGCTTTCGCGGACCGTCCCGACCCCCTGGCGGGTGACCCGCAGGCCCTGCGTCCGCTGACCACCGAGCTGGTCGCCGCCGTGCTGGGCACCCGGAGGTACGTCGTGGTCGCCGACGGGGACGGGGACCTGGTGGGCCGCTGGGACGACAGCCTGATCTGGTTCCTGCGCCAGGGCGGCCAGGGCGAGCTGCTCCAGGTCCGCACCCTGACGGCGGCGACCTTCGACATCGAACACGTCCCGGCGCTCTACGCCTTCTGCAACGGGTGGAACCACGAGCGGTTCTGGCCGAAGGCGTTCGTGCACGTCGACGACGACGGCCGGGCCCAGGTCTGCGGCGAGGTGATCACCGACCTGGAACGCGGGGTCACCCCGCACCAGCTCGACCGGTTGCTCGACTGCGGCATCACCGCCGGCTGCCAGCTCGCCGCCGCCGTCGGCCAGCTACCCGGCCGGACGCCCGGATGACCGGCGGGTTCACTCCCGGGGCGGACGGGCCGCCCGCGCCGCGCGACCCGGGCCTGGCCGCCGCGTTCGCCGACGCCGGGGACCTGCCCGACGGGGAGGCCCGGCTGGCCGAACTCGACCGGATTGCCGCCCGCGCCGACGCGCTCGGCGACCCGCATTCCGCCCTGGACGCCCGGTTCGCGCTGGTGGCGGCATACCTGCGGCACGGTGGCCGGTGGCGGATCATCGAGCCGGTACGCCGCCTGCTGGCCGCCGTGGACCGGTCCCCCGACCTGCTCGACGCCCGCCCCGGTGACGCGGAACTGCTGCGCCGGCACCTGCGCCAGGCGGTGGAGGCCGCCATCGGCACCCCCCGGATCGGGCTGGACCAGGCCAACGCCCTGCTCGACGCGCTGGCCCACCGGGTCGGCGCGGAGGCCGGCGTGGTCGCCCAGCTGCGCTGCCGGCTCGCCGACCACACCGGCGACGAGCCCACCGCCCGCCTGTGGTACGACAGGTGGACGGCCGCCGCGCCGGACCCGGAGGCCGGCTGCCCCGCCTGCCTGGCCGTACGCCGCGCCGAACTGCTCGCCGGCTGGGGCGACGACCGGGCCGCGTTGGCGGCGCTGCGTCCCGCGCTCGACGCCGGGGTCGACTGCACCGACCAGCCGGAACGGGCCCTCGCGGTGGGGCTGCTGCCGTGGCTGCGCACCGGGGCGGCCGGTCGGGCCGCGACGGCGCACCTGCGGGCGTACCGGCGGCACCGGCGGGAACGCGCGGCGCTGCCGTACCTGGCCGCGCAGTTGCGGTTCTGCGCGCTGGCCGGGCACCCGGACCGGGCGCTGGACCTCCTCGCCGAGCAGCTGCCCCGGCTGGACCACCCCTACGACGACCTGTCGGCGCTGGAGTTCGCCGCCGCCGGGGCGCTGGTCTGCACGCTCGCCGCCGAGTCCGGCCGCGACGCCCGCCGGATCCGCCGCCCCGGCCACGCCGACCGGCCCGCCGCCGACCTGGACGTGGCGACCCTCGGCGTCGACCTGCTGGCCGAGGCGACCCGGCTGGCGGGCAGCTTCGACGCCCGCAACGGCACCGGGCACCACGCCGGCCGGATCGCCGCCTTGCTGGCCGAACGGCCGACCGGCGACCCGGTGCCCCTGCCGACGCCGGAGAGCGTCGAGGACCCGGCCGACGAACCGTTCCTGCCCTCGGCCGAGGAGCCGGCCCCGCTGAGCCTTTCGCAGCTCACCGCCGTGCTGGACACCCGGGGCGACGTGTACGCCGTCGACGCCGGTGGTGTGGTGGTCGGCCGCTGGGACGAGGCGGTCGTGCAGTTCCGCCTGCTGGGCCGGGACGGGGAGATCCTGCACGCCCGGGTGGTGGCGGCCCGGCGGCTGGCGGCGGGTCGGCTCGCCGAGGCGTACGAGTTCTGCAACGCGTGGAACCACGACCGGCTGCTGCCGAAGGCGTACGTGCACGAGCTGCCCGGCGGTGAGCTGGTGCTGGCCGGCGACGTCACCACCGACCTGGCGCACGGGGTGGCCCCGGCGCAGCTCGGCATCCTGGTCGACGCGGCGGTGAGCACCGGCGTCGCGTACGCCGCCGCGGTCGCCGCCCTGCCCTGACCGCCACCGGCCGACGGAGACGGGAGCGGCCCCCGACCTCCGGGCGGTGGAGGTCGGGGGCCGCGGTACCGGGGCGCGGGGCGGTTACCTGCCGCGTCGCGTCGCCTGCTGGCCGCCGTTCGCGGTGACCAGGGTCAGGTTGTTGCGCTGGAGGATCTCGTTGACCGGCTGGAAGAACGTGACGCCGCCGACGGTGCAGTCACCGGAGCCGCCGGAGGTGACGCCCTGCGCCTGGTCACCGGCGATCCACGAGCCACCGGAGTCGCCCGGTTCGGCGCAGACGTCGGTCCGGGTCAGGCCGGTCACCGTCCCCTCTGGATAGTTGACGGTGGCGTTGCGGGCCTGGACGACGCCGCACCGGGCCCCGGTGGTCGAGCCGGAACGGCAGATCGACGCGCCGGGCGGCACCTCGACGGAGCCGTTGACCGGCACCGTACCGCCGTTGAAGTCGCTGACCACCCCCTGCGGGGTCCACTGGCCGTTGGTGCGCACGAACGCCCAGTCGTCACGCGGGAACGACGACGCCGCGAACACCCCCTGCCGGGCCTGGTTGAACCCGGTGGTGCGGTCACCGACCCGGCCACAGTGTCCGGCGGTGACGAACCCGCCCACCACGGAGAAGCCGATCGAACAGCGGCCGACGTCGTTGATGAAGAACGGGTCACCGCCGACCAGGTCGAACAGCGGTCGCGGCTGCTCCCGGGAGGTGGTGACCCGCACCGCGTCCGCCGGGGCCCCGCTGCCCGCCGCCCACCGGCGGGCCCGCGCCTCGGCACCCGGCTGGGCGAGCACCACCACGGAGTTGCTGGCGACGTCGACGTACCAGCCGGTGATGGCCGGGGACGCCTGCCCGCCCACCGCGTCGAGCCGGGTCTTCGCCGCGTCCAGCTCGCTGACGGCCCGGTCGACCGGCTTCGGCACCGCACCGGCGGCCCGGACCCGGTCGGCCTGGGCGGGGTCGGCGACCGCCACGTTGAGGGTGGACCCGTCGCCGCTGAGCCAGGCCCCGCCGTAGTCGCTGCCGAGGGCCGCCCGCAGCCCGGCCAACCGGGCCGTCGCCTGCTGCTCCGCGGTCAACCGCCGGACCGCCTGGTCCCGGCTGATCCGCAGGTCACGGCTGAGCGCGTCCACCACCTCGGGGGCCGGCCCACCGGCCGCGCGGGCGTCGGTGCCCCCGGCCCGGGGCGCGCCCTGGTCACCGGCGAACGACGGCAGGGTCACCGCCGCCGTCAGTCCCGCTGCCGCCAGCACGACGCCGATCGCTGTCATCCGTCTGCGGTCCATCCGCCATGCTCCTTTCGGCCGACGCGGGGTACGCCCACCGGACGGAGGTACGCAGCCGGCCCGCGAACGGATGAGCCGATCCACAGTTATCGACGTACGGTGACCGTCGGGTCACGCATTCCCGCGCTGCCTGTCCCCCGCAGGGTGTGGTTGGCCGGGTGGCCGCTGCCGATACTGGGAGCCATGCAGGCGCGACGACAACTCGGCGAGTTCCTCCGCTCCCGACGCTCCCGGCTCAGCCCCCAGGAGGCCGGGGTGCCCACCTACGGCGGCCGACGGCGGGTGCCGGGGCTGCGCCGGGAGGAACTGGCCCTGCTCGCCGGGGTGAGCGCCTCCTACTACGCGCGGCTGGAACAGGGGCAGGCCACGAACGCCTCACCCGAGGTGCTGGACGCGCTCAGCCGGGCGCTGCGGCTCGACGCCGCGGAACGCCGCCACCTGTCCGGGCTGGCCGCCGGCCCCCGTCGCCCGGCCGTCCGCCGGCCCCCGCCGGAACGGGTCGACGCCGCGGTGCACGACCTGGTCGCCGCGTTGGGGGACGTGCCCGTGCTGGTGCTCGGCCGGCGGCTCGACGTGCTGGCCTGGAACACCGCCGGCCACGCCCTGTTCGCCGGTCACCTGGAACCCGACACGGTGCACCGGCCGGACCGGCGACCCAACATGGCCCGGCTGGTCTTCCTCGACGCGCACACCCGTGAGCTGTACGTCGACTGGCCGGCCAAGGCGCGGGCTGTGGTGGCGACCCTGCGGATGGCCTCCGGGCAGCACCCGACGGATCCGCTGCTGGCCGCGCTGGTGGGCGAACTGGCGGTGGGCAGCGCCGAGTTCGCCGCCCGGTGGGCCGACCACCGGGTCAAGGCCGGCGGCACCGCCACGTACGCGATGCGGCACCCGCTGGTCGGCACGCTGACCGTCACCCAGCAGAACCTGCGCACCGAGGACGACCAGACGGTCGTCGTCGCCACCACCGCACCGGGTTCCCCGTCGCAGGCGGCGATGACCCTGCTGGTGCACACCACGGTCACCGGCCGCGCCACCGCCCGGCAACCGCTGCCCGGCTGACCCTCCACTCCCGATCCCGGCGGCGTCGACAGGGTGCCGCCGTCCCACCCGGCCGCGCCGGGCCCGCCACCGGACCGTGTGGTCCGGCGGGGGTCGGCGCTGCCCGACACCACGCGACGACGGCGCTCCGCACGGGGCGTCCGGCCGTCCGTGCCCGACACCGGACCCGATCGGCGGGTCCGCACACCTACGAAGGACGAACCATGCGCAGAAGAATCCGTACCCTCGCGGTGGCCGTCGCGGCAGTCGGCGTCCTGGCCGCACCGGCGACGCAGATGGCACCGGCGGTCGCCGGCCCGTCGGGAACCGTCCCGGCCGCCACCGGCCCGTCGACCCTGCCGGCCCGGATCGCGGTCCACTTCGACCCGACGACGGGACAGCTGCCGGAGAACATCGTGTGGGCCCCGGACGGCACCGCCTACCTCACCTTCGCGGCGGCCCGGCAGGTCGTCGCCGTCGACCCGGCGGGCCGGACCCGGGTGCTGGCCACCCTGCCCGCCCCCGCCGACGGCGGCGTGCACACCCCGGTGCTCGGCTTCGCCCTGACCACCGGGATCGTCCGGACCGGCGACGGCACCCTGTACTTCCTGTACGCCAGCGGCGACGCCGCCAGCACCGGCCTCTACCGGTTGACGCCCGGTCAGCCGCCCCGACGGATCGCCGCGTTGCCCGCCACCGGGCTGCCCAACGGGCTGGCGCTCGACCCGACGGGCCGGACGTTCTACCTGACCGACTCGGTGCTCGGCACCATCTCCACGGTGCCGTTGGCCGGCGGCCCGGCCCGGATCTGGTCGTCGGCGTCCGCCCTCGCCGCGACGGGCTTCCTCGGCGTCAACGGGGTCAAGGTGCGCGGCGGCGCGGTCTGGGTGACCAACCTGGACCAGGGCACCCTGCTGCGGATTCCGCTGCGGCAGGGCCGCCCGGGAGCCGTCGAGGTCAGGGCGACCGGACTGGTCGGCATCGACGACTTCGCGTTCACCGCCGACGGCCGGGTCGTCGCCGCCCTCAACGGGCCCAACACGGTGGTCGGCATCGACCACGACGGGCGGACCAGGACCCTGTTGACCGGTGCCGACGGGCTCCAGAACCCCACCTCGGTGGCCGTACGCGGGCGCACGGTCCTGGTGGCCAGCGCCGCCTACGTCACGGCGACCGACCCCAACCTGATCGTGGCCACCCTGCGCCACCGCTGAGCCCACCGCACAACGGGCCGGCCACCGTCGTGACGACGGTGGCCGGCCCGCAGCGTCCGGGTGGGGGGAAGCCGCTCAGACCTCGACGACGGTCGGGACGATCATCGGGCGGCGGCGGTACGCGTCGTTGACCCAGCGCCCCACGGTGCGCCTGACGATCTGCTGGAGCTGGTGCGGGTCGGTGACGCCGTCCGCGGCGGCCCGGTTCAGCGCCTCGGTGACCAGCGGGATCACCGGGTTGAACGCGGCCGGGTCCTCGGAGAAGCCCTTCGCCGACAGGGTCGGGCCGGCGACCACCTTGCCGGTGACCGAGTCGACGACGACGGTGGTGGCGATGAAACCGCCGTCGCCGAGGATCCGCCGCTCGGTGAGCAGCGACTCGCTGACGTCGCCCACGGCCAGGCCGTCGACGTAGACGTACCGGCTCTTCACGTGCCCGACCACGCTGGCCCGGCCCTCGACCAGGTCGACGACGTCGCCGTCCTCGCAGATCACCACCCGGTCCGGGGCGACCCCGGACTCGATGCCGAGGCGGGCGTGCGCCCGCAGGTGCCGCCACTCGCCGTGTACCGGCATCAGGTTGCTCGGGCGCACCACGTTGAGCAGGTAGAGCAGTTCACCGGCGGGGGCGTGCCCGGAGACGTGCACCTTGGCGACGTCCTTGTGCACCACCACCGCGCCGGCCCGGGCCAGCCGGTTGATCACCCGGTAGACCGAGGTCTCGTTGCCGGGGACCAGCGACGAGGCGAGCACGACCGTGTCGCCGGGGGCGATGGTGATGTGCCGGTGGTCGCCGCTGGCCATCCGGCCCAGGGCGCTCATCGGCTCGCCCTGCGACCCGGTGGACATCAGCACGATCTGGTCGGGCGGCAGCGTGGTGGCCTCCTCGATCCCGATCACCAGACCGGCCGGGATGTTGAGCAGGCCCAGATCGCGGGCGATGCCCATGTTGCGGACCATCGACCGGCCGATCAGCGCCACCTTGCGGCCGTGCTCCAGCGCCGAGTCGAAGACCTGCTGCACCCGGTGCACGTGCGAGGCGAACGAGGCGACGATGATCCGCCCCTTCGCCTTCGCGAAGATCGAGTCGAGCACCGGCCCGATCTCCCGCTCCGGGGTGACGAAACCGGGGATCTCGGCGTTGGTGGAGTCCGACAGGAGCAGGTCGACACCCTCCGCGCCGAGCCGGGCGAAGCCGGCCAGGTCGGTGATCCGGCCGTCCAGCGGCAGTTGGTCCATCTTGAAGTCACCGGTGTGCAGCACCAGGCCGGCCGGGGTACGCACGGCCACCGCCAGGGCGTCCGGGATCGAGTGGTTGACCGCGAAGAACTCGCACTCGAACGGCCCCAGCCGCTCCCGGCCGCCCTCGCGGACGGTCAGCGTGTAGGGCTGGATCCGCCGCTCGGCCAGCTTCGCCTCGACCAGGGCGAGGGTGAACTGGGAGCCGACCAGGGGGATGTCCGGCTTGTGGGCGAGCAGGTACGGCACCGCGCCGATGTGGTCCTCGTGACCGTGGGTCAGCACGATCGCCTGCACGTCGGCCAGCCGGTCCAGGATCGGCCCGAAGTCGGGCAGGATCAGATCCACCCCGGGCTGCTCCACGTCGGGGAAGAGCACCCCGCAGTCGACGATCAGCAGCTTGCCGTCGTACTCGAAGACTGTCATGTTCCGGCCGATGGCACCGAGTCCGCCGAGCGGGATGATCCGCAGCCCGCCCTCGGGCAGCGGCGGGGGCAGTTCACCCTCGAATTGCGCCTCGGTCACGCGTCCACCTCATTCTGCGACGCCGTAACCCGGCGTCCGTCGTGTCGTTCGATCATTCGGGCAGGTCCAGGCCCGCCGCCGCGCAGTCCGCGCGCAGCAGGGCCAGTTCGTCGTCGGTGGCGTCCACCAACGGCGGACGCACCGGACCGGCGGGCAGGCCCAGTACGTTCAGGCCCGCCTTCACCAGGATGGTGCCCGGGCTGCGGAAGATCCCGGTGAACAGCGGCAGCAGCCGCCGGTGCAGGGCCAGCGCCGTGCCGGTGTCACCCGCGTCGTACGCCTCGATCATCTGCTTGGCGAGCGCGCCGGTGAAGTGGGTCGACGTGCCGACCAGCCCGACCCCGCCGACCGCCAGGGTGGGCAGGGTGAGCGAGTCCTCGCCGCTGTAGAAGGCGAGGTCGGTACGGCTGGTCACCCAGCCGGTGGCGGTCAGGTCGCCCTTGGCGTCCTTGACCGCGACGATCCGCTCGTGTGCGGCGAGCCGCACCAGCGTCTCGGTCTCGATCGGCACCCCGGCGCGGTGCGGGATGTCGTACATCATGATCGGCAGGCCGGTGCCGTCGGCGACGGCGGTGAAGTGCGCCACCAGCCCCCGCTGCGGCGGCCTGCTGTAGTAGGGGGTCACCACCAGCAGGCCGTGCGCGCCGGCCTTCTCGGCCGCGGCGGCCAGCTCGATGGTGTGCCGGGTGTCGTTGGTGCCGACACCGGCCACGATCTGCGCCCGGTCACCGATCGCCTCGACCACCGCCCGGATCAGCGTCTCCTTCTCCGCGTCCGAGGTGGTGGGCGACTCGCCGGTGGTGCCGTTGAGCACCAGCGCGTCGTTGCCCTGCTCGTCGACCAGGTGGGTCGCCAGCCGGACGGCGCCGTCGAGATCAAGGGAGCCGTCGGCGGTGAACGGGGTCGCCATCGCGGTGAGCAGTCGCCCGAACGGGCGCGACACGCCCCGGTCGGGGGCGGCAGGGTGGTCGTGCGTCATGCTCACAACCTAGCGGACGAGCACCGGACAGCCGGTGGGGAAGGGCTCAGGACAGCTGTGCGTGCGGGCTGGTCGCCACCTCGGTGCCGTCGGGCAGCGTCGAGACGACGAAGTCGGCGAAGACGTTCGGGGCGACCCGCTGGAGCTGCCGCAGACACTCCACGGCCAGCTCACGGATCTCCACGTCGGCGTGCTCGGTGGCCCGCATCCCGATGAAGTGCCGCCAGGCGCGGTAGTTGCCGGTGACCACGATCCGGGTCTCGGTGGCGTTGGGCAGCACCGCCCGCGCCGCCTGCCGGGCCTGCTTGCGGCGCAGCGTCGGGTTTGGCTCGTCGGCGAACCGCTGCTCCAACCCCTCCAACAGCTCGGTGTACGCCCGCACGCTCGCCTCGGCGGCCTCGACGAACCGCTTGTGCAGCTCCGGGTCGTCGGCGATCACCGCCGGCTCGACCATCGCCGCGTCCCGCTCCGGGACGTAGCGCTGGGAGAGCTGGGAGTAGGAGAAGTGCCGGTGCCGGATCAGCTCGTGGGTGAACGAGCGGGACACCCCGGTGAAGTAGAACGTCACGCTGCCGTGTTCCAACACCGACAGGTGCCCGACCTCCAGGATGTGCGCCAGGTAGCCGGCGTTGGTGGCGGTCGCCGGGTTCGGCTTCTTCCAGCTCTGGTAGCAGGCCCGGCCGGCGAACTCGGCGAGCGCCTGGCCGCCCTCGGCGTCGGTCGACCACGGCACGTCGTCGGGGGCCTGGAACTGGGTCCACGCGATCAGCTGCACCTGGGGCTGCACCATCTCCGGCATTCCTGCGACTGTAGTGGCCCGGTGGGCTGCGGGGAAACTCGGGCCACCGCGCTGACCAGCGAGATCATGGACAGTTCCGCCCCGGGCCGGCGGCGGGTGGCCAACGTCTCCCACCCGATTCCGGCCGGGCCGCAGCCGGTCAGACGTACAGCGCCGTGAACGGCGCCCAGGGCAGGTTGCGCAGCACCGAGAACGCCATCCAGACCGCGAGGAACCCGCCGATCACCGGGGAGCTGAGCCGCAGCTCGGGCAGCCGCCACCCGAACGCCTGCCGGCCCGCCCAGGCGACGAAGAGGTACGCCAGGAAGGGCACCGCGAAGACGAACACGGCGTGATGGCGGGCGGCGGCCGGCAGGTCGGCGTGCAGCAGGTACCACAGCGCGCGGGTGCCCCCGCAGCCCGGACAGTCCAGCCCGGTGGTCAGCTTGAGCAGGCAGCTCGGCGCGGCGTCCGGGTCGCTGGTGGTCGGATCACTGACCAGCGCGTAACCCATGCCCGCGGCGACGCAGCCGAGCGCGGCCAGCGGCGCCGCCCAGCGCGGCGAACGGGCGTGCAGCCGGAGCACGAACCGGGTCAGCCGGTCCGGCTCGGGTGGCTGCCACACCACCGGCGGCCCCGCCGACCAGGACCCGGGCGGCAGCCCGTCGACGCCCGCGCCCGGGTGGAGGTACGGGTCGGTCGGCGTGCCGACGGGGTACGGACCGGTCGGCGTGCCGACGGGGGGCGGGTCGCTCAGCGTGTGGGTGGTGCCGGCCGGTGCGGCACCGGTCGACGTCGGATCGGTGCCCTGCCCCGACCGGGTCGGCCCGGTCGGCCCGTCAACGCTCGTCACGGCCTCACGGTACACCGGTGAGGCTGCGCAACGCGGCGGTCAGCGGGGCGGCCAGGTCACCGGCCGCCGGTGGGGCGACCGCGTCCAGGCCGAGCCAGCCGGCGAGCCGGTGCAGTTCGGCGGCGAGCGCGACGGCGGTCTCCCCCGGGTCGACGCCGGGCTCCTGCCAGGCCGCCGGCACCAGCAGCACCCCGGCCCTGCGGTCGGCCTTGAGGTCGACCCGGGCGGTGAACCGCTCCCCCTGCAGGAACGGCAGCACGTAGTAGCCGTGCACCCGTTGCGCGGCCGGCACGTAGATCTCGATCCGGTAGCCGAAGCCGAACAGCCGCTCGGTGCGGGCCCGCTCCCAGACCAGCGGGTCGAACGGGCTGACCAGGGTGTTGCCCCGCACCCACCGGGGCAGCCGGGCGTCGACGTGCCGCCAGGCCGGCTGCCGCCACCCCTGCACCGTCACCGGCACCAGCTCACCGGCCTCGACCAGGTCGGCGACCGCCTGCCGGGCACCGGCCAGCGGGAGCCGGAAATAGTCCCGCAGCTCCGGCTCGGCGGCCACCCCCAGCGACCGGGCGGCCACCGCGACCAGGGTGCGGTACGCCTGCGCGTCGGTCGGCGTGGGGGCGTCGAGCGCAGCCGCCGGCAGCACCCGTTCGGGCAGGTCGTAGCGGCGGGCGAAGGAGGGCGTCCGGTCGGCGGCCGTGACCTCGCCGGCCCAGAACAGGAACTCCAGTGCCCGCTTCACCGCTGACCAGTTCCAGCCCCAGTTGCCGGTCTCCCGGGGCGCGTCGTGTTCGATCTCGGCGGCGGTCAGCGGCCCGGCGGCGGCCACCTCGTCGCGCACCCAGGCGACCAGTTCGGGCTGCTCGGCGGCAATCCGGCGCATCCCGCCCCAGGCGTCGTCGCGGGCCTTGGCCATCCGCCAGCGCAGCGCAGCGTGCAGCCCCACCGGCACCAGGGACGCCTCGTGCCCCCAGTATTCGAACAGCTCACGCGGGCGGCGGTAGGCGGCGGTGTCGAGCAGGCCGGTCGGGTAGGGGCCGAGCCGGCTGTAGAGCGGCAGGTAGTGCGCGCGTTGCAGCACGTTCACCGAATCCATCTGGATCAGCCCGACCCGGTCGAGCACCCGGCGCAGGTGGCGGCGGGTGGGCGTGCCGGCGGGCGGCGGGTCGGCGAAGCCCTGGGCGGCGAGCGTCATCCGCCGGGCCTGGGCGAGCGAGAGCGATTCCGGTGCGGCCATCGCGACGACCCTAGACCAGTGGTACGACACCGGAGCGGACACTGGACCGACCGCCCGTCGGGGCATAGAACGGACGCATGCTCACCATCCGCCGCGAGGAGCCCGACGACGCCGAGGCGATCGCCCGGGTGCACATCCACGGCTGGCAGGCCGGGTACGCCGGCATCATGCCGGCCGAGGTGCTGGCCCGACTCAACCCGGTGGCCTGGGCGCAACGCCGACGGGACGTGGGCACGGCCGACCCGGAGCACCCGTTCACCACCCTGCTCGCCGAGATCGACGGGCTGCCTGCCGGGTTCACCACCTTCGGGCCGTACCGCAACAACCAGGACCGGGGCGATCTCGACCCGGCGTACGGCGAGGTGCTGGCGATGTACGTCGAGCCGGCCCACTGGGGCGACGGCACCGCGCAGGCCCTGTTCGCCGCCGCCCGCGACGGGCTGGCGGCACGCGGCTGGCGGGAGTACCGGCTCTGGGTGCTCGCCGACAACGCCCGCGCCCGCCGGTTCTACGAGCGGGCCGGGCTGTCAGTCGACGGTGAGCGGTCCCGTTACCAGGTGCCGCTGGCCGGTGGCGGCCCCCCGGTCCACCTCGACGAACTGCGCTACACCGGCCGGTTGCCCGGCTGAGCCGGCCGGCCGCCGCCCGACGGCGGGGTCGACCGGTCCGACCGGGTCGCCGGGCCCGCCACCGACCGGTGCCGCCCAGGTGCGGATCGGCAGCAGCACCAGCAGGGCCAGGCTGATCCAGACGTAGGTGTTGCTGCCCAGGAAGCCGCCGACCCCGGTGAAGTCCTTCTCCCACGCCCAGACGATCCGGCTGCACAGCAGCACGTAGGAGACCACCGCGAGGGCCAGCAGCGCCCGCCGCCGCAGGCTGCCGGCGGGCGCGGCGACCGCGTTGTCGACCAGCAGGATCAGCGCCGGGATCAACCAGACCAGGTGGTGTACCCAGGTGACCGGGCTGACCAGGCACATCAGCGCGCCGGTCAGGGCCAGCCCGGTGGCCTCGTCGCCGACGGCCACGGCGGCCCGGCAGCGCCAGCCCCAGACCGCCAGGGTGACCAGCACCAGCGCCAGCCAGGCCAGGGTGCTCGGATGTTCCGGGTTCAGCCGGGCCACCACCCCGCGCAGCGACTGGTTGGACACGAACGCCAACTCGCCCACCCGGTCGGTGTTCCACAGCGCCGACGTCCAGAACTCCCGGGCGGCGTCGGGAAAGAGGGCCGCGGCGAGCAGGGTGGCCGCCGCGGCGGCGGCGACGGCGGTGCCGGCGGCCCGGAACCGCCTGGTGACCAGCAGGTAGACGATGAACACGCCAGGGGTCAGCTTGATCGCGGTGGCCAGCCCGATGCCCACCCCGGCCCATCTGTTACGGGCCGGCAGCAGCCGCAGCAGGTCCACCGCCACCAGGAAGAGCAGCAGCATGTTGACCTGGCCGAAGTTGACCGTCTCCCGCATCGGCTCGAACGCGGCGGCCAGGCAGAGCGCCACCGCCAGGACGAACCACCGCGTCCAGCCGGCCCGCCGGGCGACCGGGTCGAGCAGCCACCAGACCAGCACCGCGCTGACCACCACCGTGGCGGCCACGCTGACGGTGATCGCGACCGGCCACGGCAGGTACGCCATCGGCAGCATCACCAGGGCGGCGAACGGCGGGTAGGTGAAGCCGTACTGGGTGCCGGGCTTGAGGTAGTCGTAGATCTCGCCGTGGTCGTGCACCCAGAAGGTCAGCGCGCCGTAGTAGACCTTCAGGTCGAAGAAGCCGTGCCGGACGGCCGCCACGGACAGGAAGGCGGCCACCGCGACGGCGAGCACCACCACCGCGACGACCTGCCCGGTCGTGCGCCTGGCCCCCTGCGCCACCGTCGTCTCCCTCGCTGTGGCCTAGGCTTTCGTGCCATGGCTCTGGGGTACGTCCGCCCGGCGCGTCCCGAGGACGCCGCCGAGATCGCCCGTGTGCAGCTCGCGACCTGGCGGGTCGCGTACCGTCGGCTGCTGCCCCGGCACGTGCTCGACAACCTGGACGAGGCGTGGCTCGCCCGGCGGTGGAGCGCGGCGGTGCAGGAGCCGCCCTCGGCCGCACACCGGGTGCTCGTCGCCGTGGAACAGGCCGAGCAATCCTATCTGGTGGGGTTCGCGGCTTCCGGGCCGGCGGACGCCGAAGCGCTCGCCCCGGGCGAGCCGGCCACCGCGCTGGGGGCCGAGGTGGTCGCGGTGACCGACCTGCTGGTCGAGCCGCGCTGGGGCCGGCGCGGGCACGGCAGCCGGCTGCTCACCGCCGCCGTGGACGCCTGGCGCGGCGACGGGTTCACCCATGCGGTCGCCTGGGCGTTCGACGGCGACGAGGCGACCCGTAGGTTCCTCACCAGCACCGGCTGGGAGCCGGACGGCGCGGCCCGCGCGCTGGACGTCGACGACATGCTCGTCCCCCAGGTACGGCTGCACGTCGCGGTGCCCACCGAGCCGGACGACGACACGCCCTGATCCGGCCGGTTCTGTCGGCCCGTCCTGGTAGACCGGAGGCGGCGGTACGCCACCGACGGTGAGGGAGACGGGCATGTTCCGGGAGACGAAGGCGTTCAGCGGGTTCTCGGCCGACGACACCGACCGGGCCCGGGAGTTCTACGCCGGCACCCTCGACCTGCGGGTGTCGCAGCTCGGCGGCCCCGGTGGGCTGCTGATGCTGCACCTGGCCGGCGACCGGGACGTGGTGGTCTATCCCAAGGCCGACCACGTGCCGGCGACGTTCACCGTGCTCAACTTCCCGGTGGCCGACGTCGACCGGGCGGTCGACGAGCTGACCGCACGCGGGGTGCGGTTCGCGCGCTACCCGGGGCTGCCGCAGGACGACCGGGGGATCATGCGCGACAACGGGCCGACGATCGCCTGGTTCACCGACCCGGCCGGCAACATCCTGTCGGTGATCGAGCAGGAGTGATCCCACCGCCGGGTCAGCGGCGCAGTTCGGCGACCAGTTCGTCGTCCTCCACCACGCCGGTGGGGACGAAACCCAGCGCGGTGTAGAGCCGGGCGGCGGCCGTGTTGTCCGGGTGGTACGACAACCGGACGGGGTGCCCGCCGTCCGGCCCGGCCAGCCAGTCGGCGAGGGTGCGTACGGCGGCCCGGCCCACCCCCCGGCCCTGCTCGGCGGCGTCGATGAGCATCCCGCCGATCCACCGCGACCCGTCGTCGTCCACGCCCCACATGACGTGGCCCGCCACGGTCTCGTCGGCGTGCACCGCGAGCGACGTCCAGACCTCGGAACGCGCGGTCAGCACCAGGTAGCGGGCCGCCAGCGCCGGTACCCAGTCCCGCTGGTCGTCGCGGGGGGCCAGGTCGGCCACCGCCCGCCAGTTGTCGTCGTCCACCGGACGCAGGGTGACCCGCCGCCCGAGCCGATCGGTATGTCCGGAATCCAGCACCGGGGCAGCCTAGGGGCCGGTCCGGCGCACCGCCAACGAATTCGCCGCCGCCGCATCCGGTGTCGACGCGACACCGACCGCCGGCCCCTCGGCCGGGCGGGGCGAGTCGGGCAGGGCTCAGTCGAGCAGGGCGTCCAGGCCGACGGTCAGGCCCGGCCGCTGCCGGACCGCCCGCACGGCCAGCAGCACCCCGGGCATGAACGACACCCGGTCGTACGAGTCGTGCCGGATGGTCAGCGTCTCGCCGAGGGTGCCGAACAGCACCTCCTGGTGGGCGAGCAGGCCGGTGGCGCGGACCGCGTGCACGCGTACCCCGTCGATGTCGGCGCCCCGCGCGCCGGGCACCTCGTCCTTGGTCGCGTCGGGGGCGGGGCCGAGGCCGGCCTCGGCGCGGGCCTGCGCGACCAGCCGGGCGGTGTGGGTGGCGGTGCCGCTCGGCGCGTCGAGCTTGCGCGGGTGGTGCTGCTCGATGATCTCCACGGACTCGAAGTGCCGGGCCGCGCGGGCGGCGAACTGCATCATCAGCACCGCGCCGATGCCGAAGTTGGGGGCGATCACCACCCCGACGTCGGGCCGGGCGGCGAGCCAGCCGCGCACCTGCTCCAGCCGCTGCCCGGTGAAGCCTGTGGTGCCGACCACCGCGTGCACGCCCTGGTCGATGCACCAGCGCAGATTGTCCATGACCACGTCCGGGGTGGTGAAGTCGACGACCACCTCGGCGGAGGCGGCGGCGGACAGCTCGTCACCCTGGTCGACGGCGGCCACCAGCGCCAGGTCGTCGGCCCCGTCGACCGCCCGGCACACCTCGGCACCCATCCGGCCCCGGGCCCCCAGCACGCCGACCCGGACCGCCCCGCCCGGAACCTTCTCCTGCTCGTCAGTCACGCGGCACAACCTATCCCAATCGGGACGCGGGCCACCGCCGGACCACCACCGTCCCACCGGCCGGTCCCGGCACGCGCTCCGGACCCGTATCGCGGGTCGCCGCGCACCCCGGACACCGACGGGTCGACCGCCGCCCGGACGGCCCGGCGGAGGGTGGTGGGTGGCGGGCTCAGCCGGCGAAGTCGTGCTCGCCGAACGGGCCGACCACCGCCAGCGACATCGGCCGGCCCAGCAGCTCGGCGGCCAGGGTGTTCACGTCGGCCACGGTCACCGCGTCGACCCGGGCCAGCAACTCGTCCACCGGCATCAGATCGCCGTAGAGCAGCTCGCCCTTGGCCAGCCGGCTCATCCGGGACCCGGTGTCCTCCAGGCCCAGCACGAACGAGCCCTTGCTCATCCCCTTGCCCCGGGCCACCTCCGCCTCGGTGAGCCCGTCGGCGGCCACCCGGGCCAGTTCGGCGCGGGTCAGCTGGAGCACCTCGTCGACCTTGCCCGGCGCGCAGCCGGCATAGACGGCGAACAGGCCGCTGTCGGCGTACTGGCTGGCGTAGGAGTAGACCGAGTAGGCCAGGCCACGCCGCTCGCGGATCTCCTGGAACAGCCGGCTGGACATGCCGCCGCCGAGGACGTTGTTGAGCACCCCGAGGGCGAACCGCCGCTCGTCGACCCGGTCGATGCCGGGGCAGCCGAGGATGACGTGCGCCTGCTCGGTCTCCTTCGGCTCGACCAGGACGGCGGCCGGCTTCGTGCGTACCGCCGGGGTGTTGCGTCGGGGCGTGCCCGGCGCGGCCGGGTCGGTGTCCAGCGGGGTGCCGCGCAGCGCCTGGCGGACCAGCCGGACCACGGCGGCGTGGTCGAGGTTGCCGGCGGCGGCGATCACGATCTGCGGCGCGGTGTAGCGGCGACGGTAGAAGCTCTGGATCTGCCGGCGGGTCATCGGGGTGACCGTCTCCTCGGTACCGGAGATCAACCGGCCGAGGGGGTGGTCACCGTAGACGGCGCGGGCGAACAGGTCGTGCACCTCGTCGCCGGGCTCGTCGTCGTGCATGGCGATCTCTTCGAGGATGACCCCGCGTTCGGTCTCCACGTCGGCCGGTTCCAGCAGCGAGTCGGCGACCGCGTCGCACATCACGTCGATGGCCAGCGGCAGGTCCTCGTCGAGCACCCGCGCGTAGTAGCAGGTGTATTCCTTGGTGGTGAAGGCGTTGGTCTCGCCACCCACCGCCTCGATCTCGGCGGAGATCTCCAGTGCGGTGCGCTTGTGGGTGCCCTTGAACAGCAGGTGTTCCAGGAAGTGCGCGGCACCGGCCTGCGGGCCCGTCTCGTCCCGCGAGCCGACGGTGACCCAGATGCCGAACGAGACGCTGCGCATCGTCGGGATCGCCTCGGTGAGCACCCGCAGCCCGCTCGGCAGCACGGTCCGCCGCACGGTGCCGCCCAACGGGTCGTCACTGATCGTGCGGGTGACCGCCCGGGACGCCGCACCGGCGCGGCCGGCCTGCCCGGCGGTGGCGTGCCGGACGACGCCGGGCGACGCCACCGGCCGTCGAGCCGGGGGGAACGGCGAACGGCTCACGCAGACCTGCTCTCGGTGCGACGAGGGGTGGAGGGAACACACCGGCCGGGTGACGACGACGTCGTCACCCGGCCGGTCACTGCTCAGCTGTGCCGGGTACGCCGACGCGGACGCTCGCCGCCGTCGCCACCCTCGCCGCCACCCGGGCCACGCTCGCCGCGCTCCGGGGCACGACCGCCCCGGTCGCCACCCCGGTCACCGCGGTCACGCGGGCCCCGGTCACCGCCCCGGCCGGCCGGTCGGTCGCCACCGGCGGCCTCACCGGCGGCCGGCGCCTCGGCGCCCTCCGGCCGGACCTTGTCCAGGTAGATCTTGCCGCGGGCGTCGATGTCCGCGATCTCCACCTCGACCTTGTCGCCGACGTTGAGGAAGTCCTCGACCCGCTCGACCCGCTTGCCGTCGCCCACCTTGGAGATGTGCAGCAGGCCGTCGCGGCCGGGCAGCAGCGAGATGAACGCGCCGAACGCGGCGGTCTTGACCACCGTGCCGAGGAACCGCTCGCCGGCCTTGGGCAGGGTCGGGTTGGCGATCCCGTTGATCCGGTCCACGGCGGCCTGCGCCGACGGGCCGTTGGTCGCGCCGACGTAGATCGTGCCGTCGTCCTCGATGGAGATCTCGGCACCGGTCTCGTCCTGGATGGCGTTGATGGTCTGCCCCTTCGGGCCGATCACCATGCCGATCTTGTCCACCGGGATCTTGACGGTGGTGACCCGGGGCGCGTAGTCCGACATCTCGGCCGGGGCCTCGATCGCCGCCTGCATCACCCCGAGGATCGTCTGCCGGGCCTCGTTCGCCTGCTGGAGCGCGGCGGCCAGCACGTCCGACGGGATGCCGTTGAGCTTGGTGTCGAGCTGGAGCGCGGTGACGAACTCCGGCGTACCGGCGACCTTGAAGTCCATGTCACCGAACGCGTCCTCGGCACCGAGGATGTCGGTCAGCGTCACGTACTGGGTCTTGCCGTCGACCTCGTCGGAGATCAGGCCCATCGCGATGCCGGCCACCGGCGCCTTGAGCGGCACACCTGCCGACAGCAGCGCCAGCGTCGAGGCGCAGACCGACCCCATCGAGGTCGAGCCGTTGGAGCCGAGCGCCTCGGACACCTGCCGGATGGCGTACGGGAACTCCTCGCGCGACGGCAGCACCGGCAGCAACGCCCGCTCGGCCAGCGCGCCGTGGCCGATCTCCCGCCGCTTCGGCGAGCCGACCCGGCCGGTCTCCCCGGTCGAGTACGGCGGGAAGTTGTAGTTGTGCATGTAACGCTTGCGGTTCTCCGGGGAGAGGGTGTCCACCATCTGCTCCATGCGCAGCATGTTCAGCGTGGTGACGCCCAGGATCTGGGTCTCGCCCCGCTCGAACAGCGCGGAACCGTGCACCCGGGGCAGCACGCCGACCTCGGCGGTCAGCGGCCGGATGTCGCGCGGCCCCCGGCCGTCGATGCGAACCTGCTCGCGCAGCACCCGGTTGCGGACCTCGGACTTGGTCAGCGACCGGAAGGCGGCGGAGAGTTCCTTCTCCCGGCCCTCGAAGCGGGCCGTCAGTTCCTCGGCGACCCTGGCCTTGACCCGGTCCAGGGCCTCCTCGCGGTCGGCCTTGCCGGCGATCTGGAGCGCCTCGGCCACCTCGGCGCGGACCAGCTCGGCCACCGCCTGGTAGACGTCGTCCTGATAGTCGAGGAAGACCGGGAACTCGGTGACCGGCTTCGCGGCCACCTCGGCCAGTTCGCTCTGCGCGCGGCACAGCTCGCGGATGGCCGGCTTGGCGGCCTCCAGGCCGCTGGCGACGATCTCCTCGGTCGGGGCGGTCGCGCCGGCCGCGATCAGGGTCACCGCGTGCGGGGTCGCCTCGGCCTCGACCATCATGATCGCGACGTCGCCGTCGTCGAGGGCCCGGCCGGCCACCACCATGTCGAAGGTGGCCCGCGCCAGCTCCTCCAGGGTCGGGAAGGCCACCCACTGACCGTCGACGTGGGCCACCCGGGTCGCCCCGATCGGGCCGGAGAACGGCAGGCCGGACAGCTTCGTCGACATCGAGGCCGCGTTGATGGCGACCACGTCGTACGGGTGCTGCGGGTCGAGCGCGAGGACGGTCTCGACGACCTGGACCTCGTTGCGCAGGCCCTTGACGAACGACGGGCGCAGCGGCCGGTCGATCAGCCGGCAGGTGAGGATCGCGTCCTCGCTGGGCCGGCCCTCGCGGCGGAAGAACGAGCCGGGGATGCGGCCCGCGGCGTACATCCGCTCCTCGACGTCGACGGTCAGCGGGAAGAAGTCGAACTGCTCCTTCGGGTGCTTGCCGGCGGTGGTGGCGGAGAGGACGACCGTCTCGCCGAGCTGGGCGATGACGGAGCCGGCGGCCTGGCGGGCCAGCCGGCCGGTGGAGAAGGTGATCTCACGGGTGCCGAAGGACCCGTTGTCGATCACGGCGGTGCGGGATTCGGTGCCGAGGTTGGTCTCGGTCATGTGCGGCGGTACTCCTTCGCGTCGTGGGCCCACGACACCGGAGCTGCTCAGACGGCCGGTCTTCGATCGAAGCGCCCGGGTGGCCGGCAGGTTGCCGGGATGCCCGGGGGCCACTACCGGAGACCGGTACGCTGACCGGCTCCCTCTCGGGTGGTCGCGCGGCCCTCTTCTTCTGGTGGTGCGCGGAACGGGGGAGCGGCAGGTGGCCGCTCCCCCGTCACGTCATCGGCGCAGGCCGAGCCGCTCGATCAGCGACCGGTAGCGGTTGATGTCCTTCTTCTGGACGTAGTTGAGCAGCCGACGGCGCCGACCGACCAGCAGCAGCAGCCCACGGCGGCTGTGGTGGTCGTGCTTGTGCACCTTCAGGTGCTCGGTCAGCTCCGCGATCCGCTTGGTGAGGACCGCGACCTGGACCTCCGGCGAACCGGTGTCGCCCTCGGCGGTCGCGTACTCCGAGCGGATCTTGGCCTTGGCTTCCTGGTCGAGCGCCATGTTCTCCCTGTTTCGGTGGGTTGACAACTGGTGTCCGTCGTTCGGGTCCGAACGGACCGGGGACGGACGAACCTCGCACCCGCGGCGTCGTGCAGGCACGCGAGGCCCCGCGTCGGTCATCCGACGTCACCGCCACACTACCAGCCCGTCGCGGAACCGCCCGGTCAAGGCCCGCGCGGCGGGCGTCGGCGGCCCGCCGACCCGGCCCGCCGGGCCGGTCAGCCGACCGCCACCCGGGTCCGCGCGACGTCCTCGGCCATCTGCACCAGCAGCGGTTCGATCGCGTCGTACCGGATCTGGCCACGCAGGTGGGCGGCGAAGTCGAGGGCGACCTGCTCGCCGTACAGATCGCCCGCGAAGTCCAGCACGTGCGCCTCGACCCGGCGCTCCCGGCCGGCGAACGTCGGATTGGTGCCGATCGAGATGGCCGCCGGCAGCCGCTCGATGCCCCCGCGCACCAGCCAGCCGGCGTACACCCCGTCGGCGGGCACCGCCGCGTGCGGCGGGCAGCGCAGGTTGGCGGTGGGGAAACCCAGCTCCCGGCCGCGCTGGTCGCCCAGCACCACCACCCCTTCCAGCCGGTGCGGCCGGCCGAGCACGACGGTCGCCGCCGCCACGTCCCCGGCCTCGATCCGGGCCCGGACGTACGTCGAGGAGAAGACCGTGCCGTCGGCGGCGACCAGCGGGGCGTTCTCCACCCCGAAGCCGAAGGTCCCACCGAGCTGTTCGAGCAGCGCCACGTTCCCGGCGGCCCGGTGCCCGAACCGGAAGTTGTCCCCCACCACGACCAGCGCCGCGTGCAGGTGCTCGACCAGGATGTCGTGCACGAACGCCTCGGCCGGCAACCGGGACAGCTCGGCGGTGAACGGCACCACACACAGCACGTCGACCCCGAGCGCCTCGATCAGCTCCGCCTTGCGGGTGGGCTCGGTGAGCACGGCCGGGTGCGCGCCGGGGCGGACCACCTCGGCCGGATGCGGGTCGAAGGTCACCACCACCGACCGTACGCCCAGCTCACGGGCCCGCGCCACGGCGTGCCCGATGGTCGCCTGGTGCCCCCGGTGCACACCGTCGAAGACGCCGATGGTGACGACCGACCGCCCCCAGTCACCGGGCGTCGCCTCGTACCCCCGCCACCGCTGCATGCCGCTCCTTTCCTGCTCCGCCGCTGACCGGCTCACACCCGTACCACCCGCCGCCGGTCGTCCCGGCCGTCGTTGCCCACCCGTCCCCACCGCGCCGGCCGGCGGCCCGGTCAGGCCGGGGCGAGCACGATCTCCGCGCGGGCCCGGCCGTCCCGCTCGCTGACGATAGCGATCAGGCCACCGTCCGGTCCGAAGACGGCGTACGGTCCGGCGATGCCCACCGGGTCCAGCGGGCCGCCGTGGGAGAGCACCTTCGCTTCGTCGGCGCTGGCCTGCCGACGGGAGAAGTACCTGTCGGCGGCCGTATCGAGGGGCAGGGTGACCACCTCGGGCGCGCGCTGCTCCAGCGCCGCGAGGGTCGCCGACTCGGCCAGGGTGAAACTGCCCACAGCGGTCCGCCGCAGCGCGGTGAGGTGCCCGCCGACGCCGAGCGCCAGGCCCGCGTCCCGGGCCAGCGCCCGGATGTACGTCCCCGACGAGCAGTCGACGTCGATGTCCACGTCGACCACGTCCGGGGTGTCCCGGCGGATCGCCGACACGTCGAGCCGGGAGACGGTGACCCGCCGGGCGGGCAGCTCGACCTGCTCGCCGTCCCGGACCCGCTTGTACGCCCGCTCCCCATTGATCTTGATGGCGCTGACCGCGCTGGGCACCTGGTCGATCTCGCCGGTCAACGGCACGAACGCGGCCCGGATCGCGGCGTCGGTCAGCGCACCGGCCGGCGTGGTCCCGATCACGTCGCCCTCGGCGTCGTCGGTGACCGTGGACTGGCCGAGCCGGACCGTCGCGGTGTAGCTCTTGCCCGCCCCGATCACGTACGTCAGCAGCCGGGTGGCCCGGCCGACCCCGATCACCAGCACCCCCGTCGCCATCGGGTCGAGGGTGCCGCCGTGCCCGACCCGGCGGGTACGGGCCAACCGGCGGATGCGCGCCACCACGTCGTGCGACGTCATGCCGCCGGGCTTGTCGACCACGATCAGACCGTCACCGTTCACGACCGCCAAGCCTGCCAGACGGGTCCATCCCGCCCGCCACCGCACGGCACCATGCCGTGCCACCCCGCAGACGCCTCGTCGGTCGTCAGGAGCGGCATGACCACACCGCCCCCACCCGGGCACCGTGCCCGGGTCGGACTCCCCGAGTGGATGCGTCACCCGTCGTACCCTCGGCCGGCGGTTGCCGAGCTGGTCGGGGCCGGACCGCGCGCCGGCGGACCGCACCGGCCCCGACGGGCGACGTCCACGACGGGAGCTGGCCGGCCGGAGAACCGTCACCGGTCGCCGCGCGTCGGTCAGCGCACCGCGCCGACCACCGCCCACCTGCCGGACCGCAGTCGCAGCAGCACGCCGACGAGCCGGATCACCACGAGCAGGGTGAGGCCGGCCCAGATGCCGCCCAGACCGAGGTCGAACGCGTGGGAGAGCCAGATCGCCGGCAGGAAGCCGCCGACCGCCGCGACCACGGTCAGGTTGCGCAGGTAGCGGATGTCGCCGGCACCGATGAGCACACCGTCGAGGGCGAACACCACCCCGGCGAACGGTTGCATCGCCACGAACCAGGGCCACGCCACCATCGCCTGCCCGCGTACCTCGGGATCCGAGCTGAACAGGGACGGCACGACGCCGGCCCCGGCGGCGATCAGCACCGCGAAGGCCACCCCGCACACCCCGCCGAGCAGGGCGAACCGGCGGGCCAGGGCGCGCGCCCCGGCGGCGTCGCCGGCACCCAGTGTCGCGCCGATCAACGCCTGCGCGGCGATCGCCAACGCGTCGAGCAGCAACGCGGTGAAGAACCACAGCTGCAGCGCGATCTGGTGGGCCCCCACGGCGGCGGCGCCGAACCGGGCGGCGACGGCGGTGGCGGACAGGAAGCTGGCCTGGAAGGCGAGCCCCCGGATCAGCAGGTCCCGGCTGAGCACCAACTGCTGGCGGATCAGCGCCGGCCGGGGCCGCACGCCCACCCGCTCCCGCAGCAGCGCCCCGACGAAGAGGGCACCCGAGACGGTCTGGGCGATCGCGTTGGCCACCGCCGAGCCGGTCACCCCGAGCCCGGCGGGGTAGACCAGCAGGGGGCAGAGCAGTGCGGAGAGCAGGTTCGGCCCGAGCACGAACAGCAGCGGGCGGCGGGTGTCCTGGATGCCGCGCAGCCAGCCGTTGCCGGCGGCGGCCAGCAGCAGGCCGGGCGCGCCCAGGGCCGCGATCCGCAGCCACTGCCCGGCGGTGTCGGCCACCTCGCCACCACCACCGGCGAGGGTACGCGCCAGCGCGTCACCGCCGACCTGCATGCCGACGGCCACCAGCACGCCCACCCCGAACGCCAACCAGGACGCCTGGACGCCCTCGGCCAGCGCCGCAGCCCGGTCACCGGCACCGAACCGGCGGGCCGCCCGCCCCGTGATGCCGTACGCCAGCACGGTGCCGAGCCAGGCGGTGAGCGTCAACACCGTGCCGCCGACGGCGAGCGCGGCCAGCGGGACCCGGCCCAGGTGCCCCACGACGGCGGTGTCGACCAGCACGTAGAGCGGTTCGGCCGCGAGCACCACCAGGGCGGGCAGGGCGAGCGCGGCGATCCGGCGCGGCGAGGCGAGCGCGGTGGCGGTGGCGGTGGCGGTGGACTGGCTCATCGCCGCCGATCCTGGCATGCCTGCGGTAAGGAACGCAAGCGTCAGCATCACTTACCGAACGGCGTCGACGGAAACGACCCGGCGACGCACGCGACCGTAGGGGCCGGGCATCCGGGTGATGGAGTGGGTGAGGCGGAATGTCTGGGCCGGGCGGATTCAGCGGGGGGCGGGATTGCGGGGCATGGTTTGCCCGGCGTCCCCGGCTCGGCGTGCCCGGCCCGGCGTGCCCGGCCCGGCGTCCCTGGCCTGGCGTCCCTGGCCTGGCGTCCCTGGCCCGAACGGCGGGGTTCGACCGGCGTGGACCGAGCCGGCGCGGCTCACGTGGACCGAGCCGGGCGCGACTGACATGGGCCGAGCTGGCGGAGGCGGCGCGGCCCGGAGGCGACGGGGGGGTGCCCCGGCCGGTCGGCCCGACGGAGGCAACGGGGGGTGCCCTGGCCGGTCGGCCCGACGGACGCGACGGGGGTGCCCCGGCCGGCGCGGCCCGGCGGATGCGGGCCAACGGGCGGCCCGGCTCTGGCCAGGACCCGACCGGCCGGCCGATGGGACGGTTTCGGTCACCGCGGGGTGCACCGACCGATCGAGTGATCTCTGGATGTCGTCCCATCATTGCGGTCGGACGCGGCCTGAGCCGGGCGACCCTGGACACCGCATGGTGGAGCCGGTCGAACACGGTTCGGCCGGGTGGGTTGAACAGTCTGGCCCTGCTGGGGCACCGGTCGCGGCCAGAGTCGGGCCCTGGCCAGGGTGGAGCCGAGCGCAACCGGAGCCGGGCCGAGGGCCGGGAGGGGATGGAGCTGAGCGCAGCCGGTGTTGGACCGGCCCGTACCCGGCTGACGCCAGGGTCGGGACGATCCGGAGTCGGCGCTACGGCCGAGCCGGACCGCACCTGGGCCGGGGTGGAGCCGGGCCACGCCGGGACCCCGACCCGGGGCTGACCCGGGTGGGACGAACGGCACCGGGCCTAGCGGAACCGAGCACGACCACCGGGCCGGGCTGAGTCACGACTCAGCCGGGCGGCGGGTCACCGGCGGTGGGGCAGGGTCACTGACGGGTGTCCATCGAGGTCTGCAACGCGCGGCGCATCTGCTCGCGGGCCTCGTCGGTGGTCTCGGTCTTGGGCTTGGTCGCCATGGCGGTGTGTCCTTCCAGGGTGCGGACCACTGAACAGGTGGCCCGGACGGGCGGTCCTGCTGAGCGCCGGGAAGGCAGCCCGGGATCACCGGAGCGGCTCGCCTGGCAGCGTGAGCCCGGGTCGGTCAGACCCTGGAGGGAGGCGGCACCGGGTGTGGCACCACCGCCCGCGACCTGCGTCACGGCGTGACGTCGGCCTCTCCCAAGTTAACGTTTACTTTCCAAATAGTGCCCACTCTTCCCGTCATCTGGACGAGCCTGGCGAGCACCCCGGGAGCACCCCGACCCGACCGACGCGGCACGAACACCCGCACCGCGCAGGAACCGGACTCCGCCGGAGCCCCCGTGACCCGTCCGATCGAGCAGGACACGCCGACCACGGAACGGCACCGCCGAACCGGCCCGACCCCGACCGAAGACGAGCCTCAATCGGGTCGAACCCGCACGAGGTGTGCGACCGGGCAGCTCGAACCCGGCAGAACCGGGCCGGGCGGACGCACCGCACGAGGGAGGAAAGGCCGGCCCGGACCAACCACCTGACACCGGGCCGAACCCGCCGGCCAGACCCGAGCCCCAGCCGAACAGGTAGCACCGGGCCCGGACCCCTAGCCGCCGCTCCTGCCCGGCCCGCAGCGGCCGGGACCCGCCGGGAGGTAGGCGGTCAGCGGGCCAGGAAGTGCCAGCCCAGCCACCACCAGAACCCGAACACGCCGATCCGTCCGACCGGCACCGGCCCGACCTCGTACCGCATCACGTAGGCACAGATGTCGCCCAGGGAGGGGATCCGGGAACCCGCCCGGCGGGCCGCCCACTCGACGACCGCGAAAAGCACCAGCGAAGCGAGGAAGCCACTGATGGCGAGGGTCCGCATCATCGCCGTACCAGCCCCCAGAACGCGGCCAGCCAGGCGAACCAGGCCGCTGAACGGACCAGGTCGTCCTCCAGCAGCGGATCGGCCAGGCGGGAGAACGTGGGGAACTCGTCGCCGACCGCCATGACGAAGGTGGCCCCTTCGAGCACCCCGAACAGCGCCGCCGGGAGCAGCCACCAGACGGCGCCCCGGCCCAGCCGACGCGGTGCCGGCCGACGCTGCACCCGGTTGCCGAGCCCGAGCCAGATCAGCGCACCGCCGGTTCCCAGCGTCCAGATGTTGGCCTGCGCCGAGAACGACGGGAACTGCCCACCGACCAGGGAGAGGCAGGCCAGCACCGGCACGGTGACCACCGGCCTGTCCCAGGCGCGGGAGACGTCCACGGCGATCTCGTGCGGCTGCTCCATCGTCCGATTCTCCCCGGGGTCACTGCGTGCGGGAAGACCGACACCCGTCGGCATCGGCGGGGCCACCGGTCAGCGCACCGGCCAACTCGGCCCTGATCAGGGCGATGACCTGCTCGGCGTCGCCCGATCCGGTGAAACCGGCGGCGAAGCGGTGGCCTCCGCCACCCAACGCCACCGCCACCGCGCTGACATCGACGGCACCCTTGCTGCGCATCGACACCGCCCATTCGACCGGCCCGACCTGCTTGAGCACACAGGCGACGTCCGCTTCCGCGGTGCAGCGGACCGAGTCGATCAGCGACTCCAGCACGTACGGCTGCTGGTCGTGCCGGGCCAGGTCGTCGAGGGTGGCGTCGGTCCAGACCAGGCCGTGACCGGCGGCGGCCTCCGGTTCGAGCCGGGCGCGGCCCAGCACCTCACCGAAGAGCCGGACCGCCCCGAACGGCCGGGTGTCGAAGACCTGACGGGAGATGTCACCGGGGCGCAGGCCGGTGGCGAGCAGCCGGGCGGCGAGCCGGTGCACCTCGGGAGTGGTGG
This sequence comes from Micromonospora sp. SCSIO 07396, assembly GCF_053667945.1. Lineage (NCBI taxonomy): Bacteria > Bacillati > Actinomycetota > Actinomycetes > Micromonosporales > Micromonosporaceae > Micromonospora > Micromonospora sp. SCSIO 07396. The sequence continues at coordinate 4,697,190 of NZ_CM132210.1, forward strand.
CCGCGAACCGGAACGAGCCGGTGTCGGTGGTCAGCGCGACGTAGAGACCCGTCGCGATCTCGGCGTCCAGCGGCACGTCGAGCCGGGAGAGCAACTGCTCGGCGACGACCGAGGTCGCCGCCGCCACCGGGTCGACCAGGCATACCGCACCGAAACCGGTGTTCGAGGCGTGGTGGTCGAGGACGATCGAGGTGCCGGCGGTGTCGAGCCGGTCGACCAGGTCACCGAGCCGCGACTCGCTCGCGGCGTCGAAGCAGACCACCAGGTCCGGGTCCGGGTACGCCTCCGCCGCCGGCACCAGCAGGTCGAGGCCCGGCAGCCAACGGAACGGCTCCGGCACCTCGGGCGGCCCCGGGAAGGTGGCCTGCAACCGGTGGACGCCGAGCCGGCGCAGCCCGAGCCCGAAGCCGAGCATGCTGCCCAGCGCGTCGCCGTCCGGGTTGACGTGACAGATCAGCAGCACCCGGGCGTCGGCCGACAGGCCACGTACCGCCGCGACGGCGGCAGCCCAGTCATCCTCGCCGGGGCCCGCGGACGGTGACCCGGTACGGAGCTCGTCGGCCGTGCCCGGGGCGGCCGTCACCGCCGGTCCGTCGCGGACGTGTCGGTGCTGACGTCGTCGTCCGCCTCGTCGTCCTCGTCGTCGACCCGGTACGGCTGGGCGTCGCCCGCGTACTTGGCCTGGGCGGCCAGCCGCTGCACCTCGGCGTCGGCGTGCCGGGCCTGGGCGAGCAGGTCGTCGATCTGCTTGACCTGGTCCTGCACGTCGTCGAGGACGAAGGCCAGCGAGGGCGAGTGACGCAGCCCGAGGGCCTTGCCGACGGTGCTACGCAGCATGCCCTTGGCACTCTCCAGCGCGGCGGCGGTGCTGGCCTGGGCCGCCGCGTCACCGAGGACGGTGTAGAAGACGGTGGCGTCGCGCAGGTCGGCGGTGATCCGGGCGTCGGTGATGGTGATCATCCCGAGCCGGGGGTCCTTGATCTGGCTCCGCACCACCGAGGCGACCAGTTCGCGAATCCGCTCGGCGTGCCGGCGAACCTTGGCCGGATCAGTCATGTCCCCCACCTCCAGGGCGTTCCTTCCGCGGCCGGAACGGCGACGCGGACGTCACCGGGACCAACCACCCAACACCTCGAACACTACCCGCGCGCCACCCCCACCCGCCCGCCCCCACCCCGCCCCACCCCACTCCCGCCCCACTCCCCACCCCGCCCAACCCGCCCCGCCCAACCCGCCCCGGTGATCAAGAGGTTTGCGTCAACTGATCAAGAGGTTTGCGTCAACCTGAAGATCAAAGCTGACGCAAAGCTCTTGATCACCGTCGAGGCTGACGCAAAGCTCTTGATCAACGAGGGCAGGCGAGTTCAACGAGGGCCCAGGGGTGAACGAGGAGCTGTGGGGTCAACGAAGACACTCGGGGTCCACGAGGGCAGGCGGGCACCAGCGGGGGCCGGTGGGGAGGGTGTACGGGATCAGCGGGGGGCAGGCGGCGAGGGTGGTCAGTCTTCGGGGGTGTGGAGGTGGCGGCGGACAGAGAGGAGGTCGACCTCGGGGCGGGCGGCGACCAGCCGTTCGCAGGAGTCGAGCACGTCGCGGACGTGGGTCGCCTCGGCGGCCACCACGGCCACCCCGATCTCGGCCCGACCGTGCAGGTCGAGCGCGCCCACCTCGGCGGCCGACACCTCGAACCGGCGCAGCGCCGCCACGATGGGCCGGACGTAGGAGCGCTTCGCCTTGAGCGAGCGGGAGTCACCCGGCAGGAGCAGGTCGAAGAGTGCGGTTCCGGTATACATCGCCACGGACGTTACGGAACCGGCCCGGACATGCTCAAGGGGTTTACGCCGGATGGCGTAAACCCCTTGAGCACTGTTGTCAGGCGCGCGGCTTTTCCCGCATCTCGAAGGTCTCGATGGTGTCGCCGACCTGGACGTTGTTGAAACCGCCCAGAGTCAGACCACACTCGAAGCCTTCGCGGACCTCCGTCGCGTCGTCCTTGAACCGCTTGAGCGAGCTGATCGTGAGGTTGTCCGCCACGACCGCCCCGTCCCGCAGCAGCCGCGCCTTGGCGTTGCGGCGGATGATGCCGGACCGGACGATGCAACCGGAGATGTTGCCGATCTTGGACGAGCGGAAGACGTCGCGGATCTCCGCGGTGCCCAGCTCGACCTCCTCGTACTCCGGCTTGAGCAGCCCCTTGAGCGCGGCGTCGATCTCCTCGATGGCCTGGTAGATGACGGTGTAGTACCGGATCTCCACGCCCTCGCGGTCGGCGATCTCGCGGACCTTGTTGGCGGCCCGCACGTTGAAGCCGATGATCGTGACCGCCTCGGACGAGGCGCTCGCGAGCATGACGTCGCTCTCGGTGATCGCACCCACGCCCCGGTGGATGATCCTGAGCTGGACCTCCTCGGGGATGTCGAGGTTGAACAGCGCGTCCTCGAGGGCCTCCACGGAACCGGAGACGTCGCCCTTGAGCACCAGGTTGAGCGAGGTCTTCTCGCCCTCCTTGAGCTGCTCCATGAGCGTTTCGAGGGTGGCCCGGCCACGGGAGTTGGCGAAGGACGCCGCCCGCCGTCGTGCCTGCCGCTGCTCGGCGATCTGCCGCACCGTGCGGTCGTCCTCGGCGGCCAGGAAGGTGTCACCCGCACCCGGCACCGCGGTCAGACCGAGCACCAGGACCGGACGGGCCGGACCGGCCTCGGCGACCTGGTTGCCGTTCTCGTCGAGCATGGCGCGGACCCGGCCGTGGGCCCCACCGGCGACGATCGAGTCGCCCGCCCGCAGGGTGCCCTTCTGCACCAGCACCGTCGCCACCGCACCACGACCCTTGTCCAGGTGCGCCTCGATGGCCACACCCTGCGCCGGCCCGTCGATCGGAGCGGTCAGCTCCAGCGACGCGTCGGCGGTCAGCAGGACCGCCTCCAGCAGCTCGTCGATGCCGATGCCCGGCTTGGCCGCCACGTTGACGAACATGGTGTCGCCGCCGTACTCCTCGGCGACCAGGCCGTACTCGGTCAGCTGCTGGCGGACCTTGTCGGGGTTCGCCTCCGGCTTGTCGACCTTGTTGACCGCGACCACGATCGGCACCTCGGCCGCCTTGGCGTGGTTGAGCGCCTCGATCGTCTGCGGCATGACGCCGTCGTCGGCCGCCACCACCAGCACCACGATGTCGGTGACCTGGGCACCACGGGCACGCATGGCGGTGAACGCCTCGTGACCCGGGGTGTCGATGAAGGTCACCGCGCGGTCCTCGCCCTCGTGCGGGACGTGGACCTGGTAGGCGCCGATGTGCTGGGTGATGCCACCCGCCTCGCCGGCCACCACGTTCGCCTTACGGATCGCGTCGAGCAGCTTGGTCTTACCGTGGTCGACGTGACCCATGACGGTCACCACCGGCGCACGGCTGACCAGGCGGTCCTCCGCGACCTCGGCGTCGAGGTCGATGTTGAACTGCGCGAGCAGCTCGCGGTCCTCGTCCTCCGGGCTGACGATCTGCACGTCGAAACCGAGGTGCTCACCGAGCAGCAGCAGGGTCTCGTCAGAGCAGGACTGGGTCGCGGTGACCATCTCGCCCAGGTTGAACATCTCCTGGACCAGCGAACCCGGGTTGGCGTTGATCTTGTCGGCGAAGTCCGACAGCGAGGCGCCACGGGAGAGCCTGACGACCTGACCCTGACCCCGGGGCGCGCCCGAGCTCATGGTCGGGGCCGACAGGTTGTCGAACTCCTGTCTGCGCTGCTTCTTGGACTTGCGGCCACGGGTCGGCCGGCCACCCGGACGCCCGAAGGCACCCGCGGCACCGCCGCCACGGCCACGACCGCCACCACCGGGACGACCACCGCCACCGGCCGGGGCACCCGGACGGAAACCACCGCCGGGAGCGCCACCGCCGCCACCGGGGCCACCACGGTAGCCACCGCCGCCGGCGCCACCGCCGCCACCGGGACCGCCACGGAAGCCACCGCCACCGCCGCCGCCACCGGGACGGAAGCCACCGCCACCGCCACCGGGACGACCGGCACCGCCGCCGGGGCCACCACGACCGCCACCGGGACCGCCGGGGCGACCGGTGGTGGGCCGCTGGCTCGGCATCGAGGCCGGGCTGGGCCGCGGGGGCATCGACGCCGGACTCGGCCGCGGGGGCATGCCGGCCGGGCTCGGCCGGGGACCGCCGCCGCCGGCCGCCGGGGGCCGCTGCTGCTGGCCACCCTGGATACCGAACGGGTTGTTACCGGCACCGCGCGCCGGCGGACGACCACCGGGACGGGCACCGGGGCCCGCCGGGGGACCACCGGGCCGGCCAGCGGCCGGGGTGCCCGGACGCGGCGGTACGGCGTTGGGGCCGGGACGCGGACCCGGACGCGGGCCACCCTCGGTGGGCGGCTCCCGCCGGACGTTGTCCCGCTGCTGCTGCCGGGCGGCCTGGGCGGCCTTGACCGCGGCCTCCTGCTCGGCCTTCAACGCGGCGGCGCGCGCCTCGGCGGCGGCCACCTCGATGTCGTGTGCGCTCGCCGGCTTGGCGACCGGGGTCACCGGCTGCGGCGGGCCGGGGACCGGGCCCTTGGGCTTCGGTCCAGGGGTCGGCGCGGCCGGCCGCCGGGGCGGCATCGGTCGGGCCGAGACCCGGGGGGCACCCGGGGTCGGGGGCGGCGTCGGGGTCGGTGCCGGGCTCGGGGCCGCCGCCGGAGCGGACGGTGCCGACGAACCACCGGCGGACGCGACGAATGCGCCACGCAGGCGTCGGGCGACGGGCGCCTCGACGGTGCTGGACGCGGACTTAACGAACTCGCCCATTTCCTTCAGCTTGGCGAGCACTGTCTTGCTTTCGACCCCGAGCTCCTTAGCAAGCTCGTGTACGCGGGCCTTACCTGCCACTGCACTCCTCACTCCGAGGTCGTGCGGGCAGCACCCGCAGCGACCTCACTCGTGCACTTGAAGCCTGGTCATTTCAGGGACTTCATCGTGTGCTCATGTCGGTCGTCCTACCTTGCTAGCGACCCTCGCCCGATCGGGTTGACCGGACGTAGTGGTTGACGCATCGACGTGCTCCGCGACGGCACCGTGATCGGGGACCCCGGTGAGTCGCAGCGCCCGCCCGAAGGCGCGACGCCGCACCGCCAGCGCGAAGCAGGCCGGATCCGGGTGCATGTTCGCTCCCCGACCCGGCAGACTGCGGCTCGGATCAGGCCGGAGACTGTGACCATCCTCGTCACCGACCGCGACGATCCGCAGCAGTTCGCTGGCCGGCGCACGTTTCCGGCAACCCACACAGGTGCGCTCCGGATGCGCGCGTCGTACCACTGGAAGAAGTCTACCCCTAGCCGCCCGAGATCGCTCCGCCCGGCTCCGGGACGTGCTCGCCGCCGCCCCGACCGCCGGTGCCCGGCTGCTCCGCGTCGGACCGGATGTCGATCCGCCAACCGGTCAACCGGGCGGCAAGTCGGGCATTCTGCCCCTCCCGGCCGATCGCCAGGGAGAGCTGGAAGTCCGGGACGGTCACCCGGGCCGTACGGGTGGCCAGGTCGACCACCTCGACCCGCAGCGCCTTGGCCGGCGAAAGCGCGTTGCCGACGAAGGTCGCCGGGTCGTCCGACCAGTCGATGATGTCGATCTTCTCGCCGTGCAGCTCGCTCATCACCGCGCGGACCCGCTGGCCCATCGGCCCGATGCAGGCGCCCTTGGCGTTCACGCCCTGCACGGTGGACCGGACGGCGATCTTGGTGCGGTGACCTGCCTCACGGGCGATCGCCCCGATCTCCACGGTGCCGTCGGCGATCTCCGGCACCTCCAGCGCGAAGAGCTTCTTCACCAGCGCCGGGTGCGAGCGGGACAGGGTGATCTGCGGCCCACGCATCCCCTTGGTCACGTGCACCACCACGCAGCGGATCCGCTCGCCGTGGGTGTACCGCTCGCCGGGCACCTGCTCGGACTGCGGCAGCACGCCCTCCAGCTTGCCCAGGTCGACGCTGACGATGCCCTTCTCGCTGCGCGCCTCATGCGCCTGCACCACGCCGGTGACCAGGTCGCCGTCGCGGCCGACGTACTCGCCGAAGTGCACCTCGTCGGTGGCCTCCCGCAGCCGCTGGAGGATCACCTGCTTGGCGGTCATCGCCGCGATCCGGCCGAAGTCGTGCGGGGTGTCGTCCCACTCCCGTACCACGCTGCCGTCGTCGTCCAGCTCCTGGGCGTAGACCAGGGCGGCGCCGTTCTTGCGGTCGATCTCCACCCGGGCGTACGACTCGGCGCCGTCGGTGTGCCGGTAGGCGGTCAGCAACGCGGTCTCGATCGCCGCGAGGATCGTGTCGAACGGGATCTCCCGCTCGCGCTCCAGTGCGCGCAGCGCCGCGAGGTCGATGTTCACCTCTCCTCGTCCTCCACATCATCGTCGTCATCTTCGTCGGTGTCGTCCCCGACCTCGTCGATCTCGTCCGCCTCGTCGATCTCGTCGAGGCGGTGGAACTCGACCTGCACCCGGCCGGGGCCCAGCTCGGCGTACCGGTGCTCCACCGGACCGGATTCGGTCTCCAGCACCACGCGCTCGTCGTCGGCCGCCACCACCCGACCGGTGACCTGCCGGTCCACGGCGGGCTCCCCGGCCCGGACGGTCACCTTGACCAGTCGGCCGGCGTTGCGCCGCCAGTGCCGGGGCAGGGTCAGCGGGCGGTCCACCCCGGGGGAGCTGACCTCCAACTGGTACTCCCCCGCCACGATGTCCCCGCCGGACTCCTCGGCCGCGTCCAGCGCCGCCGAGACCGCCCGGGAGACGACCGCGACCGCGTCCAGGTTGATCCCGCCGTCGGCGTCCACGATCACCCGGACCACGTGCCGGCGGCCGGCCCGGGAGACCGAGACGTCCTCCAGGTCGTAGCCCGCCCCGGCGACCACCGGCTCGATCACCGCGCGCAACCGGTCACGACGGGCGGCCAGGTCACCCCGGGATGCGCCGGCACGGTCGCCGCCCCGGGGACCGTCGGTGCGGCGGGAGCGTCCCGCCGGCGCCGTCGGCCTGATGGCACGGCCACGCTGCGTCATCTGGGCACCCTTCTCCTGGTCGGCGGCGGTCGTCGGACCGGCACGCCGGGACGCCACCGGGGCGGCAGCGCCGGTGGCTGCGCAGAGCGTAACGCGCCGTCGGTACGGCGGCCCCGGCGGCGCACCGACGGCGGTCGCCCGGCGGACGGCGGGGATGGTGTTGACTTGTCCGGTGGCCACGGGCAGAACAACGACGCACCACGACGGAACGGGGCAGTCCCGGCGTACCGTGCTGCGGGCCGGCGCGCTCCTGGCGGCCGGCGTCGCCGCCGTACCGCTGACCGGTTGCGGTCTTCTCGACCGCGACGACCCGCCCCCGCCGCCCGACCCGCTGGAACCCCTCGCGGCGGAGGCCCGGTCGCTGGCCGACCGGCACCGGGCCGCGATCGCCGCCGACGCGGGGCTCGCCGCCCGGCTCACCCCGATCGCCGACGCGCACGCCGCGCACGCCGACGAGCTGCGTCGGGTGATCGGCCGCCCCGAACCCTCCGCCGCGGCGTCGCCGGACCCGTCGGCCGCCGGGGGTGACCGGGCCGCCGTGCTGGCCGCGCTGCGCTCGGCCGAGCAGCAGGGCCGGGACAACGCGGCGAAGGCGTGCGCCGACGCGCCGGGCGACCGGGCCGCGCTGCTCGGCGCGATCGCCGCCGCCCGCGCCACCCACCTGGAGGCGCTGAAGTGAGCCGCTCCACCGCCCCCGCCACGCCTGGCGACGCGCTCGCCGGGGCGTTGACCGCCGAGTACGCCGCGATCTACGCCTACGGCCCGATCGGGGTGCACCTCACCGACGCCGACCGGCGAGCGGCCCGCGCCGCCGAGGCGGCCCACCGGTCCCGGCGTGACGCGCTGGTGCTCCAGCTCAGCTCCGCCGGGGGGACGGTCCCGGCCGACCAGGCCGGCTACGCCCTGCCGTTCCCGGTCACCGACCGGGCCGCCGCGCTGCGGCTGGCCGTGCAGGTGGAGGAGCGCACCGCGGCGTTCTGGCGGGCGGCGCTGCCGGTCACCACCGGCGCGGACCGCACCCGGGCGCTCAACGCGCTGACCGACTGCGCGGTACGGGCCACCCGGTGGCGGCGCAGCGCGGGCCTGACCCCACTGACCGTCCCGTTCCCCGGCAGCCCCACCTGACCCACCGGCCGTACCCTGCGGTTGCGGTCCGCATACGGGGTATGCATACTCCGTCGCATGTCCATCCGTCACGGCCTGCTCGCCCTGCTGGAGCGCGGCCAGATGTACGGCTACCAGCTCCGGGCCGCGTTCGAGGAGTCGACCGGCTCGACCTGGCCGCTGAACATCGGTCAGGTCTACACCACCCTCAACCGGCTGGAGCGGGACGGCCTGGTCCGTTCGCTGCCCGAGCACGAGGGCGGGCAGCGGCCGTACGCCATCACCGATGCCGGACGGGCGGACCTGGCGCTGTGGTTCGTCACCCCGATCAGCCGCAACGACCGCCCCCGCGACGAACTGTCCATCAAGCTGGCCCTGGCGCTGACCACCCCCGGGGTGGACGTGCGGGCGGTGGTGCAGACCCAGCGTGGCGCGACCATGCGCACGTTGCAGGAGCTGACCCGGCTCAAGTACACCAGCGACCGGCCGGAGGACCTGCCCTGGCGGCTGGTGCTGGACGCGATGATGTTCCAGGCCGAGGCGGAGATCCGCTGGCTCGACCACTGCGAGACCAGCCTGGTCCGGCACCGGCCGGCGGCCCCGACCGCACGCAGCGGGTCACCGCCGGAGGTGGTGGAGCGGGCCGGCGAGGAGGCACACCGGTGACCGGCCCCGGCGGCGCGGTGCTCGAACTGCGCGACGTCCACCGCACCCACGGGGGTGGGGAGGCCGCCGTGCACGCGCTGCGCGGGGTGAGCCTCGCCGTACGACCCGGCGAGCTGGTGGCCGTGATGGGTCCCTCCGGCTCGGGCAAGTCGACACTGCTCACCCTGGCCGGTGGGCTGGACCGGCCGACCGCCGGGGAGGTGCTGGTCGAGGGGGAGACGCTCGGCACGCTCGACGGGCGGCGGCTGGCCCGGCTGCGCCGTCGCCGGATCGGCTACGTCTTCCAGGATCTGAACCTGCTCGGCAGCCTCACCGCCGCCGAGAACGTGGCCCTACCGCTGGAACTCGACGGGGTCGGCGTACGGCCGGCCCGGCGGGCGGCCCTGGCGGCGCTGGAGGAGGTCGGCCTGGACGGGCTCGGCGGACGCTTCCCCGACCAGATGTCCGGAGGGCAACAGCAGCGGGTGGCGATCGCGCGGGCGCTGGTCGGCGAGCGGCGGCTGGTGCTGGCCGACGAGCCGACCGGGGCGCTGGACTCGCAGACCGGGGAGGCGGTGTTGCACCTGCTGCGCCGCCGGGTCGACGCGGGCGCGGCCGGGGTGCTGGTCACCCACGAGGCCCGGCACGCGGGCTGGGCCGACCGGGTGGTGTTCCTCCGCGACGGTGTCATGGTCGACTCCACCGCGCCGCTGGCCGGGGTCGAGCACCTGCTCTCCGGAATCGGCCGGTGACCGCCCCGCCCCAAACGGCGGCGCGGCCCGACGTGAGGGACCGGGTGGGACCGCCCGGTCGGCTCGCCGGGACGGTCGGGTCGTGGCGGGCGGCGCTGCGGATCGCCCGGCGGGAGGCGTGGCGGGCGCGGGGGCGTACCGCGCTGGTGCTGACGATGATCGCGCTGCCGGTGGTGGTGCTGAGCTTCGTCGCGGTCACCTACGACATGGCCGACCTCACCCGGGAGGAGAGCTTCGTCCAGCGGGCCGGCACCGCCGACGTCGAGCTGAACTGGGTGGCGGAGAACCCGATCCACCAGGACTCCTGGGGGGACACGAACTGGGCCCGCACGGGTGATCAGGTGACCCGGGAGCGGCCGGTGGGCCGGGCGGAGATCGAGGCGCTGCTGCCGGCCGGCAGCCGGGCCAGCCGGGTGAGCTGGTGGGTGCCGTTCGAGGTGAGGATCGGCGACCGGACCAGGACCCTCGACGGGCGGGCGCTGGACCTGACGGATCCGGTGGCCCGCTCGACGGTGCGGCTGCGGTCCGGGCGGGTCCCCACCGCGCCCGACGAGGTCGCGGTGAGCGCCCAGGCCGCCGTCCGGATGGGTGTCCGGGTGGGCGGGTCGGTCGACGCGGCCGACGGCACCCGCCGGTGGCGGGTGGTCGGCGTGGTCGAGTTCCCCGACCAGCTCGGGGAGATCGTCGCCCTACCCCCGGCCGGGCTGTCCCGGGACGAACGGAGCTACGACGAGAGCTGGCTGGTCGACCTTCCCGGCCCGGTGGACGCCGCGCTGGTGGACCGGCTCAACGCGCACGGCGTGCTGGTCAGCGCCCGGAACCCGGTGCCGGGTGCCCAATCCCCCGACGGGTCGACGCTCGACCTGCCCGACCCGGTGCTGGCGAGCAACGCGGTGCTGGTCGGCGGCCTCGGTCTGCTGGAGGTCGTCCTGCTGGTCGGCCCGGCCTTCGCGGTCGGGGTCCGGCGACGGCGGCGGGACCTGGCGCTGGTCGCGGTGGCCGGCGGCGACCCGGTGCACCTGCGACGGATCGTGCTCGCCGACGGGGTGGTCCTCGGTGGGCTCGGGGCCGCGTGCGGGCTGCTGCTCGGGGTCACCGCCGCGCTCGCCGGCCGGTCGCTGGTCGAGGAGCACCTGCTGGGGACGCGCAGCGGGGGATACCGGGTCTTCCCGGCGGCGCTCGCCGCGATCGCGGCGGTCGCGGTGCTGGCCGGGGTGCTGGCCGCGCTCGCACCGGCGCTGGCCGCCGCCCGGCAGGACGTGGTGGCCGGGTTGGCCGGTCGCCGGACCGCGCCACCGCACCGCCGCCGGTGGCTGCTCATCGGGGTGGCGCTGACCGTGCTGGGCAGCGGGGCCGCCGCCCTGGGTGCCACCGGGGGCGACACCCCGGTGATCCTCGCCGGGCTGGTCCTGGGTGAGCTGGGCCTGGTCTTCTGCACGCCCACCCTGATCGGGCTGCTGGCCCGGCTCGGTCGGCTGCTGCCGCCAGCGCCCCGGATCGCGCTGCGCGACGCCAGCCGCAACCGCTCGTCGGCCGCCCCGGCCATCTCCGCGGTGATGGCCGCCGTCGCCGGCAGCGTCGCGCTGGGCGTCTACGTGGCCAGCGACGATGCCCGCAACCAGGCCGAGTGGCAGCCGGGGTTGCCGCCGGGGCGGGTGCTGCTGCTGCGCGGCGACCGGGACTCCACCGCCCCGCTGCCCCCGCTTCCGCTGATCACCGAGCGGGTCCGGGCCGAGCTGGGCACCGACGCCGTGCTGCCGGTGGCGGTGCCCGGCTGCACCCAGGTGCGACGCCCGAGCGCCTACTGCACGGTCGCGCCGGTGCTGCCCGCCGGCCGGGCCTGCCCGTACGACGCGGAGTCGTACCGGACGGCCGAGGTCCGCCGCGAGGCGCTGGCCGACCCGCGCTGCGTCCCGCCGGTCCGCATCGTCAGCGGTTTCTACCTGCCCGCGATGGTCGACGACGGCGCCGCCCTCGGGGTGCTCAGCGGTGCCCCGGCGGCCGAGGTGGCGGCGGCGACCGCCGTGCTGCGGGCCGGCGGCGTGGTGGTGACCGACCCCCGCTACCTGGTCGACGGCCGGGTGACGCTCCGGGTCGACCGGTCGGTCGACGAATCCCGCCCGACGGTGGCTACCACCGTCACCCTCCCCGGTCACCTGCTGCGCGACGGGCTGCCGGTGGACCGGCTGGTGCTCTCCCCCGCCGCCGCCACCCGGGCCGGCCTGCGCACGGAGCCGCTCGGTTTCGCCGTCGACACCCGGTCCGCGCCGACCACCGCGCAACTCGACCGGGTGGTCACCGCGCTACGGCCGTTGCTGCCGGTGACGGCGCAGATCGAGCGGGGTCCGCCCCGCTCGGAGCAGCGGCCGGTGCTGCTCCTGCTGGCGGCCGCCGCCGGGGTGATCACCCTGGGTGCGGCCGGGGTGGCCACCGGGCTCGCCGCGGCGGAGGGCCGTCGGGATCTCGCCACGCTCGCGGCGGTGGGGGCCAGTCCCCGGGTACGTCGGGTGCTCTCGCTCTGCCAGGCGGGGGTGATCGCCGTGGTGGGCTCGGTGCTCGGCATCGCGGCCGGACTCGGCTCCGCGCTGATCATCCTCACCTCGACGAACCGCCAGTACGCGCAGACCTGGCCGGTCCAGACGCCGTACCCGGTGGTGGTGCCCTGGCAGACCCTCGGCGTGCTGGTGGTGGTGCCGCTGGTGGCGATGCTCGGCGCCGGGCTGTTCACCAGGTCCCGGCTGGCTGTCGAACGCCGGCTGGACTGAGCGGCCCGCGGGGAACCGGTGGGTGCGCGCACCGCGTCGACCAGGCAGACTGGCCGGATGCCCGTACTCGGAACCCTCACCCGGCGGCTCGGTCACCACGAGTGGTTCGGTGCCACCATGCGCCTGCTGGTCCCCGCCGACCGGCTGGTCGGGCGGCTGACCCGGGGCCGGGTGGTCGCGCTCGGGTTGGTCCCCTCGCTGATCATCACGACCACCGGCCACCGCTCCGGCCTGCCGCGCAGCAACCCCCTGCTGTACGTGCCGGACGGCGACGGGTTCGTGGTGATCGGCTCCAACTGGGGCCAGCCACGCCAGCCCGGCTGGGTGCTGAACCTGCTCGCCCGGCCGCAGGCGGAGGTCGCCGTCAAGGGTCGCCGGCTCGCCGTCCGCGCCGACCTGGCCGCCGGGGCCGAGCGGGACCGGCTCTGGCAGTTGCTGGTCACCGAGTGGCCGGCGTACCGGACGTACGTGCAGCGGGCCGGCGGCCGGGAGATCCACATCTTCCGGTTGGCCCCGACCGGTCCCGACCTGTCGTGACCGTGCCGGAGCCGGCGGCCGGGGTGGACCCGGACGATCCACGCTGGCGGGTCGCCGGTCGGACTGCCGACGCGGCGCGGCGACGCTTCCCGGCGGACATCCTGGCGGTGGCCGTGCACGGCCCGCTGGCGCACGGCGACGACGACGGTGGCGGGGACGCCGAGGTCGGCCTGCTGCTGGTCACCTACCGGGCGGGCGGCGGGCCGGCCCCGTCGACCCGGCGGGTGGACGGGGTGCTGGTCGCGCTGACCGTGGTCGACGCCGAGAGCTACCTGCGGCAGGCCCGGACGCTGACCCCGGCCTGGCCGCTGACCGCCGACCGGTACGTCACCACCGTCGCGCTCCACGATCCGACCGGCTGGCTGCGTACCCTGCGCGACGAGCACCTGGGCCGGCTGGCCCGGGCCCGGCCGGCCGAGTTCAGTGCCGCCGCGCGGGCGGCCTGGTACCGGGGTTGGGCGGCGCACGCCCGCGCGGCCCGGCTCGCCGAGTGGTACGAGACCGACCAGGCGCTGGTGATGCTGGGCGAGGCGCGGCTGGCGGCGGCCACGGTCAGCGGCCTGCTCAGCCGCACCTACTTCCGTGACCCGGGCGACGCGGTGCGGCGTACCGGGTTGGCCGGCGCGGACATGACCGAGGTGGGCCGGGTGCTGACCGGGCAGGCCGAGGAGCTGGCCGCCCGGGGCCGCCCGGTCGACGGCACGGTGGACGACCTGCTCGCCGGCTGAGCCCGAGGTCAGCCGAGCCCGCCCTGCACCCCGATGAGCATCCCGATCAGGTAGGTCGCGCCGGCCGCCGCCGCACCGAGCAGCAGTTGCCGCAGCCCGCCGGCCCACCACGGGCGACCGGTGAACCGGGCCACGACCGCGCCGGCCGCGAAGAGCCCCACCCCACCGACGGCGAGCGCCAGGGCCAGGCTGGTGGAGCCGAGCAGGTAGCTCAGCAGGGGGATCAGCGCGCCGACGGAGAAGCAGAGGAACGACGAGATCGCCGCCGCCCAGGGGCTGGGTTGCTCGTCGGGGTCGACGCCCAACTCCTCCCGGACGTGCACCCGCAGCGCCTCCTCCGGGTTGCGGCGTACCGCCTCGGCGACCTGGTTGGCCAGGTCGCGGGGCAGGCCCCGGGCCACCCAGGCGTCGGACAGCTCGCGGGCCTCGGCCTCCGGGTGGCGTTCCAGCTCGCGGCGTTCCTTGGCCACCTCGGCGGCGACCTGCTCGTTGGCCGACCGGACGCTGGTGTACTCGCCCAGCCCCATCGAGATGGCGCCGGCGACCAGGCCGGCGGTGCCGGTCAGCACGATGCTGTGCGCCGACACCCCACCGCCGCCGACCCCGGCGATCAGGGCGATGTTGGTGACCAGGCCGTCCATCGCGCCGAACACGGCGGGCCGCAGCCAGCCGCCTGACACGTCCGCGTGGTGCGCCTCGCGCAGCGCGGCCGGGGTGTCGGTCACGGCAGGGTGAGGATCTCGAAGCCGTCGTCGGTGACGACGAGGGTGTGCTCGAACTGGGCCGTCCACTTCCGGTCCTTGGTGACGACCGTCCAGCCGTCGTCCCACATGTCGTACTGGTAGGTGCCGAGGGTGATCATCGGCTCGACGGTGAAGGTCATGCCCGGTTCCATGACGTCGGTGGGCCGGGGGCTGTCGTAGTGCGGCACGTACAGGCCGCTGTGGAAGGCCTCGCCGATGCCGTGGCCGGTGAAGTCGCGGACCACCCCGTAGCCGAACCGCTTGGCGTACGACTCGATGACCCGCCCGATCACGTTGATCTGCCGGCCGGGGCGCACCGCCCGGATGCCGCGCATCATCGCCTCGTGGGTGCGCTCGACCAGCAGCCGGGCCTCCTCGCTCACCTCACCCACGCAGAAGGTGGCGTCGGTGTCGCCGTGCACCCCGTCGAGGTAGGCGGTGACGTCGACGTTGACGATGTCACCGTCGGCGAGCACCGTCGAGTCGGGGATGCCGTGGCAGATGACCTCGTTGATGCTGGTGCAGCAGGACTTGGGGAAGCCCCGGTAGCCCAGCGTCGACGGGTAGGCGCCGTGCTCGACGAGGAACTCGTGCACCACCTGGTCGATCTCGTCGGTGGTGACCCCGGGCTTGCAGTGCTCCCCCGCGAGCTGGGTGGCCTGCGCCGCCAACCGGCCGGCGACCCGCATCTTCTCGATGGTCTGCGGGGTCTGCACGTGCGAGCCGCGCCACTGCTGGGGTTGCTTGCGGCCCACGTACTCCGGGCGGGCGATGTGGTCGGGGACCGCTCGCCACGGGGAGAGCGTGCCGGGGGTGAGCGGGGCACGGACGGTCATGACGACAGCCTATCTCCGTAGGGCGGAGGGCCTCCCGCACGGCCCGGCGGTTGTTGCCGCCCACCGGGCTGTGCAATGGTGGCGGGGTGGATCCAGGGGGCGCACCGCCGGTGTTCTCCGCGCGCGCGGAGGTCACCGGGGACCACGTCCGCGTCACGGTGACCGGCGAGGTCGACATGGCCACCGCCGACACCATGGTCCAGACCACCCTCCGTGAGCCGGCCCGGCAGGTCACCCTGGATCTGCGCGCGGTCACCTTCTTCGACTCCGCCGCCATCCACGCGGTGGTCCAGCTCGCCCGGCGTTTCCCGAAGACACTTACCGTGTTCCCGTCCCGGCAGGTCAGCCGGGTGCTGGAGATCTCCGGCCTCGGCGACCAGGAGTGGCTGCGCCCACTCTGACCCGGGCTCCGGCTCAGTCGGCCAGCCGGCGGCGCAGCGACACCTCGGTCCCCTCGCCGGTACGGCGTACCGTCAGCTCGCCCAGCGCCTCGATCAACGCGAGCCCGCGGCCCCGGAACCCGGCCCCGGTCGACTCCCGCCAGCGGCCACTGTCACGCACCGTCGCCACCACCGTCCGGTCGACGATCGACACCTCCACCCCGATCGTCGGCTCCGCCGGCGCGACCGGGTGCTCGATGGCGTTGGCGGCGGCCTCGGACACGGCGACGATCAGGTCGAACAGGTCGTTCTCGCCGACGCCGTGGGCAACCAGGAAATCCTCCAGCCGCTTACGCAGCACGCTGAGCCGGGTCGGGTCGGCGGGCAGCCGCAACGCGAACCGGTTCAGCTCGGCGGCCTCCAGCGCCAGCACCGCGACGTCGTCGTGCCGGTCACGCCCGTCGACCCGCTCCACCACGGCGTCCACCAGATCGGCGACGTGCCCGCCGCCGGTGCCCGCGCCGGCGTCCGCCCGAAGCTGGGCGAGCGCCGCGTCGATGCCGGCCTGCCGGTCCTCGATCAGCCCGTCGGTGTAGAGCAGCAACCGACCGCCGGGGGCGAGTCCACCCTCGACGGTGCGGTAGTCGGTGCCGGTGAGCGCGCCGATGGGCGGCCCGAGGGCCCGCTCGTGCAGGAAGGCCACGTCGTCTCCTCGGATCAGCAGGGGGGACGGATGACCGGCGCTGGCATACCGCAGCCGGCCGGTGCGCGGAGTGAAGGAGAGGCAGAACACCGTGGCGTACGACTGCCGCTCGGTCGAGCCGACCAGCCGGTTGAGCCGGGTCAACGCCTGCCCCGGGTCGTAGCCCTCCAGCAGATAGGCCCGCAGGCCGTTGCGGAGCTGACCCATCGCGGCGGCGGCCTGGACGCCCTTGCCGACCACGTCGCCGATGACCAGCACCACCTCGTCGTCGCCGGTGCCGATCACGTCGTACCAGTCGCCGCCGACCTCGACGTCGGTGCTGCCGGGCAGGTAGCGGCTGGCCACCACCGCGCCGGGGAGCTGGGGCAGCGAACGCGGCAGCAGGCTGTGCTGGAGGGTGGTGGCGATCCGGTGTTCGGCCTCGTAGAGCTGGGCGTTCTCCAGTCGTACGCCGACCAGGCGGGCCAGTTCCCCGACGGCGACGTGCTCGGTGCCGTCGCCCTCCCGCCGCCAGACCCGCAGCTCGCCGAGCTGCCCACCGGTGCTGCCGGTCAGCGGCAGCACCTGGGACGGCTGGTCGGTGCCGGGGCCGCCACCGTCGGCCTCGTGCCGCACGCCGGTGACCGTGGTGACCGACACCCGGGCCGCATCGGCGAGGTGCAGGGCGTGCCGGGCGGCGACCCGGACCACGTCGGCTGTCGACTTCGCGGTGTTGACCGCCACGGCGGCGTCGGCGAGCGCCCGCAGCCGGCGGATGATCTGCCCACGCAGCTGGCCCAGCTCGACGTTGGCCCGGACCCGGGCGATCAGCTCCGCCCCGGAGAACGGCTTGGTGAGGTAGTCGTCGGCACCCACCGACAGGCCGGCGACCGCCTCGGCGGAACCGGCCCGCGCGGAGAGCAGCACGATCGGCACGTGCCGGGTCGCCGGGTTGGCACGCAGCGCGGTGACCAGGCCGAAGCCGTCCAGCCGGGGCATCATCACGTCGGTGAGCACCAGGTCGAACGGGCCCGCGGTGGCCTGCTGGAGGGCCACCGCGCCGTCCGGCACGGCCACCACCTCGTACTCGGGGCTGAGCAGCCGGGAGACGTGTTCGCGCAGGTCGGCGTTGTCGTCGGCGAGCAGGACCCGGCCGGACCTCCCGGGTTCGCCGGTGGCCGGGTCGGGCCGCCCGCCGGCCTGGTCGGGCCGGTCGGTCCACCGGGCGGTCTCCGCGACGTGGAGCGACGCCTGCGCCGACTCGCCGGTGGGCAGCGGTGCGGCGGCGGCGACCCGGTCGGGCGGCAGGTGCGCGGAGCCGAACGGGACGGTCACGGTGACCGTGGTGCCGTGGTCGACCCGGCTGGTGGCGGCGACCGTGCCGCCGTGCATCTCGACCAGTTCACGGACGAGGGCCAGGCCGATGCCGGTGCCCTCGTGGGTACGCGAGCGGACCCCCGGCACCCGGTGGAACCGTTCGAAGACGTGCGGCACTTCTTCGGCGGCGATGCCGACCCCGGTGTCGGTCACCTCCAGCCGTGCCGCGCCGTCGG
Organism: Micromonospora sp. SCSIO 07396; assembly: GCF_053667945.1. Lineage (NCBI taxonomy): Bacteria > Bacillati > Actinomycetota > Actinomycetes > Micromonosporales > Micromonosporaceae > Micromonospora > Micromonospora sp. SCSIO 07396. Next base: position 4,714,947 of record NZ_CM132210.1, read on the forward strand.
CAGCGGCCACCCGGACCCGGATCTCGCCGTCGAAGGTGAACTTCACCGCGTTGGAGAGCAGGTTGAAGACGATCTTCTCCCACATGTCGCGGTCCAGGAGGACCGGCGCGGGCAGCGGCGGGCAGTCGACCACGAGCCGCAGCCCGGCCCGCTCGGTCGCGGAGCGGAAGGTGCTGGCCAGCCGGGAGGTGTATTCGGCCAGGTCGGTGGGCTGGTAGTGGGCGGCCAGCCGGCCGGATTCCAGCCGGGAGAAGTCGAGCACCGTGTTGACCAGCTTGAGCAGGCGCAGCGCGTTGCGGTGCATCACGGTCAGCCGGTCGAGGTGCGCGGCGGACAGCGTCGGGTCGGCCAGCAGGTCCTCCAGCGGGCCGAGGACGAGGGTCAGCGGGGTGCGGAACTCGTGGCTGACGTTGGCGAAGAAGTTGGTCTTGGCGCGGTCCAGCGCGGCCAGCTCGGCGGCGCGGGCCCGCTCCTGCTCGTACACCCGCTGCTGGCCGACCACCCGGGACACCTGCGCGGCGATCAGGCCGAGGAAGTCGCGGTACTCGTCGGTGAACGGCAGCCGGGCGGACCGGCCGACCACCAGCGCCCCGGCGGGCTCGCTGGTGGCGGTGAGCGGCAGCACCATGGCCCGGGTGGCGGCGTCGCCCGGCACCGCGCCGAGCAGTTCGGCCACCTCGATCTCGGCGGCCACCCCACCGGCGGCGACCCGGGCCAGCGTGGCCGGCAGCTCGGCCGGCACCCGGGCGGGATCGACGCCGCTGACTCCGGCCGGCACCGGCCGGCCGGTCTCGTCGGTGAGGTAGACCAGGGCGAACGGGACGTCGGCCCGGTGCCCGTCGAGCACCGCCGCCGTGGCCTGCCCCAGCTCGGCCATGCTGCCGGCCGCGCCGAGCCGGGAGCCGAGTTCGGCCAGGGCCCGCAGCCGGCGTTCCCCGACGACCCGGCCGGTGGTCTCGTTGACGAAGCAGAAGACGCCGTTGACGCTGCCGTCGTCGTCGCGGATCGGGTCGTAGGAGATGTCGAAGTAGACCCGCTCGACGAAGCCGTGCCGGTCGAGCAGGAACGGGTGGTTCTCGGCCCGGTAGGACTCACCGCTGCGGCACACGCCGTCGAGCAGGGGGCCGAGCACGTCCCAGGTCTCGGCCCAGTGGTCCCGGGCCGGCCGGCCGAGCGCGACGGGATGCTTGTCGCCGATGGTGGGCCGGTAGGCGTCGTTGTAGAAGGCCAGTTGGTCGGGGCCCCAGAACATCACGATCTGGGCCCGCGAGGAGAGCATCATGCCGATGGCGTGACTCAGCGCCGCCGGCCAGGTGTCGGGGCTGCCGAGCGGGCTGGCCGCCCAGTCGTGTCCGCGCAGCCGGCGGCCCATCTCGCCGCCGGCCGTGAACGCCCCGGCCAGCCACGGCGGCAGCACGGGGTCGACGGACGACAGCGCGGACCGCCCTCGTCCGTCCTCGCCCCCACGGGCCGAGCTCATCCGCGCCCCCTGCTTCGGCCGGTCGTGCCCCCCATAAACGCCTCGGCTCACGCCGGTCGCGTCCGTCTTCTACCCCGACGGATCAGGAACGTAACGCATGGGTTCGAACGGACGCTGGTAACCCGTGCCTCATCCTGCCGTCATCTGCCCGACAGCGCACGGTGAGGGGCGGTCCGCTCAGAAGACCGGCAGGCCGTCGATGCTGGCCGCGTTCTTGGTCGCCCGGTAGGTGACCAGATCCTCGGCGGTGCGCCGGGAGTGTGAGATGAGCAACAGGTCCCGGTCGCCGCGGTAGTCCATCAGGGGCACCGCGTAGCCGCAGGAGTCGCTGACCCGCTCCACGGTCACCCCGATCACCGCCCGGACGGCGTGCACGTCGGGCGGCTCGGGGAAGTCGGCCAGCAGCGCCGCGTAGCCGGGGTCGGTGACCGGGGTGGCGACGCCCCGCCCGTGCAGCCGGACGATCTTGGGTGGGCCGTCGAAGGCGCAGAACATCAGCGTGATCCGGCCGTTGTCGCGCAGGTGGGCGATCGTCTCCGCGCCGCTGCCGTGGTAGTCGAGCCAGGCCACCCGGTGCGGGCCGAGCACGACGAAGGTGCCCCGCATGCCCTTGGGTGAGACGTTGACGTGCCCGTCGCCGCCGCTGGGCGCGGTGGCCACGAAGAACATCGGCTGCGCCTCGACGAACTCCCGCAGTCGCCCGTCCAGCGCCGGATACGCGGTCCCCATGCGGTCATCCTGCCGCCGCTGACCGCATTTCGGGACAGATTTCCCGCTTTATGGGAAGCGTCAGCCCTCCCGGGCCGCCCTCACCAGGGCGGTCACCGGACGCGGGTCGTCGTCGTTCTCCGGATGCCACTGCACCCCGAGCAGGAACCGTCGCGCCGGGTCCTCCACCGCCTCCACCACCGCGTCGTCGGCCCAGCCGGTGACGGTGAGCCCGCCCGGATCGGCCACCGCCTGATGGTGGTACGAGTTGACCCGGTCCACCCCGGCCAGCACCGACGCCGTCCGGGTCCCCGGCGCAAACCGGACCGGATGCGCCCCGTACACCCCGGGGGCGGGGCGGTGCCGGTCGTGACCCACCACGTCCGGCAGGTGCTGGTGCAGCGACCCGCCGTACGTGACGGCCAGCAACTGCATGCCCCGGCACACCCCGAGCACCGGCAGGTCCACGGCGAGCGCGGCGGCCAGCAGCGCCGACTCACCGGCGTCCCGGTCGGGCCGGGGCTCGGTACGCGGGTCCACCGGCTGGCCGTACCGGTGCGGGCCGACGTCGGCGCCCCCGGCCAGCAGCAGCCCGTCGAGCACGTCGACCACGTCGGCGTCCAGTTCGTCCGGGGGCAGCACCACGGCCCGGCCCCCGGCGGCGGTCACCGAGCGGACGTACGCCTGCGGCACCAGCGACGCCGGCACGTCCCGCCAGACCGCCCAGCTCGCCGGCTCGACGTACCCGGTGATGCCGATCAGCGGACGGGCCCGCCGGCCGGACCCCCGGGGCCGGGTGACGCGGGCTGGCGGGCCGGGCCGGTCGGATCCGCTCACAGGGGGGTGACGTACGCGCCGGTGATGCCACCGTCGACGACGAACTGCGCGGCGGTCATGAACGACGCGTCGTCGCTGGCCAGGAACGCCACCGCGGCGGCGATCTCCTCCGGTGCGCCGAACCGGCCCATCGGCACGTGCACCAGCCGGCGGGCGGCCCGCTCCGGGTCGGCGGCGAACAGCTCCATCAGCAACGGGGTGGCGACCGGGCCGGGACACAACGCGTTGACCCGGATGCCCTCCCTGGCGAACTGCACGCCCAACTCCCGCGTCATCGCCAGCACCCCGCCCTTGCTCGCGGTGTACGCGATCTGCGAGGTGGCCGCCCCCATCAGCGCCACGAAGGAGGCGGTGTTGATGATCGAACCCTTGCCCTGCCGGCGCATGTGCGCAATCGCGTACTTGCAGCACAGGTAGACGCTGGTGGTGTTGACCCGCAGCACCCGCTCCCAGGCGTCCAGCCCGGTGTCGAGGATGGAGTCGTCGTCGGGCGGGGAGATGCCGGCGTTGTTGAACGCCACGTCGACCCGGCCGTGCCGCTGCACCACCCCGTCGAAGAGGTCCCGCACGGCCGCCTCGTCGGCGACGTCGGTGTGCACGTACTCCCCGCCGACCTCCTCGGCGGCCCGCCCGCCGGCCTCGTCGTCGATGTCGACGCAGACCACCCGGGCCCCCTCGGCGGCGAACCGCCGCACGGTGGCCAAGCCGATCCCGCTGCCCGCCCCGGTCACCACGGCGACCCGGTCCTGTAGCCGACCCTGCACGCGCATCACTCCTCTGTGCTGATGAAGACGTTCTTGACGTCGGTGAAGGCGTGCAACGCGTCCGGGCCCAGCTCACGGCCGAGCCCGGAACGCTTCATCCCACCGAACGGGGTCCAGTAGCGCACCGAGGAGTGCGAGTTGACGCTGAGGTTGCCCGCCTGGACCGCGCGGGCCAGCCGCAACGCCCGGCCGACGTCCCGGGTCCAGATCGAACCGGACAGGCCATACTCGGTGTCGTTGGCGAGCCGGACCGCGTCGGCCTCGTCGTCGAAGGGGAGCACCGAGACGACCGGCCCGAAGATCTCCTCCCGCCAGTGCCGGTCGGCCGGGGAGTCGGCGAGCAGCACCGTCGGGGCGTGCCAGAAGCCGGGGCCGTCGGGGCAGGTGCCGGTGAACGCGACAGTCGCGCCGTCGAGGTAGCCGGCGACCCGGTCCCGGTGGGCGGCGGAGATCAACGGTCCCATCTCGGCGGTCTCGGCGGCGGGGTTCTCCACCCGCAGCGCCCGGACCGCCGGTTCCAGCAACTCCAGGAACCTGTCGTAGACCGGGCGCTGCACCAGGATCCGGGAGCGGGCGCAGCAGTCCTGGCCGGCGTTGTCGAACACGGCGTACGGCGCGGTGGCCGCCGCCTTCTCCAGATCGGCGTCGGCGAAGACCAGGTTGGCACTCTTGCCGCCCAACTCCAGGGTGACCCGTTTCACCTGGGCCGCACAGCCGGCCATGATCCGGGTGCCGACCTCGGTGGAGCCGGTGAAGCAGACCTTACGGACGGCCGGGTGGGTGACGAACCGTTCGCCGACCACGTCGCCCCGGCCGGGCAGCACGGTGAACACGCCCTCCGGCAGGCCGGCTTCGCGCCCCAACTCCGCCAGGCGCAGCGCGGTCAGCGGGGTCAGCTCGGCGGGCTTGAGCACGACCGTGTTGCCGGCGGCCAGCGCCGGGGCGAAACCCCAGGCGGCGATCGGCATCGGGAAGTTCCACGGCACGATCACCCCGACCACGCCGAGCGGTTCGTGGAAGGTGACGTCCCACCCGCCGGGCACCGGAATCTGCTGCCCGGTCAACCGCTCCGGCGCACCCGCGTAGTAGTCGAGCACGTCACGGACGTTGCCCGCCTCCCACCGCGCATTGCCGATGGTGTGCCCGGCGTTACGCACCTCCAGCTGCGCCAACTCCTCCAGGTGGCTGTCGACCAGCCCGGCGAACCTCCGCAGCACCCGCCCCCGCTCCCCCGGCGCAACCAGACGCCACCCCTCGAACGCACCAGCAGCCCGCCCGATCGCCGCATCCACCTCCCCCAGCCCGGTCTCCCCCACCTCCCCCACCACATCCCCACTAGCCGGATCAACCACCCGCGTCACGCCCCACCCCTTTCCCCGTCGATCATGGAGTTGTGGTACCCCGCACAAACCACATACCGCCACATATCGTCCACCACAACTCCAAGATCGACACGGGCAAGGGGTGGGGGCAGGGGGTGGGGGTGGGGGTGGGGGTTAGAGGCGTTCGAAGCCACGGGTTAGTTCCCAGTCGGTTACGGCGGCGTCGAAGGCGGCCAGTTCGACCTTGGCCTGGTTGGTGTAGTGGGCGTGGACCTCGTCACCGAAGGCCGAGCGGGCGATCTCGGAACCCTGCCAGAGGGTCAGGGCGTCGCGGAGGGTTGCGGGGACGCGCTCGGCGGCCGGGTCGTCGTAGGCGTTGCCGGTGCACTCGTCGGCCAGTTCCAGTTCCTGCTCGATGCCGTGCACCGCCCCGGCGACCAGGGCGGCGATCGCCAGGTACGGGTTGACGTCCGCGCCGGGCACCCGGTTCTCCACCCGCATCCCCTGCCCGTGGCCGACCAGCCGCAGCGCGCAGGTGCGGTTGTCGGTGCCCCAGCGCAGCGCGGTCGGCGCGAACGAGCCGGGCTGGTAACGCTTGTAGGAGTTGATGTTGGGGGCGAACAGCACGCTCATCTCGCGCATGGTGGCGAGCAGCCCGGCCAGCACCCGCTGCCCGGTGACGCTGAGCTGCGCCGGCCCGTCGCCGAGCATCGCCGAGCGGCCGTCGACGTCGCGCAGCGAGAAGTGGATGTGGCAGGAGTTGCCCTCCCGGGCGTTGGGCTTGGCCATGAACGTGATCGACACGCCCTCCTGGGCGGCGATCTCCTTGGCCCCGTTCTTGTAGATCACGTGGTGGTCGGCGCAGGCCACCGCCTCGTCGTAACGGAAGGCGATCTCGTGCTGGCCGAGGTTGCACTCCCCCTTGGCGCTCTCCGGGGTGAGCCCCGCGCCGGCCATCTCGGTGCGGATGCGACGCAGCAGCGGCTCCACCCGGGCGGTGCCGAGCAGCGAGTAGTCGACGTTGTACTGGTTGGCCGGGGTGAGGTCGCGGTACCCGCGCCGCCACGCCTCCTCGTACGAGTCGCGGTAGAGGACGAACTCCAGCTCGGTGCCGGCGTACGCGGTCAGCCCGTGGTCGGCCAGCCGGTCGAGCTGCCGGCGCAGGATCTGCCGGGGTGAGGCGACCACCGGGCCCGACCCGTCCAGCCACTCCAGGTCGGCCAGCAGCAGGACGCTGCCCGGCTGCCACGGCATCCGCCGCAGGGTGGACAGGTCGGGGCGCATGGCGAAGTCGCCGTAGCCGCGTTCCCAGCTCGACATGGCGTACCCGTCGACGGTGTTCATGTCGACGTCCACGGCGAGCAGGTAGTTGCAGCCCTCGCTGCCGTTGGCGACCACCTGGTCGAGGAAGAACGGGGCGTGGAACCGTTTGCCCTGGAGGCGGCCCTGCATGTCGGTCAGGGCGAGCACCACCGTGTCGATCTCGCCCTCGGCGACGGCGACCCGGAGCTGTTCCAACGTGAGCGGGGCTTTCCTCATCCGTGCGCCTCCATCACCAAGGTCTACCGGGCCGAGCGGATCACCGTCAATGCCCCGTCCGGGCGGGCCGGCAAACCCCCCGGGCCGGGGTGGTCCGGCCGGTCCCGGTCCGGACCCGGCGGCCCGGTCCGCGAGCGCCCGCCCGCGCCCCGGAGCCGGACGCGACCCGACGCGCGGAACGAGCGGAAATTGTCGTACGCACAACGACGGAAACGCTTTTCCCAAAGGCGGGAAAGAAGCGCCGCGACACGCCACTCATCCGTTCGGACACATAGCCGACTACACCGATCGGTAATCGCGCGGCGACCTTGCGTGGAAGTTGGAACCCTTGCCAGAATTTGAGCCGGCCGGTGCGACGCACGGCATTTTGTCGGCCGATCCGCACGACCACTTCCCCTGACCTGCCGCGTATTCGCGCGCAATGCGTCGACCGGTCACCGGAGCGTGGATGTTCGGCCCTCTCGGTCGCACCGGGCCGGCCGGCCCAGAAACACCCGAACTGCTCCATCACGACGCACCGAAGGACGCGTAATGACGAGAGTACGTCCCAGTGGGAAGCCCCGGGCCCTTGCCGCCCTGGTGGCGATCGCCGTTTCCGCCGCGCTGCTCGCGGTGGCCAGCCCGACCCAGGCGGCCCCCCGCACCGCCGGTGCCGATGCCGCGCGGCCGGCGGCCGGATCGTCCGCCACCGACGGCGCGCGGGCCGGTCGCCTCGCGCCGCTGTCCACCGGGGCCACCGGCGTGTCGGCGGGTTCCGCCGGCACCCTCGCCTCGACCTCGGTGACGGGGACCGTCGGTTCCATCACCGTCACCTGCACGCTGACCCCGAGCACCCCGTTCGTCTACTACGGCGGCCCGTACGGCGGCGGCGAGGAGGGCCTGGCGGCGGTGCAGTGCACCTATCCGGTCTGGGCGATCCAGGTCGAGGTCGCCCTGTTCCGCTACGGCACCCAGGTCACCTACAACACCAAGACGGCCTACAGCACCGTCCTCGGCAACGTCGACACCGAGTACCCCCGGTACACCGGCGAGTACAAGACGGGTGCGGACGCCTTCATCACCTGGAACTACGGCGGCCCGACCACGTTCATTCCGCTCACCTTCAGCAACAGCGTCTATCTCTGACGGTCACGCCGGGCGGCCCCGGCCGGAACCCGTCAGGGTTCCGGCCGGGGGCTGTCCGTGGTCGCCCCGCAGGGCTCGTGGTCAGGCCGGTCCGTCGACCCGGGCGGCGTCCACCGTCGGTGCCGTCGGCTCGGGTACGTCGACCGTCCGGCGCGGGCCGGTGAACCACTTCCGGGCCGAGGCGTACCACCAGATGCCCACCCCGAGCAGCACCCCGCCGACGGCCAGCGGCGCGTAGTTCACCGCCGACCAGCTGAACTCCGCGTTGCCGGGCACCCCGGCCGGCACGATCGGCAGCACGAAGTACACCGAGATGATCACGATCTCGACCACCGCGATCCAGCCGAGCAGCTTGTATTTCCGGCCGAGCGTCCACGGGCCCGGCTCGAACCGGTCGCCGAGGCGCAGCCGCAGCGCGATCGGGATGACGAAGGACAGGTAGAGGCCGATCACCGCCACCGACACCACCGCGTAGAAGGCGACCGGGATGCCGGACGGGCTCTCGTAGAGCGCCGGCAGGGTGAGCACCAGGCCGGCCAGCGTCGCCCCGATGATCGCGTTGGCCGGGGTGCCGTTGCGGTCGACCTTGGACCACAGCCGCCAGCCCGGCACCGCCCGGTCGCGGCTGAACGCGTACGTCATCCGGCTCATCGAGGTCACGCAGCTCATCCCGCAGAAGAACTGCCCGATGGTGGAGATGATGATGACCGTCTTGAAGAAGAACGGGGTCAGCGCGGATTCGAAGATGGCACCGGAGAATCCGCCGGCCGCGTTGACCGCGTCCACGTCGATGGCGGCGAACAGGAACGCCAGCAGCAGGATCCACCCGCCCACCGCCGAATAGAAGATCGACCGCCACAGCCCCTTGGCGGCGGCCTGCGACGCGCCCCGGGTCTCCTCGGACACGTGCGCGCAGGCGTCGAATCCGGTGATCGTGTACTGGGTGAGCAGGAATCCCAGCGGCAGCACATAGAACCAGAACGTCAACCCGCCGGTGTCGCCGTCACCGAATCCGGAGTTGTTGAACCGCTCGGTGAACACGAACTGGAAACTCTGGTGCCGGTCGGGCACCAGCAGCAGGATGGCCACCACGGCGGCGGCGCCGGCCACGTGCCACCAGACCGACACGTTCTGGAGTACGTCGATGATCCGGTGCCCGAAGATGTTGATCAGCCCGTGCAGAGCCAGGATGATCACGAAGAGGACGAATGCCTGCCGCAGCGTCCCCTCCCATCCGTCGAAGAGCGCCGACAGGGTGAGGTTGAGGAAGGTGGCGCAGCCGTAGTCCACCGACGCGGTGACCGCGACCAGACCGATCAGGTTGAGCCAGCCGGTGAACCAGCCGTGCACCGGCCGGCCCATCTTCGCCGCCCACCAGTAGATCCCCCCGGCGGTCGGGTACGCCGAGACCAGCTCGGCCAGGCAGAACCCGATGATCAGGATGAACAGCGAGATCAGCGGCCAGCCCCAGGAGATGGCGACCGGCCCGCCGTTGTTCCACGCCTGGCCGAAGGTGGTGAAACAGCCGGCCAGGATCGAGATGATCGAGAACGAGATGGCGAAGTTGGAGAAGCCGCTCCACTTCCGGTGCAACTCCTGCTGGTAGCCGAGTTCGGCGAGCCGTCGGGCGTCGTCGTCCGGCGCGTGCGGCCCGGCTGCCGGCGGTTGCCCGTTCCCGGCTGTCGGCGGTTGCCCGGTGGTCGGCGGGGGCGTTGTGGCCACAGCACACCTCCCTGAGGTGGTACCCGGAACTACCCGGGTGATCCCCGGGTGCGCCCGAGTCTCGTCCCGCCGATCACGACGGTCAATCCATTCCCGGTACCGAACCCGTTACATAATGTCACCCGACCGGACGGTAATCAGGTTGCCCCGCACCTCGCACCGACGCATGCTTGAGCCCGTGACCAGGCCCGATCGCGACGGGCCGACGCCGGGCACTCGGCAGGAGCCCGGCACCACGGCGGCGCGGGACGCCCACCTCTCTCTCACGTACGGCGTCGTGCCGTACCCGACGGGCGTCCCGCCCCGCCACCCCCTCCCGCCTGCACGGCCCTCAGCCCCGGGCCCTGGCCCAGGACAGGAAGCGCTCGGTCATCCCGGTGGGCGGGTGGGCCGGGTGGAGTTGGGTGAGCTGGTTGGTGGCCTCGTGCATCAGGGTGCCGAGATAGATCAGCAGGGACATCCGGTCGTGCCGGTACTCGGTGAGCAGCGCGAGCTTGGCCGGCTGGCAGGGCCACTGCCGGCCGCAGTTACGACAGCGCCACAGCGGACGCATCGCGACGTGCGGGACAGGCGGACGAACCACCACCATCACCGCCCCCACAGCGCGGCGGCCTGCGCCTCGTCGTCGATCAGGTCAGCCGACCACAGGAACCGACCGACGCTCCCGACCATCCGGCAGGGCAGCGTCCTGATGATCCTCCACCACATGACCGAACCCTTCATGTCGACCTCCTCGCGTGTCTGGGAAGGGGCCGCTCCCACTGGCCAGTAAGGGAGCGGCCCCCGCGAAGTCGGCCCCGACACCGTCCCGCCAGAGCCGACCCACCTGAGGCAACCTTGCCCAGCGCGACGGGATCAGTACACGACGTTAATCTATGCTCAGGGACGTTCGTGACATCCACGATGGAGGCGGGATGAACCACGCACTTCAGGAGGCCATGGCCGAGGTCGGCGAGACAGCAGAGAGTCTTGCTGCTCAAACAGGAGTCGACCCCAAGACGGCAGCGCGCTGGATATCGCCGGGACGTGTGCCGCAGCCCCGCCGACGTGTGACCGTGGCCGCGATCCTGGGCCGGGACGTTGGTGACCTATGGCCCGACGTCCTCAAACGCCGCGAGCCACAGTGGCTGAGAAAATGGGTCGACTGGGAGCGCGAAGCGGTCGCGCTGCGGTGGTACGAGCACACCTGGGTTCCCGGCCTACTCCAGACCGAGGGGTACGCCCGAGCCACGCTGGCACACAACCTGCTACCCCCGGACGAGATCGATGAGCGCGTGGCATCACGGCTCGATCGCAGTTCCATCCTCACCGGCGGCAGGCCACCGCAACTCGTCGCCGTCATCGACATGGCGGCGTTACGCCGCCCCATGAAGAGTCACCCCGCCGCGATGAAGGAACAGCTCATCCACCTGGCCGAGATGGCCGAGCTACCGCACGTACAGATCCTCGTGGTGAGTGAGGAAACCGGGCTCTACCCTGGACTACAGGGCGGCTTCATCCTTGGCACTCTTGCCGACGGCTCAGTAGTCGCGCATCTCGATCACCAAGTGCGAGCACAGGTGGTGGATGAGACCGATGACCTTGTTACCCTCCAGCGAACGTGGGAGATGATCAGAGGCGAAGCCTTCTCCCGCAGGCAATCACTCAAACTGATCAAGGAAGCGGCGCACACATGGACTTGACCGGCGCACAGTGGCGCAAGAGCACCAAGAGCGGCAGCAACGGCGGCTCGTGTGTCGAAGTGGCCGACAATCTGCCCGGCGTCGTCCTCGTCCGCGACACCAAGGACCGTGCCGGCGGCACCCTCGCCTTCGCTCCGGACACCTGGCAGTCGTTCGTCGACCTGGCCAAGCAGATCGGCCCCGCTGCCTGACCTTCTCCCGACCATCGCCGGCTCGCCGCCGAGGTGGTCAGGCGAAGAGGAGGCCGGCCACCCAGAGGGCGGCGATCACCAGGCCGGCCAGGAACTCCACCATCATCGACAGGCCGGCCGCCTTCAACGCCTGCACGGTCGCCGGCCAGGCGAGCTGGTTACTGCCCAGCCGCAGCCGCTCGGCCCCCCACACCCCACCGACGAAACCGATCACCAGGCCCACCACCGGGATGACGAAGAACCCGACCAGCCCGAGCAGACCCCCGACGAGCAGCGACGACGTCGGCACCCCGGTGCGCTTGAGGTTGCGCCCCGGCCAGGCGTACTTGATCACGGCACCGGCGGCGGCGACCACGGTGGCGGCGGCGAGCACCGCCCAACGCCCCGGCCCGGCGCCGCCGAAGATCGCCCAGAGCAGCACCCCGCCCCAGCACAGCGGCAGCGCCGGCAGGCCGGGCACCACCACCCCGGCCAACCCGGCGACGATCGCGATCGCCGCGATCACCGAGAACGCCGCCTCACCGTCGGTCAGGCTCACCCCGCCACCTCTCCCCCGCCCGGTCCCGCCCCGGTCCCGCCGCGCAGCCGGGCGGTGATCTGGTCCGCCGGGGCGGGCGGGCCGAACCAGCGCCCCTGCCCGGTGTCGCAGCGCAACGCCCGCAGCCGTTCGGCCTGTTCCTCCGTCTCCACCGCCTCGGCGGTCACCGACAACTCCAACGCGTGCGCCAACCGGACCAGGGCGTCGACGATCCGTACGTCCCGATGGTCGGGCGAGGAGTCGCCGCCGTCACCCCGGATGCCCTCGACGAACGGGCCGGCCAGCTTCAGGCAGTGGATCGGCAGCCGCCGCAGGTACGCCAGGTTCGAGTAGCCGGTGCCGAAGTCGTCGATGGCCAACCGTACGCCCAGATCCGCCAACCGGTACAACGACCGTAACGGCTCCCCGGCGGTGCCCATCACGGCGCTCTCGGTCAGCTCCAGCTGCAACAGCTCCGCCGGCAGGCCGCTGCGGCTCAGCGCACTGGCGACGGTGTCCACGATGGCCGGGTCGTCGGCCTGCCGGGCGGCCAGGTTGACGCTGACCACCAGCTTGGCCTCCGGGAACTCCCGGTGCCAGGCGCGGGCGTCGCGGCACGCCTGCCGCAGCACCCACTCGCCGAGCCTGACGATCAGCCCGGTCTCCTCGGCCAGCCCGATGAACCGGTCCGGGCCGACCAGGCCCAACTCCGGGTGGGCCCAGCGGACCAGGGCCTCCACCGCGATCATCGAGCCGTCCAGCAGCGAGACGATCGGCTGGTAGTGGACCACGAACTCGCCCCGGTCCAGGGCCGCGGGCAGGCCGGCGGCCAGCGCGGACCGGGCGATGTCGGCGGCGCTGCGCTCCGGGTCGTACACCGCCCAGCGGCCCCGGCCCTCCGCCTTCGCCCAGTACAGCGTGGTGTCGGCGGCCTTCATCAGCTCGGACACGCTGGTCTCGCTGGCCGGGCACTCGACCACCCCGACGCTCGCCGACACGGCGAGCTGATGGTCGCCGACGAGCACCGGGGCGGCCACCGCGGCGAGCGCCAACTCGGCGACACCTACCGCGTCGTCGATGCCCTCGCCGCCGTTGACCAGGATGACGAACTCGTCACCACCCATCCGGGCCACCAGGTGCCCCTGGCCGATGACACAGTCGGACAGCCGCCTGGCGATGGTGACCAGCAGCCGGTCACCGAGGTCGTGGCCGAGGCTGTCGTTGACCGCCTTGAACCCGTCCAGGTCGAGGAAGCAGACGCCGATCCGCTGCTCGGGCCCGGCGTCGGCGAAGACCTGGCCGAGCTTCTCGAAGAACAGCGTCCGGTTGGGCAGGCCGGTGAGCGGGTCGTGCAGGGCCTGGAACCGCAGCCGCTGCTGGAGTTCGTACCGTTGGGTGATGTCCTCGATCATCGCCACCGTGAACCGGGGGCGGCCGTCGTCGTGCCGGATCAGCGAGACGGCCAGGTCGGTCAGGACGACACTGCCGTCCTTGCGGTAGTAGCGCTTCTCCACCCGGACGCTGTCGTGCTTGCCCTCGATCAGCTCCTGGTACAGCTCCCACATCCCGGCCGCGTCGTCGGGGTGGAACAGCGACGCGACGTTGGTCTGCCGCAGCTCCTCCGGGGTGTAGCCGAGCATGTCGGCGAAGGACTGGTTGACGTCGATGATCTGGCCGTCGATGCCGGCGATGCCGATGCCGATGACCGCCCCGGTGAAGACCGCCCGGAACCGCGCCTCGCTGTCGCGCAGCGCCCGCTCCACCGAGTCCCGCGCCTGCCAGGCCGAGCGGGCGATCCGCTCCTGCTGGCTGAAGGTACGGTCGCGCAGCGCCCGGCCGAACCCGGCGGCCAGCCCACCCTGCAACGCGGCCACCCGGACGGCCAGGTCGGGCGGCGGGTCGTCGGGGGGCAGCACCCGCTGCGGTAGCTGTTCGCCGAGCGCCCGCACCGACCAGTCCAGGATGCGCGGTTCGGTCAGGTGCGCCTCCACCAGCGCCCGGCCCACCTCCTCCGCCGGGGCGGCGGAGAAGTCCTCGGCGAGCAGGGCCCGCGCCAGCCGTACGGTGTGCGTCAGCAGCAGCCGCTCGGTCTCGTCCGTGCTCATCGGCACGAACCCGAGCCGGCGTACCGCCCGTGCCCAGTCGGCGGCGTAGCCCTGTGCGCCCGGACGGGACGCGTCGGTGCCGCCGGGGTCCGGAACGGCGGACATGGTCGGCTCAGCCGGCGGGACGGTCGTACCGGGCGACGCCGCCGAACGCCCCGAACCGCTCGGGATGCTCGTCCACGTCGGACGGGGAGTCGGGCCGCCACAGCGGCATGTGCACCACGCCGGGCTCAAGCAGCGTCCAGTCGCCGAAGAAGCCGGTGATCTCGGCACGGGAGCGCAGGGTGATCTCGGTGTCCGTGCGCGCCGAGAGGCGCTGCGCGTCGAGCATCTCCTGGGGCTGGTCCTCGAAGGTGGAGTGGGAGATGACCAGGAAGCTGCCGGGTGCGGCGGCGGCCCGCAGGGTGGCGAGGACGTCGGCCGGGCGGTCGGCGTCGGGGACGAAGTGCACCACCCCGGCGAGCAGGATACCCAGCGGCCGGTCGAAGTCGATCAGGCCGCTGGACCGGGCCTCGTCGAGGATCAGCTTCGGTTCCCGCAGGTCGGCGTGCACGGCGACGGCCCGGTCGTTGCCGGTGAGCAGTTCCCGGCTGTGCGCCACGGCGACCGGGTCGATGTCGACGTAGACGATCCGGGCCTGCGGGTTGGCCGCCTGGGCGACCTCGTGGACGTTGCCGACGGTGGGGATGCCCGAGCCGATGTCGAGGAACTGGTCGATGCCGGCGTCGAGCAGCGCCCGCACCGCACGGCGCAGGAACTCCCGCCCGGAGCGCATGGTGGCCGCGAGGTTCGGGGTCATGCTGGCGATCTGCTCGGCGAGCCGCCTGTCGATCTCGAAGTTGTGCGCGCCGCCGAGGAAGTAGTCGTAGACCCGGGCGGCGCTGGGCCGGCTCAGGTCGATCTCGGCGGGAAGTCCGTCCGACGTCTGCATCGCTGGCCCCCAGTTCGTCGCCGCGGTGCGGGAGGGCACCGGTGTCGACGGCGTGCGCGGGCACGCGGAGCCGCACCGGCCGACCCGCGGATCGTGTGGTGCTGACCACTCTAGGCCCGTCCGCCCAGGTACGGGAGATCAGCGGAGCCCGATCTGTGCCCGGGACCGGCAGGTCGGAGCCGCCGGACGAACCGTGGTCACGCTGTGCGTCCGTCCGCGCACCACAGGCCACCGTGGCGCGTCCGGATGCCTCAGTCGACGGATTCCAGCAACAGCGAGATGCCCTGCCCCACCCCGACGCACATGGTCGCCAGGGCCCGTCGGCCGCCCCGGCGACGCAGTTCCAGGGCGGCGGTCAACGCCAGCCGGGCCCCGCTGGCCCCCAACGGGTGCCCCAGGGCGATCGCCCCGCCGTTCGGGTTAACGTGCTCGGCGTCCTCCGGCAGGCCCAGTTCGCGCAGCACCGCGATCCCCTGCGCGGCGAACGCCTCGTTCAGCTCGACGACGTCGACGTCGGCGAGGGCGACGCCGAGCCGGTCGAGCAGCCGGCGGGTGGCCGGCACCGGCCCGATCCCCATGATCCGGGGCGGTACGCCGGCCGCCGCCGCGCCGCTGACCCGGGCGAGCGGGCTCAGGCCGTACCGGGCCACCGCCGCCTCGGACGCGACCAGCAGGGCCACCGCGCCGTCGTTGACCCCGGAGGAGTTGCCGGCGGTGACGGTGCCGCCGGCCCGGAACGGGGTGGGCAGCGCGGCCAGCTTCGCCAGCGTCGTCTCCCGGGGGTGCTCGTCGACCTCGACCAGCTTCGTCTCCCGCCGGCCGGCCGGCACGGTCACCGGCACGATCTCCTCGGCGAACCGGCCGTCGGCCTGCGCCTTGGCGGCCCGCTGCTGGGAACGCAGCGCGAACTCGTCCTGCGCACGCCGGTCGACGCCGAACTCGGCGGCCACGTTCTCGGCCGTCTCGGGCATCGAGTCGGTACCCCACCCCGCCGCCATCAGCGGGTTGACCAGCCGCCAGCCGAGGGTGGTGTCGTACACCTCGGCGGCCCGCGAATACGGCGTGGCGGCCTTCGGCATGACGAACGGGGCGCGGCTCATGCTCTCGACGCCACCGGCGAGCACCAGGTCGGCCTCCCCGGCCACCACGGCACGGGCGGCGGTGGCCAGCGCGTCCAGGCCGGAGCCGCAGAGCCGGTTGACGGTGCTGCCCGGCACCTCCTGGGGCAGGCCGGCCAACAGCGCCGCCATCCGGGCCACGTTGCGGTTGTCCTCACCTGCCTGGTTGGCGCAGCCGAGCACCACGTCGTCGACCCGCTCCCAGTCCACCGCCGGGTGCCGGGCGACCAGTTCGCGCAGCACATGGGCGGCCAGGTCGTCGGGGCGCACCCCGGCGAGGACGCCGGCGTACCGGCCGATCGGGGTACGGACTCCGGACACGAGGTAGGCCACGGTCATCGACGCACGTCCTTCGGGGATGGGAAGGGGCTGGCGGTCCCGGCGTCACCCGGGTCACGGGGGACGTCCGCCGTCAGGATATCCACGCCCGCGCCGGACGCCGCCCCGGCCGGGTCGCACGACAGGTCAGGCGGGCGTACGCCGGATAGGTTGGCGGTATGACCCGGGCCCAGTTCAGCGCAGAGACCTCCGGCGGCGGGGCGTTCGTCCGCCAGCCCAACCGGTTCACCGGCCGGGTCACCCCGCACTCCACCTCACCCGAGGGCGGTGGGCCGGACGACCAGGGGCGCTGGCCGTTGGAGGCCGACCGGTACCGGCTGATCTGGTGCCGGGCCTGCCCCTGGGCACACCGGGCCATGATCGTGCGGGGCCTGCTCGGGCTGGACGGGGTGATCTCGCTGGGCACGGTCGACCCGATCCGCGACGAACGCGGGTGGCGGTTCACCCTCGACCCGGACGGCTTCGACCCGGCGCTGGGCATCGGTTTCCTCTCCGAGGCGTACCTGGCCACCGATCCGGACTACACCGGCCGGGTTACCGTGCCGGCGCTGGTGGACACGCTCACCGGCCGGGTGGTCACCAACGACTACCCGCAGCTCACCCTCGACTTCTCCACCGAGTGGCGACGCCTGCACGCCCCGGACGCGCCCGACCTCTACCCGGTCGCGCTACGCCCGGAACTGGACGCGCTGATGGCCGAGATCCACACCGACGTCAACAACGGCGTGTACCGGTGCGGCTTCGCCACCTCCCAGCAGGCGTACGACGAGGCGTACGCGGCGCTGTTCGCCCGGCTGGACGGGTTGTCGCAGCGGTTGGCCGGGCAGCGGTACCTGATGGGTGACGCGATCACCGAGGCGGACGTGCGGCTGTTCACCACCCTGGTCCGCTTCGACGTGGCCTACCACGGGCACTTCAAGTGCAACAGGCAGAAGCTGACCGAGCTGCCGGTGCTCTGGGCGTACGCCCGGGACCTGTTCCAGACCCCGGGCTTCGGCGAGACGGTGGACTTCGACCACATCAAGCGGCACTACTACGCCACCCACCGTGAGATCAATCCCACCGGCGTGGTGCCGGCGGGACCGGACACCTCCGGCTGGCTCACCTCGCACGGCCGTGCCTGACGCCGCCCGTGCCGTCGCCGGCCGGGTCGCCGCCGGCTTCGTGCTGCTCGGCGCGGTCGCGGTAACCGTCGCCGTCGGGGCCGGTCCGGGTGGCCCGTGGCGCGGGTACGTCAGCGAGGCCGGGGTCAGCGACAGCGCCTTTGCCTCGACGTACCGGATGGGGGTGTTCGCCCTGGCGGCGGCGCTGCTGTCGCTGGCCGCGGCGCTGCCGGTGACGCTGCGGCTCGCGGCCGGCCTGCTGCTGACCGGCGCGGCCGGCACCGTGCTCTCCGGTGCGGTGACGTGCAGCGCCGGTTGCCCGCTGCCGCCGTTCGAGGCGGCGACCCCGGCCGACCTGGTGCACGCCGGGGCGAGCATCGTGGCGGCCGGGGTGACCGTGCTCGCGATGCTGGTGGTCGGGTTCCTCCGGCCGGCGACGCCGGGGCTGCGCCGGGTGGCCCGGGTCGCCGGGGTGGTGGCGTTGCCGGTGGCCGGGGCGGTCGCGCTGGGCCTGCTGACCGTGGGCCGGGGCGACCTGGTGGCCGGGCTGGAACGGGTGTTGCTGGTGCTCTGCGCCGGCTGGGGCCTGTGCACCGCGCTGCTGCTGTCCCGGCACCGGCCGACCGCTGACGGACCGGCCGACCGGGCCGGGCCCGTCGTGCCCGGTGCCCGTGAGCACGTCGAACGTGACGAACGGGTCACCGGGTCGACAACGTCCGTGTAAGGAGCCTCACCCGGATCGGTCCTTCCAGCTCGCGCCCGGCCGGGAGTAGCGTCGACAGGCGATGACCAATGTCTGGCACCTCACCGTGCGCCTGTACGTCGACCTCCGACGGCAGGCCAGTGGGGTCTGTCCGGCGCAGCCACGCTCCTGACGCTGCCGCCGACCGACCCCTACCGACATTGGACCCGCCCTGATGGCTTCCACCCTGCGCAAGTTCCCCTTCTCCGCCCAGATCCTGCTCGGCCTCGTGCTCGGCGCGGCGCTGGGCTTCCTCGCCCGCGCCAACGACCTGAGCTGGCTGGCCAGCACCCTCGACACCGTCGGCGGGCTCTTCGTCCAGCTGCTCAAGCTGGCCGTCCCGCCGCTGGTCTTCACCGCGATCGTGGTCAGCGTGGTCAGCCTGCGCGGGGTGGCCAACGCCGCCCGGCTGGCGCTCAAGACGCTGCTCTGGTTCGGCGTCACCGCGCTGATCGCGGTGAGCCTCGGCATCGGCATCGGCCTGCTCACCGACCCGGGCCGGGGGGTGAGCCTGGACGTCGGCGGCGCGACCGCGCCGAAGACCACCGGCTCGTGGACCGACTTCCTCACCGGCATCGTGCCGACCAACCCGGTCGGCGCGTTCGTCGAGGGCAACGTGCTCCAGATCGTCTTCCTCGCCCTGGTCGTCGGTGCCGCCGCGCTGCTGGTCGGCGCGGCCGCCGAGCCGTTCGTCGAGGTCAACCGCGCGGTGCTGGCCATCGTGCAGAAGGCGCTGTGGTGGGTGATCCGGCTCGCCCCGATCGGCACCCTCGGCCTGATCGGACACGCCGTCGCCGCGTACGGCTGGGACCTGCTGGCCCCGCTGGCGAAGTTCACCACCGCCGTCTACGTCGGCTGCGCCATCGTCCTGTTCGTGGTCTACCCGCTGCTGCTGGTCACCGCCGGGCGGCTCAACCCGCTGCGGTTCTTCGCCGGTGCCTGGCCGGCGATCGAACTGGCCTTCGTCTCCCGCTCCTCGGTGGGCACCATGCCGGTCACCCAGCGTTCCGTCGAGCGGCTCGGCGTCCCCCGCGAGTACGCCTCCTTCGCGGTGCCGTTCGGTGCCACCACCAAGATGGACGGCTGCGCCGCGATCTACCCGGCGCTCGCCGCGATCTTCGTGGCCCAGGTCTTCGGGGTGGACCTCGGCATCGGCGACTACCTGCTGATCGCCTTCGTCTCGGTGGTCGGTTCGGCCGCCACCGCCGGTCTGACCGGTGCCATCGTCATGCTGACCCTGACCCTGAGCACGTTGGGCCTGCCGCTGGCCGGCGCCGGCCTGCTGCTGGCGATCGACCCGATCCTGGACATGATCCGCACCGCCACCAACGTGGCCGGGCAGGCCGTCGTGCCGACCATCGTGGCCGCCCGCGAGGGCATCCTGGACCGCGACGCCTACGCCGCCGCCGGCCGGCGCGACCTGACCGACGCCGACCCGGCCGACGCCGACGGGACCGCCGGCCGGCCGGCCCGCCGCGACGACCTCGCGCCGACGCCCGCCTGAGCACGCCGGCCGCAGCCCCGGCCGGGCCCTCCCCCGGACACGCCGACCCGCCCCGCACCGCCACCCGCCCGTACCGGAGGATCACCCGCATGAGTGCCCTGTTCACCCCGCTCGCTCTGCGCGGCGTCACCCTGCCCAACCGGATCGCCCTCGCGCCGATGTGCCAGTACAGCGCCGGCCCGGACGGGCTGCCCACCGACTGGCACCTGGTGCACCTCGGGTCCCGGGCCGTCGGCGGTGCCGGCCTGGTCGTCACCGAGGCCACCGCGGTCGTTCCCGAGGGACGGATCAGCCCCCAGGACACGGGCATCTGGTCCGACGCGCACGTCGACGCGTGGCGGCCGGTCACCGCGTTCGTCGCCGGCCAGGGGGCGGTGCCCGCCGTGCAGCTCGCCCACGCCGGGTTCAAGGCCAGCACCTGGCGGCCGTGGGCGGCCGAGCGCGGCGGCGTGCCTGACGACGAGGGCGGCTGGACGCCCGTCGGCCCCGGCGTCGAACCGTTCCTGCCCGACTACCGGCGGCCGACCGCGCTGGACGAGGCCGGGATCGCCGGGGTGGTGTCGGCGTTCGCCACCGCCGCCGGCCGGGCCGTCGACGCCGGCTTCGCCGTCGTGGAGATCCACGCCGCGCACGGCTACCTGCTGCACGAGTTCCTGTCCCCGCTGACCAACCACCGCACCGACGGTTACGGCGGCGACCGGGCCGCCCGGATGCGGCTCACCCTGGAGGTCGCCCGCGCGGTCCGCGCCACCGTCGGCGAGCAGGTACCGGTGCTCACCCGGATCTCCGCCACCGACTGGGTCGAGGGCGGCTGGACGGCGGACGACAGCGTCGCCCTCGCCGCCGAGCTGGCCGCGACCGGCGTCGACCTGGTGGACGTCTCCTCCGGCGGGGCGTCGGCCCGGGCGACCATCCCGGTCGGTCCCGGCTACCAGGTGCCGCTGGCCGCCCAGATCCGGCGCGAGGCGGGCGTACCGACGGGTGCGGTCGGCCTCATCGTCGAGCCGGAACAGGCCGAGCAGATCGTCGTCGCCGGTGAGGCCGACCTGGTGCTGCTCGGTCGGGAACTGCTCCG
Source organism: Micromonospora sp. SCSIO 07396 (assembly GCF_053667945.1). NCBI lineage: Bacteria > Bacillati > Actinomycetota > Actinomycetes > Micromonosporales > Micromonosporaceae > Micromonospora > Micromonospora sp. SCSIO 07396. The sequence goes on from NZ_CM132210.1 coordinate 4,735,751, forward strand.
GGACCCGTACTGGCCGCGCCGGGCCGCCGCGAAGCTCGGTGCCGGCCCCGACTGGCCCGACCCGTACGCCCGCGCTTTCTGACCATCCGCCGACCGGCAGGCGGCGACCGTCGAGGGGAGAGTTGTCGTCGCTGAAGCGAAGACAACTCTCCCCGATCCCGCCCGACCGGACGGGGGCGGGCGCGGGTGCCCGGGTCAGCCGGCCAGGTGACCCCAGTCGTCCTCCAGGTCCCGCCACCCGCCCTGGGCGGCGACCGTGCCGTCGACCAGCACCACCACGTGGTCGGCGCGGACCAGCGCCGCCCGTTTCGAGGTCGAGCCGACCACGGTCACCCCGTGCTCCCGCAACGCCGCCCACAGCGCCAGCTCGGTGGTGACGTCCAGCGCGGACGACACGTCGTCGGCGACCAACAGTTCGGTACGCGGGGCGAGCGCCCGGGCCAGCGCCAGCCGCTGCAACTGCCCGCCGGACAGCCGGGTGCCCTTGTGCCCGATCAGCAGCCCCAGCCCACCGCCGCCCGCCAGGTCGTGCTCCAGCTGGGCGGTGCCCACCGCCCCGGCCGCGTCCACGTCGTGACCGAGGGCGATGTTGTCGGCGACCGTGCCGGAGAGCACCCGGGGCAGCTGACCGACGTAGCCGACCTGCTGGGGGCGCAGGAACAGCTCCGGCTCGGTCACCGGCTCGCCGTTCCAGCGCAGCTCACCGACGTGGTGCACGATCCCGGCCAGCGCCCGCAGCAGCGACGACTTGCCGGAGCCGACCGGCCCCACCACCAGCACCAGCCGGCCCCGGTCCACGGTCAGGTCGACGTCCCGTACGGCGAGGGTGCCGTCGGAGTGCAGCGCCCCGAAGCCGGCCAGTTCCAGGCGGCGCAGCGGCCGGCGCGGCGGCGGCTGCGGCGTCGGGGCGGTACCGGCGGCGAGGTCCACCCCCGGCACCTCCGCCGAGTACGCCCCGATCCCGGCCATCGCCACCGTCCGGCGGGTCCACACCCGCGCCGACGGGTACTGCGAGACCAGGGACGCGGTGGTCCAGGCGAACCAGCGGGCCGCCCCGAGGGTGGAGACGGCGACCAGGGTGGCACCGGCGGAGAGTCCGCCGGTCAGGTAGAGCGCCCACGCCGCGATCGGCAGCAGACCGCTGGCCACCGAGGGGGTGGAACGCGCCCACACCTGCACGGCGATCTCCCGCCGCTGCCGGTCGCTGCGTACCAGGTCCAGCGCGGAGAGGTGGTCGAGCACCGGCCGGGTCGCCCCAGCGAGCTTGACCGTCCGGGCCGCCGACAGCGAGGAGACCAGCGCGGTGGCGAAGGCGGCGCGGGCCGCCACCGTGTCCCGGGCGGAACGCTCCAACCGGGGGCCGAACAGGGTCGCGGCGAGCCCGGACACGGCCATCGTGCCCACGAAGAACAACGCCGGCACGAGACTGCCCGTGATCAGCGTCATGGTCACCATCGTCACCAGGGCGATGAGCTGGTCCATCAGGTTGTCGGCGAGCTGCACGACCCGTTCGGTGTCCCCGCTCTGCGCCACCACCTCGGCCGGGGTGTGCCGGCTGGTGCGGCGCGGACCGGTCTGACCGTGCACCAGCCGCAGGCTCATCCGCAGCATCTGGCGTACCCACCACTGGGGGAACCGCAGGTTGGTCCAGTAGGGCAGCGGCAGCACGATCACCAGCGCAGCGGCGATGCCCAGCGCCGGCAGCCACGGGTCACCGCCGTCGACGACGTCCGCCCACAGCCAGGGCAGCACGCTGCCGTCCAGGCCGAGCACGGTGATCACCATGAACAGTGCGACCGACAGCATGCCGAAGCGTGGGTCGTTCAGGCCCAGACGCAGGATCTCCCGCATGGTCCGCGCGGGCGGCAGCGGTGGCAGCGGCGGCGGGTCCTGCTTCGGTACGGCCACCGCCGCCCGCCCGGCCGGCCCGGTCCCCCGCACGGCGGCGACCCGGCCCGGCCCGTCGGGATCCGCCCCGTCGAGACCCGCTCCGGTGTCGTCCGGCCGGGCCGGGGACGTCGCGTCGGCGTCCGGCCAGCCGGCAGGGCCGTCCAGCAGGTCCACGCCGCCCCGGCTGGCGGACCGGCCCGCACCGACCGGGGTGTACGCGGCGGCGTGGCTGGTGGCGAGCAACTCGGCGAAGCGGGCCGAGGAGCGCAGCGGGCCGGCCTCCAGGACCGCCCCGTCGGCCATCACCACCACCTCGTCGCAGCGCCGCACCGACGACAGCCGGTGCGCGATGATGATGCCGATCCGGTCGGTGAGCAGACGTTCGGTCGCCTCGCGTACCCGGGTCTCGGTGACCGGGTCCAGCCGCGCGGTGGCCTCGTCGAGGATCACCACGTGCGGGTCGCGCACCAGGATGCGGGCGAACGCCACCAGCTGTTCCTGGCCGGCGGAGAGCACGTGGCCGCCCTCGCCCAGCCGGGTCCGGATGCCGTCGGGCAGTTCCGCGACCCACTCCGTGAGCCCCAGCTCGGCCAGCGCCCGGGGCGCGTCGTCGAGCAGGTCCGGGTCGAACAGGGCCACGTTCTCGGCGAGGGTGCCGGCGAGGATCTCGGTACGCTGCGGCACCACCGCGATCCACCGGCGCAGTTCCTCGACGTCCAGGTCACACAGGTCGGTGTCGCCGAGCAGCACGGTCCCGCGCGGCACCTCGACCGCCCGGGTGAGCACCTTGGCCAGCGTCGACTTGCCCGAACCGGTCCGCCCCACCAACGCGTACGACCGGCCGCGGACGAAGCTGAGCCGGACGTCGCGCAGCGCGGGCGCGCGCTCGTCCTCGCCGGTGGCCGGGTAGCGGAAGGTGAGCCCGCGCAGGGTCAGGTCGCCGTCGGTGGGGGTGAGGCCGCCGGAGGGTTCCTGCCTGGAGTCGGAGAGCAGCAGCACCCGGGCCCAGGCACCGAGCGCGTACTGCAGGTGCGGCACCCAGCGGGCGAGGTGTTCGACGGTCGCGCCGAAGCTCAACGCGAGCAGCCAGATCGCCGTCAACCGGGCCCCGTCGACCCGGCCGGTGGTCAACGCCCAGGCCCCGGCGAGCACCACCCCGGCGATCCCGACCCGGATGGTGCCGGCGGCGAAGGCGGTGACCCGCGCCGACATCAGGAAGACCCGGCGGCAACGGGCCAGCACCTCGGCGGCCCGTCGGGCGTACAACCGCAGCACGTACGGCTGGGCCAGACTGGTACGGACGTCGTCCTGGCCGTGTACCGCCTCCTCCATCACGGCCGCCAGGTCCGACCAGGCCTCCTCCTCGGACATCCGGGCCGGGGCGATGGCGGCGGTGGGCCGGCGCAGTAGCGCGACGAGCAGCACCGTGAGCAGCAGCATCGCCACCCCGGCCGGCCACCAGACGAACAGCGCGCTGACCGTGGCGAGCAGACAGAGCACCAACCCCTGTACCAGCCGTACGCCGGTGTTCCGCAGCTCGGAGGCGACCTGGTAGACGTCGTTGTCGATCCGGTCGAGCAACTCGCCGACCGGGGTGCCCTCCAGGGTGGGCAGATCCTGCCCGAGGGCGACCCGGCAGAGCCGGCGACGCACGTCGGCGGACCAGTCGGCGGTGATGCCCGCCATCAACAGCGCGATCACCAACTCGCCGAAGACGGCGACGACCAGCGCGACGACCAGGGCGGCGAACCACCCGGCCGAGCGGTGCACCAGCACCGGGCCGGCGACCGCCGAGGCGGCGGCCTGACCGGCGGCACCGAGGACGACGAGGACGATCACGACCGTCACGCGGCGTGGCGCGGACGCCCAGAGATCACGGAGCAGGCGCATGGAAATTCCCTCCGGAACTCGGGGTGGCGGTACCCCCCAGCCTGACCCCCCGCCCCCCTCCCCTCAACGCATTTACCACCAACCCACCCACCCCCGACCCCCCACCCCACCCCACCCCACCCCGCCTCGCCCCGCTTCGCCCCACCCCGCCCCGCCCCGGTGATCAAGAGGTTTGCGTCAATGTTGATCTTCAAATTGCCCTAAACCTCTTGATCAACTGACCTAAACCTCTTGATCACCGGGACGGGGCGGGGGCCGAGAAGGCGAGAGGGTGACCAACAGAGTGGGGCCGCGGCCAACCGGAGGGGCGGAGAGGCCGGGACGAGGCGGGCGAAGAGGTCGGGGCGGGGCGAAGAGGTCGGGGCGGGGCGAAGAGGTCGGGGCGGGGCGAAGAGGCCGGGGCGGGGCGGAGAGGTCGGGGCGGGGCGGAGAGGTCGGGGCGGGGCGGAGAGGTCGGGGCGGGGAGCGGATGAGCGAGTGAACGGGTGAGGGGCGGGGTGGGGTGCCCGGGAAGGCCGGGTGGGTGGGCAAGCGTCCGGGAGATGGCAGGGACCGGAAAGCGACAGGGACCGGAGCGGCGACGAAAGCGGTGATGGGTCAGAAGAGGATGGTGGCGAGGGTGCCTACGCGGTGGAAGCCGCAGCGTTCGTAGACCCGGCGGGCGGGGCGGTTGAAGTCGTTGACGTAGAGGCTGACCGTGGGGGCCACCCGGAGCAGCGCGTCGCGGACGACGGCGGCCATCGCGGCGCTGGCGATCCCGCGTCCGCGCCAGGTGGGGGCCACCCAGACGCCCTGGACCTGGGCGGTACGGCGGGTCACCACCGCCAGTTCGGCCTTGAACACGACCTCGCCGTCGACCATGCGGGCGTACGCCCGGCCGGCGCGGACCAGGTCCTCGACCCGTCGGCGGTAGGCCCGGCCGCCGTCCTCGGCCAGCGGCGAGACGCCGACCTCCTCGGCGTACATGGCGACGGCGGCGGGGAAGAGCAGGTGCACCTCGTCGGGGCGGACCCGGCGCACCTCGGGGTCGACCGGGATGGCGGGCAGGGTGTCGACGGCCAGGAGCGGCTGGTTGGGGCGGACGTCGCGGGCCGGCCCCCACTGGTCGGCGAGCCGGTCCCAGAGGCCGAGCACCGCATCGGCGCGTCCGACGATGGAGGAGCAGAGCCGTTCCTCGCCGGAGAGCTGCTCGGCGAAGGCGGCGACGGCGGAGTCGGTGGCGAGGATCGGGGTGAGGTTGCCACCGAGCCAGCAGATCGACTCCAGGTTGCGGCGGGTGCCGTAGCCGAGGATGCGGCCCTCGGCCCGCCACCAGGCGAGACCGCGCGCGGCGACCCGCTCGGCGACCTGCGCGCCTGCGAACGGGTCGAGGTCGAGCAGCCGTTCGACGGCACGCCGCTCCGACTCTCCCAGTTGGCGTACCGGCACCGTCAGCACGGTTACCAGCCTGCCAGATCAGGGCGGTGCTTCGCCGGGTGACCGGCACAGCCACCAGAGGACTTGTCGACAACACATTGCCGATATATCGTTGATGCATCAGCGACAGCACGATGAAGGGACGACATGATGGGATTCCACCGTCGGATCCACGCACTGCAGGAGGCCCGGCAGCGCGGCTTCGGCTTCCCGCCCATGCCCCCCGGCCCGCACGGGCACGGCGGTTGGGGCGGCGGCCGGGGTGGGCGCGGGCGGGGCCGGGGACGCCGACCCAACGTCCGGGCCGCCGTGCTGGCCCTGCTCACCGAGCGGCCGATGCACGGCTACGAGATGATCCAGGAGATCGACTCCCGCACCGGCGGGGCCTGGCGGCCCAGCCCCGGGTCGATCTACCCGACTTTGCAACTGCTGGAGGACGAGGGCGTCATCGCAGCCAGCACCGACGCGGCCGGCGGCGGGCGCAAGCGGTTCGACCTGACCGATGCCGGTCGGGAGGAGGCCACCACGGCCGCGCAGACCCCGCCCTGGGCGGAGTTCGCCGAGGACACCGTCAACAGCTGGCACGACATCCGCGACGCGGGCGCGCAGGCCATGCACGCGCTGCGCCAGGTGATGATGACCGGCACCGACGACCAGCGGGAACGCGCTGCCCAGGTGCTCGACGAGACCCGCCGCAATCTGTACGCGATCCTCGCCGAATCGGAGTGACCGCCGGGCACCCGGCACCCCGGCGACCCGCGACGCCCTGGCCCGGCACGGCGAACCCCGCCGGTCGGGCCAGGACCACCACAACCGCCCGAGCCGGATCTCCTCGAAGGTGCGGGCCACCTTGAAAGTCGCGCCCACCGGTGCCGAAGCATCCCGGCGACGCTCAACCACGTACCCGAAAGGGCGGCCCTTCCGGTGGGAGGACCGCCCTTCTCGACGGTGGGTCAGTGCACGGTGACCGTAGGGCCGGGGACGAGGTCGCGCAGTTCCTCGGGGATCTCCGCACCCATCTCGTCGGCGATCCGCAGCGCCTCCTCGATGAGCGTCTCGACGATCTGCCCCTCGGGGACGGTCTTGACGACCTGACCCTTGACGAAGATCTGCCCCTTGCCGTTGCCGGAGGCGACCCCGAGGTCGGCCTCGCGGGCCTCGCCCGGCCCGTTCACCACGCAGCCCATCACGGCAACACGCAGCGGGACGGGCAGCCCCTCCAGGCCGGCGGTGACCTCCTCGGCGAGCTTGTAGACGTCCACCTGGGCCCGGCCGCAGGACGGGCAGGAGACGATCTCCAGCCCGCGCTCGCGCAACCCCAGCGACTCCAGGATCTGGTTGCCGACCTTGATCTCCTCGACCGGCGGGGCCGACAGCGACACCCGGATGGTGTCGCCGATCCCCTCGGCCAGCAGCGCCCCGAAGGCGACAGCCGACTTGATGGTGCCCTGGAACGCCGGGCCGGCCTCGGTCACCCCCAGGTGAAGCGGGTAGTCGCACTGCTCGGCGAGCTGCCGGTACGCCCGGATCATCACCACCGGGTCGTTGTGCTTGACCGAGATCTTGATGTCCCGGAAGCCGTGCTCCTCGAACAGCGAGCACTCCCACAGCGCCGACTCGACGAGCGCCTCGGCGGTGGCCTTGCCGTACTTGGCGAGCAGCCGCTTGTCCAGCGAGCCGGCGTTGACGCCGATCCGGATCGGCGTACCGGCGGCGGAGGCGGCTGCGGCGATCTCCTTGACCTTGTCGTCGAACTGGCGGATGTTGCCCGGGTTGACCCGGACGGCCGCGCAGCCGGCGTCGATCGCGGCGAAGACGTACTTCGGCTGGAAGTGGATGTCGGCGATCACCGGGATCTGCGACTTGCGGGCGATCGCCGGCAGTGCCTCCACGTCGTCCTGGCTGGGCACGGCGACCCGGACGATCTGGCAGCCGGACGCGGTCAGCTCGGCGATCTGCTGGAGGGTGGCGTTGACGTCGGAGGTGAGGGTGGTGGTCATCGACTGCACCGAGACCGGGGCACCCCCACCGACCGGCACCGAGCCGACCATGATCTGGCGGCTGGCCCGGCGCGGGGCGAGCGGCGGGGGCGGTACTGCGGGCATACCGAGACTGACAGCGGTCACTTCAGGCACTCACCTTGTGAAGAGCGTGATGGGGTTGACGATGTCCGCGGTGGCGGTGAGCAGCGTGAACGCGCCGCCGATGAGGATGACCGCGTACGTGATGGGCATCAGCTTGAGGTAGTCGACCCGGCCCGGGTCGCGCCGGCCGATCCGGGCGTAGAGCCAGGAGCGGGCCCGTTCGAACCAGGCGATGGCGATGTGGCCGCCGTCCAGGGGCAGCAGCGGCAGCAGGTTGAACACGCCGACGAAGAAGTTCAGCGAGATGAACAGCAGGACCAGCAGCTGCCAGACGCCGTTCTCCAGGGCTTCGCCGCCGAGCCGGCTCGCGCCGACGACGCTGATCGGGGTGTCCTTGTCGCGTTCGCCGCCGGTGACGGCCGTCCACAGGGCGGGGATCTTGTCGGGGATGCGCTTGATCGCCTCGTAGGTGCCGACGGCCAGGTCCTTGGTGTAGCCGGCGGTGGCGGGGATGGCCTCGACCGGGCCGTAGGTGACGTTCGCCGGGACGCCGGGCGGGAGCATCGGGCCGGCGACCCCGAGGGCGGAGACGGTGACCGGGGCGCCGTTCGGGTCGTCCAGCGGCCTGCGCTGCACGGCGGCGAGGTCGGCCCGGACCTCACCGGACACGCCGTCGCGCTCGTACCTGATGGTCGCGGGCTGGCCCGGCGGCAGGTCGCGGACGGTCTTGACCAGCGCGGTGTAGTCGGCGACCGCCACCCCGTTGATCGCGACGATCTTGTCGTCGTCGCGCAGCCCGGCCTGCTTGGCGGGGCTGACCGGGTCACCGGGGGCGCACTCGCGGACCGCGTCGGTGGGGACGACACACTCGACGACCTTGACGTGCGCCGGGAGCGGGTTGGGAAGGTTCTTGTTGGGCAGGCCCATGAACATGGCGGCCAGCCAGATCGCGACGACGGCCAGCGCGAAGTGGGTGACCGAGCCGGCGGACATCACGATCGTCCGCTTCCAGACCGGGTAACGCCACATCGCCCGCTTCTCGTCGCCCGGTTCGACGTCGTCGTCCTGCGGCGTCATGCCGACGATCTTGCAGAATCCGCCGAGCGGGATGGCCTTGAGGCCGTACTCCGTCTCACCCCGGCGGAACGACCAGATGGTCGGCCCGAAGCCGACGAAGTAGCGGGTGACCTTCATGCCGAACGCCTTGGCGGTCAACATGTGACCGGCCTCGTGCAGGCTCACCGAGATGAGGATCGCCAGGGCGATCACCACCACCCCGAGCAGATAGAGCATCAGGCTTCCTTCCCCGACCCCGAGATGATCTCCTGCGCGTGCGCGCGCGCCCACGATTCGGCGGCGAGCACGTCCTCGACGGTACCTGGTTCACCGAAATCGGGAGCCTCCTCCAACACCCGCCCGAGGGTGTCGACGATGCCGAGGAACGGTAGCCGGCCGGCGACGAACGCCGCCACGCACTCCTCGTTGGCCGCGTTGTAGACCGCCGGACGGCAGCGGCCCGCCATGCCGGCCGCCTTGGCCAGCGCCACCGCCGGGAACGCCTCGTCGTCGAGCGGGGCAAACTCCCAGGTGTGGGCGGTGGTCCAGTCGACGGCGGTGGCGGCGTCGGGCACCCGGTCGGGCCAGCCGAGGCCGAGCGCGATGGGCAGCCGCATGTCCGGCGGGCTCGCCTGGGCCAGCGTGGAGCCGTCGACGAACTCAACCATCGAGTGGATCACCGACTGCGGGTGCACCATCACGGTGATGTCGGCGTAGGGCACGTCGAACAGCTCATGCGCCTCGATCACCTCCAGCGCCTTGTTGACCATGGTGGCCGAGTTGATCGTGACGACCGGCCCCATGTTCCACGTCGGGTGGGCGAGCGCCTGCTCCGGGGTGACAGCGGCCAGCTCGTCGCGCCGCCGTCCCCGGAACGGTCCGCCGCTGGCCGTGACGACCAGCCGCCGCACCTCGCCGCGCGTCCCGCCGCGCAGGCACTGGGCCAGCGCCGAATGTTCCGAGTCGACCGGCACGATCTGCCCCGGCCGCGTCACCGCGGCCTTCACCAGCGGGCCGCCGGCCACCAACGACTCCTTGTTGGCCAACGCGAGGGTACGACCACAGCGCAGCGCGGCCAACGTCGGCGCGAGCCCGAGCGACCCGACGACCCCGTTGAGGACCACGTCGCAGGGCCACTGCGCCAGCTCCGTCATGGCGTCCGGGCCGGCGATGATCTTCGGAAGCTTGAAGTCCCCGGTGGCCCAGCCGCGCCGGCTCGCCTCGGCATAGAAGGCGAGTTGGAGATCCTGCGCGGCGGACGCCTTGGCCACCCCGACCGCGTCCACGCCCAGTTCGAGCGCCTGGGTGGCGAGCAGGTCGACGTTGCCGCCGCCGGCACCGAGCGCCACCACCCGGAACCGGTCCGGGTTGCGCCTGACGATGTCGATCGCCTGGGTGCCGATCGAACCTGTGGAGCCGAGCAGGACGAGATCCCGGGGAGTTGTCACCCGGCCATTCTGCCCCGTACGCGCTGTGCGCCGGCTGGGAGCCTCACCCCTCGACGTCACCCTCCCCGCCCGCCCCCTGCCCCAGCGGTTCCGCCTCCTCGACCGGTGCCTCCTCACCCAGCAGGTCGGCCGGATCGATACTGAACGCGAAGGGCTGCCGCATGACGAACGTCGTCCCGGCGGCAGCCGCCGCGACCGGTCGGTACTCCCCGTCGGCCAGCTCGTAGAGCGCCAGGGTGGGGACCCGGTTGCGCAGGTCGACCCGGAGGAAGAAGGGAACCCCGGCGGCGGCGTACTCCCGGGGGCGGTCGATCACGCCGGGACCTGCGACCTGGGACGGGCCGATCTCGCCGAGCAGCACCGCCGCCGCCACCGGCATGGCTCGTCGGCCTCTTCCCGGTTGGCGCAACACCGCGAGGTGCGGAACCAGGAGATCATCCTGTGCGGTCAGGTTCACCGACCAGCCCGCCCACCACCCGTGGGGTCGGCAGGCCCGGCTGATCAGATACATCAGCTCCCGCTGGGCGGTCCGCTGATCGTAGTCGCCATCGGGTGAGATGACGACACTGCCGCGAAGCACCTCCACCCGGGGGCCGTTGTGGGGCGGCACAAGGTCGAGCGCCCGCCGCGCGGTCCATGCCTCGTTACGCTCCCACAGCGCTTTGTCGTGCGTGGCCCTCATCGCCGCAACCTGCCCCCGGGAACGCACCTATACCCTGCCCACGAGGCCGGTCGACGCGAACTGCGGGCCGCATGGACCACCGTCACACAGCATCCGCCAGAGCGGTCGCACAGCAGGTGCGGCCGACACCGACGAAGACCGGTGTCACCGAATCCGTCGGAGACGGTGCACACGTACGTGATCCGGGTTCCGCTTCCCCAACGGTCAGACGGAGATGAATTCCCCGACTCGTCCACGGCGGCACCCCCTGCCCCGACACCGCAGATGTGCGTCGGCTACCGGCGACTCGCTAGGGTGCCCACCCTGGTCGCGGCTACGAAGCTCGACCAGGCAGCGGGCGCGAAGGTCAGCGTGGGGCCGCGTCGGTCCTTGCTGTCCCGCACCCCGACCACCAGCGGCAGATTCGTCGCCACCTCCACACAGGTGGAGCCACCGTTGTCGCTGCGGGTCGACTTGCGCCAGATCGCGCCGATCAGCTCCATGACTCCACAACTCCCGTACGAGATCCCGGGACACGGACGGCCCTCACACTGACACATCGACGTCATCGGGCCGCGACGAGTCGGTCACTGGCGGACGCCGAGGGTGCCCGCCCTGGTCGCGGCCACGAAGCCGGCCCAGGAGGCGGGCGGAAAGGTCAACGCGGGGCCACCACGGTCCTTGCTGTCCCGCACCCCGACCACCAGCGGCAGATTCGTCGCCACCTCCACACAGGTGGAGCCACCGTTTCCGCTTCGAGTGGACGTGCGCCAGACAGCGCCGGTCAAATCCATGACTTCGCCAACTCCTGTATGAAGTCTCGGGATGCTCGACGGGGCAGTGCTTCGCCGCGCACGGTCTCCCACTTGCGCTGAAGGGTATCAACGTCCTCGGGTCTGTCCGTGACCTGCGCGCGAAGCTGGTTGTCCAGGTGAGCCACGTCCAGCCCCTCTGGTGTCCTTGCCAGGATGAAGGGACCAGCCAGGCCGGCGTGGGCACCAGCCCCAGCCGGCACCACATGCACATGAACGTGCGGCATCCCGGTCACCTTCAACAGGTGCTCGAACTGCTCGACCATCAACGCGGGCTCACCAACGACCCGGCGTAGTGCAGCTTCGTCCACCAACGCGATGAACTGGGGAGCGCTGTCCCTGAGCAGAACCCCCTGCCGCTCCATCCGTGACGTCAGACTCTGCTCCACCTCCGGCGGACGAAGGAGGCCGCCCCACTCCAGGACCGCGCGGGCGTACGCCTCGGTTTGCAGGAGGCCGGGGATGAGGGAGGGCTCGAACCAGCGGATCAAGGTCGCCTCCCGCTCCACGCTGATCCACTCGCGTAGCCACGGGGGCGCGGAGTCGGCGCGGACCAGGGCGAGCAGCCGTTCGAAGAGGCCGCCGGCCGCCAGGGCGGCGTCCGCGCGGGTGATGAAGTCCTGCGAGGGCGTACGGTGGCCGATCTCGACCATGCCCACCAGTGACGACGAGTAGCTGATCCGTTGGGCCAGGTCCTCCTGACTCAGCCCGCGCTCCCTGCGCGCCCGGCGCAACTCCGCCCCGAGGAATTCCAGCGTCGACATCGGTCCGCCGGTCATCACACCTCCACCACACGTCTGCCATCCGCCGCCAGCGACGACCACTGCACCGGACCCGGTCGGCACAGTCGATGCTGAGACCCCGCGCCCCCTTCAGACAGTAGCCGCGTCCACAGCAGAGTGTGAACAGGCTCACGGAGGGAGCAGGCGGATGAGGAAGCGCGACAGGCCGGTACCGGTGACGCCACGGCATCGGCGGGACTGGTCCCGGTGGGGTCGGTACTGCGCCTGCGGGCTGCGCTGGCCGTGCCCGGACCGGCTGGTCGCCGTACCGCTGCGGGAACCGCCACCGCCCACGTTGCCCGCGCCCCGGCACCACCTGTGGAACGGTCCCACCGCTGTGTACTGGGTGGGCGCGGCGGGCCTGGTCACCCGGGGCCAGGCCCGCCGGGCGAACGGCCGCCACCGGTGACCCCACCGACGGACAGCTCACGGCAGGGGCGGCCGGCACCGGTGACCTCGCCGAAGGGTGACGCGCGGCGCAGGTGGCCGGCGGGCGGTCGGCCGGACGGCTTCGGTCGGCACGTCTTCGCGCGGCCCGCCTGGCGGTGCCGGGCCTGTGCCGCCCCGTGGCCCTGCCAGCCGGCCAAGCTGGGCCTGCGGCGGGAGTACGCCCACGACCGGCCGGCGCTGGCCATCTACCTCTGCCTGCTGATGCACGACGCGATCAGCGATGCGCTGCGGGTCGGCACCGGCCCGGTCGACCCGGCCGCCTACTTCACCCGGTTCCTCGCCTGGACCCGCCACGACCGGCCACCACCCGGCACGCCATCCGAGTCGTCGCCCGTCGACCTGGGTTGATCGACACAAGAGGGCCGAGGTGGGGGTGTCCTCGCCGACCGGACACCCCTACCTCGGCCCCACTGTGTCGATCATCGTCCCGGGACCGGGCCGGGGACGACGGTCAGGCGTAGGTCTCGAACTCGGCGACCTTCGGGGTGGCAGCAGAGCTGTTGATCCGGAAGGTGACCTTCTTCAGCGAGGTACGGGCGAAGGTGATCACACCGGCCCGGCTGCCGGAGGCCAGCACCGCGCCGGTGTCGCCGTTGAGCACCTGCCACGAGGTGACGCTGCCGACCGAGCCGGACGCCTCCCGAATGTTGATCGAGGAGATGCTGGTGGCGGAGCCCCACTTGATCGAGATGTCACCGGTCGACCCGGCCGGGGACCAGAAGGTGCCCATGTTGCCGTCCCGCACGTCGCCGTAGCTCGTACCGCTGGCCTTGCTGGAGCCGTCGGAGCCGGCACCGATGCTGAGGTTGGTCCCGCCGGGGGTGCTGGTGGGCGGCGGGGTGGTCGGCGCGGGCGTGGTCGGGGCCGGGGTGGTCGGCGCGGGCGTGGTCGGACCCGGGGTGGTCGGGTTCGGGGTGGTCGGCGTGCAGCTCCCGGTGGACTCCTTGAGGCCCATGTTGGCGCCGGCCGTCTGCCGGACGATGTCCGGCACGCAGCTCGCCCCGTCCAGCCGGTAGGAGTACGGAATGCTGACGCTGGTGTTGGACGGCATGCTCGGGCCGGCGGGGTTGGTCTCGCTGCCGGGCGAGGACCAGGTCACGTTGTCCAGGATGTTGCCGCTGGCCTGCCAGTAGCCGGCCTCGCTGGTGTAGAAGGTGCCCAGCACGTCCCGGGAGTTCTTGAAGTAGTTGTTCTCCACCTTGGCCCGCGCACCGGCCCGGGAGTTGATCCCCGACTCGTTCAACTGCACGTACGAGTTGTTGTAGGCGTGCGCGATCCCGCCCCGCAGCAGGGGCGTCCGGGAGTCGATGTTCTGGTAGAGGTTGTGGTGGAAGGTGACGAAGCCGTTGCCCCGGTCGCTCTCGCTGGAGCCGATCAGGCCACCCCGGCCGGAGTTGCGCAGGATGCTGTACGACAGCGTCACGTACTGGACGTCGTCCTTCATGTCGAACAGCCCGTCGTAGCCCTCCGACTCGCCACCCGACGCCTCCAGGGTGGTGTGGTCGACCCAGACGTTGCGCACGCTGCTCTCCATGCCGATGGCGTCCCCACCGTTGGAGGTCGGCGAGCCCGACTTCTTGACGTTCCGGACCGTCACGTTCTGGATGATGATGTTGCGGGAGTCGCGGATGTGGATGCCGAGCTGGTCGAAGACCGCCCCGCTGCCGACCCCGACGATGGTGACGTTGCTGATCTCCTTCAGTTCGATCTTGTCGGCGGCGGTGTTGCAGCTGCTGCCGGAGACCTTCGTGGTGTTGCCGTGGTTGATCGTGCCCTGCACCTCGATGACGATCGGGGTGCTGCTGCTGGCCCGGTTGCACAGCGCCGCGTGGATCGCGGTGCCGGTGGTGGCCCGTACGGTCTGGCCGCCCGCGCCGCCGGTGGTGCCGCCGTTCTGGGTGGCGTAGCCGCTGGCGCTGCCGGCCGCCGCCGACGCCTGGTGCACCGGCAGGGCCACGCAGATCGCGGCACCGACGGCGGCCGTGGCCAGCCCCGCCTGGACTCGTCGTGCAACTGGTCGTCTCATCCTCGCGTCACCTTTCTCATTACCTGGTGGTGGTGCCGCTGCCGGGTGGTGTGGTGCCCGGTCGGGCGGCGGTGATGACGGTGGTCCTGTCGGACCTCTGCGCGCCGGGGACGGGCCGGGCCTTCGCGGCCGTCAGGCGGAGTCGACGGCCGGCCAGGGATGTCTGCGCCGGTGGTCGGGTCGACCCGCTCGCCGTGCTGCCGCGCACGGCGAACTGGCGCCTGCGGCGGTGGTGGAACTCGCCGTGGCACCCGCACTGAGCATCTGGAAAGCGCTTTCCACAAGCGAGGATAGGGTGGCGTCTATCGATACCGCAAGATGTCGTCCGGAATGCGGCTAATGACCGCCCAACCGCCGGCCAGCCGCTAGTGATCCACTCGCTGGGGCCGATGTTGCGCCATCCCGGCGCCATGACACCGCAACATCGGCCCAGTTGAACCGATCACGGCCGGCACACGGGCGTGACGCGGGATCGTGATGCGTGGCGGCGGGTGACAGGGGGAAGAACATCGCGATGGGCGACGCATGGCAGCGTACGAAGCGGATCACCAGTGCGGCGTTCCGGCCGGTACGCGGACGGGACCTATCCCTGCACGCCGCCGCGATCACCTTCTACGGGGCGATCGCCGTGGTGCCCGTCGCCCTGCTGGCG
The DNA here is from genome assembly GCF_053667945.1 of Micromonospora sp. SCSIO 07396. NCBI lineage: Bacteria > Bacillati > Actinomycetota > Actinomycetes > Micromonosporales > Micromonosporaceae > Micromonospora > Micromonospora sp. SCSIO 07396. Next base: position 4,750,918 of record NZ_CM132210.1, read on the forward strand.
ATCTGGCTGACCTCACTGGTGGCCGGGGCGGACCGGGTACGCCGGCTCACCGCGTACGCCGTGGAGACGCTGCCGGACGCGATCGGTGCGCCCGACGCGGTGGACGCGCTGGTCAACGCCGGGGTGCAGTTGACCCCGCTGTTGGCGTTGGCCTCCCTGCTGCCCGCCTCGCTCTACGGTGAGGGGCTGCGCCGGGCGTTCGTCTCGGTGGCGACCGCGCCGAACCCGGACGAGTCGCTGGTGGGCTGGCGGGGGCGGTTGCTGCTGCTGCCGCTGCTCGCCCCCGCCCCCGCCCTGCTGCTGTCGATCCTCATCGCGCTGCCCACCACCACCCGGCTGATCCGGCAGGGTGGCTGGGTCGCCGCGCTGGGCATCGTGCTGTCGTTCCTGGCGGTGTGGCTGGTGCTCACCCCGGTGCTGATGTGGGTGTTCCGGGTGGTCGGGCCGGCCTCACCGGACTGGCTGTCGACGTTGGCGGTCGGCTCGTTCACCGCCGCCAACCTCTCCGGCTTCCTGCACGGCTTCGTGCTGTTCTGCTCGCTCCCGCTGGATCTCGGGGTGCCGTTCGGCGGGTTCGACCCGGTCGGGGCCGGCGTCGCGGTGCTGCTCTGGCTCTACCTGTTCCACGTGATCGTGCTGGCCGGCTACTCGGCCACCCTCGCGTTGTCCCGTTGGCGGGTCGGCCGCGCCGCCGCCTCCGGGTCGGCGTCCGGCTCCGAGGCGTCGGGGGTCGGCGACGCCGCCGGGGCGTCGGTCTCGCGCAGGCCGTAGCGGGCCCAGAACCGGGCCAGGGGCGTCGGGGCCCACCAGTTCCACCGGCCCAGCAGCCGCATGGTGGCCGGCACGAGCAGCGCCCGGACCAGGGTTGCGTCCACCACGATCGCCACGATCATGCCGACGCCGATCAGCTTGATGTAGGCCATCCCGCCGGTGGTGAAGCCGGCCACCACGATGATCAGCAGCAGCGCGGCGGCGGTGATGATCCGACCGGTGCGTTGCAGGCCGGCGGCGACCGAGGCGGTGTTGTCGCCGGTGCGGTCCCACTCCTCGCGGACCCGGCTGAGCAGGAACACCTCGTAGTCGGTGGCCAGCCCGAACAGCACCGCGAGCATGAGGATGAGGTTGCTCGGCTCGATGAACCCGGTGGAGGTGAAACCGAGCGGCCCGGACAGGTGGCCGTCCTGGAAGATCCAGACCACCACGCCGAACGACGCGCCGATCGACAGCAGGTTCATCAGCACCGCCTTGACCGGCAGCACCACCGAGCCGAAGGCGAGGAAGAGCAGCAGCAGGGTCGCGCCGGCCATCAGCAGCGCCATCCACGGCAGCCGGTCGCCGAGGCTGTCCAGCAGGTCGACGTCGGCGGCGGGCCGGCCGCCGACCAGCACCTGCGCCCCGGCCGGGCCGGGCAGGTCGCGCAGCGTCCGCACCAGGTCCCGGGCGGCGTCGCCGGTCGGCTCCCCCGGGTAGCTCACCGACAGCAGGGTGGACTCCCCCTTCGCCGCCGTGACCTGCACCCCGGTCACCCCGGGCAGCGCCGCGATCCGGTCGACGAACGGGCGTACCGCATCGGCCGACGCGCCGGAGACCAGCACCTCGACCGGGGCGATCGTGCCGCCGGGGAACTCGGCGGCGATCCGCTCGGAGACCACCCGGGGTGCGGCGTCGGCCGGCAGCACCCGCTCGTCGACCCCGCCGAAGGTGATCCGCGCGAACGGGGTGGCCAGCACGCCGAGCAGCACCGCGACCCCCACCAGGTACAGCACCGGCCGGCGCATCACGCTGCGCGCGATCCGGGCCCAGGCACCGCCCGCCGCACCCGCCGCCGGCCGCCCACCCCGCGACCCCCGCCGCCACGGCAGCGGTACGCGCACCGCGTCCACCCGGTGGCCGAGCACCACCAGCAGGGCCGGCAGCACGGTCAGCGCGGCCAGCATGGCGATCAGCACGGCGGCCATCCCGCCGAAGCCCATCGAGCGCAGGAACGGCTGCGGGAAGATCAACAAACTGGCCATGGCGAGCGCGACGGTGAGCCCGGAGACGAAGACGGTCCGGCCGGCGGTGAGCATGGTGCGCCGGATCGCCTCGGCGACGGGCCGACCGGCGGCCAACTCCTCCCGGAACCGGCTGACCACGAACAGTGCGTAGTCGACCGCCATCCCGAGGCCGATCAGGGTGATCACGTTGATCGCGAAGATCGACACGTCGGTGACCAGGTTGACCAGGCGGACCGCGATGAACGCGCCGAGGATGGCCAGCCCGCCCACGAGCAGCGGGGTGCCGGCGGCGACCAGCCCACCGAAGATCAACACGAGCAGCACCAGCAGCACCGGCATGGACAGCAGCTCGGCCCGGGTGATGTCCTCGGTGCTCTGGGTGGTGGCCGCCTCCTGGAACGCCACCAGCCCGCCGACGTCGGTCCGCAGCCCGGGTGCGTCCAGCGCGGGCCGCAACGCCGTGAACTGCGCCGAGCGGGCGTCCTCGTCGCCGCCGGTGAGCTTGACCAGCCCATAGGTGGCCCGGTGGTCGGTGGCGACCAGCGCGGGCGCGGGCGCGTCGTACCAGGTGGTCACCTCGGCCACCTCGGCACGCTGGCGCAGCGCGGCCACCGTGGCGGTGACCGGGTCACGGAACCGCGGGTCCTCGACGGTGACGGTGTCGCTGGACCACAGGACGATCACGTCGGCGCCCTGCCGGCCGAGTTCGACGGTCACCCGCTGCACGGTCCGGCTGGACTCGCTCGACGGATCGTCGAAGCCGCCCCCGCTCAACTCGCCGAACACCCCGGCACCCCAGGTCGCCCCGACGGCCATCAACACCCCGGCGACGGCCAGCACCACCCAACGGGCGCGCACCACCACCCGCCCCCACCAGGCGAACATCGGCCTCTCCCCTCGTCGACCCGCCGACCCGTCGTCGCCCGCCTCCGGGCCGCCGGCCGGCGTCGGCCCCGCAGCGATCGCCGTCCACTATTGCAACAACCGTTCACGTTCGACGGGCCGGGCCGGTCGCCCCCGGGTGCCGGAGCGGGCGGGGCACCGCTTCCCGTGGTGACCGGTATGCCTGTGGGTCATGTTTATGCCGCTCAGGCATACCGTGTTCCGCGCCTGATGCTGCCGACACCCGCTCGCCCCGGGTCAGCCGGACCCCGGCCCGGGTCAGCAGGCCGACCCGGATCAGCCGGGCGGCCCGCGACAGCCGGTCGAGGCGGCATACTTCACGCCCCGCGCCGCACTAGGCTGCGCAGGCATGAGCGATGCGAGTGAGCTGCCGTCCCGCGCCGACGTCGTGATCGTCGGATCGGGGCACAACGGGCTGGTCTCCGCCGTCCTGCTGGCCCGCGCCGGGCTGGACGTGCTGGTGCTGGAGGCGGCGGAGGTGATCGGCGGGGCCACCCGCACCGAGAACCCGTTCCCGAAGGTGCCCGCGCTGCGCCACTCCACCGGGTCGTACCTGCTCGGGTTGATGCCGCCGGAGCTGCTCGCCACCCTCGACGTGCGCATCCCGGTGCTGCGCCGCGACCCGCACTACTTCCTGCCCACCCCGGGTGGGCCCGGTGCGCCCTACCTGCTGTTCGGCAGCGACACCACGGCGACCCGGCGGCAGCTCACCGAGTTCTTCTCCCCCGCCGACGTGGCCGCCGACGACGCGCTCCAGGCCGAGCTGGCGCAGCTGCGCGCCGACCTGGCCCCGGCCTGGCTGGCCGAGCCGCTGCCGGTGGAGCAGACCGCCGAACGCCACGTCCGCCCCGCCCTGCGGCAGGTCTTCGTCGACCTGGTGCGTGGTTCCGTCGCCGACTACCTGGCCCGCTTCGACTTCCGCTCCGAGCTGCTGGTCAGCATGTACGCGGTCACCGACGGACTGTCCGGCCTCAACGCCGGCCCCGACGACCCCGGCACCGGCCACAACTTCCTGGTGCACAACATGTGCCGGCTGCCCGGCGCGGACGGCACCTGGATGATCGCCGAGGGCGGGATGGGCACCGTCTCGCGTACCTTCGCCGAGGCCGCCCGGTCGGCCGGGGCGACCATCCTGACCGGTGCCCGGGTCGACGCCGTCACCCTGTCCGGGGGCGCGGCGTCGGGCGTCCGGCTCGCCGACGGTCGGGAGGTCGCCGCCGAGGTGGTGCTCGGCGCGTGTGACCCGTACCGGCTGATGGAGCTGGTGCCCGACGGCGCGCTGCCGGCGGAGCTGGGCGCGCGGATGGCGGCGGTCCGCCGGCCCGGCACCACCCTCAAGCTCAACCTGGCGCTGACCGGGCTGCCCCGCTTCTCCTGCCTACCGGCCGACGCGCCCAGCCCGTTCGGGTCCACCATCCACCTGCTGCCCGGGTCGGCGTCGCTGGTCGGGGCCGGCGGCGAGTCGCCGATGGCGGCGCTGCGGGCGATGTGGGCCGACGTGCAGGCCGGGCGGCTGCCCGACGAACCGACCATCGAGTGGTACCTGCACACCACCGTCGACCCGTCGCTGTCCGACCCGGCCGGGCACCACTCGTCGGCGCTGTTCGTCCAGTCGGTGCCCTACACGCTGGCCGGCACCGACTGGGACACCGCGCTGCCCGGCTACGTCACCCGGCTGGTGGAGATCTGCGAACGGTACGCCCCGGGCACCGGTGACCTGATCGCCGACGCGGTGCCGCTGCCGCCGCCCGGCATCGAGGCGCACTTCGGCATCACCGGCGGGCACATCCACCACGTCGACAACACCGTCTCGTTCACCGACCGGATGCCGTACGCCACCGGCATCGACGGGGTGTACGCGGGCAGTGCCGGCTGCCACCCGGCGGGCAGCGTGATCGGCGCGGCCGGCCACAACGCCGCCCGACGCATCCTCGCCGACCTGGGCCGCTGACACCCGCCCGGCCGCTGACACCCGCCCGGCCCGTGCCCCCGCTCACGTGGGGGCCGGGCGGGAGGACGGCAGGTCGCCCGGACCCCGGATCAGGTAGAGCCCGGTGAGCAGGAAGTACGCCGCGAGGCTGAGCACCGGGTCGACGAAGGAGATGCCGAACGCGACCACGTAGAGCACCGGACCGAGCAGGAACCGGCGGGCCACGGCGCGGGCCAGCCGGGGGTCCAGCCCCGGGTCGAGCAGCCGGCGGCGGCGGGCCCACCACCAGCTCAGGTTGAAGAACAGCGCCTCACCGAGCACCGTGCCCACGTAGAGCGCGGCGGTCAGCCGCTGGTCGGCGACGGTGCCCCGCAGGTTGTCGGCGAGCAGGCTGGCCGCGAACGGGATCGCCGCCACGAACAGCAGCAACAGCAGGTTGAGCACGAGCAGCAACTGGTCGACCTTGACCACGTACCGCCACATGTTGTGGTGGGTCAGCCAGACCTGCCCGACGATCACGAACGTGATCACGTACGCCAGGTAGGCGGGCCACTCGTGGAACAGCGCCCCGGGCAGATCCTGCCCCTCGGGCCGCTGCGGGCTGAGTTGGAGCAGCTCCACCGCCATCAGGGTGAGCACGATCGCGATCACCGCGTCGCTGAACGCCTCCACCCGCGACGCATCCCGCTCCTTCTCCCGCCGCTGCCCAAACTCATACCCCTCCCCCTCCCCCTCACCCCCCACCCTCCCCACCCCCTCACCCTCCCCCCTCCATTGCCTGTGTCGATCATGGAGTTGTGGTGCCCGGGATGTGCCGGTTCAGGGCCTTTGTGGCCCAGCACAACTCCATGATCGCCGGAAACGGGGGTGGGACGGGGTGGGGGACGGGAGGGGAGGGAGGGGGAGGGAGGGGGTTAGGGGCGGGTGGCGCGGATCTTGTGGCCGACGCTGGTCAGGCAGCGGCCGGAGGGGAGGTCGAACTTCCAGCCGTGCAGCTGGCAGGTGAGCTGGTCGCCCTCGACGATGCCGAACCGGGTCAGGTCCGCCTTCAGGTGCGGGCAGCGGCGCTGCACCACCCAGTCGCCCAGGGTGACGTCCTCGGCGTCGACGGCCCGCTCGTGCTCGTCGTACCAGCCCTCGGCGTACTGGAGGCGCTCGGTGGACAGGCACTTGAAGAAGGCGTAGACGAACTCGTTGTACTGCCCGATCCGGGCCGCCGAGAACCGGCAGGACAGGAAGAGCGAGTTGACCCAGTCAACCTCGTCGATGTACAGCAGGTGCTCGATCAGCGCCCGCTCGGTGCGGAACCGGTACCGGACCTTCTCGTCGGCGTACGGCCGGACCTGCTTGCCCGGGAAGTCCACGACGATCGACTCGATCTCGGAACCGTCGTAGCCGACCAGGTCGAAGCGGACCGGGCCGCCGACCCCCTTGGCCAGGTAGATCGACTCGTCGAGCAGCGGCTCGATCCGGCGCTTCATCCCGGCCAGGACATCGATCTCGGGGTGCCGCCAGGACGCCTTCTCCGCCTCGATGACGCCGCGCTTACGCTCCCGCATCTCCTCCAGGTGGGCCTTCTTGTTGGCGAAGAACTCCTCGACCGGCTGCGGGTGGGTGGTGGTCGCGCCGGAGGTGGTCACCTCGGCGACGCTGCCCGGCAGCAGCACGATGCCGTTGGTGCCGCCGACCTTCGCGTACTCGGACAGGAACACCGACTGGTCCGGGAAGATGTTGCCCTCGTCGCCGTGGATGTCGTTGAACTGCCACAGCGCGTCGTCGAGGAAGCACGGCGGGCCGGCGATCGGGAAGACGTGATCGGCCTTCAGGTCGTCGATGTAGCGCCAGGTGCGGTCGAACTGCCGTTCCCGCTTCTGCTTGCCGAACGCGGTCTTGGCCGCCTGCGGCAGCTCGTAGACCATCGGGTACCAGATGGCGCCCGAGAACTGGAGCAGGTGCGCGTGCACGTGGCCCAGCTCGGCGAAGACGGTCAGGTCGGTCGGTCGGGCGTCGTTCTGGTTGAGCAGCCGGACCCCGTCGTACTCCACCCAGAGCGACGAGTCGCCGATCGGGCCGTCGGTCGGGCTGGTCAACGCCTGAATCATGATCTTCAGGCCGCCGTCCAGCTCCACCACCTGCTCGTTGGGGGCCCGCAGGAACTTCGTGAAGCCCAGCGCCCGCAGCTCGTCCTCCATCTCGGAGGTGGGGAACTCGGGCAGCAGGACGGTGGCGTCTTTACTCACGAACTCGCGCAGGTGCTTGGCGTCGAAGTGGTCCCGGTGCAGGTGCGACACGTACAGGTAGTCGACCCGGCCCAGGGACTCCCAGTCGAGCAGGGAGTTGTCGGGGAACGGGAACCACGAGGCGAAGTAGGCCGGATTGACCCACGGGTCGCACAGGATGCTGCCCGCAGCCGTGTCGATCCGCATGCTGGCGTGTCCCGTACCGGTCACTCGCACCGCAGTCCCCCTCAAACAGACAATCAAGGTGTACGTCAGAACGCTACCGGAGGCAGTGTGGTCGACGACCCGCGACGCCGGTAGAGCCGACCCGCCCCACCGGGAAGGGGTCCATCGGCCCGGGTGCCGCCCCGGCCAGCCGCCCACCCGGTCGCGTGGTCCTGCGCCGCAGCGCGCCCCCAGCAGGGCGGACCCCGCACCGGGCCCGGGGCGGGGCGTGCCAGACTAACCGGAGATCCGATCGCGAGGGAAGGACCGACAGTGGCAGGAAGCGAGCCGGTAACCGCGCCAGATCAGCACAGGCCCGGGCACCGCAAGGCCGGGCGGATCGGCGCGGTGCTCTCCGCGTTGGCGCTGCTGGCGATGCTGTGCGGCAACCACGAGGGCAAGGTCGAGGAGATCTGGCTGGTCGGCCTGGCCGTGCTGTTGCTGGCGATCGTCGTCGGTGACGCCGTGCTGCGTCGCAGCGGGCTGCGCTCCTGACGCACCGCCCCCGCAACGCCACGAGGGCCCATCCCCGGCCGGGGATGGGCCCTCGTCACGTGTGGTGGATCACCTGCCGAAGAGGATGTCCTGCACGTCCTTGAGCGCGGCGTCGACCTCGGCCTCGAAGTAGCCGCCCGGCACCAGCGGAAAGCGCAACGTGTCCAGGTCCTTCGGGTTCACCGGCATCTGGTTGCGGCCCTGCATGCCCCCGAGCAGGCTCTCGAAGAACCGGTCCACCTGGTCCGGGTCGTACCCGCTGCCGAACCGGCGCACCTGGAAGCTGCGTCGGATCTGGTCGACCCGGTACAGCTCGCTGCCCGGCGGGCCGGCCATCGGCGGGCCCACCATCGGCGGGCCACCGACCGGCGGACCCATCGGCGCGGGCGGGCCACCCAGCGGCGGACCACCCAGCGGCTGTGGCGGCATCGGCGGCGGGCCCACCGGACCCCGGCCACGCATGTCCCGTGGGTCGCGCTCAAGCATCCGGTCCCGCTCGGGCATCCGATCGTGCTCAGGCATCCGGTCCAGCATGCGGTCGTGCTCGGCCATCCGGTCCGGCATGCGGTCCGGCATGCGGTCCGGCATGCGGTCCCGCTCGGGCATCCGGTCCCGGTCCAGCATGCGGTCCCGCTCGGGCAACCGGTCCCGCTCGGGCATCCGGTCCCGGTCCGACATCCGGATCTCGGCGGTCATGTCGGCGCGGCCGTGCCGACCGGCCTCGAACCCGTCGAACCGCTGCTCGTCGGGGGGCCCGTAGCCACTGCCCGGACCGGCCGGCAGGCCACGCGGCGGCGGACCGCCGTGCCCCATCGGCCCACCCGGACCGGGGCCCATCGGCCCACCCGGACCGTGCGGCCCACCCGGACCCGGCCCCAACTGGCCGCGCGGGGCGTCGTAGCCGCCACGAGGGGCGTCGTAGCCACCGGCGAAGGCACCCGTCGGCTCGTCGTAGCGGCTGCCGTAACGGTCGGGCGGGCCGGGCTGCGCCGGCATGGCACGCGGCGGCATCGGCGCTGGGGCCGGCGGGAGGCCCCGGTGGTCGTCACGCATCGGCGGGGCGAGTCGGTCCGCGCCGCGCGGGTCGGCACCGCGGCCGCTCGGGGTGGACCGCTCCTCCAGCTCGGCCAACTGCCGCTCCACCCGGTCCAGGTGCAGGTCGACCTGCCACTCGTCGTAGCCGTTGAAGCGGACCCGGAAGACGACGTCGTGCACCTCCTGGGAGGCCACCGGAGCACCGACCGGCTGACCGGCGAGGGTCGCCTCAACCCGATCCAGGAAGGCGTCGACCTCGTCGACCTTGTAGCCCCGGCGGAGCGCCTTACGCCGGAAACGCTGACCCTGACTCGCCACTATGTCTCCTGGTCTCGTACCGCTACGCCCGGTCGCGCCCCACGCGCCGCCTCGCTGTCACTGTCCCCCGCCGCAGCCAACTGCCCGCACGCACCGTCGATCTCACGCCCCCGGGTGTCACGCACCGTGGTGGACACGCCGGACTCGCGTAACCTTCTGACGAACTCCCGTTCCACCGGCTTGGAGCTGGCGTCCCACCGGCTGCCCGGCGTCGGATTGAGCGGGATGAGGTTGACGTGCGCCGACCGACCGGCCAACAGGCGTCCGAGCAGGTCGGCCCGCCACGGTTGATCGTTCACGTCCTTGATCATCGCGTACTCGATCGACACCCGGCGCCCCGTCGTCGCCGCGTAGTCCCACGCTGCGTCCAGCACCTCGGCTACCTTCCAGCGCTGGTTGACCGGCACGAGTTCGTCGCGCAGCTCATCATCGGGCGCGTGCAGCGACAACGCAAGGGTCACCGAGAGGTCTTCGCTGGCCAGTCGGCGGATGGCAGGCACCAGGCCGACCGTGGAGACGGTGATGTGACGCTGCGACAGACCCAACCCCTCGGGGGCCGGCGCGACCAGCCGCCGGATCGCCGTGACGACCCGGGAGTAGTTGGCCAACGGCTCACCCATGCCCATGAACACGACGTGGGAAAGCCGGGGCGGCGACCCGGCCACCGCGCCCGAGGCGGCGACCCCGGCCAGGTAGACCGCCTGGTCGACGATCTCGGCGGCGGACAGGTTACGGGTCAGCCCGGCCTGGCCGGTGGCGCAGAACGGGCAGGCCATCCCGCACCCCGCCTGGCTGGAGATGCAGACGGTCACCCGGTCCGGGTAGCCCATCAGCACGCTCTCCACCAGCGAACCGTCGTGCAGCCGCCACAGCGCCTTGCGGGTGGCGCCGTCGTCGCAGGCCAACTCGCGGACCGGGGTGAGCAGCCGGGGCAGCAGCGCCCCGGCCAGCCGGTCCCGGCTGGCCGCCGGCAGATCGGTCATCTCGGCCGGGTCGCGGACTAGCCGACCGAAGTAGTGGTGGGAGATCTGCCGGGCCCGGAAGGCCGGCTCACCCAGCTCGGTGACGAGCGCCCTGCGGCCCGGCAGATCGAGATCGGCGAGGTGCCGGGGCGGCATCGCCGGGCGGCGGCCGGGGGCGTCGGGGTCAACGGGGATCACAGGCAGGCTCGTCATGGCTGGTCCAGTCTGTCACGCCGTGTGCCGCAGCCGCCCGGCCGGAGGTGCCGAATCGACAGCCACCGCCGGGACCGCCCGGGTGGTACGGCGTGATTCATCCCTCAGCCCACCACCGGAACGAGGACCGCCAGCAGCAGATAGGCGGTGGGTACGGCGAACAGAATCGAGTCCAGCCGGTCCATCAGCCCCCCGTGCCCCGGCAACAGGCTGCTCATGTCCTTCACGCCCAGATCCCGCTTGATCATGGACTCGGCGAGGTCGCCCAGCACCGCCGCCACCGAGACCGCCATGCCGAACAGCGCGCCCCACCAGGGAGCCACGTCGAAGAGCAGCCAGAGCAGCAGGGCACTGCCGACAGCCGCCGCGACGAGCGAACCGGCGAACCCCTCCCAGGACTTCTTCGGGCTGATCCGCGGCGCCATCGGATGCTTGCCGAAGTTCGCCCCGGCGGCGTACCCGCCGGTGTCGGAGAGCACCACGCCGACCACCGTGACCAGCACCCGCAGGTGTCCGTCGCCGGGGGCAGCCGCGAGCAGCGCCGCGAAACCGCCCAGGAACGGCACGTAGACAGCGATCAGGGTGGCCGCGGTGATGTCCCGTTGGAAACCGGCCGGGCCGTCCCCCAACCGCCAGATCATCGTGCCCAGCACGGTGACCAGCAGGCCCAGGCTGAGCGCGTCCGGGCCGGCGAACCAGGCCAGCCCGATGGTGAGCACGCCACCGGCGAGCAGCGGCACCAGCGGCGGATGGGCGCCGCTGCGCCGCACCGCGCGGGCCATCTCCCAGATGCCGACCCCGATCGCGGCGGCCAGCACGGCCAGGAAACCGGGGAGGAAGAAGAACAGCGGCACCAGGACCAGCGCACCGAGCCCGAGACCGACCCCGATCGCGGCCGGCAGGTTGCGCCCGGCCCGGCCGGTCGACGGCTGCGGGGTGGCCGGCCGGTCGGCGCTGGCCCGCCGCCGCCCCGGGGACCGCCGGCCGGGCGGCGGCTCCGGCGGGTCGGCGTCGTCCCCCGGCCGGGCGGCGTCGTCGCGGACCGGGACGAACGGCGAGGTGGGCGCGGCGTCGTCGCGGACCGGCGTCAGGTGGGCGGTCGGGGCCTCGTCGGCGCGGACCGGGGGCAGCTGCGAGGTCGGGGTGTCGTCGGCGAACGGCCGGCCGGCCGCCGGATCGTACGGACCGTCAGGCGACTCGTCGTGCCGACGCACGGGGGGCCGGGGCGGGGCCTGCGGCACCGCGGACAGCTCGGTGCCTGACTGCCGGGGGGACCACGGTTCGACCTCCCGGTCCGGCCAGGGCAGCGCCGGGGGACTGTCGGACCGCTCCCAACCACGGGGCTCGGTGCCGCTGTAGGGGTCGAGGGGGGACATCACGTGCCGGACGACGGTACGAGTGCCACCACATGACGCAAGACCACAACCATCCCCTACCCGCGTGACAACGTCGGTTGACCGGCCCGACGGCCGGTCGATCCCCGCCGTTCACCGCCCGGTGGCCGGGAATCGTGCCGAGCCTACTGCACGGGCCGGCCGGGCACGGTGGACGCCGGGCCCGGCGGCCAGCGGTGGCGTCCGTGCCGCCCGACCGACGGCCCCGTGCCGTCGGCCTGTCGCCGCACGGAACCGGTGGGCCCCCCGCGTGGTGCCCCCGCCGGCCGGTGCCCCTCGACGACGACGGCACCGGAGCGACGCCGCCGTGAGGCGGTGCCGCGCCGGTGCCGTGGCAGCCGGGAGGTCAGACTTCGAGCAGCTCCGACTCCTTGTGCTTGACCAACTCGTCGACGGTGGCGACGTACCGCTGGGTCAGGTCGTCGAGTTCCTTCTCGGCGCGGCGGCCGTCGTCCTCGCCGACCTCGCCGTCCTTGACCAGCCGGTCCAGCTCTTCCTTGCCCTTGCGGCGGATGTTGCGGACCGCCACCTTGGCTTCCTCACCCTTGTGCCGGGCCACCTTGATCATTTCGCGGCGGCGTTCCTCGGTCATCTGCGGGAGCAGGATGCGCAGCTGGTTGCCCTCGTTGTTCGGGTTCAACCCGAGATCCGAGTCGCGGATCGCCTTCTCCATGGCGTTGATCTGCGAGTTGTCGTACGGCTTGATGATGACCATGCGCGGCTCCGGCACCCCGATGGACGCCATCTGGGGCAGCGGGGTGGGCGTGCCGTAGTAGTCGATGACGACCTTGGAGAACATGGCGGCGTTGGCGCGACCGGTACGGATGGCGCCGAACTCCTCCTTGGCGTGCTCGACCGCACGCTCCATCTTTTCCTCGGCCTCGAGGAGGGTGTCGTCGATCACCGGTCTCCTCGCCTCCTTCTGTTGCTCGTCGTGGGCTGATCTGCTGATCTGGTGCGGAGGACCGCTGCGGTGGCCGGCGGGATCGGTCAGGCGGTGATCAGCGTACCGATCTTGTCGCCGCCGACCGCCCGGATGATCGTGTCCTCGCCCTGGGCGCCGAAGACCAGCATCGGCAGCCCGTTCTCCATGCAGAGGCTGAACGCCGCCGCGTCGGCCACCCGCAGGTTTCGCTGCAACACCTCGGAGAAGGTGATCGAGTCGAACTTGCTGGCGGCCGGGTCGATCCGGGGGTCGGCGCTGTAGACGCCGTCCACGCCGTTCTTGCTCATCAGCACCACGTCGGCGCGGATCTCCAGTGCCCGCTGGGCGGCCACCGTGTCGGTGGAGAAGTACGGCATCCCGGCACCGGCCCCGAAGATGACCACCCGACCCTTCTCCAGGTGCCGGATCGCCCGCAGCGGAATGTACGGCTCGGCGACCTGGGCCATCGTGATCGCGCTCTGCACGCGCGTCTCGATGCCCTCTTTCTCCAGGAAATCCTGCAACGCCAGGCAGTTCATCACGGTGCCGAGCATGCCCATGTAGTCGGCGCGGGCCCGGTCCATGCCGCGCTTCTGCAACTCCGCGCCGCGGAAAAAGTTGCCGCCACCGACCACCACGGAGACCTGCACACCACGGCGGACCACGGTGGCGATCTGCCGGGCGATGGCCTGCACGACGTCGGGGTCGACGCCGATCGCCCCACCGCCGAAGACCTCACCGGAGAGCTTCAGCACCACCCGACGGGCACGGCCGGGCGGCGGCGCCGTCGGGTCGTCCGCCTCCAGGCTCCGGTCGTTCACAACCTGCGTCATCCGCCCCGCCCCTCCCGCGCGCGCGTCGACCGCGCCGCGTCACCGCGTACCTGCCCGATGCCGACCCTATGTGACGAGGAGGCCGCGGTGCCTGTCGCGTACACCAGCGGCCTCCTCGTCGACGTTGCGTGCCCGTCCCGGCGCGCAACGCGCCCGGACGGTGGCGGCTCAGGCCTGGCCGACCTCGAACCGGACGAAGCGGGTCACCTCGATGCCGGCCTCGGTCAGCACCTGCTTGACGGTCTTCTTGTTGTCGGAGACCGACGCCTGCTCGATCAGGACGTAGTCCTTGAAGAAGGCGTTCACCCGGCCCTCGACGATCTTCGGCAGGGCCGCCTCGGGCTTGTTCTCCTCGCGGGCGGTCTGCTCGGCGATGCGCCGCTCGGACTCGACGACCTCGGCCGGCACCTCGTCGCGGGTGACGTACTTCGGGCGCATCGCGGCGATCTGCATCGCGGTGCCCCGGGCGTCGGCGTCGGCGGCCTCGTCGGACTTGCCGGTGTACTCCACCAGCACGCCGACGGCCGGCGGCAGGTCCTGGCTCTTGCGGTGCAGGTAGACCGCGACGGTGCCGTCGAGCTTGGCGAAGCGGTTCAGCACCAGCTTCTCGCCGATCTTGGCGGACTGCTCCTGGATCAGGTCGGCGACGGTCTTGCCGTCCAGCTCGGTGGCGAGCAGTTCCTCGGCGGTGCCGACGCCGCTGCGCTCCCCGTGCTCGACCAACTGCTGGGCCAGCGCGACGAACGCGTCGGTCTTGGCCACGAAGTCGGTCTCGCAGTTGAGCTCCAGCAGCGCCTTGCCGGAGTGCGCGACGAGGCCGTTGGCGGCGGTCCGGCCGGCCCGCTTGCCGACGTCCTTGGCGCCCTTGACGCGCAGGATCTCGACGGCCTTGTCGAAGTCGCCCTCAGCCTCGGTGAGCGCCTTCTTGCAGTCCATCATGCCGGCGCCGGTGAGGTCGCGGAGCTTCTTGACGTCCGCGGCGGTGAAGTTGGACATGACTCTCTCTTCGGTGTTGAGACTGCGGTGGGTGGTCTGAGGTGGCGGGCAACCCGGCCCCGGGGCCGGAGCTGCCGGCAGTGACCGCCGCATCCCGCCGCCCGAACCGGCGGCGGGATGCGGCGGCGCGGTCACTCGGCGGCGGCGGTGGCCGGCTGCTCGGTGGTGACGGCGGGCTGCTCGGCGGCAGCCGGCTCCTCGGCCTTCTTCGGCTCGAGCAGCTCGCGCTCCCACTCGGTCAGCGGCTCGTCGCTGCCGACCTGGCCCTCCGGCTTCTCGTCGCCACCACGACGCCGGCCGGAACGGGCGATCAGACCGTCGGCGACGGCGGCGGCCACGACCTTGGTCAGCAGCTCGGCGGAGCGGATCGCGTCGTCGTTGCCCGGGATCGGGAAGTCGACCTCGTCCGGGTCGCAGTTGGTGTCCAGCACCGCGATCACCGGGATGCCCAGCTTGCGGGCCTCGTCGACGGCGATGTGCTCCTTCTTGGTGTCGACGATCCAGACCGCGGCCGGGAGCTTCTGCATGTCCCGCAGACCACCGAGGGTCTTGGTGAGCTTGGTCTTCTCGCGGAACAGCTGAAGGGTCTCCTTCTTGGTGTAGCCGGCGGCGGTGCCGGTCAGGTCACCCAGCGCCTCCAGCTCCTTCATCCGCTGCAGCCGCTTGTACACCGTCTGGAAGTTGGTCAGCATGCCACCGAGCCAGCGGTGGTTGACGTACGGCTGACCGACCCGGGTCGCCTGCTCGGAGATGGCCTCCTGAGCCTGCTTCTTGGTGCCGACGAACAGGATGCTGCCGCCCTCGGCCACCGTGTTGCGCACGAAGTCGTACGCCTTCTCGATGTAGTCGAGGGTCTGGCGCAGGTCGATGATGTAGATGCCGTTGCGCTCGGTCATGATGAAGCGCTTCATCTTCGGGTTCCAGCGCCGGGTCTGGTGCCCGAAGTGGACACCGCTCTCCAGCAGCTGACGCATGGTCACGACGGCCATGGTGGGGTACTCCTCAAGATCCCTGGTTGTTCCGCCCGACCGGTGGCCGGGCGTCCTGGTGCCTGGTCGCCGGCCATGGTGGGCCCGACGGGATCGGGACCAGGGAGGCCGTCGCCCCACGACGAGACGTGGGGAGGGCACGCGAGGTCGACCGCGCAAGGCGGTCGCCAAGAGCCCAGTGTACGCCCCCACCCCGCCACCCGGCCCCGGGCTCCCCTCCGGCGAAAGGACGGCCCCGGCACGGGCGGCTGGTGGGCCTGTTTCCCCCCGCATCGACCGGTCCCGGCTGGTGGGGTATGGGCGGGCTTCCCGCGCACCGGCGGTCCCGGCGGTGGTGGCACGCCGGACGGTGCAGGGGGTCAGCGGGCGGCCAGTGCGGCGGCGACGAAGAGGACCAGCCCGACGGTGAGGTAGGCGGTCGGCGGGCGCAGCCAGCCCCGGTCGCCGTCGGCCATCGCCAGCCCGCCGGCACGCAACCCGTACAGGCCACCGGCGAAGATCGGCGACCCGACCACCAGGAAGATGCCCACGACGACGTGTGACACCGGGACCGGATCGCCGGTCAGGCCGTGCAGCAGCACCCGCATCGCCGGGATCTCGAAGACCAGCACCGACAGGCCCAGCAGCGCCGCCAGCGCCGGCCGCCGGGTGCGGTACACGCCGTCGGAGGCCGGCCCACCCGTCCGGTACGCCCCGTCGGGGCCGGCCACGCCGTCGGGACGGGGCACGACCGGCGTCATCGGGCCGGTCGGCACCTCCAACGGGGAGGGCTCGGCCGACCGGTTCGGTTCGACGATCGGATAGTTGCCCAGCGCCGCCGGCCGGGCCGGCTCGGAGCCGGCCAGCGGACCGGCCCCGCCGCCCCCCAGCACGCCGGAGTCGGCGGCGAACCGACCCGTGCCGCCGTCAGCCGCGCCGAGCCGACCGGCACCACCCGACCGGCCCGGGTCGCCGCCACCCCGGTCCACCCCGGGGCCGGTCAGCAGGCCCGCCCCGGTGTCACCGGCGCCCCGTACCGGGAGGCCACCGAGCGCCCCGACACCGGTGTCGCCGCTCGACCGGGCCACGCCGAGCGGGCCGGTCCCGGTGTCGCCCACGCTCCGTCCCAGGCCGGTGTCCGCCAGCCGGCCGGTCCCGGTATCACCCACACTCCGCCCCAGGCCGGTGTCCGCCAGCCGGCCGGTCCCGGTATCACCCACACTCCGCCCCAGGCCGGTGTCCGCCAGCCGGCCGGTCCCGGTATCACCCACACTCCGCCCCAGGCCGGTGTCCGCCAGCCGGCCGGTCCCGGTGTCGCCTATGCCCCGGGGCGAGCCGCCGAGCGCTCCCGTGCCGGTGTCCCCGAGCGGACCGGAGTCGGCGACGCCGGCCTCGCGGGCGGCCCGTCGACCCACCCGGTCGGTGGGAAGTTCGCCGGATACCTCCGGTTCGTC
The DNA here is from genome assembly GCF_053667945.1 of Micromonospora sp. SCSIO 07396. Taxonomy (NCBI): domain Bacteria; kingdom Bacillati; phylum Actinomycetota; class Actinomycetes; order Micromonosporales; family Micromonosporaceae; genus Micromonospora; species Micromonospora sp. SCSIO 07396. The sequence goes on from NZ_CM132210.1 coordinate 4,767,785, forward strand.
CCGACGGAGCCGGGTCGGCCGGTATCCGGCGGAGTCGCCCCCACCGTCACCCAACGGGTCGGCCGCGTCGAAGCGCCCCGGATCGAGGCGGTTCGCGTCCGCGTACCGGCCCTCTTCGGCGGCCCGCTGGTCGGGTGTGCGCAACTCGTCGTACCGGCGCACCCCGCTCGCCGTCCGCCAGTCCGGGTCGTCGTATGCGCGGTCCCGGCCGGCCGGGTACCAACGCGACTCCTGATCTTCGGGGTAGCTCCGTCGTGCGTCCACGTCCGGCACCGTATGCGACCGACCCGTCCGACGCCATTCGCAGGTCGGGCCGCTCGGCAGGACCGATCGGACGGATCATCCCCGGTGGCCGACCCACCCCGGAGCAGGGCATATCCGGGTTTCCATAGCACGTCGCGGCCTTGATCGTCCGTTCGTCCACAGGCCCCCGGGTTGTCCACAGCCGGGACCACGGGGGTCGCGTCCCGCCCACCACCACCCGGACCCTGGCGGTCATGACCAACCGGAACCAGGCGATCGGCGCGTACGGCGAACGGTGCGCCGTACGCCATCTGATCGGGGCCGGGCTGCGCCCGGTGGCCCGCAACTGGCGCTGCCGCGCGGGCGAGATCGACGTCATCGCCTGGGACGGCCCGGTACTCGCCTTCTGCGAGGTGAAGACCCGCCGGGGGGACACCTACGGCAGTCCCGCCGAGGCGGTCGTCCCGGCCAAGGCCCGACGGTTGCGCGGGCTCGCCGTCCGCTGGTTGGCCGAGACCGGGACCACCGCCGACGAGATCCGGTTCGACGTCCTGTCGGTTCGGCTGCCATCGGCCGGGCCGGCCCGGGTCGAGCACCTCAAGGGGGCCTTCTGATGACCGGCGGGAGCCAGGACGACGACCGGCGGACCGGCGGGTGGGTCCGGTCGGGGGTGGCACGGTGAGCTACGCCAAGGTGCTCGGGGTGGGGTTGGTCGGCGTCACCGGCCACCTGGTCGAGGTCGAGGCGGACCTCTCCCCCGGGCTGCCGGCGGTGGTCATCTCCGGGCTGCCGGACACGGCCCTGCACGAGGCACGGGACCGGGTCCGGGCGGCCGTGGTCAACTCGGGGCAGCGCTGGCCCAACCGCCGGATCACCCTCAACCTGCTGCCCGCCACGCTGCCCAAGTACGGCTCGGCCTTCGATCTGGCCATCGCGGTCGCCCTGCTCGGTGCCGCCGGTGAACTGCCGCTGCTGCCGGTGGAGGGGGTGGTGGTGCTCGGCGAGTTGGGGCTCGACGGGACGGTCCGGCCGGTCCGTGGCGTACTGCCGATGGTCACCGCCGCCGTGCGCGCCGGGCTGGACCGGGTGGTCGTACCGGTGGGCAACGCGGCGGAGGCGGCGGTGATCCCCGGGGTACGGGTCCGCGCCGTCGACACCCTGCACCGGCTGGTGGCCTTCATCCGGGACGGCACTCCCTTGCTCGAACCACCCCCACCCGGCCCCGTCGAGGCGGTGGCCGGGCCGGATCTCGCCGACGTCGCCGGGCAGGGCCTGGGCCGACGCGCGGTGGAGGTGGCGGCGGCCGGCGGACACCACCTCTCCCTGCTGGGGCCACCCGGTGCCGGCAAGACGATGCTGGCCGAACGGTTGCCGTCGATCCTGCCGGAACTCGACGACGCCGCCGCGCTGGAGGTGACCGCGCTGCACTCGATCGCCGGCATCCTGCCGCCCGACGGCCGGCTGCTGCGCCGTCCGCCGTTCCAGGCACCGCACCACTCGGCCACCGTGGCGTCCCTGGTCGGCGGCGGCTCGGGACTGGCCCGGCCGGGGGCGCTGTCGCTGGCGCACCGGGGTGTGCTCTTCCTCGACGAGGCCGCCGAGTTCAGCAAGGCCGCGCTGGAGGCGTTGCGGCAACCACTGGAGAGCGGGCAGGTGCACCTGACCCGGGCCCGGGGCGGCACCCGGTATCCGGCCCGGGTCCAGTTGGTGCTGGCCGCCAATCCCTGCCCCTGCGCCCGGCCCGGGGGCGACACGCTGTGCGAATGCAGTCCGCTGGCGCGCCGGCGGTATCTCGGCCGGCTCTCCGGTCCCCTGCTCGACCGGATCGACGTACAGGTCAGGGTGCTGCCGGTGCGGGCGGCCGAGCTGATGGGCACCGACCCGGACGGTGAGCCGTCGGCGGCGGTCGCCGCCCGGGTGGCGGCGGCGCGCGGGGCAGCCGCCGAACGGTGGGCTGCGGTCGGGCACCGGCTCAACGCGGAAGTGCCCGGGCCGCTACTGCGCCGCCCACCGTGGCGGCTCGCCGCCGGGGCGACCACCGAGTTACGTGGTCGGCTCGACCGGGGTTCGCTCTCGGCCCGGGGCTTCGATCGGATCATCCGGCTCGCCTGGACGATCGCCGACCTCGACGGCCGCACCCGGCCCGACCGTGACGACGTCCGGGAGGCCATCGGCCTCAGAACAGGGGAGGAAGCGTGACCAGCATCGAGGACCTGCACGCCCGGGTGGCGCTGACCTGGCTGGCCGAGCCGGGCACCCGGTCGGTCCACCAGCTGGTGGGTCGGCTGGGTGCGGTGGACACCCTGGAGCTGCTGCTCGACGGTGGGGCGCCCGACGACACGTTGCGGGCGACGGTGGCGGCCCGGCTGGAGGCCGGCGACCCCAGGGCGGTGGCCGCCGAGGCGGTGGCACTCGTCGACCGGCTCGGCGCGCGGATCGTCTGTCCGACCGACGACGAGTGGCCCACCCCGCTGGGTGACCTGGAACGGCTCGAACTGCCCGGGGCGACCCGGAAGGTCGACCGGGAGACCGCCCCACCGCTGTGCCTGTGGGTACGCGGTGGATGGCCGCTGGCCGAGGTGCTGGACCGCTCGGTCGCGGTGGTCGGCGCACGGGCCGCCACCGGGTACGGCGTGCACGTCGCCACCGAACTCGGGTACGGCTTGGCCGACCGGGAGTGGACGGTGGTCTCCGGCGGCGCGTTCGGCATCGACGCTGCCGCCCACCGGGGCGCGTTGAACGCCGGTGGGGTGACGGTGGCGGTGCTGGCCTGCGGGGTGGACCGCCCCTACCCGATGGGCAACTCCGCGCTGTTCGACCGGATAGCCGAGACCGGCCTGCTGGTCAGCGAGTGGCTGCCGGGTGCCGAGCCACTGCGTCCCCGCTTCCTGGTCCGCAACCGGGTGATCGCCGCCGGGACCCGGGGCAGTGTGCTGGTCGAGGCGGCGGCCCGCAGCGGAGCGGCCCAGACCATGCACCGGGCGATCGCCCTCCGCCGTCCCTCGATGGTGGTGCCCGGCCCGGTCACCTCGGCGCTGTCCGTCGGCGCACACGAGCTGCTCCGCGAGTACGGGGACACCCGGCTCGTCACCGGGCTCGCGCACGTGCTGGAGGAGGTGGGCCGGATCGGAGTCGACCTGGCGCCGCCCGCCCGGGGTGCGGCCCGCCCGACCGACATCCTCGACGACGAGGCGACCATGGTGCGCGAGTCGATGCCCCGACGCGGCACGGTTGGCGCGGACGTGCTCGCCGCCCGGGCCGGCGTTCCGGTCCGGACGGCGTTACGCAAACTCGCCCTGCTGGAGGAGTTGGGCCTGGTGGCCCGCCGGGACGACGGCTATGCCCTCACCCGGCCCCCGTCACGCTGAGGTGGAGGCGACGGATGCCACCCGAAGGTGCCACCCCGGTGGACGGGTTGGAGTGCGATGATCGCTGCCGTGTCGATTCCCCGTCGTTCCGTCCTCGGTCTCGGGTTCGCCGCCGCCCTCGGGCTGACCGGCTGCGCGCAACACCCGCCCGCCGGGTCGGCCGGTTCCTGGGCCACCCCCTCCCCCGGTGACGGCCCGCAGGGCGGACAGGGCGCGGCGGCCGGCCGGCCGGGGGCCGCCGCCCGGGGTGCCGCCCCGACCGCAGCGAGCAAGCCGCGCACGCTCACCGTGGCGCTCCAGCGTTACCTCCAGCCCACCGCCGAGAACCCGAAGCATCCGACGTACGCCGGGGCGGTGGTGCTGGCGACGACCGACGGCGAGCCGACCGACCACCTGGCCGTCGGTGAGGCGCTGCGCTACGACGCCGGGCCGGTGCTGCTGCCGGCGGCGAAGCGGGTCGCCATGCGCCCCGACTCGATCTTCGATCTGGCCTCGCTCACCAAGGTCTACACCGCGATCCTCACCCTGCAACAGGTCGACAGTGGCCGGATCGATCTGGACGCTCCCGTGGTGCGGTACCTGCCCGGGTTCACCGGCGTCGGCAAGTCCACCGTCACCGTGGCGATGCTGCTGGCCCACACCAGCGGCCTACCGGTCGGGGCGAAGGTGACCGGCTACTCGACGATGGCGCAGCGGTGGCAGGCGGTGCTGGCCACCCCGCTGGTCAGCGGTGCCACCCCGGGCACGGTGTTCCGCTACTCCAGCGTCGGTCTGATGGTGGCCGGGAAGATCGTCGAGCAGGTCACCGGGCTCACCCTCGACCGGGCGCTGAAGACCTACCTGACCACCCCGTTGGGGCTGCGCTACACCGGGTTCAACCCCAACACCTGGCTCAGCGCGGCCGACCGGGCCAACCGCCTGGTCGCCACCGACGCCCGTTCCTCCCGCGGACTGCTGCGGGGTGTGGTGCACGACGACGTCGCCAACCACCTCGGCGGGGTCGCCGGCCACGCCGGGATCTTCGCCCCCGCCGGGGAGGTGGCGGTCATCGGGCAACTGCTGCTCGACGGCGGCAGCCACGGCGGGAAGCGCATCCTCGCGGAGAACACCGTCGCCCGGATGCTGCGCAACGCCAACACCGGGTTGCCCGCCGTCGACCCGGACCGGCCGGGACGCACCTCCGACCACGGCCTCGGCGTGGTGCTCAACCAACCCTGGTTCATGGGCAGGCTCGCCCGACCCGCCACCTTCGGGCACACCGGGTTCACCGGCACCTCGTTCCTGGTCCAGCCCGACCGTCGCCGGGTGCTGGTGCTGCTGACCAACCGCGCCCACCCGAACTGGAGCTGGGCCGACCCGGACCCGGCCCGGGTCGCCGTGGCCGACACGTTCGCCTGACCGCAGGTCGGCGTCGGTGCCGCCCGCTCGCGCATCCCGCCGGGCGGGCCGCTGCAAGGGAATCCGCACCTGCCCGGCGGACGGACCGGTCTCCGGTGGCCACCGCCGGGAACCTGGCCGGGTCCGGGCCTGTCGCCACCCGTGGTCGTCCGTAAGCTGGCCCGATGGACCCGGACGACCGCGCGGTGACAGGACGGCGACCGTCGATCCGCCGACGCAGGGCCGTCCCGGCCGGGACGGCGCGGTGAGCCGGGACGGCGCGGGGACCCGGGCCACCCATCAGGCGTTGCCACCGGCCATGCGGGACGCGGTCGACGGGTTCGCCGCGCACCTGGCGCAGGTACGCAACCGCTCCGCGCACACCGTCCGGGCGTACGTCGCCGACCTGGTCTCGCTGCTCGACCATGCGGTCCGGATGGGCTGCACGGCCCCCGCCGACCTGGATCTGGGCGTGTTGCGCAGTTGGCTGGCGAAGCAACGGACCACCGGCGCGGCATCCAGTTCGTCGGCCCGACGGGCCGCTGCGGCGCGTACCTTCAGCGGCTGGGCCCACCGGTCCGGCCTGACGGCGACGGACGTGGCCGCCCCGCTGGCCACCCCGAAGACGCGGCGGGAACTGCCTGTGGTGCTTCGCGCCGACCAGGTCGCCACCCTGGTGGAGGCACCGGGCCGGGACCGGTCCGCCGCCCCGGGCCACGACGGCGGTTCCCCGCAGCACAGGTCCCCGGGCGACGGGCCCGGCGGGCCTGGTCACTCCGGTGCCGGCGGGCCTTCGGCGCAGGTGGACCCGGCGGACGAGGCGGTCCTGGTACGTGACCGGGCGCTGCTCGAACTGCTCTATGCGACAGGCGCGCGGATCAGCGAGGTGTGCGGTCTGGACACCACGGACGTCGACCGGGAACGTCGGGTGATCCGCGTCCTCGGCAAGGGCAACCGGGAACGGACGGTCCCGTACGGGTTGCCGGCGCAGCGGGCGGTCGACAGGTGGTTGGCGGCCGGCCGACCCGAACTGGCCGGTCCGGACTCCGGGCCGGCCCTGTTCCTCGGTGCCCGGGGCGGGCGGCTGCACCCGACGATGGCCCGGCGGATCGTCGCCGGGTACGCGCGGGCCGCCGGGTTACCGCCGACCAGCCCGCACGGGCTCAGGCACTCGGCGGCCACCCATCTGCTGGACGGCGGGGCCGACCTGCGGGCGGTGCAGGAGCTGCTGGGGCACTCGTCCCTGGCGAGCACCCAGATCTACACCCACGTGTCGGTGGAACGGCTCCGCGCCGCCTACCGTCAGGCCCACCCCCGGGCCTGAGCGCCCCGCCGGCCGCACGCGGGGTGTGGTGAGCGGCGACGATCGGTCCGGCCGCCCGGCGGGGTGCGGGCTACGATCGCCCGATGAGCGTCCCGACGCCACCCGAGTCGATTCCCGGGGCCCGACTGCTCTTCACCCTCGACCCCTCGGTCAGTTACCTCAACCACGGGGCGTTCGGTGCGGTGCCGCTCAGCGTGCAGCGCACCCAGCAGCGGCTGCGCGACGAGATGGAAGCCAACCCGCAGCGTTTCTTCGGCATGGCGCTGGTCGAACGGTTCGCCCACACCCGACGGCACCTGGCGGCTTTCCTCGGTGCCGATCCGGAGGGCACCGCCCTGGTCGGCAACACCACCACGGGGGTGGCCGTGGTGCTCCAGTCGCTCGGCCTGCGCCCCGACGACGAGGTGCTCGGCACCGACCACGGGTACGGCGCGGTGAACTACTCCGTCGCCCGGGAGTGCCGTCGCACGGGCGCGACCACCCGTACCCTGCACCTGCCCCGGTTTGCCACCGACGCGCAGATCGTGGACATCGTTCGGGCCGGCCTGCGGCCGGGGCGTACCCGGTTGCTGCTGGTCGACCAGCTCACCTCGGCCACCGCCCGGGTGCTGCCGGTCGCCGCGCTGGTGGCGGTGGCCCGGGAGCACGGCATTCCGGTCCTGGTGGACGCCGCGCACGTGCCCGGGATGCTGCCGGTGCAGGTCGACGCGATCGGGGCCGACTTCTGGGTGGGCAACCTGCACAAGTGGGGGTTCGCCCCGCGCGGCACCGCCGTGCTGGTCGTCGCCCCGTCGTGGCGGTCGCGGATCGAGCCGTTGGTGGTGTCCTGGCAGCAGGCCGAGGGTTTCCCGGGCAACGTCGAGTGGCAGGCCACCCTCGACTACACGAGTTGGTTGAGCGCCCCGGCCGGTCTCTACGCGCTGCGCAGCCTCGGCATCGAGCGGGTCCGGGAGCACAATGCCGCACTGGCGGCGTACGGGCAGCGGGTGGTCGGGGACGCGCTCGGGGTGGCCCCGACCGACCTGCCCGACCCGGGCGGGCCGGGGGTGGCGATGCGGATCGTGCCGTTGCCGGCGGGTGTCGCCGGCACCCTGGAGGAGGCTGCTGCCCTGCGGGGCCTGATCGCCGAACGCCTCGCCGCCGAGGTCGCGGTGATGGCCTGGCACGGGCGGGGTTGGCTGCGGCTGTGCGGCCAGGTCTACAACACCCCCGACGAGTACGAGCGGCTCGCGGCCCGACTGCCGGCGTTGCTGGCCGGGCGGGGCTGAGCCGACGCCGGCGGAGCGCCGACCGCACCGGCAGGGTGCCGCGTCGTCCCGCCGGGCGACCCCGTCCGGCCCGGCACCCCATCGTCGACCACCACCGGTGGGGGCGGGCGCGTCGCCGCTGGCCGGACGGCGTCCCGTGGCGGTTTCGCGGGTCGGGTGGAAGCCGGCGTCGACGGTGGAGCCCGGTCCGATGCCGGGGCTGGGGCCGGCCGTCACCGGGAGCAGGCGGACCCGGCCGAGCCCCAGCAGGGCCAGCGGGTCGAGGTACTCCGGGCCGCGTCGGGCACCCCAGTGCAGGCAGCCCTCGGCCGGTACGGCCGTCAGGGGGCAGCCCGGGTGCCCGGCCAGCAGCACGCCCACCGCGGCACCGGCCGCCACCACGTCACCGGTGCGCACCCGGGGACGTACCGGCTCGTAGGTGGTCCGTAGTCCTTGCGGGTGGCCGACGGTGACCACCGGCCGGCCGGCGACCATGCCGGCGAAGAGCACCGTGCCGGCCCCGGCGGCCCGGACGGCGACACCGGGCGCGGCGGCGAGGTCCACGCCCCGATGGCCGGCGAGCCAGGGCATTGGGGGTGGGTCGAACGGGCGTACCGGCCGGGGCGGACCGTCGAGTGGCCACCGGAACGCCGGTGTGGGCGCGGCCCGGAGGGGGGCGGATCGTGGCGGGGGCGGCCGGACGGGGAGCCCGTGTGAGCCGAACACGAGCACGGCGACCCCGAGGGCCGTCACCTGCCGTAGTCCTGTGCGCATCACCGCAGCATGCCGGGATCGCACGCGTCGTGCCGCGCACCCGGTGTCCGCTGTGGATGACGGGGCGGGCTGTGGAAAACGCCCGACGGGCCGGTGGATCTGCTATGCCGCCCGCCGCCGGGGCGGAACGACGACGGTGCCGGCCACCGCCGGGGCGGAGGGAGCACTGCCGGTCGCCGGGGCGGAGCGACCACGGTGCCGGCCGGCGGACCGGTCTAGGCTGGCGGGATCGCAGTGCGGCGCGGACCGGGAGGCCACCGATGACCACCATGGACGACGTGAGCCGGCCCTCGCGGGTCGCCGGGCCGGACGAGGCGATCAGCCCGGAGGAACTCCAGCTGGCCGCCCGCAACCACGGCATACCGCTCGAAGCGTTGCGGTACGACGTCACCCCGGCCGGCCTGCACTATCTGCTCATCCACTACGACATCCCCGACCTCGACCCGGCGGCCCACACGTTGACCGTGGCCGGGGCGGTGGGTCGGCCGCTCCGGCTCGGGCTGGCCGAACTGCGCGAACGCCCCCGGGTGACCCACCGGGTGACGCTGGAGTGCGCCGGCAACGGCCGGGCGCTGCTGCACCCGCGCCCGGTCAGCCAGCCCTGGCTGGTGGAGGCGGTGGGCAACGCCGAGTGGACCGGCACCCCGCTGGCGCCGTTGCTGCGCGAGGCCGGGATCGCCTCCGACGCGGTGGACGTGGTGTTCACCGGTGCCGACCACGGCGTGGAACGCGGGGTGGAGCAGGACTACCAGCGGGCCCTGCCGGTGGACGACGCGCTGCGCGACGAGGTGCTGCTGGCGTACGAGATGAACGGTGCTCCCCTGCTGCCCCAGCACGGCGCGCCGCTGCGGTTGATCGTCCCCGGCTGGTACGGCATGGCGCACGTCAAGTGGCTGCGCACGATCAGCGTGCTGACCCGGGAGTTCGACGGCTACCAGAACGCGGTGGCCTACCGGCTGCGGCGCGACGCCGACGACCCGGGGGTGCCGGTGACCCGGATCGAGCCCCGGGCGCTGGTCCGGCCGCCAGGTTTCCCGGATTTCATGTCCCGGACGCGGATGCTGCGGCCGGGCCCGTGCACGGTGGACGGACGCGCCTGGTCGGGGCACGGCCCGGTGGTGGCGGTGGAGGTGACCACGGACGGCGGGGCGAACTGGTCGCCGGCCATCCTGGACCCGCCCGCCGGCGGCGGGTGGTCGTGGCGACGTTGGCGGTACGAGTGGACGCCGCAACCCGGCCGCTACGCGCTGGGAGCGCGGGCGACCGACGCGTCGGGGCGGACGCAGCCGGTGGAGCAGCCGTGGAACCGGGGCGGGTTCGCCAACAACCTCGTCCAGCGGGTCGACGTGGTGGTCATCGGGGAGTGAGGGCGGTACGGGGCTGGTCGGGGCCCGGCGTCGGCGGGTGGGGCGTCGACGCCGGGCCGCCGGTCAGCTACCGAAGCCCGAGTCGGCGGGCAGCGAGATGTCGGGCTTCTCCAACTCCTCGACGTTGACGTCCTTGAACGTCATCACCCGGACGTTCTTGACGAAGCGGGCCGGACGGTACATGTCCCAGACCCAGGCGTCGTGCATCTCGACCTCGAAGTAGACCTCGCCGTCGGAGTTGCGCACGTGCAGGTCCACCTGGTTGGCCAGGTAGAAGCGGCGTTCCGTCTCCACCACGTAGGAGAACTGACGGACAATGTCGCGGTACTCCCGGTAGAGCTGCAGCTCCATCTCGGTCTCGTACTTTTCGAGATCTTCCGCGCTCATCGCACTCCGCCTTCCATGACCACATCTTCCCCCACCGGTGCCGGAGGCCGAGGCTGCTCGCCCAACGCCACGCCGACGGTACCCCCTGTCGGCCCCGAGCGCTCCATCGGCTCGGGGGCGGCTGCGCCGAGCGGCCGGCGGGCCCGGGGCGGGGCACCCTCCCGGCCGGAGACGGCGGCCACGTTGACGTACGAGAACCGGTGCTCCACGCAGGGCCCCCGCTCACGCAGCGCCTCGGTGTGCTCGGCCGTGACGTACCCCTTGTGCTCGGCGAAACCGTACCCCGGGTGGCGTGCGTCCAGCTCCACCATGATCCGGTCCCTGGTGACCTTGGCCAGTACGCTGGCCGCCGCCACGCAGGCCGCCACCCGGTCGCCCTTCCAGACCGCCAGCCCCGGCACGTCCAGCCCGTCCACCCCGAAGCCGTCGGTGAGCACGTACTCCGGTCGGGTGGTCAACGAGGCCAGGGCCCGGCGCATCGCGGCCAGGTTGCACACGTGCAGCCCCCGGGCGTCGACCTCCTCGGCCGGGATGACCACCACCGCGTACGCCAGGGCGCGGGCGACCACCTCGGCGTAGACCCGCTCCCGGCTGGCCGGGGTGAGCAGCTTGGAGTCGGCCAGTCCCTCGATCTCGCCGCGTCGTCCCTCGGGGAGCACCGCGGCGGCGGCCACCAGCGGGCCGGCGCAGGCCCCCCGGCCGGCCTCGTCCGCGCCCGCGACGTGCCGGAACCCGCGTCGTTGCAGGGCGCGTTCCAGCGCGTAGAGCCCACCGTCGCGGCGCACCACCGTGCGCGGCGGGGTCAGCACGACGCCTCCGGGGCCGGGGTGGCGGCCAGCACCTGGGTGAGCAGGGCGGCCAGGTCGGTGGGGTAGAACCGATCGGCGGTGTCGGCCAGTTCGGCCGCCGACCACCAGCGGTGCCCGGTGACGCTGGCCCGCTCGATCGCGTCGAAACCGGCCGTGTCCACGTCCCAGGTGGGCACCCGGACCACGAAGAACTCCTGTTCCTGGCGGTACCACACGCCGTCGAAGGGAAACTCGATCGTCTCGGTGCGGACCGACCGGCCCAGGTCGGCCGGCGTCAGCCGCAGCCCGGTCTCCTCGGCCAGCTCCCGGGCGGCACCGACCGCCGGGGACTCCCCCGGGGTGAGCCCACCGCCGGGGGTGAACCAGTAGCGGTGACCCGGGCGGGCCGGGTCGACGCCCTCGAAGAGGAGCACCCGGCCGGACGCGTCGACGAGCAGCACCCGGGCCGCACGACGGGGGTGGAAGACGGTCACCGCACCAGCCTGCCAGACGGTGCCGGCGGTCGGCCACGCCCGGGGCGGGCGCAGCCGGTCAGGGGTTGGGAATGTCGTCGAACGACTTCGGCACGGTCAGCCAGGTGGCCCGGTCGAACGGCCAGAACACGGTGAAGGCCCGGCCCACCACCTCGCCCTCGGGGATGGTGGCGCTGTCGATGTTGCGGCCGGACTGCTGCCAGTGCTCCAGGGAGTCCCCGGAGGCCGAGCGGTGGTCACCCATCACCCAGAGCCGCCCCGCCGGGACGGTGATGTCGAACTCCTGGTCGGCGGGCTTGTCCTGCTCACCGTTGGCGGAGTAGATGTACGGCTCGTCGAGGGACTTGCCGTTGATGGTCAGCCGGTCCTGCGCGTCGCAGCAGACCACGTGGTCACCGCCGACCCCGATCACCCGCTTGATGAAGTCCTCACCGTCGGGGTTGCCGCTCCACTCGGTCGGCGCCTTGAACACCACCACCTCGCCGCGGTGCGGTGAGCGGAAGTCGTAGACCAGCTTGTTGACCAGCACCCGATCGTCGATCTTGAGGGTGTTCTCCATGGACGGCGACGGGATGAAGAAGGTCTGCAGCACGAATGCGCGGACCAGCACCGCCACCAGAATCGCGACGCCCAGGAGAATGGGCAGCTCCTTCCAGAAGGAGCTGCGCGGCTTTTCGGTCTGCTCGTCAATCACGGGTGGAGCCTACGTCGCCGGAGCCGACGGGGCCGCCCGGAACGCCGGAGGTGTTGCGGCCACCCGGCCCGTCGTCGCCGTTGCCGTCGTCGGACCCGCCCCCGGCCAACGGGCCGGGCGGGGTCACGGGCCCACGCCCGTCGCCCGGACCGGGTGACGGCGGCGAGCAGGGCGGCGACCGGGAGGAGCAGGACCACGTCGCCGGTCGGGGTCGGCCGGACCGGGGCCGGGGCGGTGTTCGCGGCGGCGGAGTCGGACAGCTTGGCGAACGTGGCGGGCACCGGCAGCGACGTCCACCGCGACGACGGCCACACCACCATGAACGCCCGGCCGACCACGTTGTCGATGGGCACCGGGCCCTGGCAGCGGGCGTCCTGGGAGACCAGCCGGTGGTCACCCATCACGAAGATCTGCCCCGGGGGTACGACCACCTCGTCGAAGCGGCGGGACCGGCACTCCTTCGGGTTGGGTGGCACGTCCAGCGGGGAGTCGCGCACCACGTACGGCTCGTCGAGCGGGATGCCGTTGACCATGACCCGGCCCTGGTCGTCGCAGCACTTGACCCGGTCGCCGGGCACCCCGATCACCCGTTTGATGAAGTCCTTCTCGCCGGGGCGGCTCACCCCGACCAGGTCGCCGAGGGTGCGCCCGATCTTGCCGGCGGCGCCGGCCGGCGGCACCGGATTCTCCTGGGCGACCCACTTGTCGGTGCCCCGGAACACCACGACCTCGCCGCGCAGCGGGTCGCGCATGTCGTAGACGACCTTGTTGACCAGGACCCGGTCGCCGATGAGGAGGGTGTCCTCCATCGAGCTGGACGGGATGAAGAAGGCCTGGAGCAGGAAGGTGCGGATCAGCACCGCGAGGCAGAAGGCCACGATCAACAGCAGGGGCAGCTCCTGCCAGAGGGGCATCTGCCGACGGGCGGGACGGGCCCGCCGACGCCACGGGTCCGCTGTGCCGTTCGAGTCAAGCACCTGCACCACGCCACTCCCCGGTCCGCAGAAACGACACTACCGCCCGGGGGCCTCGTCGAGGCCCCACGGGCGGCAGGGACGATCGGAGCGCCGCGACCTGTCGTCGCGACGCCACCCGCCGGTCTGCGCCCGTACCGATCAGCGTAATGCGCTCTGGTCGATACGACATCCGCGCAGGTCAGGCGGTGTGGCGAACGGAGATCAGCTGGGCTGCTTCTCGCGCTTCTCCTTGATCTTGGCCTTCTTGCCGCGCAGCTCGCGCAGGTAGTAGAGCTTGGCCCGGCGCACGTCACCGCGGGTCACGACCTCGATCCGGTCGATACCCGGGCCGTTGAGCGGGTACGTCCGCTCCACACCCACGCCGAAGCTGACCTTGCGAACCGTGAAGGTCTCGCGCAGACCGTCACCCTGGCGGCGGATGACGACGCCCTGGAAGATCTGGACCCGGGACCGGTTGCCCTCGACGACCCGCGCGTGCACCTTGACGGTGTCACCGGCCCGGAAGTCGGGGATGTCGGTACGCTTCGACTGGGCGTCAAGGGCGTCCAGGATGTTCATCGCTGCGTCCTCGTGATGCTCACGGCGCACCGTCACTCGGTGCGCGGATGGGTGATTCTGATCCCCGGGTGGTTGCCGGCGGGCCGACCCCGGTCGGGAATCCTCGCAGCCATCCGCGGCGCGGACGGATGCGGCAACCCCTCTACTTTGCCACATCCCCCGGGGGCAGGGGAAAGCCACCCCGGTCCAGCGCGGCCACGTCCCGTTTGTCGAGGATCTCCGGGGACAGCGCGGCGATCAGGTCGGGCCGTCGGCGGGCCGTCCGGGTCAGCGCCTCGTCGCGCCGCCAGCGGGCGATCCGCCCGTGGTCGCCCGAGCGGAGCACGTCGGGCACCTCGTGCCCCCGCCAGCTCGCCGGTTTGGTGTACATCGGGGCTTCCAGCAGGCCGTGGGCGTGCGATTCGTCGTCCAGCGAACCGGCGTTACCGAGCACCCCGGGCAGCAGCCGGGTGACCGCCTCCAGGATCACCAGCACCGCGACCTCGCCGCCGAAGAGCACGTAGTCGCCGAGTGAGACCTCGGTGACCTTCAGCCGGGTGGCCGCGTGGTCGAGCACCCGTTGGTCGATGCCCTCGTACCGGCCGCAGGCGAAGAGCAGGTGCGACTCGGCGGCCAGCTCGTGCGCCATCGCCTGGGTGAACGGCACACCGGCCGGAGAGGGCACCAGCAGCCGGGGCAGGGTCAGGCCGTCCGGGGCCAGTTCGTCGGGGGCCAACGCGTCAAGCGCCTCGCCCCACGGCTCGGGCCGCATCACCATGCCCGGCCCGCCGCCGTACGGCGTGTCGTCGACCGTACGGTGCACGTCGTGGGTCCAGTCCCGCAGGTCGTGGACGGCCAGCCGGAGCAGGCCCTGCTCCCGGGCCCGCCCGATCAGGGACAGGTCGAGCGGGGCGAAGTACTCCGGGAAGATCGACACGATGTCGACGCGCATGTGGGTGGCTTCCGGCTAGAGGTCGAGCAGACCGGCCGGCGGGTCGACGACGACGCGTCCGCCGGCGAGATCGACCTCCGGGACGATCGCCTTGACGAACGGGATCAGCGCGCTGCCCCCCTGCGGGCGGCGCAGGACGAGCAGGTCGGAGGCCGGCGCGTGGTCGATCTTCGCCACCTCGCCGAGGTGCTCACCGGCCGGGGTGACCACGGCCAGGCCGACCAGCTGGTGGTCGTGGAACTCCTCCGGGTCCTCCGGCGGGGCGACGGAGGCGCTGTCCACCCCGAGCAGGGTGCCGCGCAGCGCCTCGGCGGTCTCCCGGTCGAGCACCCCCTCGAAGGCCACCAGCATCCGCCCCTGGTGCCAGCGCGCCGACTCGATGGTCAGCTCGCCGGGAACCTCGTAGACCACACCGGGATCGACGGTCGGGGCCGGTTCGGCCTCGCCCCGGCGCGGTGCCGCCGCCCGGGGCGTCGCCCCCGGCTCGGTGCTGAGCACCGCGCCGGGGGCGAACCGCGCTTCGGGCTCGTCGGTCCGCACCTCCACGGTGACCTCACCGCGGATGCCGTGCGGCTTGCCGATCCTGCCGACGATGAGCAGCATCAGTACGAGTCGACGATGTCGACGCGCACCCCGCGCCCACCGATGGAGCCGATCACCTGACGCAGCGCCTTGGCGGTCCGCCCGGACCGCCCGATCACCGTGCCGAGATCCTCCGGGTGCACGCGGACTTCCAGCCGCTTGCCCCGACGGGAGTCGACCATGCGGACGCGCACGTCGTCCGGGTGGTCGACGATTCCCTTGACCAGGTGCTCCAGGGCGGGACGCAGCGGCATGTCAGGCCTGCTCACCGGCGTCGGCAGCAGCAGCCGGGGCCTCGGCCGGGGCCTCGGTCTTCGGCGCCTCGGTCTCGGCCGGGGTCTCCGCCTTGGCGGCGGCCTTGCGGGCCGGCTTGGCCGGGGTCTCCGGGGCCAGGCCGGCAGCGGCCTTCGCCTCGGCCTCGTACGCCGCCTTGCGGTCGGCGCGCTCGGCGGCGACCTTGAGCGGCGGCGGGGCCGGCAGGCCCTTGAACTTCTGCCAGTCGCCGGTCAGCTCCAGCAGACGCTGGACGGCCTCGCTCGGCTGCGCGCCGACCGAGAGCCAGTACTGGACCCGCTCCGACTTGACCTCGATGATCGAGGGGTCTTCCTTCGGCTGGTAGACGCCCACGAACTCGATCGCGCGACCGTCACGCTTGGTGCGCGAGTCCGCGATGACGATGCGGTACTGCGGGTTGCGGATCTTGCCCATCCGCAGGAGCCGGATCTTTACGGCCACAGTTGTTTCGCTCCTGTTGCGATTTCACCGACCCGGCGACGGGCGGTGCACGGGTGAGCGTCGACCGACACAGTGGGGTTGGGCCGGAGACTGCTCGATGGACTGGCGACGCGCCCGGGTTAGAGGGCGCCGGACGCGCGCCGGATACCAGCGACCCATTCTGCCAGATCACCCGCCGAACACTCACATCGGGCCGGCCCACCGGCACGGCCGACCGGCCCGACCCTCACGGCAATCCGTCCAGAGTGATCTGCATCACACTTACCGTGCGGGTGGCCGGTCCCAGCCGGGCGGCAGTTCCGTCGGGGTCGTCCAGTCGGCTGGCGGGACGAAGTCGCACCAGGTGCCGTCGAACGGGAACTCGCCCGCCTCGGCGAGGGCGATCACCCGCTCCCCCTCGGCCCGGACCGCCTTCTCGTCGGCCACCCAGTAGTGGTCGGGGAAGGCGAGCCGCTCGGTGAACTCGCCCTCGTCCTTCCACTGCCAACTGAGGTCGGGGCGGACCACCACATCCAGGTCCTGGTCGACCACGTCCACCCCGGCCACCGGTCCGTCGTCCCACCGGACGCCGGGCTCCTCCAGATTGACGTACCAGGCGACGAACCGGTCCTGCTCGTCGCGGAAGAACCAGACCGAGTGGGCCGCGCCCGCAGGCAGAAACTCCAGCAGCGGCGGCCCGTTCCACCGGCCCCGGGCCAGCCGGTACGACGACGCGATCCACTCGGTGAATGGCATCGCCCGCATGCCCAGACCCGCCTCGGACACCTCGTGCGCCACAGGCGTGTCCCGGGCCACCCAGAGCAGCAGGCCCCGGTCGTCGTCGAGCACCACCCGCGCCGGCCGGACCCACCCGATCCGGCCACGCCGCACGTTCCGGTGCAGGATCAACTGACCCGGTTCGAAACGCATCACACCTCCACAGGTCGGGACGGGATCGCGACGCTCCGGCCCGGCAGCCCCGCCCCCGGGGCGACGGTGCAGCCGGGACCGACGTGCAGCCGGCTCCGGGTGCCGGTTGCGGAGCGAGGCGGAGCGCCGCGCCCACGGCCGGTCGGGACCCGGACGCCTGCCCTGCGGGACCCCGCATGCCGGGTCGGCCTGCGGGACCCCGGGGCCGGATCAGTAGGCGCGGGCCAGGATGGCGGTCAGGTCCGGCTCGTCCTCGCTGTCCGGGACGGAGCCGTCGGCGCGCAGCAGGCACCGGACGGTGACGCCCTGGCCGTTGGCCTCGGCCTCGCCCGGCACACCGACGGCGGACCAGGGCACCATGGCCCAGCCGGTGGCCGCCGCCTCGATCGCCTCGGCCAGGGTGGACACCGTGACGGTGCGGGACCGCCGGTGGGCCAGTGCCTCGTCGTGCAGCGCCTGCTGGTCGGCCTCCAGGGCGGCCAGGACCGCGCCGACCACGTCGGCGACCGGGGTGGGGGCCTTCGAGCCGTCCGTCCGGCGGACCACGACCGCGTTGCCGGCCGCCAGGTCGCGGGGCCCGACCTCGACGCGTACCGGATAGCCGCGCAGCTCGGCGTCGACGGCCCGGCGGCCGAACGCGGTGTCGGTCCGGTCGTCGAGCGCGACCCGGACGCCGGCGTCGCGCAGCGCGTCGCGCAGCTTGGCCGCCGCCTCGCCGACGCCGTCGCCCGCCTTGACGATCATGACGTACGCCTGGATCGGAGCCAGTCGCGGCGGCACCCGCAGCCCGTTGTCGTCACCGTGCGCCATGATCAGCCCACCGAGCATCCGGGTCGAGGTGCCCCAGGAGGTCGTCCAGGCGTGCTCCCGGCCACCCTCGGCCGAGGAGTAGCTGATGTCGAACGCCTTGGCGAAGTTCTGCCCCAGCTCGTGACTGGTGCCGAGCTGGAGCGCCTTGCCGTCGCCCATCATGCCTTCGCAGGTGTAGGTGGCGGTCGCCCCGGCGAACCGCTCCCGGGTGGTCTTCAGCCCGACCACCACCGGGATGCCCATGACGTTGACCATCAGGTCCTCGTACGCCTCGTGCAGGATCTTGCGGGCGTAGGCGCGGGCGTCGTCCCGGGTGGCGTGCGCGGTGTGCCCCTCCTGCCAGAGGAACTCGCTGGTACGCAGGAAGATCCGGGGACGCAACTCCCAGCGGACCACGTTCGCCCACTGGTTGAGCAGCAGCGGCAGGTCCCGGTAGGAGTCGATCCACTTGGCCATGAACTCGCCGATCACCGTCTCGCTGGTGGGACGCACCACCACCGGCTCGGCGAGCTGCTTGCCGCCACCGTGGGTGACCACCGCCAGCTCCGGCGAGAAGCCCTCGACGTGCTCGGCCTCGCGCTTGAGGTAGCTCTCCGGGATGAACAGCGGGAAGTACGCGTTCTCCGCGCCGGCCGCCTTGATCCGGGCGTCCATCTCGGCCTGCATCCGCTCCCAGATGGCGTAGCCGGCCGGTCGGATGACCATGGTCCCCCGGACCGGGCCGTTGTCGGCCAGCTTTGCCTTGGCGATCAGGTCCTGGTACCAGCGGGGAAAGTCCTCCGCACGGGGAGTGAGCACGCGAGCCATGACCGCACATCCTATGCGTCCCCCGACAGGTCGGCGCAGCCGGGCGCGCCCGCAGTACCATCTGCCGTCATGCTCTGCGACCCGGCACCGGCCCTGGCCCCGCTCGCCGCCCGCTGGGTGGCCTGGGTGGCCGCGCACCGTCAGCCGATCAACCCGGTCAAGGACGACACCGGCCGGCACGGCGGGCGTCACCAGCCAGACGACGTGTGGTTCCTCGCGGGCACGTTCGGTGGCGGGGTCAGCCGGCGCTGTGTGGTGCCGGCGGGCCGTCCGCTGTTCTTCCCGGCGTTCAGCTACTGGCAGCTCGGCCGCCGCGACGAGCCGGCCGAGCCGATGCCCGACGCCAGCGGGCACGCCGAACTCGACGGGGCCGCGGTGCCGGTACGGCCGGCCGGCTCCGCCGCCTCGTTCCCGGTCCGCGGGTTCTTCAACAACGTCGTCACCGCCTGGCCGTGGCCGGTGCAGGTCTCCTGCTGGGGGCTGTGGGGGCTGGTGCCGCCGCCGACGCCGGGCACGCACCGGCTGAGCTTCGCCGGCCACGACGGCGCGCGGTTCTGGGTCGAGGCCGAGTACGAACTCGACGTGCGCTGAGCGGCATCCGTGGCCGTCGACCGCCGTGGTCGGCGGCGGAACCGGCGCGCGGGTGGGCCGCCGTCGACCCGGCCGGTCAGCGCACCACCCGGCCGCGCAGGACGATCCGGCTGGGCGTCCGGACCACCCGCAGGTCGCGGCGCGGGTCGTCCGGGTACACGACCAGGTCCGCCAGGCCGCCCTCGACCAGGCCGGGGAAGCCGAGCCACTCCCGGGCCCGCCAGGAGGCGGCGGCGAGGACGTCCACGGCGGGCATGCCGGCCTGCTCGTGCAGCAGCAGCATCTCCTCGGCGGCCAGCCCGTGGTCGATCCCGCCGCCCGCGTCGGTGCCCACGTAGATCGGTACCCCGGCCTCGTGGGCGGCCCGCACCACCTCGGGGAAGCGGTCGCGCAGCGCGAGCATGTGGTCGGCGTAGCCGGGGAACTTGGGGCGGGCCGCGGCGGCGATGCCCCCGAAGGTCCGAATGTTGATCATCGTGGGGACCAGCGCGGTGCCCTGCCGGGCCATCAGGTCGATCAGGTCGAGGCTCAGCCCGGTGCCGTGCTCCACCGAGTCCACCCCGGCCCGCACCATGATCTCCACGGCCGACTCGCTGAACGTGTGCACCGCCGCGCGTACCCCGGCGGCGTGCGCGGCGGCCACGGCGGCGGCCATCGTGTCGGCGTCCCAGGCCGGGGCGAGGTCACCGACGCCCCGGTCGATCCAGTCGCCGACCAGCTTGACCCAGCCGTTGCCGGCGGCGGCCTGCGCGGTGACCGCCGCGGTCACCTCCGCCGCGTCGACCTCCAGCCCGATGTCACGCAGGTAGCGCTTCGGCGGGGCGACGTGCCGCCCGGCGCGGGCCAGTCGCGGCAGGTCCGGTTCGTCGTCGAGTTCGGGGTACGGGTACGGCGAGCCGGCGTCGCGCAGCGCGAGCACCCCGGCGTCCCGGTCGGTACGGGCCAACGTGCGGGCCTGGTCGAGCGAGGTGACCGGGGTGGCGCCCCGGGCGATGCCGAGGTGACAGTGGGCGTCGACCAGTCCGGGCAGCACGAACCCGGAGTCGGCGACCGTCTCGGCGTCGGGCACCGGGTCGAAGGTGACCCGGTCGCCGTCGAGCCAGACGTCCCGGACCTCGTCGTCGGGCAGGAGCACACCGCGCACATGCAGAGCCATGCGCACAGTCCTACCCGATCACTTCCGCGCCCGTTCGAGGACCTCCTGCCGACGCCGCGTCCACGCCGGGAGGTCGAGCGTCACCTTCCAGGGTCGGTCGATGGTGACCAGGCCGTCGGTCTCCACGCTGGGCTCGTAGCCGCCCTTCGGGCTCAGCAGCAGTTCGGTAAAGGTGATCTTCTCCCGCAGCGGATCGATGACCCAGTAGGCTTCCACTCCCGCGTTGGCGTAGATGCGGACCTTCTCGTGCCGGTCGCGGATGGTCGATTCGGGGGAGATGACCTCGACGGCGAGCAGGGCGTCCTGGACCGGCACCGGCGAACGGTTCGCCTGCTCGACCCGGATGACCACCACGTCCGGTCGTGGTTCGTTGCGGCGGTCGATCGACAGGGACTGGTCCATGCTGACGAAGTAGTCGTCCGGGCAGTGGAGTTCGAGGGCGAACACCACCCGGGCACAGACGAACTGGTGTAGCGGCGTGGGGGACGGCACGATCAACCTTCCGTTGATCAGTTCGTACGGAAGGTCCTTCGGCAGGTCGCCGAGGTCGTCGACCGTCCACTCGTGCCGTTCGGGCAGGATCGGGGCCGCGGTCATGACATCTCCTCCCAGGGGGCGGAACCACCCTAAGCGCCCACCCCGTCGCCCACCGTAACCGACACGCGTCAGCGGGGCCGGTTGTCGCCCCTGCCGAGCTTGTTGAAGTCGATCTTCGGAAGCTTGAAGCCCGGCGGCAGCCCCTGGCCGCCGGCCAGGTCGTTCGGGTCCATCCCCGGCGGGAGCTGCGGCATGCCACCCGGGAAGCCGCCCGGCAGCCCGGCGCCCGCGCCGCTGCGCGGCCGGTTGCCACCCTTGGTGCCCTTGCGCTTGTTCTTCGGCGACTTGGTGGCCTTGCGCCGACCCCCACCGGGCAGGCCCATCATGCCGCCCATCTGCTTCATCATCTTCTGCGCGTCGGCGAAGCGGTTGAGCAGCTGGTTGACGTCCATCACGGTGACCCCGGAGCCACCGGCGATGCGGGCCCGCCGGGAGCCGTTGATGATCTTCGGGTTGGTCCGCTCGGCCGGGGTCATCGACCTGATGATCGCGGTGACCCGGTCGAAGTGCTTGTCGTCCAGCTCGGCGAGCTGGTCCTTCATCTGCCCCATGCCGGGCATCATGGCCAGCACGTTGGCGATCGGACCCATCCGCCGCACCGCGATCAGCTGGTCGAGGAAGTCCTCCAGGGTGAACTGCTCGCCGCCCATCAGCTTGGCGGTCATCTTCTCCTTCTGATCGGTGTCGAAGGCCTGCTCGGCCTGCTCGATCAGAGTGAGGACGTCGCCCATGCCGAGGATCCGGCTGGCCATCCGGTCGGGGTGGAAGACGTCGAAGTCCTCCAGCTTCTCACCGGTGGAGGCGAACAGGATCGGCTGGCCGGTGACCTCCCGCACCGACAGCGCGGCACCACCCCGGGCGTCGCCGTCGAGCTTGGACAGGACCACACCGGTGATGCCCACGCCGTCGCGGAACGCCTCGGCGGTGCGGACCGCGTCCTGGCCGACCATCGCGTCGATGACGAAGATGACCTCGTCGGGGTCGACCGCGTCCCGGATGTCGGCGGCCTGCTGCATCATCTCGGCGTCGATGCCGAGCCGGCCGGCGGTGTCGACGATGACGATGTCCCGGGCGGCCCGCTTCGCGTGCTCGATCGAGGCGCGGGCCACCTGCACCGGGTCGCCGGTGCCGTTGCCGGGCTCCGGGGCGTACACCTCGACGCCGGCGCGGCCACCGAGCACCTGGAGCTGCCCGACGGCGTTGGGACGCTGGAGGTCGGCGGCGACCAGCAACGGCTGGTGCCCCTGGGCCTTGAGCCAGCGGGCCAGCTTGCCGGCGAGGGTGGTCTTACCGGAGCCCTGGAGGCCGGCCAGCATGATCACGGTCGGCGGCTGCTTGGCGAACTGGAGCCGACGGCCCTCGCCGCCGAGTACGTTGATCAGCTCTTCGTTGACGATCTTGACGATCTGCTGGGCCGGGTTGAGCGCCTGGGAGACCTCCGCGCTGCGGGCCCGCTCCTTGACGTTGGCGATGAAGCCCTTCACCACCGGCAGCGCGACGTCCGCCTCCAGCAACGCCAGGCGGATCTCGCGGGCGGTGGCGTCGATGTCGGCGTCGGTGAGCCGGCCCTTGCCGCGGAGCTTGGTGAAGATTCCGGACAGGCGGTCACTCAAGGTGTCAAACACGCGAACATCCCGTATGTCGTCAGCGGCGGGCACAGGTGCGGCCGGGCCGGCTGTCCAGCCCACCGTTAGGGTAGCCCGCCGGCCGCACGCCCGCTCCGGCCCCGCGCGCCGCATCATGCCGAAGGCGACGGACGCGCGCCGGTCACCGGCACCACCTGGCTCAGCCGCCGCCCCACCCAGGCGAACCGGGGGTCGGTGATCAAGAGGTTCGGGTCACCAACCGGCGCGAGACTGACGCAAACCTCTTGATCACCGGGGGACGCGGCGGATCTCGGCCCGGCGGCGGGTGCCCCGGCGGACGTCGACGGGCGTAGCCCGCGACCCGGAGGCCGCCCGGGACGTGTCGGCGCGGTTGGGGGGAGGGCGGCCCTACACGGCGGCGAGGACGGCGGCCTCGACGCGGTCCCGCTCCTCGTCCGACGGCCAACCACCGACCAGGTAGAACGCGTCGACCACGTCGCCGCCGAGGGTGGAGATCCGGGCGGCGCGCACCTGCGCCCCGGCCTCGTCCAGCGCGCAGGTGACCCGGTAGAGCAGACCTGCCGCGTCGGCCGCGCGCAGCTCCAGCAGCACCGCGTCGGTGGCCGCCTCCCGGTGCCAGACGACCCGGGGGGCCGCTCCCGCGCTGCGGGCGGCCAGCGCCCGGCCACGCAGCCGTTGGGTCACCGAGACGTCACCGGTGACCGCGCGCCGCAGGTCGGCGCTGAGCGCGATCGGGTCCGGGGCCAGCCCGTAGCGCGGCTGCACCCGGCACTCGACCAGGGCCCGGCCGTCGATCGTGGCGGCGTCCGCCGAGATCACCTCCAGCCGGTGCAGGGCCAGGCAACCCGCGACCGTGGCGAGCAGCCCCCGCCGGTCGGCCGCGGCCACCGCCACCCGGTCCTCGGTCAGGTGTACGACCGGCAGCGGCCCGGCGACCAGCGCCGGGTCGGGGGCCGGCGGCGCGGGGACCACGCCGGTGTCCAGGGTGGTCCGGACCCGGGCGACCAGCTCGGCGATCAGCCGGCCCTTCCAGCCGGACCAGGCGGCCGGGCCGGTCGCCGCGGCGTCCGCCAGCACCAGGGCGTGCAGCAACTCCAGGGTGGTGGTGTCGCCGACCCGCTCGGCCACCCCGGCGATCGTCTTCGGATCGGACAGGTCGCGGCGGGTCGCCACGTCGGGCAGGAGCAGGTGCAGCCGGACCAGCGTGCCGATCAGCGCCGCCTCCTCGGCGGGCAGGCCGATCCGGGTGGCCACCGCCTCGGCCAGCGGCGCGCCGACGGTGGAGTGGTCGCCGTCCAGCCCCTTGCCGATGTCGTGCAGGAACGCGCCGATCAGCAGCAGGTCGGGGCGCTCGACGTCGCGGGTGTGCCGGCTCGCCTCGTACGCGGCCTGCACCAGGTGCCGGTCGAGGGTGAACCGGTGCACCGGGTTGTGCTGGGGCAGGCTGCGCAGCCGGGTCCACTCGGGCAGCCAGCCGTCGATCAGGCCGTACCGGTCGCAGGTCTCCCAGGCGGGCACCAGGCCGGGGCCGGCACCGAGCAGGGTGACGAACGCGGCCCGGGCGGCCGACGGCCAGGGCGCGGGCAGCGGCGGGCAGTACGCGGCCAGCCACTCGCAGGTGGCCCGCGCGATCGGCAGCCGGTGGGTGGCCGCGGCGGCGGCGATCCGCAGCGACAGGCTCGGGTCGGGGCGGGCCCCGATGGCGGTCCGGGCGAGCACCAGCTCACCGTCGTGCTCGACCACGTCCCGGGCGACCGGGCGGCGCAGCGGCCGGCCGTCGGTGCCCCGGCGACGGCCGGAGCGGAGCCGGTCGGCGGCCCGCCAGGCGTCGTCGAGCGCGTGGCTGACGGTGCGCGCGTCACCGGCCACCCGGCGCAGCAGGGCGTCACCGTCGCCGGAGTCCGCCCGCGCCCCGGTCTCGGCGGCCTCGGTCGACGACTGGCGCAGCCCGAGCAGCGCCGCCACCCCGGCGCGTTCCTGGGCGACCAACCGGTCGACCCGGCGGCCCACCTGCTGGTGCAGGGCGTCGCGGGTGTCCAGCAGCCGCAGGTGGGCGGCGCGGACGGCGGGACGCAGCGCGTCGGTGATCCCGGCGGTGGCGATGGCCCGCAGGATGCCCACGTCACGCAGCCCGCCGGCGGCCTCCTTGAGGTCGCCTTCGAGCAGGAAGGCCAGCTCGCCGTGGGTACGCCAGCGCACCTCGGTGATCTCCCGCAGGGCGGGCAGCTGGCGGACGGCGGTCCGCCGCCAGTGGTCGGTGGCGGTCCGGGTGAGGGTGTCGGCCAGCGCCCGGTCGCCGGCGACGTACCGGGCGTCGAGCAGGGCGAGGGCGACCTTGACGTCGTCCTGGGCCACCGACAGCGCCTCGGCGAGGGTCCGCACGGAGTGGTCGAGCCGGACCCCGGCGTCCCAGATCGGGTACCACAGCGAGGCCGCCAGCTCGTCCACCCCGGCCACCCCGGCGTGCAGCAGCACCAGGTCGAGGTCGCCGTAGGGGGCGCACTGCCGGCGGCCGAGGCCGCCGACGGCGATCAGCGCGATGCCCTCCCGGGCCGGCAGCAGGTGGTGCAGCCAGGCGTCGAACGCCCCGGCCCGGGCGACCCGGGCCGGTTCGCCGATGCCCGCGGGAACCCCGACGACCCCGTCGACCAGGAGGTCCGTCTCTGCGTCGGTGCTGTCGTCCGACGCGTTCCTCCTGGTCGACGAGGTCATCTACAGGTCCTCCTACAGGGCGTCGAGGCCGCGCTCGCCGGTACGGACCCGGACGACCTCTTCCACGCCGGTCACCCAGACCTTGCCGTCACCGATCTTGCCGGTACGGGCGGCGGCCACGATCGCGTCGACGACCTTGTCGACGTCCATCTCGTCGGTGAGCACCTCGACCCGGATCTTGGGCAGGAACTCGACCGTGTACTCGGCACCCCGGTAGACCTCGGTGTGCCCCTTCTGACGCCCGTACCCCTGGACCTCGCTGACGGTCAGGCCGGCCACGCCGAGAGCGTGCAGGGCCTCCTTCACCGCGTCCAGTTGGTACGGCTTGATGACCGCGGTCACCAGCTTCATGTCCATGCCCTCCATTCTCCGAACGTTAACCGGCGACCTTCTCGTCCACCGGCGCGGCGGCCGGCTCGGAGGCCTTCGCGCCGCCCGGGGTGATCCCGGCCATCGCGAACGCCCCGCCACCGGCACCGCCGGTGCTCGGGGAGAGGTCGTAACCGCTCTCCGCGTGCTCGCTGATGTCGATGCCCTCGACCTCGTCCTCGGCCTTGACCCGGAAACCGAGGGTCTTGTCGATGACGAAGGCGAGCACCCAGGCGACACCGAAGGACCAGGCGGTCACGATCAGGCCGGCGAGGGCCTGGCGGCCGAACTGGGTCACACCGCCGCCGTAGAACAGGCCGTCGGAGGCGCCGACCACGTCGCTGATCGCGGCGTTGACCGAGTTGGTGGCGAACAGGCCGAGCCACAGCGACCCGATCCAACCGCCGACGAAGTGCACGCCGACCACGTCGAGCGAGTCGTCGTAGCCGAGCTTGTACTTCAGGCTGATGGCCAGGGCGCAGACCACACCGGCGACGATGCCGAGCAGGACCGCGGCCCAGGGGGCGATGAACCCGCAGGCCGGGGTGATGGCGACCAGACCGGCGACGGCACCGGACGAGGCACCGACCATGGTCGGCTTCTTGTCCTTGATCCACTCCACCGCGATCCAGCCGAGCACCGCCGCGGCGGTGGCGAGCTGGGTGTTGATGAAGGCCAGCCCGGCGACCGAGTCGACGGTGAGCTCCGACCCGGCGTTGAAGCCGAACCAGCCGAACCACAGCAGGCCGGCGCCGAGCGCGACCAGCGGGATGTTGTGCGGCTTCATGCCCTCACGCGGCCAGCCCAGCCGCTTGCCGAGCACCAGGGCGACGGCCAGGGCCGCCGCACCGGCGTTGATGTGCACCGCGGTGCCACCGGCGAAGTCGAGCGCGTGGATCTTGGCACCGATGATGCCGCCGCCCCACACCCAGTGGGCGACCGGGAAGTAGACCAGGGTGGCCCAGCCGAAGGCGAACAGCAGCCAGCCGCCGAACTTGGCCCGGTCGGAGATCGCGCCGCTGATCAGCGCGACGGTGATCACCGCGAAGACCATCTGGAACGCCATGAACACGTACAGCGGGACGCCGATGCCGCTGGGGTTCTCCGCCGTCGCGCCCCACAGGTCGGTCTCGGCGAGGAAGGTCTTGGTGCCCAGGTACGCACCGGGGTCGCCCCAGAAACCGTTGACGTCGGTCCCGAAAGCAATGCTGAAACCGTAGAACCACCACAGAACAGAGATGAGCCCGATGGCGGAGAAGCTCATCATCATCATGTTGAGCACGCCCTTGGCCCGGTTGAGGCCGCCGTAGAACAGCGCCAGTCCGGGGGTCATGAGCAGCACGAGAGCGGTCGAAACCAGCAGCCAAACGGTGTTGCCGCCGTCGATCGTCGGTGCTTCAGGCACGCTGGCCTCCTAAAGGTGAAGTTCCCTCCTTCGCGGCTTCCGGGGCAGCGTCGCCCGTACGCCGGTTGCGCGGAAGCTTGGCCGGCTGCTGTTTCCTGGACCGACACCCCTCGATTTCCGACACGTGACGGGTTGTTTCCGGCGTGTGAAGAACCCCGATCATGAAAACTCGGATACGAAAGAGTGGCCGTTCGGCAACGAACGGCCACTCTTTCCCCGTTGCGGTCGGTCGGAGGGGTGTTCCGGGGCACCGCACGCGCGGCGGGGCCGCACTTCAGCGCAGGGCGTACTCCAGGGCGTGCCGTTCGTAGTCGAGCAGGCGCAGATCGCGCATCGGGCGACGGAGGTGACCCTTGTGCACGATCCGGACGAACGCCGGCTCCCCCGCCGCCGCCATCCGCCGGATGCCCTCCACGTGGTCGACGATCCGCTTGCGGATGGTCCGGATCAGCCGGTGCCGGTCCCGGGGGATCAGCCCGTACGCGTCGGCGAACAACCGCAGCCGGCGGGGCCGGTCCGGGTGCTTCCAGCCGAGCGTGATCGAGTCCCGGTCGGCGAAGATCGGCACCCAGGTCCAGGCCGCGTACGCCACGTCGTAGATCCGGGCCCCGGGCGAGGCGAGGTCGAAGTCGATCAGGCCGAGGGTGCCGTCGGGCCGCCAGATCACGTTGTGCGGGGCGGCGTCGTGGTGGCAGATCACCTCGGTGTCCGGTGGCGGCGGCCCGAACGAGCGCCAGACCGCGCCGGGCGGCGGGGCGAACCCGTACTGGGCGTCGTGGAACATCCGCAGCATGGTGGCCACCGTCACCAGCGCCTCGTCGGTGACCCAATGCGGGGCCAGCGGGTACTCCCCGCACTCCCCTTCGAGGTAGGACAGCACCTCCCGGTTGCGCTCGTCCATCCCCAGCGCCCGGGGAGCGCCGGTGAACCCGACGTACTCCAGGTGGCGCAGCAGGGCGTGCACCGAGGGCGTCCACGGGCCGGCGTTGCGCCGGACGGTGTCGCCGACCCGGACCACGGTGCTCACGTTCCCGCCGTGCAGCGGGATCTCCTGCGAGGTCACGTACGGTCTCCCCAGGCCCGGCGCCGCATGGCGGGGGTCACGCCACCCGGCGTACGCGCGATCGTCGTTGCTCACCGCGAGGTTACGCGTCCCGGGCGAGCGGCTCGGTGCCGAGCAGCGCGTCGACGAACTGCGCCGGGTCGAACGGGGCCAGGTCGTCCGCGCCCTCGCCGAGACCGACCAGCTTGACCGGGATGCCGAGCTTGCGCTGGACGGCGATCACGATGCCGCCCTTGGCCGTCCCGTCGAGCTTGGTCAGCACCACGCCCGTCACGTTCACCACCTCGGTGAAGACCCGCGCCTGTTCCAGCCCGTTCTGCCCGGTGGTGGCGTCCAGGACCAGCAGTGTCTCGTCGATCGGGCCGTGCTTCTCGACCACCCGCTTGACCTTGCCCAGCTCGTCCATCAGGCCGATCTTGTTCTGCAACCGGCCGGCGGTGTCGATGAGCACGGTGTCGGTGCCGGCGTCGATGCCCCGGCGGACCGCGTCGAAGGCCACGCTGGCCGGGTCGGCGCCCTCTGCGCCCCGGACCGTCTCGGCGCCGACCCGGCCGCCCCAGGTCTCCAACTGGTCGGCGGCGGCGGCCCGGAAGGTGTCGGCCGCGCCGAGGGTGACCGAGCGCCCGTCGGCGACCAGCACCCGGGCGATCTTGCCGCAGGTGGTGGTCTTGCCGGCACCGTTGACCCCGACCACCAGCAGCACCGCCGGCACGCCGTCGCGGCCGGTGGTGCGCAGCGAACGGTCCAGGCCCGGGTCGAGCGCGGTGACCAGCTCGGTGGCGAGCAGGTCGCGCAGCTCACCGGCGGAGCGGGTGCCGAGCACCCGGGTCCGCTCGCGGAGCCGGTCGACGATGTCCCGGGTGGCGTCGATGCCGACGTCGGCGGTGATCAGACTGTCCTCGATCTCCTCCCAGGCGTCCTCGTCGAGGTGGTCCCGGGCGAGCAGGCCGAGCAGGCCCTTGCCGAAGGCGTTCTGCGAGCGGGCCAGCCGCGACCGCAGCCGGACCAGCCGGCCGGCCGTCGGCTCGGGGACCTCCAGCGGCGGGGCCGTCGCCACCGGCGGCTCGACCAGGACACCGGTGGACAGGTCGGACCCGGCCGCCTCGACGGGCGGCCCGGCCAGGTCCTCCTCGGCCCGGGTGTCGACCTCGGTCTGCGGCAGCGGGGGTTCGGCACGCCGACGCAGCCGGGGCACGACCAGGCCGAGGCCGCCGAGGATCAGCACGCCGAGCAGGGCCAGTGCGACGAGGAGGTAGTCCGTCATGCCGAAATCCTGTCAGATGCCGACGACCGCGTCCCACTCACGCCCTCCAGACCCGGGCGAGCTGCGGGTACGCTCGCCGCTGCCGGGGGTGACCCACCCGCCCGCGGGGTAGCAGAGATGAACCGTCTTCTCCTCGGAGGTGCCACCCATGCCCGAGCCTCGCCTGCTCATCGGCCCGTTGCTGCGCCGGGTCGTCGGCACCCGGGCGACGGTGTGGGTGGAGACCAGCGGGCCCGCGGTGGTCACCGTCCGCACGGCCGACGGCGCCACCGGCTCCGCACCGACCTTCTCCGCGTACGACCACCACTACGCGCTGGTGGTGGTGGAGGGGCTCACCCCGGACCACGCCACCACCTACGAGGTGCTGGTCGACGACGAGCTGGTCTGGCCGGTGGCCCGGGACGGCTTCCCGCCCAGCGTGATCCGGACCAGGGCGACCGACGACCGGGACCAGCCGGTCAGCCTGATCTTCGGGTCGTGCCGGGAGACCACCCAGCACAACACCGCCCGCAAGCTGCCCCCGGACGCGCTCGACGCGTACGCCCGCCGGCTGATGGCCGCGCCCGACCCGGACGACCTGCCCGACCTGCTGGTGCTGCTCGGTGACCAGGTCTATGCCGACGTCACCTCGCCCACGGTCAAGCGGCTGCTCAAGCGGCGTCGGCGGCGGCCGAAGGACGCCCCGGCCGACCAGGTGGTCAGCTTCGACGAGTACACCAAGCTCTACCTGGAGTCGTGGCGCGACCCGGAGATCCGCTGGCTGCTGTCCACCGTGCCGAGCGTGATGATCTTCGACGACCACGAGGTGATCGACGACTGGAACACCTCGAAGTCGTGGCGGACCGACATGCGCCAGCAGGCCTGGTGGGCCGAGCGGATCCGCAGCGGCCTGGCCTCCTACTGGG
Source organism: Micromonospora sp. SCSIO 07396 (assembly GCF_053667945.1). Taxonomy (NCBI): domain Bacteria; kingdom Bacillati; phylum Actinomycetota; class Actinomycetes; order Micromonosporales; family Micromonosporaceae; genus Micromonospora; species Micromonospora sp. SCSIO 07396. The sequence goes on from NZ_CM132210.1 coordinate 4,797,826, forward strand.
TCTACCAGCACCTGGGCAACCTGGCCCCGGACGAGATCGCCGCCGACCCGCTCTACGCCAAGGTCGTCGCCGCCGAGGACGCCACCGACGTGCTGCGCGAGTTCGGCGAGCGGGTCGACAAGGAGGCCGACGAGGCGCACGACACCGAACGCTGGCGGGCCGTGCAGTACCAGTGGAGCTACGCGCTGGATCTCGGCCGCACCCGGCTGGTCATGCTGGACAACAGGTGCAGCCGGGTGCTCGAACCGGGTGCCCGGTCGATGCTGCCGGCCGGCGAGTGGTCCTGGTTCCTGGACCGGGCCCACGGGGTCTACGACCACCTGGTGATCGGCGCGTCGCTGCCCTGGCTGCTGCCGCCGGGCATCCACCATGTGGAGGCGTGGAACGAGAGGCTGGCCGACTCGGGCCGGCCGTGGGTCGCCGGGCTGGCCGAGAAACTGCGCCGGGCGCTGGACCTGGAGCACTGGGCCGCGTTCCGCCGGTCGTTCGACGCTCTCGGCGCGCTGTTCGTCAGGCTGGGCAGCGGCGTCCCGGCCACCGCCGGTGACCGGGTCGGCGCGGGGCCCGCGTACCCGGCGCCGGCGTCGATCAGCGTGCTCTCCGGCGACGTGCACCACTCGTACGTGGCCCGCGCCCGGTTCGACGATCCGGCGGTGCTTACCCCGGTGCACCAGCTCACCTGCTCCCCGATCCACAACCAGGTGCCGGCGGCGATGCGCCCGCTGATGAAGCTGGGTTGGAGTTCCGGGCCGGCGGCGGCCACCCGGGCGCTGGCCCGCTCCGCCGGGGTACGCCGCCCGACGGTGCGTTGGAAGAAGCTCGCCGGCCCGTACTTCGGCAACGCGGTGAGCACGCTGCGCCACACCGGACGCGAGGCGGTGGTGCTGATCGAGGGCACCACCAGCGACGGGCACCTGCGTGAGGTGGCCCGGCAACGGCTCTCCTCGGCGAAGTGACCTCCGCCACGTACCCTCGGTGCCGTGGACGATCATCTGCCGGAGACGCTGCGCGTGCTGGAGCACGAACTGACCGCGTTGCTCCGCCGGGGGCGGGCGTTGTCCTGGGAGATCGCCCGGGAGGTGCACCCCAACCTGGAGCCGAACGCGTACGGCCTGCTGCTGTGGCTGCGCCGGTCCGGGTCGACCCGGTTGACCGACCTGGCCGCCGAGCTGGGTATCGGTAAGGGCACGTTGAGCCGGCAGATCCAGGGGTTGGAGACGTTGGGGCTGGTGCGCCGCGACCCGGACCCGGTCGACAGGCGGGCGGCGCAGCTGCGGCTGACCGAGGAGGGCACCAGGCGCTTCGACGCGGCCCGGTCGGCCCGGATGGACCAGATCAACAGGTCGATGGAGACCTGGCCGAAACGGGACGTCGAGGAGTTCGCCCGCCTGATGCACCGGTTCAACGAGACCTTCTGAACCCTGGCTCTGTTCCCCGGGCCGGGGAATAGAGCCACGTCACGTCCGGTTGTTGCTTGAGGCAACGAATGCTTACGGTTGCCCGAGGCACCCTTTTTCACCACCAGCGGAGGCAGCGACGATGACCCAGGCGACAGCGCCCACCCGGGCGACCGGCGTCGAGATGACCCACCGGCAGATCCTGGAGGCCCTCTCCGGACTGCTGCTGGGCATGTTCGTCGCGATCCTCTCCTCCACGGTCGTCTCCAACGCGCTGCCGCGGATCATCACCGAACTCAGGGGCGGCCAGTCCGCCTACACCTGGGTGGTCACCTCGACCCTGCTGGCGACCACCGCGACCACCCCGATCTGGGGCAAGCTCGCCGACCTGACCAGCAAGAAGATCCTGGTCCAACTCTCCCTGGTCATCTTCGTGCTGGGCTCCGTGCTGGCCGGGCTGTCCCAGTCCACCGAGCAGCTCATCGCCTGCCGGGTGCTCCAGGGCGTCGGGGCCGGCGGCCTCACCGCCCTGGCCCAGGTGATCATGGCGACGATGATCGCGCCCCGCGAACGCGGCCGGTACAGCGGCTACCTCGGCGCGGTGCTGGCCCTCGGCACCATCGGCGGCCCGCTGATCGGCGGCGTCATCGTCGACACCTCCTGGCTCGGCTGGCGTTGGTGCTTCTACGTCGGCGTGCCGTTCGCCATCGCCGCCCTGGTGGTGCTCCAGAAGACCCTGCACCTGCCGGTCGTCAAGCGCCAGGTGAAGATCGACTGGTGGGGCGCGACCCTGATCACCGCCGCCGTGTCGCTGCTGCTGATCTGGGTCACCCTGGCCGGCGACAAGTACGACTGGCTCTCCTGGCAGAGCGCCGTCATGGTGACCGGCGCGGTCGTGCTCGGCACGCTCGCCGTCCGGGTGGAGAACCGGGCCAGCGAGCCGATGATCCCGCCGCGGCTGTTCCGCAACCGCACCATCACCCTCGCCGTCGTCGCCAGCATCGCCGTCGGCGTGGGCATGTTCGGCGCATCGGTCTTCCTCGGCCAGTACTTCCAGATCAGCCGGGGCGAGAGCCCGACCATGTCCGGCCTGATGACCATGCCGATGATCCTCGGCCTGCTGGTCTCCTCCGTCGTCGTCGGCCGGATCATCACCCGGACCGGCCGCTGGAAGCGCTACCTGGTCGCCGGATCCGCGCTGCTCACCGCCGGCTTCGCGCTGATGGGCACGATCCGCTACGACACCCCGTACTGGCACCTTTCCATCTACATGGCGCTGATCGGGCTCGGGCTCGGCATGACCATGCAGAACCTCGTCCTCGCCGTGCAGAACACCGTCGCCGCCCACGAACTCGGCGCGGCCAGCTCGGTGGTGGCGTTCTTCCGCAGCCTCGGCGGCGCGGTCGGGGTCTCCGTGCTCGGCGCGGTCCTCGGCCACCGGGTCAAGGACTACATCGCCGACGGCCTCACCGCGCTGGGCATCCCGGCCTCCGGCTCGGGCAGCGGCGGCGTCCTGCCCGACGTACACACCCTGCCGGGCCCGATCCGGATCGTGGTGGAGAGCGCCTACGGCCACGGTGCCGGGGACATCTTCCTGGCCGCCGCCCCGTTCGGGTTGATCGCCCTGATCGCGGTGATCTTCATCAAGGAGATCCCGCTGCGCCAGCACACCGGGGACGCCGCGACCGACACCGTCACGCAGGAGTCCGCCGTCGCGGCGGGCGCCGGGGCGGCGGTGGTCCGTACCGGGACCGACCGGTGAGCATCCCCGTCGAGCGTGAACAGTACGGCCCGCAGGCCCGCCCGCAGCAGTTCGAGCGGGGCACCGACGGGCCCCGGGTGGTGCTGGTCGGGGTCGACGGCAGCCGGACCTCGCTGCGGGCCGCCGCCTACGCGGCGGGGCTGGCCCGTCGACAGTGCGCCGGACTGGTGGTGGTCTTCGTCAGCGCCCCGGCCGGCTACGCCAGCATGATGCCCGGAGTGGTGGCCGGGGCGGTCCAGCAGACCCACGACGAGTTGGCCGACGAGCTACGGCAGGAGTGCCGCCGGGGTGCGGAGGAACTGGGCCTGCCGGTGACGTTCCTGTGCCGGCGCGGGGACGCGTACACCGAGCTGCGGGCGGCGGCCGACGAGTCCCGGGCGGACCTGGTGGTGGTCGGCTCCTCCGAACAGGCCGGGCACCGGCTGGTCGGTTCCGTCGCCACCCGGCTGGTCCGCACCGGCCGCTGGCCGGTCCTCGTCGTCCCCTGACCGGACCGGGTCCGGGGAATGTCGGACCGGTCGGCGAGGATGCCCGGCATGACCTGGCGTGCACCGGAGATCACCCGGACCCCTGAACTTCCCGTCGGCGACGAGCGGGCCATGCTGGAGAGCTGGCTCGACTACCACCGGCAGACCCTGCTGCTCAAGTGCGCCGGGCTGACCGCCGAGCAGTTGCGCACCCCGAGCGTGCAGCCGTCGACACTGACCCTGCTCGGCCTGGTCCGACATCTCGGCGAGGTGGAGTCCTGGTGGTTCCGGGAGAACTTCGCCGGCCAGCAGGTCGACTACCCGTACTTCACCCCCGACGATCCGGACGCCGACCTCGACGTCAGCCATGCCGACGCCGAGGCCGACTTCGCCACCTACCACCGGCAGGTCGAACTGGCCCGCGCCGCCGTCGCGGGCCGCTCGCTCGACGAGACGTTCACCGAGGTCGGCACCAAGAAACGGACCTTCAGCCTGCGCTGGGTCTACCTGCACCTGATCGAGGAGTACGCCCGGCACAACGGCCACGCCGACCTGATCCGGGAACGCCTCGACGGCGTCACCGGCGAGTGATCCCGCCGCCGGTCGGCGCAGCCGGCCTGGACGTACTCCTGGCCGGCCTTGTGCACCCCGACGACCGTGGTCCCCTGACCGCTCTCCGCCCGTGGGCACGGCACCCGATCGCGGCCCGCGGACACCCGTCGTGACCGGATGACCGACCATCACCGTCCGCGAGATGGCAGCAGCGCTCCGCAGCGCCGATGAGCGGCGTGCGTCCACACCGGATGATGGAGACATGGGTGAGGTCTTCCGCCGCCGCCCGCCCGGCAGGCGGGTGGTGGTGCTGTTGGTGGCGGCGTTGCTGGCCGCCGCCGTGGCCATCGTGCTGCTCCGTCGTCCCGCCGATGGCACAACGCTGCGCCCCGGCTGGGCCGGCACCGAGCAGGCCGGCTGGATCGCCGGCATCATCAGCGCGGTGTTCTCCCTGGTCGGCACCGTCGCCGCCGTACAGGCCCTGCGCGTCGGCCGATCCGACCGTGCACCGGCGACCGGCCGTCTGGTGCAGGTCGGACGAGTGCCGCAGTCCGCATCCTGGTTCCAGGACCGACGCGCGCAGCTGGACCTGACCCGCGTCGCCCGGACCGGTCGCACCGCGGTGCTCACCCAGGTGCTCTCCGGTATGGGCGGTGTCGGCAAGACCCAACTCGCGGCCCAGTTCGCCCGGCGGCTGGCCCACACCGGCGAACTCGACCTGCTGGTCTGGATCACCGCCATCAGCCGGGACGCCATCCTCGCCGGTTACGCCCAGGCGGCCCGGCAACTCCACCTGGTCGATCCGACCGTGGACCCGGAGCAGGCCGCCTCGACGCTGCTGAACTGGTGCGAACGCACCGACCACCGCTGGCTGGTGGTGCTGGACAACCTCGACACACCGGCCCATGCGGCCGGCTGGTGGCCGCCCGCCAACCGCCACGGGCGCACGATCGTCACCACCCGCCGACGCGACGCCGTCCTCGCCGCCGAGGGACGCGTCCTGGTCGAGGTGGGGCTCTTCAGCGAGGTCGAGGCCGCAGGTTATCTGCACCGGGCCATCGCCGACCCGGGCCGGCTGGCCGAGGCCGGACAACTCGCCGCCGATCTCGGCCATCTGCCGCTGGCCGTCGCCCAGGCCGCCGCCTTCATCCGGGACCGGGGGCTCGACTGCGCCGGCTACCGCCGGCTACTCACCGACCGCCGGCGGCGGCTCGACGAGTTGGTGCCCCAGCCGGACGCCCTCCCCGACGACCACCGGGCGACGGTTGCGGCAACCTGGTCGCTGTCTATCGACGTCGCGGACGCGGCGGTTCCCACCGGCCTGGCCCGGCCGGTGCTGAACCTCGTCGCGCTGCTCGACCCCAACGGTGTCCCCACCGCGCTGCTCACCACCGCGCCCGTCCTGGCCTACCTCTCCGACGCCCGCGGGGCCGACGGCGCGGTTACGACAGATGTCGACGACGTGGATCGAGCCCTGCACAACCTGCACCGGCTCAACCTGATCACGCACGATCCGCATGGGGGTGCCCTGCGGGCGCATGCACTGGTGCAGCGCGCCACACGCGACCAACTCGTCGAGAAGCAACTCGCCCGGATCACCCGGGTCGCCGCCGGCGCGCTGCTGAGCCGGTGGCCCGAGACCGAGACCCGTCCCGCCGTGAGTCAGGCGTTCCGGGCCAACGCCGTAGCGCTGCACGACCACGTCGGCGACCTGCTGCTCGCCAACGACCTGCACGACGTGTTGATCCGCCTCTACAGCAGCCTGGGGGAAGCTGGACTGGTCCGGGCCGCCTGCGCCGGCTCGGAGCAGGCCATCGCCGACTCCGCCCGGCTGAACGGGCCGGACCATACCGCCACTCTCGCATTCCGCCTGCTGCACGCCTTCTACCAGGGGCGGGCCGGAGATGCCGCCAGGGCTGCGGAGGAGTTCACCACGCTGACTGCCGACTGCGTCCGGGTGCTCGGCCCGGACGCCCACCTCACCCTGACCACCCGGCACAACATCGCCTTCTGGCGGGGGGAGGCGGGCGACCCCGCCGGTGCCGCCGAAGCCACCGCCGAGGTCCTCGCCGACCGGCTCCGCGTGAACGGCCCAGACCATCCGGAGACGCTGAACACCCGAGGAAGCCTGGCCTGGCTACAGGGAGAGGCGGGTGAACATGCCGAGGCAGTCGTCGCACTCCGTGAACTGCTCGCCGACTGCCGGCGGCTACTGGGTCCCGAACACCACGTCACCCTGAAAGCCCGCAGCGGCCTGGCCTTCCAGCTCGGCGCATCCGGAGATCACGCCGCCGCCGTTACCGAGACCCGGACCCTGATCGCGGACTACACCCGGATTCTCGGCGTCGAACATCCACTGACGCTGACCGCGCACCGGAACCTGGCCTGGTGGCAGGGCTGCACGGGAGACCCGCAGGGTGCCACCGAAGCCCTGGAGGAGCTGCTCGCCACCTGCCTGCGGGTGTTCGGATCGGACCATCGGCTCACCGCGGACGCCACCGACGCCTTGACGTACTGGCGGCAGCATGAACAGTCCGACATCATCAGCGACGAGTGACCCGCCCGCCCGGGGTCAGAGCCCCAGCGCCGCCCGCAGGTAGCGCAGACCCTCCGGCCCGCTCCACCGGTACGCCGACAGCCCCGCCGCCCGCGCCCCCCGGACCGCCCAGTCCTCGTCGTCGACGAAGAGCACCCGGGCGGGCGGGGTCTCCAGGGCGGCACAGGCGGCCTGGAAGTACTCCTTCGCCGGCTTGTGCACCCCGACCACCGAGGAGTTGACCACCACGTCCAGCTCGCCGACCAGACCCAGCTCGGCGAGGTCGGTGTCGAGCAGGTCGGTGGCGTTGGTACCGAGACCGACCCGGACGCCGCCGGCCCGCGCCGCGCGGACGAGGGCAAGCACGTCGGCGTCGACCTCGCCCCGGTAGCGCTGCCACTGCTCGACCGCCGCCCGCGCCCGCTCCGGCCCGACCGACTCGCTCAGCGCGTCGGCCACACTGGACATCCAGTCGGCGTGGCTGACCTGCCCGGTCAGCACCGGTTGCAGCCGCCCCCAGTGCATGGCGATCTCGCCGAGCACCCCGGCGGCGAGGCCGTACTCCCGTTCGACGCCGGCGGCCACCGCCGGGTCCCAGTGCCGCAGCACGCCGTCGAAGTCGAGCAGGAGCGCCGTCGGCCGTTCCCGTGCCACTAGTGATTCTCCTCGTGTCCGTCGGACCGCTCGGCGTCGGTCCGGTTGAGCCGTTGGCTGATCACCTGGGTGACCCCGCTGCGCATGGTCACGCCGTAGAGCGCGTCGGCGATCTCCATGGTCCGTTTCTGGTGGGTGATGACGATCAGCTGGCTCTTCTCCCGCAACTGGGCCAGCAGGGTGATCAACCGGCCCAGGTTCACGTCGTCGAGGGCCGCCTCCACCTCGTCCATGATGTAGAACGGGCTGGGCCGGGCCCGGAAGATCGCCACCAGCATCGCCACCGCGGTCAGCGACCGTTCGCCGCCGGAGAGCAGCGACAGCCGCTTGATCTTCTTGCCGGGCGGCCGGGCCTCCACCTCCACGCCGGTGGTGAGCAGGTCGTCCGGCTCGGTGAGGATCAACCGGCCCTCGCCGCCGGGGAACAGCACCGTGAAGACCTGCTCGAACTCGCGGGCGGTGTCTTCGAACGCGCTGGCGAAGACCTCCAGGATGCGCTCGTCCACATCCTTGACCACGGTGAGCAGGTCACGGCGGGTGGCCTTGAGGTCCTCCAGCTGCTCGGAGAGGAACTTGAAGCGCTCCTCCAAAGCGGCGAACTCCTCCAGCGCGAGCGGGTTGACCTTGCCGAGCAGGGCCAACTCCCGTTCCGCCTTGGCGGCCCGCTTCTCCTGCACCGGCCGCTCATAGCGGACCGGCTCGGGCACCGGCAGGCCGTCGCGTTCGGCCGCCGCCACGTCCACCGGGGTCGGCGGGACGGGCTGGGTCGGGCCGTACTCGGCGACCAGGGTCTCCACGTCCAGGCCGAAGTCCTCGGCGGCCTTCGCCTCCAACTGCTCGATGCGCAGCCGCTGCTCGGCCCGGGCCACCTCGTCCCGGTGCACCTGGCTGGTCAACCGCTCCAGCTCCGCGCCGAGCCGCTTCGCCGCGCCGCGTACCTCCTGGAGTTCGGCCTCCCGGGCGGCGCGTTCGCGGGCGACCGCGTCGCGGTGCTCCTCGGCCCGCGCGATGGAGGTGCCGAGCCGGGTCAGCGCCTCGCGGGCACCGCCGACCACGGCGCGGGCGATCGCCGCGCCCCGGGTCCGGGCCGCCCGCCGAGCCGCCGCCCGCTCCCGGGCCGCCCGCTCGGCGGTGGCCTGCCGGGCCAGCGAGTCGGCCCGGCCGGCGATCGAGGCCACCCGCTCCTCGGCGGTACGCACCGCGAGGCGGACCTCCATCTCGTTCTGCCGGGCCCGGGGCACCATCGCGGCGAGCTGGTCCCGCTCCTCAGTGGAGGGTTCCGCGTCGATCGGGGTGTCCTCGGCCAGCCGCAGCCGCTCCGCCAGCTCGGCGAGGGCGGCCAGGTCGCGTTCCCGGGCCGCCTCGGCGCGGGACCGGCTCTCGCCGAGCCGGTCGGTCTCCGCCTTCGCCGACCGGGCCGCCGCGCCCAGCTCGGCCAGCCGGCGGGCGGCGGCGTTACGGTGGCTCTCCGCTTCCCGCTTCGCGGCGGCGGCGTGCTGCACCGCTTCCTTGGCCGCAGTCACCTCGGCCCGGGCGTCGACGAGCTGGTCGCGCAGCTCGGCGGCCGTCCGCTCAGCGGTGTGCCGGTTGGTGCGGGCCTCCTCCACGGCGGCCTGCACCTCGATGAAGCTGGCCGCCTTGGCCGACCCGCCGGCCGCCGCGTACGCCCCGACCACGTCACCGTCCGGGGTGACCGCGCGCAGCTCCGGGTTGCCGGCGACCAGCTCGGCGGCGGCGGCGAGGTCGTCGACCAGCGCCACGTCACGCAGCGCCCGGTGCACGGCGGGACGCAGCTCGGGGGCGCACTCCACCAGGTCCGGGGCCCATCTGGCGGTCTCCGGCAGCCGGGGGCGCAGCGCGTCGGCGGAGCCGGTCATGCCGGGGCCGGCGGGGCTGCCGACCAGCAGGCCGGCCCGGCCGGCGTCGGAGATCTTCAACAGCCGCATCGCCTCGACGGCCTCGTCGACACCGGTGACCGCGACCGCGTCGGCCAGCCCGCCGAGCGCGGCGGCGAGCGCGGCCTCGTGGCCGGCGGCGACGGTGAGCAACCCGGCCAGGCTGCCCAGCAGACCGGGCACCTCGTCGGCGCGGGCGAGCAGCGCCCCGGCACCGTCCTTGCGGCGCAGCCCCAGGGCGAGCGCCTCCTCGCGGGCCTTCCACGTCGCGGCGTCCTTCTCGGCGGCCCGTTCGGTGTCGGCCAGCGCCCGGACGGTGGCCTGCGCCCGCTCGTGGGTGGCCACCGCCTCGGCGTGCCGGTCGTCGAGTTCGGCGTTGTCCCGGTCGGCCTCGGTGGACTGTTCGGCGACCGCGTCCAGCTCGGCCTGGGCCTGGTCGGCGCGGGCCAGCGCGTCGGCGTGGGCGGCGGCGAGCCGGTCGATCTCCTCACCGGCGCTGGTGGTCCGCGCCTGCGCCGAGTTCACCTGCCCGGTCAGCCGGGCCAGCCCCTCCCGCCGGTCGGCGATCGCCTTGGCGGCGGCGACCAGTTCCCGCTCGGCGGCGGCGAGCTGCCGTTCCAGCTCCTGCCGGTGCTCGACGGCCTCGGCGAGCCGGATCTGGTCGTCGGTGAGCGCCGCGCGCAGCTCCTCCTCCTGCTCGCGGACCCGCTGCGACTCGGCCTCCAGCTGGTCGGGGTCGCGGCCGGGGCGCTCGTCGTCGCCGGTGGCGCTGAGGTGACGCAGCCGCTCCCGGGCCAGTTGCTCCACCGAGCGGAACCGTTCGGACAGGGCGGAGAGCTTGTACCAGGTATCCTGGGCGGCGGCGAGCAGCGGCGCATCCTCGGCCAGCGCCGCCTCCAGCTCACCGAGGCGGCCCTGGACCTCGACGTGCTCACCCTCGATCTGTTCGCGCCGCTCCCGCAGCGCCGTCTCGTCGGCGATCTCCTTGTCCAGGGTGACCCGCAGGGTGTGCAGGTCGTCGGCGAGCAGCCGGAGCCGGGCGTCGCGCAGGTTGGCCTGGATGGCGGCGGCCCGGCGGGCCACCTCGGCCTGTCGCCCCAGCGGCTTGAGCTGACGGCGCAGCTCGGCGGTGAGGTCGGTCAGCCGGTTGAGGTTCGTCTGCATCGCGTCGAGCTTCCGCAGCGCCTTCTCCTTGCGCTTGCGGTGCTTGAGGACGCCGGCCGCCTCCTCGATGAACGAGCGGCGGTCCTCCGGCTTGGCGTGCAGCATGCCGTCCAGCCGGCCCTGACCGACGATGATGTGCATCTCCCGGCCGATGCCGGAGTCGCTGAGCAGCTCCTGGATGTCGAGCAGCCGGCACGAGTCGCCGTTGATCTCGTACTCGCTCTCGCCGGAGCGGAACATCCGGCGGGTGATGGAGACCTCGGTGTACTCGATCGGCAGCGCGCCGTCGGTGTTGTCGATGGTGAGGGTGACCTCGGCCCGGCCCAGCGGCGCCCGACCGGCGGTGCCGGCGAAGATGACGTCCTCCATCTTGCCGCCACGCAGCGCCTTGGCACCCTGCTCGCCCAGCACCCAGGCGATCGCGTCGACGACGTTGGACTTGCCGGAGCCGTTCGGGCCCACCACGCAGGTGATCCCGGGCTCCAGCTTCAGCGTCGTGGCGGAGGCGAAGGACTTGAACCCCTTCACCGTCAGACTCTTGAGATGCACCTGTCCGATCCTCGTCCGGTGGCCACCGCAGGCATCGCGGGCTGCGCGGACCTGATGAACCCGCAGACTAACCCGTGGGTACGCGGTGACCGGCACGCGACCCGCCCCGGCGTCCCCGGTCGCACCGCGCACTCGGGGGTGGAATTGATCGGAGTGCGCCACGCCACATCGGTTCGCAAGATCGCGAATTGGTGGGCGGTAGAAATGTGGCGGACAGCACTGCGCGCCGGCACAAAAGTGTCGGCGCGCTTTTTCGCGGTGGTGCTGTTCAGTTTTCTGCGATGCCGAGGATCAGGTGAGCGCCGGCTCGGCCAGCCGGAGGAGGTCGTCCACCTCCGCCGCAGCCGCCGCAAGCCGATCGTTGTCGGCACGCAGGCGCGTGATCTCGAACTCCAGGGCCTGCACCCTGGAACGCAGTCGGGTGACCTCGTCGAGCAGACGCCGGTCGGGCGCTGCACCTACGTGGCCGTAGAGGGCCTTCGCCATGCTGACTCCTTGATATGCGCTGCCGGAAAAGCCGGCCAACGCGCGCCCATTTCGTGTTCGCGACTACTACCAGGCCATCGGAATCCGGGCGTGGCTGGGCGCGACTGGCGACACCTACATATTGAGCGACAACCCCTCGTTCGTCAAGTTCTCGCAGGCCGTAGATCATCTCCACGTCTGCCCTGTGCACGTGCCGAGGGGGCCGCAAGGCTCGGACACTCTCTGTCCGGACTTCTTGACTCTACGCCTCCCCCGCCGGGTACGGTGACCCTGAACGGTCGCCCCGCCTTAACTCTTCCTTAGCCACATTGCCGCTGTTCCGTGGCCGCCGTAGCGTCACCCCGGCCCGCAAGCGACCCGTGGAGGCGACAGGCGTGTACGGCTGGACCGATCCGAACGACCCGGACGCCGCATACCGACGGCCGCAGCCGTCGACGGACGACCCGGCCTGGCTGACCGACCGTCCCGAGCCCCGCTCGGCGTACCTCTTCGGTGACGACCCGACGCCGGACGGCCCGGATCGGACCGGCCCCGACCCGGCCGGCACCTCCGCCGGGCGCTTCGCGGGTGGACCCGACCGCTGGGCCGCCGGACCGCCCCCCGCCGGTGACCACCGGACCGACGCGGCACCCGGCCAGCACCCGGCGGAACCGACCGGAACGTGGCGGAACGAGCCGGCGGACCGGTGGCGCGACGAGCCGACCGGCCGGTGGACCGCAGCGGCCGCCGAGCAGTGGCCGGCCACCGACCGGACCGACCGTCGGCAGGACGAACCGACCGGGACCTGGCAGGACGACCGGACCGACCGCTGGCAGGCTGACCAGACCGGTTCCACGCAGAGCGGGCACGCCGGTTCGTGGCAGGACACGCCGACCGGGCAGTGGCAGGGCGAAACCGACGGGCAGTGGCAGGGCGAACCGGCCGGTGGCTGGCAGGGCGGGCACGCCGACCGGTGGCCGGACACGCAGGGCGGGCAGACCGACCGGTGGCACGGCGAGCAGGCCGGGACGTGGGGTGGCGAGCAGGCCGGGCCGTGGCACGGCGATGCCGCCGACCGCTGGCAGGACACCCACGGTGAGCCGGCCGACCGGTGGCAGGACGAGCAGACCGGGCAATGGCAGGGCGAACCGGCCGGGACGTGGGGCGGGGACACGCACCCGGCCACCGAGCAGGACGGGCCCTGGGTGGGCGGACCGGACGGGCGGCAGGCGTACCTGAGCGGAGCCGGTTCCGGGCCTGCCGACCGGAACGCCACCGTGCTTGCCTCGGCGGTCGTGCCGGCCGGCGGACCGACGACACCCACCGGCAACGGCCGGCCGACACCCACCGGCCCCGGCCGGCCGCGTCGCCGGCTGAAGCGTCCAGTGCTGATCGGTGGGGCCGCCGCGGCGGCGACCCTGGTGGTGAGCCTCGGCATGGGCGCGCTGCTGCTGCCCGACGACGACGGCAACGCCGACCGGGCCGCCCTCGATGAGCCGGTGGCCACCGCGCCGGTCATCCCGGACACCGCCCCGGACACCAGCGCCCCGGCCTCCCCCAGCGCGTCGCCGAGCCCGGCACCGACGTCGGCGAGCCCGTCGCCGAGCCGGACCGCCACCCCGACGCCCACCCCGAGCCGGACCCAGGCGGCGTCGCGGCAGACCGCCCGGGGCGGCTCCGGCACCGTGGCCCCGGCCGCCCCCACCACCACCCGGGCGGCGGCCAGCGGCGGCGGTGGGGGCAGCCAGGCCCAGCAGGTCGTCGACCTGGTCAACGCCGAGCGGGCCAAGGCCGGCTGCGCGGCGGTCACGGTGGACGCCAAACTGACCCTCGCCGCCCAGCAGCACAGCCAGGACCAGGCCGACCACGAGACCATGACGCACACCGGCAGCGACGGCAGCAACGCCGGGCAGCGGCTGGACCGGGCCGGCTACGCCTGGCGCACCTACGGCGAGAACGTCGCCTGGAACCAGCAGACCCCGGCCGCGGTGATGGACGCCTGGATGAACAGTTCCGGCCACCGGGCCAACATCCTCAACTGCGCGTTCACCGAGATCGGCGTCGGGGTGGCCAACGGCAACGGGCCGTACTGGACGCAGGACTTCGCCGCCCCGCGCTGACCGGGGGACGGCCGGCCCCCGGCGACGACGTGACCGCGTCGTCGCCGGGGGCTTCTCGTTTGACCGGGTGAGGCGTGCGGCGTACCGCACGGGACCCGGGAGCCGCCGATGCGCATCCGGCCGTCAGCGTCCGCGACGCGCGGCGGGTCGCCCCTGCCCACCCGGCCGCCGCGCCACCACCCGGCCCGCCGGGTGCTGCCGGCCACGCTGGCGCTCGCCCTGCTGACCCCGGTGTACGCCTGCCGTCCCGACCTCGGACCGCCCGGTGCACCGACCCCGTGGCCGCCCGGCGTGGCCCGGCAGTGGCGGTGGCAGTGGCAGCTCACCGGCCCGGTCGACACCACCGTCGACGCCGACGTCGTGCTGCTCGACCCGGTCCGGGTGAGCACCGCCGAGACCGGGGAACTACGTCGGCGTGACCGGCGGCTGATCTGTCACGTGCCCGTCGGGACGTACGCCGGCACGGACCCGGACGCCGACCGCTACCCGGCGGCGGTGCGCGGCGGTGCCGCCGGACGGCCCGGCACCCGGTGGGTGGACGTCAGGCGGTGGGACCTGCTGCGACCCGTCCTGGCCGACCGGTTCCGGCTCTGCCGGGGCAAGGGGTTCGGCGCGGTGGCCCTCATCGACGCCGACGGGTACGCCCACCGGTCGGGTTTCCCGCTCGGCTTCGACGACCAACTGCTGTTCAACCGGCGCACGGCCGGGCTGGCCCGCTCCCTGGACCTCTCCCCCGGCCTGGTCGGCGACGTCGATCAGGTGGCCGCCCTGGCACCGGACTTCGACTTCGCGGTCGACCAGGAGTGCGTCAGGTTGCGCCGCTGTGCACGGCTGCTCCCCTTCGCCGACGCACACAAACCGGTGTTCCACGTCGAGTACGCCGGTGACCCGGAGCAGTTCTGCGTGACCAGCACCGGCTACGGCTTCGCCTCGATCCGCAAGCACCGGCAGCTGGACGCCTGGCGGGTGCCCTGTCCCGGCGTCGGCGGGCCGGTCCCCGGCACACCACGGTGACCCGGACCGCGCGGTGCGGTCCGGGTCACCCGTGCCGCCGGTCACGGCGCTGCACCACCCGGGCGGGCGGCCACCGGCGGCGGGTCGGTCGGCCGGTCAGTGTGCCCCGACCAGCTCCGGCGTCGGTTCGGCCGGCGGGGTGGCGGCCTGCCGGTCGCGGCGGCGCAGGAAGCGGGGGGCCCACCAGTTGGCCTCGCCGAGCAGGGTCATCACCGACGGCAGCACCACCGCCCGGATGATCGTGGCGTCCAGCAGGATCGCCGCCGCCAGCCCGATGCCGAGCTGCTTCATGTCGATCGTGCTGAGCGAGGCGAAGATCGCGAACACCCCGACCATCACGATCGCCGCGCTGGTCACCACCCCGGCCGAGGAGGTGATGCCGTAGGCGACCGCGTCGGCGTTGGACCGGCCGGCGCGGATGCCCTCCCTGATCCGGCTGACCACGAAGACGTGGTAGTCCATGGAGAGCCCGAAGAGCACCACGAACAGGAACAGCGGTAGCCAGGAGACGATCGCCCCCATCGAGGTGAAACCGAGCAGGTCCTGCGCCCACTCGCCCTGGAAGACCAGCACCAGCAGGCCGTAGGCGGCCCCGGCGGAGAGCAGGTTGAGCAGGATCGAGGTGAGGGCGACCACCACCGACCGGAACGTCCAGGTCATCACCAGGAAGGTCAGCGCCAGCACGAACGCCATCACCAGCGGCAGCTTCTCCTTGATGTGCCGGGCGTAGTCCTCGCTGGCGGCGACCCCGCCGCCCACGGCGTACTCGACGCCGGGGATGCCGCGCAGCGCGGCCGGCAGCAGGTCGTCGCGGAGTTCGTGCAGGGAACGCACCGACCGGTCGTCCCGGCTGGCGTACGGGGTGGCCACCTCCAGCACGGACACCCGGCGGTCCGCCGATACCTCGATCTTCGGGCCGTCCGCCTCGGCCGGGGCGAACAGCGGGTCGGCGGCGGCGGTGCGGGCCAGCCCGGTCAGCGCGGCCCGCACCCGGTCGGCCTGCTCGGCGGGGGCCCGTACGGCGACCGTGTGGCTGGTGCCGGTGCTCGGGAAGGCGGCGGTCAGCCGGTCGTACGCCTGCATGGCCGGGGTGGTCCGGGGCAGGTCCTCCATGCCGGGGAACTTCAGCTTCATGCCGAGGGCCGGAGCGGCCAGGGCGAGCAGCAGCCCCACCGAGACGATCAGGGTGGCCCGGGGTGCGCGCAGCGCGGGCCGCAGCACCGCCGGCCAGAACCGGGGCCGGGCCGGCTGCCCGTGCCGCCCGGCGCGGGGGGCGGTGAGCCGCCACAGCAGCGGCACCCGGGGCCGGTCCACCCAGCGGCCCAGCTTGGCCAGCAGCGCCGGCAGCACGGTCAGCGAACCGGTCACCGCGACGGCCACCACCAGGATCGAACCGACGGCGAGGGAGGAGAAGACCACGTCGTCGGCGAGCATCAGGCCGGCCATCGAGATGATCACCGCGAAGCCGGAGACGACCACGGCGTGCCCGGACGTCTCTGCGGCGATCTCCACCGCGTCCAGCCCGGACCGGCCCTTGGCCCGTTCCTCCCGTTCCCGTCGGACGTAGAACAGCGAGTAGTCCACCCCGACGGCCATCCCGATCAGCAGGATCACGCTGGAGGTGGTGTCGGTGGCGGGCACCAGGTGGGAGGCGAGGGTGGACAGTCCCATCGCGGCGGCCACCGAGGAGAGCGCCAGCAGCACCGGCACCCCGGCGGCGATCAGCGCGCCGAACGCGACGATCAGGATGGCCAGGGTGACCGGCAGGCTGAGCAGCTCGGCCCGCTTGAAGTCCCGGCCCAGGGTGTCGTCCAGCGCCTGGTTGATCGACGGCCCACCGACCTGCTCGATCCGCAGCTGTGGGTGGGCGGTCTGGACCCCGGCGGTGGCGTCGCGCAGCGGCTGCACCCGGTCGGCGGCGGTCTCCGGGTCACCGGCCATGGTGACCGGCACCAGCAGCGCGGCACCGTCGGCCGACGGCACCGGCTCGCCCACCGACGCCACCCCGGTGACCTGCCGCAGCCGGTCGGCCGCGTCGGTCGCCGCGGCCTGCGCGGCGGCCCGGTCCAGGGTGCCGGTACGCGGGGTGATCAGGATGTTCTCCACCGCCGGGTCGGTGAACTCGCCCGAGGTGACGATCACGTCGGCGTGACCGGACTCGCCGATCGCCTGGTCGGCCTGGGTGGCCTCGTTCAGGCCGGCGGCGTTGCCCCCGACGAAACACACCGCCACGAAGACCACCCAGAGCGCGATCGCGCGCCACGGGTGCTCCGCGCTCCACCGTGCCAACCGCACCGTCACCGGTCTGCCGCCCATCTGAGTCGGGCCCCCTTCCCGCCGGCGCCCTGCCGACCGTGCTGACGCTAGGGACGGCGACGCCGGGGCACATCGGGGAACGGCCCCGGCCCGCCCCCGAGGACGCGGGAGCGGTCGGGTCGGGCCGACCGGGACGACCGATCGGGTGGATCGGGGAAAATCCGGCGGCGTCCCGGGGTGGCGTCGGCGCGGCACACCGGCGCAACCCCGAACCGGATCGGGGTCAGCCCCTGAGGGCACCCCGGGGCCGGGGCTGACAGCGGGGGCAGCTGTACGACGACCGGTTCATGAACGCCTCCCGACGGATCGGCGCGCCGCACCGCCGGCAGGGCTCACCCTCCCGGCCGTAGACGTTCAGCGACCTGTCGAAGTAGCCGCTCTCCCCGTTGACGTTGACGTACAGGTCGTCGAAGCTGGTGCCGCCCTGCGTGATCGCCTCGCCGAGGACGTCCCGCACGTGCCCGAGCAGCCGGCCCGCAGCGGGGGCGGTCACCGCGTCGGTCGGGCGGGCGCCGTGCAGCCGGGCCCGCCACAGGGCCTCGTCGGCGTAGATGTTGCCCACCCCGGACAGCAGCGTCTGGTCCAGCAGGGCCCGCTTGACCTCGGTACGCCTGCGGCGCAGGGCGGCGACGAACCCGGCGTCGGAGAACTCCGGGTCCATCGGGTCGCGGGCGATGTGGGCGATCTCGGCGGGCAGTTCGGCGCCGCCCTCGCTGACCGCGAGCCCGCCGAACGTGCGCTGGTCGACGAAGCGCAGTTGTGGGCCGTCGTCGGCGAACCGGAACCGGACCCGCAGGTGCAGTTCGTCGGCCGCCTCGGCCGGCTGGAGCAGCAACTGCCCCGACATGCCCAGGTGGCCGACGATCGCGTCACCGCTGTCCAGTGGCAGCCAGAGGTACTTTCCGCGCCGCCGCACGTCGGTCACCGTCCGGCCGGCCAGCACGTCGGCGAAGTGCGCCGCGCCGGGCAGGTGCCGTCGCACGGCCCGGGGGTGACGCACCTCCACCGTCGCGATCCGCCGGCCGGTGACCCACTGGGCCAGCCCCTGCCGTACGGTCTCGACCTCGGGCAGTTCAGGCACGACCCAGTCCCGCCTCGGCGGTTTCGTCCCCCGCCGGCACCGCCGCGTCGGCGGCCGGTCCGTCGCCGTCGGCCCCCACCGTGCCGTCGCCGCTGGACCCGGTCGGGCTATCGCCGGTGGACCCGGGCGGGCCGGCTGGGGCGGACCCGGGCGACGCGTCGGCGTCGGCCGGCCCGGTGCCGGCCCGGTCCTGCTCGGCCTGGGCGGTGAGTTCCCGCCAGGCCGCCTCGGCGGCCCGCTGCTCGGCCTCCTTCTTGCTGCGCCCCTCCGACCCGCCGTAGCGGTTGCCGGCCACCACCACCCAGGCGGTGAAGGTCTTCAGGTGGTCCGGGCCGGTGCCCTCGATCCGGTACTCGGGCACCCCCAGGCCCAGCGCGGCGGTCAACTCCTGGAGGCTGGTCTTCCAGTCCAGCGCCGCGCCCCGGCCCGCCGACTCGGCCATCAGCGGATCGAACAGCCGGTGGATGACGACCGCCGCGGTGTCCAGCCCGTGCTGGAGGTAGATCGCGCCGAGCAGCGCCTCCAGGGTGTCGGCCAGGATGCTCGCCTTGTTCCGCCCGCCGGTGGTCTCCTCGCCCTTGCCGAGCAGCAGGTAGGCGCCGAGCCCGTCCGGGCCGAGGCCCCGGGCCACGTCGGCCAGGGCACGCATGTTGACCACGCTGGCCCGCAGCTTGGCCAGTTGCCCCTCGGGCAGGTCGGGGTGGTTACGGAACAGCGCCGTGGTGATCACCACACCGAGCACCGAGTCGCCGAGGAACTCCAACCGCTCGTTGGTGGGCAGCCCGCCGTTCTCGTACGCGTACGACCGGTGGGTCAGGGCCCGCTCCAGCAGCTCGGCGTCGAGTGTCACCCCGAACGCCGCCTCCAGGTGGCTGACGGGTGCACGCCGCCGCTTGTCGTTGCTCATGTTCCTACCTCTGCTTCGGTCCCGCCGGGGTACGCGGGCGGATGACCCGCGTGCCGGGCGACGGGTGCGTTCTGGACCGCCGGGTCGGCCGGCGCGGGTCCGCTGTCCACGGCCACCCCGTGGACCCGGTCGGCGGCGGAACGGGTGGGGGCGTCCTCCCGCTCCGGGTCGGCTCCGTCGCCTGCGGGAACGAGCGCGACCTGCTCCCGGACCTGGTCGGTGGCCCGGCGACGCCAGAGGTGGGCGGCCAGGGCGATACCGGAGGCGACGTCGTCCGGGGTGGCCGCGCCGTGGCAGACCACCACCGTCCCGGCGACCCCGAGCAGGGCCGCCGCCCGCGGCGCCCCGCCGCTGGTCGGTGGGCCCCCGGCCATCGCGTACGCCCCCTCGATGGCCTTGAGCAGGATGTTGCCGGTGAAGCCGTCGGTGACCACCACGTCGGCGCGGATGCCGGACGTCACGTCGTACCCCTCGACCAGGCCGACGTAGCGGGCGTCGCCGGGCAGCGCGGTGGCGGCGAGCAGGGGGTCGGCAATGCGGCGCGGGCGGTCCCCCTTGCCGGCCTCGGTGCCGACCGAGAGCAGGCCGACCCGGGGGGCGGCGACGGCGTGGGCGACGGCGGCGTAGGCCGCGCCGAGCACGGCGTGCCGGGCCAGGGTGGCCGGGCGGGGTTCCAGCGAGCCGCCGACGTCGAGCAGGACCACCGGGCCGGAGACGGCCGGGAGCGTCGCCACCAGCGCGGGCCGGCGCACGTCGGGCCAGCGGCCGAAGCCGAGGGCGGCGGCGGAGACGGTGGCGCCGGTGGACCCGGCGGAGACGAGCGCGTCGGCGGCACCGTCGCGGACGGCGGAGACGGCGGCCCGGACGGTGCTGTCGGCGCGGGGCGCGTGCTCGGTGGGCCCGGCGGCGGTGCGGGTGGCGCGGATGGTGATCCGGGTCCGTTGCGCCGGGGTCAGGGCGTCGACGATCCCGGCCGCGACCTCGGTCGGGCCGACGAGCAGCAGGTGCAGGTCCGGGTCGGCCCGCACCGCCCGCAGAGCGCCGTCAACCACGACGGCGGGAGCATCGTCCCCGCCGAGGAGGTCAACGGCGATCCGCGCGGTGCCCGGCCCCCTCGTCGCGCCGGCCGGATCAGGCCGGACGGCATCGGAGGGGGCCGGAGCACCGGGCGATCGCCGGGGTGCGCGCGCCACCCGACCTGTGGTCGGGGGTGTCACTCGGCGTCCAGGTCAGACCTCGAGGACCTGGCGGCCGTTGTACGTGCCGCAGACGGAGCACGCCGCGTGCGGCAGCTTGGGGGACTTGCACTGCGGGCAGGCCACGGTCGCGACCACAGCCGCCTTCCAGTTCGCCCGGCGGGACCGGGTGTTGCTGCGCGACATCTTGCGCTTGGGGACGGCCACGGTTCCTACTCCTCTGTACGGTTCAGTTGCGACAGGCTCGCCCAACGCGGGTCGATCTGCTGGTGGCTGTGATCGGCCGGCAGATCGTCCCGGTGCACCCCGCATTCGGGGCACAGTCCCGGGCAGTCCTCCCGGCAGAGCGGGTTGGTCGGCAGCGTGAGCACCACCGCGTCCCGCAGCGCCGGCTCCAGGTCGATCAGATCGTCCTGCATCCGGCCCACCTCGTCCTCGTCGGTCGTGATGTCCGTGGTGCTGTTCTCGTACGCGTACAGCTCCTGGACGTTCACGGTCAACGAGTAGTCGATCGCGCGCAGGCAACGACCGCACTCGCCCTGGACGGGACCGGTGATGGTCCCGGAGACGAGCACACCCTCGGACACCGACTCCAACCTCAGGTCGAGGTCGAGGTCCGCGCCCTCCGGCACGCTGATCAACTCCACGCCGAGGTCCGCCGGTGCCGGCACGACCCGCCGATGCGTACGCAACGCGCCAGGGCGACGCGGCAGGTCCCTCGTGTCGAGGACCAGCGGCGCCCTGGGGTTGAGTGATGAAGGCGAGTGTTTGGGCATAGTCAGACTCCGGCCGGTGAGAGGCCGACAAAAAAGGTTACCTGGGCGACCGCCGGGTCGTCGAACCGGGGGCGACGCCCGACCCGTCCGTCGGTGGGATGAGGTGCCGCTCAGAAGGGTAACGGGCGTTCCGCCTCGTCCCCACCGAAGGTGCCGATCTCCCGCAGCGCGTGCATCTTGTCCCGCCCGCGCTCGATCGAGGCCAGCGCCCGGGTGAGGAACTGCTCGAAGTTCGCCAGCGCGGTGTCGACGTAGTCGTCGACCTCCTCGCGCAGCCGCTGCGCCTCGGCGCGGGCCTCGGCGATGATCCGGGCCCCCTCGTGCTCGGCGGAGACGGTGATCTCGTTCACCGAGACAAGCCGGGCGTGTTCCGCCTCACCCTCGCTGATGATCCGGTCGGCCTCCCGCTTACCGGCCTCCATGATCTTGTCCCGCTCCTCCAGCAGGGCGGCGGCGCGGCGCAGGTCGGCGGGGAGGTCGGCGCGCATCTCGTCGAGAGCGGCGATCATCTCGCCCCGGTCGACCATGCAGTTGTTGCGCGACATCGGGACGGAGCGCGCCTGCTCCAGCACGCCGATCAGTTCGTCGATGCGATCGAGCGGGTCCACCGGTACCTCACCCCTGTCGTTCGTCTGCCGACCTACATGATGCGGCCTGCGCCCGACTTCGGCGCTGCACCACATGATGTCGTGCCCCGGCCACCACCGCCGCCACCACCCCGCCCCGACGCGCCGCCCGGTCCGCTGCGGCCCCGCCTCCGGCTGGCCGGGGGCGTACGGTCAGGGACGCGGGACGGTCAGCCGGGCCTGCAGCGCCCGGCGGACGGTGTCGGGCACGTGGGAGGAGATGTCGCCGCCCCACTTCGCCACGTCCTTGACCAGGCTGGAGGAGAGGAACGAGTAGAGCGGGTTGGTGGGCATGAACAGCGTCTCCACGCCGGCCAGGCCGATGTTCATCTGCGCCATCTGCAACTCGTAGTCGAAGTCGCTGACCGCCCGCAGGCCCTTGATCAGCACACTCGCCTCCTGCGCCCGGCAGAAGTCGACGAGCAGCCCCCGGAAGGACGCGACCCGGACGTTGCCGTACGAGGAGGTCACCTCGCGGAGCATGTCGATCCGCTCCTCGACGGTGAACAGGCCGCTCTTGGACTGGTTCACCAGCACGCCGACGATCACCTCGTCGAAGAGCCGGCTGGCCCGTCCGATGATGTCGAGGTGGCCGTTGGTGACCGGGTCGAACGAGCCGGGACACACCGCACGTCTCATGATCGGCGACCGTACCAAAGAGTGGTCTCGCCGTAACGCCGGCTGCGCCCGGCAGTGATGCCCTGCACCCAGTCGACCGGGCCGCCCCGGGTGGACCGCTCGACCACCACCAGCGCGTCGGGGGCCAGCCAGTCGTGCTCCACCAGCCCGGTCAGCAGGGCGGTGATCTCGTCGTCCGGCACCGCGTACGGGGGGTCGGCGAAGACCACGTCGTACGGCGCGTCGCCGGGCCCGGCCGCGACCACCCCGGCCACCCTGCCGGTGACCAGCCGGGCGGCAGGGGCGGCCCGCAGCGCGGCGACGTTCTCCCGGATCACCCGGGCGGCGCGGGGGTCGGACTCGACCAGCAGCACGTGCGCCGCACCCCGGGACAACGCCTCCAGGCCGACCGCGCCGGAGCCGGCGTACAGGTCGGCGAAGCGTGCCCCGTCCAGGTCCACCTCGGCGCTGACGGCGCTGAACAGCGCCTCCCGGACCCGGTCGGAGGTCGGCCGGGTGCCGCCGCCGGCGGGTGCGGCGATCCGGCGTCCGCCGAGCGTGCCGGCCACGATCCGGGTCACGGTCTGCCCCTGTGCATGCCTGTGACGCTACGCGACGGGCAGCGCGGGCCGGCGACGCGGTGCACCCCGACCGGGTGACGGAGTGATCACTTCGGGTATATCAATGATCTCATATGTATAACAACACTCCGGGTGCCGGCTGTGCACTGTGTCCGTATCGACGGGCCCACTAGGGTCGGCCCGGTGCCGGTGCCGCTCCGCCGGCCAGGGCGCCGCACCGGCGTCGTCACGGCACTCCCAAATCCTGCCGTGACCCGGCAGACGCCACCCCCGCCGCGCCCTGACGCATCTTCACCCCGGGAGTACGCGTGATCCGTCCCCCGCTGTCGCCACGGCGACCGCTCGCCGTGACCGCCGCCGCGCTGGCCGGCCTGGCCACGGTCCTCGCCCTGACCGCCCCGGCGGGCGCCACCTCAGCCTCACCGTCGCCGACGGCCACGCCGACGGCGACCGCCACGCCGAGCGCGACGGCCACCACCCCGCCCGGCGGGGAGCCCGCGCCGTCCTGCGTCGCCGCCGCCGACGCGCGCTACACGCACACCTTCGACGGGCCGGCGGGCAAGGCGTCGATCACGCTGACCAACGGCCCGCTGTGCCGGGGCGAGGAGCAGGACCTGGCCCTGGTGTCGTACGTGACGCCGTCGGCGAAGTTCGCCGTCCCGCAGTACGTGCTCGACAAGTCGGTCAAGAAGTTCACCGGGGTGGCCCCGGGCGAACTGGGCGTGGCCACCCTCGACTTCGCCGTCGAGGTGCCCAACTGCTACACCCAGGTCGACTTCGTCTTCGGCAGCAAGCTGATCGACCCGCTGACCGACACCAGCGACCGGTACGGCGACCGCAAGGTCGGCAGCCCGAGCGGCATCGGCGCCCGCTCCACCGGCCCGAGCGCCTGGTACAACGGCGGCTCGGGCACCTGCTCGGCGGCACCGGAGGTGATCGCCGAGTCCGACTGCGACGGCAACGTCGAGCTGACCCTGGTCAACCGCAGCGGCAACGCCGAGGCGACCTTCGCCATCGTCGGCAGCGGCGGCTTCACCGAGAAGGTGACCGTCCCGCTCCGCAAGATCGAGACCCGCAAGCTCAGCGCCGGCGAGGCGCAGGAGATCACCGTCACCGCCCCCGGCATGAAGGACTTCACCGGCGGCTGGCAGAAGCCCGCCGACTGCCAGCAGCCCGAGGCCGGCACCCCCGACGCCAGCTACGAGTCGAGCTGCGACAAGATGACCTTCCGGATCAGCAACCCGGAGGACGGCACCCCGCTGACCTCGGTGTTCACCCCCAACAAGGGCGAGCCGAAGAAGCTCACCGTCGAGCCCGGCCGGACCGGGACGGTCAGCTTCCCGGCCAGCAAGGGGCTCACCGTCACCGTCACCGGTGACCTCGACTCCGGCGGCCCGCTGAAGTGGGAGCAGCCGAAGGACTGCCCGTCCACCGGCGGCGGCGGTGGCGGCGGCGACCAGGACGGCGGCCTCCCGGTGACCGGTGCGGCGGCCGGCGCCATCGCGGCCGGCGCGGCCACCCTGCTGGTGGCCGGGGCGGTGCTCTTCCTCGTCGCCCGACGTCGGCGGATCCGCTTCACCGTCTGACCCGCGGCGCGCCCGTAGGGCGCTGACCCGCACAGCACGCCCGCAGGGCGCGTCGACCGACCGGTCGACGCGCCCTGCGTGGTTCGGGCTTGACCCTGCCGCAGCGTCAACCTCGCATGCTGACGCCATGTCCACGACAGACTCGACGCGAGCCCCCGGGCCCGCCATCCAGATCCGAGGCCTGACCAGGTCCTTCGGCGAACTGCCCGTGCTGCGCGGAGTGGACCTCGACGTCGCCCCGGGCAGCATCTTCGCCCTGCTCGGGGCCAACGGGGCGGGCAAGACCACCCTGGTCCGCATCCTGGCCACCCTGCTCCGGCCGGACGGCGGGACGGCCCACGTGCACGGTTTCGACGTCACCACCGAGGGCGCGCGGGTACGCGAGTCCGTCAGCCTCACCGGCCAGTTCGCCGCCGTCGACGAGATCCTCACCGGCCGGGAGAACCTGGTGCTGGTCGCCCGGCTGCGCCACCTGTCCGACCCCGGCCGGGTCGCCGACGACCTGCTCGGCCGGTTCGCGCTCACCGACGCGGGCGGGCGGCGGGTGGGCACCTACTCCGGGGGGATGCGCCGCCGCCTCGACATCGCGATGAGCCTCATCGGCGACCCACCGGTGATCTTCCTCGACGAACCCACCACCGGGCTCGACCCGCAGGCACGCATCGAGGTGTGGCAGGCCGTCCGGGAACTCGCCCGCCGGGGCACCACGGTCCTGCTCACCACCCAGTACCTCGACGAGGCCGAACAACTCGCCGACCGGATCGCCGTGCTGCACCACGGACGGATCATCGCCGACGGCACGCTGGCCCAGCTCAAGCAGCTCCTTCCGCCCGCCACGGTCGAGTACGTCGAGAAGCAGCCCACCCTGGAGGACGTCTTCCTCGCCATCGTCGGCGACGACGCGCCCACCGCCGCCACCGACCACACCCCGGATCCCGCCCGCCCCGCCGGCACGAACCACTGAGGACCCCGATGACCAGACATTTCCTGGCGGACACCGCCGCCCTGCTCGGGCGCTCGCTGCGACACATCAGCCGCAGCCCGGACACCGTCATCACCACCACGATCATGCCGATCGCGTTCCTGCTGCTCTTCGTCTACGTGTTCGGCGGCGCGATCCGGACCGGGTCCGACCGGTACGTGAACTACCTGCTGCCCGGCATCCTGCTGATCACCGTCGTCTCCGGCATCTCCTACACCGCGTACCGGCTCTTCCTGGACCTCAAGGGCGGCATCTTCGAGCGGTTCCGGTCCATGCCGATCGCCCGCTCGGCCGTGCTCTGGGCGCACGTGCTGACGTCGCTGGTCGCCAACGTGATCTCACTCGTGGTGGTGCTGCTGGTCGCCCTCGCCATGGGCTTCCGCTCCGGGGCCGGCCCGCTGGCCTGGCTCGCGGTCACCGGCATCCTGCTGCTGTTCACCCTGGCGCTGACCTGGCTCGCGGTCATCCCGGGACTGACCGCCACCTCGGTGGACGGCGCGAGCGCGTTCTCCTACCCGCTCATCCTGCTGCCGTTCGTCAGCTCCGCGTTCGTGCCCACCGACACCATGCCCGGCCCGGTGCGGGCCTTCGCCGAGCACCAGCCGGTGACCTCCATCGTGAACGCCCTGCGCGGGCTGCTCGGCGGGCAGCAGACCGGTGGCGAGGTGTGGACCGCGCTCGCCTGGTGCGCCGGCCTCCTCGTCGTCGCGTACGGCGGCGCGATGATCGTGCACCGCCGCCGGGTCGGTTGACGGTGCTCCCCAATCGGGCAGGCTGAGGCCATGTTGACGATCGGACGGCTGGCGTCGTACGCCGGGGTGACCATCCGCGCCGTACGGCACTACCACCAGATCGGGTTGCTGCCGGAGCCGGAACGCGACGCCTCCGGCTACCGGACGTACGACGCGGCGGCGGTGGTGCGGCTGGTCCGGATCCGCACCCTCGCCGAGGCCGGTGTGCCGCTGGCCCGGGTCCGCGAACTGCTCGACGCCGACGCGGAGACGTTCGCCGCCGCGATCGAAGGGATCGACCGCCAGTTGCGGAGCCAGATCCGCACGCTCCAGGAACACCGGCGGCGAATCGCCCGGCTCGGCGACGGCGACACCCTCGCCGTCCCCCCGGAGGTGGTCGGCTACCTGGACCGGCTGCGCGCCGCCGGGGTGCCTCCGGTCGCCGTGCAGGCCGAACGCGACGGCTGGATCCTGATGGCGGCCCGCTGGCCGGAGGCGATCCCGACGCTGATGGCCGACAAGGTGGCCCAGCTGGACAATCCTCAGGTCGTCCAGCTCTACCGGCTGATCGGTCGGGTCGCCGAGAACTGGCAGGACGAGGAGTTGCTGCACGAGACGGCCGACCTGATGGCCGAGCTGTTCGCCCAGGCGGAGGCCGACGGGGAACTGGAGATACAGAAGGAGGTCACCCCCGACCCCGCCTTCGTCCGGTTGATGGACGCGTTCGCCGACGCCGCGCATCCGGTCGTCAGGCGGCTGCGCAGGCTCGTCGCCGACCGGGGCTGGACCGGCTGGACCGTCGTCGAGAAACGCCGGCCCTGAGACGCCCGCCGGGCCGGTGGAGAGGCGGCGGTTTTCGGCACCCGGTGGCCGGGTGCCGCCCCAACCTGCGGCCCGACGGCGGCACCCGACGCGGGTGAGGGTCAGCCCTTCTCCAGGTACTCCGCGCGCTCCTCGTCGACCAGGGCGGCGACCGAGGCGGCCAACGCCGGGTGCCGCGAAAGCTCCGGGTCCTGGTCGACCAGGGTGACCGCCTCGGCCCGCGCGTCGCGGATCAGGTCGGCGTCGCGCAGCAGGGAGAGCAGCCGCAGGTGGGAACGGTGGCCGGACTGGGTCGCGCCCAGCACGTCGCCCTCCCGGCGCTGCTCCAGATCCAGCTCGGCCAGCTTGAACCCGTCGGTGGTGGAGGCGACCGCGTCCAGCCGTTCCCGCGCCGACGAGCCCTCGGCCGCCTCGCTGACCAGCAGGCACAGCCCGGGGGCCGACCCCCGGCCGACCCGGCCCCGGAGCTGGTGCAGCTGGGAGACGCCGAACCGGTCGGCGTCCAGCACGATCATCACGGTGGCGTTGGGTACGTTCACGCCGACCTCGACCACCGTGGTGGCGACCAGCACGTCGAGGTCGCCGTCGGCGAAGGACCGCATCACCGCGTCCTTCTCGTCGGCGGGCAGCCGGCCGTGCAGGACGCCGATCCGCAGCCCGTGCAGCGGCCCCTCGGCGAGCAGCGGCGCCACCTCGGTCACCGCCAGCGGTGGACGTCGACCGTTGTCGTCCTCGCGCGGTGGTTCCTCCTCGGCCGCCGGCCCCTCACCGATCCGCGGGCACACCACGTACGCCTGGTGGCCGGCGGTGACCTCCTCGCGGACCCGCCGCCAGGCCCGGTCCAGGAAGGCCGGTTTCTCCGCCACCGGCACCACGTGCGAGGCGATCGGGGAGCGCCCCTGCGGCAACTGGGACAGGGTGGAGGTCTCCAGGTCGCCGTAGACGGTCATCGCCACCGTGCGGGGGATCGGGGTGGCCGTCATGACCAGCACGTGCGGCGGC
This sequence comes from Micromonospora sp. SCSIO 07396, assembly GCF_053667945.1. NCBI lineage: Bacteria > Bacillati > Actinomycetota > Actinomycetes > Micromonosporales > Micromonosporaceae > Micromonospora > Micromonospora sp. SCSIO 07396. Next base: position 4,825,625 of record NZ_CM132210.1, read on the forward strand.
TGGTCGGCCTTGGCGCGCAGCGCGTCGCGCTGTTCCACGCCGAACCGGTGCTGCTCGTCGACCACCACCAGGCCCAGGTCGGCGAAGTCGACCCCCTCGTAGAGCAGGGCGTGGGTGCCGAGCACGATGCCCGCCCGCCCCTGCGCGACCTCGGCCAGCGCCCGCCGCCGGGCCGCCGCGCCCAGCGAGCCGGTGACCAGCTCCACCCGGGTCGCGTCGTCGGCCGCGCCCAGCTCACCGGCCTGCGCCAGCGGGCCGAGCAGGTCGAGCATGCCCCGGTGGTGCTGGGCGGCGAGCACCTCGGTCGGGGCCAGCAGCGCCGCCTGGCCGCCCGCGTCGACCACCTGGAGCATCGCCCGCAGCGCCACCACCGTCTTGCCCGACCCGACCTCGCCCTGCAACAGCCGGTGCATCGGATGCGGGGTGGCCAGGTCGGCGGCGATCTCGACACCGACGTCGCGCTGCCCGGGGGTCAGCTCGTAGGGCAGCCGGGCGTCGAACGCGTCGAGCAGGCCACCCGCCTTCGCCGGGCGCGCCTTCGCCGGCCAGGAGGCCGCCCGCAGCTTGCGCTGCACCAGGGTCAGCTGCACGGCGAACGCCTCGTCCCACTTGAGCCGGCGACGGGCCCGGTACAGCTCCTCCTTGCTGGACGGCCGGTGGATCTCGCGCAGTGCGGTGCCGATGCCGACCAGCTTCCGGTCGACCCGCAGCGACGTCGGCAACGGGTCGTCGGGCGGGGTGACGGTGTCCAGCACCACCCGGACACACCTGGCGATCACCCAGGTCGGCACGGCGGCGGCGGCCGGATAGACCGGGATCAGCGCCCCGGCGAACTCCTCGACCTCCTCGGAGGCCGCCACCTCGCCCTCGCCCCCCTCGCCGAGCAGCACGTACTCGGGGCCGTTGAGCTGCCGCCTGCCCCGGAACTCGGTGACCTTGCCGGCGAACAACCCCCACCGACCCGGGCGCAGCTCGCGTTCCCGCCACGCCTGGTTGCCGAAGAACGTCAACGTCAGCGTCCCGCCGGAGTTGTCGCCGACGGTCACCTCCAGCAGGTTGCCCCGGCGCTGCCGCATCGGGCGCACCGCCGTGCGTTGCACCTGGGCCAGCACGGTGACCTGCTCACCGACGTCCAGCGAACGGATGTCGGTGTGTTCGCCGCGCTCGTCGTAGCGGCGCGGGAAGTGGTACATCAGGTCACCTGCGGTGTGCAGGTCGAGATGACCGGCGAGCGCCTTGGCGGTCTTCTCCCCCACCAGCTTGGTCAGCGCGGTGTCCACCGTGGCCGGCTCGGACGTCGTCATTCGACCCCCACCAGGAGCGGATAGTGCGGTTGCCCACCCGGGTACGCCTGCACCTCGACGAAGGGCCAACGCCGGGCCACGTGCTCCCGGACCGCCTCGGCGAGCCCGGCCGGGGCGTCCGCGCCGGTGAGCAGGGTGACCAGCTCACCACCGCCGCCGAGCATACGGTCGACCACGGCGGCGCAGGTGTCGACCAGGTCGCTGCCGATCAGGTGCACCTCCCCCTCGACCAGCGCCAGCACGTCGCCGGGCCGGCACGGGCCGGCGACGGTCAGCGCCTCCCGGCTGGCGTGGCACACCTCGGCGTACCGGCAGGCACCGGCCGCCTCGGCCATCGCGATGACGTCGTCGGTGAAGCGGCGTTGCGGGTCGCGGACGGCGAGCGCGGCCAGCGCCTGCACCGGTGAACGGGTCGGCACCACGCTGACCTTCACCCCGAGCCGGTACGCCTCCCGGGCGGCGGCGTTCGCCACCGCCTGGGTGTTCGGGTCGTTGGGCAGGACCACCACCCGGGCGGCGGCGGTGGCCCGGATGGCGTCCAGCAGTTCGCCGGTGGACGGGTTGCCCGGCACCACCGTCGCCCCCTCCCCGCCGAGGAGGTCGGCGATGCCGACGCCTGTCGCGACCACCACGGCCGCCCGGCCGTCGGGGGCCGGCGGGGCCTGGTCGGCGAAGCGGGTCACCGAGATCCGGTACGGCCGGCCGGCCGCCACCCCCGCCTCGACGGCCGCCCCCACGTCGTTGACGTGGACGTGGACGTTCCAGGTGGTGGACCCGGTGGGTGAGCCGTCGTCGCCGACCACCACCAGCGAGTCGCCCAGGGTGGCCAGTTCCGCGCGCAACCGGCTCACCGCCTCGGGTGGGGCGTCGAGCAGGAACTGCACCTCGTAGGCGTACTCGGGGGAACCGGTCTCCCGGACGACGGTCGACGCCGGGCGCACCGGGCGGGCCACCGGCGGCGGCCCGGGCGGGGCCTCCCCGGTGACCACCTCGACCAGCGCGTCGAGCAGCAGGCAGAGCCCCCGGCCACCGGCGTCGACCACCCCGGCGCGGGCCAGCGCGGGCAACTGCTCGGGGGTGCGGGCCAGGGCGCGGGCGGCCTCCCCGGCGGCGGCCCGGACCACGGTGCGCAGGTCGTCGCTGTCGGCCCGTTCGGCGGCGGTCGCGGCGGCGGCGGCCACGCTGAGCACGGTGCCCTCGACCGGCTGGGCGACCGCGGCGTAGGCGGCGGTGCTGGCGGCGCGCAGCGCGGCGGCCAGCGCCCGGCCGGCGACGGTGGGCACCACCCCGAGGGCGTCGGCGAGGCCGCGCAGCAGCTGCGAGAGGATCACCCCGGAGTTGCCCCGCGCACCGAGCAGCGCACCCCGGGCCATCAGCCGCAGCGCCCGCCCGTGCGCGGTCGGGCCGTCCTCGGGCAGGGTGCCGGGTTCCATCGTCAGCGCCTGCTGGGCAGAGGTGAGGGTGAGCACGAGGTTGGTGCCGGTGTCCCCGTCGGGCACGGGGTAGACGTTCAGCTCGTCGATCTCGCCCTGGTGCCGGCGCAGCGCGGCGAGACCGCTCGCGCACCAGCGGCGTACCGCGGCGGCGTCGAGGGTGTCCAGCACGGCCAGAAGCCTACTGGCGGCAACCGACACCCGCCGGGGTCGGCTGGCGTGTCCCGGTCCGGTTCGGGCGTGACGTCCCGGTCCGGGGTGGCCGACCGGGCCGGGCGGCGGGGGCCGGGACGGGCGGTTGGTCCTGCCCGGAGTGCATCGGGTACCCTGGCCAGGTTGTCCGGGCAGCGCCTGCCGGCGACCTCATGAACGTATCAATCTCAGGAGTATCCCGTGGCTAGCGTGTGCGACGTCTGTGGCAAGGGGCCGGGCTTCGGCCACAACGTGCCCTGGTCCAAGAAGAAGACCAACCGCCGCTGGAACCCGAACATCCAGTCGGTGCGTACCCCGGCCGGTGGGGGCACCACCAAGAAGCTCCAGGTCTGCACCTCGTGCATCAAGGCCGGCAAGGTCACCCGCGCCTGACCTGGCGACGCCTCCACCGCCCCAGCTCCGATCAGTACCGGCGGGCCTTGCGGCCCGCCGGTACTGTCGTGTCCCCGCAATCCGGTGGCCGACCCGTACGGAGGACGACCGTTGGACCTCGACCTGGGCCGCGACGAGATGATCGTCGTGGGCGCCTCGCTCGGCATGCTGCACTGGTTCGCCGAGGAGTTGCCGCCGGGCAGCGTGGTGCTCGTCGAGGAGCCGGAGATCATCGCCCGGCGGAACCTCACCACGACGGCCGCCCGGCTGCCGGTGGTCTCCCGGGTGGTGCCCGCCCGCTACCAGACCGGCCTGGACGTCGACGAGCTGCTCGCCGGTGAGCCGGGGCTGGCCTCCGCCCGGCTGGTGATGCCCGGCCTGGAGTACGCGGTCGGGGCCACCGCCCGGCTCGCCGAACGGCTGGGCCTGCCCGGTGCCGGATCGCACGCCGCCGACGTCTTCTCCGACAAGCACCGGATGCGCCTGCTGGCCGACCGGGCCGGGCTGGCCAATCCGGCGTACGAGCTGGTCGACTCCCCGCAGCGGGCGGCGGCGTTCGCGGCCCGGTTCGGTGGCCGGTGCGTGTTGAAGCCGACCCGTCGCTCCGGCAGCCTCGGCGTGCAGCTGGTCGACGCCGCCGACGACGTGGCGGCGGCCTGGTCGGCGACCGCCGCCCCGGAGGCACCGGTGGAGGCGGCCACCGACCTGCCCACCGAGGTGCTTGTCGAGCAGACCCTGGTCGGTCCGGAGTACAGCGTCGAACTGCTGGTCGCCGACGGCGAGGTGTGTTTCGGCAACGTCACCGACAAGCGGGTGCTGCCCGGTCGCCGCCCGGTGGAGACCGGGCACACGGTCCCCTCGGCGCTGCCGGCGGACGGCCGCGCGGAACTCGTCGCGGCGGCCACCCGGCTGGCGGCGGCGGCCGGCTTCGGCAGCGGTGTGCTGCACAGCGAGTGGATCGTCGCCGACGGGGTGCCGACGCTGGTGGAGTGCGCCGCCCGGCTGCCCGGCGACATGATCGCTGCGCTGATCTCGGTGGCGTACGAGTGCAGTTTCATCGACGCCTACCTGCGGACGCTGCGCGGCGAGCGGCCCCGGCTGCCGGCCCGGCCGTCCGGGGCGGCGGCGGTGGAGTTCCTGCTGCCGCCGCCGGGGACGCTGACCGCGGTCGACGGGCTGCGCGACGCCCGCCGGGTGTCCGGCGTCCTCGCCGTGCAGCTCGACGTGGCCGTCGGGGACCGGGTCGGCGAGGTCACCTCGTCGGTACGCCGGGGCGGGCACGTGCTGGCCTGGGGCGTCGACCCGGCCGAGGCGGCGGCCACCGCCCGCGCCGGCGCCGACCGGCTCCGGTTCACCGTCGCCTGACACCGCCGCACCGGCCGGGTGAATCCGGATTCATCCGGCCCCGGCGGGCGGGTCAGAGTGTCTGGCCGAACGACAGGCAGCCGGGGGCGTCGGCGTAGTAGCCGAAGTTGGCGATCCGCTCGTACCCCGCCGAGGTGTAGAGGGCGACCGCCTCGGGTTGCCGGTCACCGCACTCCAGGATGACCCGCTCGCGCCCGTGCCGACGGGCCGACTCCTCGATGGCGGCGAGCAGGGCGCGGGCCACCCCGCGTCCCCGCACGACCGGGGTGGTGTACATCCGCTTCAGCTCGGCGGCGTCCGCGCCGTGGCTGCGCCACCCGGCACAGCCGACCGGCTCGCCGTCGAGGTGGGCGACGAGGAATTCGCCGTGCGGCGGGACGAACTCGGTGGGGTCGACGGGGGTCTCGTCGCCGCTGCCGCCGTAGCGGACGCCCAGGTCGGCCATGGTCGCCCGGATGAGCGTCTGGGCCACCGGCGCGTCGAAGCCCACCGGCCGGATCTCGATCTCACTCACGGGGTGAAGGGTACGACCGCCCCTTACCGGAAGTGGTCCCAGCCGGCCGGTCCGTCGTACGCGTCACCATCGACTGTCACCCCGCCGCCCTCGACCACCAGGCCCACCGCGCGCCACGGGGGCGGCAACGCCACCGTCGGGGGGAAGGTGGCGGCCAGGGCGTGATCGTCGCCACCGGCCAGGATCCAGGTGTACGGGTCGACGCCGAGCGCCTGGGCGGCGTCCCGCATCTGCGGGGGCACCTCGAAGGCGTCCCGGCGCAGGTCGACACCGACACCGCTGGCCTTCGCCAGGTGCCCCAGGTCGGCCAGCAACCCGTCCGACACGTCGATCATGGCGGTGACGCCGAGCCGGGCGGCCTCCGGTCCGGCCGGGTAGGGCACCTCCGGCCGCCGGTACGCCTCGACCAGCACCCGGGGGGTGCGGAACCCACGGGAGAGCACGGTCAGCCCGGCGGCGGCCCAGCCGGCGCGGCCGGCGAGCGCCACCACGTCACCCGGCCGGGCGCCGGAGCGGACCACCGGGGCCCGGCCCGCCAGGTCGCCGAGGGCGGTCACCGCGATGGTCAGGGTGGGGCTGGCGGACATGTCCCCACCGACCACCCCCGCATCGACCAGTGCCGCCTCGGCGGCCAGCCCGTCGGCCAGCTCCTCCACCCAGGCGGTGTCCAGGTCGGCGGGGATGCAGAGGGCGACCAGCAGGGCGGTGGGGGTGGCCCCCATGGCGGCGATGTCGGCAAGGTTGGCCGCCGCCGCCCGGTGCCCGACGTCCCGCGCGCTCGACCAGTCCCGCCGGAAGTGCCGCCCCTCGACCAGCACGTCGGTGGAGGCGACCACCCGCCGGTCGCCGGCGGCCACCACGGCGGCGTCGTCGCCCGGCCCGAGCAGGCAGAACGATCCGTACGTCAGCCGGGCGGTCACCCGGTCGATGAGGCCGAACTCGCCCACGTCCGCGACACCCATGTCTTCCTTCCGACACGCTCGCTAGCTGCTTGACCTCGACCACCGATAGGGATCACGCCTGCTCCGTAGGGTATTTTCACCCTTCGGGCCGCCCCTGGGCGGCGACGGACGGAGGTCGAGTCGTGGTACAGGCGTACATCCTCATCCAGACCGAGGTGGGCCGGGCGCGGGACGTGGCCGGTCTGATCGCGGACCTTACCGGCGTGGTACGCGTCGACGCCGTCACCGGGCCGTACGACGTGGTCGTCCTCACCGAGGCGAACACCGTCGACGAGCTCGGCAAACTGATCGTCAGCAACGTGCAGATGGTGCCCGGCATCACCCGCACCCTCACGTGTTCGGTGGTGCGCCTGTAAGTGGACGAGAAGACCTCCTCCCCCGAGATCCCGACCGACGCCGTGCCCAGCACCGAGCAGACCAGCACCGAGCAGACCAGCACCGAGCGGGCCAGCACCGGTGCACCCACCACCGACCGGCCTGCGGCGGACCGGTCGACCCGGCGGGCCGCGTTGTGGGCCACCCTGGTCGCCGTGCCGGTGACGGTGGCCGTGGCGGGCTTCACCTTCGCCCAGTTGTCCCCGGACACCCCTGTCGCCGCGCCGAGCGCGTCGCCGACCAGCCTGCGCCCCCAGTCCGGCGCCCCGGTCGAGATGGCCGCCCCGGCGCTGGCCGAGCGCCCCGGGGTGGTGTGCCGGGCGCTGGTCTCGCAGTTGCCGGCCACCGTCCGGGAACTCGCCCAGCGCCCGGTCACGGCCGGTGCCGAGCAGAACGCCGCCTATGGCGATCCGGCGTTGACCGTCGCCTGCGGTGTCCCTGAGCCGACCGTGGACGCCACCGCCGACGTGTGGACCGTCAACGGGGTCTGCTGGTACGCCGACGAGCGGTCGGACGCCACCGTGCTCACCACGCTCGACCGGGAGACGGCGGTCACGGTGACGGTGCCCCGGGCGTACGAGGGGCCGTTGCAGTGGCTCACCCCGGTCTCCGACGCGGTGGTCGCGTCCGTGCCGTCCGGCGGCGACAGCCCGTCCGGGTGCCGACGCTGAGGTTCCACTCCGCCCGACCGGGCTCCGGCCCGTGCCCGCCCCACCCGACCGGACCGGGGTGACGGCGACCCGACGGTCCGGAGAATCATGCGCCGGCACCGATGATCTGATCCTCCGTACCTGCGGCTGACCGTGGGTGGCGAGGCGGTGGGTGTGCTCGCCACGGTCGGCGGCGTCGCCGTGCAGGCGTGGCTCTCCCGGATCGTCCGGGCCGAGGAGCAGAGCACCGTGCAGGGGGCGTTGACCGGGATCGGTGCCGCCGCCGAGTCGGTGGTGCCGGTCCCGGCCGGCGCGGTGTTCGCCTGGCCGCTGTCCCACGCGTCGCCGGGCCTGGTCCTCGCCGGGGCGGACAGCCGGGCGGCAGGGCCCGGACGAAACTGCACGGCCGATGGTGTCGGGCCCTCTCCACCGCGCCGCCGAGTGGGACCGCGCCGGGGATGCGCCGATCCGCCGTCTGGCGTTTTGTCCCGGCACCACCGTCGACTCAGGACGCGCACATCCACTCCTGCATTTGCGCCCCGTGGAAGTTCCACGAAACCGATCGGATAGTAAAACGATTTGGCCCGGACGGTGTTGATAGGGGAGACAGCGGACGGCTTCCGGTGACCGGCAATGGGCAACTCCTGAGGCTGGGAACCGCTTCCGCCGAAACTGGCTGATTCGAGGGTCAGCGCCGTGGTATTCGCCATTTCCGTACGGGTTAACCCGCCGTCCCGGTCGCGGAAACTCAACATTCTCCACGATGTGCCGTCGATCAAGCGATTGCCCGACAAAAGGCACGTCCCACCCCCGGCCCACCCCCGTGAAGGTGCTCTGAACTGGGAAAACGGCGATCATTCCGGACCCCGGCCCACCCCGTGCCGACCGCGCGGGGCACCGTCAACCGAAGGGATGGTCGGGTAATCGGCTGATCGGCGGGCCAGCATGGACTGATCGGCCACTCTTACCGCACCTCAATTGCCGCAGCCGGAGCGAATGGCTGAGGTTCGCCCGGTTCCGCACCCGCCCACGGTCCACATTCTGGCCACGGCCGGCTTCACGCGTGTGAAGTGAACGTGAATGAGGTGTTTCGGCTCCTCCGGAAAAGAGCACGTCAACACACCAGGAACCGACCAGCAACACCATCAAGATCAACCGAAAGCGCGTTACCGGAAGTCACCTCCGGACGAACGGCACTAACACCCGACCCCGCTTGCGTCAATGCTCCACATACGACAGGATCATGCGCGGAATCCGCACCAACAATTGCTAGCCTTCGATGGCAACCCCGTCGTCCATACAGGACCGGCGGCATTGTTCACATCTCCTCATCGGAGGTCACCACATGGTCCACACCGGACCTAAGCGCCGTCGCGCGAACCGATTCGCCCTCGCCGGGCTGACCGCACTCACGGTCCTGCTCGGCACCCAGACCCCGGGCCTCGCCCAGCCGCCGACCGCGCCGCGCACGTTGGCCCAGCCGCCGAGCGCACCCGGCCTCGGCCAGGTGGCGAGCAAGAAGGAGGCCCGGCCCGGCCCGCTGCCCACCCGGGCCGGCACCGTCAAGGTCGCCCCGTCCCCGACGGGTGCCCGCAGCGGCGGCGTGGGCACCCAGGCGATCAACGACAAGGTCGCGCTGAAGGCGCTGATCCTGGCCACCGACCCGGCGGACTTCGGCGTGGCCACGCTCACCACTACCCTCAACCGGGTCGGTGCGGGTTACGACATCCTCTACACCACCACCCAGACGCTCTCGGCGAACACGCTCGTCGACGGCAACGGGGTGGGCAAGTACAACGCGGTCCTGCTCACCAACAGCATGCAGCTCTACGAGTCGGGCGGTAACTACCTCAGCGGCCTGACCAGCACGGAGTGGAACACCCTCTGGGCCTACGAGCGCAACTTCGAGGTGCGCCAGGTCGCCCTCTACACCAGCTACGGCACCTGGCCGGAGGACTACTGCCTCAACTCCGCCGGGGAGGGCGCGGTCGGTGAGACCCCGCTGCCCGTCTCGCTGACCACCAGCGGCGCGGCGGTCTTCGACTACCTCAAGAGCACCGCCCAGATCCCGATCACCCAGTCGTACGTCTACCGCACCTCGATCCGGGCCGGCTGCAACGCCCAGGCCCTGATGACCAACGGGTCCGACGTGCTGGCCGTGAGCACCACCTCGACCGACGGCCGGGAGCGGATCGCGCTGACCTTCACCGCCAACCAGTACCTCCTCCACGCGGACCTGCTGGTCTACGGCCTGTTCCGGTGGGCGACCAAGGGCCTGTTCCTCGGTGAGCAGAAGCACCACCTCAACGTCGACATCGACGACTGGTTCGCCGCCTCGGCCCACTACATGGACGACGGCACCGTCGACTACGGCCCCGCGATCAGGGTCACCGGGCACGACGCGGTCAACCTCGACGCGAAGCAGACCGCGCTGCGCACCGCGCACCCGCTGGCCTCGGGCTTCACCTTCAACATCCCCTACAACGGCGCCCAGATCGACCCGTTCGCCGGCAACACGTGCAGCCCGAACGGCGACGCCAACACCCTCACCGCCACCACCAAGTGCCTCAAGAACAACTTCCGGTGGATCAACCACACGTTGAACCACCCCGCGATGAACACCACGGACTACGCCACCAACCACGAAGAGATCTCCGAGAACCTGACCGCGGGCACCGCCATCGGGCTGACCCCCCCGGCCACCGTGCTCAAGACCCCCGAGTACTCAGGTCTCGGCGTCTACAACAACTCCGGCGGGGTGCTCACCGACCACGGCCTCACCGCGTCCAACCCGGACCTGATCGAGGCGGCGGCGGATCTCGGGATCGACACGGTCGCCGGCAACATGTCGTTCGCCAGCCACGTGCCGGCGAACTTCAACGGGTCGACGCCACACCCGCTGGACCCGAGCATCGCGGTGGTGCCGTGCTGGCCGACGAATATCGCCTACCACACCACCAACCCGGCGGAGGAGGCGCACTTCTACAACTCCTTCTACGGCCCGAACGGCGCCTTCCCGTACTGGCCCACCGACCGCACGTACGCCCAGGTCCTCGACTACGAGTCCACCGTGGGCCTGCAGCACGTGTCGTCGGGCTCGATCTACTCGCACACGTTCCACATCGCCAACGTGCGTGACTACGGCTCGGGCAACACCCTGCTCACCGACTGGCTCGACGCCGTACTGACCAAGTACGACTCGTTCTATTCGGTGCCGCTGCTCAACTCGGCGTGGACCGACATCGCCGCCTACAGCAGGGCACGGACGGCCCATTTCGCGGCGCTGACCGCCGGGGCGTCGGCGATCTACGACCGGACCACCGGGGAGATCACGGTGAGCTCTCCTGCCGCCGGCTCGCTGCAACTGGGCGGCGTCGCCGCGACCACCACCGGTGCCGGCACCTACGGCACCGACGTCACCGTGCCGGTGACGCTGGCGGCCAACACCGCCGTGACGTTCAACGCCGCTCCCCGTCCGTAGCGCGGACAGCGGCTCAGACAAGCACAGAGGAACGGGGGAAACCGGTGCGGATCGCGCTGGTCTCGGAGGGCACCTACCCGTACGCGATGGGTGGGGTGAGCATCTGGTGCGAACAGCTCATCCGGGGAATGCCTGACTACCGGTGGGAGGTGGTGGCGCTCACCGTGGACGGCACCGAGGAGCCGGTGTTCGACCGGCCGGCCAACCTCGACCGCGTGCACTCGATCCCGTTGTGGGGCGGCCGGCCGAAAGGCCGCCGCCCCCGGCGGGGGGTGCTGGTCCCCTCCGGGCGGCCCGGCGCCGAGTTCATCGAGTCGTACGAGGTGTTCCTGCGGGCCCTGGTCACCCCGCTGGAATCGACCCGTTCCCAGGCCGGGGCGGTCAACCGCAGCACCTTCCTGCTCGCCCTGCGCGGGATGTTCGAGTACGCCTCCGGCGGCGGTGACCTGGGTGCGGCCCTGCTGTCCAACGAGGCGCTGCGGATGATGCTGGAGGCCTGGCACACCCTGCGGGTCGAGGAGACCGGGCCCGCCCCCACCGTCGCCGACGCGCTGGAGGCGGCCTGGCTCATCGCGCACATGCTGCGGCCGTTGAGCGCGCCCCCGGTCCGCGCCGACATCGTGCACTCGTCGATGAACGGTCTCGCCACCCTCGTCGGGATGGCCGCCACCTGGACGTACGGCACCCCGCTGGTGCTCTCGGAGCATGGCATCTACCTGCGCGAACGCTACATCTCCTACCTGCACGACGACGCCCCGCACCCGGTCCGGGTGCTGGTGCTGAGCTTCTTCCGCTCGCTGGCCGGGGCGGCCTACCTGATCACCGGCGCGCTCGCCCCGCACTCGCAGTACAACCGGCGGTGGCAGCTGCACAATGGCGCCGACCCCGAGCGGATGTGGACGATGTACAACGGCGTCGACCCGGACGAGTTCCCGCCCGCGGCCGGCGAACCGGACGTGCCCACCATCTCGTTCATGGGCCGGATCGACCCACTCAAGGACCTGCACACCCTGATCCGGGCGTTCGCGCTGGTCCGCGCGGAGATCCCGAACGCCCGGCTGCGCATCTTCGGCGGAACCCCGGCCGCCAACAAGGTCTACCACGCCAGCTGCGAGGCGTTGATCGACGAACTCGGGCTGACCGGGCACGCCGTCCTGGAGGGCCGGGTCGGCAGCGCCGTCGAGGCGTACCACGCCGGCAGCCTGGTGGCGCTCACCAGCATCTCCGAGGGCTTCCCCTACACGGTGGTGGAGGCGATGGCGTGCGGCCGGCCGACCGTGTGCACCAACGTCGGCGGGGTCGCCGAGGCGGTCGGTGACACCGGGTTCGTCGTCGCGCCGCGCGACGTCGCCGCGATCGCCGCCGCCTGCGTACGGATGCTCAACGACCGGGAGCTGCGGCTGCGGCTGGGGGCGACCGCCAGGCAGCGGGTGCTGGAGCGGTTCACCCTGCAACGGTCGTTACAGGCGTACCGCGACATCTACGAGGGGCTGGCCGCGCCACGCGGGGCGTCGCCCGCGCCGAAGCACCTGCGCGGTCAGGCCCAGGGCTTCGTCCGGGTCCCGAACCGGCCGACCCGCCCCGGGGTGGCGTCGGTCACCGCCCGCCCCGCTGCCGTGCCCACCGCCCGGCCCGGGCTCACCCCCGCCGCCGCGACGCCGGCTGCCGCCCGACCCGAGCCGACGCCCGCTGCCGTCCGCCCCGAGGTGTCGCCGCTGGCCGGGCGGGTGCCCCGCCAGCGGGGACCCGAGCAGTACTCGGCGGCGGCGTACCGGACCCGCCACGACCCGAACTCGGCCACGCCGGAGCTGCCGCAGCCGGCCGCGCCCGGACCGGACGACGACGAGACGACGATCGCCATCGTGCGTACCCCCGGTGGCCGCTGATGACCGAGGCCACCGACCCGGACGTCACCGATCCGTTGTTCCGCTCCGTCGCCACGATGACCACCGAGCCGGGGTCGTCCGACGGCCCCGAACGCACCATCCTGCTGCCCCGGATCTCCACCGACCCGGTGGACGACCTGGTCGAGCGGGTACGGCCGCAGTTGGCCCGCGCGGTGGACGCGCTCCAGGTCGCCGCCGCCCTGGAGGCCGACGGGCACACCGACCGGGGTGCCCAGGTCGAGTACGGCTACCGCGACGTCTTCGTCCTCGCCGCCGAGGTGTTCCGACGGCTGGGTCCGGCCCCGGCACCCGACCAGCGGCCCGCCGCCGCGCCGGGGGCCGGCCGCGACCGGCGGGGCGACCTGCGGACGATCTCCCACGGCCTGCTGTACGTGCTGCCGAGCGCCGCGTTCCCGGCCGTGCTGTCGGTGGTGGGACGACCGGGCCTGGTGGCCGGGATGATCCTCGCCGGGACCCTCGGCTGGGTCTGGTCGGGTGTGGTCGCCTACGCGGCGTTCCGCCTGCTCGGTCTGGGCCGGGCCCGTTCGGCCAGCCGGGTGCTGCGGATCGCCGCGTTGACCGCCGTGCTGCTCGGCCTGGCCGCCGGCGCCCTGATGCTGCCGTACGGCGGCCTGCCGCTGGCCACGATGATGGTCTGCCAACTCGCCTACCAGCTGGCCAGCACCCTGCTGGTCTTCTACCGGCGGGAGGGGTGGCTGGCCGCCGCGCTGGTCCCGGTCGTCCTGGCCAGCGCGGTCTTCCTGGTCGACGGCGGGATGGTGGCGCGGCGCTGGGCGGTGGGCGCGGCGGCCCTCGGCGTGCTGGCCGCGTTCGCCGCCGGGCTCTGGGCCACCCGGGCCGCCGCCCGGTCGACGGAGCCGGCCCCCCGCGACCCGCTCTGGCCGACGTGGCCCGCCCTGCTCGGCGTCGCCGGGTACGGGCTCTGCTCGGCGACGCTGCTCTTCCACGCCCAGGCGCCCTACCTGCTGGGTCAGTGGGACGTCGCGGCGTCGGCGGTGCCGCTGATCCTGTCCATGGGGTTCGTCGAGTGGCGGACCAGCCGGTTCTGGGCGGGCGGGGTCGCCCTGTCCCGGCGGGCCCGGCTCCCACACGCCTTCGTCGTCGGGATCTGGCGCACCATCGGCCGGGAGTTCGTGGTGTGCCTCGCGGTGCCGGCGGCACTGGGGGTGCTGCTGCTCGTCGTCCTCGGCCGGGCGGGCGTGCTGTCCACGGCGGGGGTGGTGATGACCGCCGCCCACGTGGCCCTGGCCGGGGCGTACTACCTGGCGTTCCTGCTGGCCGGGCAGGGCCGGTACGGCTGGCTGTGCCTGTCGATGACGGTGGTGATCGTGCTGCACGTCGGCCTCGGCGCGTTGCTCGGCGTCGCCCCGCTGCTCGGGCAGGGCGGCGACCCGGTCACCGACACCTCGCTCCACCTGGGCAGCGTGCTGCTGCTCCAGGCGCTGTTCGCGCTCGGTCTGGTTCCGGTGATCGGGCAGGTTCGGCACTACCGGTAGTTCCACTTGAGACCTATGGGGAGGTCCGGTTGCACGCGGTGATCCTTGCCGGTGGCAAAGGGGTGCGGCTCCGGCCGTACACGACGACGCTGCCGAAGCCCCTGATGCCGATCGGGGACAGCCACTCGATCCTGCAGATCGTGCTCGACCAGCTCGCCTCGCGGGGGTTCACCTCGGTGACCCTGGCGATCAACCATCTCGGCCCGCTGATCCGGGCGTTCGTGGGCGACGGCAACCGGTGGGGGCTGGCCATCGACTACGTCGAGGAGGACCGGCCGCTGTCCACGGTCGGCCCGCTGTTCGGCCTCAAGGACCGGCTGCCCGAGGAGTTCCTGGTGATGAACGGGGACGTCCTCACCGACCTGGACTACGGCGACCTGCTGCGCAGCCACCAGCTCTCCGGGGCGGGGCTGACCCTGGCCACCTCCGAACGGGTGCACCGGATCGACTTCGGCGTGCTAGACGTGGACGCCGGCCGGGTGGTCGGGTTCCGGGAGAAGCCGGCGCTGCGCTACCCGGTCAGCATGGGCGTCTACGGGATGTCGCGGCGGACCCTGGAGCCCTACCCGGCCGGGCTGGCCCTCGGTTTCGACCAGCTCGTGCTGGACCTGCTCGCCAGCGGCGATCCGCCGATGACGTACCCGTTCGACGGGTTCTGGCTCGACATCGGGCGGCCGGAGGACTACGACGAGGCGAACCGGTCGTTCCACCAGCTCAAGCCGATCCTGTTGCCGGCCGGACCGGCACCGGTGGAGGTGCCCGTCGGGGAGCCGGTGGACGTCGACCTGACGGGCGTGGTGGGCGCCGGGGAGCTGACGTGACCCGGGTGCTGCTGTTCGGGGCGTCCGGGTTCATCGGCGGACACGCCCGCGACGCGTTGGCCGCGGACCCCCGGGTGGCCGAGGTGGTCTGCCCGGGACGGACCACCCACGACCTGCTCGACGGCACGCCTGACGCGTTGGCCGGGTTGCTGCGGGAGGTCGCCCCGGACGCGGTGGTCAACTGCGTGGGCGCGCTCACCGGCTCCGCCGGGCAACTGGTCACGGCGAACACCCTGGTCGCGGCGAAACTGCTGGAGGCGACCGCCGTCGCGGCACCGGGGGCTCGGCTGGTCCGGCTCGGTTCGGCAGGCGAGTACGGGCCGGTGCCGGAGCGGGTCCCGGTCACCGAGGACTCCCCCGCCCGGCCGGTCAGCGCGTACGGCGTCAGCCACCTGGCCGGCACCCGGCTGTTCCAGCTCGCCGGGGAGGCCGGCGAGGTCGACGCGGTCTCGCTGCGGGTGTTCAACCCGATCGGCCCCGGCATGTCGCAGGAGAACCTGCTCGGTCGGGCGGCGGCCCGGCTGCGGGCCGCCCTGGACGACGGGGCCGCCGAGATCACCCTCGGGCCGCTGTCGGCGTACCGGGACTTCGTCGACGTGCGGGACCTGGCCGCGCTGATCGTCGCGGCGGTCCTCGCGCCCGAGCTGCGGCACCGGGTGGTCAACGCCGGCAGCGGCCGGGCCGTGACCGCCCGGGAGGCGGTCGCCCTGCTGGCCGACGCGGCGGGCTACCGGGGCCGGGTCCGCGAGGTCGGGTCCGGGCCGCAGCGTTCGCAGGCGGTCGGCTGGATCCAGGCCGACATCGGCCGGGCCGCCGGGCTGGGCTGGTCGCCGGTGCGTGACCTGGCCACCTCGATCAAGGACATCTGGGCCGCCGGCGAGGCGCGGTGAGCCGGCGGACCGCTCCCCCTTCACGACACACCCGCACACGAGAGGACAGCAGATGAGCATGAAGATCGGGGTCGTGGGCCTGGGCTACGTGGGGCTCACCCTCACCGCCGCCCTCGCCGACAAGGGCTTCACGGTGTACGGCGCGGACGTGTCACCGGCGGTGCTGGACGCGCTGTCGCACGGCCGGCCGCACATCTTCGAGCCGGGCATCGAGGACGTCTTCGCCGCCCACCTCGGCACCCGCATCCACGTCGCCGCCGACCTGCCGAAGGACACCGTCGACGTGGCGGTGATCAGCGTGTCGACGCCGGTGGACAACATGACCCACCGGCCCAACCTGGCGAACCTGGCCGCCGCCGCCCGGGTGGTGGCGGCGAGCTGCCGCCCGGACACCCTGGTGGTGGTGCGCAGCACGGTGCCGGTGGGTACCAGCCGCCGGGTGGTGCTGCCGGAGCTCCAGGCCGCCTGGGGTGAGCGGGTGAAGCTGGTGATGGCCCCGGAGCGCACCATCCAGGGGCAGGCGCTGCGGGAACTGGTGGAGCTGCCGCAGGTGATCGGTGGTCTGGACGACGACAGCCTGGTCGCCGCGACCGAGTTCTTCAACGGGCTGGTCCGCACCATCGTCCCGGTCTCCAGCCTGGAGGCCGCCGAGCTGGTGAAGCTGTCCAACAACTGCCACACCGACCTGATCTACGCGTTCGGCAACGAGATCGCGCTGGTCGCCGAGCGGCACGGCCTCGACCCGCTGGAGGTGATCCGGGCGGCCAACGTCGACTATCCGCGCCCCGATCTCGCCAAGCCCGGGTACGTGGGCGGTGGTTGCCTCTCCAAGGACCCGTACATCATGATCGACAGCGCGGGTGACCGCCGGCCGTTCCTCGTCGGCAAGGCCCGCCAGCTCAACGAGTACCTGCCGATCCACGTCGGCGAGACCGTGGTCCGGATGCTGATCGAGGCGCGCGGGCGCAGTCTCGGCGCCCGACTGGCGGTGCTCGGCTGGGCGTACAAGGGCTGGCCGGCGACCGACGACATGCGCGGCACGCCGATCGAGCCGATGATGCGGGTGTTCTCCGCCGCCGGGGTCACCGTCCTCGGCCACGACCCGATGGTCACCGACGACGTGATCCGCCAGTACGGCGGCGAACCGGTCAGCCTGGACAAGGCGTTCACCGAGGCGGACGCCGTCCTGATCATCAACGACCACCCGGACTACCGGGCGCTGCGGGTGCCCGAGGTGCTCGGCGCGACGCCACCGGCGTTCGTCTACGACTCGTGGCGGGTGCTCGACGCCGACGCGGTGCTGGCCGCCGGGGTCCGCTACGCCGGGCTCGGCTACCTGCCGCCCGCCCCCGCCGGGGCGGCCGGCGCGGACGCGGCGGCCACCGCGGCGGTGTCGGCATGAGGGCGCTGCTGCTCGGCGGGGCCGGCTTCATCGGCCTGCACCTGGCCCGCCGGCTCGTCGCCGACGGGCACCGGGTGACGATCGTGGACGACTTCTCCCGGGGCCGCGACGACGCCGACCTCGACCGGCTGCGCGCCGACCCGGCCGTGCAGGTGGTCTCCGGCGATCTGACCAGCCCGGACACCTGGGCGGCGCTGCCCACCGGCTGGGACCAGATCTACCTGCTCGCGGCCGTGGTAGGCGTACGCAACGTGGAGCAGGACCCGGCCCGGGTGATCCGGGTCAACACCCTGTCGGCGCTGCACCTGCTCGACTGGGTGGCCCCGGGCGAGCGGGTCTTCTTCGCCTCCACCAGCGAGGTCTACGCCGGGGGCGTGACCGCCGGGGTGGTGCCGGTGCCGACGGACGAGACCGTGCCGCCGATGATCTCCGACATCGCCGCGCCCCGGTTCGCGTACGCGGCCAGCAAGCTGCTCGGCGAGGCCGCCTTCCTGCACACGGCCCGCGCCAAGGGCTTCGCGACCGTGGTGGGCCGGTTCCACAACGTGTACGGCCCCCGGATGGGTGCCGACCACGTCATCCCGGAGATGTCGTTGCGCGCCCTGCGCGGGGCCGACCCGTTCCCCGTCCCCGGGGCCGACCAGTTCCGGGCGTTCTGCCACGTCGACGACGCGGTCGAGGCGATGGTGCGGCTGATGGCGGCACCGGCCGCCGCCGGGCAGATCGTGCACATCGGCAACGACCGGGAGGAGACCAACATCGGCGACCTGGCCAAGCTGGTCCTGCGGGTGGCCGGGGTGAGCCCGGCCATCGCACCCGGGAACGCGCCGCCGGGATCGGTCGCCCGGCGCTGCCCGGACCTGTCCCGGCTGCGGGAGCTGACCGGCTACGAGCCGGCCGTCAGCCTGGAGGAGGGGGTCCGCAGCACGTTCGCCTGGTACCGGGAACACGGGTGGACGTGATGGACCGCCGCCCGATCTGCTTCTACTACGGCGACGGTCGCCTGCCCGAACTCACCCGCTACGTACGGGTGGTGCTGCAACCGGACTTCTACCGTCCGGCCGAGCTGCGCTACCTCGCGGCGCAGGACGTGCAGACCCTCGGGTACCTGTCGCTGTCGGAGGACCAGGGGCCACCCGCGCCCTGGCAGCGGCAGGAGCGCAACCCGGACTGGGGCGGCGCGTTCGTCCACGTCGACCATCCGCTGTGGGTGTCGCACGTGGTGGGGCAGGCGAAGCGGGCGATCGCGCAGGGGTTCGCCGGGCTGTTCCTGGACACGCTCAACGTCGAGCTGACCTTCCCGGAGGACGTGCCGCACCTGCTCACCCTGGTCGCCGCGATCCGGGAGGAGGCGCAACCGGCGTACCTGCTGGCGAACCGGGGGTTCGGCATGCTGCCCCGGCTGGCCGAAATCGTCGACGGGATCGTCTTCGAGTCGTTCTCGGCCCGGTGGACCGACCAGGGTTATGCGCCGTGGCCGCCCGACGTGCTGGAGTTCCACGCCCAGATCGCCGAGCAGCTGCTCCAGCTGGAGCTGGACCTGTACAGCCTCGACTACGCCGACAGTCAGGGCCTGACCGATTTCGCCGAGCGCCGGGCCCGGCAGTTCGGGCTCCAGTCCTCGGTCAGTGACCGCGCCCTGTCGCGTACCTGACCACCTCGCCCGGGGCGGGACCGATGCGGTCCCGCCCCGCGGTACCCCCGCCCCCGTCGGGCCGGGTCCGGACCGCGCGTCGGCACCACGCGCGACCGGCGTCCGCCCGGCGGGGGCGGGGCCCACCGTGGTCGTGGTCAGGGCACGGCGGCGTCGAGCGCCGGGGCCAGTGGTCGCAGCACGGCCCGGACGAGGTCCGGCAGCGGCTCGGGCGGCACCACGAAACCGGCCATCGTCGGCACCTCGGTCGTGCCGTTCAGCCACTGCCGCAGCGCCACCCGGGTCGCCGCGCCGACCGCGGCGGCGAGCGCCTGGGCGACCAGCGGTCCGATCCCGGGACAGCGGGTGGCGACCGCCCCGGCCAGGGGTTCCTCGAACGTGGTGACGGCCTCGACGTAGCAGGCCCGCAGCGCGGGGCTGGCGGCGATCATCAGCAACGCGGCGGGCGGCTGGTCGCCGGGGTCGGCGTACAGGCCCACGACGGCGTCGACGACCGCGTCGGCGAGGCCGGTCTCCGGCGGCCGGGCGAGCACCGCCGCCGCGACGCCTGCCGCGCGGTCGGCGGCGACCCCGGCGACGATCGCCTGCTCCCGGCTCGGGAAGTAGTTGTTGTAGGTCCGGGGCGACACGCCCGCCGCCTGGGCGATCTCCTCGACGCGGACGTTGTCCGGCCCCCGTTCCAGCGCGAGGCGCAGCGCCGCCGTCTGGAGGGCCTCCCGGGTGGCCCGCTTCTTGCGTTCCCGCAGCGTCGATGGATCGGTCACGGTGCCACTGTCCCACCTTCGGTACGCGCACGCAAAATTGCGTGCGCGCAAAATTATGCTACGGTCCCTCCGAACCGCGGGAGCACCACGACCGAAGGGACCGACATGCGCGCCAAGGGCATGGCCTACGACACCGGATTCGTCACCGACGGCGTCAGCTCGGTGCCGCAGTGGGACCCCGAGATGGTCCGGCGGGAGCTGGCCATCATCCGGGACGACCTGCACTGCACCGCCGTCCACCTGGTCGGCGGCGATCCCGGGCGGCTGGAGTCCGCCGCCCGGATCGCCGCCGGGCTCGGCCTGGAGGTGTGGTTCTCGCCGTACCCCCTGGAGCTGGAACCCGACCTGATCCGCGCCCTGTTCCTCGACTGCGCCGAGCGGGCCGAGCGGCTCCGCGCGGCCGGGGCCGAGATCGTCTTCGTCACCGGTGCCGAGCTGAG
Organism: Micromonospora sp. SCSIO 07396; assembly: GCF_053667945.1. NCBI lineage: Bacteria > Bacillati > Actinomycetota > Actinomycetes > Micromonosporales > Micromonosporaceae > Micromonospora > Micromonospora sp. SCSIO 07396. Next base: position 4,845,668 of record NZ_CM132210.1, read on the forward strand.
CATCATGAACCGTGGATTCATCGAGGGTGAGCGCCTCGCGGACCGCCTCACCCACCTGTTCACCGATCCGGACGGCCGGGCCGAGCGCATCGCCGGGGTCCGTACCCGCCTCGACGGCTTCCTGCGCGCCACCGTGGCGGCGGTCCGCGAACGTTTCCACGGCAGGGTCACCTACGCCGCGATCCCGTTCGAGGGCGTCGACTGGGACCTGTTCGACGTGGTGACCGTCGAACTGATCCGCTCCGCCGAGGTCGCCGACCAGTTCCGCGACGGCGTACGCCGGCTCGTCGACCAGCCCAAGCCGGTCGCCGTCACCGGCTTCGGCACCGCCACCTGGCGCGGCGCGGGCGACGTCGCGCCGCGCAGCATGGAGATCATCGAGTACGACCCGAGCGGCAGACCCCACCGGCTGAACGGGGTGTACGAACGCGACGAACACGGCCAGGCCGCGTATCTCAGCGAACTGCTCGACATCTTCGACAGCGAGGGCGTCGACAGCGCCTTCGTCCACCTCTTCGCGCTGCCCAGCCTTCCGCACCGACCGGACGGCGACCCGCGTGACGACCTGGACCTCGCCAGCCCCGGCATCGTCAGGGTGCTCGACGGTCGTACCGGTGACACGTACCCCGGTCTGCCCTGGGAACCGAAGGCCGCGTTCGCCGCGGTCGCCGCGCACTACGCGCGCTGAGCCGCGGCGCGGACGACCCCGACTCCGGGGACGTCGCCCCTCAGCGCAGCCGCAGCCCCGCGACGAGGAGGCCGACCATCCGGCGGGCGTCGTAGTAGGGGGCACGACCGGCACAGAGGTTGCCGACGGCGAACAGCAGTTCCCGGGGGTCGGTGCCGGGGCGGATCTCGCCGGCCGCGGCGGCGGCGTCGAGCAGGCTGGCACAGGCCGGGACGAGGTGGTCGAGGAAGTACCCGTGCAGCGTCTCGAAGGCGGCGGTGTCGGAGTTCATCGCCCCGGCGAGGCCGTGCTTGGTGACCAGGAAGTCGACGAACTGGTCGATCCAGGCGGTCAGGGCGGCGTGTGGCGTGCCGCCCTCGGCGAGCAGGGCCGGCGCGGCCTCGGCGCAGGCCCGCACCTGGTGCCGGTAGACCCCGACGATCAGGTCGGCCCGGGTCGGGAAGTGGCGGTAGATGGTGCCGACGCCGACGCCGGCCCGCGCGGCGATGTCGCGTACCGGCACGTCGACCCCGGCGGCGAGGAAGGCCTCGGCGGCGGCCTCCAGCAGGGCCGCCTCGTTGCGTCGGGCGTCGGCCCGTTTCCGGGGCGCGTCGGTGCGCCCGGGTGGGGTGGGCGGCACCGGTTCACCGTCGACCATCGCGCCGTCACCTCCGGACACACCCTTGGCAAACGGAACAGCGTTCCGTATAGTTCAGAGCGGAACACGGTTCCGCTTGAACCATGATGCCAGAGCCGGACGGCCGGCCACCAGCCGCGCCCCGTCCCCTCCCCCATCAGCCCACGGCGCGTCCGCACGCGCCGTGGTTCCCGGCGGCACCGACCGGCCGTCACCCCGTCACCCCGTGGAGGAAACCCTCATGCAGTACCGCACCCTCGGCCGCACCGGCGTCCAGGTCAGCAGCCTCGTGCTCGGCGCAATGAACTTCGGCGTCATCGGCCGCACCGGCCAGGCCGAGGCCACCGCGATCATCGACGCCGCCCTGGAAGGCGGGATCAACCTGATCGACACCGCCGACCGCTACAGCCAGGGCGAGTCGGAGGAACTGGTCGGCCGGGCCATCGCCGGCCGCCGCGACGACATCGTGCTGGCCACCAAGGCGGCCATGCCGATGGGCGACGAACGCAACCACCGGGGCACCTCCCGCCGCTGGCTGCACACCGCGCTCGACGGCAGCCTGCGCCGGCTCGGCGTCGACCACATCGACCTCTACCAGGTCCACCGCTGGGACCCGACGACCAGCGACGAGGAGACGCTGTCCGCCCTCACCGACCTCCAACGGGCCGGCAAGATCCGCTACTTCGGCTGCTCGACGTTCCCCGCGTACCGCCTCGTGCAGGCCGAGTGGGCCGCCCGGGAACACCACCTGGGCCGGTACGTCACCGAGCAGCCCAGCTACTCGATCCTGCAACGCGGCATCGAGGCCCACGTCCTGCCCGTCACCGCGCAGTACGGCCTGGGCGTGCTCGCCTGGAGCCCGCTCGCCTCCGGGTGGCTGTCGGGCGCGGTCCGGGCGGGCCGGGAGATCACCACCCACCGCGCCGACGTCCTGCCCGAGCGCTTCGACCTCAGCATCGCCGCCAACCGGGCCCGGCTCGACGCCGTCGAGCAGCTGGCCAAGGTCGCCGACGCCGCCGGGCTCACCCTGATCCAGCTCGCGCTCGGCTTCGTCACCGCACACCCCGCCGTGACCAGCGCGATCATCGGTCCCCGGACGCTGGAGCACCTGCACAGCCAACTCGCCGCCGCCGACACCGTGCTCACCCCCGACGTGCTCGACGCCATCGACGCCATCGTCGCCCCCGGCGTCGACCTCGCCCCCGGCGAGAAGCACGACACCCCGCCGGCCCTGCTCGACCCGGCGCTGCGCCGCCGCTGAGTGCCGGCGCAGCGCACCTGTCGACCGGCCCGGGGTCAGCTCACGCAGAACACGTTGCCCTCCGGGTCGTGCATGGTGACGTAGTAGTAGAGGTCCGCCGGGTCGTCGCCCCGGGTGCGGCGCTGCACGGTCGCGTCCGACGCGACCAGTTCGGCCACCTTCGCCTCGACGATCTCGATCCGCTGCGCCTGGGGCATGGCATCGTCCCGACCGGTGGGGTAGATGTCCAGGTGGAGCCGGTTCTTCCCGGCCTGTTCCTGCGGCACCCGCTGGAACCACAGCGGCGGACGCAGCCCGGCCGGGTCGAACAGCCGGTCCTCGAACGCCGCCGCCCCACCCAACCGGCCACGGAAGTGCGCGTTCCAGGTGGTCGACGGCTCGGCCGGCGGCGTCGGCTGGTAACCCAACGCCCGGGCCCAGAACCGGGCCAGCCGGGCCGGGTCGTTCGCGTCGACAGTCAGTTGCCAGAACACCATGGCCCCACCCTAACCACGCGCCGCGCGGTCACCGGGTCGACGCCACCGCCCCCGGTCGGCCGGCCCGCCCCGAACGCTTGAGCAGCACCGCGCCACCCGCGACGAAGCCGACGCCGAGGACCACCCCGACCACGTTGCCCTGGGTCAACGAGGCCAGCGCGCCCAGCACACCCACCACGACCAGCAGCACACCGAGAACCCGCATGAGCAGACCACCGAAGGTCTTCATCTGTCCGTTCGCCATACCGGCCCTGTTCCCCGGTTCCATCCTCCACAAACGACGGACGGTGACCGGCCCGGGTCGCCTACCGGCTGAGCTGGGCGGCCAACGGGAAGGTGACACCGGTCAGCTCCTCGGAGACCGTCCACAGCCGACGGGCGGCGGCACCGTCGCGGGCGGCCTTCGAGCGGCCGACGAGCTTCGGCGCACCTCGCCCTTCGAACAGGCCGTCCGGCCCGGCGTAGCTGCCGCCCGGGATGTCGGCCACGGCCGCGAAGAGGGTGGGCGACGCGCCGTCGGCGTCGCTCTGCGCGAAGCGGTCGACCATGGCCGTCTGGAGCCGGTTCCACCAGGTACGGTCGTTGTCGAGGTGCCCGAGCAGGTTGGTGGCGGCCAGGCCGGGATGGGCGGCGGTCGCCAGCACCGGTGAGCCGGCCTCGGTGAGGCGGCGGTGCAGTTCGGCGGTGAACAGCAGGTTCGCCAGCTTCGACTGGGCGTATGCGGGAAACGCCCGGTAGGGCCTGCGCACCCAGTTGAGGTCGGCGAAGTCGATCTTTCCGCCCCGGTGCGCGGACGAGGCGACGGTGACCACCCGCCCCCGGATCTGCGGCAGCAGCAGGTTGGTGAGCGCGAAGTGCCCGAGGTGGTTGGTGCCGAACTGGAGCTCGAACCCGTCGGCGGTCCGGGTCGGCGGCGGGATCATCACGCCGGCGTTGTTGATCAGCAGGTCGATCGGCCCGGTCCAGCCCTCGGCGAAGGCACGGACGGAAGCCAGGTCGGCCAGGTCGAGCCGGCGCACCTCGACGTCACCGGTCATGCCCGCAGCGGCGGCGGCACCCTTGGCGGGGTCGCGGACGGCGAGCACGACCCGGGCGCCCCGGGCGGCGAGCGCCGTCGCGGCGACCCGGCCGATGCCGCTGTTCGCGCCGGTCACGATGACGGTGCGGCCGGTCTGGGCGGGGATCTGGGCGGTCGTGAATGTTGTCATGGGAAACAATGTATCCGGCGACAACAATGTTGGCAACAGCGACTTTAATCCGGCTACGATGACGCCGTGCCCACGTACCACCACGGAAACCTGCGGTCGACGCTGCTCGCCGCCGCCGAGCGCAGCCTGCGCCAGCACGGCGCGGGCCAGCTCTCGCTGCGCGAACTGGCCCGGGAGGCGGGCGTCAGCCACGCCGCGCCGCGCCGGCACTTCGCCGACCGGCAGGCGCTGCTGGACGCTCTCGCCGAGGCCGGATTCGCCAGGCTGCACACCGAACTGCGCGCCGCGCTCACCGACGCCGGGACGGACTTCGGGGCACGCCTGCACGCCGTCGCCGCCGCCTACCTGCGGTTCGCCACCGAGGACGCCGCCCTGCTGGAGCTGATGTTCACCGGCAAGCACCGCGAGGGGGCCGAACACCTCGTCGCCGCAGCCGCCGGACCATTCGGGCTCCTGCACGACCTGATCGTCGAGGGACAGGCCCAGGGGATGCTCGAACCCGGCCCCCCGGACCGCGCCGGCACCGTGCTGTTCGCCACCTTGCAGGGCATCGCCACGCTGGTCAACGGCAACCTGGTCGCAGCCGAACTGCTCGACGGGATCACCCGAACCGCCGTCGACCAGTTCCTCCGGGGAGCCCGCCCCCGGTGACCGCCCCGGCACCGCCACTCCCCGACCGAGCTCCACAGGGGACGGCTTCACGCCGCCGATGACTGTCGGCTTCTCGACTTTCGTTGTGCCCGCTCCCCCGCTGGGTAATGTGGCGATCAATCCCCTCCCTGACGCCGGTCGACGCGTCGACGGCACGTCCCTTCCGACTCGTCGCCTTCCGACACGGGGCCTGCCACCGGGAACACCCGGCGCAGCGGAGTGGGCGTCGGCACGGGGAGGGTCGCGTGACAACTGGTCTGGTGCTCGACGACACCGGTTTCGAGATCCTGGTCGACGGCGAACGGATCGGACCGCGCCGACCACTCGGCCCCGAGGATGCCACCCTGGTGGGCGACCTGGGCACCCGTTACGCGCAGGCGGTCCAGGCCGACGCCGGTGACGACGTGCTGACCGGGTTGGGCCGGTCGCTGTACGCCTGGTTGGACGGCGAGCTGGGGCAGCTGACCGACCTGCTGCACCGGGCAGCGACCCCGCTGACCTTCGAGGTGCAGGGGCCGCGCACCCCGTCCGAGCGGCAGTGGGCGGTGCTGCGGGCGCCGTTCGAGCTGCTGGCCCGCCCCGACGGCGGGTTCCTCGCGGCGGACGCCCTGCTGCGCTTCGGTGTCGTCCGACGGCTGGGGCCGCCCGGGGTACGGCCCGCCCTCGACCCGTACCGGCTGGGGTTGGGATTCATGGCGGCGGCACCACGCGGGCAGCGCGAACTCGACTTCGAGGCCGAGGAGGCGGCGATCCTGCGTGCGGTCGGCGAGGCCCGGCTCGACCTGATGGTCGAGGACACCGGCGACCCGACGCAGCTGGCGCACCGGCTGGCCGACCTGGGCGGCCTGCCCGTGCTGCACCTGTCCTGCCACGGGCAGAACAACTGGCGGGAGCAGCCCGACCGGAAGGCCGAGCCGGTGCTGATGCTGGAGGACGAGCTGGGCGACGAGCGCCCCACCACCGCCACCGACCTGGTCGGGCTGCTCACCACGATGCCCCGGCTGGTCTTCGTCTCCGCCTGCCTCACCGCGACCGCCGCCGACGCCACCGGCCAACTTCCGCCCGGACCGGGTCGGCGTGCCGGCACCGCTACGCCGACCGCCGGGGCCGAGCTGCTCGCCCACTCACTGGCCACCGCCCTGGTGTCGGCCGGCGTGCCGGCGGTGCTCGGCTGGGACGGCTCGGTCGGCGACCGGTCGGCCACCGTGTTCGCCGAGCGGCTGTACGGGCGGCTGGGCGACCGGGCCGACCTCGCGGTGGCCGTCGCCGACGCCCGTCGGACGTTGCTGGAGTCGACGACACCGCGGCTGCGGGCCGACTGGCACCTGGCCCGCCTGTGGCTGGGGCCGGCCGGCGGCGGCCCGCTGGTGGCGGGCACCCGGCGACGGTCGCTGGTGTCCGCCGTACGCGGCACCAAGAAGTTCCTCGACCGCAAGCAGCACGTGCCGGTGGCCACGGCGGACATGTTCGTCGGTCGACGGCCGGAGTTGCAGCAGTCGTTGCGGGCGCTGCGGTCCGGCGACCGGGCCGGCGTGCTGCTGCACGGGCAGGGCCGGCTGGGCAAGTCCAGCCTGGCCGCCCGGATCGTCGACCGCTTCCCGGACCGGGCCGTCGGGGTGGTCTTCGGCGACTACGGCGCGCTGGCGGTGCTGGACGCGGTCGCCGACGCGGTACGGGCCAACCAACAGGCGCGGGAGCTGATCGCCAGGCGGCTGCCGGAGGTGCGCAGCCGGCCCGACGCGCTGGAGGCGGTGCTCATCGACCTGCTGACCGGCCCGTGCGCCCAGACCGGCGAGGGACAGCGCCCACTGCTGCTGATCATCGACGACCTGGAACAGATCCTCCGTCCCGACCCGGCGGGACGGCACCGGGTGACGGCCGAAGCCGCGCCGGTGCTGGCGGCGGTGCTGCGGGCGTTCGACGCCGCCGAGACCGACAGCCGTCTGGTGCTCACCAGCCGCTTCCTGTTCACCCTCGACGGGCTGGAAAGCCGGCTCACCCCGGTGCAGTTGCGCCCGCTGTCCGGGGTGGCCCAGGGCAAGCTGCACCGTCGCCAGCAGGCACTCGTACCACCGGACCGGCAGGCCGAACGGGCCAGGCTGGCCCGACGGGCACTGTGGGTGAGCCGGGGCAACCCCGGCCTTCAGGACCTGATCGTGCTGCGGCTGGTCTACAGCGAGCAGGTGCCGACGGAACGGTCCGAGGCGGCGGTGGCCGGCATGGAGGCGTACCTGCGCCAGGGTGACCTGCCCCCGGACGCCGAGGTGCGGACGTTCCTGGAGAACCTCGCCCTGGACGAGCTGCTGGCGCAGGCCGGCCCGCCGCACGTCGCCCTGCTGCGGGCGGTCACCCTCTTCGACCTGCCGGTGCCCGTGCCGGTGGTCGACGCGCTGGCCGGCGAGGTCGGCGGGTCGACGGAGCGGCTGCGCGGGCTCGGCCTGCTGGACACCTTCCCCGACCGGTACGACCCACAACGGCCGGCGGTCGCCGTCAACGCGCTCGCCGCCGGCCGGCTCGCCCCGCTCACCGACGAGGAACACACCACGCTGGCCGCGCTGGCGGTCGAACCACTCTTCACCGCCTGGGGCGGTACCGCATCCCGACGGCGAGACTCGGCCCTGGGCCTACAACTAACCCGCCTGGCCCTGACCGCCGACACGTCGGCCGCCGTGGTCGCAGCCTGCGGCACCGACGCGGTATGGGAGCTACGTACTGGCCATGCCGGGGATGCCTTCCGGCTCGGTGAAGGGGCGATCGCCTTCCTCGACCGACATCGCACCGTGGTGCCGACCCACCTGCTCCGTGCGGTCGCCGACGCCGCGATGACCAGCGGTGACGGCGACGCCGCAGAGGAGATGTTCGACCGTGCGGTACGGCAGGCGCAGAACACCGAAGCGTCGGAAGTGGATCGACTCGAACAGGCCCGGGCTATCGGTGAGCGGGCCACTTTTCTGATAACCCGCGGTCAACCCGACCGGGCCGAACAACTACTGCGACACGCCCAACGCCTCTTTACCGAGGGGGGATCAGAGCAGGAGGCCGCGACCTGCCACGGCAACATTGCGGACATCCTGTTCTATCGCGGCGACTACGACGAGGCACTCCGCATCCGCCGCGACATCGAACTACCCGTCTACCAACGACTCGGCGACACCCGCGCCACCGCCATCACCCACGGAAAAATCGCCGACATACTCCACGAACGCGGCGACTACGACGAAGCACTCCGCATCCGCCGCGACATCGAACTACCCGTCTACCAACGACTCGGCGACACCCGCGCCACCGCCATCACCCACGGCCAGATCGCCGACATCCACTACCAACGCGGCAACTACGACGAAGCACTCCGCATCCGCCAAGAAATACAACTACCCGTCTACCAACGACTCGGCGACACCCGCGAAACCGCCATCACCCACGGCCGAATCGCCGACATCCACTACCAACGCGGCAACTACGACGAAGCACTCCGCATCCGCCGCGACATCGAACTACCCGTCTACCAACGACTCGGCGACACCTGCGCCACCGCCATCACCCACGGCCAGATCGCCGACATACTCCACCGACGCGGCAACTACGACGAAGCACTCCGCATCCGCCAAGAAATACAACTACCCGTCTACCAACGACTCGGCGACACCCGCGAAACCGCCATCACCCACGGCCGAATCGCCGACATCCACTACCAACGCGGCAACCATGACAAAGCGAGAGAGCTGCACCAAAATCGACTTCAAGTACACGAGCAGCACGGCGATCTCGCTGGTATCGCGTCGGCGAGATGGGGCCTGGCACAAATCGATCTGGCCCAGCAGAACTACCAGTCGGCCACCGAGCACCTAGACAAGTGCCTACTAATCCTGCGCTGGCTTCAACGTGCCGACGGGATCGCGATCGTAGGTTTTAGATTCGGGCAGCTAATGGCATCCGCAGGCCAGACCGACCAGGCCCGCCAATTGTGGGAAATCAGCCTCGCCGCTGCGGAAAAAATAGGCGCGACTGCCATAATCGAGCAGATCGGGGAATTACTGGATGACTTACCCGACGAGAGCGGTCAGCGGTAGCCGCGCGTTACACGTCAATCGAGCGCCCCTCCGCCGACGAGCCTGGGCAGAGGGGCGAGATCGTCCGAGTGGCTCCTCAGTCGGCCTGACGGACGACAGAGAGGAAATTCCGCCAGGAGGACACGGAAAAGACCAGCACCGGCCCAGCGATGTCCTTGCTGTCCCGCACTCCCACCACAGCGGACAGGTTGTCCGCGACCTCGACGCAGTTGCCCTGGTCGCTACTACGGCTGCTCTTACGCCAGATCAGCCTGTTGAGTTCAGCCATGGCACTCCTCCTTGATATTCTGCATCAGCCTGCACGACTCCTCCGCGCTCAGTGCCTGAAGATTGAGCGTGTTCCACACCTGGGCGTAAGCCTTGACCTCGTCGAGGCGATCGAGATAGAGCGCTCCGGAGAGCCCTTCGCTGTAGACCGTCGTCGGCTCGGCAGACCGGGCTCCCTTGGTGGGAAAATCCAGGATGACGAAGCTCCCTGCGATCGCTGCGCGACTCAGCCCCGAGGCGACCGGAATGATCCTGACAGTGATGTTCTCAGCCCGGCCAGCTTCGATCAGCCTGTCTATCTGCCCAGCCATACTAGGCACCCGCTTACGTAGTGCTGATTCCTCGATGATCGCCTCGAACTCGGGAGCCGCGGGCCGCTTCCTGGTGAGGAGGCGTTGACGTTCCTGTCGGAGTTCGACGAGTTTCACCACGTCCTCGTCTGCGATACCAGGTCTGGTGCGGGCCACCTCGGCGACGTACTCCGGGGTCTGGAGCAGGCCCGGGACCAGGGCGTGTTCGTAGGTGCGGATGCGACTGGCCGCCACCTCCAGGCCGACGTACAACTGGAACCAGCGCGGGATGACCGCGCCATAGGCGTGGTACCAACCCTTGCTCTTCGACTCCTTGGCCAGGCTGACCAGGACCTCGGTCAACTCGGACGGGGTGCCGTAGAGGCGGCACATCTGGTCGACGTCGAGTGCGCGCAGCGGTGTCTGCCCGGCCTCTATCCGGTACATCTTGGCACGTGACCACTCCAGGTCGGACGCGGCGGCCTCCAGGCCGAAGCCGGCGACTTCCCGGGCCTGTCTGAGCAGCCGGCCGAGTTCTCGTCTCGGCACGGTCGAGCCGATCTCCGTCACGGACACCATCCTTCCTGTCTCACCACGACACGTCACCAGACGTGCCGTGCGACGGTTTTCGCTTCGCCACCCGCAAGGCGCACCGTTCGGGCGAGTGTCTCATCGGGAGCATTGCACGGATCAGCTCTGATCTCGGATCGTGGCTGGCAGAGCGGCCTGTCGACGATCAATGGAGGTGGCCACGTGGCCCGACGGAAGTGGTTCCAGCGCAAAGATCATCCGATCGATGTCATCGGCCAGCCGTCCCCTGCGCGACAGGCCGTTCCGCCCGATGCACCGGCCCGGGTGGACGGACCAGTCGGGCGGGGATCCGGCCGTGTTTGAGGGGCGGCCCGAACCGCCGTTCCGCGTCCTGATGGCCGGCTACGTGGTCGACTTCCACCACCGCGACGCCTGCACCCGCTGCCTGCCCGACGGCTCCTGCCGCCGCCTCGCCGCAGCCGCCGAAACCCTCCGCGTCTGGCGCGACCGCCCCGACCGGCAGCCCCGGGAACCCACCACCCACGAACCCGGCGCGTCGACCGACCGGCCCGCGCAGACCCACCGACCTGCGCAGACCGACCGGGGTACGCCGTGAGACCCGGCGACCTGCTGCTGATCACCCGGGCCGCCAGTGTGCAGTTCATCCGCCCGATCAGGTGCCGGCTGATCCGGATCGACGACCGGCCGACGTACGACGGGTGGGTCTGGCTTGAGGTCTACCAGCTCGACGCCCGGGACCGGGCGGTGACCCGGCGGAGCATCTTCGTGCGGCGCGCCGGGGTGCGGCCGGCGGACCCGGGGCACCCGCCGCCGCAGAGCGCCACCCGGCGGCCTGCCCACCCCACGACGGCCCGCAGGCCCTGACCGTTCATGGACACCGGGCGAGTGCCGCCGAGGCAGCGGGACGGCCGGCGCGCTGGTCAGTGCCGGTGCAGGGCCGTGCGGATCAGCCGGTTGACCAGCTTGGGGTACTCCAGGCCGCTGGCCGCCCACATCCGGGGGAACATCGACGTCGGGGTGAACCCGGGCATCGTGTTGATCTCGTTGAGGTAGACGTCCAGGTCGGGGGTGACGAAGAAGTCGACCCGGGCCAGGCCGGCGCAGTCCAGTGCGGTGAAGGCGCGGGTGGCGTACTCCTGGACCTGGCGGGTGACCCGGTCGGGCAGGCCGGCGGGGACGTCGTACTCGCAGACCTCGTCGGCGAAGAGGTACTTGGCCTCGAAGTCGTACCATTCGCGGTCGCCGACCATCCGGACCTCGGCCAGCACGGACGCCTCGGGCGCACCGCCGGCCTCGCCCTCCAGCACGCCGCACTCGATCTCCCGGCCGACGACCGCGGCCTCGACCAGCACCTTGGTGTCGATCTCACGGGCGGTGGCGACGGCCGCGTCGAGCTGCGCCCAGTCGTCGACCCGGGTGATGCCGAACGACGAGCCGGCCCGGGACGGCTTGACGAAGACCGGCAGGCCCAGCCGCTGCCTGTCGGCTTCACTGAGGGTCATTCCGTTGCGCAGCACCGCGTACGGACCGACCGGGATGCCCTCGGCGGCGCAGAGCTTCTTGGTGAACTCCTTGTCCATCGCGGCGGCGGAGGCGAAGACGTTCGCCCCGACGTACGGGATGTCGGCCATCTCCAGCATGCCCTGGATGGTGCCGTCCTCGCCGTACGCGCCGTGCAGCACCGGGAAGACCACGTCCACGTCGGCGAGCGCGCGGGGGCCCTCGGTCGGGTCGAGCACCAGCAGGCCACCGGCGGTCGGGTCGGCGCGGAGCACCACCTCGGCCCCGGCCCCGGCGGTGACCTCCGGGAGCTTGCGCGCCCGGATCGCCAGCTCGCCCGGGTCCCCGCTGGTCAGCACCCACTGGCCCTGCCGGGTGATGCCGACCGGCACCACGTCGTACTCGTCGGGGTCGAGCGCGCCGAGCACGCTGCCCGCGCTGACGCAGGAGATGCCGTGCTCGGGGCTGCGTCCGCCGAAGACGATCGCCACGCGGGTCTTGCCTGGGGTGGTCACTCGGGTCACCTCTCGGTACGCGACTGCGGAGCCGTCAGTTGCGCTCACCCGACTGACCTTACTGTGGGTTGCGGGGCGCCGATGGTGATACCCGGCAGGAAGCGAGCGACCCTCGCAAACGGTCATCCGACCCGATACGTTACGTCACGATCAGGGCCGGTGGAGGCCGTTGCCGCGCCCCCGTCCGACCGCGATCACCTTCACCCGCTGCCGCCCGGCCCGGACCATGCCGAGGGCCATGAACGCCCCGGCTATCCGGTCGGCGGCCTCCCGGCTGCTGGTGCCGACCACCTGCCGCCGACGCTCGGGCCGGGCCCGCTCGTCGCGGGTGGGTGTCTCCACCGGCCGGACGTCGCTGAGCACCACCAGGAACCGCGTCATCGCCGTCACCAGACCCCTCACTGTTGGAAGTCCTTTCTCGACGCATGCGGCGGCGGCACGTGGCGATCGGGAACGGGGGAGTAAACCCGATCGCCACGCGCCTCATCCCCTCCGGTCACTCACCATCGCCGTCGCCACGACAACCGCTGGTGAGGACTCCGTTACAGAGTGACAGGTGGACAGGCGTGAATGCAACTCTCATCGACCTTCTCTCATGCACGTCTTCCCATAGACCTGTGTCACCATCGACGTATGGCACCGAAGACCGCCCGGGCTCGCCGCCTGGGCATCGCCCTGCGCGCCCACCGGGAAGCGGCCGGCCTCACCCTGGAGGCCGCCGCCGACGAGATCAACAGCACCCGCAGCACGCTCAGCCGCTACGAGAACGCGCAGACGCTGGTCAGCCCGGCCACCGTCCGCGCGCTGCTCAGCCTCTACGGGGTCCGGCCCGACGAGATCGCCGCCGCGGTCCAGCTGGCCAAGGACACCCGCAAGCCCGGCTGGTGGGTGCCCTACTCACACCTGCTCGACAAACGCACCATCGACTTCATCGCGCTGGAGGCCGAGGCCACCGCGATCGCCAACTTCGAACCGTCCATCGTCCCGGGGCTGCTCCAGACCGCCGACTACATCCGGGGCGTGATGCGGGGCGGGCCGCACACCCTCACCGACGAACAGGTCGAACAGCGGGTCAAACTCCGGCTGGACCGGCAACAGCGGATCACCTCCGCCGAACCGCCGATCTTCGACGCGATCATCGACGAGGGCGCTCTGCTGCGTCCGGTGGGCGACCGGACGGTGATGCACGCACAGCTCAGCCACCTGCTCAAGACCTCGGAGCTGCCGAACGTCACCGTCCAGGTGATCCCGCTCGCCGCCGGCTACCACCGGGGCACCCGGGGCTCGCTGCACATCCTGGAGTTCGCCGACCCGGAGGACCCGCTGATCGCCTCGGTGGAGACGGTCGCCGGTCAGATGGTCCTGGACCGGCCGGGTGACCTGCGTACCTGCACCAAGATCATGGAACACCTGCGGACCGTCGCGCTCAGCCCGGCCGACAGCCGCGACCAACTCGTGCAACTGATGAAGGGACGGTAGGAGACCGATGACACCGACGATCGGCGGGGCCCTGTCCGGGGCCGCCTGGCGCAAGAGCAGCCACAGCGGGGACGAGGGGGCCTGCGTCGAGCTGGCGTCGCTGCCGGGCCGGGTCGCGGTCCGCGACTCCAAGGACCCGGGCGGGCCGGTGCTGCTCTTCCCGCCCGCCGCCTGGTCCGCCTTCGCCACCGCCCCACCGCGCCGCTGAACACCCCGGCCCCGCCCCGCACCCGTCATGACAGGGTGCGGGGCGGGGCCGGGCGCGTCGGCGGGTGGGGCCGGCCCTTCGGCGGGTCAGCCGGGCCGGGTCGCGGCGGACCGGACCGCCTCGGCGGCGGCGATGGCAACCCCGCGCGCGCCGGCCATGTCCCGGTCCGGCACCAGCGCGAACGTCGCCAGCGCGGCCTGCTCCTCCCGCAGCACGGTGTGTGCGCGGACGGTGTCGAGGAACCAGTCCCGGAACTCCGGTGCCGCCTCCACCACCCCGCCACCGACGAAGTACGCGTGCGGATCGGTGAAGTTGGCCGCGATGGTGAACAGCCGGCCGAGCGCCGTCGCCTGCTGGGCGAAGACCTCCCGGGCCAGCGCGTCGCCCCGCTCGGCGTACCCACGCAGCAGGGTGGCGGCCCGATCCGGCGGCTCCTGCGCCAGCGGATGCCCCGGATACCGCGACAGCCAGTACGGCAGCAGGTTGCGCCGGATCGCGGTCAGCGAGGCGACGCTCTCCGCGTCCCCGGCGAACCCACAGGCGCAGCGCGGTTCGGGCTGGTCGGGGGCGAGCAGTCCGGCCAGCGGGATGTGCACGTGACCGAACTCGCCGGCCATGCCGGCGGCCCCGGTGACCACCCGCCCGTCGACCACCACCGCGCCGCCGAGGCCGGTGCCGACGATCGCCGCCACCGACGACCGGGCCGCCGCGTCGGCTCCGAAATGGACGTGGTGGGCGTAGAGCGCGGCGGCGTTGCCGTCGTTGTGATAGATCACCGGCAGTCCGAGCCGCCGCTCCAGCGCGCCGCGCACGTCGAAGCCGTGCCAGGCGGGCTGGGCGAAGTTCGTCGAGCCCCGCGACGAGATGACGCCTGTCGCGCTGGCCGGGCCGGGAGTGTCCAGCCCCACCGCCCGGACCTGGCCGGGGGAGACACCTGCGTGCGCCAGCACCCCGTCGAACGCGTCGGCCAGCGCCTCGATGGCCGCCTGCGGGCCGGCGGTCACCCTGCTGGGGGTCTCCACCAAGCCGTCGACCAGGAACCGGCCGTCCAGGCGGAGCACCGTGGCGTTGTTGCTGGTGCCACCGTTGTCGAGGCCGACCACCACCGGCACGTCCACGCTGACCATCCGCCACCTCCGACCGGGCCTGATGCGAGGTTAGTTCCCGTTCCCGGCGCCCGTCACGCCCCACGTGCGGCCAGCCCACCGACCGACCGCCCACACCGGGGCGACCGGCCCCGCGCGTATGGCACGGGACCGGCGCGGACGGCGGCGTCGACCGGCGCAGACGGCACGCGGCCGGCCGGCGCGGCGCTCACTCCGGGCGGCGGGCCAGGACGCCTGTCGCGTCCCACCGGTCGGCGTGCAGGACCGTCGGCAGCAGCCCCAGGTCGGTCATCGCGGCACTGAGCGCCTCGGCCTGCCCGGCGCTGACCTCCACCACCAGGTGACCGCCGGGCCGCAGCCAGTCGACCGCACCGGCGGCGACCCGGCGCAGCACGGCCAGCCCGTCGACGCCGCCGTCCAACGCCACCGACGCCTCGTGCAGCCGGGCCTCCGGCGGCAGCAGCGCCACCGCCGGGGTCGGCACGTACGGGGCGTTGGCGACCACCACGTCCAGCCGGCCCCGCCAGTGCGCCGGCAGCGGGTCGTACAGGTCGCCCTGCACGACGGTGACGTCCCGGCCGGCCAGGTTGCGGCGGGCGCAGGCGACGGCGGCCGGGTCCACGTCGACAGCGGCGAGCCAGCGCGGGGCGAGCCGGTCGACCAGCGCGACGCTGATCGCCCCCGACCCGCAGCAGAGGTCGACCAGCGCCGGGGCCGGCCCGGCGACCGACGCGGCGGCCTCCACCAGCAGCGCGGTCCGGGCCCGGGGGACGAACACCCCCGGGTCGACGGCGACCCGCCGGCCGCAGAACTCGGCCCAGCCGAGCAGGTGTTCCAACGGTTCACCGGCGATCCGCCGGTCGGTGAGGGCGGCGAGCGCCTGCGGCGAGTCGACGGCGGCGGTGAGCAGCGCGGCCTCGTCCTCGGCGTAGACGCAGCCGGCGGCGCGCAGCCGGGCGACGAGAGCGGCGGGGTCGTGGGGGAACGGATCGGATGCCATGGTGATGCCTTTCGGGAGCGCACGTCGGCGCTCCCACCGTCGCTAGCGCGGCGACGGGGATCCGTTGCCGCGGCGACGGGACTCGACGGGGAGCGCCGGTCCTGACGTCTGATGGATCGGACTCACCTCCTCCGGTCGGGGCCCGTGCGGGCCGGGATCACGATAGCGGACCGGCCGCCCCCGCGTCGTCCAGTGCGGCGGTCACGTCGGCGACCAGGTCGGCGGTGTCCTCCACCCCGCAGGAGAGCCGGACGAACCCGGGGGCGGTGTCGTCGCCCCACTGCGCCCGCCGGTCGGCGCTGGTGTGCAGGCCACCGAACGAGGTCGCGGCGGCGACCAGCCGGGACGCGGCGACGAACCGGGCCACCCGGTCGGCGTCACCGAGGTCGAACGAGAGCACCCCCGGCATCCGGCGCAGCTGCCGCGATGCCACCGGGTACGCCGGATCCTCCGGGCGGCCCGGCCAGCGCAGCCCGGTCACGTCGGGCCGGGCGGCGAGCAGTTCGACCAGGGCCGCCGCGTTGGCGGACTGCCGGGCCAGCCGCAGGTCCAGGGTGGCCAGCGAGCGGTGGGCCAGCCAGGCGTCGAACGCCCCGGGCACCGCGCCGGTGGTGGTGCGCCACCCGGTCACCGTCTCCAGCAGCTCGGTCGACCGGGCGGCCACGTAGCCGAGCAGCAGATCGGAGTGGCCGGTCAACGCCTTGGTGCCGGAGGCGACCACCAGGTCCGCGCCGAGGTCCAACGGGCGCTGCCCGAGCGGGGTGGCGGTGGTGTTGTCCACCGCCACCAACGCGCCTGCCGCGTGCGCCACGTCGGCCACCGCGGCGATGTCGGCCACGTCCAGGCCCGGGTTCGCCGGGGTCTCCAGCAGCACCAGCCGTACGTCGTCGAACGACGGGTACGGCCCGGCGGTGGGCACGAACCCGACCCGCACCCCCAGGGCGGCGAGGGTGGCGGTGGCGAACGCCCGGACCGGGAAGTACCCGTCGGCGGGCAGCAACACGGTGTCACCGGGGCGCAGCACGGCCAGCAGCAGCCCGGTGATGGCGGCCTGACCGGAGGCGAAGACCCGGCATTCGCCGCCCTCCAACTCGCCGATGGCCGCCTCCAGCAGCCGTCGGGTCGGATTGTCCGGGCGGCCGTAGCCGTTCGGGGTCGCGGCCGGCCCCTGCCACGGGTCGAGGTGGTAGGGCGCGGCGAAGACCGGGCCGGGCAGGAACGGCTGCCCCGGCTCCGGCGCGGGCAGCCCGGCGTGCACGCACCGGGTGCCGTCGTGCCAGGGCGTCGCCGGGTCGACGGGTCCGCCGCTCACTCGTACGACTCCGGCTTGGCGGTCCGGCTCATCAGGGCGTCCACCGCGAGTCTCGGGTCCATCCCCTCGTGGCAGATCCGCTCGATCTGTTCGGTGATCGGCATCTCCACCCCGTGCGCGCGGGCCAGGTCCCGGATGGCCAGGCAGCTCTTCACGCCCTCGGCGGTCTGCCGGGTGGCCGCCTGTGCCTGCTCCAGCGTCTCCCCCCGGCCCAGGTGCTCGCCGAAGGTGCGGTTACGGGCCAGCGGCGACGAGCAGGAGGCCACCAGGTCACCCATCCCGGCCAGGCCGGCAAAGGTGATCGGGTCGGCGCCCAGCGCCACCCCGAGCCGGGCGGTCTCGGCCAGCCCCCGGGTCATCAGCATGGCCCGGGTGTTGTCGCCGAAGCCCATCGCGGTGGCGATCCCGTATGACAGGGCGATCACGTTCTTGACTGCTCCGCCCAGCTCGCAGCCGATCACGTCGTCGTTGGTGTACGGCCGGAAGTACGGGGTGCGGATCGACTGCTGCACCAGTTCGGCGCGGCGGGCGTCGGTGCCGGCGACCACCGTCGCGGCCGGCTGTTCGACGGCGATCTCGGGGGCCAGGTTGGGGCCGGAGACCACCACCACCCGGTCCGGGGTGACCCGGGCCGTCTCCACGATCACCTCGCTCATCCGCCTGGTGGTGCCCAGCTCGATCCCCTTCATCAGGGAGACGAGGGTGGCGTCCGGGGCGAGGTGGCCGGCCCACTCGGCGAGGTTGCCGCGCAGCGTCTGCGACGGCACCGACAGCACCACCAGTTCCGCGCCGGAGATCGCCTTGGCCGCGTCGCCGGTCGCGGTGACCCGGTCGGGCAGCCGCAGCTCCGGCAGGTAGTCGGGGTTACGCCGGTGGACGCGGATCGCCTCGGCGACCTGTTCGCGCCGGGCGAGGATGGTCACCTCCCGACCGGCGTCGGCGAGGATCTTGGCGAACGCCGTCCCCCACGAACCGGCCCCCAGCACCGCCACGTGCCCGCTCACGCCACCCCTGCCCCTGCGTCGCGCCGGTCGATCCACTCGCTCATTCGGTCCCCTCGGGAGTACGCGTACGGACGGGACGTTCCCACAGCGGCGGTGGTGTGCCGCCCCGGACCCCGGCGAGCAGGTCCCGCAGGGTCAGCATGATCTGGTCGGTCATCTCCTCCAGCACCATCCGGCTCGGGGTGGCCCCCGCCCACCGGTCCAGGTCGACCGGCGGACCGGCCACCACCGTCACCGGGGTCCGGGGACGCAGCCCCACCCGGCTGGTACGCGGGTCGAAGAGACGTTCCGGACCCCACATCACCACCGGGACCACCGGCGCGCCGGTGGCCAGGGCCAGCCGGGCCGCCCCGGTCTTGCCCTTCATCGGCCACAGCTGTGGCTCCCGGGTGATGGTGCCCTCCGGATAGATCACCACCGCGCCTCCGGCGTCCAGCGCGGCGACCAGCCGGTCCAGCGACTTGACCGCGGTGGCGGTCTCCCGTTCCACCGGGATCTGCCGGCAACGGTGCAGGATGTAGCCGACCAGAGGCACCCGGAACACGCTGGCCTTGCCGAGGAACTGCGGCCACCGGCCGGCGTCGTAGATGAAGTGGGCGCAGACCAGCGGGTCGGCGTGCGAGATGTGGTTGGGCACGATGATGACGCCCCCGGGGCGGCGCAGCTGCTCGACACCGTGCCAGGTGCGCCGGGTCCAGGCCAGCATCACGGGCTTGACCAGCGCCACGGCGAACCGTCGCCAGAAACCCAGCCTGCGCCGCGCCACCGTGCCTCCTCGTCACCCCACCCGCGTGCCGCACCCCCACCGTTGCGTGCCCGCAGCGGAAATCATGCCTGCTCGTCCCGGGTACGGCCAGTGCGGGTACCGCCGCCGCCGCTGGCAGGATTGTCGACGTGGGCCAGGCGAGGTGGGTGGTGGTGGTGCCGGTGAAGCGGCTCCGCGCGGCGAAGAGCCGGCTGCGGGGGGCGCTGCCGGCCGTACCGCACGAGGAGCTGGCGCTGGCGCTGGTGGCCGACACGGTCGGCGCGGCGCTGGCCTGCCCGGCGGTGGCCGAGGTGCTGGTGGTCACCGCCGACCCGCAGGTGGCGGCGACGGTCGGCGCGGCGGGCGCGCGGGTGGTGCCGGACCATCCGGACGCCGGGTTGAACGCCGCCCTACGGCACGGCGTGCAGGCGGCGGCCGACGACGGCCGGAGCTGGCTGGCCGCCCTCACCGCCGACCTGCCGGCGCTGCGCCCGGCCGAACTGGCCGCCGCGCTGCACGCGGCCGGCATCGGCCCGACGGGGGTACGCCGGTTCGTGGCCGACGCCCCCGGCACCGGCACCGTGCTGCTCACCACACCCCCCGGGGTGCCGCTTGCGCCCCGGTTCGGGGCCGGCTCGGCGGCGGCGCACCTGGCCTCCGGGGCGGTCCCGCTGCCCGGCGTCTGGCCGAGCCTGCGCCGCGACGTGGACACCGCCGCGGACCTGGCCGACGCGGCCCGGCTCGGTCTCGGCCCGGCGACCGCCGCGCTGACCGGCGTCGTCCCGGCGGCCCCCGGCCGCACCGGCCGGGGGCCGCGCACCGACGGTCAGGTGTACGGTGCTGGCATGCAGGGCACCGTGGCGACCTTCGACGCGCAGAGCCGCACCGGCGTGCTGCTCCTCGACGACGGCACCGAACTGCCCTTCCCGGCCCGCGCCTTCGACGCCTCCGGGCTGCGGCTGCTGCGCCTCGGCCAACGGTTGACGGTGCACACCGATCCGGACGGCGCGGTCGTCCGGGTGACGTTGCCGACGATGGTCTGAACAACCAAGCCCAAGTTCATTTTGCGTTAACCGTAATCGGGTGATTATGAGCGGGTGAGCACCCCTCGCGAGCACCCCACCAGCCCGTCCACCGCCGCCGACCCCGCCCGCAACGGCACCCGCCGTCGCACCGGTTCCCGGACCCGCCGCGCCCCGGAGGAGGTCTCCGCCACCGCCCCCGACTCCCCCGGTGCCAGCGCCGCCGGGGCCTCCGCCGGGCTGGACGAGGTGCTCGACGCCGACGACCGCCCGGCCACCGCCGAGAGGCCGGCCGGCGGCGAGGAGACAGCGACCGACGGGCCGCCCGCCGTCACACCGCTACCGGCGGACCGGTTCCTCAACCGGGAGCTGTCCTGGCTCGACTTCAACGGCCGGGTGCTGGCCCTGGCCGAGGACCCGCGCACGCCGCTGCTGGAACGGGCCAAGTTCCTGGCCATCTTCGCCAGCAACCTCGACGAGTTCTACATGGTGCGGGTGGCCGGGCTCAAACGGCGGCTCTCCGCCGGCCTGCCGGTACGCGGCGGGGACCGGCTGCCGCTGCGCACCCAGCTGGAGCGGATCACCGAGTGCGCCGCCGGGCTGGTCGCCCGGCAGGCCGCCTGCTTCGTCGACGACCTGCTGCCGCAGCTCGCCCGGGAGGACATCCGCATCATCCGCTGGGCCGAGCTGGACGACCCGGAGCGGGAGCGGCTGCGCACCTACTTCCGGGAACACATCTTCCCGGTGCTCACCCCGCTCGCGGTGGACCCGGCGCACCCGTTCCCGTACATCTCCGGCCGCTCGCTGAACCTGGCCGTGGCGGTGCGGGACCCCGACGGCGGGTCGGAGCTGTTCGCCCGGGTCAAGGTCCCCAACAACGTGCCGCGCTTCGTCCGGGTCGGCCGGGACCAGCCGGGGCTGCGGATGCTGCCCGTGGAGGACCTCATCTCGGTGCACCTGGGGCAGCTCTTCTCCGGCATGCAGGTGGTCGAGTGCCACCTGTTCCGGGTCACCCGCAACGCCGAGGTGGAGGTCGACGAGGACCGCGACGAGGACCTGCTCCAGGCCCTGGAGCGGGAGCTGGCCCGGCGGCGCTTCGGCCCCCCGGTCCGGCTGGAGGTGGCTGCCTCCATCTCCGACCACATGCTGGAGCTGCTCGTCCGTGAGCTGGACATGGACGACCACGACGTGCTGCGGGTCCCCGGCCTGCTGGACCTGTCGGCGCTGTGGCAGCTCTACGGCGAGGCGGACCGCCCCGACCTCAAGGACAAGCCGTTCGTGCCGGCCACCCACCCCCGGCTGACCGAAGGCGAGGTGCCGCGCAGCGTCTTCGCCACCCTGCGCGACGGCGACGTGCTGGTGCACCACCCGTACCACTCGTTCGCGACAAGCGTGCAACGGTTCGTCGAGCAGGCCGCCGCCGATCCGAACGTGCTGGCCATCAAGCAGACCCTCTACCGCACCAGCGGGGACTCCCCGATCGTCGACGCGCTGGTCGACGCCGCCGCCGCCGGCAAGCAGGTGGTGGTGCTGGTGGAGCTCAAGGCCCGCTTCGACGAGGTGGCCAACATCGGCTGGGCGCGCACCCTGGAACGGGCCGGCTGCCACGTCGTCTACGGCCTGGTCGGGCTCAAGACACACTGCAAGACCGCCCTGGTGGTACGCCAGGAGGGCAACCAGATCCGCCGGTACTGCCACATCGGCACCGGCAACTACCACCCCAAGACCGCCCGGCTGTACGAGGACTTCGGCGTGCTCACCGCCGACCCGGAGATCGGCGCGGACCTGACCGACCTGTTCAACGTGCTCACCGGCTACAGCCGGCAGACCGCGTACCGGCGGCTGCTGGTGGCCCCGCAGGGCATCCGCAGCGGGCTGGTGGAGCGGATCGAGCGGGAGATCGCGCACGTCCGGCTGGGCATGCCGGGGCTGGTGCAGTTCAAGGTGAACTCGCTGGTCGACGAGGAGATCACCGACGCGCTCTACCGGGCGTCGCAGGCCGGCGTCCACGTGGACCTGCTGATCCGGGGCATGTGCACGCTGCGGCCCGGGGTGCCGGGGCTGTCGGAGAACATCCGGGTCCGCTCGATCCTCGGCCGGTTCCTGGAACACTCGCGGATCTTCCGGTTCGGCAACAACGGCGACGCCGAGTTCTGGATGGGGTCGGCCGACCTGATGCACCGCAACCTCGACCGCCGGGTGGAGGCGCTGGTGCAGGTCAGCGACCCGGTCGCCCGCGCCGAGCTGGACCAGGTGATGACCACCGCGATGAGCCCGGACGTGGACGCGTTCGAGCTCGCCGCCGACGGCAGCTGGACCCGGCGGACCGGCACCGCCGAGGAACCGCTGCACGACCTGCAGGAGCTGCTGCTGCGCCGGGTGGGCAGTTCCGCCGGCTGATCCACCAGGTGCTCGCGGCGGGCGACAGGTACGCGGTATTCCACGGACGTAGGGTGATCGGATGGTGGACGAGGAACCGGTCGGTATCCGGGCCGCCGGTGGGGTGGCGTGGCGACCGGCCGACGGCGGCGGGGTCGAGGTCTGCCTGGTGCACCGGCCCCGCTACGGCGACTGGTCGCTGCCCAAGGGCAAGCTGGAACGGGGCGAGCATCCGCTGCTGGCCGCCGTCCGTGAGGTGGCCGAGGAGTCCGACGTACGCGCGGTGCCACAGGTCCGCCTGCCCACCGTGCGGTACCGCAGTGAGGGCCGGCCGAAGCTTGTCGACTACTGGTCGATGCGGGCCGTGGGCACCGGCGGGTTCCAGCCGGGCACCGAGGTCGACGACGTGTGCTGGCTCGACGTCGACGCGGCAGTCGACCGGGTGAGCTACCCGCACGACGCGCAGGTACTGGCCGCGTTCGCCGCCCTGCCGGCGGTCACCGGCACGGTGGCGCTGGTGCGGCACGCGCATGCCGGCAGGCGGGCCACCTGGTCGGGGCCGGACACCGGCCGCCCGTTGGACGCCGAGGGGGTCGCCCAGGCGCGGGCGCTGGCCCCGCTGGTCGCCCTGGTCCGGCCGGTACGGCTGCTGTCGGCCTCGCCCCGACGCTGCGTGCAGACGCTGGATCCGGCAGCCGCCCTGCTGGACCTGCCGATCGAGGTGTGCGGCGACTTCGACGAGCCGCAGCCGGGCCAGCAGGTCGACGAGTGCGCGTTGGCCGCCGCCGGCCGGCTGGTCGAGCTGGCCGCCACCGGGCAGCCGGTCGGGGTGTGCAGCCAGGGCAAGGTGATCCCGGGCGCGTTGGCCCGGCTGGCGGGGCGCGACGACGACTTCGGCACCGCCAAGGGTGGCGGCTGGCTGCTCGCCTTCACCCCCGACGGGCTGCTCGCCGCCGACCGGCTCTGAACACTCACGAGCCGACCGGGGCTGAACACTCACGAGCCGACCGGCTCTGAACACTCGCGAGCCGACCGGGGCTGGATACCGGAAACGGGCGCCCACCATGGCGGTGGGCGCCCGTCGCGTCGTACCGGGAAATCAGCGCTTGGCGGCGGTCCGCTTCGCCGGCGCCTTCTTCGCGGTGGTGGCCTTCGCGGTGGTGGCCTTGGCGGTGGTGCTCTTGGCCGCGGTCGTCTTCTTGGCCGCCGCGCTCCGGGCGGGAGCCGACTTGGTCGCCGTGGCGGTCTTCTTCGCCGGAGCGGCCTTCTTCGTGGCCGCCTTGGTCGCGGTGGCGGCCTTGGTGGCCTTCGCCGCGGTGGTCTTGGCGGCACCGGTGGCCTTGCTGGCCGCGGTCGTCTTCTTGGCCGCGGTGGCCTTGGTTCCGGTCGCCTTGCTGGCCGCGGTCGTCTTCTTGGCCGTGGTCGCCTTGGCCGTGGTCGCCTTCGCGCCCGTGGCCTTGGTGCCGGTCGCCTTGGCGGCGGTCGCCTTCGTGCCGGTGGCCTTGGCGGCCGCCGTGGTGGTGGTCTTCTTCGCCGGAGCGGCGGTCTTCGGCACCTTGCCGGTGGCCACCATCTCCTTGAAACCGGCGCCCGGCTTGAAGGCCGGAACGGATGTCTTCTTGACCTTCACCGCCTCACCGGTACGCGGGTTGCGCGCTGTTCGCGCCGCCCGGACACGCTTTTCGAACGATCCGAAACCGGTGATCGCCACTTTGTCGCCCTTGGTGACCGCCGCCTGGACCTCGGCGAGGACCGCGTCGAGCGCCGCCGTCGCCGACTTGCGGTCCCCCAGGCGAGCGGCGAGTGCCTCGATGAGCTCGGCCTTGTTCACGACTTCCTCCCGATTGTGCAACTGACTCGACGCGAGCCATTCTGCGCGCACCGTATGCCCTGTGCTGCCTGGACACAAACATTCGGTGGAAAAAAGCCCTTGTGTCGTAACGGATTCGCCCCCACCGGATGAACCGGTGGGGGCGAAAACGGTGCCGTGGCCCGGCGTACGGCTAGACCACGGCGGGGGTGAACGACGGTCGGCCGGCCTCGTACGCCTCAATGTCGGCGACGTGCCGCAGGGTGAGTCCAATGTCGTCGAGGCCCTCCATCAGCCGCCAGCGGCTGTGGTCGTCGAGCGGGAACGACCAGGTGGAATCCCCGACCCGGACCTCACGGGTGGTCAGGTCGACCGTCACCGCAGTGGTCGGATCGGCCTCCACCAGGTCCCAGATCTGCTCGACCGCGGCCAGTTCCAATTCGACCGGGAGGAGCCCTTCCTTGAGTGCGTTGCCCCGGAAGATGTCGCCGAACCGGGGCGAGATGACCGCCTGGAAACCCCCGTCGCGCAGCGCCCACACAGCGTGCTCCCGGGACGACCCGGTGCCGAACTCGGGCCCCGCCACGAGGATGGTGGCCCCGGAATACGCCGGGTTGTTGAGCACGAATGCGGGATCGTCGCGCCAGGCCCGGAAGAGCCCGTCGGCGAAGCCGGTACGGGTCACCCGCTTGAGGTACACGGCCGGGATGATCTGATCGGTATCCACATTGGAACGGCGCAGCGGTGCTGCGGTGCCGGTGTGGGTGGTGAACTTGTCCATCTCTCGGCTGCCCTTCTACAGATCGGCCGGGGCGGCGAGCCGGCCGGTCACGGCGGTGGCGGCGGCGACCGGCGGCGACACCAGGTGGGTACGCCCGCCCCGGCCCTGCCGGCCCTCGAAGTTGCGGTTGGAGGTCGAGGCCGAACGCTCGCCCGGCTTCAGGGTGTCCGGGTTCATGCCCAGGCACATCGAGCAGCCGGCGAACCGCCACTCCGCTCCGGCGTCGGCGAAGACCTTGTCCAGGCCCTCCGCCTCGGCGGCCTCCCGCACGGCGGCGGAGCCGGGCACCACCAGCATCCGTACCCCGTCGGCGACCCGGTGGCCGCGCAGCACGTCGGCGGCGGCCCGCAGGTCCTCCAGCCGGCCGTTGGTGCAGGAACCGACGAACACCACGTCGACGGCGAGGTCGCGCAGCGGGGTGCCCGGGGTGAGGTCCATGTACTCCAGGGCCCGGCGCGCGGCGGTCCGCTCGGCGTCGGTGGTGAACTCCTCCGGGTCCGGCACGGCCGCGCCGAGCGGAGCGCCCTGACCAGGGTTGGTGCCCCAGGTGACGAACGGGGTGATCCGGCTCGCGTCCAGGGTCACCTCGGCGTCGAAGGTCGCATCCTCGTCGGTGGGCAGCGTCCGCCAGTGGGCCAGCGCCGCGTCCCAGTCCGCCCCGGTCGGCGCGTGCGGCCGGCCCTTGAGGTACGCGAAGGTGGTCTCGTCCGGCGCGATCAGGCCCGCCTTGGCGCCCCACTCGATGGACATGTTCGCCACCGTCATCCGGCCCTCCATCGACAGCGCCCGGATCGCCTCGCCCCGGTACTCCACGATGTGGCCGCGTCCGCCGCCCGTGCCCACCTGCGCGATCAGCGCGAGGACCAGGTCCTTGGCGGTGACGCCGGGGCCGAGCTGACCGGTGACGTTGACCGCCATGGTCTTCGGACGGGCCTGCGGCAGGGTCTGGGTGGCCAGGACGTGTTCGACCTCACTGGTGCCGATGCCGAAGGCCAGCGCACCGAACGCGCCGTGGGTGGCGGTGTGCGAGTCGCCACAGACGATCGTCATGCCGGGCTGGGTGACGCCCAGCTGGGGGCCGATCACGTGCACGATGCCCTGGTTCTCGTCGCCCAGGGGGTGCAGCCGCAGGCCGAACTCGGCGCAGTTGCGGCGCAACGTCTCGATCTGGGTACGCGAGGTCGGGTCCGCGATCGTCAGCAGGTCGCCCCGGCGCAGCCGGAACGCGGGATCGTCGTACCCGGTCGGGGTGTTGTGATCCTCGGTCGCGAGCGTGAGATCGGGGCGGCGGACCCGCCGGCCGGCCTGGCGCAGCCCGTCGAACGCCTGCGGGCTGGTCACCTCGTGCAGCAGGTGCAGGTCGATGTAGAGCAGGTCCGGCTCACCCTCGGCGGTCCGTACGACGTGCGCGTCCCAGACCTTCTCGGCCAGGGTCCTCGGTTGAGTGACTCCCACCATCTGGACATCCTAAATTCTGGGAGGTAAATTTCGGCTTGTGGGACACAGTATGAGCGGTGTCGGCGTGCTCGACAAGGCGGTGGTCATCCTGGCCGCCTGTGTCGACGGCGCCAGCCTGGCCGAACTCGTTGAACGCACCAAGCTGCCCCGAGCCACCGCACACCGGCTGGCCCAGGCCCTGGAGATCCACCGGATGCTGGTCCGGGACACCCAGGGGCGATGGCGCCCCGGGCCCCGGCTCGGCGAGCTGGCCAACGCCGCACCGGACGTCCTGCTGACCGCCGCCGAGCCACTCCTGGCCGCGCTGCGCGACGCCACCGGGGAGAGCGCCCAACTCTACCTGCGCCGGGCCGACGAACGGGTCTGCGTGGCCGCCGCCGAACGGGCCAGCGGCCTGCGGGACACCGTGCCGGTCGGCTCGGTGCTGCCCATGACGGCCGGCTCCGCCGCGCAGATCCTGCTCGCCTGGGAGCCGCCCGAGGCGGTCATGCCGCTGCTGCCCCGGTCCAAGTTCACCGGCCGCACCCTCGCCGAGGTACGCCGCCGGGGCTGGGCGCAGAGCGTCGCCGAACGGGAGGCCGGTGTGGCGAGCGTCTCCGCCCCCATCCGGGACCGCACCGGCCGGGTGATCGCCTCGATCAGCATCTCCGGCCCGATCGAACGCCTCGGCCGCCGCCCCGGCGAACGCCACGCCATGGCCGTCGTCCGCGCCGGCCAACGCCTCTCCGGCCTCTAACCACCCACCCCCTCTCCACCCCGCCCACCCCGCCCACCCCGCCCTGCCCCGCCTCCCCCGCCCCGCCTCGCCTCGCCTGCCGCGCCCTGCCTCGCCTCGCCCTGCCTCGGTGATCAAGAAGTTTGCGTCATGTTTAGAGATCAAAGTGACGCAAACCTCTTGATCACGTGACGCAAACCTCTTGATCACCGAGGCGAGAGCGGCGGGGGCGCAGGTGAGACCGGGGGCGGGGGCGGTGTGACCGGCGGGGCGGGCGGCGCGGGGGAAGGCTGGAAGCGAGGGGAAACGGCTATCGGCCCGCCTCGCGGGGCGAGACGGGCCGATCGTGTGGTAGCCCCGACCGGATTCGAACCGGCGCTACCGCCTTGAGAGGGCGGCGTCCTGGGCCACTAGACGACGGGGCCAGGCACTTTTTCCTGCTTCACCACCCCGTGGGGCGGTGCGGCATTAGTCTAACGGCACCGGCACCCGGCCCCCGAGACGGGGGTCGGCATCCCGGCGAGGTCGGTGCCCGGGTGGCGAAACAGGGGTGTCCAGCGGCCGGGACAGCGCGACATCACCACCCGAGCGGGCTCCGCCGCACGCCCAGCCCCGCACGAGCGGGGCCGGGCGCACGAGCCGGGCCGCACAAGCCGGGCCGGGCGCACGAGCCGGGCCGCACGAGCGGGGCCGGGCGCACGAGCGGGGCCGCACGAGCGGGGCCGGGCGCACGAGCGGGGCCGGGCGCACGAGCGGATCCGCACAAGCCGAGCGGGCCGAACGAGCGGGGCTGGGCGCACGAGCCGGGGACGGCCGATCGGGCCGGCCGGGCACGCGCAAGGCCGGGACTGCCCGGGACGCGAAGAAGCCCGTCCCAGGCGAACGTGGGACGGGCTGTCAGCGTTGTAGCCCCGACCGGATTCGAACCGGCGCTACCGCCTTGAGAGGGCGGCGTCCTGGGCCACTAGACGACGGGGCCAGAACATAGCTAGTGCTTCCCTGCCCTGCCGGGCGGGGAAGCTGCACTCTATCAGAGATCAACTTCGCCCCGACGAACGGGACGGAGCGATCGCCGTCAGAATCCAGCGTCCGCGTATTCGGGTGAACCCGCGGTTGCGCTGGGGTACCAGGACTCGAACCTAGACTAACTGAACCAGAATCAGTTGGGCTGCCAATTACCCCATACCCCATTGGCCCCTTGTGGCGCCGGGAAGGAACTTTACCCTCCCCGCGCCAACAGGCCAAATCCAATCCCCCAAACCGCCCTTGAGCTGCGGAAACAGGGGTGTCGTACGGGTCAGGCGACCGGCACCACCGAGTTGGTGAGCTCGCCGATCCCCTCGATCCGTACGGTGACCGTATCCCCGTCCGTGAGCGGACTAACCCCGGCCGGGGTGCCAGTCAGCACCACGTCCCCGGGCAGCAGCGTCATCACGTGCGAGATGTACGACACCAGCGCCGGCACGTCGAAGACCATGTCCTTGGTCCGGCCGAGCTGACGTACCTCCATCTCGTCCGGGTCGCGCCCCACCTCGCAGCGCACCTCAAGGTCGGAGACGTCGAGCCCGGTGGTGATCCAGGGGCCGATGGGGCAGAACGAGTCGAAGCCCTTGGCCCGGGTCCACTGCGAGTCGGAACGCTGGAGGTCCCGCGCGGTGACGTCGTTGGCGCAGGTGTAGCCGAAGATGGCCTTCGCCGCGGTGGCCCGGTCGACCCGGCGGGCCCCCGGCGCGCCGATCACCACGGCCAGCTCGGCCTCGTGTTCCACCTGCTTGGAGAAGATCGGCAGCCGGATCGCGTCCCGGGGACCGATCACCGAGGTGGACGGCTTGAGGAAGAGCAACGGCTCCTTCGGCACCTCGTTGCCGTGCTCGGCGGCGTGCTCGGCGTAGTTACGCCCCACACAGACCACCTTGCTGGGCAGGATCGGCGACAGCAGCCGCACGTCGGAGAGCGCCCACCGGGCGCCGGAGAACTGGATCTGCCCGAACGGATGGCCCTCGATCTCGGCGACGGTCAGGCCCTGCGGCCCGGCCTCCGGCTCGCCCTCGACGACCCCGAACGACATTCCCTTGGCATGAGCGAAACGAGCGATACGCACCAGGCCAATCTATCCCCACCCCCGGCGTCGCCCGTCGACCACCGGGACGTCGGCGCAGCGTAGGCCATCGGTCGGCGCGGCGGGCGGGGTTCGGCGCTTCGTACCCGCCCGGAGGGTGCGCGCTCCTAACGTCGGCTCCGGAGGTTCGTTGGTATGCCTGCATCGAGACGACACCACAGGGCCCTCGCGGTTTTCGTGAACTGCCTGGGCATTCTCGCCGCCGTGCCGGCGCTGCCCGGCGCGGACCCCGCGCCCCGCGCGCCGGCGGCCACCCCGGTGGCGGCCACCACGTCGACCGGCCCGCAAGCGGGTCGGGCACCGGCGGCGGCACCCACCGGCCCGGCGGAACAGGGCCCGACACAGGGTCCGGCACCGGCAGGACAGGGTCCGGCACCGGCGGAACCGGTCACCCGGGCCCGGCCGACGGCCATCGCCCGCCCCGCCGTACCGGCCCGCCTCGCCGCCCGGGAGACGCCGTCTCCCCGGCCGGCGCGGGCCGCACCCGGCGTGGCGGCCAGCGGCGCGGTCGTGCCGGTCACCCCGACCGCGCCCGCCCCCGGGATGACCACCGCCGGCAACCCGGGCGCGCCCCGGCCGGCACCCCAGGTCACGGTGGCCGTGGCACCCGTCGCGACCACGGTGCCGGGTTACCGGATCATGGTGCGCAACACGGGCGGCTCGACGGTGCAGACCATGGTCCGGCAGGAGCTGCCGGCCGGCACCTCGACCACCGCGGTCAGCGCGGGTGGCCTGGTCACCCGGCCGGGCGGGGCCGGCGCGGGCGGGGAGGTCACCTGGCGGCTCGTCCTACCGGCCGGGGCGACCCGGACCCTGGACACCGCCCTGGCCGCCGCCGCGCCGGGCCAGGCGCTCACCGCGCCGGCCTGCGCGTACACCGGTGACGGCGACCAGCCGTACGACTGCGCGACGGCCACCTGGCACAGCGGGGCGACCCCGGAGGCGATGGTGCCCGCGACGCCGACCTGGCGGCAACCGCCGATCCTGCTCGGCGCGGCCCTGGTGGTGCTGGCGCTGCTGGCCGGCGCGCTCTGGTGGTGGCGGCGGGCCCGGCGACGGGCGGGCGGGATCGAGCCGACCGGCACCGCGCCGGTGGCGGCCGGCACCCCGCCGTACGCGGGCGGCCCGGCGGCCCCGGGCGGCGGGACGGTGTACCCGCGCCCCGCCGTACCCGGACAGGTGAGGCGACGCCGCAGCCCGTCGGTGTGGCTGGTGGTGGGGGTGGCCGCGACGGTGCTGGCCGGGGTGGTCTTCGCCGCCGCCTGGACGGCCACCCGCGAGGTCGCCGCCATCGACACCACCAAGCAGCCGACTGCCGGGGCGTGGACGGGCACCACGATGACCGGTCCGGTGGGCACCCCGCTGCGGGAGAAGGCGTTCGAGTTCACCGTCTACCGGGTGGCCTGCGCCACCGCGCGGGTGGCCAGCCAGCAGTGCCAGGCCACGGTCGGGGTGCGCAACCTCACCCCGGAGCAGCAGAGCTGGCACGGTCAGCTCCAGCGCGCGTACCTGCCGGGTGGCAGCTGGGTGAGCACCGACGAGGACGCCACCCGGCTGGCGAACCTGGGACGCGACGTCTTCGCCCAGCCCGTCTCGGCGGGCAGCAGGGTGGTGTTGCCGCTGGTCTTCACCGTGCACGGCGCGCAGAAGCCGAAGCAGTTGGAGTTGCGCAGCGGGGTGTTCTCCGCCGGGGTCCGGGTGGACGTGCCCTGACCGGGGGCGGGCGGCGGTCGTACCCTCAGGGGTGTGACCGCCGCCCTCGCCCCCACCGCCCTCGACGCGGCCGACTGGCAGGCCCGGCGGGCGGCCCACGCGGCGCGGGTGGCCACCTGGCTGGACCCGCACCTGGCCCGCCGCCGCACCGGCGGCCGGCACCCGGTGGAGGACTTCCTCTTCACCTACTACTCCTACCGCCCGGCGCAGTTGCGCCGTTGGCATCCGGGCGCGGGGGTACTGCTGCGCGGCGCGGACCCGGCCGAGTTCGGCCAGGACTACCGCGCCGGCCCCGCCGGGGTCACCCTCGACACCGAGGCGGTACGCGGACGCCGCGCCGACTCGATCGGCTGGATCAGAGCGTTGCTGGCCGCGACCGCCGGCCGACCGGCGCACCTGGGCTGCTTCGGGATGCACGAGTGGGCGATGGTCTACCGGCAGACCCAGGAGGAGGTCCGGCACAACGCCTGGCCGCTGCGGCTCAGCCCGGACGACACCGCCGCCGTGGTCCGCGAGCGGGGCGTACGGTGCAGCCACTTCGACGCGTTCCGGTTCTTCACCACGCCGGCCCGACCGCTGAACGTGCTCCAACCGACCCGGGAGTCCCAGCACGCGTTGGAGCAGCCGGGTTGCCTGCACGCCAACATGGATCTCTACAAGTGGGCGTACAAGCTCTCCCCGCTGGTCGCCGCGGAGCTGGTGGCGGATTGTTTCGCGCTGGCCCGGCAGATCCGGACGCTGGACATGCGGGCCAGCCCCTACGACCTGGCCGCCCTCGGCTACCCGCCGGTGCGGGTGGAGACCGCCGAGGGCCGGGCCGAGTACGCGGCGGCGCAGCGCGGCTTCGCCGAGCGGGCCGCCGTGCTGCGCGCCCGCCTGCTCACCGCCCTCGACCACGCCATGTCGGCTGCCGGCTGACCCGGGCGGGGGTCCGGGCCGGGGCCCGGACCCCCGGGCGGGTCAACTGGCGGTGCAGGTCGCCGTGGGGGCGGTGGCGGTGCCGGTGTGGGTGCCGAGGAACCCGAAGGTGGCCTCGGCGGCCGGGGCGAGCGCCCCGTTCCAGTTCACGTTGCGGGCGGTGACCGCGCTGCCGGTCTGGGTCAGCTCGGCGTTCCAGGTCTGGGTGATCTGCTGTCCGGCGGGCAGGGTGAAGGTGACCCGCCAGCCGGTGGTCCGTGCGGTGCCGGTGCTGCGGACGGTCACCTCGCCCTGGTGCCCGCCCTGCCACTGGTTGGTGATCCGGTAGCTGGCGGTGCAGGCCACCCCGGCCGGCGGCGAGGTGGTCGGCGGGTCGACAGTGGGTGACCCGGTGGGCGGGACCGTGGGGCTGACCGTCGGGCTCGGCGGGCCGGTCGGGGTGGGCGAGCCGGTCGGGGTGGTGCTCGGGGTGACCCCGCCGAGGGCGGCCACCAGCGCCGGGTACCACCGGTCGGACATCTTCTGGTCGCCTGCCGCGTTGGGGTGCACCCCGTCGTAGGTGTCGGTGGTGGTGCTGAACCCGGTCCACTGGTCGACCACGACGATCGGCGACGCGGCGGTGGTCTTCCCCGCCGCCCAGCCGTCGATCGTGGCGTTCAGGGCCACCGCCCGCTGCCCGCACTCGGCGCAGCTCGACGGGGCCATCGGGATGATCTTCGCGACGATGATCCGCATCGCCGGGTTGCTGGCCCGCATCTGATCCACCAGCTTCGAGTACGCGGCGAGGATGGTGGCCGGGGCGATGTTGCTCCACACGTCGTTGGTGCCGAAGTGCATGAGCACGACGTCGGGGTGGGTCGCGGCGAGCCAGCCGGGCAGCAGGTTCTGGTTGGCGACGTTCGTCACCAGGTAGCCGCCGTGGCCCTCGTTGTCCCCGTCGTACGGCTGCCCGCAGCCCTGCGGGCCGAGGGTGCCGACGAAGTCGACGTCGGTGTGGCCGGTGGACTGGAGACGGTTCCACAGCAGGGACCGCCAGCAGCCGGGCGAGCCGGTGATCGAGTCACCGAGCGGCATCACACGGACGGGGATGGCGGCGGCAGGGTGGGCCGCCGGGGTGGCGACCAACCCGACGAGCAGGGTGAGCGGAACTGCCGCGAACGCGGCGAGCAGAGCGGAGAGGAACGGCCTTCGGAGCATGGTGAGGGGACTCCTGTCACGTGACGACGTGCGGTCGGTGACGGCCCGGTTGCTCCCACGGACATCCCACCAGACCGGCCGCCCCGGCTCAACGCCCTCCCGCATCCTGGCGAAGCGCTTCGACACGCAGCCGTTCCTCCAGCTCGGCCATGGTGTCGACGAACCAGAGCTGGCCGCCCCGGTTGGCCTCGACGACGAAGTCGCGCAGGGCGGTGCTCCGCCCGACGTGCCCCGAGATGTCTCCGACCACGGCCAGCCGCAGCCGGTAGTTGACGAACTTCTGCACCACCGCGCCCGCCACCCCGGTACGCAGCGTGAAGAATTCGACGGCGAGCCGGCGTACCGGAAGCACCACCAGGTCGACCCCGTGACCCAGCGCCGCGCCGATCACGTCGGTGGCGTCGTCGCCGCCGCAGATCCTCGGCCCGTCGGGGGCACCGGCGAGCGCGGTGACGCCGGCGAGGGTGACCAGGGTGTCGGTGGACATGCCCGCCAGCCTAGGCAGCGCCGGCCCGCCCCGGCCCGGGTTTTCCGTCACCGGCGCACCGCACCGCGTCGACGGTGCCGCCGCCGGGACCCGACCGGTGCGGGCGGCGGTCAGTCGCCGTCGGCACGACGGTCCCGTTTGCGCTGGGACTGGCGCTTCTTGTCGGCCAGCCGGCGTTCCTTGGCACCCCGGGAGGGGCGGGTGGGCCGCCGGGGCGGCGGGGGCGGGGCGACGGCCTCGCGCAGCAGGGCGACCAGCCGTTCCCGGGCCGCCTCCCGGTTGGCCAGTTGCGCGCGGTGCTCGCTGGCGGCGATGGTGAGCACCCCGTCGACGAGCCGGCCGGCGAGGCGTTCCCGTACCCGCTCGCGCAGCGCCGGGGGCAGGCTGGTGGTGCCGGCCACGTCGAAGCTCAGCTCGACCCGGGAGTCGGTGGTGTTGACCCCCTGCCCACCCGGCCCGGACGAACGCGAGAACCGTTCCCGCAGCTCGGCGGCGGGCACGGTCCACCGGTCGGTCACCCGTAGTCCGTCGTCCATCCGGCGAGGTTAGCGCCCCCGCTCGCCGGCCGCCGGTGGGCGGTCAGCGCCACCTGCACCGGCCGCCGCGCCGGTGGGCACGGCGGCCCGGCCCGGGTCCTCCGGGCTCAGCCGCCCTTGCCGATGATGGTGTCGGCGGTCTGCTGCACCTGGTCGATGGGGATGGCGAAGCCGATGCCGATCGAGCCGCTGCCGTCGATGGTGGCGATCGCCGTGTTCACCCCGACCACCTCGCCCCGGGCGTTGACCAGCGGGCCGCCGGAGTTACCCGGGTTGATCGACGCGTCGGTCTGCACCGCGCTGCGCCGGTTGGTGCCCAGCCGTACCTGCCGGTTGAGGGCGCTGACGATCCCGGCGGTCACCGTGCCGGCCAGGCCGAGCGGCGAGCCGACCGCGAGCACCGGTTCGCCGACCCGGGTGGACCGGGGCTTGGCCAGCGGCAGCGGGGCCAACCCGGCGGCCGACGGCACCTTCAGCACGGCCAGGTCGCTGCCGGGTTCCCGGCCCACCACCTCGGCGGCGTACCGGCGGCCGTCGGGCATCTCCACGGTCACCGCGCCACCACCCCCCTTGGCCAGGATGTGGTCGTTGGTGACGATGTGCTGTTCGTTGTCGATGGCGAAGCCGGAGCCGGTCGCCGACTGCCCGTTGGCACCGCCGCCGACCAGCACGGACACCACCCCGGGAACGGTCTTCTGGGCGGCGGTGACCAGTTCCGCCGGCACCGGGGCGGCGGAGGCCGCCGTCGGACCCGCCCCGCCCTGGCCGGCCACCCAACCGCCGGCCGCCGCCCCGGAGACGGTGGACAGGGCGACCACCGCCACGGCGGTCCACAACCGGCCACGCCAGCGCCGCCGGGACGGGTCCTCCCCCGGATCGGGTACGTCCCACCGGTGCCGGCCGTCCGGCCCCAGGTCGGGTGAGAGGAACCAGGGACCCCGGGGTTCCCCCAGACCGGTCTGTACTGCCATACGTCCGCTCCTCACTGTTGCGACGGATCAGGGGCAGGTGGGCCCGCGTCGTCCCGCTCAGGGCAGGCGGGAGAACCAGCGCATCGACCCGGCCGCCGCCCCCATGGCGAAGACCAGCCCGAGCCCGATGAACCGGGCGGAGATGTCCTGGCGTTCCTTGCGGTAGCCGACGGAGGAGCCGATGTCCTCGTAGACGTCACGCAGTTCGGCACTGCTGCCGGCCTCGTGGAACCCGCCCCCGGTCTGGTCGGCGACCTCCCGCAGGGTCTGCCCGTCGACCGGCACCTGGATCGGGCGGCCACCGCGGTCGACGAACCCGCCAGGGGTCCCGAACGAGATGGTGTGCACCGGCACCTTCGCCTCGACGGCCGCCGCGGCGGCCTCCATCGGGTCCGCGCCTGACGTGTTCGCCCCGTCGGAGAGCAGGACGACCCGGGCCGGCGGCGGTTGCTTGGCCGCCTTCTCGTCGAGGCTCTTGACCGCGCCGAGACAGGCGCTGATCGCCTCGCCGATGGCGGTGCCCTGCACCCCGGTGATCCCCTCGGCGAGCCGGTCGATCCCGTCGTGCAGGGCACCCCGGTCGGTGCTCGGCGGCACCAGCACCGCCGCGCTGCCGGCGAAGGCGACCAGCCCCACGTTGAACTCGTCGGGCAGCCCGTCGGCGAAGGTCCGGGCGGCCTCCTTGGCGGCGGTCAACCGGTCCGGTTCCACGTCGGTGGCGAGCATCGACGTGGAGACGTCCACGGCGACCATCACGGTGGCCCGCTCGCGGGGCACCCGTACCTCGGCGGTGGGCCTGGCGAAGCCGACCACCAGCAGCGCCAGCATGGCCAGGAAGAGCCCGGCTGGCACGTGCCGCCGCCAGGCGGGGCGTTGCGGGGCGACCCGGTCGAGCAGCCGCAGGTTGGTGAAGCGGACCGCGTACCGGCTGCGGCGGCGCTGCGCCAGCAGGTAGCCGGCGGCCAGCGCGGCCACCCCGAGCAGCAGCAGGAGCCGGACGGGTGACTGCCAGTTCACGCGGCACCTCCCCGGGAGGCGGCGGGCGCGGCCGCCAGCCGACGCTGGGCGTGCACGTGCCGCACGATGTCGGCGGTCCAGTCCCGGTCGGTGCGCAACGCCAGGTGACCGGCCCCGCTGCGGCGCAGCGCGCGGGTCACCTGGGCGCGTTGCGCGGCGGCGGCGTCGGCGTACCGGCGGCGCAACTCCGGGTCACCGGTCCACACCTCGCGCCGCCGGCCGGTCTCCGGATCGACCAGGGTGATCAGGCCGACGTCGGGCAGCTCCAGCTCACGTGGGTCGGTCACCTCGACCGCGAGCACCTGGTGCCGGGCGGCGAGGCGACGCAGCGCCGGCTCCCACGGGGTGGGGGCGTCGGGGTCGTCGGGCAGCCCGTCGAGGAAGTCGGAGACCACCACCACCAGCCCCCGCCGGACGGCGGTCCGGTGCATCGCCGCGAAGGCCGCGGCCAGGTCGGGGCCGACCGGCGGGCCGGTCGGTGGCTCGGCGTCCGCCCGGGGGGCGTGCAGCAACGCGCGGAGCAGGCTCAGCAGGTGGGTACGCCCGCTGCGGGCGGGGAACCGGCGCAGCCCGTCGCGGCCGAGCACCTGTGCGCCGAGCCGGTTGCCGGTGCCGGCGGTGAGGAACCCGACCGCGGCGACGGCCGCCACCGAGAGTTCCCGTTTGTCCAGTTCGGCGGTGCCGTACTCCATGCTGGGGCTGGCGTCGACCAGCAGCCAGGTGGTCAGCTCCCGGTCGGCGTCGACCTCGCGGACGTGCGGGACGGTGGTACGGGCGGTGACCGCCCAGTCCATCCGGCGTACCTCGTCCTCGCCGGGGCGGTACTCGCGGCTGCCGGCGATCTCGCTGCCGGGGCCGGGCAGCAGACCACGCAACTGGCCCTGGAGCAGCCCGTCCAGCCGGCGGGTGACGGTCAGTTCGAGGCGGCGCAGCCGCCGTTCGGGGGCGAGGTCGGCAAGCGTCGGGCCGGCCAGGGGTGCCGGGGCGTTCACGCCGCCGCCAGGTCGGGCGTGTACTCGGGGTGGCCGGTGGCGAGCACCGGGGGCGGCACCGCCTGGACCAGCCGGTGCACCACCGCCTCGGCGCTGACCCCGTCGGCGACCGCGTCGAACGAGAGCACCAGCCGGTGGGCGAGCACGTCGACCGCGAGTTCGCGGACGTCGTCGGGGAGCACGTACTCGCGGCCCCGCAGCAACGCCTGGGCGCGGGCGGCGGCGACCAGGCCGAGGGTGGCCCGGGGGCTCGCCCCGTACGCCAGCAGCGGGGCGATCTCCGGCAGCCCGAAGCGGCCCGGGTCGCGGGTGGCGAGGATCAGCCGGACCACGTACTCGGCGAGCGCGTGGTGTACGAAGACCTGGGCGGCCCGGCGCTGGTAGTCACGCAGCCGGACCGGGTCGAGCACCTGGCGGGGGCGGGGCCGGTCGCTGCTCATCCGGTAGAGGATGGCCAGCTCGTCGGCGTCGCCCGGATAGTCGACGACGATCTTCATGAGGAAGCGGTCCCGCTGCGCCTCGGGGAGCTGGTAGACCCCCTCGGACTCGATCGGGTTCTGGGTGGCCAGCACCAGGAACGGCTCCGGCACCGGCCAGCTCCGCCCGCCGATGGTGACCTGCCGTTCGGCCATCGCCTCCAGCAGCGCGGACTGCACCTTGGCCGGGGCCCGGTTGATCTCGTCGGCGAGCACCAGGTTGGCCATGATCGGGCCCAGCTCGACGTCGAAGTTCTCGGTCGAGGCCCGGTAGATCCGGGTGCCGACGATGTCGGAGGGGACCAGGTCGGGGGTGAACTGGATGCGGGTGAAGGTGCCGCCGACGACGGTGGCGAGGGTCTGCGCGGCCAGCGTCTTGGCCACGCCGGGCACCCCCTCAAGGAGGCAGTGGCCGTCGGCGATCAGCGCGGTGAGCAGCCGTTCGACGAGTCGGTCCTGCCCGACGATCACGCGTTTGACCTCGAAGAGGGTCTGTTCCAACTCGGCGCCCGCCGCGTCGGCATCGACCGGGCGGGACAGGCTGGCCAGGGTGTCCGAGATGTCCGTCACGGTGCTTGCTTCCCGGGGTCACCGCCCGGCAAACGTCGGAATTTCCGGCCCCGACGGGCCGATTCGCCCCGGACAGGGACGACCGGCCCGGCGGGGCGGCAACGCCGTGCGGCGGCGCAATGCGGGTGTCACCGGACGATCCGCGCCCCACCCGTCACGGACAGGAGGTCCACAACGGACGGTGCCGACCCCCGGTGGGGGCCGGCACCGCCGACGGGTCCGCGCCTCAGTTGGCGACGAACAGGTGGAACGGCTTGCTCGACACCGATCCGCTGGAGCTGTACGTCTGGATGAAGACGCCGTTCGGTGTCTGGTTGCGCGGGGCGACCGCGATCTCGCCGGCCGGCGGCACGTTGAACTGGTCGTTGGTGCCGATGGTGGCCTGGAACGCCTTTCCGACCACGCTGTAGTCGAGCAGCACCTGGTACTGGCCGGTGCCGTACTTGGTCGACGACACGACGTTCGCCGAGTGCTGGAGCAGGGTGCCGTCGCTGGCGACGACCGCCCAGGCGACCGAACCCGAGGCCGGCGGGGCGAGCGAAGCCTTCAGCGCCGCGCGGGCCTGCTTGGCTTCGGCCGCCGTCACCGGCGGCTGGCCGGTGGCACCGGCCAGCCGCGCCCCGGGCTGAGCCACCTCGGCCGGGGCCTTGGTCGCCGGTTGCGCGACGGCGATCCCGCCGCCGGCCAGGGTGAGCGCCAGGACGCCGAGCGTCACCGCCGCCGCCTTACGCCTGAAGAATGTGGCCATGACAGGTCTCCCTTTTGTGACCGTGGCAATACGGCCGACCCACCGTACGGCGAGCCGGATGGAGATGGTGCGATCGAGCCGGAATGGACGCGGGCGGAAAGCCTTCCACCCGCGCCGGAAATAGTGAAGAAGAAACATTTCCGACCGGCCTGAGCTGGGAAAACTACGCTCTGTTGCGGCACCTCAACGAGGAGGAACGTAGCACCGCGAAAAGCGGAGCGTCAATAGCACACCAACCCGTTTTGCCATCTCGAAAACGATGTTGGAAATTGCGAAACGTGAAGTCTCGACCGTTCACGGAACGGCTCCGCGCCCGGCGGGGGGGGCATCGGCCGCTAGGCTGGCCGCCGTGCTGACGACCCCGGCGCCGGCCACCACCCGCCCTCGCGCCGTCCCGCTGATCTGCTGGCTGGCGGTGGCACCCGGCCTCGTCTGGGCCGTGGTCCGCCTCGTCGGGTTGGACCGGGGCCCGCTCGTGCAGGCGCTCGCCTTCACCCCGTACGTGGCGGGAGGCAGCCTGCTGGCCCTGATGCTGGCCCTCGCCCTGCGGTGCCGGTGGCCGGCGGTGGCCGCGGCGGTGGCGGCGCTGGCCCTCCTCGGCGCGGTGGTACCCCGTGCGCTACCGGACCGGCAGCAGGCGACCCGGGGGCCGCAACTGCGGGTGCTCACCGCCAACCTGCTCGCCGGCAACGCCGACGCGGCCACCCTGGTCGAACTGGTCCGCCGCAACGAGGTGGACGTGCTCACCGTGCAGGAGTTCACCCCGGCGGCGCGGGACGCCCTCGACCGGGCCGGCCTCGCCGACCTGCTCCCCCACCGCCAACTCAACCCCGAGGTGGGCACCACCGGCTCCGGGCTCTACGCCCGGTTCCCCCTCACCGGCGGCGGTTTCCGGCGCAATACCGGGTTCGCGTTCACCCAGGCGTACGCGACGGTGGCGGTGCCCGGCGCACCGGCGCTGCGGGTGGAGTCGGCCCACCCGGCGGCACCCTGGTCGGTCGGGGTGGTCGACGAGTGGCGCACCGACCTGGCGGGCCAGCCGCGCGCCACCCCCGACGGACAGCTCGGCATCCTCGCCGGGGACTTCAACGCCACCCTCGACCACTCCCCGCTGCGTGCCCTCCTGGCCAGCGGCTACGTCGACGCCGCCGACGCCGTCGGGGCCGGGCTGGTGGGCACGTGGGGCCCGTACGACGGCGACCCGATCCCGCCGGTCACCATCGACCACGTCCTGGTCGACCGCCGGATCGCCGTCCGTGCGGTCACCGTCCACCGGGTCCCCGCCACCGACCACCGCGCCGTGCTGGCCACCCTGCGCCTGCCCGCCCCCTGACGCCGGGAGGTCGGCTCACACCGCCGCGCGGTCGAGGCCGTAGGTGAGGGCGTCGACCAGGGCGTGCCAGGACGCCTCGACCACGTTGGGGTGCACGCCGACGGTGGTCCAGTCCCGGCCGGTGCCGTCGGCGGTCTCCACCAGCACCCGGGTCACCGCCCCGGTGCCGTGGGTGCCCTCCAGGATGCGCACCTTGTAGTCGGCCAGCTCGAAGTGACGCAGCTCCGGGTAGTACCGGGTCAGCCCGACCCGCAGCGCCTCGTCGAGGGCGTTGACCGGGCCGTTGCCCTCGGCGGTGGCGATCACCCGCTCACCGCGTACCCGGATCTTGACGGTGGCCTCGGAGACCACCGCGCCGTCCTCCCGGTGCTCGACCAGCACCCGGTACGACTCCAGCGCGAACGGTCGCACCGGGGCGGCGTCCGGCAGCTCGGAGCGGACCAGCAACTCGAACGACGCGTCGGCGGCCTCGAACGACCAGCCGCCCGCCTCCAGCTCCTTGACCCGGGTGGTCACCTTCGACACGGCGTCCGGATGGCCGGCCAGGTCAAGACCCAGCTCGCGGCTCTTCAGCTCGATGCTGGCCCGGCCGGCCATCTCGGTCACCAGGATCCGCATGTCGTTGCCCACCACCGACGGGTCCACGTGGTTGTAGAGCAACGGGTCGACCTTGATCGCGCTCGCGTGCAGCCCCGCCTTGTGGGCGAAGGCGGCGGCCCCGGCGTACGCCTGGTGGGTGTCGGGGGCGATGTTGGCGATCTCGGCGATGGCGTGCGAGACCCGCACCATCTGTTCCAGGCAGCCGTCGGGTAGGACGGGCAGCCCGAGCTTGAGCTGGAGGTTGGCCACGACGGCGAAGAGGTCGGCGTTGCCGGGGCGCTCGCCGTACCCGTTCGCGGTGCCCTGCACGTGCCGGACCCCGGCCTCGACGGCCGCGATGGTGTTGGCCACCGCGCAGGCGGTGTCGTTCTGGGCGTGCATGCCGAACAGTTCCGGGGCGATGCCGGTCCGGGCGGTCAGGTCGGCGATCGCGGCGGTCACCCGGGACGGCAGCATCCCGCCGTTGGTGTCGCAGAGCACGAACCGTTCGGCACCGGCGGCGAGCGCGGCCTCGACCACCGAGGCGGTGTACGCCGGGTCGTGCCGGAACCCGTCGAAGAAGTGCTCGCCGTCGACGAAGACCCGTCGTCCTTCGGCGACCAGGTGGGCGACCGTGTCCCGGACCATCGCCAGGTTCTCCGCGCCGGTGGTGCGCAGGGCGCGTTCGACGTGCCGGATGTCGGCCTTGGCGACCAGGGCGACGGCCGGGGTCTGCGCGTCGAGCAGCGCCCGCACCTGCGGGTCGTCGGCGACGGCGACCCCGGCCTTGCGGGTGGCCCCGAAGGCGACCAGCAGGGCGTGCCGCAGGTCCAGTTCGGTGCGGGCCCGACGGAAGAACTCGGTGTCCTTCGGCACGGCACCCGGCCATCCGCCCTCGATGAAACCGACGCCGAACTCGTCGAGCAGCCGGGCCACCGCCAGCTTGTCGATCACCGAGTAGCTGAGCCCCTCGCGCTGGGCGCCGTCGCGCAGCGTGGTGTCGTAGACCTGGAACGTCATCGCGAGTCCCTTCCTTCGGACCGTCGAACCTTGCGGGGGCAACAAAAAGACCCCCCGCGGATGCGGGAGGTCTGCGCGCTCGGCAGAGGGGAGGCCGGCGCGCTAGCTGCCAATAATGCGGGCGGAGCTGGTCACGGTCGCCACTCTGCCACTCCCACCCGAATCTGGGAGACAGAATCCACATCCCGGGACGGGGTGTGTGGGACGTCTCCCCTCGGGTACCTCAGATGCGGACACGAAGCGCTTTTCTCCGATAACGACTACGACAGTCGAGGCAGGAGTTCCCATGGACAGGCTCGATCCGCACACCGCCCACGGCACCACCGACCCGATGGTCGACGACGGCCAGGGCGCGATCGCCGGCGGTGCCCCCGGCGGGGCGTTCAACCCCTGGAGCTACCGCGACGAGGCCGGGGTCGCCGACGCCGACCTGGTCGGCTACAAGGTCGAGGCGACCGACGGCGGCATCGGCAAGATCGACGAGGCGAGCCACGAGGTCGGCGGCAGCTACCTCGTCGTCGACACCGGCCCGTGGATCTTCGGCAAGAAGGTGATGCTCCCCGCCGGCA
Organism: Micromonospora sp. SCSIO 07396; assembly: GCF_053667945.1. Classification (NCBI taxonomy): domain Bacteria; kingdom Bacillati; phylum Actinomycetota; class Actinomycetes; order Micromonosporales; family Micromonosporaceae; genus Micromonospora; species Micromonospora sp. SCSIO 07396. Next base: position 4,888,026 of record NZ_CM132210.1, read on the forward strand.
CCGTCAACCAGGTCGACCACGACGACCGGAAGGTCCACGTCGACCGCACCCGGGACCAGATCAAGGCCGCTCCCGAGTACGACGAGACCAGCCACGGCGACGCGGCCTACCGCGACAAGCTGGGCGGCTACTACGACGACACCTACGGCAACCTGCCGCCCGGCACCGCCCGGTAGCCGGCAGGCACAACTGTCGATCGACGGTAACGGCCGGCGGGGCGGCGTGCTCGCCCCGCCGGCCGTTACCGTGTGCGGGTGAACCCCACCGAGAACAGCCGGCGTATCCCGTTCTCCGCGATGTTCAACTTCCGCGACGTCGGCGGCTATCCCGGCCACGACGCCCGTACCGTCCGCTGGGGTCGGCTCTACCGCTCGGACTCCCCGCACCGCATCGACGGCACCGACCGGGAGGCGTTCGCCGCGCTCGGCATCCGTACGGTGATCGACCTGCGCCGCCCGACCGAGGTGGACCGGGACGGCCGGGTGCCCGACCTCGACGGCCTCGCCTACCGGCACATCCACCCCGAGCACGCCGACTGGGCGCTGAGCCGCCACGAGCCGGAGGCCAGCCTGGCCCGCTACCTCGCCGACCGGTACGCCGACCTCGCCGAGACCGGCACCGCCGGGCTGGCCGAGGCGGTCGGGCTGATCGCCGACAGCGCCAACGCGCCCGTCCTGGTGCACTGCGTCGCCGGCAAGGACCGCACCGGCATCGTCTGCGCGCTGACCCTGTCCGTGCTCGGCGTCGACGACGAGCAGATCGCCGAGGACTACGCGCTGAGCAGCGAGGCGTCCCAGCGGTTCAGCGCCTGGCTGGCGGCGTCCATGCCGGAGGCCGAAGCACCGCCCGCGCCCTTCCTGGGCTCCCCCGCCGAGGCGATGTCGCTCTTCCTCGCCGAGCTGCGCCAGCGACACGGTTCGATCGAGGACTACCTGCGGCACGCGGGCGTCACCGACGACCAGCTCGCCGCCCTGCGCGACCACCTGCTGGAGCCGCCCGCGCTGCGGTGAGCGCACCGCCGACGTTCCGGCAGCGGGCGTCGGGCACGTCGGTGCCCGACGCCCGCTTCTGCCGACGCGCCCCGCGCCACCCGTGCCCGCTTGTGCCGACGCGCCCTGCCAGCCCTGAGAATCGCCACCGGCGGGGCGGGGTGACAGGTCGGGGCCCAGACCCTCCAGATGCCCGGGTGCGTCCTTTAGAGCTGATGACGCAAACGAGTCAGCATCACCCCGGCGACCGCGACACCCGCAGCACGCCGAAGCGAGCCGGGACGAGCCCGAGCGGGACACGCAGCCCGAGCGGGACACACAGCCGGGGTGGAAGGGCGCAGCCCGAGCGGGACACGCAGCCCAAGCGGGACGCTCGACCCGAGCGGGACACGCAGCCCAAGCGGGACACGCAGCCGGGGTGGAAGGGCGCAGCCCGAGCGGGACACGCAGCCCAAGCGGGACACGCAGCCGGGGTGGAAGGGCGCAGCCCGAGTGGGCCGGTGCGGCGTAGCCCACCGAGCGACGGGCGTCCCCTACCGGCTGTCACCGCCGGCCCGACCGTTGGCGCAGGCAGAGCGGCCACAGCTCGGCTGATTCGTTGACGTCATCAGCTCGAAAGGACGCACAGACATGGCTACCTGCCCGGCCGGGGAGTGCCACAGCACGCTGTCCGGAGCAGCCCGTCGGCTCCGGCTCCGGACGCAGGCGGCCGACCGTCGGGGCCCACCCCCACGCCAGCGACGAGGGGCGGGCCGGAGGACGGCCGGGGTGGTCAGCGGATGTGCGTGACCCAGCCGTGCGGATCGGGTGCGTCACCCCGCTGGACCGCCACCAACTGCTCCCGCAGCGCCGCGCTGGCCCGGCCCGGCTCACCGCCGCCGATCACGAACTCGCCGCCGGGGTGCCGTACCCGGGCGATCGGGGTGATCACCGCGGCGGTGCCGCAGGCGAATGCCTCGCGCAGCCGGCCGCTCGCGGCGTCGGCCTGCCACTCGTCGAAGCTCACCGGACGCTCGACGACCCGGTGCCCGGAGGCGGCGGCCAGGGCGAGCAGCGCGTCCCGGGTGATGCCCGGCAGGATGGTGCCGGTCAGCGGCGGGGTGACCAGGGTGTCGTCGTCGTAGACGAAGAACACGTTCATGCCGCCCAGTTCCTCGACGTAGCGACGCTCGACCGCGTCGAGGAAGACCACTTGGTCGCAGCCGGCCTCGATCGCCTCGGCCTGGGCCGACAGCGACGCCGCGTAGTTGCCGCCGCACTTGGCCGCGCCGGTGCCGCCGGGGGCCGCCCGGGTGTAGTCCGGCGAGACCCAGACGGTGACCGGCTTCACCCCGCCGGCGAAGTAGGAACCGGCCGGTGAGGCGATGACGCAGTAGAGATACTCCCGGGACGGGCGGACGCCGAGGAACACCTCGCTGGCGAACATGAACGGCCGCAGGTAGAGGCTGGCGTCGGCGGCGTCGGGGATCCAGTCCCGGTCGATCTCGACCAGCTTGCGCAGCGACTCGACGAACAGCTCCGCAGGCAGTTCCGGCATGGCCAGCCGCCGGGCGGAGGCGATGAACCGGGCCGCGTTGGCCTCCGGCCGGAACATGGTCACCGAGCCGTCGGCGCTGCGGTACGCCTTCAACCCCTCGAAGATCTCCTGCGCGTAGTGCAGGACGGCGCTGGCCGGGTCCATCGGGATCGGCGCGCGGGCCTCGACCCGGGGGTCGTACCAGCCCTTGCCGTCGGCGTACCGGATGGTCACCATGTGGTCGGTGAAGACCCGGCCGAAGCCGGGGTCGACCAGCAGGGCGGCCCGCTCGGCGGCGGATACCGGCGCGGGATTCGGACGGATCTCGAAATCGAGCATGTCACCACCGCTCATCGCGCTGACCTCCCTGCGGATCGACGGCACGCGGGAACCACGCACCGGGCTGACGTCCCAGAAAACCTACCCCGAACGGTCGTTCAGTGGATAGCTCCACGTCCCGCGGGGTCAGGCCACCGCCTGCGCGGCGAGCCGGTCCCCCACCTCGTCGGTGCGCAACGCCACACCCGGCGTCCGGCCGGCCAGCTCGGCGGCGACCGCGCCGGTCACCCGGGCGGCGGCGTCGGCGTGGCCGAGCTGGTCGAGCAGGAGCGCGGCGGAGAGCACCGCGGCCACCGGGTCGGCGACCCCCTTGCCGGCGATGTCCGGCGCGGAGCCGTGCACCGGCTCGAACATCGACGGGTACGCCCCGGTGGGGTTGATGCAGCCGCTGGCGGCCAGGCCGATCCCCCCGGTGACCGCGGCGGCGATGTCGGTGAGGATGTCGCCGAACAGGTTGTCGGTGACCACCACGTCGTACCGCTGGGGCTGGGTGACCAGGAACATGGCGGCGGCGTCGACGTGCTGGTACTCGGTGGTGACGTCGGGGTGCTCGGCGGCGACGGCCGCGAAGGCACGGGCCCACAGCGAGCCGGCGTGGGTCAGCACGTTGGTCTTGTGCACCAGGGTGACCTTGCGCCGCTCACGGCGACCGGCGCGGGCGAAGGCGTCCCGGATGACCCGTTCCACCCCGTGCCGGGTGTTCAGGCTCTCCTCGGTGGCCACCTCGGCCGGGGTGTCCCGGTGCAGGCTGCCGCCGGCCCCGGCGTAGAGCCCCTCGGTGCCCTCCCGGACGACCACCAGGTCGACCTCGCCCGGCTTGACGGTGGCCAGCGGGCCGGGAACCCCCGGCCAGAGCCGGGACGGGCGCAGGTTGACGTACTGGTCGAAGGCGAAGCGCAGCTTCAGCAGCAGGCCCCGCTCCAGCACGCCCGGCGGCACGGTGGGGTCGCCCACCGCGCCGAGCAGGATGGCGTCGTGGCCGGCCAGCTCGGTCAACACCGAGTCGGGCAGCACCTCGCCGGTGCGGTGGTACCGCGCCGCGCCGAGGTCGTACCGGGTGGCCTCGACGCCGGGAAGCACGGCGTCGAGGACCTTGAGGGCCTGCGCGACCACCTCGGGTCCGATCCCGTCCCCGGCCACCACCGCGATCCGTGCCACCTGCTGCTCCTCACCTCGTCCGCTGAGCGCAACGGTACGTCCCCGTCCCGCCTCCCGGTACGCGCCTTCCACCATCTGGGAGAACGAAATGCTCAGCAGGCTCCCAGGCGGCATTCATGGTGCGGTCATCTCCACTGCCTAGGGTCGGTGCAGGACGGGTCGTGGGGGCCCGGGACGGACCGGCCGCGACGGCGCGGCACCGTCGGCGAAGGAGCAGGATGATGCGGACCGAGCAGCAGCGGGGGCCAGGCCGACTGGACGAGCAACCGCGCACCCGCTGGGTGGACCAGAAGGCGTTCTCCCGCCGCCGTCCCGACCTGCGCCTGGGCACCCGCAGCCACCGCCTCGACCGCGCCGGCGACCCGTCCGGCGGCCGGATCGCCGTGCAGCACTCCGTCCGGACCGGCACCGCCGAATACTCGCTCCTGCTCAACGCCCCCGAGGAATTGGGCCGCCGGGCGGTCGGCGACGCGCTACGCGACGCCGTCGCCGAACTGCGGGCGATCGACCTCACCTACGGGCCGAACCGGCCGCAGAGCCTGGTCTCCCGGCTGCGGCGCGGCGAGATCAGCCCCGAGTCGTACCCGCCGCTGACCGACCTGGTCGACCGCTGCGCGGCCATGCGGGCCGCCACCGACGGCTGGTTCGACGCCTGGGCCGTCCCCGGCGGCTTCGACCCCGGCGGCCTGCTCAACGGCTGGGCGGTGGAGCGGGCCGCGACCCGGCTGCGCGCCGCCGGCATCACCGACTACGCGGTGCTCTCCGGCGCCGACCTGACGGTACGCGGGCACGCCGCGCACGGCGGCCCGTGGCGGGTGGCGGTGCACCACCCGACCGACGGCCGGCGGACCCCGCTGGTGCTGGAGATGACGGCCGGCGCGGTGGGCACCTCCGGGGTCACCGGCCGGCAGGGGCACGTGGTCGACCCGCACACCGGCGAACCGGCCGGACAGCTGGTCGCCGCGACCGTCGTCGGCCCGGACCTGGCGGTGGCCGACGCCTACGCGACCGCGTTGTACGCGGCCGGGCCGGTGGGACTGTCGTGGTTCCGCGCCGACTCGGCCTATCAGGCTCTCTTCGCCCACCGACGCCGCTGAGCGGTGTCGCGGCGTGTCGGCCGACCTGTGGAGGGGGTCCACGGGGTGGCGCGGTCGACGGGCCGGCGATCGGCCCCCACGGTCTCGGCAACGACCGTGGGGGCCGGTCAGCGACGAGTGCGCGTGGCTCGCGCATTCGAGGGGTGCGGACCGGCCGGCCGGACGCTCGGCCCCGTCACCCGAAGACGGGTCGACTTCCGACTTTCCCGATGACCGCACCGGTACGCTAGCGAATCGACGCAACTCGACGCAAGAGTCTCCACAGCGGACCGTGTTTCTCCGTACACTCTCGACCACTCGTGGCGATCACGGCGGGTCAGTGTCGCTCGGGCGTCCGGGTGATGGCACGCTGTCCGCCGTGAGTTTCGATCTGAGCGTGTGGGCCCTGCACGACGGAGCCACGCCCGAGGACGTCCGGGCCGCGGTGCGGCAGTGCCACGAGGGACGGCACGGCGAGCGGTATCCGGACCCCCGGGTGGTCGCCTTCTACCGCGCCATCACCGCCTCGTACCCCGACCGGCCCGCCCATCAGGGCACCCCGTGGGAGGTGTCGCCGCTGCACGCGGCGGCCGACCACGTGGCGCTGAACCTCGTACCGACCTGCGACGACCAGGTGCTGCTCGACATCGAACGGCTGGCCGGGGAGTACGACCTGATGCTCTTCGACCCGCAGGACGGTTCGGTCTACCCGCCGCCGTCGCGCCTGGCCCGCTGACCGCACCACCCGGGACGCTCGGGTGTGGACGGCGGAGGGCCCGGCCGTGCGGCCGGGCCCTCCGTGGTGAACCGTGCGGGTGCGACTACTCGTCGCGCAGGTCGGCCGCGCTGGCGGCGGTCGCCCCGATCGAGTCGGCGGCTGAGGTGAGCAGGTCCGCCCCGAGCGCCTGGTCGACGGTGAGGGTCATCAGGGTCTCGCCGCCGGCCTCCCGACGGGCCACCTGCATGGCGGCGATGTTGATGCCGGCCTCGCCGAGCAGCGTGCCGACGGTGCCGACCACGCCCGGCCGGTCGACGTACCGCAGGAAGAGCAGGATGCCCTCCGCGCCGATCTCCACGTCGAAGCCGTCCACCTCGGTCAGCTTGATGACGTCGCGGGCGCCGGTGTGGGCGACCGTGCCGGAGACGCTGACCGTACGACCGTCGGGCAGCGCGCCCCGCACGGTGACCAGGTTCGGGTGGTCGACCGTCTCGGCCAGGGTGGCGAGGGTCACCTCGACGCCCCGCTCGGCGGCCAGGTGCGGCGCGTTGACGTAGGTGACCTGGTCCTCGACCACGGAGCTGAACAGCCCCTTGGTGGCGGCGAGCTTCAGCACCGACACGTCGTGGTTGACGATCTCGCCGCGCACCTCGACGGTGACGCTGGCGGCCACCCCGCCGGCCACGGCGGTGAACGCCCGGCCCAGCTTCTCGGCCAGCGGCAGCAGCGGCCGGACGTCCTCGGCGACGACCCCGCCGGCCTGCACGTTCACCGCGTCCGGCACGAACTCGCCCTGCAACGCCAGCTTGACGCTCTTGGCCACGGCCAGACCGGCCTTGTCCTGCGCCTCGTGGGTGGAGGCGCCCAGGTGCGGGGTGGCCACCACGTTGTCGAAGGCGAACAGCGGCGAGGAGGTGCACGGCTCCTTGGCGTACACGTCGACGCCGGCGCCGGCGACCCGGCCCTCGGCGATCGCGTCCGCGAGGGCCTGCTCGTCGACCAGGCCACCCCGGGCGGCGTTGACGATCCGGACGCCCGGCTTGACGATCGACAGCTCCTTCTCGCCGATCAGGCCGACCGTTTCCGGGGTCTTCGGCAGGTGGATCGAGATGAAGTCGGCCTCCCGCAGCAGTTCCTCCAGCCCCACCAGGCGGACGCCGAGCTGGGCGGCGCGGGCCGGCTGGATGTAGGGGTCGTACGCGATCAGCCGGGTGCCGAAGGCGGCGATGCGCTGGGCGAACAGCACCCCGATGCGGCCGAGGCCGACCACGCCGACGGTCTTGCCCTGCAACTCGACACCCGTGTACTTGGACCGCTTCCACTCGCCGGCCTTGAGCGCGGCGCTGGCGCTGGCGGTGTTGCGCGCGACGGCGAGCAGCAGCGCGACGGCCTGCTCGGCGGCGGAGACGATGTTGGAGGTGGGGGCGTTGACGACCATGACGCCCCGCGCGGTGGCGGCCGGGACCTCGACGTTGTCCAGCCCGACGCCGGCCCGGGCGACCACCTTCAGGCGCGGCGCGGCAGAGACCGCCTCGGCGTCGATCTGCGTGGCACTGCGCACGATGACCGCGTCGGCCTCCGCCAGCGCGGAGAGCAGGGCCGGGCGGTCGGTGCCGTCGACGTGGCGCACGTCGAAGTCGTGCGCGAGCACCTCGATGGCGGCGGGGGCGAGTTCTTCGGCGATCAGTACGACAGGATTCATCGGTCCTCGTAGACGTCGTATTAGGTTCGGCCGGGGCGACCGGGCGCCGCGATGCGCCCTGCGCCGATCCGTGCCATGGCCGTCAGGTGCCGGTCACGCACCTCACCAAGGATGGTAGGGGTCGCTCCCGCCAGCAGGTCCCGGTCTACGGGGTGAGGGCCCTCACACAGGGTTGTCGCACGCCTGTCATCCCCCGTTCATCCGGTCCGGGAGCACGGCGCGGGGGCCGATCGCGGTCGATGAGGCGACGATCACCCCGTCCCGCCTGGTGAACCGGCCACCGCGCACGGCGACGGCGACCGGCGGGACGGGTGAGCCGGGGCGGGTCCGGTGGCGGCCCGACGGGACGGGCGACAGTGACCCGGCCCCGGCGCAGGGCCGGCCGCCCGGGAGATGGTCACGCAGAAAGCGGTATGACTGGCAGGCATAAATATGCCTGCCAGTCATACCGCTTCACGTAACCACGTCGACCGGTCCGCGACCCGCCCGAGGGCGCCGGCGACCCGGTCAGGACCGACGGGTCAGGCGGTCTCGGTGAGCGGGCGGTCCACCCAGCTCATCATCGAACGCAGCTTCTGCCCGGTCTCCTCGATCGGGTGCGCCGCGCCCTCGGCCCGCCACTTGGCGAAGTTCGGCCGGCCGGCGTCGTCCTCGGCCACCCACTCGCGGGCGAACTCGCCGGACTGGATCTCACCGAGGATCTTGCGCATCTCCTCCTTGACCCGCGAGTCGACCACGCGCGGGCCCCGGGACAGGTCGCCGTACTCGGCGGTGTCGGAGATGCTGTACCGCATCCGGGCGATGCCGCCCTCGTACATCAGGTCGACGATGAGCTTCAGCTCGTGCAGGCACTCGAAGTAGGCCACCTCGGGGGCGTAGCCGGCCTCGGTGAGCACCTCGAACCCGGTCTGCACCAGGGCCGCCGCGCCACCGCAGAGGACCGCCTGCTCGCCGAAGAGGTCGGTCTCGGTCTCCTCGGTGAAGGTGGTCTTGATCGCGCCGGCCCGGGTGCCGCCGATGCCCTTGGCGTACGCCAGGGCGAGCGGGAAGGCGTTGCCGCTGGCGTCCTGCTCGACGGCGACCAGGCAGGGCACGCCCTTGCCGTCGACGTACTGGCGGCGGACCAGGTGGCCGGGGCCCTTCGGGGCGACCATCGCCACGTCCACGTCGGCCGGCGGGGTGATCAGGCCGTACCGGATGTTGAAGCCGTGCCCGAAGAAGAGCGCCTTGCCGGGGGCGAGGTTGGGGGCGATCGACTCGGCGTAGATGGTCCGCTGGGCGGTGTCCGGCGCCAGGATCATGATCACGTCGGCCTCGGCCGCCGCCTCGGCCGGGGTGAGCACCCGCAGGCCCTGCTCCTCGGCCTTGGGCCGGCTCTTGGAGCCCGCCGGCAGGCCGATCACCACGTCGACACCGGAGTCACGCAGCGACAGCGCGTGGGCGTGGCCCTGGCTGCCGTACCCGATCACGGCGACCTTGCGGCCCTGGATCAGGCCCAGGTCGGCGTCGTCGTCGTAGTACACCTCAACGCTCATTGACTTCCCTTTCGTACGGCGGTCTCGTCGACCGTCGTGGACTGTGTGCGGTGGCGGGTGGGCGGCGCGCTCAGGCGGCGCGCAGCGCCGGGCCGGCGGTGATCGACCGCGAGCCGCGCCCGATCGCCACCGTGCCGGACTGGACCATCTCCTTGATCCCGAACGGCTCCAGGTCGCGCAGCAGCGCGTCGAGCTTGTCGGGGGTGCCGGTGGCCTCGACGGTGAGGGTGTCCGGCGCGACGTCGACCACCCGGGCCCGGAACAGGGCGACCGTCTCCAGCACCTGCGCGCGGGCGGCGCGGTCGGCGCGGACCTTGACCAGCAGCAGCTCCCGCGCCACCGAGACCTGCGGGTCCAACTCGACGATCTTCAGTACGTTGACCAGCTTGTTGAGCTGCTTGGTGACCTGCTCCAGCGGCGACGAGTCGGCGTTGACCACGATGGTGATCCGGGAGACGTCGGGGTTCTCGGTCTCACCGACGGCCAGGCTGTCGATGTTGAAGCCGCGCCGGGAGAACAGGCCGGAGACCCGGGCCAGGACACCCGGCTTGTTCTCCACCAGCACGGACAGGGTGTGCAGGGTCATGCCACCGTCTCGCTTCGCTCGGTCGGGCCGTGCCGGTGCACGGTCCCGGGGAATCGGTCACTCATCTCAGATGTCGTCCTCGTCGAACGTCGGGCGGACGCCCCGGGCGAACATGATCTCGTCGTTGCTGGTGCCGGCGGCCACCATCGGCCAGACCATCGCGTCCTTGCCGACCGTGAAGTCGATCACGACAGGTGCGTCGGTGATCGCCATCGCCGCCTCGATCGTCTTGTCGACGTCCTCGGCGTTCTCGCAGCGTAGGCCGACGCAGCCGAGCGCCTCGGCCAGCTTGACGAAGTCGGGGATGCGGTGCTTGTGGGTGCCCAGCTCGGTGTTGGAGTAGCGCCCCTCGTAGAACAGGGTCTGCCACTGCCGGACCATGCCCAGGTTGCCGTTGTTGATCACCGCGATCTTGACCGGGATGCCCTCCAGCGCGCAGGTGGCCAGCTCCTGGTTGGTCATCTGGAAGCAGCCGTCGCCGTCCACCGCCCACACCACCGTGTCCGGCCGGCCGGCCTTCGCGCCCATCGCCGCCGGGACGGCGTACCCCATGGTGCCGAGGCCGCCGGAGTTGAGCCAGGTGCCCGGCTTCTCGTACGAGATGAACTGGCTGGCCCACATCTGGTGCTGGCCGACCCCGGCCACGTAGATCGCGTCCGGGCCGACGATCTCGCCCAGCCGCTTGATCACGTACTGCGGGGACAGGGTGCCGTCGGCCGGCTCGTCGTAGCCCAACGGGTACCGCTCGCGCAGGTCGTCGAGCTGGTGCCACCAGTCGTGCAGTTCGGTGCGACGGCCGGCCTTCTGCTCGGTGGTCACCGCCGCGATCAGCTCGTCGATGACGTGCTTGGCGTCGCCGACGATCGGGACGTCGGCGTGCCGGTTCTTGCCGATCTCGGCCGGGTCGATGTCGGCGTGCACCACCGTGGCGTCCGGGGCGAACGAGTCCAGCTTGCCGGTCACCCGGTCGTCGAACCGGGCCCCCAACGCCACGATCAGGTCGGCCTTCTGCAGGCCGTAGACGGCGGCGACGGTGCCGTGCATGCCCGGCATGCCCAGGTGCTGACGGTGCGAGTCGGGGAACGCGCCCAGCGCCATCAGCGTGGTCACCACCGGGATGCCGGTCAGCTCGGCGAGCTGGCGCAGCGACTCGGTCGCACCGGCCTTGAGCACCCCGCCGCCGACGTAGAGCACCGGCCGGCGGGCGCCGCTGATCAGCCGCGCCGCCTCCCGGATCTGCTTGCCGTGCGGGTGCAGGGTCGGCCGGTAGCCGGGCAGGTCCAGGGTGGGCGGCCAGGAGAAGGTGGTCGCCGCCTGCAGGACGTCCTTGGGGATGTCCACCAGCACCGGCCCGGGACGCCCGGTCGCGGCCAGGTGGAACGCCTCGGCGAGGACCTGCGGGATCTCCTCGGCGTTCTGCACCAGGAAGTTGTGCTTGGTGATCGGCAGAGTGATGCCCTGGATGTCCGCCTCCTGGAAGGCGTCCGTGCCGATCATCGGGCGGGCCACCTGCCCGGTGATCGCGACGATCGGCACCGAGTCCATGTACGCGTCGGCGATCGGGGTGACCAGGTTCGTCGCGCCCGGCCCGGAGGTGGCGATGCAGACGCCCACCCGGCCGGTGGCCTGCGCGTACCCGGTGGCGGCGTGTCCCGCGCCCTGCTCGTGCCGGACCAGGACGTGCCGCACCGAGGAGTCGTAGAGCGGGTCGTAGGCGGGCAGGATCGCCCCGCCGGGGATGCCGAAGACGACGTCGACGCCGAGCGCCTCCAACGACCGCACCAGGGAGCCGGCACCGGAGACCGGGACCGGCCCGGACGGCTTTACGGCCGGGGTGGCCGGCGCGGCGGCGCGCGGCGGGGTGGTGTGGTCGGCGTCGCCGGCCGGCTCGGTGACCGTACGGGCCCGCCGGGCGGAGTGGGCGAGGGTCTCTGGCGTGGGTCTCGTCATGGCGGTTCAGGCCTTCGGCTGGAGTTGGGTGGAGCTGCTACGACAGGTGCGACGGGGGCGGCGGCCCGCCCCGGTGGTTCCGACGGCAATAAAAACGGCCCTCGTGCAGATGCACGGGGCCAGCGCACTCTCGACAGCGGGAGAGTGCGCTCAGGTAAGTACTCGCAGCGACCGGTTCGACGACATGGGCCAAGCCTGACGCATCTCACGCGATGAGTCAACTGATCCCACATGTTGGTTCACGAACGAGGGATGCCGTCCCCGTTCGGGGTCTCGTCAACCGGCCCGGCCTGCGTGGACTCCTCATACGCGGGGCGCGGGGCGGGCACCGACGGAGATGCCGGTGGGTGGGATCGCAGCCGGGGCAGCAGCGGCGACGGGGTGGGTCGCAGCGGCGGGGGCGGCGGGGCCGGCGGAGCCGACGCGGGGCGCGCGCCCGGCGAGGTGGCCGCCTCCAGCATCGCCTCCAGATGCTCGGCCGGCACCCCCCAGCCGAAGAGCGCGCCCTGCCCGAACCGGCAGCCGGCGGCGACCACCGCGGCCAGCTCGGCCGGGTTGGTGACCCCCTCGGCGATCACCTCCAGGCCGAACTGGTGGCCCAGCCGCATGACGATGTCGACCATCGGGGCGAACGCCGGCCCGTCCCGGCCCACCGGGCGGACCGGCTCGTGCTCGGCGACCAGACTGTGATCGATCTTGAGGATGTCGATCGGCAGCCGACGCAACTGCCCCAGCGACGAGTACCCCGCACCGAAGTCGTCGAGCGCGATCCGCACCCCGGTCCGCCGCAGCGCGGTCAGCCGGCGGATCAGCTCGTCCAGGTCGGTGGCGACGGCATGCTCGGTGACCTCCAGCACCAGCCGCTGCGGCGGCACGTGGTGGGCGCGCAACGCCTCGGCCACCTGCACCACGTACTCCGGGGCGTGCAGCTCGCGTGGGGAGACGTTGACCGACACCCAGACGTCGTGGCCGTCGGCCAGCCAACGGGACAGCTGCCAGCACGCCTGGTGCAGCACCCAGGCCCCCAGCTTGGCGATCATCCCGCACTCCTCGGCCAGCGGGATGAACTCGTCCGGCCGGACGTTGCCCAACTCGGGGTGGTGCCAACGGAGCAGCGCCTCGGCACCCACCGGCCGGACCGAGGGCAGCGACGCCACCGGCTGGAAGGCCAGCCGCAGCTCGTCGCGCTCGATCGCGCCACGCATCTCGTGCTCCAGCCGGGTACGCCGGGTCAGCAGCTGGTCGTAGCTGCCGTCGTAGCGTTCGATCCGGTTCTTGCCGCGCTGCTTGGCGTAGCGCAGGGCCAGGTCGGCGTGGCGCAGCAGGCCGACCACGTCCGGGTCGTCGCCGCCCTGGCCGGCCACCCCGATGCTGACCGAGAGGAAGACCGCCCCGCCCTCCTGGTCGTAGGGCCGGCCGAGCACCCCCAGCAGCCGCTCGGCCACCACGTCCGCGTCGGTCGGCCGGCCCCGCATCAGCACCGCGAACTCGTCGCCGCCGAGCCGGGCGGCCAGGTCACCGGGGCGCAGGTTGCTCCGCAGCCGCCGGCCCACCTCGGCCAGCACCATGTCGCCGACGTCGTGGCCACGCATGTCGTTGACGTTCTTGAAGCCGTCCAGGTCGAGGCCGAGCAGCACGCAGCCACCCCCCTCGGTGGCGCAGCGCTGCATCTCCCGCAGCAGGCCACGCCGGTTGGCGAGGGTGGTCAGCGGGTCGGTGTGGGCCAGCTCCCGGAAGTGCGCCTCCCGGTCGGCCAGCCGGTGGGCGTAGCTGCGTACGTCGTTGAGGGTGAGGTACTGCCGGGTGACCAGGGCGAAGCCCTCCAGGCTGCCGGCGATGATGCCCAGCGCGTCGAACCGGCCGCCCTGGACGAGGTGGTACATCGCCGAACCGGCCATCGCCACCATCGGGATGAAGGCGTACTCGCCGTCGCGGCTGATCAGGTCGATGTCGACCTGGCCGGGGGCGTCCACCCGGTGCACGGCGAGCGCCCCGGCGAGCATGCCCACGGCGAGCAGTGCGGCACCGGTCAGCGCCATCGCCGAGCCGCCCTGGCAGACCCCGGCGGCCAGGACGAGGCCACCGGTGGCGGTCGCGGTGATGCCGACACCGAGCACGGCCAGCCGGGTCCGGGGGCCGTCGGCGCGGGCCACCACCATGCCGGTGAGGCCGGCGGTGATCGCTGCGGTCACCGAGGCGAGCAGGATCGCCGGGCAGGAGCTCGGGGTCGCCGGCCCGAGCAGCCGGGTCGGCTCCGACAGGAGCACCCAGCCGACGAACCAGATCGCGGCGGCCACGGTCAGCCCGTCGAGCAGCAGCCGCGCGGCGGCGGCCCGGGCCACCATCGCGCCGGGCAGGCGGAGCAGACCCGCGCAGTAGCCCAGCCCGCTCAGCGCGGTGCCGACCGCGATCAGCGACGCCCAGCCCATTCCCTGACCGCGCCGGTGCGCCCCGTGCTCGGTCGCGCCGAGCACCGCGACGACGCCGGCGACCACGGTGGCCAGGGCGATCGTGGCGGCCACGGCGAACAACAGGTGCGCCTGGCGGTGCGGCCCGCCGCGCCGCCGGGCCGAGTCGGCCAACAGTGCGGCGGCGGCGACGGCGAGCAGGCCGCTCAACACCGCCACGGCGACCATGCCCGGGGGTAAACGCACGACCTCAACTGTGCCGGATCGGCACCCGCTACGGGGTACCGGGTGTGCAACTGTTGGGACACGGCGCGAGCGGTAGGAGCCGCCCGCCGGGCGGTGTAAGACTGGTACCCATGCCTGAGCTGCGGTCGAGGACCTCCACCCACGGTCGGACGATGGCCGGCGCCCGGGCCCTGTGGCGGGCCACCGGGATGACCGACGACGACTTCGGCAAGCCGATCGTCGCCATCGCGAACAGTTTCACCCAGTTCGTCCCCGGTCACGTCCACCTGAAGGACATGGGTGGCCTGGTCGCGGACGCGGTGGCCGAGGCCGGCGGGGTGGGGCGCGAGTTCAACACCATCGCCGTCGACGACGGCATCGCCATGGGCCACGGCGGCATGCTCTACTCGCTGCCCAGCCGGGAGCTGATCGCCGACGCGGTCGAGTACATGGTCAACGCGCACTGCGCCGACGCCCTGGTCTGCATCTCCAACTGCGACAAGATCACCCCCGGCATGCTGCTGGCCGCGCTGCGGCTCAACATCCCGACCGTCTTCGTCTCCGGCGGCCCGATGGAGGCCGGCAAGACGGTGGCCATCGAGGGCATCGTGCACTCCAAGATCGACCTGATCGACGCGATGATCGCCTCCTCGAACGAGGCCGTCACCGACGACCAGCTCGGCGAGATCGAGCGCTCCGCCTGCCCGACCTGCGGCTCCTGCTCCGGCATGTTCACCGCCAACTCGATGAACTGCCTCACCGAGGCGATCGGCCTGGCGCTGCCCGGCAACGGCTCGACGCTGGCCACCCACGCCGCGCGCCGGTCGCTCTTCGTGGAGGCCGGCCGGACCGCCGTCCAGATCGCCAAGCGCTGGTACGACGACGACGACGCCTCCGTGCTGCCCCGCGCCGTCGCCAACCGCAGGGCGTTCGACAACGCGGTCGCCCTCGACGTGGCGATGGGCGGGTCGACCAACACGATCCTGCACCTGCTCGCCGCCGCCCGTGAGGCCGAACTCGACTTCGGCGTCGCCGACATCGACGCCATCTCCCGGCGGGTGCCCTGCCTGGCCAAGGTCGCCCCGAACTCGCCGAACTACCACATGGAGGACGTGCACCGCGCCGGTGGCATCCCGGCCATCCTCGGTGAGCTGGACCGCGCCGGCCTGCTGCACCGCGACGTGCACGCCGTGCACTCCCCCTCGCTGGCCCAGTGGCTCACCGACTGGGACGTCCGGGGCGGCTCACCCACCCCCGAGGCGGTGGAGTTGTTCCACGCCGCGCCCGGCGGGGTGCGTACCGTCGAGCCGTTCTCCACCACCAACCGCTGGTCCACCCTGGACACCGACGCCGCGCAGGGCTGCGTGCGGGACCTGGCGCACGCCTACAGCGCCGACGGCGGGCTGGCCATCCTGCACGGCAACATCGCGCCGGACGGCTGCGTGGTGAAGACCGCCGGGGTGCCCGAGGAGTGCCTGACCTTCCGGGGCCCGGCCAAGGTCTACGAGTCGCAGGACGACGCGGTCGCGGCGATCCTCGCCAAGGAGATCGTCGCCGGCGACGTCGTGGTGATCCGCTACGAGGGGCCCAAGGGCGGCCCCGGCATGCAGGAGATGCTCTACCCCACCTCGTTCCTCAAGGGGCGCGGGCTGGGCCGGTCCTGCGCGCTGCTCACCGACGGCCGGTTCTCCGGCGGCACCTCCGGGCTGTCCATCGGGCACGCCTCCCCCGAGGCGGCCTCCGGTGGGCTGATCGCCCTGGTCGAGCCGGGCGACGAGATCGTCATCGACATCCCGGCCCGGTCGATCGAGCTGAACGTGCCCGACGACGTGCTGGCGGCCCGCCGGGTGGCGCAGGAGAAGCGGGAGCGGCCATACACCCCGCTCGACCGGCAGCGCCCGGTGTCCGCCGCCCTGCGCGCGTACGCCTCGATGGCGACGTCGGCCAGCGACGGCGCGTACCGCCGCGTACCGGAGTGACCGGCCGAGTGGGGTTGATCGTCTCCACCTCAGCGAGGTAGCGGTATCCCCCGACCGGGACACCGCTACCTCGACACCGGGACCGGGCCGCCATCCGGCTACAGCCGTAGCCGTCCCGGAGCATGGCCTGCCGGTGGCGGTTCAGAGGGTGACGACAGCGTCTTCCGCAAAGGTGAACAGGCCGGCATCCAGCGTGACCGTCTTGAGCTTGGTGCCCTTCGGCACGTCGAAGTAGACGTTGGCGGTCACCGAGTTGCCCGGGTTGATTTCGTCGAGGAAACCCTGGCCGTCGCTGTTGCCGTAGATTCCGGCCTCTCCGTCGGCCTCGTACTCTCGGCCGCTGGAATCCTGGGCGCTGAGGCTGCCGTCGGCGTGGAAGGTGTGCGCGCGCTTGGTGACGTTCTTGACGGTCACACTGACCTTGCAGAAGGTGCCCTGCGCCTTCTTGTTGAGGAAATCGTTGCCCACACGGGAGATCCCGCACTTCATGCTCTTGACGGTGAATTCGAAGTCCCCGCCGCGCACCTTGTCACCGATACCCGGGGTCTTCGGCTTCGGCGGCACGGGTGCCTCGGTCTTCTTGGCCGGTGCCGGTGCCGCCGGGGAAGCTGGCGCGGTGCTCGCCGCCGGTGCGGCACTGCTCCTGGCGGCGGGAGCGTCGCCGCCCACGGAGGCAGCCTCGGGCTTCGTGTCCTCGCTGACCAGGCCCAGCACCATCGGACCACCGCAGCACAGCACCACGAAGGCACCGACACCGATGAGGGTGGGCACCAGCCAGGAGGCCCGCTTCCGCGGGGCGGGCGGTGGCGGGAACTGGCCGGGCGTCGGCGGGGAGAACTGGCCCACCGGGGGCGGCGGGAACTGCCCGGCGGGCACCTGCGGGAGATGGGCGGTCGGTGGCATCGGCGGCTGGCCGGCGGGCGGCTGGTTGTGGGCAGGATCGTAGGGTGCCGTCATTGAGTGGTTTCTCCCCGGTCGTGATTCGCGCAGCAGCCGCGCAATGAGCGAAGCGGCCCTCACGGTGCCATAGTTGACGCCCGGTAATCGTCGTCCGGCTGGCCTGAGCCGCCCGACGGGTCTGCCTGTCGAACGACCAATCCGGGGAGCTGCCGTCGGACATTCAGCCGGCAAACGGCCTCGACGGTCGCACATTCGATTCCGATAAGACACATCGAGTCGTGTGGACCCTGTCGTATATCTGCCACCACGTTTCCCGCCGAACAAACGGCAATTACGATGCTGCGCCGAGCATCGCCGCCGGCTCGGTTTCCGCGCGCCGCGCGACGACCCGTCCTCCCGATCGGGTCACACCCGCCTCACGTGGTGACGGTGCCCCGCAGCAGTTCCCGGGCGTGGGCGATGGCGGCCGGGGTGTCGGGGAAGACCAGCCCCTCGCGGCGCAGCTCGTCGGCCACTCCCAGGGTCGAAAGCACCTGGTCGTGGTCAGGGGTGATGCCGGAGAGCAGCACGGTGATCCCCCGTCCGCGCAGCCGCCCGATGGCGTCGCCGAGCACGTGCGCGCCGGTGGCGTCGAGCGCCGACACCCGGGACATCCGCAGGATGACCACCCGGACGTCGGCCACCTCGGACAGTTCCAGCAGGAAGGTGTGCGCGGCGGCGAAGAACAGCGGCCCGTCCAGCCGGTACGCCACGATGTGCTCGGCCAGCAGGGCGTGTTCCTCGTCGCTGTGCTCGCCCCGGTCGAGCGGGACCTGTTCCAGCCGGGCGCTGCGGGCCACCGCGCGCAGCGCGATCACCACCGCCACGGCGACCCCGACGGCGACGGCGGTGACCAGGTCCCAGGCGACCGTGACGACGAAGGTGAGCACCAGCACCAGGGCGTCGCCCCGGGTGGCGCGGGCCAGCGCCCAGAGTGAACCGGCCTCGATCATCCGTACCGTGGTGGCGAGCAGCACCCCGGCGAGCGCGGCGAGCGGGATCCGGCCGACCAGCGGGGCGGCGGCGAGCACGATCGCGGCGAGCGCCACCGCGTGGGTGAGCGCGGCCAGCTTCGACGCCGCCCCGGCGCGGACGTTGACGGCCGTACGGGCGATCGCGGCGGTGGCGGGGATGCCGCCGAACACGGGTGCGGCGAGGTTGGCCAGGCCCTGACCGAACAGTTCCCGGTCCGGGTCGTGCCGTTGCCCGACGGTCATCCCGTCGGCGACGGTGGCCGACAGCAGGCTCTCCAGCGCGGCGAGCGCGGCCACCGCCAGCGCCGACGGCAGCAGCACGCCGACCGCGCCGGGGTCGAGGAAGCCCAGCGACGGCGCGGGCAGCCCCTGCGGCAGGGCACCGATCCGGGCCAGGTCGAGCGGGAGGGTTTCGGCGAGCACCGTGGCAACGGCCACCCCGAGCAGCGAGAACGGTACGCCGGGCCGGAAGCGTGCGCCGAGCAGCATCAGCGCCGCCACCCCGAGCGCGACCGCCAGCGCCACCGGCCGGGGGTGTACGGCGAACCGGGCGACGGCGTCGGCGGCGACGGCCCACACCCGGTCGCCGTGCGCGTCGGTGACGCCGAGCGCGGCGGGCACCTGTTGCAGGGCGATGACCACGGCGATGCCTGCGGTGAAGCCCTCGATGACGGGGGTGGGCAGGTAGCGGACGTAGCGGCCGAGGCGGGCCAGGGCGAGGGCGATCAGCAGCAGCCCGGCCAGCACGCCGACCATCAGCACCCCGGTCGGGCCGAACTGCTGCACCACCGGCACCAGTACCACGGTCATCGCCCCGGTGGGGCCGGAGACCTGGAGGTGGGAGCCGCCGAAGACGGCCGCCACCGCTCCGGCGACGACGGCGGTGACCAGGCCGGCCTGCGCGCCCAGCCCGGAGGTGACGCCGAAGGCGAGGGCGAGTGGCAGGGCCACCACGGCAACGGTCAGCCCGGCGGCCAGGTCCCGCCGGGGTGAGCGGCGTACCGCCTGCCAGTCGGCGCGGTCGGGCAGCAGGCCGAGGACCCGGTCGGCGACGGCGGCGATGCTCACCGGCCGGGCCGGGTCGGCGAGCCGTCCGTGGGGTTACGGGGCCTGTCGCCGGCCATGACGGGACCGGACGGTCCGGCGGCGGGTGCGGCTGCGGGGCTGCCGGCGGCCGGGTCGGCGGTGGCGGTGGCGGTGGCGGTGGCGGTGGCGGTGGCGGTGGCGGTGGCGGTGGCGGTGGCGGTGGCGGTGCGGAGTTCGTCGAGGAGGGCGTCGCGGTCGGTGAGGACGGTGCCGAGGATGCGTCGGCCGGCGGCCAGCAGGTCGGCCACGTCGGGGGTGCTCAGCGAGTACATCACCAGCGGGCCGTCCCGGTAGGAGGTGACCATGCCGGCCCGGCGCAGCACGGCGAGCTGCTGGGAGAGGTTGGACGGCTCGACCTCGATGACGGCGAGCAGGTCGCGGACCGGCTTCGGGCCGTCCTGGAGCAGTTCGAGCACCCGGATGCGCACCGGGTGCCCGAGGGTGCGGAACAGCTCCGCCTTGGCCTGGTACAGCGGGACCGACACCCGGGACCTTCTTCCGTCGACGTCATGAACACTTTAGCAGTTGCGAAACTCTTCAATTGACCTGTCGTGTGGTTCGTGACTCCCGGTTCGTGGCCGGTCAGGTGGCGTGCCCCCGGCCGGTACGCCGGGGGCACGCCGTACGGGTCAGTCGACCGCAGCCGTGGTGGGCTCGAAGAACAGCCGGGTACGCAACTGCCGGAACCCGGTGCGTTCCATCTCGGCGACCACCGCGACCCGGTGGGCGTCCACGTCGGCCACCAACTCCCGGGCACCGTCGGCCACCAACGCCGCGACCGAGTCGGCGAGCAACTCGCCCGTCCACCACCCCGAGGTAGCCGAGCTGCGGGAAACAGGCGTCCCCGGTCGTCCCGGCGAGCCCGACCGGCTCCTCGTCGACCAGGGCGACCCGCCAGGTCGCGGCGGTCAGCCAGGCCCGTGGATCGGTGGCCAGGTCCACCCCGGCCACCGCCCGGGCGATTTCCCGGCCGGTCAGCACGTCCGGCTCGGCGATCCGGGCGACGAGGGCGTCGACCTCGCTACCATCGGCGGCCGGGCGGACGGCGTAGCGGCCGGAGGTCGTCGGCAGCGGGGTGCCCGCCCACGAGCAGCGGAGCCGCTCGCCGCGCTCGACCAGCCCGGCGAGCCGGGCCGCCGCCAGCGGCGCCCGGACCACGGCGAGCACCTCCGGCCGCCGCCGCCAGTACGCGGGCAGCCCGGCGTGGTACGGGTGCGGGCCACCGAGCGTCTCGTGGGCCGCCCGCAGCAGCGCGGCCCCCACCTCAGGTTCGGCGGTCAGGTCGAAGCGGTCCAGCCAGGGCGCACCGGCGGCCCCGGGCGGCAGGAGCCACGCGGCCCGACCGACCACCCGGCCGTCCCGCAGGGCGATCCAGGTGCGCTCGGGCCGGTAGCCACCCCCGGCGACACCGTCGGCGTAACGGACCTTGCGCAGGTTGGGCAGCGGGTCGGGCATGGACTCGAACAGATCTTCCTCGCCCGCGACGAGCGGGCGGATGACCAGGTGGGTCATGGGGAATCCTCCGGAAGGCGAACGCCCCGGTCAGATCCGCGTGGACGCCGGGACGCGGAGGGGGCGCAGAACATCGGACATCGTTCTGACCTCCTTCCGGCTCGACGGCGTGCCGGAAAACGTACCCAACGCGGCGGCACGGCCGCAACACCGCTCTCGCGGCGACCGTCCGTGGGGGCCGTCCAGGGCTGACGCCGTGTTCTACGGTGGACGGTCCGTGAGGACCGGAAACAGTACGGGTCACCGAGCACCGTTGGAGAGAGATGAGCGCTCATCCGCACCTGGACGCAGAACCGGAACTCCCGTTCTCCTGGCTTGCCGACGCCCCGCTGTTCATCGACCGGGATCAGGTGTCAGCCTTTTACGACGCGGTGGTCATGCCCGAACACGAGACCGGCAAGATCACCCTGTCGACCAGGGACATCCGGGTTTCGAGGAGCAGCACCAGCGGAAAGCTGGGGGCCCGCATCGGCACCAGGGACCTGCTGGCCTCCCTCTTCCCGTTCCTCGATGCCCACGTCGCCCTGGAGGGGACGCACGGTCGCGAGAAGTCGACGCAGGCCGAGCAGGGGGACTCGATCGAGCTTCACCCGATCAGGAATCCGCACCGGCAACTCCTCCAACTCGCCCTGCACTATGCGGCCCACCTGCCCGACAGGGTGACATTCGTCCAGGACCAGAGCTGGCTGGACGACCTCGACCGGGCCTACGTCAGGGACAGCCCCCGGGCACTCGTCTTCGTCGACCTTCCCGCCGGGCAGGCGATCATTCCGCTGGCGGCGGAACTGGCGACCGGAAGAGTGATCGCGGTCTTCGACGACCTGGTGGCCGAGATCTCCCGCACCGTCCGTACGCTGCCGCCGCACTACCCGGCGACCGAGGATCCCGCGACGAGGCGTGAGTACTGGCGCTGGTTCTCGGACAACTACAGCGCCATCGCCGCGATGAACGTGCTCGAACGGGGCATCGGCGACGGCGGCCCGGTCCAGTGGGTGGATTACCGGGTCCACCTCAACGACAGGTCGCTCCAACTCTCCCTACGGGGTCGGCGCAGCTTCGAGACGGGAATCTACGCGTACTCCATGATCCGTCGCGGCAACCAGCACGGGCTGCGGATCGTGGGCACCCTGAAGTCCGGCCCCGGGCTCAACGTCCTCGCCGTCTTCGAGAAGTGACGACCGTCAGGCCGGGACGAAGCGGGCCGCGTCGGCGACCACGTAGCCGTCGGTGCCCTCGGTGCGGATCAGCACGCTGCCGGCCGTACCCGCCGGGAACTGGTAGGTCCCCAGCGACACCCACTGCCCGCCCGAGGTGCGCTGGTCGACCACCCGGGTGGTCACCCCGCCGCCGTGCACCACGTCGACCGGGACGGCGCCGGCCCGGTTCGGGTCGGCGGTCCAGCGCAGGTGGACCGCCCAGCTCCCGGCCGTCGGCAGGGACGGGGTGAACCGCAGCCGGTTGACGCCCTTACCGGTGTTGCCGTCGTGCTCGTAGTCCGACCCCCAGTAGCCGCCGATCGCGGTGCTGCCCACCCAGACACCGGCCCGGGTGACCCCGGCCGACCGGTTGTCCACCACGATCTCGCCGTCGACGGTGGGCGGCCAGGTGAGGATCTGCCCGTCGGCGCGCAGCCGGGCCTGGAGGGCCGCCACGTCCACCTGCTGCACCGACACGCCCGTGTCGAGCGCCAGTTTCGCCGCCGTCGCCGCCGACTGGGCGAGGATCATGAAGACCGGTTCCATCCGGATCGACCCGTACGCGATGTGGGTGGCCGACAGGCAGACCGGCACGAACAGGTTGGCGCACTGCCCGGCGGCGGGCACGATCGACCGGTAGCTGACCGGGTACGGGCCGGGCACCCCGACCTGCACGTCGCCCTCGTTCTTCACGAACCCGTTCACCACCACCCGCTGGCAGTTGTGCGAGTCCATGGTGTAGCTGGCCAACCCGACCGAGTCGGCGGCCCGCACGCTGCCCCGGCAGTCCCGCTCGGTCATCACGTACGCCGAGACCATCCGGCGGGCCTCGCGGACGTAGAGCTGCGGGGGCCAGTTGCCGGTGGCGGTGAACTCGTCGGCGGCCAGGCCCCAACTGGCGACCCCGGACCGTACCGACGCCGGCAGCCGGGGGTCGTTGGCCAGGAACCACATCAGCCCCTGCTGGTACGTCAGGTGGTCGGCGATCAGGCTGTCCCGCTGGGCCCGGGTCGCCGTCGGGTAGGTGTGGTTCGCGGCGATGAAGTCGGTGGAGAACGCCCCGGTGTTGTTCGAGTCGGTCTTGCCGCCGCCGACGCTCTGGGTGGTAAAGAACGGTCCGGTGTAGCCGGCCTGCACGTACCGCAGCAGCAGTTCGTAGTCGGCCGGGTCGTAGCCGGCCGGCCGCGGGAACGGGACCCGGCCGGCGTCCCGGGTCAGGCACATCCGGAAGTTGTACGCCTGGATCCGCTCGTCGCCGGTGCCGTTGGGCGCGACCGGGGCGGCGGAGATGCCGGGGAGCAGCCCGCTGGCCGGGCTGCCCGGCACCACGTACGGGTCGACCGGCAGGGTGAACTGGTGTGCCCCGCGCAGTTGCACCCCGTTGATGGTCTCGCCGTACGCGGTGTTGGCCTCCCGGCCGACCGTGTACGACACCCCGGCGGCGGCCATCAGGTCACCCTCGTACGTCGCGTCGACGAACATCGGGCCGGTGAAGAGCTGCCCGTGCGCGGTGACCAGCCCGGTGATCCGGTCGCCGGCCCGCTCGACGGTGGCCAGCGGGGCGTCCAGGTAGACCGGGACCGCGTGCTCGGTGAGCAGGTCGTCGAAGACCCCGGCGGCGACGTGCGGCTCGAAGACCAGCCGCATCGGCGAGTCGGGGGTGACCGGGGTGCCCTGGTAGCGGGCGTACACCCGGCGGTAGAACTCCCCGGCGAGGCCACCGATGGCGGCGCTGGTGCCGCTGTCGGTGTAGCCGAGCCCGCCGGTGGTGAGCCCGCCGACGTGGTGGCCCGGTTCGACGATCACGGCGGTGCCGCCGAGCCGGCGCATCTGCACGGCGGCCATGATGCCGGCCGAGGTCGCGCCGTAGACCACCAGGTCGACGGTGACGGTGCCGGCGGCCAGGGCGGGCAGGCCGAGACCGGTGCCGGCGGCGACGACGAGGGTGGCCCCGCCGAGGCGGAACAGGTGGCGGCGGGTGAACGCGGACGACATCACGGCTGCCCTTCGAGCGAGGGGAAGGAGCGCGCCGCCGCACCCGGAATGCATCGACCTTCGCTGATCGCACCGGGGCTGTCAAGGGGCGGTCCGCCCCTTGACAGCCGGGGCGGGGCGGCACCCCGTCCGGTCAGCCCGCCGGGGTCCCGGTCGCGTCGTCGACCAGGTCGTTGACGCAGCGCAGCACCGGCCGGGTGGTCAACGCCGCCGGGTCCAGCGGCGACCCGGAACTCACCGTGAACGTGACCGACTCCCCCGGCAGCAGGGTGACCAGCGCGGTGTCCACCTCGGCGGCCGGGTCGAGCCGGTCCGGGAACAGCGTCAGGTCCCGCAGCACGGTCCGCGCGGTCACCCGGACCCGCCGGCCGCCGTCGACCGCCTCCACCGCCGCGTCGTAGCGGGCCGCCGGCCAGTGCACGTCCCGGTCCTCGGCGAAGAACCACAGGGCCCGCCCGGTGGTGTCACCGGCCTCGGCGACCAGCAGCTCCCGGCGTTCCTCCTCGGCCACCGCCAGGTCCGCCGGCAGCGGCACCGTCACCGCCGCGTACGCCGGCACGTCGAGTGGGTACGACGTCTTCGCCCTCGGCTCGCCGTGCAGGGTGGACCTGGTCACCGTCAGCGGGGCCCGCCACGGGGTGCCGGTCTCGTTCACCGCCACCAGCACCAGCCCACCGTCGCGGGGCTGGACGGTGAGCAGCCGGTCGACGTACGCCCGGCGCAGCGCGTACCACAGGGGTTTGCGGCGGCCGTCACCGTCGATCGCCGACCAGGAGGTGACCGGCCAGCAGTCGTTGAGCTGCCAGACGATCGTGCCGGAGCAGACGTCCCGGTGCGACCGGAAGTGCTCCACCCCGAGCTGGATGGCCCGCGCCTGGTTGAGCTGGGTCAGGTAGTGCCAGTCGTCGAAGTCGGCCGGGGCGGGCAGGTGTGCGTCGAGCCCCCGACGCAGCTTGGCGTCCCCGTCGGCCGCTTTCTGGTGGTGGGCCATTCCCGGCGAGTCGGGCGCGAGCGGCTCGTCGGACAACGCCCGGCGCAGCGTCGCGTACGCCGGAGGCGCCTGGTAGCCGAACTCGGCGACGAACCGGGGGACGTACTCGCGGTACTTCGTGTAGTCGTCGGTGTTCCAGACGTCCCAGATGTGCGTGGTGCCGTGCGCCGGGTCGTTGGGGTGGACCGCCTCGCTACCCGACCACGGGCTGCCCGGCCAGTACAGGCGGGTCGGGTCCAGCTCACCCACCACCCGGGGCAGCAGGTCGAGATAGAAGCCCCGCCCCCAGCTGCGCCCGGCCAGCGGCCCCTGCCAGTCCCAGTCGTGCCAGCCCCAGATGTTCTCGTTGTTGCCGGTCCACAGCACCAGCGACGGGTGCCCGGCCAGCCGGGTCACCTGCTCCCGCGCCTCCGCCTCGACCTCCGTGCCGAACGGCTCCTCCTCCGGGTAGGCCGCGCAGGCGAACAGGAAGTCCTGCTGGACCAGCAGGCCGTGCTCGTCGGCGAGGGAGTAGAAGTCGGCCGACTCGTACCGGCCGCCGCCCCAGACCCGCAGCAGGTTGACGTTGGCGTCGACGGCCTGGGTGAACCGGTGGGCCAGCCGGTCCCGGGTGACCCGGGTGGGGAACGCGTCGTCGGGGATCCAGTTGACCCCCCGCACCAGCACCGGCACGTCATTGACGTGCAGGGTGAACGGGGTGCCGTGGGCGTCGGGCGTGGTGTCCAGGCGTACCGAGCGGAAGCCGACCCGCTGCGACCAGGTGTCCAGCGGGCTGCCGTCGGCCGTCGCCAGGGTCACCGTCAGCGGGTGCAGCGGCTGTGCGCCGTACCCCCGGGGCCACCACAGCTCGGGGTCGGCGACGGTGAGGGTCAGCGCGGCCGTGCGCTGCCCGGCCGGGACAGTCGTGACGGCGGCGACCCCGGCGACCTCGGCCCGGACGGTCAGCGGCACGTCGGCCACCCGCGCGACCTCGACGTGCAGCTCCACCCGGCCCCGGCCGTCGACGACCGTCACCAGGGGACGGACGACGTCGAGCCGGGCGGTGGACCAGGCGTGCAGCCCGATCTCCTGCCAGATCCCGGCGGTGACCAGCGTCGGCCCCCAGTCCCAGCCGAAGTTGCAGGCCATCTTGCGGATGAACCCGAACGGCTCCGGGTAGGCGTTGGGCCGGTCGCCGAGCCGGTCCCGCTGCTCCTCGGCGTACCGGTACGCCGAGTCGAACCGGACGGTGAGGGTGTTCTCCCCCGGCCGCAGCGCCGGGGCCACGTCGAACCGGTACGACCGGTGCATGTTGGCGGTGCGGCCGACCTCGACACCGTTGAGGGTGACCGTGGCGACCGTGTCCAGCCCGGCGCAGACCAGCTCGACCCGGTCGTCGTCGCCGGGCCGGTGCACGAACGTCGTCGCGTACTCCCAGTCGGTACGGCCGATCCAGGCCAGCGTCGTCTCGTTGGCGTCGAGGTAGGGGTCGTCGATCAGACCGGCGGCGAGCAGGTCGGTGTGCACGCAACCCGGCACGGTGGCGGGCACCGCCCGGCCGGCGACGGCGTCGGGCACCTGCGGCCCGGACACCGCGCGCAACTGCCAACCCTCGTGCAACGCCTGACGGTTCACGACTTCACCGCGCCTTCCATGATTCCCCGGACGATCTGCCGGCCGCCGATGAAGAGCATCACCAGCAGCGGGACCGTGGCGATGAACGCCCCCGCGAGCACCCGACGGTAGATGACGTAGTTGCCGCTCGCCAGATCGGAGACGGCGACCATCGAGGTCGGATAGTCGGTGCCGCTGAGCGTGATCAGCGGCCACTGGAAGTCGTTCCAGGTGGCCACGAAGGTGAGCAGGCCCAGCACCGCCAGGGCCGGGCGGATCGCCGGCAGCGCGATGCTGCGGTAGATCCGCATGGTGGTCGCCCCGTCGACCCGGGCCGACTCGACCAGCTCGTCCGGGACGCTGTTGACGATGAACTGCCGCATGTAGAACACCCCGAACGCGGTGACCAGACCCGGCGCGATGACCGCCAGCAGGGTGCCGTTCCAGCCGAGCCGGCCCATCACGATGTAGAGCGCGACGATGCCGAGCTGGTTGGGCACGGTGAGGGTGAGCACGACGAGCAGCATCAGCGCGTTACTGCCCCGGAACCGCAGCTTGGCGAAGGCGAACCCGGCCAGCGAACAGAAGAACAGCACCGAGGCGGTCACCACCGTCGACACGATGACGCTGTTGACCAGGGAGGCGGCGAAGTAGACGTCCTGGAGGGAGAAGACCTCCGCCAGGTTGGCCAGGAACCGGTCGCCGGGCACGACCGCCGGGGGCAGCTTCGCCAGCGCCTCGTCGTCGCTGGTGGCGATGACGAACATCCAGTACAGCGGGAACGCGGCGAACAGGAAAGTCAACGACAGCAGCAGGTACGTGCCGAGGCCGGCCGGGGTGTCCTGCGGCGCGCGCCCCGACAGGGCAGGCCGGTGCCGGCGGGCCGGCCGGGTGGGTCGCGGCGGGGCGGCGGCGGTCATCGGTGCCCCCTTCCGTTCGCGACTGCGGGACTCCGCTGCGCTACGTTCCTCGCGCTCACCGATCCCCCTTCGTTCGCGACTGCGGGACTCCGCTGCGCTACGTTCCTCGCGCTCACCGGCGACCCCCTGACAGGCGGTTGGTGAGCAGGGTGTTCAGGCCGGTGACCAGCAGGATGATCAGGAACAGCGCCCAGGACATCGCGGCGGCGTAGCCGAGGTTGAGGTCCTTCCAGCCGACCTTGTAGATGAGCTGGGCGATGGTCTGCCACTCCCCGTTCGGCCCGCCGGTGGCGGCCTGCGCGTTGAGGTCGAACAGCATCGGCTCGGTGAACAGTTGCAACCCGCCGATGGTGGACAGCACCACCGTGAACACGATCACCGGCTGGATCATCGGCACCGTGATCCGCCACAGTTGCCGCCACGGGCCGGCCCCGTCGATCGCCGACGCCTCGTAGACGTCACGCGGGATGGACTGCATGGCGGCCAGGTAGAGCAGGGCGTTGTAGCCGATCCACTTCCAGTTGACCATAGTGGCGATGGCGATCCAGGCGTGCGGCTTGTCGGCCCGCCAGTCGATCGCCGCGTCCCCCGTCCCGCCGATACCCACCTCGGCGAGCAGCCAGTTCGCCATCCCGAAACTGCGGGAGAAGAAGACGCTGAACACCATCGTCGAGGCCACGATCGGGGTGACGTACGGCAGCAGCACCCCGACCCGCCACCAGGTCTGCGCCCGCAGCTTGCGGTTGAGCAGCGAGGCGACCACCAGCGCCAGCAGCAGTTGTGGCACCGAGGAGAGCAGGAAGATGCCGAACGTGTTGTAGAGCGCGTTCCAGAAGTCCTCGTCACCGCCGAGCCGGGTGAAGTTCGCGAGGCCGGCCCAGTAGGGCAGGGTGGGATCGTCGAGCCGGTAGTTGCGCAGCGCGACGACCCCGTTGAACAGCAGCGGGAAGAGCCCGAAGACGCCGAACAGCAGGAAGAACGGCGCGACCATCAGGTAGGGCAGGTAGCGCAGGTCGAACCGGTACAGCCGGTCGCGCCAGCCGAGCGACCGCTCGCCGGCCCCGGAGGCGTCGCGCTCCGGCCCGGTGCGTCGACTCGACGGCGGCACGGCACGGGTGGTGGACACGGGGCACCCTCCAGGGCCGGGACGGTACGGGGGCGGACGGCGTACGGTCAGGAGGTGCGGGCCTTCTCCGCCTCCTTGACCGCCTCGGCCCAGGCGGCGTCCGGCTTCAGGGTTCCGTTCTGCACCCGGTTGATGACGTTCTCCACGGCCACCCGGGTCGGGCCGTTCTTCCTGCCCAGGTACTGCGGGGTCAGCCCCTGCGCCATCTTCGGGAAGATCTGCCCGACGGGCGCGTCGTGGAAGAACGGGTTCTTGAACTCGGCGATCGCCGGGTCGGCGTAGAGCGCCGGTTGCGAGGGCAGGTTGCCGACCTTCTTGAAGATCTCGATCTGCTGTTCCGGCTGGATCAGCCACTCCAGCAGCTGGTACGCCTCGTCGACGTGCCTGCTCTGCTTGGGGATGGTGAGGAACGAGCCGCCCCAGTTGCCGCCGCCGCCGGGCACCGTGGCGATGTCCCACTTACCCTGGGTGCCGGGCGCGGTGTCCTTGATGTGGCCGAGCATCCACGCCGGGCAGGCGAGGACGGCGAACGAGCCGGCGGTGAAGCCCTTGTCCCAGTCGGCCTGGAAGCTGGCCAGGTTGGCCGAGAGCCCGGCCTGCACCGCCCTGATCGTGTAGTCGAAGGCGACCTTGGGGCCCTGCTCCATCTGGAGTTGTTCCTGCTCGTCGTAGAAGCCGACGGGCTGCTGGCCCAGGATCGGGTTGAACAGGTTGGTGCCGGAGTCCAGGAACTTCTTCTTCGTCCGGCCGGTGTAGTCCTGGCCGACCTGGATGAAGCTGTCCCAGGTGGGCCAGAGGGCGGAGACCTGGTCGCGGTCGGTGGGCAGCCCGGCGGCGGCGAACAGGTCGGTGCGGTAGCACATGGCCAGCCCGCCGACGTCGGTGCCGAGGCCGATCTGGGTCTTGCCGTCGGCCGACAGCGACTGCTTCCACTTCCACGGCAGGTACTTGCTCTCGTACGAGCCGGCGCCCTTGTCGAGGAGGTTGACGAACTTGTCGGACTGGCTGCGGAACTGGACCATGAAGCCCTCGTCGATGGCGGCGATGTCGGCCGCTCCGGAGCCGGCGACGAGTTTCTTCTGGAGATCCTCGTGCTGGGCGTTGTACTCGCCCGAGTTGAGTTGGATCTTGATATTGGGGTGGTCGGCCTCGTAACGGGCCTTGAGGTCCTGGAGACCGAAGTCGCCCCAGAAATTGATCTTCAGGGTGACCTGGCCGCCGCCGTCCGAGCCGGTGCCGCTCCTGCCGCTGCACGCAGCGACGAGCGTCAGGCTGACGACGCCGACCGCCGCCGCGCGGGCCCAGCGGGTCCAGGACCGTGTCATCTCATCCTCCGCGCACGCTTGTGGAACGCTCCACACATCGAGGAACGTCGACTGAACCGGATAAGTGAGGCCACCGTACGGGCCGCCCCGTGCACTGTCAACGGCCGGTTAACGACGACCCCGAGCGGTAACCCGGACCGCCCCGAAAGCCTTTCCGGCATGCCTGTCCACGCCTTCCGGCAGGTGGAAAGGCATCGGTCACCGGTGGCGGCGCAGAGGCCGACCGGCACACTTAACCGAGCAAGCGAATCAGGCGCCCCTGCCGAACGGGACCGGCCACGGCCGGGGACGACGGCCGGCGGGGGCACCGGTAGCGTGAGCACCGCCGGTGACCCCGGCCCGAGGACGGCCTGCCCAGGCCGCGAGAAGTGGAGGAAACCGCCGGTGAAGCGGCCGACCATCGCCGACGTCGCCCGACGCGCCGGAGTGTCCAAGGGCGCGGTGTCGTACGCGCTCAACGGGCAGCCGGGCGTCTCGGAAGCCACCCGGCAGCGCATCCTGGCGATCGCCACCGAGATCGGTTTCAGCCCGAGCAGCGCGGCCCGCGCGCTCTCCGGCGCCACCGCCAACGCCGTCGGCCTGGCCCTGTGCCGACCGGCCCGGATACTCGGCATCGAGCCGTTCTTCATGGAGCTGATCAGCGGTGTCGAGGCCGAACTCTCCGCGAGGTCGTACGCGCTGACCCTGCAGGTGGTGGCCGACCAGGAGGCGGAGATCGCGGTCTACCGCCGGTGGTGGGCCGAGCGACGGGTCGACGGGGTCCTCGTCTGCGACCTGCGCACCGACGACATCCGGGTGCCCGCCCTGGAGGAGCTGCAACTGCCCGCCGTGGTGATCGGCGGACCGAGGCACACCGGCACGCTCGCCCACGTCTGGTCGGACGACGCGGCGGCGCTCGCCGAGGCGGTGGAGTACCTGGTCGCCCTCGGCCACCGCAAGATCGCCCGGATCGGTGGGCTGCCGTCGCTGCTGCACACCGAGATCCGTACCGACGCGTTCGCCGAGGTGTGCGGCCGGCTCGGGCTCACCGACGCGGCGACCGTCTGGTCGGACTACACCGGCGAGGAGGGCGCGCGCGCCACCCGGCGGCTGCTCAGTTCCGCCCACCGCCCGACCGCGGTGATCTACGACAACGACGTGATGGCGATCGCCGGGCTCGCCGTGGCGCAGGAGATGGGCCTCGGCGTTCCCACCGACCTGTCCATCGTGGCCTGGGACGACTCCCCGCTCTGCCAGCTCGTGCACCCGCCGCTGACCGCGCTCGGCCGGGACATCCCCGCCTACGGCGCGCACGCCGCCCGCCAGTTGCTCGGCGTCATCGCCGGTGAGCCGGTGCGCGGGCTCCAGGACGAGACGGCGCACCTCACCCCCCGGGGCAGCACCGCACCACCCCGGACGAGGTGAACCGGTTCATCCCGCTGCGCCCTCCAGGTCAGCGGGACGTCGTCGGGAACTCCGAGAAGTACGCCTCGACCCGCTCGGCGGTGGCCGGACGCGCCAACGCGAACCCCTGGCCGTACCGGCAGCCGGCCCTGGTCGCCCGGACCACGTCCGGCTCCGACTCCAGCTCGGCCATCACCACGGTCACCCCCAGCCGCTCCCCCAGACCCACCACCACGTCGATCAACGGGCGGGACTCCTCGTCCGGATCGACCGGCCGGGGCTGCACCTTCAACAGGTCGATCGGCAGCCGGCGCAGCTGGGCCAGGGAGGCGTGCTCCGCCCGGAAGCTGTCCAACGCGGTGCGTACCCCGAGCGACCGCAGGCCGGCCAGCCGGGCCACCACCGTGGGCAGGTCGGCCCCGAGCCGCGACTCGGCGATCTCCAGCACCAGCCGCTCCGCCGGGACGCCGTGCCCGGCCAGCACCGCCGCCACCCGGGGCACCAGATCCGGCGCCAACAGCTCGGCGAGCGTGACGTTGACCGCCAGCCACAGCTCCCGGCCGCCGACCGACCAGTCGGCGAGCTGCCGGCAGGCCCGGTCGAGCACCCACCGGCCCAACTCCCCCAGCAGGCCGAGATCCTCGGCGACGGGCAGGAACTCGGCCGGCAGCACGGTGCCCAGGACCGGGCTGCGCCAGCGCAGCAACGCCTCGATGCCGGCCGGCCGCCGGTCGGCCAGCGCCAGCACCGGCTGGTAGACCAGATCCAGTTCGCCCCGGTCCGCCGCCCCGGGCAGCTCCCGTTCCAGGTCCAGCCGGCGGACCAGTTCCTCCTCCAGGCAGGCGTCGTACCACTCGACCCGGTTGCGGCCGAGCTGGACGGCCCGGCGGCGGGCCAGGTCGGCCTGGCGCACCGCGTCCTGCGGCGACGTCGCGGCCAGCTCGGTCAGGCCCACGCCGACCCGGAGCCGCCCCATCCCGGTGGCCACCGGGCACGGCTCGGTCAACGCCGCGAGCAACCGCTCGCCCAGTGCGTACGCCGGGACCGGGCCGGCGTCGGTGACCACCGCGAACTCCTCCCCGGACAGCCTGGCGACCAGGTCCCGGGGGCCGACCACGTCACGCAGCCGGCGGACGGTGGCGGCCAGCAGCGGGTCCGGGCCGGCGGCGTCCTGCGCCGGGCCGAGGCCGTGCACGTCGACCAGGAGCAGCGCGCCCGGGATGCCGCCCCGCTCGTCGAGCACCCGCAGCAGCTCCTGCCGGGTGGACAGGCCGGTGAGCGGGTCGGTGGCGGCGACCCGACGCCGCTCCCGCTCCAGCCGGCGGCGGTCGCCGACGTCGCGGACGTGCAGCACCACCGCGGCCACCTCCGGCACGGCCCGCTGGTCGCTCACCGTCGCCTCGGTCTCCCGCCAACCGCCGTCACCGGTACGCATCCGGGCCGCCAGCAGCGGCGCGACGGCGTCACCGGGCCGCCCGGCCAGCCGGGCCAGGACGCCCGGCGCGTCGTCCGGATGTAGCAGGTCGGCCAGCGCCCGCCCACACACCGCCTCCTGACGCAGCCCGAACCAGCGTTCACCGGCCGCCGAGAGCCAGTGCACCCGCAACCCGTCGTCGAGGACGAGGACCAGGTCACGACCCCCGGCGACCAGCGTGCGGAAGTACGCCTCGCGGGCGGCCAACTGCCCGGCCCAGCGCCGCTGGTCGGTGACGGAGATGAGCTCCCGGGCCACCAGCGGCGGGATCACCGCCAGCCCGAGCAGGACGGCGGTCGGGGTGAAGCCGCCGACGAACGCCAGATGGCCGGCCGCCGCCACGGTCGCCACCGCCGCCGGTGCGGTCACCCGGGGCCAGGCCGGTGCCGGACCGGCCGGGCCCACCGGGTCGCCCGCCGCGACCCGGGCCATCCCGGCGGCCGTCAGCAACGCCCCGCCGACCAGCAGCGGCACCGCGGTCAGCAGGCCCACCGTGGGGGCCCGGTAGGCCAGCAGCACCACCAGGTCGGCGAGGCCGAGCAGGACGGCCGCCACCCCGAGCAGGCACCGGGCCGGGCCGGGGTGCCGACGGAGGCGGGCCAGCGCACCCACCAGCAGCCAGGCCAGGACCCCCGCGCCCGCGACGGTGACCACCCGGACCACCTGTGGCACCGGGCCGGGCGGGACCAGCACCCAGCCGGCGAAGAGCAGGGCGGTGCCGAGGCCGGCCACGTCGACGCCGCGCCGCCACCGGGCCCGGGGGGCCAGCCGGGCGGGACCGGGCAGCAGGAGCAGCCCGACCGCGTAGGCAAGCGTGGCCGCGCCGAGCCCGGCCGCCGCGACCTCGGCGCGTCGTGCCCCCGGCGTCAGCGGTAGCACCACCAGGGCCGTTCCGACGACGGCCACCGCGACGGTGAACAGGACGGCGGCCCGGCGGCGGCGCAGGGCGCGACCGTCCCGCCCGGCGGCGGCGAGGCGGAACAGCCGGGTGGCGGCCACGGCGCAGCCGCCCACGCCGGCCATCGTGGTGACGGCCAGCGGCGGGACGGCGTCGACCAGGGCCGCAGCGAAAAGCAGCGCGACCAGCAGGACGAGCACCACGGATGCGGACGGTGGGCGGCGGAGGGGGTGGGCGACGGTCACGGCGGTCACCTTCGTGAGGGGGACACGGCGCGGTGCGACAGGGGGTTATCGGTTCAACGAGGCGTCACCATCCCGGTTACGCCTCCCGGTCGTGACCTACGTCACCGGCCAGCGTCGGCCGGGGTCGGGCCGCCGCCCGCCCGGTGCCGCCCCGGCCCCGGGTGGAATCATCGGGGGGTGAGTCGCGCCGACACCATCCGTTTCCGGCACAACCAGGCCATCCTGGTCGCGGCCGTCATCGCCACCATCGGTGCGCTGCCCCTGGCCGCCGCCCGGTGGTACCTGCTGCCGGTGCTGCTGGTCCCGCTGACCGTCGCGGTCTGGGCCTGGCGCTCCGGCACCGACGCCGACCCGCGCGGGCTACGGCTGCGGGCCCTGGCCGGGGGACGGCGCATCGCCTGGGAGCAGGTCGTCGAGCTGGCCACCGACCCGCGCGGCCGGGCCGTCGTCCGGCTCACCGACGGGCACCAGTTGCCGCTGCCCGCCGTCCGGGGTGTCGACCTCCCCCGGCTGGTCGCGGTCACCGGACAGGCCCTGCCGGACGCGCGCTGAGCCGGTACACCCCCGGCCCGACACCGGTCAGTAGCCGTCGACCACCGTGTTGACCAGCGGGGACCCGGCGACGAACCGGCGCACCTGCTCCCCCACCAGCCGGTACGCCCGGGGCAGCAGCCCGCGTACCGAACCGGCGACGTGCGGGGTGAGCAGTACGTTCGGCAGTTCCCAGAGCGGATGGTCCGCCGGCAGCGGCTCCGGGTCGGTCACGTCCAACGCCGCCCGTAGCCGGCCCGAGGTCAGCTCCGCGACCAGCGCCGCCGTGTCCGCCACCGGGCCCCGGGCGGCGTTGACCAGCAGCGCCCCGTCCGGCATGGCGGCCAGGAACCCGGCGTCGACCAGCCCCCGGGTGGCATCGGTCAGCGGCACCAGCAGCACCACCACGTCGGCCTCCGGCAGCAGGCGCGGCAGCTCGGTCACCGCGTGCACCCCCTCGTCCGGCCGGGCGGTCCGGGCGACCAGGGTGAACGTGACGTCGAACGGGGCCAGCCGGGCCCGGACCGCCGCGCCGATCGAGCCGGCCCCGACGATCAGCACCCGCTTGCCGGTCAGCTCGTCGGTCGGCGCGACCCGGTCGTACGCCCACTCCCGGCGGGCCTGCGCGCGGGCCAGCTCGGGAAAACCGCGTAGCTGGGCGAGGATCGCGGTGACCACCCACTCGGCGGTGCCGGCGTCGTGCACCCCCCGGGCGTCGCAGAGGGTGACCCCGGCGGGCACCCGGCCCGTCCAGGCGTCCGCCCCGGCGGAGAGCAGCTGCACCACCGCCAGGTCGGGCAGCCGGTCCAGCATCGCCGTGGTGTCCACCCCGGCCAGGAACGGCGGCACCCAGAACCGGACGTGGGTCGGGTCACCTGGCGGATTCGCCGGGTCGGTCCACGGCTGTACCGTGACACCGGCCGGAACGGAACCGAGCAGCTCGACCCCTTCGGGGTGCGGAATCCATACCTTCACACGTGCCGACGATAGCCCTGCGGCGACGGGCCACGCCGCCGGGCCGGCAACCCACGCCAGACCGGGCGACGTCGCCAAACGGCCACGGGTGACGGTCGGGCGGGACGGGTATAAGCGGGGGTCGGAGCGCCGAACGGTGTCCTCCCCATCACGGCAGACAGGTGGTCGATGACCGAACGCACCGCACGGCCGGACCTGGACGTCGCCGCGCTGGCCGATCCGGCCCGGCTGCGGTCGTTGACCGAGACCGGCCTGGACGCCACCCCGGACGAGGCGTTCGACCGGTTCGCCAGGCTGGTCAGCGACCTGCTCGACGTGCCGGTGGCGCTGGTGTCGCTGGTCACCGAGACCCGGCAGTTCTTCCCCGGCGCGGTCGGGCTGCCCGAGCCGTGGGCCGCCCGCCGGCAGACCCCGCTGAGCCACTCGTTCTGCCAGCACGTGATCGACACGGAGATTCCGCTGGTGCTGCCGGACGCCCGGCTCTACCCCCGGGTGCGGGACAACCTGGCCGTGCCGGAGCTGGGTGTCGTCGCGTACGCCGGGATGCCGCTGACCGACCTGGACGGGCGGGTGCTCGGCTCGCTGTGCGCGATCGACAGCAAGCCCCGGGCCTGGACGAAGGCGCAGCTACGGACACTTGCCGACCTGGCGGCGGCCTGCTCGTCGGAGCTGCGGCTGCGGATCGCCCTGGACGCGGCCGAGGCGGCCCGCCGGCTGGTCGAGCAGGCACACGAACGGCTCAACCTGCTCGCCTCGCTCAGCGAGGAGCTGACCGGGACGCTCGACGTGGAGACGGCGGTGGGGCGGCTGGCCGACGCGGTGGTGCCCCGGCTGGCCGACTGGGCCATGGTGACCCTGATCGACCAGGGCGGCACGCCCCGTTGGGTGACCGCCGTGCACCGCGACCCGGCCCGCGCCGCCGACATCGCCCGGTTCGGCGAGGTGGCGCTGCGCCGGCTCGGCCCCGCCTCGGTCACCCGGACGGTGCTGCGGACGGGCCAGCCGGTGCTGCGCGGGGTGGCCGACCTGGACGACGTCCGGCGGGCCAGCGACGCCCCGGAACTGGTGGCCCTCGCCGACCGGCTGGGTTTCGCCTCGCACCTGACCGTGCCGGTGCCGGCCCCCGGACGGGGCACGGTGATGGGCGCGGTCACCCTGGTCAACGGGCCGGACCGGCGGGCCTTCGACGACGACGACCTGGGCACCGCGCTGGAGATCGGCCGGCGCGCCGGGCAGGCGGTCGGCAACGGCTGGATCTACGGCGAGCAGCGGCACGTCGCCGAGGTGCTGCAACACAGCATGTTGCCGCAGTTGCCGCAGAGCCCGTGGGTGGAACTGGCCGCCCGCTACCAGCCGGCCGCCGACCGGGTGGAGGTGGGCGGCGACTGGTACGACGCCTTCGTCCAGCCCGACGGCGACCTGGTGGCGGCGATCGGCGACGTCGCCGGCCACGACATCGAGGCCGCCGCGACCATGGGGCAGCTGCGCAACCTGGTGCGGGGCAACGCGTTCGGCCGGGACGACCCGGTCGAGGAGCTGATGCGGCGGTTGGACGCCACCATCTCGGGGTTGCGCATCCCGACCGCCGCCACGGCGGTGCTGGCCCGGCTCCGACCGGTCCCGGACGGGGTGGCGGTCACCTGGTGCAACGCCGGTCATCCCGCGCCGCTGCTGGTCACCGCCGACGGAACGGTACGGCTGCTCGACGGCCGGCGGGAGCCGCTGCTGGGGCTGACCCGGCCGACCCCGCGCACCGGGGCGGAGGTGCTGCTCGCCCCCGGGGACACCCTGCTGCTCTACACCGACGGGCTGGTGGAGCGGCGGGACCAGCCGATCGACGAGGGCATGGCCCAGTTGTGCGCCCGGGTCGCCGCCGCCGGTGCCCGTCCCGCCGCCGAACTGTGTGACCTGCTGCTCGGCGCCGGGCACCGGCGCGAGGACGACGTGGCGCTGCTGGCCCTGCGGGCCCGTTGAGAGGTCGGCCGGCCGCCGGTCCCGGCCCGGGTGGCCCGGCCGGTCCGGATTCGCGGGCTAGGCTGGGGCGGGTGAGCGCCCGTCTCCCGTACCCCCGCACCGTCCGGGTCCGCGCGGCCCTGGCGGCCTCCGGTGCCGCGCTGCTGCTGACCGGGTGCAGTTTCGGCCCGCCGGAGCCCGATCCGGCCGGTGAGCCGCCCAACCTGCCGACCCCGTCGGCGTCGGCGAACACCCCCGAGCAGCAGGTGGTGGCCACGGTCCTGGCCAAGGGGCTGCGGGTGCCGTGGGGCATCGCCTTCCTGCCCGACGGGGCGGCGCTGGTCACCGAGCGGGACAGCGGCAGGATCCTCAAGGTCGGGCCGGAGTCGGGGCCGCAGGGGTTGACCGTCACCCCGGCGCAGACCGTGCCGGGGGTGGCCGCGTCCGGCGAGGCGGGCCTGCTCGGCATCGCCGTCTCCCCGGCGTACGCGCAGGACCGGACGGTCTTCGTCTACTACACCACCGAGCAGGACAACCGGGTGGCCCGGTTGACGTTGGGCGGCACCCCCACCCCGGTCCTGACCGGCATCCCGAAGTCCGGCAACCACAACGGCGGCGGGTTGGCGTTCGGCCCGGACGGGCAGCTGTACGTCAGCACCGGTGACGCCGGTGACCGGGACGCCGCCCAGGACCGCGCCAGCCTGGCCGGCAAGATCCTGCGGATCACCCCGGACGGCAAGCCGGCGGCGGGCAACCCGTTCCCCGGCTCGCCGGTCTGGTCCCTGGGGCACCGCAACGTGCAGGGCCTGGCCTGGGACGCCGGGAAGCGGATGTACGCCACCGAGTTCGGGCAGAACACCTGGGACGAGATCAACAAGATCGACAAGGGGGCGAACTACGGCTGGCCGACGGTGGAGGGGCAGGCCGGCGACGGCAGGTTCGTCGACCCGGTCGTGCAGTGGGGCACCGACGAGGCGTCCTGTTCGGGGCTGGCGGCCACGGGCCGGCTGCTGGCCGCCGCCTGTCTGCGCGGGGAGCGGCTCTGGCTGGTGGAGTTGA
The DNA here is from genome assembly GCF_053667945.1 of Micromonospora sp. SCSIO 07396. Taxonomy (NCBI): domain Bacteria; kingdom Bacillati; phylum Actinomycetota; class Actinomycetes; order Micromonosporales; family Micromonosporaceae; genus Micromonospora; species Micromonospora sp. SCSIO 07396. Next base: position 4,926,382 of record NZ_CM132210.1, read on the forward strand.
CCGACGCCGGCACCGCGCTCGGCGCACCCCGGGAACTGCTCACCGGGAAGTACGGCCGGTTGCGGGCGGTCGCCGCCGCCCCGGACGGTTCGCTCTGGGTGTCCACCTCCAACCACGACGGGCGGGGCCAGCCGGCCCCGGAGGACGACCGGCTGCTGCGGCTGGTCTTCGCCGAGGGTGGGGCCGGCCGGAGCTGACGACACGCCGACGGGCCGGACAGCCGGGCAGGTAACGGGCGGATCGGCTGCCCGTCCGCCGGGTTTGCCAAGATCTTTCACGGGGCAGGTCAGAATCTCATCATGGGCGGTCAGGAGAACGAGCAACGCGGGCCTGGGGAGACGGACCTTCCCGCCCGGCGTGAGCGACGCTGGCGGACCTGGTGGTCGGCCCTGCGGTCGACCCGGGCCCGACGGGCCGGCGTGGTGCTGGCGGTGCTGCTGGTCGCCCTGACCGGGACGGTCATCGGGGTGTTCGCCGGCGGCCGGGTCAGCACCGATATCGGCCCGTTCCGCGCCGACCTGACCCTCGCCCCGGCGGTGCGGGGCGGCACCACCGTCGACATCCCCCCGCTGGGGGCGCTCCAACTCGACAGCCACCAGGGCCCCACCCACCTGACGGTCGGCCTCGGCGCGCTGGACCAGCGCAAGACCGAGGCGTTGATCGACGACCCGGCCAGCATCAGCCGGGCCAGCCAGTCGGCGGTGACCGACGTCCGCAACGGGGTGCTGCGGCTCGGGCTGCGTACCCTCGGGGCGGCCGTGCTGGTCACCCTGCTGCTGGCCGCGCTGGTCTTCCGGGACACCCGGCGGACCGCCTGGGCCGGTGGGGTGGCGCTGGCGGTCACCGCCGGTAGTCTCGGCCTGGCCGCCGGCACCATCCGCCCGCAGGCCATCGAGGAACCCCGCTACGAGGGTCTGCTGGTCAACGCCCCGGCGATCGTCGGTGACGCGCGGCGGATCGCCAACGACTACAGCCGCTACGCCGAGCAGTTGCAGCGGCTGGTCGGCAACGTCAGCCAGCTCTACACCACGGTGTCGGCGCTGCCGGTGTACGAACCGGCGCCGGGCACCACCCGGGTGCTGCACGTCTCCGACATGCACCTCAACCCGACGGGCTGGCAGCTGATCCGCACCGTGGTCGAACAGTTCGGCATCGACGTGGTGATCGACACCGGTGACCTGACCGACTGGGGCAGCGAACCCGAGGCGTCGTACGTCGGCTCGATCGGGCTGCTCAAGAAGCCGTACGTCTACATCCGCGGCAACCACGACTCACCCCGGACGGCGGCGGCGGTGGCCCGGCAGCCGAACGCGGTCGTGCTGAACAACTCGACCACCACCGTCGCCGGCCTCACCATCGCCGGCATCGGCGACCCCCGGTTCACCCCGGACAAGGAGACCTCTCCGGCCGGCAGCGGGCTCACCGCGCAGGTAGCCAACCAGGTGATCGGGGCCGGCGAGACGCTCGCCACCACGGTCCGCGACTCGCCGCGACCGGTGAACATCGCGCTGGTGCACGACCCGGCCTCGGCCGGCCCGCTCTCGGGCACCTGCCCACTGGTGCTGGCCGGGCACACCCACGCCCGGCAGATCTCCAAGCTGCCGCAGGTGGACGGCCAGCAGCCGACGCAGCTGATGGTGGAGGGCTCGACCGGTGGTGCCGGGCTGCGCGGCCTGGAGGGCGAGAAGCCGACCCCGCTGTCGATGACGGTGCTCTACTTCGACCAGCAGAAGCTGCTCCAGGCCTACGACGACATCACCGTCGGCGGTACCGGGCAGGCCCAGGTGAACCTGGAACGGCACGTGATCCGCGACCCGGCGAAGGGCGCTGACGTCCCGGTCACCCCCACCCCGACCCGGGGCGGCTCGGAGTCCCCGTCCCCGTCCGGGACCGGCACGGCCCCCACCTCACCGACCCTCAGCCCGACCGGCTGACGCACCAGCGGTCAGCGCAGCGACAGGGCGGCCCGGGCGACGGCGGGCTGCCGGCCCATGCGGGCCGGCAGCGCAGAGCCGGCGGCCGTGGCTGCGCCTCGACCGTCGGGCCGCGACTCGCGGATGCGCCCGCCTCACCCGGGCCCCACCCTCCGCCCGACGTCACCGAAGGTGACCGCCGCGCCGCACCCACCTACCCACTCTCGGAGACTTTGCTCTGCTGCCCTCACAGCGACAGTCACCCTGCGTTATGACACCGATGTTCGACGCCGCCAACAGTCGTCGACATTTCCCCCAATCAGCAGCTTGTCGCCGCCATGGCAGCAGAGCAAAGGAGGCGCACCTGAGTCATGGGAGCCGCCACATTGAACACTGAGGGTGACCACAGCCAGCACCGGTCATGGAAACGCGGAGAGTAATCAGGTCGGCGACGCGTTCCACCGGTGGATGGCGGGGCACGACACCCGCCAGCGGCAGGCAGAGCAGGCGGGGCAGGGAGGGAGAGGCAGGGCAGCGGTCAGCGCAGCGACAGGGCGGCCAGGGCGGCGTTGACGATGCTGCCGGGAAGCAGGTCGTGCAGCTCGTACAGCTCACGGACGCTGCCGGACTGGCCGAACTCGTCCACCCCCAGCGGCACCGCCGGCACCCCGAGCGCCGAGCCGAGCCAGGCCATCGCGTGCGAGGCGGCGTCGTGCACGGTCACCAGCGGGGTACGGTCCCCGAAGGCCGCCCGCAACGCCCCCGGCACGCTCGGCACGGTCGCCGTACGCACGCCCTGGCGCAGGGTGCGCTGCCAGGCCCGGTAGAGCCGGTCCAGGCTGGTCACATCGACCACGTGCGCGGCGATGCCCTCCTCGGCCAACTCGGCGGCGGCGGCCAGCGTCTCCGGCAGCACCGCCCCGGAGGCGGCCAGGGTCACCACCGGCGCGTCGGCCAGCTGCGGATGCGCCTGGTGCGCGTCCACCAGCCGGTACGCCCCGGCGACCACCTGCCGGCGCAGCACCGCGTCGCCGAGGCGGACCCGGGCCGCCTCGAACGGCGACTGGTCCAGCGGACGGGTGCTCAACCGGAAGTAGTAGGCCCCGTCCTCGGCCGGCGCGGCGGTGGCGGCCGGCGCGGCCCCCTGCGCGATCTGCCCGAGCGCGTCGCAGAGCAGCCAGTCGAGACTGGTGGCGTAGGCCGGCTCGCAGAGGGTCACGCCTGGCAGTTCCAGGCCGACGGACGCGGTGATGGTGGACTGGTGCGCGCCGCCCTCCGGGGCCAGGGTGACACCCGACGGGGTGCCGGCCACCACGAACCGGGAACCCGAGTAGGTGCCGTAGAGGAAGGCATCCAGCCCGCGCAGCACGAACGGGTCGTAGACCGTGCCGACCGGCAGCAGCGGCTGCCCGGACAGGTCCCACGACAGGCCGAGCTGCCCCAGCAGCAGGAACAGGTTCATCTCGGAGATGCCCAGTTCGATGTGCTGCCCGGCGGGGCTCTCCGTCCAGCGCAGCATCCGGTCCTGCGACCAGGACCGCCGCTCGGTCGGGGCGAACACCCCGGTCCGGTTGATGAACCCGGCCAGGTTGGTGGAGGTCGCCACGTCCGGCGCGGTGGTGACCAGGTAGGGCGCGACCTGCGGATCCCGGGCCAGCTCCACCAGCACCCGGCCGAAGGCCTCCTGGGTGGAGACCGGCTTCTGCGTGCGTACCCCGGTGGCGTCGGGGACGGTGACCCCCAGCGACCGTTGGCGGGGCGCTCGGGCCAGCGCCTCGCGGCGCGCGCCGGCCCGGATGCCGGCCGGGCTCGCCGGGTCGAGCCGGTCCCACTCGGTCGCGGCGGTCAGGCCGTGCGCCGCGCGCAGCGCGTCGACCTGCGCGGTGGACAGCAGCGCGGAATGGTTGCGCGGGTTGCCGGCGATCGGCAACCCCCACCCCTTGACCGTGTACGCGAAGACGACGCTGGGCCGGTCGGTCACCGCGTCGCACTGGGCGTACGCGTCGAGCATCGCCTCCAGGTCGTGCCCGCCGAGGTCGGTGACGAGTGGGGCCAACTCCTCGTCGGTCAGGTCGGCGATGAACCCGGCGATGCCGTCGGGCGCGCCGTCCAGGAACTGCTGCCGCAGCGCCGGCCCGGTCAGCCCGAACAGCGACTGGTACTGCTCGTTGGGCATCCGGTCGATCCAGTCGCGCAGCGCCGCCCCACCCGGCCGGGCGTACGCCTGGGCGAGCCGGCGGCCGTACTTGACCTCGACGACGTGCCAGCCGGCGGCCTCGAACTGCCCCCGCCACTGGTCGATCCGGATGCCGGGCACCACCCGGTCCAGCGACTGCCGGTTGAAGTCGACCAACCACATCACGTTGCCCAGGCCGGTGGTGGCCGGGTCGGCGACCGCCTCCCAGATGTTCCCCTCGTCCAGCTCGGCGTCGCCGATCAACGCAACGAACCGGGAGTGCGGGCGGCTCCCGAAGTGGGCGTCGACGTAGCGGCGGGTCACCGCGGCGAACAGCGGTGCCGCCGCGCCCAACCCGACGGAGCCGGTGGAGAAGTCCACCTCGTCCGGGTCCTTGGTCCGCGACGGGTACGACTGCAACCCGCCCCGCGCCCGCAGCCTCGTCAGGTATGACCGGTCCAGGTTGCCGAGCAGGTACTGGATCGCGTGGAACACCGGGGAGGCGTGCGGCTTGACCGCCACCCGGTCCTCGGCGTCCAGGTGGGCGAACCACAGCGCGGTCATCGCGGTGACCAGGGAGGCGCTGGACGCCTGGTGTCCGCCGACCTTCACCCCGTCGCCGGTGTCCCGGTCGTGGTTGGCCGCGTCCACGATCCGGGTGGCGAGCCACAGCACCCGCCGCTGGATCTCGTCGAGGACGTCGAGGTCGTGCTCGTTCACGGGGACTCCATCCGGGCGTCGCCGTTGACGCCCTCGGTGGGGGGTCGCGCGGGTCGCGCGCGTACCCCGGGGGAAGAGGGTGAGGGCCACCGTCGGGTCACGACGGCGGCCCTCGCCGGGTGCGGGCGGGAACCGTCGGCCCCGGCCCGGTCGGGTCAGCCCTGCACGCCGAGGCGCTCCAGGACCAGGTCACGGACGGTCTTGGCGTCGGCCTGGCCACGGGTGGCCTTCATCACCGCGCCGACCAGCGCACCGGCCGCGGCGACCTTGCCGCTGCGGATCTTGTCGGCGATGCCCGGGTTGGCGGCGATCGCCTCGTCGACGGCGGCGGTGAGCGCGCCGGTGTCGGAGACCACCTCCAGGCCCCGGTTGGTCATGATCTCGGTCGGCGAGCCCTCGCCGGCCACCACGCCCTCCAGCACCGTCCGGGCCAGCTTGTCGTTGAGCTTGCCGGCGTCGACCAGGCCCTGGAGCTCGGCGACCTGTGCCGGGGTGGCCCCGATGTCGGCCAGCTCGGTGCCGGTCTCGTTGGCCCGGCGGGACAACTCACCCAGCCACCACTTGCGGGCCGCCGCCGGGGTGGTGCCGGCCGCCACGGTCGCCTCGATCAGCTCGACCGCACCGGCGTTGAGCACCGACTGCATGTCGAGGTCGGACAGGCCCCACTGCTCCTGGAGCCGGCGGCGGTGCAGCCGGGGCAGCTCCGGCAGGGCCGCCTTCAGCTCGGCCACCCAGGCGGTGTCCGGGGCGAGCGGCACCAGATCCGGCTCCGGGAAGTACCGGTAGTCGGTGGCGGTCTCCTTGGACCGGCCCGGCGTGGTGTCCCCGGTGTCCTCGTGGAAGTGCCGGGTCTCCTGGGTGATCCGGCCGCCCGCGTCCAGCACCGACGCCTGGCGCAGGATCTCCGAGCGGACCGCCCGCTCCACCGACCGCAACGAGTTGACGTTCTTGGTCTCGGTGCGGGTGCCCCACTCCTGCCCCGGCAGGTTGAGGGAGGTGTTGACGTCGCAGCGCAGCGACCCCTCCTCCATCCGCACGTCGGAGACGCCCAGCGAGCGCAGCACGTCCCGCAGCTCGGTCACGTACGCCTTGGCCACCTCGGGGGCGAGCGCGCCGGTGCCCGGAACCGGCTTGGTGACGATCTCCACCAGCGGGATGCCGGCCCGGTTGTAGTCGACGAGCGACTCGGTCGCGCCGTGGATGCGGCCGGTGGCCCCGCCGACGTGCAGCGTCTTGCCGGTGTCCTCCTCCAGGTGCACCCGCTCGATGCCGATCCGCACCAGCTCGCCGTCGACCTCGACGTCCAGGTAGCCGTCGGAGCACAGCGGCTCGTCGTACTGGCTGATCTGGAAGTCCTTCGGCATGTCCGGGTAGAAGTAGTTCTTCCGGGCGAACCGGCACCACTGTGCGATGGAACAGTTCAGCGCCAGGCCGATCCGGATGGTCGCCTCGATGGCCGCCTTGTTGGCCACCGGCAGCGACCCGGGCAGGCCGAGGCAGACCGGGCAGACCCGGGTGTTCGGCTCGCCGCCGAAGTCGGTCGGGCAACCGCAGAACATCTTGGTTTTCGTGCCCAGCTCGACGTGGGTCTCCAGGCCGATCACCGGCTCGTAACGCGCAACGACCTCGTCGTACGCGGGCAGTGTCGTCGTCATCTGAACTCCAGCCTCACAGTGCCGGTGGGGTGAACGTGCCGACCACGGACTCCAGCGCGGCGGCGACCCGGTACATCCGGTCGTCGGCCATCGTCGGGGCCATCACCTGCAGACCGACGGGCAGCCCCTCGGACAGGCCGCACGGCACCGAGATGCCCGGCCCGCCGTACAGGTTCGTCGGGATGGTGAACAGGTCCGCCAGGTACATCTGGTACGGGTCGGCGGTGCGCGCCCCGATCGGGAACGCCACGAACGGCGTGGTGGGCGAGATCAGCGCGTCGACCTGCTCGAACGCCGCGGTGAAGTCCCTGGTGATCAGGGTACGGACCTTCTGCGCCTGCCCGTAGTAGGCGTCGTAGTAGCCCGACGACAGCGCGTACGTGCCGACCATGATCCGCCGCTTGACCTCGGCCCCGAACCCGGCCTCCCGGGTCAGCGACATGACCTCCTCCAGCGACCGGTTGCCGTCGTCGCCGACCCGCAGCCCGAACCGGACCCCGTCGAACCGGGCCAGGTTGGAGGAGCACTCGCTGGGCGCGATGAGGTAGTACGCCGGCAGCGCGTACCGGAAGTGCGGGCAGGACACCTCGACGATCTCGGCGCCCAGCTTGGCCAGGGTGTCCACCGACTCGCGGAACGCGGCCATCACGCCCGGCTCCGCACCCTCACCGGTGAACTCCTTGACGATGCCGAGCTTCACCCCGGTCAGGTCGCCCGTCGCGCCGAGCTTCGCGGCGGCCACCACGTCCGGCACCGGCTGCGGGATGGAGGTGGAGTCGCGCGGGTCGTGCCCGCCGATGACCTGGTGCAGCAGCGCCGCGTCGAGCACGGTCCGGGCGCACGGGCCGGGGGTGTCCAGCGAGGAGGAGAACGCGACCAGGCCGTACCGGGAGGTGCCGCCGTAGGTGGGCTTCGCGCCGACGGTGCCGGTGACCGCCCCGGGCTGGCGGATCGAGCCGCCGGTGTCGGAGCCGATGGCCAGCGGGGCCTCGTACGCGGCCAGCGCGGCGGCACTGCCCCCACCCGAGCCGCCCGGGATCCGGTCGGTGTCCCACGGGTTGTGGGTCGGGCCGTACGCCGAGTATTCCGTGGAGGAACCCATCGCGAACTCGTCCATGTTGGTCTTGCCGAGCATCACCGTGCCGGCCGCGCGCAGCCGCTGCACGATCGTCGCGTCGTACGGCGGACGCCAGCCTTCAAGGATCTTCGAGCCGACGGTGGTCGGCACACCCTTCGTGGTGAGCACGTCCTTCACCGCCACCGGCACCCCGGCCAGCGGTCCCAGCTGCTCGCCGGCGGCCCGGCGCTCGTCGACGGCGCGGGCGGCGGCCAGCGCCCCCTCGGTGTCGACGTGCAGGAACGCGTGCACCCGGTCGTCGACGGCGGCGATCCGGTCCAGGTGGGCCCGGGTCACCTCGACGGCGGAGGTCTCCCCCGAGGCCACCAGCCCGGCCAGGTCGGTCGCGGTCATTCTGGTCAGGTCGGTCATGCCGTCGCCTCGCTCCGCTCACCGGTGCCCCGGGCAGCCGGCGCACTGGGCTCGATGGTTCGCCTGTCACGCCCGGTGTCAACCACACAGCCGCTCACGACGCCACGTCCTCGTCCAGGATGCGCGGGACGCGGAACCGCTGCTCGGCGACGTCGGGGGCACCCGACAGCGCCTCCTGCGGGGTCAGTCCGGGCACCACCACGTCGTCGCGGAGCACGTTGGTCAGCGGCACCGAGTGGGAGGTCGGCGGAATGTCCGCCGCCGTGACCTCGCCGACCTGCGCGACCGACTGGAGGATCACGTCGAGTTGACCGGCGAAGGTGTCCAGCTCCTCCTCGGTGACGGCGAGCCGCGACAGTCGCGCGAGGTGCGCGACCTCCTCGCGGGAGATGGCGGCCATCGGTGCCCCCTTCGTGGCTGTGCTGCTGCGTGCGGGTGGGCCGGCCGCGACGTCGACGGGATGACGCGCGGTGACCGGAGCGAGTCTATTGTCCTGCGCCGGACCCGACGCCTCCGACTCCCCCCGCGTCCGGGCCGCCGGCCGGTCCGGGGCCGCCCACCCGGCCCCAGGGGGTGTGCCGGCGACCGTCAGCGGGCGTGCCGGCGGGGGATCTGGGCGTCCGGGCTGGGGACGGGGCTCAGCGGCCGGTACCGGGCCAGCCAGGCGGTCAACTCGTCGGCGGGCATCGGGCGGGCGTAGAACCAGCCCTGCGCGGCGTCACAGCCGGCCGCGTGCAGCAGCCGCCAGGTCCGTTCGTCCTCCACCCCCTCGGCCACCACCCGCAGGCCGAGCGCGCCGGCCAGCTCGATGGTCGACCTGACGATCGCCGCGTCGTCGGCGTCGCCGGCCATCCCCAGCACGAACGACCGGTCCACCTTCACCTCGGACAGCGGCAGCCGGCGCAGGTGCTGCAACGACGAGTAGCCGGTGCCGAAGTCGTCGAGCGAGATGGCCACCCCGAGCTGGTGCAGCCGGGTGATGGTGGCGAGCACCCGGCGGGGGTCGGCCATCAGCGCCCCCTCGGTGATCTCCAGTTGCAGCCGGTCCGGGCGTACCCCGTGGCCGGCGAGCCGGTCGGCGATCCGGTCGACGATCTCCCCGGTGTGCAGGTCGCGGACGCTGACGTTGAGCGCCGCCCGCAGCGTGGTGCCGGCGGCCGACCACTTCGCCAGCTGCGCCACCACGTCGTCGATCACCCGGTAGGTGAGCAGGCGCATCACGGCGCTCTGCTCGGCGACCCGGATCAGCTCCTCCGGGTCGACCATCCCCCGGCGCGGGTGCCGCCAGCGCAGCAGCGCCTCCACCCCGACCACCTCGCCGGTGGCGATGGCGACCTGCGGTTGGTAGTACATGGTGATCTCGCCGACCTCGGCCGCCGGGGCGGGGGGCGTCGCCGCCGGCCCGGTGTCCGGGGCCGGTCCGGCCGGCGGGTGCTCCGGTGGGCCGTGCCGGCGGACCGGGTCGGCTCCGGTGAGGATGCGGTTCAGCAGTTCGTCGGGGTGCGCCGGGGCGGGCCGGGAGCGCCGCCGGGGCAGCCACCACCGGCCGGTGCCGCCGACGCCCGGGCCGCCGCCGGGGTCGGTGCGCACGCCGCTGCCGGGGCCCCTCCCGAGGCCGGGGCCCGGTCCGCTGCCCGGTCCGCCGTCGACGGCGGGGCGCGGGGCATCGCCGGGTCCGTCGTCGGGGGCCAGCCGGGGTGGCAGCGCCGCGCCGTCACCGCCGCGCACGGTCGGCCCGGCCACCGGCCCGTTCTCCAGTACGCGCCGCAGGTCGGCCAGGAGCGCCAACCGCTCGGCGGAGTTGTGGTCGGACTCGGCGGCGTACACGGCGACGGTGTCGTTGCGGTGCTTCGCGTCGTACATGGCGACGTCGGCGTGACGCATCAGGGTGGCGTAGTCCTCGCCGTGGTCGGGGAAGAGCGCGATGCCGATCGAGCCACCGACGTCGAGCGGCAGGCCGTCCAGCGATACCGGCTCGGTCAGCGCGGCGACCACCCGCCCGGCCAGCTCACGCGCCTCGTCGACACCGTCGAGCCCACCGGCGACGATGGCGAACTCGTCCCCGCCGAGCCGGGCCAGCAGGTCCCGCTCGCCGACCACGCCGGCGAGCCGGGCACCCACCTCGACCAGCAGCCGGTCGCCGACGGCGTGGCCGAGCGCGTCGTTGACGTTCTTGAACCGGTCCAGGTCGATCAGCAGGAGCGCCACCCGCGCCCCCGGTTCCCCCCGGGCGACCCGCTCGGCGTGCCGGTGCACCTGCTCGGCCACCTCGGCGAGCAGCGCCTTGCGGTTGGGCAGACCGGTCAACGGGTCGAGGGCGGCGAGCTGGACCTGTTCGTCGGAGAGGTGGGCCATCCGGTAGACCGCGAACAGCGGCACCAGCACCAGCGGGATCAGCGCGGCGCTGGCCCGCGCGGCGGTGACCAGAACGGGGGCGAGCAGCAGCAGCGAGCCGGTGGAGAGCAGCTCGAACGGCAGCCCCTGCCGGACCGCCGGCCACCACCGGCCGCCGAAGCGCAGCCGCAGCGCGGTGCTGACCAGGCCATAGTTGACGACGAACCAGGTGACGGTCGCGCCGCCCACGGCGAGCACGTCGGTCCAGCCCAACCGGTCGCCGTCGAACAGGCCGCCGGGCCCGGACCGCAGCACCAGGTGGGCGGCGGCGAGCGCGCAGGCGTACTGGGCGGCGTTGAAGGTGGTCCGCCAGGGGGCGTGCCCCAGCCGGACACCCGACACGGTGACCGCGAGGGCCTGCACGAGCACCGCCGGGCCGAGGCCCCAGCCGAGCAGGATGGCGAAGGTGAAGCAGGTGGACGGGAAGACCGCCGAGGTCTGCCGGCGGCCGGAGGGCACAAAGGGGCGCGCGTCGCAGCCGACCGCGAGCACCGCCATCGTCCAGAACGCCGCCGGCAGCCCGTCGGGCCGGTCGACGAGGTCGACCAGCGACGCGACGGAGACCAGGGCGGCCAGGCCGAGCACCCCGGTGACGAGGCCCAGGAACGGCCCCTCCCGCCCACCCGGGAACGAGTTACGGGGGTCGGCGGTCTCCATCGCACCTCCCGGGCACGCCCATCAGGGTGTACGCCGGCCGTACACCTGCCACCATGAAACGCCCTGGGCGTCGGTGGACCCGCACGACAGCCGCGAATCGGTCGTAGTCGTGACTAAGTTGGTATACGGGCCGAGATTCACCTATGGGTGCAGCGGGCCGGGTGGTCTGGCGGTCAGCCCTCGTCGACCCGGGCCACCTCGCGGGCCGCGTCCGGGCCGGCATCGAGGAGCACCCGGAAACCGTCCTCGTCGAGCACCGGCACCTTGAGGCCGGCCGCCTTGTCGGCCTTGGAACCGGGGTTGTCGCCCACCACCACGAAGCCGGTCTTCTTGGAGACCGAGCCGGTGACCTTGCCGCCCCGGGTCTGGATCGCCTCGGCCGCCTGGTCCCGGCTGAACCCGGCGAGGGTGCCGGTCACCACCACGGTGACGCCCTCCAACGGGCGGGGCCCCTCGTCGACCGCCTCCTCGGCCATCCGGACGCCCGCCTCGGCCCACTTGCGGACCACGTCGCGGTGCCAGTCGACGGCGAACCACTCCGTGATGCTGGCGGCGATGGTCGGGCCGACCCCGTCGACCGAGGACAGTTCCTCCTCGGCAGCCGCCTCGATCGCCTCGACGGAGCGGAAGTGCCGGGCCAGGGCCTGCGCGGCGGTCGGCCCGACGTGCCGGATGGAGAGCGCCACCAGCACCCGCCACAGGTCGCGTTCCCGGGCCACGGCGAGGTTGTCGAGCAGCTTGGTGGCGTTGGTGCCGAGACTGCCGTCCTTGTTGACGAAGAACGGCGACCGGGCGAGCTGCGCGGCGTCGAGGGCGAACAGGTCCCCCTCGTCGCTGATGATCGCGGCGTCGAGCAGCGCGGCGGCACCCTTGTAGCCGAGCACCTCGATGTCGAACGCGCCCCGCCCGGCCAGGTGGAAGACCCGTTCCCGCAGCTGCGCCGGGCAGCTGCGGGAGTTCGGGCAGCGGATGTCGACGTCGCTCTCCTTGGCCGGGGCGAGCGCCGTGCCGCAGGACGGGCAGTGGGTGGGCATGACGAACGGGCGGGCGTCGGCGGGTCGCAGCTCGACCACCGGGCCGAGCACCTCGGGGATCACGTCGCCGGCCTTGCGCAGCACCACCGTGTCGCCGATCAGAACCCCCTTGCGCTCGACCTCGCGGGCGTTGTGCAGGGTGGCCTGGGCGACCGTCGAACCGGCCACGTGCACCGGCTCCAGCACCGCGTACGGGGTGATCCGGCCCGTCCGCCCGACGCCGACCTCGATGTCGAGCAGCCGGGTGTTGACCTCCTCCGGCGGGTACTTGAAGGCGATCGCCCAGCGGGGCGCCCGGCTGGTCGAGCCGAGCCGACCCTGGATGGGCACCGGGTCGACCTTGACCACCACCCCGTCGATCTCGTGCTCGACGTCGTGCCGGTGTTCGGCGTAGTGGGCGATGTACTCCGCCACGCCGGCCAGGTCGGGCACCACCCGCCAGCGGTCGCTGGTCGGCAGCCCCCACGCCTTGAGCGCCGCGTACGACTCGGACTGGGTGGCCGGCCGGAAGCCGGCGCGGGCGCCGGTGCCGTGCACCACCAGCCGCAGCGGCCGGGACGCGGTGATCCGGGGGTCCTTCTGGCGCAGGCTGCCGGCGGCGGCGTTGCGCGGGTTGGCGAACGGCGCCTTGCCCTGCTCGACCAGGCTGGCGTTGAGGTCGGCGAACCCGGCGACCGGGAAGTAGATCTCGCCCCGCACCTCCAGCAGCTCCGGCACGTCGGGGAACTCGTCGGAGGGGGTGAGCCGGGCCGGCACGTCGCGGATGCTGCGGACGTTGGCGGTGACGTCCTCGCCGGTACGCCCGTCGCCCCGGGTGGCCGCCCGGACCAGCCGGCCCTTCTCGTAGGTCAGGTTGATGGCCAGGCCGTCGACCTTCAGCTCGCACAGGTAGGGCACCGGGCCACCGGCGTCCCGCTCGACCCGCTCGGCCCAGGCGGCCAGTTCCTCGTCGGCGAAGGCGTTGTCCAGCGAGAGCATCCGCTCGGCGTGGGTGACCGGGGTGAAGTCGGTGGAGAAGGTGCCGCCGACCCGCTGTGTCGGCGAGTCGGGGGTACGCAGCGCCGGGTAATCCGCCTCCAACGCCTCCAGCTCGCGCAGCTGCCTGTCGAACTCGGCGTCGGTGATGGTCGGCGCGTCGAGGACGTAGTAGCGGTACTGGTGTTCGGTCAGCTCCTGGCTCAACGTGGCGTGCCGCTCCCGGGCCTCGGGGGTGGGCTCACCGCCGGCCGCCGCCTCCTGCTCCGCGCTGACCTGCTGGGGAATCTCTTCTTCCGACACCCTGTCGCCTCCGGACACCGTGCGAACCTCCCCCGTGATCACGCTACTGGTGCACGGTAACCGGCCGGTAGGACATTCGGCCGCCTCCCCCACCCCGCCCGACGGGCGGCCGGCCCCGCAGCATGCGACGATCGCCGCACGTCGGCGGCGCGGTGGCCGCCGGAGAGGGAGTCGGGGGTACCGATGCCGCAGTGGTTGCTGTGGGGGCTGCTGATCGTCCTGGCGGTCGCCGCCGGCTGGGTGTGGAACGAGTGGCGACGCCGGGGTGGTCGCCCGTCGAGCGGTGGCGGGCGCACCCGGCCGGAGCGGGGCACCCCGCCCCGGGACCGGGCCCGCCCGACCGCGCCGCCCCGCCCCCGCACCCCCACCGGGACGCCCCGGCCGGGTGACATCTGGTGGGCGGACGTGCCGTTCCACGACGGCACCGGCTCGAAGGTCCGGCCCTGCCTGGTGGTACGCGCCGACGACCGGGGCGCGGAGGTCCTGAAGATCACCAGCCAGGACAAGAGCGACCGGGACGACCACGTGCCGATCCCGACCCGGGACTGGGACCCGGACGCCGACCACGACAGCTGGCTGGATCTCGCCGAGCCGCTGCGTATCCCCGCCGACGCGTTCTCCCGCCGGGCCGGTAGCTGCGACCCGGCGCTGTGGCGTCAGGTGAAACGCCTGCACGGGCGGCGCAGCCCGGCCTGAGCAGCGCACCGGCCCGGCACCCCCGTTTGTGGCGGCCGGCACCGCGACGCGCGGCATCCGGCCGATCGGGCGGGTCAGTCCCAGGTCGTGCCGAGGGTGGCGAGCTGGTCGGCGTACTCGATGCGGGTGGACCAGTCGGCCGGCCAGCCGGACATCCCGTGGGCCGCGCCGAGGAACGCGCCGGCCAGCGCGGCGATCGAGTCGGAGTCGCCGGCGGTGCTCGCGCCCCGGCCGATCGCGGCCACCGGGTCGTCGGGGTGCCGCAGCACGCACAGCAGCGCGGTCGCCAGCGCCTCCTCGGCGATCCAGCCCTCACCGGTGAGCCGGCAGGGGTCGTCACCGTCGTCCGGCCGGCGCAGCGCGGCGGCCAGCCGGTCCAGCGCCGACAGGCACTCGTCCCAGCCGGCGGCGCTGAACTGCTCCGGGGCGCCCGCACCGGCACGCTGCCACAGGTCGCCCAGCCAGTCGTCCCGGTAACGGCCCCGCTGGCTGCGGGCCCGGTCGACGAGCAGGCCGGGCAGTCGCGCCGGTGCCGCGCCGTCGCGCAGCAACCGCACCGCGTACGCGGTCAGCTCGCTGGCGGCCAGCCCGGTCGGGTGACCGTGGGTGAGACCGGCCTGGAGCTGGGACAACCCGGCGAGGGTGTCCGGGTCGACGTCGAGCAGCCCGACCGGGGTGACCCGCATGTTCGCCCCGCACCCCTTCGAGTCGACCACCGTGGCCTGCTGCCAGGGCAGCCCCCGGCCCAGCTCACCGCAGGCCCGCAGGCAGGTCATCCCCGGTGCCCGGTTGTTGTCCGGGCTGGCCGCCCAGTCCAGGAAGCGCCGCCGCAGCAGCGGCTCGACCGCCTCGGCGGTGTGCTCCGGCGCGTCGTGCAGCGCCCAGCCGACCGCGAGCGCCATCTGGGTGTCGTCGGTGACCAGCACCGGATCGCCGACCAGTTCCCGTGGCCCGGCCGGGCCGTAGCGACGGTGGATCTCGGTGACGGTGAGGAACTCGGTCGGCTTGCCGAGCGCATCGCCGTAGGCGAGCCCGAACAGCGAACCGGAGGCACGGCGCAGCGAGGAGTCGATCACGCACCCGATCATGCCCCGCCCGCACCACCGCGGCACTCCGAGCCGCCCGACGCGGCAGGTCGGGCCGCCCGACGACGGCCGACCCCGGTCCGGGCCGCCCGTCGCGGGGTCGTGCTCCCGGGAGGGTCAGTCCCAGCAGAGGCAGAACGGGTGGCCCACCGGGTCGGCGTACACCCGGAAGCCCTCCCCCTCGCCGGGCAGCCGGCGGGCGCCCAGGGCGAGCGCCGCCTTCTCGGCCACCTCGATGTCGTCGACAGTGACGTCGAGGTGGAACTGCTGTGGGCGCGCCGGATCAGGCCAGGCCGGGGGAATCAGGTCGGGTGCCTGCTGGAAGGCGAGCCGGGGCTGGTGCCCGACCGGGCCGCCGAGCACCACCCACTCGTTGCCGTCGGAGTCCTCCTCGGCCAGGGGCAGGCCGAGCAGCTCGGCGTAGAAATTGGCCAGGGCTCGCGGGTCGGGACAGTCGATGGCGACGGACCGCAGTTGTCCAATCATGACCGTCATCCTGCCCACCGGGTACGACGGAAAACCTTCACTCCTCGTGCAGCCGGCGGCCGGCGTCCCGGCAGGCGGTGAGCACCGCGCGGGCGTACCCGGGGGTGGCTCCGGCCAGGCCACAGGCGGGGGTGACCACCACCTGCTCGGCGAGTTGGCGGCGCGGAAAGCCGAGCCGGTCCCAGAGTCCGCGTACCCGGTCGGCGAGCTGTGCCGAGGTCGGCGCGACGCCGGCCGACGGCGGCAGGGTCGGTGCCACCCCGGCCAGCAGGCCGAGGCCGGCGTCGATCGCCTCGCCCAGCGGGTCCAGGTCGGTGACCAGGGCGAGATCCAGCGCCGCCCCGACCGCCCCGGCGGTACGGATCAGCTCCAGCGGCACGTCCGGGGCGCAGCAGTGCACCACCGTCGGCACCCCGGCCGCCGTGATCACCTCGCCGAGCAGGGTACGGGCGACGGCGGGGTCGACCGGCCGGTAGGTGCCCAGGCCACTCTCGGTGCGGACCCGGCCGGCCAACGCCGCCGGCAGCGACGGCTCGTCGAGCTGGAGCAGCACCGACGCCCGGGGCAACCGGCGGGCCACCGCCGCGACGTGCAGCCGCAGCCCCTCGGCCAGGGACGCGGTCAGCTCCCGCACCGCGCCCGGGTCGCGCAGCAGCCGACCACCGACCGGCAGTTCGACCGCCGTGGCCAGGGTGAACGGCCCGGCCGCCTGCACCTTCACCGGCCCGGCGTACGCCTCGGCCTGCTCGGCGAGCTGGTCGAGGTCGCGTTCCATCAGGTCCCGGGCACGGCGCAGGTCCCGGCCGGGGCGGGGGGCGATCCGCCAGCGCGCGGCGTACAGCTCGACAGGCAGCTCCACGAGCAGCCCACCGGTCCGCCCGACCAGGTCGGCACCCGGCCCCCGGGCGGGCAGCTCCGGCAGGTGGGGCAGGGCGGGCAGTTCACCCAGGACGATCCGTTGCGCCTCGGCGATGTCGGTGCCGGGCAGCGAACCGATGCCGGTCGCCGCGCCCGCCGGCCAGGGCCAGAGCTGCTGTTGGGTCACGGCCGAAGGGTAACCGGCTTCGGTCGGCGCACCCGCCCGGTGGGTCAGCCGGTGATGGTGGCGGAGCCGAGCACCACGTCACCGGCCGGGTCCGACCGGTACGCCACCACGGCCTGCCCGGCGGCCACCCCGCGCACGGGACGGCCCAGCTCGGCGGTGAGGTTGTCGCCGTCCACCCGTACGGTGGCCGGTACGACGTCGCCGTGCGCCCGCAACTGCACCTCGCACCCGGTCGGCACGGTCGGCAGGTCACCCCCGGTCCAGACCGGACGGGTGGCCCGGACCAGGGAGACCTCCAGCGCCTCGGCGGGGCCGACGGTGACCGTGTTGGTCTTCGGGGTGATGGAGAGCACGTAGCGGGGTCGGCCGTCCGGGGCCGGTCGGTCCAGGTGCAGGCCGCGCCGCTGGCCCACCGTGTAGGCGTACGCGCCGGTGTGGCTGCCGACGACCGCGCCGGTCAGCGCGTCGACCACCGTGCCGGGGGTCTCGCCGAGCCGCCCGGCGAGGAACCCCCGGGTGTCGCCGTCGGCGATGAAGCAGATGTCGTGCGAGTCGGGCTTCTCGGCCACCGCCAGGTCACGCCGGGCCGCCTCGGCCCGCACCTCGGCCTTGGTGGCGTCACCGAGCGGGAACATCGCCCGGTCGAGCTGCGCACGGGTGAGCACCGCCAGCACGTACGACTGATCCTTGGCGAGGTCGACGCTGCGACGCAGCAGCCCGTCGGGGCCGAGCCGGGCGTGGTGGCCGGTGACCACGGCGTCGAAGCCGAGGGCCACGGCCCGGTCCAGCACCGCCGCGAACTTGATCTTCTCGTTGCAGCGCAGGCACGGGTTCGGGGTACGACCGGCCGCGTACTCGGCGACGAAGTCGTCCACCACGTCGGCGTGGAAACGGTCGGCCATGTCCCACACGTAGAAGGGGATGCCGATGACGTCGGCGGCCCGGCGCGCGTCCCGGGAATCCTCCAGCGTGCAGCACCCCCGGGCCCCGGTGCGGAAGGTCTGCGGATTACGGGCCAGCGCCAGGTGCACCCCGGTCACGTCGTGCCCTGCGTCCACCGCCCGCGCCGCCGCGACGGCGGAGTCCACCCCGCCCGACATCGCCGCCAGAACCTTCACCAGCCCACGCTCCCTTCCCCACCGAGCCTACCCACCCACCCCACCCCGTCCCGTCCCCCGCTCCCGCCCGCACCGCGCCCGCCCCCGCTCCGCCCCGCCCGACCCGCCCCTGCTCCGTCCGGCCCCGCCCTGCCCCGCTCCGCCCCGCCCCGCCCCGCCCCGGTGATCAAGAGGTTTACGTCATCCCAGCCAATTCCTGACCTGAACCTCTTGATCACCGAACACCACCACCGCCCCGCAGCCAGGGGGAGCCTGGCAGGCGCGCGCGCTGGGGTGGGGGTGGACGCCGGCAGAAACGGACCGGTAGGAGCGGGTGATCAAGAGGTTTACGTCAGCATCCGGCCCAGGGGTGACGTAAACCTCTTGATCACCGGGCCGGGCGAGGCGGGGCCGGGCCGGGCCGGAGGCGAGGCGAGGCGCGGCGGGGCCGGGCGCGGTGAGGGAGGGGAGGGTCAGCGGGGGGTGCGGAGGGCGGCGGCCCGGCGGGCGCGGTCGACGGCGGCGGGGAGAGCCGCGATGAGGGCGTCGACGTCGGCGGGGGTGCTGGTGTGGCCGAGGGTCAGACGCAACGAGGACCGGGCCCGGTCGTGGTCGGCACCCATCGCCAGCAGCACGTGACTGGGCTGGGCCACTCCGGCCGAACAGGCCGAGCCGGTGGAGCAGGCGATGCCCTGGGCGTCGAGCAGGAGCAGCAGGGCGTCCCCCTCGCAGCCGGGGAAGGAGAAGTGCGCGTTGCCGGGCAGCCGGTCGTCGGGGTCGCCGTTGAACACCACCTCGGGCACCGCCTCCCGGACCCGCCGCACCAGGTCGTCGCGGAGCGCCGCCACCCGGGCCGCGTACTCCTGCTGGCCCTTGACCGCTGTCTCGACGGCGACCGCGAAGGCGACGATGCCTGCGGTGTCCAGGGTGCCGGAGCGGACGTCACGCTCCTGCCCGCCGCCGTGCAGCAGCGGGGTGGCGGCAACGTCCCGGGCGAGCAGCAGCGCGCCCACCCCGATCGGGCCGCCGAGCTTGTGTCCGGTCACGGTGAGCGCGGAGACACCGCTGGCCGCGAAGTCGACGGGCACCTGGCCGACCGCCTGCACCGCGTCGGTGTGGAACGGCACCCCGTGCTCGGCGGCGACGGCGGCCAGTTCCGCCACCGGCTGCACCGTGCCGACCTCGTTGTTGGCCCACATCGCGGTCACCACGGCGACCCGGTCGGCATGCACGGCCAGTTCGGCGCGCAGCAGCGCCGGGTCGAGCTTGCCGGCGGCGTCGGCCGGCAGCCAGGCGACCTCGGCGCCCTCGTGGTCGGCGAGCCAGTCGACCGCGTCGAGGACGGCGTGGTGCTCGACCGCGCTGGAGACCACCCGGAACCGGGCGGGCCGGGCGGCCCGCCGGGCCCAGAAGATGCCTTTGACGGCGAGGTTGTCGCTCTCGGTGCCGCCTCCGGTGAAGACGACCTCGGACGGGCGGGCGCCCAGCACGGCGGCCACCCGCTCGCGGGACTCCTCCACCCGACGCCGGGCGCGCCGGCCCGTCGCGTGCAACGACGACGCGTTGCCGACCTCGCGGGCGGTGGCGACGTACGCCTCCAACGCCTCGTCGAGCATCGGGGTGGTCGCCGCGTGATCCAGGTATGCCATCACGGTTCAGCGTAACGGCCAGCGCACGGCCCATCGGATGCCGGACCACCTTTGCCGAAGCGTGGAGGGGCCGGGCCGGGACCGGATCGGCCCCGGCCCGGTCTCAGGCCGGTACGGCGGTGACGACGATGTTGTCCCGGTAGTGCCGGGTCTTCGGGTCGAACGGCCCGCCGCAGGTGATCAGGGTCAGCCGCGGCTTGCCGTCCCGGGCGAAGTACCGGTCCAGCGGGATCTTCGTCTTGGCGTACTCCTCGCGGGCGACGACCCGGTAGGCGCGCTGCTTGCCGTCCGCGCCGGTGGCGGTGACGGTGTCCCCCCGGTCGAGTTCGCGGAGCCGGAAGAACGCCCCCTTGCCCTGCTCCGAGCTGTCGACGTGACCGGCGATCACCACCGAGCCGGCGTCGGTCTCCAGCCCGGGGCCGTACCGGTACCAGCCGATCTGGTCCACGCTCGGCGGGACGTCGAACTCGTCGGTGCGGGTGTCGACGCCCACCGGGTTGACCGTGGCCGTGACGTCGATCGCCGGGATGCGCAGCTTCACCGGCGGCACGGTCCGTTCGCCGCTCGGCAGGTCACCGGCGGTCACCGGCACCGACGGTGCGCCGCCGGTGCCGGTCGTCGGGCTCGGCGGGCTGCTGCTGGCCAGGGCCGCCGCCTCGTCCGCGCCGACGTCCCCGGCCGGCTGCGAGCCGCAGGCGACCACGGTGGCGACGGTGAGCGCGGCGACGCCGGCGGCCATCGCCGCCAGCGCCCCGCGGTGTCGCACCGTCACCGGCGACCGGTCCGGGTGGCGGCCACCCGCGCCCCGCCGCCGACCAGCAGCAGTACGCCGGCACCGGCCAGCACGTACCACCAGGTGTCAACGCCGGTGCCGGCCTGCCCGCCGGTGCCGCTGGGCACGCCGCCGGGGGCGGAGTGCAGACCGGTGATGGTCTGGGCGACCAGGTCGAGGTTCTTGGCCTCGGCCGAGCCGATCGCGTAGACGATGGTGGCGGTGCCCTCCTTGAGGTTGAGGTCCGCCGGGCCGATCGCCACGGTGTCGGTGCCGGCCAGCACCACGTCGGCCTTGACCGTGCCCGCGTCGACGTCGGCCTTGGCCTCCTTCGGGTTGGTGAGGTCCTCGAAGACCGGCTTGCCACCGGCCCGGACGTCGACCGCCGGGGCGGCGGCGGTGTGCCTGACGATCAGCCGGGCCTTGCCGGCGGCCAGCTTGGCGGTGTCGTTGACGAACGGGGTGATCTGCGGCTTGCCGTCCGCGCCGAGGTGCGCGGCGAGGCTGATGTTGGCGCCGCCCGGCACTTCGGCGTCGTCGACCTTCAGGATCGCGCTGCCGACCGGCTCGCCCGGCTTGGTCAGGGCGATGTCGTACTCGCCCTCGGGCAGGGTCAGCGGGCCGGCGACGTCACCGGGCTTGAAGTTGTCGAGGGTCTTCTTGCCGTTGACGTAGACGTCGACCGGGGTGTCCGGGATGCCGTGCACGACGGAGACCTTGGACGAGGCGGCGTACGCCGGGCCCGTGGTCGCGACGCCGACGCCGGCGAAGGCCAGAGCGGCCACCGCGCCGCCTGCGGCGACCCGACGGAAGATAGCGAGCTGCATGTCTGCCTCCTGGTGATTGGTGCTGGTTCGTCAGGTCTGGCTTGCAGAACGGGTTACGCCGCCCGTCGCACCGTCGGATGCAGCCCGGCACCACTTTCTTTTTCTTCGCCGGGGGTGCATCCGGGGCCGGTTCCGGCGACGAATAGCTGGTGAGACGAGTGGAGGCGGACCGGACCAGGAGAGTGGGGCGGAGGCTGTGGGCGTTACAGTCGGGCATGCCCCAGGGAAGGCGACCCGCCCGGTGACAGCGGTGGGAACAGCAGGACACGAACCCGAACCACCCCCCGACGAGTTGGCCGCGCGCTTCCGGGCGGGCGACGAGACCGCGCTGCGGGAGGCGTACGACCGGTTCGGCCGCGCCGTGCTCCACCTGGCGACCAGCACGTTGGCCAACCGCAGCGACGCGGAGGACGTGACCCAGGCGACGTTCGTCGCCGCCTGGCTGGGGCGGGAGACCTTCGACCCGGCCAAGGGCTCGTTGATCGGGTGGCTGCTCGGCATCGGCCGGCGCAAGGTGATCGACCGGCTGCGCGCCTCGGCCCGGGAGGCTCGGGTGGTGGAGACGGTGCGGCAGCTACCCGAACCGGTCGGCACCGGCGGGGACCCGGACACGGTGGTCGACCGGTTGGTGGTCGCCGACGAACTGGCCCGGCTCCCCGACGATCAGCGACGGATGCTGGAGCTGGCCTTCTACGACGACCTGACACACCAACAGATCGCGACGGTGACCGGGGTGCCGCTGGGCACGGTCAAGAGCCACATCAGGCGGGGCATGGCGAGCTTGAAACGCAGATGGGAGGTGGACGGTGCAGCACCTGGACCACGACCGGCTGATATTTCTGGCGCTCGGTGAGAGCGAGGCGGACCACGGCGAGACCGACCACCTCGGCGGCTGCGTGACCTGCCGGCACGAGCTGGAGTCGCTGCGGCACGTCGCCGGGCTGGGCGCGGGCACCCAGGGCCTGCACACCCTGCCCGACCCGCCGGCCCATCTCTGGGCGGGCATCCTTGCCGAACTCGACGCCGTCGCGCAGGTGCCGGCGCTGGCCGAGGCGCACCGGCAGGATCTCGTGCAGGGCCCGACGCCGGCACGTCAGGCGACCGACGACGGCATCGGCCCGACCACCCGGCATCCGGCCGGAGCGACGGGCGACCGGCAGCCGCCTGCGGCGAGCGGTGACCGGCAGCCGTCAGGGGCGACCGGCGACCGGCAGCCGGCGGCCGTGACCGGTGGCCGGCCGGAGTCCCGGCGGCGGTCGTCGTCCCCCGGCGGGGGGTGTGCCACCCGACCGGCGGGCCGGGCCCGGCATTGGCCGCGTTGGGCGACCACCGTCGTCTCGGCTACCGCCGCCGCCGCGATCGCGGTGCTCGGCACCGTCCTCGTCCTCGGCGACCGGGGGACGACGCCCCGGCAGGACGTGCTGGCCAGCGCGCCGCTGGCCGCGTACGGCAGCACGCCGGCCGACGCCCGGGGCGACGCCCGGGTCTTCGCCGACGGACGACTGCACCTGCACGTCGCGAATCTCCCGGACGTTACGGGGTACTACGAGGTCTGGCTGATCAATCCGACGACCATGGAGATGTTCTCGGTGGGTGTGCTGCGGGGCAGCTCCGGCGACGCCCTGCTGCCCCTGCCCCCGAATGTTGATCTTCAGGCATACTCGGTGGTCGACGTCTCCGCCGAGCAGTACGACAACCAGCCCGCCCACTCCGGCGACAGCCTGCTGAGGGGCACCCTGACGGGCTGATCGGCGGGCCGGCTCAGCTCCCCGGCCCGCCGATCAGCTCCCATCGACGCATCCGCGCGGACCCGCCCGGCCGGGCGGATACGACGGAGCCGCCGCCCGGCGGACCGGACGGCGGCTCGGTGCGGGACCCGCGACGGGTCACTTGCGCTTGCGGATCTCCTCGGCGGCCTGCGGGACGACCTTGAACAGGTCACCCACCACGCCGTAGTCGGCCAGCTCGAAGATCGGTGCCTCGCCGTCCTTGTTCACGGCGACGATCGTCTTCGAGGTCTGCATGCCGGCCCGGTGCTGGATCGCGCCGGAGATGCCCAGCGCGACGTAGAGCTGCGGGGAGACGGTCTTGCCGGTCTGCCCGACCTGGAACTGGTGCGGGTAGTAGCCGGAGTCGACCGCCGCGCGGGACGCCCCGACCGCGCCGCCGAGCAGGTCGGCCAGCTCCTCAACCAGCTTGAAGTTGTCGGCGTTGCCGACCCCGCGCCCACCGGAGACGACGATGCCGGCCTCGGTCAGCTCCGGGCGGGAGCCCTTCTGCTCGGCGACCCGCTCGACGACCTTCGCCAGTTTGTCGGTGTCGGTGACCGACACGGTGAGCTGCTCGACGGTCGGGGTGGCCGCCGCCGGGGCCGGGGTGACCGAGTTCGGCCGTACGGTGACCAGCGGCAGGCCCTTGGTGACCTTGGACTTGACGATGGTGGAGCCGGCAAAGGCGACCTGGGTGGCGGTGCCGTCGGCGTCGAGGCCGACCACGTCGGTCAGGATGCCGTTGTCCAGCTTGACGGCCAGCCGGGCGGCGATCTCCTTGCCCTCCTGGGCCGAGGCCAGCAGGACGGCGGCCGGCTGCACCCGGTTGACCAGTTCGGCCAGCACGGTGGCCTTGGGGGCCACCAGGTGACCGTCGATCTCCTCGCTCTCGGCGGCGTAGATCTTCTCCGCGCCGTACTCGCCGAGCTTGGCGGCCAGCGCCTCGGCGGCACCGGGGCCGCCGAGCACCACGGCGCTCGGGGTGCCCAGCCCACGGGCCAGGGTGAGCATTTCCAGGGTGACCTTCTTGACGCCGAACTCCCTGGTGGCTTCGACGACGACGAGTACCTCAGCCATGTTCAGACCCCTCAGACGAACTTCTCGGTGGCGAGGAACTCGACCAGCTGGACGCCGCCGGAGCCCTCGTCGGTGATCTTCGCGCCGCCGGAGCGCGGTGGACGCTTGGTGTGCTCGACGACGGCGCTGGTCGCGCCCTCGAAACCCACCTCGGTGGGCGCGACGCCCAGGTCGGCCAGGGAGAGCGTCTTCACCGGCTTCTTCTTGGCGGCCATGATGCCCTTGAAGGAGGGGTAGCGCGGCTCGTTGATGGTGTCCCAGACCGAGACGACGGCCGGGGTCGAGGCGGTGACCACCTCGTAGCCCTCCTCGGTCTGCCGCTCCACGGTCAGCGTCGCGCCGTCCACGGTGAGCTTGCGGGCACCGGTCAGCGCGGCGACCCCCAGCCGTTCGGCGAGCATGTGCGGCATGACCTGCACCCGGCCGTCGGTCGACTCGGCGCCGCAGATCACCAGGTCGGCACCCAGCTGCCCGAGGGCGGCGGCGAGCACCTTCGAGGTGGCCACGGCGCAGGACCCGTGCAGGGCGTCGTCGAGGACGTGCACGGCGGCGTCCGGGCCCATGGAGAGCGCCTTGCGGATCGACTCGGTGGCCCGGTCCGGCCCCATGGTCAGGACGGTGACCTCGCCGCCGTGCGCTTC
Source organism: Micromonospora sp. SCSIO 07396 (assembly GCF_053667945.1). Taxonomy (NCBI): domain Bacteria; kingdom Bacillati; phylum Actinomycetota; class Actinomycetes; order Micromonosporales; family Micromonosporaceae; genus Micromonospora; species Micromonospora sp. SCSIO 07396. The sequence goes on from NZ_CM132210.1 coordinate 4,950,842, forward strand.
CTTGATCTTCAGCGCCTCCTCGATGGCGTACTCGTCCATCTCGTTGATCACGTTGTTCGCCGAACCGCGGTCGACGGTGTTGTCGTCAGCACGCAGGTTGCGGTCCGCGCCCGAATCAGGCACCTGCTTGACGAGTACGACGATGTTCATCGCGATTCGACAACCCTCCTGTTGGTGGTGTGCGATCTGCTCGCCCGGTTAAGGGCGGAGCTTTGCGCGTCGTTGACACCCGGTCAACCGCGGGCCGCTGTGCAGTTGCCCACGAACGCAATGTTACCTGCCAGTAGGTTAACCCTCTCCACCACCCACGGTGACACAGCTCACCGCGTACCGGCCGGGCCCCGCAGCGGCGTCAGGCCGGACCGGCGGGGTCGGCCAGGGCGGCCCCGATCCGGGCGATCGCGTCCTGCTCGGCCGGGGTCACCCCCCGGTGCGCGCGGGCCACCTGCTCCGCGGCGGCCAGCACCAGCTCGCGGTACGCCGACACGTCGGCCGGGGACTTCTCCCGCAGGATGTCCACCGCCCGCGCCAGCGCCGGCAGCACCACCGACTCGACGTCCAGGGCCGAGTCCCGGGGCAGCCGGGGCAGCCCACCGGCGCTGAGCGCCTCCTTCACCAGCCCGCTGGCCCCGGCGAACGCCCCGGACGCGGCGAAACTCTCCCGGATCATCGCGAACACCCCCGGGTCGGCGTTCGACACCAGGAAGACCGCGCCGAACGCGCCCGTCTTGAGGACCTGCTGCTCGTCGTCCGTCAGCCGCTGCTCCATGATCACGGAGTGTAGACGTACGGGGTGGTCGTGGTGACCGGGACGAAGCCGAGTCGCTCCAGGATGGGCCGGCTGTCCTCCGACGCGTCCACCTGCAACAACACCTTGCCGCGCTGATCGGCCAGCCGGGCCCGGTAGACCACCAGCGCCCGGTAGACGCCCCGGCGTCGCCACTGCGCCAGCGTCGAACCGCCCCACAGGCTGGCGAAGCCGGTGCCGTTGAGATAGCGCACCCAGCCGGCGCTGACCACCGTCTCCCCCGCCTCGGCCACCACCACGGTGATCGACCGCGGGTCCGCCTCGATCTCCCGCAGCAGGCCGGTGACCAGGTGCGAACGGTCCTCGCCCCAGACCTCCTGCTCCATCGCGGCGATCCGCTCCAGGTCGTCGAGGCCGGTGACCTCGCGTAGCCGTACCCCCTCGGGGAGCACCGGCACGGCGGCGGCCAGCGGCGCGACCGGGCCGATCACGACGGTCTCCCGCTCCTGCGGGACGAAGCCGGCGGCGCGCAGCCGGTCCGGCAGGTCGGCGGGCTCGTCGTGGCTGTTGTGCTTCCACTCCACCGACTCGCCGCGCTGCCGGAACAGGTCGACCTGGCGGGCGATCAGCGCGTCCAACTCCGGCCCGGCCAGCCCGTCCAGCGTGCGGTAGGTGAGGAAACCGCCGTGGTCCAGGCCCAGGATGCGCACCAGCGGCCCGTCGCGTTCGACGGTCACGCCGGCCGGGACCGGGTCGGGGATCTCCGGCCGGAGCTGCCGGTCGTAGCTGTCGCGCAGGGTGGAGGCATCAAGATCGGTCATCGGTCCAGGCTATGCCGGTGGCAAAGCGGATAATCGGCGTCGTGTGGCAGGCGATCAGACGGTGGTTCGACCCGTCGGACCTCGACTCCGTGGGCACCACCCCCGACTACCGCTTCTCCCTGGCCAACGAACGGACCTTCCTGGCCTGGCTGCGCACCGGGCTGGCGCTGATCGCCGGCGGGCTGGCCGCCGCCCAGTTCCTGCCGCCGCTGCCGCTGCGGCACCTGCGGGAGGCGATCGCGGTGACGCTGCTGCTGCTCGGCGGCACCGTCGCCGTCCGCGCGGTGGACCACTGGTCGCGCACCGAACGGGCCATCCGGCTCGGGCGACGCCTGCCGGCCTCCCGGTTCCCGGCCGTGCTCGCCCTGATCGTGGCGGTGGGCGCGCTGCTGCTGGTGGTGGCCGTCCTGGCCCGTGGGGTGAGCGGCAGGTGACCGGACTCCCGGCGGACGACGTCGGCGGACGCGACCCCGGCCTGCAACCCGAGCGCACCCGGCTGGCCTGGCGACGCACCGGGCTGGCGTACACGGTGGTGGCGGTGCTGGCGGTCCGGCTGGCGCTCACCGGTGACGTCGGCGGGGCGCTGCTCGCCGGGGCCGTCGTGCTGGCCTGGTGGGCGACGCTGGTGGTGGGCTGGGGCCGGGCCACCGGTCGCCGGCGGTCCCGCCTCGACGCGCGGGCCGTACCACTGGTGGCCCTCGGCACGGCCGGCCTGGCGCTGCTGTGCGTGTCGCTCGTGCTGCGCGGGGTGTGGTGACGCGCGCGGCTGCGCCATGATGGGTGCATGGCCCGGCTCTATGTGCTGTTGTTCCTGCTCCAGGTGGTGCTCGCCGCCTGCGCGCTGATCAGTTGCCTCTCCGCCGAGGACGGGACGGTCCGCGGGCTGCCCCGGTTCGCCTGGGTGGTGGTCATCCTGTTCCTCCCGTTGGTCGGCTCGATCGCCTGGTTCCTCGCCGGCCGCCCGGTCGCCGAGGGTGACCGCCGCCGGGGCTGGCCGTCGGCCGGTCGACGGCCCGTCGCGCCCGACGACGATCCCGAGTTCCTCAAGTCGATCGACGAGCGCGTCCGCCGCGACGACAACGCCCTCTTCCAGCGGTGGGAGGAGGACCTGCGTGGCCGGGAGGACGACCCGCGCCGCCGCGACGGCGGCCCGTCCCCCGACGACACCGCGCCCCCGGCCGGCCCGGCGTCCGCCGACCGCACGCCGCCGCGGAAGGACGCCGCTCCCCGGGAGGGTGAGCGGCCCCGCGACGGCGAGCGGCCCGAACTCTGACGGCGGCCGGGGTCACACCCGCCGGCGCAGTCCCCGCACCGCGAGCGGGGCGAAGACGGCGGCGATGACCGCCGCCCACAGCAGCGACTGGAGCACCGGCGTGGCCACCGGCCCGCCGACCAGCAGGCCCCGCAGCGCGTTCGCCAGGATCGTCACCGGGTTCACCTCGACCCAGTGTTGCAGCCAGGACGGCATGGTCTCGGTCGGCACGAAGGCGTTACTGGTGAAGCTCAGCGGGAAGATCACCGTGAAGCCGAAGATCTGCACCTTGTCCGGCTCGCTGACCAGCACCCCGACCAGCACCGACATCCAGGCGGCGGCGAGCGAGAAGACCAGCAGCAGAACGAACGCGCCGAGCAGGCCGAACACCCCGTTGCCGAGCCGGAAGCCGAGGATCATCCCGACGCCGAGCAGCAGGGTCAACGACCACGCCTGCTTGACCGTGTCGGCGACGATCCGGCCGGCGAGCGGGGACCAGCGGGCCACCGGCAGCGACCGGAGCCTGTCGAACACCCCCTTGGTCAGATCCTGGTTGAGGCCGAAGCCGGTGGTCATCGTGGCGAAGAAGGCGTTCTGCACGATGATGCCCGGCAACGCGAAGGTCAGGTACTCCCCCGGGCTGCCGGAGATCGCCCCGCCGAAGACGTACGTGAACAGCAGCACGAACATCACCGGTTGGATGCTCAGGTCGAGCAGCTCCATCGGGTTGTGCTTGATCTGCACCAGGCTGCGCCAGGCCAGCGTGCCGGTGTGCCGCAGCCCGGCGGTCGGGCCGAGCCGGCGGGCCGGCGTGGCGGGGGCCGCCGGGGCGGAGACGGTCGCGGCGGTCATGCCGGGCTCCCTTCCAGGGCCGGACTGGTCTCGTCCTCGGCCCGGTGGCCGGTGAGGGAGAGGAACACCTCGTCGAGGCTGGACCCGCGCAGGGCCAGCTCGCCGACCTGCACCCCGGCGTCGTCGAGCCGGCGGACCACGGCGGGCAGCGCGTCCGGACCGTTGACCGGCGCGCTGACCGTGGTCTGGGTGACCTCCGGGTCGACGCCGGTCACCGCGCCGACGACGGCGAGCACGGTGGGCAGGTCGGCGGCCTCGACCGGCCGGACGGTCAGCACCTGGCCGCCGGTCTTGGCCTTCAGCTCCTCCGGGGTGCCCTGGGCGATCACCCGCCCGTGGTCGACCACGGCGATCTCGTCGGCCAACTGGTCGGCCTCCTCCAGGTACTGCGTGGTCAGCAGCACGGTCACCCCCTCGGCGACCAGACCCCGGACGATGTCCCACAGGTCGTTACGGCTGCGCGGGTCGAGGCCGGTGGTCGGCTCGTCGAGGAAGAGCACCTGCGGCCGACCGACCAGGCTGGCCGCCAGGTCGAGCCGGCGGCGCATGCCCCCCGAGTAGGTCTTGGCGGCCCGGCCGGCGGCGTCGGTGAGCTGGAACCCGGCCAGCAGCTCGGCCGCCCGGTCCCGGGCGCCCCGCCGGGACAGGCCCAGCAGCCGGCCGATGAGCAGCAGGTTCTCGGTGCCGGTCAGGTTCTCGTCGACCGAGGCGTACTGGCCGGTGAGGCCGATCAGCTGGCGGACCCGGTGGGCGTCGCGGCGGACGTCGTACCCGCCGACGGTGGCGTGCCCCTCGTCGGCGGCGAGCAGGGTGGCGAGCACCCGTACCGCGGTGGTCTTGCCGGCGCCGTTGGGGCCGAGCAGACCGAAGACCGTGCCGGCCGGGACCGCCAGGTCGACCCCGGCCAGGGCGGTGGTGTCGCCGAACCGGCGCACCAGCCCCTCGGCGCGGATGGCGTGTGTCATCAGAACTCCCGTCGTTATCGCTGGATCGTCCAACGATGAGCGAGGGGTCTGACGTTACGTGCGTCGCCGCTGACATTCCGCCGATTTATCCGCCCGGCAGAACCCGACCGCCGCCGGGTCCGGCGGCGGTCGCGGGCCGCCTGGTCAGGCCAGGTTGGACGAGCGCGGGTACGCGTCGGCCGGGTCGGTGAGCACGTTGACCAGGTACGGCACCCCGGCGTCGAACGCCCGCCCCAGGGCCGGGCCGAGGTCGGCGGCCTTCGCCACCGTCTCCCCGGCGCCGCCGAGCGCCTCGACCACCCGGTCGTAGCGCAGCTCGGGCTGGAGGTCGGCGGCGACGTCGTAGCCGTACATGGCCCGCATCGGGTGCTTCTCCAGGCCCCAGATGCCGTTGTTGCCGACCACGATCACCACCGGCAGCCGCTGCCGGACCAGCGACTCGACGTCCATCAGCGAGAAGCCGGCCGCGCCGTCGCCCATCAGCACGCAGATCTGCCGGTCGGGGTGGCTGACCCGGGCCCCCATCGCGTAGCCCATCCCGGTGCCCAGACAGCCGTACGGGCCGGGGTCGAGCCAGGTGCCGGGCTGCGACGGCTCCAGGTAGCGCCCCGCATACGAGACGAAGTCGCCGCCGTCGCCGATGGTGATCGCGTCCGGGGCCAGGGCCCGGCGCAGCTCGCCGTAGACCCGGGCGGGGCGGATCGGGTCGGTGTCGGCGGCCATCTCGGCGGCGTCGCGGGCCCGTGCCGCGTCCTCGGCGGTGCGCAGCCGCTCGATCCAGTCGGCGTGGTCGGCCCGGTCGCCGGTGTGGTCGGCGAACGCGGACAGGATCAGCCGCAGGTCACCGGCGGGGCTGGCGGCCGGCTGGACGTGCCCGGCCCGCTGGGTGGGGGCGTCGACGACGTGCACCACCGCCGCGTCGCCGAAGTCGCCGAAGCTGAGCCGGAAGTCCAGCGGGGTGCCGACGACGACCACCACGTCCGCGTCGCCGAGCGCGACCCGGCGGGCCTTGGCGAAGGCGAGCGGGTGTTCCGGCGGGAGCGCGCCGCGTCCCATGCCGTTGGTGAAGACCGGCACCTGCAACGCCTCGGCGGCCTCGCGGAGCGCGGCGACGGCGTCCCCGGCGTACACGTCGGAACCGGCGATGATCACCGGGCGGGCGGCGGCGGCGATCAACCGGGCCGCCTTCGTCACCTCGTCCGGGTCGGGTTCGACCGGCGCGACGGGCGACGGGGCGGGCAGGTCGGCGTCGCCGACGGAGAAGATCGCCTCCAGCGGGAAGTCGAGGAAGACCGGGCCCCGGTGCGGGGTGAGCGCGGTGGTCAGCGCGGCGCAGACCGCGCGGGGGATGTCGTCGGCGGTGAACACCGTCTCGGCGTGCTTGGTGACCGGGGCGACCAGCGGCAGGTGGTCCATCTCCTGGAGGCTGCCGGAACCCCAGCGGAACTGCGGGGCTCGCCCGCCCAGCACCAGCACCGGCGAGGCGTTGAAGAAGGCGCTGGTCAGGCCGGAGATGCCGTTGGTGACGCCGGGGCCGGCGGTGAGCACGGCGAGGCCGGGACGGCGCTGGAGCTTGGCCACCGCCTCGGCGGCGAAGACGGCCGACTGCTCGTGCCGGACGTCGTAGAGCGGGAAGCTGGCGGTGTGGGCGGCGTCGTAGAGCGGGAAGACGTGCCCGCCGGAGAGGGTGAACATCTCCCGTACGCCGTACGCCCGCAGTGCCGCCAGCGCCAGCGCCCCGCCGTGACCCTCGACCCGTTCCGTCATCGCCGCTCCCCTCGTCCGCTGACCGGAGTCACACGCTACTGGCCGGTAGGCGGGATGTGAACAGTTCTCGGCACGGTGCCGGCGACGGGACGGTGGCCCGCCCCGGGGCCCACGGATCGCGGTCCCGGGGCGGGGGCGCGGGTCAGCGGCCGGTGAAGTCGGGCTTGCGCTTCTCGACGAACGCGGCCATCCCCTCACGCCGGTCGTCGGTGGCGAAGAGTCCGGCGAAGAGCTGGCTCTCCCAGGCCAGCCCGGAGCCGAGGTCCATGTCCAGCCCGGCGTCGACCGCCAGCTTCGCCGCCCGCAACGCCTGCACCGGCCCGGTCAGGTACGGGCGCACCAGCGCGACGGCGGTGTCGTAGACCTCGGCCGCCGGGGCGACCCGGTCGGCCAGCCCGATCCGCAGCGCCTCCGCCGCGTCCACCATCCGGCCCGACATGATCAGATCCTTCGCGCGGGCCGGGCCGACCAGCCGGGCCAGCCGCTGGGTGCCGCCCGCACCGGGGATGACGCCGAGCTTGATCTCCGGCTGGCCGAGCTTGGCGTCCTCGGCCACGACCCGCCAGTCGCAGGCCAGCGCCAGCTCGCAGCCGCCGCCGAGGGCGTACCCGGTGATCGCGGCGACCACCGGCTTGGGGATCCGGGCGAGCGCGCCGACGGCGCTGGACAGGTCGGCGGCCCGCTCCGCCATGTCCACGTAGGACATGTCGGCCATCTCCTTGATGTCCGCGCCGGCAGCGAAGACCTTCTCCCCGCCGTACACGATGACGGCGCGGACGGCCGGGTCGGCGGCGGCGGCCGTGGCGGCGGCCCGCAGCTCCTCCTGGACCTGCTTGTTGAGCGCGTTCATCGGTGGCCGCTCCAGCCGGATGGTGCCGATGCCGTCCCTGGTCTCCAGCCGCACGAACTCGCTCACGCTGCCCTCACTTCCTCGTCGAAGTCGCGTGCCAACCTTACGACCCGGGTCGTTGGGGTACGTAGTCTGGTGTTCGCCACCCGCGCTCGGGAGTCCAGCGATGATCACGTACTACGACGACCGGTCGGTGCAGGTCACCTCCACCGCCATCCGGGTCGACGGCCGGACCTTCCCGTTGGCCGAGATCGGCCTGGTCTGGCACCGCCGGGGCGACCGCTCCTGGCGGGTGCTGGCCGGACGGGGTGCGATCGGGGCGGCCCTGGCCGGCCCGCTGGTGGCCGCGGTGGTCGGCATCGCGGTGGCGGTCCGGCTGCACCGCTCCCCCACCGTCACGATCGCCATCGTCGGGGCGTCGGTGCTGGTCGGACTGGCCGTCGGGCCGGTCGCCGACTTCCTCTTCGACCGCCTGGACCGCTCCTGGGACCGGGGCAGCCGGCAGCGTGAGCTGTGGGTCCGCTGGCAGGGGCGGCCGGTGCTGCTGCTGAGCACCGGCGACGCGCTGCGCTTCGGCCGGATCTACCGGGCGGTGCAGCGGGCGATGGAACACCCCGCCCCGCCCCGCCGGCCCGGCGGGTCACCGGCGCGGGCGACGGGGCCGGGCACGCCCGGCCCGGACAGCAGGCGCTGACCGCCCCGACGCGGCAGGGTGCCGAGTCGTGGCTGAGTCGGGGCGCAGGGCGGGACCGTCGTGTGGACCGCCTGGCGCACGACCCGGCCCACGATCCGTCGGCCACACAGCGGCACCGGTCGCCTGCGAACGGTTAGGGTTAGTGATGACCCTCTATTACCGGGACGACACGGTGCAGGTGACCTCCGAGTCGATCCGGGCCGGCGGGCAGGTCGTACGGATCGCCGACGTCGCGTACGTCTGGCACGCACGCGGGGCCACCACGATGGCCGTCCGGTCCCGCATCCTCGGGCGCGGGATGCTGGTGCTGCTGCTCTCGCTGCCCCCGTTGATCGCGCTGATCTGTGTGGTCTCGCTGGTCTGGTCGGCGCAGGACCGGGGCGAGTGGAAACCGGCCCTGCTCGTGCTGGCCGCCTGCGGCGTCGGGGTGCTCGCCCTGCTGCCCTTCCTGGAGCTGCCGCTCGGCTGGCTGGACCGGTCCTACGAACGCGGCAACAAGGTCAACGAGCTGTGGGTGCAGCACCTGGGGCAGGAGGTGATGCTGCTGCGTACCCCGGACGCGCTGCGGTTCGGGCAGATCTACCGCGCCGTCCAGCGTGCCGTCGAGCAGCAGGGGGAACCCCGGTGACACCGGCGGTCCGCCCCGGCCGCGGTCGGCCCCGCCCCGTGGCCGCGGGTCAACTCAACGGCAGCGCGGTGGCGAGCGGCCAGGCCACCAGGACCGCACCCACCAGGGCCGGTGCCCACCAGGGCGCACCGGCCCGCCGCAGCACCGCCGCCCAGGCGGCCTGCCAACCGAACAGCACCGCGAACAGCGGCACCACCAGCAGCACGAAACCGGGGGCCACCCCCACCACGGCCGCCCCGCCCAACGCCGGTACGGCGAGCGCGCCGACCGCCGCGTACCGCCAGCTCCGCCCCTGCGTGACCAGCTCCGCGCCGGCCAGGAACGCCAGGCAGCCGACCGCCACCACCGGCAGCAGCCACCACCGGGCGCCCACCGGCCGCGCCCAGGTGAGACCGAGGTGGATCGGCACGGCGACGGCGGCCACGGCGTACCCGGTCAGCAGCAGGGCCGCGACCACCGGCCGCAGCGGTGTGTGCCCGTCGGCCGGGACAGGGTCGTCGGCCGCAGCCGGCCCGACGAGGGCGGGGCCACCGACCGGGACAGGGTCGTCGGCCGCAGCCGGCCCGACGAGGGCGGGGCCGGCGGGGAAGAGGCGGCCCGGCACGTGCCGGACGGCTGCCAGCAGGACGCCGGTGACCAGCAGGAAACCGGTCAGGTAGTCGCCGACGGCGAGCGGCAGACGGGTGGTCGGCAGCACCCGGGCGAGCAGCACCCCCGGGCCGATGGCGGCCGTCGCCACCGCCAGCACGACGGGTGCCGGGGCGACCTGTCGCCCGCGCCGGGGGCGCGGACGATGGCCGGTCAGCACGGCCGCCAGTGGCACGAAGCCGAGCCCGAAACCGAGCAGCAGCAGCCCCGCCGGGACCAGTCGGGCGGCCGGACGCGGTGCCGCACCGCCGCCACCACCGACCCATCCGGCGACCTCACGGTGGGTGCGCTCGGCGAAGAGCACCGAGATGTGCTCGACGCCGGGAACGACCACCACCCGTCGCCCGACGCCCCGCCGGGCGGTCGCCTCGGCGGTGGCCCGGAAGGCGGGGAACTCCAGGCCGCCGACGATCAGCAGCAGCCGCTGCGGCCGGGCGTCGGGCAGGTCACCGCCGTCGGGCAGCGAGATGGCGACGGTGCCGGCGATGTCGGGGTGGCCGGCGGCGTACCTGGTCACCGCGCCCGCACCCATCGAGTGTCCGACCAGGACGATCCGTGTCGGGTCGACGTCGGGCCGGCCCCGCAGGTGGGCGACGGCGACCGCCAGGGCGTGTTCCAGGGCGACGCGGGACGCGGCGTCGTCGCCGCCCGCCCCGGGCAGCCCGGCCGGGTTGCCGCCGTGCCCGGCGAAGTCGAGCAGCAACGCGACCGCGCCCCGTCGGGCGGCCGTGTCGGCGAGCGGACGCATCAACCGGGCCGAACCGGCGAAGCCGTGCGCGATCACCACCCCCGGCCGACGCGCCGCGCCCGCCCCGTCGTCGGTCCGCACCTCGGTCAGCGGCACCCCGTCGACGGTGACCTGCCGGGTGGCCAGGCCCGCGTCCGCCCGGAACAGTCCATAGCCACCGAGGAGCAGGGCGAGCACGGCGAGGACCGTCAGCGCCGCGTGGCCCCGACCGGCCGGCGGCTCGCCGGGGGGACGGAGCGACATGCCGGCACCCTACCGCCCATCCGGGCACGAACCGGCACCCGCTTCCCCGCTCGCCCCGGGGCCGGGGCCGTGCTCCGGGCCAGGGCCGCCGATCGTGCTCCCCGGGCCCACGACCCGCGGACCGACCGGGTCGGCCACTGCCCGCCGACCGTGCCGGCGGGCGGCACTGGCCGACCCGGCGCACACTGGGTCACATGGCCATCCCCCTGCCCCGACCGGCCGCCGTCGTCGGCCTCACCCGCTCCGCCCTCGACCAGGCGTTCGGTTCGGCCGCCTCGTTCGCCGCCGTACCGGCCCGCGCCTTCGCCGTGCTCGACGGGGTGGAGGCGCTGCTGGCCCGGATCAACGGGGTGGTGGACCGGATCGAGGGCACCCTGGACCGCACGGACCGGGTGCTCACCGACGCCGAGGAGGCGGTGCGGGAGGTGGCGGTGATCAGCGCGGCGGCGACCACGGCCATCACCCGGGCCACCGACGTCGCCGACGCGGCAGCCGGGGTGGTGGCCGGGGCCGGGCAGGTGTCGAGGGCGGCCGGCGTGGTGGTCGCCGAGGCCGAGGCGGTGGCCGACCGGGCCGCCGGCACCGTGGCCACCGCCGGTAGCGCCGCCACCGTCGCGGCCGAGCTGCTCGCCGCGTACGAGCCGGCGTTGCGGCGGGGTGCGCCGATGGCGAACCGGTTCGTGGCCGAGCTGAGCCACGAGGAACTGGCTGCGGCGATCCGCCTCGTCGACGAGCTACCGAAACTCAAGGAGCACCTGACCTCGGACGTGCTGCCGATCCTGGCCACCCTCGACCGGGTCGGCCCAGACCTGCACGACCTGCTCGACGTGACCCGTGACCTCAAGCTCGCCGTCGCCGGCATCCCCGGCCTGGGCATGCTGCGTCGCCGGGGTGAACGGCTCAGCGACGACCCGGCCGGCTGAGCCGTCGGTCAGGTGGCGGGGGTGTAGAGGGCGTCGATCTCGGCACGCTCGGGCAGCGCCACCGACGCGCCGAGCCGCCGCACGCAGGCCGCACCGGCCGCCGCCGCCCAGCGCACCGCGTCGACCACCGGCCGGCCCTCACCCCAGGCCACAGCCAGGGCCCCGGTGAACGCGTCCCCGGCGGCGGTCGTGTCGACCACGTCCACCGCGACAGCGGGCACGTGCACGGCGGGGGCGTCCCGCTCGACGTACCAGGCACCCCCGCCGCCGAGGGTGAGCACCGCCCGGGGCACCAGGGCCAGCAGCGCCCCCGGATCGTCCCGTCCCCGGCCGGTGAGCAGGTGCGCCTCGGTCTCGTTGACCACCAGCAGGTCCACCGCGGCCAGCAGTTCGGCGGGCACCTGCCGGGCCGGTGCGGCGTTGAGGATCACCCGGGTGCCGGCGGCCTGTGCTGCCAGCGCCGCCTCGGTCACCGTCTCGACCGGGATCTCCAGCTGGGCGACCAGCACGTCTGCCCCGCGTACGGCGGAAAGCTCGGCGGTGGTGAGGGCGGTGAAGGCGGCGTTCGCGCCGGGGGTTACCAGGATGGCGTTCTCCCCGGCCGCGTTGACCATCACCAGGGCGACCCCGGATGCCCCGTAGACCACCCGCAGGTGGCTGGCGTCCACCTGGGCGGCGGTGATCCTGGCCCGCAGGGTGACCCCGAACGAGTCGGAGCCGAGCGCGCCGAGGAAGGTGCAGGCGGCACCGGCGCGGACGGCGGCGATGGCCTGGTTGGCGCCCTTACCGCCGGGCACCATCACGAAGTCGTCGCCGAGCACGGTCTCGCCGGGTCGGGGCAGCCTCGGACCGGCCCCGACCACGTCCATGTTCGCGCTGCCCACCACAACGATCCGACTCTGCCGCACTCCACCCCCCACCAAACCCCCACCCTCCCCACCACCCCACCAACCACAACCACGACAAGTCTAAATCCCCACCCACCCACCCGCTCCGCCCATCCCGCCCCACCCCGCCCATCCCGTCGATCATGGACTTACGGTGGCCGCAAAAGGGGCATGAGAGGGCCTTTCCCCCACCACAACTCCATGATCGACGCCGGGGTGGGGGGTGGGGGTGGGGGGTGGGGGGTTAGGTGGCGCGGGCGGTCCAGCGGGGGCCGTGGCGTTCGACCAGGAGGGGGAGGCCGAAGGTCTTGGTGAGGTTGTCGGCGGTCAGGGTGTCGGCGAGCAGGCCCTGGGCGACCACCGCGCCGTCGCGCAGCAGCAGGGCGTGGGTGAACCCGGGCGGGATCTCCTCGACGTGGTGGGTGACCAGCACCAGGGCCGGGGCGTCCGGGTCGTTTGCCAGCTCGGCGAGCCGGCCGACGAGGTCCTCGCGGCCACCCAGGTCGAGCCCGGCGGCCGGCTCGTCGAGCAGCAGCAGTTCCGGATCGGTCATCAGAGCGCGGGCGACCTGCACCCGCTTGCGTTCACCCTCGGAGAGGGTGCCGTACGCCCGTTCCGCCAGGTGGCCGACGCCGAGCTGCCCGAGCAGGGCACGGGCGCGGGACTCGTCGGCCTGGTCGTAGCTCTCCCGCCAGCGGCCGACCACCGACCAGGCGGCGGTGAGCACGACGTCACCGACCCGCTCCTCGGCGGGGATGCGCTCGGCCACGGCGGCGGTGGTCAGGCCGATCCGGGTCCGCAACTCGGTGAGGTCGGTGCGGCCGATCCGCTCGCCGAGCACGTGCGCGACACCGGCGCTCGGGTGCAGTTGGCCGCAGGCGAGGTTGAGCAGGGTGGTCTTGCCGGCGCCGTTGGGGCCGAGCACCACCCAGCGTTCGTCCAGCTCGACCCGCCAGTCGACGTCGTGCAGCAGGGCGGTGCCGGATCGCCGGACGGCGACGCCGTCCAGGCTGACCACCAGATCCGCGTCCACGGTCGGGGGGGTGGCTGCGGCGGGGAACGGGTCACCAGTCACCGCTCCATCCAACCACGCAGCCCGAGGCCGCCCCCCACGGGCGGGTGGCCCGGCCATAGGGTGGGGCACCGTGTCGTTGGTCACCATCCCGGGAGGACGACCCATGCCCGTACGAGACGAGGGGCGGTGCGGATGAGCGCGGTCATCGAGATCGCCGGTCTGCGCAAGACGTTCCGCACCATCCGGCGGGGCAGGCGGGTGGCGGTCGACGGCTTCGACATGGTCGTCGAGGCCGGTCAGGTGCACGGCTTCCTCGGCCCCAACGGCTCCGGCAAGACCACCACGCTGCGTGCCCTGTTGGGGCTGGTCAACGCCGACGCCGGGGAGCTGCGGGTGCTGGGTGCGCCGGCCCCGGAGCAGTTGGGTCGGGTCACCGGGCGGGTGGGCGCGATCGTGGAGAGTCCGCAGTTCTTCGGCAACTTCACCGGGCACCGGACGTTGCGGTTGCTGGCGGTGGCCGGTGGCGTGCCGACGTCCCGGGTGGACGAGGTGCTCGACCAGGTGGGCCTGCGGGAACGGGGCGAGGACCGGGTGCGCAGCTACTCGCTGGGCATGAAGCAGCGGCTCGCCGTCGCGTCGGCGTTGTTGAAGAACCCGGAGCTGCTGATCCTGGACGAGCCGGCGAACGGGCTGGACCCGGCCGGTATCCGGGAGATGCGGGACCTGATGCGGACCCTCGCCGGGTCCGGGGTGACCGTGCTGGTGTCGAGCCACATCCTGGCCGAGATCCAGCTGATCTGCGACCACGTCACGATCATCGCGCGGGGTCGTCGGGTGGCGGCCGGCCGGGTGGACGACGTGCTGGCCGGGCACGACCCGCACGAGTGGCGGGTCCGGGTGGCCGAGTCGGAGCGGGGCGCGGAGATGCTGCGGGAGGTCGGGCTGACGGTAGCCGTCCACCCCGACGACGTGCTGGTGGTCGGGGGCGCGTCGGAGCCGGAGCTGATCAGCAGCACCCTCGGCGGGCAGGGGTTGTGGGTACGCGAGCTGACCCCGATCCGGCCGGACCTGGAGAGTGTCTTCCTCGACCTCACCGCCGGCGCGGCCCCGCCCCGGCAGGCGGACGACACCGCCGGCGACGAGCCGCTGATCGAACTGGACCGGACCGACGGTCGGAGGGTGGACGCGTGAACCTGGTCCGTGCCGAGGTGGAGCGGTTGACCGCGCGCCGCTTCGTCCAGTTGATGGTGCTGCTGCTCGCGGTGGCTTTCGCGGTGACCACCGCGACCACCCTGATCGGGTCGCACCGGCCGACGGCGCAGGAGTTGTCCGCCGCGCAGCAGCAGGCCGCGCAGGCGGTGGCCGCGATGGAGGCGGAGCACACCCGCTGCCTGCGGGTCCGGGCCGGCGAGATCCCGATCACCGAGGACTCGGGCTACGTGCCGGCCGACTGCGGTGAGCTGGACCCGGCGCGGATGGAGCGGCTGCCGGTGGCCACCGACTACCTCACCTCGGTCTTCGTCTTCTCCCAGGAGGCGCGGGGGTTGCTCTACTTCCTGATCGCGTTCCTGGTGCTGTTCGGCTTCCTGGTGGGCGCGTCGTACATCGGGGCCGACCTGAACTCGGGCGGGGTGGTCAACCTGCTGCTGTGGCGTCCGGGCCGGCTGAGCGTGCTCGGCACGAAGCTGGGCACCCTGGTCGGGGTGGTGGCCGTGCTCGCGGTGCTGGCATCGGTGCTCTATCTGGGCACCTTCTGGACGATCGGGCAGACGGCCGGCGCGCCGGGCCCGCTGGACGGGCAGTTCTGGGGCGGGCTCGGGGCGATCTACGGGCGGGGTCTGGTGCTGGTGCTGCTGTCGACCGTGCTCGGCTTCGGGATCGCCACGCTGGGCCGGCACACCTCGGCGGCGCTCGGCGCGGTCGCCGCGTACGCGGTGGTCTGGGAGATGGGCGTCCGGCTGGTGCTGCAGATCCTCGACGTGGCCCGGGCCGACCTGCTGATGCTCTCCAACTACCTGGGCGCCTGGCTGTCCGGCCGGTTGGAGTTCTGGGACGACCGGGGTTGCGCGCCGGGCAGCGGCCTCTGCGACGGCGGTTTCTACACGATCACCTGGGGGCCGGCACTGCTGGTGCTGCTGGCGCTGACCGGTGCGGTCACCGGGTCCGCGTTCGTCGCGTTCCGCCGCCGCGACCTGGTCTAGGGGCGGCCCGACCCGCGCCGATCACGGCAACATCTTGCCGTGATCGGCGCAGTGGTGAAGTATTCCTTCATGGTGACGGGCGGGCAGGGTGGTCGGTCAGCCGACGGTCGACCCGAACACCTCGTCCCGCACGGCGTCCAGTGCGGTCCGCAGCGCCCCCCGCAGGATCGGCTCCTCGGTCAGCCCGGTGGGCACCACCCGGGGCCGGACCAGGGTGATCGCGGCCACCTCGTGTTGCACCCGTTCGGCCAGCGCCGCCCCGCCGGCCTGCCCCACCTCACCGGCGAGCACCACCAGCGGCGGGTCCAGCACCACGCAGGTGCTGGCCACCCCGAGGGCGAGCCGTCGGGCCAGCTCGTCGAGCAGCGGGCCACCGGCGGTGCCGGCGGCGATGGCGGCCCGCACGGCACCTGCCGCGTCGGGCGCGTCGATGCCGTGCTCCCGGGCCACCGCCTGGACCGCGTCCGCCCCGGCGAGCTGCTGGAACGCCGGCTTGGCCCGACGCGAGACGTCCCGGGGGATCGGCACCCCCGGCACCGGCAGGTAGCCGATCTCGCCGGCCGCGCCGCTGCTGCCGTGGTGCAGCCGGCCCCCCAGCATGATCGCCAGGCCCACCCCGGCACCGACCCAGACCAGGACGAAATCCGCCAGCCCCTGTGCCGCCCCGGACTGCGCCTCGGCGACGGCGGCCAGGTTGACGTCGTTCTCGAAGACGACCGGGGTGTGCAGGTCCTCGCGCAGCGCGGCGAGCAGACCCCGGTGCCAGCGGGGCAGGTTGAACGCGAACGTGATGTCCCCGGTGGCCGGGTCGACCAGACCCGGGGTGCCGAGCACCACCCGCCGTACGCTGTCCAGCTCCGCGCCGGCCCGGCTGGCCGCCTGCACCACCGCCGTGTGCACCACGCCGACCGGGTCGTCGGTGTCCCGGGTGGACTGCTCGACCTGGCTGACCACCGCGCCCGTGATGTCCGCACAGGCGGCCACCACCCGCTCCGCCCCGACGTCCACCCCGACCACGTACGCGCTGCCCGGCCGCACGGCGTACAGCTGCGCGTTCGGCCCCCGCCCACCGGCCTGCTCACCGACCCGGGCGACCAGTCCCCGCTCCTCCAGCCGCTCGACCAGCTGCGAGGCGGTGACCTTGGACAGGCCGGTCAGCTCGCCGAGCCGGGCGCGGGTGAGCGGGCCGCGTTCGAGCAGGAGCTCCAGCGCCGCACGGTCGTTGAGCGCCCGCAACAGTCGGGGGGTTCCGGGCAGCCGGGTCGCACTCATGCCACGTCCTCTGGTTTCCGTAAACTCTGCTAACCGAATCGCGTTGATCAGGGATGTCCGTAGCGTATCGGCCGGCCCGCGGCGGGTAACTCGGACGACCCGGCCGCCCGGGACGACACACGTGCCGTCCACCGGCACACGCCGACATCCGGCCGGTCCGCCCGTGGCGCGGGTTCGGGCGGCGGGAGAGGGGGTTCAGGTGGGGATCGATCCAGGACTGCGCCGGCTGGCGCTGGGCACGCTGCTGGCCGCGTACCCGGGGCCGGTGCCGCCGGACTGGGCGGTCGCGCTGGTCGCCGAGGGGCTGGCCGGGCACACCCTGTTCGGCGGCAACGTGCACGACCCGGGCCAGCTCGCGGCGAGCACCGCCGCGCTGCGCGCCGCCCGGCCCGACGTGCTGCTCGCCATCGACGAGGAGGGCGGCGACGTGACCCGGCTGGCACACGCCACCGGCAGCCCGTACCCGGGCAACGCGGCGCTCGGCGCGGTCGACGACACCGCGCTCACCCGGGAGGTCTACGCGGCGATCGGCGTCGAGTTGGCCGCCGTCGGCGTCACCGTCGACCTGGCCCCCACGGTGGACGTGAACACCGCCGACGACAACCCGGTGATCGGCACCCGCGCGTTCGGGGCCGACCCGGCGCGGGTGGCCGCCCACACGGCCGCCGCCGTGGCGGGTCTCCAGTCGGTCGGGGTGGCGGCCTGCGCCAAGCACTTCCCCGGCCACGGCGCGACCGTCGCCGACTCGCACCACGAGCTGCCCACCGTGGACGCCGACGCGGCGCTGCTGCGGGCCCGTGACCTGCCGCCCTTCGCGGCGGCGGTCGACGCGGGCGTGCAGGCGGTCATGACGGCGCACATCCGGGTGCCGACGCTGACCGGCGACGGGCCGGCCACCTTCAGCCGGGCCGTCCTGGTCGACCTGCTGCGCGGCGAGTACGGCTTCACCGGCGCGGTGGTCACCGACGCCTTGGAGATGAAGGGCGCGGCGGTCGCCGCCGGTGGGGTCGGGCCGGCCGCCGTACGGGCCCTGGCCGCCGGGGCGGACCTGCTCTGCCTGGGCGCGAAGGTCGACGCGGCGCTGGTCGAGCGGGTGGTGGCCGAGATCGTCGGGGCGCTCGGGGACGGCCGGCTGGACCGGGCCCGGGTGGAGCAGGCCGCCGGTCGCGCCGCCGCGCTCGCCGCCTGGACCGGTACCGCCCGCCCGGCCGGTCCCGCCGGCCCGGCCGATGCCGGTCTGGGCTACCGGGCCGCCCGCCTGGCGGTGCGGGTGGAGGGCGACCCGACCGGCCCGGCCCGGCCGCTCGTGGTGCAGGTGTACGCCGCCGCCACCGTCGCCGAGGGCCGGGTGCCCTGGGGACTGGGCCCGCACCTGACCGATGTCGAGCAGCTCCGGGTGGTCGCCACCGAGGTCGACCCGGCCACGGTACGACGGCTCGCCGGGGACCGGCCGGTGGTGCTGGTCGGACGGCACCTGCACCGGCTGCCCGGCGGCCCCGCGCTGGTCGGGGCACTGGCCGCGACGCATCAGGTGACGGTGGTGGAGATGGGCTGGCCGGGGCGGTGGCGGCCGGCCGGGGTACGGGCCTTCGTCACCACCTACGGCGCGAGCCACGCCAACGGCCGTGCGGCGGCGGAGGTGCTCGGCCTGACCGGCTGACCCGCCGTCCCCGACGGGTGGGCGCACCCGCGCGGAAGAGCCGGCCGGGCCGGCGACGTGCCGCTGACCGGTCCGCCTCGACGCCGGCCACGCCCGGGACGGGACCGGAGCGGTCGGCGAGGTGAGGCGGTCAGCGCCGCCAGGGGGCCGGGTCGCCGCGGTCGTCGGGGAGGCCGAGCAGCCGGGCGACCGCGGTGATCCGCAGGACCCGGGACACCACAGGTTGCGGGTCGACCAGTCGCAGGGTGGCCCCCCGGCCGACCGCCTCGGCCGCCCCGCGCAGCAACGCGGCCACCCCCGTCGAATCGAGGAAGGTGACAGCCGTCAGGTCGACGACGATCTCCAACAGGCCCGGGTGGCGCAGCGCCTCGTCGAGGTCGCGTTGCAGCCCGGGGACGGTGGCGATGTCCAGGTCACCCACCGGTGCCAGGACCACCCGCCCGGGTCCCTCGCCCGGCGTCGGCAGCTGCATACCCGTCCACTCCTGGCCAACCGGCCGTCCCCGACCGCGCGCCGGCTCTCGCCGCGACGCCCGACCCTACCGGTGGCCCCTGACACCGCTCTGCCGGGCAGCCACCGCGGCAGGAGACAAGCACGTTGCGTTACCGAGCCCAGCCAGGAAATTTTTCCTTAACCCCAGCTCAAGTCCACTACTGGACAGAGTCGACCCACCGATCACCACTTGCCGGACGGGCATTCGAGTACGTAGCGTGACCAGCACCAAGGGTCGACCGGTGGACGCCGGTCACGGCGGGGCCTGGGGCAGGCAGCGGACCGTGGATCCGGCCCGGGATCCACGGTCCGCGCCGCCGGCCGGCGCGGCGGACAGACGCCGAACACCCGACCCGCCCGCACGGCGGATGGACGCCGTACACCCGGCCCGCCCTCACGGCGGATAGACGCCGTAGGTCGACCAGCCCCGGTCGGCGAACCCGGCGGCCTCGGCGACCCGGGCGGAACCGGTGTTCGCCGGATCGTGCCGGTAGGTGGGGACGGCGCCCTCGTCGAGCACCCGGCGGGCGGCCTGCGCGACGAGCCGTCGGGCCAGCCCCCGGCCGCGCGCCGCGGGCACCGTGCCGACGGCCAGCTCGTGCCCGTACGCGTCGTGCCGTTTGACGCCGACCCCGGCCAGATAGCCGCCGTCGGCGTCGCGCACCACGAGCACCTCGCGGTCGAACAGGTGCAGCCAGGGTGGCAGGGCGGGGTCGGTGGGGGCGGTCCAGACGCCGACGTCGGGCAGCGCGGCCGGCGCGAGGCACCACCGGAACACGTCGTCGTGCGCCACCCAGGAGGGTCGCCCGACCAGTGCCGGCAACGCCCCGTACAGCGCGCAGCGTGGTCCGGCCGCCAACTCCCGGACGGCCGCGACCAGCGCGGGTGGCACGGAGAGCACGGTGCTGCCGGCGACCCGGACCGCGACGGCCGGACGGACCCGGCCGTCCCACGCCGGCCGGGTCCGCCGCCACGAGCCGACCACGTGCAGGCCGGGCGGGGCCGGCCACTGCCCGAGCCAGGTCGCCAGGTGCAGGTACAACCGCCGGTCCAGCACCGCCCGCCCCTCTCACCCCGTGGATCGCTCCATGATCCACGGTACGCCGGGCCGGCCCGGCCGACTCACGGTTACCGGGAGTACGTCACGGGTAGAGGGGAATCGGACCGTGAGCTGCCTCACCGGAACCCGGTCCATCGACCGTGCGTCATATCTATTTCCATACATGGACACCTTTCTTTGGGACGGTAATGGCCATGCCCATGCAGCCGAACGAGCGGTACCAGCAGGACAGCGCACGCGTGTGGAACACGGCGGGGGGTGTCGGCCGGTTCCCGGCCCAGCCGCGCTACCGGGAGGCCCGGCGCGGTCGCGGTGTCAACGCCCGACTGTCCTGGAGCGAGTTGAACATCCTCCCCGCCGGCATCTCCTCCCGACGCGGCCTCACCGCCCACTGACCCGGCACGGCGCGCCCGCGACGACGGCCCCGGTCCGTCCCCCGTGGCCACCGGCGGACGCGCCCGGACCGACGACCGACGACCGCGCCGACCCGCCGGGTGCCACCGCGCTGCCGCCGGCGGCTCCACCACGCGCCGACCGTCCCGCCGGGGTGTCCGGCCGGGGCGTTCGCACACCTGTCGGGTAGCGTCTTGTGGTCGATTCCGGCCAGCGACAGGAGAACCGCAGCGCATGGGCAAGAAGACGATCCACGTCTCCGACTTCAGCGGCACGGTGCTGCGTCCCGACGACGAGGTGGTCCGGGTCGTCGTGCTGGAGCACCCCGACCTGGTGGCCGGGCCCGTGCAGTTGGACGCCACCGCGACCGAGGTGGAGGGCATCGACGACGCCGCGCTCGACGTGGCGGTGGTCGAGATCCACGACCGGCACGCCGGTGGGGAGCCGCGTCGGGTGGTGCTGACCGCCAGCGAGTTCGACGCGATGGCGACCGACACCCCGATGGCCCAGTTGCTGCGTACCGCCGAGCGGGTCCGCCCGCCGAAGGCCCGCAAGAGCGCCGAGAAAATCGACTACGGCACCCTCGACCACGCCGGGAAGCCCCACCGGGGGCGGGTCACCGAGGAGGAGGCCCGGCTGGTGCGCGAGCAGCTCGACGAGGTCAACAAGCGGCTCGCCGACGCCGGCATCCGGCAGATCGACCCGGCCGACCCGGAGCACGCGCTGCGGTACGGCTTCCGCACCGACGACTGACCGGCCCGCCGGGCGCGCCCCCTGCCGCGCCCGGCCCCGGCCTGCCCTTCCCTCCCCCGGCCTGCCATGCGGGACGGCCCCCGGCCAGGTCGGGTTGTTACTTGCCGTCGGCGAATCCGGCGAGGGCGGCGGCCAGGTGGGCCTCGGCCCGTTCCTTGGTCAGGCCGAGGCCGGACAGCACGCCCGTGCCGTCCTCCAGTTCCAGCAGGGCCAGCAGGATGTGCTCGGTGCCGACGTAGTTGTGCCCGAGCCGCAGCGCCTCCCGGAAGGTGAGTTCGAGGGCCTTCTTGCCCTGCGCGTCGTACGGGATCAGGTCGGGGACCTGGTCGGACGCGGCGGGCAGCGCGGCGACGACCGCCTCCCGGACGGTGTCCGGGCCCAGCCCTTCGGCGACCAGGGCCCGGGCGGCGAGGCCGTCGGGTTCGGCGAGCAGGCCGAGCGCCAGGTGTTCCGGGCGGATCTCCGGGTTGCCGGCGCTGCGGGCCTCCTCCTGCGAGGCGATCACCACGTTGCGGGCACGCGGGGTGAAGCGGCTGAAGCCGGCGTTGGGGTCCAGCGTCGCGGCCGCGTCGGCCTTCGCGGCGGAGCGCTTCTGGGCGGCCTGCTTGCTCACCCCCATGCTGTTGCCGATCTCGGTCCAGGAGGCTCCGGAGCGGCGGGCCTGGTCGACGAAGTGGCCGATCAGGTGGTCGGCGAGGTCGCCGAGGTGGTCGGCGACGAGCACCGCGTCGCTGAGTTGGTCGAGCGCGTCCGGCCGGGCCTTCTTGATGGCCTGGATCAGCTCGTCGAGGCGGACAGGGTGCGGGAGCTGAGTGGATTCCGTCATGCGTCAACCATAGGTTGACGCCCTCGCATCGTCAACCGGAAGTTGACGATTGCGACCTCCGGGGCGGGTCCACCGGACCGCCCGTGGCGCGTCGCCGGCGCTCCGATAGCGTGCAGCGATCGGACGGGTCGGGTGGCGTCGCGGGAGGGTCGGGAGCATGCGGTTGCACGTCGGCTGCGCGATGTGGACCCACCGGTCCTGGCAGGGGCGGCTGATCGCCCACCCGCTGCCGGTGCACGAGCGACTGCGGCACTACGCCGGCTGGTGCGACGCGGTCGAGGGCAACACCACGTTCTACGCCACCCCCGCCCGGGAGACCGTGGAGTCCTGGGCCCGGCAGACCGGGCCCGACTTCCGGTTCGTCCTCAAGCTGCCGAAGGTGGTCACCCACGAACGGCGGCTCGTCGACGCCGACGCGCCGCTGCGGGCCTACTTCGACGCGATCGCCCCCCTGGGCAGCCGGACGCACGCCCTGTGGATCCAGCTGCCGGGGTCGTTCACCCCGACGGACGTCCCCGTGCTCGCCGACTTCCTGCGCCGGCTGCCACCAGGACACCGGTACGCCGTCGAGGTCCGGCACCCCGCCTTCTTCCGGGAGCCCCGCGCGACGCGACTGCTGGAGGCGGTGCTCGCCGAGGCGTCCGCCGAGTGGGTGCCCTTCGACACCACCGCGTTCTTCCGCACCCCGCCGACCAGTGACGCGGAACGGGAGGCGTGGACGAAGAAGCCCCGGCTGCCGTTGCGGACGGCGGCGCTGACCGACCGGCCGATCGTCAGGTACCTCGGCCGCGACGCCGAGGCGGAGACCGTGGCGGGCTGGCAGCGCTGGGTGGAGATCACCGCCGGCTGGCTGCGGGAGGGCCGCTCGCCGACCGTGTTCGTGCACACCCCGGACAACGCCGACGCACCGCTGCTCGCCCGCCGGTTCCACGACGAGGTACGGGCCCGGGTGCCCGCCCTGGCGGCGCTGCCCGAACCGATCCCGACCGGGCCGCTCACCCTGTTCTGACACCCGCCGGACGCCCCGTCGAAGGTTCCGGCCATCCCGCGCCGGACGCTCTCGAAAGTTTCGACACCCGGGCCCGGACACTCCGCCGGGCGCGGCCCTCCGCCAGCCGCCCCTCCCCCGCCCGGAGCAGCCGTCTCGTCGGCGTCTCACCACGTCACCCACACAGGACAACGGATTGACGTTTCTCAATGTTATGCCTACAGTTCCGAAAGAGTAACCGAAAGTTTACCGAAAAGATGATCGGCTCCGGCTGACCGCCGTGGCTTCTCCCCGGGCTGACGCAGGCGGTGCCGGACCGGCACGCCGACGAGCCGGGAGGAACCAGAGACATGACGCAGGTCGTCCTGTTCGCGATCGACATCTGCGCGGTGGCGCTGCTCGTGTTCGGGCTCTACTTCCCCCGACACCGACGCCGCGACCTCGTCGTCGCCTACCTGGGGGTCAACGTCGGGGTCCTCGCGGTGGCCAGCGCCCTGAGCGCCAGCAACGTCGGTGCCGGAGTCGGGCTGGGGATGGCCCTGTTCGGGGTGCTGTCCATCATCCGGCTCCGCTCGACCGAACTGGACCAGCACGAGGTGGCGTACTACTTCTCGGCCCTCGCCCTCGGCCTGCTCGGCGCGCTGGGCACCCGCTCGGTCTGGCTCAACGGCGGCCTGATGGCGCTCATCCTCGCGGTGATGTTCCTCGGCGACCACCGCCGGGTGTTCCGGCACTACCGGCACCAGATCCTGGTGCTCGACTCGGCCGTCACCGACCACGTCGCCCTCGTCGCCCACCTGGAACAGCTGCTCAACGCCCGGGTGCACGTCGCCACCGCCCAGCGGGTCGACCTGGTCAACGAGACCACCGTGGTCGACGTGCGCTACTCGGTGGCCCACCGCACCCCGGCGTCCACCCCCGGTTCGCCGGTGCCGGCGGGAGCACGTCGATGACCCCGCCGCCGTTCGCGTCGGCGCTGGCCGACCTGCCCCCGGTCGGGCTCGCCGAGCTGATCGACCGGGCCGCGCTGCAGAGCCGGGTGGACCGCAAGTACGTCGTCGCCCTGGACGAACTGCCCGGCCTGCTCGACCGGATCGCCCCGTCCGCCCGGGTGCTGGACATCGACGGCACCCGCACCTTCCGCTACGAGTCGGTGTACTTCGACACCCCCTGCCTGGCCAGCTACCACGGCGCGGCGTACCGGCGGCGGCGACGCTTCAAGGTGCGCACCCGCACCTATCTCGACTCGGCGCAGTGCTGGCTGGAAGTCAAGGTCAGCGGAGCCCGGGGGCTGGTCACCAAGCACCGGCTGCCCTACCGGCCGGAGGACCGTCGTACCGTCCGGTCGGGGCGGGACTTCGTGGACGAGGCGCTCGACCGTGAGTCGATCCGGTCCGCCCCCGCCGGTGGTCACCTCGAACCGGTGCTGGTGACCGGCTACCGGCGTACCACGCTGCTGCTGCCGGCGACCGCGAGCCGGGTCACCATCGACACCGACCTGCACTGGCAGGACGACCGCCGCGCCCTCGGCCTGCCCGGGGTCGCCGTGGTCGAGACCAAGACCCGGTCGGCGGCCGGCCCGGTCGACCGGCTGCTGTGGCAGCGCGGCACCCGACCCGCCCGCATCTCGAAGTACGCGACCGGTCTGGCCGCCCTGCGACCGGACCTGCCGGACGTGCCGTGGCGACGGACGCTGCGCCGCCACTTCCGCGACGCCACCGGGTCGGCGACACCGGCACCGGCACCCACCACCCCCCGAGTCACCCAGGAGACATCGTGCGTCTGACCGTCCGCCCGCCCACCCGACGTACCGTCGGGATCGCGGCCGTGGCCGTGCTCCTCACCGGGCTCCTCGTGCCGCACACGGCACAGGCCGGCCCGTCCACCGCGACCGCCGGCCCGCCCGCCGCCCGCGCCGGGATCACCACCGGCCTGGACACCTCCGCCGCCGACGCCATCGCCGCCGCCGGGGCGGCGGACGAGCTGGTCGGCGACATCGTCTTCTCCCGGCCGAGCGGCACCTTCCAGGGGGAGGTGACGGTGTCGCTGAGCACCGCGATCGGCGGCGCGCAGGTGCGGTACACCACCGACGGCCGGCTGCCCACCGCGCAGTCGCCGCTGTACGCCGGCACACCGCTGCGGTTCACCCGGACCACCCAGCTCCGCGGGCAGGCCTTCGTCGGCCAGACCGCCGCCGGTGCGCCCGGGACCGCCATGTACGTCGCCCAGAACGTCGCCACCGCCCACGACCTGCCGGTGGTCCTGCTCGACTCGTACGGTGCCGGCAAGCCCGGCCGTGAGTACCTCGACGCCACCGCCATGGTCTTCGAGCCGGGCGGCGGTGGCACCACCTCGCTGGCCGCGACCCCGACGGTCGCCACCCGCGCCGGGTTCCACCTGCGCGGCCAGTCGTCGGCGTCGTTCGAGAAGACGCCGTACCGCGTCGAGCTGCGGGGCAACGACAACGACGATGCCGACTACCCGATGCTCGGCATGCCGGCCGACTCCGACTGGGTGCTGCGCGGGCCGTTCAGCGACAAGGCGTTGATCCGGGAGGCGCTCGTCTACGACCTCGGGCGCGAGATGGGCATGCCGGCGCCGCGGTACCGGTTCGTGGAGTTCTACCTGAACACCGACGCCGCCCCGGTGGCCGCCGGTGACTACATGGGCGTCTACATGCTGGTGGAGACGATCAAGAACTCGAAGAACCGGCTCGACCTCAAGCAGCTCGACGAGGACGACCTGACCCTGCCCAAGATCCAGGGCGGGTACATCTGGAGCTTCGAGTGGCTGGCCGCCGAGGAGCCGACGCTGACCTGCGCCGGTACGGCGGCGACCTGCTGGAACTACCTGGAGGTGCGCGACCCCTCACCGTTGCAGGCACCCCAGCGGGACTGGCTGCGGGGCTACGTCCAGGAGTTCCACGACGTGCTGCGGGCACCGAACTCCGCCGACCCGGTCACCGGCTACCGGAAGTACATCGACGTCGACTCGTTCGTGGACCAGATGGTCCTCAACGAACTCAGCCGGGAGATGGACTCCTACATCCGCAGCGCGTACTTCTACAAGGACCGCGACACCAAGATCTTCGCCGGCCCGCTGTGGGACTACGACCTCACCTTCGGCGTCGGCGGCTACTTCGGCAACGACCAGATCGCCGGCTGGCAGTACCAGCAGACCCGGCAGCCGCTGGCCAACGACTGGTTCCCGCAGCTGGTGCGGGACCCGGCCTTCGTCAACCAGCTCCGGTCCCGCTGGCAGACGCTACGCCGGGGCCCGCTCGCCGACGCCGCCCTGCAGACCCGGATCAACGCGCTGGCCGCACCGTTGACCAACGCCGCGCAGCGCAACTTCCAGCGCTGGCCCAACCTGACCGCGCCGATGGTCGGCCCGTTCTACACCCCGACCGCGTCCACCTGGCAGGGCCAGGTCCAGGCCATGCGGGACTGGATGCTGCGCCGGGCGGCCTGGTTGGACTCCACCGCCGGCTGGGGTGGCCCGGTCACCACCCCGCCCCCGTCGCCCACGTCACCCGCCCCGACCACCCCGCCGCCCACCACCACCGCACCGCCGACGACGACCCCGCCGCCGCCCACCACCACCCCGCCCCCGGGCACCGCGCGCTGCACCGCGACGTACACCGTGACCAGCCAGTGGACCGGCGGGTTCCAGGGCGAGGTACGGGTCACCGCCGGTACCTCGGCGATCAGCAACTGGACCGTGACCTGGGCGTACGCCAACGGCGAGCGGGTCACCCAGGCCTGGAACGCGACGGTGACCAGCCAGGGCACGACGGTCACCGCCCGCAACGTCGCCTACAACGGCGCGCTCGCGGCCGGTGCCAGCACCTCGTTCGGGTTCCTCGGCTCGTCCACCGGCAGCCCCGGCCTCCCGGTGCCGAGCTGCACCACGGGTTGACCCCGGGCTACCTGGCACCGGCCGGTCTTTCCGCCGGTGCCAGGTAGCGTCGAACCGTCAGTCCCCGGCCGCGGTCCCGGTCGTGGCCCGGTTCAGCCGCTCCCGGACCCGGGCGGCGTCCGGGTGGCCGAGTTCGTCGAGGATGTCCAGCGCCCGTCGCCAGGTCCGCACCGCCCCGTCGGGGTCGCCCGCCGTGTGCCGGGCCTCGGCGAGCCGGGTCAGGGTGTCCGCCTCGTCGTACCGGTCGCCGATCCGCCGGTACAGCGCCAGCGCCCGGCCGTAGCAGCGGATCGCCTGCCGGTGGTGGCCGAGCCGGTCGTGGATGAAGCCCAGGCTGTCCCAGGTGTTCGCCTCGCCGTGCCGGTCGCCGGTCGGGCGCAGCAACGTCAACGCCCGGGTGCAGTGCTCCAGCGCCGGCCCGTACTGGCCGAGCTGGGCGTGCGCCCACCCGACCGCGTTGCGGGCGCTGGCCTCCCCCGCCGGGTGGCCGGCGGCCCGGTACAGCGCCAACGCCCGCTGCCCGTGCCCCAGCGCCTCGGCGTACCGGCCGAGCCCGTCGAGCATCGCCCCGAACGCCCGATGGGTACGCGCCTGACCGGTGCGGTCGCCGAGCGCCCCGAACAGGCTCAGCGCTTCCCGGTAGTGCTCCACCGCCTCGTCGACCAGGCCCAGCCGGCTGAGCACCCGGGCGAGATCACGGTGGGCGTTCGCCTGCCCGGGTCGGTCGCCCGCCCGCCGCGCCCCGGCCAGGGCGGCATGCTGGGCGGCGGCCAGGTCCGACCAGTTGCCCCGGCGCTGGAGGAAATCCACCAGGCTCCAGGCCAGTTGCCAGGCGTGACCGTCGAAGCCGTGCCGCCCGGCGTGGGTGACCGCCGACAGCAGCACCGGGTACTCGGCGGTGAACCAGGCCAGCGCCCGCCCGTGGTCGGTCGGCTCCTCGGGGTGCACCCCGGGCAGCGGGTCGGCCAGGGCCACCGGGTCGCGGCCCGGTTGCAGCAGCAGTGCCGCCGCGTGGGCGCTGTGCACGTAGTGGTCCAGCCCCCGCCGGACCGCCGCCCGCCGGTCCTCGCCCGGGTCGAGGTTCTCGGCCAGCTCCCCCGCGTACGCGCGCAGCAGGTCGTGCGCGACGAACCGGCCGGGTGCGTGCTCGGTGACCAGGTGGGCATGGGCCAGCTCGGCCAGCAGCCGGGACACCTGGCTGCGGGGCAGGCCGGCCAGGCTCGCCGCCGCGGCCAGCCCGACGTCGGGCCCCGGATGGCAGCCCAGCAGCCGGAACAGTCGCGCCGCCGCCGGCGTCAGGTTCCGGTACGACCAGGAGAAGACCGACTGCACGTCCGTCCCGGTGTCCCCGCCGTCGAAGGAGTCCAGCAGACGCGGCGACCCGCGTAGCTCGGCGACGATGGTGGCCAGCGGGAACGTGGGGTGCGCCGCCCCCCGCGCGGCGAGCACGGCCAGCGCCAGCGGCAGCCGTACGCAGCGTTCGATCATCTCGTCGACCGCCTGCGGCTCGACGGTCAGCCGGTCCGGGCCGAGCCGTCGGGCGAGCAGTTGCCACGCCTCGGCGGTGCTGAGCAGGTCGACGGCGATCTGCCGGGCCCCCTCGGCGGTGATCAGGCCGGCCAGCCGGTTGCGGCTGGTGACCAGGAACAGGCAGCCCGGGCTGCCGGCCAGCAGCGGCCGTACCTGCTCGACGTCGCGGGCGTTGTCCAGCAGCACCAGCATCCGTCGGCCGGCGAGCAGGCTGCGGTAGAGCCCGACCTGCGCGGGCAGGTGGGTGGGGACCCGGTCGGGCGGCACCTCCAGGGCTTCCAGGAAACCCCGGACCGCCTCGGCGGGCGTCACCACCGCGCCGGTGGCGTCGAATCCCCGCAGGTCGACGTAGAGCTGTCCGTCGGGGAAGCGGTCGGCGACCCGGTGGGCCCAGTGCACGGCGAGGGTCGTCTTGCCGACGCCGGCCGTACCCGACAGGGTCATCGTGGTGGTCGGCCCGTCACCGTCGGGTGTGTCGTGTCCGGCGCAGCCGGCGTCGAGCTGGGCGAGTTGCGCGGCCCGGCCGACGAAGCCGGGCAGCGCCGGCGGCAGCTGGCGGGGCACCGGCAGCCGGGTCGGCGGGAGGCCGGCCCGCCCGCCGCCGGCCCGGGGGCGGACGACCGCGCGACCGGCCCGGCCGGTGGAGGGGTGTTCCGGGCTGGCGAGCCGGCGGCGCTCCTCGACCCGGTCCCGCGCGGTGGCCAGCGCCCCCTGCTCGGCGGGGCTGGCCCCGAGCAACCGGATCAGGGTGTCGAACCGCTCCGGCGGGGGCAGGATGTTCCCGGCGAAGTACTCCCCGATCACCCCACGTGACCAGCCGGTCTTCGCCGCGAGCTGGCGGTAGGTCAGCGGGGTCTCGCCCTGTTGCCGGGCCTCCCGGCGGCGGAGCTGCCGCAGCAGGGCGGCCAGTTCCTCGACGGTGTGTATCCCGGTGTCCAGTGGGGACATCGGGGCCGCCGCACGAACCGTCCCGGCCGTCGGCTGCCGGATGCCCGAAGGGACCCGTTGGTCGGACATGCGGCCTCCACCCCCGGCCATCCGTCGCCCCGGATGCCGACAGGGGGAGGGTAGGACCGGCGGCACAGCGTCGGGTAGGCGACCGCCGATGTATGACAGTTTCATGTCGGTCCGGTTTCGTCGACCGCAGTCCTCCAGCGTTCGTCCGCCGTCCGTCCGGCGTTGTCCGGGGGTGTCCGGCCGTGTCCAGGATGCGCCGCCGGACACCCGGGGCACCTGCCAATGTCCCCAGGGCGGGTTGAGGCCCGCACCACGAAACCCTGGGGAAGGGGTACGTATGTCTCGTCCACACCCGACCGGGCTGCTGCGCCGGGCCGCCGCCGCGGCGTTCGGCGTCACCGTGCTCGTCACCGCGGTGGCCACCGCACCGGCCACCGCCGCGCCCGCTCCCGCCGCCGGGGGCAAGGTGACCGCCGCCGGGTCGTTCGTCGACAGTACGCCGGTGCCGGGCGGCTTCGCCTCCTGGAAGGAGCTGCTCGAACTCCAGCAGCGGATGAACACCGCCGCCGCCCGGATCACGAAGCTCGCGCAGCGCGACGCGAAGTCCGGTTTCGCCGGGGTGATCGCCGATCCCACCACCCGCAAGCTGCAGGTCTTCTGGAAGGGCGAGGCACCGGCCAGCCTGGTGGCGACCAGCCGGGCCACCGTACCGACCGAGGTGCTGCCCGCCACGTACACCCGGCGGGAGCTGGACGTCGCGGCGGCCAGGCTACGCCGGGCGGCCGGTGACAAGCTCACCACGGTCGGGCCGCGCGCCGACGGTGCCGGCCTCCTCGTCGGTACGCAGAGCGGCCTGCTCGGCGCGGCCGGCATGGCCGGCGTCCCGGTGACCGTGCAGACCGGTGTCGCCGCCGCGCCCGCCACCCGGTGGGACGACACCGCCCCGTGGTGGGGCGGCGGCGCGTGGCGCAACGCCACCACCGGTGGCGGTTGCTCGACCGGCTTCGGGGTCTTCCAGGGCGGGTCGGCGCGGATGCTCTCCGCCGCGCACTGCGGCAACATCAACAACGCCGCGACCGACCCGACCGGGCAGTCGATGGGCATCGTCGGCACCCGCAACGCCGGCACCGACACCCTGCTGCTGTCGGGTGCCTCGGGCGGACGGGTCTTCAACAACAGCACCGACGCCAACGGCGCGGTGGTCAGCGAGTTCAGCAACCAGGTGATCGGCGCGCAGGCCAGCCAGGTCGGCAACTTCGTCTGCACCTCGGGGGCGTACTCGGGAACCCGGTGCTCGATCCAGGTCAAGGCCCGGAACCTGTGCATCAACGTGCGTGACTTCGGCACGGTCTGCGGCCAGGTGCAGGCGGAGAGCACCACCCGTACCAACGCGGTCGGCCAGGGCGACAGCGGCGGCCCGGTGGAGATCGTCAACGCGGCGAACACCCTCCAGGTCTGGGCCACCGGCACCAACACCGCCATCGACGACGGCGGCGCGGTGACCGCCTGCACCGGTTACCGGCCCACCGGTCGGGTCTGCGCCTGGCGGATGTACTACGAGGACATCATCTCCGGGATGGCGGGCGTCGGCGCCTCGGGCGTGATCCTCGGCTGACGGACCAGGTCTCCGGTCGACGGGGGGCCGGCGGAGGAGGGTGGACCGGCGCGGCCCCGTGCGCCGGTCCACCCGACGGCCGGGTCGGTACGCGTGGCTCGCGTACCGACCCGGCCGCTCGTGATCGACCGGTCGGCGCGGGATTCACGAAATCGTCGACCGGAATGACGGCATCATCTTGTGACATCGTCGCACGTCACTAATTCACGACAAATGACGGCGGGCCGAAAACAATCGACACAGACCGCCGCCCGGAGGTTTGGCGCGTAGTGCAGATTCATTGACAGAGGTGCACAAGCCGCCCATCATCCCCACAACCGAATAAGTGCCATAACCGGCCGTATTCGAATCCTTGCTTTCCGCACACTGCATTGTTAGCCTCGTGGACACCCCCCGCGACCATTGGGGCCGACAAATGTCACCCGGATCACGCGAACTCTTACCGACAGACCTCGCACACAGATTTGGGAAAATCATGGAAACTGTGCGGACGAGGCTATGACAGCCACCCCCACCGCAGCGGTTAAACCGGGCGAGAACCCCCACCGCGGCGGCGATTTCCACCGTTACTGGATAGCCGGGGCGATCGACCAGCTCGGATCGCAGGCCACCGGCATCGTGCTCCCGCTGGTCACCCTGGCCGTGACCCGGTCACCGGCGGCGGCCGGGCTGGTGGGCGCGCTGGCCCTCACCGGCCGGCTCGTCGCCGCGCCGGTGGCGGGGGTGCTGGCCGACCGGCTGCCGCGCAAACGCATGATGATCGTCTCGCTGCTGGTCGCGGCCGGCGCGATGACCGCGATCCTCGTCTGCGTCGCAGCCGGCGTGCCGACCCTCGGGTTGCTGGCCGCCGCCGCGTTCGTCGAGGGGGTCGCGCAGAGCGGCTACGAGGCGGCCGGCTCCGGCGCGATCCGGCGGCTGTTGCCCACCGACGACCAGAAGGCGCTGGCCCGGCTGGAGGCCCGCAACAACGCCGCCCGGATCGTCGGCCCACTGCTCGGCGGCGCGCTCTACCAGCTCGCGCGTTGGCTGCCGTTCCTGGCGGACGTGGTGTCCTACCTGGTCGCGGCCGGGCTGGTGGCCACCATCCGCACCGACCTCACCCCCGAACGCCGGGAGCGCACCTCGTTCCGCACCGACCTGCGGGAGGGGCTGCGGTTCGTCTGGCGGCAGCCGTTCCTGCGCTTCGTGACGATCTGGGCCGCCGGC
This sequence comes from Micromonospora sp. SCSIO 07396, assembly GCF_053667945.1. NCBI lineage: Bacteria > Bacillati > Actinomycetota > Actinomycetes > Micromonosporales > Micromonosporaceae > Micromonospora > Micromonospora sp. SCSIO 07396. Next base: position 4,982,754 of record NZ_CM132210.1, read on the forward strand.
ATCAACGTCACCTTCGGCGCGCTCGTCTACTACGCCATCCTGACCGCCGGCCGGCAGGGCGCCCCGGCCGCGTCGATCGGCCTTATCCTCACCATCGCCAGCGTCGGCGGCCTCGGCGGGGCGCTGGCCGCACCGATGATCTTCAGCCGGGTCCGACCGGTCACCGTCATCGTGTTCGCCTCGTGGGCCATGGTCGCCCTGGTCGTCGCGATGTCCCAGGCCCGGCAGACCTGGAGCTACGGTCTGCTGTTCGGGCTGGTCTTCCTGCTCAGCCCGCTGCTCGGGGTGATCTTCCAGTCCCGGGTGATCGCGGTGACGCCCGACGGGCTCCAGGGTCGGGTGGCCACCGTGATGGGCACCGTCGGCGAGGTGCTCCAGACGCCCGCACCGCTGCTGGCCGGGGTGCTGGTCGCCTGGTACAGCCCGGCCACGGTCGCCCTGGTGTTCGCCGCCGCGCTGGCGGTGCTGGCCACGTACACCACGCTCGTCGTGCGCCAGCTCCGGGCCGGCGCCGGCGCGACGGCCGGCACCGACGACGGCGTCGCCGCCGACCCCGACGGGACCGCCGACGGCGACGCCGGGGCCAGCGCCGATCCCGAGGAGGCCCACCGATGAGTCGCGGCCACCGGCTCTTCTACCCGGCGCTGCCGGTCGTCGCCGAACACGCCCCGCACCGGGCCGTCTACGTCGGCGACGCCGACGGCCGCTGCGAGATCCTGGCCTGGGACCGGGCCGCCGGCACCGCCCGGCAGGTGACCGACCGCCCGGCCGGCACGGTCCGGGCGGCGCTCGACCCGACGGGGGCCACCATCTGGTGGTTCGACGACGATCTCGGCGGTGTGGGCACCTGGCGGACGTGCGACTTCGACCGGCCCGACCGGTCGACGCGGGCGCTGCCGTCGGTGCTGCCCGCCCGGCATGCCGGCATCGCGATGGCCGCCGACGGCAGCACCGCCGTCGGCCTCTCCGACGACGGCGGGATGACCGTCTTCCTGCGTACCGGCGACGGGCGGGTCGGTGAACGCGTCCACGTCGGCGGCTACGCCTACCTGGTCGATCTCGACCCGGCCGGCCGGCTGCTGGTGGTCGGCGGCGACGCCGCCACCGACCGGGCGGTCACGGTGTTCACCGCCGACGGCACCCGGCTGGCCGACATCCCCGGCGGGCCGGACCGCCGGGTGTGGGCGCTCGGCTTCGCGCCGGGCGTCGACCTGGCCCGGCTGCTGCTGGTCGTCGAGGACGAGGGGGGCTACCTGCCGGCCACCTGGACCGCCGCCGAGGGGGTGGTCAGGCACGACTGGTGCCGCTTCGACACCGAGATCACCGCCGGCTGGTTCCCCGACGGGCAGCGCCTGCTCGTCCGACAGGACCGGCACGCCCGCACCCTGCTGCACGAGGTGGACCTCGCCGCCCGTACCCGGGCGGTGGTCGACACCCCGGCGGGCAGCGTCCTGGACGCCGCGGTCTGGCCGGACGGTGACATCGCGTACGTGTGGACCGACTCGGTGACCCCGCCGCAACTGCGCTCCGTGCGGGGTGTGGAGCTGCCGCAGCACCCCGGCGGTCGGCCCGACGTGGGCGGGCCGGAGGCCGTCGCGGCACCTACGGACTACCGCCGCGAGGAGATCCTGGTGCCCGGACCGGGCGGCCCGATCCCCGCGCTGGTGGCCCTCCCGGCCGACCGGGAAGGGCCCCGGCCGGCCGTCTTCCTGGTCCACGGCGGGCCGTTCCAGCACGCCCGCGACGCCTACGACCCGCTGGTCGAGATCCTGGTCAGCACCGGCTGCGCGGTGGTCCGGGTCAACTACCGGGGCTCCAGCGGGTACGGCGCGGCCTGGCGCAACGACTTCTCCGCCGGGGTCGGCCTCACCCAGTTGGAGGATCTCGCCGCGGTCCGGGCCCACCTGGTCGCCGAGGGTGTCGTCGAGGAGCGGCGCACCGCGCTGTGGGGCACCTCGTGGGGCGGCTACCTGACCCTGCTCGCGCTCGGCCGGCAACCGGAGCTGTGGCGGCTCGGCATCGCGATCAGCCCGGTGGCCGACTACGTCGCCGCGTTCGAGGCGGCCACCCCGGCGCTCCGGGAGCTGGACGTGCTGCTGTTCGGTGGCACCCCGGACGAGGTGCCGCAGCGCTACGCCCGTTCCTCGCCGGTCACCTACGTCGACCGGGTCCGGGCACCGGTGCTGCTGGCCGTCTCCACGGGTGACGTGCGCTGCCCGCCGGCCCCGGTGGAGCACTACGCGCGGCTGCTGGCCGAGCGGCGCATCCCGCACCAGGTGGTCCGGCGGCGGGCCGGACACGAGGACTTCGACGCGCAGAGCCACCTGGCTCTGATGCAGACCGTGCTGCTGTTCATGCAGCGGCACTTCGACGGCGTGCAGGACGAAGGCACCCCGGTGGCGCTCGCGATGGCGCGCCCGGTGGGCTGACCCCGGCACGTGACCTGTCCCCCCGATACCGGAGAGGAGGTGAACGACATGCGCAAGAACGTTGTCGAGAACGACCCGATCAACGGCAACCGCGACCAGCTTCGGGCCTCGAACGTCACGGTCACGGTCACGGTCAAGGTCAGCTTCTAGCGGCCGTACGGGGTGCGGGTCCAGGTGGCCCGCGCCCCGTATCCCCCGTCATCCGGCCCGGACATCACGAGAAAGGAGAGTTCACGTGCGGGTTCTGCTGGTCAATACGCCCTGGACTTCCATCGACGTCCCCTCGTTGGCAATCGGAATCCTCACCAACAGTGTCCGCCAGAAATTGCCGGATGCCGAGGTCGAGGCCGTCCACGCGAATCTCGATTTCGTCGACTGGGTGGTCGACCGGACGGAGTTCGGGCTGAGCGACTATTACTACTACTCGTTGTTCACCTATTTTGCCGGCTGCGGCGACTGGGTCTTCTCCTCCGCCCTGTACGACGATCCACAATGGCGCGTGAAAGAGTTCACCGACCGCGTCCGGACCCAGATGACGGAACGGGAACTCGCGCTCAACCTGGAGTTGCACCGGTTGGCACCGGAGTTCGTCGCCGAACTGGCCGACCGGATCGTCGCCCGGAAGCCCGACGTGGTCGGCTTCACCTCCACGTTCCAGCAGAACGCCGCCGCGCTCGCCACCGCCCGGGCGGTCAAGCAGCGGGCGCCCGGCATCCGTACGGTGATGGGCGGCGCGAACTGCGACGGCGAGCAGGGTGCCGCGATCCACCGCAACTTCTCGTTCGTCGACTACGTGGTCCGTGGCGAGGGCGAGGCGGTGTTCCCCAGACTGCTCGCCGCGATCGGCGCGACACTGCCCGCAGCCGACCCGGCCGACCCGGCCGAGCCAGCCGACCCGGCCGGCGCGGTGCCGGCGGACGCGCTGACCGGCATCGAGGGGCTGTGCTGGGCCGACGCCGACGGTCGTTCGGTGGCCAACCCGATGAGCAGCAAACCGCTGCCGCCGGCCGAGATCGTCGCCCCGGACTACGGTGGCTACTTCGAGCGGCTGGCCGCCTCCCGGGCCCGCAACTGGGTCGAGCCCCGGCTGGTCGTCGAGGGGGCGCGGGGCTGTTGGTGGGGCGAGAAGCACCACTGCACGTTCTGCGGCCTCAACGGGTCGTTCATGCAGTTCCGCAGCAAGCACCCGGGCAGGTTCTACGACGAGATCATCGAACTGGTCGAGCGGCACCAGGTGCTGGACATGTTCGTCGTGGACAACATCCTCGACATGAGCTACGTGACCTCGCTGCTGCCCCGGCTCACCGAGTCCGGCTACGACCTGCGGTTGCAGTACGAGATCAAGTCGAACATGAAGGGCCCGCAGGTGCAGGCGCTGGCCGACGCCGGCCTGGTCAGCGTGCAGCCCGGCATCGAGAGCCTCAACAGCCGGGTGCTCAAGCTGATGGACAAGGGGGTCAGCGGCTGCCTCAACATCCGGATGCTGCGCGACGCCGAGACCAGCGGCATCACCATCGCCTGGAACTACCTGTACGGGTTCCCGGGCGAGACCGAGGCCGACTACCTGCCGGTCATCGAGCAGATGCCGGCCCTGCACCACCTGTGCCCGGCCGACGGCAGCACCCGGATCGCCATCGAACGGTTCAGCCCGTTCTTCGTCCGTCCCGAGCTGGGTTTCACCGACCTGCGGCCGGCGGCGCAGTACCGGCTGATCTACGACCTGCCCGAGTCGGAGCTGATGGACCTGGCCTACCTGTTCGACGTCGCGCCGCAGGGCATCGACGGCGCGACGGCCGACCGGCTGGGCCGGGCGGTCACCGAGTGGCAACACGAGTACGCCCGCAGCCGGCTCACCCACCACGACCTCGGTGACGAGATCGTGCTGGTCAGCCGGCGCAAGCACTTCGACTGGCACCTGCTACGGCTGACCGACCCCGTCGAGGTGGCCGTCTTCCGGCAGCTCGACCAGCCGCACAGCATAGCCACGTTGAGCCGACGGCTGTCGGTCGACGAGCCGGTCCTTACGGCGTTGTTGGGGCGCTGGCGCGATCTCGGCCTGGTCTACGAGGACGCGGGGCAGTTCATCCAGATCGCCCCGCAGGCGATGAACCAGGATCTGCTGCGCATCGACCACCTGCACCTGGAACGCGAGGCCGCGGAGACCGGGGCAGCCGCCGGGGCGGGCGAGCCGGCCGTGCTCAGCGCGGTCTGAGGGGAGGGAACGTGTCCACCACCGACACCGGTCTACGGCCCATCCTGGTCGGTCTCGCCCGGGACCACGACCCGGCCGTCCTGTCCATCCCCGGCATGACCATCGGTCCGGCCGAACTGCGCGAACCGGCCGCCGACGCGGTCGCCCGCTGGCGTGCCGACGGGGTACGCCGGGTCGACGTTCCCGACCTGGTGGACCTGACGGTCACCGGGGACGACGCGACGGCCGTCGACACGGTCCGCCGGCTGGTGCTGGTCCGGGAGCTGACCAGCCACGGCATCGCCGTCGACTGGCGGCTGCGGCTGCCGGGCGTCGAGGCCGACGAGTGGCTCCCGTACAGCCACCTGCGGGCACCGGTCGAGCTGCTTGCGGCACCGGGGGGCGAGGGTGACCCGGCCGGGCAGCTCGACGCCTGGGTCCGGGGCTTCTACTTCGACAAGTGCACCTACCGTCGGGGTCCGGGGTTCGTCCAGGTGCGGGACCGCCGCTCCGGCCGGTTGAACCTGCTGACCATCGACGATCCGGCGTACCTGGCGGTGCTCGACCAGTTGCTGGACGGTGCCGCCGTCACGGAGGTCGACCTCGCCATCGCCCGTGACTTCGGCGCGGAGGGGCTGGTCACGAAGATCGGCGAGCTGCTGGTGTGGCTGCCGCACCGGCTGCGCCGCTGGCCCCTGCCGTCGATGGTGATCTGACCGCCCGGCACCGGCCGCGTCACCGACCGCCCGCCCACCCGCCCGCGACCCCGGGCCGGTGGGCGGGCGGTCTCGCGTCCACCCTCGGCTGGCGGTTCTCGAAAGTTTCGGGTATACAGGGGAGGCGGCCCCCTCGCGGCCGAATTAACACACGCCCCCTGCGGCCCCATCTCGGTGACAGCCGACGTCAGCCCGTCGAAATCGGTTCCGCGTCGGACCGCCGCTCAGGACGATGTTTCGGGAAGATTTCCGAAACTTGTTGACAGGTGGAGCATCGACACCCTACCGTCGCCATCGACGGCACTCGATGCTGTCGACACCACCCACCGCGACCCGTCCCCCCGGTTTCTGCTGGACGACCGGCCCACCACCGCGTGGTGGCACACACCGAATGACCGGCTGCCGCACCTGGCCACGGACAGTCCACCGGGTCGTACCGCGTCGCTGGCGTCCGCCAGCTGTCACGAGGAGGAACACGTACATGAGCGACACCTCGACCCGACCGCGAAGGAGCGGTCGCCTGCGGCTGCTGCTCAGCGCCGCGTGCGCCGCGGCGCTCGCCGTCACCGGCACGTTCATCGCCTCGCCCAACGCGTACGCGGAGAACGACCGGACCCTCACCTCGAACCTCACCGGCACGCACAACGGCTACTTCTTCTCGTTCTGGAAGGACAGCGGCAACGCCAGCATGACGCTGCGTGCCGACGGCCGCTACAGCAGCAGCTGGGACCGGAGCACCAACAACTGGGTCGGCGGCAAGGGCTGGGCCACCGGCACCCGGCGGACGGTCAGCTACTCGGGCAGCTACAACCCGGGCAACAACAACACCTACCTCGCCCTGTACGGCTGGACCCGCAACCCGCTCATCGAGTACTACGTGGTGGAGAACTTCGGCAGCTACAACCCGAGCAGCGGCGCGACCCGGCTGGGCACGGTGACCACCGACGGCGGCACCTACGACATCCTGCGCAGTCTGCGCACCAACGCCCCGTCGATCGACGGCATCCAGACGTTCTACCAGTACTGGAGCGTCAGGCAGCAGAAGCGCAGCAGCGGCACCATCACCACCGCCAACCACTTCGACGCCTGGGCCCGCGCCGGCCTGAACCTCGGCACCAACCACAGCTACCAGATCATGGCGACCGAGGGTTACCAGAGCCAGGGCAGCTCCGACATCACCGTCCGCGAGGGTGGCGGCAGCAACCCGACCAGCGGGCCGACCGGCAACCCGACCACCACCCCGCCTGCCGGCGGCAACTGCACCGCGGTGCTCTCGGCCGCCGAGCAGTGGGGTGACCGGTTCAACCTGAACGTCGCGGTCAGCGGCACCAGCAACTGGGTGGTCAGCCTCGGCCTGGGCGGCGGCCAGAGCATCCAGAACAGCTGGAACGCCTCGGTCAGCGGCACCAGCGGCACCGTCACCGCCAGGCCGAACGGCAACGGCAACAACTTCGGCATCACCATCATGGCGAACGGCAACTGGAGCTGGCCGACGGTCAGCTGTCGAACGGCCTGATCCCGACCGGTTCCTGAGCACGACACAGCGGCGGGCGGCCCCGGTGTCACCGGGACCGCCCGCCGTGCCGTTGCCTGCGGTCAGCCGCGTATCCACTGCTGGTTGCTGCCGCCGTTACAGGTCCAGAGCTGGACGGCGGAGCCGTTGGCGGTGGCCCCGCCGTTGATGTCCAGGCACAACCCGGAGGCGACCCCGACGATGGTGCCGTCGGCGTTGAGCCGCCACTGCTGGTTGGTGCCGCCGGTGCAGCTCCAGATCCGGGCCCGGGTCCCCGACGCGGCGCTCGCCACGTCCAGGCACTTGTTGCCGTAGACGGTGAGCTGGTTGGTCGAGGTGAGCGACCAACGCTGGTTGGCACCGCCGTTGCAGTCCCAGATCTGCACCACCGCGCCGTCGGTCTGGCTGGCCCCGTTGACGTCCAGGCACCGGTTCGAGCCCGCGCCCCGGATCTCCCCCGTCGGGGTGCCCGGGGAGCCGACGGCGGTCACCGAGAGGTTGTCGAACTGGGCGGTGACGCCCTGGCCGGTGCCGTAGCCGATCTGGCCGGCGACCCAGGTGGAGTCGGTGGCCGTGCCGACGGTGGTGCCGTCGATGGCGGCGGTCAGCGTGCTGCCGTTGAGCGTGAACGCCAGGTTGTGCCACCGCCCGGTGCCCAGCGCCGAGGTGTTGCCGCTGGCCAGGGTGCGCCAGTTGCCGCTGGTGTTGTTGCTGCGGATCGACCAGGCCCCGCCGTCGGTGACCCGGAAGTAGTACCCGTTCATGTTCTGCGGGCCCTGGTGGTTGTAGGTGTTGCCGCGCCCGATGAGCTGCGCGTAGCCGGACTTCTCCAGCAGCACGTCGGAGGAGACCGTGTAGTTGCGCCAGGTCAGGTCGCCCAGCAGGGTGTACGGCTCGGCCTGCCCGGAGGTCCAGTAGATCGGGGCCTGCTCGGACATCTGGCGGACGCACTGCCCGCTGCGGCCGGCGGCGCACCCGACGATCTCGAAGGAGCCCTGCTGGTCCATCAGGTACCGCGCCTCACGGCCGGTGGCGTACGAGTCGAAGGTGTCGGTGTACGGCAGCTTCAGGTTGCCCTGCGCCGGGCTGACCGCCGTGCCCTTGCCCTGCCCGCTGGTGGTGGTGATGCTGTAGACGTAGCCGGGCTGGACGGTGAGCGAGAAGCGCCCGCCGCTCGGGGTGATGTCGCTGCCCCGCACGAAGTGGTCGGCGGTGTTGTTGGAGCGCACGTTGGTCGACCAGACCCGTACCGTGCCGGTGGACAGGCCGCCGGTGACGGTGAAGTCGAGGGTCTGCGCCGCGCTGGCGTCCATCGTCTCGATGATGGTGCTGTAGTCGCTGTTGTTGGTGGACTTCAGCGAGACGTAGCTGCCGTTGTTGCGGTTGCCGCCGATATACCCGCTCGACGCGTCGAGGTAGCGCCAGCCCGGGGCGGTGAACTGGGTGGTCTGCGCCATCACCCAGGCGTTCTTGCCGATCGAGTACGCCCCGGACCACGGCTGCTGGGCCACCGCCACGCCCGTGGTCGCCCAGGGGATGTTCGGGGTGATGGCGGCGATGACCGGCCAGTTGATGTACGCGGTCATCTTGCCGTCGAGGTAGCCCCGGTTGATGCCCCGGGCGAGCGCCTGCGCGCCCGCGTTGTAGTCGTCGGAGCCGTTCTCGCTGGCCCACAGCGACTTGCCGGTGGACACCGCGTTGTTGGAGCTGGGGCAGCTGGTCTGGGCGCTGCGGTAGCCGCAGACGTAGTGGCTGCCGAAGACCTGCACGGCGTTGCCGAAGGCCGGGTCGCGCAGCGACTCGTCGGCCGCGCCCCAGCCGAAGTCGTCCGAGGCGACGATCTTGACGTTGCTGTAGCCGCGGGCGTTGAGGGTGGAGCGCAGGTTCTTGTACCAGGTGGCGTTGTATCCCTTTTCGTTCCACCCGCCCAGGTAGTTGATGGTCAACCCGTGGGTGCCCGCGCAGTCCAGCCAGGCCACCAGGTAGTCGATCGAGTCGGTGGACCAGAAGTTGCCGTTGCCGATCCAACCGGGCGCACCCCAGGCCAGGCCGACCAGGGCGATGTTGGGGTTACGGGCGCGGGCCTGCTCCATCATCCACCACTCGTAGCCCCGGTTGCAGTTGATGCTGCCCCGGGTGTGCTCGTGGCTGGGCTCGGCGCCGGAGGTGGAGTTGGTGTCGCCGCCGATCTCCACCTTCATCAGTTGCATCGCCGCGCCGTAGCCCGGCTTGAACAGGTAGTCCAGGATGTCGCTGCGTTGCGGCTCCGGGTAGTCGACGAGCAGCCGGCTGTTGCCGCCACCGCCGCTGACCGCGCCGATGCCGTCCAGCGCCCGGCCGCCGGACCCGCCGTTGATCGTGATGGCGGTGGCCGCCTGGGCGGGTGAGGCGAACCCGGTGAGCACGGCCGCCGCCGCGACCGTCGCCCCGAGCAACGATACGGCCCACCGCCGGGGACGCCATCCGCTGTGCCACGGTCCGCGCGGTGCCCCGCCGCCACCCACACCCCGTCGACGACTTGTTGAACTGAACATCTGACTCGCCTCCCCAGCCGGTCTCCGGCCCCGAAGCTCTCCGGCGCGGGACGGGACGCTGCCCGTCGACCCACGCGACCCTGACATCGTTGATCATCGATGATCAGACGTCACATGTTAGGCACCACAACGCGCTGCGGTCAACGTCACCAGTGGAGCGAAACCGCCGATCAGCGCGCCTTTTGGTGAACGGATCCGGCGGCAGACTTTTGTAATGATCAGACGAATGTTCCGGCGGAGGCCCCACGCCGGCGGGAGGCGGGCACACCGCCGACCCGACCGTCGCCGGATCGGCGGCGGCGCGGGTCGACGGCGTGGCGCGTCCGGATCAGCCCGGCAGGACCAGCTGCGCCGGGGTCGAACGGTGGGTCGTGGTGCCGTCACCCAACTGCCCGGACATGTTGTTGCCCCAGCACCACAGGCTCCCGTCGGTACGCACGTCGCAGCTGTGATAGCTGACGGCCAGGTTCTGCGTCCAGGTGGTCAGGGTGCCGACGCGCAGCGGAGCGGACCGGTGGGTGGTGGTGCCGTCGCCCAACTGCCCGAACCCGTTGTTGCCCCAGCACCACAGGCTCCCGTCGGTACGCAGTGCGCACGACGAGTCCACGCTGGCGTCCACCTTCGTCCAGGTGGTCGCGGTGCCGACCTGGATCGGGCTGGTCTGCACGCCGGTGCCGGCGCCGACCTGGCCGTACCCGTTCTCACCCCAGCACCACAGCGTCCCGTCGGTGCGGTTCGCGCAGGTGTGCGCGTGCCCGGCCGTCACGCCGGCCCACGAGGTCGCGGTGCCCACCTGCGCCGGGGTGGCCCGGTAGCCGAGGATGCCCACGCCGAGCTGCCCGTCGGTGCTGTCGCCCCAGCACCACAGGGTGCCGCCGGTACGCACGCCGCAGCTGTGCGCGTACCCGGTGGTCACGCTCGTCCAGGTGGTCTCCGTGCCCACCTGCACCGGGCTGGTCGCCCGGGAGGGGGACGTGCCGACGCCGAGCTGCGCGTTGCGGTTCAGGCCCCAGCACCACAGCGTGCCCGTGGTCTGGACGCCACAGGTGTGGTTGGCGCCCGCGCTGACGCTGGCCCAGTTGGTGGCGGTGCCGACCTGCACCGGGGTGCTCCGGCTGGTGGTGGTGCCGTCACCGAGCTGCCCGTTGTAGTTGCCACCCCAGCACCACAGCGTGCCGTCGGTACGGATCGCGCAGGTGTTGCTGGTGCCCGCGTCGACCTTCGACCAGGTGGTGGCGGTGCCGACCTGCACCGGTGTGGTGCGGTTGGTGGTGGTGCCGTCACCGAGCTTGCCGCCGTAGTTGTCCCCCCAGCACCACAGTGTGCCGTCGGTACGGACCGCACATGTGTGCAGGTCACCCGTGGTGATCTGGGAGACCGGGGCGGCGGCGAGCGCGACGCCGGACGTGCCCTGCCCGGTGACGCCGACCCCCGCGACGGCCGCACCCGCCGAGAAGCCGACCGCGAGCGTGGCGATCCCGAGCGAGACCGCCGCCGCGGTGACGGCGGTGCGGGCCGTCCGCCGCCATCGGGCCCACAGCCGACTGTCCTGTTGTTCGTTCATGTTCTGTTCTCTCCCCAGACGAACGTCGATTTCTGCACGGCGGAGGCAGCGTCGCCCCGGCGGGTCGCATCGACCCACCTCGTACAGCAGTGACCCTATGCATTGAATTGCATCAATGCATAGCTCCCGCCGGGGCAACCTTGGTCCTACCGATGTCCTCCGCTGACGTCCCAGCGGCTCAGCTCCGGCTCCACCGCTGGCCGGCGCTGCCGTTGCAGTCCCAGATCTGGGTACGCGTGCCGTTGGCCGTACCGCTGCCGACCACGTCCAGGCAGCGGCCCGAGCCGACCGCGGTGATCGTGCCGTCGGCGTTGAACCGCCACCGCTGGTTGGCCTGGCCGTTGCAGTCCCAGATGATCACCGAGCTGCCGTTGGCGGTGGCCGCGCCGTTGACGTCCAGGCACTTGCCGCCGAACACCCGCAGCTCCTGGGCGGCCGTCGAGGTCCAGCTCTGGTTGGCCTGCCCGTGGCAGTCCCAGATGATCGCCGCGGAGCCGTTGGTCTGCGTGCCGCCGTTGACGTCCAGGCAGCGCCCGGAGGACGAGTTGCGCACGGCGCCCGTGCCGCCCGGGGGCGGGGTGGTCGGGTTACCGGTCGGCGTCACCGTCGGGCTCGGCGTCGGCTCGGTGCTGCCGAACTGGGTGAAGAACCGCCACACCTCGACCTTGGTCCAGGTCCGCACGCCGCTGTCCCCGCCCCCGTCGACCGGACCCGGGGTGTGCCCGCCGTCGAAGGCGGCCCACACGACCGGGTAGCCGGCGCGGCAGCCGGAGTAGGTGGTGGTGATGTGGGTCAGGCTGCCGGCCCGGGGCTCGGGCGGGCTCTGCGCCGTGCACCCGTTGTTGCGCACGAAGGTGTCCCGCAGGGACCGGCCGGCCGAGACGTTGAGCACCGGGTCCCCGATGCCGTGGATGCCCATGTAGGCGATCGGCTGGCTGCCGCCGCTGCACCCGCTGAGCTGCCCGCCGGAGTAGACCGCGACGGCCCGGAAGACGTTCGCCCGGGAGCAGGCCAGCGAGTAGCTCATCCCGCCGCCGTAGCTGAAGCCCAGCGCGAACAGCTGCGTGGTGTCGACGCACAGGTCGTTCTCGATCAGCCGGACCATGTCGTCGACGAAGGTGACGTCCTGCCCGCCGGGGTTGGCCCAGCCGTTGCCGTTGCCCTGGGGGGCCACGAAGATCGTGCTGTTGTTCGCCTGCTGGCGCAGCCCGTAGTAGGACCAGGCGGCCCCGTCCGCGCCGCCTCCGTCGACGTCGTTGGCGGTGCCGCCGTTCCAGTGGAAGCCGAAGATCAGCCGGTACTGGTGGTTGCGGTCGTAGCCGTCGGGGATCCGGAGGATGAAGCTGCGGTTCTGGCCGCTGCTCTGGATGGTCCGCTGGCCGCTGGTCAACGTGGGTGCCTTGCCGCACCCGGCGGTCGCGGCGGCCGCCGAGACACCGGCCGCCGCGGCGGTGGTGCCGGGGCCGCCGGCGAGGGTCGTCGCGCCCACGGTCACGACGAGGGCCGCCGCCGCCGCGAGGGAACCGAGGATGGATCTGCGCCTTGTCACGATGGGGCTCCTGCCACTCGGCATGACTGCTTCGGGTACGGGGTCCACGACGGTTCCGACGTGTCGCGCCCGACCTGCTCCCGCCGACCGCACCCGCCAAGGACGGCCCACCGGGAGACGCGCGGTACGCGTACGACGCCGACCGGCCCGTCGCCGCAGCTGCCAGCCTTGCGGGGCCCGCTGCCCAGGCGGGACCGGCTGGTCGTGGAATCGGCCGGTGGTCCACGTCGTGCCCGAACGCCACCCGGTCGAGGTCCGGTGTGGTGGCGCCGGACGTCGAATCGATTCGGCAAGACCCTAGGTCGGATAGTGAAATATGTCAATGCTGTGTCGGGCGGGTTGCGGCCCGGGGTCACCCCTCCACGGCGACGGACCGCAGCTCACGCAGCGGTTCCCCGGGGCCGGTCGGCCCGGCCCCGGGGACGCCAGGTCAGTTGCGCAGGCTCCACTGCTGGTTGGACCCGCCGTTGCAGGACCAGAGGATGAGCTTCGTGCCGTTGGCGGTGGCCGCGCCGTTCGCGTCGAGGCAGAGCCCCGACTGGGCGTTGGTCAGGGTGCCGTTGGCGTTGAGGTTCCACTGCTGGTTGGCACCGCCGTGGCAGTCCCAGATGATGACCGCGGTGCCGTTGGAGGTACCCGCGCCGCTCGCGTCCAGGCACTTGCTGCCGTACGCGGTCAACTGCCTGCCGCTGGTGTACGTCCACTGCTGGCCGGTGCCGCCCGTGCAGTCCCACAGCTGCACCTGGGTGCCGTTGGTGGTGCTGGCGTTGGGCACGTCGACGCAGCGGCCGGACTGCCCGCCCACCAGCCGGCCACCCTGCTGACCGCTGCCGGTGCCCTGCTGGCGGACCAGCGAGCCGGACTCGGCCGACCGGTTGCCCTGGGCGTCCACCACGAACAGCCGGTACTCGCCCTGGTTCGTCGGCACCGCGATGGAGGTGGCGGTGCCCGCCGCCCGGGTCATCGTCGGGCCGGCGGTGAAGGTGGTCGTGCCGGCGGGGGCCAGCCAGACCGTCTTGGACGCGTCGCCGGTGCTGCGGATCGGGATGGTCGCCGAGGCGCTGGTGACGAAGGTGCTGGCCGGCAGCACGTAGTTCGGCAACGACAGGTTGGCCGCCGGGACGATGTCCCGGTAGGCGTCCTCCAGCCCGGAGGCGGCGGCGATGCCGTACGCCGCCGCCGGCCAGACGTAGTCGGACGAGACCAGGATGTCGTTGACCGTGCTGTTCGGCAGGTTCTTGTTGGACACCTTGTTGATCGGGCCGTAGATCTGGGTGATGCTCAGGTCGTGCTTGCGCCCGAAGTCGTCTGAGTTGATCATCCAGGTGATGTTCTTGTCCACGCTGAGCACATTGTCCCGGAACGTGATGTACGCCGAACCCTCGTCCGGGTGCAGGCCGTACTTGTGCCCGGACGGCACCCCCTGGAGGTAGTTGTTGGTGATCGTCGTCCCCGGCTGCGCGCCCAACGTGTAGATGGGTGCGGTGTCGCTGAGCCGCTGCACCGTGTCGATGATGTGGTTGTAGCTGATGGTGTTGTTCCGGGCCGTCGTGGTGGGCCGGTTCGGCGCGATCGAACCCGACGACCCGTCGAAGTTCCACCAGCCCCAGCCGAGCGTGATGCCCGACCACGGCGACTTCTCGATCCGGTTGCGCTGGATCGTCAGGGTGTCCACGAAGTACGCCGAGATCGGGCTGTGCCCGTTGAACAGCACCGCGCTGTCGTACAGGTAGTTGTTCCTGATGTCGATGTTCTTCGGCAGCCCCTCGACCTGCGGCAGCCACTTCTCCCGGTTGGTCGACGTGCCGTCGCCGATGTAGACGTGCTGCGGGTGGCCGACGGTGATCGCGGAACCCGCGATGTCGTTGGTGAAGTTCCCGGTCAACTGGCTGTTCTGCACGTCGTTGACCATGTTGACGCCGTCGGCGCCGCTGTGCTGGATGCGGTTGCGGCTCAGCAGGATGTTGTCGGCGTTCTCCACCTGGATCATGCCCGGTGTGACGTCGACGTTGCGGTAGTAGTAGTCGTGGAAGTTGCGCTTGGCGTACGCCTGCGCCCCGAGGTTGCCCTGCTGCGCCTGTTTGTACGACGAACCGGCCACGGAGAACAGGTTCCAGTCGGAGTGCTGCACGGTCAGCCCGGCGAAGGTGAGGTTGCGCGCGTGGCTGCCCGTCGAGGTGCCGGCGACCCGCAGCAGGGTGGTCACGTTGTTCGGCGCGAACACCGACGCGGTCGCCATGTTCTCGGCGCTGCTCTTGTAGTAGTAGAGCGTCCTGCTGCCCTTGTCGAAGAAGAACTCACCGGGCGCGTCCAGGAACTCGTAGGCGTTCATCAGCTTGTGGCTGCCGCCGCTCTGGGCGTTGCCGTTGAACGCGCCCTGGGCGATGGCGGCACCCGGCTGCTGGAACAACGCCACCCGGTTCGCCCCGTCGGAGGTGACCTGGCGTACCCCGACGATGGCGGTGGTCCAGGTGGTCGCCGTCTCGATCTCGATGTCCTCGGCGTTGCGGGCGATCGCCGGGAAGTCGTTGAGGTTGTACTTCGCGCCGTCGCACTGCGAGCCCGACTCCCACGCCCACGCGGCCTGCCCGGCGGTGATGGTGTACGTCCCGTAGCAGCCCGCCGAGCCGACCGTCTTCGTCGCCATGACGGCCCGCTTGTCGTTGACGTAGAGCGCGCGCAGCTTGTTGGCCCGGTCCAGCGGCGCCTTCCAGATGTTCCCGCTGTGCTGGGTCCAGCCGGTGACCGGCACGCCCCCGTCGAGCACCGGGGTCTCACCGGGGTAGGCGGAGTAGCTGACCCGGTAGCCGTTGCTGCCGGAGTCGGCCGCGCCGAACTCGATGGTGCTGCTCACCGGATACCGGCCGCCCCGCAGGTAGACCTGGATGTCCCCGGTCATGTTCACGTTCACAGTACGCACCACGTCCCGGGCGCGTTGCAGCGTCCGCAAGGGCGACTCCATCGTGCCGGGATTGGTGTCGCTGCCGTCCGGCGCGACGTAGTAGGTCGCCTGGACTGCCGCCGACGCCGGCAGTTGATTCGCGATCACGGCCGGACACGCGGCGGCGACGAGCAACGCGCCGGCCAGCAGCGACCTTCGGGCGGTGGAGAGGGCTGTTTTCACGTAGCGTTCCTTTCGCAGGCCACCGACAGACATGTCCGCTGGACAGGTGTCCTGGGGGTGCGACAGTGAACCCGCCGGGCGAACATGGGCCGCCGCGCCGGGAGACAGGGTGCTCCGGCGGGTTCGGCCGTTGGCGGGTTACTGGGAGACACCGCGACCGGCAGTAGCAAGGTGCACGTTCGAACGACCGGCATCAGCCGGCGGCAGTGCCCCGCCACAGGGAACTCCCGCCGACCGCCCGAGCGTTCTTGCCCGTGGTCACGGAATTCTGCCCTGAAGCGTAGGCGTCACGCTTTTGGGCCGCAACCACCAATTGTCAACCGCCTATGCGTAATCGTGACCGGACAGACCCGGCCCGGCCCGCGTCGCGCGCGCCTGCCGGTCGTCGGACGACCCACGGCCGCCGCCGGGACCGTTACGATCCGTTGCCGTGGAACTGGGCGTGCAACAGTTCCGCCGTCCGGAAGGCCAACTCGATCGACTGGCTGCGGTTCAGCCGGGGATCGCACGCCGACTCGTACCCGGCGTGCAGGTCGTCGAAGGCGATCGGCTCGCCGCCACCGACGCACTCGGCCACGTCGTCGCCCGTCAACTCGATGTGCAGGCCACCCGGATGGGTGCCCAGCGCGGCATGCACCTCGAAGAAGCCCGTCACCTCGTCGACGATGTCGTCGAAACGCCGGGTCTTGTGCCCGCTCGGGGCGGTGATCGTGTTGCCGTGCATCGGGTCGCTGATCCAGGTGACCACACCGCCGACCGAACCCGCCGCCTCGACCAGTGCGGGCAGCCGGTCGCGGACCACCTGGGCCCCCATCCGCGCGATGAAGGTCAGTCGGCCGGGCCGACGCTGCGGGTCGAGCAGGTCGATGTAGGCGCCCACCTCGTCGGCGGTGGTAGCCGGACCGAGCTTCACGGCGATCGGATTGGCGATGCTGGTCAGGTACGCCAGGTGGGCACCGTCCAACTGCCTGGTGCGCTCCCCCAGCCACAGCAGGTGGCCGCTGCCAGCGTACCGCCGACCGGTGCGCGGGTCCGTCCGGGTCAACGCCTCCTCGTAGTCGAGCAGCAGACCCTCGTGGCTGGTGTACAGGTCGACGCTCCGGGTCCCGGCGAGGTCCATGTTGCAGGCCTGGACGAAGCGCAGCGCGCGGTCGATGTCGTCGGCGAGCCGCTCGTAGCGCCGCCCGACGGGTGAGCGGGCCACGAAGTCCTGGTTCCACGCGTGCACCTGCCGCAGATCGGCGTAACCACCGGTCAGGAACGCCCGGATGATCGCCAGGGTCGCCGCCGACGCCTGGTACATCTCGTGCAGGCGGCGGGGATCGGGCCGACGGGCCTGCGCGGTGAACTCGATGCCGTTGACCGCGTCGCCGCGGTAGGCCGGCAGGGTCACCCCGTCACGGGTCTCGGTCGGCACCGACCGTGGTTTGGCGAACTGCCCGGCCATCCGCCCGATCTTGACGACCGGCAGGGAGCCCGCGTACGTGAGGACCACCGCGATCTGCAGCAGGGTCTCCAGCTTCCGGCGGACCGCCAGGGACGAGGTGCCACCGAACGTCTCGGCGCAGTCGCCCCCCTGCAACAGGAACCCCGCACCCTGGGCGACCTGCGCCAGGCGGTCGGTCAGGTCGTCGCACTCCTGCGGTGACACCAGGGTGGACGCGGTACTGAGCTCCCCGACGACCCGGTCCAGCAGCCGGCTGTCCGGCCAGTCGGGCGCCTGGGCGACCGGTCGGCCGCGCCAGTGGTCGGCCGTCGGGGCGTCGGTGGTGGGGACGTGGTGCGCAGCAGCGAGCAGAGCGCGGGTCATGGCAGCCTTCCGCGTCGGCAGAGCATGGATCTGTGGGACGGGTCATGGGCCGGCAGGGCTGAGCGTAGGCCCGGCGGACCCGGCCCCGTCAAACCTGCCGCAGTCCACCCCGGCACCCGGCGAACCCGCTGGCACCCCCCGATGACCTGGCGATCCTCTCGGCCGGTCGGTGCCGCGAGGCCGAAGTGGACCGGTCCGGTAGCCGGCAAATGGTCTGGGGTCGCCCGGGGACACCTGCTTGGCTGGCAGCGGCGAAGGGGGATGTGATGCTGACGAGTGGAGTCGCCCGGACGGATCACGACGCGGGGCCGACCACGGGCCTGCTCGACCGGCTGAGGTTACCGGTCACGGTGGTGTCGACCGAGCTGGCCGAACGCGATCCGTTGGAGCTCTACGCGGCCCTCGCCGACGGCCTGGGCAGCCAGGAGGTGTTCCTGCTGGAGAGCCTCTCCGGGCCGGAGCCGCAGCGACGGGGATCGGTGGTCGGCTGGGGGCGTCTCGCGCAGGTGCGGCTGTACCGGGAACACCTGGAGTTCGACGGTGTGCCGACGATCGTCGACGCGCTCCGGCAGCTCGCCTCCGGGCTCGGCCTGCGTCCGGACGGGCCCGGCCGGTGGGGATTCGACCGGCCGGCGGGCGTCTGGGAGCTGCTGCGCCACACCCAGGGCCTCTTCGACGTGCAGACCGACGAGCCGAGGCAGGCGTACGCCTTCGGTTTCCTGCTCACCGCCGGATACGGCACCGCTTGGCACATGGAGGAGCTGCCGCCCCGGCCCGCGGGTGACCTGCCGGATCTGACCCTGACCCTGTTCCGGAACTCGGTCTGGTTCGACGCGGGCTCGGGACGGGTCCGGCACCTACGCGGCGACCACCCGTGCTTCCCCGCCTCCCCCGGCGTGCCGCCCGCCGGCCGACCGGCCGGGCAGCCGACGGGGGTGCCCCCGGCACCGGTCCCCGACGAGGTCAGCGACAACGTCGACCGGGAGACGTTCCTCGGCTGGACGCGCCGCTGCCTGGAGCACATCCGCGTCGGTGACATCTACCAGATCCAGATCGGCCACCGCATCGACGTGCGCACGTCGCTGACCCCGCTGGAGGTCTACCGCCGGCTGCGGGCCAAGAACCCGTCGCCACACATGTATCTCCTGCCGCACCACGGCACCACCCTGATCGGTGCCAGCCCGGAGCTGTTGTTCCGCACCGAGGAGGACCTGCTGGTGATGCGGCCGATCGCCGGCACCACCCGCCGCGACCCCACCGGCACGGGCAATGACGAACGCATCGCCGCGCTGCTCGCCAGCACCAAGGAGCGCGCCGAGCACATCATGCTGGTCGACCTGTGTCGTAACGACGTCAGCCGGGTCGCCCGCCCGCACAGCCTGGCGGTCGACCGGCTGATGGCGGTGGAGACCTTCTCCCACGTGTTCCACCTGGTGTCGACGGTCTCCGCCCGGCTGGAGCCCGGTGCCGACGTGTGGACGACGCTGCGGTCCACCTTCCCGGCGGGCACGATGACCGGCGCCCCGAAGCTGCGGGCCATGGAGATCATCAGCGAGATCGAGCGGGACGACCGGGGCAGCTACGCGGGCACCGTCGGCCTGATCGACCCGCGTGGCTGGAGCGAGCTGGCGCTCTGCATCCGCACCGTCTCCTTCGACGGGGTCCGCTACTCGACCCAGAGTTCGGCGGGGATCGTGGCGCAGTCCGACCCCGAGGGGGAATGGGCCGAGACCCTACACAAGATGTCAGCCGCCTACTGGGCGCTGACCGGAGAGGAGTTGCTGCCGTGAAGGTGCTGCTCATCGACGCCTACGACAGCTTCGTGCACATCATCCAGCAGTACCTGCGCGACCTCGGCGTGCAGGCCGAGACCGTACGGTCGAAGACGCTGCCGGAGGCCGAACTGCTGGCCTGGGAACCGGACGCGGTGGTGCTCGGGCCCGGACCGGGGCATCCGGCCGACTCCGGTCACGTGGAGCTGGTACGACTCTTCGCCGGCCAGGTGCCGGTGCTCGGGGTGTGCCTCGGTCACCAGGCCATCGGGCTGGCCTTCGGCGCCGAGGTGCTGGTCTCCGGCCGGCCGATGCACGGCCGCACCAGCGTCGTACGGCACGACGGGCGGGGCGTCTTCACCGGCCTGACGCCGGAGATGGTCGCCACCCGCTACCACTCGCTGGTGGTCGGCGAGCCGCTGCCGGACGTGCTGGAGGCGACCGCACACTCCGACGACGACGGGTTCGTCATGGGTCTGCGGCACCGGCACCTCCCCGTGGAGGGCATCCAGTTCCACCCGGAGAGCATCACCACCGTCGGTGGCAGACGGCTGCTGGAGAACTTCCTGACCACGTCGGTTCCGGTCTGAGGCCCGGTCGGGGCCGTCAGGCGGTGTGCCGCAGGCGGGGCTGGCCGGGCAGTCCCGCCGCCGTCTCCCCGACCAGCCGGAACGCCTCGAACAGTCCCGAGCGGGGAAGTCCGGCGTACCCGACGACCAGGGCGGCGGACGGCGGCGGACGGTCGACGGCGAAGGACCTGCCACCGGCGACCAGCACCGAGCGGCAGGCCGCCCCGGTCAGCAGCGCGGCCTCGTCGAGCTGCCCGGCAAGCCTCAGGTACGCGTACAGGCCGGCCGTCGAGCCGATCGTGCGGGCCTGGGGCAGGTGGCGTCCGACCGCCTGGTTGAACGCCTCACGCCGGGCCCGGCAGCGGGCCCGCATCCGCCGGGCGTGCCGGTCGAGCAGCCCGCTGCGGATGAACTCGGCGAAGGCCAGCTGGGTCAGGCTGTCCACCGCGAACTCCCGGTCGACGCCGACCCGGTCGACGACGGGCAGCAGCGGCGACGGGACGCAGAGCCAGCCCACCCGCAGCCCCGGGCCGAGGATCGTGCTGGCCGTACCGGCGTAGACGACCCGGTCGGGGGCCTCGCGTTGCAGGGCGAGGGGCCGGGGCCGGGGCTCCATCCACAGATCGCCGTCGTGATCCAACTCGATGATCCACGCGTCGTTGTCGTGGGCCCACCGCAACAACTGGCCACGGCGTTCCCCACTCATGGTGACCCCGGTCGGGAACTGGTGGGCCGCGGTGGTCAGCACCGCCCGCACCCCGCTGGCGGCCAGGGCCCGTACGTCGATCCCCCCGTCGTCGACGGGCACCGGGTGTGGGCGCAGGCCGAACCGGGCGGCGAGGCGTCGGTGCCGGGGGTGGCCGGGATCCTCCACGCCCAACTGGTCGATGCCGATCCGGCGCAACGCGCCGCTCAGCAGCCGCAGCGCCGCCGAGAAACCCGCGGTGACCAGGGTCTGCCCGGGTTCGGCCCGGACCCCGACGACCCGACCGAGATAACCGGCGAGTTCCGTACGCAACGCCGCCACCCCGCAGGACGGCGGCCGGTCCAGATCGGGCAGCCGGACCGAACGCACCGCGCGGTCGTACGCGGTCAGCCAGTCGCTGTGCGGGAAGTGGACCCCGTCGCCGGCGTCCGGCCGCAGATCGAAGCGGACGAGCTGCGCCTCGGGCCGTTGCACCGGCTCGGGTCGGGCCGTGACCGGGCTGATGTGCCGGGCCACCCGGGTGCCCGACCCGCGTACCGCGTCCAGGTAGCCCTCGGCGATCAACCGGTCGTACGCCTCCACCACGACGCTGCGGGAGACCGCGAGGTCGGCGGCGAGTTGCCGGCTGGAGGGCAGTCGGGTCGCCGGTCGCAGCGAACCGGCGACGATCTCCCGCTGGATGGCGTCGTGGATCTGCACGGTCAACGGGGTGCCGCAGTCCCGGTCGACGTGGATGAACAACCGCCAGGCCATCACGCTGCTCCCCGGTCCGCGACGGGGGAAGTGGACCGGCCGTTCGCCGCCGGGGTGGCCTGGCACGACCTGCCGCCCGATCCGACAGTGGGCAGGAGGACGTGAGGGGGCAACTGATGACCGAGACCGATCGGAACTGGGCCGCACTGTTGAGCGCCCTGCTGCGGCGGGAGGACCTGACCGCCAAGGACACCGAGTGGGCGATGGACGAGGTGATGCGGGGTGCGGTCCCGCCGGCCCGGCTGGCCGCCTTCCTGGTGGCGTTGCGCGCCAAGGGCGAGACCGTCGCCGAGGTGGACGGGCTGTTGCAGGCCATGTACGCGCACGCGGTGCCGGTGCCGGTGGCGGGTCCGACGCTCGACATCGTCGGCACCGGCGGCGACGGTGCCCGGACGGTGAACATCTCCACGATGGCCGCGATCGTGGTGGCCGGCGCGGGGATCCGGGTGGTCAAGCACGGCAACCGCTCGGTCTCGTCGTCGAGCGGCTCGGCCGACGTGCTGGAGCGTCTCGGGGTGCCGCTGCGGCTCTCCGCCGCCGACGTGGCGACCCTGGTCGACCAGGTGGGCATCGGGTTCTGTTTCGCGCCGGTGTTCCACCCGGCCATGCGGCACGCCGCCGCCGTCCGTCGGGAGCTCGGCGTGCCCACCGTGTTCAACCTGCTCGGGCCGCTGTCCAATCCGGCCCGGCCGTCGGCCCACGCGATCGGGGTGGCCGATCTGCGGGCCGCCCCGCTGGTGGCGGGGGTGATGGCTCATGCCGGCGGGAGCGCCCTGGTGTTCCGTGGTGACGACGGGCTGGACGAGTTGACGGTGACCACCACGTCCCGGGTCTGGGTGGTCCGTGACCTGGCGGTGCGCGAGGAGGTCTTCGACCCCCGCGAGATCGGTATCGGCTACTCCCCGTTGGCCGCGTTGCGCACCTGCGGTCCCGAGGACAGTGCGCGGGTCGCGGGCGAGGTGCTGGCCGGCGTGACCGGACCGGTGCGTGACGCGGTGCTGCTCGCGGCGGCGGCCGGGATCGCGGCGGCCCGCCCGACCGACGAACCGGTCACCGCCCGGTTGGCGGCCGGGGTACGCCTCGCCGCCGAGTCCATCGACTCCGGTGCCGCCCGCCGGCTGCTCGATCGTTGGCGGGAGGTCGGCGGTGCGCTCGTCGGCGGCGGCACCCGGGATCCGGGCGACGCCGGGGCGGTCGGGGCACGCCCGACCGGTGGGCCCGACCGGGTCCGCCCGGCGGGCGACGGTCACGTGGACACCGCCGGATCGTCGGCCGGACGAGGTGCCGTGGCCGGGTGAGGACGGCGGGCGGACCGACAGCCGTACGTCGGCTGTCGGTCCGCCCGACAGGTCAGGCCGGCACACGGGCATCCCGGATGCTGGTGGCCAACTCGCCGGCGAAGCCGCGGACCGCGTGCAGCCGGGCCCCCGGGTCCTCGTTGTCGATCAGTCGACGGACGAAACCGGCACCGACGATCACCCCGTCGGCGTAGCCGGCGATCCGGGCCGCCTGTGCCCCGGTGGACACCCCGAGCCCGACGCAGACCGGCGTGTCGGTGACCGTCCGCACCCGGCTGACCAGCGCCTGCGCCGCCTCCGCCGAGGCACCGCCGGTGCCGGTGACGCCCATCAACGCGGCGGCGTAGACGAAGCCCCGGCTGGCCGTGGCCGTGCGGGCCAGCCGCCCGGCCGTCGAGGTCTGGGCGACCAGGTAGATCCGGTCCAGCTGGTACGCGTCACTGGCCGCCGTCCAGCCGCTGCGGTCCGCCTCCTCCGGGATGAGGTCGGGAATGATCAGCCCGCAGCCCCCGGCGGTGGCCAGTTCCTCGGCGAACCGGTCGACGCCGTACCGCTCGACGGGGTTCCAGTAGGTCATGCAGACGGCGGCGGCCCCGGCGGCGGTGACCGCCTCGACCGCCTCGAAGACGTGCGGTGTGACGGTGCCACCGGCCAACGCGACGTCCACGGCATGTTGGATGACCGGCCCGTCCATGGCGGGGTCGCTGTACGGCAGGCCGACCTCGACCACCTCGACGCCCGCCTCGACCATCGCCTCCATCGCCGCGATCGAGCCGGCCACGGTGGGGAAGCCGACCGGCAGGTAGCCGATCAGCGCCGCCCGCCCCTGCGCCCGTGCGGCGCTCAGCGTCCGGCTCAGTCTGGTCTGCGGCCCGGTCGGGTCACCCACGGTCGTCCCCCTCCAGGCCCAGGTGCTCGATGGCGGTGTGCATGTCCTTGTCCCCGCGTCCGGACAGGCAGACGACGATCACCGGTGGAGCGCCGTCCGGGCCGGTGGGCAGCGAGGGCGCGATCCGCAGCGCGCCGGCCAGCGCGTGCGCGGACTCGATCGCCGGGATGATGCCCTCGGTACGGCTGAGCCGGGCGAAGGCACGCATCGCCTCGTCGTCGTCGACCGGCTCGTACCGCACCCGGCCGGTGTCGTGCAGCCAGGCATGTTCGGGCCCGACCGCCGGGTAGTCCAGCCCCGCCGAGATCGAGTGGCTGTCCCGGGTCTGTCCGTACCGGTCCTGGAGCAGGTAGGTACGGGCACCGTGCAGCACGCCCACCGAGCCGCCGGTGATCGAGGCGGCATGCCGGTCGGTCGTCACGCCGGCACCGCCGGCCTCGAAGCCGTACAGCCGCACCCGGTCGTCGGGCACGAACGCGTGGAAGGCGCCGATGGCGTTCGAGCCGCCGCCGACGCAGGCCGCCACGGCCGTCGGCGGTGTCGGGCTGACGGCGGCCAGCTGGGCTTTCGCCTCCAGTCCGATCACCCGGTGGAAGTCGCGGACCAGGGCCGGGAAGGGATGCGGTCCGGCCGCCGTGCCGAGGATGTAGTGGGTGGTCTCCACGTTGGTCACCCAGTCCCGGATGGCCTCGTTCAGGGCGTCCTTGAGGGTGCGGCTGCCCACTGTCACCGGGACGACCTGCGCGCCGAGCACCCGCATCCGGGCGACGTTGAGCGCCTGCCGGCGGATGTCCTCCTCGCCCATGTAGACGACGCACTCAAGACCGAACAATGCCGCTGCGGTGGCGGTGGCGACGCCGTGTTGGCCGGCACCGGTCTCGGCGATCACCCGCTTCTTGCCCATCCGGCGGGTCAACAGCGCCTGACCCAGCACATTGTTGATCTTGTGGGAGCCGGTGTGGTTGAGATCCTCCCGCTTGAGCAGGATCCGCGCCCCGGTGCCCTCGGCGAACCGGGGCGTCTCGGTCAGCGGGCTCGGCCGCCCGGCGAACCCGGTCAGCAGGGCGGCGAACTCGGCATGGAACTCCCGGTCCTTACGGGCCCGGTGGTACGCCTCCGTCACCTCCGCCAGCGCCGCCATCAGCGCCTCCGGCATGAACTGCCCGCCGAACTGCCCGAAGTGGCCGTCCGCGCCATCGGGCAGTTCGGGGCCGTCGAGGGCCTCGGCGACCACCGCCACGTAGGCCTGCGGCGACGCCGCCCACGCGGGCGTCACCGGGACGCTCCCGCCGGCCGACGGCCCGCCGCCACCAGGGCGGCCACCGATGCCCCCGGATCCGCGCTGGTCACCAGCGCCTCGCCGACAAGTACCGCCGCTGCGCCGGCATCCCGGTAGACCCCGACATCGGCGGGGACCCGGACCCCCGACTCGGCGACCCGGACCACGTCGTCGGGCACCAGCGCCGCCAACGTCGCGAACACCCCCGGGTCGACCGCCAGGGTGTTGAGGTTGCGGGCATTGATGCCGATCACCCGCGCGCCGGCGTCGACCGCCCGGCGTACCTCCTCGGCGTCGTGCGTCTCGACCAGGGTGGTCAGCCCCAGGTCGGTGGCCTGGCGCAACAACGACTCCAGCTCGGGCTGACCGAGCGCGGCGACGATCAGCAGCACCAGGTCCGCGCCGTGCGCCCGCGCCTCCCACAGCTGATAGGCGGAGACGATGAAATCCTTACGGAGCACCGGCACCGGCACGGCGGCACGGACCGCGGTCAGGTCGGCCAGGGAGCCACCGAACCGGCGCGGCTCGGTGAGCACGCTGATCGCGGCGGCGCCGCCGGCCACGTAGGCCCGGGCGAGACCCGCCGGGTCGTCGATGTCGGCCAGCGGCCCCTTGGCGGGGCTGCGCCGCTTGATCTCCGCGATGACCCGCACCGTGTCGCCCCGCAGCGCGGCCACCGCGTCCAACGGCGGGGCCGCCGCCGCGACCATCTCCTCCAGCACCGCCGGTCCGACGCGCGCCTCCCGGGCCGCCAGATCGGCGCGTACGTCCCGCACGATCTCCTGCAACACGCTCATCGGTACGTCCTCCTCATCGATTCGGCTCGACCGAGAGCCGGTGCTGGAACAGCCGCAGCGGGTCCCACTGGCTCTTGACCCGCTGCAACCGGGGGTAGTTGGCGCCGTAGTACAGCTCCTGCCAGGAACTGCCCGACCGGTTCCACGCCGGGTCCCGCAGGTCGACGTCGGGATAGTTGATGTACGCGCCCCCCGTACCGCGGTCGCGCACCGGGACGCCGCCGGTGCCGGCGTAGACGTCCCGGTAGAACCCGCGGAGAAAGCCGATGTGCGTCGCGTCCTCCGACTCGTCGTCCCACTCGCTCAGATACATGAGCATCAGCGCGGCGTCACGGTGTGAACTCGCGGTGGCGGACCCGGCGACGGCGGTGACCTGACCGCCGTACGGGGCGATCAGGACCCCGCTGCCCGGGTGGGAGTAGTCGGTCGAGGTCAACGCCCGGTGGATGGCTGCCGCCTGCGCCGGCGTGAACGCGGTCCGGTGCAGCGCCGACTTGCCCTTGATCCGGCGACCGACCGGCCGGTCGGCGAACCCGGACCACTGGGTGCCGAGCAGCCAGGGCAGCCTGCGCCGGACGGTGCTCTGCCCGGCCACGCCGACCCCGTCGCCGACCGCCGCCAGGAAGTCGTCGAGCAGACCGTCAGGGTCGGGCGCCTGCCCCGACACCTGCGTGTTGAGCACGACGGCGCCCCCGGAACGGTGGAACGTGATCAGGTGGCTGTAGAGGTGGTTCTCGACCAGCCCCGGACGGTTGCGGGCGACGTACCACCGGCTGTAGTTGAGCAGCAACCGGGTGAACGCCGCCCGGTCCATCGCCTCCCACGGCCAGATCACGGTGTTGACCAGCAGCTCCGCCGGTGGCCGGGGCAGCAGCCGGCGCGGGTCGGTGGTGTCGGTGCCGGGTGACCGGAACCAGTACCTGGTGACCACCCCGAAGTTGCCGCCGCCACCGCCGGTGTGCGCCCACCACAACTCCCGGTGCGGATCGTCGGCCTCCCGGGTGGCGGTCACCGCCCGCGCCGCACCCGATCTGTCCGCCACCACCACCTCCACCGCGTAGAGGTGGTCGACGGTCAGCCCGAACAGGCGGCTGAGCGGGCCGTAGCCGCCACCTGAGATGTGCCCGCCGACCCCGACGCTCGGGCACGAACCGGCCGGCAACGCGACCCCCCAGCCGGCGAAGAGCCGACGGTTGACCTCCTCCAGCCGGGCGCCGGCCCCGACCACGAAGGCCCGCCGGGCCGGGTCGAAGCCGATCTGGTCCAGGCCCCCCAGGTCCAGCAGGATCTCCACGGCCGGATCGCTGACGAAGTCCTCGAAGCAGTGGCCGCCGCTGCGGACCGACAACCGCCGCCCGGTACGCGCCGCCTGCTCCACCGCCCGCACCACGTCCGGGGTCGAGGTGGCCACCACCACCTGGCCGGGGCGGCCCACCCACCGCTGGTTGACGCCCCGCACCAGGTCGGCGTACTGCGGATCACCGGGCCGTACGGTCAGGAGGGTGCCGCCGTCCCCCGCTGCCGGCCGGGCCGACACCGCGGGTGCCACGCCCACGAACGCGGCAGCCGCCGCGCCACCGACCACCGCCGAACCACCCAGCACTCCACGACGGGTCAGTTCCACCGGGTTCACCTTCCTTCCGCTGTCTGTCGGAGCGCCGCCAGCAGGCGGTCGCTTTCCTGCGGGCCGTCGAGCCGGCGTCGGCCGTCGACCACGACCAGGGGCACCACGGCGGTCTCCCGCCGGGCCCGCCGGACCAACTCCCGTACCTCGTCCGTGCCCGCGTCGGTGGCGAGCAGGTGGGCCGCCCGCCCGGGTGCCATTCCGGCCCGGGTGGCGCGATCGACCAGCACCTCGGGGTCGGACACGTCGACGGCGTCGACGAAGTAGCCCGCGAAGAGCAGTTCCTCCAGCCGTCCCTGGACCTCCTCGCCGTACTCCCGGCCGGCCGACCAGAGCAGCCGGTGGGCGGCCAGGGTGTTGACCGCATAGCCGGCCTCGTTGGCGAAGGCGATGCCCATGCCGAGGCCGTACCTGGTGACCTCGGCGCTCATCCGGGCCGCCTTCTCCTCGCCGTACTTGCCGGCCAGCCAGGTGAGCATCGGCATCGGCGTGGCGGGGTGTTCGCCGTCGATCTGGTAGGGATGCCGCACGATCCGGACCTCCGGACCGTCGAACTCCCGTACGGCCGCGTCGAGGTGCCGTTTGGTGACGTAGCACCAGGGACACGAGATGTCGAGATAGCTGTCCACCCTCACGGCAGCACCACCCGTGCGGCGTCCGGCACGTCGTAGGACGGGCGGTCGTTGACAGTCGTCACGTCGAAGCCGCCCGACCGGGCGTACCGGTCGGAGATCTCGGCCAGCTCACCTGCCGAAATGACCTCGTGCACGTCGGTGAAACCGTCAGGGGCCAGCCGGGCCGCCAGGCTGATGACGAGTTCCGGCCCGAGCTGCCGGTTACGCTCCTGCAGATCCGTGGTGACCGGCCGACGCCGCTGCTCGTACTCGACCAGGGCGGCGACCGGGTCGGCGTGCCGCGCCAGGCAGAACGCCAGCACCCGGGCGTCCACGATCGACTGGGTCGCTCCGTTGGAACCCATCGGGTACATGGCGTGCGCGGCGTCACCGAGCAACGTCACCGGGCCGAAGGTCCACCGGGGCAGCGGGTCGCGGTCCACCATCGGATAGACGAACGCCTCCCCACCGGCCCGGACCAGTTCCGGCACGTCCAGCCAGTCGAAGCGGAGATCGGCGAAGTCGGACAGGAAGGAATCCGGTTCGACCCTCCGGTTCCAGTCCGCCCGGGCCGGCCGGTCCTGTTCGGCTGCCGGCCGGGCCAGTGCCCAGTTCATCAGCACCGGCTGCCCGGGCCCGGCCGGTCGGGACATCGGATACACCACGGCCCGACGTCGCTCGTCCCCGGCGATGATCATCGTGCTGCCGTTGAGGAACGGCGTCCGCCAGGCGGACCCCCGCCACACCAGCAGCCCGTTCCACGGCGGCTCGCCCTCGTCGGGATAGAGCGCGGCGCGGACCGCCGAGTTGATGCCGTCCGCACCGACCATCACGTCGGCGTCGAACTCGCCGACCCCACCGGCGGCCGGATGATCCACGATCACCCGCACCGAGTCGTCCGCCCGGATGTCGAAGTCGCGCACCCGGGCGTCGGCGACCACCGTCTTGTCGCCGAGCCGTCGGCGCACCTCGTCGAGCAGCACCAACTGCAGCCGCCCCCGGTGGATCGACAACTGCGGCCAGCGGTAGCCGGCGGCCCGCCCGCGCGGTTCGTTCCAGATCAACGATCCGAAGCGGTTGTAGTACGACAGCTCCCCGGTCTGGACCCCGACCGCCGACAACTCGTCGAGCAGCCCCAGCTCGGCGAGTTCACGCACCGCGTTGGGCAGGATGTTCAGGCCGACGCCGAGCGGCCGGATCGCCGGTGCCGCCTCGACGACCCTGATGTCGGTGATCCCCACCGCGTGCAGACTCAGGGCCAGCGTCAGGCCCCCGATGCCGCCACCGGCGATCAGCACCCTCACAGGGCCACCCCGTCCCGCCAACGCTGCTGCGGAATCCTGCGGTCCGGCCCGGCCGGCGCGGTCGGCCGGATCGTCGGCACCTCGGTCGACGGGTTCGGCCGGCGGGCCTGGACCAGACCGGCGTTCTGCCGGGTCAGATCGATGATCTGCCGGAGCAGGTCGACGCTGGCGCCGCCGCTGCCCACCGGGTAGAGACGGAGATCGGCCTGGTACGCCTGCCGGGCGATGCCGAGGTGCCGCCCCCGGAACACCACCACCGTCCGCAGCACCCGGGCGAGCGCCTCCGCGCCGCGGCGCAACACCGGCGACTCCCGGCCGGTCGTCGCGCCGTCCAGCCCGCCGTAGGCGTCGACCAGCCGGCTCACCACCGACCTGCCCTCGCTCCACCGTGTGTAGTAGCTCCGCCACCGGGGCAGGCTGTAAGGGACCGAGTGGCGGATGAACTCGTCGTACCCGGGTTCGCTGCGGTCGGTCGCCCAGATGACCTGGTCGACCAGCCAGAGCGGCACCTGCGCGGCGGCCGGCCCGAGCAGTTCCCGGCCCGAGACGGTGATCTCCTCGAAGTAGGGGCGGAGCACCCGGGCGAAGAAGACCGGGCTGACGTGCTGCAGCACCAGGTCGATCGAGTCCACCATCGCGTGCAGCCGGACGTTCAACTCGTCCAGCAGCGGGGCGAACTCCGGATCGGTAGGTGCGGTGTCGGCCAGCACGTCACACGTGTTCAGGCCGGTACGCAGATCCGGAAAGACCATCCGCACCGACTCCTGGAGGAACCTCTCCTGCGGGTCCCCGGTGTACATCCGCTGGCGGTGCCCCACCGGGTTCCAGGTGGTGTAGTGGTGCACGGTGTCCCGGGGCACCATGTCGGTCCGCCGGCCGAGTTCCTCCAGCACCGCGGTGACCTCCGGCACCACCGGCAGCGGCTCCACGCCGTGCCGCTTGAGGGAGCCCAGGAACATGCCGAGGTCACGCATCGCCGAGAGGCACTCGTCCAACGAGTACGTGGCGACCTCGTCGAGGCCGGGTATCAGGGCGCGCAGTGCGCCCACTATCGCTGACACGTCGGTCTGCGTGTTCATGGTGCGCAGCCGGAAACAGGCCGAGTCCGCGTTGAGCGGGTCGAGGAGCCTGACGTTTTCGATCCGGGCCAGGCTGGACAGGTCGGTGATCGCTGCGTTCGCCATTGCTCTCTTTCTGAGGGGACGGGACGGAACGGTGGTTGGACAGAGGGGCACGCACCGGGGCGGCAGGAGACGCCAGGGCACAGCCGCGCCCGGTGAGGTGGGTCGGTTCGGTGGCGGCGGTTACCGCCGGTCAGCCACGGAAGGCGTGCTGCGGGCCCGGCGGCACCGCCCAGTGCAGCCAGTGCCGGGAGGTCCGCCACGGGCGCGGAGGCAGCGGCACCAGTCGGCCCGCCGGCCCGAGGTCGGCCGGGTCCGGCACGCTCTCCCCCGGCCCGTCGGCCAGCACCGCGCGCAACTCGCGGATCAGGTCGTCCCGGGTACGGCCCCGCACGACCGTCAGGTGGGCGTAGCGCCGACGCCTGACGTTGGTGCTGTAACAGATGTCCCGCAGGTCGAACGCGGCACCCGCGCCTGCGGGCGCGAGATAGTCCAGGTAGCTGTGGATCAGCTCGGTCAGGCCGGCCGGGGTGCGGGCGCTGAGCACCAGCGGGTACCCCTCGACGCCCGGGTCGGACGCCCCCGTCGGCCGGGTCGTCCCGGCGTCGGGCCGGTCGGTCGCCTGCGCCTCGGCGAGCACCAGGTGGACGTTGGAGCCGGACATGCCCTGCCCGTTGACCGCCACGACTGCCGGCCGGCCACGGTCGGGCAGCGGGGTCGGGGCACCGGGTACGACCAGGGGCACCCGGTCCCAGTCGACGTCGGACCGGGGGTGGCGGAAGTGCAGGCTCGGTGGCACGAGCCGGTGTTCCAGGCAGAGCATCGCCTTGACCAGGCCGGCCAGACCGGCGGCGGCCTCGGTGTGGCCGATGTTCGTCTTGATGGACCCCACCAGACAGGGCTGGCCGGCGGGCCGTCCCTCGGCGAGCACCCCGGTCATCGCGACGAGTTCGGCCGCGTCGATCCGGGTGCCGGTCCCGTGCGCCTCGACGTAGTCGACCTCCGCCGGGCGCACCCCGGCCGCCGCGTACGCCGCGCGCATCGCGGTCGTCTGACCGGTCACCGACGGCGCGGCCAGCTCGGACTTGGCCCGACCGTCGTTGCTCACCGCGCTGCCGAGCAGAACGGCGCGTATCCGGTCGTGGTCGGCGAGCGCGGCGGTGAGCGGTTTGAGCACCACGACCACGACGCCGTCGCTACGGACGAACCCGTCGGCGGTGTCGTCGCCGAACCTGCACCGCCCGCTGCCGGACAACACCCCCGCCTGGCCGAACATCACCGCCGGTGTGGGCGTGAGGACCAGGTTGATCCCGGCGACGACGGCCATCGTGCTCTCACCCGAGCGCAGGCTCTGCGCCGCGAGATGCACCGCCACCCCCGATGACGCCTGGGCGGCGTCCACGGTCAGACTGGGCCCCCGCAGGTCGAAGGCGTACGAGAGCCGACCGGCGGCCATGCTGCGCTGCTGTCCGCCGAGCACGGCGGCCAGGCCGAGCCGGTCGAGTCGGGCGCTCTGGAGATCCCAGTAGTCGGCCTGGCTCTGCCCGACGAACACCGAGGTCCGGCTGCCGGCGAGGTGTTCGGGCAGTTGACCGGCGTCCTCCAGCGCCTCCCACGCGGTCATCAGCAGCATCCGGTGCTGCGGGTCGAGGCTCGCCGCCTCCTCGTCGTCGATGCCGAAGAACTCGGCGTCGAACTCGGCGGCCCCGGTGACGAACCCACCCCAGCGGCTGTTCGTACGGCCCGGTGGCGGCGGCGCCGGAGCGAAGTAGTCGTCGATGCGAAACCGGTCCGCCGGAACCTCATCGATCAGGTCCCGACCGTCGACCAGGTGTTGCCAGAGTTGCGTCGTGCCGTGCGCGCCAGGAAGGCGGCATCCTGCACCGATCACCGCGATCGGCTCCCCCGACTGCCGTCGTGCTGACCACATGTGTTCGAGTCCCTTCCGCAAAGGTCGTACGGCGGATCCCCCGCGCCGTTGCGAGCGGTGGGTCGTCACTGCCTGGGCAGTCCGGCCGGCACACCGGTGTGCCGGCCGGACTGCCCGGGCGACCCCCCTAGGAGGGTTCGGTCTGGTTCTCCTGGGCGAACTGCTGCCACGGCTGGGCCGCGACCCACTCGGCGATCGGCCGCGGACCGACGTTCAACGCCTTCGGCAGCGTTGCCGGGTCGAGGTCGAACAGGTCCCGGCCGGCCTCCTGGCCGACCCAGCGGTAGATGCCGGCGACACCGGTGGCGGCCGGCCCGCCCAACGCGAAGGCCAACCCCTCCTGGAAGGCGTCGACCTCC
Source organism: Micromonospora sp. SCSIO 07396 (assembly GCF_053667945.1). Lineage (NCBI taxonomy): Bacteria > Bacillati > Actinomycetota > Actinomycetes > Micromonosporales > Micromonosporaceae > Micromonospora > Micromonospora sp. SCSIO 07396. The sequence continues at coordinate 5,015,199 of NZ_CM132210.1, forward strand.
AACGGCAGATAGCTGATCCGCCTGCCGAGCACCCCGGAGAAGATCTCGGCCAGCTCGGGGCCGGTCACCACCTCGCCGCCGCCGAACTGCACCGACCTGCCGACGAGATCCGGCCGGTCCAGGGCGGCCACCATCGCCGCGGCCAGGTCGCCGTGCGACAGCCAGGCCACCCGGCGGTCGGCGGGCAGCGGATAGGCCAGCACGTTCTGGTTGGCCAACGCTCCGCCCACCCCGGGGTTGAACAGGTTCTCCAGGTAGACAGGCGGGCGCAGCACGATCAGCGGAACACCGCTGTCACGCAGGATCGTCTCCGTGGCCCGCCGGGTCTCGTACGCCGGGTACGGCGTCGCCTCGTCCGGGATGCAGGTGTTGGTGTTGAACACGAGCAGCTGCACACCGGCCTGCCGGGCGGCGTCGGCGATGTTGCGCGCGTAGCCGGCGACCGTCTGTGCGTCGTACACCAGCGGGAGGGTGACGGCGGCGTGGGTGACGCCCGTGAACGCCTCGCGCACGGCGGCCGGGTCGGCCAGGTCGCCGGTGACCAGGCTGACCCCCGGCGGGACCGACCCGGTGTCCCGGCGGGCGAAACCGCGCACCGGGTGGCCCCGCTCGGCGAGGGTCCGGGCGACCGCGCCGCCCTGGGCGCCGGTCGCGCCGAACACCAGATACTGCCTGCCCTGCTCTGTGGTCATCATTCAGTTCCTTTGCATCGTGGTAGACAGCGCCGGTGTCCGGGGACGTGGCGCTTCGTGCAGGACCCGTCGGTGCGGGTCCTCGTGCCGGCCGGGTCCGAGCGGGACCGGCCGGCGGACCGGATCGCCTGCCGTCGCGGACCGGCGTGTCCGACGGGCCCTCGCCCCGCCCGCCGGACGCGCGGTCCCGCGACGGCCTACCGTCCGGAGACTGTCGCGGGACCGGGGGTCACCGGCCGGGCCCGACGGAGCCGGACCGCCACCACCGCCGCGACGAGTGCGACCACCGCACCCACCAGGAAGGCCGCCTGAAAGCCGGCGGTGGTCGCCGCCGGGTCCAGCCGGGCCGGATCGTCGCCTGTCACCTGGCTGGTCCGGGCGGCGGCCACCCCGGCCATCACCGCCAGACCGACGACCGCGCCGATCTGTTGGCTCGTGTTGATCAGCCCTGAGGCGAGCCCGACCTCGGCGACCGTCGCCTCGGCCGTCGCCGCGACGTTCGTCGTCACGGTGACCAGCGGCAGCCCGATGCCGAGCAGGACGGTCGGGCCGAGCACGTCGGAGACGAAGTCGCCGTCGTGGGAGAGCCGGGACAGCCAGAGCATGCCCAGGGCGACCAGGACGAAGCCGGCCGTCATCGCGACCTCCAGGCCGAGCCGGGCGATCAGCCGCTCGCACATCCCGGCCACCCCGATCACCACCAGCGACATCGGCAACAGACCGAGCCCACCGCCCAGTGGCGAGTAGCCGAGCACGTCCTGGAGATAGATGCTGACGAAGAAGAACGTCGGGAAGAGGATGAGCTGGGCCAACCCGCCCAGGACGTTGGCGGTGCGCAGCCGACGCCGCCGGAAGACACCCAACGGCACCAACGGGTGGCTGCTGCGCCGTTCGACGACGACGAACGCCAACAGGCACAGCACCGCCAGCACTGCCGCGCCGACCGTACGGCCGGCGAGCCAGCCGAGGTTGCCGGTGGACACCAACGCGTACGCCAGCAGCCCCAGTCCGGCGGTGACGGTGCCGGCGCCGATCGCGTCGAAGGCCCGGCGGTCCCCGGGCTCGTGCATGTCAGGCACCAGCCGGAGGGCCAGGACGACCAGCACCGCCCCGACGAGGACGTTCATGAGGAACGTCGACCGCCACCCGAGCGAGTCGGTCAGCAGTCCGCCCAGCACGGTGCCGACGGCACCCCCGGCACCGGCCATGGCGGCGAAGATGCCCAGGGCGCGATGGCGTTCCGGACCCTCCGGGAAGATGCCCAGCACCAGCGCCAGGGCGGCGGCAGCGGCCAGCGCGGCGGCCAGGCCCTGGATCGCCCGGCCGGCGATCAGCCAGCCGGCCGAGTCCGCGGCCGCGCCCACCGCCGAGCCGACCACGAGGACGACCAGGCCGATGACGAAGACCCGGCGGCGACCGACGTGGTCGGCGCTACGCCCGCCGAGCAGGAGCAGGCCACCGAAGGTGATCAGGTAGGCGTTGGCCACCCAGGACAGCCCGGTGGGTGAGATGTCGAGATCCGCGCCGATCGAGGGAACGGCCACGTTGATGATCGCCGTGTCGAGGATCAGCAGGAACTGGGTGCAGGCGAGCACCGCCAGCGCCCGCCAGCGGTGGGGCACCCCGACGGCACCGGCCGCCGGGGCGCCGCCCGGGGAGACCTTGCGATCGGTCATGAGGCGCCGTACATCGAGTTGTCCAGCTCGTAGCCGTCCAGGCAGGACTGGGCGAGCTGCTCGCACAGGTCCGGCCGGCCGTCGCGGACCACCGCCGGCAGGTAGACGTGCGGTGCGCCGTGGTAGAAGCGCTCGTACTGCTCGTGCCGGGAGGCGAACTCCGAGCCCAACGCGTCCCAGGCGAGCTTGAGCAGCTTGATCCGCGCCTCGGCCGGGTGGCCGGGCGAGCGGACGTACTTGGCGAGCACCGGCCCCAGCTCGGGGTGGAGCAGGTCGTAGCCGGAGGCGGGCAACTGGATCAGTCCGCCGCCGGCGAGCAGCTTGACCTCGGCGACCGCCTTCGGATAGATGTCACCGGCCATGGCCCGGTGCGCGGAGGCGATCTCAGGGTTGATCATGACACCGCCGTCGGACCCGACCGGCACGAACTCCGTCTCGGCCGCGATCAACATCGAGCGGGCGATGTTGACCCAGCTCATCAGGCGACCGATCTGGATCTGCACCGGAGGGAGCTGATAGGTGTTGTTCGCCTTGGCGATGAGGATCGCCAGACCGGTGAGGAACTCCAGCTTCGTCCAGAAGCGGGTGGCCGACTGGTGGACGAAGTTGTTGTACGCCGGCGTCGCCCACCACTGGTGCAGGCTGGCATCCACGTCGCGGTAGACGAGCACCCGCTCCCAGGGCACGAAGACGTCGTCACAGACGAGCAACGAGTCGTTCTCGTCGAACCGGGAGGAGAGCGGGTTGTCGAAGACGCTCCGGGCGCTGGCCTCGTACGAGGTACGCGACACGAACTTCAACCCGGGGGTGTCGAGGGGAACGGAGAAGCTGAGCGCGTACTCCACATCCTGCGGGGCCAGCGGTTCGATCGTGCCCACCACCACCTCGTCACCGAAGGCCGCGGCCGTGCCGATCATCTTCGCGCCGCGTACCACGATCCCGCCGTCGGTCTCCTTGACCACCCGCAGGTAGAGGTCGTTCTCCTCCTGCTCGGACGCCGACCGGGTCCGGTCGATCTGCGGGTTGGTGATGGTGAACGCCTGGTAGAGGTCACCGGTGGACATCCGCCGGTGGTGCGCCGCGACGTTCTCCCGACCGTCGAACCCGGCACCCGCGAAGACCTCGGGCAGCGCGGCGAACCCGGCGAGCCCGGAGGCCATGTAGTCGGGTGACCGGCCGAGGAACCCGAAGGTCGCCTCGGACCAGATCTTGTGCGCCTTCCGCCTGGCGACCAGGTCCTCGTAGCTGCGGGCGATGTGGAACGCCCGGTGGATCCGCTCGCCCGATCCGGAGTCGACCGTCAGGGTCGGGGCGAACCCCGCCTCGTGGGTCAGGTCGTAGAGGTGGGCGATGGACCGGGCCGTGTTACGGAAGGCGCGGTGCCTGGTGATGTCCTTGACCGGCTCCCCGTCCAGCCAGATCTCCCGGCCGTCGCGGAGGGCGTCAAGGTACTGCTCACCGGTTCGCGTCATGTCTGATCTCCTTGGTTATGGGGTACGGCAGGCGGTCGCCGGCGGGTGGATCGGTGGTCCGGCGAAGGGTCAGGAGCCGGTCTCCTGCGGGGTGGGTCGGCCGGGGCCGGATCGGCGGCGGACCGAGTAGGACGAGTCGGTGTTGGCCATCGCCACGTCGAAGCCGCCCAGCTCCGCGTAGCGTCGGGAGACCTCGGCCAACTCCCGGTCGAGGGCGCTCGCCGACGGGCCGGGCCGGGTGACGGAGCTGGCCCGGTCCGCCATCGCGACGACCACCTCGGGACCCAACGCGCGGTTGCAGTTCTGGAGCAGGGTCATCCGGTCGAGCCGCTCCCGTTCGTAGGCGGTGAAGGCGGTGTCGACCTCCGGGTGACCGGCCACCGCGGCGGCCAGGGCGCGGGCGTCGACGATCGCCTGGGTGGTGCCGTTGGACCCCATCGGACACATCGCGTGGGCGGCGTCGCCGATGAGGGTCACCGGCCCGAACGTCCAGCGGGGCAGCGGATCGCGGTCGACCATGGCCTGTTCGAAGGGGGCCTTGGCGGCGGTGACGAGGGAAGCGACGTCCAGTGGGCCGAAGACCCAGCCGTCCAGCGCGGCCAGCAGTTTCGCCGGGTCCACCACCCGGTCCCACTCCGCCCGGTCGACCACCTCGTCCGGCCCGAAGGTGCGGGCCACCGCCCAGTTGGTGTCGACCAGCCCGGCGGCGTCCGGCCGGGTCGCTATCGGATAGGCGACCACCTTCCACGTACGGTCGCCGCCGATGAACATCGACCGGTTGTCGGCGAACGGCGGGATCTTGGCGATGCCCCGCCACACCACCTGCCGTTGCCACACCGGGGGCCCCTCACCGGGGTAGAGCACGCGACGAACGCCCGAGCGGATGCCGTCCGCGCCGATCAGCGCGTCCGCCTCGGTGGTGGTGGTGCCCCCGGTGCGGTGGGCCAGGTTGACCTGCACCCGGCCGGTGGGCAGCAGCCGGAAGTCGGTGACCCGGGCGTCGGCCCGGACGCGCTGTCCGCCGAGGCGTTCCTCGACGGCGGCGAGGAGCACCATCTGCAACTTCCCACGGTGCACCGACAGCTGCGGCCATCGGTGACCGGCGGCCCGGCCCCGTGGTTCGCGCCAGATCACCTCGCCGTGCCGGCTGAAGTAGACCAGCTCGGTGGTCGAGACGGCGGACGCGCCGACCGCTTCGTCCAGGCCGAGGGCGGCGAGCTCCCGGACGGCGTTGGGCAGGAGGTTGATCCCCGCGCCCAGGGGACGGATCTCGGGGGCGGCGTCGACCAGCCGGATGTCGTCGAGACCGGCCGCGTGCAGGCTCAGGGCCGCGGTCAGGCCGGCAATGCCCGCCCCGGCGATGAGTATCCGCATCGGCGTCCTCTCCATCTCGTCCGTGCCGGACGGCCGGCTGGCGACGCGTCGTCAGGGCAGGCGTGACCGGATGTCGCGAGAGGCATGCGACCGGGTCGAGCCCGCAAAACTCAGCGTTACGCCAGGAAGGCCCCCCGTGCATGGAGCTTGTCCTGAAATCCGCAAGTGGTTTACCGATCGTCGCGGCCAAACGGCCCGCTGTCACCCGCAATATTCATGGAAGACTTAGGTACGATCAATTAAGAACTTTCCGCTTCCACTTAAGGATCGTCCATGAATGATCTTGACGTCTTGGCTGAGCTGCTCAGACCGATACGTCTGGTCAGCGTTTTTCACAGCCGCTGGATCGCACGCGGCCCATGGAACGTCCAAGGCGACGACGACCACTGCGCGGTGATGCACTATGCCCTGCGAAATAGTTGTTACGTCAAACTTCCCGGTCGGCCGCCTATTCTACTGCAACGGGGCGACCTGGCGATCTTTCCCTATGGCACCGCGCACACATTAGGGGACGGATCCCCGACCCCGACCCGGCCGTTACGTAGCGTGCTCCCCGAACGCCGCCTCGGCGAGTCGGCGATTGTCCGGATCGGCGAGGCGGGCCCGGTCACCGAGCTGATGTGCGCCAGCCTCAACTACGACCCGGGCGGCGAGCCCCCGCTGTACCGCTCGCTCCCACCGATCTTCATGCTGGGAAAACCCGAGCTCGACCACGAGCCTCTCCTGCTCCGGACACTGGAGTCACTCGTGGCGGAGACCGAACGCCGCGAACCGGGCAGCCCGCTGGTGACCCTTCGCGCTTTCGAGATGGTCTTCGTGCTCGCGCTCCGAGTGGTGTTGCGCAAGCTGACGGTTGACGCACCGGGGCTACGGGCACTCGGCCACCCCGGCGTCAGCCGTGCCCTGTCGGCCATTTACGGGGAGTTTCAACGACCCTGGACGTTGGACCTGCTGGCCCAGCGCGCGGGCATGTCCAGGTCGAGTTTCGCCAAGACATTCCGGGACCTCGTCGGGGAAGGGCCCGCACTGCATCTCACCCGACGCCGGGTGCAGGAGGCCGTTCAACTGCTCACCTACACCAAAACCCCACTGAGTTCGATACCCGAGATGGTGGGATACAAGAGCACGGTCGGATTTCATCTCGCTTTCCGAAAAATCCTCAATGACACGCCTGGCCGATATCGGGCACATCACGGACTGGGTGGTGGGCCGGGTTGCGGGGTCCCCTGCACCGACGAATCATGACGCGCCGCGATCACGGGCAACGGTGGTATCGCCGACAGCACGGAACCATGTCGATCAATTCCACGCATCGTGAGACGCCGATGTCGAGAACGCAGCGGCGCGGGTGGGTTCCCCTCCGGGACTACCCGTCGTCGCGCCGACGACGCGCCCGCTCGATCTCGGCGACATCCGGCGTCCACGGGCCGTGCCGGTCGAGTGCGGCGCAACCACCACGGACGAAGACCCCGACCAGGGTCCGGTACCCGCCGATCCCGTCGACCAGGCGGTACTCGACCCGGTACTGCGGAGCCGACCCCGCCGCCCCGGGCCGCACCGTCGTGATCCGGGCGATGGAGTCGGCATAGAAGTGCAGCTGGATGCCCTCGCCCCGCTCCTCGTCCTCGATGGTGAACACCTCGTTGTCGCCGGCGGAGCGATCGGCGACGAAGTCCCAGAAGGCGGCGGAGGCGGTACGGGGACCGCCCCGCAGCCACGTCTGCGCGTCACCCTTGTCATCGGTGAACGACAGGGCGGTCTTCCGCGCGCCGTCGTCCACCCCCGGGTGTTCGTCGGCAGCCTCGTCGTCGTCCGCCCGGCTGTTCCGGGCGCGGTCCGCAGCCTCCGAGCACATCAGGAAACTCACCGTCCGCACCGCGTCGTCGACGAGATCGGGGTACGCCCGGCGTACGGCCGCGTCGACGGTCGCCGTCATCCGTTCCCAGTCGCGCTTGTCGGTCGCCCGCTTCCCCCGGCGCGGATCGAGGCCGATCCGCATCCCGGCGCACGCCTGCTCCGCGGTGGCGATCACCTGCATGACCTGGGGCAGCAGGGCAGGGTCGACGGCATCGGGCAGCCGCCTGGGCAGCGTCGCGCCGTGCAGGTACTGGCCCGTGAACCGCAGGACCCCCGCATCGAGGGGCCCGAGGACCACCCCGCGCTCGGCGCGACGGCGGGCCGCGTGGTACTCCTGGGCACGGCTCTCGTCCGGTGTCTCCGTCGCGGCCCGCATCGCCGCGCAGACCTGACCGCGCTCCAGGAGGTCGAGGTCGGCCCCATGGGCGACGAGCCGGCTCCGGTCCCATTCGATACGCCGGAAGAGCGCATCGACGTCCGCAGGCGCGGAGAGCAGCACCGGGTCCAGCAGGGCGACGGCGGCGTCCCCGTCGAGCCCACCCCCGGTCCCGGCGGCGTCGCACAGCGGCAGGAGCGCACTGGACAGCAGCAGGTGTCGGGCCAGGTCCTCCCGGATCACCGCGAGATGGGCCGCGCCGATCGGGACCGTGAACGTCCGGGGCTCGTGGTTGACGTCGGCCCCGGCGGCGAGCCTCAGCCTCAGCTCACCGTCCGTACGGATCACCTGCGGAAGCCAGCCGCTGCCACGGCGCGCGAAGACGACCTCTCTCACCGCTCCGACCTCCCGCGCACCGGCAGCGGCCGGACCCGGCCGCTGCGGGCCCAGGGCGTTGCGCGACCCACCCGGCACCCGCTGCTCACGACCACCTGGCGCACTCGGCGTCGCGGCGTGGCCCGGTGCGCACCCGGAAGGCAGCGGTTGGCCCGGCCGGTCCGAAGGTGTTCCGACCAGGGCTGCTCCCCCTGCCTGATCCGGGAGATCACCCCCGCCCGGGGCATGAGCACCACACTCTGCCCCGCCACCTCGGCGGTGAAGACGAACCGATTCAGTCCGGGCGCGTACGGGCGGGCCATGGGCGTCCTTCGATCGTGGGTGACAGCTCCACCAGGGGGTGGACCAGCGCGGACATGCCTGCGGTCCTGATCATAGGCATGCCCGGCCCGCTCGTCCGGTGCTGGTGATCAAGCGCCCACCAGCACCGACGGGGAACCAGGGGTGAGGTGACCGCGCGAAGGGTGGTCCACCCGGTTGATCAGCTCGTCGTGTCAGGCCCGGGGCGCAGGATTCGCGGCCGGCAATGCGCTGGGCCGGGTCGACCACGCGTTCCCGGGTGCCCGGACGCTCCCGGCATGGTCGATGCCGCCGGCCGCTCCGGCTTTGCCGGCCGACTCGATCCGCTGGTGCAGCAGGACCGCCCCGACCAGGGTCGAGGGTGCGGTCAGCAGGTACAGGGCGATGCCCGGAACCGCGAACACCGGGCTGATCGGCAGCAGCGTGAGCATCCGCAGCGACAACACGGGCAGAATCAGGACGCAGATGCTGGTCATGCCGAAGCCGAGCGTGAAGCCGAGGTTCCGCCAGGCGAAGCGCATCTGCTCGCCGACGCCCCGCACGCCATGATGGTGCAGCGGCACGGCGAGCACCAGCGAACCGATCAGAAAGCCGTTGAACAGCAGACCGCCCCCGAAGGCCACGACGAGATTCACGCCGGGAATCCACAGCAGCGGCAGAACGATCAGCCAGCCCAGGTGCAGAACCAGGGTGACGACGACCGTCTGACGCAGGCAGACCGCCGCCGAGCGGTACCACGACGGTGCGCCCTGGTTCGTCCCGCCGGTGCGCCGGATCACGTCGCGGGTCAGGGCCGGGAAGAACGCCGCACCGAACAGCATGGTCAGCGGAACAGTGAGCGCGGTCACCGCGCCGTGCAGGAAGAGGCTGACCGCGACCCACAGCACCTTGTCGACGATCCATCGCACGACCTCGGGCCAGCCGGATGCGAACCCGAGCAGCCACCCGGTGAGACGCTCGACCAGCAGCCCGGTGGCTTCCTGCAACCCCAGCAGCGCCAGGCCGGTCAGGGTGAGCGGGAGCAGCACGAACGTCCAGAGGCCGGGCGTGGTGACGAACAGCTTGGCACCGCGAAAGAAGTACCCGACACCGATGAAATAACGTCTGATACCGGTACCGGCCGCCTTGGCCCCACGCAGGGTCTGGTATCCCGCGACCCCCACGGCATGCCCGGCGACCCCCGCCATCCGGGCTGCTGCCGGACCGGCCCCGGCCCGGGTGATCGGCCCGACCGCAGCCGACGCCGCCCGTCTCCCCGGTACCACCGGTGCCAACTGCGCACTCGACGGGACCTCGTGGGCCTGAGGGAAGCCATAGACCGACGGGAGGACCTGGGCGGCCGGCGGATCACCAGGCGGAAACGGACGCGGCTGCGGATCCATGCGCCAGGCCCTCCAGGGGTTCGATCGACACGGCGGGCGGCGAGCCCTGGAAGCCGAAAGGCTTCTCAGCAGCCCCATGGCGGTAGCCGATCATGCCCGCACCACCGGATTGCCGTCCATTGAGGACACTAACGACCCCGGGGTGCCGCCCGCCACCCCGTCCGCGGCCTACCGCGAACGGCCCCCGGAGGATCCGGGGGTTGGTACGGCCGAGCGACCGGTGGACGCCGGCGGAGATCAACCGATGCCGTCGACCGCCGCCCGGAGCGCGTTGATCGACGGATCCCAGGTGAAGTTCAGCACGGGCAGGCCGGCGGCGGCGGCGTTGCTGTCGCCACCGAGGACCACCGCCCGCGGCTTGGCGGTGCCCTGCGGGACGACGAGATACCAGCTGCCCCGCACGTTCGCGATGAACACTTCATCAACCTCCTGGTCCGGTGGGTTCGGGTCGGTGGCGTCCCCGACATGGTTCTCGAAGTCGACGGTCGCGCCGAAGTTCGTCGGAGCGCCGGTGTTCAGCCAGAGGCTCGTGTGCACGTGCGGCCCCACGCCGGACTCGCTGCCGTTCGCCGAGGAGCCGGAGTACGCGATCGTCTGGCCCCGGGAGACGCGTTGGCCGGTGGCGACGGCGATCCGCGACAGGTGCAGGTGCCGGGTGTAGTTACCGTCGTCGTGGGCCATCCCCACCACGCGTCCGGCCGCGGTCGAGGTGTCCGTCTTCACCAGACGGATCGTGCCGTTCGCCGCGGCCACCACGGGGGTCCCCGCGCCGACCGCGTAGTCGGTGCCCGGCTCACCCGAGGGCGGCGTGCGGCTCCGGTGGTCCTGCCACGAACTGGAGATCCGGACGTTCCCGCACGGCCGCTGATAGTTGCCGGCGGCCCGAGCGGCATCGGGCAGCACCGCGAAGGCGGCCGACACCCCCGACGCCGCCAACGCCGCGGCCGTGATGAACCCACGTCTGGTGAGCCCCCGCAGGTAGGCGATCCCACCGAGGTCCTCGGGCCGCGGGCCGCCGTGACCAGCATCGCAAGGAGAGCCGGAGCCCGGCCGCCCACTCAGGATCATCAATGCAACCTACGGCCCCGTCCGGCGCGGGGCAAGGTCGTCCTTCGGATATCCGTCACGCCGTGCGCCCACCCTTTCCACTTCCGCCGTGCGCCACCCCCGCGACCGAGCTTCCCCACCCGCCTCGGCCACCCGCTGCCGACCGACCGGACCGCACGGCGCAGAGTGCAGAGAAGGCGTGGATGACGGGGGCGAGCCGGGCGGCGCAGGCGTGAGGGCTTCCGGTTGCGGTGGACTCGTCAAGCCAGGATGACCGAGGGTCGGCGGCCTACCCGCACCGCGAAGGAGGGCCTCCTCCCGCTCCGGAGAGTGACCTTAACAACACGGTTTTCTCACGCTGCGGGTACTATGCCTGCGTGGGCGTATTAATACGGCCGGGGAACGTCTTCCTGGCGGACTGCCCGGCACGGCTGGCCATCGAGCTGCTGGCGGACAAGTGGTCCGTAGTGGTCATCTACGGGCTCAGTCAGGGTCCCCGGCGGCACAACGAGTTGAAGGCGCTGATCGGTGGCGTGTCGTCCAAGGTGCTCGCCCAGACGATGCGGCGACTGCAGCGGCACGGATTGGTCGGGCGCTCGGCGTTGCCCGAGCAGCCGTCAATCACGCAGTACGAGTTGACCCCGCTGGGGCAGACCCTGGTAGAGCCGGTGGAGATGCTGTCTCGCTGGGCCGAGCGACACGGGTCGGACGTGCTGGAGGCCCAGGGGGAGCAGACCGACGCCGTCGCGGTTACCTCGGGGTAATCGCGCGCCGTCTACCGTGGAGGAGACGGATGTGGCAGCGCGATGGGGGAGAGCGGCAGATGGCGGTCGCGTTGGTGACGGGCGGCAATCAAGGGCTGGGCCTGGCCCTGGTGCGGGCGCTGTGCCGGGAGTTGGGGCCCGAGGCGCAGGTCTACCTGACGGCCCGCGACCCGGCGCGTGGTGAGCAGGCGGTGGAGCTGTTGCGTGCCGAGGGTCTCGCCCCGCGGCTGCACCCGCTGGACGTGACGGTGGAGGCCAGCGTCGCGGCGGCGGCCGACATGATTCGCGAGCGGCACGGCGGGCTGGACGTGCTGATCTCCAATGCCGCGGCCCGGATCTCGCGGGAACTACCCCCCGCCGAGCAGGTGGCCGAGTTCGTGGACACCAACAACCACGGCACGTATCGCATGCTGCACCACTTCCTGCCGATCCTCAACGAGCACGCCCGGGTGCTGGTGGTGGCCAGTTCGTTCGGCTCGCGGCGGCACCTGCCCAGACCGCTGTGGAGCGCCTTCGACACCGACCGGATGAGCCTGGAGGACGTCGAGAACGTGATGGACGAATACGTCCGCCTGGTGCAGAAGGGCGAGGCCGAGGCCCGGGGCTGGCCGAGCTGGATCAACATTCCGTCGAAGGTCGGCCAGGTGGCGTCGGCCCGGGTGGCCGCCCGGATGATGGAGCGCGACCGGCCCGGGCACGACGTCTACGTCGGCGCGGTGTGTCCCGGCCTGGTCGACACCGATGCCTCGCGCCCCTGGTTCGATGACATGTCGTCGGCGCAGAGCCCGGACGAGGCGGCCCGCGACGTCCTCTGGCTGGCCACCCGGCCGGCCGGCAGCACTCCCCCGGCCGGTGAGCTGGTGCAGCACCGGAGGGTCCTGTCCTTCGGATGAGCTGGCCTCGGACGCCGCGACCGGTTGCCGGTCCGGTCGCGGCGCCCGGGCGCCCGCGCTCAGCCGACCCTCTGCTCCTGCTGCTGGGAGCAGGTCCCCAGCTGGGCGAAGGCATAGGCGGCCGAAACGAGCGTCATGTGGTGGTGCCAGCCACGCGACGAGCGGCCCTCGAAGTCCAGCAGGCCGTACCCTTCGCTCAGCGTGTCGACGTCCCGCTCGCGGCGCGCGGCGAGTTGGGCCAGGGTGAGCACGTGACCCACCTGCGACTCCGGCAGGCCGGTCAGCCAGAAGTTGGCCGCGCTGGTGGCCGCCGCCGACCAGACGGCCACGAGCAGGCAGTCGGCTCCGCCGCCGGAGCCGGCCACGGTGCCCGGCAGCCGGACCGGTACGGTGGTGACATACGAGCGGTGCAGGGCGGCGTCGTGCAGTTGCCGCCACATGACCGGTTGCCGGCGTGCGGCGGTCACAGTTGGGCGGAACCCGGCATCGGGGCCAGGTCGTCCACCGCGTAGGAACGGATCCGGGGCTGGCCGTCCTGCAGGACGACCGACCAGGTCTGGCTGGCGTCGAAGCCGAGCCACTCGCTGGTCGCCGCAGGCGGGTTCCACACCCGGGCCTGCCAGTTGACCAGGACCGAGACGTCGGCATGCAGCGGCGAGAGCAGCTCGACGTCGGCTCGCTTGACCTCGTGGATCTCGTCGAAGAACCGGTGGGTGACGGTGTCGTACCAGCCGCGGAAGTCGTCCTCGGTGCGCAGGGTCGCCTCCGGGAACTGCATGGTGAGGCCGTTGTCGGCCAGGTACGGCACCACGGCGTCGATCGGGTCGTGCCGGTCCAGGGCGTCGTACCAGTCCTGGACGAACCGTTGGACGGCTTCGACGCTCAGGGCGTCGGGCATGGTCTGCTCCTTCGGGTGACGGTGGTCAGTCGGTGACCAGATCGATGAGGAACGGGCCGGGGGTGGCGAGCAGTTCCTCGACTGCGGCCGGCACCTCCTGTGGGGTGCTCACCCGCTGCGCGGGCACCCCGAGCGAGCGGGAGAGCGCGGCGAAGTCGATGGCGGGCCGGGACAGGTCGAACGCGTCCGGGTGCAGGTGGGCGGGGATGCCCCCATCCCGCCAGTACTGCTCGATGTTGAGGTCGAGCAGGCGGTAGCGGCGGTTGTTGCAGATCACGAACTTGGCACCGATGTCGTGCCGAGCGGCCGTCCACAGCGCCTGGATCGTGTACATGCTGCCGCCGTCGCCGGTGAAGCCCACCACCTGCTGACTCGGGCGGGCCAGCTTGACGCCGAGCGCGCCGGGGATGCCGACCCCGAGCGAACCGCCCCGGGTCTGGAAGAACCGGCCCGGCACCCGCGGCGGTGCGTGCACCGCCAGCGGACCCGACTCGGTCAGCGCCTCGTCGAAGATCACCAGGTCGTCCGGTGCCCGGCGGACCAGCGTCCTGACGAACCGGTTCATCAGTCCCGCGTCGTCGCCCGGTTCGTCGCCGGGCGGTGCCGCGCCGTCCCAGCGCGGTGGTCGCTGCCGGCCCGGCCGGTCCAACCGGGCGGCCAGGCCGGCGAGGGTGAGCCTCGGGTCAGCGACGACACCCAGCTCGACCGGGTGGTTCTTGGCGATCTCGTACGCGTCCAGATCGACGTGCACGATCCGGGCGTCCGGCGCGAACGGGCTCGTCAGCTCGGGGAACACCTCGGGAAAGACGTAGGTGCCGACGATGAGCACCGTGTCGGCGTCCGCCACCGTCCGGGCACTGTCCGCGCCGAACATGTGCCCGAGTTGCCCGCCGTACAGCGGATGTCGACTGTCGACGTTGACCTCCGAGGAGTTCACTCCCCACATGGGCGCGCCGAGCAGCTCGGCGACCGCGGCCAACTCCCGTTGGGCGCCGCTGGTGGCGACGCCGTCGCCGAAGAGCACGAGCGGCCGACGGCCGGCGGCCAGGATCTCGGCGGCCGCAGCGAGCACGGCGGGCTCGGGCAGCACCCGGGTGTCCGGGATGACCGTCGGCACCACGGGATCGGTGACGTTGGCGTCCAGCACGTCGGCCGGCACCACGACCAGCACCGGGCCCCGGGGTGGGGTCATCGCGATCTTCACGGCCCGCCGCATCACCCGCAGCAGCGAGGCCGGGTCGATCACCCGGGTCGCGTACTTGGTGACCGGACGGGCCATCGCGACCAGGTCGGCGGCCATCTGCGAGTCCATCGCGTCGTACCGCACTCCGGCCTCCCCGGCCAGCACCACCAGCGGTGATCCCCCCCGTTTGGCCTGGTAGAGCATGCCGATGCCGTTACCGAGCCCGACGCCGCTGTGGAGCTGGACCAGGGCGGGGCGCTGGGTGGCCCGGGCGTACCCGTCGGCCATGCCCACCGCCACCGACTCGTGCAGAGTGAGCAGGTAGTCGATCTCCGAGTCGGTGACCTCGTCGATCAGCCCCTGTTCCACGGTGCCCGGATTGCCGAACATGTAGGTCAGGCCGTCCGCGGCGAACTGCTCCACGAGGGCCGCCTTGCCGGTCCGTGCCCGTCCGGCCGGACCGTGGCCCGTGCCCGCCGTGCTCACCAGCCGTCCCGCCGCAATCCCTGCTCCAGCGTCTCGACCAGCTTGGCGCCGGCCAGCGCCGAGTCCGGCGTCGAACGCGCGGTGATGAAGGGGTAGTCGACGATGACCGACAGTTCCTTGCCGACGTTGCCGTGGAATTGTCCGCCCGGTCCGGTGGCGTCGCGCAGGATGTACTCCAGCGGGTACGGCGGCGGGCCCATGTTGAACTCGACGCCCAGAAAGCCGGTTCCGTCCTTGTAGTCGTACTCCTTGGGGTGCCCGGTCACATGCTTGCCCGCGATGATGCTGGCCCGCGTCTCCAGGTCCCGGGCGAAGGCGAGCACCGTAACGCCGTAGCATTCCGCGAGAATGGGCTTGTCCGCGGCCACGAAACCGAGTACGACCTCGTGCAGGCGTTCGTTGTTGGCCATGTCGACGATCGGTCCGCTGCCGCCGACCAGCACCAGGGCGTCGAAGCTGGCGACCAGGTCACCGACCGAGGCACTGAGCTCGCGGTAGTACTCCTCGAGCCGGCGCAGCGGGTTGAGCGAGCTGAGATACGGGCGTTCGGGGATCAGATCCGCGATGCTCAGCGGGTTGTCCAGCCGGGATGACTCGTCCAGCCGGCGGCCACGGTTGGCCATGTCCACGGTGGTGACCGAGCGGCCCAGCGGGGGGTCGATGTAGTCGGGGTCCAGGCTCGGCGGCAGTGCGTGCGCCCGGCGCCCGTTCGCCGTGGCGAAGGTGACCTGGTAGCCGGCGCTGTCGAATGCCTCGACCGGCCCGACCAGTTCCTCTGCCCAGTAGCCGTACTCGGAGAGTACGACGAGAATCCGTCTGCTCATTAGAGCTCCCTTTGGGTTTGTGCGAACTGGACAACCTCGCCGCTGCGTTCGTCGGCGGCTCCGTTGTTCGCCTTGCCCTTCCGAGTTAAGCGACGGACTGCGTCGGAAGCCATGACTGCGGCCCCTTCCGCGAACAAGTTCAGCGACTACACGGAATCGCAGTTGAACAGGACTCACGGAGCCGGTGAAGCATTTGCGCATTCACGCCCGGAACTGCCAAATCATCGATTATGGTCGGTCGTGGCGTTCGCTACGGGCGAACCCGCCATACATTGCGGTACCCATCTGCAACAAGGGGCCAGATATACTGGTATCAGCCTTGCTAGTATCGAGGAAAAAGCCTGCGTGGGGTCGATGATGGGGGCCAGGACAATGGACGACGCGGCACGCCGCAAGGAGCTGGCGGCCTTTCTGCGGGCACGGCGGGCGGAGCTGAAGCCGGGTGACGTGGGCCTACCCGACGGCGTCAACCGACGCCGGACCCCGGGGTTGCGCCGCGAGGAGGTGGCGCAGCTGTCCGGCGTGGGCCTGACCTGGTACACGTGGCTTGAGCAGGGCCGGGCCATCCCCGCCTCGCGTCAGGTCATCGACGCGCTGGCGACGGCGCTGCGGCTGGGCGACGAACACCGTCGGCACCTGTTCGTGCTGGCCAGCCTGTCGCTGCCGCCCGCACCGGGCGACGACAAGCCGGTGCTGGCGGCGGTGCAGCGCATGCTGGACGCGGTCAAGCCCAACCCGGCCTACATCATCGACCATCGGTTCGACGTGCTGGCCTGGAACGCCGCCCAGTCCGCACTGTGGCTCGACTTCGCCGAGATCCCGGAGGACGAGCGCAACCTGGTGCTGCTGCTGTTCCGCGATCCGGGCGTACGCCGGCTGCTGCTCGACTGGGACGAGACCGCCCGCATGATCGTGGCGCAGTTCCGGGCCGCCGCCGGGCAATACCCGGGCGACCCCCGCTTCGCCCAGGTCGTCGACCGGTTGTCCCGCGACAGCACCGATTTCCTGGGCTGGTGGGAGTCCTATCCGGTGGCGGAGTTCAGCATGGCGGTGAACCGGCTCGCGCACCCCCGGGCCGGCGCGCTGGAGCTGGACCTGTCCCACCTGCGGCTGGTGGAGCACCCACAGCTCACCATGGTCCTGCAGACCCCGGTGCACGATGCGGACGCGCGGGCGCTGAGCGACCTTCTGGCCGCCGTGACCTGACCCGCCCCGGGTTACACGTGTCGGTAGTCGACACAACGAGCACCCGTTATTGGCCGTGACCCCGCGCCGCTCCGCACTGTCGGTGACACACCGACAGCGAAGGAGCAGACGTGAGTCTGAGACTGGCCATTGAGGACGTCGTCCCGGCCGTGGGGGCCGGCCGCTTCCCGGCCAAGGCAGTCGTCGGCGAACGGGTCGACGTGGGAGCGACCGTCTACCGGGAGGGCCACGACGCGGTCCGTGCCGAACTGGTGTGGCACCGCCCCGGCGAACGCGGGGAACACCGTCGGCCGATGGAGCTGACCGACGCGGGCCTGGACCGCTGGACGGGCGCCCTGGTCCCGGACCGCAGCGGCTACTGGACCTACCGGGTGGATGCCTACAGCGCACCCTGGCACACCTGGCTCGACGCGCTGACCACGAAGCTGGCCGCCGGCTTCCCGGCCGACGAACTGGCCAACGAGCTGGCCGAGGGGGAACTGCTGCTGCTGCGGGCGGCACGCCGGGTGCCGGGCGCGGACGGCCGTCGTCTGCGCGCGGCGGCGCGGGCCCTGCGGGACCGGCACGCCGCCCTGCCGCAGCGGACCGGGCCCGCCCTGGACGCCGCCGTACGGCACATCATGGACACCCGCCCACTGCGCGAGCTGCTCACCCGCGGGCCCACCCGGCGGCTGCTGGTCGAGCGGGAGCGGGCGTTGACCGGCGCGTGGTACGAGCTGTTCCCGCGCTCCACCGGTGGTCTCGACCCCGACGGCCGCCCGGTGCACGGCGACCTGCGTACCGCCGTCGCCCACCTGCCCGGCATCGCGGCGATGGGCTTCGACGTCCTCTATCTGCCACCGATCCACCCGATCGGCCGGACGGCGCGCAAGGGCCGGGACAACGCCGCGACCGCCCTTCCCGGCGACGTCGGCTCCCCGTGGGCGATCGGGGCCCGGGAGGGCGGCCACGACGCGATCCACCCCCGCCTCGGCTCGGCCGCGGACTTCCGGGCCTTCGTCCGGGCCGCCGCCGACCACGGGCTGGAGGTCGCGTTGGACCTCGCCCTGCAGTGCGCCCCGGACCATCCCTGGGTCACCGAGCATCCCGAGTGGTTCACCACCCGCGCCGACGGCAGCATCGCCTACGCGGAGAACCCGCCGAAGAAGTACCAGGACATCTACCCGCTCAACTTCGACAACGACCCGGCCGGGCTGCGTGCCGAGATCCTGCGGGTGGTGCTGCACTGGGTGGGCGAGGGCGTCCGGATCTTCCGGGTCGACAACCCGCACACGAAGCCGCTCGATTTCTGGCGGTGGCTGATCGAGCGGGTCAAGCAGGCCGACCCGGACGTCGTCTTCCTCTCCGAGGCCTTCACCCGCCCCGCCGTGCTGCACGGGCTCGCCAAGGTCGGCTTCAGCCAGTCCTACACCTACTTCACCTGGCGGACCACCAAGGCGGAGCTGACCGGCTACCTGCGCGAGCTCACCGCGGACGCCGACCACCTGCGGCCCAACCTGTGGGTCAACACCCCGGACATCCTGCCGGGGCACCTGGCCGGCGCGCCACCGGCCATGTTCGCCATCCGCGCGGCCCTGGCCGCCACCCTCGGTCCGTCCTGGGGCATGTATGCGGGCTTCGAACTGTACGAGAACACCCCGGCCGGTCCCGGCCGGGAGGACTATCTGCACAGCGAGAAGTACGAACTGCACTACCGCCCGCCCGCCGACGCCGAGTCCCGGCCCTCGCTGCGGCCGTGGATCACCCGGCTGAACCGGCTGCGGCACCGGCACCGCGCCCTCGGCCGGCAGCGCGGACTGGTCTTCCACGACGTGGCGGACGACCAGCTCGTCGCCTATTCCAAGACGGACGACCGCACCGGCGAGATCGTCCTGTGCGTCGTCACCCTCGATCCCGTCCGCCGCCGGCAGGCGCCGCTGCGGCTGGACGCCCAGGCTCTGGGCCTGTCACCCGACCGCCCGCTACGCCTGCGGGATCTGGCCACCGGCCGCAGCCGCACCTGGCACGACAACGCGGTGGTGCGCATCGATCCCGGCGTGGCGGTCGCCCGATTCTTCACCCTGGAACAGGTATGAACACCACCTCACCGGCCGCTCAGGTGTCCATGGTCGCCCCCGAACCCGAGTGGTATCGCACCGCCGTCTTCTACGAGGTCCTGGTGCGTGCCTTCCAGGACAGCAACGGGGACGGGCTGGGCGACCTACGCGGGCTGACCGAGCGGCTGGACTATCTCCAGTGGCTCGGCATCGACTGTCTGTGGCTGCCGCCGTTCCTGCACTCGCCGCTGCGCGACGGCGGCTACGACATCAGCGACTTCCGCCGGGTGCATCCCGCACTGGGCACCCTCGACGACTACGTCCGCCTGCTGGACGAGGCCCACAAGCGGGGCATCCGGGTGGTCATCGACATGGTCATGAACCACACCTCGGACCGCCACCCCTGGTTCCAGGCGTCGCGCACCGACCCCGACGGGCCGTACGGCGACTTCTACGTCTGGAACGACAGCGACGACCGGTACTCGGACGCCCGGGTCATCTTCGTCGACACCGAGACCTCCAACTGGGCGTACGACCCGGTGCGGCACCAGTTCTACTGGCACCGCTTCTTCAGCCACCAGCCGGACCTCAACTACGACAACCCGGCCGTGCAGGAGGCGATGCTCGACGTCCTGCGCTTCTGGCTCGACCTGGGCACCGACGGTTTCCGGCTGGACGCGGTGCCGTACCTGTTCGAGGCCGACGGCACCAACGGTGAGAACCTGCCGGCCACCCATGCCTTCCTGCGCCTGATCCGCAAGGTGATCGACGACGAGTACCCGGACCGGGTGCTGCTCGCCGAGGCGAACCAGTGGCCGGCCGACGTGGTCGAGTACTTCGGCGACCCGGCGACCGGCGGCGACGAGTGCCACATGGCGTTCCACTTCCCGCTGATGCCGCGCATCTTCATGGCGGTCCGCCGCGAGTCACGGCTACCCATCTCGGAGATCCTGGCGCAGACGCCGGCAATCCCCTCCGGCGCGCAGTGGGGCATCTTCCTGCGCAACCACGACGAGTTGACGCTCGAAATGGTCAGCGACGAGGAACGCGACTACATGTACGCCGAATACGCCAAGGACCCGAGGATGCGGGCCAACATCGGCATCCGCCGCCGCCTCGCGCCGCTGCTGGAGAACGACCGCAACCAGATCGAGCTGTTCACCGCTCTGCTGCTGTCGTTGCCCGGCTCGCCGGTGCTCTACTACGGCGACGAGATCGGCATGGGCGACAACATCTGGCTCGGCGACCGCGACGGCGTGCGCACCCCGATGCAGTGGACGCCGGAACGCAACGCCGGCTTCTCCTCCTGCGACCCCGGGCAGCTGCACCTGCCGTTGGTCCTCAGCCCCATCAACAGCTACCAGTCGGTCAACGTGGAGAACCAGCTCGCCCACACCTCGTCGCTGCTGCACTTCACCCGCCAGTTGCTCGCCGTCCGCAAGCGGCACAGCACCTTCGGCGTCGGCGACTTCCACGAGCTGGAGGCCACCAACCCGAGCGTCTTCGCCTACCTGCGCCGGCTGCGCCACGCGGACGGCACCGAGGACGTCGTGCTGTGCGTCAACAACCTCTCGCGGTTCGCCCAGCCGGTCGAGCTGGACCTGTCCGCATACGCCGGACACCGCCTGACCGAACTCATCGGCGGCGTGCGGTTCCCCAGCCCGGGCACCGACAGCTATGTGCTCACCATGCCCGGACACGGCTTCTACTGGTTCGCCCTGCGTCCCACCGAAGAGGGTCGAGATGACTGATCCGACACACGCCCCGGTCAACGCGGCACACCTGGCCGCCTGGTTACCCGAGCAACGGTGGTTCCGCGCCAAGGGCCACGCCGTCCGCGAGGTGCGGCCGGTCAGTTCCGTGCCGCTCGGCGGCGACGGGGACGGGCCGGCGGCCCGGCTCGATCTGCTCGAGGTGCGATTCGACGACCGGGCCCCGCAGTACTACCAGGTGGTACCCGGGCTCGACGCCGTACCGTCGTACCCGGCTGACGTCCCGGCCGCCGCGCTGGCTCTGTTGCGGGCGATAGCCGGCGGCGTCGAGCGCGGTACCAACCGCTTCCGTCCCGAGCCCGGCACCGGCCTGCCGGACCGGCTCGGACCGCGGCTGACCGCCGCCCTGTCGGACCCCGGGCCGCCGGCACCGTCGCTCGTGCGGGTCCTGGCCGCCGAGCAGAGCAACACCTCGATCGTGTTCGACGACGAGGTCATCCTGAAAATCTTCCGCCAGGTCGAGCCGGGGCTGAATCTCGACCTGGAGCTGCACCGGGCACTCACCCGGCTGGGCTCCGACCACGTCGCCCCGCTACTCGGGGCCGTGGAGGGCGAGTTGCAGGGTGAGCCGACCACCCTCGGCATGCTCAGCGGGTACGCCCCGCACGCCGTGGACGGCTGGGCGATGGCCCTGGCCAGCGTCCGCGACGTACTGGCCGACGACGCTCCGGCGGCGGTGGCGCGCTCGGGCGGCGACTTCGAGTTCGAGGCCCGCCGCATCGGAGCCGCGGTCGGTGAGGTGCACGCCGATCTACGTACCGCCTTCGGTGTCGACGTCGCCGACCCCGCAGACGTGGCCGCAGGCTTCGCCGCCCACCTCGACGAGGCCGTCGCTGTCGTGCCCGCGCTGCGGTCGCACGCCCCGTTCCTGCACGCCCGGTACCGGCGCCTCGCCGGGTTGTCCACGCCGGTGCCCATCCAGCGGGTGCACGGCGACCTGCACCTGGGTCAGCTGCTGCGCACCTCGCACACCTGGTGGCTGCTGGACTTCGAGGGTGAACCGGCCCGGCCTCTCGCGCAGCGTCGCGCGCCGCGTTCGCCGCTGTACGACGTCGCCGGGTTGCTGCGGTCCCTCGACTACGCGACCCACTATCCGGTACGCGATGAAGCGCCGGACGCGGACGCGGTCCGACGCCTGAGCCAGTGGTCCGCGCTCAATCGCGAGGCGCTGTGCGCCGGGTACGCGGACAGCACGGGCGTCGATCCGGGGAGCAGCCAGCAACTGTTGGAGGGGTACGTGCTGGACCGGATCGTCTACGAGGTGGTCTACGAGGCCACCGTCCGGCCCGCCTGGCTGCCCATCCCGCTCGCCACGCTCGACCGGCTCGGCGCCGGGATGCCGCAGTGAGCGCCGGTACCGCACCGGCCGTGCACGCGGGGCCGGACGCCCTGTGGCGTCGGATGGGGGCGCACCCGGACGGCGTCGGCGGGCCGACCCGGTTCCGGGTGTGGGCACCGGCCGCCGAGGCCGTCGATCTGGTCTGGTGGCACCCGGGCGGCCGGGCGGTCCACGAGGCGATGGCCCGCTCGCAGGACGGTTGTTGGGACACGGTGGTGCCGCAGGCCCGGCCCGGCGTCCACTACCGGTTCCAGGTTCACGGCCGCGACGGCACGGTCCGGCACAAGGCCGACCCGTGGGCCCGCGAGGTCGTACCCGAGGAGCCGCACACGTCGGTGGTCCCGGCCCCGTCGCGGCACCGGTGGACCGACGCGGGCTGGCTCGCCGGACGCCCACAGCGGCACACCCCGGTCTCGGTGTACGAGGTGCATGCCGGATCCTGGCGTCCCGGCTGCGGGTTCCGGCGGCTGGCCGACGACCTGGTGCCGTACGTGCGCCGGTACGGCTTCACCCACGTGGAGCTGATGCCGGTCACCGAGCACCCGTACGGCGGCTCCTGGGGCTACCAGGTCAGTTCGTACTTCGCGCCCAGCGCACGGTTCGGCGGCGCGGACGAGCTGCGCCACCTGATCGACCGGCTGCACGCCGCAGGTGTCGGCGTGCTGCTCGACTGGGTCCCGGCGCACTTCGCACCTGACGACTGGTCGCTGGCCGACTTCGACGGCGGTGCGCTGTACGAGCCGCCCGACCCGGACCGGGCATGGCACCCGCTCTGGGGCACCAAGACGTTCGACTACCAGCGCCCGCAGGTGCGTGACTTCCTCGTCGCCAGCGCGCTCTACTGGCTGGAGGAGTTCCACTTCGACGGGCTGCGCGTCGACGCGGTCAGCTCGATCACCCGCCGCGACTTCCTGCGCGAACCGGGCGGGTGGGCCGGCGGTGACGTGCTCGACCGGCCCGGAATCGACTTCCTGCGCGAGCTGACCGGCACGGTACGCCGCCGGCATCCCGGCGCGCTCCTGATCGCCGAGGAGGCAGGGCTGACCGACGGGGTCACGGAGCCGGTGGACGCCGGTGGCCTCGGCTTCGACCTGTGCTGGGACCTCGGCTGGGCGCACGACACCTTCACGTACTTCGCCGCCGGCCCGGACCAGCGCCCACACCTGCGGGAAACGCTCGCCGCCGCCGTGGATCGCGCCGCCGCGCGCCCGGTGGTGCTGCCGGTCAGCCATGACGAGATCACCGCGCCGCACCAGCCGCTGTGGCGTCGCGTGCACGGCGACGGCCCGGATGCCGCCGCGGCGCTGCGGGCCCTCCTGGCGTTGCAGTACGCCACACCCGGGGTGCCCCTGCTGTTCATGGGCTCGGAGCACGGCGGTGCCGAACCCTGGCGGGAGTGGGCCCCCGTGGACCCGTCGCCGTTGCTCGACGCCCCGGGCGGCGATCTGTATCGGGGAATGGGCCGGCTGATCACCAGGCTGAACCGGATCTGCCAGCAGGTGCCCGCCGGACCGGAGCCGGTGCGGTGGTGGCGGCGTCCGGGCCCGGGTGAGCCGCTGCTGGCGTTCGCCCGCGACCACGGCGACGGCGTGCTGCTCTGCGTGGCGAACCTGACCGACCGGCCGCTCGGCTGGGACGCGGTCGCCGACCCGCGGGTGTGGTCGGTCCTGCTGGACACGGCGGACGAGCGCTACGGGGGCCCGGGGCGTCCCGCAGGGGCCGGGATCGCCCCGGGTGCGGTCGTCTGGCTCACCGCCGCAGGCACCAACCTGGCACCTACAATGCCAGGATGAACGGTGCCCTGGGTGGCCTGACCGCCCCGGGCAACACTGAACCGCGCGGGCGGGCTTCGTCGGTATGACGGGGCCCGCCCGTTTCCAGTTTCCGGCACGCCGCCGACGCCGGAGCCTTCGCCGAGTCATTGAGGAGCGAGCACCATGCCACTGCGCCAGCCGCCGACCGTGCTGATCACCGGCGCCACCGACGGGCTGGGCCGCGGCCTGGCCGTCGCCCTCGCCCGTCGCGGTGCCACCGTGTTGGTGCACGGCCGCTCGGCCGAGCGCATCGCCGCCACCGTGCGCCAGGTGCGGGCGACCGGTGGCGGTGAGGCGCGCGGCTACCAGGCGGACTTCTCCTCGCTGGCCGGGGTGCACGCCCTCGCCGACCAGGTCGCCGCAGCCGAGCCCCGGCTGGACGTGCTGATCAACAATGCCGGCATCGGCGCCGACGTGCCCGGCGGCACCGCGCGCCTGGAGAGCTCCGACGGCTTCGAACTGCGCTTCGCCGTGAACTACCTGTCCACCTATCTGCTCTCGCACCGGCTGCTGGATCTGCTGCGTCGCTCGGCCCCGGCCCGGGTCGTCAACGTCAGCTCGGCCGGGCAGACGCCCATCGACTTCACCGACGTCATGCTCACCCGCGGCTACGGCGGACGCCGGGCCTACTGCCAGAGCAAGTTGGCGCAGATCATGTTCACCTTTGACCTGGCCGCCGAGCTTCAGGGCAGCGGAGTCACCGTCAACGCCCTACACCCGGCGACGTACATGCCGACGAAGATCGTGTCGACCCCGATCAGCACCATTGCGGACGGGGTCGAGGCCGTGTCCCGGCTGGCTCTCGACGCCGATCTGGATGGCGTCACCGGACGCTACTTCGACCAGCTCCGCGAGGCGCAGGCGCATCCCGCCGCCTACGACGAGGCCGACCGGGCACGCCTGCGGGCGCTCTCGGCGGAACTGACCAACCGATCGCCGGTCTGACCGGATGCACGGCTGCGCGGCGCGGCCGGCAGCCGCGCCGCGCAGCCGGCCCCCCGCCCGTGGGGGGCGGGCGGGGGGCCGGATCGGTGGTCGGTCTCAGGAGGGGCTGTCCGCGCGCGTCCGGAGCATCACGGCGCCGATCACGGCCGCGATCACGGCCGCGATCGCGGTGCACACCAGCGAATACCGGAACCCGGAGAGCAGGGCCACCGGATCGCTGACGCTGCCGGTGGTGCCCTCCGGCAGCAGCGACGCCGTCCGCGACGCGGCGATCGCGGCGAAAGCAGCCGCGCCGATCGCCGCGCCGAGCTGCTGCGAGGTGTTGAGCAGCCCGCCGGCCAGGCCCTGCTGGTGGTCCGCCACGCCGGCGGTGGCGGTGATGCTGATCATGACGACTGCGGCGACGTTGCCGAAGCCGACAAGCGCGGTGCCGACCAGGATGTAGGCCAGGGAGTTCTCGGCCGGGAGCGTGGCGACCACGAACGCGCCGACCGCCTGCAGCAGGACGCCGAGCAGCATGGCCCGGGTCAGGCCCAGCTTGCCGGCCAGCTTGGCCCCGCTGAAGCCGGCGACCATGGCGGTCAGGCCCAGCACCGCGAAGCTCAGCCCGGTCTCCAGCGGGCTGTAGTCCTTGATCCGCTGCAGATAGAGGGTGAGCACGTAGGTGATGCCGACGAACGCGCCGATCAGGAGGACGTTGACCACGTTGGCACCGACGATGCTGCGCACCTTGAAGATCTCCAGCGGCACCAGTGGTTCCGCCGAACGGCGCTCGGCCAGGACGAACAGCGCCAGCAGGACCAGGCCCAGCGCGAACGACCCCAGGGTGCTCACCGACAACCAGCCCTCGGTGTTGGCGATCGAGAAGCCGTAGACGATGCTCACCGCGGCGCCGGTGATGGTGATCGCGCCGGGCACGTCGAGCCGGGGGCGGGGGCCCGCGGCGGCGGCCGGGCGGGGCACGAGCACCGGGGCGAACACGGCCGTGGCGAGGCCGATGGGCACGTTGACGAAGAAGACCCACTCCCAGCTCAGCCCGTCGGTCAGGACGCCGCCGAGAATGACGCCGGCGACGAAACCGAAGGACAGCACTGCGCCGTACGCGCCGAGCGCCCGGTTGCGCTCCTTGCCCTCGGGGAAGGACGTGGTCAGCAGGGAGAGGGCAGCCGGCGCGACCAGGGAGGCGGCGAGGCCCTGCAGCCCGCGCAGGATGATCAGCTGGGTGGCGTCCTGGGCGAAGCCGGCCAGCAGCGACACCAGGGAGAAGGCGACCAGGCCGATGATGAACAGCCGGCGACGCCCGAACAGGTCGGAGATCCGGCCGCCGAGCAGCAGGAAGCCCCCGAAGCCGAGGGCGTAGGCGCTGACCACCCACTGCAGCGAGCCGTCACTGAAGGAAAGCTCGCGCTGGATCGTCGGCAGCGCCACATTGGTGATGGAGAAGTCGAGCACGATCATGAATTCGGCCATGCACAGCAGGAGCAGCAGCAGGTTGGCGCGCACGCGCGACTGAGGCGCGGGCGATAGGTCCGCCGTCGCTTCCCGACCCGATGGCGCTGATTCGGCGAGATTGGACACCGCGGGACACTCCTTGCAGACAGTGGACAGGTGAGTCTCACTGTCCGCCGGCGCGGCCTGAGCAACCAGATCAGCAGATTTGCTGGTAGCGGTGGTACCACTCAGCAATGGTGCCCGGCGGGTACCTCTATCGTTTCCCCACTTGCCGGACCGCTCGGCCGGCCGAGACAGCGGAGGACATGATGAAAATCGGCATCCTGGGTACCGGCACGATGGCACGCACGTTAGGCGGGCGCTGGGCGGCGGCGGGCCACGACGTGCTGGTCGGCGGACGTAGCGCCGCCAAGGCACAGCAACTGGCGACCGCCCTGGGAGCGCGGAGCGGTTCGCTCGCCGACGCGGCGCAGGCGGCGGACGTCACCCTGTTGGCCGTGGCGTACACGGCCGTCCCGGAGGTCCTCGACGCGGCCGGGGGCCGGGGTGCGCTGACCGGCAAGGTCGTCGTCGACTGCACCAACCCGGTGGAGTTGACGGGCTTCTCGGTCACCTCCGGCGCCACCTCGCTGGCCGAGCAGATTCAGCAGCGCACCGGTGCCCGGGTGGTGAAGGCGTTCAACCTGTGTGAGGCGAAGGTCTGGCAGCTCGACCCGCCCTCCTTCGACGGTCGACCCCTGGTGGTCCCCTTCTGCGGCGACGACGAGCAGGCCCGGGCCACGGTGGGGGCGCTGATCGAGGATCTGGGTTGTGCGCCGTTGGCGGTCGGCGACGTCACGTACGCCCGGCATCTGGAGGCGATGGCCGCGCTGGTCATCTCCCTGCTGTTCCGCGGCCACGATCCGTACACGGTGTTCAACCTCGTCACGGCTGCTGACGAAGCCCGCAGGAAGGTGGCCGGGGCACCTGTGCAGCCCTGAAGAAGCGTCCCATGCCACCCAGGCCCAGCGGTCCTGGTATCCGCCAGGACCGCCGGGCATCATCCGAAGAGCCACGCAACCGCTCTACGTAAAGCAGCGCCTCACCATCGGAGTCGGCTGGACCTGGATTACCGCCTTCGCCCTGAACCTCCGCCGCACAACGTCCGCCCACGAAGGCGAAGCAGCCGATCAGCAGTATGCGTCCGAGAGGGAGATTCGGTGGGGCTCTGATCCGTCCAGTGTTCGTCCAGCGGGGGTCCAACCACCGCCGATACGTTCCGGACACCCACCGCACAGATTGTGACGGTACGGTTCGAAGGAGCCCCGCGTGAAAAGACTCGCCTGCGCCGCTGTCGTCGGGATGCTGAGCATCCTTACGCTCGCCGCCCCCGGCTACGCCGCGCCTGCCCCGCTCACCGATGCCCAGGTGGACAGGATGATCGCCGAGGCCGCTGCCACCTTGCCCGCCCCGCAGAGCGCCGAGTGGGTGGCACGCAAGGCTGGGCCGCAGACATTCACCCTGCGTCCGAGTGCCGGCACGACCAAGACCACCGCTGCGGTCGTGACCTGCTCGGCATTCAGCCAGGTGCTGCGTAACGACGGTGGTGGCTTTTTCCTCGCCGTCGGCGAGGCGTCCTCGTCCTGCCCGGCACCGGTCGACTACCTCAGCGCGAAGGCCACGCTGTACTTCTGGGTGCCCGATCTGAATCGCTGGGAGATCAGCCAGTACGGCAGCCTGGCCGTAGCGACGCCCTACCGGGAGCCGGGCGAGGCAGTCACCAGTGTCGCCAGTTCCAACTGCCGGGCCGCCTACTTCGCCGTGCTCGGCATCCATCAGGCCCGGCTGGGCAGCTCCACCGCCGCCGCCCGCACCGAATCGAACTACGTGCAGTTCACCTGCGGCGGCTGAACGACCGCCATCAGGTGGCGGGACTCGGCCCACCGGGGCCGGGTTCCGCCCCGGTTCAGGACGCGGGACCGACGTGCCGCATCCGTTCTGACAGTCATGCCGGCCTATCTGGAATCCAGCCGGGTGACACCTCAGAATGGGGACCTCGGGCATTGCTGCGAGGGAGTGCGGATTGCTTGTCGTCCAGGTCCTCGGTCCCGTCCGGCTCTGGCGCGACGGCACGGAGATCAGCCTCGGTCCGGTCGGCCGCCGCGCCGTGCTCGGCCTGCTCGTGCTCGCGGACGGCCGCCCGCTGCTGGGTTCGCACATCATCGACGTGTTGTGGGGCGAGCAGGCGCCCCCCACCGCGACGAATGTGATCCAGACTCATGTGAAGCATCTGCGCCGCCTCCTTGAACCCGGCCGACGAGCTCACACACCCAGCACGGTCCTGCCCTTTACCGGTGGCGGGTACGCGCTCCGGCTGCCGGCCGGCGCGGTCGACCTCGCTCGGTTTCGCGATCTGCTGACCACTGCGGCGGAGGCGGACCGTCGCGGTGATCCGCAGAGCGTCGCAGCGCAGCTCGCCAACGCGCTCGGGCTGTGGCAGGGGGCACCGTTTGCCGATGTACCCACGCTCGCCGGGCATCCGAAGGTCCGCTCGCTGCTCGACGACCGCCGAGCGGCGATCGTCCGCTACACCGATGCACTGCTGACCCTGGGAGCCGGCGACCGGGCGCTGCCGTTGCTCCGTGAGGAGGCGGCGGCACATCCGCTGGACGAGGCGGTGCACACACGGTTGGTCCTGGCCCACCACTGCGTCGGCCGGCGTGACGAGGCGTTGGCGGCCTACGACGCCGTGCGCCGGCACCTCGCCGACGAGCTGGGCGTCGGTCCGGGACCGGACCTCGTCGCGGCCTATCTACGCGTCCTCGACGATGAGACACCCGCACCGCCGGTGGATCCGCTGGTCGACACCGCCGCCGCCGTGTCACCGGTCAATCAGCTCCCGGCTGAGATCGCCGGATTCACCGGCCGTGCGGCCGAGCTGTCCGCCTTGGAGGAGTTGGTCGAGGACCGGGGCACGGCCGTGCGGATCGCCGTCGTCTGCGGCACCGCCGGGGTCGGCAAGACGACCCTGGCCGTGCGATGGGCACACCGAACGCGTGGACGCTTTACCGACGGCCAGCTCTACCTGGACCTACGCGGCTACGATCCGCAGCGCCCCGTGTCGGCCCGCGCCGCGCTCGGTCACCTCCTGGAGTCCCTCGGCGTTCCCGCCACCAGCATCCCGACCGACCTCGACCGCCGGGCCGCCAGGTACCGGGCCGAGACCGCAGGCCGCAGGCTGCTCATCCTTCTCGACAACGCCGCCTCCGTCGACCAGATCCGGCCGCTGATCCCGGGGACGGGTACGGTCATCGTCACCAGCCGCGACAGCCTCGCCGGACTGGTGGCCCTGCACGGTGCCCGCCGCCTCCTGCTGGATGTGCTCTCCACCCCGGAGGCCCTGACGCTCCTACGCTCACTCGTCGGCGCACGCGTCGATCATGAACCGGAGGCCGCCGCCACACTGGCTCACCAGTGTGCACATCTCCCGCTGGCGCTGCGGGTCGCGGCGGAACTCGCGACCTTCCGAGCCGGGGAGCCGCTCACCGCTCTGGTGGGTGAGCTTGCCGACCGGCAGCGGCGGCTGCGGCTGCTGGATCCGGGCGGTGACGTGCGTGCCGCCGTGCGGGTGGTGTTCTCCTGGTCCTACCGGCAGCTTCCGGCGGCGGCGGCCCGACTGTTCCGCAACCTCGGGCTGCATCCCGGCCCGTCGTTCGACGTTGGCGCCGCCGCCGCGCTAGCCGCCATGGCACGCACCGACACCGCGATACAGCTCGACGTGCTGGCCCGCAAGCACCTCGTCCGCACCGAGTCGCCCGGCCGGTACATGATGCACGACCTGCTGCGCGCGTACGCCGCCGAGCTGGCCGCCGGCGACGATCCCGGCGGGGCCATCGACCGGCTGCATGCCCACCTGCTCGCCACCGCCGCGGCGGCCATGGACCGGCTGCACCCCGCCGACCGGGCACACCGCCCGGCGGTGGCGCGCGCGCCGAGCTTCCCGGACGCGACCGCGGCACAGGCCTGGCTGGACGCGGAACTACCTGGACTCGTCGCCACCGCCGCCGCCGGTCTTGAACACGACCGACCCCATTTCACGACCGATCTCGCCGCCACGCTCTACCGCCACCTCGAAGGCGGCGCATACATGCACGCCGAGGCGCTGCACGGGTACGCACTCGAAGCGGCACAGCGCAGCGGTGACGCGTCCCGGTACGGCGTGGCGCTGACCAACGTCGGTGCCGTCCACCGGCTCCTCGGCCGCTACGAACTCGCCGAGACGCACCTGTCCCAGGCGGCCGCGATCCTGGACAGGTGCGGCGACCAACTCGGCACTGCCCGTGCCCTGTCCAACCTCGGCATCGTCTACGAACGTCTCGGCCGTGACGACGCTGAGGCGCACCAACGGGCCGCGCTCGCCGCCTATCGCCGCGTCGGCGACCGATACGGCGAAGCATCCACGCTGGTGAACCTCGGCAACGCCAACACCCGACCGGGCCACTTCGACGAGGCGTACGACCAGTTGCTCCGCGCCGCCGCCCTGTTCCGCGAGACCGGCGCCGTAGTCGGAGCAGCCGCGGCCCTGACCAACCTCGGTGACGTGTGCACCAGCCTCCGGCGGCACGACGAGGCGGCCGGGCATCTGTCGGCGGCACGTGAGATCTTCCGGTCGGCCGGCCACGTCTACGGCGAAGCAGTCGCGCTGACGAACCTGGGACGGGTGCACGGCACTCGCGGCGACCACGCGCGGGCGATCGGTGACCTGACCGTGGCGATCCGCATTCTGCATTCGATCGGGCACCGTTACGGGGAGGCGAGCGCGCTCAACATCCTCGGTGACGTCCTGACGGCCGCGGGGCGTACCACCGAGGCGGTGGCCCGGTACGCCGTTGCGCTGTCGATCGCCACCGCGACCGGTGACCACGACGAGCAGGAGAACGCGCATGAGGGCATCGCCCGGGCCCGACGGAAGGCGGTACACGCCCGCACGTCGCGTACTCCATAAGGAGGGCGGCAGAACTCGACCAGGATGCGCCCGTGTTGTCGCCGCGACTGCCCGACGGCTTCGGGTCAGGTCCGCTTGCGGCGCGCGATCTCGTCAGAGAGCTGCTGCACACGGGCCGGGTCCGCGTCCCGGGCAAGGGCGACGTAGTGGTCCATGACGGCCGGCCGGTAGCGCACGGGCAACGTCTGCCCTGGGGCGAGTCGGGTGAGCTCGGTGATCGTGAGGTCTTCGTCCGCGATGCCGCGGAACGCGATGCCGTCGGCGGTCTCCACGTCGAACATCAGGACCACGCGAGGGTTGCTGTTCACCTCCCGCCAGTCGACGAGAACACCGAGCGCAAGCACCCCCGTACGCAGTTCCGCGTTGCGCTTGCGTGCATCACCGCTCAGGAGCGGGTTCGGGGCGATGCCCGGGAAGTCGGGCCCGACACCGAGCGACTCCCGACTCAGGTCGGGCCTGAGCTGCGCCATCATATCGTTGATCTTCTTCTTCGAACCGAACACACCCTGCCCCCCTCCCCCGCACCGGTGCCGCAATCCCGGTCTGATGCTTCGCCGTCACCGTGATCGTACGTCGCCGGCGACTCCCGTATTCAACACGGCGGTTCCCACCTGCGCCGTCCGGGATTCCGTGTCTTTCCGGGGTCTTTCGGACCCGACGAGCGACCCGGCCGGTCGTCCGGATCCCGACCGGCCGGCAGCCGTGGTATTCCTGGACGACCGCGAGATGCGCGTCTGGTGCCGCTGAGGCGCGCCGGCGCTCACGTGGACCCTGAGCAAGGAGCGATCGTGGACCATCCCGCTACCCTGCCGCTGCTCCGCGCGTGGTCGGGGCAGGACCGCGCTGCGCGGCTCATGCTGCTCGACGGGGTCGAGCCGCCCGGGCCCGTCGCGCTGCGCAGCCGCTACCGTCACTTGCACGACCCCTGCGCGCCTCTCGGGCCGCTGTCTCCCGGACTGGAAGAGACAGCGTGGCACACGATCCTTGATCTGGAGACCGAGGGCGACCTGGCCCTGCAATCCGGCGATCTGGACCGCGCGGCCGCGATCTTCGAGCGACTGGCGGGCTTCGAGCCCACGGCCGGCCACCGGGTGGTGCTGGTGCACGCTCGGATCGGGACGGGCGACGTCGCGCGGGCGCGCGACCGCATCGACGACGCCATTGACGCGTACGAGGAGGCCGTGTCGGTTGCTGTCGGCGATGGTTACCGGTTCGGGGAGCTGCGTGCGAGCGTGCCTCTGGGGTACCTGTCGCTGGCGTACTCGACGGGCAGGACTGCCGAGGAGTGGTTCCGGCGTGCCGAGACGCTCGCCACCGAGCTCGGTGACCTCCTGTACGGTGCGAACGCTGCGCTGGGCCTCGCCGAGTGCGCCGAGCGCGCGAAGGACCTGGACGGCGCGATCGAACTGGCCCGCACCGCGTTCGCCGCGTTCACCCGGGTCGGTTCGCCGATCGGCAGGGCCAACGCCGCCCACCGGGCGGGTGCGCTCCTGCACCGGGCGGGCCGGCTCGACGAGGCGGTGCCGCTGCTGGAGGAGGCGCACGGCCTGTACACCGAGATCGGCGACCCGGTCGGGCTGACCAATACGCTCAGCGGCCTGGGTGACCTCTTTCTCGACCGCAGGGAGTTCGACGTCGCGCAGCGGTGGTACGCCGAAGGCCTTCGCCAGGCGGAGGCCGCCCGGCTCCCACGTGCCCGGGCCCATGCCCTGCAAGACATGGCCCGCCTCGCCAGGGGGCGGGGCGAGTGGCAGCAAGCGATCGAGGAGTTCGGCCGGAGCCTCGCCGCCTATCGGGAGATCGATGACATCGGCGGCATATGGCACGCCCTCGACAAGATGGCCGAGGCGCAGGCACATCTCGGGCAGGTGGAGGCCGCCGCGCGAACGCGACTGGAGTCGATCTACTCGATCGAAGAGTTCCGGGCCGCGCACCGCGACGAGTCCTCCCAGCGGGAGTACCGCGACCGGTTCGAGCTGGCCTACTCCCGGGCACTCGCGGCAGTGGCGGACGCCGACGATGCGGCGGCGTTCGCCGTGGTGGCAGACTGCCTCGCGGGCCGGCGCCTGGCCGGTCTGATCGCGGGTGGGATGCCGGACAAGGCTTTCGGCGAGCTCGACCTGCTCCAGGACCTTCTGGTACGCGCCGACCAACGGCTGAGGGGCGACCGGCGGGATCGCATCCGCCTGCTCGGCGCCTTTGGGATTCGGCACGGGTTGGCTGGCCAGGCCGAGGCATCCCTCGACGACCAGCTGGCCGCGGTCTACCTGCCACCGGCGCGCGACGGCAAGCCGATGCTGGCCGCCTTACCTCCCGCAGCTCACCTCCTCTATGTTCTGGTCGACCCGGCAGAGGTGAACCGGATCTGGTGGCTGTGGCGCGCGCCGGACCGGCCATACCGGATCGGTACGACCACCCTCGACGAAGCCGCACGCGAGGTCCTGGGTCGGCTCGGCGATGCCAACGAGCGGATCAACCTGTTTATCGAGGACTTGAGGCCGATGGCCGCGGCCCTACCTCCGGAACTGCTCCGGTCGCTGCTCGATGAGCCCGAGCCGACGCTGCTCATCGTGCCCGTCGGTGCGTTGTGGATGGTGCCGTGGGGCGGCCTGCCCCTCGCCGACGGTGTCGTGCTCGGCGAGCACGTCCGGTACGCGGTCTGTCCGTCGCTGACCGTCCAGCGTCAGCTTGCGGCCCGTCGGAAGGGCCTGTCAGCTTCCTCCGTGACGGCCGACACGTGGCGCAGCCCGTACGTCCTGCACCACGACCTGGCGGGAGTGGACACCCGGAGGCTTGGTCTACGCCCGCTCGCAACCTCGGGTGACGCCCGCGCACGGCTCCGTGATGGCGGCGAGATGATGGTGGTGATCAGCCACGGGCGGCCCGTGCCCGGCCTGGGCCATTACCTTGAGCTCGACCGCGACGACTGGCTCGTGCCGGCTGACCTTATCGGGGCGTCCACTCCCCGTCGGCTGGCGCTACTGGCCTGCGGGGCGGCCTCGATCACTACGATGCGGCCCAGTGACCCGGTGAGCTTGGCGACGCTCGCGCTCGCGTCCCGCTCCGACGAGGTGCTCGCGACGCTGGGTGAGCTGAGCGACTCGAAGCAGGCCGCCCGATACGCAGACGAGATCCTGAGTGGCATGGTCAACACCACGCTCCCGGAGGCGGTACACCGCGCCACCCGGTCCCTGCTGGCGGACGGCGACATGAAGGGCGAGCCGCTCTTCTACTGGGCGCCGTTGGTCGCCATCGGCACGGTCCACCGCTAGGCCTGGCGGAGCAGGTCGGCACAGTGCGCCAGGCCCAACGCACGCAGCGCGCCGTCCAACTCGCCGAGACGCTTACGGCTCTCCAGCCAGTCCCAGACGGCGGACGCCTCCCGGCCCTTGTCGAACCGGGCCCGCTGGGACGGCGGGATCTCGAAGTATTCCGCCAGGTCGGCCCAGTCGCGGTGGAGCGCCCGGCAGACCTGCACCCGGACCGGGCCGGGGTACGAGACGGACTCGCCACGCGGGCGTCTGCCCGGTAGCAGCCCGCGGCCTGAAGTCGTGAATGGGGATTCGTCGGCATGCTGCACCCGCCCATTGTCGCCCACGCGGCCTCGGCGTCAGTGTTCGCTATCGTGGCCCGATGCCCGACGCCGTCCTGGTCCTCGACCTCTACGCCGAGGAACCGGTCCTCGGGGAGCACCGGCTGCTTCGCGAGGCGGCAGTGTCCTTCGGCCGTCCGATGGTCTACCCGGCGGATCACTCCGAGCTCGATCCGGTGCTCGCGAGGCGTCCTGATCTGCACAGCCGCCAGTTCTGGGTTCTGCACTTCCCCTTCGATCTGGAACCCCCGAAACCCAACCGCCGCTACGAGGCCGCGACCATCACCATCACCTTCGACGACGACGGCGTAATCGCACTGGACATCATGCCGATGCAGCCGGATGAGGAGGCCGACATCCGTGGCATCGGCCGCAACGTCATCGCCTGGGATCTGCACCCTGCCGACGCGGAGGCCGGCCTACGCCCCCGCAGCCGGGTCATGCAGGTGGTCCTCGACGCCCCGGCTGACGCTACCGATTTCCACGGCGCCCTGGGCGCGACGCTGACGGTGGCCCGGATTCGCGGCACCTGGGCCAGGAAGCTCGCCGCCAGCCAGACGCCGCGCCGTTTCCTGCTGACCGTTGACGGCAACTTCACCACCGAGCCGAGCCGTTAGGCCCTGTGTCGAAGTCGGTGCCGGGGTTTGGGCTGTTGGGTGAGGATCTTCGCGTGTTGGTGTTCGAGATGTAGCGAGGTCTCCGGTATCTGGTTCAGCGACCAAGCAGAACCCGAACACCGGAGACCTCGTGGACACCCTAGTGGTGGCGAGGCGGCATGACCTTACCGACGCACAGTGGGTGGCGCTGGAGCCGTTGCTGCCTGCGGGGCGTCGGCCGGGTCGGCCGTCGAGATGGACGAAACGGCAGCTTATTGATGGGATTCGGTGGAGGACACGGGTCGGTGCCCCGTGGCGGGATGTTCCGGAGTGTTACGGGTCCTGGGCTGCGGTGTACGGGCTGTTCCGGCGTTGGCAGCGTGATGGGACCTGGGCGAAGATCCTGACCGTCTTGCAGGCTGTGTCTGATGCGGCCGGTCGGGTGGTCTGGGACGTGTCGGTGGACTCGACGGTCGCCCGAGCGCATCAGCATGCTGCCGGGGCGCGTAAAAGGGGGATCTGCAGGCAGAGCCGCCGGGTGGGGTCGGGGTCGAGCCGACCGATCACGCGCTCGGTCGGTCGCGGGGTGGGCTGACCACGAAGCTGCACCTGGCCTGCGAGCAGGGGCAGAAGCCGTTGTCGATCGTGTTGACAGCCGGGCAGCGTGGGGACAGCCCGCAGTTCACGGCCGTACTCGACGGGATCCGGGTGCCCCGTCTCGGCGCCGGCCGGCCACGGACCCGCCCGGACCGGGTCCTGGCCGATAAGGCCTACACGTCGAAGGCCAACCGCCGCTACCTGCGCCGACGCGGTATCGCCGCGACGATCCCCTCGAAGGCCGACCAAGACGCCAACCGACGCAAGAAAGGCTCCAAGGGCGGCCGACCCCCGGCCTTCGACCCTGAGCGATACAAGCAGCGCCACGCCGTGGAGTGCGGCATCAACCGACTCAAGCGCAACCGAGCCGTAGCGACCCGGTTCGACAAACTCGCCGTCCGCTACGAAGCCACCGTTCACATCGCCGCGATCAACGAGTGGCTATGACCGACTTCGACACAGGGCCTAGATCCGCCGGGCCCGGGCCCCGGCTCATCCGCAGCCGAGGGTCTGCGGATCTAACGGAGTCATCTCCGCTGGCTACAGAGGGACAGTCCGGTGTCTGGGCACCGCGCAGGACAGTCCGGCAGCCGGTCCACCCTTGCCTTCAACAACACCCGACCTAGATGATGCGACAGCACTCTGTCGATCGGGAGGAACGGATGGCTGATCCGGATGAGTCCGCCGTCCGCCTGCTGCTGGTGGAGTACGAACGCCTGAAGGACGAACAGAAGACCCGGATCGGCCTCCGTGACAACCTGATCTACGTCACGCTCGCCGCGATGGCGGCGGTCATCACAGCCAGTCTGGCCTCCAAAGGCCACGCCAACCTGCTGCTCCTGCTGCCACCGGTGAGCACCGTCCTGGGTTGGACCTATCTGGTCAACGACGAAAAGGTCTCGGCGATCGGCCGCTACATCCGCGATCACCTCACTCCGGATCTCGACCCGACGGGGAAGGCATTCGGATGGGAGCGGACACACCGCTCCGATGAGCGCCGTCGTTCTCGCAAGATCCTGCAGCTCATCGTCGACCTGGGTACGTTCTGCATGCCGGCAACAGCCGCTGTGGTCATCTACTGGGCCAACGGCCCTTACCACTGGCCGTTCGTGGTCGTGTCGGTCGTCGAGTTCGCCGTTGCTCTGGCACTTGCGTGCGAGGTAGTCCGATATGCCGACCTGGACGTGTCGGCTTAGCGCTCGTCGCGCCGACCTCACTTCCGGACCGCGCCTCTGGGGCGTCAGACCCGGTTGTCCCCTGCCTGCCTACCAACCGAGAAATCCGGACTGCTCGTCGCTCGAAGGGGATGGTCCAACAGAGACCGTCAGCCCTCGCAGAACATGGTCGGGACCGCGCACGACTAGCATGGTCATAGACCCGCCCGCTGACGCCGATCACCCTCGGCTGAATCGGAGGACACTTGAGCCCCGTTGACGTCCTGATCATCGCCGCTCTACCGGAGGAGCTCGAAGCAGCCCGGTCGGCCAGGAACGGTGTCGGGGCGGGGCAGTGGCACGAGCGGAACCCCGAGGGGCTCACCCCGTATCTGACCGGCGAGTACAAGTCGTCGACGGGCAACCGGATCACCGTGGCGCTCGCCCGGCCCACAGGTATGGGCGGGCGTCGAACAGGGCCGATCGCGACTACCCTGACCGACCTACTTCAGCCTACCTGCCTAGCGATGTGCGGCGTCTGCGCCGGCAATCCTGACGACACGGCACCCGGCGACGTGCTCGTCGCCACGACGGTCTACGAGTACGACGAGGGAAAGCAGGCCGGTGACACATTCCAGGGCGCCCACCAGCAGTACCCGTTGAACGACCGATGGCTACGCGCCGCACAGGACTTCGATCCCTCAGACCTGCCCAGCCACGGGATCGCCACCGAGCAGGAGTCCGCTATCTGGTTGCTGGAGTCCCTCTACAAGGGACAGAATCCCCGCAGACACCCGGCCCGGCCGCGGTACTTCCCCAAGGCCGCCTGGTCGGACCGGCTGGCTCGGCTGGCGGCCGATGATCTCATCGTCTGGCAAGAGGGAGCATGGGCGCTGACCGGTGCCGGTACCGCGAAGATCGAGCGAATTCTCGCCGAGGACGTCGACGGACCTGACCGACTGCCCTTCGCCGTCCACCCCGGCCCGCTGGCCAGTGGCAGCGCAGTGATCCAGGATCCGAGGATCTGGTCGGACCTGAGGAAGATGGGAATGCGGAAGATCCTCGGCCTGGAGATGGAGGCCGCGACGATCGCCACCGTGGCGCACGAGCGCGAGGTGCCGCATTGGCTCGTCGTCAAGGGCGTGATGGATAACGCTGACTTCAACAAGGGCGACCGCCTCAAGAAGTTCGCGGCCCGCGCCAGCGCCGAGGTGCTGTTTATGCTGCTCGGCCGACTTCTTCCCGCACGAACAGGCGACCGAGGGGGCACGCCGCTTCCGGCGCCACCCAACGAAGCGATCCCGGGCACCGTGAAAGTCGACGTCATCCGGGGGCTCCACTTCGACTGGCAGGATCTGGCCGACCTGGTCGGTGTGCCCGGCTTCGACCGGGCCCGCTTCGCCCAAGGCGATGAGCCCCGCGAGCTGTGGGAGTGGCTGGAGGTCCGCGGCCGGCTTGCCGAACTGCCTGCGGCCCTAGCCGAGGTTGGCCGCGCTGACCTCAGCGACCTGCTCCGCCCGTACGTGTGACCGTGATCCGCCGCGCTGAGGACCCTACGGCCCAGACCTACCCCGGACGGTGAAACTCGCCGCAAGCGATCCACGTCCAGCGTCAGGCTCGACGCCGCCGACAACCCCTACGACGCGATCTTCGCCTCCCGACGCGGCACCTGGCTCTCCCCGCCGAACGTCCGCCGGCAGTGGCGTGCAGCCCGCGCCGACACCGGCCTCGAATGGGTCACCCCGCACACCTTCCGCAAGACCGTCGCCACCCTGATCGACCGGGAGGCCAACACCGACAGCGCCGCCGCCCAGCTCGGGCATGGAAGCAACGAGATCACCAAGAAGCACTACATCGTCAAGGCCGCCCTCGCCCCGGACAGCTCCGCCATCCTCGAACAGCTCGGCGGAAGGCCAACGTCAGGCGATCCGGAGAAACCCGGCCCTGGCCCGCAGCCGACCGCATAGCCGGGCAGCGGCCGGCAGCACCAACCGCCCCGTCGAATGTGATCGCCCCACGGCGTTACTGAGGGGTTTACGGGGGGCGGTTCAAAACTACATAGACAAACATCAAGGCCCTGCCCAGCTAAACGCTGGTCAGGGCCTTTTTGTGGTGCGCCGCCAGGGACTCGAACCCCGAACCCGCGGATTAAGAGGTTGACCTTGGTCGACTCCTTGCGTCCAATGGCGTCGCAGTAGTCCACCCGTTCCCACCAAAAACCCCATCCCGCCGAAACATGAGACCATGCGTCCAGATGGATGGGGGTCGGTCCACGGCAGCCGAGCACCTGCGGAGCACCCACCAATGCGCCCACTGCTTGCCGCACGTGACGACCGTCCGGGTATGGGCCGCCCGGACATACGGTAGGGACTCCGGAGTCCACTCGATGACGTTGTTCCAGTGGTTGCGCCGGGCTGACGTCGACGCGGGAAGCAGACCGGGTGTCAGCGGCAGCGAGTCAGCCGGACTGCGCGAGGCCCGCGAGCGGATCAAGCTGCTGGAGCAGGAGAACGAGGTCCTGCGTCGGGCCGCTGCCGATCTGCTCCGCAGGGTAAGCGATCGTTGATCATGGTGACGATCGTGGCCATGGTGGGCGGGAGAGTCGGCTGAGGTTACCCCCGTGCAGGGTACCGGCGTGCCTACCCCGGTCAGATCTTCGGGCACGGCAGGGTCCGCCGCTCAGCCGAGGGTGAAACGGCAGGCGCGGCGCGTACTCCCGGGGTGTCGCCTCACGATGGTCGGCGCGGTGCCCAGTCCGGGTCCCGGCCGATGAAGCCGAGCATCCTGGTCTACGCGTCGGCGTCGTCGGTCACCGGTACCCGGGCACCGTACCGCCCAGACGACCGGATGACCTGCTCGATCGGCTCCATGCCGGCCAGCAGTTCGGCACAGGAGCCGGCGTCGAGCCGGCCGTCCTGCCCGGTGGCCCGAGCGAGGTCCCAGGTGTGCATGAACACATCGCTGGTGTAGAACCGGTCGATCGCCTGGGTCAGCGGCACCTCGCCGATGTGCCGATTGCTCAGCACCAGGTCGGCGGTCGCCGGGTTGTCGAGTACCGCCTGCACAGCGTCGCGCTGGGTCCGCCAAGTCGTCGTCGACGCTCGGTCCGGCCGGCAGTCGTACGCTGCTCCCGGCGGCGAGGAACGCGGGAAACCACTCCGTCAGGTGGCGCACCACGTCCCGGGCGGTCCACCTGGCGACCGGTGTGGGCACCTTCCACGACCGGGTGCCCTGGACCCGATCCGTGAACACCCGGCCTACCTCCCGGTGCCGGTCGGCGGGCCGGTCAGACCGTGCCATCAGCGAGCAACTCCTCAAGCTTCGCGTGGCCCTCGTTGACCCCGACGTTCATGCCACTCCTGAGCCTCGCGTCCCGGCCCTCGAAACTCTCCACGAGAGACTGGGTGCGGAGCTGGGTGCGGCCGCCGCCGAGGTCGGTGAACCACAGCGTCTCCAGGGCCACGCCGTCGGGCTCTCCCTCGTAGGTGAACGTCTGCACGATGCGGTCCGGCCGCACCTCGTGGAAGCAGCCATGGAACGCGTATTCCTCCCCGTCCCGGATGGAGACGAACCGCCAGCTGCCGCCGGAGCGCGCATCCCACTCCTCGATGCGCGTCTGCAGGGAGCTCGGGTCGATCCAGCGCGTGAACAGCGTGGGATCGATGTGCGCCCGGAACACTCGTTCTGTGGGCCCACGCCTACCTCGCCGTCACCGCCGCCCAGGCGAAAAGCGGGAACTCGAACCTGATCATGAACACCTCGTGCCCCTCAGTCTCGGCGAGGTCCGCCGTCTTCTGGCACACCTGATCACCACCACCCGACCCTTCGACCACATCCATCGATGGTCACGATGGCGGCGTCGACACCAGCACCACACCAAACAGGCTCACTACCAGCGAAGACAGCGAATCCACCAGCTACGGCTGGAGCACTAGGGCTGGCCGCGCCCGATCAAGGGTTTCATTCGACAGACCATCTGTAGCATGAGGAGACCTGCGGCACCTGAGGAGGCGGAGTCGCGCATCAGACAGAACAGTCCCAGAAGCAATACCTGAATAGCGGATCTCGTTTCGTCCGCAGTCCTCATAATCTAGTCCCTCGTGGCGGACGAGGAATTCCGGGTGTCAGTGACCGGAGCACACGGTGTACAGATCGGCAACAGCGACATCCAGCACAACGTGTTCGGCCATAGATCGACTTTCGGCGTAAACTACAGCGCTGGGCGGCGGGTCCACCTGGTTCACGCGCCAGAGCTCTCGGAGTACCCGGCCGACGACCCGTTCGCCGAGGCCGCCCGATCGGCTATCCGACAGGCCGGGCACGAAATCGTTCCTCCGGCTGGCGCGAACTTGACGGTCTGCATCGTCGGTTTCCACTGGGATGACCGTGTTGCCGAGGCTTTCGAGGCCGCAGACGTTACCGGTCGACCCCTGGTCGTTATGGTGCTGGGCGAGGATCTGGCCGTCCCAGTCCCCCGCCGGTTCTACGTCGACGATGAGGCCGGGGACCGGCAGCTCGGATTCCGTGCTCACCTGCGCCGGGTGTCGCATGTCGTCGAGGTGAGCAGCCCCGGACAGCTACGTAACAGGCTCTACCAGGCACTGGTGGAGCTGTCCGAGGCGACACCGGTGGTCGATGACCCGAAACGCCGGGTATACGACCTTGACCAGCGGTTGGCCGACCGGGAGCGGCGTCTTGGCGCCGACCATCCAGAGACGCAGGTGCTCCGGAACGAGCTGGCCGGCGCCTATCGTGCGGCAGGACAGCTTCGGCAGGCGATCACCCTGTACCAACGGACGCTCGCCGACAGCACCCGCGTCCTCGGCCCAGAGCATCCGGATACCCTGCGCACCCGCAGCAATCTCGCCGGCGCCTACCGAGCCGTCGGGGACGTGCCTCGTGCGCGAGAGGAGTACATCCGGCTGCTGGAAAATCGTGTGCGCGTCCTCGGGTCTGATCACCCCGACACGCTACGGACTCGCAATGACCTGGCCGGCGTGCTGGAATCCCTCGGCGACTACGACCAGGCAACGGCCATGTACCGCGAGGTGCTCGAAGATCGGGCGCGGATTTTGGGCCCGGACCATCCCGACACCTTGCGCACCGCCAACGACCTCGCCCGCGTGTACGTCTCTCTCGGCCGGCTGGAGGAGGCGATCACCTCGTACCAAGACGTCCTCGACAACCGGATTCGCGTCCTCGGGCCGGACCATCCAGACACCCTGCGCACGTGGAACAACCTTGCCAGTGCCCTGGAGGCCACCGGCCGGCTCGACGAAGCCACCGCGATTTTCGAGCGCACACTCGCTGGCAGCATTCGCGTCCTCGGTCCCGACCACCCCGACACCCTGCGCACGCGCAACGATCTCGCCGGTGTCTATCGGCGGCGGGGCGACCTGAGCAAGGCCATCCCGATGTATGAGGAGACCCTCGCCGCATCGATGCGGATCCTCGGCCGTGACCATCCGAGCACGCTGATCACCCAAAGTGACCTAGCCGGTTCCTATCAGGACGCCGGGGATCTGAACCGAGCGGTCGAGTTGTACACCGAGACCTTCGAGGAGAGCACCCGGGTCCTGGGCCGTGATCACCCCAGCACGCTCGTGATCGAGCAGAATCTCGCGGTCGCCCTGGTGCTGACGGGCCGCCGAGCCGAGGCGCTAGGACGGTTGAACGACGTCCTGGAGCGCGCCGAGCGCGTGCTGGGCCCCCAGCATCCCGACACCCTCACCGTGCTCGCCACGCTCGGGACGACGCTCGTGCGCATGGACGAACTGCCACGCGCTCTGGAGGTGTTCGAGTCCGGATTCCGGCGTAGTAGGCAGGCACTTGGTGGGCAGCATCCGCAGACAAAGGCGATGCGTCACAACCTTGACCTGGTTCGTGGGGCGATGGTTGGCGAGGAGTCCTGACGATGGTCAACTCCGACAACCTGTTCAGCGAGTTCGAGCCTGAGGACTACGTCGATAACAAGCCGATGATCCGGGTGCTGGCGCTGTCCGAGGGGAAGGCCCAGGAGACCATCGTCCAGCTGCGCGCACAGCACGACACGATTCGGCGGAGCCTGGAGCGCAGCCAGCGCGAACTCAGCGAGACCAAGCTCAGTCATGTGCAGCGCAGCGGTACTCAGCAGACTGAGATCGCGCGGTTGACCGGTGAGCTTGAGGCCGCAAAGCAGAGCCTTGCCGAGCTGGGTCGACAGTCGATCATCGCGGTGGTGGTGGCGTGGGTGGGTACGGTGTTGATCGGCTTTGGGGTC
Organism: Micromonospora sp. SCSIO 07396; assembly: GCF_053667945.1. Lineage (NCBI taxonomy): Bacteria > Bacillati > Actinomycetota > Actinomycetes > Micromonosporales > Micromonosporaceae > Micromonospora > Micromonospora sp. SCSIO 07396. Next base: position 5,058,565 of record NZ_CM132210.1, read on the forward strand.
AACCTAGTGACCGGGAATGATCAGCAGGCGCTCGGGGTGGCGCTGATCGCTATGGGCGCGTTGGTAGGAGCTGCGGCATTTGTCATCCCTCGACGGAAGCGGTGGTCGGAGCCTCTGCGCGGGTAGTGGTTGAAGGTTGCGGCCTCTGGTCTTGCGTGCAGGACGGTCCGCTCGCCTATGTCACCCGACACTCACCACTGGCATGTGGATGGCGTTCCGCACCGCCGGCAACTCGGAACGGTCGCCCGGACCGTCACCGACTGTCCACCGCCCGCACGCCGCATCTTTATCCTTCGTCGGGCGCCTCACGAGCTGCCATAGATTTTATGTCTCGGTCTTGGTCTGCTGCGGCCATGGGCCAGCTATGGTGCTACCGGACGTGCGCGGCAGGTGACTGGTTGACCCGCCGGAGCCGATTGCTTCGACCTCGTCCGACAGGTGACTCCAGCGCCACATCGGTGGTAGAAATACTGGCGATCATGACATCTGCCCAGTACGGGACAAGGTGCGTGGCACGCTTCAATCAGGCAAATGCAGACGGGTGATCATGTGAGTGGCGCGCTGCAGGACATATGTACGGGCACGGTCCAGCTAGCATCGCGCGGCGTCACCGATTTTGTCCCAGCCGATCGGGACTGGTCCCTCCTGCAGATGCTTGGCAGTGACGTTCTCATCGCTCACCGCGTCGATGAGGCGGAGCATGATCGTCGACAGCGCGACGGCCTTGGGGTGCTGCTGTCCTCTGATCACCTTGAGCTGCTGATGTCACTGCCAGTCGGATGGCCGGTGCCGGTCTCCTCGCTGTCTCATTGTGATCAACGTACGCTGCACAGGATGCCCCGAGGTTCCGTTCGAATTGCTGCAGGAGCCGCTGAGCGGTTGGCTGTCCGTCCGGCACGGGTCGATCTGGCAGTGGTGCCAGCGACGCGCTGGCGAGCCGGCCTGGAACGTGCTGGCAGGTTCGCCCCGTTCACCGCCCGGATGATGTGGCTGCGGCGCATGCCGTTGGACGTCGACACCATGGTCCGAGAGTCGCGTCGGTTCGGGGTCGGAGTGATGGTCGGGCCCTCCGAGCGGCCCGAGGTGCTAGTGCCGCCGGCACCCTTCATCCAGCGACGGTTTAGCGCCGCTGGATGGCTCTTCACGGAGCAGGCTTACCAGCACCTGCGATGACGCTCGGATGGGTTCCTTCCATCAACTTCGCGAGACGCTGCAACGTCTTGGAGGGCTTGAAGGCGTTGGCCTGCTGGATGCGCTCGTTCTCCGCCTCGTAGGCCAGGTGCGCGAGCCGAATCCGCTCGGCCAGCCACCGCTGCCGCTCCGTGCCGGTCGGCAGGGCTTGCATGTGCGCCCAGAGCGCCGACCACGAGGCGGCGTTGTGAGCGCGCGCCTCAGTGTCAACCCCTGGGTCATGGCTGTCGAATCGGTCGAGCCCTCGGCCCGCGCATACCGTGCACCAACAGGGTAGCGGGTCCACGTTCGCCCACCGTTGCGCCAGGGTGTCGGCCCGGAAGAAGTGCAGCAGTTCCGGGATGAATACTGACGGCTTGAACCGGTTCGTGATCTTCGTGGGCTGACCGGGGGGTACGAGGTGCCGCAGGCTTCCCGAGGACCCGATGCCGGCGAACATCCCGCCCTGCGCCATCGCGTCCAACGCCGTCACCGGGTCGGTCCGCCATGGTCCGACGCGGCCGATCTCCTGGTAGATCCGCCGGAGGTTCCTCATGATGTCGGCGTAGGAGTCGGTCGGGTTGTACTGGCCGCCAAGGATGAGCGCAATTGGGTGAGGAATCGCCTTGAGGATCGCGATGAGCTGGTCGATCTTGTTGTCGCGCAGCCAGGTCACGTCCAGCGGCACCACGATGACCACGTCGGTGCGGGTTACCTCCTGAGCCGCGGAACGGATGGCCTTAGGCCCTGTGTCGAAGTCGGTCATAGCCACTCGTTGATCGCGGCGATGTGAACGGTGGCTTCGTAGCGGACGGCGAGTTTGTCGAACCGGGTCGCTACGGCTCGGTTGCGCTTGAGTCGGTTGATGCCGCACTCCACGGCGTGGCGCTGCTTGTATCGCTCAGGGTCGAAGGCCGGGGGTCGGCCGCCCTTGGAGCCTTTCTTGCGTCGGTTGGCGTCTTGGTCGGCCTTCGAGGGGATCGTCGCGGCGATACCGCGTCGGCGCAGGTAGCGGCGGTTGGCCTTCGACGTGTAGGCCTTATCGGCCAGGACCCGGTCCGGGCGGGTCCGTGGCCGGCCGGCGCCGAGACGGGGCACCCGGATCCCGTCGAGTACGGCCGTGAACTGCGGGCTGTCCCCACGCTGCCCGGCTGTCAACACGATCGACAACGGCTTCTGCCCCTGCTCGCAGGCCAGGTGCAGCTTCGTGGTCAGCCCACCCCGCGACCGACCGAGCGCGTGATCGGTCGGCTCGACCCCGACCCCACCCGGCGGCTCTGCCTGCAGATCCCCCTTTTACGCGCCCCGGCAGCATGCTGATGCGCTCGGGCGACCGTCGAGTCCACCGACACGTCCCAGACCACCCGACCGGCCGCATCAGACACAGCCTGCAAGACGGTCAGGATCTTCGCCCAGGTCCCATCACGCTGCCAACGCCGGAACAGCCCGTACACCGCAGCCCAGGACCCGTAACACTCCGGAACATCCCGCCACGGGGCACCGACCCGTGTCCTCCACCGAATCCCATCAATAAGCTGCCGTTTCGTCCATCTCGACGGCCGACCCGGCCGACGCCCCGCAGGCAGCAACGGCTCCAGCGCCACCCACTGTGCGTCGGTAAGGTCATGCCGCCTCGCCACCACTAGGGTGTCCACGAGGTCTCCGGTGTTCGGGTTCTGCTTGGTCGCTGAACCAGATACCGGAGACCTCGCTACATCTCGAACACCAACACGCGAAGATCCTCACCCAACAGCCCAAACCCCGGCACCGACTTCGACACAGGGCCTAAGCGCGGCCGGTTCACCGGCCTCGACGTATGCGGTGGGGGTGAAGATCGCTGAATCCGTTCGTGCCCGCATGTCATCGAAGAAGCCGTCGCGACCGAAGAGGGTCTCCGGGAACAGCATCGGCGCCTCAGGGGTGGCCAGTGTCTTCTCGTAGTGGGCGAGGTCGGCCACCACTGGCAAGCGGCGACGCCCGGAGAGCTCGCCGATACGCTGCTCGCCCTGAGGGCCGCAGAGGGCGAACCCGGTGATGGTCGGGTCGAGGTACTGGGGTACGGCCCAGGTGCCCTTCGGCCTGGTCAACAGGAAGATGCGACCCTTCGTAGCTTGCTCCGCAGCCGTGGTCAGTTCGGCTGTGGCATCCCAAGCCGGCCGTCGTGACGACGGCGGCACAGGGTCATGCGTCATCTCTCACCTCTTTTGGCGGCGCCCCGAAGGCGTCCGTGTGACGGCGGTGCCAGGTATAGCTGTTGGAACTCATCGGGGAACAGTCCGACTGTAGCCGCCAACTCCTCCACAGTGGCGCTTCGGTCCCGGATCAGGACCTGCACAACATCAAAAATCTTCGATGCATGCTCAGGTTCCAGAGAAACCGGCTCGCGCGTCTTGTAGCCCAACATCGACAACTCGACCACGAGATTGCGGTACTGCCAGTCACTCAGAGCATTCACATCGAGCGCGCGTCTGGCTAGCGCCGCCATCGAAGTCCCCCACCTGGGTTTCAGCTGCATGAGGCGGTTGACATCGACGCCTTGACGCAATTGTTCGCGGATGCTCCTGGCCGGCATCAGAAACTCACTGGCGAACATGTCGGCCTGCTTCTCCTGCGCCGTCGTGCCACCTGGAACGTGATGCATGATCACATGGCCCAGCTCATGAGCGAGACTGAAACGAGCGCGATCAGTGGACGCCGCGACGTTCACGATAAACAGCGGGATGCCCTCGCTGGGCCATGCGCTGACCGCATCGAGTTCCAGGGTGCCGAGGTCCCGAATAAGGACGACGGCGCCGGCACCCTCAAGGACGGCGACCACGTCAGGTATCGGACCGTCGCCCAGACTCCACTCTCGACGCACCAGCTGCGCGATCTCCTCGGGAGACTCGTCCTCAGCGAGTTCGTGCCGACGGAAGCGGTGCGGCTGATCTCCCGCTGCAGCAAGCAGTGGCGCAGTCTGACGTCGTCCGAACTTCAGCTGGTTGTGAATGCGCCGCAGAGCCGGAGCACCCAGGGATGCCCGCTTCCGGTGGTGGATCAGGCCGACACCGACACCTTCCTCGTCGGGAGCATCGCAGAGCACGGCGACCGGGTATCCCAGCGCGGTCGAGAACGCCTCCAGGCGCTCGCCGGAGACGCTCACGCGTCCCGCTTCAGCCTTGCTGACGTACGCCTGCGAGACCGTCATCCCGAGGTGCTTCGACATGGCCTGGGCTACCTCGTTCTGGCGCAGTCCGCGAGACTCGCGCGCCTGAATGAGCATCCCCGGGTCTGCGACCAACAGCTCGGCCATCCGTCTCACCACCTCTCGCCGTCGACCACAGTAACCACCCTGAAACCTGAACCACAACCTACGCCCTCAGGAAAGCGCGAAAAAATATCCGCCCTGCTGTTCGGGGTCGCCGGCTGCCCGCCGAACTCCCTGGTGGGTTGAACATGCTCCGAGACCCAGCGCAGGGACCGGTGTGGCTGCCGAGCTGGCGTCGCGCGGCCACGTCCGGCCGGGGGGTGTGCCCCGGACAGGGTGCTGCCAGAGATGCCTGCTCGATACAGTTCGTCCACTCAGGTGCGACACGAGAAGGGACGCGGACGCTGGTGGACACGGCTAACTTTCGGAGCTGGTGCACGGTGGGGACACCCGTGCCCACTGGCCAGCACCACGCCGGGCTGGTCGAGTCGTTCGACGACAGCATCGGGGTTGCCACTCTTGCTGCAGCGCTGCCGGCCGTGTACGCACCGTCTGCGGCCCTGACGGCGATGGCGCAGCGGCTAGAGAAGGACGCTCTGGCCAAGTACCTGCGTAACAAGCTGCCCACTGAGAAGGCCGCCCGCTCTGGGGACATGGGCGAGATTCTGGCGACCGCCTACCTGCGCGAGGAGGCCGGGTACGTAGTGGGGCCAAGCCGGCTCATCCATCGTGATCATCAGCAGTGGGCGATGCGAGGCGACGACGCCCTCGGGGTGAAACGGCACACCGACGGTGCACCCGTCATCGCCAAGGCCGAGGCCAAGAGCCGGACCAAACTCGGCAAACCTACCATCACCGAGGCCCGCGAGGGCTTGGCCCGCAACGACGAGCTGCCCTCGCCGCACTCGCTGACCCAGTTCGCCGACCGGCTCCTGTCGACAGCCGACGACGACCTAGGCCACGCCATTTACGACCTGCTGGTCAACAACGGGGTCCGTCCGGACCGGGTCCGTCACCTGATGTTCCTGCTCACCAGCAGCGATCCCAGCAGCCAGGTGGCCGCGGATCTTCAGGCGTACTCCGGCCGGGTGCGGCAGCTGACGATCACCGTACGGGTCCAGCAGCACCAGGAGTTTATCTGGGATACCTACGAGATGGTGATCGCCGATGGCGCGTGAGCCACAGGAGTTGGCTGCCCGGCTGACGGTGGCCACCGACGCCGGCTTCCGCGGCCGGCTCCTGGCCCGTGGACAGGCCCAGTCGGTGATTCGCCGGGCCGGGGTCCTGCCCCCGGGCGCACCCCCGTTCAGTGCCTTCCTGGACGCTGACCTGCTCAACTACGGATACGCTCTGCTGTCCACCAGCCTACTGCTGATGGAGGCCAGCAATGTACTGCCCGAGCAGATCGTCGTCGCCCAGCGGGGATTCATCCAGAGCTCGTACGCGATCGAGGCCGCTACCCGCAACGCGGCACCCGACCCGGATCTGGTCTTCCATGGCCTAGTCGCCGGTGCGGCCAGCCACCTGGGCGGCTACGCCGCCCGCGCGTACTCGCTCATCCAGGCCAGTCGCGGGTCCGCCCGCTCAACGCCGATGGAGCAGGCCCTGGCGGACCTAATCATGCGAGACCTGGGTGCCATCGAACGCCGTACCCGGCAGTTGCGGCAGTCTCCCCAGGCCACCGACGAGGCCCTGCTCGCGGCGTTCACCGGCGGGGACGACGACGCAGCCGAGGCCGCCACGCCGGACCAGGTCGGCCCCGTGAACCTCCTGCTGAGCGAGAACTACCTCTCCGCGCTCTCGGCGGCGCTGTTCGCGATCGAGATCGGCGACCGGGACCTGTTCGACGCCGCCCTGCGGGATCTGCTCCTGGGCGAGCAAGCGTCCTCCGACGTGCGTGCACCCGGGCCCTGGTGGATCTACCGCCTCACCCGGCACCTGCTCGGCGGCCTATTCGACACCAGCCTGGAAGCCACAATCCCGCAGGCCCCGCCGCCAGGGGCCGCCGATCGGCTCGAACGGTGGCGCGAGCTGCGGGACACATTCGTCACCTCGCTGCTGGCCCGCGACCGTGCCGAGATCGACCTGTGGCCGTCCCAACTGCACGTCGTCAACCGGATCTTCCAGAACCTGCACGATCTCGTCGTCGCGCTCCCGACCAGCGCCGGCAAGACCCGCATCGCCGAGCTGGCGATCCTGGCGTGCCTGGCCCGTGGACGCCGGACGGTGTACATCACTCCGCTGCGGGCCCTGTCCGCGCAAACCGAACAGGTGCTGACCCGCACCTTCACCCCGCTGGGCATCCGCGTCTCGTCGCTCTACGGCAGCATGGGCGCCAGCAACGTCGACGAGGACACCCTGCGCTCCAGCGAGATCGTCGTCGCGACCCCCGAGAAGCTGGACTTCGCGCTGCGCTGCGACCCATCCGTCCTCGACGATGTCGGCCTAGTCGTGCTGGACGAGGGCCACATGATCGGAGCCACCGAGCGCGAAGTCCGCTACGAGGCCCAGATCCAGCGGTTGCTGCGCCGATTCGATGCCGACCTGCGTCGCATCCTGTGTCTGTCAGCGGTGTTCCCCTCCGGCAGCGACCTCGACGACTTCGTCGCGTGGATCACCGACGACGAGCCGGACGGCCTGCACCGCGAGCAGTGGCGGCCCACCCAGCAACGCTTCGGCCTGGTCGAATGGCGCGGCGACCATGCCCGGCTGGAGATCACGCTCGGTCCGGAGCAGTCGTTCATTCCGCGCTACTTCGAAGCCAGGACACCGCGCCGGCCATTCCGCCGAAAGTTCCCGTCCAGCCAGCGCGAACACGTCATCGCCACCGGGTGGCGGCTCGTCGAGGAGGGCCAGACCGTCCTGGTCTTCTGCCCGCAGCGCAACACCGTCGAGAAGTACGCGGAAACGATCATCGAGCTGCACTACCGGCATCTCGTCGCCTCGGTGCTGCCGCCCGACGTCGACCTCAGCGACGCGCTGGCCGTCGGTGCCGAGTGGTTCGGCGCCGACCATCCCATCCTGCGGTGCCTGCAGCTCGGCGTGGCCATTCACCACGGCGCCCTGCCCGGCCCCTACCGGCGCGAGATCGAGCGGCTCCTGCAGCGCAAGATCCTGAAAGTGACCATCGCCTCTCCGACACTGGCCCAGGGCCTGAACCTGTCCGCCTCGGCGGTGTTGTTCCACGGGATACGCCGCGGCCAGGACCTGCTGAACGGTGCCGAGTTCGCGAACGTGATTGGCCGCGCCGGCCGGGCCTTCGTCGATACCGAGGGCCTCGTCCTGTATCCGCTGTTCCAACCCGCCGCTTGGCGCCGCCAGGAGTGGCACGAACTCACGCAGGGTGACAGCGGCCGACCACTGCAATCAGGACTCATCGGTATCGGTATCGCCCTTCTGAGGCAGATGGCCGAAACTCACGGGATCTCCGCCATCGAACCGCTGCTCGGCTATGTGACCGGCGGCCCGGACTGGGCACTGCCGGTACACACACCCGGCACAGACGAAGGTGCCGCCGCAGCAGCCTGGCGGGACAACCTCGCGCTGCTCGACCTCAGCATCCTGAGCATCGTCGGCGAAGCAGACCAGGACACGGTCGCCGACGCGGCAACGCAAATCCTGGCCGACAGTCTGCGTGACTCGCTGTTCGAGCGGCAACTGCGCCGCTACAACCAGCCATGGCAGGCCGCGCTGCGCGAGCTCGTCGTCCGCCGAACCCGGCACCTGTGGCAGACCGCCACCAGCTCACAACGTCGTGGCTGGTACTTGGCCGGGCTGGGCGCGCAAGCCGGCACCGAACTCTCGCAGGTCTCCGGGCGCATCGTCGCCCTGGCCGGTCAGGCCGAAACCGCGCTCATCGGCGACGACCACGAACAGGCCGCAGACCTGATCGTCCAGATCGCCGACATCGTGTTCGCGATGGACAAGTTCGCGCCGAAAAACCCGCTCGCCAACCGAGACTACGTGATCCGCCACTGGGTGCAAGGCAACGCCCTCGCCGACGTGGCCGGCGACCGCGTCCAGATCGCACAGTTCATCGAAACAGACCTGATCTACAACCTGGTGTGGGGCTTGGAAGCCGCCCGGGTCTACGAAGCCGCCCAGAACAACCCCGACGCCGGTGCCCTGCTGGGCAGCGCGGTGACCGCGATCGAAACAGGAACCTTCCACCCCTCGGCCGCCATCCTCATCCGCTCCGGCTTTGACTACCGCCTCGCTGCCATCGTGGCGGTGACCGACTCCGACGCCACCTTCGACTCGGTGGCCGGCATGCACCAGTGGATCGATGACCTGGACCCCTGGCTGGCCTCTGACCCGCACTGGCCGACCCCGGAATCCCGGGCGGCGTGGGAAAGGTTCGCGAACCCCTCCCGGACCCGCCGGTCGCGTCGATGGCTGCCACTAAGCGTCGCTATCCCGGAGGTCACCTGGTACGCGACTGTACCCGCACCCGGGACGTGGCTGCGCATCACCGATGCCGGACGAGCAAGAATCGCGATCTGGTCCACCGGATTCGATCTGCTGGGCGAAGCCGCCGTAGACCTCGCCCCGCACCGGCACGGCGTGCTTCGCGGCCAGCGGCCACAAGCCGGCACCGGAATCCGGCTGCACTACCGCGGACCCAGCGATCTGTTCCTGCCGTCGGGCGCCTCCGCGTGAGACACGCGCGGCCCGCGACAGTCGTCTACTCGAGAACGATCTCCAATGGTTCTGTCGGTGGCGAGCCGTACTATCTCCTACCGCCCATTACCCGCCGAGATCCGCGGACCGGTGCAGGCCGGGATCACCACCGGCGGAATCGACTGTGTGACGGACTGGGAGAGCAACGTGGTGGCATACCTGCGTGACCAACGCGGATACGGTCCGACGATCAACCACGGGCCTGTGTTCCATGGAAACACCCAGGGCGGGCAGTGGGCGTGGGGCAACCGCGACGTGTCCCAACACCAGTACATCGCCCACCAGGTGGCGCCGGAGTTCCAGCCGCTCGCGGAAGCAGTCGCTACCATCCTCGGACAACTTCCCGCCTACGGACTCAACCCGCAGGAACAGCAGGATATCGAAGACGCCGCGAACGAGGTGCTGGCCGAGGCTCAGCAGGACCAGCCCGAGCCGGGGAAACTGCGCCGGCTAGCAACGACTATCAAGGGCTTCCTGTTCCCGATCGCGACCGACGCGGCGAGCGAGGAGGCGCGCCAACTGGCGCAGCAGGGACTCGACCAGATCACTGCGGCGATCACCTCGGCCGTATGATGCCCGCCCGCGCTGCCCAGTCGAGGAAGGGCTGCCCTCGTGCGTAAGCGGCCACCAGAGGCGATGTCCGTGGACCGGGCCGGAGATGCCCCACTCGAATTCGGGGATGAGCCGCCAGGACCGACGGAGACGGCGCCGCTCAGGCTGATCAAGGTGCTGCGCCCCCGCTCTTCCGACCGCTGCCCGATCTGCGGTGACGCCGCCACGACCGAGGAGCACGTACCGCCGCAACGGCTCGGCGGCACGAAGATGACCCGCACGTGCGACCGGTGCAACCACGGATTCGGCAGCCTCGTCGAAGCCGACCTCATCGACTGGTACGACGGCGCTTTGACGATGCCGTCGTTCGAGGCGGACACGGTCCGAGGCAAGCGGCAGACAGGCCGGCTACTCGTGCGATGGACACCGAACAGGCAGTTCGTTCTCCTTCCCGAAAGACGCGTCGATCCCGCCATCCGCGAGATCCTGGCCGCCGGGGACGTCACTCTAGAGGTCTCACCACCGAACGAGAACCGATGGCGTCTCGCACTTCTCAAGTCGATGTACCTCGCCGTGTGCCTCAACGCCGGCATACCCGAAGGCGAACCAGCCGACCGCATACGGGCCGAACTCATGGCCGTACGCAACGCCAAGCGCAAGGCCGACGTACCCGTCAGCGCGATCGCCCACGGGTTGACCGTGCTGCGGCACTGGGGGGATCCGATGACCGAGGAATCCGTGGTGCTGGCTGAAATTCGGCTCGAAACTAGACCGCTCCTGGGCGTCCTCCTCGCGGGCCGCGTGTTCGTCTCCCTGTCATCAACAGGCGGCGAAGCCATGCCAGTACCGACCGGGCGCCTCACACACCAGCTCCGGGTCGGAACTCCGGTGGAAGGCACGGTCGCCTCCGTCCGTCCCGAGCCGCCGCCGGGACGGACTCACCGGAACCAGGCGGGGTAGTTCGATGTCGTCGGCCGCGTCGGAGTTACCACCGGTTTCGAGACGATCGCCTTTTCCCTCGGTGCTGTGTCGCCGGCGGTGGGCCTGCGGTCGTGGGCGTGCGCGGCAGCTCAGGCCACTGCGGTAGTCGCGGTCGGTGACAGTGTTGTCTGCAGCAAGGACCGTAGTCAGCCTAAGTCAATCCTGGTTTTCGGCCGAGCGCGGCTCGTGGCGGCGTCCCAGAGCCGACCTCGATGAGCAACTGACGGACAGGTTTGGGGATAGTCGCCGCCGCTGTAGGAGGTCATGCTGGTGGCCCGCGAGTCGTTGACGGGCAGCTCATCGCTGCCGGGGTATGTTGTGGGGCCCAGTGGCGATAGTCGCCGAGCGTTACGACAACGGTTGGCGTAGTGCTCGCTCCCTGGCGGAACTTGTAGAAAGCTGGAGTCAATACGTGCGTCTTGCAACGATCCGAGTGCAGGGCTTCCGGAGCCTCGCCGACATCGGCCCTCTTGAGATCAGCCAGCCGATGATCTTGGTTGGTCACAACGACAGCGGGAAGACAGCATTCCTCGACGCCCTGTCGTTCCTGCTGGGCGCGTACACACTTTCGGACGAGGACCGCACGTACCTCGACGCGCAGCCCGGTTCCTCAGACTCGCTGGCGCGGCGACGGGTCGAGGAAACGATCGTCACGGGTGAGTTCCAACTCTCCGTCCACGAGCAGAACACCCTTGCCCTGCCTTCCCGTGTGCGAGTGCGTCGCGGGCGGTTCCCCTCCGGCAAGGTCGAGGCATCGATTGAGCTTGACGTTGCCGAGAACGAGTCCTTGCGCGGGTTGGCAGGCAAGAAGCTGGATGAGCTCCGGCGTCTTGCCAAGGAGAACTTGGTCGACTTACAGGGCAAGACCCGCAAGGAAGACATCGTGCAAGTGCTGGAGGACTTCGCCAAGGGAGAGCCGACAGTCAGAGACTGGGTTCCCCTGCCGGCACAGGTACGCGACGCCCTGCCCCGGGTGCTGCGTTTCGGCGATCACGAGTCAGCCGAGTCCGCTGTCCGGTCAGCGCTCAACGCCCGATTCCAGCAGCACTTGGAAGATCCTAAGCTCAGTGAGCAGGTCACCGTCCTGCAGCAGGAACTGAGCGCGCGAGTTCGTCAGGACGCGCAGGGCCTGGTCGACCACATCAAGGCACGATGCGACGAGCTGACCTCGGTCGAGGTGGAGCCCGAGATCAGCTTCACCAAGGTCCTGAAGGCCACACATCTGAATCTGGCAACCGCCGACGGTGAGGGCGTCGGCGTCGGTCGCTCCGGCGCCGGACGGGCCCGACGGGTCAGCCTCGCCGTCTGGGAATGGGCCAGCGACGCTCTGCGCGACACGCTGAACACGCCGGGACCTGACGCCGAAGCGGCCGCTGAAAGCGGGCCGCACGACTGCATCGTCATCTACGACGAACCGGACACCCATCTGGACTACCTGCAACAACGACGCATCATGAAGGTCATCCGCGAGCAGAGCGCTAACGAACACATCGGGGTGGTCGTCGCTACTCACTCGATGAACCTCATCGACGGTGCCGAGCCCGGCGACATCGTCCACCTGCGGCTGCAGACGAACAACCGAACCGAGATCGACAGCATCCTCACCTCAGATGCCCACGACTTGCAAAGCCGGCACCTGATGCAGATCGCCGCAGCTCTCGGCCTACGTAACACGATCCTGCTTCACGAACGGTTCTTCCTCGGCGTCGAGGGAGACACCGAAATGGTAGCTTTCCCGGTGCTCTTCCGCCTGGTCACCGGACGGACCCTGCAGTCCGCAGGCATCGTTCTGGTGCCGTGCAACAAGGATGAGGGCGCAATCATCTTCGCCGGTCACCTCGTCAAGCACGGCAGACGTGTCGCCTTCGTCGTCGACGGCGACGTGTACGGCAAGAGGTTCTACAGCGAAACAAGACTGGCGAACGCCGGGCTGGTAAAGCGCGAGCACGTGCACCTGCTCGGCGACCCTGGCAACGAGTTCGAGCACGAGTTCTCCGACGAACAATGGGCGCACGCCGGTAACACACTCTGGAGGCGTACCGACGGCCGCCCCTGGAGGGCAGCCGACATCGCCGAACTGCGTAGCGGCCCAAAGTTCAGCGCGGCGCTAGAGGATGCTTTCCGCGTCAACAGCGATACCGGGCCCAGCGGGAAACCAGCCACCATGGCAGGCCTCGTGCGCAGCCTTCAAGACGCATCCGAGGTCCCTCCGAAGATTCAGGAGATCTTCGCCAAGATCACTGTGCTCGCCGCACTCGACGAATGACCCGTCTGTTCGGCGCGGCGGGCTAGCATCCGCACCCGCCGTTGCGCGGGCGTCGGCGCCTCCCAGCCATGCCATCCGCGGCCTTCGGTCCATAGCTGGACGTGATCGCGTTCAGCTATGCCACACCATCGGCAGCCGTTAGGTGGTGTCGGCTGTCCATGCTGGTTGAGGACTTGCACGAGACTTCCTCCTCACCCGCGCGCCTGATCCCACTGTGCCACGGGGGTACGACGATTTCTATCGGTCGCCGCCTCACATCAAGGCCGGACGGACGAACGAACCTAGACCCTTTGTAGTTTTATCACACTGAATACTACGTTAGGTACGTTTTGTCTCCTGAGTCCAGGTTACGACGCGGGGCAGCACAAGATTGAGGAGTCCGCGACGAGGCCGCCTCAAATGGGCGTCGTCGTCGACATAGCGGTGCGGGCCTGGGTGATGTCATGTATCGAGTCGGGGCGTGTCTCGCCGCAGAACAGCAACCGCCCCGAGCGGAACACAGATCACCAGGGCTTTCATCGTGTTCAGTCGGGCCTTGCCGGACACGAAGCGGTCCCGGCCCGCTGGGCGGCCGGACGGCGCACCCGCACTTCGATAGCGTCCATCAACGCCTGCGGGTGGTGCCCGAGGTGTGCCACCACGTCGGAGAGGGTCCGGAGCCGGACGCCGTCGCGTACCCGGCAGCCACGTTTGGCCAGTAGGGGTCTGATCTCGGTGATGCTGCGGCTGATCGTCGAGCGATGCACCCCGAACCAGGCCGCGATCACGTCGTGGGTCAGCCCGTGACGGGAGATGGACCAGCGTGGCCAGCAGCCGATCCACGAACCCTCGTCGACGAACAGGTCCGCCAACCGATCCCGCATCACCATCGCCGGAGTGCCCTTCGGGCTCGCAGCCCACGCCACCCGAGCCGTCTCCACCGGCACCAACGAACCCGAACCCCGCCTCATCGACGTCCCGCTACCCCAGCACTGAGGATCCCTCAACTCTGGCAGCGGCGCGCCCCACCCCGATCACACAACCAAGATCACCAACAGCATCCATCTTGTGAGTCGTGCTCGTCGGTGGTTCGGGTTGGGTGCCGGGATGGAGATCATTCCGGCGTTGCTGCCGCACCTGGCGGGCCTGCGGTTGGAGGCGGTGGTGGTCCGGGGCGTCGGAGTCAGGATCGATGCGGCGACGCAGACGGTGCGGGCGCAGTGTGGTGTCTGTGGCATCTGGTCGACCACTGTGCATGGGAGCGGTAGCCCCAGCGCCCCCTGCCGGCTTCAGCGGCCGAGGACGGAGTCGTAATCGTCCAGGTGAAGAGCGTCCTCACACATCGCCGCGAGCCATGCGAAGCTCACACCGCTGACCGACATACCGTCTCGGTCGGCAGCGGCAACCGTGTGGAACCACCCTGAAACGAAGGTGCCAGGAATCCGTGGGATCGAGGTGAGATCCACGACTTCGCCAAGGTGATCGCGGGTTGAGATCGCAACTGCGGCCCGAGCGGCTGGCTGTGCGGAGAGATCGAGACCCAGACCAGCCAGGAAATCACCGACGTCACCAAACGTCTCGAACCACGCGGCGAACGTCTCTGACCAGGCGTTCAGGGACACGGGCAGATCTGACGGGCCACCACTGCCGCCGAGTCGCACGGCGAGCAAGAGGTCCGCAGAATCAGACTCCCTGCCGAACAACTGATGCTCCGCGGCCGGTGGCGGGCTGAAACGGGCCCACGCCGCCGGCTCGCCTTCATTGTCAGGCGCGCGGAGCACGGCACCGAAACTGGCCCGGGCATGGTCGCCGTACCGCGTCCATGTCAGGCCATCGATGTCGACGTGGCGAGCAAGAGCATTTGTCATCGCCACGCTGCCGAGCAGGGCCAGCAAAGCGTCAGAGATTTGCTTTGCTTTTCGCGCTGCGGGCAGTTTGGCGCAAGCGACTCGCCAGAGAAACCGAAACTCGGCCCGCTTAGCACCGTCAGCGAACGGCGAGTTGTAAACACTGCTCTGATCGCGAGCATACAATGCAAGGCCCGAGGCCGCAGGTGGCAAAACTGACCAGCGAGCGAACTGCGGCGACTGGCCCGCGGCGAAGGCGATCTGTTCATCTTCGCCAGCAGTGACGCCGGTCAGCGGGGTGGTGGTCCGTTGGGCTGGGAGTGACGCATGTGTGACGTCTCGGTTTCCAACGTATACCGTCCCGTGGTTATCGCCGTACACGTGAACCGTGGTGCTGCTATTCGACGTTTTGGAGCCGCCGCCTTCGAGGTGCCGCCTGCCTCGTGAGGTAAGCCGCAGAATGTTAGTGGGTGGCTCATTACCAGCGATGCCATCTCCGGCAGACAGAAGACCCGCATCGATTAGGTAGTCGACGGCATCGTAGATATCCTCATCGGTGAACGTGTCTTCCTCGTACGTCGCTAGAGGCGAAGACGGAGAATCCGGCTCGAGGTCCTCGCGCGACCCTGACACCCAACGCAGGATCTCCTGCCGGCAGGCCTGCGCACGCCGCAGTGGATCGTCACGGCGCCTGTGGCGCGCCTCGGTCTCAGCACGACCCCGGCCCGTGAGAATAACCGCGCTGTTGAAGATCCCAAAGACGAGATGCGCCTTGATCAGGCCACGCCGGTCAAGGTCTTGCAGCGTCTCCAGCCACAGGTCCATCTCTTGGGCCGGCGGGTCCCCGTCGAACAAATCGCCCAAGCTGGCGACCGCCGACGGTTCGGGCGGGCGCCAACTGACAAGCCAGTCGAGAAGTGCGTACTCCCTGCTGATGGCGTCCTTCACTCGGTGCCGCCCAGGCCAAGCTTGAGTTCGAGGTACTTGGTAAGCACGACCGGCACCACTGAACCGCCGGTCCGACCCAGGAAGCGGATCACCCGTCCGCCCAAAGACTTGATCTCACCGTCGTCGGGGTTCGGTCCTTCGACTTCGTACTGCGCCGACTCTGCTGCGCGTACAAGCTCCTCGCGATCGCGATCCGTCATGTTGAGCGAAGGGGCTACCTCGATCACCGCCCGCATGATCTCAGCGATGTCGGCGGCGGCCATGTTGCGCTGGGTCGAGGCGAGCTGCGTGACATCCCGGTTGCCCGACGCGATGTTTCCGCTGTTGGTTCCATGGACGGTGACCGTGTTGTTCGGCCGAAAAGCTTGAGAGTCGTGGTCGGTCACGAGTTGATCCCTTCCGAAGTCGTCACCGAGTGTAGCTTTCCAGGCAACCTCCTCGTGCGACGCAGCGCGACCTGTCCGACACGCCACGACGCCGTTGGCACACCAGAAGGCGCCCAGCCCAACGCCCTATTGTTAGAGGATGCCTCATTAAGGTAATTAGCACTTTTTGTGATTTTAGGGCTTCTCGCCAGGTTCGGGTGTTTTCGGCGGTGAGGCGTTTGGAGAGGTTGTCGATCATGGCCAGGGTGACCATGCTGGCGGAATTATCGGAGCGGGCTTCGTAGTCGCGGACGAGTCGGCGTTGGTGCATGAGCCAGCTCAGGGTGTTGGGTCGGGTCCGGGCGCGGTGCCTGGATTGCTCCAGGTCCGTTTCCCGGACCCGCCCGCCGAACCCGGCGTGCGACTCTCACCGCACCGGGCTCTCCACGAGGTCATGCCGTTGGGGGTGGGCTTGTCGGCGTGGGCTGCCAGGGATTCGGGATCTTGGTGCCGCGATAGCGGTATCGGGTCACGGAGACCTTCGCTATCTTGAACAACTCGACCCCGTCGAAAACGATCGGCCGCCACCCTTGCGGGGTGCGCAGCCATCGCTGGATGGCTCTCCAGGTCATGCGGTTGCGGCGCATCACCCAGTTGATCACTCGCCACCAGATGAAGTTCTGCAGGTGGGAGAAGGTGTGCTTGGCGACCGCGTGCTTGAAGTAGTTAGCCCATCCACGCTGGATGTAGTTGATCCTCACCAGCGTTTCCCGGTAGCTCATGTGCGACAACCGGCGGGTCAGTGACTTGATCTTCCGTTTCAGCGCCTGGACCGGCTTGTCGGCGATGAACGTGTAGACATGCCACTTGCTCGTCCCTCGTTTCCGCTGCCAGACGATGCGGAAGCCGAGGAAGTCGACCCCGTCGGCAAGGTGGGCGATCCTGGTCTTGGACTCCGACAGGCGCAGGCCCATCGTCGCCAGGACGGTGCTCACCTGGTCTCGCAGGTCCTCGACGTGTTCCTGGTTGCCGTGAACCAGGACGAGGAAGTCGTCGGCGTAGCGGACCAACTGCCACGTCGCCAGTCCTTTGGCGCGTCGTTGCCTGCGCTGCTGGCCGGTGCCCGCTGCCGCCCATTGCTCGGCGAAGAACTCGTCGAGAACCGACAACGCGATGTTGGCCAGCAGTGGTGAGAGGATCCCTCCTTGGGGTGTGCCGGACGTGGTCTCGTTCCGCTCGCCGAGCTCAGTCATGATCCCGGCCTTGAGGAACGCCTTCACCAACGTGAGCACCCGCTTGTCCTTCACCCGCGCTCGCACCCGGCCCATCAGAGCCGGGTGGTCGATACGGTCGAAGCACGCCTCGATGTCCGCGTCCAGCACCCACCGGTAACCGGCGGTGGCCAGATGATGGATCTCGGCGATCGCGTCGTGCGCGCGCCGGTTTGGCCGGAACCCATACGAGCAAGGCCGGAAGTCCGCCTCGAAGATGGGCTCCAGGACCAGCTTCAGCGCCGCCTGGACCACACGGTCCGTGATGGTCGGTATCCCGAGCCGGCGTAGCTTTCCGCCGGTCTTGGGGATCATCTTCTCCCGTACTGGTAGCGGCCGGAACGTGCCGGCCTTCAGCAGGAAACGGACATGGTCCAGGAACACCTCGGGCCCTGCCATGCTCACGTGCACGGCGGTGACGCCGTCCACGCCAGCAGTGCGGGCTCCGGCATTCCCGGCGACCCGTTGCAACGCCACGACCAGCGTGGCCGGGTCGCTGACGAAGTTGTAGACATCGTCAAACCGGCGACCGTGGTCGGTCACCGCCCAACGGTGCAGCTTGGTCTGCATCTCCCGTACCCGTATCCCGGCCTCCTGCGGAGACGGCCACGTGACGGCGGTATCCACCACCGTGTCTTCGGGCATTGCAGCACCTCCCATGCGATCTCGCTGCCGCCCTTCCCCATGTGACCGGCTCTCCCGGCCTCGGAGTACTACGGCGGCTCCGCCCTCTCCCGACCCGGTCGGCCGACGGTGGACCCAGCCCGACATGTCGTCTCCGGATGAGACGCCGCCGGGCAGAGCCGGGAGAGTTCCCGTGTTCACTGACTGATCGCTCGACGAAGGAGGCACCCGGCTATACCCCCGCGGCATCGCCACGGCTACCCCGCAGCACTTCACCGTGGCCTTCCTGACCGCTGAACAAAGACGTCCAGGAAGTTCCGGTCCCGAAAGAAGAGGACCAGGACGCACCGCACCCAGCCCATATCCGCCAGGTTGGAGCTGGTAGGGATCGTTAGGAGGCTTCAGACACCGGTTCCTCGCGTATACCTCTCCGTCTCGCTTGCCGGACCCGCGCCATCTGGCAGTGCTGATCACGTCCCGGCTTTGTCGGGGCCGCTTGCCACCCTCCCCGGCACCTCCCGGATCAGGCTGCCCCCAGCTTCACCACCCTGCTGCGACAGGGCGGCGGTGGCGGTCTCTCACCTCCACTCGATCAATCAGCGCCTCACGGCGCACCCGCTCGACGACCCATCGGCGTTTGACCACACTGAAGCCCTTGACCTGTGGGTCTTTCGCGACGATCCCGACGTTGACGCCGAGGGCGGCACCGTGTTCGACGAGGCGGTTCTTGAAGCCCAGGTCGACCCAGGTCTTGGTGAGGTGGGGTAGGTGGCGGTGGCCCGGTCGAGCAGGTCCATGTCGATGGTGTTGTCGCTGGCGCTTGCGGCGGTGACGATGGCGGCGAGGAGTAGGCCGAGGGTGTCGGTGATGATGCCGCGTTTGCCGCCGACGATCTTCTTTCCGGCGTCGATGCCCTGTGCTGACAGCGAAACGTTGGTGGAGGTCCTCACGCCAGCGGTTGAAGCGGCGTTCGGGGACGTTGAGGCGTTTGTCGAGTTGCTTGTCGAACGTCGGTGGCGGGCCTGCTGGACGGCGCGTTCGGAAATCGTGTGTCCGATCCCGCGTCAACGCCGCCAGAGAGTACGAACGCCAGTGTGCAGCCGGCGCGGTCGTAGGCGAGGTGGATCTTCGTGGTCAGTCCATCATGACTTCGACCGAGGGCGTGATCTTGTGGTTTGTCCGTTCCTCGTCGCCCCCTTGGCTCAGGCGGCGCGCTGGTGAGTCCGCATGATGGTGGAGTTCACCGACACCAGCCGGTCGGTGTTCCCGGCGGAGTCCGCGCCGGCTGGACTCCGGCAAGCATCCGCGCGAACGTACCGTCCAGAGCCGACCTTCGGAAACGGGTGTAGACCGACTGCTAGGGGCCGTAGCGGGCGGGCAGGTCTCGCCGGGTCGCGCGCCCTACATTATCCGACGCCAAGATCCTTTGAAGACACCGTTAGCATGTATGGCGTATCGCAAGTACTCGACCCTTCATGCCTCGGAGGTATGCGTGGCTCTGTCAGAGGCGCTACTAGCGCTCGCGACAACGGCAGGATCTGGGCTCGTTAGTGCCGCCACTACAGACGCCTGGGTCTCAATCAAGGACGGCTTCGCGCGGATCTTCGGTGGAGAAGATGGGCCGCAGCGAGCAGTCATTAATGGTCGCCTGGAGGCCACACGCACAGCGCTTGAGCGTGCAGCCCCTGAGCAGGCGGAGCAGATACGCGCGCGCGAGGAGCAGACCTGGCAAGTACGTCTCACGGACCTCGTGGAGGAACATCCGGATGTGGCACCCGACCTTCAGCGGCTTGTAGACGTCCTCGCGACCCACACGTCGGGAAATACTGCCACTGGCGAGGGGGGCCTCGCTGTCGGCGGGAACATCAATAACCAAGCGTCAAGTGGGGGCGTCGCGGCGGGCGTGATCAACGGGACGGTTTCCACCTCAAACCCTCAGGCGCCGGGCCGGCTGTAGGCCCAGTCGCACCCGGCGCAGTCGCGGCCATTAGTACCTCTGCCCACACCACCGTGGTGGCAACATCCGGCGGGATAGCTGCTGGTCAAATAGGAACCGTCTCTATTGGCCTGCAGCACCGTGGGGCGTCCGATCGTGCACGATCCGTCGAGGATTTGATCCTCGACGGATCCATCCTCCTCCACCCTCTCGACCAGTACGATCCTGTAGCTGACCTTGGCGTACATCCGCCCATCCAGGTTGACGGCCGGCCACGGCTGACGCCTTACGTTGACCGGTCTGTGGACGCAAATATCGACGCTTGCATTCAAGCGGGCGGCTTGGTGCTTCTAGAAGGCGATTCGTCTGCAGGAAAGACGCGCTCCGCCTATGAGGCCGCCACGCGTTGGTTCGCCGCGAATGCGGATTGGGTATTTCTGCGCGCCAGGGATGGCGCGGCGCTCCGACGAGCCGTGGAAGCGCGATTCACCTTCAATAGGACCGTGATTTGGCTGGACGATCTGGAGAACTACCTGACTAGCGGCGGGCTTGATGGTTCTCTGGTCCGCGCAATTCTGCCGCCGGGTAAGACTGATGTGGTACTTCTTGCGACCATTCGATCGGCAGCCAAGAGCGCGTTTCAAGGGGATCCCCTCTACCCCGATCTTCCGACATTTGCGCCGGATACTCGTCGAGTATTCGCGTTAGCCCAAGTGGTCCGACTATCGCGCGAGCTGACATCGAGCGAGTGGGCGAAGGCGGAGAAACTGCGCGAAGACCCGCGGATCGCCGCGGCTCTTGACAACGAAGATGGAGTCGGACTGGCCGAGCACCTCTCCGCTGGGCCAGCCACTGTTGAAAGATGGCTTAGCGGGAGGCACGGCGTCAGTCCATGGGGTGCAGCTCTAATTTCAGCCGTGATCGACTTCCGCCGGGCCGGCTATCTCGCGCCCGTACCGCGATCGTGGTTGAAGCGGGCAGCCACTTCGTACGTAGGCAAGCGTGAAGCTAGACGCTTCAACCACTTAAAGTTCTCCGCAGCGTTGGCTTGGGCAACGCAGCCTGTTCGCGGCGCAAGCGCTTGTCTTGAGGAGGTGGAGGACGGCAAATATCTCGCCTTCGACTACTTGGTCGATCACACACAGTCGCAAGCATCGCGGGAGGAGCTCGAGGCCAGGGAGAATGGCGAATCAAGGCACGTCCTAAGCTCGGTTCCTGACGACGTCTGGCACACGATCTCCGACGAACTCATGCCGGGTGATCCTCAATATCTTAGCTGCGTCTCGGCGTCAACTCTATCGCCCCACCCTGGCTTGGCGTGGATGTTCAAGAAGGGCATCGAAAATGGCGTTCTAGACCTCTCCGAATTCAATAACGAAGGTCATCTCTTCGGATTGGCGCAGGTATGCATGCGATCACACGTGTGCATTGTGTGCCAGATGATAGATCTGAATCTAGATCTCCCATTGCTGGTGCGGTTGTTGATAGACGCCGTCGAGCCGCTTTTTAGTGGCCGAAGTTGCGAAGTGAGCCTCCGTCAACGCGATTCACTTCAAATGCTCAATGAATTCGCGGAGGACGATCACTTCAACAACCGCGACGCCCCTATCTTCAAGGCCGTAACGGCGGCGGATCCCAAGATGGTGGCCGAAGTGGGGCGGCTCCTTCGAGACGTTGGCGCGGAGGAATCTGGGAATCGATGGCTCTCGGTTGCGGAACAGATCGGCCCTGACTAATACGTATTTCGTAAGTCGGATTGGCCGCTGGGTCGTCGAGCAGATCGACGCCCCGCTGCACTGGTTCCGCAACCGCCGCATCCGCTAGGAGATCCGCGACGACATCCACGAAGCGTTCCTCACACTCGCCTGCGCCGTCATCTACTGGTGCCGACTCCAAAACTCAAAAAGCTAGGAGCTCCGACAAGAGCAACGTTCACGCTTCTCCTCCCGAAGGTCATTTCATTGAATCACCGGTTCAGCCGGCGGAATCGCCGGCTGAACCGGTGCTTGTCACAACAGGCGCAATGGCTCATGCCGATTACGCCGGCCTCGTCGAGCCACGCCGTCGTGGGACGACGGCGGCGGTTGCTTCGGCGGCGGCGTGTGAGAGTTCGGGGAGGACGGCGCCGTAGAAGGTGGCGGTGAAGTGTGGGCTGGAGTGGCGGAGTCGGTTGGAGATGACTTTCATGTGGACGCCTGCGGCGAGGCCCATGGTGGCGGCGCCGTGGCGGAGGTCGTGGAGTCGGATGGGTGGTAGTCCGGCTTGGGTGGCGAGATGGTGGAAGTGGTCGGTGACATCGGCGGGGTGCAGCCGACCGCCGGTCGGGGTGGTGAACACCAGTCCGGTCTTGGTCCAAGCGGTGCCGGCGGCGAGGCGTTCGCGGTTGTGGCGGGTGCGGTGGGCGCGGAGGACGGTGATGGTTTCGGTGTCGAGGGCGATGGTGGCTTCGCTGTCGGTGGTTTTGGGTGTGTCGATGGTGGTGGCCCAGCCCTGTTGGACGAGTTGCCAGCGGACGGTGAGGGTTTTGGCGTCGAGGTCGAGGTCGTCCCAGTGCAGGCCGCAGGCTTCGCCTCGGCGGAGGCCGGTGAAGGTGATGAGGTGGTAGAGGGCGTAGAGGCGGTCGCCTGCGTCGTGGGTGTGGTCGAGGAACCGTCCGGTGTGTTCGGGGGTCCAGATCATGACCGGGCTGGGGGTCTTGCCGGTGTCACGCCAGGTCTTGACCCGTTGGTCGGTCCAGATGGTGGGCCTGGGTGGTCGGGCTCGGGGTAGCTCGACCAGGAGGGCGGGGTTGATGTCGAGGTAGCGGTGGCGGCGCATCGCGTCGTTGAGGGCCTTGCGGAGAGTGGCGTGGATGACGTGCATCGTCCTCGGGCCGACGACCCGCTGGTTCTTGACCTGGTCACGTTTAGCCGGGTCCCGGCTGGCACGCAGGGTCGCGATGGTGGCGTTGCGTTCGGCGATGGCTTCGTACATGGCGTCGATGTGGCCGGGGCGGAGCCGGTCGATGCGCAGGTGTCCGAGGTGGGGGATGAGGTAGAGGCGGATGTGTCCTTCGTAGGAGCGCAGGGTGCCTTTCTTGATGTTCTTGCGGCCGGCGAGCCAGTCGGTGAGGTAGTCGGCCATGGTGGGGAGTTCGGTGGGGGTGATGTCGAGGTGCAGGGTGCGGCGGACCTGGTCGGGGGTGGGGACGGGTGCGCCGGTTTTGACGGCGGTTTCGATGAGGTCGCCGGTTTTGGTCGTGGCGTGGGGGTCGGTGGGGTCGGGGACGGCGAGGGCGGCGCGGATGCGGTCGAGGATGGTGTCGGCGTCGGTTTGGGTGGGGTAGGGGCCGTGGCGCAGTGTGCGGCGGGTGCCGTCGTTGCGGGCGGGGATTTCGATCTGCCAGTGCCATTGGCCGTGGTTGCGGGACCATCCGCCTCCGGGGCGGCGCAGGTCAGGGCAGGAGCGTCCCAGGCGGCGGCCGGTGGTGGTGTCGCGGCAGCCGCAGCGTTTGAAGGTGGAGCCTTTCATCCGTCGTCTCCGGGGTGCTCGACGTGGTGCCGCCAGCGGTGGTGGGTGTAGTCCGCTGGTGGCGGGGTCGTTGCATCCACGCTCGACACCGTCACCGGATCAAGTCGCCGGCCGTCGTGGGGGTTCGGGGTGGGGTGGTCGATGAGGAGGAGTCGGAGGAGGCCGGTGACGGGGACGATGATGCGGGTCCCGGCGCGGATGAGCGGTGTGGGGAAGGTGTCGGTGGCGGCGAGGCGGTAGGCCTGGGACCGGCTGATACCGAGGACCGCCGCGGCGGTGGGCAGGGTGGTGGCGGCGCCGAGCGCGCGGATCCGCTCGGCGGTCCACGGCACGTTGGTAGACGGGGGTGGGCTGGTCGGTTGGGTGTCATGGTTCGGGGTGGTGTGGGCGTTCATGGGGCGGGGTCTCCTGACTGCGGTGGATGCGGTGCAGAGGTACGCACGGTGGTAGGCGTGGCGGGTTCTGGTGCTGTCGAGGGGGTGCTGTGGTCGGCGGGTTCGGGAGTCTGCTGGCCGGTGGTGAGGGCTGGTGGGGGTTGGTCGGCTTTGAGGATCTTCAGTAGCTGGGATGCGCGGGTGTTGGACACGGTGTGGCCGGTGGCGCGCAGCGCGGTGGCCAGGGCGGCGCGGGTCAGCGGCCGGCCTTCGGCGGTCAGGTCCTCCTGGGCGCGTCTGGCGACCAGGAGCAGGGCTTCGGTGTCGGTGGGGTGGGTGGACGGTCCGCGCCGCGACGGCCGACGCTGGCGGACCGGTCTCCCGGTCCGGGGGTGGTCCGGTCCGGTGTGCGGGTGGTCGTTGCTGGTGTCGTGGACGGTCCGCGCGGGCAGACGCCGGTCCGTGGTCGGCAGGGTGGGCTGGGCGTCGGTGTGGTCCGCCGGAAGCTGGCTTGCGGTGGCGGCGGACGGGTCCGCTGGTCGGGCGGTGGACGGGTTCGTGCCGGCTGGTGTGGGTTGGGGTGGGTTGTTGGTGTAGCCGAGGGCGATCTTGACCATGACCAGGAAGCCGAGCGCGGGCACGGCCGCGGCGGTCCAGCCGATCGGGGACGGCTCGGCCTCCACGACCTGCGCCGCGAGCGACAACGCCACCGCGCAGGCCAACACCGCCGCCGGGAACACCGCCGACACCTGGGCCCGCTTGCGGCGGCGCAGTTCCAGGCCGGAGGCGATGGACATCAGCTCCAGCACGATCGCGTCCGCCCACGCCAACCACCCCGGCTGACCATGAGCAGCGGCCACATTGTGGACGTGGGTGAAGCTGGCCGCACCCGCCGCCCCACCAATCGCCAACATGATCACGACCTGAACGAAACCCTCCACCGGGCTCCGTCCCGGACCAGCGTCCGAGTCACGGGATGAGCTCGTGGCCGACCACCTCCCCGGACCGGACCACCAGCGCGCCCGGTCCACCCGTATGTGCGGACCGGACCAGCGGACGGACGGTCCCCGTGTGCCGGACCAGGAGCGTGGATGGCTCGGTCCGTGGCCGGTCCGCGGACCGGCCACGCGGGTGCCGGGACGATACCTCCGTCCGCTCGCTATCAGGGCTGCCCGGTGCTGTCACCGGTCTGTCAGCAGCCTCCGGCGAGACGCCGACAGACCAGTGACAGAACGACCCGGGGGCTGTCGTCTCGCACGCCGGCCACTCGATGAAGGGGTCCGGGGAGGTGTCGTCGGTCATGCCGCCTCCCTGGTCGGGTCACGGTCGTCGAGGACCCAGGCCGACAGGTCAGCCAGCGTGGAACGTCGCCCGTCACCGCCGGCCACCGCCCACACCTCCTCAGCGGGACACAGGCCCGCCGTATTGGCGTGGTCGCGGGCACCGGTAGCGACCGGCACCAACGGCGGCGTCTCGGCCCACATCCGGCGCAGGTTGCGTTCCCGGGCGGCGGAATGCAGCCAGAACAACACCGGCCACGCCCGCCCCATCGCGGCGAACCACTCCCGGTAACCGACCAGCTTCCCCGTCAACACCGACAACGGCTCACCACCGGTGTCGTACTCCACGAAGAACGGCACCACCCTGCCGCCGGTAACCCACAGGCCGTAGCCGTCCGGACGGACCCGGGGCTGGTAGGCCCGCACCAGAGCCGGATCCCCCGGCCGAGTGAACACCCCCGACCGCCGGCACGCCGCCTCCGACAACCACTCCCCCAACCGCACATCCGGATGAGTGCGGGCGTAGCCGGCGAGGCCGGTGAAGAAGCCGTTCACCCCCAGGCGGTGCTCCAGGGTGCGACTCGACGTCCAACGGCGCCGCTCCGCCCGGGCGTGATCACGACGGGGCGGACGTTCGTCGCGGCCGGCGGCGACGACCTCCGCGCCGAGCTGATCGATGACGTAGTGGTACGGGTAGGAGCCGCCGTCGGCGCGCTGGGGGCGGAACCGCGCCACCAACCGCAACCGGTACAACGTCCGCAACCGCCGCTGACAGAAATCCAAAGACGGAAACAAGGCATGCGCGAGCTGGAACGACGTCAACACACCGTGGTCGTACAGCCAGCCCAGCAACACACGATCACGGACGGTCAGCTGGGACTGGACCCGAAGAACCGGATCATCCACCAGCCACCACCTCCCCTCCAGTAGGGAATGCCAGCCCCAGGGGGAGAGACCCGAAAGCATGCAGGGTCTGTCGCAGGACAAGCCGACGGCGCTGACAGTCGACCTGACCAGCGGTGTGAGACACGACAGGGGGTCCGTTCCGGCGTCTGGTTGAAGACTGACCTCAACACCGACGCCAACCCGGACCCCGCAACGGGCACCGAAACGGGATCTGTCACCGCCACCGGCACCGATCCGGAGCGCACAGAAACGAGATGAACCACGAACACAACAACTCCTTGATCGAAAACAATGAGAACGCGCGACGACAGTCACGACGCCGCAGGGATACGCAGCCACAGCCAGTGCGACGGACTACGGAGAAGCGCACTGTGGAGTTGCCAACCAACACGCCGACCGGGCATCCGGTCGACCCGAGAGCGGATGAGGACAGCAATGACCGACACGACCACCAGAAAGGCGGTCGCGGCAGCAAGAACGGCGACAGCAGCTACGGAGAGCAGGGCGGCACACCCCCGCGCCGGCAGGCGGCGCAACGCAGCGGGAGACAAACGCCCCGAAAGCCGTCGACATCACGGCTCTGTAGTGCCTCGAATCAACCCGCCGGAGAAAGATCCTTCATCGCGAACCCCCTACCACTCAAAACCAACGACGATCCGCCCACCCCGAGCCTCGAACGACCGACCGGCGACGCTCCCCTACGGAACGTCGCCAGCCTGGCCGATCGAACCCGGCAGACAGACCGCCACGCGATCACTCGCGTACCAGTACGCCTCCCCCGGCAGCACCCTGTCAACCAGCATCACCAGCAGCCGATCACCACGTCTCCGGACCCAGCCGGACGCACCGACACCCACCAACCCGCACTGGACCCCAGCGGCACAAATCCACGCCCGCAACAGGCAGAAAAATCTTGAACAACGCTCGCAAACGTCTCACTTCATGAGACGATCTTCTGACCCGAAGCACACTTGCGGGCCAGAAATCGAGCCCGAAGAGGGCCCGTTCGCATGACCGAGGCCCAGACGACCTCCGCCTCTCAGAGGACGTCTGATTCACGTATTTTGTGTGTTTTGTGGTTGTGGGGGTTCTCGCCAGGTTGGGGTGGTTTCGGTGGTGAGGCGTTTGGCGAGGTTGTCGATCATGGCGAGGGTGATCATGCTGGCGGAGTTGTCGGGTCGGGTTTCGTAGTCGCGGACGAGTCGGCGGTGGTGCATGAGCCAGCCGATGGTGCGTTCGACGACCCATCGGCGTTTGACGACGCTGAAGCCCTTGATTTGTGGGTCTTTGGTGACGATCTCGACGTCGACGCCGAGGTGTGCGCCGTGTTCGATGACGCGGTTTTTGAAGCCGGCGTCGACCCAGGTTTTGGTGAGGGTGGGGTAGGTGGTGGTGGCCTGGTCGAGTAGGTCCATGCCGATGGTGTTGTCGCTGGCGCTGGCGGCGCAGACGGTGACGGCGAGGAGGAGGCCGAGGGTGTCGGTGATGATGCCGCGTTTGCGGCCGACGATCTTCTTGCCGGCGTCGGTGCCCTGTGTGGACAGTGGCACGTTGGTGGAGGTCTTGACGCTCTGGCTGTCCATGATGGATGCGGTGGGTGTGGTGGTGCGGCCGTGGTGGTCGCGGACGAGGCCGGTGAGTTGGTAGTTGAGTGCGGTGAAGATGCCTTCTTTGCTCCAGGCGGCGAAGTAGCCGTAGACCGTGGCGTGGGGTGGGAAGTCGTGGGGTAGGTAGCGCCAGGCGATGCCGGTGCGGTTGACGTAGAGGATCGCGTTGAAGATGTCGCGGAGGTTGTGGGTGGGGGTGCGGCCGCTGACGCCGGCGTCGGTGCGGGCTTGTCGCCAGGCGGTCAGCCGGGGTGCGATCAGGGCCCACCGGGCGTCGGACAGGTCGGACGGGTAGGGGCGTCGTGCGGTCATGCGTCAGGCGTACGGTGTCGGGGCGACGGCTGGGCGGACGCCATGTCCGCCTATGCGGGGATGAATGTGAAACAGACACGATCCCGGGGTGGAATGCACTGAAGTCGGGCAGGTCTGCGTCCGCCGTTATGCGCTCTTACTGGACTGGTTCGGACATATCGCGCTACCGATATCCAAACATGAATCGGCCACTACTGCCCCGAACGCGAAACAAACGTCCAGTGAGAGGGTGCCTCAGTTGCCCATCTCCGGCGAGACAGGAGATTCGCTCACCAGCAGAACCCACGGTTGTCGGCGGGTGCCGTCGGCGCCCGGCTACGGCGAGCGGCCCTGTCGGTGTGCCTACCTCACTCTCGCGCTGTTCTACCCGTGCTGGTCGGGGGTGTTGAGGATCAGCAGGAACCGGGCTTTGGTGTCGGTGTCGGCGAGTGCGAGCGTCTGGTCCAACACCGCCTGCGCGGCCATCTTCGGTGGCGTGGGCGTGCGTCGGTGTTCCCAGCCGGAGACGGCCGCGTCGCTCGCTCCCAGCCGTTGAGCGAAGTCGTGGACGGTCATCCGTAGCGCCTCCCGCAACGCGCGGACCTCCCGCTCGGTCCACCGACCGACGACCACCGCCTCACACTGGCACCTTCTCGGCTCCGCCGGTGCGCTCGGCTGCGCCTGAACGGTGGGAGCGATAAGGCGGGCAGCGCGTTGCCGACGCTCGCGGTCACGTGCCGATGCCCGCTGCTCGTGGAAGTCCCGCACCAACGCGGCGACCTGGTCGAAGGCGGCCAACAGCGCCCCGTTGGCACCGACCACGTCGTCGGCGTCGCACCAGAAACCCCGGATGCTCATGTCCCGAGCGGTCTCAGCGTTGGCCAGCGTGCTACGCGAGTAGCAGATCCGCTTGGCCAGTTGCGCCTGCGTCATCCCGGCAGCGGCACGCCACCCGGCCAACTGCCGACCAAGATCCTTACGTTGCTCGGCCACCAGCCCCGAGGTGATCCCGTCCACCGAGCCGAACCGTCTCGGCAGGACCGGCGTAGACCCCACTCCCCCACCCCGTCGAGTCGACTGCACACCTACGGTCATCGACGCCCCCACCGGCCCACGAACCGACACCCGAGGGACCAACCAGTCACGGCAAGAGAACCAGCCGGCAGAAGTACAGAGTCGTCCGCTACGGCGGTGAACGGCCAGATGCGCGCACCGAGCTGCCCACCCAGGACAAAGGCCTGGGCGTCAGCACCGTCGGAGCGCCCCACCGCGAACGCGGCCGGGTCGACGTACAACCTCACCGGCAACGCCGCCGCCCCCGCGGCTGCGGCCGGTAGCCCACGACTGACATTCGACCGTGCCACTGCGACACCAACAGACCCGACGAGTGCGGTCACAAGCCGACCGACGGGCACTCCCCCTCCGAAGATCATTGAGCCCGCACCGCGAGGTGGAGTTCATCGCCGCCGAGTAGGCGGCGTGGAGGCGGCAGCAGCCGATGCGTCTCGGGTGTCTTCTACCAGTCGATTGGCTTGCCGTCGGCGAACAGGCCGCCGGTCGGCCCGTCGGGTGGCAGGGTGGCGAGCCACACGGGTGTTTCGGCACCTTCCTTCGGCGTTCGGTCGGTCTCTCCGTACGCCATCCTGGTGTTCATGCGTCCCGGTGAGCATGCGTTGACCAGGATGCCGGTGCCGGCGAGTTCGGCCGCGAGGACCCGGGTCAGCGCGTTCAGAGCCGCCTTGGACACGCGATAGGAGACGTTGGTGTCGCCCATGGTGGCGAGTGAGGCGAGGTGGCTGCTGATGTTGACGATGCGGCCGTAGCCGTTCTTCTTCATCTCCGGCACGGCGGCGGCGCAGCAGCGCCACGCGCCCAGGAGGTTGGTGTCCAGGGCGCTGCGGACCCGCTCGAAGTCGGGGCTCGCCGCTGTCTGACCGCGGTCGATGGCGATACCGGCGTTGTTCACCAGGACGTCCAGCCGGCCGTGGCGCTTTGCGGTGTCGGCGAAGGCACGCGCCACGCTGGCCGGGTCGTTGACGTCGAGTTGGTGTGCGCTGGCGGATAGTCCGTCCCTCGTCAGGTCGGACACCACGTGGTCGACGGAGTACTCGTTTCGGCCCGCGAGCACCACGTGCAGGCCTTGCTCGGCCAGGTTGCGGGCGATGGCTGCGCCGAGTCCACGGTTGGCGCCGGTCACTACGGCGACCCTGATGTCGTCAACCATGGTCAGACCCCCAGGGTGGCGAGCTGGTCATCGAGGGCGCGAGCGCGCGGGTCGGCCTTGGTGAACGGGAGCCGCTGCCGTGCTCGAACGACGCGGCGCATGTTCCGTTCCGATGGGGCCTCACGGATCAGTGGTATCGCCTCCGCGACGAGCGATGCCGCGTGGTCGGCGTCTCCGAGTTGCGTCTGCGCCGACGCGCGGCGAATCACGTATGTAGCCCGGTCGCGCACCTTGGTGGCTGGAACCAACCGGAGCGTACGGCTGAAGTACCCGTCGGCTTCTTTCGATCGGCCCAGATCCAGGTAGCAGGTCCCGACCTGGGCGTTGAACTCGGATTCGTCGAAGTACCCAAGATAGGCGGGCTCTGTGTCGGTCGATGTTATGCGATCGAACTCGATGTCGGCCTGTTTGAGGAGGCGTTCGCATGCCGTGCTGTCGCCGATCGCTGCGTGAGCCCTGGCCTCCCGTAGCGCCAGCATCGCGGCGGCGCGTGGGGTCGCCCCTTTGGCACCCTCGTGGGCGCTACGCGCCAGCTCCAGTGCCTCTCGGGGGCGGCCGAAGTCGTAGCACTGCAGGCTCATCGATTTGAGGATGTTGGCTCCCAGCAGTCGGTCGGCGGCGGCGTATGCGGCGTGTAGTGCGGCGAGCCAGTAGCGCTGCGCCGCTGTGTGCAGGCCAGCGCCGAACGACGCCCAGCCGGCCATCCTGCCGAGTTCTGCCGCCAAGGCGTACAGTCGCTGACCTACCACAGCCGTGTAGGCGGATCGGTCGAGGACATCCACCACCATGCCGAGTTCGGCGTGGATGAGGGCCCGGGCTTGGTCACCGCCTCGGGTCGCCTCCAGGAAGCGTAGTCGCGGAAGGCCCTCTTCCATCCGTTCTACCAGGTCAGCGGTCACCTGGCCGCCTCGCAGGACGGCAACGAGTTCTCGGGGTTCGATGGTCAGCCACGCTTCGGCGATGCCGGCCAGGGGCACGCCTGTGATCTTCATGAAGGCACGGCGGTCCACGTGTGCGTACTCCAATGCGTTGACGAGTGCCTGCAGTCCGCCCGACTGGGTCCATCCGAAGGAGGTCGGGATCGGGTCACCGGCGGGAAGCCACTGCGGCCATGGCGCCTCCCGCACGCGCTCCTGCGGAATGTCGAGTACCGCGGCGAGAGCGAGCTGGCTTTCGAGATCGGGGACCACTCCCCAGTGCTCCCACCGCCACGCCTTCTCTCGCCGGGCGGCCATATTCCGGCTGTGCTTCGCGATCGCACTGACCACGTCCTGGTATGTCCACCCTCGTGCAGCGCGCACGACGCTGAGCGGGTGAATGAGGCGATCCCGATCGGATACCGGTAGCTGCGACGCCATCGCTGCCTCCTCAATGCCCAAGGATGCGACCTACAGCTCTTTGGTCAAGGCGTGGTCGCGGCCGTATCGAACGTGAGCGAAAGTTGTATTCAGATGCCTGGATCTCGCTTTGCTCATGCCACCGATCGGGGGCGGTGGGGAAGCCTTGCCGGCTCACGCGGCGTCGCGGTCGTGCCGTGCAGCCCTCACCGCTTGTCCGGCTGGCTTACGTGCGGTGGTTCAGGGTGTCGAGGATCAGCAGGAACCGGGCTTTGACGTTGCTGTCGGCGAGCGTGAGCGTCTCGTCCAAGACTGCTTGTGTGGCCATCGTCGGTGGCGGTATGGGCGTGTGGTGGTGTTCCCAGCCGGAAACCGTCTCGGGCGATACCCCGAGGTGGCGGGCGAAGTCGGGGACGGTCATCCGGAGCGCCTCGCGGAGCGCGCGGGTCTCGTGTCCGGTCCACCGGCCGACGACCACCGTCCCACACCCACAGTCAGCCGTCGCCGCGTGAGTGGCCCGGGTGGCGGTCCGGCCGGCGCGTCGCTGGCGTTCCTCGTCCCGCGCCTGCGCCCGCTGGGCGTTGAAGTCCCGTACCAGTGCGGCCATCTGGTCGAACGCCGCGAGCAGCGCCCCTTGTGCGTCGACGGCCCGGTCGGCGTCCTGCCAGAACCGGCGCACGCTGGTGTCCCGGCCGATCTCGGCGTTGGCGACCGAGCTGCGGGAGTAGCAGATGCTGCTGGCGAGCTGCATCTGCGTCAGTCCCTGCTCGGCACGCCACGCGGCCAACCGGCGGCCGAGGTCCCTGCGCGCCTCGGCCACCTGCTGCTGACTGATCAGCCCCGGCAAGCGCAGAGCCGACGAACTCCGGCCATCCATGGCCGGCTGCGAGACCCGCACATTCGTCATCGGTGCCGCCGGTCCGAAAGCCGGGACACCTGGCAGAGGCTTGTCGTAGTCGAGGGCACACTCGGTCGAGCCGCGAGGCGGTCCCGCGCGACATCCGACGGTTCGATCATCACTTCGACGGGTCCCGCGAGGACCGCGACAGCGCCGGTCGCGTCGTCGTGACGGACCAGCGCCGTGACAGTCTCGGCGTGGACGTTCACGGTCACCCGCACCGCCGCCGCTCGGGCCATGATGACCGGACCAGCCGCGATCACTACCGAAACCGGGCGGCCCGGGTCGACACCGGGGGGTGAGGTCCAGTTAGCTTCTGGTCCTGGTTTCTCCGGGCTCGCTTCAGGATCCTTGGCGTGTCCCTGGATGATGAAGAAGCCGAGATCAGCGTTGGTCGTCATACCGAGGACTTCCCGCAACGCCGTGCGGTACGGCTCGAACGGCCACCGGTGCTCCCCTCGTTCGAGCTTGCCGATGTAGCGGGCGTCAACGGCGCTGCGGCATCCCGCGTGCGCGTGGGTGTGGGCGTTGACCGCGTCAGCCAACTCCTGTCGGGACATCGGCCGCCCCGAGCCGGACGGAGACGGCAGCGCCAGCCGAGCCGCGCGAAGCAGGTTGTTCGGCCCTGGGTGATAGGCCACGACGTTGTTCTCCCGATGTGTTCGTGTGCTGTGCAGCGGGCGACCGGCAGGGCATGAGAACCGGACCTGTCACCGCTTGCGCACGGTCAGGTGGAGATCCTGAACGGCCAGGTGGGTGAAGTCGGGTAGCTGATCCTCGTCGAGGGTGACCCCGCGCAGATTGCCGAGACCGGTCTTCAGGTCGTGCAGGCCGTTGCCTCGCAGGTCAGCGCCATGGAGGTGGCAGGAGTCGAGTTCCAGGCGGGCCAGTTGGCAGGACCGCAGGACGGTGTTGGGTAGGCGGCAGGACGACCAGGTGGCGTCGGTGAGAAGGCAGTCCACGAAGGCCACGGCTCCGGCGGCGGTGACCCGGGTGAGGAACGCGTAGTCGAAGCGGCATCCCTCGAACAGCACGTCCTTCAACCGAACATCAGTCAGCCGGGTGCCGGTGAACCGGGAACCCGTGACGGCACAGCGCTCCATGCTGACGCCGGACAGAGTCGTGCCGGAAAAGTCGGCACGGGTGATCTCGCAGCCGAAGAGGGACCCGTCCTCCCAGCCACTCTCGCTCACATCGACGCCGACGAGCCGGCTACCACGGATAGTAACGCCGTCGAGGGTGCCGCCACGCCAGGAGACGTTCTCGATGGTGGCGTCGCTGAGGTCGTCGGTCGGGTCACTGATGGTGTCGAGATCGTCAGGGTCCAGTTCCGGGAGCAGTATCCGCAGCTCGCCGACTGTGGTGGTCCGCATGTGGTCCTTTACCTGTTCCGAGGGGCGGTGCGAGACGGGCCGGCCGCCGCACCACCCGAGTGTCGGGAGTTCGCTGTCAGCGCTTCTTCTTGTCCCAGTTGT
This sequence comes from Micromonospora sp. SCSIO 07396, assembly GCF_053667945.1. Classification (NCBI taxonomy): domain Bacteria; kingdom Bacillati; phylum Actinomycetota; class Actinomycetes; order Micromonosporales; family Micromonosporaceae; genus Micromonospora; species Micromonospora sp. SCSIO 07396. Next base: position 5,092,273 of record NZ_CM132210.1, read on the forward strand.
CCCAGCCCGGACGGCTGTCGAATTTGCCACGGTTGTCCCAGGTGGGTCGGTTGTCGAACTTCGCGGCGTCGATCGACGCTACCGCCTGGGACGGTGCGACACCGAGACTGTCGAGGTGGTGCGGTGGAGCGTTGACGAGTGCGGCGAGGGCGTCGGTCATGCTGGTCCTCCGGTCGGGGTGAGATGGTCCGCGGTGGCGCGGACGAGGGCCTGTCGGGTGGTGCGGCAGAAGTTGGTCTCGCGGACGGTGAAGGTGCCGTGTTCGAAGTAGCGGTTGCCGGCCTGTCCGCCACGGCAGAAGTCGTAGAACCCGCACCGGTCGGCGCAGTCGTTGAGCGCGGTGACGAACTCGGTCACGTAACGCAGACCGCCGGCCCGGCCGATCATCGCGATGATCGGTTCCGCGACCACGTTGCCGGCAATGAAGTCCCCGTACTCGGAATCGGTGATGCCGAGCAGTTCCGGTGACAGGAGCACGACCTGGCCGTTCCAGGACACCGTGGGAATCGGTTCATGGGGTGTGTGGTCGACGTGTCCGGCGCGGGCGGCGGTGAGGTAATCGGCCAGTCGGTCCAGGTCACGGATACGTAGCCCGCTACCGGCGGTTCGGCGTTGCACGAGCCGCCGCCAGAAGCGGTACGCGGCCTCCTCCGTCACCGGTTGCCGGGCGGCGCCTTCCTGCTCCTCGATGTTGAAGCCCACAGACTGGCACCCAGGCAGGTCGGTGAAGAAGTCGACTAGGTCGTCGGCGTGGTCGATGGTTTCCGGAGTGACAACACAGATCACCGAGTACTCCAGACCCGCGTCAGCGAGCACTTGAACGCCGCGCATCGTCCGATCGACCGTCTGTCTACCGGCGCGGTCGACCCGGTTGCGGTTCAGGGTGCCGGGGCCGTCCACGCTGACACCGATCTCGAATCGGTAAGCGGTAAACAGGTCACACCACCGCTGGTCGATCAGGGTGGCGTTGGTCTGGATCTCGTGACGCACCCGACCCGTTCGCCGTAGCGGCTCGAAGGCAGTGAGCAGGTTCCGGAAGTGGCCGATCGGCGTGGCGGTGGGCTCGCCTCCGTGCCAGACGACGCTGACGGGATGCTCGCTGCCCTGCTGCTCGATGGAGGTGGCACAGGCCCGCGCCACCTCCACGGTCATGAGACGGCGGGACCGGCGGTCAGGCAGGTAGCAGTAGGCGCAGTCGAGGTTGCAGAAGCTCGTCGGCTGCACCACCAGGGTGTGAAACACCTCCGCGATCGCCGGCCGCCCCACAGCGGTGATCACACCGATGCCGCTCACGATCACGCCTCCCTCGAAGACACTGGGGCGTCGGTCGTCGCCCTGGGAGAGCCGGCGCGTCGCCTGGCCCAGTCGACGAAACGATCGAACAGGTCCTCGCAGTTGCTCGTCCCGCTGGCGTCCGGCTGGCTCAGGTCGTCGATGGCCTCGTGCAGACATCCGGCCAGATAGAGGAACAGGCCGACCCGATTGCCCGCGTACTCCGTCAGGAGCGCGCTCCTGGCCCCGTCGCAGGGCCATGGATGGCCGCAGGCGCGGCAGCCCCAGTGCGGACGCGACGGCACATGCTCATGGCCCATCGGGCTGCGACGGCCCGCCGCAGTCGCCGGAGGGCTTTGGTCAACGCTCACCGGCGGATCTCCCGTCGGGTCCGCTGCGCGAAGAACCGACGCCACACGTGGGTCAACAGCGGCGGGTCCGCGGTCCCCGCCGGCACGGGTTCTGTCGACGCCGTTGGGCCGGGCCGCTCCTGCTGGCCGTTCGCGTACGGGGAGACGTACACCGTCATGCCTGCTCCCCCGTCACGACGCGTCCTTCGCAGCGGTGGGTCCACCGGGCCCGGTGGACCCACCGCTGCCGGCCGGCGGCTCAGGAAGGGATTGACCGCCACCCGCCCACGCAGCCCTTCTGGCGGTACGCGGACGAGGAGTCACCAGTGCTGCCGACGGACTGGCCGGTGACGGCAGTTGCGGAGGCGTCGGGTCGCGTTCCGGCCTGTCACCGCTCGGCACATCCATCCGAAGCTCCCTGCTCTGAGACTGACGCTGACCTACCGGCGCGCCCTGGGAAGGCGGCCCGGCACACCCACCCTCGCCCGGGGCAGGGCGTGCACGGAATGTCCTGTCGGTGCACCGCCGGTGCACCTGCGGTAACCCCAGGTGCCGCTACGATCACCAAGCAGGAGACGGTCCCTGTCGGGAGGACGTGCGATGACTCCGATCACGACCTGGACCGGCCGGGACGCCACCGCCCTGCGCCAGGCGGCGCGGATGAGCGTCACCGCCTTCGCCGAGCACCTGGGCGCGGCCCGCCGGACGGTGGCCAAGTGGAGCAGCCAGGGCGACAACGTCATTCCTCGCGCCGATATGCAGGCCGCGCTGGACACCGTGCTGACCCGAGCCACACCCGACGTCCGCGAACGCTTCGCAGCCCTGCGGGCGACGGGCACCAACGGTGCAGCCGCGAGCACCACGCCACCGCACACCGGCCCGGATGCCGATACTGGTGACGACAGCCACCACAGCCCGGACTCGGATGGTGACGTGCAACGGCGAGACTTCCTGCGCAGCGCTGCGGTCAGCGTCGCCGCCGCCCCCGGCATCGCGCCGGTGCTCGACGCACTCGTCTCGCCCCGGCGACAACCCGCCACGGTGCTGTCCGTGCAGCAGCTCTCCAGCAAGGTGGCCGCCGTCAAACGCGACTACCAGGCCTGCCGATACGAACGGGTCCTCGACCAGCTCGGCACGCTGCTACCCGCTCTCGAACCCGCCAGGGCGGACGCGGAGGGCACGCAGCAACGGCAGGTCGACGTCCTGGCCGCCGAGCTGTACCACGTCGTCGGTAGCGTCCTGCTCAAGCTGGGCGACCGTGGAATGGCCCTGGTCGCCGCAGAGCGGAGCACCCGCGCCGCCGCGACGAGCCAGGACCCAGTGGCGGTCGCCGCGAGCGCACGGATCATGACCCACGCCCTGATGAGCAACAACCACGACGAGCAGGCAGTGACCCTCGCCGCAGATGCCGCCGGCGTGCTCGACCGGGACACGGTCCTCGCGTCGACCGACGCGGTCGCGGTGTACGGCGCCCTCGTCCTACGCGGTGCCGTCGCCGCAGCCCGCCGCGACGACCGGGACACCGCACGCACCATGCTCGACGAGGCCACCCGCGCCGCGACCCGACTCGGCTACGACGGCAACGACCGGTGGACCGGCTTCGGCGCTACCAACGTCCTGCTGCACCGGGTCAACATCGCCCTCACCCTCGGCGACGCCGGCACCGCCATCACCATCGCCCGCACCATCCCCCTCGGCAAGGTGACCCTCGCCGAACGCAAAGCCACCCTCTACGTCGACGTGGCCCGCGCCTACACCCAGTGGGGACGCCACGAACAGGGCCTCAACGCCTTGCGCACCGCGTACGAGATCGCCCCCGAAGAGATCCGCTGCCGCCCAGCGGTCCACCGCCTCGCCAACGACCTCGCCCACCTCGCCACCGGCCCGGTACGCGCCGCCGTCGTCGACTTCACCCAGACCACCGGGATCCCCCGGTGACCGAACGCCATCTCCAGATCGTCGTCTGCGCCGCCGGCCCCGCCCCCGACGTCACCACCCTCATCAACACCGCACATCAACAGTCCTGGACCACGGCGGTCACCGCCACACCCCACGCGACCAGCTTCCTCGACATCCCAGCTATCGAAAAGCTGACCGGCACATCCGTGCGATCCGACTACCGGGCATCCCCGGGCGTCCGCCGCTCGCTACCCGCCGCCGACGCACTGGTCATCGCACCCGCGACCTACAACTCGATCAACAAGATCGCCCTCGGCCTCGCCGACAACTACGCCATGACCACCATCGCCGAACTCATCGGACGACACGTACCCACCGTCATCGTCCCCTTCGTCAACACCGCCCTCGCCACCCGACACCCCTACCGCCACGCCGTGACCAGCCTCCGCGACGAAGGCGTACACCTCCTCCTCGGACCCGACCACGACTGGGAACCACACCCACCCGGCACCGGCAACGACCGACGGCTCACCTTCCCCTGGACCACGGCATTCCACGCAGCCGCCGCACTTGCTGAGAAAACACAGCCGCAGAAGTAACGACCGCCGGCCGGATCAACCCGGTCAGATCCGTCGACCGACGGCCCGACGCCCATACCACCCGATCAAGCAGCAAGATCATCAGACGGCGGGCAGACGCACAGGCGATGCTGGGCAGCCCGGACGTCCACCCACATGCCGTTCGTCCACCGGAAGCCGGAACGGTCCAACGGCTCCCGAGCACCCACCGAGACACCGAGCCACCAACAGAAACGCCAAAAGGCTCCAACCCAGGGTGAAACCCCAGGTCAGAGCCTTTTTGGTGGTGCGCCGCCAGGGACTCGAACCCCGAACCCGCGGATTAAGAGTCCGCTGCTCTGCCAGTTGAGCTAGCGGCGCTCGTTGGCAACGGAGAGAACACTAGCACGGGCCATGAGCGGGGTTCCAATCCGATACCCGGCTCCACCCTTCGGGCGAGCTTAACGGGCAAAAGGCTTCAGATCCCCCTGCCGGAGAGCGTCCGGCATCGAGCTGGTGGCCGGCATGGGGCACGATGTCCGCCAGGTACGCGAGAACAGAGGTGGGGATGGGCAGGTTCACGCGGGGCGGGGCGATGGCGGGCGCTCTCGTCCTGGCGGCGTCGCTGGCTCTGGCCGGCTGCGGCGGCGACCAGAAGAAGGAAGCCGAGTTCGTCGGCGGCACCGGGGCTTCGCCGAGCACCGAGGCGGTGACCCCGGCGCAGTCCGGTGGGGCGTCACCGTCGGCACCGGTGGCGGACGGCCTGACGGTCAGCCCGGCGGACGGGGCGAAGAGCAGGCCGGTCAGCACCGAGATCAGCGCCGACCTCCCGGGCGGCGGAAAGGTCTCCTCGGTCACCCTCACCACGGGTGACGGCAAGCAGGTCGGCGGAAAGATGCGTCTGGACGGCAGTTCCTGGGTGCCGTCGTCGGCCCTGAAGTACAACACCAGGTACACCGCCACGGTGACCGGCACCGGCGCGGACGGTCAGCCCCGGCAGGGGGTGAGCACGTTCACCACGATGGCCAAGCCGAAGTCGATGATCGGCTCCGGCCTGTACCTCTTCGACGACCGGACGTACGGCGTGGCCATGCCGGTGGTGGCCGAGTTCAGCCCGGGTATCCCGAAGAAGGACCGGGCGGCCGTCCAGAAGCGGATGTTCGTCAAGACCGATCCGCCGCAGCCGGGGGCCTGGCACTGGGTCTCCAGCGGCACGCAGGCGTACTACCGGGCGCCTGAGTACTGGCAGCCGGGGACGACGTTGAGCGTCCGGATCGCGCTGGCCGGGATTCCGCTGAGCAACGGCCGGTACGGCAACGTGGACCGGTCGGCCACCGCCAAGATCGGGCGGGCCTTCGAGATGAAGGTGGACAACGCCACCAAGCAGATGGAGGTCTTCCAGGGCGGCCAGCTGGTCAAGACCATCCCGGTCAGCCTGGGCAAGAAGAGCACGCCCTCCTCCAGCGGCACGATGGTGGTGATGGAGAAGAAGGAGAAGACCGTCTTCGACACCATGGACGAGCCGGACCCGGCCAACCAGTACCGCACCGAGATCGACTTCGCTCAGCGGTTGACCTGGGGCGGCGAGTACATCCACGCGGCCCCGTGGTCCGAGGGGGTGCAGGGCCGGCGGAACGTCTCGCACGGCTGCGTGAACGTGTCGATGGCGATGGGCAAGTGGCTCTTCTCCCAGACGAAGGTCGGCGACCCGATCACGGTCAAGGGCACCCCGCGCAAGCTCGAACCGGGCAACGGGTGGACGGCGTGGAGCATGACCTGGGCGGATTTCGTCAAGGGCAGCGCGGTGCCGGTGCCGCAGGGCGGCTCGGGTCCACTGGTCTGACCCCGGGTCCGGGTCGGCGCGCCGCGCCGACCCGGACCGGGACGGGCTGATTACCCGGCGTGGTCGCGTCCCGCCCGGCGGCGTGTTTCAGTTCACCGTTCGCAACCGACGGGCGTGCCGCCGCGTCTGTGAGGGACGATGGGACATCGGGGACCACGACTGTGAGGGAATCATGCGAGTTGTCCAGGACCACCTGACCGGGCGTACCGGTCGACGCCGGGTGCTCGCGGCGGGGGTCCTCGCCGCGGCGCTGGCCCTCACCTCCGCCTGCACGGGCTCGGGCGGCGACAAGCCGTCGAGCTGGCAGGGCGGCGGCGAGCAGACCGCGCCGAAGGCCAGCGCGACCATCACCGAACCGAAGGCCGACGCCACCGACGTCCCGGCCTCGACCGGCATCGTCTTCACCGCCAAGGACGCGAAGGACGCCACCGTCGCGCTCACCGACGCCGCCGGCAAGGCCGTCGAGGGCAAGCTCGCCGCGGACGGCGCGAGCTGGCTGCCCGCCGGCGCGCTGGAGTACGGGGAGAAGTACACCGCCACCGTCACGGCGACCGGTGAGGACGGCAAGCCGGCCACGGCCACCAGCACCTTCACGGTGATGGCCAAGCCGGACAAGCAGGTGCGGGTGACCAGCTTCCTCGGCGACAACCAGGTCGTCGGCGTGGGCATGCCGCTGGTCGTGAAGTTCGGTCGGGCCGTCCCGGAGGACTACCGCGACGACGTGCAGCGCCGGATGACGGTCACCAGCACCCCGGCCCAGGAGGGTGTCTGGCACTGGGTCAGCCCCACCGAGGTCCGCTACCGGCCCAAGGAGTTCTGGAAGTCGGGCACGACGGTCTCGTACCGGGTGCAGGCCGGCGGGCTGCCGATGGGCGACGGCTGGTACGGCCGGGCCGACCTGAGCGTGGACGTCAAGATCGGCCCGTCGGTGGTGATGCAGGTCGACAACAAGACCAAGCGGATGACCGTCACCAAGGACGGCAAGGTCGTCAAGACCATTCCGGTCAGCCTGGGCAAGAAGAGCACCCCGTCGTCCAGCGGGACGATGGTGGTGATCGAGAAGCTGCGCAAGACGGTCTTCGACACGATGGAGGAGCTGGGTCCGGAGGAGGGCTACCGCACCAAGATCGACTATGCCCAGCGGCTCACCTGGGGTGGCGAGTTCATCCACGCCGCCCCCTGGTCGGAGGGGCAGCAGGGCACCACGAACGTCTCGCACGGCTGTGTGAACGTGTCGATGAAGGACGGTGCCTGGCTGTTCGCCAACACCAAGATCGGTGACCCGATCACGGTCAAGGGCACCGAGCGCAAGCTCCAGAACGGCAACGGCTGGACCGACTGGAACATGAGCTGGGACCAGTACGTCAAGGGCAGCGCCCTGCCGTACGACCCGGACGCCGGGCAGCCGGACGCCGGTGCCTCGCCCGACGCCACCGGGGAGCCGAGCGCCGAGCCGACCCCCTGACCGACCGCAGCCGGCCAGCCGGGTCCTGATCGACAGGCACGCACCGACCTTCCACGACCGGCCCCCGCCACCAGGCGGGGGCCGGTCCACGTGCGGGGTGTGACGCCCGCCGGGCCAGCCCCCGGTTCTCCCCCGGAACGACTCAGGCCCCCTCGACTGAGGGGGCCTGAGCTGCGGTGGAGCAGATCCACCAACTGGGTGACTGATGGGAATTGAACCCACGACAACCGGGACCACAACCCGGTGCTCTGCCAACTGAGCTACAGCCACCATGCCGTCCGCGCCGGTCTCCCGGGCGGGTGCGGACTAATAATAGCCACACCCGGGCGGGGCCCGTCCAGCGGGTTCCGCCCCTCGGTGGGCGCCTGCCTAGAGCTGCGCCGCGATCGCCTTGGCCGTCTCGACGTCCGGGCCGGGCAGCGGCACGAACAGGGTGCGCCGGTAGTACTCCAGCTCGCGGATGCTCTCCCGGATGTCGGCCAGGGCCCGGTGCGCCAGCCCCTTGCGCGGCTGGCCGAAGTACACCCGGGGGTACCAGCGCCGGCACAGCTCCTTGATCGACGACACGTCGATCATGCGGTAGTGCAGGTGGGCGTCGAGCCGGGTCATGTCCCGGGCGATGAAGCCCCGGTCGGTGGCGATCGAGTTGCCGCACAGCGGCGCGGTGCGCGGGTCCTTCACGTGGCTGGTGACGTACTCCAGGACCAGGTCCTCGGCCTCGGCGAGGGTGACCGTGGAACGGCGTACCTCCTCGGTGAGACCCGACTTGGCGTGCATGGTGCGGACGATCTCCGGCATCGCCTCCAGGGCCGCCTCGTCGGCGTGGATGACCACGTCCACACCCTCCCCCAGCACGTTGAGGTCGGGGTCGGTGACCAGTGCGGCCACCTCGATCAGCTTGTCGCTGCCGAGGTCGAGCCCGGTCATCTCACAGTCGATCCAGACGAGAAGGTCAGCCACCGGAACAGACTACGCGCAGCCCAGGTCCCCGCGCCTCGGCACTGTCGCGGGGTGGGACCGCTAGGGTTTCCCCGTGCCCGCCGAATCCGTCGCGTCCCCCGTCACCACCCCGGAGGACCAGCGAAGTCGTACGGTCCGCCGGGTCGTCACGGTGCTGGCGCTGGCGGCCGTGCTGCCGGCGCTCTACCTGCCGGGCCTGGTGCACGACTTCTTCGATCTGAAGATCTACATGCGGGCGATGGACTGGTGGGCGTCCGGGCATCCGCTCTACGACTACGTGCAGCCCGACCGGGTTCAGGGTGAGTTGTACTTCACGTACCCGCCGTTCAGCGCCCTGCTGCTGCGGCCGTTCGGGGTGCTGCCGCTGGGCCTGACCATCGTCATCTTCACGGCGCTGACCTGCGTCGCCGTCGTGGTCACCACCCGCTGGCTGGTGCTGCCGGTGATCGCCCGGCACGGTCTGCACCGCAGGTACGCGCTCACCGTGGCGGTGCTGCTGGTCTTCGCGGTGGAGAGCACCCGCGAGACGATCACCTTCGGTCAGATCAACATGCTGTTGGTGGTGCTGATCCTGGCCGACCTGCTCTTCGCCGTACCGCAGGCACGACGCTGGGCCGGGGTGGGCGTCGGGCTGGCCACGGCGCTCAAGCTGTTCCCGGGCATCTTCATCGTCTACCTGCTGGTGACCCGGCGGTGGCGGGCGGCCGTGGTGGCGAGTGTCACGGCGGCAGCGGCGACGCTGCTGGCCGCCGCGGTGGCCCCCCGCGACTCGTGGCGGTTCTGGACCCACGAGCTGTGGGCCACCGACCGGGTGGGGCGCACCGACTACACCGGCAACCAGTCGCTGTTCGGCCTGCTCAGCCGGATCGACGCGCCGCAGGAGCCGAACCGGCTGCTCTGGCTGGTGCTGGTCGTGGCGATCCTCGGGTACGGGTTGTGGCGGGCGGCCCGCGCCGCCGGGGCCGGCGACTGGCTGACCGGCCTCACCCTCACCGGGCTGGTCGGCGGTCTGGTCAGCCCGATCACCTGGACCCACCACATCTACTGGTTCATCCCGGCGGTGGTGGTGCTGGTGGACGCCGCGCTCGACGCCGACCCGGAGACCCCGGCGGGGGCGCGACGTCGGCGGCGGCTGCTCACCCTCGCCACCGGCACCGGCCTGGTGATCGTCTACGGGGTGGTCTCGTTCTACGACTGGGGGGTGGCGCCGGCCCGCACGGACACCCCCTGGGAGTTCCTGCTGCGTAACGCGTACGTGCTGCTGGCGCTGCTGCTGCTCGTGCTGCTGCCGGTCCGCCGGGAGCGCAGCCGGGAGCAGGAGCCCGTGCCGGCCGCCGGCCGGCAGCACCAATAGGCCCGCAGCACCAATAGGACAGATATTCCCTTGTCCGACCTTTGGCGCTAATCTGGTCTCAGTCGGTCACGACCCCACGGCACACCGATCCCCCGGTGAGACGGCCCTCCGCGTCGGCAGCGCGGAGGGCCGTCACCGCGTCCGGGCCCGTCCGACGGCCCCGCACGACGCGACCGGCCCGCCGGACGGGTCCGACGGGCCGGTGCGGGTGGTACGCCTCAGGGCTTCGGCATCGACTCCCGCCGGGTCCTGGCGAAGGCCAACCCGCCCAGGGCCAGCCCACCGAGCCCGGCCAGCAGACCGGCGACACCCAGCACGACCGCCGTCGAACCCGAGTCGTCGTCATCGTCGTCGTCCTTCGCGGCCGGCGCGCCCGCCGCCGCCGGGGCCGCCGAGGGGGACCCGGCCGCCGCCGTCAGGGTCAGCACCGGCGCCGGGTTCTCCGGCTCCTCCGCACCCGGCGTGGGCTCCTCGATCCAGCGCGACACGTTGCCGTCGGAGTAGGTCTGGAGCGTCTTGAGGACCATCTTGTCCACCTGCGGCAGCGGACCCAGCGAGATCGGGAACTCCTGGAACTCGCCAGGCTTGACGCCGCCACCGGCGGCGGCCGTCCAGGTGAGCTTCGACACCGCCTCGGTGAGCTGGCTGCCGTGCACCTCGATCGGCGGGTCCACCTTGCGCTTCTCCACCGCCACCGTCCACCCCGGCACCGGCATCGTGGAAACCGAGCCGACCGGGGCGTTCTCCGGCAGGTTCACCTCGATCTTGACGGTGGACGCGGTGTCGCTCTCGTTGGGCACCCGGATGGCGAACCGGCCGTAGCTGCCCTGGGTCGCCTCCTTCGGGTTGACCGTGACGTGCGCCGCGGCCGGCCCGGCGAAGCCGAGCACCGTGGCGGTGACGGCGGCGAGGGTGAGCGCGGCGGCGGATGCGGAGCGCCGGAGACGGATCATCGGGGACGGGCCCTTCTCTACTTGATCGGCACGGTGGCGGTCACCGTGGCCTGGTCGATGTCGGACGTACGGACCGTGAAACGCAGTTGCCACTCACCCGCCGACGGGAAGCTGAACTCCCCGGTCGCATGGTTGTCGGTGAGCTTGAGCAGCGGGATGTCGATCGCTTCGACACCGGCCGAGGGCAGCGCGGCGGTGGCCTTCCACTCCACCACCGGCTGCGGCCGGTTGTCAGGCGTGTAGGCGTACAGGTGCATCGAGTTGTTGCCCCGCTCGGCCGGGTCCAGCTCCACCTGCAGTGAGTAGAGCGGGCTGGTCAGCGTGGTCGAGTAGTAGCCGGCGTCGGCACCGGACCCCCCGTCGACGGTGGTTCGGGCCGGCGGGGTCTGCACCAGGGTCGCCGTCACGCCCAGGATCACCGCGGTGACCGCCAACTCCACCCAGACCGCGCGCCGCACCGGCAGCGGCCGGGCCGCCGCGGTCCGCCGGCGCACCAACTGTCGGGAGTACGCGGCCACGGCCACCACCAGCGCGAACAGCCCGATCTTGGCGAGCAGCAGCCGACCGTACGTGGTGCCGGTGAGCGCCTCGACGCTGGCCACCTCGATCAACCCCTGCACGACGCCGGCCAGCAGCAACGCCGCCACCGCCAGCGCCGCCCAGCGGGACCAGATCGGCAGGATCGCCCCCAGCTCACGCTCGTCGGCCCGGCGCAGCAGGAACCCGGCAAGCATCACCAGGCCGCCCAGCCAGACCGCCATGCTGCCCAGGTGCACCGCGTCGACGAGCACCGACACCGCCGGGGCCGGGGAGGCCGCCGGGTGCCCGGCCAGCGGCCAGGTGAACAACCCGGCCACCCCGAGCGCGGTCAGGATGATCCCGTCGGTACGCCCCACCGGCCCCCGGGTCAGCGGCCGGAGCAGGAACACCGCCGCCGCCAGCAGGCCCAGCCGGATCAGGTGCGTGGTGCCGTACCCGCTGCCCAGCACCTCGGACAGACCCTCGCCGGTGACGTCGAACAGCCCCCCACCGGCGGTGTACGGCACCTGCATCCACACCTCGACGACCGTCGCGACGGCCAGCAGCCCCACACCGGACCAGAGCAGCCGGGCCGGCCCCCGCCGGGACAGCCGCAGCGGCCAGAGCGCGGCGAGCACCAGCGCCGGGCCCACCACCAGCAGCAGGCCGGCGTACCCCAGGTACTTGGCCACCTTCACGCCCACGCCGACCACCGGGTCGGCCCGGCTGTCCGAGCCGGCGTCGGTCGGCGGCGTCGACGGCGCACCCACCGAATAGGTGAACGCACCTGACACCGGGTGGCTGTCGGCGGAGATCACCCGGTAGCTGACCAGGTAGGTGCCCTGCGGCCCGGCCGGGTCCACCCCGATCGTCACCACCGAGCCCTCGAACCGGGGCTCACCCCGGTCGGCGCGGGAACCGTCCGGGGCGATGACCCGCACCTTGTCGGGCACCTTGCGGACCGACTCGCTGAAGGTCAGCACCACCTCCGACGGGGCGCTCGGCACCACGGACGAGGCCACCGGGCTGCTGCTGGAGAGCACGGCGTGGGCGCTCGCCGGACCGGCCGGGGCGAGCAGCAGGGCGACGAGGGTGACCAGCAGGCCGGCGGCGGCCCCCAGCCGGGCCAGCCGGCGACGATCGACTGCGTTCATCCCGCCATGCTCGCTGACCACGGGCCGGTACGCCCACCCGGCCACCCCGCGACGGCACGGGGCGACCACGGCGGCCGGGGGGCCTGCCGCAGGTGGTGGGGCGTCATGACCAGGTAGTCGTCCGGTAGGGGGAAAAAGTTCCCGGCGTGAGCGGGACCATGGAAAGGGCCGAACGACCCTGCCCGCTCCCGCCACGCCGCGTAGCCTGGCTTGACGTGATCCCCGCTCACCGCGACCCCTGCGCCACCGGCCGTAGCGGACCACCGCCCGGCCCCGACCGGCCCCCGGTGCCCCGGCCGGCCACCCGGCGACCGGTCACCCCGGGGAACCCGCGAGCCGGGTGGGACGACCAATGAACGTGACCACCACGCGTACCCCGGCCGGCCGCTGGCCGCTCGTCCGCCCCTGGCTCGGCGTCGTCGCCCGGCTCGGCCTGGCCGCCGTCTGGCTGTACGCCGGCGCGACCAAGGTCGGTGACCTCGCCGCCTCCGGCCGGGCCGTCAACGCGTACCAGGTGATGCCCTACGAGGTGGCGACGGCGATCGGGGCCGCGCTGCCGTTCGTGGAGTTGGCGCTGGGCCTGCTGCTGCTCGCCGGGCTGGCCACCCGGTTGGGCGCCGGGATCTCCGCCGTGCTGCTGGTGGTCTTCGTCGCCGGCATCGCCTCGGCCTGGGCCCGCGGCCTGGCCATCGACTGCGGGTGCTTCGGCAGCGGCGGGCAGCTCGCCGCCGGCCAGTCCCCGAGCTACCTCCCGGAGATCCTCCGGGACCTGGGATTCCTGGCCCTGGCCGGATTCCTGCTGATCTGGCCCCGCACCCCGTTCTCGGTGGACGGCTGGCTCGCGGGCGACCCATCCGTGGAGGACGACGATGAGCAGTCGTAAGGGACGCAACCAGGCCGCGCGGGTGGTCCGCGAGCAGATCGCCCGGGAGAAACGCCGCAAGCGGACCCTCTGGACGTCCGTCGGCGCGGTGGTGGTGCTGGTGGTCGCCGGCCTGATCGGCTGGAGCGTCTACTCCAGCCAGAAGTCGGACACCTTCACCGCCCCGCCCGGCACGAACGACGCCGGAACCGGCGTCGTGATCGGCACCGGACCGGTCACCATCGACCTCTACGAGGACTACCTCTGCCCGGTCTGCAAAGAGTTCCAGGAGGCCAGCGGGGAGACCATCAACCAGCTGGTCTCCGCCGGCAAGGCCAGGGTGGTCTTCCACCCGGTCGCCTACCTCAACCGGTTCTCCACCACGGAATACTCCACCCGCTCCTCCGCCGCGTCCGGCTGCGCGGCCAAGGGCGGCAAGTTCAAGGAGTTCACCGACGCGCTGTTCGCCCAGCAGCCGCCGGAGGGCGGTGCCGGGCTGAGCAACGACCAGCTGATCGACATCGGCGCGGGCGTCGGGCTGAACAAGGACGACTTCGGTTCCTGCGTCCGGGACGGGACCTACACGGCGTGGACCGAACACGTCACCGACGACGCCAGCAAGGCCGGGGTCACCGGCACCCCGACCCTCAAGGTGAACGGCACCGTCGTGTCCGACCGCACCCCGGCCGGAATCACCACGGCCGTGGAGGCGGCCGGCAAGTGAACCCGGCACCCCTGCGGCGGGCCGTCCTGCTGGTCACCGCCGTCCTGCTCGGCCTGCTCGGCTGCGCCGTACCGGCGTACGCGCACGGGGCGGACGCCCCCGACGGCACCGACTACCGCACCACGGTGACCGGAATCACCCCGGCCCGGCCGGGGCTGACCGTCCGGGCCGTCGAGGCGGGTGCCCGGCTGGAACTGGTCAACCACTCCGACCGGGACGTCGAGGTGATCGGCTACTCCGGGGAGCCGTACCTGCGGGTCGGGCCGGGCGGGGTGTACGAGAACGTCCGCTCTCCCGCCACGTACCTCAACCGCACCCTCGCCGGGGACACCGCGCTGCCCGCCACCGCCGACCCGGCCGCCGCCCCGCAGTGGCGCAGGATCGGCGACGACAGGCGGGTCCGCTGGCACGACCAGCGGGCCCTGTGGCGGGAGTCCGGGGTGCCCGCCCCGGTGGCGGCAGACCCCGGCCGGGAACACCGGGTCCGGGAGTGGGTCGTGCCGTTGCGCGACGGCGGCGAGCCGGTGGAGCTGCGCGGCACCCTCGACTGGGTGCCGCCGCCGGACCCGTACCCGTGGTGGGTGGCCGTCGCCCTCGGCGCGCTGCTGGTCGGCGCGGCCGGGCTGCTGCCGGCCGGCACACCCGCCGGAACCCGGGCGCTGCGCGGCGTCGGCGGAGTGCTCGCCGTCGGCGGGGCCGCCGCCGTCGCCCTGGTGCTCGGCCGCGAGCTGGACGCCGGGGCGCAGGGCGTCGGCGGGGTGCTGCTCGGGCTGGCCGCCGGGCAGCTGTGGCCGCTGCTGACCGGGCTGGGCGCGGTGGCCGCCGGGGGGTGGGCGCTGACCCGCCGGCCCGCCGCCGACTTCGTGCTCGCGCTGGCCGGCGCGTGCCTGGCCCTGTTCGTCGGCGTCGCCAACCTGACCGTGCTGTCCCGCGCCGTCGCCCCGGTGCCGTGGTCGGGCGGCGTCGCACGGGTGCTGCTGACCGGGGTGCTGGTCGCCGGGGTGGGGGCGGTCGCCGCCGGCCTGCTCCGGCTGCACACCGCCGCCCGCGCCGCCGTGCCCCGGCCCGCCGTCGAACCGGCCCGGAGCTGACCCGCCTGCCGGCGGTGGTCAGCCGATCGGTCGGGGGTGGAAGCCGTAGGGCAGTTCGAGGCGGTGGCGGGAGAGCAGGTCCGCGTCGGCGAGCAGGTCGACGGTGGGGGCGTCGGCGACGATCCGCCCGGCGTCCAGGATGACCGCCCGCTCACACAGCTCCGCCGCGTAGGGCAGGTCGTGGGTGACCATCAGCAGCGTCACCGGCAGGGCGCGCAGGATCCCGGCCAGCTCCCGGCGGGCCGCCGGGTCCAGGTTGGACGACGGCTCGTCGAGGACCAGGATCTCCGGGCGCATCGCCAACACGGTGGCCACCGCCACCCGACGCCGCTGCCCGAACGACAGGTGGTGCGGGGCGCGGTCCCGGTGCTCGGCCATCCCCACCGCGGTCAGCGCCTCGTCGACCCGGGTGGCCAGCTCGGCACCGCGCAGCCCCAGGTTGGCCGGGCCGAACGCCACGTCCTCGGCGACCGTGGGCAGGAAGAGCTGGTCGTCCGGGTCCTGGAAGACGATGCCCACCCGGCGGCGGATCTCGGCCAGGGTGTCCCGGTCCCGGGACACCGTCAGCCCGCCCACGCTCACCGACCCCTCGGACGGGGTGAGGATGCCGTTGAGGTGCAGCACCAGCGTGGTCTTGCCCGCGCCGTTCGGGCCGAGCAGGGCCACCCGCCCGCCGCGCGGCACGGCCAGGTCCACCCCGGCCAGGGCGACGTGACCGTCCGGGTACGCGTACCGGACGCCACGGACGTCCAGGGAGACAGCGGTCTGCACGTACCCGATCATGTCAGGACGACGGCGGTGGCGGCGATCGTCACCGCCGCCAGCGGCACGGTCGCCGCCGCCACCCACTGCCCGGCGGTCGCCGCCCCGGCACCCTGCCAGACCGCAGGCATCCGCCCGGTGTAGCCCCGGGAGAGCATCGCCAGGTAGACCCGCTCACCCCGCTCGAAGGCCCGCAGGAACAGCGCGCCCACCCCGGCGGCGAAGCCGCGCAACTGCCACAGGAAACGCGGGTCGTCACCCCGGGAGATCCGGGCCACCCGCATCCGGCGGGCCTCGCCGACCAGCACGTCGAGGTAGCGCAGCATGAACGTGGCGATCTGGGTGATGATCTGCGGGCAGCGCAGCCGGTCCAGGCCGACGATCAGGTCCCGGGTGGTGGTCGTGGCGGCCAGCAGCAGCGACGCGAGCACCCCCAGGGTGCCCTTGGCGACGATGTTCCACGCCCCGTGCAGGCCGTCCACCGACAGGCTCAACCCGACGAACTCGGTACGCGGACCCGCGCCGAGGAACGGCAGGGCGACCGCGAACAGCACGAACGGCACCTCGATCGTGGCGCGCAGCAGCAGCCAGCGCGGGCCGACCCGGGCCAGTGCGGCGACGACCGCGACCAGCAGGGCATAGCCGCCGAAGGCCCAGAACGCCTCGCGCGGGGTGGCCACCACGGCGATGGTGAACAGCACCATCGCGGCGATCTTCACCTCGGGTGCCAGCCGGTGCACCCGGGAGGGGGTGTCCCGGTAGAGCACATGCGCGTGTCCGGCACCCACGTCGTACCGCCCGGTCAGCCGGCGGTGCCGGCGGGCTGCCGGTCGTCACGCGCGCCGCCGTCGGTGCCGGCCGGCTGGCCGTCGCCGCCGGCCGGGCGGCGGCCACGCAGCAGCCAGAACAGGCCGCCGCCGACGGCGAAGGTGAGCAGCACCCCGGCCACCCCGGACAGGCCGGTGGAGAGGAAGCCGTTGTCCACGCCCCGGATGCCGTAGTCGGCGAGCGGGCTGTCCGCCAACTCGTGGTCCCTGGCCTGCTGGGCCGGGCAGGAACCGCCGGTGATCTCGTCGTCGGCGTTGACCGTGCAGCCCTTGAGCAGCGACGAGTCCAGGCCGTCCGGGTGCGACGAGGCGTAGTTGCTGACCACGCCGGCCAGCACCAGGGCGACCAGCAGGCCGGCCGCCACGAAACCCCAGGACCGCTTCCTCACCGGGCACCTCCGACAGCCGGGACGGGGGCCGGCGCGGTCGCCGGCTTGAGCGCGCGCAACGCGTACACCAGGTCGGGTCGGACCTTGGCGACGGTGGCGACGGTGGTCGCCGTGATCAGCCCCTCACCGATGCCGATCAGCAGGTGGACGCCGGCCATCGTGCCGGCCAGGCCGGTCAGGTTGCCGCCCAGGTCGGTGGTGCCGCCGAGCCAGTACTGCACGACGAACCCCTGGGAGGCGACGACCACGCTGACCAGCGCCGAGACGAAGGCGGTGACGGCCAGGCCGGTGGGCGTGCGGGGCAGCACCCGCAGCAGGCCGGCGATCAGCAGGTACGCCGCGGCGGTGCCGAGCAGCGCCATGTTGGTGATGTTCAGGCCGAGCATCGCGACGCCGCCGTCACCGAAGACCAGGGCCTGCACGATCAGCACCACCGAGACACAGAGCGCGCCGACCCAGGGGCCGACCAGCAGGGCGGCGAGCGCGCCGCCGAGCAGGTGACCGGAGACCCCGGCCGTGAAGATCGGGAAGTTGAGCATCTGCACGGCGAAGATGAACGCGGCGACCAGGCCGGCCATCGGCGCCAGCCGGTCGTCCAGGTCACGCCGGCCGCGCAGCACGCAGAAGGTCAGGGCGGCCAACGCGACGGCGGCGAAGATCCCCGCGACCGGACCGTTGATGATGCCGTTCGAGATGTGCATCGCCAGGGTTTCCACATGACCTCCAGTCGGCCGGCAGGCCCAGCCTATTTCCCGGCCCGGGTTGTTGCCAAGATGCGGCAACAAGGCATGGCGTTGTTCACCAGCGGGCCACCGCCGGGCCCCTCACCGGCCGCCGTCCCGCACGCTGCGGGAACGCAGGGACGGGCGCGCGCCGCACCGGGCAGTGCCGGGCGGCGGGGGAACACCCCGGGTGTCCCGGCGGGGATCGGCCGGGGCGGCGCAGCCCGGCGGTAGGGTCGTCGCCATGACCGCGCCCGACCGGCTCACCCCCGGCGACCCCGCCCCCGACTTCACCCTCCCCACCGACACCGGGGAGACGCTCTCCCTCGCCGCGCTGCGCGGTCGCCGGGTCATCCTGTACGCCTACCCGGCCGCGATGACCCCCGGCTGCACCAAGCAGGCCTGCGACTTCCGCGACTCGCTCGCCTCGCTCCAGGCCGCCGGTTACGAGGTGGTCGGCATCTCCCCCGACCAGCCCGCCAAGCTGGCGAAGTTCCGCGAGCGCGACGCCATCACCTTCCCGCTGGTCGCCGACGTCGACCGGGCGGTGCTCACCGCGTACGGCGCCTTCGGCGAGAAGCAGTCCTACGGCCGTACGGTGACCGGGGTGATCCGGTCCACCTTCGTCATCGACCCGGACGGGAAGATCGAGCACGCGTTCTACAACGTCAAGGCCACCGGCCACGTCGCCAAGCTGCGCCGCGACCTCGGCCTCGACTGAACGCGTCCGGCCGGCGGCCGAGGGTGTCGGACCTCGCCGCTACTTTTTGCGCATGAGTCGTTACAAGTACACACCGGAGATGCTCACCCAGGCGGCTGCGGAGTCCCGCAGCATCGCCGACGTCCTGCGCATTCTCGGGATCAGGTTCAGCGGTGGTTCACATGCGCACATCAGCCGTCAGCTCAAGCGGTTGGGCATTGACACGTCACACTTCACCGGCCAACTGCACAACAAGGGTGGGCGGGGAGTCCGCACTCCCCTGACGCAACTGTTGATCAAACGTGCAGAGGGGCGGAGGGTCCCGGGGTTTCGCCTCAAACGGGCCCTGGCCGCCATCGGGCTGCCGGAGGAATGCGAGGCGTGCGGAGTCGAGGCCACCTGGCAAGGTAGGCCGCTGACACTGCACGTTGATCACATCAATGGCGACTTCCTCGACAACCAACCCAGCAATCTGCGGCTTCTCTGCCCGAACTGCCACAGCCAGACGGCCACCTACGCCGGTTCCAACCGGGCGGCGGTGTCCCCGCCGGATGTGGTCTACGATGCGAAGGCTGTGACACCCACCGGTTTCCCGATCGGCAGACGGCTGCGCCGCCGTACGCAATGGCCCTGGAAGGTGACGGTGTACACGGTGAGGGGCCGTAGCCCAAATGGCAGGAGGCATGCGGTTTAGGTCCGCATCAGTGCGGGTTCGAGTCCCGTCGGCCCTACTCAACCTCTGGCAGCCGGTTCTCCGGCTGTCGGGAGGGTCACGATCGCGGGCGTACGACGCGTCGGCGCAGCAGGATCGGCAGGGTGAGCCTGCGTTTCGTCCTCGACCCCGACCTCACCCCCGCCCTGCGCGAGCAGATCGTCGCCCTCTGGGTCGACGTCACCAACGCCGGCGGTGCGGTCGGTTTCGTCGCCCCGGTCACCACTGCCGACGTACGTCCCGTCGCCGAGGCGACCTTCGCCGCCGTCACCGACGGTCCGGACCGGATGCTGGTCGGCTACGCGGCCGACCGACCGGTCGCGGTGTTGTTCCTCGCCGACAACCGGTTCGGGTTGAAGGCGCACTGGGGCGTCCTCAAGCGGGTGATGGTGCACCCGGCCACCCAGGGGTGCGGCCACGGGCAGGCCCTGATGCGGGAGGCCGCCCGGCGCGCGCCCGAGCTGGGTTGGCGGGCACTGCACGTCACGGTACGCGGTGGGCTCGGCCTGGAGAGGTTCTACGACCGGCTCGGCTACCGGGAGGTGGGCCGACTGCCGGGCGCGCTGCGGGTGGCAGCCGGCGACGACCGCGACGAGATCCTCATGTGGCGGGACCTGGACACCCCGGCCTGACCGTCCGACGGACCGCGCTCGACCGGCACCAGGTCGACCGGCGACGTCCGGCGGATCCCGCTCCCGACGGACGGGTCGCTCGGGCGACGCCCGGTGGAGGACGCTTCCGCACGGACCGGGCCGAGGCTGGCAGCGACGATGGTAAGACCGGTGGGGGTCAGCCCCGGGACGCGCAGTCGACAGGTCGGCCAGTGCCAGGCTCCGCCGACGCGGCGAGCGCGGGTGGGGCGCTGACCTGCGGTGTGCCGGGCGAGCTGGTGGGGGCGACCGTCGACGGGCTGACGGTGGCCCGGCTCGGGGTGGCGCCGGGGCTCGGGGAGGACGGCCGGCTGGTCGGGTTCTTCCGCGCGGCGGGGGCGCTGCCGCCGTACATCTTCACGGTGCTGCGCTGGACCCGGCCGGGGGACATGGTGACGCCGCTGGCGGTGACGCGGTGGCCGTACACGTCGGTGACCCGGACGGCGTACGGGCCGGGCCCGGCTCCGGAGTCGATCTGCCAGTAGTTGTAGTCCTGCCGGGCGGCGGTACGCCAGACACCGGAGCCCTGGCGTACCTCGACGGCGCGCAGCGGGTTGCCGTGCCCGGCGACCAGCACGGCGAACCAGTACTGCGACGCGCCCTCCTTGATCCGGAAGGTGAGCGGGCCGGACAGTGGCGGGTCGACCGCCGCGCGGTAGCTGACCCCGACGATGCCCTGCACCGGGTCGGCGATCCGGGCGAACGCCTCGCGGGAGAGGTCGACGTGGCCGGGGGCGCACTCGGGGCACTGGTCCATGATCAGGACGCGGACGGTGCCCCGGGGGCCGGTGACGTCGAGGTACCCGCCGCAGGCCGCACCGGCGCTGTACTCGGTGGGGCCGAGGGCCACGTACATCCGGTCGGCCGGGGCGGACGGGTAGGAGCAGTTCCCGCCGGCCCCTTTCGAGTCGTAGAAGGTGGCTTTTCCCTTGTGGACCGTACTGCCGGTGGGTGGGGCCGCCAGTGGCAGCGGCCCGGCGGCGACCGGCCCGGCACCGGCCAGCCCGGCCGGCGGGGCGGCACAGGCGGGGGCGGCTCCGGAGCGTAGCGCGAGGCTCAGCCCGAGCACGGTGGCGAGCGCGGCGACGCCACCGGCGGCCAGCCAGCGGCGACGTCCGCCGCCCCGGGCGCGGCGACGCCCGGCGGGGGCGTCGCCGCGCGGCCCGGGGTCGGGTTCCTGGGACACGCTGCCGTCGGTCACGCCGACCGATGCTGCCGCAGGGGACGCCCCGGGGACAAGCGGGCTAAGCGAAAGCTAAGCCGGTCAGCCGATCCGGTTGCGGTGGAGGCCCGACGCGATCACGGTAAGCGACCGTAGCGGCTCGGCGGTCTCCGGCCGGGTGCGCAGCAGGTCCTCCAGGCGGACCCGCCAGCGGCCGGCTTCGACGGCGGCAGCCTCGGGCGTGGTCCGGGCCCACGGCTGGAGCCGTCGCCGGGTGTCCTGGAGGGAGCCGGCGTGTTCGGGGCCGAGCAGCGCGCCGACTTCGGCGCACAACCAGTCGAAGAGTCGGTCGTCGGGGACGGCCGAGACGATCAGGCGGGCCATGTCCCAGGCCACGCGGGGGTGGTGGAGTACCTGCATGCCGGCTCCTGCGTCGAGGGTGACGGTTCGACCATCATCGATCCACGACCGGCCCGGGGGCAACACCCGACCGGCGGAGTACGGCTCGGCCGGGTGCCGCAGCGGCGGGGCCTGGTCCGGCCCGGGTCACCGTCGGTCGGGCCTCACCAGGCGACGCCGATGCCGTCGCCGGGGTACCAGTGGTCGAGCGGGGTCTCCCGGTAGGCGAGGAACCGGCGGCCGGTGCGTTCGGCGTGTTCGGCGAGCACCCCGGTGGTGGTGACGTTGTCGGTGAGCAGGATCGCGCCGGGGGCCAGCTTCGGCTCGACGGCGTCGAACTCGCGGCGTTCGTGGTCGTGGCTGTGGTCGCTGTCGTGCAGGAACAGGTCGACCGGCCGCTCCAGGGCGGCGATCGCGGTGACCGAGTCGCCGACCACCAGGTCGACCATGTCGGACCAGGGCGCGCTGCGGGCCAGGTAGCCGGCCTCGGGGTTGACGTCCAGCGAGGTGAGCCGGCCGGAGTGCCCCTCGGCGGCGTTGCGCAGCAGGGCGGCGGCCAGGACGCAACTGCCCAACCCCTTGTCGGTGCCGGTCTCGACGACGTGGGTGGGCCGGGTGGCCCGGACGATCGCGTACCAGCCGACCCGGCGGGCGTAGTGGACCCGGCGGTCGGCCAGGCCGCGTCGGGCGGACCGGGCGGTGGTCTGTTCGATGTGCCGGCGCAGCGCCGCGTCACCGGTGATCTCGGTGAGGTAGCTCCGGACCCGGGCCACCGGGACGTCGCAGACCACGCTGACGAACCAGGTCAGGTGCTCCCGGCTGAGCCGGGTGAGGTCGTAGGTGTAGTTGTGGTGCTCCCGGGAGGTGGCCAGCCAGCGGGCCGAGGTGCGCAGCACCTTCGCGTCGTAGCGGGCGACCCGGGCGAGCCGCCCGGGGAAGGCGGCCACCGGTGCCAGCGGGGTGCGGGCGATGGCCCGGCGCAGTCTCGTCGCATCCACGGCGCGGTTCTACCAGCCGCAGGTGACGGGCGGCTGAACGTCCAGCGTACGGCGGCTTTTCGGGCCTCGGGCCGTCGGGCGTACGCGGGCTGCCGTACGGGGTGACGGCTCAGTAACATGCGGCCGTGCCCGCAGGTGAGAACGTTTCGGAACCCACTGCGACCCCGTCCGCCGACGCCCCGGGGTCGCCGCCGGGGCGTCGGCGGGGCTGGCGGATCGCGCTGATCGTGCTGCTGGCGCTGGCCCTGCTCGGGGCGGGCGGCGTCGGCGCGGGCGCGCTCTATCTGCGCTCGGTCGACAACGACGTCGAGCGGGTGGACGCCTTCACCGGCGTGCCGACGCAGGACCGGCCGCCGGTGGTCGCCCGGGACGCCATGAACATCATGATCCTGGGCAGCGACTCGCGGGACCCGGAGCGGACCGAGGGGTCCCGTACCGACACGATCATCCTGGCCCACCTACCGAAGGACCGGAAGAGCGCTCAGCTCGTGTCGATCCCCCGGGACACCTGGGTCCGCGTACCCCGGTCGGCGGACGGCCGGCACGGCGGCCGGACCGCGAAGATCAACGCGGCGTACGCCTGGGGCGGCATCCCGCTGATGGTGCAGACCGTCGAGGAGTTCACCCGGGTCCACGTCGACCACGTGGCGGTGGTCGACTTCGCCGGCTTCCAGGAGATCATCGACGCCCTGGGCGGGGTGGACATCACCGTCGACCACCGGTTCACCTCGATCCATCCGCCGCTGCGCACCTTCCCCGCCGGTCGGCAGACGATGGACGGGGCGACGGCGCTGGACTACTCCCGCCAGCGCAAGCAGTTCCCCGACGGCGACTTCGCCCGGATCCGGCACCAGCAGCAGGTGATCCGGGCGATCCTCGACAAGGCGGCCGGCGGCGGCATCCTGACCAGTCCGGGCAAGCTCAACGACTTCGTCCGGGCCGCCTCGGCGTCGGTCTCCGTCGACCGGGAGATGTCGCTGCTGGAGCTGGCGACCGAGCTGCGCGGCCTGCGCGGCGGCAACCTCACCTTCGTCACCAGCCCGTCGCGGGGCACCGGCCGGGTGGGCACCGAGAGCGTGGTCTTCGCCGACGAGCGCAGGGCCGAGGCGTTCTACGACGCGGTCCGCCGGGACGCCACCGCCGAGATCGTCCGCGCCGCCCGCTGAGCCCGGCGTCAACCCGGTGATCGCCTCCGGGCGGGAAGGCAGTGCTTGCCTCTGAAATTTTTCATGCATAGAGTCGCGGCATGAATGAAGGAGCCGTCGCCGCGCCACCGGACCGGCTGCTCGACCTGTTCCACGGGGTCCGGCTCACCCCCACCCAGCGGCGCATCGCACACTGCCTGGTGCAGCACGCCGCCACCGTGGCCTACCTGTCGGCGGCCGAGGTGGCCGAGCTGGCCGGGGTCAGCCAGCCGTCGGTGACCCGGTTCGCCGTGGCGCTCGGCCACGACGGCTACCCGGCGCTGCGCCGCCGGCTACGCGAGCTGACCGCCGGCCCCGACGGCCGCGCCGACGACGGCAACGAACTGCAACGCGCGGTACGCGCCGAGATGGCGAACCTGGACCGGCTGGCCGGCGAACTGGCCGACCGGGACAAGATCACCGCCGCCGGCCGGCTGCTCGCGGCGAGCCGCCCGCTGCCGGTGCTCGGCCTGCGGGCCGCCGCGCCGCTGGCCGCCTACTTCGCCTACTTCGCCGCCAAGGTGCTGCCCGACGTCCGGGTCCTCGACGACGGTGGCAGCCTGCTCACCGACCGGCTCGAACAGGCCGCCTCGGCCGGGGCGGACGCGCTGCTCGCCTTCGTGCTGCCCCGCTACCCCCGGGAGACCCTCGACGCGCTGCGCGCGGCCCGCGACGCCGGCCTCACCGTCGTCGCGATCACCGACTCCCCGGTCAGCCCCGCCACCGAGTACGCCGAACTGGTGCTCCCCGCCGCCGTCGGCACCGACCTCGTCTTCGACCTGCACACCGCCCCGATGACCCTGGCCATGGTGGTGCTCCAGGCGATCTGCGACGCCGCCCCGATCCAGACCCAGCGCCGCCTGGAGGCGTTCGAGTCGTCCGCCGCCCGCCGTCAGTTGTTCCTCGGCTGAGAGGAGTACGCCATGCACCAGCCCGTCCGTGCCGCCCGTGGCACCACCCGTACCGCGCAGGGGTGGCCGCAGGAGGCCGCCCTGCGGATGCTGATGAACAACCTCGACCCGGAGGTGGCCGAACGCCCCGACGACCTGGTGGTCTACGGCGGCACCGGGAAGGCGGCCCGGGACTGGCCGTCGTACCACGCGCTGGTGCGCACCCTCACCGGGCTGCGCGACGACGAGACGATGCTGGTGCAGTCCGGCCGCCCGGTCGGGGTCATGCGCACCCACGAGTGGGCCCCCCGGGTGCTGCTGGCCAACTCCAACCTGGTCGGCGACTGGGCCACCTGGCCCGAGTTCCGCCGCCTGGAATCCCTCGGCCTGACCATGTACGGGCAGATGACCGCCGGCTCGTGGATCTACATCGGCACCCAGGGCATCCTCCAGGGCACCTACGAGACGTTCGCCGCCGTCGCCGCGAAGTGCTTCGGCGGCAGCCTCGCCGGGACGCTGACCCTCACCGCCGGCTGCGGCGGGATGGGCGGGGCGCAACCCCTCGCGGTCACCATGAACGACGGCGTCTGCCTGATCGTGGACGTCGACCGCACCCGGCTCGACCGGCGGATGCACGACCGCTACCTCGACGAGGTCGCCGACTCGCTCGACGACGCCGTCGCCCGGGTGCTGGCCGCGAAGCGGGACCGGCGGGCGCTCAGCGTCGGCGTGGTCGGCAACGCCGCCACCGTCTTCCCCGAACTGCTCCGTCGGGGCGTCGCGATCGACGTGGTCACCGACCAGACCAGCGCGCACGACCCGCTGTCGTACCTGCCGGAGGGGGTGGAACTGGCCGACGCCCGGGACTACGCGGCGGCCAAGCCGGCCGAGTTCACCGAGCGGGCGCGGGCGTCGATGGCGAAGCACGTCGAGGCGATGGTCGGCTTCCTCGACGCGGGCGCGGAGGTGTTCGACTACGGCAACTCGATCCGGGGCGAGGCGCAGCTCGGCGGGTACGCGCGGGCGTTCGACTTCCCCGGCTTCGTGCCGGCGTACATCAGGCCGCTGTTCTGCGAGGGCAAAGGGCCGTTCCGCTGGGCGGCGCTCTCCGGCGACCCGGCCGACATCGCCGCCACCGACCGGGCCATCCTCGACCTGTTCCCCGAGAACGAGTCCCTCGCGCGGTGGATGCGGCTGGCCGGCGAACGGGTCGCCTTCCAGGGGCTGCCGGCCCGGATCTGCTGGCTGGGCTACGGCGAGCGGGACGTCGCCGGGGTGCGGTTCAACGACATGGTCGCCGCCGGAGAGCTGTCCGCGCCGGTCGTGATCGGCCGGGACCACCTGGACTGCGGCAGCGTCGCCAGCCCGTACCGGGAGACCGAGGCGATGGCCGACGGGTCCGACGCGATCGCCGACTGGCCGCTGCTCAACGCACTGGTCAACACGGCCAGCGGCGCGTCCTGGGTGTCGATCCACCACGGCGGCGGGGTGGGCATCGGCCGGTCGCTGCACGCCGGTCAGGTCTGCGTGGCCGACGGCACCGCGCTGGCCGGGCAGAAGATCGAACGGGTGCTCACCAACGACCCGGCGATGGGGGTCATCCGGCACGTCGACGCCGGCTACGACACCGCCCGCGACGTCGCCGCCCGCACCGACGTCCGCATCCCCATGGCGGAGGGGACCCCGTGAGTGCGAGGAGCGCAGCGCAGCGGAGCACCGCAGTCACGAACAACGGAGGAACCCCGTGAGTGCGAGGAGCGCAGCGCAGCGGAGCACCGCAGTCACGAACAACGGAGGAACCCCGTGAGCGGCCTTGCCGTGAGGTTCCGGGAGTTGTGGGACGAGATCGCGCCGGTCGGCCGGGACGCCGGCAGCGGCGGCTATCTGCGGTACGCGCTGACCCCGCCGGAGCTGCGGCTGCGGGAGTGGTTCCGGGCGCAGGCCGACCTGCGGGGGATGCCGGTCAGCGAGGACGGCAACGGCAACCTGTTCGCCTGGTGGGGCGACCCGGACACCGACGGGCGGGCCGGCAGCAGGGCGGTGCTCACCGGCAGCCACTTCGACTCGGTACCGCACGGCGGGGCGTACGACGGGCCGCTCGGCATCGTCAGCGCGTTGCTCGCCGTGGACGAGCTGCGGGCCGCCGACGTCACCCCGGTCCGGCCGGTGGTGGTGGCCGCGTTCGTCGAGGAGGAGGGGGCCCGGTTCGGCGTACCGTGCCTGGGGTCGAGGCTGCTCACCGGCGAGATCGACGCCGACCGCGCGGCCGGGCTGCGCGACGCGGCCGGGGTGAGCTTCGCCGAGGCGCTCGGCCACCGGCCGGCGGGTGCCGACCCGGCGCTGCTCGGCCGGTTCGCCGCCTTCGTGGAGCTGCACGTCGAGCAGGGGCGGGCGCTGGTCGACGCCGACGCGCCGGTCGCGGTGGGCAGCGCCATCTGGCCGCACGGCCGGTGGCGCTTCGAGCTGCGCGGCGAGGGCAACCACGCCGGTACGACCCGGATGGGCGACCGCCGCGACCCGATGCTCACCTTCGCGTTCACCGTGCTCGCGGCGAACAAGGAGGCCCGGCTACGTGACGCGCACGCCACCGTCGGCCGGGTGGCGGTGGAACCCAACGCCACCAACGCGATCCCGTCGACGGTGACCGGCTGGCTGGATGCCCGGGCGGCGCAACCGGAGACCCTGGACGGCCTGGTCGAGGCGGTCCGGGCCAAGGCCGCCGAACGGGCCCGCCGCGACGGCACCGAGCTGACCGTCACCCGGGAGTCGGCCACGCCCCTGGTCACCTTCGACGGCGGGCTGGCCGACCGGCTGACGGAGCTGCTGGCCGCGCCGGTGCTGCCCACCGGGGCCGGTCACGACGCCGGAGTGCTCGCCGCGCACCTGCCCACCGCGATGCTGTTCGTCCGCAACCCGACCGGGGTGTCGCACTCCCCCGCCGAGTCGGCCACCGACGACGACTGCGCGGCCGGGGTGGTCGCGCTGGCCCGGGTGCTGGAGGAGCTGGCATGCCACTGACCCGTTGGCTGGCCGAGCAGGCGTGGCTGCCCGATCATGCCGCGCCGACCCCGGACGTGCTGATCGAGGCCGAGGACGGCCGGTTCACCGCCGTCACCCCGCTGGCCCGGGGCACGTCGCCGCTCACCGGGGTGGAGGTGCTCGCCGAGGCGGTACGGCTACCCGGCCTCACCCTGCCCGGCCTGGCCAACGCCCACTCGCACGCCTTCCACCGGGCGTTGCGCGGGCGTACCCACGGCGGGCGGGGTGACTTCTGGAGCTGGCGGGAACAGATGTACGCCGTCGCCGGCCGGCTCGACCCCGACGCGTACCTGGCGCTGGCCCGGGCCGCGTACGCGGAGATGGCGCTGGCCGGGGTGACCTGCGTCGGCGAGTTCCACTACCTGCACCACGGCCCCGACGGCCGGCCGTACGACGACCCGAACGCGATGGGCGCGGCGCTGGTCGAGGCGGCGGCCCAGGCCGGCATCCGGATCACCCTGCTGGACGCCTGCTACCTGACCGCCTCGGTGGCCGGGGAGCCGCTGGCCGGGGTGCAGCGGCGCTTCGGCGACGGGGACGCGCTGCGTTGGGCGGACCGGGTCGACGGGTTCCGGCCGGCCGGGCCGCACGCGCTGCGCGGGGCCGCGATCCACTCGGTACGCGCGGTGCCGGCCGACCAGCTCGCCACCGTCGCCGGGTGGGCGTACCGGCAGGGCGCCCCGCTGCACGTGCACCTGTCGGAGCAGCCGGCCGAGAACGACGCCTGCCGGGCGGCGCACGGGCGAACCCCGACCGGGCTGCTCGCCGACCGTGGCGTGCTCGGCCCGGACGTCACCGCCGTGCACGCCACCCATCCCACCAGCGCCGACCTGGCCCTGCTGGCCGAACACCGGACCGGGGTGTGCCTGTGCCCCACCACTGAACGGGATCTGGCCGACGGGATCGGGCCGGCCCGGCTGATGGCCGATGCCGGCATCCCGCTGAGCCTGGGCAGCGACAGTCACGCCGTGGTCGACCTGTTCGAGGAGGCCCGCGCGGTGGAGCTGGACGAGCGGCTGCGTACCCGGCGACGTGGGCACTTCACCGCCGCCGCGCTGCGCGACGCGGCCACCGTCTCCGGGCACGCCGCGCTGGGCTGGGCCGACGCCGGCCGGATCGCCGTCGGGGAACGCGCCGACCTGGTGACCGTACGGCTGGACAGCCCGCGTACCGCCGGGGTGCCGCCGGTGGGGGTGTTCTTCGCGGCCACCGCCGCCGACGTCGACCAGGTGGTGGTGGACGGGCGGCAGGTGGTACGCGACGGCCGGCACCTGACCGTGGACGTGCCGGCGGAGCTGCGCGCGGCGGTCGCGGCGGTGACCGGTGCCTAGCCGTACCGGGCCGGCGGCGGTCGCCACGCGGCGGTCGGCGGCGGGAGGTGTGTCGTGAGCAGTCTGCTGGTCGACGACATCGGCGAGCTGGTCACCAACGTGCCGACCCCCGGCGGCGGCCCGCTGGGCCTGCGGCGCGACGTAGCCCTGCTGGTGGAGGCGGGTCGGGTCGTCTGGATCGGGCCGGCCCGCTACGCCCCGGCCGCCGACCGGCGGATCGACGCCGAGGGCGGTGCGGTGCTGCCCGGGTTCGTGGACAGCCACGCGCACCTGGTGTTCGCCGGGGACCGGGCGGCCGAGTTCGCGGCCCGGATGGCCGGTGAGCCGTACACCGGGGGTGGCATCCGGACCACTGTCGGCGCGACCCGGGCTGCCTCCGACGACGACCTGCGGGACACCGTACGCCGGCTGCGCGACGAGGCGATGCGGCAGGGCACCACCACCATGGAGATCAAGAGCGGGTACGGCCTGACCGTCGCCGACGAGGCCCGCTCGCTGCGGATCGCCGCCGAGGTGACCGCCGAGACCACCTTCCTCGGCGCGCACGTCGTCCCCGCCGAGTACGCGGGCCGCCCCGACGACTACGTGGGGCTGGTCTGCGGACCGATGCTCACCGCCGCCACGCCGTACGCCCGCTGGGTGGACGTGTTCTGCGAGCGGGGCGCGTTCGACGCCGACCACGCGCGGGCCATCCTCACCGTCGGGCAGGCCGCCGGGCTGGGGTTGCGGTTGCACGCCAACCAGCTCGGCCCGGGGCCGGGGGTGCGGCTCGGGGTCGAGTTGGGCGCGGCCAGCGTCGACCACTGCACCCACCTGTCCGACGCCGACGTCGACGCGCTGGCCGGTTCGGCCGGCGCCGACGAGCCCACCGTGGCGACCCTGCTGCCGGGGGCGGAGTTCTCCACCCGGTCGCCGTACCCGGACGCCCGGCGGCTGCTCGACGCGGGGGTGACCGTGGCGCTGGCCACCGACTGCAACCCCGGGTCGTCGTACACCTCGTCGATGCCGTTCTGCATCGCGCTGGCCGTCCGCGAGATGCGGATGACCCCGGCGGAGGCGGTCTGGGCCGCGACGGCGGGCGGCGCGCGGGCGTTGCGCCGCACCGACGTCGGGCTGCTGCGCCCCGGGGCGCGGGCCGACCTGATGATCCTCGACGCCCCGTCCCACCTGCACCTGGCCTACCGGCCCGGTGTTCCCCTGATCCGCCAGGTTCTGCACAACGGAGTGCCGCAATGTCGACTGTGACCGTCCAGCCCACCGGGATCACCCCCGCCGACGTGCTCGCCGTGGCACGGGGTGACGCCCGGGTCGTCCTCGCCCCGGCCGCCGTCGACGCGATGGCCGCCAGCCGACACATCGTGGACGGCATCGAGGCCGCCGGCCGCCCGGTGTACGGCGTCTCCACCGGATTCGGGGCGTTGGCGAACACGTTCGTCGCCCCGCAGCGCCGGGCCGAGTTGCAGCACGCGCTGATCCGCTCGCACGCCGCCGGGATCGGCGCGCCGATGCCCCGCGAGGTGGTCCGGGCGATGATGCTGCTGCGGGTCCGTTCGCTGGCGTTGGGCCGCTCCGGGGTCCGGCCGCTGGTCGCGCAGGCGCTGGTCGACCTGCTCAACGCCGACGTCACCCCGTGGGTGCCGGAGCACGGGTCGCTCGGCGCGTCAGGTGACCTGGCCCCGCTGGCGCACTGCGCGCTGGCGCTGCTCGGCGAGGGATGGGTGCTCGGCCCGGGCGGCGAGCGGGTCGACGCCGCCGACGCGCTGCGCGATGCGGGGCTGACCCCTGTCGCGTTGGCCGCCAAGGAGGGGCTGGCGCTGATCAACGGCACCGACGGCATGCTCGGCATGCTGCTGCTGGCCATCGCGGACGCCCGGCACCTGTTCGCCATGGCCGACGTGACCGCCGCGCTGGCCATCGAGGCGATGCTCGGTTCGGAACGGCCATTCCTGCCCGAGCTGCACACGATCCGGCCGCACCCCGGGCAGGCCGCGTCGGCGGCGAACATCCACCGGTTGCTCCAGGACTCCCGGGTGATGGACTCGCACCGCGACGACCTGGCGCACGCCGTGCAGGACGCGTACTCGATGCGGTGCGCCCCGCAGGTGGCCGGCGCGGCCCGCGACACCCTCGACTTCGTCGCGACAGTGGCCGACCGGGAGCTGGTCTCGGTGGTGGACAACCCGGTGGTGCTGCCGGACGGCCGGGTCGAGTCGACAGGCAACTTCCACGGCGCCCCGCTCGGCTTCGCCGCCGACTACCTGGCCATCGCCGCCGCCGAGGTGGGGGCGATCGCCGAACGCCGGGTCGACCGGCTGCTCGACGTGACCCGCAACCGGGACCTGCCGGCGTTCCTGTCCCCCGACGCCGGGGTGAACTCCGGGCTGATGATCGCCCAGTACACGGCCGCCGGGATCGTCGCGGAGAACCGCCGGCTGGCCGCGCCCGCCTCGGTCGACTCGCTGCCCACCAGCGGCATGCAGGAGGACCACGTCTCGATGGGCTGGGCGGGGGCCAAGAAGCTGCGTACCGTGCTGGACAACCTCACCAGCCTGCTCGCCGTCGAGCTGCTGGCGGCCGTCCGGGGACTCCAGCTGCGCGCGCCGCTGACGCCGTCACCGGCCGGGCGGGCCGCGCTGGACGCGCTCGGCCCGGCGGCCGGCGCGCCCGGCCCGGACGTCTTCCTCGCCCCGGTGCTGGCGGCGGCCCGGTCGGTGCTGGCCAGCCCGGACCTGCGCGCCGCCATCGAACGGGAGGTCGGCCCGCTGCGCTGACCGCCCCGGCCGCACAGCCGTCCACATCGGCCGCCGCCGCCCGTTCCCACGGACCCCACCGGGGCACGGGACCGGGCTGGCGGGCGGCGCGCGGTCCCGGGACGCGCTCCGGGGGCGCGGTCCGCCGCCCGGCCCGGTCAGCTCGCGGGCAGCACCTTGGCGGCCAGCTTCGCCAGCTCGCGCAACGCCTTGCCCCGGTGGCTGATCGCGTCCTTCTCCTGCGGGGTCAGCTCCGCGTTGGTCCGCTCCTGGCCGTCGCCCACGAAGATCGGGTCGTACCCGAAGCCGCCCTCGCCGCGCGGGGCGCGCAGCAGCCGGCCGGGCTGGCGGCCGTCGACCAGGTGCTCCTTGCCGCCGGGCAGCACCAGCGCCACGGTGCAGACGAACGACGCCCCCCGGTGCTCGTCGGGCAGGTCGGCGATCTGGTCCAGCACCAGCTGGAGGTTGGCCCGGTCGTCGCCGTGCCGGCCGGCCCACCGGGCGCTGAACACCCCGGGCATGCCGTTGAGCGCGTCGACCGCGATGCCCGAGTCGTCGGCGATGGTGGGCAGGCCGGTGCGCCGGCAGCCCTCCCGGGCTTTGATCAGGGCGTTCTCGCCGAAGGTGAGGCCGGTCTCGGGCAGCTCCGGGTACTCCTCGACGTCGTCGAGGCCGAGCAGGGCGATCCGGTGCGCGCCGAGCGCGCCGTCCAGGATGCGCTGCAACTCCACCAGCTTCTTACGGTTGCGGGTGGCGAGCAGGACCTTGTTCATGATGCGAGAGCCTTCCGCTGCGCCTCGGCCAGTTCCAGACAACCCAACGACGCGACGTCCAACAACGCATCGAGCTGCGCCCGGGAGAAGACACCGTCCTCGCCCGTACCCTGCACCTCGACGAAATCGCCGTCGCCGGTGCAGACGACGTTCATGTCCACCTCGGCGGCGACGTCCTCGACGTAGCAGAGGTCGAGCAGGGGTTCCCCGGCGACGATCCCGACGCTGACCGCGGCCACCGACCGGTGCATCACCTTCTCCGGCCTGCCGGCCAACGACTTGCGGCCGGCCAGCCAGCTCACCGCGTCGTAAAGGGCGACGTACGCGCCGGTGATCGAGGCGGTCCGGGTGCCGCCGTCGGCCTGGAGCACGTCACAGTCGAGCACGATCGAGTTCTCGCCGAGCGCCTTGAGGTCGACGCAGGCGCGCAGGCTGCGGCCGATCAGCCGGGAGATCTCGTGGGTCCGCCCACCGATCTTGCCGCGGACGCTCTCCCGGTCGGAGCGGGTGTTGGTGGCCCGGGGCAGCATCGCGTACTCGGCGGTCACCCAACCGAGCCCGGAGCCCTTGCGCCAGCGGGGCACGCCCTCGGTGACGCTGGCGGTGCAGAGCACCCGGGTGCCGCCGAACTCGACGAGCACCGAGCCCTCCGGGTGGGTGCTCCAGCCCCGGGTCAACGTCACAGGTCGGAGTTGGTCGGGCCGCCGCCCGTCAGGTCGCGCCATCCCTGCACCCTATGCGGTCACATGATCGGCGCTTGCCCGGGTGCCCGGGTGCGCTCAGATGTCGTAGCTGGCGCCGGCCCGCACCACTTCCAGCGGCCCGGTGAACGACCCGGCTGCCGAGGCGACGGTGTGCGACTCGCTGCCCCAGGCCGCCACCAGGTGGGTCAACAGCAGCCGGCCCACTCCCGCCTTGGTGGCCGTCTCGCCCGCCTCCCGGCCGGTCAGGTGCAGATCCGGCGGGTTGTCCACCCCGTCGAGGTAGCTAGCCTCGCAGAGGAAGACGTCGGCGTCCTGGGCGAGCCGCAGCAGGGCGTCACAGGGTGCGGTGTCCGAGGAGTAGCAGAGCACCCGGCCCTCGTGCTCCAGCCGCACCCCGTACGTCTCGATCGGATGGTTGACCCGGTCGACGGTGACGGTGAACGGGCCGATCGGGAAGGTGCCCGGCTGGAGGCCGTAGAACTGGTAGACGTCCTCCACGTTGCTGTCGTCCTGGCCGTAGGCGGTGGCGAGCCGGTCCGGGGCGCCCGACGGGGCGTAGACCGGCAGCGGCGGGTAGGGCCCGTCGGGGGCGTACCGCCTGACCACCACGTACGAGGCGGCGTCGAGGATGTGGTCGCAGTGCAGGTGGGTGAGGAGGATGGCGTCCGGGGCGTGCAGGCCGGCGTACCGCTGGAGGGTGGACAGTGAGCCCGGCCCGAAGTCGACGAGCAGCCGGAAACCCTGCGCCTCGATGAGGTAGGCGGAGCAGGGGGATTCGGGGCCGGGGAAGCTTCCCGCACAGCCCAGGACGGTCAGCCGCATCCGGTCGCCCCACAATTACGGTATGTAGTCGACACGCCGGAGTCAGCACCGATTATGATCTCTACCGACGCGTACGCCACGGTGCGCAGCCTACGCGCAGCGACGGCAGGGCAAGAATCATCTTCTGGAAGTTGTCATCAACGTGACACCCGGAGGGCCGACCGACGCCTCCGCCGACCGGCCCCACACGGGTCATGCCCAGAGCTGCCCCTCCAGGGCGTTCTCGGCGTCGGCGAGGGTGCCGCCGTACGCCCCGGTGGAGAGGTACTTCCAGCCACCGTCACAGACCACGAAGGCGACGTCGGCCCGTCGGCCGTCCCGCACCGCCTCGTGCGCCACCGACAGGGCGGCGTGCAGGATCGCCCCGGTGGAGAAACCGGCGAAGATCCCCTCCACCTCCACCAACTGCCGGGTACGCAGCACCGCGTCCCGGGTGCCGACGGAGAAGCGCCTGGTGAGAACCGACGCGTCGTACAACTCGGGGACGTAACCCTCGTCGATGTTGCGCAGGCCGTAGACGAGTTCGCCGTAGCGCGGCTCGGCGGCCACCACCTGGATACCCTCGACCTTCTCCCGCAGGAACCGCCCGGTGCCCATCAGGGTGCCGGTGGTGCCCAGGCCCGCCACGAAGTGCGTGATGGTGGGCAGGTCGTGCAGCAGTTCCGGGCCGGTGGTCTCGTAGTGGGCGCGGGCGTTGGCCTCGTTGCCGTACTGGTAGAGCATCACCCAGTCCGGGTGGTCGAGCGCGATCTGCTTCGCCGTGGCGACCGCCTGGTTCGAGCCGCCCGCCGCCGGCGAGAAGATGATCTCGGCGCCGTACATCCGGAGCAGCTGGACCCGCTCGGTGGAGACGTTCTCCGGCATCACACAGACCAGCCGGTAGCCGCGCAACTTGGCCACCATGGCCAGTGAGATACCGGTGTTGCCGCTGGTCGGCTCCAGGATGGTGTCGCCGGGGCGGAGCCGGCCGGCCTGCTCGGCCGCGCGGACCATGAACAGGGCCGCGCGGTCCTTGATGCTGCCTGTCGGGTTCCGGTCCTCCAGCTTGGCCCACAGCCGCACCGGCGGCGCCCCGTCGGGCACCGTCGGCGAGAGCCGGGGCAACCCCACCAGGGGGGTGCCGCCGCAGGCGTCGAGCAGGCTGTCGTACCGCGCCATGACGCCCGCCCTCAGCGGGGGGCGACGGCCGCGCGCCGTGCCGCCACCGCCGCGGTGGCCGCACGGTGCTGGCTGATCGCCGCCGCGGCGGCGAAGCCGAACGCCCCACCGGCGACGGCCGGCAGGACGGTGACGCTGTCGCCGTCGTTGAGCTTGGCGTCCAGCGCGCCCAGGAAACGGACGTCCTCGTCGTTGACGTAGACGTTGACGAAGCGGTGCAGCGCCCCGGCGTCGGTGACCAGCCGGGCCTTCAGGCCGGCGTGCCGGGTGTCCAGGTCGGTGAGCAGGTCGCCCAGGGTGTCCCCGGTGCCCTCGACGACCTTCGCGCCGCCGGTGTAGCTGCGCAGGATGGTGGGGATGCGAACCTCGATGGCCATGACGTACTCCTTGGTCGGGTGTGCCTCGGTGCCGGACGGAACAGGGTGTGCGGAGCTGGGGGTCAGCTGCCGGAACACTCGTAGTCGACCGTCGCCGGGCTCTGCCCGAACATGTAGGACTGGACCGCGTGCGGGTCCACCCCGGCGTCCACGATCCGTACCGGCTCCTCGGTCACCACGCCGTCGACGATCCGGAAGGAGCGGATCTCCTCGGTGTCCGGTTCGCGGGTGGAGACCAGCAGATAGTGCGCGCCCGGCTCACCGGCGAAGGCGACGTCCGTGCGGGACGGGTACGCCTCGGTGGCGGTGTGCGAGTGGTAGATGACGACCGGTTCCTCGTCGCGGTCGTCCATCTCCCGCCACACCCGCAGGTGCTCCATCGAGTCGAACTCGTAGAAGGTCATCGAGCGGGCCGCGTTGTCCATCGGGATGTGCCGGGTCGGGGTGTCGCCGCCCACGGGTCCGGCGACCACCCCACACGCCTCGTCCGGGTGGTCCCGGCGCGCGTGGGCGACGATCGCGTCGACGATCGACCGGTCGATGCTCAGCACGTGGCCCAGCCTAGCGCCCACCCGCCGGGCCCGGCGAGGCGGTGACCGTCACAGTTCAGTCGATCATGGCGTTGAGCAGGGATTCCTGGAGATAACCCAGATAGGCGTAGACCGACAGTTGGAACACCCGTGACGAGGTGGGGTCGTCGGCGACCGCGTCGTCGAGCTCCTCGCCCAGGTCGGTGCCGTCCTTGATCTCCAGCCGGACGCCCATCGCCAGCCGGGCGTCGTTGAGCGCCCGCAGCCACGCCTCGGCCGCCTCGGCGTCCAGCCGCACCTCGCCACCGGCCGACTCGGGCAGCGCGGCCAGCACCGCGCCCGCCTGGTCGATCTTGGCAGTCTTCAGGTCACCCTCGGTGTACCGGCGGAACTCCGCCGTGCCGGCCGGATCGTCCGGATAGGCGTCGGGGAAGAGCCGCCCGACGACCGGGTCGGTGTGGTCGAAACCGTCGGTGAGCAGGCCGACCACCTCGGTTGCGACCTTGCGCAACACCCGGACCTCGTCGACGGCGAAGGTCGCCACGTAACAGCCGCCCTGGCGGCGGAACATGCTCACCGCGTCAACCCCCATCGCCACCGCCGGACCCGCGGACCCGGCTCACTCCGCACACTCATGACCACCCTGGCTCGCGACTGCGGGGCTCGCAAACCCGGCTCACTCCTCGCGCTCACGACCACCCTGGCTCGCGACTGCGGGGCTCGCAAACCCGGCTCACTCCTCGCGCTCACGAACGGTCCACCGTCGCCCAGAGGCCGTAGGCGTGCAACTGCGACGCATCGTGCTCCATCCGCTCCCGGGCGCCGCTGGAGACCACCGCCCGACCCTTGTGGTGCACGTCCAGCATCAGCTTCTCGGCCTTTTCCCGGCTGTACCCGAACAACTTCTGGAAGACCCAGGTCACGTACGTCATGAGGTTGACCGGGTCGTCCCAGACGATCGTCACCCACTGCCGGTCCTCGACCGGCACCTCGTCGGTGTCCGGCGTCTCGACCGGGGCAACCTGTGGAGCGGCCATGTCCCCCATCGTGCCACCGGAAGCGGCGATCCGATGAACCGGAACGCCGGGGCGGCCCGGATCACCCTCCCGAGCTGCGGAAACCGGGCGGGGTGCCGACACGGCGGGGATACGCACCGGGACACCCGGCTCAGGCGAGCAGGATGCCGTGGTCGAGAGCGTCGGTCAGGACCGCGTCGAGCGCGAGCCGGAACGCCTCGAACCGCCGCGACACCTCGCGGGACAACTCCAGCTCGACCTCGCGCAGCGCCCGTTGCACCCAGGAGCGGGCGGCGTTCGGATCGTCGTTGCCGGGGCTGCGCCAGTGCTGCCAGCACCCGCCGGACAGGGCGACCCCGATCCGGGGCAGCACCTCGGTCCGGGGCGCCCCGGGATGACCGAGCAGGGCGTCCAGCGCGCCGGCCCCGGGCAGCACCGCCACCCCGGCGGTGCCGGTGACCAGGAGCACCCGGTCCAGTTCCTGACCGGACGGATGGTCGGCCAACCCCCACCGGACGGCCGCGCCGATGCGCTGGCGTACCCCCTCGGCGACCGGTCCGCCGAAGATCCGGGCGGTGGCGCCGTCGAGGATCTCCCGGACGACCCGGTCCTGCTGTTGGGTCGCGAGCAGGGAGAGCGCCTCCAGCTCCCGGTCGAGCAGTTGCGGCAGGCCCGCGCAGCCCACCCCGAAGACGATCTCCTGGACGGCCCGCAGGTGGATGTTGGCCAGTTCGAGCGCGAGCTGCTGACGGATGCCGCGGGCACGCAGCCGGCTCTGCCGCGCCAACCCGTCGGCCCAGTCGTCACCTGGTGGTTCGGGGGCCACCGGCACCCGCCCGTGCGCGCCGGGCGGCACGGGCGGCCGGGAGCTCGCCCGACGCAGTCCCTCGATGGCCGACCAGCCGACCAGCGCCCGGCGCAGGGCCGGATGCTCGGCCCGGTGCACCGGGTACCAGTCGGCCTCGGCCAGCTCCGGCACCGCCGACAGCAGCGTGGCCCGGTGGGCCGCGACGGTCACCGCAACCGGGTCGACCGGGCCGCCGGCCGGGGGCGCGTCGGGCGGCGACGCGAGCGCCACCCCGGTGTCATCGGTCGCGGCCGGCTCCGTCGCCGCCCAGCCGCCCGCGCCGGGGGTCACCACGAAGAAGACCCGTACCCGACTTCGCGCCACCTCGGCGATCAGGTGCAGTTCGACGGCGGTGAAGGTCTGGTCGGCGCCGATCACGAACAGCAGCGCGCCGGCCCGGACAACCGCGTCGAGCAGGACCCGGCCACCGGCGACGCCGAGGGTGTCGGTGTCCGGTGTGTCGAGTACCGCGAAGTGCCGCAGCAGCGGTTCCGGCAGGCTCAGCTCGACCCGGCGGGGCGTGCGGGCCAGCGCCGGGCCGGCGGCGGCCTGGTCGGCACCGTAGGAGTGCGGCTGCCGGTAGCCGGGCACGTACGCCGCCCGGGTCGCCACCCGGGCGTGCCGGACCAGCAGGCAGCTGCCCGCCGGGGTGGCCAGCATTCCGGAGGGGACCCCGAGCAGCGCAGCGAGCACCTCGCGGCGGGCCGCCCCGGCCGGGCCGGCGGCCACCACGGCCAGCGGCTCGTCGGGGTCGACCTCGACGGCCCACGGGTGCGCCGGGAGCGGGCCGCGGGACGGCAGCTCCGCGGCGTCGGGATGGTCGGACGGTTCGTCGGTCATGTCGACCCCGGAGAGTGGACCGGGCTTCATTCGGCCTCCGCTCGACGCGGGCGTCTGGCTGCACCCGCGGTAGGACGTCCGATCGGTGACGATGGGCTGCGGGAAGGTTACGGGCCGCACCCGGTTCCACCGGAACATCTCGGGTACTCAGCAGTAACTGCGACATTACTCAACTTCACAGCGTGATCGGGTGTCTCCGGACCGATTTACATCGATATGCTGCTCGGATGAGTCGGTGGAGTTTCGTCGGCCGAACGGATGAACTCAACCGTCTGTTGGCAGCGGTGCACGAGAGTCGGGGGCAGGGGCTCTTCTTCAGCGGCAGCGCCGGGGTCGGCAAGAGCCGGCTGCTCCGCGAGGCGGTGGCGGCACTGTCTCCCGAGCGGTACGCGCTGTCGTTCGTCGCGGCGAGCACGGCCACCGCGGCACTGCCGTTCGGCGGGCTCGCCCCGGTGCTGCCGGCCGAGCAGCCACCCGGGCTCTCCCCCGCCGGGGTGCTGCGCTGGGGCGTCGACGTGCTCCAGGAGCAGGCGGCCGGGCGGCGCATCGTGCTCGCCATCGACGACGCCCACCTGCTCGACCCGCCCTCGGCGGCGCTGGTCCACCTGCTCGCCCGCGCCGAGAACACCACCGTGCTGGGCACCCTGCGCAGCGGCGAGCAGATCCCGCTGCCGATCCGGGCACTGTGGACCGACGACCTGGTCGGGCACGCCGAGCTTGCCCCGCTCGGCCCGGATGAGACCACCGGCCTGCTCGCCGCCCTGCTGGACGGGCCGGTCGACGCCGGCTCCGCCGAGCGGCTGTTCCGCCTCTCCGCCGGCAACCCGCTGCTGCTGCGGGAGCTGGTGCTGGCCGCCACCACCGGAGGCGAACTGGTCCGCACCTACGGGGTCTGGCGGTGGACCGGCCGGCTGGAGCTGGCCCCCAGCCTCACCGACCTGATCGACACCCGGATCGGCCAGTTGGACCCCGTGGTCCGGGCGGTGGTGGAGCTGGTCGCCTTCGGTGAGCCGCTCGGCCTGCGCCTGCTCGATAGGGCCGCCGACCCGGCCGCCGTGGAGGTCGCCGAGGAACGCGGGCTGATCGCCGTCGTGCCCGACGACCGGCGGATGGACGTCCGGCTCGCCCACCCGCTGTACGGCGAGGTGATCCGCCGTCGCTGCCCGGTCAGCCGGACCCGCCGCCTGAAGGCCCAGCTCGCCGACGAGGTGGAGGCGGCCGGCGCCCGCCGCCGGGGCGATCTGCTCCGGGTGGCGGTGTGGCGGCTCGATTCCGGCAGCGTCCAGGACCCGGCCCTGCTGCTGCACGCCGCCGTCCAGGCGTTCACCAGGTACGACGTGCCGCTGGCCACCCGGCTGGCCCGGGCCGCGCTCGACGCCGACGGTGGCTACGACGCCGCCGAACTGCTCGCCACCATCCTGATGTTCGGCGACCGACCGGCCGAGGCGATCAGCGTGCTCGACGCGGTGGCCGACGACATCGCCTGCGAGGAGCGCCACAGCCGCTGGCTCACCGTGCGCGGGATGGTCAGCTACTGGGGGCTCAGCGAACGATCCACGGTGGACACCGTCGCGGCGGCCGGGCGGGCCCTGACCGACCCCGGACACCAGGCCCGGGTCCGCGCCTTCGAGGCGATCATGCGGCTGCACGGCCTGGAGGTCGACACCGCGCTGCGGCTTGGCCGGTCGGTGCTGGACCGGCCGGCCGCCAGCGTCGCCGCCCGGGAGCTGGCCCGGTGCACCATCGCCCACGCCGACGCGGTGCACGGCCGGTTCCGGGCCAGCGCCACGGCGATCGACCGGGTGCAGGCGGAGGCGGCGAACTGGCGGGCCGACATGCCGTACCTGCAACTGGCCATGGAACTGGCCCGGGGCACCCGGCTGGCGCTCTCCGGGGACCTCCCCGGGATCGACGCCATCGTGGCCGACGAGTTCGCCGACCAGGCCGACGCCGGGGACTTCCGGCTCGGCACCGGCTACCTGTCCATCCTCCAGGCGTACGCGGCGCGGCTGCGCGGTCGGGGCGACCACGCGCTCAAGGCCAGCCTCGGCGCGTGCGCGGTGCTCGCCACCAGCCGGGTCTTCGCCGGACTGGCGCACGCCGAACGGGCCCAGGCGGCGGTGTTGCGGGGCGACCCGGCGACCGCCGTGGAGGCGATGGCCGAGGCCGACCGGACCCAGGCCCCCGGCATGGCGGTGCTCCAGCCGTGGCTGGAACAGGCCCGGGCCGCCGTGCTGGCCGCCGGGGGTGACCAGGCCGGGGCGGCGCGGCACCTCGGTGTGCTGGTCGACCGGTTGCGCGCCGACGGGTTCGCCGGCCACGAGGTGCTGGTGCTGCACGACCTGGTCCGGCTCGGCCGGGCCACCGCCCCGGTGGGGCCGACCTGCACCGACGGCAGCCGACGTACGGTGGCGCAGCGGCTGACCGAACTCTCCGAGACCGTCGACGGGGCGCTGACCCCGCTGCTCGCCCGGCACGCGCGGGCCGCCGCCGCACGTGACGGGGAGGCCCTGCTGGAGGTGGCGGACAGCCTCGCGAAACTCGACCTGACGGTCTGGGCGGTCGACGCCACGGCGACGGCGCTGCACGGGTGGCGACGGGACCGCTCGACGTCGGCCGCCGCCGCGCACGAACGGCTCGCCGCCCTGCTCACCCGCTGCGACGAGATCCGCACCCCGGCGCTTGACGCGTTGCGGCCCACGCTCAGCGGCCGGGAACTGGAGGTCGCCCTGCTCGCCGCCGCCGGGGTCACCAGCCGGGCCATCGCGGGCCGGCTGTTCCTGTCGCCCCGGACGGTGGAGAACCATCTCCAGCGGGTCTACAGCAAGCTCGGCATCACCGGCCGGGCCGGGTTGGGGGCGGCGCTGCGGGCGA
This sequence comes from Micromonospora sp. SCSIO 07396, assembly GCF_053667945.1. Lineage (NCBI taxonomy): Bacteria > Bacillati > Actinomycetota > Actinomycetes > Micromonosporales > Micromonosporaceae > Micromonospora > Micromonospora sp. SCSIO 07396. Next base: position 5,133,732 of record NZ_CM132210.1, read on the forward strand.
TCCCGGGCCACGGCGACGGTCCGACCAGCTGAACTCTAGGCTGGGCTGGTGAGCCACCTACGCCCCGCGCTGCTGACCGACCACTACGAGCTGACCATGGTCAGTGCCGCCCTGCGCGACGGCACCGCCGACCGCCGGTGCACCTTCGAGGTGTTCAGCCGGCGACTGCCCGCCGGACGCCGGTACGGGGTGGTCGCGGGGACCGGCCGCCTGATCGACATGGTCAGGGAGTTCCGGTTCGCCCCGGAGGAGGTCGAGTTCCTGCTGCGTACCGGGGTGGTGGACGAGCCGGCCGCCAGGTGGCTGGCCGACTACCGGTTCACCGGCGACATCGACGGGTACGCCGAGGGTGAGCTGTTCTTCCCCGGCTCCCCGATCCTCACCATCTCCGGCGGCTTCGCCGAGTGCGTGGTGCTGGAGACGCTGGTGCTGTCGGTGCTCAACCACGACTGCGCGGTGGCCGCGGCAGCCGCCCGGATGGTCACCGCGGCCCGGGGCCGGGCCCTGATCGAGATGGGTTCCCGGCGGGCCCACGAGGAGGCGGCGGTGGCCGCCGCGCGGGCGGCGTACCTGGCCGGGTTCCGGTTCACCTCCAACCTGGCCGCCGGCCAGCGCTACGGCATCCCCACCGCCGGGACCGCCGCGCACGCGTTCACCCTGCTGCACGACGACGAGCGGACGGCGTTCGCCTCGCAGGTCGCCACGCTGGGTCGGGACACCACGCTGCTGGTTGACACGTACGACATCAGGCAGGGCATCCGCAACGCCATCGAGGTGGCCGGGCCGCAGCTGCGGGCGGTCCGGATCGACTCCGGGGACCTGGCGGTCATCGCCCACCAGTCCCGGGAACTGCTCGACTCGCTCGGCGCCACCGAGACGAAGATCATCGTTTCGGGGGATCTCGACGAGTACGCCATCGCCGCGCTCGCCGCCGAACCTGTCGACATGTACGGCGCGGGCACCGCCGTGGTCACCGGCTCCGGCGCGCCCACCGCCAGCCTCGTCTACAAGCTGGTCGAGGTGGACGGGCGGCCGGTGGTCAAGCGTTCCGAGAACAAGGCCACCATCGGGGGCCGGAAGGTCGCGGTACGCCGGCACAAGCCGACCGGCACCGCCACCGAGGAGGTCGTGGTCTCGCAGGGGGTACCGGACCGGCAGGCCAACGACCGGTTGCTCCAGCACTCGTACGTGGTCGACGGCGAACCGGTCGACCTGCCGGGCATCGAGCAGTCCCGCGAGCACCTGCGCCAGTGCCTGATCTCGATCCCGTGGGAGGGGTTGAAGCTCTCCGCCGGTGATCCGGCGATCCCGGTCACGGTCGTGCCGGCCGGTTGAGCCGCCGGGGCAGACTGGGTCGTGCCGCAGGTGGGGTCACCGGCGGTGAGCGGAGAGAAAGGGCACCGATGGCCAACGCGCTGATCATCGTGGACGTGCAGAACGACTTCTGTGAGGGCGGTTCCCTCGCCGTCGCCGGGGGCGCGGGTGTCGCCGCCGGCATCTCGGGTCTGCTGGCCGGGGAGCCGCAGCGGTGGGACCACGTGGTCGCCACCAAGGACTACCACGTCGACCCGGGGGCGCACTTCGGCGATCCGCCGGACTACGTCGAGTCGTGGCCCCGGCACTGCGTGGTCGGCACCCCGGGCAGCGAGTTCCACCCCGACCTGGTGACCGACCGGGTCGAGGCGGTCTTCCACAAGGGTGAGCACGCCGCCGCGTACTCCGGGTTCGAGGGGCACGCCGACGACGGCGAGTGCCTGGCCGACTGGCTGCGCCGGCACGACGTGGACCGGGTCGACGTGGTCGGCATCGCCACCGACCACTGCGTCCGGGCCACCGCCCTGGACGCCGCCCGGGAGGGCTTCGCCACCACCGTGCTGCTCGACCTGACGGCGGCGGTCGCGCCGGCGACGCTGGACGTGGCGCTGCGGGCGATGGACGGGGCCGGGGTGACCCTGCGCGGGGAGCCGGTGATCAGCGCCGCATGAGCAGGTAATCGCTTGCCGATGTCGTACCCCCGGTCGAGGATGACCGCCGGAGGTACGGAGCATCATGACGTTGACGCCTTACCGGCAGGCCCTGGCCCAGCCCGGTCTGCGGGCCCTGCTGCTGGTGGCGGTGCTGGCCCGCATCCCGCTCACGGCGACGGGGGTGACGCTCACCTTCTACGTGGTGCTGGAGCTGGGCCGGGGTTACGGTGCCGCCGGCCTGGTCGGTGCCGCCTCGGTCGCCGGTGCGGCCATCGGCTCGCCCCTGCTCGGCCGGCTGGTCGACAGGCGTGGCCTGCGCCCGGTGGTCGCGGTGACCACCGTCGTCGAGGCGGCGTTCTGGGTGAGCGCCCCGACGCTGAGCCTGCCGCTGCTGCTGCCCGCCGCGTTCGTGGCCGGCCTGTTCGCGCTGCCGGTCTTCTCGGTGGTCAGGCAGTCGATCGCCGCGCTGGTGCCGGCGCAGCGCCGCCGTCCCGCGTACGCGCTGGACTCGATGTCGATGGAGCTGTCCTTCATGATCGGGCCGGCGCTGGCCGTGGCGCTGGCCACCGCCGTGTCGCCCCGGGTCACGCTCTGGGCGGTCGGCGCGGGCATCGTCGGCGCGGGCATCGCACTCTGGCTGCTCGACCCGCCGACGCGCGGCGCCGACGAACCGGTCGGCCCGCAGCCCCGGGTGCCCCGGCGGCAGTGGCTGACCAGCCGGCTGCTCGCGGTGTTCGCGGTGAGCGCCGCTGCGACCCTGGTGCTCGGCGGCACCGACGTGGCGGTGGTGGCGGTGCTGCGGGCCGGCGGTGAGGTCGGCTGGACCGGCGCGGTGCTCACCGCCTGGGCGATCGCCTCGCTGGTCGGCGGCTTCGCCTACGGAGCCGTCCGCCGCTCCTTCTCCCCGCTGGCGCTGGCCGCCCTGCTCAGCCTCTGCACCATCCCGGTCGGGTTGGGTGGCGGCCACTGGTGGCTGCTCTGTCTGACCCTGCTGCCGGCCGGCGCGCTCTGCGCCCCCACCATCGCCGCCACCGCCGACGCGGTCAGCCGGCTCGCCCCGGCCGGGGTACGCGGTGAGGCGATGGGCCTGCACGGCTCCGCCACCACCGTCGGTATCGCGCTCGGCGCGCCGCTGGCCGGCGCGGTGATCGACGCCTCGGCACCGCTCTGGGGTTTCGTGGTCACCGGGGCGGTGGGGCTGCTGGTGACCCTGGCGGTGCTACCCGTGGTGCTTTCCCGCCGCCGCCCACCCGCCGCCCCGGCATCCACCCTGTCCACGCCGGCACCAGAACCGGCACCGGCGGCCTGAGCCACCGCCCGCCGACCCGCCCGTAGCCGCGTCACGGCCGGCACCGCCCGGGTGGCAGGCGGCGCGCGGTGCTGGCGGCACCCGGCTGCCGTAGGTGCGCGGTGGCCGGTGGTGCGCGGTCCGTCGCAACCCGGGATACCTTCACCGTTGAGCGGTATGCCGCAGAGTCATAGATATGACTCTGCGGCATACCGCTCAACCGGGAGTGGGTCACCCCGGCGGGTTCGCACCAGTGGGAGGCGGGACCGGAACGTGAGCTCCACCGGGCTCCCCGGCCCCCGTCATCGCGAGTAACGGCGAAGGGCACCGCGCCCCGGTGGGGTGCGGTGCCCTTCGGCGGTTCGTGCCGAGCGTCAGCGCTGGTCGAGGTTCCCGGCGGTGTCCTCCTGGTAGCTGGCACCACCGTTGACCTCGCTGGTCAGTGGCTTGGCACCACCCTCCGGCGGGCCGGCGAGGCTCTGCCCGGCGGCCAGCTCGGGGAACTTCGCGTCGAACGCCGGGCGCTCGGAACGGATCCGGGGCATCCGGTCGAAGTTACGCAGCGGCGGCGGGGAGCTGGTCGCCCATTCCAGCGAGTTGCCGTGGCCCCACGGGTCGTCCACCTCGACGACCGGCCCGGTCTTGTACGACTTCCAGCAGTTCCAGATGAACGGCAGGGTCGAGATACCGGTGATGAACGCGCCGATCGTGGAGATCATGTTGAGCGTGGTGAAGCCGTCGCTGGGCAGGTAGTCGGCGTACCGACGGGGCATGCCCTCGGCACCGAGCCAGTGCTGCACCAGGAAGGTGGTGTGGAAGCCGATCATCGTGAGCCAGAAGTGAATCTTGCCCAGGCGCTCGTCGAGCATCCGGCCGAACATCTTCGGGAACCAGAAGTAGATGCCGCCGAAGACGGCGAACACGATGGTGCCGAAGAGCACGTAGTGGAAGTGCGCCACGACGAAGTAGTTGTCGTGCAGGTGGAAGTCGAGCGGCGGGCTGGCCAGCAGCACCCCGGTCAGACCGCCGAAGAGGAAGGTCACCAGGAAGCCGATGGCGAACAGCATCGGCGTCTCGAAGGTGATCTGGCCCCGCCACATGGTGCCGATCCAGTTGAAGAACTTCATGCCGGTCGGTACGGCGATCAGGTAGCTGAGGAAGCTGAAGAACGGCAGCAGCACCTGACCGGTGGCGAACATGTGGTGCGCCCAGACGCTCATCGACAGGGCGGCGATGGCGATGGTGGCGGCGACGAGGCCCTTGTAGCCGAAGATCGGCTTGCGGGAGAAGACCGGGATGATCTCGGTGATGATGCCGAAGAACGGCAGCGCGATGATGTACACCTCGGGGTGGCCGAAGAACCAGAAGAGGTGCTGCCACAGCATCGGGCCGCCGGTGGCCGGGTCGTAGACGTGCGCGCCGAGCAGCCGGTCCGCGGCCAGCGCGAAGAGCGCGGCGGCCAGCAGCGGGAAGACCAGGATCGCCAGCAGGCTGGTGACCAGCATGTTCCACGTGAAGATCGGCATCCGGAACATGGTCATGCCGGGGGCGCGCAGGGTCAGGATCGTGGTGATCAGGTTGACCGCGCCGAGGATGGTGCCCAGACCCGAGATGGCCAGGCCGACCACCCACATGTTCGCGCCGACGCCTGGCGAGTGCTCGATGCTGCTCAGCGGGGTGTAGGCGGTCCAACCGAAGTCGGCGGCACCACCCGGGCTAAGGAAGCCGGCGGTGGCCATCGTGCCGCCGAACAGGTACAGCCAGTAGGCGAAGGCGTTCAGCCGGGGGAACGAGACGTCGGGGGCACCGATCTGCAACGGCACGACGTAGTTGGCGAACGCGAACACGATCGGGGTCGCGAAGAACAGCAGCATGATCGTGCCGTGCATGGTGAACAGCTGGTTGTACTGCTCCGGCGACAGGAACTGCATGCCCGGCCGCGCCAGCTCGGCTCGCATGATCAGGGCCATCAGGCCACCGATCATGAAGAACACGAACGCGGTGACCATGTACATGATCCCGATCTGCTTCGCGTCCGTGGTGCGCAGCAGCCGCGCGATGGCCGACCCCTTGACCGGCTCTCGGACCGGCCATGGCCGGGTCACGACCGGCTTGGGTGCGACGGTGGTCACGAATGGCCTCCGGTTCTCGGTTGTCCCGCTCGGCACGCCTCGTCAACTGCGGGCCGTCATCCGAAAGGATGTTAGTCCCCGGCAGGTGGCAGCACCGCTCGGGGTGCTCTGGCACCATGTCCGGTCACCCGGCGCACCTACAGCGGGCCGACCAGGAGCCGGTAGTGCTCGCCGAAGATCCGCCCGCCCCGCCCGCGCAGCAACGGGTCGCGCAGCGCCGGCGGCACGTCCCGGGTGCGGTTGCGGTCGCGGGTCCGGTCCCGCACCCACCGGGTACGCGGACGACGGCGGCTCTCGTACGCGACCAGGGCCGCCTCGACGCTGCCGGCGGCGCGCAGCGACTCGGCGAGGACCACGGCGTCCTCCAGCGCCATCGCGATCCCCTGGGACAGGGTGGGTGCGGTGGCGTGCGCGGCGTCGCCGACCAGCAGCACCCGGCCCCGGTGCCAGCGGCCCAGCTCGACCTCGTCGGTGAGCCCGACCTGCACGTCGCGCCAAGCCGCCAGCACCGCCGGGACCGGCCCGCCGTAGCCGCCGAAGAGTTCGTGCAGCCGGCCGACCGGGTCGGCCGGGGCGACGGTGCCGGCCTCGTCGGCGTAGCAGTAGAGCCGGCCGGCACCGAGCGGCACCACGAGGAAGCCGGCCCGCTGGCCGAGCAGCGCCGTCCAGTCGGCCACGTCGGGGCCGTCGCGCACCACGCCGCGGTAGACCACCTGCCCGGCGGGGCGGGGCGGACCGCCGAGCGCGGCCAGGGAGCGGACCGCCGAGCGGGGGCCGTCGGCACCGATCACCAGGTCGTACTCGCCGCCGGTGCCGTCGGTGAAGGTGACCGCCACACCGGCGGGCAGCAGTTCCACGGTGCTCACCTCGGCCCCGTGCCGCACGGCACCCCCGGCACCGCTGAGCAGCACCTGGTAGAGGTCGCGGCGGGGCAGCGCCCGGCACTCCCCCACCTCGGCCCAGAGCGTGTCGAGGTCCACCTCGCAGAGCGGGTCGCCGGCGGCGTCGAGGAAGCGTTGCCGGTGGATCACCTGCCCGAGCGGGCGGACCGGGCCGTCGAGGTCGAGCCGGCGCAGCGCTCGGGCGGCGTTGCCGGGCAGGTAGAGGCCGGTGTCGGACAGTTCGTTCGGGGGGAGCTTCTCGGTGACGTCCGGCCGGAAGCCGGCCAACCGCAGGGCCCGCGCGACGGCCAGGCCGGCGATGCCCGCGCCGACGACGAGGATGCGCAGGGGGGAGCCACGCATGGTGGTGTACGCCTCCGGAGGGGATCAGTACGCGGTGAAGGCAAGACACTACTCCGCGCGATCGGCGCACACCAGAGTCGATGTTCCCCCTTCCGGCACCCTCCGGACTGGACAGAAAGTTGTTCAGCCAGCTGAACGAGGTTCGATCGAAGAATACCCATCGGCCGGATGTCGTCCGTCTCACTACAGTGACGACGTGACGACGGACGAGTCATACCGCTCGGTCAAGTCGGCGGGTCGGGCGCTGGACGTGCTGGAGGCGCTCGCCACTCCGGACGGCCCCCGCTCGCCGGTGGAGCTGAGCCGGGCGCTGGGCATCCCCAAGAGCAGCCTGCACGCCATCCTGCGGACCCTGCTGGACCGCGAGTGGGTGGCCGCCGACCCGACCGGCACCCGGTTCTCGGTGGGGTTGCGGGCGCTGGAGGTCGGCGCGACGTTCCTGGCCGGCGCGGACGTCGCCGCCCTGCACGAGGTGACCCTGGACCGGCTGGCGGAGTGTTCCGGCGAGACGGTGCAGCTCTACCGGCTCGACCGGGGCGCGGTGGTGCTGCTGGCCCGGCGGGACTCGGCGCACATCGTCCGGCCGGTCTGCGCGGTGGGTCGCCGGTTGCCCGCGCACGCCACCGCGGCCGGCAAGGCGTTGCTCGCCGCCCGCTCCGACGAGGAGGTCGACAGGTTGCTGCAGTGGCCGTTGCCGGCGGTCACCGGGCGGACGGTGACCACGCCGGAGGCGCTGCGTGCCGAGCTGGCCGCGGTGCGGCGGCGGGGCTGGGCCGAGGAGTGGGAGGAGTGCAGCCCAGGGCTGGCCGCGGTGGCGGTGGCCATACCACTGCGGGAGCCGGCGGTGGACGCGATCTCGGTGGCCGCGCCGGTGGACCGGCTGGGGCCGGAGGCGCGGGCCCGGCTGGCCGCGGTGTTGCGGGAGACGGTGGCGCAGGCCCGGATGGCACGCACCCTGCTCGCACCCAACCTGTAGGACGCGGTTCAGGTACGTGGACGAGATCGGCGGTTAACTTAACCGGTTCAGTTGCATCACAGTTTCAAGTATGTAAATGTGTTCGGGACCGTGGGAGCGCTCCCGGTCACGTCCGAGACACTCCGGCGCCCCCGCGCCGCAGCCAAGGAGCATCATGAAGCGTCCATTGCGGGCCCTCGCCGCCGCCGGCCTCCTGGCCGTCGGCACGATCGTGGCCGTCGCCACCGGCGGCACCGCCTCCGCCGACACCCAGATCTGTGAGCAGTTCGGCTCCACCGTCATCGGCGGCCGGTACGTGGTGCAGAACAACCGCTGGGGCACCGCCGCCCAACAGTGCATCAACGTCACCGGCAGCGGCTTCAGCATCACCAGCCAGCAGGGTTCCGCGCCGACCAACGGCGCGCCGGTGTCGTACCCGTCGATCTTCGTCGGCTGCCACTACACCAACTGCTCGCCGGGCACCAACCTGCCGGCCCAGGTGAAGTCGATCAGCAGCGCGCCGGGCAGCATCTCCTTCAACTACGTCGGTGGCGCGATCTACGACGCCGCCTACGACATCTGGCTCGACCCGTCGCCCAAGCGGGACGGGGTCAACGCCATGGAGATCATGATCTGGTTCAACCGGCAGGGCAGCATCCAGCCGATCGGCTCGCCGGTGGGCAACACGAACATCGCGGGCCGCAGCTGGGAGGTGTGGCGCGGCAACAACGGCGGCAACAACGTCATCTCCTACGTCGCGCCGTCGGCGATCCAGAGCATGAGCTTCAACGTGCTCGACTTCATCGCCGACACCCGCAACCGGGGGGCGATCACCAACGACTGGTACCTGACCAGCATCCAGGCCGGTTTCGAGCCCTGGCAGGGCGGCGCCGGGCTGGCCGTCACCAACTTCTCCCAGACCGTCAACACCGGCGGCAACCCGCCGCCCACCACCGCCCCGCCGACCACGCCCCCGCCCACCGGCGGCGGCTGCGCGGTGAAGTACACGTCCAACTCGTGGAACAACGGGTTCACCGCCGACGTGACCATCACCAACCGGGGCGCAAGCGCCATCAACGGCTGGACGCTGACCTACAGCCTGCCCAGCGGGCAGCAGGTCACCAGCTCGTGGAACGCCACCGTCACCCAGAGCGGGTCCACGGTGACCGCCCGCAACGCCGCGCACAACGGCAGCATCTCCCCCGGTGGCACCGCCAGCTTCGGCTACCAGGGCTCGCTGAGCGGGACGTACTCCGCGCCGACCAGCTTCTCGCTCAACGGCGTCACCTGCGCCCGCGCCTGAGACCCCACACCACCCACCACCACGCGGGGGCGTGACCTGCCGGTCACGCCCCCGCACCCTGTCCGGGCTCAGCCGCCCAGGGCGTCGATGTCGCGCATCTCCTCGGCGGTCAGCGAGAAGTTCCAGATGTCGGCGTTGGCGCGGATGCGTTCCGGGGTCACCGACTTGGGGATCACCACGATCTCGTGGTCGACGTGCCAGCGCAGCACCACCTGCGCCGGGGAGACGTCGTGCGCGGCGGCGATCCGGGTCAGCACCGGGTCGCTCAGGTCGCTGGCCTTGAACGGGCTGTAGCCCTCCAGCACGATCCCCCGGTCCCGGTGCTCGGTGTGCCGCTGCCGGTCGTACAGCGACGGGCTCCACCGGATCTGGTTGACCGCCGGGTTCTCCTCGGTCGCCTGGATCAGCTCGTCGAGCTGGGCGGTGCCGTAGTTGCTCACCCCCACCGCCCGGGTGAGGTCCGCGTCCCGGGCGGCCAGCAGTTCCCGCCAGACCGGGATGCTGTCCGCCGGCGACGACGGCGGCCAGTGGATCAGCCAGAGGTCGACGTGGTCGGTGCCCAGCGCCCGCAGGCTCGCCTCGATCGTCTCCCGTTCCCGGCCGACCCGGTCCGGCGGCAGCTTGGTGGTGATGAAGACGTCCTCGCGGCGCAGCCCGCTCTCCCGCACCGCCCGACCCACCTCCTCCTCGTTGCCGTACATGGTGGCGGTGTCGAGGTGCCGGTAGCCGGCGTCCAGCGCGGCCAGCACGGCGTCGTAGCCGGCCCGGCCGGTCGCCTGCCAGGTGCCGAAGCCGAGCAACGGCATGCGTACGTCGCCGGGAAGCAGGACGGTGGGTTGGTCGAGGTCCATACCGACCGTTCTACCCGTGATCGGCGCGGGCATGCCGGGCGAGCGGCGAACCCGGGCCGATTGCCGGAGAATGCCGGTGTGCCGAGCACCGACCGGGCCGACGGCGAGGAGCATCGTGTACCTGACCCACCTGGAGTGTCCGCGCTGCGGCCGGGAGCACGACGCCCACCGGCTCACCAATCTGTGCGACTGCGGGTCACCGCTGCTGGCCCGCTACGACCTGGCCGCGGTGGCCGCCGCCGTGACACCCGAGCGGTTCGGGCTGCGCCCGGCCGACCTGTGGCGCTACCGGGAGCTGCTGCCGGTGGCCGACGAGCGGCACGTCACCACGTTGGGTGAGGGCTGGACGCCGCTGTGGCGCGCGCCGGCGTACGGCCACGAGATCGGCGTGGCCGACCTGATCGTCAAGGACGAGGGGCTCACCCCGACCGGGTCGTTCAAGGCCCGGGGTGCCGCCGTCGGCGTGAGCCGGGCCCGCGAGCTGGGCGTACGACGGTTCGCCATGCCCACCAACGGCAACGCCGGAGCGGCCTGGGCGACGTACGCGGCGCGGGCCGGGATGGCGGCGACCATCGTGATGCCGCTGGACGCCCCGACCATCTGCCGCCGCGAGTGCGTCGCCGCCGGTGCCGACCTGCGCCTGGTGGACGGGTTGATCAGCGACGCCGGACGCCTGGTGGCCGAGCTGGTCGCCGACGCCGACGGGGCGGTCTTCGACGCCGGGACGCTGCGCGAGCCCTACCGGCTGGAGGGCAAGAAGACGATGGGGTACGAGATCGTCGAGCAGCTCGGCTGGCAGGTGCCCGACGTGATCATCTATCCCACCGGTGGCGGGGTGGGCCTGATCGGCATCCACAAGGCCCTGCACGAGCTGCGGGAACTCGGCTGGGTGAGCGACCGGCTGCCCCGGCTGGTGGCGGTGCAGTCGACCGGCTGCGCGCCGATCGTGCGGGCGTTCGCCGCCGGTGAGGAGCGGGCCCGCCCCTGGGCCGACGCGCACACCGTGGCGTTCGGGATCACCGTGCCGGCCCCGCTGGGCGACGAGCTGATCCTGACCGCGCTGAGGGAGAGCGGCGGGACGGCGGTCGCCGTCGACGACGCGGAGATCCTCACCGACCTGCGGGAGTTCGCCACCCGGGAGGGGTTGCTGCTCTGCCCGGAGGGGGCGGCCTGCCTCACCGCCGCCCGGCACCTGCGGGCCGGCGGCTGGATCCGCCCCGACGAGCGGGTGGTGGTGCTGAACACGGGGTCGGGGCTGAAGTACCCGGAGACGGTGGACGTCTCCGCCGTACCCGTGGGCTGACCGCCGTGCCGGCGTCCCCCGGTGGGCGGGACGCCGGCACGGCGGCTGCGGGTCAGGACGTCGGCGGTTCGTCCTCGCCGGCCGCCTCGGCCGCGTCGGCCTCCTCCTTGGTGTGGTGCACCACCTGGTCGGCGTGCTCCGGCGGGCCGTAGACCGTGTAGAGGACCAGCGGGTTCGGCCCGGTGTTGACGAAGTTGTGCTTCGTCCCGGCCGGCACCACCACCAGGTCGCCCTGGGCGACGTCCCGGGTCTCCCCGCCGACCCGGGCCTCCCCGGTGCCGCTGACGAAGGTCAGGATCTGGTCGATCCCGTCGTGCACCTCCTCGCCGATCTCCCCGCCCGGCGGAATGGTCATGATCACCAACTGGGTCTTCTCCCCGGTCCACAGCACCCGGCGGAAGTCCGGGCTCTTCTCGGCGACCGTCGCGATCGTGAAATGCTCCATGTTCCGGTCATACCCGCAACGGCAACGGATCACGCCGTGTCGTGCAGATGAGGCAATTCCCGGCCCCGGGCAGGTTTGCGCGCCGACGGATCGGGCATCGAGCACCCCAGACCGGCGCGGGCACCGCACCGGTCGCACCAGGTCCCCGCTGGCGTACCGCCGAATGGCTGCGGTGGTGGGAGACGGTCGGAGCGCGGCGACGGACGGCCGGTGTGCCGTACGGCGCCGTGCGCCCGTCTCCGCCTTCCTCAGGCCAGGACCGCGAGGTGGAACGGACGGTCCGAGACACTGCCGTCGGTGGCGAACGTCCTGACGAACACCCCGTTCGGGATTCCCGTCCGACCGACCACGCTGATCCCGCCGGGCGGCGCGAGCCCGGCGCTGCCGGCCAGCCCGATCGTGCCCACGTAGCCGCCGGTGCTCACGTCCTGGTCGAAGACCACCTGGTACATGCCGGGGGCGAGCCGGGTGGCCGACGCCGCGCCGAGCCCGCGGGCCAGGGTGCCGTTGGCGTGCACCACGGCGTAGAGCATCCGGGCCGAGGCGGGCAGCCCCACCCGCCGGTCGCCGGCCAGTTGGGCATCGGCCAGGGCCAGGTCGGTGCGGCAGGGGACGGGCTGGTTGACCGGGCGACGCCGGGAACCGGTGCTGGACATCGTGGTGCTCCTGCCTGCCGGCCACCTGCTCGGGCCGGGAGCGTTGGGGGGATGGTGACCCGCGCCGACCGAGCGGATCCGTACCTCGAAAATATGTCGGTTACACCTTTTGCGACCACTCACCCAACTGTCCGTTACCTGACACGCAACCACTATGAGCTGCGAAAACACCCCCGGCACGAGCCGTCGCCCGCCGACGGCGGCGGCAGCGCCGGCCCGTCGACCGGGCGGACACCGGGACCGGCCGGCCCTGCCCGGTCGACGGTCGGGGCCGCCGCCCGGGGCTAGCCTGCTGGGGTGGCCCGCCTGCTGCTCGTCGAGGACGACCTGACCATCCGCACCCCGCTGGTCCGGGCGCTGCGCGACCGGGGGCACGCGGTGGCCGCCGCGTCGACCGCGATGGAAGGGCTGCGGCTCACCCTCGACGACCGGCCCGACCTGGTCGTGCTCGACCTCGGCCTGCCCGACCTCGACGGCGGTGAGCTGCTGCGGATGCTGCGCGCGGTCAGCGCCGTGCCGGTCATCGTGGCCACCGCCCGCGACGACGAGCGGGAGATCGTCCGGCTGCTCGACGCCGGGGCCGACGACTACCTGGTCAAGCCGTTCACCGCCGCCCAGCTCGACGCCCGGGTCCGGGCGGTGCTGCGCCGGGGCGGGGCCGAGCGGCCCGACGGCGAGCCCGTGCTGGTCGTCGGCGGGCTGCGGATCGACCCGCGCGCCCGTCAGGTAACCCTGGACGGCACGCCGGTCGAGCTGACCCCGCGCGAGTTCGACCTGCTGCACCATCTCGCCGGCCGCCCCGGCACGGTGGTGACCAAGCGGGAACTGCTCACCGAGGTCTGGCAGATCCCCTACGGCGGGGCGGACAAGACCGTCGACGTGCACCTGTCCTGGCTGCGCCGCAAGCTCGGAGAGAGCGCCCAGCAGCCCCGCTACCTGCACACCGTACGCGGGGTCGGGGTACGGCTCGCCGCGCCCGGGACGTAGCGCCCGGCTCACGGTGCCCGGGATCGTGGTGCCCCGGGGCCGGTCGACCGGCCCGCCGCCACGGGCGGACCGGTCACCGGTGGTTCACCGCACGGCGCAGGTCGCCACCGTCGGGGGCTGGTTGTCGCCGGTGACGACCATGCCCCAACTGGTGGTCGCGCCGGGGCTCAGGCTCCCGTTGTAGGGGGCGTTCGTCGCGGTGACCTGCCGGCCGGACTGGCTGACCGTGGCACTCCACGACGAGGCGATCTGCTGGGTTCCGGCGAAGGTCAGCGCGGTGGCCCAGCCGGTGATGGCGCTGACGCCGAGGTTGCGCACGGTGACCTCCGCCTGGAAGCCACCCGACCACGAGCCGGTCACCCGGTAGGCGGCCGAGCAACCGGTCACCGGGGCCGGGGTGCCGGTGGGGGTGGGGGTCGCGGTGGGGGTGACCGGCGGCGTCGCGGTGGGGGTGACCGTGGGGGTGCCGGTCGGGGTCGGGGTCGGCCCGTCGGAGGTGGTGTAGTCGACCCGGGTGTACGCCGCCGAGCACGTCCCGCCGCAGGAGGCGGGCAGGGCGAACCGGTAGACCCGACCGTTGTTGATCAGCGTGCCGGCCGCGTCGCGGACCCGGATCTGGAAGTCGGTGCCCCCGGCAGCGGTCGCCCCGATCACGTACGACTGTCCCATGTCGCTGTTCATCGTGGCGGCCGTCCACACCCCGCCGGCCAGGTACTCCACCCCGTGGATGCCGTTGGCCAGGTGCGAGACGGCGATCGCCGGCCAGTACCGCTGGGCGCCCTTCATGAAGCCGATCCGGATGTCGCCGGAGTAGTCCGGGGCGGGCACGAACGACCAGGAGACGTGCCGGTTGTTCCAGTGGGTGGGGTTCATGTCCCCCACCGGCGTGCCGTTGCGCACGAAGCGGTTGAGCGAGGCGGTGGAGAGGTCCAGGTGGTAGGGGTCGTCGCGGCACCAGGCGTTGCCGTCGCCGCAACTGTCCGCCACCACCATGGTCAGGGTCGCCCCGCTGTACGCGTCGGCGGTCCACGAGCCGTTTCGGCAGAACGGCTGGCCGGGCACGCCGTCGTTGACGCCGGTGCAGTAGTCGCCGACGGTGACCCGGACGAACCGGCCACAGTTGAGGCCGTTGTTCCACAGCCCGATCTTCGCCGCCTGGCTGGCCGGGATCGGCCGCATCGGATACGACGAGTAGTCGCCGGGCAGGTCGTAGGCGTTGAGCGCGACGAAGTCCGGCGCGTCCAGCTCCGCCTGGGGCAGGCCGCAGCCGCCGTACGGTGCGCCGAGGGCGTCGAAGTGGGTGGCGTTGCCGGTGACCGGGGTGGTCGGCTCGGGTACCGCGAGCGCCCCGGCGGGCAGCGGCAGGACCAGCAGCAGTACGGCGGCGGCGGTCAGCGCCGCGAGCAGACCGGCACGGTGACGCGAGGAGGTCATGAGGGGGTACGCCTTCCGGGCAGCAAAAAGCGGGGACATGGGTCTTCGGATGCCCTTCCACGCCCGGCGTACCGCCCACCCATGCCACCACCGGCGCCGACCACTGTCAATGTCCAAGGTGGACGGGACCGGGGTCGTGACCGTCGACGGGACCGGATGGTCGGTGACGCGACCGTCGTAACCCCTGTGGTGGGGGCGTCCGGCCCGGTAGATTGAGGTATGGTGCCCGCCCCCGGGGGTCGGGTGGCGGAGCCGGTCTACCGCCCCATCCTCACCAGCAGACGCGGTGAGCTGGAGGCGCTGGGTCATCTGGACAGCGCCCACGCTCCCCTGGTCGTCCCGGTCCTCGACGTGTCCCCGGCCGACACCGGCCTGCCCGAGATGCTGCGCCGGCTACCCGCCGGGCTGGTGCCGGCCGTCGACGTGTGCGCGCTACCCGACGGGCCGGGCGGCGAGCTGGCCCGGTGGGGCGTACCGGTGCAGCCGGTGGTCGGGCTGGCCTGCGGTGACCGGCGGCTGGCCGCGCACGGCGCGGCGTGCCGGGCGTACGCCCGGGGGGTGGTGGTCCGGCTGCGGCCCGGCCGGGACCGCACCGGCCCGGACGCCACGACGGCGGCGGTGGAGCGGGTGTGGCGGCGCACCGGACTGGTCCCGGAGCAGTGTGACCTGCTGGTCGACGCCGGTGACGTCTGCTGCCTGGCGGACCTGCGCGTCGCCGAGCCCCGGGTACGCCGGGTGGTGGACTGGGCCCGCCGGCACGCCTGGCGCACGGTGACCGTGGCGGCCGGCGGGATGCCGCCGTCGCTGTCCCGGCTGCCCACCGACGAGCCGGTCCGGGTCGACCGCTGGGACTGGCTGTTCTGGCGTCGGCTGGCCGACCTGGGCGTCGGCTACGGCGACTACGGGGTGTCGCCCGCGCCACCGGGCGGGGTGGAGTCAGGCGGGGTGGAGCCGGGCGACCGGCTGCCCACGGTGCGGTACACCACCGAGGACGGCTGGTGGATCTACCGCTGGTCGCGGCGGGGCGGCCGGGGCGACGATCGGTTCGCCGACCTGTGCCGCACGCTGGTCACCTCCGGGCACTGGCCGCCCGCCGGGGCGGGCTTCTCCTGGGGCGACCACGAACTGCTGCGCCGGGCCCGCCGGGTCACCGGCGCGGGCTCACCGGCGAACTGGACGGCGTGGAGCACGTCGCACCACCTGGCGCACGTGCTGGCGGCGCTGACCGGCCCGGCCGACGGGCGGCGTCGCAGCCCGCCGACGCCCACCGACGACCGCACCGGGTTCACCCGCCCACACCGGGGCGGTGAGCACCGGCGGGGCCGGTGACCGGGTCACTCCTGCTCGGTGAACCCGAACTGCACCACGCCCTCGTCGTCGACGGAGGCGTCCACCGAGCTGTCGTTGAGCAGTTCGGCGGCCTCGGCGTCGAGGAAGATGCGCGCCCCTTCGGTGTCGACCACCTGGTCGCCCTGCGCCGGCACCGGCACCAGTTCGATGGTGAGCGCGCCGGCCTCGGTGTCGGCGGCGATCCGCAGCCCACCGTCCTGGGCGACGTCCTGCTGGGCCGCGAGGTCACGGATCACGAGCACGGCGTTGTCGGTCATGGTGAGCATGATGGGACTCCTCGGGAGTTGTCGGGCGGAACGTGGCGCGGCGACAACTGCGCGCCCCCTGCGGCGGCCGGTGCCCGCCGGACGGTTCCGGGGGCGTCGCCGCGCGGCCCTCTCCCCCACCGTGCCCCCTGGCCAGGGGTTCGTCAAATAGAGCAGGGTCTGTCGGAGATCCCCGTTTCTGCTCCCGGCGACCCGGCGGCTTTCTACGCTGAGCGCATGGACGCTGCCCGACGGTACGCCGCCGAGTTGATCGGCACCCTGCTGCTGGTCTTCGTGGGGGTGGGCACCGCCGTGTTCGCCCAACTCCAGGGCGGCGTGGTGGTCGTGGCGTTGGCCTTCGGGTTCGTCCTGGTGGGGCTGGTGTACGCGATCGGACCGCTCTCCGGCGCGCACCTCAATCCCGCGGTGACGTTGGGGGTGCTGCTCTCCGGCAAGATCTCCGCGGTCGGCGCGGTGGCGTACTGGCTGGCGCAGTTCGTGGGGGCCACGGTGGCCGGCTTCGCCATCTGGGGGCTGGTCCGCTGGGGCGGCGTGGCGGACCAGACCGGCGTGTTGGGCACCAACGGTTACGGGGTGCACATCAACCAGGGCGGTACGGCGGTGCTGGAGGTCATCCTGACGTTCCTGTTCGTGCTGGTGGTGCTGGTGGTGACGAGCCGGGTCGAGCACGCCGGTTTCGCCGGGCTGGCGATCGGCCTGGCGCTGGTGGCGGTGCTGCTGGTGGGGATCACCCTGGACGGCACCTCGATCAACCCGGCCCGGTCGTTCGGCCCGGCCGTGTTCGAGGGGGGCGCGGCGCTGCGCCAGCTGTGGGTGTTCATCGTCTTCCCGCTGCTCGGCGGGGCGCTGGCCGCACTGGCCGCGCCGCTGCTGGTGAAGCCGAGCCGGCACTTCCGCGCCGAACCCGACGCACCCGACCCGGCCGCGCCGGATCCCACCTGACCCACCGACGGACCGCCCACCCGGGGCCGCCAGCCCTGGAAGAAAACCTCCGGCACCGGGGCTTGCCCGACGGAAACCTTCGTGGCAGCGTCGTCGCATGCATCGTCGTCTCTTCCCCCGGACGCTCGCGCTGGTGGCGCTGGTCGCCACCGTGGCCGCCGCCGGTGCGCTGCCGGCGACCGCCGAGTCCCCCGCCCCGGCGGCCACCCGGCTGCACGCCACCATCGACGCCGTCCTGGCCGATCCCCTGCTCGCCGGCGCACAGGCCGGCGTGGTCGTGGTGGACACCGCCACCGGCCGGACCCTCTACGACCGCGACGGCGACCGCCGCCTGGTGCCCGCCTCCAGCACCAAGCTGTTGACCTCGACGGCGGCCCTGGCGCTGCTCGGCCCCGGCCACCGGTTCGGCACCGACGTGCTCACCGACGGCCGCCGCCGGGCCGGCCTGGTCTCCGGCAACCTCTACCTGCGCGGCGGCGGCGACCCGACGATGCTGGCCGCCGACTACGACGCGCTGGCCGCCCAGGTCGCTGACAGCGGGGTACGGGTGGTGACCGGCAACCTGGTCGCCGACGACACCCGCTACGACGCCACCCGGCTCGGCCCGGAGTGGGCCTGGGACGACGAGTCGTACTACTACGCGGCGCAGGTCTCCGCATTGAGCCTCGCCCCGGACACCGACTACGACGCGGGCACGGTGATCGTGCGGGCCGCCCCGGCGGACAGGGCCGGTGCGCCGCCGGTGGTCACCATGACCCCACCCAACGGCTACCTGCGGATCGACAACCGGGCCGAGACGGTGGCCGAGGGCGGGACGACGTTGTCGTTCGAGCGGACGCACGGCGGCAACACCATCGTGGTCACCGGCCGGATCGCGGCCGGTGCGGCAGCGGTCAGCGACTGGATGACCGTCTGGGAGCCCACCGGTTACGCCGCCGCCGTCTTCCGGGACGCGCTGCGCCGCCACGGGGTGCGGGTGCTCGGGCGGACGGTGCCCGGCCGGGCCACCCCGACGGACGCCGTCCCGGTGGCCCGGCACGACTCGATGCCTCTCGCCGAGTTGCTGGTGCCCTTCCTCAAACTGTCCAACAACGGGCACGCCGAGGTGTTGACCAAGGAGATCGGCCGGGTCATCTCCGGGTCGGGCGGCTGGCCGGCCGGGCTCGCCGCGATCAGCGAGTACGTCGCCGACACCGGAGTGGACACCGGCGTGCTGCGTCAGCTCGACGGCTCGGGGCTGTCCCGGCGCAACCTGATCCCGGCCGGCGAGTTCGTCGCGCTGCTCGCCGCCGTCCGTCGGGAACCCTGGTTCGACACCTGGTACGCGGCCCTGCCGATCGCCGGCAACCCGGACCGCCTCGTCGGCGGCACCCTGCGCAGCCGGATGCGCGGCACCCCGGCGGCGGACAACGTGCACGCCAAGACCGGCAGTCTGACCGGGGTGTCCGGCCTCTCCGGTTACGTCACCGACGGCGACGGCCGGCTGCTCGCCTTCTCGGTGGTGCTCAACAACTTCCTGACCTCGTCGGTGAAGGGGCTGGAGGACCAGATCGCGATCGCGCTGGCCGGCTACCGCGAGGGGGACGGCGGGTCGGCGCGGGCCACCCCGCCGGTGGCCCCGGAGGTGCCCCGGGTGCCCGAGGGCCGGGAGTGTTCCTGGGTCAAGCCGATCGTCTGCTGAGCCCGTCGCCCGGTCAGCGCCGGTGCAGCACCACCACCGGTATCTCCCGGTCGGTCTTGCTCTGGTATTCGTCGTAGGCGGGCCAGATGGCGGTCATCGTCGGCCACATCCGGGCCCGTTCGGCCGGCTCGGCGGTGCGCGCCCGCACGCCGAACGTCTCGGAGCCCACCTGCACCTGCGCGTCGGGGTCGGCGAGCAGGTTGAGATACCAGGAGGGGTGCTGGGGCGCGCCGCCCTGGGAGGCGACGACCAGGTGGTCGTCGCCGTCCCGGCCGTAGATCAGGGCGGTGCGGCGCAGTTTGCCGCTGCGCCGGCCTCTGGTGGTCAACAGCAGGGTGAACACGCCCGGCTGCCATTCGTGCCCCTCCGCCCCGCCGGTGGCGACGTACCGGCGGATGTGGTCGGCGACCCAGCCCTCGGGGCTGTCCAGCACCTGCTCGTCGGTCGGCATCGGCGTCTCCGGGTTGCTCGTGGGCATCGACCCGGACACGTTATCCCGACATAAACCCCAGAAACGGGCGAACAGCTCAACGCACCGCCGCCGCCTGCAGGTTCACGTTGCCGCAGCTGCTGCGGAAGGTTTCCTCGACGGTCCAGCTGATCGACAGCCGCTCACCCCTCGGCACCCGGAACTTGATCACGAACTGGGCGGTGTGCGTGGTGTGCGGGTCCT
This sequence comes from Micromonospora sp. SCSIO 07396, assembly GCF_053667945.1. Lineage (NCBI taxonomy): Bacteria > Bacillati > Actinomycetota > Actinomycetes > Micromonosporales > Micromonosporaceae > Micromonospora > Micromonospora sp. SCSIO 07396. The sequence goes on from NZ_CM132210.1 coordinate 5,153,209, forward strand.
CCAGCCGCAGCGTGCGGGTCGCCCCGCCGGTGGACAGCCGCACGTCCAACCGCCCCTGGGCCATCCAGACCCCGGCGAACAGGTGCACCGTACGCGGTTCGCCGTCGCCGGCCACGGACAGCGTGAACCCGTTGCCCGTCCCGCAGACGAACACGCCGACACCGGTGGCGGAGACGGCCGGCACCGGGGTTCCGTCGCGCCACCCGAACAGCTCGGGATTGGTGTCGTACCGGTCGCGTGCGCCCCGGCCGCCCTCGTCCCGGATCTCACCGGTGCCACCGCCCTTGCGGACCACGGTCTCCGGCCGATTGAGCCCCCAGTGCACCCAGTCCCGGGTGCCCAGCGCGGTCAGGTCCACCTCGGCGGGCACGTCGGCCCGGGAGACGCTCAGCGTCGGCACGGCCGGCGACGGGGCCGCCACCGGGGTGGCTGTCGGCGTCGGCGGTTCACTCGGCGGCGGGGTACGTTCCCGGGGCTGCAGGCCGGGGGTGGCGATCCCGGCCTCGGCCGACTCGCCCACCCCCGCCGCACCTGTCGGATAGCCGGCCGGGGTCGGCGCGCCGGCCGGCAGCACCAGGTCGGGCTCCGCCGGGTCCGAATCCGGGCCCAGATAGGTCACCAGCACCGCGAGGCAGGCCAGGGCCGTCACCGAACCGATCGCCCAACGGCGGCGTTGCCGACGACGGGCCTCCCGCCGCTGCGCGCTGCGCGTCGTCGGGCCCGGCCCGATCCGCCAGGTCTCTTGGTCGTTCACGTGTGTCCCACTCCCCGGCCCGACGCCCGGGACCGCTCGGGGAGGGGGTGCGGTCGCGGCGTGAGCGTTCTCACGTTTTCATTTCAAGGCCGGGATGCGCCATATGCCAGCGGGAGGGCGTTTCCAGTTTGTTACCAAGTGATCCCGATGGAAAGTTTCCTGCCCGGCAGAAAACCGCAGCTCAGGGCCAGAATGGCAGGGAGATCGACAACAGGCGGGACGGTCAGCGGATCTGGAAACCCAACGCCTGCGCCAGGATCAGCGCCTGCTGCGGGTCGATCACCGCGCCGGCCCGTTCGACAGCCGTCGGGTCGAGCCCGGCGAGGTCGCTGCCCCGCAGGTCGGCCCCGGTGAACCGGGTCGCGCGCAGCTGGGCGGCCGAGAGGTCCACCCGGGCCAGGGTCGCGCCGCTCAGGTCGGCCCCGGACAGGTCGGCCTCACGCATCCGCACGTCGCTGAACTGAGCGCCCCGCAGGTCGGCGTCGGGCAACCCGACGAACGACCAGTCCCCGCCCGAGACCCGCAGCGGACGCAGCGCGCACCCCTCGAACGTGCTGCCGACCAGCTTGCACCCGGTGAACTCGGCCTCGAACAGGTTGCACCGGCGGAACCCGCAGCGGACGAAGGCCGAGTCGGTGTGCCGGGAGGCGTTGAACGACACCCCGCCGAAGTCGCACCCGGTGAACGAGGCGCCCCGGCTGACCGCCTCGGTCAGGTCGACGTCGATGAAGACGCAGCGCACGAAGTGCCTGTCGGTCAGCTCCTCGGCGTACCAGTCGGTGTGGCGGAACGTCTCGTCCTCGATGGTCTGCGGCACCGCTCCACCCTAGGTGCGAGCACCGACACCACCGCCGCACCTTCCGTCCGGCGCGTACCGGCTAGTAGGTTCGGCGGGTGAGCGTGGCACCCAGCAGCGACCCGGCCCGCACCGGCTTCGACCCGGCCCGGCTGGCCCGCATCGACGAACACTTCGGCAGGTACGTCGACGACGGCCGGCTGGCCGGCTGGCAGGTCGTGGTCACCCGCCGCGGTGAGGTCGCGCACTCCTCGGTGTACGGGCTGCGCGACGTGGAGGCGGGCACCCCGGTCGAGCCGGACACCATCTGGCGGATCTACTCGATGACCAAGCCGATCACCTCGGTCGCGGCGATGATGCTGTGGGAGGAGGGTCGGTTCGAGCTGACCGACCCGATCAGCCGCTGGCTGCCGGAGTTCGCCGACGTCCGGGTCTTCGACAAGGGTTCGGCGCTCAAGCCGTACACGGTGCCGGCGGTCGAGCCGATCCGGGTGTGGCACCTGCTCACCCACACCGCCGGGCTGACCTACGGGTTCGCGCAGACCTCGGTGGTCGACGCGCTCTACCGGGCCGCCGGCTACGACCTCGGCGTGCCGCCGGGGCTGGACCTGGCCGGGGCCAGCGCCGGGATGGCGAAGCTGCCGCTGCTGTTCCAGCCCGGCACCGGGTGGAACTACGGGGTCTCCACCGACGTGCTGGGCCGGCTGATCGAGGTGGTCTCCGGGCAGAGCCTGGCCGACCTCCTCACCGAACGGGTCCTCACCCCGCTGGGCATGACCGACACCCGGTTCTGGGTCGACCCGGCCGACGCCAAACGGCTCGCCGCGCTGTACACGCCGCACCCGGGCACCGGCCAGGCGGTCCGCGCCGACCAGCTCGGCGTCGCCGCGCTGACCCGCCCGCAGTGCTTCTCCGGCGGGAGCGGGCTGGTCTCCACCGCCGCCGACTACCACCGGTTCACCCAACTGCTGCTACGCGGCGGCGAGCTGGACGGCGTACGCCTGCTCGGGCCCCGGACGGTGCGCTACATGACCCGCAACCACCTGCCCGGCGGCGGCGACCTGGCGTCGCTTCAGCCGGAGGGGTTCGCCGAGACGGTGCTGGACGGCATCGGCTTCGGGCTCGGCTTCGCCGTGGTGCAGGATCCGGTGCCGGCCAAGGTGCCGAGCAGCGTCGGCGAGTACTACTGGGGCGGGCTGGCCAGCACCGCGTTCTGGGTCGACCCGGCCGAGGAGATCACCGCCCTGCTGTTCACCCAGCTGATGCCGTCGAGCACCTACCCGTTGCGTTCCCAGCTCCGCCAGCTCGTCTACGCCGCCCTGGTCGGCTGAGCCGGCGGGCCGCCACCGGGTGACGGCTGACGACGCCGGCCGGCACGACGACGGCCGGCGTCGTACCGGAAGGTCAGTCCGCGAGGCGGGGCGGGAAGCCGCCGGTGGCGATCGGGCCCCAGCCCTCGACGGTGATCCGGATCAGCGACTTGCCCTGCGCCACCATGGCCGCCCGGTACTCGTCCCAGTCCGGGTGCTCGCCGGCGATGCTGCGGAAGTACTCCACCAGCGGGTCCAGCGCCTCGGGCAGGTCGAGCACCTCGGCCATGCCGTCGACCTGCACCCACGGGCCGTCCCAGTCGTCGGAGAGCACGCAGGCGGAGACCCGGGGGTCACGACGGATGTTGGCGACCTTGGCCCGTTCCGGGTAGGTGGAGATCACCAGGCGTCCGGCGGCGTCCACGCCGCAGGCGACCGGGGAGGACTGTGGCCGGCCGTCGGCGCGGGTGGTCATCAGCAGGACCCGGTGCCGGGGCCGGACGAAGTCGAGCAGGGCGTCCCGGTCGACCCGGGTGTTGGTTGCGACGCTGCGTGCCATCCCCCGGTTCTACCAGGCCCGACGGGCGTCAGCCGGACCGGCCGCCGACCCGGCCCGGTTGGGCGGGGACCCGGGGTCGGGCGGCGGGCCGCCAGGCACGGCCGTTGGCGTAGATCACCCGGAAGCCGAGGTACGCCGCGAGCGGCGCCCAGTGCGCCGAACCCATCCGCAGCTCGGCGGCGTTGTGCCGCTGGCCGTTGGCGAGCACGTCGAGCAGCACGGTCTCGAAGGCGGCCGACTCGACCCAGTCGACCTCGCGGGTGAAGCCGCAGATCAGGGCCGCGCCGGTGACGTCGAGGAAGTCCCGCAGGGTGGCGTCGGAGGCGCGCAGCACCGAGCAGCTGCCGAAGTAGAGCCGCCGGCCCTCGCCCCGGCCGGCCATCCGCTCGGCGACGTCGGCCAGCTCGACGGAGTCCCAGTCGGTGAGGCAGAGCCGGCTGGGTTCACCGTGCATGGCGAAGAAGCCGACCCGGTGGTCGGCGTACTGCTTGAGCAGCCACCGGTCGAGGAAGTAGAACAGCTCGTCACGGGTGGCGGCGTCCTTGTGGATGTAGCGGATGCGGCCGAGCCGTTCGAGCAGTTCGAGGGTGGGCAGCACGGATCCGCGCTCGTTGAGGTCGCGGTGCCACTGCCCCTCGACACAGAAGACCCCGCCCCGCGCCACCGGCCCACCTCCCCGTCCCCGCCGGGACGACGTTACCGGGTCAGGGTCACGGACCCACACCGCCATCGGTGCCCGGCTGATCCGTTTCGGGGCAGTTCACCGGTGTCGGAATTCCCGTCCCTCCCGTCACCGGCTGACCCCACCTGCCCGAATTACCATTCATCGCCATTCACAGGCAATACCCAGCTATCGCCGACTACGAGGATGATTCCCCTTTATTGCCGCGTATCGGCCAGGTAGCTGTCAGGGTGGAAGTTGCAGGACGTCCCGCGCGATGACCTGTTCACCACCCCATTCACTTCCAATCGGGAGGACTTCTGTGCGCCAGAACACTGTGCGGCGGGCACTCGTCGCGTTCGCCCTGGCTCTGCCGGGAGCCGCGATCGCCACGGTGGCCGCCGCGCCAGCGGCCCACGCCGACGGCTGCTACACCTGGAAACGCGACCTCTACCAGGGGCGCTCCGGCGACGACGTCCGCCAGTTGCAGATCCGGGTGGCCGGATGGGCGGCCCGAGGGGGAATTGTCCGGATCGACGGCGACTTCGGACCCGAGACCGCCGCCGCGGTCAAGCGCTTCCAGAGCGCGTACGGGCTGCGCAGCGACGGCATCGCCGGCAAGCAGACCTTCAGCAAGCTCTACCAGTTGCAGGACAACGACTGCACGCCGGCCCACTTCAGCTACCGGGAGCTGGACGACGGCTGCGGCAAGGGCGGCTGGAGCGGCGGTCCGCTCTCCGCCACCGACACCAAGGCCAACGCGGTGCGCACCATGTGGAAGCTGGAGGCGCTGCGGCGCGACCTGGGCGACAAGCCGCTCTACGTCACCAGCGGGTTCCGCGACAAGACCTGCAACAAGCAGGTCGGCGGGGCCTCGAACAGCCAGCACCTCTACGGCAACGCCGCCGACGTGACCTCGCAGAACAGGTCGCTGTGCGAGGTCGCCCGGGCCTCCCGCGACCACGGGTTCAGCGGCATCTACGGCCCCGGCTCCGCCGGGCACGACGACCACGTCCACGTGGACTCCCGGCGGGAGAACAACCGGGACAACCTGACGAACGGCACCAGTTGGGCCGCTCCGGACTGCGGCGTCGGCAACTGACCGACGCGACGGCCGACGCCGGCCCGGCCCCACGGGATCACCAGGGCCGGGCCGGCGTCGGGGCTCAGCTCGCCCGGGGCCAGCGTGGCGCGGCGGCGGGGGGCGTCACCGGCCGGCCGGGAACGCCGGGGCGCACGCCCGGCCGCATCCCCGCCGCGGCGGGCCGCGCCCCGGGCACGACCGGCCGACCGACCTGGCCGCGGGCCGGGTAGCCGGCCGCCGGGGCGGTCCGCGCCGGGGCCGCGCCGGGCCGGGGCGTGGTGTAGGTGAACGGGAAGGGCACGTGCACGAACGGGTTGCCGTGCCGGATCAACGCGTCGATCTGACGCTCGTTCAACCCGTGGTTCTCCAGCACCCGCCGCCCCCAACGGTGCAGCCGGCACGGGTACGACGCGCCGTCGTTGCGGCACAGCGGCCCGTTGGGCCATTCCTCGGCGGCGTGCACCACGACCGCCCGCACCGCGAGCCGGACGTCCTCGGGTGTCAACGAGGCGGGCACCGGCACCTCGCCCAGAACCTGATCGATGGGGTCCGTCGACTGCTCACCAACTCGCACGGCAGGCCTCCCGCAACTCGGCAGCGGCTGCGGCTGAATCGCCACAACGCATCCTCGCGCAGTGGTACGGGCGGTGACCGGCGGCGGTTCAATCCCCCCAGGCGGTGAGCAGATCCTCCGGCGTCACCACCCGCACCCCGTCCACCACCGCGCCGGCCCGGGTCACCGCCAACAGCGGCACCCGTTCGTCAGCACCGGGCAGCCGGGACCGGTGCAGGGTGAGCCGTCCCAGGTCGTGCCCGTCGAAGGGCCGCTTCTCCAGCCACTTCACCGAGCCGACGACGGTGATCCGTCGGGCGACCGGTCCCCGGTCCGCCCCGACCAGGTCGATCTCCGGATCGTTGGTCCGGGTCCAGTAGCCGCCCACCACGCCGGTGCCCTCCGGCAGGTGGCCGGCGGGCAGCCGACGCAACGACTCCCGTATCACCGGCTCGATCGCCCGCCCCCGCCAGGACGTCCAGGAGGTACGCAGCCGGGCCAGGGTGAGATCGCCCCGCCCGCGCTCGATCTCGGGCAGGTACGGACCGAGAAAGGTCAGCCAGAAACGCAGGTACGGGTCGGCCACGGTGTAACGGGTTTCCCGCGAGGGGCGGGTGGACAGCGGGGTGGTCACCTCGACGATGCGCTTGTCGACCAGCAGTCGCAGCGCACGGCTGAGCGAAGCCTGGGGCAGGTCACCGGCGGCCCGTGCGATCAGTGAGAACGTCCGCTCCCCGGAGCCGATCGCCCGCAGCACCAGTCCGGCCTGCGACTGGGTGGGGAACTCGGCCGCCAGCGCCCGTTCCGCACTGACCAGCAGGGCAGAGGTCGGATCGGTCACCGCGTCGGCGAGGTAGTCGGCGAGGCCGGCCCCGCTGGGCCACTCGTCGAGGATCAGCGGCAGGCCGCCGGAGACGAGATAGGCGTCGAAGGCGTCAGCCGGTGCCGCCCCGAGCATCTCCCGGACGTCGGCGGGACTCAGCGGCGGCATCACCAACTCCGTCGCCCGCTGGTGGAACGGCCGGCCGTAATCGTTCAACGCCTCCATCATGGCCAGGTCGGAGCCGATGCCGATCACCAGCACCGGTAACCGGGACAGCTCCCGGTCGAACACCTTCTGCAGGGTGCCCTCCAGCCCGGGGTCCGTGGCGATCAAGTAGGGCAGCTCGTCGAGCACCACCACGGCCGGCCGGTCCGTCGGCAGGGCGGCGACCAGCAGGGTGAGCGCGGCGTCCCAGGTGCCCGGACGCTGAGCGGCGAAGAGGTGCGCGCCGGGCAGGCTGGACCCGACCACCGCCTCGACGAACAGCGCAAGATCGGCAGCCACGGTGGGCTGGGCGGACGCGGTGAAGAACACGTGTGGCACCCCGGCCCGGTCGACGAACTCCTCGACCAGGCGGGACTTGCCGACCCGACGCCGCCCCCGCATCAGCAGTGCCCGCCCGGGGCGGCCCGCCCGCCCTCCCCGGATGACCTTGGCCAGCATGCCGTCGAGCAGGGCGAGTTCCCGGTCCCGGCCCACGAAGCCGCGCATACCCTGCTCCCACGCACTCACAGTTGATACTACCAAAAATGAGGGTATCAAGGCTGAGTGCTACAGATCCTCAGACCAGGCCGGCGTCGTGGACCAGCAGCGCCACCTGCACCCGGTTGTTCAGCTCCAGCTTGGTCAGCAACCGGGACACGTACGCCTTCACCGTCGCCACGCTCATGAACAGCTCCGCCGAGATCTCCGCGTTGGTCCGGCCGTGACCGAGCGCCACCGCGACCTCGTGTTCCCGCTCGGTGAGCCCGGCCAGCAGTCGCAGCGCCCGGTCCCGACGCCGGTCCGGACCCGGCGTGGGCCCCACGGTCAGGTGGCTGATCAACTGCCTGGTCACCGTCGGCGACAGGGTGGCCTCACCGGCGGCCACCCGCAGCACCGCCCGGACGATCTCGGCGGGCGGGGTGTCCTTGAGCAGGAAACCGCCGGCCCCGGCCCGCAACGCCCGCAGCACCTGCTCGTCGGCGTCGAAGGTGGTCAGCACCAGCACCTCCGGCGGGTCCGGCGACGCCCGCAGCGTCTCGGTGGCGGCCAGCCCGTCGACCCGGGGCATCCGGATGTCCATCAGCACCACGTCCGGCGTGCACCTGGCGACGGCGGCAGGCACCTCGTCGCCGTCGGCGGCCTCGCCCACCACCCGGACGTCCGGCACGCCGCCGAGGATCATCGACAGCCCGGCGCGGACCAGCGGGTCGTCGTCGACGATCAACACCCGCACCGGGACGGCGTCGCCGTCGGTCGTCACCGGGCACCGCCGGGCAGCCGGTCGGCCGGGCTGCGTACGCCGGCCACGGCAGCCGGGTTGCTCATGCCGGCCACGGCAGCCGGGCCGCCAGCCGGAAGTCGCCGGTCGCCCCGTCCCGGCCGTGGGTCAACCGGCCGCCGGCCAGGGTGACCCGCTCGGCGATGCCGACCAGCCCGGTCCCGGCACCCGGCAGGGCCGGTGCGGAGCTGCCCACCGGCCAGGGGTTGCGGATCTCCACCGCCAACTCCCGCCCCGGCCCGCCGGCCAGCCGGACGCCGACCGTCGTGTCGGGGGCGTGCTTACGCGCGTTGGTCAGCCCCTCCTGCACGATCCGGTACGCGCTGCGCCCCACCGCCGTCGGCACCCGCGTCGGGTCGGCGACCTCGTCGACCAGGGTGACCCGGACCCCGGCGGCCCGGGACTCGGCGATCAACGCGGGCACGTCGGCGAGGGTGGGCTGGGGGCGTTCCGGTGCGGCGTCGCCGCCGGAGGTGTCGGCCCGGAGCACCCCGATCACCTCGCGCAGGTCCTGAAGGGCGGCGTGGGCGCTGCCCCGGATCACCCCGGCCGCCCGCGCCACCTCCTGCGGCGGCGCGTCCGGGCGGAACTCCAACGCCCCGGCGTGCAGGCTGAGCAGCGAGATCCGGTGCGCCAGCACGTCGTGCATCTCCCGGGCGATCCGGGTGCGTTCGAGCTGGCGGGCCTGTTCGACGCGGAGCTGCTGCTCGGCCTCGGCCCGGTGGGCCCGGTCCCGCAGCGACAGCACCAGCTGCCGGCGGGCCCGGACGAACAACGCCCAGGCCACCACGATCCCGACGAACATCACCGTCCAGGCCACCGTCGCCCAGTAGGGCAGCGTCGGGTCGGGGCGCACGACCGTGTAGAGCGGGATGACCGCCAGGTGGAAGCCGACCAGCGCCGCGCCGATCGGCAGCGGCCGGTGGACCAGCACGGTGAAGACCACCACCAGCATCGCCACCCCGGCGGTCACCGAGAACAGCGCCAGCGGCAGGCCGGCCACGGCCAGCCCGACCGGCCAGCGCCGACGCAGCCACAGCGCCGCGCAGTAGCCCAGGCCCGCCGCCAGGTCCACCCCGACCAGCCAGGACGGCCCGGCGTTGTGGGCGAACTGCGGGTCGGGCGACGTCGCGTCGCCGAACGCCAGCAGCGCCCAGCCGACGGCCAGCAGGAAGGCCACCGTGTCGACCAGCCAGTCCCGCGGCGTCCGTCGGGGCGCCCTCGCCTCGGGCGTCAGCGCCCCCGGCAGCAGCCAGGGATGATCGGGTACGACGGCAGCACTCACCCACCCATGCTAGAAAGCCGGACGGCGCCCCGGACACCAACCAAAGTCGAGGTCTGCGGGTAGACCGAGGTAGGGGCGGCTCTCGACGGTCGGCCGCAGCGCCCGGCCGGGTGGCTGGGACAGGCTCGACGGCATGATCGCAGTCGAGCACCTCACCAAACGGTACGGCCCGCACCCCGCCGTCGACGACGTCTCGTTCCGCTGCGAAGCGGGCACGGTGACCGGTTTCCTCGGCCCGAACGGGGCGGGCAAATCCACCACCATGCGGATGCTCTGCGGGCTGACCCGCCCGAGCTCCGGCACCGCCACCGTCGCCGGTCAGCCCTACCGGGAGCTGCCCAACCCGGGCCGCGAGGTGGGCGTGCTGCTGGACGCCTCGGCGCAGCACGTCGGGCGCAGCGGGCGGGAGACCCTGTTCCTGGCCGCCCGCACCATGGGCGTGGACGCCGACCGGGTGCCCGCCGTGCTCGACCGGGTGGGCCTGAACCCGGTGGCGGCGAAGCGGCGGGTCGGGGCGTACTCGCTGGGCATGCGGCAGCGGCTCGGCCTGGCGCTGGCGCTGCTGGGCGAACCCCGGGTGCTGGTCCTCGACGAGCCGGCCAACGGCCTGGACCCGGAGGGGATCTTCTGGATGCGCGGCCTGCTGCGCGACTTCGCCGACCGGGGCGGCACCGTGCTGCTCTCCTCCCACCTGCTGCGGGAGGTGGAGGCGGTCGCCGACCGGCTGGTGGTGATCGGCGGCGGCCGGGTGGTCGCCCAGGGTGGCAAGGACGAACTGCTGGCCGGGGCCGGCACCCTGGTCCGGGCCCGCGACCCCCGCGCCCTGCGACTCACCCTCGACCGGGCGGGGCTGGACGCCACCGGCAGCGCCGACGGCGGGTGTGTGGTGCACGCCGAACCCGGCGTCGTCGGGCAGGCCGCCGCCGACGCCGGGCTGGTCCTGACCGAGCTGCGGCCAGCCGGCGGCGGTGGCCTGGAACAGCTCTTCCTCACCCTGACCGCCGGCGCGAGCACCAAGGAGGCCGTGCAGTGACCACCATGACGACCACTCCCCCCACCACCGTCCGGCCGGTCGTGACCGGGCCGTCCCTGGCCCGGCTGGTCGGGGTGGAGCTGCGCAAGCTCGGCGACACCCGGGCCGGCCGCTGGCTGCTGGCCTCGATCGGGTTGATCGCCGCCGCGATCGTCGCGCTGCAACTGCGCTTCGTCGACGACGCCGCGCAGACCTTCAGCAACTTCTTCACCGCGTCGCTCGCGCCGGTGGCGCTGCTGCTGCCGGTGCTGGGCATCCTGTCGATCACCGCCGAGTGGTCCCAACGCACCGCGCTGACCACGTTCGCCCTGGTGCCGCGCCGGGAACGGGTGATCGTCGCCAAGCTCGCCGCCGTGCTGCTCGCCGCGTTGGCGTCGGTGCTGGTGAGCCTGGCCGTCGCCGCCGTCGGCACCCTGCTGGCCGGGATCACCGGCGGGGCGGGCAGCTGGGACCTCGACTGGACGGCGGCCGGGCACGCCGCCGTGTTCCAGGCCATCAACGTGCTGATCGGCGCGGGGTTCGGGTTGCTGCTGCTCAACACCCCGCTGGCGATCGTCACCTCGCTGCTGCTGCCGACCGTGTGGGGCATCCTGTCCGCGATGATCACGGCGCTGCACGGCCCAGCCCGCTGGCTGGACACCTCGATCACCATGGAGCCGCTGCTCGGCCCGGACATGACGGCCGGACAGTGGGGTCGACTCGGGGTGTCCCTGCTGGTCTGGGTGGTCGCGCCGATCGCCGTCGGGACGGTGCGCACGCTGCGGCGCGAGGTGCACTGACGATGCGGGCGCAGGAGCCGGGCGGCGCGACCAGGGTCGGTGGCGACGTCGGGGAGCTGCTGGTGATGTGGGTCGGCTTCCCGCTGCTGGGCGGTGCCCTGGGTGGGCGGCTGCCCATGGTCGCCGACTGGGTGGCGGGGCTGCCCTGGGCTCCGGTGCAGGGCTGGTTCGAGCTGGTCGCCGGGTTGCCGTACCGGCGGGCGCTGGCCGGGGGCCTGCTGCTCGGGATGCTGGCCGGGCTGCTCCTGGCCTACGTCGGCACCCGGGAACGGTTGATCGTCACGGTGGACCGGGGCGGTGTCCGGCTACGCCGCGACGGCGTCGACCGCGAACTGGCCCGGCGCACCGTCACCGCCGTCTTCGTCGACGGCCGGGAGCTGGTGCTGCTCGGCCCGGCCGGCGCGGAGCTGGCCCGGGAACGCTCCGACCTGAGCCGGCGGCAGCTGCGGGACGCGTTCGACGGGCACGGGTGGCCGTGGCGGGACACCGACCCGCACCGGGACGCGTACCGGCGGTGGGTGTCGGGGCTGCCGGACCTGCCACCGGGGGCGGACCCGCTGCTGCGCGCCCGCCAGCGGGCCGTCGACGCCCACCGGGCGCGCGACGTCCGGGAACTGCGCGCGGAACTGGCCCGGATCGGGGTGGTCGTCCGGGACGAGGGTGGACGGCAGTACTGGCGGGCGGCTGCGCACCCGGATGGGCAGGCCCCGCCGCAGCCGTAGCCCGGCGTCCCCGGTCCGACCGCCCGGCACCTCGTTCGAGCGTGACCAAAGTGTCGCCGATTGTGCATCCGCCGCACAGGGAGTATCAACCTAGGTGGATGCATTCCCGGCGGAAGGGGACGACGATGGCCGCCACGGTCGACCGCGGTGGGATCTTCCGCCGTAAGCCGGTCGAGGAGATCGCCGACGACTCCGACCAGGGGTTGTCCCGCTCGCTGGGGCTGTGGCAGCTCACCGCGATCGGCGTCGGCGGCATCATCGGCGCCGGCATCTTCGCCCTGGCCGGGGCGGTCGCCAACGAGACCGCCGGGCCGGCCGTGCTGGTGTCGTTCCTGATCGCGGGGCTGGCCAGCGCGGCGGCGGCGCTGTCGTACGCCGAGTTCGCCGGCATGATCCCCAAGGCCGGCTCGGCCTACACCTACGGCTACGCGGTGCTCGGCGAGGCGGTCGGCTGGTTCATCGGCTGGGACCTGCTGCTGGAGTACACCGCGATCGTGGCGGTGGTGGCGATCGGCATCTCCGGCTACTTCGGCTTCCTCGTCGGGCAGCTCGGCGTCGACCTGCCGGCCTGGATGCTGGGCGCCCCGGGCACCGGCGACGGGCACGTGGTGGACCTGTTCGCCGTGCTGCTCTGCCTGCTGATCGCCTTCCTGCTGACGTTGGGCATCCGGACCGCCGCCCGGTTCGAGACGGTAGTGGTCGGGGTGAAGGTGGCCGTGGTGCTGCTGGTCATCGTGGTCGGCTTCTTCCACGTCCGCACCGCCAACTACTCGCCGTTCTTCCCGTTCGGGCTGGGCGGGGCGTTCACCGGCGCGGCCACGGTCTTCTTCGCCGTCTTCGGCTACGACGCGATGAGCACCGCCGCCGAGGAGTCCCGCGACGCCCGCCGGCACATGCCGAAGGCGATCGTCTGGTCGCTGGTCATCTCGATGGTGCTGTACGTGCTGGCCACGCTGGTGCTCACCGGGATGCAGAACTACCGGGACATCGACCCGGAGAGCGGCTTCTCCTCCGCGTTCGCCTCGGTGGGGCTCTCGGGCCTGGCCAGCGTCATCGCCGTCGGGGCGATCATCGGCATCCTGACGGTGATGTTCACCTTCATGCTCGGGGTGACCCGGGTGTGGTTCTCGATGAGCCGCGACGGTCTGCTGCCGGCCTGGTTCGCCAAGGTGCACCCGGTGCGCCGGGTACCCACCCGGGTCACCTGGATCGTCGGCGTGGCCTCGGCGGTGATCGCCGGCTTCCTGCCGATCCGGCAGGCCGCCGAGCTGACCAACATCGGTATCCTGCTCGCCTTCGTGGTGGTCTGCGTCGCGGTGATCGTGCTGCGCTACCGCAGCCCGGACGCCCCGCGGACGTTCCGGTTGCCCGGGATGCCGGTGGTGCCGGCGCTCGGGGTGGTCTTCTCGGTCTGGCTGATCAGCTTCCTCGACCACGTCACGTGGCTGCGGTTCGCCGTCTGGTTCCTGCTCGGCGGGCTGATCTACGCCTGCTACGGGTACCGGCGCTCCGCGTTGGCCGGCCGTGCCGACCCACCGGCCGGTGGTGCCGGGCGGTGACCGGGCCGCCCCGGGACGCCTGCCGTCCGGGCCAGCACCAGCGCGGTGCCGAGACCGGCGACCAGGCCGGCCAGCGCGGGGAGCACGTCCGGGTCGCCGCCGCCGACCGGGCTGTTGCCGGCCAGCGCGGTCAACGGCGCACCGGGTGAGAGGGCCGCGCTGACCAGCGACGCGACGTGCCACAGCGCGAGCGGGGCGAGCAGGGCCACCGGCACGAGCAGCGGATAGCGTCGTGCCGGCAGGGCGGGCCGGGTCAGCAGCGTCACCCCCAGCAGCAGTGCCGCGCCGAGCAGCGCCGCCGGCACCAGCCGGTCGGCCGGTCCGACGAGCCGGACCAGCGGCAGGCCGATCCCCCCGGTCACGGCCACACCCGTCGCCGCCGTGAGCCGACGTCGACCCCGGGCGGGGGCGGCGGCCGCCGCCCCGGTGACGGTCACCGCCAGCAACAGCAGGGCAGTGACCAGGGCTGCCGGATCGAATGCCGGTTCCCGGCCGGTCGGTGACCGGGTCAGCACGGCGGTCAGCGCCAGCACCGCCGCGACGGCGGCCACCCCGGCCAGGACGGCCCGGTCCCGGCCGGCCACGCCGACCGGCCGGTGCGGGTCTGCCGGACCGACGGTCCGGTCCGGCCGGGCAACTGCTGCCGCGCCGGCCAGGCCCGCTCCGCCGGGCGCGTCTGACGGGCCGGTCCCGCCCGCCCGGCGGGGACCGTCCACACCGGTCGCGCCGTCCCGGCGTACGGCGGACGCGACGGTGATGCCGACGGCCAGCCAGCCGGCGACGACGAGTGCCACCGTCGCGCCGGGGCCGGTGGGGTCGGCCCGGTCGACGGCGACGTCGGCGGCCAGTGCGCCGCCGCCGAGCAGCACGGCCGGCGTCAGCCAGGAGCGTCGGCCCGCACCGGCCAACACCAACCCGCAAACGGCCGCCAGCAGCGCCAGGAAACGCAGGTCACGGGCCCAGTAGGTGGACGCCTCGGGGAGCCGCTCCGACCACGGGCCGACCGGTTCGGTGAGTGGTTGCCATACGGTCATGCCGACCGCCCAGAGCGGCACGGCCAGGGCGGCGAGCCCGACGCCGGCGGCGGCGAGCCGGCGGCCCGATCGCGGAGCGTGACCGGCCGGGAGGGGCATCATGGATGCTCAGACGCCGTCCGGGCGGCCACGGTTCCCCTGCGGGGAGGCTCGTCCGTCCGGACAGGGCCGCTGGTCTCAATCTTGTGCGGCACCTGGTCGGTGGATACGCTCCCGCGGCTGTCTCCACCCGAGAAAGGACCGCAGTGACCGCTCCTGTCACCACTCAGAAGTCCTGGGTCGTCACCCTGCTGCTCTGCTTCTTCATCGGCGTGCTCGGCGCGCACCGGTTCTACACCGGCAAGGTCGGCACCGGCGTGCTCCAGTTGATCACCATCGGCGGGTTCGGTATCTGGGCGTTCATCGATCTGATCCTGATCCTGGTCGGCGCGTTCCGCGACAAGCAGGGCCAGCCGCTGATCAAGTGAAGCGGCGGGAATTCACCTCGGCGACCTCCCGCCGGGCGGGTTGCGGCCGATAACATCGCCGGGCATGGATATGAAGAGCAGCATCCGCCCGCGAACCGGGCGGCTGGTCACCGTGCTCACCGCCGCCGTCACCCTGGCGGTCCCGGTGGCGGTGGCCGCGACGTCGGCGTCGGCGGCGGCCACGTCGACCGTGGCGCAGGCCCTCGCCACCCAGGACGGCCGGACCGCCACCGTCACCGGGTACGTCATCGGCCAGCCGACCGCCACCAACACGGTGCTCACCTCCGGCTACACCGCCGACACCGCCATCGCCCTGGCCGACACCGCCACCGAGACCGGCACCAGCCGGATGCTCTACGTCCAGGTCACCGCCGACTACCGCAGCACGTTCGGGCTGCTGACCAACCCGTCGCTGCGCGGCCGGCAGGTCACCGCCACCGGGACGCTGACCGCGTACTTCAGCCACGGCGGGTTGAAGAGCCCGACCGCGATGAGCCTCGGCGGCGGCAGCAGCACGCCGACGCCCACCGCCACCGCCTCCCCCACCCCCGGGCCGACCGGCTCCACCGGGCCGTACGACTCGACGTACTACGCGAACGCGATGGGCAAGACCGGCAGCGCGCTGCGCGCGTCCCTGCACACGATCATCAAGACCCAGACCAAACTCAGCTACGACCAGGCGTGGGAGGCGTTGAAGGACACCGACCAGGACCCGGCGAACGCCAACAACGTGATCCTGCTCTACAGCGGACGCTCGCAGAGCAAGAGCAGCAACGGCGGCGGGGCCAACGACTGGAACCGGGAGCACGTCTGGGCCAAGTCGCACGGCGACTTCGGCACCGCCACCGGGCCGGGCACCGACGTGCACCACCTGCGCCCCGAGGACGTGACGGTCAACTCCACCCGGGGCAACAAGGACTTCGACACCGGCGGCAGCGCGGTCGCCGAGGCCCCGGGCAGCTACAGCGACGCCGACTCGTTCGAGCCCCGCAACGCGGTCAAGGGCGACGTCGCCCGCATGATCATGTATATGGCGATCCGGTACGAGGGTGACGACGGCTGGCCGAACCTGGAGATGAACAACTCGGTCACCAACGGTTCCGCGCCCTACCTGGGCCGGCTGTCGGTGCTGCTCCAGTGGCACCGCCAGGACCCGCCCGATGCCTTCGAGCAGCGCCGCAACCAGCGCATCTACGAGCGCTGGCAGGGCAACCGCAACCCGTTCGTCGACCACCCGGAGTGGGCCACCGCGATCTGGGGCTGAACGGGCCGGTTGTCACAGATCACCCCGGTCGGGCCGTGAGGACGCGGCCCGACCGGGTAGACACCCGGTATGGCGAATACCGTTCCCGACATCAGTCTCAACGACGGCAACACCATCCCGCAGCTCGGCTTCGGGGTCTACCAGATCGAGCCGAAGGACACCGCCGAGGCCGTCGGCCGGGCGCTGGAGATCGGCTACCGGCACATCGACACCGCCCAGATGTACGGCAACGAGGCCGGGGTCGGCGAGGCCGTCCGCGCCTCCGGGCTGGACCGGGGCGAGGTCTTCGTGACCAGCAAGCTCAACAACGGCTTCCACCGCCCCGAGGAGGCCCGCAGGGCGTTCGAGTCGACGCTGTCCGCGCTGAAGACGGACTACGTCGACCTGTTCCTCATCCACTGGCCGCTGCCCACCCGCTACGACGGCGACTTCGTCTCCACCTGGAAGACGCTTGAGGAGTTCCAGCGCGACGGCCGGGCCCGCTCGATCGGGGTGTCGAACTTCCAGGTGCCGCACCTGGAGCGGCTGGCCGCCGAGGCCGACGTGGTGCCGGCGGTCAACCAGATCGAGGTGCACCCCTACCTCACCAACGAGCAGGTGCGCGCGTACGGCAGCAAGCACAACATCCTCACCGAGGCGTGGTCCCCGATCGCCCAGGGCAGGGTGCTCGACGATCCGACGATCGTGGACGTCGCCGAGCAGGTGGGCCGTACCCCCGCCCAGGTGGTGCTGCGCTGGCACGTGCAGCGCGGCGACATCGTCTTCCCGAAGTCGACCACCCCGAAGCGGATCGAGGAGAACTTCCAGATCTTCGACTTCACCCTGGACGACACGGCGATGGAGCGGATCAGCGGGCTGGACAAGGGCGAGGCCGGACGGACCGGCCCGAACCCGGACGAGTTCGACTACATCCCCGCCTGAGCGGCACCGGCCGCCGCGCGGCGCGACCCACCGGGGCGGGACCCGACTGCACGGGTCCCCGCCCCGGCGGCTCCGCTTCTCGGCGGTGCCGACCGGTTCCGCAGGACCGGGGCCGGTGTGGGTGGGGTGGACGCTGTCGAGCTGATGACGCAACCGAATCATCAGTCCAGTCATTGATGAACGTGCATACATGTCCGTAGCATCCGGGGCATGCGTGCCCGCCCCCTCACCGCCACCGCCACCCTCGCCGCGCTGGTGAGCCTGCTCGCGGTAGGCGTCGCCCGCGCCGACGATACCCCGGCGCTGACCACCCCCGGCGCACCCGTGGTGGTCGCCAACGACCCGCACCGGCTCAGCCTGACCTGGACCCCGTCGACGTGGAAGGGCGAGCCGGGCGGCCCGATCACCTACGACGTACGTTCGCCGATCGGGCCGAACGCCTACCGGGGCCTGGGCAGCACGCAGACCAACGCCGTCACCCTGACCGACCTGGCCCCCGGCACCGACTACCGGATCGCGCTGCAGGCGTACGCCCTCGGCGGCTACTCCGACACCTCGGCGGTCACCACCGTGCGCACCGCGTACGGGCGGGCGAAGGTCGACTACCTCAACCTCGACTGGGCACCCACCGACAACCAGGCCCAGTTCCGGATCAACATCACCAACACCGGCGGCCGACCGCTGGACCTGACCACCGTGCGGGTCCGCTACCACCTGCGTTTCGAGAACGGCAACGCCTCCCTGACCACCGAGTGCGACTGGGCGACGCTCGGCTGCGACCACATCCGGCGTACCCTCCAGTACTTCCCGCCGCCCGCGCCGCCGCCCGGCCCCAGCCCGACGCCGACCGTCTACCCGGTGCCCGGCACCCCCTTCCCCGGCTGGGTGGAGCTGACCTTCGACACCGGCGTGCTGGCCCCCGGCGCGTCCTCCGGGCCGATCCAGCTCCGGCTGCACCGGCCCAACTGGACCACGATCGACGAACGCGACGACCCGAGCTGGCAGGCGGCCACCGGCGCGTGGACCGCCAACAGCCGGATCACCCTCGACGTCGACGGGGTCCGCGAGTACGGCGACAACTGGGGCTGACCGCCGTCAGGCGTGGGCCTCCCCGGCGACGGCGCGCTGGGCCGCGACGATCGTGGCGACCGGCAGGCCCAGGCCGCAGAGCACGGCCGCCAGGTAGTCCAGCACCCGCCAGTGCTGCTCGTCGGTCAGCCCGAGCCGCCGCCACGCCCCTGCGGCCGCCCGCCCACCGCCACCGCCGGAGGCCGGGCCGCCCAGGGCCGAGGCCAGTTGGGCGGTCAGCCGGCCGGCCAGCCGGGGCCGGTCCAGCCCGATCAGGTACGGCGCCAGCTCGGCGTCCGCCGCGACCAGGCGCAGCCAGCGGATCACCACCGCGCGCACCCCGGCCGGCCCGAGCCAGTCGAACGCGCTCCGGGGGCAGGTGACCAGTTCCGTCGTCCGCACACCCCTCAGTACGGATCGTCGCGTACCCGCAGTTCACCGTCCCGTCGTCAGACGGTGCCCGGCCAGGAACGTCATGGTGGTCTGGTTGGCGGCCCAGCCGTCGGGGAACTTCACCGGCACGTCCAGGTGCACCGACTCCGTCGACGGATGGGCGTCCAGCAGCTCACCGATGCCGGCGCGGGCCACCACGATGCAGGCGTGCCGGTGCCGGGAGGTCAGCACACAGAGCCGGCCCGACTCCAGGTGGAAGTTCGTCGCGTCCCGCCGGCCGGACAGCGGGTGCAGCACGATCGTCACGTCGTACTCCCGGCCCTGGAGCCGGTTGGCGGTGTCCACCGTGACGTCCGCCCCGGCCGGGCCGAGGTGGGCGCGGATCGCGGCGACCTGGTCGCGGTGCGCCGCGCCGACGGCGATCCGATCGGCGGTCACCGGCACGCCCGCCGGGGCGTGCTCGGAGACCGCGACCGCGCCCCGGGTCAGCACCCGCAGGGCGAGCGCGGCGCACGCCGCGGCGGCCTCCGCATCGGTACGCAGGGTGTGCCGGGCCGGCAGCTCGTGCAACGCCCAGCCGACGCCGGCGGCCAACTCCACCGCCGCGTCGAGCGCGTCGCCCGGCCCCGGCCGGGTCAGCGTCAACGCCCGGTCGGCCGGGCCGGTGCCGGCGCGGAACCCGGTGAACGGGTAGAACGCCGCCGCGACCACCGGGGCCGCCGACGCCGGCAACCGCCAGGACACCGGCAGCCGGTGCACCGGCAGGTCCGGGTTGTGCCGCAGCAGCACCGCCACCGCCGCCTGCATCGGATCCCAGCTCAGGCCCGTCCAGCGCAGCGTCTCGACGGTGGAGAACGGGTCGAGCTGCCCGGGATCACCCACGAACAGCGCCCGCTCGAACCGCCCGGCCACCCGCAGCAGGGCGTCCGAGCGCATCTGGTACGCCTCGTCGACGATCGCCCACGGCCACCGGCCGTCGGTGACCGTGGCCCACTTCGCCGCCGTACCGATGGTGACGGCCGGATCGCCCAGGTCGGCGACCTTCGACGCGACCCGGACCGTGTCGTGCCCCCGGACCCGCTCCGACGGCCGGTAGTCGGTCGCCGACAACCGGCCGATGCGCAGCTCGGGGGCCTTAGTGGCGAGCCGGTCGATCAGGTCGTCGACCTGCTCGTTGGTCTGCGCCACGATCATCAGCGGCTCACCGGCGGCGGCCAGCTCGGCGGCGGCCCGCACCACCAGGGTCGACTTGCCGGCCCCGGGCGGGGAGTCGACCACCACGCCCCGATGGTCGCCCGAGCGCAGGTCGGCAAGGACGGCCGCGACGACCCGTTCCGCCTCGACGGCGGGCGGCACCTCAAGCCCGAGCATCGGCCTCTCCTCCCCAGCGTTCCCGGCACCCTACCGGCCCGCGCCGACAGGACGTCGTAGTCACACCTTCCTGGTACGACAGCGCTACCAGGAAAGGACGCCAAATGATCATCTTGAGCGACGGTGACCTGCTCACCGCCGATGCCGAAGCGCTCGTCAACGCCGTCAACACGGTGGGGGTGATGGGCAAGGGGATCGCCCTCCAGTTCAAGCACGCCCACCCCGCCAACTACGCCGCCTACCGGGCCGCCTGCGTGGCGGGCGAGGTGCGGCTGGGCAGGATGTTCGTGGTCGACTCCGGCCGGTCCGGCAGGCACCGCTATGTCATCAACTTCCCCACCAAGGGGCACTGGCGGGCCAGTTCGAAGCTGCCCGACATCCGGTCGGGCCTGACCGACCTCGCCCGGGTCGTCCGGGAGCGGCAGATCCGTTCGGTGGCGGTGCCCGCGCTCGGCTGCGGCGCCGGCGGCCTCGACTGGACCGTGGTCGAGCCGATGATCACACAGGCGTTCGCCGACCTGCCCGACGTGCGGGTGCTGCTGTTCCCCCCGGCCGGCGCTGTTGCCCGGTCCTGAGCCTACGCCCGGCGGACCTGCTCTCCTGCCTCACCACGGAGCCTGCGGGGCTGCCGGATCGGGCAGGTGGAGACGATCCACAGGCACCCCGGCCAGGGGCAGCCAGCGGCGTGCGTCGTCGAGCATCGCGGGCGGGCCGCAGACGTACACCTGCTGGTGGGGTTGGTGGTGGCGCAGCGCGGTGGTGAGCGCGTCGCCCTGCTCGGTCGGGTGCGCCTCGGGGTCGTCGGAGAAGACGGGCACGATGGTCAGCCAGTCGTGGGCGCACTGGAGCTTGTCGAGGACGATCGGGTCGTAGAGGTCGAAGAAGGTGCGGGCACCGACGACCAGGGTGACCCGGCGGCCGTCGGGGGCGGCGGCGACCTGCTCGACCAGGGCGCGCAGCGGAGCCAGACCGGTGCCGCCGGCCACCAGCAGCAGGTCACCGTCGCGTAGGTGCTGGCCGGTGTCGCGGGGCGGCCCGAGCCAGACCACGTCACCGGGGTTCATCTCGTGGGCGAGGCTGACCGAGACGCTGCCTGCGGGGATGGCACGAA
This sequence comes from Micromonospora sp. SCSIO 07396, assembly GCF_053667945.1. Taxonomy (NCBI): domain Bacteria; kingdom Bacillati; phylum Actinomycetota; class Actinomycetes; order Micromonosporales; family Micromonosporaceae; genus Micromonospora; species Micromonospora sp. SCSIO 07396. Next base: position 5,174,239 of record NZ_CM132210.1, read on the forward strand.
CGTGCAGCTCGACGGTGCCCTCGGGGCGGGGCGCGTTGGCGGGGGAATACCAGCGCCACCGACCGGGATTGCGCGCCGTGCTGACGGCGACGGCCTGGCCTGGCCGGTAGCGCAGCCGCCGCCACGGCCGTACCGTCAGGACGGCGATGTGGTCGCCGGGGATGTCGCGGGCGAGCACCTGGGCGGGCCGCCACGGCGGATCGTCGTCGGCCCGCCCCGCCGCCTGCCGCAGCAACTCCACCGGCACGTCAGCACCGGCCAGCGCGCTGATCAGCGCGGCATGCGGCAGCAACGCGAACCGGCGGAAGGCATGGCCCAGCACGGTCAGCGTCACCGCCTGCGCCGCCGGCTCCGGGTCGGTGGCGAGCCGGCGGAGCGTGGCGATCAGCAGCTCGGCATCGTGGGCGGCGAGCCGATCCGGCAGCGCCGACCGCAACTCGTCGGCCTCCCTCACCGGGCCACCGCCCGCCGCACCCGGGCGATCCGCCCTTCGGGCAGGTCGGCCGCCCAGCACACCCCGACCAGGTAGTCACCGATGCGCCGATGCTGCTCCTCGGACAGGCCGAGCCCACCCCAGGCGTCCGCCGGCTCCCCGGCGAGCGCGGCGGTCACGCTCGCCGTGAGGTGCGCGGCCAGCCGGACCCGATCCACCCCGACGAGGTACGGCGACAGCTCCGCGTCCGCCGTCACCAGCCGCAACCACCGGTGGACGATCTCCTCCGGCGTCACGACCCCGGTTGTGACCTGCGCACGCGGGTGCGGAGTGTGCTCTCTCCCCTGTTCGTGAGTGGCGGGGACGGGGAGGTCTGTTGCGGCGGCGTTCATGGTGTCTGCGACCCCTGTACGTCGGCGGGAGGGTGACGGGCGCCGGGGCGGGCGGGGACGAGGGCGCGTCGTTCGGATCGACACGTCCCCGGAGCCCGGCACCCGCCCCGGGCCATGCATCAACCCTGGTCAGACGGTTCCGCCGACGACATGACCACGGACTGCACCTGCGCGGTCACCGCGCTGCACCAACTGCCGATACAGTGCACGTTGACCTAACTCGACATGAGCTGAGGCGGCACCATGGCGACCGTGCAGCGATGGAGCGGTCAGGAGAGTAGGACCCTCCGCCATGCCCTCCGTATGAGCATCCGCGACTTCGCGTCACACCTCGGCGTGGCCGAGCGGACGGTGTCCAAGTGGGAAGCCGGCGGAGCTGGCGTCACTCCACGCCCTGAGATGCAATCTGCCCTCGACACCACGCTGGGCAAAGCTCCGGCGGAGGCGCGGGACCGCTTCACGGCCGCACTGCGAGCCGAAACACCATTCCCCACCGACACGCCTGACGTGCCGGTCAGCGACGCGACACAACTCGGTGACCTCGTCGCCGTCTTTTCCAGCCGATCAGAGTTCTCCGCCCGGATCTCACCCGACCATCTTTTGGGCGGCGCGAAGGCGGTTCGCGCTGTCGGACTCTCGCTCAACCTGCTTGCTCAGGGCTTCGCCGACAGCCAGTGGCGTAACCTTCTCGACTCAGGTGGACGGGCCCGCTGCCTGTTCCTCGACCCCGCAGGGTCGGCCGTCCAGGCACGCGAGGCAGAGGAAGGCTTCTCGCCAGGTCAGCTCTCCGGCCTGACCAAGCTGAACATCGAGACGTTGATGCGGGTCCGGGAGCGGCTGCCGGAAGGGCTACGTGACCGCCTGGAGTTGGCCGTCTACGACGACACGCTCCGTTTCAACGTGGTCCTGGCAGATGACCTCTGTGTCGCGCAGCCGTATTTGCCGGTGAGTCGAGGGGTCGATTCCCCGACGTTCGTCGTCAGACGCCAGGAGGACCGGGCCTGCCTGTATCCGATCTTCGAGCAGTTCTTCGAGGCGCAGTGGCAGCGCGGGCGGCGGTTGTGAGCGACTACCGACACCTGCTTCCGGTGGCGGAGGAGGCAGTGGCACGGGCAGCCGAGATGATGCGGCACCGCTCCCCCGGCGCCCTCACCGCCAAAGGTGAGAGGGACTTCGCGTCGCAGCTCGACTACGAGATCGAGCGGGAAGTTCGTGCCTTCCTCCAGGCCGCCACTCCGGAAATCGGCTTCCTCGGCGAGGAAGACGGGGTCCAGGGCACCGGCGAGATGCAGTGGGTGCTCGACCCGATCGACGGGACGGCCAACTTCGTACGCGGCATTCCGCTGTGCGCGGTGTCGCTGGGGCTGTTGCACGGGGATGACGCAGTCCTCGGCGTCATAGAGGTGCCGTTTCTGAGGAACCGGTACGTCGCCGCCCGTGGCGACGGCGCGACAGTCGACGGGAAAGCCATCCGGGTAAGCGACACCAGCAGGCTGAGCGACGCAGTGGTGGCAATCGGTGACTATGCCGTGGGGTCGGACGCAGCCGTCAAGAACCAGGCGCGTCTCGCTTTGACGGCACGGCTGGCCGAGGCGGTGCAGCGGGTGCGGATGACCGGGACCGCCGCGCTGGACCTGGCCTGGCTGGCCGAAGGCCGGATCGACGCGGCACTTACCCTGTCCAACCATCCGTGGGACATGACGGGCGGAACAGCGATCGCCCGGGAAGCGGGTGCCATCGTCGTCGACCGCGACGGAAGCAATCACTGCCCTCGATCCTCGGTAACCCTCGGCCTCACTCCCAGTTTAGCCGAACATATGCTGACGCTGGTTGGTGCAGCCTGTCCGGGTGACTGGTCGTCGGTCCCGTCACCCGGGAACGCCGTCACGTTTGCACGACGGCAAAAGTGACGTCCGCCGCCGGGCAAACGAAGATCAGCTCCTTTTCGCCAGCGATACCCTACTGACAAATCACGACTAAAAGCAGCTCGAAGGCTACGGTAGTCGCCAGCGGCAAAAGCGCCAGAACCGCCCACATCCAGCCACCCGAACTACCTTGCCCGAACTGAAAGGAACTGCGCCGCAAGTGGGCTATAGTATTCCCAAAGCGCGCTAATGCCGCGCGAAGGAGGATCGTTCGGGTCTAACACTCCTCCGTGTATTTGATTGCGATAGCGTACGATCTTTCTGAACGAAGCCACGTCCTGAGCAGCGCGATGGGGTGCCAGCACTATCACCATCGCACAGAAGCTGAAAACCAAATTTCGATCCGGGTCGCGCCCGTCATCCCTCGATGGCCAAATAAGCTCATGGACAGGAATTTCTTGATCGCCTGGCGCCCCCACAATAGACAACGCTCGAAGCAGGTCTGGTCGACCAGCCTTGGCAATCGCTTTAGAAATAACTTCAATACCTGCAAATTGCCACAGAAACCTTCGAAACGAATCTTCTTCCGCTGCAGCCAACGAATGCCACCGACCAACAGTGGCAAGCTTATCTCTGATATCCCTGGAAACTGAAGACGGCAGCAGCAGTCCCTGCATCCTTTCAACGAGCGAAGTCGAGTCAGACCTACGCACAACAGCCACTGCCCCCATGCCGAACGTTGGAACAGCGCATGGTCGATCACGGTCATACTCCAGCCACCGCAAACTACCCTTCCAACGATGAAACAGCAAGTCACCACCCATCTCAGCCAAAAGCGCCCCAAGCAAAAATTGGGCCACCTCGACGCCGCCTGAATAATGATCAGATAGCACCCGTTCAGCCGAGTTCAGATCGTACCAGCAATAGCGATAGGCGCTCCGCAACGGATCTAAATCAACTTCAACTGACCTCCATACCTCAATGGAGGTAAAAGCTCTTTCGTTGTCATCCCACGGAGCTGCAAGCGCATGATTGGCAGCCGCGTCAGCAATGAGCTGGTCTCTTGCCGCGAATGGGTCTTGCGCATTCACCCAAGGGCGAGGCCCAGTGGCAAACACCCCAGACAAGAGCGCATCAAAAAGCGCTGGGGTTGACGTCACGTGTTCTCGAACTCGCGCCGAAATAGCACCGACAGTTACTCGATAGTTCCACCCATCAACTGAACCTTCTTGATCGAAGATCACGTCCGGCCGATCACCGAACGTATCGTCACTACCCAACAGCAGAGCGGCATGAAATGTGACCGTCAACTCAACCATCCATAATCACAAACAGAATGATGCTCGCGCTATCTCATAATCAAGTACAGGACGAGTCGATTGAACCATTCGCACGCAGACCTTCTACCAACAAATCTAGTCGCGTTACTTGCTCCACAAGACCCCGAAGTTACCGACGATCGAAGCATGATCGAGTGCATCCAACTCGTCATGTCGCGTATCGAGCCTGGGCACGCTAACCTCCACCCTCATGAAAGAGCCTGAGTCGGGCATCTACGACCACCTGATCACAGGCCAACTCGCCACCCAACTCCACCATCTCGACCCGGCTCACGTCCAGCACCATCCCCTGGACCCCGCCGACGCCCACCACCCCCTCACCCGCCACCTCGCCGCCCTGATCAGCCGTGCTCTGCAAGCCGTTCCCAACGGCGACGACAAGCTCCGCCACCAGGTCGAGCTGACCAACCGGATCGCCGAGGCCATCGCCACCCTCAGCCCCGCCGCGACCGACCAGCACGACCAGATCGCCGACGCCAGAAACCTCCTGCACGCCATCGCCGCCCCACCCACGCCCCCGGCGCAGCCGACCTTCCCGCAGCGCCCCACCACCCCGCTCTCCACCGGCGCACTGCTGGTCAACGGCAAGCACCAGCCGCGCATCGGCCACGAGGTCAACCACGAGATGGCCTCGGCGCAGCGCGTCGACCTGCTCTGCGCGTTCATCAAGTGGTACGGCCTGCGCATCGTCGAACCGGCGATTCGGGAGCTGATCCAGCGCGGCGGCAAACTCCGCGTCATCACCACCACCTACCTGGGCGCGACCGACCAACGCGCCCTCGACCGGCTCGCCGAGCTCGGGGCCGACATCAAGGTCTCCTATGAGACCAGGACCACCCGACTACACGCCAAGGCGTGGCTGTTCCGCCGCCGCCACGGGCTGACCACCGCGTACGTCGGGTCGAGCAACCTGTCGAAGACCGCGCTGGTCGACGGGGTGGAGTGGAACGTCCGGATCTCGAACGTCGAGCAGCCGCACGTCATCGACACGTTCACCGCCACGTTCGAGGACTACTGGAACGACCCGGCGTTCGAGACCTACGACCCGGGTAGGGACGCCGACCGGTTGCGGCGGGCGTTGACCGGGGAACGCCGCACCGACGAACCGACGCAGATCGCCAACCTGGACGTGCGGCCGTACCCGTACCAGGCGGAGATCCTGGCCGACCTGGACGCCGAACGGCAGGTGCACGGCCGGCACCGCAACCTGGTGGTGATGGCGACCGGCACCGGCAAGACGGTGGTGGCGGCGCTGGACTACCGGCGGCTACACAGAAACAAAACCGTCGACTCGTTGCTGTTCGTCGCCCACCAGGAGCAGATCCTGCGGCAGAGCCTGTCGACGTTCCGGCAGGTCATGGGGAACGGCAGCTTCGGCGAGACCCTGGTGGCCGGCCAGGTGCCGACGCACTGGACGCACGTCTTCGCCTCCGTCCAGTCGCTGCACCGGCGGGAGATCGACCCGCAGGCGTACGACATGGTGATCGTCGACGAGTTCCACCACGCGGAAGCGCCGACGTACGCCCGGTTGTTGGAGCGGCTCGCGCCGCGCGTACTGCTGGGGCTCACCGCGACGCCCGACCGGGCCGACGGCGGCGACGTGCGGCGGTGGTTCGACGGCCGCGCGGCCGTGGAGCTGCACCTGTGGGACGCGTTGGAGCGGCAACTGCTCGCGCCGTTCCAATACTTCGGGGTGCACGACGACACGGATCTGTCGCACCTGCGCTGGCGGCGCGGCCAGGGGTACGACCTGGCGGATCTCGACGACGTCTACACCGGTGACGACGCACGGGCGCGAATCATCCTCCGGGCCGTACGGGACACCGTGGACACCGATCGGATGCGGGCGCTCGGGTTCTGCGTGGGCATCGGGCACGCCGAGTTCATGGCGGACTGGTTCACCAGACACGGCGTACCGTCGGCGGCGGTGACCTCGCGGGTCGACCGGGCGGAGCGCGACCGGCTGCTGCGGGAGTTCCGGGCCGGGACGCTGCGGGTGCTGTTCACCGTCGACCTGTTCAACGAGGGTGTCGACCTGCCGATGGTCGACACGATTCTGATGCTGCGGCCCACCGAGAGCGCCACCATCTTCCTCCAGCAGTTGGGCCGTGGGCTGCGCCTCGACGACGACAAGCCGTGCCTGACCGTGCTCGACTTCATCGGCGGGCAGCACGCCAACTTCCGGTTCGACCTGCGGTGGCGGGCGCTGACCGGGGTCAGCCGCCGAGCCGTCAGAGCCGCCGTCGAGCAGGACTTCCCGTCGCTACCCAGCGGCTGCCACGTGCAGCTCGACCGGGTCGCCAAGGAGATCGTGCTCGACAACCTGCGCACCGCGCTGCCCACGTCCAAGAAGGGCCTGGTGGCCGAGCTGCGGCAGCTCGGTGACGTGAGCCTCGCCGAATTCCTGCGGGAGACCGGCCTGGAGATCGAGGACGTCTACCGGTCGGCGTCGGCCGGCGGATGGACCGGGCTGCGGCGGCTCGCCGGCCTCGACACCTCCGCACCCGGCCCGGCCGACCGCGAGTTGGGCCGGGCCATCGGCCGGATGCTGCACCTGGACGACGTCGACCGGCTCGACCTGCTGGCCCGGGTCGCCGCCGGTTCACCGCCGCCGGACGGGCGGCTGTGGAACATGCTGCACTTCGACCTGTGGGGGCCGCAGGTGCCGCTGACCGCCCGGGAGGAACGGCTCAAGTGGCTGTGGGCGGAGCCGGCCCGCTGCGCCGAGTTGCGTCAGGTCGCCGAGGTGCTGCGGGAGCGCATCCACCGGGTCACCGCGCCGGTCGGCGTGCTGCGGGTGCACGCCCGGTACAGCCGCAACGAGGCGTGCGCGGCGTTCGGCATGACCAACCCCGGATCGTTGCGGGAAGGGGTGAAGTGGTTGGAGGCTGAGCAGGCGGACCTGTTCTTCGTCACCCTGGTCAAGTCGGAGCAGCACTACTCCCCCACCACGATGTACGCCGACCGGGCGATCACCGAGCGGCTGTTCCAGTGGGAGTCGCAGAGCACCACCTCGGAGTCGTCCCCTACCGGTCAGCGGTACGTCCACCACGCGGCACGGGGTTCGACGGTGCACCTGTTCGTGCGGGAGACCCGGGTGCCGGATCGGGACCTCGGCGCACCGGCCTACCTGTACGCCGGCCCGATGACCTACCGGCAGCACAGCGGGGAACGGCCGATGCGGGTCGTCTGGGAGTTGGCGACCCCGCTGCCCGCCGACCTGTACGCGGCGGCCCGCACCATCGCCGCCTGAGGGGCGATGACAGCAATTCTGGTGGCGGAGGACCCATGGATGGTCTGCCTCGTACGGCTGAGGGAGCGTCGTCGGCACCGGGCGCCCACACCCGTGGCGAGGTGGGCTGCCCGGTACCCAGCCCGAATCAGCTGTGTTGCGCCCGCTCGAAGAGTGGGCGGGTGATCGCCGTGCTGAACTGCGGCCCCACCAGGTAACGCTTCCCCGGAATGTAGCCGTGGGAGTTGTCGCCGACGACGGTGCCGAGCCCGGTGTGCCGGTCGAAGTTCGTGAGTCGCGGGCCGCCGCTGGAGCCGCCGCCCATCACGCATGCGGTGCCCCACTGGCCGGGCGGCTCCGGCCAGTCCTCGGTCGACTGCTGCTCCACCGCCCGGCCGGCGCAGTAGGCGAGTCGCTCACCGGTGTATTCCGGCAGCCCCTCGCGGGCCTCGTCGGAACTGGCCCGGGGGTAGCCGAACTGGTGCACCACCCGCGCGCCCGGCACGTCGTAGCCGATCCGCTGGGCGACGCCGACGGCGTCCTGCACCCGGCGTCCGTCGCTGTTCGGGTGGAGCACCACGAACGCCTGGTCGTACGAGTCGTACAGGCTTTCGATCTGGTCGTTGAGCAGCCACGTCGACGGGGCCACCGACAGCCGGGCGACGAACCTGCCGTACGGCGCCCGGCCGTCGGTGTAGCCGGGGACGAACAGCACGTTGGCCGACCACTGGTTGTCCTCACCGATGAGGTCGGTGTTGTTGACGCAGTGCGCGGCGGTCACCACCGTGCTGCGGTTGGCGCTGTCCAGCACCGTCGCCGTGCAGCTGGCGTCCTCGCCGTGGTCGGTGAAGAAGAGCCTGCCGACGGTACGCGACACGGCGTCCGCCCGGGTCCATGGCGCGCCGTCCGGCTTCGCCACGGGCGGCACCTGCGCCGACGGGGTCTTCAGAGCCGCTATCCGCTGCGGCGTCCAGTACGCCAGCACCGCCTGCCGCTCGGCGGCGGTGACGGCGACGGCGTGGGTGGCGACCGTTCCGGGAGCGGCGGTGGCGGGCTGCTGAGCGAGCCCGGTCAGAGTCGTCGTCACGAGCGCGGTGACCGCTCCGGCGACGCCGACGCGACGACGCAGGCCGGGGGTTGGCTTCGATGTCATGACGGGGAACGTACGGCCGGATTGTCAGAAAGACGTTTGTGGAGATGCCCCTTCCGCTCCGGGGTCTGACGCCGGATCCGCTCCGGAAGGTGGATACGGTCGGCGGGCACACCGGCGACCGAGGGGGCGGCGGCGACCTGCTCGACCGGGGCGCGCAGCGGGGCCAGCCCGGTGCCACCGGCCACCAGCAGCAGGTCACCGTCGCGCAGGTGTAGGCCGGTGTCGCGGGACGGGCCGAGGGGCAGCATCTAGCCGGGGCCTACCTCGTGAACGAGGTTGCCCGAGACGGTGCCGGCGGCCACGCGCCGGACATGCAGCTCGACGGTGCCGTCGGGGCGGGGTGCGTTGGCCGGGCAGTACCAACGCCAGCGACCGGGGTTCCGTGGGGTCTCGACGGGACCTGCCTGGCCCGGGCGGTGCGGCAACCGCAACCAGGGGCGCAGGGTCCGCAGGATGGCGATGCCGGGGCACGGCCGGTGGTGACCGATCACCATCGCCGACACGCCGTCACCGGTCGCCCGACAGGAAGTTCCGTGGCGTCATGTCGGTGCGTGCCCGCCGATCCGCCAACGCAACAGCGCTCAAGAGGGCAATCCGCGCGGTCAGCAGGTGCCGAATTTCGGTTTCACAGTCAGATCCGCTCCCGGACGCGGCGTTGCGTCGCGGTTCACCGTCAGGAAACCCGTGAGCATTACGGCGGCTTATGCAGTTTTCGGGAATTCCACGACTGGCCTGCGGTGGGGTACGGGCTCGACCTACCCACGTCCCAACAATATCTAGTGATCTGCGTCACACCGATCAATAAATCCGATCGAAAGATAGATCTGCGACAGTGCAAACGCGTTCAGCTCATGGAAAATAATCGTATGCGATCTGCGCAGCAGAGTGGCAGACTGGCGTTGGGGCATGGAGATTGATGAATCAACGCTGAAGAATGTAGATCATTGCCTCGGGGGAGGGTGAGGAACATTAACGAGCAGAGTCTGTCACCCCGCGAGAAGGAGGTGCTCGTCCACTTTTCGGACGGCCTGACGTATGTGCAGATCGGTCGACGGATGAGCATATCCACCAGAACCGTGGACACCTATCTCCGGCGGATCAGAGAGAAGACCGGCATCAAGATAGGTGCTGATCTCGTGCGCCTCGGAATGGCGGTCGGCAAGGCCCACGGCAAGTGATCTCCAGCCGGATGCGGTTCCCGCAGCCACAGCTGCGGGAACCGTCGTTCAGGACACCTGGCCGGCGAACTGATCTCGGGCCATGACGGCCTGGCGGATGGCGTCGTAGGCGGCGCGGTGCGAGTCGATCTCCCGCCGCTGGTACGCCGATTCCACCGTGAACCAGATGCCCACCACGTTCGCCTCGCCTTTGCAGTGGATGTCCCTGGTGGCCACTGCGATCTCCTGGGAGGAGGCGGCATCCGCCTCGAACGCCGGATCGCCCATCACCGACAGCGGGTCAGCGTAGGAGAAACCGGCCTGCTGCATGCAGTCGGACCAGGCTCGAAACGCTGCGGTCACCCGGCTGTCACGCTTGGACTCCTCGAACGACCACATCTGGAGCCGACTGGCCTTGGCCACGTCGACGCCTGCGGGAACCTGTCGGGCCAGTTCGTCGTCGGCCTCACCCACGCAGCCACCGGCCGGCACCAGCTGGCCGCGAACCGTCGACCGTCCCGTCCCGTGCAGCGCGGTGATTCCGTCCGCGTCGAGGACCGGATTGGCGGGCCTGCCGGCCCGGGCCGGATCGCGGGTGCCGAGGCCATAGCCGTCGGTCCTGGCCAGCGCCAGGTCGGTGATGCCGTACCGACGGTCGGTCTCGCTGCGTGGGCCGTAGGCGCTGCCCGGAACCGCCTTGACCGGATAGCGGACGTCGAACCGGGCCAGGCATTTCTGGATCAGGCGCAGTCGAGCCGTGCCCAGGCGGTCACGTTGCTCGGCCGTGGGCAGGTAGTCCTCGATCGGAAGTCGCAGCTCGACGCTGCGCAGCAGGTGCGGCGGCGGTGCGGTGGAGGGCTCCCCGGCGTGCGCTGGTGTGCCGCTGGGAGTGCTGGTGCACGCCGCGAGGGCGACGACAGCGACGATCGCGACCAGCCCGGCCGCCACGCGATTGATGTTCATCATATCCTCGTTAGTGTCAGTCGGCAGTGGGGTACGAATGCCGCTGCTCCGCCCACTGTCAGTGGGCGGAGCAGCGGCCCGGCTCAGCAGGAGTAGGGCAAGTAGCGCGCCGAGGAGATCTTGTTCCTGAATTCCGTCGACGCGTTCCCGCGATAGCCCGGCGACAGGCAGCCGCTGTTGCCGCCGTAGTTCGCAGCGGTGTAGACCCACCAGTAGAACGTGTCCCGGTTGTGGTAGGACGCCGTGTTGTCGTTCACCGGGATTCCCGTGCCCGGGAAGGAGTCGTCGGCGAAGTTGCTGTCCGAGACGTACAGGTCGAAGACGGGCCCCTGCTGGTTCGGGGAGTAGTAGAGACCGAACTCCCCGCTTTCCAGCACGCCGTTCTTGCCGGTTGCCTGGGCCGGTGCGCCGAGGCTCAGCGCCGCGACACCTGCGGTCGCGATTGCCACCAGTGCGATCATTCCCCGCTTGATGTTCATGACTCTCCTTCTGGTCGTCGTTTTCTGCATGAGGTAATGCTCTCCGAAGTGGCCACGGCGGCGGAAGTCGCGAGGTTTCGCGGCTTGACCGATTGTCTCCACCGTGTTAATGACCTGACCAGATCTATATCGGCAATTGCGGGGTGACCAGGTCGATTGGTCCGGGGCGCGAGGGCTAGCAGGTTCTGGTCGGATGTGCGGTGCCGGACGACGGCGCGGGGTTATCAGAATCGGTCGCCGAGGGTGGTTACGGCGACGTTGGCGACGCCGTGTTCTGATGACGGCCCAGATGCGATCGACAGGGTTTTCCTGGGGTTGTACCGGGTGCCGGTGATGATCGCGCCGTCGGCGTCGGCGTCCGCCAGGTCCGGGGCAACCAGGAGGTCACAGCAGTTCAGGGCCAGTTCGCGGAGCTGTTCGTCGAGACCAGCCTCGGTCCACGACCGCAGTCGGCGGCAGCCCGACGGATGCTTCGGAGTCAGCGCGGCCATCTGGACCGAAACTCGATCGACGAGGAAGACCGTCCAGGCCCGGACTCCACAGTCACGAAGCGTAGAAAGCTCCGATGATTAACGGACCCGTACCCGTCTGCCAACTCAGGGTTCCGTCCACCCAGACACCCTGCCTGTTGCCCGTCGCCCTTAATCGGAGATGTTGAAACTGCGCAGACGCACATCGACGGCCGGGCCAGCTTTCGGTCGGGCAGTCACATTCATGACACTGTCGTGTGTGCCCGGACCACTGCTCGGACGATAAGCAGCCCACGCCCGATGCCGCCTCAGCCACCGACCGATAACACGGTATGCATCAGCGGGTCGTAGGTCTCGGTGCTGCGCACCAGCTCCACGCCGCGTGTTACCCGGACGTAGTGGATTCCCCGGTCCGGCTCCCTCCGATGCCCAACTCCTCGATGAGCTGCCACAGCGGCGTCAGCGCCGCCTCCGGGTCCCGGCTGAACACGCTGCCCCGGATCCGGACGAACACGCAGTTGCCGACCCGTTCCAGCACCGCCTGCCGGCGCATGTCGCTCTCCCACTGCTCCGGCCCGTGATAGGCGTCCCCGTCGCACTCGATCGCCAGCCGCCGCCCGTCCGGCGCGGGCAGCACGAAGTCGATCCGGTACGAGCCGACCCGGAACTGCGGCAACGGCCGCAAGCCCCGGCGCAGCATCCGCCGCAGCACCTCGCGTTCGAAGTCGCTGTCGCAGCGTCGCTCCAGGTCGACGTAGGACTCCTCGGCGGTGGTGACGTTCTGGCAGTAGCGCAGCAGCAGGCCCCGGGCGTCGTCGGGGCGCAGGTCGTCGGGCTGCACGGAGTGGAACACCCAGAGCTGGTCGCGGGCCCGGGAGGCGGCGACGTTGACCCGACGGTGGTGGTCGCGTTTGGTGAACGCGGCGACCGGCCCCTGGTGCGGGGAGACGACAGTCGACACCAGCACCACGTCGCGTTCGTCGCCCTGGAAGGTGTAGGAGTCGCCGACGCGCAGCCGACGGCGTTCCATCTCCTCCGCGCCGATCTCCTCGCGCAGCCGGGCCAGCAGGTAGAGGGCCTGCCCGCTGGTGCTGAGCAGGCTGACCACGCCGACGCTGCGGCCCGCGTACGCCGGATCGGCGACGATCGCGGCGACCCGGCCGACGAGGGCTTCGGCCTCGGCGACGTTGACGTTGCCGTAGCCGGGCAGGTCCTGGCGGACGCCCTCGGGCACGTGCACGGCGACGACCGGGTCACCGATGCCGGCGGGCCGGTCGGTGCGCAACGGTTCGATCTCGCCGCCGTAGTAGGTGTCGCTGGAGAACCCGATGATCGCCGGCACCGACCGGAAGTGCTCGGTGAGCAGGATGCGCTCGGGCGAGCGGCGGACCGCGTGGTCGTAGAGGCTGCTCTCCGGGTCGAAGTGCTCGGCCGACGGCACGTCCACCAGATGTGAGTTGATCAGGCCGGTGACGCTGCCGACGAAGGAGAGCTGCGGCCCGATCTGCTGGTCGTCGCCGACCACGACGGCCCGTTCGGCGAGGGTGAGGACGGGCAGGGCGAACAGGTCGGCCTGCGACGCCTCGTCGACGATGACCACGTCGAAGCGCGCACCCCCGGCGAACTGTTCGATGGCCCGGTCGACGGACATCACCCACACCGGCACGGCGTCCACGGCTGCGGTCATCGCCTTCTGGGCGTGGCCCTGCCACTGGGCGGCGTTCTTCCCCGTGCCCTTGCCGATCTTGCGCAGGGCGGTGGTCCAGTCGGCGAGGGCGGCCCGCCGCCGGTCGTCCAGCGCCAGCGACACCTCCAGCCAGGCGGACGCGACCACGAGTTCCCGGGTGAGCTGGCGGATGCGTTCCCGGGTGCGGTCGGCGCGCCGGCCCAGAGCCACCGGGTCGACGCTGCCGACGACCTGGTCGAACCAGGTCTGCGCGCGCCGCCACCGCCACCGGTCGAGGCAGTCCGCGCCGGTGCCGTGCAGGGCGACGGCGGTGCCGTCCTCAAGCTGGGTGGTCCAGTCCGGGGCGACGGGCCGCAGCCGGCCGGTGAGCGTGGCGAAGCGTTGCGCCTCGGGGCGCAGGGCGGCGAGCCGGCGCACCTCGTCGAGCAGGGCGTCCCAGCCGTCGAGGTCGCCCTGGTAGGCGTGGTCGAGCAGCCGCCACAGGTCGCTGGCCTCCACCCCGGACATGCCGCGTTGGAGCAGCGCGTCGAGCCGGTGCTCCTCGGCTACCAACTCGTCGTGGACGAACACCGCAGTGGCCCGGCCGAGCAGGGCGATCAGCGCCGTCAGCCGGCGTACGTCGACGGTGTGTTCGGCGCGCGGCAGCACCCGGCGGACGGTGCGCAGCAGCGTCGGCCAGCGCCGCCGGTCCCAGTCCAGCGCGGTGGCGGCGGCGGTGAGCAGCTGGCCGGTCCAGTATTCCGGCTCGTCGCCGATCTCGGCGGGCAGGCCGAGCGGCGCGCGCCACTGCGCCCACCGGGTGGCCAGCGCCTGCCGCAGCCGACGCCGGGTCACGTACGCGACGACGACGTCGACGTCCTCGGCGCTGCGCAGCACCTCGCCGTCGATCCGGCAGTCGGTGGCGATCCGGGCCAGGGTGCCCTGGAAGAGCTTGTTGACGCCCTTGCCGGCGGCGAAGCGTTGCCGCAGCTCGTCGAGCAGCGCCAGCAGTCGGCGCGGCTCGGTCAGGTGGAGCTCGGCGACGGCGACCTCGTGCCCGGCGACGACCCGGGCGGCGGCGGCCAGGTCGGCCAGCGCCTGCTGGCTGGCGGCCACGTGGTCCTCCCACCGGATCCGCCAGTTCGCGTCGGCCTGCAACAGCGCGCCGAGCCGGTCGGTCCACGCGCCCTCCCGCTCGGTGAGCAGGGTCGCCGCCTCCCGGAGCTGCCCGCCCAGCTCCTCCAGGGCGGGCTGCCCGACGGCGCGTACCTCGGCGATCAGCATCCCGGCGTCGGCGAGCCGGTCCAGTTCGTGCCGGGTCGCGGCCAGCTCCCGGCGGTCGTCCCGGATCGCCTCGGCGGTCGGCAGGTCGGCCACCGTCGGCAGCTCCCGCAACGCCTGCGCGCGGTCGGCTCGCCGGGTACGCCTGGCGATGTCGAGCAGGTCGCTGAACTCCTCCCCGGTCAGCGGGGCGGCCAGGTCGGGGGCGAGCGGGTCGGGGATGTCGCCGTAGCGGTCGGCCCGCTCGCGCAGCCACGCGCCGACGTCGCCGGGGGACAGCCGGATGCCGTCGATCTCGTACCTGGCGGATTCGTGTTCGGCGAGCGCGCGCAGGCCGGCCAGGGCGAGCCCGAGGTCCCGTTCGGCCTCCTCCAGTTGCCGGCGCAGCCGATCGACCCGCTGCTGTTCGGCGCGACGGTCCAGGGTGGCGCCCCGGTCGGAGAGTTCCCGGGCGGCGAGCTGGAGCTGCACCAGCTGGTCGGCGGAGCGGCCGAGCACGGCCAGGCAGAGCGGTTGGATCTCCGGCGGCAGGCCGTCGCGCAGCACCCGCAGTGGGTCCTCCTTCTGCGCGACCACGAGCACCCGTTTGCCGTGCGCCATCAGGTGGCAGATCAGGTTGCGGATGGTGTGCGTCTTGCCGGTGCCGGGTGGCCCCTGCACGGCGACGTTGCGGTGCTGGGCGAGCCGGCGGGCGATGGACTCCTGTGCCTCGTTGGTGGGCAGCGGCATGAGCAGCCGCTCCCCCAGCGGCTGCCACCGCTGCGGCTCGTCGTGCGGCATCTCCAGCCGGCTCGGCTCGTGGGCGAGGATCGCGGCGAGCGCGCCGATGCCGGTGGTGTCACCGGCCAGCAGCCGGGCCCGCAGTTCCTCCAGGAAACGGCGCAGCATCCGCTGCCGGGGCCGGACGAACAGCACCCCGGTGTCGTGCACGTACCCGCCGGTGGGGGCGGGGGCGTCGGCGTCGCGCAGCACCGGGTCGTGGCCGAGGCGACGCAACGCCCGTTCGAAGAACTCCCGCCTGTCGAACTCCGCCCAGACGTCGAGGTCGAGCTGCCCGCCGGACCCGGCCAGGGCCAGCAGTTGCCGCAGGTACCGTTCGTCGAGGCCGGTCAGCGGGTCGGTCTGCAACCGGGCCGGCCCCTGCGGCACCACCCGCACGACCGACCGGTCGGGGTCGTACTCGACGGCGACCGGGGTCACCACCAGCGGATACCGCACCCGGTTACCGGCGACCTCGGTGTGGATGACGCCGTGACCCCAGACGAGTTCGTAACTGGCGGCGGTCATGTCGACCCGGTGCATCAGGTCGAACAGGGCGCGGTGCAGTCGGCGTACCCGCTCGGTGCGGGCGGCCTGCTCGGCCCAGGGCCGCCAGTCCTGCTCCCGCCACTGCTCGAAGCGGGGCCGCAGCCGCGCGATGGTCTCCTCGTCGCCGGTCAGCCTCGGCTCGGCCGGGTAGGGCGGGGTGTCGGCGAGGTGCGCGACGAACTCGACGGGGGTCTTCAGCCGTCGGGGGGTCGCCGGCAGGCCGACCTGGAGCCAGCTCACCCCGTCGGCCGAGACGCCCACCTGGCAGTCCGGGTGCTCGGGCAGGTCGTGCTGCCAGAACACGTCCGCTGTGGGCACCGTGCGGGCCGGCTTCTCCAGCTGGGCGCGCACGGCCATCAGGTAGTCGACCAGCGCGGTGGTGCGCTCCAGGATCAGCGCGGGTGATTCGAGGTCGGACGTGGCGCGGGAGAGCATGCGGCACCTTTGCTGGCTGTGGGGGTCTCCGGCACCCTACCGGCGAATTCCTCCCGGACGGGACCTCCGGTCGGCATTCTTCACCCACGGCGGCGGTCAGCCGGTCTCGGCGTCCGCCCTCGCCAGGTTCTCCGGCAGGTCCTCGGCGTGGTAGACCCGTTCGGACGGCTCGATGCCGGCGAGGAACATCGCGTACACCGCCGCCATCCGCAGCCACGCCACCGGCCGCAGCAGCGCCACCGCCCGTTCCGGCAGGCAGCCCGGCACGTCGGCCCGCCAGCGTGCGCACCAGTCGGCGACGAGGGTGGCGGCCGGCCCGGCGGGCAGTTGCTCGGTCAGCCGGAGGATGTCGAAGGCCGGGTGGCCGACGAACGCGTCGCCCCAGTCGATGATGGTGTGTCGGTGCCCGTCGGCGCGGACGTTGCCGGGGTGCAGGTCGCCGTGCACGAGGGTGTCGGGCAGCCCGCACCGGGTCACCTCGTCGAGCCGCGTCTCGACGTCGGCGAGCTGCTCGTGCGCCCGGTGCGGGGCGAGGGTCGCGCGCAGCCACCGGGCCAGGGCTGCGCCGCGCAGGTCCGGCACCCCGGCGGCAGCGAGCCGGTCGGCGGCGGGCAGCGTGCGGACCTGGAGGGCGTGGTGCCGGGCGGCGATCGCGGCGCGTTCGGCGGGGTCGGCGCCGTAGCGGTCCTCCCCCGGCACGTGGTCGAGCAGCATCCGCCCCTCGTCGTCGGCGGCGAGCAGCCCCGGGGTGTCCGGATCGTCGGCCAGCAGCCGCAGCACCGCCGCCTCGTGCCGGAAGAACACCGGAACCTGTTTGAGCCAGGCGGTGCCGTGCGGCCCGTCGAGCCGCCAGACCGCCGACAGGTTCCAGGTGCGCTCCTGGGTCGACACGGTGGCCGGCCGGCCCAGCCGGTCGAGCTGCGTGGCGGCCCACGCCAGGCTCGCCGCCGGCCCGCCCGGCTGCGCGTAGGGCGCGCGCAGCGGATGCGCCGCCGGCTGCGCCACCTGCGCCGGCAGCAGCGGTACGCGGACCGGGCCGGACACCTCCGCCAGGTAGCTGACGTGGCCCCCGGGTGGCCGGCCGCGCCGCCCGACGAGCAGCCGCAGCACGGTCACCTCGACGCCGTACGCGGCGCGGGCCCCGGCGACGACCGCCGCCGCGTCCTGCCACCAGGGCACCGGCACGTCGAAGTCGGGTAGCGCGCCGAGCGGGCGGCCGGTGGCGTCGACCAGGACGAGGCGGACGGTACGGACCATGGCCGGACGGTAACGAGCCGCCCGGCGGGCGCGCGAGCCGAATACCGGCGGCGGTCAGCTCAGCTGCGCGGTGGCGAGGATGGCGTCGAGACCCCGGACGAAGAGGTCGTCATCGCTCCACCGGCCGTCGTCGAGGTGACCGGAGGCGGTGAGGGTGGGGTAGGCGGCGGCGTTGGCCTCAAGGTGCCGGCGGGCTTCGGCGCGTGCCTCGGGGTCGTCGGTCTGCCGCCAGGTGGCTTCGGTGAGGGCCGCGCCGATCACGTAGTTGGCCACCAACCGGGTCACCACGGCCAAGTGCCGGCCGGTGAGCCCGGCGCGGACCAGCGCGGCCTGGAGGAACTCCGTGCGGGCGAGGACATGCGGGCCGAGCATGGGGCGGCCGATCAGGCTCGGCGCCCAGGGATGGCGGAGCATGGCCGCCCGCCATCCGCAGGTCAGCGTGCGGACGTCGGCGCGCCAGTCGGGGCCGGCGGCCGGCAGCGGCACCTCGCCGAAGATGTGGTCGACGGCCAGGTCGAGGACGTCGTCCCGGGTCGCGACGTGCCAGTAGAGGGCGGTGGGGGTGACGGCGAGGCGTTCGGCCAGCCGGCGCATGGTCAGCCCGTCGACACCGGTGCGGTCGAGCAGGTCGACGGCCGCCGTCACGATCCGGTCCCGGGTCAGCGGGGTGGCCCGGCGGTTGCGGGCCGGCTCCGGCCGTAGCCAGATCGGGGCGGCCCGGCCATCCGGTCGTCCAGTGAATTCGGTCGCGTCCACCCGCAGCAGCCTAGTACCGTGCACAGTTAATTTAACGCTGTTAGATTAAGGTTCGCCGGTACCGTCCCCGGTGGACGGTGGTTACTCGCGGAAGGGCGGTGGCGACCGTGCCGCTGATGCGCATACAACTCGACAGCGACAGACACACCGCGCGCCGGGTGGTGGAACTGCACCGGGCCGGGAAGGTGCACCGCGAATCCCGGGACGCCGCCCGCGACGAGGTGTGGCGGCGGGGGCGCACCCCCGCCGCGGAACCCGTCTTCGTCGGCACCACCAACGGCGAGCCCGTCCGCCTCATCTACGACATCGAGGTCTACCGGGACGTCGTCGCGTAGGCCCCGCCGGAGCCGCGGCCGGACACCGCGTCGCGTTCGTCCGGGCCCGCCAGCAGCGTCAGCGGACCGGGTCGTGGGTGCCCCGCGGGACGCCCGGCCGACACCGGCGCAGCCGCTGCGCCGCCATCCGGCCACCCACGGCCAGGCCGTGCCGCTCGACGGCGGCCAGCCCGTACGCGCTGCACGTCGGGGTGTAGCGGCACTGGCCCGGCCAGCGGTGCGACAACCACCGCCGGTAGCCGAGGATCGCCGCCCGGCCCGCCCGGTCCACCACCGACGCCCGGCTCACCCGGGCAGTGGTCGCGCCGAGGGTCAACAGGAAGGAGAACAGGCCGAAGTCACAGCAAGGCAGCCCGTCACAGCCGTCGCAGCCGTCGCAGTCGGCGTCGCACCAGTCGCGCTTCTTCTTGTGCTGCTTACGCTTGAAATGGATCACGCCGTACATGATGCGACGGCCCCGCCAGCCCCGCTGTCGGGGCCGGAAGGCCGAGGTAGCGGTACCGGCCCCCCACCAGCGAGCCCAGGGCTCAGCGGTGCACGGTGCGGCGGACGCCGTCGTGGCCGGCGCAGGGCTTCGGCTGGCCACCGGTCAGGCTGACCGCGCCGTCGCGGCACAGCACCAGGTAGCCACGCCCGGCCCAGAACTGCGGCACGCAGTCGAACCAGTCGCAGACCCGGTGGTCGGGTTTCCGGACGGGTTCGCCGCCGCAGTAGTCGTACCCCATCGGGTTGGCCGGGGCCCCGCAGCGCCGCTCCCGCACCACGGACGGCGACGGCTGCGGCGGGCCGGTGCGCGGCCGGGTCACGACCGGAGCGGGCGCGGCGGTGGCCGCCGACGCCACCTCCGGGGTGACCGGCGGATCGGACCCGGCCAGCACCACCGGCACCACCAGGGTCAGCGCGGCGGCCACCGCGACGGTCCGCCGACCGCCGGGGACCCGGGCGCTGAACCGGGCCTGCGCGGGAGTGGCGATCGCCGGTCGGAACGGCGCGCTCTCGGCATGGGTGGCGATCAACTCGTCGAGCTGGGCGAGGACGGCCGGCCGCTGCTCGATGGCGTCGGCGAAAGCCAGGGTCAGCACGAACCGGAACTCGGCCGCCGCGCCCGGCGGCAACAGCACGCCGGAGGTCTGCCGCCGGTCCAGGACCTGGATCAGGGTGACCGGGGCCGCCGGGTCGTGCAGCAGCCCGGTCATCCTCCCGTACGCCCACTCGCGCCGGCCCCGCCCGCCGACCAGGACCAGCCGACGGTTGGTGACCACCGCGATTCCGGCGTCGGTGGCCCGGACCCCGTCGGGCAGCCGGTGGCGCAACGGCCCCGACGCCGCCTCGACGACCAGGTCGGGGGCGGGCAGCACGGCGGTGTGCCGGACCTCGACCAGCTGCACGCCGGGCATCGTCCAGAGCACCGCCTCGCCGGGGCTCAACGCCAACGGCAGGCCGGCCCCGGCAGCCGCGGTGCCCCGCAGACCGACGGCGAGGGCACGCAGCCGACGCAGTTCGTCGTCGCGACGTCGCCAGGCCCGCTCGACGGTGCGGTAGACCCGCCGCCGTCGTTCGTTCTGCTGCCGTGCCCAGGTGTAGCGCCAGGTGGAACCCGTCGAATCAGTCATCGCCACGCCGACCCCTCCGCCGTGCGAGCCACCAACCGGGGTGTTCACCCGGCTCAACGGCAGGAACAAGACCGGCGGACCCGGCATTAGGGATTTACCACCCGATCGGGGGATGGAAATCTGTCGGACCACGACGAACCGCACGCCGGCTCACCTTCCGGTTCTCCGCCGTGCGGGGCGCTGCCAACGTCGGTAACGTCAGCCGCAGCCGGGCCGCGACGCCCGCACCGCCGATGCGAGGGGGGACCCGTGACCGGTCCGGACCACCGCCGCCGGGTGGTGCTCGGCGTCGACATCGGCACCACCAGCACCAAGACCGTGGCGTACGACACCGACGGCCACCAGCTCGCCAGCCACTCCGTCGGCTACCCGCTCGACGAGCCGCACCCCGGCTACGCCGAGCAGGACCCCCGGCTCATCTTCGACGCGGTGGTGGAGACCATCCGCACCGTCGTCACCGAACTGGGCGACGGCATCGCCGGCCTGTCGTTCAGCACCGCGATGCACAGCCTGATCGGCCTCGACCCGGACGGCGAGCCGCTCACCCCGTCGGTGACCTGGGCCGACTCCCGGGCCAGCAGCCAGGCCGAACGGCTGCGCGCCGCGCCCTGGGGGCTGGCCCTGCACCGACGCACCGGCACCCCCGTGCACCCGATGGCCCCACTGCCGAAACTCCTCTGGTACGCCGAGCAGGAACCGACGCTGCACGAGCGGGTCGCCCACTGGGTCGGCATCAAGGACTACGTGCTGCTGCGGCTGACCGACACGCTGGTCACCGACCACTCGGTCGCCTCGGCCACCGGCCTGATGGACATCCACCAGCTCGCCTGGGACCCCCAGGCGCTCCGCGTCGCCCAGATCACCGGGGAGCAGCTTCCCCGGCTCGTCCCCACCACCACCGTCCTGCCGGGGCTGACCGCCCGCGCCGCCATCGCCACCGGCCTGCCGGCCGACACCCCGGTCGTGGTCGGCGCGGGCGACGGCCCGCTGGCCAACCTGGGCCTCGGCGCGGTACGCCCCGGCGTCGTCGCCTGCTCCATCGGCACCTCCGGGGCGATGCGGGTGGCCGTCGAACGTCCCGCCGTCGACCCGCTCGGCGGGGTGTTCTGCTATGCCCTCACCGAGGACCGGTGGGTCGTCGGCGGGGCGATCAACAACGGCGGGATCGTGCTCCAGTGGGCCGGTGACACCCTCGCCCCCGAGTTCGGCGAGCACGGGGAGGAGGAACTGCTCGCGCTGGCCGCCACCGCACCGGTCGGCTCCGGCGGGCTGATCATGCTGCCGTACCTGCTCAGCGAGCGGGCCCCGCACTGGAGCGCGCTGCCGCGCGGGGCGTACGTCGGGCTGACCCACGGGCACCGCCGCGAGCATCTCGTCCGGGCCGCACTGGAGGGGGTCTGCCAGCAGCTCGCCCTGGTCCTGGCGTCGGTCCGGGCGGCCGGCAACGAGGTCCGTGAGGTACGCGCCAGCGGCGGCTTCGCCCGTAGCCCACTGTGGCGGCAGATGCTCGCCGACGCGCTCGACATGCCGGTGCGGTTCCCCGCCGGCCACGAGGGCTCCAGCTTCGGCGCGGCGCTGCTCGGCATGCAGGCGCTCGGGCTGATCGACTCCGTCGACGTCGCCGCCGACCTGGTCCGCATCGACGAGACGGTACGCCCCGAGCCGGCCTCCGCCGCCACCTACGCCGCCCTGCTCCCCCTGCACGCCGAGCTGTACGACGCGCTGGTGCCCACCTTCGCGTCGCTGCGCCGGCTGGCCCCCAGCCTGCCGGCAGAGCCACCACCCACCCCCGCACCCATGTGACCGCCCGCCCCACGTCGGGCCGGACCCCGTCCGAAGGTCGTGATCGCCGTGCTCACCCTCCTCGCCGCACCTGCGGAACCGGCCACCAGCGCCGGTGACGCCCAGCTCGTCGTGGCCGCCCTGCTGGGCATCGCCGCGGTCGTCCTGCTCATCGCCTGGGGCAAGGTGCACCCCTTCCTGGCGTTGATCCTCGGCGCGGCGGTGCTCGGCGTGGTCGCCGCCATGGCCCCCGACACGATGATCGAGTCGTTCAGCGCCGGGGTCGGCTCCACGGTCGGCGGGGTGGGTCTGCTGATCGCCCTCGGCGCGATGATCGGCGGGCTGCTCGCCGAGTCGGGCGGGGCGGACGGCATCGTCAACCGGGTCGTCGGGCGGGTCTCCGGCACCGCCCTGCCCTGGGCCATGGCCGGGGTCGCCGCACTGATCGGCCTACCGCTGTTCTTCGAGGTCGGCGTGGTGCTGCTGGTGCCGATCGTGCTGCTGGTCTCGCTGCGCACCGACGTACCGCTGATGAAGATCGGCATCCCGGCGCTGGCCGGCCTGTCGGTGCTGCACGGCCTCGTCCCGCCACACCCCGGCCCGCTGGTGGCGATCTCCTCCCTCGACGCCGACCTGGGGCTCACCCTCGGGCTGGGCCTGATCATCGCCATCCCCACCGTGATCGTCGCCGGCCCGGTGTTCGGCAACTTCATTGCGCGCTACGTGCCGGCCACCGCCCCGGCCGCGCTGCTGCCCACCCGGCAACCGGCCACCACCGGCGGTGGCCGGCGCGGGCCGGGCAGCCCCGCCGTCGGCCGCGGGTCGGACGGCCGGGACACCGGGCGGGGACCGGCCGGCGACGACGACCTGCTCACCGACGACGACCTGGTCAACCCGGGCTCCGGCCGGCCGGGCGCACCGGTCGACGACAGCGGCACCGAGACGGCCCGGCGTACCCCCAGGTTCTGGCCGGCGGTGCTCACCGTGTTGCTGCCGGTGGTGCTGATGCTGCTGCGCGCGGTCGGCGAACTGACCCTGACCGAGGGCACCGTCGCCCGGCAGGCCCTCGACATCGCCGGGGCGCCGATCGTGGCGCTGCTGGCCGGGGTGATCGTCGCCATGTTCACCCTCGGCTACCAGGCCGGGTTCAGCCGCAGCCAGGTCTCCTCGGTGCTCGGCGGCTCGCTGCCGCCGATCGCCGGCATCCTGCTCATCGTCGCCGCCGGCGGCGGCTTCAAGCAGGTGCTGGTGGACGCCGGGGTGGGCGACCTGGTCGCCGACGCGGCCAAGGACGCCAACCTCTCCCCGCTGCTGCTGGGCTGGCTGGTCGCCGTGGGCATCCGGGTCGCCACCGGCTCGGCGACGGTCGCCACGATCACCGCTGCCGGCATCGTCGCCCCGTTGGCGGCCACCCTGGACCGTCCCGAGGTGGCGCTGCTGGCCCTGGCCGTCGGCTGCGGTTCGCTGTTCTTCTCGCACGTCAACGATGCCGGCTTCTGGCTGGTCAAGGAGTATTTCGGGCTGACCGTGGGGCAGACGATCAAGAGCTGGTCGGTACTGGAGACGATCATCTCGGTGGTCGGCTTCGCCGGCGTACTCCTCCTCGACCTGGTCCTGTAGGTCCCCGCGCCAGTGCCGGCCGGGGTCGGGCAGGGGTCAGGCGCCGGGGATGTTGCGGGGCGGGTCCTCGCCGATCAGGCCGGCCTCCGGCTGGTCCGCCGACACGGGCAGGCCGAAGTCCGCGTAGGTCAGGTCGAGCGCTGAGGTCTTGCCCGGCTCGCCGGACAACTCGATCCGGTAGCGGACCAGCCGCCCCTGCGCGTCCACCGTCGCGGTGAACGGCACCCTGGCGGCGCGCTCGCCGAGCACCCCACCCACCCCCTCGCCGAGCACCTCGGTGCTGCGCCGCAGGTCCAGGGTCCCGGCGTAGGCCCGTTCGCCGGTGGCGCGTACCTCGGTGGCCGCGCCGAGCGTGCTGGCCAGCCGGGTGTTGTCCAGCCCGGTCCGCTTCCCGGCGGCCGCCTCGACGGTGCCCAGGTGCCACCAGGTACGCCCGTCCCAGACCGGCACCCGCCGGTCCGGGGCGGTCACCTTCACGTAGACGTCGGTGCCGGTGACGAGCCGCTCGATGACCACCTTGCCGTTGGCCACGGCCAACGTCGTCGTCTCCCGCCCGCGCCGCCCCCTCGGGTCCCAGACCAGGGTGGTGGTGTCCCCGCCGCTCGCGCCGTCGCCCAGGGTCAACCGGTAGGACTGCTGGTCGATCCGCTGCGCGGCGGTGGCCAGTACGGCGGCCGGCTCGGTCGGGGCCGCTGCGGTCGTGGACCCGGCGGTCGGTGTCGGTCCCGCACCGCTGTCGTCCGAGGTGCAGCCGGCCGCCGTCACCAGCGCGACGAGGGCGGCCGTGGCGGCGGCCAGCTTCGGGTGCTTCACGGCGGTCTCCCCGGGGTGGCGCGCCCGCCGGCCGAGCCGATCGACGCTGGTGACAGAGCGGTCGCGCCAGCCTAGCCCGGCACCCGGCCACCGACCGGGCACCCCCGATCAGGGGCCGGTCAGGGGGCCTCGACTGCGGAGATGCGGTAGCGGTGCACCTCCGCGCCACGGATCGCCGCGACCTGCTCCTGCTCCGGGCCGGACCCCCGGAACGCCAACAGCTCGTCGTCGGACTCCCAGCGTTCGTAGACGTTGATCCGGCCCGGCTCGACCAGGTCGGCGCCGATGGCGAAGTCGACGCAGCCGGGCGCCGAGCGGGCCTGCCGGACCACCTCCACGCAGGAGGCCAGGTAGGTGTCCCGCTCGGCGGGGTCGACGTAGAGACTTCCGGCGACGATGAACACGGACGACCTCCGGTGGGTGGGCGGGACGAACCCCCATCCTCACCCACCACAGGAGGCACCGCTCAGGCCCGGCTGATCGCGTTGGCGTGGATCGCCTCCGCCAGGTACTCCGCCAACCCCGGGGCGATCGCCTCGTAGAAGGCGGTGAACCGGGGATCGGCCAGGTACATGTCGGCCAGCCCGGTGTGCACCTCGTACGAGCAGTCGTAGAACCAGCGGACGATGAGCTGCCGGTGCTCCTCGGCCAGCGCCATCACCTCCGCCGAGTCGGCGGGCGTCCCGGCGGTCAGCGCCGCCACGATCTGCCGGCCCCAGTCCTCCTGCTCCGCCTTGATGCGCAGCCAGTCCTCCTTCGAGTAGTTCGCCGCCCGCTGGGTCGACACCCGGTACGCCTCGGTGTCGCCCCAGCGCTGCCGCGCCTCCTCGGCGTGCTCCTCCGGATCGACGTCGCCGAAGACCTCGAACCGTTCCTCCGGGGTCAGGTTGATCTCCACCCGTCTCGCCTCCATCGCGATCTCGATCGCGGCGACCATCTCCTGGAGCTTCCCGATCCGCCCGCTCAACAGCTCGTGCTGCCGGCGCAGGTGCGCCGCCGGGTCGGCATCCGGGTCGTCGAGGATCACCGCGATCTCCTCCAGCGGAAACCCCAGCTCCCGGTAGAAGCGGATGTGCTGCAACCGCTCCAGGTCCGCGTCGTCGTAGCGGCGGTAGCCGGCCGGCGTCCGGCCGCTCGGCGAGAGCAGCCCGATATCGTCGTAGTGGTGCAGCGTCCGGACCGTCACCCGGGCCGCCTTCGCCACCTGACCCACCGTGTACGCCATGGTTTCCTCCCTTCCGGCACCAAGGCTCCGGCCTGCCGCGACGTGAGGGTCAAGCCCGATTCTGCGCCGGTGGACCGGGCCGGGCCGGCACGCCTGGCGGATCGGCGGCCGGGCGGGGCGTCAGCGGGCGTCAGCGGGCGTCAGCGGGGGGCGGCGAGGGCGTGCAGGGCGGACAGGCCGCCCGGCCGGCCGTACCGGTAGCCCTGGCCGTGGACGCAGCCGATCGCGGTGACCGCCGCGTGCTGCCCCTCGGTCTCCACCCCCTCGGCCACCACCGCCAGGTCGAACGCTCCGGCCAGCCGGGTGACCATCTCCACCGTGGCGTACGCCCGCGCGTCGGTGTCCAGCCGGGCCACGAACGACCTGTCGATCTTGAGTTCGGTGGCGGGGATGCGGTGCAGGTAGCTCAACGACGAGTAGCCGGTGCCGAAGTCGTCGATGGCGATGCGGATGCCCAGCTCACGAAGCTGGGCGAGCCGTTCCAGCACCGCCTCGCTGCCGTCGATGAGCGCCGACTCGGTCAGCTCCAGGGTGAGCGCGCGGGGGGCCAGGCCGGCCGAGGCGGTGGCCGCCGTGACGGTGGCGATCAGGTCGGGGCGGCGCAGGTGCGCGGCGGCGATGTTGACCGCCACGGTCGCCTCGGGCACCCGGGCCCGCCAGGTCGCGGCGGCCCGGCACGCCTCGTGGATCACCCACCTGTCGATCGGCACGATCAGCCCGGTCTCCTCGGCCAGCGGCAGGAACGCCGCCGGGGCGAGCAGGCCGAGCCGGGGGTGCCGCCAGCGCACCAGCGCCTCGGCGCTGCGGACCGCGCCGGTGGCGAGGTCGACGATGGGTTGGTACTCCAGGTGCAGTTGCCGCTCGTCGACGGCCCGTCGCAGGTCGGCGATCAGCTCGGCCCGGCTCACCGCCGACTCCCGCAGCGCGGGTGTGCAGGTGCGGTACGCGGACTTCCCGGCCGCCTTCGCCGCGTACATCGCGATGTCGGCGTCGCGCAGCAGGTCGGTGTGGGAGGCGTGCTGCGGGCCGAACTCGGCGATGCCGATGCTGGCCGACGGATGGACGCCGCCGTCCTCCTCGCCCGGGGACGGTTGCAGGGCGGCGAGCAGCCGCTCGGCGAGCCGTTCCGGCACGACCGTCCGGTCCCCGTCGACAAGCACCGCGAACTCGTCCCCGCCGAGCCGGGCCACCGTGCCGTCGCCGCCGACGGCCGCACGCATCCGCAGCGCGATGCTGGTCAGCAGGGTGTCCCCGGTGGCGTGCCCGAACCGGTCATTGACCTGCTTGAAGCCGTCCAGGTCGAGGAGCAGCACGGCCACCGGCGGCCCCCCGCGCAGCGCCTGGCGCAGCTGCCGGTTGAACATCAGCCGGTTCGGCAGACCGGTGAGCTGGTCGGCGTAGGCGAGCCGACGCAGCCGGGCCACCAGCCGCAGGTTCTCGTTGGCGGCCAGCCCCTGCCGCAGGGCGAGCACCCCGAGCAGCGCCATCATGCCCACGAAGACCAGCGGCGGGGTCTGCCCGGTGGGGCGTCGGGCCAGCACCACCGCGATGATCGCCCCGCCGACCGGCAGGTACGGCAGCGCCACCCGCCACCAGGACGGCAGCGGGGACTCGCCGATCTCCTCGGCCCCGTCGCAGGTCGGCGGCGGTGGCCGGGTGGTGGCGATGCCGATCAGCAGGTAGCTCAACGGCCAGCACACGTCGATCGGGTGCCCGGGGGTGTAGCTGCCGTGCGCGACCAGCGAGACGTAGACCGCGTCCGCGCCGGCCCGGGTGACCAGGCCCGCCCCGATCAGGGTCAGCGGCGGCCACACCGAACGGGCCGGGCCGGCCACCGCCACCAGGATGGTCAGCTGCATCAGGTCGATCATCGGGTAGAGCAGGCCGAGGGTCCGCAGCGGATCGTCGAGGTCGGCGGCGGCGACGTCGCGGAACACCACCACCCACCCGATCGGGATCAGGGCCAGCCCGACGATCACCCCGTCCAGCACGGTGCGGGCCCGACCCACCGCGCTGCGCGGCGCGGTCAGCGCGGCCAGCAGCGCGGCCGTGCCGGTGACGATGCCGGCGGTGAAGACCGCCCCGATCAGCGGGGTGTGCGGCAACTCGTCGGCACGCAGCCGGTCCACCGTCCACAGCAGCCGGCCGGCGGCGGCCAGCCCCATGGTGAGCGCGAGCAGTGCCCAGAACCGGCGTAGCGGGGCGGGATGCCGGCGCATCGTACGGACGCAGGCGTAGCTGGCCCAGCCCGCCACGGCGGTGGCGGTGACGTCACTGACCAGGGCCGCCTCGGGCAACGCGGCGAGCAGCCAGATCAACTCCAGCACGACGGCCACCGCGGCGACGACCGCACCCACCCGGGGAAGGGTCAGCGGTCGGGTCGGCGCGCCGGAGACGGCGTCCTGGGGTAGCACGGTGATCGCTCCGGCTCTCTCTCCAACGCGCACCTCGACCGTGCGGACGGGCCACGGACGGCGAACCATCGAAGCCTAGCCAGCCGGACGGGTCACCGCCACACTCACCGGGTCGGCTATCCGACCACTGAGGACACCACCTCGGGTGGGTCGTAGCTGGGTGGCCCCCCGTGCGTCCACGGCGTCTCCTCGGCCGTGGGGAACGTCCCGGCGGGCAGGTACGCCTCCGACAGGGTGGTCAGACACAGCCGCTCCCCCACCTGCGGCACGCTGCCCGGCGGCGCGGTCAGCCCCCGGCCCATCCCGCCCGACAGCTCCAACACCACCTCGGTCCGGCCGTCCGCCGCCGGGGTCACGAAGACCACCTTGGCCTTCTGGGCGGGCCGCGCCGTCGACCACAGCGTCGCCCCGACCGGCATCCGCACCGGCTCGGTGGTCACCACCTGGATCCTCGGCCGCAGCACCGGCCGCTTGCCGCTGTCGTCCACCCGCCCCGGGTCGGCCAGGGTGACGTCGGCGACGAACGCCTCCCCGGCCAGCCGGTGCTCGGCCATCACCAGCGGGTCGTCGTAGGCGCGCTGCACGGCGTAGCTGGTGGCGGCGCGTTCCAGCCGGTTCAGCCGGACCGCCGCCGCGACCGCGCCGTCGTGCCGGGGCTGCGGCCCGCCGTCGGCGTCGAGGTGCTCGGCGTACGACGTGAAGGCGTCCCGGTCGCCCGCCCAGCGGCCCGCCACCCGCGCCCCGGGTGGCAGCCCGTCGAGCAACCCCAGGCCGCGCCACATCAGCTCCCAGGTGGGCGCAAGCTGCCCGCGCAGCAACCGCACCAGCTCCGCGTACGCCTCGTCGCGCGCGACCGGGTCGTCGTCGGCAGCCGCCCACGCGGCCATCGCCGGGGCGAGCGCCGTGTTGTCGAACTCCGGGTCGGTGGCCGGGCCGGCCGGCGGGCACACCGTCGGGTCCTCGGCCCGCGCAGCGGCCACGACACCCGTCGAGCCGGCCGGTGGGTCGATCCAGCCGAGCAGCGCCGGCAGGTGCTGGTCCTCCACCGCGCTCTGCCCGGTCGCCCAGTGCAGGGTGAGCGCGTCGGTCATCGCCAGCAGCGCCGACGAGCCGGGCTGCTCGGCCCGTTCGGCGAAGAAGGTCAGCCAGCGGCCGAGCAGCGGCACAGCCGGGTGCACCGGGTGTTCGCCGTCCGGGCGACGGAACCGGGTCGAGCGGCCGAGCAGCCGCAGGAAGGTGATCCCGGCCGGGTTCGGCACCCACAGCTGCGGGGCGTCGACGTACCGGTAGCGCACGTCGCGGCCCCGGTCCACGGCCACCGCCTCCGAGACGCCCCGGAAGCCGTCCAGCCAGGGCAGCACGGTCGCGGCCAGCTCGGTGACGAAGCGGAACCGCTGGTCCCGGTTGCGGGGCTGCGGCACGATCAGCAGCCTGACGTCGTCGGGGGCGGTGCCGACCAGCACGGCGAGCGGGGCGTGCGCCTCACCGGCCATCGCCAGCGGCACCAGCACCAGCGGGCGCTGCGCCAGGTGCAGGTGCCGGACGGTGGCGACCGGCTGGGCCACCCCGGCGGCGAGCGCCTGCGCCTTCGCCAACGCGCGCAGCGTACTCATGCCGGGTGGCCGGCGAGGGCGTCGGCGCGCAACCGGGCGGCGGCCCGCAGCAGCGCGGCGGCCTCCTCCCGCTCCGGGTCGGCGGCCCGCTCGCCGGTCGCCAGGGCCAGCACCTCGGACACCTCGGCGATGCCGCCGAGGGCCTCGCGCACCGGCCGGCCCAACGCCCCGGTCTGCCCGCGCGCCTCGTCCCGGCAGAAGTACGCCAGCTCGCAGCCGGCCAGGCAGTCCGGCGCATAGCGCGCCGGCACGGTACGCAACGCGGCGGTCAGCGTCACCGGGTCGACGCCCGGGTCGACGGTGAACCCGGCCGGCACGGTGGTGAGCAGGTCGTCCAGCCGGGCCATCCGGTCCAGTTGGCGACGCAGCACCAGCAGTTGCTTGCGGACGTCGATCAGGCTGGCCACCGGCTGGTTGGCGAAGTCACGCGGGCAGACCAGCACCACCTCGTGCGACACCGACTCCGGGTCCCGCCCGGCGGCGGCGAGCAGGTCGCGCAGCGCCAGCACGTAGACGGCCGACTGGACGGCGGCGGCGGACACCTTCGCCGGGTCGGCCTGGCCGTCGATCACCGGGAACGACTTGATCTCCACCACGTGGAACCGGCCGCCGAGCCGGGCGGCGACCAGGTCCGGTTCCAGGTGCACCCGGTGGCCGGCGACGTCCAGGCCGAGCAGCGGATGGTCGAACAGCGCCGCGTCCGGCCCGGCGGCGGTCAGCGCGGCCCGCGAGCGTTCCCGGCGGTCCGGCAGGTCGTCCGCGCCGCCCAGGTCCGTCCAGCTCGCCCGCTGTGGCACCGGTACGCCCAACCGCTGCGCGACCAGCCGCAGCAGCTCCATCCCGCCGTCCGCTTTGACCTGCGCCTCGAACGCGTTGCCCCGGGTGATCGCGAACCGGGACTGGCCGAACCGGGCCGGGAAGCCGACCCGCTGGGCGAGCGCCGTCTTGTCCACCCCGGCCCCGTCCAGCACGGCCCGCCGGGCACAGCCGGGGTTGCCGGTGAGCGCGGCGATCGTCCGGGCGTTGTGGCGTTTCGGGGGCACGTCGCCCCGGATCGCGGCCAAGCGTTGTGCGGTGCTCGTCACGACAGGCCACGATAGCCGCCCCGACCGACCCCGGCCGGCAGCCGCCGGCGCGGGCGGGTCGACAGCCTCCGGCGCGGGCGGGTCAGCGGCCGGCGGACCGGTTCCAGGGTGACCGGGGCGACCGGGTGCCGGCCGACGGCCGGCGGCGGCGCGACGGGCGACGACCGGGGGTGCAGGGCGGGCGGGAGGCGGTGTGCAACGGCGCGGTCGACGAGCCCGGTGGGCGGCCGATCAGCCAGCAGAGGAAGCGGGCCACGGTCAGCCGACCGGGAGGCGACGGGCCTCGTCGGCGTCGACGGCGTACTCGACGCCGCAGAACGAGCACTGCTGCACGTACTTCGTCCGGATCGGGATCAGCGGGACGAAGAACACGGTGAACTTCGTCGACCGGCGGCTGATCACCTGTGCGGCCTGGTTGCCGCAGTGCCGGCAGACGGCGGTCACCACCCCCGACCGGGTGACCCGGGTGCGGAGTCCGAAGATGAGGAACATCGCCCCGCAGTACCCAGCCCGACGCCCCGGGAACCCCGGGCGGAGAATTCCGCCCCGCCGCTGTCCGGAACCGGGCCTGCCGTTCGTCACCCTGGTGGTGACAGTCAGCGCGCGTCCAGCCGGGCCACCACCTCGCGGACGGTGTCCACCGCAATGGCGAACCCGAGTCCCACGCTGCCCTCGTCCTCCCCGGTGGTGGCGATGGCGACGTTGATGCCCACCACCCGCCCGGCGGTGTCGACCAGCGCCCCGCCGGAGTTGCCGTGGTTGATCGCCGCGTCGGTCTGCACCAGCCCGGTCAGGCCGTCCACCGACCGGTCCAGGGCCGACACGATCCCGGAGGTGACCGTCCCGGCCAGCCCGAGCGGACTGCCGAACGCCAGGACGGTGTCCCCGACGGTCAGGGTGGCGTCGCTGCCCAGCGTCGCCGGGGTGAGCCCGGTCAACCCGGTCGCCCGCAGCAGTGCCACGTCCGCGGTGGCGTCCTGGGCGACCACGGTCGCCGGGGCGGTACGGCCGTCGGCGAGGGTCACGGTGACCCTGCCGTCGGAGTCCACCACGTGCTGGTTGGTCAGGACGAGACCGTCGGTGTCGAGGACGACGCCGGACCCGAGGCTGGACTCCCGCGCCCCGGTCACCTCGACGGTGACGATGCTCGGCGACACGACGGCGACCACCCTGGCGAGGGAGTCGATGGTGGCGGCGACCGGGGTGACGGCCGTCGTACCGGCGACGACCTGACCCCGGTCGACGACCCGGTCCACGACCAGCGCTCCGGTGCCACCGCCCGCGACCATCAGCACCATCGCCGTGCCGGCGGCCATCAGCCGTCGACGCCAACGCGACGGTGACGGCGGGGGCGGGGACGTCAGCGCGGGCGGGGGCGTCGATGGTGGCGGGGGCGACCACGGCGGAGTCGACGACCGGGGCGGTGGCGCGGCGGCCGGGCTGGTGGGCGTCGGGCGCGGCATGGTGTCGGGGTGTGGCATGGGGCCTCCTCGGTGCGGCGATGCAGCAACCGTGCCGCGTCGGGCTGAGGTCCCCGTGTGCCGTACCTGTGCGTCCGCCATGTGGGTGTCCGCCCGGACGACGCCCGCCACCCGACGTCCTGTCGAGCTGATGACGTCGACGTGTCGGCAGCCGACGGGAGCCGCGCCACGGTGGCGTGGCTCCCGTCGGACCGGTACGGGCGGTGCGGTCAGGGCGTCCAGTTCGGGCGCAGCGGGTAGCCGTTCACGCCGTCCGGGCCGTTGCGGGTGGCCAGCACCTGGTGCAGTTGGATGCCGTTGCGTTCGAAGGCCAACCGCGAGCCGGCCATGTAGAGGCCCCAGACCCGGGCGGTGCCCAGGCCCACCTCGTCGACGCAGAAGTCCCAGTTCGCCACGAGGTTGCGGCACCAGGCGGCAAGCGTCGACGCGTAGTGCTGCCGCAGGTTCTCCTCATGGTGCACCTCGAACCCGGCGTCGTGCACCTCGCTGATCAGGCGGCCCGGCCCGGCCAGCTCGCCGTCGGGGAAGACGTACCTGTCGATGAACGCGCCCGAGCGGTGCGGGGCCCGGTTGTCGGCCCGGGTGATGCAGTGGTTGAGCAGCCGGCCGCCGGGCCGCAGCCGGTCCCGCAGCGCCCGGAAGTAGGCCGGATAGTTGCGCACCCCGATGTGCTCGGTCAGCCCGATCGAGGAGATCGCGTCGAACTGCTCGCGGGGGGCGTCGCGGTAGTCGAGGTGACGCACCTCGGCCAGCCCGGTCAGCCCCTCCCGGGCGATCGCCTCCTGCGCCCACTGCGCCTGCGCCCGGGACAGGGTCACCCCGATCGCCCTGACGCCGTACTCGCGGGCCGCGTGCCGGACCATCCCGCCCCAGCCGCAGCCCACGTCGAGCAGGCGCATCCCCGGCTGGAGCGCCAGCTTGCCGGCGACCAGGTCGTACTTGGCCGACTGGGCCTGCTCCAGGGTGTCGGTCGGGCTGCGGTAGACCGCGCAGGTGTACGTCATCGAGTCGCCGAGCACCTTCTCGTAGAAGGCGTTCGACACGTCGTAGTGGTGCGAGATGGCGGTGCTGTCCCGGCTGCGGGAGTGCCGCAGCCCACCCATCACCCGCCGCCAGCGGGGCAGCGCCTCCTGCGGCGGGGCCGGCGGCGGACGCAGCCGCTCCCAGCCGAGCCCACGCACCAGGGCCAGCCCCTCGGCCAGCGAGGGGACGCGCAGCCGCAGGTCCTGCAACACCCGCAGGGCCTCGTACGGGTCGCCGGGGTGCACCCCGCCGAGCCCGAGGTCGCCGCTGACGTAGGCCCGTGCCATGCCCAGGTCACCGGGGGCGGTGAGCAGGTAGGACAGCCCGCGCTCGGAGCGGATGTCGAGCGTGATCCCGGCGTCGGCCGGGCCGATCGCGCTGCCGTCGTAGCCGGTGATGCGGACCGGCAGGTCCCGCGTGGTGACCGCGCGGACGACGTCGGCGACTGTCGGTGCCCGCCGGGTCCCTGCCGGCGGACTGGCCGGGGCGCTCGCCGCCCCCTGTTCTCGGTCGGTCAGGCTCATTTCCGTGCAACCGCCTTCTCGTAGAGTCCGGTGAGCCGATGGTCCGGGTCGTAGCGGTCCTTCACGGCACGCCAGGTCTCCCCGCCGTAGAGCCGGTCGAAGGCCGCCCGGTCGTAGTACGCGTCGGAGTAGAGCGATTTGTGGCCGCCGAACTCCGACACCATCCGCTCGATGGAGCGGTTCGCCTCGCCGTCCGCGGCACCCTCCGCGATCGGCAGGGTGCCCCAGAAGCCGATGTTGACGTACGTCTGGCCGGGGCGTAGCGGATACAGCGGCCAGGCGCGGGCGGAGCCGGGGCCGTCGGGCTCACGCAACCGCAACGGGCACAGCCACACCGGCGTCATCCCCACGTTCCGGTCGAACCAGCGCAGGAAGTCGGCCGTGGCGTCCAGCGGGATCTCGACGTCCTGCACGACCCGTTCCCGGTCCGGCCGGCCACGCCACCGGTCCACCCGGGCGGCCACGTGGTAGCGGTGTTCCAGCCGGACCAGCCGGTGGTAGACGTCGCTGCGTCGCCAGCGGGCCGGCCAGAGCCGGCGTACCACCGGGTGCTGCGCTCCGAACGCGGCCGAGCACCAGAACCAGTCGGTGTCCCACCGCCACAGGTAGTCGCGGCCGCTGAGGGTGTCCCGCACCCGGCGGCGCAACGAACGGTAGTAGATGTCCTGGCCGGTGTAGTCGCTGGTCCGCTCGGGCTCGTCGGTGAACGAGCCGAGCACCAGGTAGGACTCGCCGGGGCTGAACATGACGCCGTCCATCGCGTCGACCGGCCGGCCCTCCCACTCGCCCTTGGCGATCACCTCGGCGACGGCTGCGGTCAGCTCCTCCAGCCGGGTGAACCGGATGTTGCGCAGGGCCACCACCCGCCCCAGGGGCTGGAGTTCGATGCGCAGCCGGGTGGCGTACCCCAGGCTGCCCAGCGAGTTGGGGAAGGCGGCGAACAGCTCGGCGTCCGGGCCGTCCGGGCGGGTGGTGACGATCTCCCCCGCGCCGGTCAGGACGTCCATCTCGATGACCGACTCGTGCGGCAGCCCGTTGCGGAACGCCGTCGACTCGATGCCCAGCCCGGTGACCGCGCCGCCCAGGGTGATCGTGCGCAGCTGCGGCACGACCAGCGGCATCAGCCCGTGCGGGAGGGTCGCCTCGACCAGGTCCTCATAGGTGCACATGCCCTGCACGTCGGCGGTGCGGGCCACCGGGTCGACCGACAGGACGCCGTCGAGGCCACTGACGTCGAGGCCGGGTGTGCCGGTGGCCGACCGGGGTCGGAACAGGTTGGAGGTGCGTTTGGCCAGCCGTACGGGGTCCCCGGGGGGCACGGCGGCGTACGACCGTCGCAACGTGTCCACCGCCAGCTCATGATCACGCAGCGCGCGCATGAGATCACCTTACGCGCGAAGCGCCGCTCCGGGGAACCGCATCGCTGACCGTTTCTGATCAGTAGGCAACCTCGACATCGGCATGGTCGTCCGTCCCCGCCCGACACCGACGCGACGTACGGTCGCCGAGGGGCCCGCGACCGGGGCCCGCCGGGGGCGTAGCGTGGTGACATGCCGAAAGCCGTGTGGAACGACCAGGTCGTGGCCGAGAGCGACGACACCGTCCTGGTGGAGGGCAACCACTACTTCCCCCGAAGCACCCTGCGCGACGACCTGATCACCGAGTCGGCGACGCAGACGGTCTGCCCCTGGAAGGGCGACGCCTCCTACTACTCCCTCACCGACGGAGAGCGCACGAGCGCCGACGCCGTCTGGTACTACCCCGACCCGAAGCCCGAGGCGGAGCACATCCGCGACCGGGTGGCGTTCTGGAAGGACGTCCGGGTCGTCGACTGATCCCACCGGGCGGGCCGACTGGTCGTCGGCCCGCCCGGTGGGTCACCATGCAGCCATGGCCGACCCCGACCCGCACCACGATCCGTCCGGCACCGTGTACGGCGTCCGACGGGCCGCCCGCCCCGGGCTGCCCGCCGATCCGCTGATGCGGTCCGCGCTGGCCGTCGGCCTGGCCGGCGTACTGCTGGGGGTCTTCTTCGCCACCGGCGTGCTCGGCGGCGGCGACGACCGGGCCCCGGTGGTGCCGGCCGCCGCCCCCACCCCGGCTGCCCCCACCCCGGCCGCCGAGTCGACCAGCCCGCCGGCCGCGACCACACCGCCGCCCAGCCCGACCCCGCCGCCCACCACCCCGGCCACGGTCACCGGCCCTGTCGTGTTGCGGGCGGTCACCTCCGGCCTCTGCGTCGGCACCGACGGCGCGGGCGAGACGGCCACCGCCGAACTGGCCGGCTGCACCGGCGGCGCGGAGCAGCAGTGGGTCGCCAACCCGGTCGCGCCCGACCTGGTGACGCTCACCAACGCCGGGCACGGCCAGTGCCTCGACGTCGACGGCGGCAGCGGCGACGACGGCGCGCGGCTCCAGCAGTTCGGCTGCCACGGCCAGGCCAACCAGCAGTGGCGGCTGACCCCTGTCGGCACCGGGCCGGTCCTGCTGGTCGGCGTCGGCTCGGGCAAGTGCGCGCAGGTCCGCAACGACGGCACGGCGGCCGGCGACGACCTGGTGCAGGCCACCTGCACCGCCGCCGCCGGCCAACAGTGGACCCTCGGCTGAACGACGGCCGTTCCCGCCCCGGTCAGCCCCGGTAGCTCCAGGCCCCGGCGGGCCGGACCGGCGTCGGCACCGGCACCGGTGCCGCGCGGCGGCGGCGCAGCAGCAGCGACAACAGCCCGGCGCCGATGGAGAGCGCCCCGGCCGCGTACCAGGCCGGCGCGTAGTCACCGAGCCGGTCGCGGACCAGGCCGGCGCCGGTCGCCGCGAACGCCGCCCCGAACTGGTGCGCGGCGAAGACCCAGCCGAAGACCACCGCCGCCGAGTCGCCGAAGTACTCCCGGCACAGGGCCACCGTCGGCGGCACGGTCGCCACCCAGTCCAGGCCGTAGAAGACGACGAAGACCAGCATGCTCGGTCCGGTGCCGCCGGTGAACAGGGCGGGCAGCAGCAGCAGCGACAGCCCGCGCAGCCCGTAGTAGCCGGCCAGCAGCAGCCGGCTGTCCATCCGGTCGGTGAGCCAGCCCGAAGCGACGACCCCGACGATGTCGAAGAGCCCGACCAGCGCGAGCAGGCCCGCCGCCGTGGTCTGCGGCATGCCGTGGTCGTGCGCGGCCGGCACGAAGTGGGTGCCGACCAGGCCGTTGGTGGTCGCACCGCAGATCGCGAAGCCGCCGGCGAGCAGCCAGAACGGGCGGGTCCGGGCGGCGGCGGTCAACGCGGCCACCGCCCGCGCGGCGGCCCCGCCGGCCGACGGCGGCCGGGGCGTCACCCCGGTCGCGCCGTAGGCGGGCAGGCCGAGATCCGCCGGGTGTTCCCGCAGCCACCGGGCCACCAGCGGGACGACCGCGAGCGCCGCCCCGGCCACCACCAGCGCGGCCGTACGCCAGCCGTGGTCCCGGACCAGCACCGCGAGCAGCGGCAGGAAGACCAGCTGGCCGGCGGTCCCACCGGCGGTGAGCACCCCGGTGACCAGCCCCCGGCGGTGGACGAACCAGCGCCCGGTGACGGTGGCGACGAAGGCCAGCGCCATCGAGCCGGTGCCCAGCCCGACCAGGACGCCCCAACAGAGAATGAGCTGCCAACTCGCCGTCATGAAGACGGTCAGGCCGCTGCCGAGCGCCACCAGCGCCAGCGCACAGGTCACCACCCGGCGGATGCCGAACCGGTCCATCAGGGCGGCGGCGAACGGTGCGGTCAGGCCGTAGAGCAGCAGATTGACCGAGACGGCGGCGGAGATGGTGGCCAGCGGCCAGCGGAACTCGGCGTGCAGCGGGTGCAGCAGCACCGACGGGGTGGCGCGGAAGCCGGCCGCACCGACCAGCGCGACGAAGGCGACGGCGGCTACGGTCCAGGCCGGGTGGAGACGACGGGCTCGGGTCACGCTCCAAGTCTCGGCCACGACCCGGCGGGCGACGAGTGGCCGGAAAGCCATGGTGCGCAATAATCGGGCCATGACCATCAGGCCGCACCGGATCGGCGTGCTCGCCCTCGACGGCGTGGTCGGCCTCGACCTGGGCACCCCGGCCCAGGTCTTCGGGGCCGCCCGCACCCCCGACCGACTCCCGCTCTACGCCGTCGACACCTGCACCCCCGGCGGTCGCCCGGTCCGCAGCTCCGCCGGTTTCCGGGTCCTCCCCGACCACGGGCTCGACCTGCTGGCCACCGTCGACACGGTGGTGGTGCCCGGCCTGCACGGCGGCCCACCGATGACCGACGGCACGATCGACCCGGCGGTGGCCGGCGCGCTGCGGGACGCCCGGCACCGGGGCGCACGCATCATGTCGATCTGCACGGGCGCGTTCGCGCTGGCCGCCGCCGGGCTGCTCGACGGCCAGCGGGCCACCACCCACTGGGCGCACGCCGACCGGTTCCGCCGGCTCTACCCGCAGGTGGCCCTCGACCCGGACGTGCTGTTCATCGACTCCGGCCGGGTGCTCACCTCGGCCGGGGTGGCCGCCGGGATCGACCTGTGCCTGCACGTCGTCCGCAGCGACCACGGCAGCGAGGTGGCCAACCGGGCGGCCCGTCGGTGCGTGGTGCCACCCTGGCGCGACGGCGGCCAGGCCCAGTACATCGAACGGCCGGTGCCGCGCACCCCGGCCAGCGGCATCGCGGCCACCCGGGAATGGGCCCGGCAGCGGCTGCACGAACCTGTCGCCCTGCGGGAGCTGGCCGCCCACGCCCGGATGAGCGTGCGCACCTTCACCCGGCACTTCCGCTCGGAGACCGGGCTGAGCCCGGCGCAGTGGCTGCTCCAGCAGCGCACCGACCACGCCCGGCTGCTCCTGGAGACCACCGACCTGGCCATCGACCAGGTGGCCCGGCGGGCGGGCTTCGGCACCACCGCCGCCCTGCGTCAACACCTGAACACCCGGATCGGCGTCTCCCCCTCGGCCTACCGGCGCACCTTCCGCCGCACCCCCGCCGCCGGGCCGTCCGGGGTGGAGTCAGGCGGGCTGCGGCTGGTCGCGGAGCATCCGTAGCTGCGCCAGGTGCCGGGGCAGGTGCACCCGGGCGTGCAGGTCGAGGGTGCGCGACCAGGGCAGCGGCTCGTCGACGACCAGGTCGAAACCCTCCCGCAGGTGCGTCTCGACCGGGGTGTCGGCGGCCGGGCCGAGCCGGTCCACCAGCCCGCAGAGCCGGCCGCTGGTGGCCCGCAGCAGAGTGGCCAGGCCGGGCAGCCCGCCGCACCCGGCGACCAGGGCGTCCAATTCGGGCCGGTGCACACCGGTCAGGTCGTAGTAGGCGAACGGCGCCCCGGCCAGCACCGCCTCGGTCGCCTCACTCATCAGCTCGTCGTTGGCGACCAGGTGCGCCACGATCCGCTCCGCGCCCCACCCGCCGGGCGGAGCCGGCCGGAACCCGCCCGCCTCGACCTCGGCGAGCAGGATCCGGTACGCCCCGCGCAGCTCCACACCCCCAGTCAACCCCGTGCCACCGGGTCGGGTGGACGGTTGTGCCACCCGGATCACCCGGACGGGCGGCCCGGTCAGCGGGCGGAGGCGCGCCGGGAACGCAGGTAGTCCGAGACCACGTACTCGCCCAGGTCACCCAGGTCCGGGGTGAACAGGCGACCCCGGGAGCGGCGGGCCACCGCGTCCATGAACCGACGCAGTCCCGGGTCCTCACCGAGCAGGAACAGGTTGAGCGTGACCCCGGCCCGGGCCAGCCGGTCCACCTCGCGGACGGTGGCCTGGACCGTCTCCGGCAGCGGCGGCCAGTGGAAGTACGCCTCACCGTCGTCCGGATCGAGGTGGGCGGTCGGCTCACCGTCGGTGACCACCAGCACCACCGGCTCGGCCCCCGGATGCCGGCGCAGGTGCCGGCCGGCCAGCCGCAGGGCGTGCTGGAGGTTGGTGCCCTGCTCCATGTCCGGCTCCACCGCCGCCAGCTCCCGCTGGGTGAGCGTGACCGCCTCCCGACCGAACCCGACGATCTGCAACGCGTCCTGCGGGAACCGGGTCGCCATCAGGTGCGACAGGGCCAGCGCCGTCTGCTTCATCGGCCCCCACCGCCCCTGCGACACCATCGAGTACGACAGGTCGACGCAGAGCGCCACCGCCGCCGACGCCCGCCGCTCCGTCTCCACCACCTCGAAATCCTCGACGGCGAGCGGCAACGGCACCGTGGGGCCGGCCCGACGCACCGCCCGGGTGAGGGTGCGCACCACGTCCAAGGGCTGCTCGTCGCCGTACTCCCACTGCCGGGACGCGCCGCTGACCTCGCCGGCCGCCCCGGCCGTACGCAGGTCGTGCTGGCCGCGCGGGCCGGCGGTGAGGTCGGCGAAGACCCGGCGCAGCGCGGTGCCGGCCAGCCGGCGCAGCGCCTTCGGGCTGAGCGTCAACCCGTCGGCGTCCCGGCTCACCCAGCCCTGCCGGCGCAGCTCCCGCTCCAGCTCCCGCAACCGGCGTACGTCGTCGGCGGCGTCACGGCCCAGCGTCCGGGCGACCGACTCGACGTCCACGTCGTCCAGGGTGGCCCCCGGCTGCTGCTGGTCCAGGGACTCCAGCAACTCGTCCAGCTCGGCGATCTCGTCCAACGCCCCGGTCGCCTCGCCGTAGCCGAGTGGCTGGTCACCCCGGACCCGCTCACCACGCTGCCAGTTCAGGTCGGGACGCAGCGCACGCAGGTGGGCGTCGAGCGCGGACAGCTCACCGGAGAGCCGGTCACCGAGCGACTGCCGCATCAGCCCGGCCAGCTCCTCGCGCTGCCGGTCGGACAGCGACCGCATCAGCCGCTCCCCCGCCGCCGCCCGCCGGGCCAGCACGTCGACCAGTTCGTCGACGCTGCCCGGCTGCTCCGGGAAGAACTCGCCGTGCCGGCGCATGAACTCGGCGAACGCGTCGGTGGTGTCCTCCGCGCGGGCGTGCCGGGCCAGCAGGTCGTTGAGGTCCCGCATCATCTCGGCGAGCTGCGCCTGCACCGCCGGGTCACCGGCGGCCCGCGCCGCGTCCCGCAGCCCGGCGAACCGCTGCTCCAGCACCTCCCCGCGCAGCCCGTCGAGAATCCGCTGGTAGGTCTGCCGGGCCTCGTCGCTGGTCCACCGGTACCCGGACAGCTCCTGCACCGCGCGGGCGGTGGAGCGGGGCAGGTTGTCCAGCACCGTCTCGGCGAACCGGGCGTCGTCGTCGGTACGCGCACGCAACGCGTCCCGTTCCGCCGCGAGCGCCTGGTCGAGCAGCGCCCGGGACCGGGTCACCGCGCCGTCCAGGTCGCCCCGGCGCAACGCCTCCCGGCGCAGCCGGCGGGCCCGGGCGGCCAGGTCGTCCAGGCCGCCCCGGCCCTGCGGGCCCCGACGCAACAGGTCGCGCAGCGCCTCCCGCAGGCTGCCGCCGGCCAGCACCTCCGCGCCGACGGAGTCCACCGCGGCGCGCACGTCGTACGGCGGGGCGAGCGGGTCGGGGCCGCCCTGCCACTGGCCGTACCGGAACCGGTTGCCGGCCATCCTCAGCTCCGACCGCCGTAGACGGTACGACCGGACTCGGTGACGTCCTTGCCGAGCCGGCGGGTCAGGTGCAGTCCCTCCAGCACGAACTCGACCCCTGCGGCGGCCTGCTCCGGGGTGGGCGCGTCGCCCAGCCCCAACCGGTCCAGCGCCTTGGCCAGCCCCGGCACGGTGCCGACCTGGCGCAGCAGTTCCGCCGAGGCGACCAGCTCACCGGTCTCGATCACCGCCCCCTCGGCGACCAGCGCGGTGAACCCGGAGAGGTCCAGTCCGGCCAGCCGGGCCCGGAACGTCTCGGCGGTCGCGGTGCGCAGCAGGTGGCCCAGGATCTCGGTCTCCCGCCCCTCCTCGCCACTCTCGAACTCCACCTTGCCGCGCAACGTCGAGGTCACCGACACCGCGTCACCGACCCGGGCGACCGGTGCCTCCGGCCGTACCGTGGCGTCGTCGGCGGCCGACGCGGGGCCGGCGAGCAGGCCGGAGCGGCGCAACGCGGCGGCGGCGACGGTCTCGGCGGCGGCGATGGCGAACCGGGCGGAGACCCCGGAGCGCGGGTCCACCGACGACGACTCGCGCACCGCGCGGGCGAACCGGGCCAGCACCTCCAACACGTGCTCCGGCACCTCGGCGACCAGGTCGGCCTCCTGCCGGATCAACGCCAGCTCCAGCTCCAGGTCGACCGGGTAGTGGGTGCGGACCTCCGCGCCGAACCGGTCCTTGAGCGGGGTGATGATCCGGCCCCGGTTGGTGTAGTCCTCCGGGTTGGCGCTGGCCACCAGGAACAGGTCGAGCGGCAGGCGGAGCTGGTAGCCCCGGACCTGGATGTCCCGCTCCTCCAGCACGTTGAGCAGCGCCACCTGGATGCGTTCGGCCAGGTCGGGCAGCTCGTTGACGGCGAAGATCCCCCGGTTGGTGCGGGGCACCAGCCCGAAGTGGATGGTCTCCGGGTCGCCGAGGGTACGCCCCTGGGCCAGCCGGATCGGATCCACGTCGCCGATCAGGTCACCGACGCTGGTGTCCGGGGTGGCCAACTTCTCGCCGTAGCGCATCGAGCGGTGCAGCCAGCCGACCGGCAGGTCGTCGCCGGCCTCGGCGACCAGCGCGCGGGAGGACGGGGTGAGCGGGTGCAGCGGGTGCTCGTTGAGCACCGACCCGGGCAGCACCGGGGTCCACTCGTCGAGCAGCGCCACCAGCGAACGGATCAGTCGGGTCTTGCCCTGGCCGCGTTCGCCCAGCAGCACCATGTCGTGGCCGGCGAGCAACGCCCGCTCGACCTCGGGCAGCACGCTGTCGTCGTAGCCGACGATGCCGGGGAAACGATCCTCGCCGGAACGCATCCGGGCCAGGAGGTTGTGGCGGAGTTCCTGCTTGACGGTCTGGTACCGGTGTCCGGCGGCGCGCAGCGCGCCGAGGGTGCCCGGCAGGTCGGCGGGCGGGACCGGGAGAGCCTGGTTGGGCGCAGTCACCCGACCCACGCTAGCGCGATCCGGGCCGCTGTGCCCCCGGCACCGGAATCGACCCCCACCGGTCCCCGACGCGACGCCTCACCGCCGGGCGCGGGCCCGGATCAGCGTCGGCAGCCCGGCCAGGGGCAGGGGTGTCGAGGGGCACGTGGCGCATGGCTCGGAGCCACCCCGGCGGCGGTCCCACCGGGCTGGTTCCCGCCCGGACCACCGACGGTGGTCGCCGCCGCAGGTCGGGGCGGGGTTAGGGTCGGGGGCGTGACCTACCTCGCCGCGGCCGACCGCTACGACCGGATGACCTACCGCCGCAGCGGGCGCAGCGGCCTGCGACTGCCCGCCCTCTCACTCGGGTTGTGGCACAACTTCGGGCCGGACCGCCCGTTCGAGCGGCAACGGGACATCGTCCGCCGCGCGTTCGACCTCGGCATCACCCACTTCGACCTGGCCAACAACTACGGCCCGCCGCCCGGCGCGGCGGAGGAGGCGTTCGGCCGGCTGCTCGCCACCGACCTCAGGCCGTACCGGGACGAACTGGTGGTGTCCAGCAAGGCCGGCTACCTGATGTGGCCCGGCCCATACG
Organism: Micromonospora sp. SCSIO 07396; assembly: GCF_053667945.1. Classification (NCBI taxonomy): domain Bacteria; kingdom Bacillati; phylum Actinomycetota; class Actinomycetes; order Micromonosporales; family Micromonosporaceae; genus Micromonospora; species Micromonospora sp. SCSIO 07396. Next base: position 5,217,489 of record NZ_CM132210.1, read on the forward strand.
GCGAGTGGGGCTCGCGCAAGTCCCTGATCTCGTCGCTGGACCAGTCGCTGCGCCGGATGGGGCTGGACCACGTCGACATCTTCTACTCCCACCGCTTCGACCCGGACACCCCGCTGGAGGAGACGATGGGGGCGCTGGACGCCATCGTCCGGTCCGGCCGGGCGCTCTACGTCGGCGTCTCCAACTACGACGCGGAGCAGACCAGGCGGGCCGCCGCGATCCTGCGTGACCTGGGCACCCCGCTGCTGATCAACCAGCCGTCGTACTCGATGCTCAACCGCTGGACCGAGGACGACGGGCTGCTCGACACGCTGGCCGAGGTCGGCGCGGGCTGCATCGCGTACAGTCCGCTGGCCCAGGGCGTGCTCACCGACCGTTACCTCGACGGCATCCCGGCCGACTCCCGGGTCCGTACCAGCGTGTTCCTCGGCGAGAGCGACGTGACCGACGAGCGGCTCGCCACCGTCCGGGGCCTCGCCGGGGTCGCCGAGCGGCGGGGGCGGACGCTGGCCCAGCTCGCCCTGGCCTGGGCGCTGCGCGACCCCCGGATGACCAGCCTGGTCATCGGGGCGAGCAGCGTGGCCCAGTTGGAGGGCAACATCGCCGCCCTGGCCCACCTCGACCTGAACCCCGACGACCTGGCCGAGATCGACCGCCTCCTCGCCTGACGGCCGGGCCGGGTGTGGATCATGACCACCCGGCGCGGGTCACCAGACGCGGCGACGGCCGGCCCGATGGTTGCGGACGCCGCAGGGGCGGCCGGGCGGCACGGGTGCCGGGCGGCGCAGCCGGGTCGCCACCAGCGCCACCAGCAGCACGGTCACCACCGCTGCCACACCCACCGTCAGCCGGAGGTTGCCGCCGCCGACCCGGGTCACCGACGCTACCGGCACGCCGGTCTCCCCGGCGGACCCGTCACCGGCCGCGGTCGCCCCGGCGGAGGTGGCCTGGTCCGCTCCGACGCCTGCCGTCGGGCCGCCGGCCGGGTCGGTGGGAGCCGGGTCGCTGACAGCCTGCGTCGGATCGGTGGCGACCCGCGTCGGGTCGCCCGGGTCGGCCCCGCCCGCCGGGCTGAACAGCACGTCGGAGCAGGAGTAGTAGGTGTCCGGGGTGTCGGAGTTCTGCCACACCGTGTAGATCAGGTGCCGCCCGGTCAACCCGGCGGGCAGCCGCCCCGGAATCTGGTACGACCCGTCACGCAGCGGCGGGTCGGTCACCGACAGGAACGGGATCCTGTCGAGATCCGCCCAGCGCAGCGGGGTGCGCGGGTCGTAGCCGGGACGGGTGGTGTAGAGCCGGAAGGTGCCCTTGTGCGGGATGGTGCCCCGGTAACGGAACGTGTACCGCGCCCCGGCGGTCAACTCGGTCGCCGGCCAGTCCGCCCGCGCCAGGTCCAACCCCCGGTAGGCGGAGAGCCCGCCGCTGCACAACTCGCCGTCCGGGATGCGCTCCCGGTCGCGGCCGTTGACGCCGTACACCCGGATGTTGTCCCACTCGCGCAGCGCCGCGCCCGCCGACACCGCCGCCAGGCAGGCGGGCGTCGAGACGTGCGGCCCCTCCGGGCCGCAGGCCGCCGAACGGCTCAACGGGCTGGTCGGTGCGCCGTGCGCGGCGGCAGGAGCCGCATCGAGCAGCACGGTCACCGCCACGACCGCGAGGGCGGCGAACGTTGCGCGTACGGTCATCTGGTCGACCTCCCGCCCTTGGTACGGATGCGGGCGGGCAAAGGTTCGACGGTACGGCGTGCGGGCCGGCGGCGGGGGTCGGTTGCCTCTACAGTGACCGCACGTGCCGTATCAAGGAGCGTACGTGTCCGAACCGGAACCGACCTCACACTCCCCCGGGGGCAGCCCGCCGGCCGGAGTGCCGTACCTGTTGACCGTGCCCGCCCAGGAAGGGCTGCCGCCGGCGATCAGGTGGCCCGGTCGGGAGGGTGAGCCCGGCTGGGCCATCCCGGTCCAGGTCCCGGACGGCACCCTCGGGTACGCGCTCTTCCTGCCCCTGGTGCCGACCAGCGGCGACACCGCGCCCGGGGCCGCCGGAGGAGCCCCGGCCCTCCTTGCGGCCGGCCCGGCTGGCGACGGCCCGGCCGGCCCGGTCGCCACTGCGCCACCGGTGCCCCCGCCCGGCCCGGCAGCAGCCACCGACGGCTCACCGGCAACCACGGCACCGGCCCCGGCGACGCCCGCCCCGGCGGCCGACGAGGCAGCGGCAGATGGGTCGGGCCGGTCGGTGAGCGTGCCGGCACCGCGCACCGCGGCGGCCCCGGCGGACGACGCGCCGACCCAGCCCGCCCCGCTCCCGGCCGCCGCCCCGGTGACGCCCGGCCCGCAGGAAGGCCCGGGTCGACCCGTACCCTCCGGCCAGCAACCGCCACCCGGGACCGGCGTGCCCGGCCCCGGTCAGCAGGCCGTCCTCGGCCGCCCGGGGTCTGCCGCATTCGGCACGCCGCCGGGCGGCGGCCGACCGGCGCAGTGGGGTGGGGCGCCCGAATCCTGGGCCCCGGTCCCGCCCCCGCCGTCGTTCCTGAGCGCCCGGTGGCCCGGTCCCCGGCCCGCCACCGGCTGGGCGGTGCCGGCGGCGGTACTGGCCGGGGCGTTGGGCGTGGCGTTCTTCGTCCCGCTGAGCCGCACCGGCATCGGTTGGTTCCTCGGCTGGCTGGTCCTCACCGTCGGGGTGGTCGCGGCCGTCAGGCGCAACGCCGACGCGCTGACCCGCGCCGACATGATGATCCGGGGCGGCTGGGCGGTGGCCGCGCTGGCGCTGCTGGCCGTGCTGACCTTCCGTAACGCCTGGTGGTTGGTGACCTTCTGCGTCCTCGGGGCGCTGGGCTGCGCCACCCTGGCGATCGTGGGCGGCAGACAGGTCCGGTCCATCCTGTTCAGCCTGGTCGCGGCCCCGTTCGCGGCGCTGCGCGGGCTGCCCTGGGTACGCCGGCACGTGACCGCCACCGGCGGCGGCCAGCTGGTGCGCCGGGTCGTCGGCTCGGTCGCCGCCACCGCCGTGGTGCTGCTCGTGTTCGGGCTGCTGCTGTCCTCCGCCGACGCCGCGTTCGACCAGGTGCTCGGCGCGGTCGTGCCCGAGGTCAACGTCGGCACGGTGTTCCGCTGGCTCTTCCTGGCCGCCGTCGGCGGGTTGATCGCCGTCGCCGCCACGTACACCCTGGCCGCGCCACCGGACCTGTCGACCGTCGACCGGGAGGGTCGGCGTCGGCTGGGCATGCTGGAGTGGGCCCCGGCCATCGCCGCCCTGACGCTGCTCTTCGTCGGTTTCGTCGCGGTGCAGTTCACGGTGCTCTTCGGCGGTCAGCGGCACGTCCTGCGTACCGCCGGGCTGAGCTACGCCGAGTACGCGCGCAGCGGATTCTGGCAGCTCACCGTGGTGACCCTGTTGACCGTGGCCGTGCTGGGCGGGGTCAGCCGTTGGGCGCGACGCGAGACCCGGGCCGAACGGGTCCTGCTGCGGGCCCTGCTCGGGCTGATCAGCGTGCTCAGTGTGGTGATCGTGGTGTCGGCGCTGTCGCGGATGTACACCTACCAGAAGGTCTACAGCTTCACCGGGGAACGGATCTTCGTGATGGCGTTCGAGCTGCTGCTCGGCGCGGTCTTCCTGATGATCCTGGCGGCGGGCGTACGGTGGCGGGGCCGGTGGATCCCCGGCGTCACCGTCGGGCTGGCCGTGGTGATGCTGCTCAGCCTGGCCGTGCTCAATCCGGAGGACTACGCGGCCCGCCGCAACATCGCCAGGTACGAGCAATCCGGCAAGATCGACGCCTGGTACCTGCGGGCGCTCTCCGCCGACGCCACCCCCGCCCTGGCCAACCTGCCGGACCGGGTGCGCCGGTGCACGCTGAGCTGGATCGACGACGACCTCGCCGAGCCCGACCCGTGGTACGCCTGGAACCTGGGCCGTAGCCGGGCCCGCGCGGAGTTGAAGCGGCTGGGCCCGGGCGCGGTCGGCGGGCAGAAGGACTGCAAGGCCGCCGACCAGTTCGACCTGCCGAAGACCCGACGCGCCCCGCGCTGACCTCCCCGCACCGCCCTCGCCACCGACGAACGGTTCCACCCACGCTGCCCCGACATGACCGGGATAAACGGATTGCGGGAATAGCGGTGACCATCCGCAATTCCAGCACCCGTCCGATTACCCGCCGAGTTACCGACGAGGGCGCATTTCCCCTGGTAGGCCAGTATTCGATCAACCGAAAAATCGCTGTCGACGGAAACCTCGGAGAAACGAGGGCTGGTTAGCGTTCGCGACCGTTGAACGCTCAATCTCGCTCCGAGGAGAAACCTTTGAAGGTACGAACATCGAGGAGCACGCGCGTGCTCCTCTCGGTGATCGTCGCGGTGACCGCCCCGGTGGCCCTGGCGGGGCCGGCCACCGCGGCGTCACCCACTGCGGTCGCGCCGCCTGCGGCGTCCACGACCGACCTGCCCGACCCGACGGCCCGTGGCCCCTTCGGACACCAGGCCGTCCAGGAGGCCAAACTCGGCCTCGCCAGCATTCAGGAACCGAACTCCTCAGGCGCCGACCCGACGGCCGGAACGGCACAGGCCGCGGAGCGGATCGAGATCCGGGGCCAGCTGTACACACCGGACTTCACCCGACGTACCACGCCGTCGCCGGTGCTCGTGCTGGTGCACGGCAACCACGGCTCGTGCGACTCGGGCCAGGACACCGCCCAGCTCACCTGCGCCCAGTTCAAGCATAACGAGAACGGCTACGCCTACCTCGCGGAGAACCTCGCCACCTGGGGTTACACCACCTTCTCGGTGTCCCAGGACCAGCTGATGATGCGGCAGGACAGCAGCAAGGGCAAGGGCATGCACAGCCGGCGGATGCTCATCGCCGCCACCCTGGACGCGCTGAGCGCGGCGAACCGCCCCGGTGGGCTGCCCGTCGACGAGCACACCACCGTCGGCACCACGCTCGCCGGCCGCCTCGACCTGACCCGGATCGGCCTGATGGGCCACTCGCGTGGCGGTGACGCGGTGTCCAGCTTCATCGACTACAACCGCATCCGCACCGACGGCCCGCGTTACCCGCTGCGCGGGGTCATCTCGCTCGCCCCGGTGGACTACGAGCGCAAGGCCCCGTACGGGATGCCGTACCTGTCGATCCTGCCGATGTGCGACGGCGACGTCTCCAACCTCCAGGGCGCGCGGCTGTTCGAACGCAGCCAGTACGTCAACCCTGGCGACCCGTTCCCCCGCATCCAGGTGGAGCACCTCGGCGCGATCCACAACTGGTACAACACCGTCTGGTACGCCGACGGCGGCGCGGACGGCCAGGCCAACAACGACGCGGCCTGCGGCAACTCGGCCCCGTTCGCGACCAACAACATCCATCCGCACAACCTGCGGCTCAGCGGCGCGGCCAGCTACACCGACCCGGCGCTGAACTACGCCATCGACAACTCCGACCCGCTGAACCCCGCCGTGAACACCAAGTTCTCCGGCGACGCGGCGCGGATGGGCGACCAGGAGAAGCTGGGCCTGGCGACGATGGCGGCGTTCTTCCGTCGCTACGTCGGCGGCGAGGGCGCGTTCCAGCCCTATCTGACAGGTGAGCTGGCCAACACCCCGGGTGGCCTCCAGGTCCCCGCGTCGGCCTGCCCGACCAGCCCGTCCGGCACCGCGATCGGATGCGACGAACGGGTCAACACCAGCTACTTCGCCGCCCCGCAGGAACGGGTGGACGTGATCCGGCCCGAGGTCAACAACCCGCTCACCCGTAACGCCCTCGGCGGAACCCTGACCGGCAGCGGCTTCGCCGACCCGTACGCGCAGGCCGCCGGGGTCACCCCGAAACCGGCGAGCACCCCCGGCGGGTACGACTGGTGCAACCCGGAGCCGCAGGACTTCGCCCCGGCGCAGCTCGGTAAGACCGGGCTGCCGACCGCCGCCAAGCCCTGCCCACTGCCGGCGGCCGGCGCGCTCGGCGGGCAGAACGGCACCCGGGAGAACAGCCCCATCAACCACTCCTACGGTCGCCAGCTCACCCTCGCCTGGGAACCGGGCTCGACCGCGTCGCTGACCGCCGCGATCCCGGCCGCGTCCGCCGACGTACGGCACCTGAAGGCGCTGGCGCTCAGCGCCGCCGTGAACTTCTTCGACACCCGCAACCCGGGTGCCGACAACCGGGGCGACAACACCCGGGACACCACCGTCAACGGCACCCCGACCAACCCGGTCTGGCCCAACGAGAAGCCCACGTCGTACGACCCGGCCTCGACCACCCAGCGGTTCGTCATCGCGCTGCGCGACGCCGCCGGTCACGAGGGGACCGTCGACGCCGGTGACCCCCGCTGGGGCAACGCCCTGCACATGTCGACCGGCACGAACACCCCGAACACCCACATCGTCCTGGACCAGATCCGGGTCCCGCTCGCCGAGTTCGCGGCGCAGGGCGTCGACGTCGGTGCGCTGGCGAAGCTGGAACTCCGGTTCGGGGTGGGTGACATGCCGAAGTCCGGCTCGATCGAGCTGGCCGACGTACGTTTCCAGGAATCCGACGCGGGGGCACAACTGCTGTCCGACGGCGACCGGGCCGACGGCGCGGGCCACGGCCCGTCCGCCCTCGGCGGCCCCGACCCGGCGACCTACCTCGCGGGCTACGACAACACCCCGGGCAACGTCGCGCTCGTCGACCCGGTGGCCAACCCGCAGGGCAACACCACGTGGACGGTCGACGACGACCGGAAGCAGTGCCCGACGGCCGACTTCACCTCGATCCAGCGGGCCGTCGACTTCGCCTCGCCGTGGGACACCATCGTGGTGTGCGCGGGCGTCTACCAGGAGTCGTCGACGCCGGTGAACCATGCGTCCAACCCGGTGCAGACCGGTGCCCGCAACGGCCTGACCATCACCAAGCCCCTGAAGATCAAGGGGGCCGGCGCGGACAAGGTCACCATCAAGCCCGATCCGTCACTGGGGAACCTGGCCGGCGACCAGCCGTACCTGCGCGACGGCGGCGGCAACGTGATCACCGTGTCCCGGCAGTCGCTCGGCTCGACCGACACCAACGAGATGTTCCTCGACCTCTCCGGCGTGACGGTGACCTCCGGCGACGTCTGGGCCGAGGCGGGCATCGCGTTCTTCGGCGCGGCCGGCCGGGTCGCCGACAGCGTCGTCGGCCCGCTGCGGGTGGCGACCACCGACGAGGAACTCGCCGCCCACCCGCACGGCTGGGGCATCGTCAAGACCGGCATCATCCGGGGGGCCGGCACCGGCACCGTCGAGAGCGAGCTGACCGTCACCGGCAGCGTGGTCAGCGGCTACCAGTCCGGCGGCATCCTCTTCGACGGCGCGCGGGGCCGCGACGGCACCCCCGAGACCACCGTCCGCTCCGGCATCCGCCAACACGGGTACGTGACCGACACCGTGGTCACCGGCGAGCCGAACAGCCGGTTCCCGCAGACCGGCATCCAGTACGCCAGCGGAACGGACGGCTTCGTGAACACCAGCCGGATCACCGGGAACTACTACCCGCCCGCACCCCAACGGTCGTACGGCATCCTGCTCACCGACGCCGGCACCGAGACGGCCGGGGCGCTCACCGGCTACCGCAACGTGCTCACCGGCAACGGGTTCGCCGTCTACAACGCCAACGCCGACAACACCGCCGTACGCGAGGGCGCTCCGTTCGCGCTGACCGGCAGCTACCTCGGCAGCGGGCAACCGGTCCCGGGCGGACCGGCGGTCCCGGCCACCGGCATCGAGGCGATCTCCGGCGTGGACGGCACCGGCAGCGCCACGGTCAGCGTCACCAAGCGCCGGCCGACCCCACCACCGGCGGTGCCGACCGGGGTGGGCCGGGTCGCCGACGCCGCGCCCTCGGCCGAACTGGCCGACCCGGGACGCGGGGCGGTGTTCCAGGTCGGGTCGACCGTGCACCCGCTGATCCGGGGCACCGACGACTTCGCCATCGCCTCGGCGAGCCTGTTCGTCAACGGCACCCTGGTCGGCACGACCACCACCGCCCCCTACCTGTTCGACTGGACCCCGGCGGCGAAGGACGCCGGTAGGCAGGTCAAGTTCCAGGCGATGATGGTCGACTCGTCCGGGCAGTCGACGCTGTCCAAGCCGGTCATCGGCACGGTCGACCCGGCGACCCCGGCCCCGACCGTACGGATCGACAAGGTGGAGGCCGACCCCACCTCGGGTACGGCGACGCTCACCGCGACGGTCAACACCGCCGGCACCCTCACCCTCAGCGGGGAGAAGGTCAACGCGGTCAGCCGGGAGGTGGCGAAGGCGAACACGGTGACGGTGACCGTGACGGTGGCACCCGCGTACCGGCAGACGCTGGTCAAGACCGGTCGGCTGGACGTGACGTTCACCGTCGGGTTCACCAACACGGCCGGCCAGAGCCCGGGTGAGACGGTTCAGGTGACCCTGACCAGGACCTGACGGTCCGGCACCGGAGGGACCCCTCCCGGGTCCCTCCGGTGCCGCCGGAACGCGACGCCCAGCACCACCGCCACGTCATCGGTTCCCGCCCCTGGGCCGCATCGGCGCGACCCGGTTCACCCGGTCAGCTCGGCTCCCCTGACAGGGAGGTCCGCCGCTGCGAGGCCATGACCAGGGAGTAGACGTGCTCGCGGAGTTCACCGAAGAGCGGGGTCTGCTTGGTCGCGATCTGGTCGCGGGGTCGGTCGAGGGTGACCGGCAGGTCCGCCACGACCACTGAGGGGCCCTGGGACAGCACGACCACCCGGTCGGACAGGTACACGGCCTCGTCGATGTCGTGGGTCACGAACAGCACCGTCGTACCGGTCTCCGCCCAGACCTTGAGCAACAGGTCCTCCAGGCTGGCCCGGGTCTGGGCGTCCACCGACGCGAACGGCTCGTCCATGATCAGCATTTCCGGCCGTACGGCGAGCCCCCGGGCGATGGCGACCCGCTGCTGCATGCCGCCGGAGAGCTGCCACGGGTGCAACCCGGCGGCGTGGGCCAGGCCCACCATCTCCAGCGACTCCTGCACCCGCTGCCGGATCTCGGCACGGGGCAGGCCCCGGTCGCGCAACGGGAGGGCGACGTTCTTCTCGACCGTCAACCAGGGGAACAGCGAGCGGCTGTAGTCCTGGAAGACGACCGCCACGCCGTCGCGGGGGCCGGACATGCGTTCCCCCCGGAACATCACCGCACCGCCGGAGATGGGCAGCAGCCCGGCGATGCACATCATCAGGGTGGTCTTGCCGCAGCCGGAGGGCCCCACCACCGACACGAACTGGCCGGCGTGGACGGCGAACTCGATGCTGCGTACGGCGGGCACGTCGCCCTTGCGGGACCGGTAGGACTTGCTCAGCTGCTGCACGTCGAGCACGGCGGTGTCGAGGGCGGCACCGGGCTGGTGCGGTCGGGTCGTCACGGGGTTCATCCGGGGCTCCTACGTGGTGTCGGTCAGTGGCTTTCGGCGCTGTCGGGGCGCACGTTGCGGTGCCACCGCAGCAGCACCCGCTCGACCAGGGCGAAGATGGCGTTGAAGAGGATGCCGAGCAGCGCCAGCAGGACGATCGCCGACCACAGCTGCGGGAACTGGAACAGCCGCTGCTGGCTCACGATGTAGAACCCGAGGCCGGCGGTGGCGGCGTACAGCTCGGAGATCACCATCAGGACCAGCGCGATCCCGATGCTGATCCGCATGCCCGCGAAGATCGCGGGGCTGGCGCCGGGCAGCAGGACCCGCAGGAAGTAGCGCCGCCGGGTCAGTCGCAGGCTCCGGGCGGCGGTGACCACCGTACGGTCGATGCCCCGGACGCCGTCGTAGGTGTTGATCAGGATCGGCCAGAGGCAGCCCAGCGCGATGAGGAAGACGTTCATCCCACTGGTGATGCCGAACAGCACGATGGCGATGGGCAGCAGAGCGGTGACCGGCACCGACATGCCCAGCCGGATCAGCGGGTTGAAGAACGCGCCGGCCGGCCGCCACACCCCGATCAGGATGCCGAGGCCGACGCCGAGCACCGTCGCCGCGCCGTAGCCCAGGCCGAGCCGGACGAGGCTCGGCAGGACGTCGACCCGGAACTGGGAGCTGAGGAACAGCGACGACGGCGACGCGGACAGCCAGGTGTCGACGAACGCGCCGAAGATCTGCGACACCGGCGGCACGAACAGGGAGCCCACCCTCCGGGCGGCGACCTCCCACACCACCAGCAGCAGGGCGAGCAGCCACAGCGACCGCACCCCGCGTCCCACCGCCAGCGCCGACGTGACCACCGGCCGGCTCAGTCCCTGCCCGCTCATCGTCCACCCTCCCGCTGTGCCTGGCCCCACGGCACCACCAGGCGTTCGACCAGGTTGAAGCCGTAGTAGAGGCCCATTCCGAGCAGGCCGACGAGCAGGATGCCCGCGTAGACGAAGTCGGGTCGCTGCGCCTGCTGGTACGTGGTGATCACCGTTCCCACCCCGTTGGTGGCCCCGAGCAGTTCGGCGGAGAGCACCACGATGAGCGCCGTCGAGCTGGCCACCCGCAGCCCGGTGGCGATGGACGGGGCCGCCGACGGCAGCACCACCCGGGTCAGTAGCCGGATACGCGTCCAGCCCATGCTCCGCCCCGTGGCCAGCATCAGCGGTTCGGTGTCGCGGACGCCGTACATCGCGTTGAGCAGAATCGGCCAGAAGATCGCGTAGATCGCCAGGGACACCTTCATCTGGGTGCCGAGGCCGAACATCAGGATGGCGATCGGCAGGAACGCCGAGGAGGGGATCGACCGTCCGGCGTGCACCACCGAGGACGACGGCCGGTAGAGGGCGGAGAAGTAGCCCAGGGTCAGCCCCAGCGGAATGCCGACGGCGCTGGCGACGAGCATGGCCAACAGCCACGCCCACAGGGTCTGCGCCACCTCGGTCAGGAACGTCGCGTCGACGAGCAGTTCGCCAGCGCGTTGCAGGGTGTCCACCGGGTACGGCAGGGAGTCCACCGAGACCGCCCCGGCCCGGACCACCAGGTCCCACAGCACGAACATGGTCACCACGCCCGCCACGCCCAGCACCCAGTCGGGTGTGGGGCCCCACCGGCGGGCCGCGACAGGCCCGCCGGTGGGTCGGGCGTCCGCCTCGACCTGGTCAATCACGTGGACGTCCGACGCCATGTCACGTCCTCTCCCCTCATGGTGGCCCGCCTTCCGCGACGACAGGACAGGTCAGGACCGCGCGAAGTCGGTGACGAAGGGCCCCAGGTCGGGCTTCTTCTGGAGCATCTTCAGGTCGACCATCTGCTGGGCCATCCGGTCCAGCGCGGCGACGTCGACGTCCGCTTCGAGGGCGTTCTGCGGTTGGGCGGCGAGGGTCTCCGCCGGCACCTTCTGGCACTCGGAGAGCAACCGGAACGCCTCGGCGGTGTTGGCCGGGTCGCTGAGCTGCTGCGCGGTCTCGGTGATCGCCTCGTGGAAGCGCTTGGCGGCGTCGCCCTTGCCGACGAAGCTCTTGGCGGCGACGTAGGTCGCGATGTAGATCTTGTCGCTGCTGGCGAAGGGGTCGGCCAGGCTGCGGACGTTGTCGTTGTTGTTGCCCAGCAGCGAGTAGCCCAGCTGCGCGGCGTCGACCCGTCCGCTGAGCACGGCGGGTACCTGCTCGGCGAAGGGCAGTGCCACGAAGCTGACGCTGTCCGGCTCGACCCCGTTGGCCTTCAGCCAGCTCGCGGTCACGATCTGGTTGATGCCGTTGATCTCGTTGACCGCGATCTTCTTGCCGGCGAGGTCGGTGGCCGCCTTGATCGGGGAGTCCTTGCCGACGAAGACGCCCTGCGCGGGCTTCGCCGGCGGCAACGCGTTGACGTTCACCCCGGACACCATCTGGATCGGGAAACCGGTGTTGTAGGCGTTGATCGCGGTGTAGCCGTTGACGTAGCCGAAGTCGGCCGCGCCGGACAGGACTGCGGCGACCGCCGCCGAGCCACCTCCGGAGCGGACCAGCTCGACGTCGAGGCGGTGCTTGCCGTAGACGCCCTTCCCGATCGCCCAGGTGTTCCAGATTTCGCAGCCGAACGTCGTGACGGAAACCTTCGTGGTGCCGTCCGCGCTGTCTGCAGCGCCTTCGGCGCCCCCGCAGGCGCTCGTGAAGAGCAGTGCGGCAAGGGCGACCATCGCACCGGTACGTCGTGTGTTCATCGTGATGCTCCTATGTGCTTCGCGCGTGGCCCGACGTCTCCCGCCGCCGACGTCGGCGGCGGGGATGAGGGCTCGGTGGGTACGAAGGGACGGCTCCGCCGCGACGGATACGGCCGCCTGGCTGCTGCGGCGCGGGTCCGACGCGAACTGCATCGACTCGGTGATGGTGCGGAATGCCTGAACTGCCAGATTGGGAGGGATCAATCAGGGCCGCGAGAACCGCAGACGGCGTCACGGCATGGCCGGGCAACGCTGGTCACGGCCGGTTCGGGCGGTCGGGCTGCACCCCAGCAGCACCCTGACGCCTCGCCGACTTGCAGCGAAGGTACGGGGCACGAAAACCCCTGTCAAGATGCGAAACGATATCTCGCATTACGCCAAGCCGGTGTGTACCGGCGTCCTCGCAACCCGGCGAACGCGCAGGTCGGCGGGCAGGTAACGATCCATCCTCCGTGGTTGACCGGGCCGGCAGTGGCGGCTAGCTTCTCCACCAGATGCCGTCGGCCCCCGGGAGTGGACATGAGCGTGGAAGAGCCCGTCGCGGCCGTTCCCGCCATCACCCGCGCGCCGATCGGCCACTGGAAGGGACCGGAGTTCCCCGCCATCCGCCCCGGCACCGGCGCGGGCAAGGCACTCGTCCCGTTCTGATCGGCAGCTCCGCGCCCAGGCGCACCCTGCCCGGATCCGGAAACACCTACCGCACCGGCCGCTGCCGCCCACCGGGTGGCCGGGCCGCCCGTAGTCGGTGACCCCAGCACCCCGGAAACTGCGGCAGTTCCCCGCCCGTACCCCCGACGGCCCCACCGGCGTCGTCGCGGCCGGCCCCGGCGCAGGAGACCCGCCCACCCCCGCAACCCCAGCCGGGCAGGTGGGCCGGTCCCACACCCCAGTACGCGGGTGGCCGGCCCGGTACGGGCGCAGTCACGACGACCGGCCACCCCGCGTCACCGACCCGGTGCCCGGGTGGCCGACGACGTCAACCCACCGTCGACTCAGGCTGCCCGTGCCCCGGGTGGCGTCGTCAACCGGGGCCGGACACGGAAAAGCGGCCCGGTCGATACTCGACCAGGCCGCTGACCTGTTGCCTCAAGGGTGGAGCCGAGGGGACTCGAACCCCTGACCCCCACACTGCCAGTGTGGTGCGCTACCAGCTGCGCCACGGCCCCTTGCGGTCGTCCCGGTCGCCCGGGCACGGAGAGAACTATACACACGCGGCCGAGCATGGTCATCTCGCGGGGGTCCCCTGCCGATCAGTTCAACGCGACGTCCGGCGGGAAATGCGCGACCGCCGCCATCATGCCACCCTGCCGGCGCAGCACCATCGGCCAGAGGTCGTCCGGGCGGTCGACGAAGGCGTCACCGGGCAGCGCGTCGAGCACGAACCAGGAGCCGTCCTCGATCTCCTGCTCCAGTTGCCCGGACCCCCAGCCGGAGTAGCCGGCGAAGACCCGGATGCCGCCGATGCTGTCACGCATCCGCTCCGGATCGGAGGACAGGTCGATCGTGCCCACCGCGCCGGAGATCGGCTGGAAACCCTTCAACCGGCGCATCGGATGACGCATCCGGGCCAGACAGATCGCCGACTCCGGCTGCACCGGGCCGCCCTCGAAGAGCACCGCCGGGTGGCGGGCGAGATCGCTCCACTCGCCGAGGACGTCCGCGACGGCCACCTCGGTGGCCCGGTTGAGCACCACCCCGAGCGCACCGTTGGCCTCGTGGGCGACCAGCAGCACCACCGTACGATCGAAGTTCGGGTCCTTGAGGGCCGGTGTCGCGACCAGCAGCCGCCCGGTCATCGACTCCACGGCACGACCGCTGATCGCCGGTCCCTCCCCCTGCGTCTCGGACATCGTCAGCCGCGCACCGGGTCCGACAACCGGGCACCACCGACCAACTGTGCTGTCACCGCCATGCCTGGCACCATAGCCTGCACCCGGTGCGGTGGCTAAGGTCTGACCGACAGGTGATCGAGGGCGGTCGAGGGAGGATCGATGGGTCCGACGGCGGACATCGCGGTGATCGGCGGTTCGGGGCTGTACGCGCTCCTCGACGACGCCACGGAACACCAGGTCGAGACCCCGTACGGCACCCCCTCTGACGTGCTCACCATCGCCACCGTGGGCGGCCGTTCGGTGGCGTTTCTGCCCCGGCACGGGCGTGATCACCGCCACCCCCCGCACCTGATTCCGTACCGGGCGAACCTGTGGGCACTGCGCACGTTGGGAGTACGCCAGGTGCTCGCCCCCTGCGCCGTCGGCGGGCTGCGCCCCGAGTTGGGCCCCGGCACGTTCGTGGTGCCCGACCAGCTCATCGACCGCACCAGCGGCCGGGTGCAGACCTACTACGACCAGGGCGCGGTGCACGTGACGTTCGGTGACCCGTACTGCCCGGTGGGGCGGCGTACCCTGCTCGACGCGGCGGCCGGGCGCGACGTGCCGGCGGTCGACGGCGGCACGGTGGTGGTGGTCGAGGGGCCGCGCTTCTCCACCCGTGCGGAATCCCGCTGGTACGCCGCGATGGGCGGCACGGTGGTCAACATGACCGGCCACCCGGAGGCGGTGCTCGCCCGCGAGCTGGCCCTCTGCTACACCTCCATCGCGCTGGTCACCGACCTGGACGCCGGGGTGGAGGCGGGCGACTCGGTCACCCAGGAGGAGGTGTTCCGGGTCTTCGGCGAGAACACCGACCGGCTGCGGGGCGTACTGCTGGACGCGGTGGCCGCCCTGCCCACCGACCGCGACTGCCCCTGCGGGCACGCGCTGGACGGCATCCGGACCCCGTTCCCCCTCCCCTGACCGTCGCCGCACGGCCCGGACGTGCTCCCGGCAGCCCCCGGACAGGGCAATAGCCGGCAAAGCGCACGGAGCGCCGCCTGCCACCCGATAGATTCGGCAGGTCAGGGACCCGGTCCCGGCGGACACCGGCGGGTCGGGGACGCGGAGGTGGAGGGCGATGGCGACCGTCCGGGAGACCACCTACGACCTGCTCCGCGCCCTCGGCCTGACCACGGTCTTCGGCAACCCCGGCTCGACCGAGGAGCCGTTCCTCCAGGACTTCCCGGCCGACTTCCACTACGTGCACGCCCTGCACGAGGCGTCGGCGGTCGCCATGGCCGACGGCTACGCCCAGGCCACCGGCCGGCCGGCGCACGTCAACCTGCACACCGCCCCGGGCACCGGCAACGGCATGGGCAACCTGGTCACCGCCTGGCACAACCGGACACCGCTGATCGTCTCCGCCGGGCAGCAGAGCCGGGAGATGCTGCTGATGGAGCCCCGGCTGGCCAACCGGCACCCCACCGAGCTGCCCCAGCCGTACGTGAAGTGGAGCCACGAGCCGGTGCGGGCGCAGGACGTCCCGGCGGCGTTCATGCGGGCGTACGCCACGGCGGCGCAACCACCGAGCGGCCCGGTCTACCTCTCCCTGCCGTTGGACGACTGGCACCAGCCGGCGGACCCACCACCGCAGGTGCGGACGGTGGCCACCCGGTTCGCCCCCGACCCGCGTCGGCTGCGGGAGTTCGCCGCGTTGCTGGCCGCCAGCCGCAACCCGGTGCTGGTGCTCGGTGCTGCGGTGGACCGGGCCACCGCCTGGCCGGTGGCGGCGGCGGTGGCCGAGCGGCTCGCCGCGCCGGTCTGGTCAGCGCCGGCACCGGAGCGGGCCGCGTTCCCGGAGCACCACCCGCACTACCGGGGGGTGCTGCCGTACGCGATCGCCCCGCTGGCCGAGAAACTCACCGGGCACGACGTGGTGCTGGTGGTCGGCGCGCCGGTGTTCCGCTACTACCCGCACGTGCCCGGCGACCACCTGCCGCCCGGGGCTCGGCTGCTGCACGTCACCGACGACCCGGACGAGGCGGCACGGGCCCCGGTGGGCGACAGCCTGCTCGGTGACGCCGGGTTGACCCTGGCCGCGCTGCTGGACCTGCTGCCGGCGGCCGACCGGCCGACGCCGCCGCCCCGCCCGACGCCGGAACCGCCGGGCACCGACAACCCGCCCGACGCGGACGCGCTCTTCGCCGCGCTGGCCGCCTGCTGGCCCGCCGACGGGGTGCTGGTGCAGGAGTCACCGTCGAACCTCGCGGCGTTGCGGCGTCGACTCCCGGTGACCCGCCCGGCGTCGTACTTCACCATGGCCAGCGGAGGGCTCGGCTACGGGCTGCCCGCCGCCGTCGGTATCGCCCTCGCCGAGCGGGACACCGGGCGGGGTCGGCCGGTGGTCGCGGTGATCGGGGACGGTTCCTTCCACTACTCGGTGCAGGCGTTGTGGACCGCCGCGCAGCTGCGGCTGCCGGTGGTCGTGCTGGTCCCGGTGAACCAGCAGTACGCCATCCTCAAGGCGTTCGCCGAGCTGAAGTCCACCCCGGGCGTGCCCGGACTGGACCTGCCGGGCCTGGACCTCACCGCCATCGCCCGGGGCTACGGCTGCGCCACCCGCGTCGTCGACGCGCTGCCCGACCTGGCCGACGCGCTCACCGGGGCGCTACGTGCCGACGGCCCCACGGTGCTCCCCACACCGATCAGCACCGCCATCCCCACCCTCCTCTGACAGTGAGGCTGGCCGCACCCCGCTCACTTGTCCGCCCGGCTCGCTTGTCCGCGTTGATCAAGAGGTTTGCGTCATCCTGATCGACCGACGTGACGCAAACCTCTTGATCAACGCGAGCGTGCGACGTTCGGACGGGAAGCCCGGAGCGGGTCAGTGGGCGGTCAGGGTGAGCACCCGGCCGGTGGCGACGTCGAGCACCGGCCGTTTCCCGAGCGGGGCCGCCAACGTCACGGTGACCGGTTTGAACACCGCCAGGTCGATGCACTCGCCGGTGCCCCGGACCACCCCGCCGCCGACCACCACCACGTCGTCGCTCTCCCACACCAGGGCGGTGGGTCCGCTGTCGCAGGCGCCCAGGCCGACCGTGTACGTCAGCCGGGCGCCGTCGACCCGGCGGAGCTGGTCGGCACCGGCCACCCCGTCCGGCAGGGGCCGGTCCGGGGCCGCCGGACCGGGTGCGGCGGTTACCGCCCGGGGCGCCACCGCCAGGCGGGCCACCGGGCTGGTCAGCTCCGCCACAGTGAAGATCCAGGCCGGTACGGCGGCGACCCCCCGACTGGTACGTACCTCGGCGGTGCCCAGGGTGACCCCGGTGACCGTGAGCGGAATGCAGGCAGCCTGGGTCGCGACGGGATCGTCCGGCCGCGTGCCGGCTGTCGGTTCGGAGGGTCGTGGTCCCCGGGGTCGCCCCTCGCACGGCGGCGGGTCCCCCTGGTCGAGCTGCCGGTACGCCTCGGCGGCGCTGATCAGCGGGACGGTCAGGGCACCGTCGGGGAACCGGATCGCTCCGTCGGCGGGCACGTCGGTCGGCAGCACGATCTGGTCCCGGTACCAGCCGGCACGAAAGGCCGCCTCGGTGCCGGCGTCGAAGCCGGGCTGACCCATGAGCACCGTGGCGTCCTGCAACGGCAGGTATCCGCTCGACCACCCGGGACCGGGCCGCCAGGCCCCGGCGACCTCGACGGCCCGCCCGTCGAACACCTTCCGCTGCTTCCCCGGCTCACCATCCACCGCACCACCGGACACCACACCACCGGGCACCGCGCCACCGGGCACCGACCCGGCTGCCGCACACCCACCCACCGCCACCACGAGCCCCAACCCCCACGCCAGCCCTACGAGTCGCCGCATCCCCCTGAGACGCCCACCCACCCCTCCCGGTTCCCTCCCCTCCCAGCACCACACCCCGCCCACCCACCGCGCCCGCCTCGTTGATCGAGACCATCTCCCCGGGCCCGCCCCGGTGATCAAGAGGTCTGCGTCAAGTTGATCTCCGACTCTGACGCAAACCTCTTGATCACCACGCGCCACCCGTCAAGGCCGGGTGATCAAGAGGTTTGCGTCACCCGCCGCGCCGGGTCTGACGCAAACCTCTTGATCAACGAGGCAAGGCGGGGCAAGGCAAGGCGGGCGGAGCAAGGCGGGGCGGGGCAAGGCGGGGCGGGAGGGGAACAGTGATGCGCCCCGGTCCTTGGGGGACCGGGGCGCATCATCGAGGTGGTGGAGGTGCCGGGAATCGAACCCGGGTCCTTCGCCGGTTTGTCAGGGCTTCTCCGAGCGCAGCTCGCTATGCCTCTACTCGGCCCCACCGCTCACGCGAGCAAGTTGGTGTGACGGGCCCAGTCGCTGATTGATCTCGCCGCACGGACCCCGCGACCGGGTCCGATTGGCCAGCCTTCTAGCTGATGCCGGCTAACTGGGACGAAGGCGTTCCCAGGCCGACAGACTCACTACTCGCCTCAGGCGGCGAGAGCGAAGTCAGCGCGATTTTGCTTGGCGCTTATTGGTTTCCGACGACCGATTCTCGAGACGACGTCGGCTTCCTCGGCTCGCTTCCCCTGTCGCTGCGTACGAAGTCGAAACCAGTCACCCCCTCGACGGGCCGCCGGTTGTGGCGGCACTGACCAGACTAACGCCTGCCGCAACGGGTTTCATCCCGAGCCCCGGTCCGGCCCGTCGAGCCGGACAAAGGGGATGAATCAGTCGTCCATTCCCTTGCCACGCCGACCCGACACCCGGGCGATCTCCCGGTCGGCGTCCCGCTTGGCGAGGTCCTGCCGCTTGTCGTACGACTTCTTGCCCTTGGCCAGGGCGATCTCGACCTTGGCCCAGCCGTCGGAGAAGTAGACCTGCAACGGGACCATGGTCAGGCCCCCCTCGCGGGTCTTGCCGATCAACTTGTCGATCTCCATCCGCTTCAGCAGCAGCTTGCGGGTACGCCGGGGCTCGTGGTTGGTCCAGGTGCCCTGGGTGTACTCCGGGATGTGCATGCCGTGCAGGAACAGCTCACCGTCACGTTCCTGGGCGAACGCGTCGACCAGCGAGGCCCGCCCGGCGCGCAGCGACTTGACCTCGGTGCCGGTCAACGCCATGCCCGCCTCGTACGTGTCGAGGATGGCGTAGTCGTGGCGGGCCTTCCGGTTGGAGGCGACCACCTTGCGACCCTTTTCCCGTGGCATCCGGCGCCACCTCCCTTCCACTACGCGCACCGACCACCCGGCCGGTGAGCGGGGATCATGCTACCCGAACGACAAGGACCCTCCCGCGCCGTTTCTTCCCGGCCCGGGAGGGTCCTTGTCGGAGAGCCCTGCGGTGACCAGAGCCGCAGGCGCAAGCGTGACTAGACCCGCAGGTAGAAGCGGAGCGTGACCCAGGCGGTGGCAGCGCTGATCAGGCCACCGACGCCGGCCATCAGCGGGAACATCAGGAAGATGTCCGACCACTGGACCGGCGAGAGCAGCCCCTCCAACGCCTTCAACGAGCCACTGAACAGCAGTTGCTTCGCCCCGATCAGCGCGATCAGGCCCAGCAACGAGCCGATCAGGCCGGCGACCACCGCCTCCAGCACGAACGGCGCCTGGATGAACCAGTTCGACGCGCCGACCAGCTTCATGACCGCGACCTCACGCCGCTTGCTGTACGCGGCCACCTGGATGGTGTTCGCGACCAGCAGCAGCGCGGCGATCGCCATCACCACCGCGGCGGCCAGCGCGATGTTCTGGATCGCGGTGAGCACGTTGAAGATCTTGTCCAGCAGCCGGCTCTGGTCGACGATCACGTCGACCCCCTCGGTGCCCTGGTACTGGTCGTAGATGTTCTTGTACTGCTCCGGGTTGACCAGCTTCAGCCGGAACGACTCGGGCAGCAGGTCCGGCTTCACGGCGTTCACCAGGTCGGGCGCGTCCTGGTACATCTCCTTGAAGGTCTTGTACGCCTCATCCTTGTTGACGTAGAGGACCTCCTTGACCAGGGGATCGCTCTTCAGCTTGGCGTCGAGGTCGGTGCGCTGCTGCTCGGTGACGTCGGTCTTCAGGAAGATCGAGACTTCCACGTTCTTGTAGTAGAGGTCCTTCATGTCGCCGACCTGTTTGTACATCAGGCCACTGGCGCCGAGCATGGTCAGCGAGACCGCCATCGTGATGATCATCGCGACGGTCATGGTGACGTTGCGCCACAGTCCGACCAGTACCTCGGACAGGACATACTTCATCCGCATCGGGTGTTCCTCCGGCTCTCCGGCGTGAGGTGTTCGTCGTCAGGTCGTACGGCAGGGGTGGAGCGCCGGCTCACCCGTAGACGCCGCGGGCCTGGTCGCGCACGATGCGGCCGCTTTCGATCTCGACGACGCGACGGCGCATCTGGTTCACGATGTTGGAGTCGTGTGTGACCATCACGACGGTCGTGCCGGTGCGGTTGATCCGGTCCAGCAAACGCATGATCTCGATCGAGGTGTCCGGGTCCAGGTTTCCGGTCGGCTCGTCCGCCAGCAGGATCAGCGGGCGGTTCACGAACGCCCGCGCCACCGCGACCCGCTGCTGCTCGCCACCGGACAGCTCGTGCGGGTACCGGTGCTCCTTGCCACCGAGGCCGACCAGCTCCAACACCTCGGGCACGACCCGGCGGGCCACCGCCTTGGTCTTGCCGATCACCTCCAGGGCGAACGCCACGTTCTCGTAGGCGGTGCGGTTCGGCAGCAGCCGGAAGTCCTGGAAGACGCAGCCGATGGAGCGCCGGAAGTGGGGTCGCTTCCAGGAGCGCATCGACGTGACGTCCTTGCCGTTGACGATGACCCGGCCCTTGTTGGGGGCGACCTCGTGCAGCAGCATCTTGATGATCGTGGACTTGCCGGAGCCGGATGGCCCGATGAAGAAGACGAACTCGCCCTTCTCGATCGAGACGGACACGTTGTCGAGCGAAGGCCGGGACGCCTTCGGGTACGTCTTCGTCACTTGCTCAAGCTGAATCACGGGTCGTGAGTCTACGCGGTGTAACCGCAGAGCCAAGTGGCACGCCCCGCCGATGCGGGGCGCGTCATCGATTCACCCGGTCAACCCGGGATCGACGACGCGCCCCGTTCACGCTCGATCACGCAGCGTCGTTGGCGAGCTGCTGCTGCTTGCGCCAGCGGATGCCGGCTTCGATGAAGCTGTCCAGCTCGCCGTCGAAGACCGAGGACGGATTGCCGGTCTCCTGCTCGGTTCGCAGATCCTTCACCATCTGATAAGGATGCAGGACGTACGAGCGCATCTGGTCGCCCCAGGAGCTGGTGCTGCCGGTCTTCAGGCCGGCCAGCTTCGCCTCTTCCTCATGCCGCTTGCGCTCCAGCAGCCGGGACTGGAGCACCCGCATCGCGGAGGCCTTGTTCTGCAGCTGGGACTTCTCGTTCTGGCAGGTCACCACGATGCCGGTGGGGATGTGGGTGAGCCGCACCGCCGAGTCGGTGGTGTTGACGCTCTGCCCACCCGGCCCGGAGGACCGGTAGACGTCCACCCGGACCTCGTTCTCCGGGATGTCGATGTGGTCGGTCTGCTCGGTGACCGGCAGCACCTCCACCCCGGCGAAGCTGGTCTGCCGGCGACCCTGGTTGTCGAACGGGCTGATCCGGACCAGCCGGTGGGTGCCCGACTCGACGCTGAGCGTGCCGTAGGCGTACGGCACCTTGACGGTGAAGGTGGCCGACTTGAGGCCGGCCTCCTCGGCGTACGAGGTCTCGTAGACCTCCGTCGGGTAGCCGTGCCGTTCCGCCCAGCGCAGGTACATCCGCAGCAGCATCTCGGCGAAGTCGGCCGCGTCGACCCCACCGGCACCCGCCCGGATGGCGACCAGCGCCTCCCGGGAGTCGTACTCGCCGGAGAGCAGGGTGCGGACCTCCATCTCCTGGATGGCCTTGGTCAGCGTGGCGATCTCGGACTCGACCTCCCCCAGCGCCCCGGAGTCGGCCTCGTCCTCGGCCAACTCCAGCAGCACCCGGGCGTCGTCGAGCCCGGACCGCAGGCTGCCCAGCTTGCTGATCTCGCCGTTGACGTACGACAACTGCGAGGTCACCTGCTGTGCCTTGGCCTGGTCGTCCCAGAGGTCCGGCGCGGACGCCTGCTCCTCCAGCCGGGCCTTCTCCTCCCGCAGACGGTCGAGGTCGAGCACCGCCTCGATGTTGCGCAGGGTCGCGTCGAGTTCCTTGAGCTGTTCGGCGTAATCGGCAGCGGTCACGACAGACAAGGGTACTGTGCGTGCGGCGGTCCGCTCACGTCACACCACCTACCAGGGCCGATGATCAGCCGACCGGGGCGGTCTTGAGCCAGGACAGCGCGGCCTTGTGGTAGGCGACGGCGAACTCCAGCGCGCTGGCGTCGTACTCGTCGCCCTCCTTCTTGGCGGTCTTGACCTGTTCGCGGACGTACGCGAGGGCCTCGGTGTGGTATTCGTTGGCCGAGGCGTAGAGGTTCTTGAGCTGGCTGGCCGAGTGCAGGTTGCCGAACGCGATCCGCAGGGCGATCGGGTTGCGGATGGTGTCCCGACCGGGATTCTCCGCCAGCCAGCGGGAGAAGGTCCGCTTGCCGGCCGCAGTTATCGCGTAGGGTTGACTCATCCGCGGCCCGGGCTTGCCCAGCCGCACGAAACCACGCTCAGCCAGCACCGGCAACTCACGGTAGACCTGGCTGCGTGTCATCGACCAGTACGGCGCCAGTCGGCGCTCAGCGGCGGCCATCAGTTGGCCACCTGTCATCGGCCCCTCGTGCAACAGACCCAGCAGGGCCGCCGCGGTGGGGTTGACTCCGGAATCCGCCATGCCGTCTAAGCTGCCACTTTGCCGTCCCGGCGTCCAGGATTTCCGGATTTGCCACCCGGGAGGATTTCCAATGTGCACTGTCGGCCGACGACAGTGCTCCCAGGACCACCCCCGACCGCCGCCCCCGCCGACCGCGCAGGGCGTGCCGGCCCGCCGCCGGGGTCGGGCGGGCCCGGCCGGCGGGGACGTCGTCGCACGCCACCGCCGGCCGTCGCCGGTTCAGCCCATGTGCGGGTACGTGTGGTCGGTCGGCGGCACGAACGTCTCCTTGATGGTCCGGGGGGACATCCAGCGGACCAGGTTGTGCCACGAACCGGCCTTGTCGTTGGTGCCGCTGGCCCGAGCGCCCCCGAACGGCTGCTGCCCGACCACCGCCCCGGTCGGCTTGTCGTTGATGTAGAAGTTGCCTGCCGCGTACCGCATCTTCTCGGCCACCGCGTCGATCACCTGGCGGTCGGTGGCGAAGACCGACCCGGTCAGCGCGTACGGCGCGATCGACTCGGCCTGGGCGACCACATCGTCGAAGCGGGCGTCGTCGAAGACGTGCACGCCCAGGATCGGCCCGAAGTACTCCGTGGTGAACGTCTCGTGGGCGAGGTCGGAGCACTCGAACAGGGTCGGCCTGACGAACCACCCGACCGTGTCGTCGGCGGTGCCCCCGGCCAGCACCCGGCAGCTGTCGTCCCCGGCGATCAGCTCCAGCGCGGCGGTGTGCCTGTCGAACGCGCGGGCGTCGATCACCGCGCCACCGAAGTTGGCGAAATCGGTCACGTCGCCGTAGGTCAACGCGTCGGCGGTGGCGGCCAGCCGGTCGCGCAGCCCGCCTGACCACAGCGACCGGGGCACGTACGCCCGCGACGCGGCCGAGCACTTCTGACCCTGGTATTCGTAGGCGCCCCGGATCAACGCGGTGTGCAGGGCGTCGACGTCGGCGCTGGGGTGCGCGACGACGAAGTCCTTGCCGCCGGTCTCGCCGACCAGCCGGGGGTAGCCCCGGTAGGAGGCGATGTTCTCGCCGACCGTGCGCCACAGCTGCTGGAAGACCTTGGTGGAGCCGGTGAAGTGGATGCCGGCCAGGTCGGGGTCGGCGAGCACCACGTCGGAGACCTCCTCGCCCCGCCCGGTGACCATGTTGATCACGCCGGGGGGCAGGCCGGCCGCCTCGAACAGCCGCATGGTGAAGTGCGCCGCGAACTGCTGGGTGGGGCCCGGCTTCCAGACCACGGTGTTGCCGAGCAGGGCCGGCGCGGACGGCAGGTTGCCGGCGATCGCGGTGAAGTTGAACGGGGTCACCGCGTAGACGAAGCCCTCCAGCGGGCGGTGGTCGAACCGGTTCCACACCCCCGGCGACGAGTTCGGCTGGGCCGCCAGCAACTCCCTGGCGAAGTGCACGTTGAACCGCAGGAAGTCGATGAACTCGCAGGCCGCGTCGATCTCGGCCTGGACGGCGGTCTTGGACTGGCCCAGCATGGTGGCCGCGTTGAGGGTGTCGCGCCACGGGCCGGCCAGCAGCTCGGCGGCGCGCAGGAAGACCGCGGCCCGCTCCTCGAACGGCAACGCCCGCCACATCGGCGCGGCGTCCTTGGCGGCCCGTACGGCGGCGCGGGCGTCGTCGTGGGTGGCGTGACCGGTGACCCCGAGCACGTGCGCGTGTCGGTGCGGCTGGACCACGTCGATCGGGTCACCACCGGCCATCCGCTGCTCACCGGCGATGGTCATCGGCAGGTCGATCCGGTCGGCGGCCAGCTCGGTCAGCCGCCGCTCCAGCCGCTCCCGGTCGGCGCTGCCCGGCTCGTAGGTGCGTACCGGCTCGTTGCGCGGCTCGGGTACGGAGAACACGGCGTCCATCACAGGCTCCTGGGCGATCTCGACAGCGGCGGCGAAATCGGACCCGCAGGCACCGACCGGACGGCCGGACGCCGGACACCGCGCGGGTAGCTGTTCGCGGCGGCGGGACCTCCGGCGATTCTCCCACGCCCGGCTCGCGGGCCTCACGCCCCGCCCGCTCCGCACCGTGGATCACGAGGCAGACACCCCCCGTGCGGCGACGATTCCCCACCGAAAGCGCGATCCGGACGAAGAAAAGTAGGGAGACCGATCCGGTCGGCCGCCCCGGCACGCCCGGGCGTCGGTGCAGGCGGTGCCGCGCCCCGGGCCGGCCAGGGCCCTCCACGCCCAGCCCGGGGCGGTCCGGCCCGCCCGCGTACGCTGGTTCGCGCGAGGGGCCCGTCCCGGTGCCGGGATGGCGCCGTGTCGAAGGGGAGACGATGAGCAACCAGCCCGGCAGCCCGACGGCCGAGTCCATCGACCGGTCGCCGCAGGAGCCGGCCGGGCGCACCGGGTACGCCCCGGGCACGCCCGTGCTGGCGGTGCTGGCCCTCAGCTGGCTGGCGGCGATGCTCTGGTCCACCCGGGAGGCGATCCACTCGGCGGCGGTCGGCCTCACCGCGATCACGCTGTCCGCGTTCGCCCTGCCCGGGGTGATCTCCGCCGCCCTGGTCGCCGGGGCTGCCGTCGCGCTGGCCGCGAGCGAGTTGGCCGCCCGCCGGCTCGGCGACCGGGCCGCGCTGCGCTTCGCCGCGGCGATCGGGGCCGGCATGCTGGTCGGGCTGGGCACCGCGCTGGCGATCAACCTGACGTACGCCGACAACGCCACCACCAACACCATCGCCGGCACCAGCGCGGCGGCGGCCGTCATCGGTGGCGCGCTCGCGGGCGCGCGTACCCCGGGCCCGGTCGGCGCGGTGGTCACCGCCGCCCTCGGCACGCTGCTGTTCGTGGTGCTGTTCAGCCAGGCCCGGGACCCGCTGTTCGATCTGTTCGGCGCGGGGGACTCCCAGGCATCGCTGGTCGGCGCGGCGAAATGGGTCTCCCGCACCGAGTCGCTGCTCGGCGGGCTGGTGGCCGGGCTGCTCGCCTTCGGCTATCTGACCTGGGCCCGCCGCCGGGCCGTCCGGCACGCCCCCGACGCCACGGCCCCGCGCTGGCCCGCCTATCTGCTCGCCGGGGCCGGGCCCGGCCTGTTCCTGCTGCTCACCGAGGTGATCATCCGGATCGGCGGGCGGACCCTGCTGGATCTGGCGGGCGCG
Source organism: Micromonospora sp. SCSIO 07396 (assembly GCF_053667945.1). Classification (NCBI taxonomy): domain Bacteria; kingdom Bacillati; phylum Actinomycetota; class Actinomycetes; order Micromonosporales; family Micromonosporaceae; genus Micromonospora; species Micromonospora sp. SCSIO 07396. The sequence continues at coordinate 5,243,308 of NZ_CM132210.1, forward strand.
CTGAGCGAGGCGGACGCGGTGGCCCAGACCAGCATGGGCACCTCGCGGATCGACAACGGCATCTGGGTGCTCTTCGTGGGCGCGTTGACCACGGTCGTCCTCTTCGGCCGCACCCTCGGCCCGGCCCCGCGCGACGACGACCCGCAGGACCCTGCCGCGTCCTGACCCGGCCCCGCCCCGGTCAGGACGCGGTTCGCAGCAGCAGCTCCCACTCGGAGGGGTCGTACCACTCCAGCTCGTGGTCCTCGACCCCGTCGACCGTGAACTGGGCATCCGGGTCACCGGCGAGCGCCTCGACCACCACGTCCACGGCGGCGGCCACGTCCCCGACCGCCTCGGCCCCGTCCACGTGCAGCGCGGCCACCGCCGACGCCGGCAGCGGCCCGTCGAGGTCCACCCCGCTGGAGCCCAGTTCACCGTCACCCCGGCCGACGGCCCCGGCGGGCAGGTCCACCGACACCACGACCCGGCGGCGGGGCGCGTCGGCGTCCTCCCGCAGCAGTTGCAGGGCGTCCTGGGCGGCCCGGGTGAAGGCGACGTACTCCAGTTCCTCCTCGTCGCCCTCGGCGTACCACTCGCGCAGGGCGGGGGTGACCGCGTGGCCGCCGCTGGCCGGCAGCCCCCGCTCCCGCAGCAGGGCCAGCATCGGCACGGTCGCCGGCACGTACACCCGGACCAGCTCGTCGCCCACCGTCGTCTCCCCTGGTCGTCTCCGCCCACCGGGACGGCGGGTGGCCGCCCCGAACGTCGATCATGCCGTACGTCCCGACCGTCATACACCGCGCACCGCCCCGGGGGAAGCCGCCGCACCGGTCGGACATGCGGTGCTGGGCGGGGAAGGCTGTCGGTGGCAAACTGGGCCGAACGACGCCAAGCCGAGGGGTTTCCGTGGAGCCGAGGTTTCTCCTGCTCTCCGACGTGGCCGCCGAGCTGAACGTGTCGGACTCGCAGGTCTACCACATGGTACGCAGCGGCGAGCTGCCCGCCATCAAGATCGGTGGACGGGGGCAGTGGCGGGTGGAGCGGGCCCGGCTGGAGGAGTACATCCAGCTCAAGTACGCCGAAACCGCCGAGTGGGTACGCGGCAACCCGCTCACCGACCGCGACCCGGAGTGACCGGACCATCCCGCTGAGCCATTGACCCTGGGCGTTGCCGTGTCCGACAATCGACGTTGTCGGAAGCAAACGTAGGCAAACGCAGAGAACGAGGGGGCAACGATGGCCGACTCCCGACGTCCGGGGCCGACCCGGCCGCCGATCCGGTTACGCCCGGCCCCCGTCGCCGACCCGCCCTACGTCGACGAGGCGCCGGATCTCTGGCCCCGGCCACCCGGCCAGCTCGCCCTCGACCTGTTCGGCACCGGTCGGCCCGCCGCCGGCCGACCCGCCGGCCGCCGACCCGATCCACGGCCCCGCCCCGGGCACCCGGCCGCCCCACCCCTGCCGCCGCCCGCCACCAGCACCCCCGAGGCGAACCGGGCCGCCCACCGGTTCGTCGGCACCTGCCTGGAGATCCTCAACGGCTACCGGCCACCCGGCCAGATCCGGGCCCTGGTCGAGCCGGGGCGCACCGTCGAGGTGACCGAGCAGATCGCCCGTGCCGCCGCCCGTACCCCGCCGGTCCGGCGACGCTCCACCCGGCCCGCCGTCCACCTGCTCCGGCTGCGGGTGTGTCAGCCGCGCCCGGCAGCGGTCGAGGTGGCCGCCGTGCTCACCGGCGGCGGCCGGAGCTGGGCGATGGCCCTGCGCCTCGAACACCGTCGCGGCACCTGGCTCTGCACCGCCCTCCAGGTCATCTGACCCACCCGACCCGGCCTCGGGTGGGGCTACCCAGCCGTGTTGATCAAGAGATTTGCGTCAGCTTTGACGATCGAACTGGCGCAAACCTCTTGATCACCGGGCAGAAGCGGGTGGGGGCAGCCGGGGAGAGAGACGGGGACGCCCTCCCGCTCTGTCGAGCGGGAGGGCGTCCCCGGCACAGGTTGCGGCGGGTGTCAGGCGCCGCCGTTGGGGGCGCCGTGGCAGCGCTTGTACTTACGGCCGGAACCACACGGGCAGGGGGCGTTGCGCGACGGGCCACCCTCGGCGGCCCGGTCGACCGGGCCGGTGTTCCGCCTGGCGGTGCTGGCTGCGGCGGCCTGACCGCTCGCCCCGGCGGCAGCCGGCCGACGCGACCCGCCGGCGGCCGGTCGGGCCTGCGACGGAGCCTGCGGCTGCCCACCCCCGATGCCGAGCGCCGGCGCGGACGGCTCGGGCTCGGGCCGCTCCACGGCCACCGCACCGGCACCCGCCTCACCGTCGATCGTGGGGGCGGAGTATTGCAGCCCCTGCTGCTGCGGCGCACGGTTGAGGCCCTTGGCGCGGATCTCGACCGGCTTCTCCAGGAGCTGGACCTCTTCGGCCTCCGGCTCCGGCTCCTGGACCTGCACGTCCAGGTTGTAGAGGAAGCCGACCGTCTCCTCCTTGATGCCCTCCATCATGGTGGCGAACATGTCGAAGCCCTCGCGCTGGTACTCGATGACCGGGTCGCGCTGGGCGTACGCCCGCAGGCTGATGCCCTCCTGGAGGTAATCCATCTCGTAGAGGTGCTCACGCCACTTGCGGTCGATGACCTGGAGCAGCACCATCCGCTCCAACTGGCGGGTGGCCTCCTCGCCGAGGCTCTCCTCGCGCCGGTCGTACGCGGCGTTCGCGTCCTCCCGGAGGCGGGCGAGCAGGAAGTCCTGGTCGAGGCCGGCCCGGGAACCGACCTCCTCCTCCAGCTCCTCGACGGTGACACCCACCGGGTAGAGCTGCTTGAGGCTGGCCCAGAGCTGGTCGAGATCCCAGTCCTCGGCGTAACCGTCGCTGGTGGCACCCACCACGTACGCGCCGACGGTGTCGTCGATCATGTTGCGGACCTGGTCGGAGAGGTCCTCGCCGTTGAGCACCCGCAGCCGCTCGGCGTAGATCACCTGGCGCTGCTTGTTGAGCACCTCGTCGTACTTGAGGACGTTCTTGCGGATCTCGGCGTTCTGGCCCTCGATCTGGGCCTGGGCGTTCTTGATCTGCCGGGTGACCATCTTCGACTCGATGGGCACGTCCTCCGGGATGTTGAACCGCTCCATCACCGCCTCGACCGCACCGGCCCGGAACCGCTTCATCAGCTCGTCCTGGAGCGAGAGATAGAACCGGGACTCGCCCGGGTCACCCTGCCGGCCGGCCCGACCGCGCAGCTGGTTGTCGATCCGGCGGGACTCATGCCGCTCGGTGCCGAGCACGTAGAGCCCACCGGCGGCGGCGACCTCCTCGGCCTCCGCCTCGCACGCCTGCTTCCAGGTGGGCAGGACCTCCTCCATCGCCTTGGCGTACTCGTCCTCCTGCTCGGCCGGGTCGAGGCCGCGCTGGCGCAGCTCGCTGGCGGCGAGGAACTCGGCGTTGCCGCCGAGCAGGATGTCGGTGCCCCGGCCGGCCATGTTGGTGGCGACGGTGACCGCGCCCTTGCGGCCGGCCTGGGCGACGATCTCGGCCTCGCGGGCGTGGAACTTCGCGTTCAGCACGGAGTGCGGGATGCCCCGGCGGCGCAGCAGCGTGGACAGGATCTCGGAGTTCTCCACCGAGACCGTGCCGACCAGCACCGGCTGGCCGGCCTGGTGCCGCTCGGCGATGTCCTCGATGACCGCGTTGAACTTGGCCTTCTCGGTCTTGTAGATGACGTCGGCGCGGTCCTCGCGGACCATCGGCCGGTGGGTCGGGATGGTCACCACGCCGACCTTGTAGACCTTGTTGAACTCGCCCGCCTCGGTCTGGGCCGTACCGGTCATGCCGGAGAGCTTCTCGTAGAGGCGGAAGTAGTTCTGGAGGGTGATGGTGGCAAGGGTCTGGTTCTCCTGCTTGATCTCCACCCCCTCCTTGGCCTCGATCGCCTGGTGCATGCCCTCGTTGTAGCGGCGGCCGTGCAGGATGCGCCCGGTGAACTCGTCGACGATCAGGACCTCGCCGTCGCTGACGATGTAGTCCTTGTCGCGCTTGTAGAGCTCCTTGGCCTTGATCGCGTTGTTGAGGTAGCCGACCAGCGGGGTGTTCACCGACTCGTAGAGGTTGTCGATGCCGAGCCGGTCCTCCACCTTGGCCACGCCGCGCTCGGTGACCGCGATGGTGCGCTTGGCGTAGTCGACCTCGTAGTCGCCCTCGCCGTCCTTGCCGGCCTGGAGCCGGCCCACCACGGCGGCGAACTCGCCGTACCAGCGGGCGGAGTGCTCGGCGGGACCGGAGATGATCAGCGGGGTGCGGGCCTCGTCGATCAGGATCGAGTCGACCTCGTCGACCACGGCGAAGTTGTGCCCGCGCTGGACCAGCTCGTCGCGGGACCAGGCCATGTTGTCGCGCAGGTAGTCGAAGCCGAACTCGTTGTTGGTGCCGTAGGTGATGTCGCACTCGTAGGCGGCGCGGTGCTCGGCGGCCGGCCGGTTGGGCAGCACCACGCCGACGGTCAGGCCGAGGAACTCGTGCACCTGGCCCATCCAGGCGGCGTCACGCTGGGCCAGGTAGTCGTTGACCGTGACCACGTGCACGCCCTTGCCGGACAGCGCGTTGAGATAGACGGCCATGACCGAGGTCAGCGTCTTGCCCTCACCGGTCTTCATCTCGGCGATGTTGCCGAAGTGCAGGGCCGCGCCACCCATCACCTGGACGTCGTACGGCCGCTGGCCGAGCACCCGGGCGGCCGCCTCGCGCACCGTGGCGAACGCCTCGGGCAGCAGGTCGTCGAGGGTCTCACCGTCGGCGAGCCGCTCCCGGTACTGGTCGGTCAGTGACCGCAGCTCGTCGTCGGTGAGGTTGACGTAGTCGTCCTCGATCGAGTTGACGGCGGCGGCGATGGCCTTCAGCCGGCGCACCATACGGCCCTCGCCCGCGCGGAGGACCCTTTCCAGAATCGACACGGATCAACGCTCCCCTAGACAGTCTCGAACCATCGTAGGCGCTCAGTCGGCGCGATGGTCACTGGTGGCGGCGGTCCGACCCGACCAAACCGACATAACGCTCGGCTCAACCCGCCGCCCGGCGGTTATCCGGTTACGCCCACCGCGAACGATCCGGCACGATGACTCAGATGGAGCCTGTGGAGATCATCGAGGACGGCCTGCTGCTGCGTCCGTGGCTCGCCTCGGACGCGGACGACGTGCACCGGGCTTGCCAGGACCCGGACATCCAGCGCTGGACCACCGTACCGCGTCCGTACCGGCCTGAACACGCCCACGGCTTCGTCACCGAGGTGAGCCCCCGCGCCTGGGCCGACGGCAGCGGGGCACCGTTCGCGGTCTGCGACGCCGGCACCGGCGAACTGCTCGGCTCCTGTGGGCTGGTCGCGGTCGACCGGGACGTCGAGACCGGCGAGATCGGCTACTGGACCGCCCCCTGGGCCCGGGGCCGGGGGGTCACCGTACGGGCCACCCGGGCGGTCGCCCGCTGGGCCTTCGACGCCCTGGCGCTGCGTCGGCTGATCTGGCAGGCCGAGGTCGGCAACCACTTCTCCCGGCTGGTCGCCCTGCGGGCCGGCTTCCAGATCTCCGGTGAGCTGCGGCTCGCCCGACCCGCCGGGGACGGCCGGGTCGAGGGCTGGGTCGGCTCGCTGCTGCCCGGCGAGGTGCCGGCGGCCGGCGCGGACGGTCCGGCCGGGCCGGGCACCCTGGACGCCCGGCGGGCCGCCGTGTTCGGCCGACCGCAGCCCGTCCTGTTCGCCACCGCCGGGGACACCGAGCTGCGGCTGCGGCCGATGGAGGAACGCGACCTGGACGCTGTCGCCGCCACCTGCCGGGACCCGGACACCGTCAGGTGGACCGGCGTGCCGCACCCCTACCAGCGCACCGACGCCGAGCGGTACCTGGCCTACGGCGGGCTGGCCTGGGCCCGGGGCGGCAGCGCCTGCTTCGTGCTGGCCGACCCGGACGACGCCTTCGCGGGCACCGTCGACCTGCGGTTGGACCCCGTCGACCCGCTGCGGGCCGAAGTCGGCTTCATGACCGCACCGCACGCCCGGGGCCGGGGCTGGATGCCGGCCGCGCTGGGCGCGCTCGCCGCCTGGGGTGTCACCGGCCTCGACCTGACCCGGGTCGAGTGGCGGGCCCACGTCGGCAACACCGCCTCCCGGCGGGCCGCCGAGAAGGCCGGCTTCACCGTCGAGGGCACCCTGCGGGGCGGGGTGTCGCAGCGGGGTCAGCGGGTCGACGCCTGGATCGGCGCACTGCTCGCCGAGGACCTGACGTGACCCCGGAGGTCGTCGAGGCCGGCCCGGTGCGGCTGCGACCGTTCCGGCCGGACGACGCCGAGGACCTCGCCGCCGGCCGCGACGATCCGGTGAACCTGCGGTTCAACCCGGTGGGGATGCCGCATCCCTACACGGTCGCCGACGCGCACTGGTGGATCGCCGAGGGCGCCCCGGCGGCGTGGCGCAGCGGCGGGGCCGCGTACGCGATCGTCGATGCCGGGACCGACCGGCTGGTCGGCGGGGCCGGGCTCAGCCGGGTGGTGCCGGGCCGGGGGCAGGCGGAGCTGGGCTACTGGGTGGCACCGCGGGCCCGGCGGCGCGGGATCGCCACCGCCACCACCCGGGCCCTGGCGACCGCCGCCTTCCAGGCCGGCCTGGCCCGGCTGGAGCTGCTGGTCAGGGCCGAGAACCCGGCCAGCCAGCGGGTCGCGCTGGCCGCCGGCTTCCGCCTTGAAGGGGTACGCCGGGCTGCCGGCCCGGGCCGTGACGGCGACCGGTACGACCTGCTCGCCTGGGTACGCCTCGCCGGCGACCCGCCCGGCCCGGTCCCGCGCCTGCTGCCGGACCTGCCCGACGGGCGGCTCACCGACACGGTGGTGACCCTGCGCCGACTCGCGCCTCCCGACGCCGAGGTGCTGCACCGGTTGCACACCCGACCCGAGGTGGTGGCGACCCGGGTCCGTCCGGGCCCACCTACCAGGGCGGACATCGACCGGCGCTGCGCCGTCGCCGAGAGCGACTGGCTGACCGGCCGGGCGGCCGACTTCGCGCTGTGTGACGCGGTGACCGGCACGATGGTCGGCGGTTGCGCCCTGATCCACGACGAGCCGGCCACCGGCCAGGCGATGATCGGCTACAGCCTGCTGCCCGAGGCGCGCGGCCGGGGGCTGGCCACCCGCGCGGTCCGGCTGCTGGCCGGCTGGGCGTTCGACCAGGTCGGCCTGGCCCGCCTCTGGGCCGGCACGGCCCCCTGGAACACCGCCTCCCAGCGGGTGCTGGACCGGGCGGGTTTCCACCGCGAGGGCGTCATGCGCGCCCGCCTCCCCGCTCCGACGCCGGACACCCCCCGCCCCGACACCGTCCTCTGGTCCTTCCTCCCCACCGACCCCACCGCCCCCCGCCCACTTCCCGGGTGATCAAGAGGTTTGCGTCAATTGGATCTTCAACTCTGACGCAAACCTCTTGATCACCGCCGCAGGGCGGCGGGGCCGGAGGGCGGCGGGCCGGAGGGCGGCGGGAGGTGGTGCGGGTGGGTCAGGTGTCGAGGGAGATGATGCCGTAGTCGTAGGCGTGGCGACGGTAGACGACGCTGGGGCGGCCGGACTCCTTGTCGTGGAACAGGTAGAAGTCGTGGCCGACGAGTTCCATCTGGAACAGGGCGTCATCGACGGTCATCGGGTCGGCCGGGTGCACCTTCGCCCGCGCGATGTGCCAGGGCTGGTCGTCGTGCTCCTCCGGGCGCTCCTCGACGGCGGTGGCCGTGCCACCGGCGGACACGCCCGCGTCGTTCAGGCCGGCCACCGGCAGACCGGCGGTGGCGGCGGCGACCGAGATCGGCGCGTGCCGACCCCGGTGTACGCGGCGGCGGTCGGCCGCCCGGCGCAGTCGGGTGTCCAGCTTGGCGATCGCGGCGTCCAGCGCGCTGTAGAAGTCGTTCGTGCATGCCTCGGCCCGCATCACCGGGCCCCGGGAGACGCAGGTGATCTCCACTCGCTGGCAGGTGTCGGACTGCCGGGGATTGCGTTCGTGGAACAGCTCCACATCGACCCGGATGAGCTTGTGATCGTAGCGTTCGATTTTTGCGAGTTTCTCCGCTACGTGTACCCGGTAATGGTCCGGCACTTCGACGTTTCGACCCTTGACCACGATGTCCACGTGACCTCCCTTTTCCGGATGGCCGGCTGATCTTCGAATCCGGTCGCGCGACCTCGGGAGGGCCCCTGGGAGCGTCGACCGGTCAGGTACGGCTACGCCTCCTTCCACCGTCGGGGGCTGGTGGGAAACCTTCCTACCCCCGACACGAAAACGCTAACTCCTGTACGGCTGACAGTCACCCCCGGTTGCGGGAAACCCTCAGAGAATTAACAGCAACCAACACCATGGGGTGAAACAGAAACACGAAGCGTCACCGGTGCCGCCGCTTTTGCGTTGCACCCAACACGGCCGCGCCGTATGGCGTCATTCCCGCCGCGCGCAAGGTCCGACTCAACGCCGCCAGGGTGGCCCCGGTAGTGAGGATGTCGTCCAGCACCACCACCGTCCGGCCACCCGCGCCGCGCCCGGTCCACCCCGGCCGAAGCCGGAACGCCGACGCCGCCGCCTCGGCCCGACCCGCCCGGTCCAGCGCCACCGAATCCGGCCGGGGCAACGCCCGCACCGGCACCGCCGTCCGCACGTCCCAGCCGGCCCGCCGCAACCGGGCCGCCGCGTGCCGGGCCAACCGGGTCAGGTGGTCGCCATAGCGTTCCCGGGCCGCCGCCGCCCGGTCCGGCACCGGCACCAGCAGCACCGGCCGGGCCTGGCCCACCGAGACCGCCACCACCTCCGCCAGCAACCCGCCCAACGGCCGGGCCAGCCCGTGCCGACCCCGTTCCTTGTACGCCAGCAGCGCCTCCCGCAGCGGTCCCGCGTACGGGCCGAGGGCGTGGCACGGCGGCAGGTCGGGCGGGGCCGGGGTGGGCCGCGCCGGCACCGGGCGCAGCGCGGCGAGCCGGCGTACGCACTGCGGGCAGCAGCCCTGCCGCAGCCGCGCGTCCCGCCGGCCGCACCCCGCGCACCCGGTCGGGAAGACCAGATCGGTCAGGTCGGCCCAGAGCCCGCCCACGTCCGGCACGGCCGGCTCAGAACAGGAAGAACGGCGCGGTCGGGCTGCCCGCCCGGCCACCGGCGGGCGGGGGTGGCGCATCCAGCACCTGCTCGCTGCGGATCGTCTCGGCCGACGACGAGCGGTAGCGGTAGGCGACCCCGTTGGCCTCGTACATCATCATCACCGTCGGCAGCACGTACGTCGGGTTGGCCGGGTACACCGACAGGTGGGTCACCCGGGCGCCCACGTCGGTGACCAGGGCGGTCTGCAGCGCCCCGTCCACGCCCACCTCGTACACGGCGGAACGGTTGGTGGAACCGGCCACGGCCAGGGTGTTCTCCTGCGCCCAGTCCACCGCCGACAGGTCGGTCAGCGTGGTGGCGACCTGGCGTACCGGGCCGAGCGAGACCACCCCGCCGTCGAGGCTCGCCGCGCTGAGACAGAGCCGGCCACCGACGACCAGCGCGATCCGGTGCCCGTCCAGCGAGGCGGCCACCGCCGTGACCTGGCCCGCCACACCCACCGGCACCGGCACCATCCGGGCCCGGTCGTCGAACCGGTAGAGCCGCCCGTCGGCCACCACCAGCCCGTACGGCTGGGCCGTGCCGAGCGGACGCAGCCAGACCGGCCGGCCGATCGCCGTGAAGGTCTGCGTCGCCGGGGTCATCACCGGCACCGGTGCCGCCCCCGACCCGGTGACCAGCCGCTGCCGGCCGCCCGGGGCGGCGGTGACCAGGGCGGCGAGGGTCTTCTCGCCGGCCGCCCGTCGCACCGCGGCCGAGACGATGTCGTGGTTGTCCTCGGTGCGGATCGGCACGGTGCCGATCGCCTCGGCCTCGAAGACGAGCGGGTGGATCGCCCCGGCGTAGACGGCGAACCGCTGCGGCCCCTCGGTGAGCGGGTAGACCGGGTTGGCGAGGCGGTGCGCGGCCAGGTCGTCGATGGTCACCCGGGACTGGTTGCGGGTGGTGAGCTGGAGCGGCCCGTTCAGGTCGGACAGCGACCAGGCCAGCTGGATGCCGAGCTTCTCCAGCTTGCGCCGGTCGTCGCCGGGCAGGTCGAGGTTGACCTCCCACCGGCCGTCGGTCTTGACCGCGTTGTTGATCAGGGCGGTGCGGTCAGGCAGGCCGCTCACCCCCTGCCGCAGCCACTCCGACGGCCCGGCGATCAGCCACTTGACCGCCTCGCTGACCAGCCGTTCGGTCGGCACGGCCAGCGGCAGGTAGCGCTGGTCGGCGACCAGCCGGGTGGCGTCGGAGTTCCAGAAGTAGACCGTGTGGGGCTGGAAGTACAGCTGTAGGGCGAGCGCGTCCAGCAGCAGCACGGAGGGCGGGTCGGTGACGTAGTAGCCGCCGGCCTCCGTACCCTCCCCCGGCTCGGCGGAGCCCCGCAGCGAGAACTGGTACTCGGTGTCGGTCACCACCGGCGGGCCGAGCACGCCGTTGGCCCGCAGCACCCCGACCTGCTGCACCGGCACCCGCACGGTGAGCAGCCCACTGGCGTTCTCGGTGATCACCGGGTCCTCGGTCAGCCGGACCACGTTGATCGCGACCTCGCTGCCCTGCTTCTCGGCGAGCCGGTTGCGGTCCTCCCGGGCGATGAACTGCTTGACCCGGGCGTACGCCCGCTCGGGCTCGCCGGCCGCGGCGGACAGGAAGTTGCGGACGAAGGTCTCCCGGTCGGTGCCGCTGGCCGTCCGGGTGGGGGGTTCGCCCCGACCGAAGCTGGACGCGCCCGCCGAGACGGCCGGTCCGGAGCCGTCGACCTGGACGTCGGTGTGGTCGGGGATGCCGCAGCCGGCGGCAGTGGCCAGCAGTGCGGCGCAGAGCAGCCCGGCCAGGGCACGCAGCCGGCTCACGACCGGGCCCGGGCGCGCTCGTCGGTGCCGGCGGTCGGGCCCGGGCCGATGGCCAGCGCACCTCCGCCGGCCGGGCCGATGGCCAGCAGGTCGCCGTCGCGGGGGCCGCCGAAGGGCAGGGTGGCGTCGGCGGGCACCAGCCGCAGCGGCGAGGTGGTGAGCCGGTCCCCGGAGCGCACCGGCAGGGTGAGCCGGAACTGGGCGCCCTGCCCGGGAGCGCCCCACGCCTCCAGCCAGCCGCCGTGCAGTCGGGCGTCCTCCAGGCTGATCGACAGGCCCAGCCCGGTGCCGCCGGTCTGCCGGGCCCGGGACGGGTCGGCCCGCCAGAACCGGTTGAAGACCAGTTTCTCCTCGCCCGGTTTGAGCCCGACACCGTGGTCGCGGACGGTGACCGCGACGGCGGTCTGGTCGACGCCGAGGGTGATCACCACCGGCTTCGCCTCGCCGTGCTCCACCGCGTTGCCGACCAGGTTGCGCAGCACCCGCTCGACCCGGCGCGGGTCCACCTCGGCGATCACCGGGGTGGTCGGCACGGCCAGCTCGATGGTGACGCCGACCCGTTCGGCCAGCCCGGCGAGGCGGTCGGCGACCCGGTGCACCACCGGCACCAGGTCGGTCGGCTCGGAGTCGAGCATGGCGAAGCCGGCGTCGAAGCGGCTGATCTCCAGCAGGTCGGTGAGCAGTTCCTCGAACCGGTCCAGCTCCGCCTGGAGCAGTTCGGCGCTGCGCGCCACCGCCGGGTCGAACTCGTCGCGCTCGGCGAAGATCAGGTCGGCGGCCATCCGGACGGTGGTCAGCGGGGTCCGCAGTTCGTGCGACACGTCGGAGGTGAACCGGCGTTGCAGGCGGGACATCTCCTCCAGCCGGAGGATCTGCCGTTGCAGGTTGGTCGCCATCTGGTTGAACGAGGCGGCGAGCAGGGCGAGGTCGTCCTCGCCGTCGACCACCATCCGCTGGTCGAGCAGGCCGGCGGAGAGCCGTTGGGCGGTGCGCGCGGCGACCCGGACCGGGGTCACCACCAGCCGGGTGACCAGGGCGGCGAGCAGGCCCAGCAGCAGCACCAGGGCCACCCCGGTGGCCAGCACGGTGGCCCGTGCGTCGGCGGCGGTGGCGTCCTGCCGGTTGAGCGGGACGAGATAGTAGAGCTCCAGCTGGCCGAAGCGGGTCGGCACCGGGGAGCCGTAGACCAGGTATTTCGTCCGTTCGCCGGCGAGTCGTCCGGTGCGGATCTGGTGGGCCACCTTGCCGTCGGCGACGGCGGCCCGCAACTCCCGGCTGACCAGCGGGCGGACGTCCATCGCCGGTGAGGTGCGGGTCTCGATGATGCCGGCGTAGTTGTCGGCGGTGATCGCGACCACCACCCCGCTGGTCTGCTGTGGGTCGCCCCCGGCCAGGTAGTTGACCGTGCCCTCGATGGTGTCCTGGAGCTGCGCCTCCTGGGGCTGGCTGTAGAGGAAGAACTGCTTGGCCGAGTAGTCGCTGCCGTTGCGCAGCCGCAGCAGGACGTCGGTCTCGGCGTTGTCGAGCAGGATGTTGGTGATCTTGTCAGCGATGAGGTAGGCGAAGCCGCCGACCAGCAGGCTGGACACCACGAGCGTGATGGTCACCACCCGGACCTGCAACGACCGTCGCCAGGTCTGGCGCACACCGGCGGTCACCCGCAGCGCGCGGCCCACCAGCACGCGCCGCAGCGTCCGCGCGGCGGGACGCCAGCCGGCGGTGTGCTCGGGGGTGGGGGCGGGTGCACTGGTCACGGTGCGACCCAGGCTATCCGGTGCCCGCCTTGTAGCCCACGCCCCGCACGGTCAGGATGATTTCCGGCCGCTCCGGGTCCGGCTCGATCTTGGCGCGGAGGCGCTGCACGTGCACGTTGACCAGCCGGGTGTCCGCCGCGTGCCGGTAGCCCCAGACCTGCTCCAGCAGGACCTCCCGGGTGAAGACCTGACGCGGCTTGCGGGCGAGCGCGACCAGCAGGTCGAACTCCAGCGGTGTCAGCTTCACCTCCTCACCGTCGCGGCTGACGGTGTGCGCCGGCACGTCGATGGTGATCTGGTTGCCGGGCGGGCCGATGGTCAGCATCTCCGGCGCCACGTCCTCACCCCGACGCAGCCGGGCCCGCATCCGGGCCACCAGCTCCTTGGGCTTGAACGGCTTGACCACGTAGTCGTCGGCGCCGGACTCCAGGCCGAGCACCACGTCGACGGTGTCGCTCTTGGCGGTGAGCATCACGATCGGCACGCCCGATTCGCCACGGATCGCCCGTGCCACGTCGATACCGCTCATTCCGGGCAGCATCAGGTCGAGTAGTACGATGTCGGGGCGACTGTCCCGGAACGCGGCCAGCGCCCGTTCCCCGTCGGCGACGAAGGAGGGCAGGAAGCCCTCGCTGCGCAGGACGATGCCGAGCATCTCGGCGAGCGCGGGGTCGTCGTCGACCACCAGTACCCGGGCTCTCATGGGGTTTATGTTTCCATCCCCGTTCAGTTGGTGGGATCGGCGTCTGGATGGCACGGTACTGCCGGGAGAGGTGCCACCGCACGTCCCACGCGCGATATCTGCCCCGATGACCGCATCGCGTTGGGCCGCACGGCGGGTCCACCCGGCCGGTCGTGCCGTGTCACCATGATCCCCGGGCAGGTCGCCGCCCGCCAGCCACCATCCGCAGGAGTACGCGTGCCCGACGTCGGCCCGACCACCGTGCTCCCCCGGCGTCCGCTCACCGTCGGCGAACTGCTCGACTCCGCCGTCCTGCTGCTACGCGCCCAGGGCCGGGTGCTGATCCCGCTGGGCGTCCTGCTCGCCGCCGGTGAACAACTGCTGCTGTACCCGCTGCGCCGGCTCGCCGACGCGCTGCCCCCGGTGTGGTGGAGCGACAACGGGGTGTTCCCGCTGTGGTGGCAACTGCTCGCGGTGGGCGCCGCCACCGAGGCGGTGCTCGTCCTGCTGCTCGGCAACCCGGCCGCGCGGGCGGCCGGCGCGGCACTGCTCGGCCGCCGGGCCACGGTGGCGGAACTGCTCCGCCCGGCCGGTGCCCGCTGGGGCGTCACCCTGCTGCTCGCCCCGGCGGTGGGCCTGCTGATGCTGACCGCGGCGCTGCTCGGCCCGGCCTGGCTGGTCGGCTACGGGCTGCTCGGCTCGGTCGCCGCAGCGGTGGTGCTGGACCGGGTGCCAGGCGTGTCGGCGGTGCCCCGGGCGGCCCGCGTCGCGGTACGCGGCCGGGCCGCCGCCGTCCGGCTGCTGGGCTACCTCGGCTGGTGGGTGCTGCGGGTCGGGCTGGCCCTGGGCCTCTTCTTCGGTGTCGAGTCGCTGCACCTGGTCGACCTGGCCGACCCGGACCTGCGGGTCGCCGCCGCCATGCTCGCCTTCGGCACGGTGAACAGCGTCGCCTACCCCGCCCTGGCCTGCCTGGACGCGGTGATCCACCTCGACACCCGGATGCGCACCGAGGGGCTGGACATCCAGCTCGCCCGTACCCCCGCCGGGCTCGTCGCGGCCGGCCTGCCGGCGGTCGAGCGGTGAGCCGGTGGTGGACGGAGGCCGTCGCCGCGCTCGGCGACGTGCTGCCGCTGCCGTTGCTGGCGCTGCTGGTGGTGCTGCTGGCCGGGGTGGTCGCGCTCGCCTGGTACCACTTCCCGGCCTGGGTGCCCCGACGGTTGCCCCGGCTACGCCTGCCCCGCCTCCGGTGGCCCCGGTGGCGGCTGCCCCGGCGACGACGCCGCACGGCCGACGGGCCGGTCGCGGTGACGCTGCCCCGCCCCCGTACCGCCGACGACGACCTCCCGGCCGACGCCGCGCGTTCCCTGGCCGACCGGCTGGCGGCCGAGGGCCGGTACGCCGAAGCCGTCCGGGAGCGGCTGCGTGCCATGATCCGCCGGCTGGTCGCGGTCGGCGCGGTGGCCCCCCGGGCCGGGATGACCGTCACCGAGCTGACCGACGCGGCGGCCCGCGCCCGGCCCCCGGTCGACCCGCCGATGCGCGCCGCCGGGGCCATCTTCACCGAGCTGTGGTACGCCCAGCGCCCGGCCGCCGCCGACCACGACCGGCGGATGCGGGAACTCGCCGACGACCTGGACCGGGCGCTGGCCGCCCCACCACCTGACGGGGGCACACCGTGACCGGCCCGGCCACCCCGACGACCGCCGGCCCGGCACCGGCCCCGACGGGTCCCGGCGGCCCGGCACCGGCGGTGCGTCGGCGTCGACGCCGGCACCGGGTGATCGTGCCGTTGGCGCTGGCCGCCGCCCTGATCGCCGGCACGATCGGCGCCCACGCGCTGGACCAGCCGGACCCGACCGAACCCGGTTTCCTCTCCCCGGTCGCCACCGACGACGACGGGGGCGCCCGCCTCGCCGACGCGCTGCGCGCCCGGGGCGTCACCGTCACCCGGGAGACCGACCTGCTGCCCGCCCTGCTCGGCCTCGACCGTGGCCCGGCCACCCTGTTCGTCCCGGCGGCGGAGCTGCTGCACCCCGACACCCTCGGCGCGCTCGGCGAACTGCCGGCCGGTCGGCGACTGGTCCTCGTCGACCCGTCCCGCCGGGTGCTCGAATCCGCCGGCCTGCCGCTGGTGCCGACCGACCGCCGCTGGGCCACCAGGGCGGTCCGGCCGACGGCCGACGGCCGGCCCTGCGCGCTGCCCGAGGCGGACCGGGCCGGGGTGGCCGCCGCCGTGCTCCAGCGGTACGCCGCCGCGCCCGGCACGGCGGCCGCCGTCGACCGTTGCTACGCCGACGGCCTGGTCCGGCTGCCCGGTCGGGCCGAGGTGGTGGTGATCGGTGCCAGCGACCCGTTCCGCAACGACCGGATCGCCGAACACGGCAACGAGGCGCTCGGCACCGGCCTGCTCGGCGTCCACGGCCGGGTGGTCTGGCTGGACCTGGACGGCCCGGCACCGGCCCCCACGTTCGGCCGTCCCGGCGGCACCGGCGAGCCGGCCTGGTCACCCACCCCCGGCGGGTCCACCGGGTACGACGGCGACGGCACCGGCGAGGGCGGTCCGGGCGGCCCCGGCCCCGCCACCGGCGACGGCGACGGTTCGGGGGACGCCCCCGACTCGGCCGGTCCCCCACCGCCCGACGACCATCCGCTGCTGGACGCGTTCCCGCCCTGGTTCTGGGCGCTGCTGCTCCAGCTCGCCCTGGTCGCCCTGCTGATCGTGCTCTGGCGGGCCCGCCGGCTCGGCCCGCCGGTGACCGAGCCGCTGCCCGTCGAGGTCCACTCCGCCGAGACCGTGCTCGGGCGGGCCCGGCTCTACCAGCGGGCCCGTGCCCGGGGCCCGGCCGCCGCGACCCTGCGGACCGCCGCGTTGGGGCGGTTGCGCGGCCGGCTCGACCTACCCGCGACGCTCGGGCCGACGGAGGTGACGGCCCGGGTGGCCGGGCCCGCCGGCGGTACCCCGGAGCAGATCCACGAGCTGCTGTTCGGCGCGGCCCCGCAGACCGACGCCGAACTGCTGGAGCTGGCCCGGTCGCTGGACCGGCTGACCCGTACCGTGGCGGCAGCGCCCGGCCGCCCGACCGAAGGAGACCCCCGGTGACCCGACCCGCCACCACCGCCGAGCCCACGGCCGGCCCGGACGACGCCCGGGCCGCCCTGCACCGGCTGCGCACCGAGGTGG
The DNA here is from genome assembly GCF_053667945.1 of Micromonospora sp. SCSIO 07396. Classification (NCBI taxonomy): domain Bacteria; kingdom Bacillati; phylum Actinomycetota; class Actinomycetes; order Micromonosporales; family Micromonosporaceae; genus Micromonospora; species Micromonospora sp. SCSIO 07396. The sequence goes on from NZ_CM132210.1 coordinate 5,259,836, forward strand.
CCAAGGCGGTCGTCGGTCAGGACTCGGTGGTCACCGGCCTGGTGATCGCACTGCTCTGCCGGGGCCACGTCCTGCTGGAGGGGGTGCCCGGGGTCGCGAAGACGCTGCTGATCCGTACCGTCGCCACCGCCCTGGATCTGGACTCCAAGCGGGTCCAGTTCACCCCCGACCTGATGCCCGGCGACGTCACCGGATCGTTGATCTTCGACCCGCGTACCGCCGCGTTCACCTTCCGGGAGGGGCCGGTCTTCACCAACCTGCTGCTCGCCGACGAGATCAACCGGACGCCACCGAAGACCCAGTCGGCGCTGCTGGAGGTGATGGAGGAGCGCCAGGTGTCGGTCGAGGGCGCCCGCCGGCCGCTGCCGGACCCGTTCATCGTGGCCGCCACCCAGAACCCCGTCGAGTACGAGGGCACCTACCCGCTGCCCGAGGCGCAGCTGGACCGGTTCCTGCTCAAGCTGACCGTGCCGCTGCCCAACCGGGACGAGGAACTGGGGGTGCTGCGCGCCCACCACGCCGGGTTCGACCCGCGTGACCTCGGCGCGGCCGGCGTACGCCCGGTGGCCGACGCCGCCGACCTGGCCGCCGCCCGGGAGGCCGTCGGCCGGGTGCACGTGGCCGAGCCGGTGCTCGGCTACATCGTGGACCTGTGCCGGGCCACCCGGGCCACCCCGGCGCTGGAGCTGGGCGCGTCGCCCCGGGGGGCCACCGGGCTGCTCAGCACGGCGAAGGCGTGGGCCTGGCTGGCCGGCCGCGACCACGTCACCCCCGACGACGTGAAGGCCACCGCCCGGCCGACGCTGCGGCACCGGCTGCGGCTGCGCCCCGAGGTGGAGCTGGAGGGGGTCGGGGTCGACGCGGTGCTGGACACGGTGCTGGCCACCGTGCCGACCCCGCGATGACCTGGCGGGCGGCAGTCCTGCTGCTGGCGGGCGTACCCACCCTGCCGTTCTGGCCGGACCCGGTGCCCGCCGTCGCCGTGATGACCGCCGTCGTGCTGCTGCTCACCGCCGTGGACTGGACGCTCGCCGCCCCGCTGCACGGGCTCACCGTCGACCGGGAGGGCGACCGGGCCATCCGGCTCGGCCACCGCGCGACCGTCACGCTGCGCCTGGCCAACACCTCCGGCCGTACGCTGCGCGCCCAGGTGCGCGACGGGTGGGTGCCGTCGGCGGGGGCCCGGCCGGACGTACCGCCGGACCGGGTGTCCCGGGTCGGGCCGGGCGGGGTGCTGGTGCTGCCCAACCGGCTCACCCCCACCCGGCGCGGCGACCGGCCGGCGGTGACGGTGACGGTGCGGTCGTTCGGGCCGCTCGGGTTGGCGTTCCGGCAGCGGGCGGGGCGACCCGCCACCCCCGGCTGGACGCTGCGCGTGCTGCCCCGGTTCGACTCCCGGCGGCACCTGCCGGAGAAGCTGTCCCGGCTGCGGGTCATCGACGGCACCCAGGTCACCCGGGGTCGGGGCCAGGGCACCGAGTTCGACACCCTGCGCGAGTACGTGGTCGGCGACGACGTCCGCTCGATCGACTGGCGGGCCAGCGCCCGCCGCTCCGACGTGCTGGTCCGCACCTGGCGGCCGGAGCGCGACAGGCGGTTGGTGTGCGTGCTGGACACCGGCCGCACCTCGGCGGTACGCGTCGGCGACGTACCCCGGCTGGACGCCGCCATCGACGCGGCGTTGCTGCTGACCGCCCTGGCCGCCCGCGCCGGCGACCGGGTCGACCTGCTGGCCGCCGACGCCACGATCCGGGCCACCGTCACCGGCACCGGCCGGCGGGACCTGCTGCACCGGCTGGTGGACGCGCTCGCGCCGGTGCACCCGGCGCTGGTGGAGACCGACTTCGACCTGATCGTCGCGGAGATCCTGCGCCGGCACCGGCGGCGCAGCCTGGTGGTGCTGCTGACCGCGTTGGAGCCGGGCGCGCTCGCCGAGGGGCTGCTGCCGGTGCTGCCCCGGCTGGCCGCCCGGCACCGGGTGGTGGTGGCGGCCGTGCACGACCCGGTGCTCACCGCGCTGACCACCGCCCCGCCGGTACGCCCCGAGGACGCCTACGCCGCCGCGGCCGGTTGGCGGGCGCTCGCCGAGCGGGACCGGGTCCGCGCCGTCCTCGGCCGGTACGGAGTGACCGTGGTGGACGCCCCGGCGGACCGGCTCGCCCCGGCCCTGGCCGACACCTACCTGCGGCTCAAGGCCCTCGGTCAGCTCTGACCCGGGCGGGTCACCGGGGCGGGCGGGAGGTGGGGTGCCAGGCGCGGGCGGGATCGGTCGACGGCCAGAGTTCGGCCAGCCACGGGTCGGTCCGCTCGGCCGGTGCCCGCTCGGCGGCGACCGCCCGGCGGCCGAGCAGCACCACGTAGGCGAAGAAGCCCAGCCAGACCGCCGCGCCGACGGCGACCCGCAGCGCCACCGGCACCGGGGCCGGGGTGACGAACGCCTCCAGCAGCGCGGAGACCGCGAACAGCCCGACCAGGCCCACCGCCACCAGGATCGCCGACCGGCCCGCCTCGGCGACCGCCCGGCCCCGGCCCAGGTGCTCCGGCGGCGAGATCCACGCCCAGGCGGTCCGCAGCCCCACCCCGGCGGCCACGAAGACCCCGGTCAGCTCCAGCAGCCCGTGCGGGGTGATCAGTCCGAAGAAGACGTCGGAGCGGCCGTAGGAGACCATCACGCCGCCCACCACCCCGATGTTCAGCGCGTTCTGCCACAGCAGGTAGAGCACCGGCACCACGAGCACCCCCGCGGCGAGGCACTGGGCGGCGATCCAGGCGTTGTGGGTCCACAGGTGGAAGGCGAAGGTCGGCGCGGCGAACTCGGTGTAGTAGCCGGCGAAGCCGGAGTCGACCAGGTCGGCGGCGGCATCCGGGCCGATGAATGCGGCGGCGGTGTCCGGGTTGCCCGCCACGTACCAGATGAGGAAGCCGCTGAGCAGGCTGAACCCGGTCGCCACCGCGCACCACCACGGCCAGGCCCGGTAGACCGCGCCGGGGAAGCCGACGGTGAGGAACCGCCCGACGGCCGACCAGGAGGCCCGCTGCCGGCCGGTGATCCGGGCCCGCGCCCGCAGCACGAGCTGGGAGAGCCGGCTGACCAGGGCCGGGTCGGGTGCCCGGCTGCGCAGCGCCGACAGGTGGGTGGCGGTGCGCTGGTAGAGGACGATCATCTCGTCGATCTCGTCGACGTCGAGCCGGCGACGGTCGCAGAACAGCTCCAGCCGTCGCCACTCGTGGCTGTGCTCGGCGACGTACGCGTCGAGATCCACTGGTCCTCCCCCGTCCGGCGACCATAGTGTTCACTGTCCGGGTGAGCGCGCAACCACCGGTGCCGGCCGGCACCGTCCCGGCCGGCGTCGACCCGGCGGGACGCTGGGCGGACGCGGGGCTGGTCAGCGGCGAGGCCGTCGCGCTGGACGTGCGGGCGGCACGGCTCGGCTCCCGGGTGTTGGCACTGCTGATCGACGTCGTCGGGCAACTGTTCTGCGCGGCGTTGCTGGCCCTGACGCTGACCCCGCTGGTGCTGATCGTGCTCCCCGACCAGGTGGTGGACCGGGCGCTGACCGGCGCGTTGGAGACCCTCGGCCTGGTGCTGGTGGTGGTCGGCTACCCGGTGCTGTGGGAACGCCTCAACCACGGCCGGACGCCCGGCAAGCTCGCCGTGGGGCTGCGGGTGGTCAGCGCCGACGGCGGCCCGGTGCAGTGGCGTCAGTCGCTGACCCGGGCGCTGGTCGGGGCGGCCGTGGAGTGGCCGGGGCTGGTGCTGCCGCTGCTGAGCTGGGTGGCCGGGGCGACGGTGATGCTGACCGACCCGCGGGGCCGACGGCTGGGTGACCTGGTGGCCGGCACGATGGTGGTGCACACCCGCACCACGTACCCCTGGCGGCCGGCCCCGGCGATCGTCGCGCCGCTGGCCGGCTGGGCCGCCACCCTGGACCTGACCCGGCTGGACGACGCGCTGGCCCTGGCGGTGCGGCAGTACCTGACCCGGGGGCAGCAGATCGTCGAGCCGCACCGCAGCCGGCTGGCCCGGGAGTTGTGGCGCGAGGTGGCGGCGGTGACCGCCCCGACGCCGCCGCCGGGCGTACCGGAGCCGTTGCTGTTGGCGGCGGTGCTCGCCGAACGCAACAGGCGCGGCTCGCTGCGGCTGCGCCACCAGCGGGCGCTCACCGCCGCCCTCTGGCCCGACCCGGCCACCCCCGCCGTCGTCGCGCCGGCTGCCGCCGACCGACCCGCCCCGGCCGGGGTACGACCGGCCGCGCCGGCGCTCCGGTCGGCGTCGCCGGACCATCCGGCCTGACCGGTACGCCGGTCAGCCGAACAGGGTCCGACCCCACCAGTCGGCGGCGTCGCGGACCCCGGGTGGGCAGGCGAACAGGCCGCTGGAGACGTGCCGCAGGTACTCGTTCATCGCGTCGTTGCGGGCCAGCCGGGTCTGGATCGGCACGAACTGTCGGCGCGGGTCCCGCTGGTAGGCCATGAAGAACAGCCCGGCGTCGAGCCGGCCCAACCCGTCCGAGCCGTCGACGTAGTTGTAGCCCCGGCGCAGCAACCGGGCACCGTCGTTGAGGGTGGGGTGGGCGAGGCGCACGTGCGAGTCGACGGCGATCACCGGCTGGCCGTCGTCGCCCTTCGCGGCGAAGTCCGGCTCGTCGAACTCGTCGCGGCGGCCCAGCGGTGCGCCGCCGCCCTTGGTCCGGCCGACGATCTGCTCCTGCTCGGCCAGCGAACTACGGTCCCAGGTCTCGATCTGCATCCGGATCTTGCGGGTGACCAGGTAGGACCCGCCGGTCATCCAGTCCGCGCCGTCGTCGGGCTGGGCCCAGAGCTGCTCGCGCAGCAGCCCGGCGTCCTCGGCCTTGAGGTTGGCGGTGCCGTCCTTGAAACCGAAGAGGTTACGCGGGGTCGCCTGGTCCCGCGACGTCGACGAGGTACGCCCGAAGCCGAGCTGCGACCAGCGGACGCTGACCACGCCCATCCCGATCCGGGCCAGGTTGCGGATGGCGTGCACGGCCACCTGCGGGTCGTTGGCGCACGCCTGCACGCACAGGTCACCGCCGGAGATCTCCGGGCGCAGCGCGTCCCCGGCGAAGTGCGGCAGGTCGGCCAGCGCGGCGGGCCGCCGGCCGGCGATGCCGAACCGGTCCCGGCCCTGCGCGTCGCGGAACAGCGTCGCGCCGAAGCCGACAGTCAGGGTGAGCTGCGACGGGGGCAGGCCCAGCGCCTCGCCGGTGTCGTCCGGCGGGGCCTCCGGCATACCGCCGACCGCACCGATCACCCCGGCGTCCTTCCCGCCGGTCATCCGGGCGGCGGCGGCCGTCCACTCCTGGAGCATCGCGACCAGCCGGTCCCGGTCCTTGGTGATCACGTCGAAGGCGACGAAGTGCAGCCGGTCCTGGGCCGGGGTGGTGATCCCGGCCTGGTGCTCACCGTGGAACGGCACCGCACCGGCGGCCCCGTCGTACGCGGCGGCCCGGTCACCGTCGCGGGCCAGCGCGCCCGCTCCGGCAGCCACCCCGGCCACCCCGGCGGCACCGACCCCGACGAGGGTGATCGCCCGCCGGCGGGACAGCCGGCGGCGTCCCCGGCCGGCGGTGCTGCTCTGCTCGCTCATCGACTCTCCTGGGAGGGACCGGCCGGTACGACGGCCGTGCGGACCCGTCGTCATCGGGCGACGGCGGCGGCGACCTTGCTGACCGGCTCGGCGAGGGCGTTGATGCTGTCCGACAGCTCCTTGAGGTCGGCCTTGCTCAGCTGGGTGTGCAGCTTCCAGCCGTCGCCGTCGCGGTGCTTGCCGAGCGCCGCCTCCACGTTGGCGAACTCCTTGTCGAGCTGGGCGACCAGTTCCGGGGCGCGCTGCTCCAGCGCCGGCCGCAGCGCGGCGACGGCCGCCTTGGAGCCCTCCAGGTTGGCGTTGAAGTCCCAGAGGTCGGTGTGCGAGTACCGCTCCTCCTCGCCGGTGATCTTGCCGCTGGCCACCTCGTCGAGCAGGGCCTTCGCCCCGTTGGCGAGCTGGAGCGGGGTGAGCTTCTCGGCGTTGGCCCGGCTCACGATCTCCTTGACGTCGACCAGCAGCCGGTCGGCGATCGGACCGTCCTTACTGATGTCCCCGGTGGTCCAGAGGTCCTTCTCGATCCGGTGGAAGCCGGTGAACTCCATGCCCTCCTCGATGACCTCCTCCCGCCCGTCGATCTTCGGGTCGAGGTCGCCGAAGCTCTCCGCGACCGGCTCGATCCGCTCCCAGTAGGTGCGGGCCACCGGGTAGAGGGCCTTGGCCTTCGGCACGTCGCCGGCCTTGACGGCGGTGACGAACTCCTCGGTCTTGGTCAGCAGGGCGGCGGTCTGGCTGGTCACGTACCGCTGGTAGCTGGCGGTGGCCTCGGTCAGCGCGGCGTCCGGGGCCACCGTCGCGGCGGTGCCGCTGACCTTCAGCGCACCCCGGATGCCCCGGCCGCTCATCCCGGGCTTGCAGGCCGTCTCGTACGTCCCCGCCGGCAGCTCCACCCGCAGTTCCCGGCTGAGCCCCGGGGCGATGTTCTCCACCTCGCCCATCACCCGGTCACCGGCGGCGTAGACGTAGAACTCGTTGACCTTGCTGCCGGAGTTGGTCACGGTGAAGGTGGCCTGGCCGGCGTCCAACTCGGTGACGTCGACCTCGCACACGCTGTCGGTGGCCTTGACCTTGACCGTGTTGGCGGCTCCGGCGTCCTGCCGCTCGTCCTTGCCACAGGCGGTGACACCGGTGACGGCCAGCGCGCCGACGGCGGCGAGCACCAGGAAACGGGTGGTACGCATCGTTTGCTTGTCTCCTTGGAGAGGGCGGTGGATCAGGCGCGGCGCGACCCGGCCGGCTGCGCGGTGGCGGGGCCGTCCGGCGCGACGGTGGGGGTCGGGGTGGGCTTCGCCGGCGCGGCCGGCCGGCGCAGGAACAGCACCAGCACCGGTACGGCGTACGCGACCCAGGCGACCGTCTCCAGCACGCTCGGCGCGGCGGTGACGTTGAACATCCCGGCGAGCAGGGCGGCGTACCAGGTGTTGGGGTCGAGCACGCCGGTGATGTCGAAGGCCAGGTCGTTGAGGCCCGGCAGCACCCCGGCCTCCTGGAAGTCGTGCACGCCGTATTTGAGGATGCCGGCGGCGACCAGGATCAGCAGCGCGCCGGTCCAGGTGAAGAACGTGGACAGGTTGATCCGCAGGGCGCTGCGGTAGAGCAGGAAGCCGATCCCGACGGCGGTGGCGATGCCGCCGATCAGGGCCAGCAGCGGCCCGGAGCCGGTGCCACCGGTCGCGCTCTGCGCCGCCGAGTAGAAGATCAGCGCGGTCTCCAGGCCCTCCCGGACCACCGCGAGGAAGGCCATCCCGGCGACCGCGAGCGAGCCGACCGCGAGCGCCTCGGTCAGCTTGCCGCGCAGCTCACCGGCGATCGTCCGGGCGGCCCGTCGCATCCAGAAGATCATCCAGGTCACGAAGACCACGGCGGCGACCGAGGTGACGGCCTCGAACAGCTCCCGGTCCTCCGACCGGGCCAGCAGCGAGGTCGACGTGTACTCGATCAGCCAGCCGAACAGCACCGAGAGCGCCACGGCGAGCCCGACACCGGCCCACACCTGCGGCAGCCGGTCCCGGCGCTGCGACTTGACCAGGAAGGCGACCAGGATGCTGACGACCAGCGTGGCCTCCAGGCCCTCCCGCAGGCCGATCAGGTACGTGGCGAACATCGGTGCTCCGTGTCGTGGTCAGGCTTGCCTCAGGCAACTTAGGGCAGCCATACCTTCCTCCCGATCGGGGGTTCAGTCAAGTCGTTCTTGACAGCTTCACCCTGGTCGGGACGGTCGGCCCGGACCCGTCGGCCGGGGGTGCCGCCCCGCCGCCCGACGTGGCAGGATGCGGCATACCCCCAGGACAGGACGCCCCGTGAACGACGCGCCCCGCATCCCCGCCCGCCGTCCCGCACACGCCCCCGCACCAGGCCGGTGTGGGCCACGCCACCGTCGGCCGGGACGGCACCGGTGAGGGGCTTCGGCCCGTGGCTGGCCGTCCTCGCGCTGGTGACCGTCCTCAGCGCCCTGCGGTTGCGCCCGTTGGCCCTGGCCGTCTCCGTGGCCTGGCTCGCCTGGTGCGTGTGGACCTGGGTCCGCCCGACCCGCCGCGGCCCCGGCCCGTCCTGACCCGACCGGCCCCGGCACGCCCCGACCCGGACGCCCCGGTTGCGGTCCGACCCGCCTACGGGCGAGGGGGCCGGCCACACGTCGTGGCCGACCCCCTCCTGTGTCCGCGTCGCTCAGTAGCGGTAGTGCTCCGGCTTGAACGGGCCCTCGGGAGAGACGCCCAGGTAGGCGGCCTGCTCCTTGGTCAGCTCGGTCAGCCGGGCGCCGAGCGCGTCCAGGTGCAGCCGGGCGACCTTCTCGTCCAGGTGCTTGGGCAGCACGTAGACGCCGACCGGGTACTCGTCGGTCTTGGTGAACAGCTCGATCTGGGCGATCGTCTGGTTGGCGAACGAGTTCGACATCACGAAGCTCGGGTGGCCGGTGGCGTTGCCCAGGTTCAGCAGGCGGCCCTCGGACAGCACGATGATGGCGTGGCCGTCGTCGAAGCGCCACACGTCGACCTGCGGCTTGATGTTCTCCCGGGTGACGTCCGAGCGCTTCATCAGGCCGGCCATGTCGATCTCGTTGTCGAAGTGGCCGATGTTGCCGACGATGGCCTGGTGCTTCATCCGGGCCATGTGCTCGTTGGTGATGACGTCGAAGCAGCCGGTCGCGGTGATGAAGATGTCGGCCTGCTCGACCACGTCCTCCAGGGTGGCGACCTGGTAGCCGTCCATCGCCGCCTGCAGCGCGCAGATCGGGTCGACCTCGGTCACCACGACCCGGGCGCCCTGGCCGCGCAGCGACTCGGCGCAGCCCTTGCCCACGTCGCCGTAGCCGAGCACGACGGCCATCTTGCCGCCGATCAGCACGTCGGTGGCCCGGTTGATGCCGTCGATCAGCGAGTGCCGGCAGCCGTACTTGTTGTCGAACTTGCTCTTGGTCACCGAGTCGTTGACGTTGATGGCCGGGAAGAGCAGGGTGCCGGCCCGGTGCATCTCGTAGAGCCGGTGCACGCCGGTGGTGGTCTCCTCGGTGACGCCCTTGATGCCGGCGGCGATCCGGGTCCAGCGCTGGTTGTCCTCGGCGAGGCTGCGGTGCAGCACCTCAAGGATGACCGCGTACTCCTCGGAGTCGGCGGTCTCGACCGCCGGGACGGCCCCGGCCTTCTCGAACTCGACGCCCTTGTGCACCAGCAGGGTGGCGTCACCGCCGTCGTCGAGGATCATGTTCGGGCCCTGCCCGTCCGGCCAGGCGAGCACCTGCTCGGTGCACCACCAGTATTCCTGGAGGCTCTCACCCTTCCAGGCGTAGACCGGGACGCCGGACGGCGCGTCGGGGGTGCCCTCGGGGCCGACCACGATCGCCGCGGCGGCGTGGTCCTGGGTGGAGAAGATGTTGCAGGACGCCCAGCGGACCTGCGCGCCGAGGGCGACCAGCGTCTCGATCAGGACGGCGGTCTGGATGGTCATGTGCAGCGAACCGGTGATCCGGGCGCCGGCGAGCGGCTGGGCGTCGGCGAATTCGCGGCGGATCGCCATCAGGCCGGGCATCTCGTGCTCGGCGAGGCGGATCTCCTTGCGCCCGAACTCGGCGAGCGACAGATCCGCCACCTTGTAGTCGCCCTCGGCGAGGGTGGCCGGCCGGGCGTCGCTGGATGACGCCGGGAGGGTGCTGGTCATGAAGGCTCCTGTCGAACGATGGCTGCGCGACCATCAACCTTACGCCCGCCTCCTCGCGGCGCACGGTGGGCCGTCCGGAGACAGCGCACGGGGCGGTCGGCGTGGGACGAAACCTCCGTCCACCTGCCGGCCGCCCCGTGCATCCCCCCGGTTTGGTTACCCCCGCGCGCCGCCGGACCTTCGTCGCGACAACGCTGCGTACTCATGAGATTACCGTGAGACACGGATCGGTCAAGCAATTCGGGAAAGTCGGACTTGTGGCGTGGCGCAGGTGGTCCCGCGGTACCGTCAACCGCCGCAGGTCGCGACGAACGCCGTGCCCGTACCGGACAGCACCAGCGCCGCACCCGCGGCCGTGCCCACGGCGGCCTGCCCCGGGCCGAGCATCACCGCGCCCTCCCCGTCGTCCACCCCGACCTTGCCCTGGTGGCAGAACACCACCCGGGGGCCGGGCCGCGCCAGCCGGACCTCCGGCCCGGCCGCGTCCACCGTCACCCGGTGCAGCGCGAAGTCGTCCACCGGAACCGGCCAGCAGACCACCCCGGGCGTCACCGGCCGGGCGACGAGCACCGGATCGTCCAGCACCTCGAACCGCAGCACCCGCAGCAACTCGTCGACGTCCACGTGCTTCGGGGTGAGCCCGCCGCGCAGCACGTTGTCACTGGCCGCCATGATCTCCACACCGGTGCCGCTCAGGTAGGCGTGCAGGTTGCCGGCCGGCATCCAGATCGCCTCCCCCGGCGTCAGCCGCACATGGTGCAGCAGCAGCGCCACCAGCACCCCCGGATCGGCCGGATAGCGGATCGCCAGGTCCCGGGCCAGCTCCGCGTCCGGCCCGGCGGCGTCCGCCGAGCGCACCGCCCCGATCAGCCCGGCACGCTCGGCGTCCGGCCAGGTCAGCAGCACACGTACGGCCTCCCGCAGCCCCGCCGGCCCGGCCCGCAGCGCGGCCACCACAGGCGACAGCTCCGGTACGCCGAACCCGGCCAACGCCGTCGCCGACAGCTGCGGATCCCGGAACCCGCAGAGCGCGTCGAACGGCGTCAACGCGACGAGCAACTCCGGCTTGTGGTACGGGTCGACGTAGTTGCGCGGCCCCTGCCCCGGCCCCGCCATCCCGTCGACCCACCCGTCACCGGCCCGCCCGGCACCGGCCGGCTGGACGCCAGCCTGCTCGGCGGCGTAGCCGGCGCGGGCCTGCTCGGCGTCGGGGTGGGCCTGGAGACTCAACGGGGCCTCCGCGGCGAGCACCTTCAACAGGAACGGCAGCCGGGTGCCGAACCGGCCGACCTGCTGCTCGCCGAGCCAGTGGTCCGGCTCGGCCACCAGCAGGTCGGTCAGACTGACCCGCTCGCCGTCCCGGTCGACCGTGGCCGGGCCACCCGGATGGGCACCCAGCCACAGCTCCGCCTCCGGGCCGTCGGTCGGCGCCGGTCGCCCCTGCAACTCGGCCAGCGCCGAGCGGGACCCCCAGGCGTAGTCGCGGATCGACCCGTGCAGCAGTTCCACGGTCAGCCTCCGGCCCGCCCGGCCACCTCACTCGACCCAGCCGACGCCGGTGCCGCGGCGGTCGGCGCGGCCGTGCCGGTGCCCGCCCGCTCGGCGGCGACGCTGTAGATGTCCGGCTCCAGATAGATCACCCGGGCGATCGGCACGGCCGCCCGGATCCGCGCCTCGACCGCGTTGATGCCCCGGGCCAGTTCCTCCGCGCTCTCCCAGGCCGGCACGCCGATCTTCGCGGCCACCATCAGCTCCTCCGGGCCGAGGTAGAGCGTCTTCATGTGGATGATCCGCTCGACCTCGGGACCGTCGGTGACGGCCCGCTCGATGGTCGCCAGGTCGCCCGGGTCGGCACCCTCGCCGAGCAGCAGGCTCTTCGTCTCGATCGCCAGCACGATCGCGATGATCACCAGCAGGACGCCGATCATCGCGGTGCCCGCGGCGTCCCACATGCCGTTGCCGGTGATCAGCGTCATCCCCACACCGAACAGCGCGAGCACCAGGCCGACCAGCGCGCCGAAGTCCTCCAGCAGCACCACCGGCAGCTCCGGCGCCTTGGCCCGACGGATGAAGTTCACCCAGGACTGGCTGCCCCGGGTGTGGTTCGACTCCTTGATCGCGGTGCGGAAGGAGAAGCCCTCCATCACGATCGCGGCCAGCAGCACCGCCACCGGCACCCACTGCCACGAGGTGATCGGGTGCGGGTCGGCCGCCTTGTGCCACGCCTCGTAGAGCGCGAACAGACCACCGAGGCTGAACAGCACGATCGACACGATGAACGCGTAGATGTAGCGCTCCCGGCCGTACCCGAAGGGATGCTCCGGGGTGGCCGCCCGCTTGGCCCGCTTACCGCCGAGCAGCAGCAGCGCCTGGTTGCCCGAGTCGGCCACCGAGTGGATCGACTCGGCCAGCATCGACGACGAGCTGGTCAGCAGGAACGCGATGAACTTGGTGATGGCGATACCGACGTTCGCCAGCAGGGCGGCGATGATCGCCTTGGTACCGCCGTTCGCGCTCACTGGTTCGACAGCTCCTTCATCTCGGTGACGGCCGGAACGGCCATCGGGTCCAGCCCATGGGCCAGGGCAAGATAGACCGACGCGAAGTCGGGCACCGCGACGAGGGAGGCGAGCCGTTCCAGCGCGGAGCCGCCCTCGGCGGTGACCACGTCGCAACGCACCCCGCGCCGCTCGGCGAGGGTCTGCACCGCGTCGGCGCGACGCTCCTCGACGGCCAGCGGCTCGTCGGTGTCGTCGTCGGCGTTGAGGCCACCGTCACGCAGCAGCACCAGCCGCAGCCGGGTCGGATCGGGCTCGGCCTCCCCCGGATCGGCGAAGATGTCCCGGGTCGACTCCACCAGGCCGCCGAAGACACCGTCGAGCAGGCCGACCCGGCCCCGACCGGCCTCACCCAGCGCCCCGGCGACCACCGGGTAACGGGCGTTGGCCGACAGCGTGTCACCGAAGCGGCGGGCCGCCACGGTGGCCAGCGGGGACGAACCCCAGACGATCGGAATCGACCCGGCCAGCCCGAGGGCCAGCGACTTCGCCGGGTTGACGAAGGACTCGGCGGTCGACCGGCACCGGTCGGCGTCGGCGTCCAGCCGGGCCGCCGTCTCGGCCAGATCCGCCTCGTTGACCTTCACCAGGCCGAGCGTACGGGCGGCGAGCAGAACCGGCACGGTGAGCGCCCAGAGACTGGCCCGGGCCGGGGCGCGGCGGGGCACCGGGATGAACGGCGCGCGGGCCCGCTCGGCCACCGACTGCAACTGCGAGTCGGGCGCACCGACCGCGACCAGCCGGGCACCCCGGCGGTGCGCGGCCTCGGCGGCACCCAACGCCTCCGGGCTACGGCCGGACGCGCTGACCGCGATCACCACGTCGGCCGCGCCGACCCAACCGGGCACCCCGGCGCTGCGGTGCGGGATCACCGGCACCGGGCAGCGCGGCCCGGCGACCGTGGCCAGCACGTCCCCGGTCCGCCCGGCGGTGCCGATGCCGGCGATGACGACCGCACGCGGGCGGCCCTCGTCCTCCAGCAGCGCCAGGTTGGCCTCGGCGGCCAGCGCGGCGGACTCCCGCACCTGGGCCCCGGCCGAGGCGGTGAAACGCAGCATGCCGCCCGGATCGTGGGCGGCGACCGCCTCCGGGTCGTCCAGGATCGACTCGTCGGCCACCCGCCGGCCGCTGACGCCGGCCGTTCCCTCCATCACCGCTGCGCCTCCGGCCCGCCACGAGCCTCGTCCAGCAGCAGCACCGGCACGTCGTCGCGCACCTCGAAGATGCGACCGCACTGCGTGCAGGTGAGGGTCTGGGCCTGAGCGTCGTAGTCCAGCGGTGCGTGGTGTGTGTCCGGGCAGGCGAGGATTTCGAGCAACTGCGGGTCCAGGGCCACGGCGCGGCTCCTTCCACGTGTGTGGTCTGTGCCGGTCGGCGGTGCCGACCGGCGGAGGGGATCCTATCGGCGAACCCGCTCCAGCACCTCGTCGCGCAGCGAGGTCATCCGCTCCGCGGTCGGGCCCTCGACGTTGAGCCGCAGCAGCGGTTCGGTATTGGAGGCGCGCAGGTTGAACCACGCACCGTCGGGGAACCGCAGGGTGAGCCCGTCCAGTTCGTCCGCTTCCGCCTGCGGGTACGCCGCCCGCACCGCCGCGACCCGGGCGGCCTGGTCGGTGACCGTGGAGTTGATCTCGCCGGAGGCGACGTACCGCTCGTAGCCGCTGGCCAGCAGGGACAGCGGCTGGGACTGCTCACCGAGGGCGGCCAGGGTGTGCATGGCGGCGAGCATGCCGGTGTCGGCGAACCAGAAGTCCCGGAAGTAGTAGTGCGCGGAGTGCTCCCCGCCGAAGATCGCGTTGGTCCGGGCCATCTCGGCCTTGATGAAGGAGTGCCCCACCCGGGCCACCACCGGCACGCCCCCGTGCTCACGGATGATCTCCGGCACGGCCCGGGAGGTGATCAGATTGTGGATCACCGTGGACCCCGGGTGCTTGGCCAGCTCGCGGGCGGCGACCAGGGCGGTGATCGCCGACGGGGAGACCGGCTCGCCCCGCTCGTCGATCACGAAGCACCGGTCGGCGTCGCCGTCGAAGGCCAGGCCGAGGTCGGCGGAGTGGGCCACCACCGCCCGCTGGAGATCGACCAGGTTCCTCGGGTCGAGCGGGTTGGCCTCGTGGTTGGGGAAGGTGCCGTCCAGCTCGAAGTAGAGCGGCACGATCTCCAGCGGCAGGGCCGGCAACGCCGCGTCGCCGAGCACGCTCGGCACCGTGTAACCGCCCATCCCGTTACCGGCGTCCACCACCACCTTGAGCGGGCGGATGGTCGACAGGTCGACCAGTTTGCGCAGGTGGGCCGCGTAGTCGGGGAGCAGGTCACGCCGGTCGACCGGGGCCGGCGAGGCGGCGGCCGGCCGGGTGCCGGCGTCCAGCAGCGCCTGGGCCCGGACCCGGATGTCGGCCAGGCCGCTGTCCTGGCCGATCGGGCGGGCCCCGGAACGGCACATCTTGATGCCGTTGTACTGCGCCGGGTTGTGACTGGCGGTGAACATCGCCCCGGGCAGGCCGAGCGCACCGGAGGCGTAGTAGAGCATGTCGGTGGAGGCGAGCCCCAACTCGATCACGGCCCGCCCCTCGGCCCGCACGCCGTCGGCGAAGGCGGCGGCCAGCCCCGGGCCGGTGGCCCGCATGTCGTGCGCGATCAGCACGGCCCCGTCCGGCTCGCCGGCCTCGTCGAGCACCCGGGTGAGGGCCGCGCCGAGGGCTTCGGCGACCCGTTCGTCCCACTGGTCGGGCACCGTCCCACGGACGTCGTACGCCTTCACGATCTGGGACAGGTCAGACACCGGTTTCAGCTCCTCGACAGGGGTCGTCAACGACCCTGAGCGTATCGGAGCGGTGGCGTCCGTCCCCTCCTAGCCGGGGAGCTCGGGCATGATCGTCGTCGCTTCGCCGCCGGTGGCGGGCGGTGACGCCGGCCGGTCCGGGGCGGGCGGCGCGGAAACCGGCGGGTTCGGGGCGGGCGGGACGGCAGCCGGGGCGGGCGGCGCGGAGACCGGACCGCCCTGGGCGGGCGGGGCGGCGGCCGGACGGCTGCCGTACACCCCGCCGGCCGGGCGGGGCGCGGGCGTCACCGTCGGGTAGGCGGCCGGTGCCCCGTACAGGCTGCCGGGGCGGGCCGGCGCGGGCGGCTGCGGCTGCCCGTACACCTGCCCGGAGGGGGCCGGGGCCGGACCCGCCGCCACACCCCCGGAGCGGTAGGTGGTCGGGGTTACCGGGTTACGGGGTTGCGGCAGGGCCGGAAGGTCGACCGGGTCGACGGCCCGGCCCGGGTCGACGGCGGCCCGGTCGGCGCGGGACCGGAAGATCAGCAGGGCGATGAGCCCGGCACCCAGGATCACCAGGGCGATGCCGGCAAACATGGTCATGGATCCTCCGGAGGTCTCTGCGGCGGCGGTGGTGGGGCCGGCCGCCGGGGCGGCGAGCGCGGCCCCGGCGGTCACCGTCGTCGGCGCGGGCGCGGGCGTGGTCGCGTCGGGGGTGGGCGTGGGCTTCCTGGTCGGAGTGGGACTCGGCGTGGGGGAACCGGCGGCCCGCCCGCCGACCCGGGACGTGTCGGCACCCCGGCCGATCAGCCGGCCGGCCGCGGTCGTGGCCTCACCGACCACGTCCAGCCGACCCGCCGGCGCCCCGGCGAGGAACGCCACCCGGTAGCGGACGGTGCTGCTCTTCCCCTTGCACAACGGTGGACCCGCCGACGAGGTACGGGAGACCTGGAGCACGCCACCGCCACCGGTGACGGGAACAGTGGACCACCGCCCCCCGACATTCACCTCTACCCGCACCTGGTCCGCGCCAACCCCGGCCAGGCTCAGCCCCAGTGCGGTCCGCAGCAGCACACACCCGTCGGTACGTTTGCGCACCTCGATCGCGACCCCGCCCGGGGAGCCCCCGGCGGAGAAGCCGCCCGAGGCCCGAACCCGCACCCGGTCCTCGTCCGCGTGGGCGGGGAGCGCGCCGACGGCCACCAGGCCGGCGAGCAGCGCGCCGACGGTCACCACCCGGCCCACCTGCCGACGCACGGACATCTCCCACCCCCTCCGCCCCGGCGGGGGCCGCCGGCCAGGTTACTACCAGCGCGACAGGGCACCCGGTGACAGAGCGCCCCGCATGTGGGCCGCGTTACCCCCTCGACCCGACCGCCCAGCTCCGGCCGTCCCGCCCCTCAGCCGGTGGCGCGGGCCGGGCCGGTGGCGGCGGCGAGGGTCTCGCGGCAGAGCCGGTCGGCGGTACGGGTGGTCTCCGGCAGCCGGTACCGCGGCGTCGACGCGAGCACCTGCGCGACGGCGTTGTCCAGGCCCATCCGGTGCCCGACGCTGACGAACACCGGCTTCACCCCGTCTCGGGTACGCAGCACCCGGCCGACCACCTCACCGGCGTCGACCAGCTCGGCGGTGTCCCCCGGCGCGGGCCCGGCCCGGTCCACGTGCCGACCAGCGGGGTCTTGCCCACCCCGATCGCGGGGAGCCCGGTCACCACGCCCAGGTGGCAGGCCAACCCGAACCGGCGCGGGTGGGCCACCCCGTGTCCGTCGCAGACCAGCAGTTCGGGGCGGGTGGTCAGCCGGTCCATGGCGGCCAGCAGGGCGGGCAGCTCACGGAAGGCGAACAGCCCCGGCACGTACCCGAACGCGGGCCGGCCCACGCTGACCGCGTGGTCCACCACCGTCAGGGTCGCGGTGTCGAGCACGGTCACGGCCGCGGCGAGCAGGTCGCCGTCCGGCGCGTACGCCACGTCGAGGCCGGCCACCGTCGCGGGCCGGCGGGGACCCGGACCGACCAGGTCCACCCGGGGCCGCAACCGGTCCTGTACGGCCACCGCCTCGGCGACGGTCAACCCGGGCGACCCGGTGTCCCCGTGCTCCGGCCGTCCCTCGGTCTCAGCCGGGCTCACCGTCGCGTCCGTCCTCCTTCTTCTTGTCGAAGGCACCGAAGGCGATCGCGAAGGCGATGCCGATGGAGATCCCGAACGCCACACCGACGGCGTCCCGGAACATGATCAGCCCGATGACGATGCCGATGGCCAGGCCCGACACCCAGGCGGCCGTCTGACGCTTCTTGGCAGCAGGGTCCGTCATCGCCCCACCCTAATCGGCGTCCCCCACGGCCGCCTGCTCCTCGTCCGCCGGTACGGCGGACCCTCAGCCCTCGACATTGGGATCAGCGGCGGGATCTCCGGCGGCGCGTAGCGCCTCCTCGAACATGACGAACGTCTTCCGTCTGATACCGCGCACCATCGCCCGTTCCCTGGGGCTGGGGTTGCGTCGCTCGCGGACAGCTGAATCGATAATCGCCGCTGCCGTCTCGTACAGGGCGAACACCGGCCCATCGCCGGACAGGTAGTCCGACCGGTACCTCTCCACGTCCTGCACGAACTCCTCGGCCGAACGCCTTGAAACCTCGCCTGCGGCGGCGAAGAGCAATTCGCCGAGGATGCTGTCGTCCCTCATCCAGCCACCGGTATCCATCACGATGCGCCACACCTGCGGCACCCCGTCCTCCGTGGCGACGACCTTGACGGGAGAGTCGTAATAGGAGTAATAGGCCGGCAAGTCCATACCCACACCCGTGGCCGCCATCACGTCTCCCTGAGTGTCGACATCAACGCGCGCCAGAACAATCGTTGTTGCTCACGCAGGATGCCGGTCACGAGGGACCATTCCACCCGGGTCATGGCCCGGCCGTCCTGCCGAGCAAGGCTATCCAGATCACGACGAACCTCGTACAGCGCGTGCTCCCAGACCGCCACCTCATCGAGCGCCGCCAGATGCAGCCGGAACTCGGCGAGATGACCGTTCGACATTTCAAGAATGAGTTGCACGTCCCGGTAGCCGCTCTCCTGCGGGACGACGAACCTGTCCTCGCACCGCACGATCCGGATTCCGGGGTGGTGGCACAGGCGGTCGAGTGCTCGATAGAGATCGTCCAGAGACTGGAACTCGACCTTCGCACCAGCGAGGTCCCGCAGGCGGGAAGCATCGCCCCGATATTTGCGGACCTTGTCCTCGGCACGTCGGCGGTCCTTGGGGCTTTGCCGCCAGCCGGCTGAGCCGACGACCGCGCCACGGTCACGTGCCAGGTCGACGGCGAGTCCGTTCAACTCCACCTGCGCCACGGCAGCGGCAGCGTAGAGGGAATCAAGGTATGCGGTGCGGTAGTCGGGGTCGGTTGCTCGTCGACGATCGAACCCTGGTTGCCGCACATCCTCGCCAGTCGTCACTGCACGTTCACTGACACGCACCTGTTCCGCAGAGAGCGGCGTCGGCATCGGCACCGGCGGCTGTGTGGTGAGGGTGTCGTCCGCATCCTGTGTGGCCATCTCGCCAAGCAGGGATCCGAGGGCATCGACCGCTTCCGGGTGGGTGGCCAAGTGGTGCAGTGTCACCGGGCGGGCGGTCAGCGAGGTGGCCAACTCGGGCGTCGCCAAAATCATGCGGGCAAGGTCCGGCTGCCGCGCCAGCTGCCGTACGAGGGTGCGGGCGAGTTCCCGCTGCCCGCCGGAAGGGTCACGCCAGGCGTCATCGAACATCCGCACGATCCGCTGGTCGCGGAGCAACCCCGCCACGTCCGCCGCGCCGGAATCGTCGAGCTGGGGGACGAGTCGCCGGATCGTCCGGGCGTCGACACGCGCACAGATCTCCGCAGGTGACAGACCGGCATCGAGGAGTCCGTCGAGACCGGCACCGGCGGGCAGCAACCCCCGCACCGGGTCGTCCGGGCGTTCAGGCATCGGATGACCGGTCGGCCGCTGCGGTCCCTCGCCCGGGGGAAGGCCGGCCGGGTCCGTTGGTCGATCGAAGTCTCCGACGGCCGGCCCCACCTGGTCGGCGGATCCCGGCCCGTCGAGCAGGTGCATGCGGTTGAGATACGGGTCGCCGTATCCTTGCTCGTCGTCCGGCACCGCAGGGTGTTCGGGCAGATCGGGACGGGCGCTGAACCGGCCCCGCGCCAGCCCGCCCAACGGCATCGGCCGGCCGTCGCCGCCGAGGATCAGCGCGTCGATGCCGACGACGTTGTCAGGTCGCCGCCGGCCCGCGTGCCCGTAGAGCGGGCGGTCGTGCACCGTGCCCGCCTGCGGGTCGAGATAGAGCACGGTGCCGTTCTGGTTGAGCGCCACCCAGGCGTGCGAACCACCGTTCTCCCACTCCGTGATCAGGAAGGCGTAACTGCCGTGGCCACCGAGGACGAGTTGGTCACGCAGGTTGCGGTATCCCCGCTCGACGGACGTGCGTAGCGCCGCCGGCCCTGGCGAGCGGCCCTCGTCGACCGCGAACAGCTTCTGGAACCGCCCGCCGGTGACCTCCTCCACCCGGCCGGGTCCACCGGTCTCACCGTTGACGGGACGCCGGACGTCGCCCTGCAGGTAGCCGTCGAACGTACGGGGTGCGGCCACCCTGGGCCGGCCGTGCAGCCACGTCTCGTAGAGGGACAGGGTGCAGTCCAGGCAGTTGATGCCCCGGGTCGGATCGGCCTGCGGCCCCCCGTCGTTGGCCAGCACGAACCAGCCGCCCTGCCGGGGATCGGCGGTACGCACGACGCCGCCGTCCGGAGTGCGGGGCATCTGCCGTTCGAGGTCGGTCTGGTGCAGCGCGAGGGGAGGGCGCAGCCCGCCGAACTCCCCGTACCGGCGGGAACGGTCGATGGGCGGTGGATCGTCGTCGTTGGTCAACGCCGACCTGTCACCCGTCTCGACCCCACCACCGGCCAACTCCGCCACATCGTCGTTGATGCGGCGGAAGTCGTCCGGATCCTCCACCGCGACGTCGGCGGGATAGATGCTGCCATTGAGGACCGCCGACGCCAGATCCAGTTCGCGGTAGCTGTCCTCGTGCGCACGGATGGCGATCTGCCGGTACCAGTTCGCAAGTTCAGTGCGACCGTCTCGGTGCGCATGGTCGGCGCGTCGCGCAGCACGGTGTGCCCTTGCCGCGTGCTCGCGGGCGACCTGCCGTCGGAGATCGGCATCGTCGCTTCGTCGCCGGTCCTCGAACCAGTGCCGCTGCGACTCGAAGTAGCCCTGATAGCGACGCCGTTCCAGCGCCTCCCGCTCCGCCGCCCACCTGACCGCGTACCACCCGGGGGTCCTGGGGGAAGGTGGCTGGTCGTTCGCCGACGGCCCGGAGACGGATCTCCCGGTGGCGGGGGAGGCCACGGGCGCAGGTGCCAGTGTTGTCAGGAGTGGCAACCGCCCACCCCGCTGCCGCCCCGGGTCGCCGCCGCCCGGCGATCGGTCCCGGTCGGCCGGGGGCGGCGCCGTGACCGGGGCGCTGCTGTTCGGTGGCCCCGCCGCCGGCGCCGCGCCTACCGGAGGGCCCATAGGCGGCCCGGACGGAACGCCGGTCAGGGCCGTACCCATCACGGGCGTGGGCGTCGCGGCCGTTCCTGCGGGCGGTCCCGCTGTCGTCACGCTCGCGGTCGGGTTGACCTGCCCGGCGTCGGCACCCTGGGGTGCCGCGACCGGGGCCGTCGTCACCGGGTCGGCGGTGCGGCCCGCCATCGCCAGGGAACTCTCCCGGT
Organism: Micromonospora sp. SCSIO 07396; assembly: GCF_053667945.1. Lineage (NCBI taxonomy): Bacteria > Bacillati > Actinomycetota > Actinomycetes > Micromonosporales > Micromonosporaceae > Micromonospora > Micromonospora sp. SCSIO 07396. The sequence continues at coordinate 5,280,669 of NZ_CM132210.1, forward strand.
CCACCGCGATCGATGACAGGGTGGGGCTGTCGGGCACCGGACCGGCGGCGACCGGGGGTGCCGCAGCACCGACGTGGTGCTGTGCCTCAGGTCCGGACCGAAGCGGTGCGGTCGGGTTCGGCTCGGCCGGCCGGTCGACCTGACCTGTGACAGCCGTCCGCCCCGAGTCGACCGGTGCCTGCGGGTCCCGGGGTGGCGACGTCTCGACACCCACGCCCGCGCCGCTGCCGGTCATGACGGCCGGGTCGACAGGCATCGTCGGCTTCGGTGCCGGAGCGTCCCCGGGCGACCGCATGAGGGCATCGACGGCCGGCGGCACCTGGTCACCGGCGGGCACGGGTGGCGGGATCGGGAAAGCCCCGGGCGGCTGGGAGACGTCGGCCAGCGAATGCAACCGCGCGTCGAGCCGGGCCCGTAGCGCGGTGTCCGCCTGCCCGGTCGCCGAGCCGGCGACCCCGGACACGGCGGCCCGGCTGGCGTCCTCCAGCGACGGCATCCCCTGGCCGGTGGCCAGACCGGCCGCGCCCTCCGCCAGCACCTCGCCTGTCATCTCGCGGCCGACGTGCTCACCGACCCGGGCTGCACGCCCGGTAGCCTGCCGCCCCAGGCCCGCGAGCGGCGCGACCGCCCCACCGGCCAGCCCGCCGAGCGCCGACGCACCGAGATCGGCAAGATCCAGGCCGTGCCGGCGACCTGTGGAGTTCTGGTACGCCTGCGTCGCCAGGCTCACCCCGGCTTCCTGCCCGGCCTCGAACAGGCCCCCCTTGACCGCCCGCCTGCCGAGCCCGCGCACGCCCTGCCTGGCCACTTCCTTGGCGGCCCGCTCGCCTGCCTCCTTGAGGCCCTGCCGGAGCGCCTTCTTGGCCAGTTGGGCAAGTAACCGACGGAAGATCTGCTGGATGACCAGCCGGCTGGCGGTGATCGCCGCGCCGGCCGCCGGTGAGGCGGCACCAGCGGTGAGCGCGGCGGCGACGGCGAGCGCGAGCAGTTCCGCGACCAGGATGCCGAGTTCGATCCACACTTCGAGCTTGGCGGCCTCGATGTCGCTGCCGCACTCCTCGACCAGCCGCCCCAGGTCGGTGCTGACCGCCAGCAGCACCGGCAACGGGGCCTCGTCGCCCTCGGCCAGCCGCCGCCACGCCGCCTCGAACGCCTCCGGCACCGCCCCGGTCCCGCCGTAGCCGCTGCGGACCTCAGCGGCGGCGGCGACCGCATCGGCCCGTGGCCCGGCCAGGGCCCCCGCGACCGCGTACCACTGGTCGGCGAGATCCCAGACGGTGCGTTCGTTTCCCTCCGGCCACTGCACCCCGACCACCCAGTCGAGCGCCTCGTAGGCCCAACCCGGCAGGTCCCAGGGGCTGTAGTCGAGGGGATGCGGGATCGGGCTCGGCAGCACGCTCAAGGCTTCTCCCGGGTCAGCGCCGGTGGTCGCGCCGGTCGACCACCCCGTCGAGCCGCCGACCGCTCGCCGCATCCGTCCGGACGTTGGCGTCCACCGAGGTCACCACGTCGGACCCGAGCCCTTCGATGGTGCGACCCAGCCCCGACCAGGCACGCAACAGGGTCTCCTCGTAGGCCCGGTAGCTCTTCTCGAAGGCCGCGCCGATGTCGTCCCGGCCCCACGGACGGGTGGCGCTGGCCGCCGCGATCTCCCCACCGAGGGTGGCACGACGTGCCGACACCGAAGTGCCGGCCAGGCGCAGGTCTGCCCCACCCCGTCGGGCCCGGTCGGGGTCCAGCCACAGGTTTCCCTCACTCATGCCGTTCCGCCTCCCGGCGGAGCACCGCGTCGGCGCGGCCGAGCAGCGCGCCGAAATCGCCGGTACGCAGGAACTCCACCGACCCCGAGCCGGCCGGCAGGTACGCGGTGACCAGTTCCTGGGTCGCCGTGGCAGCGCGGGTGCAGGCCCGGTGCACGGTTGTGGTGATCTTCCGACTCAGCGCGTGATGATCGCGGTCGTGGTAGACGGCCGGGGTCAGCTCCACCGAGATCAGCTCGCCGCGCGCCCCCACCGTCGCGGTGACCTGGCCGTCGTCCGAGCGTTCCGTGACCCGCAACTCCGCCAGTTCGGCGCGCAGGTCGTCCACACCGGACCGCAACCGCTGGTACTGGCCGTACACCTCGTCGAACCGCGCCCGGAGCGCCTGGTTCGCGTCCCGGTCCACCCTTTCGGCCAACGCCACCCTCCCCCGTCACCGTCAGTCAGGCGAACCATACCGGGCGCCACGATCCCGTGGGGTCCGGTAGTTTCGGGCCGTGATCGATCGTCAACAGGCCGAGCAGCTCGCCGACGTGTGGGCGCGGCGGGACTCGCAGCGCCTCGGCTACGAGTGCCAGCCAACGCTCGACGAGTTCGACCTGGGCTACGTGATCCGGTCGAGCGTCGACCGCGCCGTCGACACGAACCCCGGCGACCTGCCGACCACCGTCGTCGACAAGCAGACCGGCGAGGTCACCACCTGGCCCCGGGTGCCGGCGGCCGTGGTGCAGCAGATGTACCGGCGCAGCCGCCCCACCGGCACCCCCGCGCCGCGCACCGTCGACCCGGCCAGCCTGCTGCTGCGCGAGATCCGGCGGCTGCCGACGCCTGCCGTCGTGGCCCACCTGACCGTCGAGGGTCGCACCTACGTCGGGCACGGCGTCAAGGGGGACGTGCCGCTGCGGCACCACCCCCTGGTCCGGGCCTACCTGGACGAACTACCCGTGGGGCACCTGGTCCGTGGGGGCGACCGGCACGCCGAACTGGTCGTCGTCTCCGACGTCCTGCACGAGTACGACCATCGACGCGCCGCCGCCGGCCTACCCGCGTTGACCATGCGCGAGGCGGAGTCGCTGTTGACGGCGACCGGAATCGACGTGTTCCTGGTCCGCGAGCCGGGCGATCCGGACGCCGGCCCGGCGGAACGTCCCTGCGACTCCTGCCTGAACTTCCTGGTGCACTTCGCAGTCGTCGGCTGGTCGGAACTGGCGTTCACCAGGCAGTGGCGGCCGGAGCGGCAATCTGCGCCGGAACCAGGGCGATTCCCGCCGGAGGTCGCCGACTCCCTGGTCAGCGCCGGCTGGCGTCCCGGGATCGGCGATCAGGGGCTTGCCGAGGAGGCGATCGCGGAAGCGAGGGAGATTTCCCCCCACCATCCCGCCCTCGTCTCCGCGCTGGAGGCTCTCACCAGCTTCCCGGGTCTCGTTTCCGGGCGGCGTGGGCCGGGACAGGAGGTGTGGATCTCCCGGTTCTCCGTCGACCCGGTGCACGCCGCGTACACCGCCGACACCCTGGCGGACTTCGGTGCCGTGCTCGGCGTACGGCTCTTCCCGATCGGCGCGGATCATCCGGACGCGATCCTGGCCGTGGACGACCACGGCCGGGTCTTCGCGCTCGACCAGGCGGGCGAGTGGTTCCTCGGCGGCGACGTCGACGCCGCGCTGACCACCCTGCTGCTCGGCCTCGCCCCGCCCCGGGTCCGGGACGACGGCACCTGGTGACGAGGGAGGTGCCGGGGTTACAGCGGCATCCCGGTCAGCACCAGCACCCTGGGCTCGGTGTAGTCGTCCATTGCCGACCGCACGCCCTCCCGGCCGACCCCGCTGCCCTTGACGCCCCCGTACGGCATCTGATCGGCCCGGTACGACGGCACGTCACCGATGATCACTCCGCCCACCTCCAGCACCCGGGCGGCGGTGAACGCCACGTCGAGCCGGTGGGTGAACACGCCGGCCTGCAACCCGTACGCCGAGTCGTTGACGGCGGCGAACGCGGCGTCGTCGCTCTCCACCGGGGCCACCACCAGCACCGGCCCGAAGACCTCCTCGGCGCTGACCTTCGCCGAGGGTGGCACCCCGGTCAGCACGGTGGGCGGGTAGCCGGCACCGTCGCGGCGGCCCCCGACCTCGACGGTGGCCCCGGCGGCGACGGCCTCGTCGACCCACGTCTCGACCCGGCGGGCCGCCTCGACGGAGACCAGCGGCCCGACGTCGGTCGACTCGGCGGTCGGGTCGCCGGTGCGCAGCGCCCGCACGGCGGCGACCAGCCGGGGCAGGAAGTCGGCGTAGCGTCGCTCGTGCACGAGGACCCGCTGCACCGCGATACAGGACTGCCCGGCCTGGTAGTTGCCGAAGGTCGCGATCCGTCGGGCGGCGAATTCCAGGTCCTCGTCGGACGCCCAGTCGGCGCAGATCACCGCCGCCGCGTTGCCGCCGAGTTCCAGGGTGACGTGCTTGGCCGGCACCCGGCTGCGGATCTGCGCGCCGACCGGCCCGGAGCCGGTGAACGACACCACCGGCAGCCGGGGGTCGTCGACCAGGGCGGCGGTGCGGTCGTTGGGCAGCGGCAGCACCGACACCATGCCGTCCGGCAGGTCCGTGCCGGCGAGGATCTCACCGAGCAGCAGCGCGGACAGCGGCGTCGCCGGGGCCGGTTTCACGATGATCGGCGCACCGACCGCGAGGGCCGGGGCGAGCTTGTGGGCCACCAGGTTGAGCGGGAAGTTGAACGGGGTGATGCCCAGCACCGGCCCCCGGGGGACCCGCCGGACCAGGGCGATCCGACCGGTGGCGGCGGGGTCGGTGTCGAGCCGCTGCAACTCGCCGGAGAACCGTCGGGCCTCCTCGGCCGCCCAGCGGAACGTGGACACCGCCCGGCCCACCTCGGCCCGCGCCCAGGTGATCGGTTTGCCGTTCTCGGCGGTGATCAGGTCGGCCACCTCGACAGTCCGGGCGGCGAGTTCCCGGGACACGTGGTCCAGGGCCGCCGCCCGGACGTGCGCGGGCAGGGCCGCGGCCTCCGCCGCCACCCGGGCCGCCGCGGCGACGGCCTCCTCGACCTGGTCGGGCGTGGCCCAACTGGTACGCCCCACCGCCCGACCGTCGTACGGGTGGGTGACGGTCACCTCGTCGTCGCCGTGCACGGCCCGACCGGCGACCCAGAACGCTCTCGGCTCCACCTCGGCAGCGTAGACGACAGGCAGCCACACGGAAACAGTCGCTCAAACCCTTGTCTGCCGCGAATTCAGTAGCGAAGATGGCAGTCAGACTGCGATTACGTCCGCTGACTTCACTCCCAGCCACCCCTGGAGAGACCTCACCATGAGCGACCAGCAGCAGCTCCGCAACTTCGTCGACGGCGCGTACGTCGACCCGGTGGACGGCGGTCACGCCGACCTGATCGACCCCTGCACCGGTGACGTCTTCGCCCGGGCGCCCGTCTCCGGCCCGGCCGACGTGGACGCCGCGATGCGGGCCGCCGCGACCGCCTTCGAGACCTGGCGGGACACCACCCCGGCCGAACGGCAGCGGGCGATGCTGAAGCTCGCCGACGCGGTGGAGTCGCGGGCCGCCGAACTGGTCGACGCGGAGGTACGCAACACCGGCAAGCCCCGGCAGCTCACCGCCGAGGAGGAGCTGCCCCCGGCGGTGGACCAGTTCCGGTTCTTCGCCGGGGCGGCCCGGCTGCTGGAGGGCCGCTCGGCCGGGGAGTACCTCGCGGGGCACACCTCCTACGTGCGGCGGGAGCCGATCGGCGTCTGCGCGCAGGTCACCCCCTGGAACTACCCGCTGATGATGGCGGTGTGGAAGATCGCCCCGGCGCTGGCGGCCGGCAACACGGTGGTGTTGAAACCGTCGGACACCACACCGGTGTCGACGTTGCTGCTGGCCGAGATCGCCGCCGAGTTCTTCCCGCCGGGGGTGTTCAACGTGGTCTGCGGTGACCGGGACACCGGTCGTACCCTGGTGGCGCACCCGACCCCGCAGCTGGTGTCGATCACCGGCTCGACCCGGGCGGGCATGGAGGTCGCCTCGGCCGCCGCGCCGGACCTCAAGCGGACGCACCTGGAACTGGGCGGCAAGGCCCCGGTGGTGGTCTTCGACGACGCCGATGTGGCGGCGGCGGCCGAGGCGATCGCGACGGGTGGCTACTTCAACGCCGGCCAGGACTGCACCGCCGCGACCCGGGTGCTGGCCGGCCCCGGCGTGCACGACGACTTCGTGGCAGCGCTGGCTGAGCAGGCCCGCAACACGAAGACCGGCGGCCCGGACGACGCCGACGTGCTCTACGGCCCGCTGAACAACGCCAACCAGCTCGCCCGGGTCAGCGGCTTCGTCGACCGGCTGCCCGACCACGCCGACCTGCACACCGGTGGCGCGCGGGTGGGCGGGCGCGGCTACTTCTACGCCCCCACCGTGGTCTCCGGGGTACGCCAGGCCGACGAGATCATTCAGCAGGAGGTGTTCGGCCCGGTGATCACCGTGCAGCGGTTCACCGACGAGGACGAGGCGGTGCGCTGGGCCAACGGCGTCGACTACGGCCTTTCCGCCTCGGTGTGGACCCGTGACCACGGACGGGCGATGCGGATGACCAGGCGGCTCGACTTCGGCTGCGTCTGGGTGAACACGCACATCCCGTTCGTCTCGGAGATGCCGCACGGCGGTTTCAAGCACTCCGGCCACGGCAAGGACCTGTCGGTCTACAGCCTGGAGGACTACACCCGGATCAAGCACGTCATGCACCACATCGAGGGCTGACCCCGTGAGCGCGAGGAGCGAGCCGGGGTTGCGAGCCCCGCAGTCGCGAACAGAAGACGGCCCACCGGCCTCCAGCGCGGAGCTGCACCGGCGGCGGGGTGCCGCCGTGGCCCGGGGTGTCGGCAGCGTCATCGACTCCTACGTCGACACCGCCAGCGGCGGCACGATCACCGACGTCGAGGGGCGGGAGTGGATCGACTTCGCCGCCGGCATCGCGGTCACCAGCGTCGGCAACGCCGCCCCGCGCGTCGTCGAGGCGGTACGCGCCCAGGTCGAACGGTTCACCCACACCTGCTTCATGGTTGCGCCGTACGAGTCGTACGTGGCGGTCTGCGAGCAGCTCAACGGGCTGACCCCGGGCACCTTCGAGAAGCGGTCGGCGCTGTTCAACTCGGGTGCCGAGGCGGTGGAGAACGCGGTGAAGATCGCCAGGCACGCCACCGGACGACAGGCGGTGGTGGTCTTCGAGCACGCCTACCACGGCCGGACCAACCTGACCATGGCGTTGACCGCGAAGAACATGCCATACAAGCACCGGTTCGGGCCGTTCGCCGGGGAGATCCACCGGGTGCCGATGTCGTACCCGCTGCGCGACGGCGGGTTGTCCGGGGCACAGGCGGCGGCGCGGGCGCTGGAGCTGGTGGACAAGCAGGTCGGGGCGGAGAACGTGGCCGCGCTGCTGATCGAGCCGATCCAGGGCGAGGGCGGTTTCGTCGTACCGGCCCAGGGTTTCCTGCCGGCGCTGCGGGAGTGGGCGACGGCGGCCGGGGCGGTGTTCGTCGCCGACGAGATCCAGACCGGTTTCTGCCGTACCGGCGACTGGTTCGCCTGTGACCACGAGGGCGTGGTGCCGGATCTGGTCACCCTGGCCAAGGGCATCGCCGGCGGGTTGCCGTTGGCGGCGGTGACCGGCCGGGCGGAGCTGATGGACGCGGTGCACGTCGGTGGTCTCGGCGGCACCTACGGTGGCAATCCGATCGCCTGCGCGGCGGCCCTGGCCAGCGTCGCCACCATGCGGGAGCTGGACCTGGCCGCCGCCGCGCGACGGATCGGGTCGGTGCTCGCCGACCGGTTGCGCGCCGTCGCCGCCCGCGACCTCCGGATCGCCGAGGTACGCGGCCGGGGCGCGATGCTGGCGGTGGAACTGGTCCGGCCGGGCGGCCTGGTTCCGGACCCGGCCGCCGCCAGCGCCGTCTCGGCGGCCTGCCACGCCGCCGGCCTGCTCACCCTGACCTGCGGCACCTACGGCAACGTGCTGCGGTTCCTGCCGCCGCTGGTGATCTCCGACGACGAACTGGCCCGTGGGCTGGACATCCTGGACGCTGCCTTCGGCTGACCGCCCACCCCCCGACCGTGGCACGACCCCTGGGCACCGTCGGCCGGGGCCTGCGGCCAGGGCTGCCAGGGCCGGGGCCTGCCCTGGGGCCCCGGCCGGTGCGGGCCTGCCCGGGGTGACGGCCGATGCGGGGCTGCCGGGGGTGACGGCCGGTGCGGAGCTGCCCAGGGTGCCGGCCGTGCGGAGCTGCCCAGGGTGCCGGCCGTGCGGAGCTGCCCAGGGTGCCGGCCGTGCGGAGCTGCCCAGGGTGCCGGCCGTGCGGAGCTGCCCAGGGTGCCGGCCTGCCCGGTGCGGTCAGCGCACCAGCTCGACGAGGTTGCGCCGGATCACGTTCTTGCCGGGCTCGCGCAGCAGCTCCATCGCGGCGGCGTTGAGCAGCACGCAACTGCCCGACGGACCGCTCACCGACACCGTCGCCACCTTCCCGTTGTCCAGGTTCGTCACCCGCAACCGTGTCCCCACCGGGAACCGGTCGCTCGTCGCTGCGGGTGCGCCGGTCTCGGCGGAGAAGGTGACCGAGCCGGTGCACGCGGCGGGCAGGGCCGTCAAGCCGGTCGCCGAGGGCTGGGCTGCCGGGGGCTGGGCGGCACCGGGCCTGGTCTCCCCGGGATCCGGGGCGGCAGGTACGTCGGCACCGACCCGCTCGACCACGTTGCGCCGGATCACGTTCTTGCCGGGTTCCCGGACCAGCTCCATCGCGGCGGCGTTGAGCAGCACGCAACTGCCCGACGGACCGCTCACCGACACCGTCGCCACCTTCCCGTTGTCCAGGTTCGTCACCCGCAACCGTGTCCCCACCGGGAACCGGTCACTTGTCGCGGCAGGCTCGCCGCCCTCGGCGGAGAAGGTGACCGAGCCGGAGCAGAGGCTCGGCCGGGCGGACGTGGTGTCGGCGAACCCGAACCCGGTCCCCACCGCGACCACCGCCGTGGCGACCACCGCCACCCCCGCCGCCAGTACGTGCTTGCGCTGCACCTTCACCACGTCTCCCGTCGTCGCCGTTGCCTGCACCGCCTGGTACGGCCCAGGAGCCCCTCCCGTTCAAACCAGCCTGCCGGCATGCCGTGGTCCCGCTGTCGATCAAGGAGTTGCGGTGCACCTTTCAGCCCTTTAATGACCCTTTCCCCTCCCCTCAACTCCATGATCGACTAGTCAGGTTCGGAGGAGGTCGGCTATCTGGGTGGTGATGAGGGAGGGGCGTTGGTAGAGGTCCCGGGCGGTGAAGTGGCGCATGCGCCAGCCGTGCGCCGCCAGCCAGTTCATCCGGGCACGGTCGTGGTGCAGACGGTCGGGGTCGAGATGGGACAGCCCGTCGTACTCGATGCCGACCCGTGACCGTCGGTATCCGAGGTCCAGTCGGTAGCGCCGGAAGCCCTCGTCATCCGACACCCAGACCTGCGGTTCCGGGGCCGGCAGCCCACCGTCGATCAGGACGAGCCGGAGTTGGCTCTCCTGCCGGCACTCCGACCTGGGATCGGCGAGCCGCACCAGTTGCCGCGCCTGGTCGACACCCCGCAACCGCGCGTGCAGGGCGAGCTCGGCAGCCAGATCCCCGGGGAGACAGGCTCCCACCCGCAGGCACAGGTCGAGAAGTGGCAGTGCGTCCAGCCGGGTGACCGTCCGGGCCAGGTCCACCGCGCACCGCTCCGCAGGTGCGCATGGCAGGCCGGCCAGCAGCACCGGCTCGGGTACGGCAAGGACCGCCTGATGGACCACGACACCCCGGATCTGCGGCACCCTTCCACCGGCCGGCACGATCACGTGGAGATCCTTGCTGGCTACGGCACCGAATCCGTGCAGTTGAGCACCGGAATGGAAGCCGACGACCGCGCCCTCCGGAAGCCGATGCAGGAGCGCCTGCCATCGACCACTCTCCACACCCCCACCGACATCCCCCGGCCGCCGGCCACTCCAAGACGACCGCACACTCCCCAGCGGCCGCACATTCCCCAGCGGCCGGCTGCTCCCGGCCGGCCGACTACTCCCCGGCGACCGGGCTCTCCCCGGCTCACCGACCTCCCCCAGCCCGTAGACACCCCGCGACCACCGGCGCAGTTCCCCCTTGACGACCGCCCGCCGAACCCCCTCCCGACTCCATCCCGCAGACAACAACTCCGAGTACCGAAACAGCCGCCCCGCCACAGTCACCACCCTGCCCACCACCCCACCCCTCCACCACCCCCTGTGGACAACCCCCCCACCCGCCCCACGCCACCCCCTGTGGACAACCCCCTCCCGTCCACCCCTCCCGTCCACCCTCCCCGCCGCCCCTCCTCCCCGTCGATCATGGAGTTGTGGCGGGTGATTGGTTGGCTTTCACGACTTTTGCGAGGTGCCACAACTCCATGATCGACGGGAGGAGGGCGGGGGCGGGACGGAGGGCGGGAGGAGGGAAGGCAGGGGCGGGAGGAGGGGAGGGGCCGGGGCGGGGAGGGGAGGGGGAGGGGGTTGGGGGGTCAGCGTTCTTCGAGTGCCCAGGGGGAGCCGTAGGTGGTGAGCAGGTCGAGGAAGGGGCGCGGGGGCAGCGCCTCCGGGCCGAGCACGCCGATTCCGGACCAGCTACCGGTGGCGAGCAGTTCCAACGCCACCACCGGGTTGACCGCGGTCTGCCAGACCACCGCCTGGTGGCCGTACTCGCGCATGGACCACTCGTTGTCGACGACGTGGTACAGGTAGACCTTCCGGGGCCGGCCGTCGACGCCGGTGCCGGTGACGTACGTGCCGGCGCAGGTCTTGCCGCGCATCCGGTCGCCGAGGGTGGCCGGGTCGGGCAGGCTGGCGGCGACCACGTCGCGGGGTGAGACCTGCACGCCGCGCACCGACACCGGGGTGGTCGAGTCGAGGCCGACCTTGTGCAGGGCCCTCAGCACCTCGATGAACTCGTCGCCGAGGCCGTACTTGAAGGTGACCCGCCGGGCCCGGACCCAGCGCGGGATCAGCAGCACCTCCTCGTGTTCGACGTTGACGCACTCGACCGGGCCGATGCCGGCCGGGAAGTCGAAGACCTCCGGTTCGCTGAACGGTTCGGTGGTGAACCAGCCCCGGTCCCGCTCCCAGATCACCGGCGGGTTGAGGCACTCCTCGATGGTGGTCCAGATGGAGAACGACGGGGCGAAGTCGTAGCCGTCGACGGTGAGGTTCGCGCCGTCGCGGATGCCGATCTCGTCGATCTCGCTGAACAGTTCGTCGGCGGCGTACCTGGCGAACACGTCGGACAGGCCCGGTTCGATGCCGATCCCGCACAGCGCCAGCCGGCCGGCGTCGGCCCAGGTGGCGGCGGCGGCGAACTGCTCGTCACCGAGCTTCACCCCGGTCTGGGTGTAGGGCCGGGCCGGGTGCGGGTGGGACAGCGACATGGCCATGTCCAGGTAGTCCGCCCCGGCGGCGAACGCCCCGTCGAAGATCGGCATGACGAAACGCGGGTCGACGGCGTTGAGTACGTGGGTGATCCGGTGTTCCCGGCAGAGCGCGGCGACCGCGTCCGCCGAGGAGGCGTCGACCCGGGCGGCGACGAACCGGTCGCCGTGCCCGGCGACGGCCCGCTCGGCCCGGATCGGGTCGTAGTCGGCGACGACCATGGTGTCGAAGAAGGAACGGCGGGCGGCGATGGCGACGGCGGCGGAGCCGACCCCGCCGGCACCGACGAGCAGGATACGCATCAGGAATCGAACCCCAAACCAAGACGATCGAGCGTACGGAACCAGTGCTGACGCCGGTCGTCGTGCGCGTACGCATCGGCGCGGTCCGGCGACCAGCGGGTGAGGTGGATGTCGGCGGCCGGACGGGGCAGGTCGGGGCGGTGGTGCGCATACCGGCCGGACGTCGCCTCGGCGAGCGCCCGGCCGGTATGCGGGAGGGTCATGACGGGCCTGTCGCCCGTCGGCCGGCCACGTCGGCGACCGGGAGCGCCGGGCCTGTCGCCCGTCGGCCGGTCGGGTCGGCGACCGGGAGCGCGGCCCGCCGGGCCCGTCGACCGCGCAGCGTGCTCAGCCCGACGAGCAGCACGGCGATGCCGAACATCGCCGTGCCGATCACGTTGACCTGCGGTGGGATGCCCCGCTGGGCGGCACCCCAGACGTACATGGGGAAGGTGACGGTGGTGCCGGCGTTGAAGTTCGTCACGATGAAGTCGTCGAAGCTGAGCGAGAAGGCGAGCAGGGCGGCGGCGACGATACCGGGCAGCACCAGCGGCAGGGTGATCCGCCGGAACGTCTGCCACTCGCTGGCGTAGAGGTCCATCGCGGCCTCCTCCAGCCGCCGGTCCATCCCGGCGAGCCGAGCCTTGACCGTCACCACCACGAACGACACGCAGAACATCACGTGCGCGATGACGACGGTCCAGAAGCCCTGCGGCACCCCGGCGGAGACGAACAGGGCGAGCAGCGAGGTACCCAGCACCAGCTCCGGCGTCGCCATCGGCAGGAAGATCAGCAGGTTGATTCCGCCGCGCCCCCGGAAGCGGTGCCGGACCAGGGCGAACGCCATCAGCGTGCCGATCACCGTGGATCCGACGGTGGCGAGGAACCCGATCTGTACGCTGCGCACCACCGCGTCGCACATCTCGGGGGTGGCGCAGGGCTGCCGCCAGTTGTCCAGGGTGAACTCGTTGAAGTCGTACGACAGCCGGCTGGACGGGCGGTTGAGGGAGAGGCCGGCGACCACGGCGATCGGCAGGAACAGGTAGCCGAGCACCAGCAGGGCGACGATCATCACCCACCGGTCGGCCAACCACCGCGACACCCTCATAGAACTTCCTCCGTGCCGGCCTTGCGCAGGTAGACGAAGACGACCGCGAGGATCGCCGCCATCAGCAGGAACGACAGGGCGGCGCCCTGCGGGTAGTCCAGCCGGACCAGGAACGCCGAGTCGATGACGTTGCCGATCATGTACTCGTTGGGGGTGCCGAGCAGCTCGGCGTTGATGTAGTCGCCGGTGGCCGGGATGAAGAAGAGCAGGGTGCCGGCGATCAGGCCGGGCATCGACAGCGGCAGGGTGACCGTGCGGAAGGCGTGCAGCGGGCCCGCGTACAGGTCACCGGCCGCCTCCAGCAGCCGGTGGTCGAGCCGCTCCAGGCTCGCGTACAACGGCAGGACCAGGAACGGCAGGAAGTTGTACGTCAACCCGAGCACCACCGCGACCGGGGTGGCGAGCAGCCGCCCGTCCGGGCCGAGCAGGTGTACGTCGCGCAGCAGCCCGACCAGCGCCCCGTTGTCCGACAGGATGGTCTTCCAGGCCAGGGTACGCACCAGGAAACTGGTGAACATCGGGGCGACCACGCAGACCAGCAGCAGGTTCTTCCACCGGCCGGCCTTCTGCGCGATCGCGTACGCCAGCGGGTAGCCCAGCAGCAGGGCCAGCACCAGCGCCGCCCCGGCGTAGCCGAACGACCTGGCGAACTGCGGCGCGTACGCCTGCAACGCCTCCGGATAGTTGCCGAACGCCCAGGTCAGCACGTACCCGGCGGACAGCGAGCCGGTCGGGTCGTAGAGGCTGGCGGCGGCGAGCTGCACCAGCGGTACGACGAAGAACAGCACCAGCCAGGCCGCCCCCGGCAACAGCAGCAGGTACGGCAGCAGCCGGTGCCGGCCCGGCCGGGCCGGTGGTGCCGCCCCCGAGGCGGGCACCCCGCCGCCGAGCTGTGCCAGGGCGGTCACGACGGCACCTTGACCGGCTCGTCGAGCAGCGGGGTGGTGCGGTCGTCCTGGCCCGGCTCGCGGGGCAGCAGGAAGGCGTGCCGGGGGTCCCAGTGCGCCACCACCGACGCGCCGACCAGGTGTTGCCGGCCGACGCCGCTGTTCGCCGCGAACGCGGACAGTTCACTGCCCCACCCGGTGCGCACCAGGTACTGCGTGCTCACCCCCACGTACGACGCGTCGGTGATCACCCCCTCGACCTGCTGGTGGCCGGCGGGCACCTCGTCGGCGGTCTCGGCCAGGTGCAGCTTCTCGGGGCGTACCCCCAGGTAGACCGCGCCCCGGTCGACGCGGGCGCGGTCGACGGGCACCGAGAAGCGCGTGCCGTGCGCGGTGACCGGCACCTCGGACCCGGCCGGGCCGGTGGCGTCGGCGGCGAGCAGGTTGGACTGGCCGAGGAAGTTCGCCACGAACGCGGTCGCCGGGTACTCGTAGAGTTCGGCGGGCGCACCGAGCTGCTCGATCCGCCCGGCGTTCATCACCGCGACCGTGTCGGCCATCGTCATGGCCTCCTCCTGGTCGTGGGTGACGTGCACGAAGGTGATGCCGACCTCGGTCTGGATGCGTTTCAGCTCGATCTGCATCTGCCGGCGCAGCTTCAGGTCGAGCGCGCCGAGCGGCTCGTCGAGCAGCAGCACCTGCGGGTGGTTGATCAGGGCGCGGGCCAGCGCGACGCGTTGCTGCTGGCCGCCGGAGAGCTGCGCGGGGCGACGCCGTTCGTAGCCGTCGAGCTGGACCAGCGACAGCATCTGCCGGACCTGGTCGCCGACCTTGCGGATGCCCCGCCGCCGCAGCCCGAAGGCGACGTTCTCGGCGATGTCCAGGTGCGGGAAGAGCGCGTAGCTCTGGAAGACCGTGTTGACCGGCCGCTTGTACGGCCGCAGCCGGGCGATGTCCCGGTCGCCCAGCAGCACCTGGCCGGCGGTGGGCTCCTCCAGCCCGGCGATCATCCGCAGGGTGGTCGTCTTGCCGCAGCCGGACGCCCCGAGCAGCGCGAAGAAGGACCCCTGCGGGACGGTCAGGTTGAGCTCGTCGACGGCGGTGAAGATGCCGAACCGTTTGGTCAGCTGGACCAGCCGCAGGTCACCGGTGGGTGCCTCGTTCGCCATCCCGCTCACGCCCCGATGACCTGCTGGAACTTCGACTCGTATTCCTTTTCCTGTTTCTCGTCCAGCGCCATGAAGACCTTGGACTTCGCCAGCAGGGCGTCGTCCGGGAAGATCAGCGGGTTGGCGGCCAACTCCGGGTCGATCTTCTCCATCTCGGCCTGGGCGCCCTTGACCGGGCAGATGTAGTTGACGTAAGCGGCGAGCTTCGCCGCCACCGCCGGCTGGTAGTAGTAGTCGATCAGCGCTTCGGCGTTGGCCCGGTGGGTGGCCTTGTTGGGCACCAGCATATTGTCGCTGAACAGCATCACCCCCGAGTCCGGCGCGACGAACTTGATCTTGGGGTTGTCGCCGGCCAACTGGATCACGTCACCGGACCAGCCGACACACGCGGCGATGTCACCCTTGGCCAGGTCGGGGGCGTAGTCGTTGCCGGTGAACCGGCGGATGTGCTTCGACTCGACGGCCCTACGCAGCTTGGCGAGGGCGTCGTCGAACTGGGCGGCGGTGAAGTTCGACGGGTCGTGCCCGTTGGACTGGAGCAGCAGGCCCATGGTGTCCCGCATCTCCGACAGGGCGGTCACCTTGCCCTTGAGGTCGGAGCGGGTGAGCAGCTCGTCGACGGTGCGGATCTCCCCGGTGACGCTGCCGTTGTAGGCCAACCCGGCGAGGCCGGACTGCCACGGGATGGCGACCCGGTTCTCCTGGTCGAAGGAGCGTCCACGCAGCGATGGCAACAGGTTGGCCGCCACGTTCGGCAGCTTGGCCGGGTCGAGTTTCTGGATCCAGCCGAGCCGGATCATCCGGGCGGCCATCCAGTCGGTCAGGACGATGATGTCCCGCCCGGTGCTCTGACAGCCGGCCAACTGGTTCTGCACCTTGCCGAAGAACTCGTTGTTGTCGTTGATGTCCTCGGTGTAGGTCACCTTGATGCCGCTGGCGGCGACGAACGCGTCGAGGCTGGGCCGCTTGGCGGCGTCCTTGTCGTCCACGTCCATGTACTGCGGCCAGTTGGAGAAGGCGAGGGTCTTCTCCGTGGCGGACAGGTCGTCGCTCGTGCAGCCCACCTCGGTCTGGGTGGCCGCCTTGGTGCCGCAGCCGGTGAGGCTGCCGCCCGTGGCGAGCAGGGCGGCCGATCCGAGGGTGCCGGTGAGCAGTCCACGCCGGGTGAGGGGCCGGAGGGGAGTACGCATGTGACGACTCCTAAGGGTCGTCCGACGGCGGCGGGGACGGGGGTGCGGCGCCGGCGGGAAGGTCGGGGGCCTGAGACGAATGATCCTGGCATGAGGTCACCGCCCCCACAAGGGATTCCGTTGCTGGAATAGGCTGTGACGACGAATTACGCCAGCCTGTGCGGGTGGGACTAAGCTCGGCCGGGGAAACGGACATGGGGAGCGAACAATGACGATCCGGCAGCAGGAGCATGGCACCGGCGGGCGACGCGTCGCGGTGCGTGAGGGTGCCAGCCACGCGCTGTTGGACGACGTGGCGAAACAGATCATCGAACAGTTGCAGGAGGACGGCCGCCGGCCGTACGCGACGATCGGCAAGGCGGTCGGGCTCTCCGAGGCGGCGGTCCGCCAGCGGGTGCAACGGCTACTCGACGCCGGGGTGATGCAGATCGTCGCGGTGACCGACCCGCTCCAGCTCGGCTTCCCCCGCCAGGCCATGATCGGCCTGCGTACCGACGGCGACCTGGAGGCCGTCGCCGACCGGCTGGCCGAGTTCGACGAGATCGACTACGTGGTGATCACCGCCGGCTCGTTCGACCTGCTCGCCGAGGTGGTCTGCCGCAACGACGCCCACCTGCTGGAGATCCTGCAACGGCTGCGGTCGGTGCCCGGGGTGCTCGCCACCGAGGCGTTCGTCTACCTCAAGCTCCGCAAACAGACCTACACCTGGGGTACGGCCTGAGCCCGCCCACCATGGTCCACTCCCCCGGACTCAGCGGGAGGCGACGAAGGCACGCCAGGCGTCGAGGGTGAAGGTCAACGTGCCGCCGGCCCGGTCCTTGCTGTCCCGCACCAGCACCCGACCCGGCAGATTGTCCGCCACCTCGACACAGTCACCGCCGTTGTTGCTGCTGCGGCTCGCGGTCCGCCAGCGGGGCCCGATCACGTCCATGCCCTCCACCGCTTACTTCTGGGCGGCAACGAAGGTACGCCAGACCTCAGGGGTGAAGCTCAACGTGCCGCCAGCCCGGTCCTTGCTGTCCCGCACCAGCACCCGACCCGGCAGATTGTCCGCCACCTCGACACAGTCACCGCCGTTACTGCTGCTCCGAGTGGCCGTGCGCCAACGGGGCTCGATCAGGTCCATCTCTGCACCGCTTCCCGGGTCAGCTCAATCGATCGGCGAGCGGGCAGCGCCTCGCCAGCCACGCTCTCCCATCTCCTGCCCAGGCTAGCAATTTCGGCGCTCTCAGTCACCACCTCGCCACGGAGCTGATTGTCCAGATAGGCCACCTCGGCTCCGTCGGGCAGCCGCGCCAGCATGAACGGCCCGGCCAGACCGGTGTGCCAGGGTCCGTCGAGCGGGATCACTCGTAGCTGCACGTGCTCCCGCCCGGCGACGGCCACCAGATGAGCCACTTGTCGGGCCATGATCACGCGGCTGCCCACCATTCGATGAAGCACCAGCTCGTCGATCATGAACACCACCTGGGCCGGCGGGTCACGATCGAGCAGAACCTGTCGCTTTAACCGTCCGCTCACCAGTTGCGCAACCTCGTCGGGCGGGAGCAGGCCGCCGGTCCCCAACACCGCTCGGGCGTACTCCTCGGTCTGGAGCAGGCCCGGCACGAGCAATGACTGGTACGAGCGAATCGAGACGGCGTCCTGTTCCAGTTCCGCCCACGGGCGGAACCAGGGCAGGTCGCGGCGACGGTAGGGCTCGGGCCAGAGTTCGGCGGGTTCCCGACCGAGGATGCCGGCCACCGCGACCCGGGTTCGGGGATGCGGCACCCGCCCGGCGCTGAGCCACCGGCCGGCCGTCTTCGGATCGACACCGACCTGGTGCGCGAGGGATTCCACCGTCTCCCCGCGTTCCGCCATCGCCACCCGAAGCACCTCGTTCACCGGCAGTTCCTCCCGCCCGATCGACACGCTCCGGCGCACCCTAGCGACAGTGCGTGTCGATGTCCGCCCGGCATCGGCGTGTTGGCCCGGGACCTCTCCGAAAGCCCCCGAGGTGCACCGGAAGTGCACCGGAAATGCCCCACCCCGGTCCACCCCTCCCACCTCAATCACTTCGGGATGCCGGAGTAGCGCTGCCCCACGCCCGGACGCCACCGTCCACCCCGCAGGCTCGCTTCATCCACCCCCGCGGGCCGGAGTAGCGGCATCCCGCGCCCCGGACGCCCCATGCGCGGCCCGCAGGATCGCTTGATCCACTCCTGTGGGCCGAGGTTGCGGTGACCCGGATACCGCACCTTGGCCGATGTTGAGTCGATCATGGAGCCGGCGGAGGTCGAGTCGGGCGCACCGTCGCAGAGGGTGTGCGGATTCCGTTGCCAACTACCCGGAGTCACGCTGAATCCGTCGCCTCGAAGGCGAAGTGGGCTTGCATTTCGCGGTCGGGCTGTGGGATAACCGAGGGCAGAGCGGCCGGTTTCCCCTCCTGACCGGCCCGAGACCCGATGGGGCTGACAATGGCTGCCGACGCCACCGACCACCTCTGGATGCACTTCACCCGGATGGCCAGCTACGCCGCCGGGGAGGTGCCCACCATCGTGCGCGGCGACGGCGCGTACGTCTGGGACGCGCAGGGCCGTCGCTACCTGGACGGGCTCGCCGGGCTGTTCGTCGTCAACGCCGGACACGGGCGCACCGAGCTGGCCGAGGCCGCCGCTAAGCAGGCCGGCGAGCTGGCGTACTTCCCGCTGTGGTCCTACGCCCACCCGAAGGCCGTCGAACTGGCCGAGAAGATCGCCTCGCTGACGCCCGGCGACCTCAACCGGGTCTTCTTCACCACCGGCGGATCGGAGGCCGTCGAGTCGGCGTGGAAGCTGGCCCGCGCCTACTTCAAGCGCACCGGCCGGCCCACCAAGCACAAGGTGGTCAGCCGGTACCTCGCCTACCACGGCACCTCGATGGGTGCGCTGTCGATCACCGGCCTGCCCGGCATCAAGAGCGACTTCGAGCCGTTGGTGCCCGGCGGGATCAAGGTGCCGAACACCAACTTCTACCGGGCGCCCGAGCACGGCGACTCGCCCGAGGCGTTCGGCGTCTGGGCCGCCGACGAGATCCGCCGGGCCATCGAACGGGAGGGGCCGGACACCGTGGCGGCGGTGTTCCTGGAGCCGTTGCAGAACTCCGGCGGCTGCTTCCCGCCGCCGCCCGGCTACTTCCAGCGGGTACGCGAGATCTGCGACGCGTACGACGTGCTGCTCGTCTCCGACGAGGTGATCTGCTCGTGGGGCCGGCTCGGCGAGTACTTCGGTGCCGTCCGGTACGGCTACCAGCCCGACATCATCACCACCGCCAAGGGCATCACCTCCGGCTACGCCCCGCTCGGCGCGATGATCGCCAGCGACCGGCTGATGGAGCCGTTCCTCACCGAGACCGGCATGTTCGCCCACGGGGTGACCTTCGGTGGGCATCCGGTGTCCTGCGCGGTGGCCCTGGCCAACCTGGAGGTGTTCGCCCGGGAGGACCTGATCGGCCACGTCCGGGCCAACGAGGGTGCCTTCCGGGCCACCCTGGAGAAGCTCACCGACCTGCCGATCGTCGGCGACGTCCGGGGCGACGGCTACTTCTACGGCATCGAGTTGGTCAAGGACAAGACGACGAAGGCCACCTTCGACGAGGCCGAGTCGGAGCGGCTGCTGCGCGGGTTCCTGTCCTCGGCGCTGTTCTCCGCCGGGCTCTACTGCCGGGCCGACGACCGGGGTGACCCGGTGGTCCAGCTCGCCCCGCCGCTGATCGTCGGGCAGGAGCAGTTCGACGAGATGGAGCAGATCCTGCGCGCCGTCCTCACCGAGGCGTGGGCCCGCCTGTAGACCACCGGCGCTCTCCCCCGGAGCCGCACATGCGCTACCAGCAGCTGTCCCACTGGATGTCCACGGTGGACGAACCGTTGACCCCACGGCCGGCGTTGCCCGCCGACACCGACGCCGACGTGGTGGTCGTCGGCGCCGGCTACACCGGACTGTGGACGGCGTACTACCTCGCCCGCGCCGATCCGACGCTCCGGATCGTCGTGCTGGAGGCGGAGATCGCCGGGTACGGCGCGTCTGGGCGTAACGGCGGCTGGTGCTCGGCGCTGTTCCCCACCGCGCTGCCGGCGTTGGCCCGTCGGCACGGCACGGCGGCGGCGCTGGCGATGCAGCGGGCCATGCGGGACACCGTCGCCGAGGTCGGTCGGGTGGTCGCCGCCGAGGGGATCGACTGCGACTGGCGGCACGGCGGGACGGTGCTGCTGGCCCGCACCGACGTGCAGCTCGGTCGGGCCCGTGCCGCCGTCGCCGAGGCCCGGGAGCACGGCCTCGACCCCGACGACCTGGTGCTGCTCGACGCCGCCGGGGCCGCCGCCAGGTGCGCCGCCGAGGGGGTACGCGGCGGCACGTACACCCCGCACTGCGCGGCCGTGCACCCGGCGAAGCTGGTCCGGGGGCTGGCCCGCGTGGTGTGCCGGCTCGGGGTGCGGCTGCACGAGCGCTCCCCGGTGACCGCGATCCGGCCCGGCGCGGTGGTCACCCCGCACGGCACGGTACGGGCGGAGGTGGTGGTGCGGGCCACCGAGGCGTACACCCCGGCGCTGCCCGGCCACCGCCGTACCGTCGCCCCGGTGTACTCGCTGATGGTGGTGACCGCGCCGCTACCCGGGCGCACGTGGGAGCGGATCGGACTCACCGGCCGGGAGACCTTCTCCGACTACCGGCACCTGATCGTGTACGGCCAGCGCACGGCCGACGGGCGGCTCGCCTTCGGCGGGCGGGGTGCCCCGTACCATTTCGGCTCCCGGGTCTCCCCCGGCTACGACCGGGAGCCCCGGGTCTTCGCCGCGCTGCGCCGGACGCTGGGGGAACTCTTCCCGGTGCTCGGGCCGGACGTGCCGGTCGACGACGCCTGGGGCGGCCCGCTCGGGGTGGCCCGGGACTGGTCCGCCTCGGTCGGGCTGGACCGGTCGACCGGGCTGGCCTGGGCCGGCGGCTACGTCGGCGACGGGGTGGGGACGAGCAACCTGGCCGGTCGTACCCTCGCCGACCTGGTCCGGGGCGTGGAGTCGGAGCTGACGGCGCTGCCGTGGGTGGGCCACCGCTCCCCCCGCTGGGAGCCGGAACCACTGCGCTGGCTGGCGATCAACGCCGGTCTGCGCGTGATGTCCTCGGCCGACGAGGTCGAACGCCGCACCGGCCGCCCCGCCCGCCGCGCCACCGCCCTCTCCCCCCTCCTGGGCCACTGACCCCCCGCACCTTTCCCCACCCACCCGCCCGCTCACCCGCCGCCGACGCCCCGCCGACGCCCCGGTGACGCCCCGCCGACGCCCCGGTGATCAAGAGGTTTGCGTCAGTCTGAAGATCGACCATGACGCAAACCTCTTGATCACCGGGGAGATCCTGGCGGGGAGGCGGCGAGGCGGGGAGGCGGGAGCGGTCAGTGGTTGGGGGGGATTACGCGGAGGTGGCCTCGGCGGCCGGTGGGAGGCGTCTGGGGGTTGGGGTGGTGGGGGTCGTGGTCGTCCTGGGGCGGGCGGGGGGCGACCGGGCGGGCCGCCTCACGGACGGCTTCGGCCAGGGCGACCAGGTCGTCGGTGGTGGGCGGCGGCGGCTCGAACTCGCCCTCGTGCCGGACGACGTCCCAACCCCGGGGGGCGGTCAGGCTCCGCGCGTGCTGCTCACACAGGTCGTACGTGTGCGGCTCGGCGAATGCCGCCAGCGGGCCCACCACCGCCGTCGACTCGTTGTAGACATAGGTCAATGTGGCGACCGCTTGCCGGGGGCAGCCGTTACGGGAGCAGCGCCGTGGTGACCTCACGTGCGGCAGGGTATCCCCATTACCGGGTCCGGCGCACCGGTTCGCTTTGCGACACGCCCGTCACCGTGATCACAATTCGCACCTGGTGCTCCCGCCGCGCCCGTCGACGCGCGCCACCACCGGCCGGGGCGGGCCGAGGGCTACCCTTTTGCTCATGACGAGCCCGGAACACCGCCGCCCCGGCTCCGGCCGGCGCAACCACCGCGACCGCCACGGACGTGGCCTGCGCGGGCGGCTGGTGCCGGCGACCGTGCCGCTGGCCCGGACCAAGGCCGAGATCTTCGACGACCTGGTGCTGGACACGGTGGAGACGCTGGAGCGCCGGTTCGCCACGGAGTTGGCAGGCGTCGAGTTCGCCGTCGAGGACGTCCCCCCTGACCTCAACGTCTACGACTCCGACGTGCTGGAGGACGGCGAGGTGCCGCTGGCCCGGCTGCTGCCCGGCCGACCCGGTCGGCAGGAGGTGCCGCCCCGGATCGTGCTCTACCGCCGGCCGCTGGAGTTCCGCGCGATGGACCGCGAGGACCTGGCCGACCTCGTCCACGACGTGATCATCGAGCAGGTGGCGAACCTGCTCGGGGTCGACCCGGACGAACTGGCCTGACGGCGGCGACCCGGACCGACCCGGCCGCACCGACCCGGCCGCACCGACCCCGCCCCCATCGCACCGGCCGACCGGCGCGGTGGGGGCAGATGCCCTGCTCGCCGGCCTGTCTCCCGTCCGTGGACGTGGCCGGCCACTCCCCGGTGGCCGACCACCGGCCCGACGTCGGTCACCCCCGCGACCCCCGTCGGGCGTGAGCCGGGCGGCCCCCACCGCCCCGGCTCGACCCGTCGACTCAGGCGGCCCGCCGCTTGAGCTTGCGCCGCTCCCGCTCGGAGAGCCCACCCCAGATCCCGAACCGCTCGTCGTGCCCGAGAGCGTATTCGAGGCATTCCGTCTTGACCTCGCACCGCGAACAGATCCGCTTCGCCTCGCGGGTCGAGCCGCCCTTCTCGGGGAAGAACGCTTCCGGGTCGGTCTGCGAGCACAGTGCCCGCTCCTGCCACTCCGGTGCGTTTCCGAGCAGGTCGGCCACCTCAAGCTGGCCGTCCATCAGATGCCTCCTTGTCGCGCACCGACGTCACCGCCGCTGCAACCCCCCACGCGAAAGGCGTGCTTGTCCGTCCGGTCCTATTTGTGCGTTCCGCGCGAACAACCCCATCGAAATTACACGCGTGTAATGCGTGCGCCGTCAAGCCGAACTTGATAATGGAGTCGCCCTCCCGACACGCCACCGGACGGTCACCCGGACCACCCGGCCCTCGCAACCTGCCCTATCGATTCAGACCCCGGGCGAGTAACGCCCTCTCCGGCGAGTTGCCCCAGATTTCTGCCGTGGCGTCGCCGCCGACGGACGACACCCGGGAACGCCGACGGACGCCCCGTCCGACCGTCTCGCCAAGATCATGAGCATGGTGGGGGACAGGTTAACGCGGATGGCCCCGGACCGCCCGTCCGGCCGGAAATGCCGACAGCGCCCCGTCCACGATGTGGACGGGGCGCTCGGGTCGGTACGGCTGTCGCGGCCCTCAGGCCGACCGGGTTGGGCTGCTCGGCCAGACGAATTCGGCGATCGCCCCACCGTTCACGGAGATCGTTCCGGCGGGTGTCTCCTCGTCCCACCAGACGGTATAGAGACCCGCGGTCAGATCCGGGTAGACGGCACTGTGGAACACCCCGTCCCGGACGATCCGCTCCCGGACGGCCGAGTGCGTCCGCACCGTACCGTCCTGGTCGACCCGGCTGATCTCGATCTCCCGACCGTGCAGGTCACGTCCGGTGTAGATGATCAGGGCACCCATCTCCCCGCCGACGTCGAGCATCACCGTGCCGCTCTCCGTCGGCCCGTACTGGTGATGATGGTGGTGGTGGTGGTGTCCGTTCACACCGCGCTCCGTCCGGTCAGGAGTTCACCGCGGGCGGGTTGTTGAACCCGTCGTACGGCGTACCGAGGAAGGGGAAGTCCCGCAGGAACGGCGCGGTCACGTCGGCGGCGCTCAACCCGGGGGTCACCGCGCCGGCCGCCGCGTCCGGCTTGAACTTCTTGTCCACCAGCGGCACGGTCACCCCGGCCACCGCCCGCAACGCGATGCTCACCACGTCGTCGACGACCCGGCGGCCGTTGGGGAACCCGGCCAGGTCCCCACCGAGCAGACCGAACTGGTTCGGCTTGCTGCTCGGCTTGATCGCCGTGTTCAACCGCAGCATGTCGGCCTGCACGTCACCGGTGAGGTTGGTGAAGCCGTCGATCAGCCCGGACGGGATGCCGGTCAGCAGGATGGCGAGCAGGTCGGCCCGGGGCTTCTTGGACTTGTTCAACGCGTCCAGGTTGGGGAACACCCCCGGGTAGAGCACCGGCAGCAGCGCCGCCAGCTCCGGCTGCTCGACGAACCGGGCGAACCGTTTGTCCTCGGTCGGCGGCAGGGTGTTCCACAGGTCCTTCTTGGACATCGGCACAATGACCTCGTTGAACAGCGGGTTGCCCAGCCGGGACACCTGGGTCCACGGGCCGACCGCCGCGTCCGCCGCGACCCGGTCGCCGAGCACCCGCACCTGCTGCCGGGAGGCGGTCGTCCACACCCCGATCGTCGAGGCCCGGTCGTCCACGCCGTACCGGTTGGCCCGGCGGCGCACCTTGCTCAGCGGCACCTGCACCGCGATGCTGTGCACGTTCATCCGGTCCACCGCGTTGACCGGCTCGCCCTCGGTCTTGAACAGCTTCTTGCCGGCCACGTGCAACTGCTGGAACGGGCGCAGCGTACCCAGGTCGAAGATCGCGCCCAGGTCGACGAAGAAGCCGTCCGCGCGCTGCCCGGCGAACACCTTCTCCCCCGTCGACAGCTTGAACGTCGCCTGCCGGACCAGGTCGTTGTACTTGGGGATGGACAGCGGCCCGACGTTGCACGGCGGGCAGGGCAGCTTGTGCGCGAGCACGTGCTCCTTGCCGTCGGTCACCCGGGTCAGCTTGTAGAACTGCCGCCGGTTCCAGTTCTTGCTGTCCAGCGAGTCGATCGGGCCGGTGTTGTAGAGAAAACTGTTCTGGTTCGTGATCTCGGTACGGAATTCGAACCGGTAGGTCACGTCGGGATGGCCGTCACCGTCGTTGTCGATATGGATCTCGTACCGCACGTCGTCGCCGAACTCGAAGAAGTTCGGGCCGCCCGAGGGGAGCTGCAACGGCACGTAGTTGGCGATCAACGTCACCGAGTCGGGCCGGTCGGGGCTGACGAAGGCGTAGAGGTCGGAACTGTCGGCGACCGGGTCCTTGCTTATTTCCGGTGCTTCGCGGTGGGACGACATGGCGGACCAACCTTTGCGGGATCATGAGGAATCAGGGCATGACGAACCGGGCGCGGGAGCCTGCGCCTGGCGGTGAAGGGGAAGGAACGCGGCAGGTCAGCGCCGCACGGCAGGGGCGGACGGGTCAGACCGCCCGCTGACGGTTCTCCGGGCGGCCCGCCCGGACGACGGACAGGTCAGTCCGGCCCGACGGACAGGTCAGCCGCGCCCGGCGGCGCGACGCAACCGGTCGGCCAGCCCCCGGTCACGTACCTCGATCCGGGACGAACCGACGAACACGTCCATCGTCCCGGACCTGGCGTCGCGCAGGTGGACCACGATCGGGCCGTCCGCGCTGCTCGCCGACGGGGAGTTCTGCGCGGCCGACACGCCGGTCACCGTCAGCGCCGCCGCACCCAGGGTGGCGCTCGCCGCGGCGGTCAGTGTCTGCCGGCGGGTCAGTCGCGGCCAGGAACGCTTCCGCACTTCGCTCGTCATGGGGAACCTTTCCTCCGGCGGCGCGTGAGCGCGCGCGGTGTGGAGCGCGAGGTCGCCGGCGGCGGCCCTCGCCTCAACCGCCGCCGGCGAACACTGGTACGGCCCGCACGCGCGAAAGGTTCGATGTCATCGCGACGGATGACCGTAGGCGGTCGTCCGTTTGCGCGCCGGGCGTCCGGCGGCGGCGGCGATCGCCCGCAACTGCTCCTCGGTACGCGCCGACCCGTTGCCCGAACCGGCCATCCGGGAGATGGTCTCCTCCATCAGGGTGCCGCCCAGGTCGTTGCAGCCGCCCCGCAACATCGCCACGGTGCCCTCGTCGCCGAGCTTCACCCAGGAGCACTGAATGTTGTCGATCCGCCCGTGCAGCAGCAGCCGGGACATCGCGTGCACCACCCGGTTCTCCCGCCAGGTCGGGCCGGGCCGGGCGATGCCCGCCAGGTAGATCGGCGCGTTGGTGTGCACGAACGGCAGGGCCACGAACTCGGTGAACCCGCCGGTACGGTCCTGCACCCCGGCGAGGACCCGGAAGTGGGCCAGCCACTGCCCGGGGTGGTCGACGTGGCCGTACATCATCGTGGAACTGGAGCGGATGCCCAGCTCGTGGGCGGTGGAGACCACCTCGACCCAGGCGGCGGCCGGCAGTTTGCCCTTGGTGAGCACCCAGCGCACGTCGTCGTCGAGGATCTCGGCGGCGGTGCCGGGGATGGTGTCCAGGCCGGCCTCGCGCAGCATCGACAGCCAGTCCCGCACCGGCACGCCGGCCTTGGCGGCGGCGGTGACGATCTCCATCGGGGAGAACGCGTGCACGTGCATGCCGGGCACCCGGGCCTTGATCGCCCGGACGATGTCGGCGTAGCCGGTCACCGGCAGCTTCGGGTCGATGCCGCCCTGGAGGCAGACCTCGCCGGCACCGGCCGCCCACGCCTCCTCGGCCCGGTCGGCCACCTGCTCCACCGACAGCCGGAACGCGTCGGCGTCCCGCTCCCGCTGGGCGAACGCGCAGAACCGGCAGCCCACGTAGCAGACGTTGCTGAAGTTGATGTTGCGGTTGACCACGTAGGTGACGTCGTCGCCGACGGTGTCCCGCCGCACGTCGTCGGCGAGTCGGCACAGCGCGTCCAGGACCGGGCCGTCCGCGCCGAACAGCGCCAGCGCCGACGCCTCGTGCCGGGGCTCCAGCAGCGCCGCCGGGTCGTCGGCGGCCAGCCGCAGCCCCGCCCGCAGGTCACCGTCGGTGCCCGACGCCGGTCCGCCGGACGCGGCGGGGCTCACCTTGCCGGCGACCTCCGCCCAGTCACCGTAGACGCTGTCGAAGTCGCCCCGCCGGTCGTCGGTACGGCCGGTGGTGTCGATGGTGGCGTGCAGGTCGGTCCGGCCGCCGAAGACCTCCTCCGGCTCCTGCCAGGGGCGGCCCACCGGCCGGGCCGCCTCGACGGCCAGCCCGGTCGCCGGGTCGGCGAGCGCGCTGACGTGCGGCAGCAGCCGCGGATCGAGCCACGGGTCGCCCGCCCGGACGTACTCCGGGTAGATGGTCAGCCGCTCGCGCAGGGTGAAGCCGGACTTCTCGGTCTGCCGGGCCAGCTCGTCGAGCTGCGGCCACGGCCGTTCCGGGTTGACGTGGTCCGGGGTGAGCGGAGAGACCCCGCCCCAGTCGTCGATGCCGGCCCGCAGCAGCAGGTCGTACTCGTCCTCGATCAGGTTGGGCGGGGCCTGGATCCGGGCCTTGGGGCCGAGCAGCAGCCGGGCCACCGCCACGGTGGCCGCCAGGTCGTGCAGCTCGGCGTCGGGCAGGCCGCCCATCGCCGTGTCCGGCTTGGCCCGGAAGTTCTGCACGATCACCTCCTGGAGGTGGCCGTACTCCCGGTGCGACCGGCGGATCGCGAAGATCGCGTCGACCCGTTCGGCCGGGGTCTCGCCGATGCCGATCAGGATGCCGGTGGTGAACGGCACCCCGACCCGGCCGGCGTCGTCGAGCACCCGCAGCCGGACCGCCGGCTCCTTGTCCGGGGAGCCGAAGTGCGGGCCGCCCGGCTCGGACCAGAGCCGGGTGGCGGTGGTCTCCAGCATCATCCCCATGCTCGGCGCGACCGGCTTGAGCCGTTGCAGCTCCGACCAGGAGAGCACCCCCGGGTTGAGGTGCGGCAGCAGGCCGGTCTCCTCCAGCACCGCGACCGCGCAGGCGCGCAGGTAGTCCAGGGTGGAGTCGTAGCCCCGCTCGTCCAGCCAGGCGCGGGCCGCCGGCCACCGTTCCTCCGGCCGGTCACCGAGGGTGAACAGGGCTTCCTTGCAGCCCAGCGCCGCGCCCTGCCGGGCGATCT
This sequence comes from Micromonospora sp. SCSIO 07396, assembly GCF_053667945.1. Taxonomy (NCBI): domain Bacteria; kingdom Bacillati; phylum Actinomycetota; class Actinomycetes; order Micromonosporales; family Micromonosporaceae; genus Micromonospora; species Micromonospora sp. SCSIO 07396. Next base: position 5,308,439 of record NZ_CM132210.1, read on the forward strand.
CCAGCACCTCGTCGGTCTCCAGGAAGGCCGCCGGCAGCCGGTGCGGCACGGTCGCGAAGGTGCAGTAGTGGCACCGGTCCCGGCACAGCCGGGTCAACGGAATGAAGACCTTCTTCGAGTACGTCACCACGCCCGGCCGGCCGGCGTCGCGCAACCCGGCGTCCCGGACCTCCCCGGCGATCCGGAGCAGCTCGTCCAGCTCAGGACCCCGGGCGGTCAGCAGCGCGGTGGCCTCGTCGACGTCGAGCGCCCGCCCGGTGGCGGCCCGGCGCAGCGCCCGACGCACAGCCGCCGGGGTCGGGCCGGAATCGGTGCGGTCAACCATCCGACCAGCCTAGGCGCTCGCGGCGGTTATCCGGCAGGCACGCGAGCCGGGTGTGACATCTCCCCGTCGGGTGGTACACCGGCCGGGTCGGCACCGCGCGCCGCAGCGCACCGGCAGACCCGGCCGGGACGGCTCAGTGCGGGGCGTTCGGGTCGTCGGGGCGGAAGGTCCGGGTACGGTCGCCGTCGGTGTCCGCCGGACCGGTGGTCGGCTCGCCCGGCTGCCGCGGGATCGCCTGAGTCGGGTCGGCCGACGGGGGCTGCCCGAACGGCGGGGCCACCGGCTGGCCGGACTGCGGGGCACCGAACGGCGGGGCGGACTGCGGCGTGCCGAACGGCGGAGCCGACTGCGGCGCGGCACCGGCTGGCGGGGCCGACTGGGGCGCACCGAACGGCGGGGCCGACTGGGGGGTGCCGAACGGCGGAGCCGACTGCGGGGGCGGGGCGAAGCCGGGGTGGCCGTACTGCCCGGTGCCGGGCTGACCCGGGTAGCCGGCGGCCGGGTAACCGCCCTGCGGCTGTCCCCAGCCGGGCTGGGGCTGCCCGTAGACGCCGGGCTGCGGCTTCGGCTTCGGCACGTGGTAGAGGGTGCGCCAGATCCGGTAGACCACGAAGGCGGCCACCCCGAACAGCGCGAACCAGGCGGCCCGGGTCAGCATGCCGAGCAGGGCGTCCAGCACCTCCGCCTCGGCCAGCCGGCCGACCAGCCAGATCAGGAAGGTCAACACGCCGAACAGGGCGGCGAAGGCGTACTCGCCGATGGCGACCTGGGTGAACTGCCGGGCCCGGCCGGACACCGGCGCGAGGTGGGTGACCAGCAGCACGGCCAGCAGCGGCAGCACCGTCGACTCGACGCCGACGAAGGCGAAGAACTCGCTGCCCGCCCGCCCCGAGAAGGTGCTGTAGTCCGATGTCGGTACGAGCAGCCGGACGAACCCGACGAAGAGCAGCACGGCGTTCGCGCCGAGCAGGACGAGCGCGGCGAGTTCGCGCAGGGGTGCGGTGATCTGGCGGGCCCGCGACGCGTCGTGCGACGCGGGCTCGGCGGGGCTGGTCACGAACTCTCCCTCGGGGCGAAACGGACAGAGGCCGACGTGAGCCTAGTCTCCCGGGCCGCCCGACGGCGGGACACGTCCCGTACGGGAGGATGGACGGCATGCGCATCGTGGTTCTGACCGGCGGGATCGGGGGTGCCCGATTCCTGCTCGGCGTCCGGGCGTACGCCCGCGAGGTGGGCGCCGAGGTGACCGCCGTGGTCAACGTCGGCGACGACCTCTACCTGCACGGCCTCAAGGTCTGCCCCGACCTGGACAGCGTCCTCTACACCCTCGGCGGGGGCGCCGACCCGGAACGCGGGTGGGGGCGGGTCGGCGAGAGCTGGACGATCAAGCAGGAGCTGGCGGCGTACGGGGCCGAGCCGGGCTGGTTCTCCCTCGGTGACAAGGACGTCGCCACCCATCTGGTGCGCACCACCATGATCAATGCAGGTTATCCGCTGTCGCAGGTCACCGAGGCGCTGACCGCGCGCTGGCAGCCCGGCGTACGGCTGCTGCCGGCCACCGACGACCGGCTGGAGACGCACGCGGTGGTCGACCTGGACGGCGAGCGGCGGGCCATCCACTTCCAGGAGTGGTGGGTCCGGTACCGGGCGGGCGTGCCCACCGACCGGTTCGTCTTCGTCGGCGCGGACAGCGCCAAGCCGGCCCCCGGGGTGACCGAGGCGCTGGCCGCCGCCGACGTGGTGCTGGTCGCGCCGAGCAACCCGGTGGTGAGCATCGCGCCGGTGCTGGCGGTCCCCGGGCTGCGCGACGCGGTCGCCAGCGGCCCCGCCCCGGTCGTCGGGGTGTCCCCGATCATCGGCGGCGCACCGGTACGCGGGATGGCCGACCGCTGCCTGGAGGTGCTCGACGTCGAGTGCAGCGCGGCAGGGGTGGGCCGGCTCTACGGTGGGCGCAGCGAGGGTGGCCTGCTCGACGGCTGGCTGGTCGCGCCGGAGGACGACGGGGTGGCGGTGCCCGGGGTGACCGTCCGCGCGGTCCCGCTGCGGATGACCGACGAGGCGGCGACCACGGCGATGGTCCGGGCCGCGATGGAGCTGGTGTGAGACTGGAGATCCTGCCGGTGCCCGGCATCGGCGACGTGACCGAGGGTGACGATCTGGCGGTGTTGATCGGCACGGCCGCGCCGTGGCTGCGCGACGGCGACGTGCTGGTGGTCACCAGCAAGATCGTGTCGAAGGCCGAGGGGCGGCTGGTGGACGTGCCGGCCGACGGGCCGGAACGGCTCGCCGCCCGGGACGAGGTGCTGGCCGCCGAGACCGCCCGGGTGGTGGCGACCCGGGGGGCGACCCGGATCGTGCAGACCCACCACGGTTTCGTGATGGCCTCCGCCGGGATCGACGCGTCGAACGTCGACAAGACCCGGCTGGTGCTCCTCCCGGTCGACCCGGACGCCTCGGCGCGGGCGCTGCGCGCCGCCCTGCGGGACCGCTACCGGATCGACGTAGCGGTGATCATCAGCGACACGATGGGACGGCCGTGGCGCAACGGGCTGACCGACGTCGCGCTCGGGGTCGCCGGGATGCCCGCGATCCGGGACCACCGGGGTGAGGTCGACCCGTACGGCAACGAGCTGCAACTGACCCAGATGGCGGTGGTCGACGAACTGGCCGGCGCGGGCGAGTTGATCAAGGGCAAGTGCGACCAGGTGCCGGTGGCGGTGGTCCGTGGCTACCTGCCGTCGTCGTCGCCGGCCGACGGCGGCGGTCGGGACGACCGGCCGGCGGTCCGGCTGGTCGACGACGGGGTCGGGGCCGCCGCCCTGGTGCGGGAGAGCGCGCTGGACCTGTTCTCCCTCGGCACCGCCGAGGCGACGGCGGCCGGGTTGCACGCCGCCGCGACGCTGGCCGACGGTCGCGGCGAGGCACCGGCCGACCCGGCGGCCATCGACCGGGCGATCGCCGCGGTGGCCGAGGTGGTCGCCCCCGGCACCACGTTCACCCACGTCACCGACGACGAGGTACGTTCCGGCCTCGCCGCGAGCGTCGACGGATGGCCGGCCGGGGCCACCGGACTGGTGCTCGGCGCGGCACCCACCCCGGTCGACCAGCCCGACCTGGTGCGCTTCGGCGCCGACCTGCACCGGCTGCGGATCGCGCTGGCCGCCGAGGGGGTCCCGTCCACCCTGCTGCCCCCGCCGACGGGCAGCATCGCCAGCGCCTGCCTGGCCCTCTGACCGGCCGGCTCCCGCCGTCGTCGCCGGCCGGGCCGGGGGCGATCGACACGTGGTCGTCGACGTTGCGGTATCCCCCGCACGGGATGCCGCAACTTCCGCCCCGTTGCGCCGCCCGACGGGCCGGTCAGGCGTCGAGCATGGCCCGGCCGAGGGGGGTCAGGGTGTGCAGGACCGTGTTGCGGTCCCGGCGGCTGACCAGCAGCCCGGCGTTGCGCAGCACGGCGGTGTGCTGACTGGCCGCGGCGGCCGAGATGTGCAGCCGGCGGGCCACCTCGCCGGTGGTCGCGCCGTCGTCGCTGGCTTCGAGCACCGCCGCCCGGGTGCGGCCGAGTAACGCCGCCAGCGCCTCCCGGCCGCCGCCCCCGGCGGGCCGGCCGCCCTCCCCCGGTGCCGGGTCCAGTCCGCCGAGCCGGTCGGCCGGGTAGACCAGCACCGGCGGCAGCGCCGGGTCGAGCAGCGCGACCGGGGTACGGGCGCAGAAGAACGACGGCACCAGCAGCAGCCCCCGACCGTCCAGGTGCAACTCCCGCCGGCTCGGATAGTCCACCACCTGGAGCACACCGGAGTCCCAGCGCATGCCCGGCCGCAGGCTGGCCAGCAGCCCCTCCGCGCCACCGTCGAGCAACGCCCGGGCCCGGACCGCGCGGTCGGCCTCCACGGCGGCCCGGATCCGCTGCCAGTACGGGTCGATCGCCACCGACCGGTACTGCGTCATCGACTCGGTCAGGTGGCGTAGCACCTCCGGCTCACCCCGGGCGAGCGCGGCGGCCGAGGACGGCAGCAGGTTCGCCTCGGCCAGCAGGTTCAGATCGCGACGCAACAGCTCGGTCGGGGTGGACCGGACGGCGTCCAGGCCCGCCTCGAAACCGTCGAGGCTCTGGTAGGGGGTGAGGAAGTCGGGAAAGTAGCCCCGGGGCGGGTTCAGCGCGAACAGCAGCCGGAACTGGTCGGCGGCGGTGTCCCGGCGCAGCCCGGCGGCGACCCCCCGACGCCAGTGCGCCATCAGCGGGTCGCGGGTCCGCCCCTGGAGCAGGTGCAGGCTGAGGACCAACTCCCAGACCGGGTCGGCGGCGGGGGCCACCCGGGTCCGGAGGATGTCCTCCCGGGAGAAGTGGATGGTCAGCATGGGGCACTCCTGGGGCGGGGCAGGGGGAGGCCCGCCGACCCACTGAACTGTACCGGGCGGCACTTATCTCCACTTTTAAGCGTGGACTGAAAGACCTCGACGCCCGTCCCGCCGGTTGGCATGCTCCTACTGCCCGGTACCACACGCGGGGTTCTTCCCGCTGCCGGTCGGGCGGGCCGGGGCCCACCACGGTGGTGCCCGGGAGGCACCACGAGGGTCTGCGGCCCTGGTTCCGCAGAGGTGTCACCCGGGCCCCACCGTCCCCCTCCGGTGGGCGGGGTCAGCCGATCCAGAGCGCCACCCGGTGGTCCTCGTCGGTGACGTAGAAGCTGCGTCCGTCCATCTCGGCCACCCCCTCGACGTTCCGGAACGGCGTCAGCTCGGCCGCCACCTCGCCGGCGATCCGGCCGTCGTCGGTCGGCTCCCACCGGAACCGGACGTGCCGCGAGGTGACCTCACCGCCCGTGGGGTGGTCGTCCAGCAGCACCGATCCCTTGCCCAGCGCATCGATCGAGCCGACCACCGCCGCGTACCCGCCGTCGGCCGTCGGGGTGACCGCGCGGAAACCGACCAGCGCGCCGGGCGGCGTCACCCCGGTCAGCACGTACGCCCGGCCGGCGCGCGGCCAGCCGCCGCCCGGGGTGAACATCTCCGGCACCCCGGCCAGCTCGACCAGGACCGGTTCCCCGTCCGCGGTCACCGGGAAACGCAGCCCGAGCAGCACCGTTCCCTGCGCGGTGAACGCCGCCGCCTCCACGTTCAGCGGCAGGTCGTCGTCGGCCAGCCGGCGTACCCAGGACTTGGCCCGCGCGGTGCCCCGGGCGACGGTCTCCCCGATGAACCGCTGGCGCACCCGGTCACCCGGCGGCAACGGGGTGAACGCCGCCTTCACCAGCGCGTCGTTGACCGCCCGGTGCACCCGGAACCGGTTCCGGACCACCTGCACCGGCAGCGTCCCGGTCGCCGCGTCGTCCTCGCGGAAGCGGGCCACGAACGCCCGGCGGGGGCGCAGCGGGCCGGCCTTGGAACCGAAGTGCGACCCGAAGACGTACACCCAGCCGTCGTGTGCGGCGAGCGCCTCGCCGTCCTCGGTGCGGCCGTTCTCGACCCCGGCGTCGGCCGGCACGTGGTGGGCGACCCACTCGCCGTCGGTACGTTCCAGCAGCAGGGCCAGGCAGTGTTCCACAGGTCCCTCGTCGAGCACCGTCCAGAAGCCACGTACCGCGTCGTGCGCCCGCAGCAGGGACCGGGAGCGGACCGGCAACAGGTCGCTGGCCTCGTTACCGGCGACCACGAACTCCAGAAGTCTCAGGTTCACCGCGCCAGGGTACGGATCGCGCGCTCGTAGAGTGTCGGAATGCCCGACGCCTTCCCCGCCCGTCCCCCGGCCGCCACGACCACCCCGCCCCACCCCGGCGGGCCGGACGGTGCCGGCGGGAACGGGGCGCTGCACGCCGACGCGGTGGCGGTGCTGACCGGGTGGACGCCGACCGGGCCGGCCGCCGCCGGGGCCCGCGACCGCACCCTCGACCTGCTCGCCGACGGTCCGGCCGCGCTGACCCGCCACCACCTGCCGGGTCACCTCACCGCGAGCGCGCTGATCCTCGACGCCGCCGGTGAGCGGGTGCTGCTCTGCCTGCACGGGAAGCTGCACCGCTGGGTGCAGTTGGGCGGGCACTGCGAACCGGGCGACGAGACGCTGGCCGGGGCGGCGTTACGCGAGGCCACCGAGGAGTCGGGCATCCCCGGGCTGGTCATCGACCCGGTACCGATCGACGTGGACATCCACCCGGTGCGCTGCCAGGGCGGCTCGCTGCACCACGACGTCCGGTTCGCGGTCTTCGCCCCACCGGGTGCGGTCGGGCAGGTCAGCGACGAGTCGGAGGCGCTCGGCTGGTTCCCGACCGGTCGGCTGCCGGAGCCGCTGGCCGGAGGGACCGCCCAGCTGGTTGCGCCGGCCCTGGCCGCCCACGCCCGCCGGAGCCGGTGACCGCGCCGCCGCCCGGCTCCGCTGACCGCGTCCACCGGCCCCGTGGCAGCGTTCAGGGGTCGCGCCGCTGACCGCGCTCCGCCCCCGCCCGGGGCCAACCCGCCCGGCGGTCGGCGGGTGCCGCCGGGCGGGGTCAGGACATGCGGTGGTTCAGACCAGCCCGTCCTCGCCCCGGGCCTTCAGCTCGTCGACCAGGGCCTTGACGTCCTGCGCCCGGTCACGCGGGCACACCAGCACCGCGTCGGGGGTGTCCACCACGATCAGGTCACGGACCCCGACGGCGGCCACCAGCCGACCCGACTGCGGCACCACCACCAGGTCGTGGGCGTCGTGCAGCAGCACCCCCGGCTTGGCGTCGGCCCCCAGCACCACGTTGCCGTCCGGGTCGGCCGGCAGCACCTCGCCGAGGGTGTGGAAGTCACCGACGTCGTTCCAGCCGAAGTCGCCAGGCACGGTGGCGACCCGGCCGGCGGTGGCCGCGCCCTCCATCACCGCGTAGTCGACGGAGATCTTCGGCAGGGTCGGCCAGACCGTGCCGAGGACGTCGTCCTGCTCGGGGCCGCCCCAGGCCGCGGCGATCGCGGTCACCCCGGCGTGCAGGTCCGGCTGCTGGCGGGCCAGCTCGGCGAGGAAGACGTCCACCCGCCAGACGAACATGCTGGCGTTCCAGAGGTGCCGGCCCGAACGCAGGTACGCCTCGGCGACCGGCGCGGCCGGCTTCTCCTTGAACTCGGTCACCGGGCGTAGCGGGCCGTCCCCGGTCGGCTCCCCGGTCTCCAGGTAGCCGTAGCCGGTCTCGGCCCGGGTCGGGGTGATCCCCACCGTCATCAGCAGACCCTGCTCGGCCCCCTGCACCGCCGCCCGGACGGTCCGCACCCAGGCGGCCGGGTCCCGGATCAGGTGGTCGGCGGCGAACGAACCCATCACCGCCGACCCGTCGCGCCTGGCGATCACCGCCGCCGCCAGCGCGATCGCCGCGCAGGAGTCCCGGGGGGACGGCTCCACCAGGATGTTCTCCTCGGGCACCCCGCGCAGTTGCCGGGCCACCGCCGCCGCGTGGGCGACGCCGGTGACCACCAGGACACGCTCCGGTGTGGTCAGCGGCGTCAGCCGGTCGACGGTCGCCTGGAGCAGCGACGCGTCGGTGCCGGTGAGCGGGTGGAGGAACTTGGGGTGCCCCGCGCGGGACAGCGGCCACAACCTCGTGCCGCTGCCACCCGCCGGGATGACGGCGTAGAGCATCAGCACATCATGCCCGAACCGTCCCAGGTCGGATGGCGGCTCGGCCGTACCGTCAGCGACCACTCAGGAACGGGCCCGGCTCCACGCGGCGATGTGCACCTCGGCGCTGGACGCCCAGGTGAACTCCTTGGCCCGGTCGAAACCGGCCTTGGCCAGGGACAACCGGCGCTGCTCGTCGTCGAGCAGGGCGGCCAGGTCGGTGGCGATCTGGTCCGGGTCCTCGCTGGTGTAGGCGACCGCGTCACCGCCCACCTCGGGCAGCGACAGCCGGGGCGTGGTGAGCACCGGCGCGGCGCAGGCCATCGCCTCCAGGATCGGCAGGCCGAACCCCTCACCGTACGACGGGTAGGCGGCGACCAACGCACCGCCGAGGAAACCGGGCAGGTCGGCGTAGCGCAGGTAGCCGGGTCGCAGCAGCCGCAGGTGCGAAGGGACCTCGGCCACCGCGCGGTCGATGTCGTCGTCGTGCCCCTGGCCGCCGGCGACCACCAGGGCCGGCGGGTCCTCCCGGTCGGTCACCGCCCGCGCCCAGCCCCGGATCAGATTGGGTACGTTCTTGCGCGGCTCCTTGGCGCCGAGGAAGGCGACGTAGCTGCTGCCGCCGAGCCCGAGCCGGGCCCGCACCCGGGCCTTCTCCTCCTCGCCCGGGGCGTGGAAGGCCTGCTGGTCGACCCCGTGGTAGGCCACGTCGATCCGGGTCGGGTCGGCGTCGAGCAGCCGGATCAACTCGTCGCGGGTGGCCTTGCTCGGCACGATCACCCGGCTGGCCCGGCGCAGCGACGTCTTGATCGCGCTGCGGAAGAACGTCCGGCGAGACTTGTCGTAGTGCTCCGGCTCGGTGAAGAACGTCGCATCGTGCACGGTCACCGTGACCGGGCAGCCGGCCCGCAGCGGGCAGGTGTAGAACGGCGAGTGCAGCACCTCGGCGCCGACCTGCTGGGCGAGCAGCGGCAGGCCGGTCTGCTCCCAGGCGAGCCGGGCCGGACGGTGGGCAACCGCGGCCGGAGCGGGGATCACCTCGGCCCCGGGCAGCATCCGGGTGTAACGCTCCAGGTCGGTGCGCAGGCTCACCACGACCAGGTCGACCGTCTCCCCGCACACTGTGCCGAGGGCGCCGAGCAGACCATCGACGTATCTACCGACGCCGCCTCGGTCGGCGGGGACACTCGTGGCGTCGATGAGCACGCGGGGCGGGCGACCGGCGGTCACGGGGCGACTCCTTGCAGTGGCGGGTCTGTGGGGAACAACACTCCGGGCAAGCCTACGCCGGAGCCCGGCGCGGACGCTGACTCCGACCCGACCGTACGCCGACTTGTCATCGCCATCGGATACGGACGGCAGGGGCGTATCGTTCGCGCCGATGGCCGACAACATTGCCCGGGTGTTCGCCGCCGCGATCGCGGCCGACCCCGCCCGCCCCCTGCTGACCTGGTACGACGACGCCACCGGGGAACGCACCGAACTCTCCGGCGCGACCCTGGCGAACTGGGTGGCCAAGACCGCCAACCTGCTCGTCGACGAGCTGGCCCGCAGCCCCGGCGATCCGGCCGGGGTGCTGCTGCCGCCGCACTGGCAGACCGCCGCGGTGCTGCTCGGCTGCTGGTCCGCCGGGTTGACGGTGCGTGACGAACCGGGTGCGGTGGACGTGCTCTTCGCCGCCGCCGACCGGGTGGCCGAGGTGGACGCCTGGCCGGCCGGCGACCGCTACGCGCTGGCGCTCGCCCCGTTCGCCGCCCCGCTGCGGGAGGTCCCCGCCGGGTTCGCCGACTACGTGGTCGAGGTACGCACCCAGGGTGACCACTTCACGCCGTCCGCCCAGGGTGGTCCGGCCGACGCGGACCTGCTGGCCGAGGCGGACGCCCGCGCCACGGCCCTCGGCATCTCCCCCGGTGCCCGGCTGCTCGTCGACGCGGCGGTCCACCCCGACCCGCGCGACTGGCTGCTCGCTCCCCTGCTCCGCCGGGCCACGATCGTGCTGACCGGCAACGCCGACCGGTCCCGCCTCGCCACCCGCGCCGACACCGAACGCACCACCCAAACCCTGACCTGACCCCAGTCGCGCGCCCCCGCCCTGTCGCCCCCGCCGGCCCTGCCCTGCCCCGACCGGCACAGCCCCGGTGATCAAGAGGTTTGCGTCATCTGTTCGCGGTCGGTTGACGCAAACCTCTTGATCGCCAGGCTTTGACAGCGCTGGGGAGGGTTGATCAAGAGGTATGCGTCAAGGATGGCGGGTGGGGTGACGCGAAGCTCTTGATCACGGGGTGGGGGCAGGCTGCGGTGCGGTGATCAAGAGGTTTGCGTCAGGAATTGGCAGTGGGGTGACGCGAAGCTCTTGATCACCGAGGCGGCCGGGGGTCGGGCGGGGCCGGTGGGGACGGGAGACAGGGTGGGGTTACGGGGTGGGGCGGGTCTGGGCGAAGGCGGCGAAGGCGGTCAGCGACTCCGGGTTGGCCAGGGCACCCTTCGCGGCGGCCGACTCCACCGGGGTGCCGGTGAGGATCTTCTTGACCGGCACCTCCAGCTTCTTGGACGACAGGGTGCGCGGTACCGCCCTGACCTGGTGGATCTCGTCGGGAATGTGCCGGGGCGACAGGGCCGTACGCAGCTCGCGGGCGATCTTGCGGCGGAGCGTGTCGTCGAGTTCCAGGCCCTCGGCGAGCACCACGAACAGCAGCAGCTCCCCCGCACCGCCCTCGTCGTCCTCCAGGTGCACCACGACCGAGTCGACCACCTCGTCGAGGCCCTCCACCACCGAGTAGAACTCGGCCGTGCCGAGCCGTACGCCGCCCCGGTTGAGGGTGGCGTCGGAGCGGCCGGTGATCACGCAGCCGCCCCGCTCGTTGATGGTGATCCAGTCACCGTGCCGCCACACCCCGGGATAGACGTCGAAGTACGCCTCGGCGTAACGGCTGCCGTCCGGGTCGTTCCAGAACCCCACAGGCATGCTCGGCATCGGCGCGGTGATCACCAACTCGCCCAGTTCGCCGAGGACCGGGGTGCCGTCGGACGAGCGGGCCTCCACCTTCGCACCGAGCGCCCGGCAGGTGATCTCACCGGCGTACACCGGCAGCAGCGGCACCCCGCCGACGAAGCCCGTGCAGACGTCCGTCCCACCGGACAGCGACTGGAGCTGGAGGTCGGTGCCGACCGTGTCGTACACCCAGGTGAAGCCCTCGGCGGGCAGCGGCGCGCCGGTGGAGCCGACCCCGCGCAGCGCGGACAGGTCGGCGACGTCCTTCGGCACCAGGCCGGACTTGCGGCAGGCCAGCAGGAACGGCGCGGACGTCCCGAAGTACGTGGTGCCGGTCTCCTCGGCCAGCCGCCACAGCGCACCCAGGTCGGGGTGGCCGGGGTTGCCGTCGAACAGCACGATCGTCGCCCCGACGGCCGGCCCGGAGACCAGGAAGTTCCACATCATCCAGCCGGTGGTGGTGAACCAGAAGAACCGGTCGGCCGGGCCGAGATCATGGTGCAGGGCCAGCATCTTGAGGTGTTCCAACAGGATGCCGCCGTGGCCGTGCACGATCGGCTTCGGCAGGCCGGTGGTGCCCGAGGAGTAGAGCACGTAGAGCGGGTGGTCGAACGGGACCGGAGTGAAGGTCAACCCCTCGGTCGTCTCCGCCGCCAGCTCGGCCCAGCTCAGGCTGCTCTGCGGTACGCCGCCCGGGGCGACCGGCTGCCCGTCGGCTGGTCCGCCGGGCAGCACGGCTGCCGGGGCAGCACCGTCGGGGGCGGTGGGAGCAGGGCCGGCGGAACCTACCGGGGCGGAACCGTCGGGGCCGACCGGGGCCGAGCCGCCGGGGCCGACCGGGGCGGAACCGCCGGAGGCGGTCGGGGCGGAACCGCCGGAGGCGGTCGGGTGCAGGTAGGCAATGGTGACGGTGTGGGTCAGCGACGGCAGGGCAGCCCGGATGGCGGCCACCTCGGCCCGCCGGTCGACCGGCTTGTCGCCGTACCGGTAGCCGTCCACGGCCACCAGGACCTTCGGGGCGATCTGCTGCCAGCGGTCGACGACACTGCGGGTGCCGAACTCCGGGGCGCAGGACGAGAAGATCGCCCCCAGGCTGCTGGTCGCCAGCAGAAGCACGTACGTCTCGGGGACGTTCGGCGCGTACGCCGCCACCCGGTCCCCGGCCACGACGCCGAGCCGACGCAGCCCGGCCGCCACCCGACGGACCTGCTCGCGCAGTTCGGCAACGGTCAGGGTGACCGGCGGACGGGTCTGGGAGTGGGCGACCACCACCGGGTCGTCATCGGCGCGGCCGGGCATCCGCAGCACGTTCTCGGCGTAGTTGAGCGTCGCGCCGGGGAACCATCTGGCACCGGGCATGGTCGCGTCGCCCAGTGTCGCCGTCGGCGGGGTGTGCGACACCACCTCGAAGTGGTCCCAGATCGAGCGCCAGAAGGCATCCAGGTCGGTGACCGACCACTGCCACAGCGCGTCGTAGTCGGCGAAGTCCAGCCCCCGGTGCTCCCGTAGCCACCGCAGGTAGCCACCGATCCGGGACCGTTCGCGTACGTCCGCCGGCGGCGTCCACAGCACGTCACCCACCGCTCCACCCTCCCTGAGGCCCCACACGGCACTGTGCCCGGCCATGCCGCCATCTTGCCTACCTCGCAGCACCATCATCCACACCGGGGCCCGACACGGAAACGTGCCCCGCGCACACAATCCGTCCCCACCTGCACACACAGCCCCCTCCCGGACTCGGGCCGGACTCGGGCCGGACTCGGGCCGGACTCGGGCCGGACTCGGCCCGGACTCGGCTGGGGCCGGGGCTGGGCTCGGTGATCAAGAGATTCGAGTCAGCCTTCAGCCCAAAGTTGACGCAAACCTCTTGATCAACAGCCCCCGCCCCGGCGATCAAGAGGTTTGCGTCAGTCTCCGGGCTGAGATTGACGCAAACCTCTTGATCACCGGGCGGGGGCAGGGGCGGGCGGGCGGCGAGGCGGGGGGAAGCAGGGCGGGGGGCGGGGAGGAGAGCGGGGCAGAGCGAGAGGGCCGGTGACTGGACGGGAGCGGGGGGGTCAGGAGGCGCGGTGGGCTTGGATGGCGCGGCGTTTGGCGAGGCGGTGGGCGCGGCGGATTTCGGCCTCCTTGTAACGGCGCTCGTCCTCGGCGGTCTCCGGGAGCACCGGGCGGACCATCCGGGGCGCGCCGCCCACGTCCACGCCGACGAACACGAGGTACGCGGTGGCCACCCGGACCGGTTCGTCCTCGGCCGAGTCCCACCGCTCGGCGATCACCTTCACGCCCACCTCCATCGAGGTGTTGCCGGTCCAGTTGACCTGGGCGTGGGCGTGCACCAGGTCACCTACCCGGACGGGCTCGGAGAAGACGATCTCGTCGATGGAGGCGGTCACCGCCGTACCGCCGCTGTGCCGGGCCGCCGCCGCGCCGGCCACGTCGTCAACGAACTTCATCAACACCCCACCGTGCACGGTTCCGTACAGATTGACATCGACAGCGGTCATGATGCGACTCAGCGTGACCCGGGAGTACGACGTCGGCTTGCCGGCAGGGGTGGTGGGGTGCTCGGTCATGGCAGAAACGGTACGGTGCGCCAATGCGACATCTCTGGAGCTTCCTCGCCGGGTTGGTGGTGGCGCCCGTCACGTGGGTGTTGATCACTCTCGGGCAGGACGGGTCGGGCCGGACCGTGGACCGCTGGGTGGAGATCGGCACGTACAACACGGCCAACCTGATCGAGCCGGCCGTCTACCTCGGCGTCGCCGGCATCCTGCTGGGCCTGGTCGGCACGCTGCGCACCTCGCCGGTCGGCCCGCTCGTCGCCGGGCTGCTGCTGGTCACCCCGTACGTCGGGATGTTCATCGCTCCGTTCACCGTGCTCGACCGGATTCCCGACGACTGGAAGGTGCTCGGCGATCCGCTGCCGCTGCGCCAGCCGGTGCAGGACGGCACTCTGTTCCTGGTCGGTCTGCTGCTGCTGGTGGCCGTGTTCAGCGCCCAGCGGTGGCGGCGCTGGCCGCAGCCGGCGACCGGTCTGGAACCGGCCCCGGCGGACGACGACACTCCGCCACCGCCCAGCTTCGCCACGAGCGACTGGCCGCCACCCCCACCGGCCCGCAGCGAGCCGGACACCGCCCCGCTGACCCTGGGCTACCCCGATCTGGACACCCCCACCGAGCCGCTGCCCCGACGGACCAGCAGCGAGTCGCCGTGGTCCGCGCCGCCGCGCTACGGCGCGAAGCCGGAGAACAGCACCGACAACCGTTGACGCCGCCGGGTGGGCCGGCACGACCGGCCCACCCGCACCCGGCCCTTCCACAACCGGGCCACGGTCAGGCCGGTTCTGGCTCAGTCGGACGGCGACCAGGGATCGACGGGCAACTCGTAGACGAGTCGGTAGCGGTCACCAGGAAACACGATGTCGGCGGTTTCCACTGCGGCCTGCCCGGCGAAGTAGGTGCGCTCGACTTCGATCACCCACCTGCCGCCGCGCCGGTCGAGTTCGAGGGCGGCAGCTTCCTCGGGCATCGCCTGCCTGGTCGCCACCTCTTCCACGAACCGGTCGATCGTCACGCCGATGGAATCCATCCGGGCGACCACGCCGATGATCGGACCTCGCTCGGGGTACTCGATCGGCGTACCGCCGGTGAGGGCCAGCGGCTCGTACGAGTCGGCAAGTTGTATCGGGACTCCGTCGGCCAGGTAGCGGTACCTGGTGTGCATGACGGTGTCGCCGGGCTGAATGCCGAGCCGTTCGGCGATGCGGGGCGTCGCGGGAATCTTCCCGCTCTCGGAATCCCAGCTCGGTTGCTTGCCTGCGGCTTCGCTGTCCCGGGCGAACGGTGACGTGCTGCCGATACGGTTGCGCAGGTCCCGGGAGTGGGCGCGACGCACGAGCGGTGTGCGGTTGCGGACGTAGTTGCCCGATCCCCGTCGGCCTTCGATGAGCCCTTCGCTGCGGAGCATGGTGAGGGCGTGCTTGATGACGGTGCTGGAGAAGCCCCAGCGCTGCTGGAGTTCCCTCTCGGTGGGCAGCTTGTCCCCAGAGGACAGTTCACCGCCAAGGATCCGCTGTCGCAGGTCATCAACGACGCGCTGATAGTTGGGCGGCTCCCTGCCGGTCATGGATGACCCCTCCACGTGGACGCACCTGCTCACGGTCAAGTCGACCACGTCTCCGCAGGCGCAGCAAACAATGTCGAAGGTTCATGATCCGAAAGTTAGAACAATTAGATCCTTTACTGACTCAAAGTTAGTGCGCTAACTTCGGTTCTGTGCGGAAACGCTCACTCAGGGCTATCTGCGCAGCTCGCAGCCCCACTTGCCCGAAGGTAAGAGTGATCATGAAATCTGAAGTGGTATCGATAGTGTTCGGTGGCCTGGTGCCGGGTTTCCTGGTCGGGTTGCTGGCGTTCCGGGTCAAGTCGAGGTGGTGTCCGCGCTGCGGCGAGTCCACCACCACGGCCGTATCCCCGCCGGTGGAGCGGGACCGGTGACCCGGCCGACCCGGCCCGACGTCGACGAGCTGCCGATCGGCCGGCGGGTGGCCCGCTGGCGGGTACGCCGCCGGATGACCCAACAGATGCTCGCCGACCGGCTCGGCAAGTCGAAGAGCTGGGTGGACAAGGTCGAACGCGGCGTACGCAGCCTGGACCGGTACTCGACCGTCCAGGAGATCGCCGAGGTGCTGCGCCTCGACCCGGCCGTCCTGCTCGACCCCCGCCGGCCGCTACCGGCCGTGACCGCCGACCTCGACGGTGTCGACGCGGTCCGCGCCGCCCTGGCCCGCTACCACCAGCGGCCGGCCCGAACGGTGTCGCCCGCCGAGGTGCAACGGCACATCGCGCACGCCTGGCTCAGCTACCAGCACGCCCACTACACGCAACTGCTCCGGGCCCTGCCCAGCCTGCTCGACGCCGCCCATGCCAGCCCGGGACCGCTGGTGTCCGCGTACCGGATCACCGCCTCGGTGCTGGTCAAGCTCGGCGAGGCCGACCTCGGTTGGCTCGCCGCCGACCGGGCCGTCGCCGCCGCCGTGGGCGACCCGGTCCGTGCCGGCACCGCCACCATCGCGGTCGCCCAGGCGCTGCGCGCGCTCGGCCGCGACCGGCTCGCCCTCACCGCCGCCGTCGCCGCCATCGGCACCGCCGCCGACGACGCGGTACGGGGGACGCTCTTCCTCCAGGCCGCGCTGGCCGCCGCCGGCTGCGGTGACGGCCGCCGCGCCGACGACCTGATCGGCCACGCCAGCGTCCTCGCCGACAGGTGTACGAGCGACGACGATCCGCACCACACCGCGTTCGGCCCCGTCGCCGTGCTGCTGGCCCGGTTCCTGACCGCCCTGCGCCTCGGCGACCCGGCCGAGGCGGTCTACCACCACGAGAAGGCGCTCGGGCGCGAGGACTGGCGTCGGCTCCCCGTCGAGTATCGGGCGGCGCACCTCGTCGACGCCGCCCGCGCCTACCTCGACGCCGGTGACCTCGCCGCCGCCGGTCGTACGCTGGTCGAGGCCGACACCGTCGCGCCCGCCGAGGTCCGCTACCGCCCCGCCGCGCGTACCCTCGTCGCCGAGATCGCCCGCAGCGGCCCGCCGGCCGCCGACGTAGCCCGCCTCGCCACCACCGTCGGCCTCACCCGCTGACCGTCAGGGCGGTCAGTCCTTGAGGAGTTGGCGGGCCATGACGATCCGCTGCACCTGGTTGGTGCCCTCGTAGATCTGGGTGATCTTGGCGTCGCGCATCATCCGCTCGACCGGGTAGTCGCGGGTGTAGCCGTACCCACCGAGCAACTGCACCGCGTCGGTGGTGATCTCCATCGCCGCGTCCGAGGCGAAACACTTCGCGGCCGCCCCGAAATAGGTCAGGTCCGCGTCGCCACGCTCGGACTTCCCGGCCGCCGTGTAGGTCAGCTGCCGTGCCGCCTCCAGCTTCATGCCCATGTCGGCGAGCATGAACTGGATGCCTTGGAACTCGGCGACCGGTTTGCCGAACTGTTTGCGTTCGCGGATGTAGCCCTTGGCGTAGTCCAGGGCGCCCTGGGCGATGCCGACGGCTTGGGCGGCGATGGTGACCCGGGTGTGGTCGAGGGTGCGCATGGCGGTGGTGAAGCCGGTGCCGGGGTCGCCGATGATGCGGTCGGCGGGGATGCGGACGTTGTCGAGGTAGACCTCGCGGGTGGGGGAGCCTTTGATGCCGAGTTTCTTCTCGGGTGCGCCGAAGCTGACGCCGGGGTCGGACTTCTCGACGACGAACGCGGAGATGCCGCGGGAGCGGGCCGCCGGGTCGGTGACGGCGAACACGGTGTAGAACTCGGAGACGCCGGCGTTGGTGATCCATCGTTTGACGCCGTTGAGGATCCAGTGGTCGCCGTCGCGGACCGCTTTGGTGGTCATCGATGCCGCGTCGCTGCCGGCCTCGGGCTCCGACAGGCAGTACGAGAACATCGCCTCACCCGCCGCCACCGGCGTCAGATAACGCCGCTTCAACTCCTCCGACCCCGCCAGCAGCAGCGGCATCGTGCCCAGCTTGTTCACCGCCGGGATCAACGACGACGAGGCGCAGGCACGGGCCACCTCCTCGATGACGATCGCGGTGGCCAGGGCGTCCGCACCGGCCCCGCCGTACTCGACGGGGATGTGCGGGGCGTGGAAGTCGGCGGCGCGCAGCGCGTCGTACGACGACGTGGGGAACTCCCCCGTCTCGTCGGCCTCGGCGGCGTACGGGGCCACCTTGGCGGCACAGACCTCGCGGACCGCCTCGCGGACCGCCTCGTGCTCCTCGGGCAACCGGTAGACGTCGAACGTCTGTTCTGCGGCCATGTCGGCCCTCCCCTTTCACCGCTATCATGCGCAGTCTGTGTGCCGTCTCCAGGCCGCCGACTGCCGCAGACTGAAGGATAGCCATCGTGGTTCCCCACCACGTTACCGGCCGGTAGGATCGTGCCGGGCAGGCGTCGACAGCGCACAACTACGCTGACCGAACGACAGGTTTTCCATCGGTGCCCGGCCAGGCGCCGCAGCCGATTGCGACGCAGTGAAGCGCCGCCAGTGCGAGCGGAGAAGACAGGCGTGACGATCCCGTACCCGAACATCCAGCCGGCGCCGACCATCTCCCCGGTGACGCCCCCCTCGGGTGCGCCGCGTCCCCGGGTGACCTTCCTGGGCACCGGCTACCTCGGCGCGACGTACGCCATCTGCTACGCCGAGTTGGGCTACGAGGTGCTCGGCTTCGACGTCGACACCGACAAGATCGCCAAGCTGAACGCGGGCGAGGTGCCGATCCACGAGCCGGGCCTCGACGAGCTGCTGCGGCGCAACCTGGCCGCCGGTCGGCTGCGGTTCTCGACCGACATCGCCGAGACCGCCGAGTTCGGCGACGTGCACTTCATCTGCGTGGGCACCCCGCAGCGGGCCGACGGCATGGGCGCCGACCTGTCGTACGTCGAAGCCTCGGTGACCGCCCTGGCCCAGCGGCTGACCCGCAAGGCGCTGATCGTCGGCAAGTCCACCGTGCCGGTCGGCACCGCCGAGTGGGTGGAGCAGCTCGTCGGCAAGCACACCCCGGACGACCTGGGCGTCGAGGTGGCCTGGAGCCCCGAGTTCCTCCAGGAGGGCTTCGCCGTCGACGACGTGCTGCGCCCCAACCGGATCGTGGTCGGCGTCAAGACCGAGTGGGCCAACGCCATGCTCTACGCCGCCCACAAGGGCGTCTTCGACCTGGCCGCCACCGAGGACCGGGAGGTCCCGCTGGTGGTCACCGACTTCGCCACCGCCGAACTGGTCAAGGTCGCCGCGAACGCCTTCCTGGCCACCAAGATCTCCTTCATCAACGCGATGGCCGAGGTCTGCGAGGCCAGCGGCGGCGACGTCACCCAGCTCGCCCGCGCCATCGGCTACGACCCCCGGATCGGCAACCGGTTCCTCCAGGCCGGACTCGGCTTCGGCGGCGCGTGCCTGCCCAAGGACATCCGCGCTTTCCAGGCCCGCGCCCAGGAGCTGGGCGCGGGTGAGGCGCTGCGCTTCCTGCACGAGGTCGACCTGATCAACCTGCGTCGCCGTACCCGGGTGCTCCAGCTCGCCGCCGACCTGCTCGGCCGCCGCTCCGGTCCGGCCGGCCCGGACTTCTCCGGCACCCGGATCGCGGTGCTCGGCGCGACCTTCAAACCCAACACCGACGACGTCCGCGACGCCCCGGCCCTCGCCGTCGCCGCGCTGCTCGCCAAGGCCGGCGCCGACGTGCACGTGTACGACCCCCAGGGCACCGGGAACGCCCGCCGGGTCACCCCCGAGCTGGTCTACGAGTCCAGCATGAACGACGCCGTCTCCGGGGCCGACCTGGTCTGCGTACTCACCGAGTGGGCCGACTTCCGCAACGCCGACCCGGTCGCCCTCGGCGAGCTGGCCGCCGGGCGCAAGGTCGTCGACGGCCGCAACTGCCTCGACGCGGCACTGTGGACACAGGCCGGCTGGGAGTACCGGGGTATGGGCCGCCCCTGACGACACCGCGACGCGCCGGCGCGGGAGGTGATCCTCCCCGCGCCGGCGCTTTTTTGTACCCCTAACGGAGCGGCAGGTGTCGAAATCCACGCCCGCTCAGGGCATGCTGCGTGGGGGCGGCGTCCACAGTGCGTCCGGCCGGGTGGAGGGATGTCGTGGAGAGCTTCCAGTGCTCCTCGTGCGGGCGGCAGATCAAGCCGGCGGCCCGCTGCCCCAACTGCGGGGCCGAGCAACCGCAGTGGCGCGAACACCTCGCCGAGATCGAACGTTCCATCGCCGAGATGAAGGCCCGCGACGCCGAGATCGCCCGGGAGCAGCGGCAGATCGCCGCCAAGATGCAGGCCGCCCTCTTCCAGCGGGACATCCTCGCCCACGCCGGTGAGGAACGCATCAAGCAGGCCACCCGGCCGCGCCGGGTGCTACGCCGCAAGGCGGACCGGCGGCCACCCACCGCCGCCACCGGTGCGCCGCCCCGGGTGCCCCGGCAGGGTGCCCCCGCCGGGCCGGACGGCCCCGACGAGCCACCGCTCCCACCGCCGTACCGGACCGCCACCTGGCTGGGCGCGGACAACCCGGAACACCCGGCCGAGGCGTCCTCCCGGGAGGTGCAGAACATCCCGCTCGGGCTGGGTGCGCTGGTGCTGGCCGTCGCCGCGGTGGTCTTCGCCGCCGTCGCGACCAGCTCGATGGACGCCCTCGCCCGGCTCGGCATCCTGCTGGTCGCCACCGTCCTGCTGCTGCTCGCCCCGCCGGTGCTGGCCCGCCGGGGGCTGACCTCCACCGCCGAGACGATCTCGACGGTCGGCCTGCTGCTGGTGCCGCTGGCCGGGTACGCGCTGTGGGCGGTGGACCGGATCGGCGCGTCCGGGGCCGTCTTCTCCGGCGTGATCTTCGCGCTGACCACGGGCGTCGCCCTCGCCTACGCGGTGGGCACCGGCCTGCGGGCACCCCGGTTCGCGGCGGTGCTGGCCGCCCAACCCGTGGTGCCGTTGCTCGTCTACGGGTGGATCAGCGGCCCGACCGGCTGGGCGGTGGTGCTCACCGTGGTGGCCGTGCTCGACCTCGCGCTGGTCCGCTCCGGCATCATGCGGGAACGGCAGGCTCCGCCGGAGTCCACCGCCGACCGGCCCTCGGGGCCGCCCCGGCAGCGGGTCGCCCCGGACGGACGGCCGGAGGGGGCACCCGAGGAGTCGGGCGAGGTGCTCGACGGCACGGCGGCCACCCCGGGCGGTGCCCCCCGGCCGGTGCCGTGGCTGCCCCAGATGACCTGGCTGCTGCACGGGGTGGCGGTGGCCCTCGCCCTGGCGTACGCGGTCACCGCGCTGCTGCGGGCGCAGACCGTACCGGCGGCCACCGCTGCCGGCGCGGCGCTGCTGCTGGCCGCGGCGGTGGGTCTGGCCGGCACCCTGCTGCTGCGCCGACCGCCGTTGCCCGACCTGGGTGCCGGCATCCTCACCCTGGCGGTGATCGGCGCGCTGGGCCGGATCGCCTCGGTGGCCTTCCCGGGCCGGGCGCTGCTGCTGATCGCCGCGGTGATCACGCTGACCGGGCTGGCCGTACGGGCCGTACCGGAAGCCGCCCGGCGGGGGCCGCAGCTCGCCTCCGCCGCGGCGCTGACCGTCAGCGGCCTGGTGGTGGCCGGCGGCGCGCTGCGGGCCGGGCTGGCACCGGTCGAGGCGGCGCTGCCCGCCTGGCGGGCCGACCTGGCCGCGTTCCCCGGCGAGGTGGCCGCGGCGGCCGGCCCGGCCGCCGGGCAGCTCGCCGCCAGCGCCCTGCTGCTCACCATCGCGGCGGTGCTCGCCCTGCCGCCGGAGATCCGCCGCGAGTTCGCGGTGGTCGGCGCGGGGTTGACCGCGCTGGCGGTGCCCGCCTCGCTGAGCCTGGGCTGGGCGGCGGCACCCTGGCCGATGGTGCTGGCGGCGGTCGCGATCGGCGTCGCCGGGCTCTGGGCGGCCACCACCCGGGCGGCCGTGGTGCACGCCGGGGCCGCCACCGTGGTCGGGTTCCTCGGGGCCGGTGCCGCGCTGAGCCGGCCGGCGCTGACCGCCGCCGCCCTGGCGGTGCTGATGCTGGCGGGCGTACTGGTGGCGCTCGCGCCGAGGGTACGGATCGCCCCGGCCGCCGCCGACGTCCTCTCCGGCTGGGCGGCCGGCGGCGCGGCGTTCGCGCTGCCCGGCGCGGTCGCCGCGTTCGTCGCGGCCACCGAGCCGTCCGGGCCGGTGCTCACCCCGGCGGTGCTGCGGGAGTTGACGGTGCCGATCCTGGCGGCGGGATTCCTCGCCGTCTGCGTCACCCTCGGCTACGCGGCGGTGATGCAGGTGTCGCAGCGGCACCTGAGCCTGCCGCACGCCGTCGGCACCGGACTGGGCGCGCTGGCGGTGATCGGGGCCGCCTTCTTCGCCCCGGGCCGCACGGCCGCCGACGCCTGGCTCGGCGGGCTGGTCCTGATCGCCACCCTGCTACTGCTCTTCGCCGGCCGGATCGACGCACGCCGCCCTTCGGACCTGGCGTTCGACGGCGCCGACCTGGCCGCCGCCGCC
Source organism: Micromonospora sp. SCSIO 07396 (assembly GCF_053667945.1). Classification (NCBI taxonomy): domain Bacteria; kingdom Bacillati; phylum Actinomycetota; class Actinomycetes; order Micromonosporales; family Micromonosporaceae; genus Micromonospora; species Micromonospora sp. SCSIO 07396. The sequence goes on from NZ_CM132210.1 coordinate 5,330,360, forward strand.
GTCACCACGGCGCTGATCGCCACCCTGGCCCGGATCACGGCGGTCATCTCGCCGGGCGGGCAGCTCGCGGTCGCCGCCGTGCTGGTGCTGGTGGTCGCCGTCGCCGCGCGGGCGATGCCCGAGGAGTGGCGGCGCGGGCCGGTGCTCGGCATCGCCGTCGGCGCTGCCCTGATCGGGGTGCTGGCCGGCTGGTCGGCGCTGCGCGGCGGGGTGGGCGTGCTGGCCACCCCGGGTCCGATCTGGGCCGGTGACCTCACCGGCTGGCCGGCCGCGCCGACCGGCGGTTCGACCTGGCAGGCCCCCGTCGCGCTGGCGCTGCTCGCGCTGGCCGCCGCGATCCTGCTCCCCACCCCCTGGAAGTACGACGTGGCCGGGGTCGGCGTGGTACTGGCCACCGTCGGTGTCCCGGCCGCCTTCGACCTGCCCTGGTGGTCCCCCGTACTGGTGGGGCTGGCCGTCGCCACCGTCTTCGGCACCGCCGCGGTGGCCTCCGCCGACCCGCGCGCCGGGTTGTCCCGGGCCACCGTGGCCGGGGTGGTCGCGCTGCACGCCGCCGGGGCCGGGCTGGTGCGCCCGTGGACCACCGCGCTCGCCTTGGGCGGCATCGCGCTGATCGGCCTGACCGTGGCGGCGATGGCCCGTTCCCTGGCCCCCTCGCTGGTCGAGGACGTCGAGACCGAGGGGATGCCGCCGCACCTGGTGCAGATCGGCGGCCTGGCGACCGCCGCCGCGCTGCTCGCGCTCCCCGGCGCGGTCGCCGCGCTGGCCGCCGAGTTCGGCCACGGTGCGCAGGTGGTGCTGACCGCCGCGCTGGCCGCGTCCAGCTTCGGGCTCGCCGCGGTGGCCGCCGTCCGCCGGCAGGTCCCGCAGTATCTGCCGTACGCGAGCGCGGCGGTCGCCGGCGGGGCGACCGTCAGTGCCGTCGCCGCCATCTTCGTCGACCTGCCGTCCGGGGTGTTCGCCGCCGCGGCGGCGTTGCTCGGGGTCCTCGCCGAACTGGTGCGGGCGTCGACCGTGCCACCGGTCGGGTCCGCCCAGCCGGTGCGGCGCTGGGCGGTCCTGCTGGACGGTGCGCTGCGCCGGCTGCCCGACGACGGTACGCAGCGACGCTGGCGGATCGACCCCGCCGCCGGGGCGCTGGCCGCCGCGGCCGTGCCCACCGTGCTGGCCCTGGTGTCCCTCGCGCCGCTGCTGGTCGTGGCGCTGGTCGAGCCGCACCGGATGCTCGCCCACGTCTGGCAGGGGCCACCGCCGCAGTTGCGGACCCCGCCACCGGAACTGGTGGACCCGACGCACGTGCTCACCGCTCTGCTGCTCACCGGCACCGCCGCGCTGGCCGCCACCGGTCTGGCCGGTGGCCGCCGGTCCCGGGCGGTGCCGGTGGTGCTGCCCGGTCTCGCGGTGACACTGCTGATCACCCCGATCGCGTTGGGCCTGGCCTGGCCACAGAACGCCCTGGCCGCGCTCGCCGTGTTCACCATCTCGATGCTGGGGCTCGCGTTGACCCCGCCGCCTCCGCTGGCGGAGCGGGCCCGGTCGCTGCGGCTGGCCCGGGTACTGGTCTTCGTCATCGGGCTGGCCGGTGGCGGCGCGGGGCTCGCCGGCAGCCTGGCCAGCCGGGGAATGACCCTGTTCACGCTGGGTGGCGCGGTCGGCGTCGGGGTGGTCGCCGCGCTCTTCGGCACCACCGGGCGGGCCCGCATCCTCGGCTGGCTGTTCGCCTCGTTGATGGCGCAGCTGTTCGTGCTCACCGCCGGTCTGGTGGCCGGCTTCCCCGCCGTCTGGTCGGCGTTCGGGGTGCTCGCGGTGGGCGCGGCGTTGCAGGTCTTCGCCGCCACGCTGCCCCGGCTGCGGCGACCCGAGGCACAACGGGAGGCCGCCACGGTCGAGTGGAGCGGGTACGCCGCCGCACTCATCGCCCTGGCGTTGGCGTTCGACTCGCCCCGGCACATCGCCGCCCTGCTCGCCGCCTGGGGAGCCGTGCTGGGCGTGGCCGCCGTCCGACCGGGGCGGCGACCGGTGGAGCGGCGGATCCTGTTCTGGGCGGTGGTCGCCTGCGAGATCGTCGCCTGGTGGATCATGATGCGGGTCGCCGACGTGGCGCTGCCCGAGGCGTACACGTTGCCGTTCGCGGCGCTCGCCCTGCTGGTCGGCATCCTCGAACTACGCGACCGCCCCGACCTGTCGAGCTGGGTGGCGTACGGCCCGGCGTTGATCGCGGCGTTCGTGCCGACGCTGGCGATCGTGCTCGCCACCGACTCCAGCATGATGCGCCAGGTGCTGCTGCTGCTCGGCGCGGTGGCGGTGCTGGTGTACGGCTCGACCAGCCGGCAGCAGGCCCCGGTCATCGTCGGCGCGGCGGTGACCGCGATCGCGGCGGTGCACGCCCTGTTCAGCCTCGGCCCGTGGCTGGTGCTCATCCCGGTCGGCCTGGTCCTGCTGGTGCTCGGGGCGAGCAACGAACGTCGTCGCCGCGCCCAGGACAGGCTGCAGACCGCCCTGCGCTCCATGAGGTGAATCGGAGGGTCACGGCGGGGTCGGACGTGGTCGGATACCGCAACATCGACCCCATTGCGCGGGCAGCCCGCCCGACGGGCGGCCCCGCCGCAAGGTCAGGTCAGGGAGGCGCGGAGGGCGGCGTCCTTCTCGGCCACCAGGTCCTCCAGGTCGGCCTGGAAGGCGGTCATCCGGGCGCGCAGGGCCGGGTCGGTCGCGGCCAGGATGCGGACCGCGAGCAGGCCGGCGTTGCGGGCGTTGCCGATCGACACGGTGGCCACCGGAATCCCCGCCGGCATCTGCACGATGGACAGCAGCGAGTCCATCCCGTCCAGGTGCTTCAGCGGCACCGGCACCCCGATCACCGGCAGCGGGGTGACCGAGGCGACCATGCCGGGCAGCGCGGCGGCCCCGCCCGCCCCGGCGATGATCACCTTGAGGCCCCGGTCGGCGGCGTCCCGGCCGTACTCGATCATCTTGACCGGGGTGCGGTGCGCGGAGATCACCGCCACCTCGTACGGGACGTCGAACTCGTCCAGGGTGGCGGCGGCGGCCTTCATCACCGGCCAGTCCGAGTCGCTGCCCATGATCAGCCCGACGGTGCTCACCCGTGCCCCTCCCGCAGCCAGCGGGCGGCCCGCGCCGCCCGCGCCCGTACGTCGTCCAGATCGTCGCCGAGCACCGTGACGTGCCCGATCTTGCGGCCGGGCCGGACCTGCTTGCCGTACAGGTGGACCCGGGCGCCCGGTTCGGCAGCGAAGAGGTGGTGCAGCCGCTCGTCGAGGGAGATCCCGCCCGGCTCACCGCCGAGCACGTTCGCCATCACCACCACCGGGGCGGCCAGCGAGGTGTCCCCCATCGGGTAGTCGAGCACCGCCCGTAGGTGCTGCTCGAACTGGGAGGTCCGGGCCCCCTCGATGGTCCAGTGCCCGGAGTTGTGCGGGCGCATCGCCAGCTCGTTGACGACCAGGCCGGCGTCGGTCTGGAACAGCTCCACCGCCAGCAGGCCGACCACGCCCAGCGCGGTGGCCAGGTCGATGGCGAGCTGCTGGGCGGCGACGGCCAGTTCCTCCGCCAGGCCGGGCGCGGGGGCGAGCACCTCGACGCAGATCCCGTCCCGCTGCACGGTCTCCACCACCGGATAGACGGCGACCTGCCCGAACGGCGAGCGGGCCACCTGCACGGCCAGTTCCCGGCGCAGCGGCACCCGTTCTTCGACGAGCAGCGAGGTGCCGCCGGCGAGCAGGGTCGCGGCCAGTTCGGCCGCCTGTTCGGCGTCGGCGACCAGCCACACGCCGCGCCCGTCGTAGCCGCCCCGGGCCGCCTTGAGCACCACCGGCCAGCCGTGCTCCGCGCCGAAGGCGAGCAGGTCCGCCGGGTCCTCCACCGGCCGCCACGCCGGGTTGGGGGCACCGAGCGCGCCGAGCCGTTCCCGCATCACCCGCTTGTCCTGGGCGTGCAGCAACGCGTCGGCGGGCGGGAACAGCTTCACCCCCTCGGCGGCGAGGGTGCGGATGTGCCCGGTCGGGACGTGCTCGTGGTCGAACGTGACCACGTCGCAGCCCTTGGCGAAGGTACGCAGCGCGGCGAGGTCGGTATGGTCGCCGTACTGCACGTCGGCGGCGACGAGCGCGGCACCGTCGTCGGGGGTGAGCGCCAGCACGCGCAGTGACTGGCCGAGGGCGATGGCGGCCTGGTGGGTCATCCGGGCCAGTTGGCCGCCACCCACCATGCCGACGACGGGCAGACCGGTACGGGAGTCCATAGCGCCGCCAGCCTAACCGGGCCGGGCCGCCGGCCGACCCGAGGGCCACCCCCGGCGGTCGGACCGGCCCACGCGACCCCCGCCAGCCGGGGACCCGCCCAGCCGGCCGAGGACCGCCGGAAGCCGAGGACCGCCGACGCCGGAGCCCGCCGGAAGCCGGGGCCGCCGGGCCGGCTCAGGTGAGCTGGGCGACCAGGTCGTCGACCGAGGTCACCGGCCGCTGGCAGACGAACCCCCGGCAGACGTACGCGGTGGGCCGCCCGTCGAGCAGCGGCCGGTCGGCGAGCAGCGGCACGCCGGGCTGGTCGGTCCGGCCGGCGACCACCACCGCACCGGGTGGGGCGTGCCGGTGCGCGGCGGCGACCAGCGGGTCCCCGGCCGGGTCGTCGGTGACCACCGCGATCTCGTACGGCCCGGACAGCAGCGCCTCACCGGTGGTGGCCGCGTACCCGGTGAACCGGGCGTGCCGGCCGACGATCGGCGCGACCGTGGACAGGGCCGCCTCCGCTGCCTCCCGGTAGCGGGTCTCCCCGCTCAACGCCGCGTACGCGGTCAACGCCGCCGCGATCGCCGACCGGCCCGACGGGGTGGCGTTGTCGGTCGGGTCGGCCGGCCGGGCGACCAGCCGTTCGGCGTCGTCGGCGGTGTCGTAGAAGCCGCCGTCGGAAGCGGCGAACCGGGCCAGCGCCACGTCGAGCAGGCCGCCGGCCAGTTCCAGCCAGCGTCCCTCGCCGGTGAGCTGGTGCAGCGCGCAGAACGCCTCGGCGACGCAGCCGTAGTCCTCCAGCACGCCGGCCGGTTCGCCGACGACGCCGTCGCGGGAGGCCCGCCGCAGCCGGCCGTCGACCAGGTGCACGCGGGCCAGATGCTCAGCGGTCTCCCGCAGCGCCCCGTCGGCGACGATGGCGATCCCGTCCATCAGGTTGGCGTCCTCGTCGTCGGAGGTCACCCGGATCGCGACGACCTGGAGGAACTCGACGAGCGCGGTGATCGCCAGGCCGTTCCAGGCGGCCACCACCTTGTCGTCGCGGGCCGGTTGGGGGCGGGTGTCCCGGGCGGCCAGCAGCCGGCCCACCACGCTGCGCCAGCGGTCCCGGATCTCCGGGTCGGCGTCGTCGACGTCCCGGGCCAGCCGCAGCACGCTGGTGCCGGCGGTGCCGTGCCCGGCCGCGTCCGTAGCGGTGTCCGACCCGGCGGCCGGGCGGGGTTCGAAGGTGCCGACCTCGGTGACGTCGAACAGGTCGGCGGCGAAGCGGCCGTCGCCCTCGCCGAGCGCCTCGACGAGCTGCGCCGGGGTCCAGACGTAGGTGAGGCCCTCCACCCCGTCGGTGTCGGCGTCGAGCGCGGAGGCGAAACCCCCGCCGGGGCGGTGCAGTTCGTCGGCGAGGAACCGGGCGGTGTCCCGGGCCACCCGGCGGGCCAGCGGGTCGCCGGTGAGCCGCCACAGCTGGGTGTAGACCCGCAGCAGCAGGGCGTTGTCGTAGAGCATCTTCTCGAAGTGCGGCACCGTCCAGTGGGCGTCCACCGAGTAGCGGGCGAACCCGCCGGCGAGCTGGTCGTGCAGGCCACCCCGGGCCATCGCCTCGGCGGTGTGCCTGACGATCTCCAGGCTGCGCGCCGAACGGGTCCGTTGGTGGTGCCGGAGCAGGAACAGCAGGTTCATGTGCGGGGGGAACTTCGGTGCGCCGCCGAAGCCGCCGTTGGTCTCGTCGTACTCGGTGGCGAGCTGGTCGGCCGCGGCGTCGAGCAGTCCGGCGGTGAGCGGGGCGGTGGGGCCGCCGACGGCCTGGGCGCCGCCGATCGCCTCGACCACCGCGGCGCCCTGCCGCAGTACGGCCTCCCGCTGCTCCCGCCAGGCGGTGCCCACCGACTCCAGCAGCCGGACGAAGTTGGGCTTCGGGAAGTAGGTGCCGCAGAAGAACGGAGTGCCGTCGGGGGTGGCGAAGACCGTCATCGGCCAGCCGCCCTGGCCGGTCATCGCCTGGGTGGCGGTCATGTAGACGGCGTCGACGTCGGGCCGTTCCTCACGGTCCACCTTGACCGCCACGAAACCGGCGTTGACCAGCGCGCCGACCGTCTCGTCCTCGAACGACTCGTGGGCCATCACGTGGCACCAGTGGCAGGCGGCGTAGCCGACCGAGATGAGCACCGGGACGTCGCGCCGTTTCGCCTCGGCGAAAGCCTCGTCGCACCACGGCCACCAGTCGACCGGGTTGTCGGCGTGCTGGAGCAGGTACGGCGAGGTGGCCTGGGCGAGTCGGTTCACGACCCCACCCTTTCACGCCAAGGCTTCACGCTGCTGCATGGCTTCCCCTCGACCTGAGTAGTCGGTGAACCAGGCGAATCTCCAAATCGTCGGGTACGCTGTCAAAGCAGTGACGATCGGAAGGCTGGAGACCGCAATGGCCAGACGCACCATCGAGGTCGACGAAGACGTGTTCGCCTTCCTGCAGCAGCACTGCGAGCCACTGGTCGACACACCGAACGATGTGCTGCGCCGCCTGCTCCTCAGCGGAGACCCCAAGGAGCCGCAGGAGAAATCCGCACCAACCATACGGCACCTGCCTCGACGACCAGGAGCCCTGTTGCCATTGATCAAAGCCGGCGTTCTCGCGCCCGGGGACGTTCTACGGCACGAGCAGCCGCGACGGCGCATGGTTCACGAGGCGACCGTCACGCCGCGAGGCTGGCTCAAGCTTGCGAACGGAAGGTCGTTCTCAACTCCGTCACGGGCGCTCGCGGAGCAGACCGGCACAACGATCAACGGCTGGATCTATGTCCACGTGCCAAGCGGTAAGCCGCTTCATGTACTTCGCAGCCAGGTAGAGCACAACTAGACTTGCGCTCCCAATCGCCAATCTCTACGATTTAGAGAGTTAGCCCGACAGTCGCTCTCAGGAGCAGCCGTAGGGCCATCTGATCAGAACCTGCGCATACAAAACCCCGGCGGCATGCCCTTACGGGCAGAGGCGGACCGGGGTCTTCGTGCTGAATTGTAGCGCACTTTGACCAGGAGCGGGAGACGGACATGCAGGTGGAAGAGCTGATGGAGCTCGAACAGCGCCTTTCACCTGAGCGCCTTGGTCCGTACAAGTTGGCGTGCGGCGGCGACCTGCGGGCAGCGCTCTCGCTGTATCAGTGGAACGTCGAGGTCACGGCAGCACTCTCGGCAACCTTGGGCCACGTCGAAGTGCTGTTGCGAAACGCCCTACACCGCGAACTCGAAGCCTGGTCTACCCGCGCCTTCGGGGAGCCATGCTGGTACCTCAATCCCCGATCTTCGGCGCTGCCGAATGGCTTCCTGGCCCCCGAGGCCGTCGGAGACATCGCCAAGGCGAGGGCTCGTGCCGTACGTAACGGGCGTCCCGAAACCCCTGGACGCGTCATCGCAGAACTGAACCTTGGTTTCTGGCGGTTTCTTCTAGCTCGTCGGTACGATCGCGGCCTGTGGCATCCCTGCCTGCACAGGGCTTTCCCTCGCCAGCGGCGCGCAACGGTCTTCGATGCGGTCGGCTCGCTACACGAGGCACGAAACCGGATGGCCCACCACGAACCGATGTTCAATCGACCCCTGGTCGGCCTTTACCAGAGTGCGCTGCAGGTTGCCGGCTGGATTTCTCCCACGAGTCGGCGCTGGGTCGATGAGGGCAGCCGGGTGACCACCGTTCTCACCGCCCGGCCACCGATGGCCATCGACCCAGATGACTCACGCGGCATGACGGATTGACCAACGGGGCGTCAAGGACGGGCGGCGGCCTTGACGTGCGACGCACTTCGCTGTCGTGCCGGCTGACGCACCACCGGTTTGCCGGGCTCACTGGCCCCCGTGGCACGCGGCTTAGCCAACCGAGATGAGCACGGGGACGTCCCGCCGTTTCGCCTCGTCGCACCACGGCCACCAGTCGACCGGGTTGTCGGCGTGCTGGAGCAGGTACGGCGAGGTGGCCTGGGCGAGTCGGTTCACCCGACGACCCTATCCACCCCCGGGCGCACCCGCCGGGGCAACCGTTGCGCCGATATCGGGTCTTCCCCCGTTCACATTCATCGACTTTGATCTGTTCGGGTCCGGTGATCGGCACCGGGCCGCGAGGAGGTCCCCATGCGCGGTTCCCGTCTCCTGTCGGCGCTCACCTCGGTCGCGGTCGTCGCGGCGGTGTTCACCACCGCCGCGCCCGCCTCGGCCGCCGTGGACCCCGGCACCCGGGTCTCGGCGACCACCGTGGTCGGTACGCACAACGCGTACGAACGCGGCACGTACACCTATCTGGCGCAGGCGCTCGACGCCCGCCCCGGCCTGATCGAGCTGGACGTCTGGCCGGACATCATCACCAAGCAGTGGCGGGTCAGCCACTCCAACCCGCTGGGCAACGACAACAACTGTGTCGCCGCCACCACCCCCGCGCAGCTCTACACCGGCACCCGCAACAAGAACCTGGAGAACTGCCTGGACGACATCCGACTCTGGTTCGACGCCCACCCCGACGCCGGGCCGCTCCAGCTCAAGCTGGAGTTGAAGACCGGCTTCAGCAGCCGTACCGGGCAGGGACCGGTCCAGCTCGACGCGGTGCTCGCCGCCCGGCTCGGCAGCCGGGTGTTCCGCCCCGCCGACCTGCGCGGCGGGTATGCCACCCTGGACGCCGCCGCCCGCGCGAACGCCTGGCCCACCCGGGCGCAGCTCGCCGGGAAGGTGATCGTGGAGCTGATCCCCGGCACCGTCGAGGAGGGCAACCCGACCGACACCCTGTGGACCGACATCGAGTACGCCCAGCACCTCGTCGGCCTGGCGGCGGCCGGCACCCTCGGCCAGGCCCAGGCGTTCCCGGCGGTGCACCGGGCCCAGTCCGGCGACCCGCGCACCAGGTACGCCGATACCGCCCTGCGCCCGTGGTTCGTGCTGTTCGACGGCGACGCCAGCGCGTACGTCACCGGCGGCATCGACACCTCCTGGTACGACACCAACCACTACCTGCTGGTGATGACCGACGCGCAGAACGTCCCCCCGGCGGTCGGCAACACCGACCCGACGGCCGCCCGTGCCCGTCTCGCCCAACTCGCCGCCGCCCACGCCAGCGTCGCCTCCGCCGACTGGGCCGCGCTGCCGACGGTGGTCGCCGAGGTGGTCTCCCGAGGCTGACCCACCCCCACCCACTCCCCCACCCCGTCGATCATGGAGTTTCGGTGGTCGCTCTGTGTAGATTTGGGCGCTTCCAGGGCACCACAACTCCATGATCGACGGGGTGGGGGGTGGGGGGTGGGGGGGTGGGGTGGGTTAGGAGGCGCCGTCGGCGCGTAGGGGGAAGACGTTCGACTCGGCGGAGTCGCGCAGCGAGCCGAGCACCGCGCCGATCTTGTCGGCGGGCATCGGCTTGAAGAAGTGGTAGCCCTGGGCGGCGGTGCAGCCCAGCGCCACCAGCGCGGCCCGCTGCTCGGCGGTCTCCACCCCCTCGGCGACCACCCGCAACCCCAGCTCGTGGGCGAGTCCGACGGTGGCCCGGACGATCGCCGCCGCCTCGGGCGAGTCGGCCATCCGGATCACGAAGGACCGGTCCACCTTCAGCTCGTCCACCGCGATCCGGGTCACGAACGACAGCGACGAGAAGCCGGTGCCGAAGTCGTCGACGGCAAGCTGGACGCCCATCCTGCGCAGGTTCGCCAGCACCTCGTCGATAACTTCCAGCTCGCTCATCACCACCGTCTCGGTGATCTCCAGGACCAGCTTGTGCGCCGGCACCTGGTGCCGGCGCAACGCGTCGGCGATCTCCGAGGGCAGCCGCGGGTCGAGCAGGCTGCGCGCCGAGAGGTTCACCGAGATCGGTACGTCCAGCCCGTCCCGGGCCCAGTCGGCGGCCACCGAGAGCGCCTTGTCCAGCACGTACCGGGTGAACGTGCCGAGCTGCTCGCTGTTCTCCACCGGGCGGATGAAGTCGGACGGGCCGAGCCAGCCTCGCCGGGGGTGCTGCCAGCGGATCAGTGCCTCCACCCCGGTCGGCGCTCCGGTGGCCAGGTCGACCGCCGGTTGCAGGGCCAACACCAGCTGGTCGTCAGCCTGCAACGCCTCCCGCAGCTCGGCCAGCAGGGCCAACTGGTCGGTGCTGGCCGCGTCCCGGGTGCTGTCGTACGCGGCGACGCTGCCGCCGCCCTCCTTCGCCTGGTACATGGCGATGTCGGCCCGGCGCAGCAGCTCGGTCAGGTCGGCGGTGCCCGCCCCGGCCACCACCACCCCCACCGCGACCTCCACCGACATCCGCACCCCGGCCACCTCGGTCGGCGCGGCCAGCCGCTCGGCGATCTCCCGGGCCTGCCGCAGCGCGTACGCCATCGGGGCGGCCCGGTCGCCGATCACCGGGACCGACGTCAGCAGCAGCGCGAACTCGTCGCCGCCGAGCCGGGCGAGCAGGTCACCGGGGCGGGCCAGGGTGCCCAGCCGGTTGCCGGTGAGCCGCAGCAACTGGTCACCGGCGGCATGCCCGAGGGTGTCGTTGACCTCTTTGAACTGGTTGATGTCAAGCAGCAGCAGGGCCACCGGGTGATCGTGGGCGAGCTGCCGCAGCGCCTGGTCGCCCTTGCTCAACATGGCCGTGCGGTTGGCCAGCCCGGTCAACGCGTCGTGCACCGCGTCGTACGACGAGCGGGCGCTGACCAGGCGCAGCTCCCGGTGGGTGGCCGCGTCGTGCAGGGCGGCGGCCAGGGCGTCGGAGTAGGCCGCCAACGCGTCCCGTTCCCGGTCGTCGGGCGGCCCGGAGACGGGGAACCGGACCCGGATCTGCCCGACCCGGACGTCCCCGACGGCCAGCGGTCGGACGAGTTCGTGGGCGTCCGGGGCCGCGCCGGCCGGCGGCCCGGCCTCCCGGTCGCGGAGGCGGCCGGAGGAATCCCCCCGGTAACGCCGCCACCGGCCGTCGGCCCGGGCCACGTCGACGTCGACCAGTTCCGCCCCGAACAGGGCCAGCGCCCCGGTCACCGCGGCGGTGGCCACCCCCCGCTCGTCGAGCTGGTTGAGGGCGGCGGTGGCCTCGGCGAACGCGCGCCAGGTGCGCTGTTCCTGGTCGGCGCGCAGCCGGTGCCGGTAGGTCTGCTGGAGCAGCCAGAGCAGCGGCGGGAGCAGCAGCAACCAACGCGGGTCGACCTCAAGCAACGCCACCACGACCAACCCGACCATCACGTTGCCGACGAACATCAGCACCTTGCCGCGCAGCGCGACGAGCAGCGCCGGGCCGACCGCGACGCCGTGCCGCAGCGCCAGGGTGGCCGCGCCCAGCCCGGCGGTGGTGAACAGGTAGGTGACCGCACCGGCGACGAGGGCGGGCACGAGCGTCGGGGTGGGGCCGGCCAGGAACGGCTCACCCAACGCGGTGGCGACGGTGACGGCGAGCGCGGTGGCCGCGGTCAACGAGGCGGCGATCCGGACCAACTCCACCGGAGGACGACGGTCGGCGGCCAGCGACATCGCCGTCCAGGCCGCGCCGGTGCCGAGCAGCGCGGCAGCCGGCAGCCAGCCGGCCGGCGCCAGGTAGAGGCAGCCGATCAGGGCGGCCTCGCCCCAGGTGATGCTCACCATGCCGGTGGCGGTGCGGAAGCGCAGCCGGGCGAGCTGGGCCAGGGCGAACACGGCGGCGACGATGCCGAACCGGGCGACGGCCGGGAGCGGATCGTCGGCCGGCAGGGCGGTGGGCAGGCGCAGGCCGACCAGCACCGCCACCAGGGCGGTCACCGTCACCGCGAGGGTGAGGACGCGCACCCGCAGCGGAGTCTCCATCGGCGTCGACCCGTCGTCGGACGCGCCGGCCCTGCCGGAGGTCACCGCCCGGCTCCGTCCGCGGGGCCGTCGACGGCGCGACGGACGAACGCGGCTACGACGGTCATGGCACCCCCTCCCGCGCACGGCTCAGGGACTTTCGTCCCCCGGCGGAAGGCTAAGCCAATCCGGGTGGCCGCAACAGGGGGCGACGACCCGGATCGACGTGATTCATGCTGCGGTCACCCCACTCAGGGCTGCTGGTGGCCGCTGGGCGGGTTCGTACGTGATTCCTGCCCCGTCGTGGCGTCCGACGGGCCGGTGGCAGACGAATCGGTCCCGACCGGACCACCCTGGTGGGGGAACCGGTCGGGCAGCCGGCGCAGCCGGGAGTTCATGTTGCGGATGAGCAGGACGGTGGCGGTGCCGAGCAGCACGATGAGGAAGAGGCCCATCGGCCCGGCCAGGCCGCCCGTGCGGGTGTCACCGAAGTTGTTCTCCGCGAGCACCTGGACAGCGTTCAGCATGGTGTTTCTCCGATGTGCGGTGGAGTGTCAGCGTAGCCCCGGCCGCCGGTCACCCGGCATGGGCCGCTTCCCGAACCCCCGCGAACAGGTCGGACTCGGGCAGTGGGGACTCGACCGTCGAGCGGGCGAGTTGGAAGTCCTCAGTCGGCCAGGCGTGCTGCTGGATCTCCATCGGCACGTGGAACCAGAAGCCGTCCGGGTCGACCTGGGTGGCGTGGGCGCGCAGCGCGTCGTCGCGGACCGGGAAGTACTCCGCGCACTCCACCCGGGTGGTGATCCGCGAACCCTTGTCCGGCCGCTCGTCCCAGCGCTTGAGCCAGTCCTCGTACGGCGAGGGGAGGCCCGCGGCCAGCGTGCCCTCGTGCAGGGCCAGGAGCTTGCCCTTGGAGAAGCCGATGTCGTAGTAGAGCTTCGACGGTTGCCAGGGGGTGCCCAGCTCCGGGTAACGGGTCGGGTCGCCGGCCGCCTCGAACGCGGCCACGCTGATCTTGTGGCACATGATGTGGTCGGGGTGCGGGTAGCCGCCCTCCTCGTCGTACGTGGTGACGACGTGCGGGCGGAACTCCCGCATCAGCTTCACCAGCGGCCCGGCCGCCACCTCGACGTCCTGGAGGGCGAAGCACCCCTCGGGCAACGGCGGCAGCGGGTCGCCCTCGGGCAGGCCCGAGTCGACGAAACCCAGCCAGGCCTGCTCGACGCCGAGGATGGCCCGCGCGGCGTCCATCTCGGCCCGCCGGATCTCGCCGATGTTGGCCCACACCTCGGGGCGGTCCAGCTTGGGGTTGAGCACGCTGCCCCGCTCACCCCCGGTGCAGGTCACGACCAGCACGTCCACCCCCTCGGCGACGTACTTCGCCATGGTGGCGGCACCCTTGCTGGACTCGTCGTCCGGGTGTGCGTGCACGGCCATGAGACGCAGCTTCTCTGCCAACGTGGGCGCTCCTCGTCTGTGCCCGGCGGCGGCCCGCTCCGGGTCGCTCGCCCGACCTGCCGCGGTGACCTGCCGGCGCGGTTGCCGACCTGCCGGTCCGGGCGCGGCCCCGGGCTGGGAAGATGGACCCTGTCATTCTTGCCGATACCCCCGACAACAACGCCAGGAGATACCCGCCGGTGACCGAGACGCACGCCACAGTTCCCTCGGCCGCGCCGGTGTTCCCGCCCGGCCGGTACGGCCGCAGGCGGGAGCCCAGGCGTCGACACCCGGCGCTGAGCTGGGCACTGGTGGCCGTGCTGATCGCCGGGTTGGTCCTGGCCGCGACGCAGCTCTACCAGCGCTACGGTGACCCGGAATACCAGCCCGAGGTGATCACCTACACCGACATCAGCGACACCGGCGTCCAGGTCGACTTCCGGGTGACCGTGCCCGCGGGCGGCTCGGCGGTATGCCTGGTCCGGGCCCGCTCGCACGCCGGGGCCGAGGTGGGCCACGAGGAGGTCACCGTGACCGCGGCCCCCGGCCAGCGGCACGTCACCACCCGGCACCGGGTCGCCACCACCGAACGCCCGTTCATCGGCGAGGTAGTCCGCTGCCGTCCCGCCGGCTGAGCGACGACGGGACCGACCCGGCGTCGCGGCGGGCCAACGGCCGTCCCCCGACCGAGTGATCGACGACGCCCGGCAGTGCGGGCCACTGGTAGGTTGGTAAGTCACCTGTCAGCCAGCACGCACATCCGAGGAGTACGCCTGTGTCCACCAATGACCACAAGGCGCCCGCCACCTGGCTGTCCCAGGACGCGCACGACCGCCTCCAGGCCGAGCTCGACGAGCTGATCGCCAACCGGCCGGTCATCGCCGCCGAGATCAACGCCCGGCGGGAAGAGGGCGACCTGCGGGAGAACGGTGGCTACCACGCCGCCCGCGAGGAGCAGGGCAAGGCCGAGGGCCGGATCCTCTACCTCAAGGAGCTGCTGCGCACCGCCCAGGTCGGCGAGGCCCCGACGGCCGACGTGGTGTCGCCCGGCATGGTCGTGACGATCTACTTCGACGACGACGAGGGTGACACCGAGACGTTCCTGCTCGGATCGCGGGAGATCGCCGCCACCACCGAGCTGACGGTCTACAGCCCCGAGTCGGCGCTCGGCAAGGCCATCCTGGGCGGTCGTCCCGGCCAGGCGTGCACCTACACCGCGCCCAGCGGGGCGGACATCAAGGTGACCATCGTCAGCTTCGAGCCGTTCTCCGGCTGAGCCGCACCGCCGCCGGGTCCACCGGGCCCGGCGGCGTGGGGCTCACGCCTCGGCGCTGAGCACCACCTCGTAGCCGCTGGCCCGCAGGGCGCTGATCAGCGTGTCGGAGTGTTCGACGCCCCGGGTCTCCACCGACAGGGCCACCTCCACCTCGCCGAGCCGCAGGTGCGGGTTGGCCCGCTGGTGCTCCACGTCGACCACGTTGGCGCGGTGCTCGGCGATCTCGGTGAGCAGCGAGGCGAGCTGACCGGGCCGGTCCGAGCAGCGGACGGTGACCCGCAGGTAGCGGCCGGCGGCGGCGAGACCGTGCTCGATCACCCGCATCATCAGCAGCGGGTCGATGTTGCCGCCGGAGAGCACCGCCACCGTCGGGGTCCGTACCTGCACCGCACCGGCGAGCAGCGCGGCCACCCCGACCGCACCGGCCGGCTCGACCACCTGCTTGCCCCGTTCCAACAGCATCAGCAACGCCCGGGAGATGTCCTCCTCGGCGACGGTGACCATCTCGTCGACCAGCTTGCGGACGTGGTTGAAGGTGATCTCCCCGGGCCGGCCCACCGCGATGCCGTCGGCGATCGTGGCGAACGCCGGCAGCCGGACCGGTTCCCCGGCGGCCAGGGAGGGTGGGAACGCGGCGGCGCTCTCCGCCTGGACGCCGATGATCCGCACGTCGGGCCGCAACGCCTTCGCGGCCACCGCCATCCCGGAGATCAGGCCACCACCACCGACCCCCGTGATGATCGTCTCGACCTCGGGGCACTGTTCGAGGATCTCCAGTGCGACGGTGCCCTGCCCGGCGATCACGTCCGGATGGTCGAACGGGTGGATGAACACCGCGCCGGTACGCTCCGCGAAGGTCTGCGCGGCCACCAGCGACTCGTCGACGGTGTTGCCGATCAGCTCGATCCGCGCGCCGTACCCCTTGGTGGCGGCCACCTTCGGCAGCGGCGCGTTGACCGGCATGAAGACGGTGGCGTGGGTGCCGACCAGGCCGGCGGCGAGCGCCACCCCCTGGGCGTGGTTGCCCGCGCTGGCCGCGACCACGCCCAGCTGCCGTTCCCGTGCCGACAACCGGGAGATCCGCACGTACGCGCCGCGCACCTTGTACGAGCCGGCACGTTGCAGGTTCTCGCACTTGAGCCACACCGGCCCGGCCAGCGCCGCGCTCAACGGTCGGGACGGCTCCAGCGGAGTGGTCCGGGTGACCCCGGCGAGCAGCTCCCGGGCGGCCCGTACGTCGGCGAGGTCGACCAGTTCCGTCATGCCCCGATCGTGCCACCCGCCCCGGCAACGACCGGCGGCGACACCGCCCACCACCAGCGGCGACGAGGCGCTCACCGGGTGGTCAGGTGACGGCAGGGGAGCCCGTGTCGACCCGGGGGTAGCCGGGGGCGTGCCGGGTCCACGGGGCCTGCATCTCGAACTGCCCGGCGACGCCGAGCAGCAGCAGCTCCGAGCCGGGCGGGCCGACCAGCTGCGCGGCGACGGGCAGGCCGTCCGGCCGACGACCCACCGGCACCACGATCGACGGCAGGCCGGCGACGTTCCACGGGGCGGCGAACGGGGCGTACCGGATGTTGGTCCGCATGTTCGCCAGCCAGGAGCGGCCGGACCAGGTGGTGGCCTCCGGCGGCGGTCCGGCCAGCGCCGGGGTGAGCAGCAGGTCGACCCCGTGGTCGGTGAAGAAGCCGACCGAACGGTCCCGCCAGGCGGCCCGGTCGGCCTCCCGCACGTACCCCCGGCGTTGCGCCCACTCCCCCAGCGCGACGTGCCGGCGGCTGCGCCGTTGCAGGCTGCGCCGGTCGATGCCGGCGGCCCGCACGTCGGCCGCGGCGGCGGCGAGCCAGGTGGCGATGCCCTGGAGGCCGAGCGAGGTCGGGTAGACCGGGTCGGCGGGCACGGTGTCGTGGCCGGCCGCGGCGAGCAGGCGGCCGGCGGCGGCCACCGCGTCCCGGTTGGGGGCGTCAGGTGCGACGCCACGCACCGGCGAGCGCAGCGATACACCGACCCGCAGCCGGGACGGCGGGACCAGCTTGTCTGGGCGACGCCCGGCGAGCACCTGGAAGCCGACTACGGCGTCGGCGACCGTGGTGGTGAGCATGCCGTGCTCGGTCAGCCCGAACCAGTCCTCCGCGCCGAGCTGGCACGGGACCACGCCCCGGCCGGGCTTGAGCCCGACCAGGCCGCAGCAGGCGGCCGGGATGCGGATCGACCCGAGCCCGTCGTTGCCGTGGGCGATCGGCACCAGGCCGGCCGCCACCGCGGCGGCGGCCCCACCCGAGGACCCGCCGGGCGTACGCCGCACGTCCCACGGGTTGCGGGTGACGGCGGACGCGTCGTCGGTGATCGCCCAGAGCCCCAGCTCCGGCATCCGGGTCACCCCGAGGATCACCGCGCCCGCGCCGCGCAGCCGGCGGACCACCTCGTGGTCGGCCTCCGCCACCGCGGTACGCGCGGCGGCCGACCCGTTCCAGGTGGGCAGCCCGGCGACCGGGGTGTTCTCCTTGACCGCCACCGGCACCCCGGCGAGCGGGAGGTTCGCCAACTCCTCCTGCTCGTCGACCTTCTCCGCCTCGGTGATCGCCTCGCCGCCACGGACCACCCGGAACGCGGAGAGGGCGCCGTCGACCCGGCCGACGTGGTCCAGGTGGTCGGCGACGACCTGGGTGGCGGAGACGTCACCCCGGCGTACACCCCGGGCGATCTGCTTGGCGGTCGCCCCCACCCAGGTCGGCATGATGTCCTGCACGGCCACCTCTTCCCAGCCCGCGGTCAGCCCAGCGCCTGCTCCAGATCGGCGAGCAGGTCGTCGACCGTCTCGATGCCGACAGACAGTCGCACGAGATCGCCGGGAACTTCAAGCGGCGAGCCGGCAGCACTTGCGTGTGTCATCCGGCCCGGGTGCTCGATCAGGGATTCCACCCCGCCGAGCGACTCGGCGAGGACGAACAGCCGGGCCCGGTTGCAGATCTGCACGGCGTGTTCCTCGCCGCCGGCGGCCCGGAAGGAGATCATTCCGCCGAACCGGCGCATCTGCTTGGCGGCCACCTCGTGCCCGGGGTGCGACGGCAGGCCGGGGTAGATGACCTGGGCGACCTTGGCGTGCCCGTCGAGGAAGGCGGCGATCCGTTCGGCGTTGTCGCAGTGCCGGTCCATCCGTACCCCGAGGGTCTTGATGCCGCGCAGGGTGAGCCAGGCGTCGAACGGGCCGTTGATCGCGCCCATCGCGTTCTGGTGGTAGCGCAGCTCGTCGCCGAGGGTCGGGTCGGCGACGACCAACGCGCCACCGACCACGTCGGAGTGCCCGCCGACGTACTTGGTGGTGGAGTGCACCACCACGTCCGCGCCGTACGCGAGCGGCTGTTGCAGGTACGGCGAGGCGAAGGTGTTGTCGACCACCAGCAGCGCCCCGGCCTCGCGCGCCACCCCGGCCAGGGTGGCGATGTCGGCGATGCCGAGCAACGGGTTGGTCGGCGTCTCCACCCAGACGATCTTCGTCTCGGGGCGGATCGCCGCCCGGACCGCGTCGACGTCGGAGACCTTCGCCGGGGTGTACGTCAGCCCCCACCGTTCGGCGACCCTGGCGAACAGCCGGTACGTGCCGCCGTACGCGTCGTCGGGGATCACCACGTGGTCGCCGGGCAAGCAGACCGTCCGCAGCAGGGTGTCCTCGGCCGCCAGGCCGCTGGCGAAGGCAAGCCCGACCCGACCCCCCTCCAGCGCGGCCAGGCACTCCTGGAGGGCGTCGCGGGTGGGGTTGCCGGAGCGGCTGTACTCGTAGCCCTGCCGGGGCGCGCCGACGGCGTCCTGGGCGTACGTGCTGGTCTGGTAGATCGGGGGGATCACCGCGCCGGTGCGGGCCTCCGGGTCCTGGCCGGCGTGGATGGCGAGCGTCTCGAAGCCGTGACTCATCCCGCAGACGTTAGTCCGCCGCGCCCGCCGGTCGGCCGGAACCCGTCCCGGCTCACCCGCGCCTGCGCCCCGGCGCGTGGTGGGTGGGCGCGTGGGGCTCTAGGCTGCGCGGGTGAGCGGGTGTGTGTTCTGCGGAATCGTGGCCGGTGAGGTGCCGGCGTTCCGGGTGGCCGACGAGCCGGGGGGCGTGGCGTTCCTGGACACCCGGCCGGTGTTCAAGGGGCACGTCCTGGTGGTGCCCCGCACCCACCTGGTCACCCTGACCGACCTGCCGGCGGCCGACCTGCCCGGCTACTTCGGCCTGGTCCAGCGCCTGGCGGCGGCCGTGGAATCCGGTCTGGGGGCCGGTGGGACGTTCGTGGCGATGAACAACCGGGTGTCCCAGTCGGTGCCGCACCTGCATACCCACGTGGTGCCGAGGACCAAGGGCGACGGCCTGCGCGGCTTCTTCTGGCCGCGTACCCGCTACAACGACGACACCGAGGCCGCCTCCTACGCCGGGCGGGTCGCCGCCGCCCTGGCCTGAGGCCCGCCGACATTCGGCGAGGCCCGGGAGCGAGAGCCGGGACGCAGCGGGTAAGGAAGGCGGGCCCGCCGGTGTTGCATGCGGGGAGAGGTACGAGAGGAGTTCCACCGTGTTCCTTCGCCGCATGAAGGCCGAGATGATCAGCCCCGACCAGGCCCTGCCCGGCCGCCCGATCGCGATGCCGATCGGGGACCGGCACGAGGTGCTGCCGTCGTCGCTGAAGGGCCCGTTCCCGCAGGGCGCCCGGGTCGCCGTGTTCGGCATGGGGTGCTTCTGGGGCGCCGAGCGGCTGTTCTGGACCCTACCGGGGGTGCTGACCACCTCGGCCGGTTACGCGGGCGGCTACACCGCCAACCCCACGTACGAGGAGGTGTGTTCGGGGATGACCGGGCACGCCGAGGTGGTCCAGGTGGTCTACGACCCCGCCGTGATCGGCTACGAGGACCTGCTCAAGGTGTTCTGGGAGAACCACGACCCGACCCAGGGCATGCGCCAGGGCAACGACGTCGGCAGCCAGTACCGCTCGACGATCTACACCACCACCGACGAGCAGTTGGCCACCGCGCAGGCGTCCCGGGACGCGTTCGCCCCGATCGTGGCGCGGGCCGGCAAGGGTGAGATCACCACCGAGATCGCCCCGCTGGGCGACTACTTCTTCGCCGAGGACTATCACCAGCAGTACCTGGCCCCGACGAAGAACCCGAACGGCTACTGCAACCACGGCCCCAACGGCATGACCTGCCCGGTTGGCGTGGCCAAGACCGCCTGATCCCTTCCATCCCACCCATCGCAGGGCGCCGGCTTCCCCGCCGGCGCCCTCGTGTCGTCGGCGGCGGTACGGCCGGCTGCTTGCCAGAAAGGTGTTGTCGCTCTCGGCACAACCGGGGGATCCCTGTGGGCGATGACCATCCAAGATGCCGAGGTGCACGCCGATTTCGACCGTCGGGTCGGCTCATTACGGGGCCGTCGCGTGCTCTCCGTCGGATGTTGGGACCTGCGCAGCATGGGGCCGGAGTTTGGGTGGGACTTCGGCGACTGGCACCACGCCGTGATGGCTGTGCAGTTGACCACCGATGCAGGTCCGGTGACGGTCACCTGGACAGCGACCTTCTACCCATACGGCGTCGAAGTGTCCCTGGAGCCGATTGCCCGTCATGCCGACTAGGCCGGGACTCAGCGGGTCGGGCCGAGTGCCGATTCGCGCTGGACGGCGATGCTGGGGCAACCGGCGCGTGATGCTCGGGTGTCGTAGGATCGTTTCGCGATCGGACCAAGCATGCGGCCTGACGGTTAGGTAATCGGCCCCATGACCTCGATGTCCCTACGGCCCTACGACTGGACTTCGACGGCCGCCCGGTGTGGTTCGTGGCCGGCATGCCGCAGTTCCTGAGCACTGAGAACGTGTTCATCCCCGGCGACGAGATCGTGGTCGTCTTCAGGACCGTGAGGATGCGCCAGGTGGGCTATGCGGACCCGAAGTTCACCGAGTGAGCTAGCGAAAGCACTACACCGTTCGCGGCAGTCTTGTGTACGGCCGCGGCCGCAGGCGGTGATGTCGCGCTTGGCAAGGCTGGGGATATCCTGCATGGGGCCGGACGCCGGGTGGGACTTCTGCTACTGGCACCATGGAGCAATGGCTTGCAGCCATGGACCTAACGGGCTTACCACATACCCCGATCGAACGCGTCAGGGCAATCTGCTGCCCCGACCGTACGGTCGGGGCAGCAGATTGCCCTGACCAGCCACCCGAACTCCCGGCTGACCCGACAGCGAGGTGCAGCATGCGCCGATCGCATGCCAAAGGCTAGCCCAGGTAAACTGAGTTCCGCAGACCTGATTCCCTCGAGAGTCACACAGAGGAGCTCGATTCAAATATGGCAACCACATCAGACCAAAAAGAAGAAATCGGCACGCAGCTAACGTCGCCTCACTTCCAGTAGATTACAATATTCGTCTCGCAGCATACTGTACAGGGCCATCGCCCTCCATCGCCCCTCGCGGAACTGCGCTGCACGAATTTCCCCCTCCCTGACAAATCCCACTTTTGCGAGCGAACGCTGTTCCGCCACATTGTCGACGTCCGTATACGCCTCAATTCGCTCAACAGGCAAAGTGTCGAACAGATAGGAGACGAGAAGCCATTGCGCCGTGGTTCCGAAACCTCTCCCGCGAAACTCCGGCAGAAGCGATATTCCGATATTCCAACACCACCAATCCGGCTTACCGTAGGTTACCTTCGTCCAAACAACGGTCCCCGCCAACTCTTCACCAACCGCAACAAATAGGCACCCCCCATTTGCATCAATCAGACCATTATCCTCGAGGCGTCGCTTCAACTTAGCGATGTCGCGATAGCCAGACCAATTGAATGTCCCGGCCGCGTCCGGGTCAGTGGCCTGCCTTTCGAAAATCCAGAAGTCTTGCATCACCGGGGGGCTGAGTTTCACCTCAAAGTCAGACATAAGACACTTTCCGTAATCGAGAAGCCTCGCGGCCGATCCATTAAGACTCACCAGCATCTGATTTACGGGGCGCCCGCCGGAGGTCCGGGTTGGGTCTTCGCGATGAAATCGCGTTTCGCGATCAGAGCCGGCCTGGGCAGCTTATCCATAATTGTGAGTGTTCTTTCGTGCACATCACCCAAGGCATCACTCAGGCGCACATCGATGTCGAACTCGTCAAGGGCCGCCAGCGCCTCCGTGGTGAACCAACAAACAAGCGAACCGTCGGCGTGTTTTACCACAGCCGGAAGCAGGGCCCCAGCTCCCAACTCTCGAATAAAGTAGTGCTTTCCGGAGCTAAGCCCGAGGTGCTCCAGATACTGGTCCAACTCCGCCAGGGAAACTGGCACCGACCTTGGCTGGTTGGTGAACTTGACGATATACTTAAAACTATCGACAATAGCCATTCCGGGTCCACCGTTAGAGATCCAAACACACCATCGATCCTTCCTGGCATCAAATCCACCATCCGGGTCGACAATCGCATAGCCTATAGAGGGTCGATGCGCTTTTGCCCATTGAGAACGAGCAATGAATAGGCTCGCGAAGACTCCGAGCAGGGCGGCAGTTGCAGACCGATCGAGAAGAACGAACCTGAATGGCCACGCCTCCCTTTCGGGCAGGCTCACGTTAGCGCGGACCACCTCCCATACAAAGTTCAGCGCCAAAATAAACAGGAGAGCTGCTGGGAGCGCCACGAACATCAAGGACCGATGCACGACCCGCTGCCCTGTCCGGTCACGCCTTTCACCCATCGACGATTCCTACTCTAGTACATGATCGATACCGTCAGCCCGGATCCTCGACAGCTGAAGTCGGCTCGGGCTTGAAAGAGTGTCATGCTTTGGTGGCCAGGAGGAAGCCTCCGCGCCTGGTGGATGCTTCAGCGCAGCCCGCCAGAGCTCAAGGGCGAGGATCGGTCACGGGAGGGACTTAGCGCATCAGGTTGACGCCTTCCCGCAGGGGCGAGTTGCCCGGCCAGGGGTGGCGCCCACAGGAAGTGGTATGAGAGATGTCCTTGATGGGTGTTTCGTGCAGATTTAAGATGGCCACTATGCGATCCTACGAAGGCGACCAAGTCCAACCAAGGAGAGTAATGGGCGATGGCCGCACATGGGAGTGCGGATCGTGTTGAACTGCTGTGCGAGCAGACCGCAGCCACGTCGTCGGACGCGTCGCAGGCGATGGTCAAGACGTTAGCGTAGGCGTGCTGTCCACCGACGTGGGGCGATCTGCGGATGCGCCAACAGGCAGCGTGGAGACGAGCGGATCGACTCCCGCAACGGCGACCGGGCCCTGGAGTGGGACACCCGGGGTGCGACGATCGATCGGGCGATTCTGAAGCATCGGCCCCGGACTGCTGCCGACGCACCGTCCACGGGCCGAGCAGGCGCTTGTGTCGGCGGCCGCGACGTCGCAGCTGCTCAGAGTCTCGACCTGGCGAGGGGAGATGAGTTGGTCGAGCAACTCGGTATCCGGCAGTTGTCGAAGTCGCAGGTCTCGGAGATTGCCTCTTACCTGGATTTCCAAATCAAGGCGTTTCACAATCGCCCCCGGAATTAAGGCACTTCACATTCGTGTGGATGGACGCGTTTACGATAAGCGTCCGGACGGTGATCGTTCGCGCGCTGATCGTCGCCGGGTCAGCGCCGACGGTAAGCACGAAGTCCTCGGTTTCGACGTCTCCTGGACTAGGCCGGCGCCGGACCTGTTCGAACAAACCCACGGGATTGACTGAACAAAGAGATCCGCCGCCGCACCGACGTCGTCGGCGTCTTCCACAGTCCAGCCAGCGATCATCCGCTCGGGTGCCGTCGTAGCCGAACAGGCCGAAGAATGCTGCTATATGATGATGGAATACTTACAAAGTTTCATATCATCTTCATCGAGACAATATTGCATAAAACAGACCAAGCGGCTCCGCCCTATTGCCCCCTAGCATTAGGCCGGTCGGGGTGGCCAGTAACACCGACCAACGCTGGAGCCCACGGCTGGATCTGCGGTGTTTGTCACATCGTGGGCCCGGGGCGAATCGGGCACCGGCCGGGCACCGGGCAGGAACGTCGGCCCACGCGGGGCCGTCACGGTGAGTGGCGCACATGCTAGCAATCCCGTAACACGGCCGACATCAGCTCAACAGGCGAAGCGCAACAACCTCTGGCAGCATTGGCTGGCATGTGCGGACTTGCGGGAGAGTTCCGTCGTGACGGTTCCCGGGCCGACGTGTCGGCGGTGGAACGCATGGCGGCCACGATGAGTGACCGGGGGCCCGACGACAGCGGAGTGTGGTCGCAGGGGCCCACCGCCC
The DNA here is from genome assembly GCF_053667945.1 of Micromonospora sp. SCSIO 07396. Taxonomy (NCBI): domain Bacteria; kingdom Bacillati; phylum Actinomycetota; class Actinomycetes; order Micromonosporales; family Micromonosporaceae; genus Micromonospora; species Micromonospora sp. SCSIO 07396. The sequence continues at coordinate 5,354,316 of NZ_CM132210.1, forward strand.
TGGGGCACCGCCGCCTCAAGATCATCGACCTCTCCGCCGCCAGCGGGCAACCGATCGTCGACCCGGCCGCCGGCCTCACCGGTGTCTTCAACGGCTGCATCTACAACTACCGCGAGCTGCGCGAGGAGTTGCAGGCCCTGGGGCACCGCTTCTTCTCCTCCGGGGACAGCGAGGTGGTGGTCAAGGCGTACGCGCAGTGGGGGCTCGACTTCGTCGACCACCTGATCGGCATGTTCGCCGTCGCGATCACCGAGCGGGACACCGGCCGGCTGGTGCTGGCCCGGGACCGGCTCGGCATCAAGCCGCTCTACCTGGCCGAGACGCCGGGCGTGGTGCGGTTCGCCAGCACCCTGCCCGCCCTGCTGGCCGGCGGCGGGATCGACACCACCATCGACCCGGTGGCGCTGTCGCACTACCTCAGCTTCCACAGCATCGTGCCGCCGCCGCGCACCATCCTGCGCGGGGTCGCCAAGCTTCCCCCGGCCACCGTCCGGGTCTACGAGCCTGACGGCCGCACCCACGAGCGGGTCTACTGGGACCCGTCGTTCACCCGGGACGCGTCGCACGCCGACTGGTCGGCCCGCGACTGGGAGGACGCCCTGCTGGAGTCGCTGACCACCGCGGTACGCCGGCGGATGGTCGCCGACGTGCCGGTGGGTGTGCTGCTCTCCGGCGGACTGGACTCCAGCCTGGTGGTGGCGCTGCTGGCCGGCGAGGGGCAGACCCGCTCCGGGCTGTCCACCTTCTCCATCGGCTTCGACGCGGTCGGCGGGCGGGAGGGCGACGAGTTCGTCTACTCCGACCTGGTGGCCAAGACGTTCGGCACCGACCACCACCAGCTCAAGGTCGCCGCCGGTGACCTGGTGCCGCCGTTGGAGGCGGCGGTGGCCGCGATGAGCGAGCCGATGGTCAGCCACGACTGCGTCGCGTTCTACCTGCTCAGCCAGGAGGTCTCCAAGCACGTCAAGGTGGTCCAGTCCGGGCAGGGCGCGGACGAGATCCTCGGCGGCTACCACTGGTACCCACCACTGGCCGGCATCGACCGGGAGCAGGCCCTCGACTCGTACGCGAAGGCGTTCTTCGACCGGGACGCGGCCGGGCTGGCCCGGGTGCTCAACCCGGCCTGGCTGGCCGACGGCGACCCGGCGCGCGAGTTCGTCGCCGCCCACCTGGGCCGGGCCGGGGCGCAGACCGCCGTCGACGCCGGCCTACGGATCGACACCCAGATCATGCTCACCGACGACCCGGTGAAGCGGGTCGACAACATGACCATGGCGCACGGCCTGGAGGCCCGGGTGCCGTTCCTCGACCACGAGTTCGTGGAGCTGGCGGCGAGCTGCCCGCCCGAGCTGAAACTGGCCCAGGGCGGCAAGGGCGTGCTCAAGGAGATCGGCCGCCGGGTCCTGCCGCACGAGGTGATCGACCGCCCCAAGGGCTACTTCCCGGTGCCCGGCCTGACCCACCTGGAGGGCAAGCTCCTCGACCGGGTCCGCGACGCGCTCACCGCGCCGCAGGCCCGCCGCCGCGACCTGTTCCGTGCCGACTACGTCAATGCGCTGCTCGCCGACCCGAACGCCGAACTGACCCCGTTGAACGGAAACAAACTGTGGCAACTGGGACTTCTGGAAATGTGGCTCCAGAGCCACGGAATCGACTGACCGTGAACGAGACCCTCGCGACCGGCACGGCCCGTACCGACCGGGAGCGGGTGCTCGGCCGCCGCCGGGAACGGACCGGTCCCGGCGGCGACCCGGTCGCGCCGGGCGTCGCCCCGGAGCCGCGCCGGGAACAGGTCGGGCCGTCCGACGTGGTCCTGGACTGCGGCTGGGGGCGGCTGGTGTTCGGCCAGACCTTCCACGAGCAGGTCGCGGTGGCCCACGTGCTGCGCTCCGAGGCGGCCGGCTCCCGGGACATCTGCATCTACCTGCGCGACCCGCACGTGCTGGTGTCCCGGCTGCCCGACGAGCTGTTCATCGACCCGTCGCTGACCTACCGGCTGCCGCTGGGTGAGCGCCGCCCGGAGGCCACCGAGCGGATGGAGATCCCGGGGCTGGTCGTCCGGCCGCTGCGCGACGCCGACGACGCCGACGCGGTGAACCGGATCTACGCCCGCAACGGCATGGTCACCGCGCCGGTGGACGTGCTCGTCGACAACGCCGGCACCGACCGGTTCCTGCACCTGGTGGCCGAGGCGAGCACCGGGGAGGTCGTCGGCACCATCACCGGCGTCGACCACGTGGCGGTCTTCGGCGACCGGGAGAACGGCGCGAGCCTGTGGTGCCTGACGGTGGACTTCAACACCGCCCCGCCCGGCACCGGTCAGGCCCTACTCACCGAGCTGGCCGACCGGCTCGACGAGCGGGGTCGCGCGTTCGTCGACCTGTCGGTGCTGGCCGAGAACTCCGGCGCGATCCGGCTCTACGAGCGGTTGGGCTTCCACCGCACCGGCACGCTCTGCGTCAAGCGGAAGAACCCGATCAACGAGCGGCTGTTCCTGCCGTCCGCCCCGGCGGGCTACGACGAGCTGAACCCGTACGCGAAGATCGTCGCCGACGAGGCGATGCGGCGCGGCATCCGGGTGGAGGTCACCGACGCGCACTGGGGTGAGCTGCGGCTGACCAACGGCGGCCGGACGATCGTCACCCGCGAGTCGCTGTCCGAGCTGACCTCGGCGGTGGCGATGAGCCGCTGCGACGACAAGCGGGTCACCCGGCGCATCCTCACCGAGGCGGGACTGTCGGTGCCGCGTGGCCGGACCGCCACCGGCGACGCCGACGACCTGGCCTTCCTCACCGACGTCGGCCCGGTGGTGGTCAAGCCGGCCCGGGGTGAGCAGGGCAACGGCATCACCGTCGGGGTACGCACCGCCGAGGCGCTGGCCACCGCCGTCGAGCTGGCCCGCCGGTTCTGCCCGGACGTGCTGATCGAGGAGCTGCGCGCGGGCGAGGACCTCCGGGTGATCGTGATCGACCACGAGGTGGTGGCCGCCGCCGTCCGCCGACCGGCGCAGATCACCGGCGACGGGGTGCATGACGTCACCGAGCTGATCGAACGGCAGAGCCGACGGCGGGCCGCCGCCACCGGCGGGGAGTCCCGCATCCCGATCGACGACATGACCCGCGAGGTGGTGGCCGAGGCGGGGCACCGGATGCACGACGTGCTGCCCGAGGGGCGGGTGTTGGCGGTGCGTCGGACGGCGAACCTCCACACCGGTGGCACAATCCACGACGTGACGGCCGAACTGCACCCGGCGATCGCCACTGCCTGCGTGGCGGCGAGCCGGGCCCTGGACATTCCGGTGACTGGGCTGGACCTGCTGGTCCCCGCCCCCGACCAGCCCGAGCACGTGTTCATCGAGGCGAACGAGCGGCCGGGGCTGGCCAACCACGAGCCCCAGCCGACCGCCGAACGCTTCGTGGACCTGCTCTTCCCGGGCACCCGGGCACCGCAGCGCCTCTGGAGCCCGGCCGGGCCCGGAGGGGTAGCGTGAGCCTCAAGCCCCTGGAGATCGATCTGGACTACCTCCGTCAGGTGCTGGTGGAACTGCTGGACATCCCCAGCCCGTCGGGGCGTACCGACCACGTGCAGCAGTACGTGGGGGAACGCCTGTCCGCGCTGGGCATCCCGTCCACGCTGACCCGGCGGGGGGCACTCAGCGCCTGCCTGCCCGGCCCCCGGCAGACCGGCGCCGACCGGGCGATCGTGGTGCACACCGACACCATCGGCGGGATGGTCAAGCGGCTCAAGGAGAACGGCCGGCTGGAGCTGAAGACCATCGGCACCCACTCGGCCCGGTTCGCCGAGGGCGCGCACGTGCGGATCTTCACCGACGACCTGGACCGGGTGGTCACCGGGCAGGTGCTGCCGTTGAAGGCCAGCGGGCACCGCTACAACGACGACGTCGACCTGCAGGGCGTCGGCTGGGAACACGTCGAGGTCCGGGTCGACGAGCCGGTCGAGGACATCGCCGGCCTACGGGCGCTCGGCATCGACGCGGGCGACTTCGTGGCGTTCCTGCCGAACCCGATGGTCACCCCGTCCGGGTATGTCAAGTCCCGGCACCTGGACGACAAGGCCGGGGTGGCGGCGGTGCTGACCGCGTTCAAGGCGGTGGTGGACGCCGGTATCACCCCCACCGTCACCGCCCACCTGCTGGTCACCGTCACCGAGGAGATCGGCCACGGGGCGAGCCACGGCCTCGACCCGGACGTCGCCGAGATCGTCTCGGTGGACGCGGCGGTGGTCGCGCCGGGCCAGCAGTCCCGGGAGAACGCGGCGACCCTGGCGATGGGCGACGGGGTCGGCCCGTTCGACTACCACCTGACCCGCAACCTGGCCACGATCGCCCGGGAACACGGGGTGGACCTGGTCCGCGACGTCTTCGACTACTACCGTTCGGACGTGGCGGCGGCGGTCGAGGCGGGCGCGCACGCCCGGGTGGCGCTGCTCGGTTTCGGGGTGGACGCCACCCACGGTCACGAGCGCACCCACCTGGACGGGCTGCGCCACCTGACCCAGCTGCTCTGCCTCTATCTCCAGAGCGACCTGGTCTTCCCCGAGTGGGACGCCGAGCCGGAGGGCGACCTGGCCGACTTCCCGTCGCTGGCGGTGCAGCCGGCCAACGAAGACGGCCCCCGGGAGGGCCCGATCGGCATCGACTGACCGCCGTCGCCGCCCACCGGCTGGCGCGGTCTCACCGGCCGGGAGCACAGCCGTCGTGCCGGTGTCACCGGTGGGCGGCGGGCCCGACGTCCTCCGTCGTGCCCGCCGCCCATCCGACGCCCCGGCCCCTCACCGTGGCATCGGTCCTCACCGTCGGGTCACCGGTTGCGGCGGTCCGCCGCGTCGAGCAGGGTGATCAGCGCCTCGGTCACCCGCAGCACCGCGTCCCGGGCGGCCGGGTCGCCGGTGATCCGCTGCCGCGCCCGGTCGGCCAGCTGTGCCAGCAGTTCCGCGGCGCGGGCCGCGTTGCCGGCGGTGCCGGCCTGCTCGGCGCGCTGGAGCCGGTCGGTCAGCCGGGCCGCCACGTACTCGGTGATCCGGCCGGCGGCGACGTACTCGGTGATCAGGTCACGCAGGTCGGAGTACCAGGCGGGGTCGCGGGTGAACGACGCGGGCAGGTAGCCGGCGTCGGCGGCGGCGAGGGTGGCCGCGACGCTGGCGTCCACGTACGCCCCGACGGTCGGGTAGCGGGCGGCGAGCTGCGCGTCGGTCAACGGCACCGAACTGCCGTCGAGGAAGCAGAAGCCGGGCCCGGTGTTGCTGCCGCTGTTGACCCGCAGCGGCACCTGGTGCTGGGCGAGCCGGATGCCGCCGAGGGCGAGCCCCAGGTCGTCGCGGTCGACGGCCGGCGGGGTCGTGGTGGTCGTCCGGATCGGCGGGGCGCTCGGCGGGGCGACCCCCTGGGCGACCCAGGCGACGGTGTGGTCGTAGCCGGCGTTCTGCACCATGTGCTGCGGGATCCGCGACAGCGAGGGCAGCGTGCAGGTCTGCGGCTCGCCCGGGTAGCCACCCGGGTAGCTGCCGATGTCCCGCTTGCGCAGCGGCCCGTAGTCGGTGATCAGCTTCCAGTCGCCGTGCGAGGCGCCGGCGACCTCCCAGGACCGCAGGACGGCCGAGTCGGCCTGAGCGCGGGCCGCCGCCGGCAGGATGCCGCTGGCCACGTCCCCCTCGGAGTTGATTCGGAACACCGGCGTCGCCAGGTCGGTGCGCAGCACCCCGCCACCGCCGTGCAGGACGACCGCGTCGAGCACGTTCGCCGACTGCTGGACGCCGTTGTAGTAGTTCGCGAGCCGGCCGGCCGACTGCGAGTGGCCGGTGGCGATCACGTACTGCGGGGCGGGCAGCTTGCCCAGCGGGTCGACGCCGGTCGGGTTGCGGACCGCCTTCACCGCCTGGCTGAAGATGTCGTACGAGAGGCTGTCGTCGGTGACGGTGCCGCCGACGGTGACGTCCAGCGGGCCGTACCGGGTGGGGCTCCACGCCTTGAGCCCGGTGGCGGAGTGCAGCCCGGCCCGCTGGGCGGAAACCCCGACCCAGGCGTAGCCCGAGCGGATCAGGTGCTCGTGTGACTGGAACCAGTCGACCTCCTGGTCCCACTGGTTGCTGACGTTGTTCCACTCGGCGATGACGACGCCGTTGAACTTCTTGGTGTTGGCGGGCCGACGGACCACCAGCCGGGTGCCGTACGGCTGGTCGGTGGCGATGGTGGTCGCGTTCTGGGTGCCCTGTACGGCGTACCGGGTGGCGGTGCCGAAGAGGAAGAACTCCTCCTCGACGTAGCCGGCGGCGGCCAGGTTGACGTCGGTGGCGAGGAACGGGTAGCCGTGACCGGGGTCGCCGACCGGGGTGGTCCGGGCGATCGGCCCGGCGACCACCGGGTTCGCCACGGTCGCGCCGGTGGCGGTGGACGGCCGGGTGGTGGCCGGCGCGGCGGCACCTGCCGGGGGGACCGGGCCGGCGGCGACGGCCAGCGCGCCGACCAGGCCGAGGGTCAGGGATCGTCGGGTGTTCCTGCGGGTGGTGGACGAAACGGGCACGGTTCACCTCACGGGGGAGCGACCGAGGGGACGACTCGGCCGGGCAGCGGCGGGAGGTGGCCGCTGTGGAGCAGACAGTAATGCTCACTTCAGGCGAAAGATAGGCCAGATGGGCACGAACTTTCGCGCGGCTCGACAAAAGTCCGTCGGGTCGGCAGGCGGGCCCCCGGCCGCAGGACCGCGCGAAAAATCACTACCGGCACCCGGGGTGCAGTGGGTAGCGTGGCGGTACACGGGAAAGGAGGTGGTCCAGACTTGTATAGCAATCGGACTCGTGAGGTGGCTGTCCGCTAGCCGCTGTCCTCGACAGTGAACGACCAGCATGATCGTCGAGACCGTGTGGCAGCGGTGCGGCGAATCCACGACAGCCACCCGACCCCCGGGGTGCCGACCCAGTCCAGTCGGCCCGTGCGCGAGCACGGAAGCCCCGGGGGTCGCTTCGTCTCCGGGGGAGGCCGGCGGTGTCCATGCGGGAGCTGACCGTGCTCGGCACGGCCAGCCAGACCCCCACCCGGCTGCGCAACCACAACGGTTACGTGCTGCGCTGGGACGACGAGGTGATCCTCTTCGACCCGGGCGAGGGCAGCCAGCGCCAACTCCTGCACACCGGGATCACCGCCACCGACCTCACCCGGATCTGCGTCACCCACTTCCACGGCGACCACTGCCTCGGCCTGCCCGGGACCATCCAACGGCTCTCCCTGGACCGGGTGCCGCACCCGGTGGCGGTGCACTTCCCCGCCGGCGGCGCGGAATACTTCGCCAGGCTGCGGCACGCCAGCAGCTTCCATGAGACCGCCGAACTGGCCGTCGAGCCGGTCACCGCCGACGGGCAGCGGATCACCCTGGGCGTCGGCACGCTGGAGGCCCGCCGGCTGCGGCACCCGATCGAGACGTACGGCTACCGGCTGGTCGAGCCGGACGGCTGCCGGATGCTGCCGGAGCGGCTGTCCGCGTACGGCATCGGTGGGCCGGCCGTCGGCGAGCTGCTGCGCGTCGGGCACCTGGACGCCGGCGGACGCCGCGTCACCCGGGACGAGGTGAGCGTCGTCCGGCCGGGGCAGCGGTTCGCCTTCGTGATGGACACCGGCCTCTGCGACGGGGTGTACGCCCTCGCCGAACACGCCGACCTGCTGGTCATCGAGTCGACGTTCCTCGCCTCGGAGGCCGCGCTCGCCGCCGAGGTCGGCCACCTGACCGCCGGCCAGGCCGCCCGGGTCGCCACCGAGTCGGGGGTACGCACGCTGGTGCTCACCCACTTCTCCCAGCGGTACGCCGACCCGCGCCGCTTCCACGACGAGGCCCGCGAACACTTCGCCGGGGAACTGGTGATCGCCGAGGACCTGACCACCGTGCCGGTCCCGCCCCGGCGGGTAGCCTCGGCCGGGTGACCGTCACGCTCCGTCCCGCCGTCGCCGACGACCTGGTGCCGGTGGGTGCCCTGCACCAGCGGTCCCGGGTCGCGGCGTACTCGTCGTTCCTGCCGCCTGCGGCGTTGGCCGAACCGACGCCCGAGGCGATGGGGGCGTACTGGGTCGAGCGGTGGACGTGGGAACGCGACGAGCACCTGATGACCGTGGCCGAGCGGGACGGCCGGCTGGTCGGGTTCAGCTATCTCGGCCCGGACGACGCGGGCGACCCGGCGACCGGGCTGCTCAACGCCATCCACCTCGACCCGACCGAACGGGGCCGGGGCACCGGCCGGGCGCTGATGGTCGACGCGTTGGACACCATGCGCACCCGGGGCTGGCGTCGCGGGGTGCTGTGGGTGCTGGAACGCAACCTCGCCGCCCGGCACTTCTATGAGCGCGGCGGCTGGCAGGCCACCGGCGAACGCCGGGAGGAGCGGATCGGGCGCGCCCCCACCACACAGCTCCGCTACGCCCGGCAGCTACCGGGCTGCTGACCTCAGGTGCCGTCCCGGTCCGCGTCGACCGAAAAGTTGATCACCGAGAGGTAGCCGTCGCCGTCCTCGACGACCTTCATCAGCATCGTCTCGGCAAAGATGTTGTCGTTGTCGTTGAAGGTGTCCCGCCCGGTGTGCGCGGCGTACGGCGCGGCGGCGTACACCTTGCTGTTGAGGGCCTCGTCGAACATCATCTGGGTGGTGAGCACCCGGTTGTCGCCCACGTGCACCATCGCGTGGATGTGCGTGGTGCGGCCCCGGTACCAGCCCGGCCAGATGGTGGTGAACTCGACGATCCCGTCGGCGTTGGTGACCTGCGCGCCGCGCAGGTAGCGCTTGTCGTCGGTCGGCGTCAGGTCCGCCGCCGATCCCTCGGCACCGCCACCCGGGGCCGCCCCACCGCCGGGCGGGTTGCCGGTGGGCGGGTTGCCGGTGGGCGGGTTGCCACCGGGCGCGCCGCTGGGCGGGGTGCCGCCGGACGACGTGCCGCCGCCGGACGCGCCGGACGACTGGGCCTCCGCCCCCGAGTAGAGGCCGGCCGCGTCACAGTGCCAGATCTCCACGACCGCGTTGGCCAGCGGCCCGCACTGCTCGCTGTCCTGCACCCGGATCGCCACCCGCAGCCGGGTGCCCGCCCGGTCCTCCCGGATGTCGCGGCGGATCTTGTCGGCGTCGAAGTAGTACGGGCCCTGCGTGGTGCTCGCGGTCAACGTGCAGGTGTTCGCCGTGCCGAACAGCGCGGCCAGGTCCGTCGACGTGCTGGCGGTCGCCTGCGGGGACACGGTCTCGCCGGTCGACGTGGTGACCGTGCCGCCGTCCCGGCCGCAGGCGGCGAGCAGACCGGCCAGGCCGATCGAGCCGACTCCGGCGATCAACCGGCGGCGGCTGACCCGCTGCCCCTCGTGGTGGTCGAGGTCGTGGCGCATGTCGTTCCTCCCGTGGGTCGGTGCCTCGCGGCTGGTCCCGACGGTAGGCAGGCTGCACGGACGCCCTCTGTGCTGCTCCTGTGCCATCGCTGTGAATGGCCGCCCCCGACACGACCCCGGACACGGTGCGGGGCCCCTCCCGTCGGAAGGGGCCCCGCCAGCAGGTCGGATCAGTGCGCGCCGAGGTGGGCGAGCAGGTCCTGCCGGGTCAGCACGCCCTTGGGCTTGCCGTCGACCAACACCAGCGCCGCGTCGGACTTCTCCAGCATGCCCACCGCCTCGCTCACCGGCTGACCGCCGCCGATCATCGGCAGCGGGTCGGCCATGTGCCGTTCGATGGTGTCGTGCAGGTGCGCCTGGCCGGTGAACAGGGCGTCCAGCAGATCCCGCTCGGCGATCGAGCCGGCCACCTCGCCGGTCACCACCGGCGGCTCGGCCTTGAGCACCGGGAGCTGGGAGACGCCGTACTCGCGCATGTAGTCGATGGCGTCGCGGACCGTCTCGGTGGGGTGCACGTGCACCAGTTCGGGCAGGCCACCCGGCTTGCTCGCCAGCGCGTCGGCGACCGTCGGCTCGGTGCCCGAGTGGTCGAGGAAGCCGTACCGGGCCATCCACCGGTCGTTGAAGATCTTGGACAGGTAGCCCTTGCCGCTGTCCGGCAGCAGCACCACGACCACGTCGTCCGGGTCGGCGGCGCGGGCCACCTCCAGCGCCGCCACCACGGCCATCCCGCAGGAGCCGCCGACCAGCAGGCCCTCCTCGCGGGCCAGCCGCCGGGTCATCTCGAAGGACGCCTTGTCGGAGACCTCGACGATCTCGTCGGCGATGCCCCGGTCGTACGTCTCGGGCCAGAAGTCCTCACCGACCCCCTCGACCAGGTACGGCCGGCCGGTGCCGCCGGAGTAGACCGAACCCTCCGGGTCCGCCCCGATCACCCGGACCCGCCCCTCGGACGCCTCCTTGAGGTAGCGCCCGATGCCGGAGATGGTGCCGCCGGTGCCGACCCCGGCCACGAAGTGGGTGAGCCCGCCCCCGGTCTGCTTCCACAGCTCCGGGCCGGTGGTCTCGTAGTGCGAACGCGGGTTCGCCGGGTTGCTGTACTGGTCGGGCTTCCACGCGCCGGGGATCTCCCGGGCCAGCCGGTCGGAGACGTTGTAGTAGGAGCGCGGGTCCTCCGGGGCGACGGCGGTCGGGCAGACCACCACCTCGGCCCCGTACGCCCGCAGCACGTCCTGCTTGTCCTGGCTGACCTTGTCGGGGCAGACGAAGACGCAGTGGTAGCCCTTGAGCTGCGCCACCAGGGCCAGCCCGACACCGGTGTTGCCGCTGGTCGGCTCGACGATGGTGCCACCGGGGCGGAGGATCCCGGCGGCCTCGGCGTCCTCCACCATCCGCAGCGCGATCCGGTCCTTCACCGAGCCGCCCGGGTTGAGGTACTCCACCTTGGCCAGCACGGTCGCCCGGATGCCCGCGGTGACGTTGCGCAGCCGCACCAGCGGGGTGTTACCGATCAGGTCGACGACGTTGTCGTAGTACTGCACCTCGTTGTGCCCTTCGTTGCGGCGCCGACGACGGCGGCCTGGCAGACGGTCCTTCGCCGCCCAGCGTACGTGCCCTCAGGGCATCACATGACCGGGGATGACGGAGGCCCGACGGGCCTCCCACTCCAGGAAGCGCTCGGTCTCCGACAGCACGCTGCCGGCCAACCAGGTGACCATGACCGCGTCGTCCACCAGACCGAGCACGGTCAGGAACAGCTCCGGGACCAGGTCGACCGGCGACACCACGTAGACCGTCGCGGCCGTCATCATCGCCAGCCGGAGCCCGCCGTCGTACTCGCCCCGGGCGGTGGCCCGGATCATCCGGGGCAGCGCCGCCAGCCGGGCGCCCAGCGACGGACCACCCCGGGCGCCGGCCGCCAGCGACCGGGCCAACGCCGTGAACGCCGCGGTGCGCTTCAATGTCCTACCCATCTCATCCAGCCCCTCTCCACCGACCAGCGTGACTGGCCCGTGCAAGCCGTCGCCACCTGCGGCGGGACACCCACCGGTGATCCCGCCACCCGACCAGGTACCCAGAACCGTCGCCGCCCAGCCCGAAAACCGGCCGTCCCGACGGAGGCGGGGTGACGCTGCGGCGCGATAATGTCGCTGTATGGGGGTGGCAGGTTCCGTCGTACCGCTCGGTCCGCGCTGGCACCGCGCCCGGCAGGTGGCCCGGCTGGCGGCGATCGGCACGGGTGCCACCGCGGCGGCCGTCGCCGCGACCGGCGGCGTGCTGCTCGGGCAGGCCCGGCAGGCCCGGCGCACCATTCCGATGGCGCAGGCCCCGCCCCCGCGCTGCGACGGCGTCTACGGTGCCAAGATCCCCGGCTCGCCGCTGACCATGGTGATCCTCGGTGACTCCTCCGCCGCCAGCTACGGGGTGGCGCGACGCCGCGAGACCCTCGGCGCGCTGCTGGCCACCGGGCTGTCCCGGCGGCTGCACCGGGCCGTACGGGTGCACCGCTTCGCCGTCGTCGGTGCGCTCTCCGCCGGGCTGCGCCCGCAGGTCGAGGCCGCCCTGGAGTGCGCGCCTGACGTCGCGGTGATCCTGATCGGCGGCAACGACATCACCAACCGGTCGCCCTACTCCGTGGCGGTCCGGCACCTGGTCGACGCGGTCCGCACGCTACGCGCCGCCGGCTGCGAGGTGGTCGTCGGGACCTGCCCCGACCTGGGGGCGATCCGGCCGATCCAGCCCCCGCTGCGCTGGTTGGCCAGGCGGTGGAGCCGGCAGCTCGCCGCCGCCCAGACGGTCGCGGTGGTCGAGGCGGGCGGCTGGACGGTCTCCCTCGGTGACCTGCTCGGCCCCCGGTTCTCCGCCGAGCCGACCCGGATGTTCGCCTGGGACCGGTTCCACCCCTCCGCCGAGGGCTACGCGATGGCCGCCGCCGCGCTCCTGCCGACGGTGCTGTCGGCGCTCGGCAGCGGGGAGCGCCGGCCGACGCTGGCCCCGGGCGAGGGCGTACGGTCGCTGCCCCGGGCCGCCCACGAGGCGGCCCGCAACGCCGGCACGGAGGTCAGCGGCACCCAGGTCAGGGGCCGGGACCACGGCCCGGCCGGCCGCTGGGCGCAGCTGCGGCGGCGGGCCTTCTTCGGCGTCGCCCCGGTGCCGCAACCCGGCACCGGCGCCGACTCACCCCAACTGGAGGGACTGGCATGAGCGAGCACAGCGAGCGAACCACCTGGTGCCGCAGACGCCCCGCCGGGCCGGTCCCCGCCGCCGTGGACCTTCGGGCGGTGACCCCGTGACGGGCCGCTCACTCGGCGGCGAGCTGGCCGTACGGCTCGGCAAGGCCGCAGCGGTCTCCCTGGTCGCCGGGACGATCGGTGGCGCGGCGGTGCTCGCCGGTCAGGCGGTGGCGGCCCGCAACCGCGACTACGCCCAGCCGGAGCTGGGGCTGGCGCTGCGGGCCACGGTCGGCCGGGCCGGTGCCCCGCTGCTGCGGCTGGTGCTGCTCGGTGACTCCTCGGCGCTCGGCGTCGGGGTGGCCCGCTTCGACGAGACGGTCGGCGGTCAGCTCGCCCACCTGCTGACCGAGGGGCCGACCGGCCGGCGGGTGCACCTGTCCAGCGTGGGGGTGTCCGGTTCCCGCTCCACCGACCTGGCGACCCAGGTGGCGCGGGCGCTGCTGGGTGACCGGCCGGACGTCGCGGTGGTGCTGATCGGAGCGAACGACGCCACGGCCATGCGGCGGCCGGCGGAGGCGGCGGCGTACCTCGCCTCGGCGGTGCGTCGGCTGCGGGAGGCCCGGGTCGAGGTCGTCGTCGGCACCTGCCCGGACCTGGGGGCGGTACGCGCGGTGGCCCCGCCGCTGCGGCAGGTGATCGGCTGGTCGGGCCGGCGGGTCGCGCGGGCACAGACCGCCGCCGTGCTGGAGGCCGGTGGCACGGTCGTCGACCTGGGCACGGAGACCGGGCCGGTGTTCCGGGCCGACGCCGGGACGCTCTGCCACGACGGTTTCCACCCGTCCGCCGACGGTTACCGGGTCTGGGCGCACGCCCTGCTGCCGGCGGTCGTCGCCGCCGCGAACGTCGCCTCCCGGCACTGAGCGGTCTCGATCCGTTCCGCCGGCTGCGAGGAGTCGCGGCCGGCGGGCGGACCGGCCGGGCCGGCACGGGTGACATTTCCCGCTGGCCGGCGTCCTTCCGCGCCAAGTTACCGTCAAGTTAACGTTGGTTCATGCCGATTGAGTCGTCCCGCGACGCCGTCATCGTCGCCACCGCCCGGTCCCCCATCGGCCGCGCGTTCAAGGGTTCCCTGCGCGAGGTCCGCCCGGACGACCTCGCCGCCACCATCGTCCAGGCCGCGCTGGACAAGGTCCCCGGCCTCGACCCCACCACCATCGACGACCTCTACGTCGGCTGCGGGCTGCCCGGCGGCGAGCAGGGCTTCAACCTGGCCCGGGTGGTCGCCACCCTGATGGGCCTGGACGGGCTGCCCGGGGCCACCCTGACCCGCTACTGCGCGTCGTCGTTGCAGACCACCCGGATGGCGATGCACGCGATCCGGGCCGGCGAGGGCGACGTCTTCGTCTCCGCCGGGGTCGAGATGGTCTCCCGGTACGCCCGGGGCAACTCCGACACGCTCCCGCCCGAGGCGCAGACGCTGGTCGGCGGCGGCTGGGAGAATCCACGGTTCGACGCGGCCCGGCAGCGGTCGGCGGCCCGCGCGCAGGGCGACGCCGAGGTGTGGACCGACCCACGTGAGGCCGGTCAGCTCCCCGACATCTACCTGGCCATGGGTCAGACCGCGGAGAACCTGGCCCAGGTGTACGACATCACCCGCGAGGAGATGGACGCGTTCGGCGTACGCAGCCAGAACCTCGCCGAGAAGGCCATCGCCGACGGCTTCTGGGCCCGCGAGATCACCCCGGTCACCACCCCCGACGGCAGCGTGGTCGACACCGACGACGGGCCGCGCGCCGGGGTCACGCCGGAGGCGGTGGCCGGGCTGAAGCCGGTGTTCCGCCCGGACGGCCGGATCACCGCCGGCAACTGCTGCCCGCTCAACGACGGTGCCGCCGCCGTGGTGGTGATGAGCGCCCAGCGGGCCGACGAGCTGGGGCTGACCCCGCTGGCCCGGATCGTCTCCACCGGCGTCACCGCCCTGTCGCCGGAGATCATGGGCCTCGGCCCGGTCGAGGCGTCCCGGCAGGCGCTGCGCCGGGCCGGGATGACCGTGGACGACGTCGACCTGGTCGAGATCAACGAGGCGTTCGCCGCCCAGGTGATCCCGTCGTACCGGCAGCTCGGCGTCCCGGAGGAGAAGGTCAACGTGATGGGCGGGGCGATCGCCGTCGGCCACCCGTTCGGGATGACCGGTGCCCGGATCACCGGCACCCTGCTCAACGCCCTGCAGTGGCACGACGCGACCATCGGCCTGGAGACCATGTGCGTCGGTGGCGGTCAGGGCATGGCGATGGTGCTCGAACGGCTCAGCTGAGCCCTACAGCGCGCCGCGGGTCGCCGTCACCAGGGCGGCGGCCCCGGCCAGCACCGCCTCCGGCGGGCCGGCGGCCACCAGGTCCGCCGCGACCACCCGGAGCTGGTCGGGCAGCGCCATCGGGTGCGCCAACCGGGGCACGTCCCGCCGGGGTTCGCCCTCGGCGTCGGCCGCCAGGTCGGCGACCTCCTGCACCAGCTTGTGCACCAGGTCGGCCCGGGACACGTTGCCGCCCGCGGCGACCGCCGCCCAGCGCGGCTGCTGCCAGTGGCCCACCTGACGGACCAGCAGGTCCACCGCCCGACCCAACTCCGCTGCGCTCATCGTCGGCGAGTCTACGCACCACCGGCCGGAGGTGCGCAGACGACGACGCCCGCCGCCGCAGGGTGCGCGGTGGCGGGCGTCGGGTGCGAAACCGTCAGTCGTCGCCCTGGAAGTAGCTGATCAGGCGGAGCATCTCCAGGTAGAGCCAGACCAGGCTGACCACGATGCCGAACGCGGCCGTCCAGGAGTAGCGGGCCGGCAGCCCCATCCGGACGCCGTCCTCGACCTCCTTGAAGCTGAGCACGAAGCTCAGCGAGGCGACCACGATGCAGACCAGGCTGAACCCGATGGCCAGCGGGCTGCTGTCGCGCAGGCCGGTGTTCACGCCGAACAGCGCGAGCACCAGGTTGATCAGCATGACGGCGAACAGGCCCGCCATCACAGCGATCATGCCCTTGACGAACTTGGGGGTGGCCCGGATGACGCGCGCCTTGTAGAGCATGGTCATCACGAAGAAGACGCCGAAGGTGGCGACCACGGCCTGGAGCACGATGCCCTGGTAGGCCGTCTCGTAGACCTTGCTGACCAGGCCGACGAACGCGCCCTCGACGATCGCGTACACGACGACCAGGGCCGGGTTGGCGACCCGGGAGAACGAGATGATCAGGCCGAGGACCAGGCCGACCATCGCCGCGCCGATCCACGCGACGCCGAGCACCGAATCCGGCACCAGGATCCAGGCGGCGGCGGCGGAGACGCCGAGGATGGCCAGGAGCGCGACGGTCTTGACGACGACGTCGTCGACGGTCATCGTGCCGGACACCGTCGGGGCGACCGGGGAGCCCGGCTGGCCCGGGTACTGCTGCGGAATGCCGGGCTGTCCGTAACCGTACGGCCCGGGCTGGGCGTACCCGGCGGAACGCTCCCGCTCGGCCGCCTGGCCGAGCCGGGCGAGCACCGGGTTCGAGGTCTTCACTGTCTCAGGCCTCCCTCAGGGGGTCAGTCGCACGCAAACGTGCACTCCCAGGGTAGACGGCGGGGCCCTACCGCCGCCGGTCGGGAGGCTGTGGGAAAGCTGAGAGTGTGGTGCCCGGGGCGGGTCTCGAACCCGCACGCCTTGCGGCAGCCGCTTTTAAGGCGGCCGTGTCTGCCGTTCCACCACCCGGGCGGGAGCGCGTCACGTCGATGCGCTGCGGTGCAGTCACACGGTAACCGGTCCGCGTCGCCCCGACGTACCCCGCCGACGTCGAACGCCCCTTCCCGCGAGGCGGAAAGGGGCGTTCGACGTCGGACCGGACGGTCAGGCCGCCCTGCTGGTGATCGGGATCGGCTGCGACGCCTCCGCGAACTCCTCACGCGGGTCGTGCAGCTGACCGAGCGCGACCACCTCACGCTTGAGGAAGAAGGCCAGCGACCAGTCCACCACGACCCGGACCTTGCGGTTGAACGACGGGATCCGGCTCATGTGGTACGTCCGGTGCATGAACCAGGCCGGCCAGCCCTTCATCTTGATGCCGTACACCTGGGCCACGCCCTTGTGCAGGCCGAGGCTGGCCACGCTGCCGGCGTGCTTGTGCTTGTAGTCGACAGGCGGCCGGCCCCGCACCACCAGCGCGATGTTGTCGGCCATCCGGGCGGCCTGCCGCACCGCGTGCTGGGCGCTCGGCGAGCAGTAGTTGCCCGGTTCCTTGGTGAGGTCCGGGACGGCGGCACAGTCACCGGCGCTCCACGCCCCCTCGACCACCCGGTCGCCGTCGACGACCTGGAGGGTGGGCAGGCAGGTGACCCGCCGCCGCTCGTCGCGGGGGAAGTCGGTGCGGTCCAGCATCGGCGACGGCTTCACGCCGGCCGTCCAGACGATGGTGTCGGAGCGGAAGCTGTCGCCGTCGGAGAGCTTCACCACACCGTCGACGCAGGACTCCAGCCGGGTGTCCAACCGGATGTCCATGTTCCGCTTGAGCAACTGCTGCACCGTGTACGCGCCCATGTCCCGGTCGACCTCGGGCAGCACCCGCTGGGTCGCCTCGACCAGCACCCAGCGCATGTCGTCAGGCTTCAGCTCCGGGTAGTAGCGCAGCGCGTCCCGGGCCATGTCCTCCATCTCGGCCAACGCCTCGATGCCGGCGTAGCCGCCGCCGACGAAGGTGAACGTCAACGCGGAGCGGCGGACGTCGGGGTCCGGCGTGGCGGCGGCCACGTCGAGCCGGTCCAGCACGTGGTTGCGTAGGTAGATGGCCTCACCGATGGTCTTGAACCCGATCCCGTGCTCGTGCAGGCCGGGGATCGGCAGGGTGCGGGACACCGAGCCGGGGGCCACGATCACATGGTCGTAGGCGATCTCCCGGGTCGGGCCGGAGATCGGCTGCACCACGGCGGTCTTGCGGCTGTGGTCGATCCGGGTCACCGCACCCGCGACGACCTTGCACTTGCGCAGCTCGCGTCGCAGCGGCACCACGGAGTGCCGGGGGGAGATGTTGCCGGCCGCCGCCTCGGGCAGGAACGGCTGGTACGTCATGTGCGGCTGCGGGTCGACCACGACGACCTCGGCCTCACGGGAGCTCAGCTTCTTGGACAGGCGCAGAGCGGCGTACAGGCCCACGTGCCCGGCACCCACGACAAGGATCCGCTTCGGATTCACGCCATCCATCTTTCCCCGGGCGGCTGCGGAAATACCCTTCGAGACCCCCATCTGTGACGGAGCACAACACCTGTGACCTGCGCGACGTCGCCTCACCGACGGCGCAGCAGCCAGCCCAGCAACCCGCTCAGACCCACCGCCACCAGCAGTCCCACCACTGTGGCGAGCTGGAAACCGTCATCCGGGCCGAGTTGCCCCGCCCGGGTCAGCAGCACCCCGGCCACCGCGGAGGCGAGCACCACCGCGCCGGCCCGGATGAGCCAGCGCAGCACCACGTCCGGGTCGACCGCCCCGTCGTAGGGCAGCACGGCCAGCAGGGCACAGAGGGTGTGTCCGAGGTAGAGCAGGGTCGCCACCGCCAACAACCGCCACAACGCGATCGGCCTGTCGTAACCGGCCGAGGCGAACACCCAACCGCCCACCGTGACCAACGCGGCGAAAGTCGGCCAGATCCGGCGCGGGGCCACCGCCGGCAGCACCGCCACCACCGTCAGCGCGAGCAGCGACCGGGCCTGGAACAGCTCCACCGGGTACGCCAGCAGCAGGCCGGCCAGCACCACCAGGAAGACCAGGCCGCGCACCAGCAACGGCAGCAGGGCCACCCGGCGCACCGCCGTACCCGCCTGGCGGACCCGTTCCCGGGCCGCCTCGACCGGGCTCACCGGCCACCCACCCGGGGTGCGGTCGCCAACCGGGCGACGTCCCGCAGCACCTGGTCCAGGCTGCCCGCGCCGGCCCACCCGACCACCGGCACCCCGTGCTCCCGGAGCTGGGCGATCATCGTGTCCCGGTCCAGCCGCCACAACCGGTACGCCACCGGCGCCCACCCCCGGTCACCGGGCGGGGCGAGATCGGTCGGCAAGGTGTCCACCGCCACCACGAAGCGACCGCCCCGGGCCAACCGGGCCAGCATCTGCGCGGACCGCTCGTCGAGCAGCGGGGTGAGCACCACCACCAGCGCGTCGGCGGAGAGCACCTGCGGGCCGAAGACCTGGTCGTACGAATCGTGCGGGGCCGACTCGGCGTGCACGTCGAGCAGCCACTCCAGCACCGTCAGGTACTGCCGGCGGCCGGTGGCCGGGCGCAGCCGGCGGGCCGCCGGACCGTACTCCAGCAGCGCCACCCGGTCACCCCGGTGCAGGTAGTGCTCGGCGATCGCGGCGGCGGCCCGGACCGTGGTGTCCAGCACGGACGCCGCCCCGGCCACCCCGCCGGAGCGGCCCGCCTCGGCCAGCACGTCGAGCAGGACGACCACCTCGGCGTCCCGGTCGGACAGGGTCGACGCCACGTGCAGTTGCCGGGTCCGCAGCGACACCCGCCAGTCGATGCGGCGCAGCCGGTCCCCCGGCCCGAAGACCCGTACCCCGGCCAGTTCGCCGCCCTCCCCCGGCCGCCGCGAGCGGTGCGCGCCGACCAGCCCGGCGGCCCGGGGCATCGCCTCCACCGCCTCGAACGGTTCGGTCTTCGGGTAGACCCGCATCCGCACCGGTTCGGTGAGCACCGCGCGGGAGACCAGCAGCCCGTCGGCGGCGGCGGCGCGGGCACCGGCCGGGCCGATCGGGTGCCGCCCCCAGCGCAGCGCGGTGCCGGTCAGTTCCAGGTCGACGGCGGTGCCGCTGGACAGCGCCGTCACGAAGGGCCGGTCCATGCCACCGGAGCGGCTGACGTCCAACCCGATCCCGCCGAAGTCGGCCCGGCGTACCGACAGCCACGGCGAGACCCGGGTCCGGACCACCACCACGTCGTACGGCACGGTGTCCGGGTTGCCCACCGCCACCGCGCCGGCCAGGTCACCGCCCTCGACCAGTTGGGCGTCCTCGGCGGTGATCGCCAACTGCGGGGCGGCGGTCGGCCGGCGGCGCAGGGCGTACGCGGTGCCGAGCGCGAACGGGGTGGCCAGCACCACCAGGTCGGCCCGGCCGAGCAGCACGGCGGCGATCAGCAACAATCCGGTGAGCAGCACCGCCCGGCCCAGCGCCCAGGTGGGCGACCAGCCCGCCGTCGGCTCCTGACGGTCCGGCACGACGATCAGCGCCCGGCCCGGCCGGCCGCGTAGCTGGGCAGCGCGCCGCTGGCCGGGGCCGGGGTCTGCTCCAGCACCTCACCGACCACGAACGACGGGTCCACCCGGCGTAGCCACATCTCCGGACGCAACGTGATCCGGTGCGCCAGTGCGGGGGCGGCCACCTCCTTGACGTCCTCCGGCACCACGTAGTCCCGACCGGCGAAGACGGCCCGCACCCGGGCCAGCAGCAGCAACGCCAGCGAGCCCCGGGGGGATGCGCCGACCAGCACCGACGGGTGCTCCCGGGTGGCCGCGGTGAGGTCCACGATGTACCTGCCGACGGAGTCCTCCACCACCACGTCCTCCAGCGCGGCCTGCATGGCCCGCAGGGTTCCGGCGTCGACCACCGGTTCGATCTGCGCCTCCTCCCGGCGGCGGTCCATCCGGCGACGCAGCACCTCCCACTCCTCGTCGCGCTGCGGGTAGCCGAACGACACCCGCAGCAGGAACCGGTCGAGCTGCGCCTCCGGCAGCGGGTACGTCCCCTCGTACTCGATCGGGTTGGCGGTGGCCAGAACGTGGAACGGCTCGTCGAGCCGGTAGGTGACACCCTCGACGGAGACCTGCTTCTCCTGCATCGCCTCCAGCAACGCCGACTGGGTCTTCGGCGGGGTCCGGTTGATCTCGTCGGCGAGCAGCAGGTTGGTGAAGAGCGGGCCGGCCCGGAAGGAGAAGTCGCCGCTGCGCTGGTCGTAGAGGAACGAGCCGGTGACGTCGGCGGGCAGCAGGTCGGGGGTGAACTGGAGCCGGCGGAAATCCAACCCGAGGGCCTGGGCGAAGGACCGCGCGGTCAGCGTCTTGCCCAGGCCGGGCAGGTCCTCCAGCAGCACGTGCCCGCCGGCCAGGATGCCGGCGAGGACCAGTTCCAGGGCCTCCCGTTTGCCGACCACGACCGTGCCGACCGCGTCCAGCACCGCCCGGGCCAGGTGGCCGACCTCCGTGGCGGGAATGCTGCGGTCCACGTCGTTCATCAGATCTTCTCCAGTTCGGCGACGATCGCCGCGAGGTCGCGCGGCGACGGGGGACGGCGGGAGGGGGTGTCGAGGAAGCTCCACAGCGGGTCCCCGAGCAGTGCGCGGGCCCGGGTCGGGTCGGACTCCCGGGTCAGGCCGTGGCGTTGGCGCAGCCGCTCGTCGGCCAGTTCGCCGAGACGGGGCAGGATCCGCTCGGTGAACCGCTCCTGGTTGCCCGACGACCAGTCCAGCGGTCGTTCCCAGCCGTTGATCGCGGCCCGCAGCGCGTCCCGGGCCGCCCAGTTGTAGGCACCCGGTTCCTCCCCGGCGGGGGTCCGGGCACCGCTGCGGGGCGGGGGCGGCGGGGACAGTGCGGCGGTGACCCGGCGGACGGTGAGCACCGCCAGCACCCCGGCCACCACGATGCCGAGCGACAGTTGCAGGCCGACCGCGCGCAGCCCGACCACGACCACGGCGGTCACCCCGGCGGCGGTCAGCAGCAGCCGGAACAGCCAGCGCACGCGCCCGCCCCGGGCCCGACCGGACCGGGCCGGCGGCTCCTCCTCGAAACTGAACAGGTCGTCCAGACCGGCCGACTCGCTCACCCCGACACCCCGCCGGGTGCGTGGCGGGCGGTCACGCCGGCACCTGCGGGTCGGCCAGGGCGGCGAGTTCACCGCGCAGCCGGCGCAGCGCCCCCCGGGCCTGGTCCCGCATCCGCGCGTCGACGCTGCGGGTGGCGTAGCGGGCCTCGCGGTAGACGTGGGCGAAGCCGTCCAGCACGTCGGCGCTGGCGATCGCGGGCACCCCGGCCGCCGGGTCGCCGCGCAGCAGCCGGGTCACCAGGTCGGTCGGGGTGTCCCCGGTGAGCCTCGGCACGCCCGCCTCGGTGGCGGCCTCCTCCAGCCGCACCCAGCAGGCGATGACGGCCGTACGCGGGTCGGTGTCGGCGTCGTCCAACTCCTCCAGACCGGCGTCGAGCGCGGCCACCACCTCCCGCGCGGTGCCCTCGGCGGTACGTCGGGCCCGCGCCACCGGGACCGTCCGGGTGGTCCGCCGCAACGCGCCGCGCAGCAGGGTGAAGGCCAGGTAGCCGAGGGCGGCCAGGATCGCCGTGGCGAGCAGCACGATCGCGGCCGTGGCGATCCACTGCGGGACGCTCGGCCGGGTCTGCGCGGCCTCGGTACGCGGCTCGATCGGGATCGACGCGGCCGGCTCCGCCGTGGGGTAGTCCGGGACGTACGGGATGTTGTCGGCGGCCGGCGGGATGCGGCTCGCGCCGATCGAGGAGTGCCCGGCGGCGAGCGCGGCGGCGAGCAGCAGCAGCGTCACCAGGGCGACGGGCCACCACCTGCGCAGTACGCCGAGGTCCATCGCCACCGTCCCACGCTGCTCAGTCCACCCCCGCGAGCTGTTTCGCCCGGGCGAACACATCGTCCAGCATCTGTGTGGTCAACCGCCCGGTGAAGGTGTTCTGCTGGCTGACGTGGTAGCAACCGAGCAGATCGGGAGCGGCCGACCCGGACCAGTGTGCCCCATGGCCGAAGACCGGTCGCGGGCTGGGCGGCCGGACGCCGTACACCTGGCGTAGCACCGGCCACCACGCCGCCCAGGCGAACGCGCCGAGCGCGACGACCACCCGCAGGGTGGGTCGGATCAGCGCCACCTCCCGGTGCACCCAGGGGGCGCAGGTGTCCCGCTCGGCCGGCGTGGGCTTGTTGTCCGGCGGGGCGCAGCGCACGGCGGCGAAGATCCGCACGCCGGCCAGGGTGAGACCGTCGTCGGCGGCGACGCTGGTGGGTTGGTTGGCCAGCCCGGCGCGGTGCAGGGCGGCGAAGAGCACGTCGCCGGAGCGGTCCCCGGTGAAGACCCGGCCGGTCCGGTTGCCCCCGTGCGCCGCCGGGGCCAGCCCGAGGATGGCGATCCGGGCCTCGGACGCCGGACCCGGCCCGGTGGCCGGCGGGCCCGCGCCACCGCGCCCGGCACGGTTGTCCGGGGCACCGAAGCCGGGCACCGGGCGACCCCAGTAGTCCTGGTCGCGGAACGCGGCCCGCCTGGTGCGGGCGACCTCCTCCCGCCAGTCGACCAGCCGGGGGCAGGCGAAGCAGTCGGTGATCGCGCCGTCGAGGTCGGCCAGGTCGGTCGCCCGCGCGGCGCGGGCGACCACCTCGGCGGGGGTACGGGACACGGCCGGCCCGGGCACCGTCAACGCCCCCGCCCGTCGGCTGACCGGCGCTCAGCCAAGCTTGGCCCGGAAGAGTTCGAGGGTACGGGCCCAGGCGGTGGCGGCGGCCCGCTGGTCGAAGTTCTCCGGCCGGTCCTCGTTGAAGAACGCGTGCGCGGTGCCCGGGTAGTCGTACGTCTGGCAGGTGCCGCCGGCGTTCTCCACGGCCCGGCGCACGGTCTGCACGCCGTCGGCGGCGGACAGGCCGTCGGCCTCGGAGCAGTGCACGACGGCCGCCTTGCCCGCGTAGTCGGTCCACTCGGCGGGCATCCCGTCCCACGGCAGCCGGGGATAGAAGGCGGCGGTGGCGACGATCCGCTCGGCCCGGGTGGCCGCCCACAGCGCCAGGCTGGCCCCGGCGCAGAACCCGGCGCAGCCCACCTTGCCGGTCACCTCGGCCCGGCCGGCCAGGTATTCCGCCGCCACGGCGATGTCGGCCGCCGCCTCGTCCATCTGGGTGCTGTTGAGCATCTGCCGGGGCTCGCTCGGCTTGCTGGCCGGCTGGCCGTGCCGGAAGTCGGGGGCCAGCGCGACGAAGCCGGCGTCGGCGAACCGGTCCACCACCGAACGGATGTGCGGGACGAGGCCCCACCAGTCCTGGATGACGATGACCGCCGGGCTGGCCGTGCCGCTGGACGGTATCGCGAGATACCCCTCGCCGGTCCCCGCGTCACGGCGGTAACGCACCATCTCACCCATCGGCCCGTCCTCCTGTCGGTCAGTCATCGTTGGCTGGTCGCAGGGCGTTCCTACGTGTCGGTAGCCTGCCACGCCGTACGCGTGCCGGGAAGATGCCGGAACAGTGGCATATACCTCCCGTTCACCGGACGGTGGCATGCAACACGCCGACGGCGGCGCGGGATTCCCGCGCCGCCGTCGGCGGATCGTCGTCCGGCCGGGCTATCCGTGCCCCGACCTGGCCGCTGGGCCTGCCGGTCAGGCCTTCTTGGTCAGGCAGAGCAGGTAGCCCTTGCCGCCCGGGGCGATGTTGTAGAAGACGTAGCCGTCCTCACCCTCCTTGATGTACTGCTCGCACGCCTTGCCGGTCTTGGCCTGCGCCTCGGTCTGCTCCTCCACCCGGCCGACCACGTTGTAGACGGCCTCGGTCGAGGTGCACGTGACCACCTTGGCGTCGCTCACCGACTTCTCCTGCGTGCCGGTCACCTCCGGCAGCTCGGCGATGCAGTCGCCGGCCTTCGCCTCGGCCGTCTCGTCGGGGTTGAGGAAGTTGCCGATGGCGCTGGCGACGCCGAACTTCAGCGCCGCGATCACCAGGAAGGCGACGATCGCGCCGATGATGCCGAGCGCCTTCTTCGCGCCGCCACCCTTCGGCTCCTCCGGCTGTGCGGCGGGGGCCGGGGTGACCGACTCGGACTGGGCCACCTGCTCCGCCTGCGGCGCGGGGGACGATGCGACCTGCTCTGACACTGAATTTCCTTCCGAGGGGGGATGAGCAGACGACAACGTAGCGACGAAGATCAGCGCGTGCTGCCCCGTCCCCATCGTCCGTTCAGCCATTTCCCAGGAACGACAGGTCAACCGGTGGTGGTGGGCAGAGGCACCCCCGCCGACCCGGACACCGAGGGTGACCCGACCGGCACGGATGCGGTGGGCACCGGAGCGCCCGGTACGGTGGCCGTCGGCGTCACCTCCGGCCCGGTGGCCGTCGGCTCCGGACCGGGCCCGGTCGGCGTGGGCGACCCGCCGGACCCGGGCGGCAGCGGGACGGCGGCCGGCGGATGCGGCCGGAACGGCGCCTGCTGCGGGCAGTACGGGTAGCCACGCTGCACCGGGTTGACGTCGGGCAGGGCGGGATCGTCGCAGGCCGGCCAGCCCAACCGGATCGGGGTGCCGTTCTGGTCGAAGAGCCTGGCGTTCTCCACCAACCGCCCCTCGCTGTCGTAGACGTAGACGTCCTGCACCTCGTTGTAGGGGTTGTCCACCGAGGTCGACTCGTAGCCGTAGTCGTAGCCGGAGCGGGCGTGGTCGTCCACGTCCGCCACCGCGGCGACCGCGAACAGCGCCAGCACCGCCGAACTGGCGTGCAACGCCCAGCGCCGCCAGGACCGCAGCTCGTGGGTGCGTCGCCCCAACCAGACGGAGCCGTACAGCAGGCCGACGAACATCAGCAGGCCGACGAACCCGTGGCCGTCGAGCCGGGGCAGCAGGCCGAGCGGGCCGTCGGTGCTGATCGCGGTGAGCAGCATCGCGGCCAGGTAGGCGCGGGCCACCCACCACGCCGGGCGCAGCAGCCGCAGGAACTCCCCCGCCGTGGCGTGGCCGAACACCGGGCCGAGCTGGGCGTCGAACCGGTCGACCCGGGCGCGGGCCCGCCCCAGCACAGTGGCGATCCGCCGTTCCAGCGCCCGCCGGCCGGCCGCCGGGTCACCCGCTCCGGCGGCGGCGCGCAGCTCCGCCGCGTACGCCTCGGGGGTGCCGAGCCGGTCGACCAGCGAACCGTCGGCCTCGGCGGCGACCTCGGCGAGGTGTTCGGGTAGATCCTCGGTCAACTCCTCGCGGGTCTGCGGTGGCAGGTCGGCAAGCGCCGCCCGCACCCGCTCGACGTAGTCCGTGATTTCCTGCCCAGTGACGGTCATGCCGCCATCCCCCGATCGTCGAGCAGTTGGTCCATCGTCGTGGCGAACGCGCGCCAGGTCTTGCCGGAGCGGGTGAGCTGGTCACGGCCGGCGGCGTTGAGCGCGTAGTACTTGCGGTGCGGGCCGGCCTCGCTCGGCACGACATAGGTGGTGAGCAGGCCGGCGGCGAAGAGCCGGCGCAGGGTGCCGTAGACCGAGGCGTCGCCCACCTCCTCCAGCCCGGCCTCGCGCAGCCGGCGCAGGATGTCGTAGCCGTAACCGTCGGAATCCCGCAGCACGGCGAGCACGGCCAGGTCGAGCACACCTTTGAGCAGTTGTGTGGTGTCCACGCAACACACACTACTGCGCAGTGCGAAGTACCGTCAACAACGCAATACCAGGCCCGGCCCCCCGCCCTCCCCGGCCACCCAGTGCCGCCCCCCGCCCCCACTCCCCGCCCCGCACCCGCTCCCCTCCCCGCTTCCCCGGCCCCCGGCCCCGGTGATCAAGAGGTTCGCGTCATCCCCGCCCAGATTCCCGACGCAAACCTCTTGATCACCACGCCCTTGCCCCGTGATCAAGAGGTTTGCGTCATGATCCGACGGGGTTTTGACGCAAATCTCTTGATCGCCAGGCTCGATGTCGAGCGGGCGAGGGCGGAGAGGGCCGGAGAAAGGGTGGTGGTCAGGCGTCAGGCGGGTTGCTGGCTCCAGGCGATGCCGTCGAGGATGTCGTGTTCGGAGGCGACCACCGAGGACATCCCGGCCCGCTCCATGATCACCTTGAGCACCAGCGCACCCGCCCCGATCACGTCCGCCCGGCCCGGGTGCATCACCGGGATCGCCAGCCGCTGCGCGGCGGTCTTCGCCAGCAGGTCGGCGGTCACCCCGACCACCCGCTCGTACGACACCCGGGCGTGGTGGATGCGCTCCGGGTCGTACTCCTGGAGGTCCTGGGCGATGGCGACGACGGTGGTGACCGACCCGGCGAGGCCGACCAGCGTGGCGGCTTCGCGACCCGGGACGGCGGCGAGCGCCAGGTCCACTGCGGCGGCGATGTCGGCCTGCGCGGCGGCGACCTCGTCGACTGTCGGCGGGTCGCCGTGCAGGTGCCGCTCGGTCATCCGGACGCAGCCGATGTCGACCGAGATCGCCGACTGCACCCCACCCTCGCGGGTGCCCACCACGAACTCGGTCGAACCACCGCCGATGTCGACCACCAGGTACGGCGGCTCCGCGTCGGCGGGCAGCCCCCGGACCGCGCCGGTGAACGACAGCCGGGCCTCCTCGTCGCCGCTGACCACCTCGGGCGCGACCCCGAGGGTCTGGGTGACCATGGCCCGGAAGTCGGCCGCGTTGCTGGCGTCGCGGGACGCCGAGGTGGCGCACATCCGGACCCGGTCGACGCCCAGCTTGTCGATCTCCGCGGCGTACCCGGCCAGCGCCACCCGGGTCCGCTCGATCGCCTCCGGGGCCAACCGGCCGGTGCGGTCGACGCCCTGCCCGAGCCGGACGATCTCCATCCGACGGGCCAGGTCGACCAGCGGGGCCTGCGGCCCGGCCGACGGGTCGGGCAGGTCGGCAACCAGCAGGCGGATGGAGTTGGTCCCGCAGTCGATGGCGGCCACACGCGTCGTCACGGCAGCAACCCTACGGCAGCCGCCGACCACGCGCGGCAGCGCCGACCGGGCACGCACCGCGCCCGACCACGCGCGGCAGCGCCGACCGGGCACGCACCGCGCCCGACCACGCACGGCAGCGCCGACCAGGCACGCGTAGCGCCCGACCAGCCCCGGGGGCACCGACCGCGCGCAACCGCCGGCCGGCAACGGCCGGCATCGAACGGCAGCGGTCACCGACGCCGGGAGAGTCGTCGCAGTAGCAGCCACGGTGCCCAGGCCAGCACGGCGAGCAGCACCAGCAGCGCCACCAGCGGCGCGCGCCACCACGGGTCCACGGTCGCCGGTGGCGGGTCGGCGGGCGCGGAGACCCATGGGCGGGCGGTCTTCGACCAGGCCAGGAAGGCGTCACCGATCGGGAGCAGGCCGAAGGCGTACCGGCGGGTGTGCGGGGTGTCCAGCGGGAAGCCGACCAGTTCGCCGTAGTTGGCCAGCGCCCCGGCCAGCGCGTCGTCGCCCTGCACCTGGGCCGCCCCGAGGGTCACCACGGTGGCCGAGAAGCTCACCCCGAGCGGCAGCGGACCGGAGTCGACGTCACCCGGGCCGTCCAGGCCGCGCGGGTACTCCCGCACGGCCGGGCCGAGCCCCAGCGGGGACACCACGAACCCGGTGCGGAAGCGCAGGTACTGGTCGCGGGCGAAGGTCGGGTCGATCTCCGGCAGGAACCGCTGGATGACACTCTGCGAGGTGCCCCGGGCCACCTCGGCCGGCGCACCGCTGCCCGGGTCGACCCGGTGCGGCAGCAGGCTGGTACGCGGGTCGAGCCGCTGGCGTACGCCGTCCAGCCAGCGTGCCGTGGTCCGCTCGAACCGGGGCGGCAGCAGGTGGTCGTGCAGCCGCAGCGAGGCCACCGCCACCGTCGAGTCGACCGGCCACGCCTGCCCCGGGTAGGCGGCGAGGTACGGCGTGGCCGAGGCGTCGAACGCGGCGGCCAGCGTCGCCGACGTCTCGGCGAACCGGCGTACCTCGGCCGGGTCCCGCCCCGACGTCGGTTGCAGGGCGAGCTCCCCGCCGCGCAGCCAGTTCGTCCAGCCGGCGTGGAAGACGCCGTACGCCGGGGTCAGGTCGGGGCTGAACGGGGCCGTGCCGGCCGGGGACTCCAGCCGGGCCAGCGCCCACCGGGCCTCCCGCAGCGCCTCGTCGCGCTCCTGCGGTGGTTGCCGCAGGCCGGTCTCCACCCGGGCCAGCCCGTACAGCGCGTGGGCGAAGAACCAGCCCTCCGGGAACATCGCCTGGGCGTCCTCACCGGCACCGTCGTCCAGTTCGGCGCGCAGGTAGTCGAGTTGCCGGTCCACCCCGGGCGGCTGGCGGTCGACGCCACCGGTCGCCGGGGCGATCAGCCGGGCCACGCCCACCAGCGCGAACAGGGTCACCAGGGCGGCGGGCACCGCAACCAACCGACGCAGGATCGTCACCGGCCCAGGGTGCCGGGCCGGGTCAAGACCGGGCCGGGTCTCTGCGCGCCGCCGGGCAGCAGCACCGGGCCCGGGCCCGCCCGACGGTTAGAGGCGCAGCAGCATCCGGGTGTTGCCCAGGGTGTTCGGCTTGACCCGTTCCAGGTCGAGGAACTCGGCGACACCCTCGTCGTAGGAGCGCAGCAGTTGCTCGTAGACGGGCTGGGGCACCGGTGCGCCGTCGATCTCGGTGAACCCGAACGCGCCGAAGAACGCCGTCTCGAAGGTGAGCACGAAGATCCGGGCGATGCCCAGTTCCCGGGCGGCGTCGATCAGCTCGGTGACGATCCGGTGGCCGAGCCGCCGCCCCCGGCAGGCCGGGTCGACGGCCACGGTGCGGATCTCGGCGAGGTCCTCCCACATCACGTGCAGCGCGCCGCAGCCGACCACCCGCCCGTCGGCGGTCACCGCGACCCGGAACTCCTGCACGTCCTCGTAGAGGGTGACGGTGGCCTTGCTGAGCAGCCGCCGGTCGTCGGTGTAGGTGTCGACCAGCCGGCGGATGCCGCGTACGTCGCCGGTGCGGGCCCGGCGTACCACGA
Source organism: Micromonospora sp. SCSIO 07396 (assembly GCF_053667945.1). Taxonomy (NCBI): domain Bacteria; kingdom Bacillati; phylum Actinomycetota; class Actinomycetes; order Micromonosporales; family Micromonosporaceae; genus Micromonospora; species Micromonospora sp. SCSIO 07396. The sequence continues at coordinate 5,383,568 of NZ_CM132210.1, forward strand.
TCTCGTCGGTCATCTCACTGCGCCGTCGGCACGTCCACGCACGGCCCGGCCGCCCACCACTTCTCCACCAGGGCGAGCGTCTCGTCGCCGAACGGGTTGACGCCGGGCCCGGCGCCGAGCGCGTGGCCCACGTGCACGTGCAGGCACTTCACCCGGCCGGGCATCCCCCCGGCGGAGATGCCGGCGATCTCCGGCACCTCGCCGATCGCGGCCCGGCGGGCCAGGTAGTCCTCGTGCGCGGCCCGGTACCGGACGGCCAGTTCCGGGTCGTCGGCGAGCCGCTCGGCCATCTCCTTCATCAGCCCGGCCGACTCCAGCCGGCTGCACGCCGCCGTCGCCCGGGGGCAGGTCAGGTAGAACAGCGTCGGGAAGGGGGTGCCGTCGGCCAGCCGGGGCGTCGTCTGCACCACGTCGGGCAGGCCGCACGGGCAGCGGTGGGCCACCGCCCGGGTGCCCCGGGGCGGGCGACCGAGCTGCGCGGCCACCGCGGCCAGGTCGGCCTCGGTGGCCGGCTGGTGCTCCGGCGGGGGTACGGAGTCCGCCGCCGGCTCCTGCGGTGGTACGACAGTCACGGTGCCCATCTCTCGTTCGGTACGCGGGTGCTGCTCACTGGTCGGCGGCTTCGCCGTTCGCCGCCCGGACGCTCGACCACAGGGTGTCGTACCAGGGGACGGGGGCCTTGGGCGGGGCTGGCGGCCGACCGCCGTTGGCGTCACGGGCCGCTCCGTCCGCGTCGTTGAGCACGATCACCGGCGTCTCGCCCGGGGCCACCATGTAGAACCGTTCCCGCGCCTTGATCTTGATGTATTCGGGGTCCTGCCACTTCGCCGCCTGGGCGGACAGCTCGGCGATCTCCTCGCGTTGGGCGGCCTGGCTGGCCTCCATCCGCTCGATGTCGACCTGCTGGTCGAGGTAGACCCGGACCGGGTAGGTGTAGGCCAGGGCGAGCGCGAGCAGCACCGCGAACAGGACGGTGGCCCGCCCGGTGAACCGTCGGGGGTGGGGTGCGGTGAGCCGGCGGATGGTGCCGCCGGCCGCCGTGCGGCGGGCCGCCGCCGGGCGGTTGGCCGACCGGACACCGTCGACACCGCGCGAGCGGGCCGCGGTGGTCCGCGTCTCGGCACGGACCCCGCCGTCGCGCACCGGCGTGCGGGCGCCCCGGGCCCCGCCCGGCCGACCGGTCGGCCGGCGGGCCGGGCGCTGGCCACCCGGTGTGCGGCGCTGCTGCATCGTCACACCCCTCCCCCCGAGGTTCGCCCGGGTCAGGCCGAACGGTAACGCGGGAACGCGCCGACGCCGGCGTACCGCGCCGCGTCGCCCAACTCCTCCTCGATCCGCAGGAGCTGGTTGTACTTGGCGACCCGGTCGGACCGGGCCGGGGCACCGGTCTTGATCTGGCCGCAGCCGGTGGCCACGGCCAGGTCGGCGATGGTGGTGTCCTCGGTCTCGCCGGAGCGGTGGCTCATCATGCACGTGAAGCCGGCCCGGTGGGCCAGGTCGACGGCGTCCAGCGTCTCGGTCAGCGAGCCGATCTGGTTGACCTTGACGAGCACCGCGTTGGCGGCCTTCTCGGTGATGCCCCGGGCGATGCGCTGCGGGTTGGTGACGAACAGGTCGTCGCCGACGATCTGGATCCGGTCGCCGACGGCGGCGGTCAGGGTGGCCCAGCCGCTCCAGTCGTCCTCGGCCAGCGGGTCCTCGATGGAGACGATCGGGTAGTCGCCGATGAGCTTGGTGTAGTAGTTGCTCATCTCCTCGGCGCTCTTGGCCGCGCTCTCGAACGTGTAGGTGCCGTTGTCGAAGAACTCGGTGGCGGCCACGTCGAGGGCGAAGACGATGTCGGTGCCCAGCCGGTAGCCGGCCTTCTCGACCGCCTCGGCGATCAGGTCCAGCGCGGCGGCGTTGCTGGGCAGGTTGGGGGCGAAGCCGCCCTCGTCACCCAGGCCGGTGGAGAGCTCCTTCTTCTTGAGCACCGACTTCAGCGCGTGGTAGACCTCGGCCCCGGAGCGCAGCGCCTCCCGGAAGCTGGGTGCCCCGATCGGCGCGATCATGAATTCCTGCACGTCGACGTTCGAGTCGGCGTGCGCCCCACCGTTGAGGATGTTCATCATCGGCACCGGCAGCAGGTGGGCGTTGGGGCCGCCCAGGTAGCGGAACAGGCTCAGCTCGGCGCTGCCGGCCGCGGCCTTGGCCACCGCCAGCGAGACCCCGAGGATCGCGTTCGCGCCCAGCTCGCCCTTGTTGTCGGAGCCGTCGAGGTCGAGCATCTTCTGGTCGATCAGCCGCTGCTCGCTGGCCTCGTAGCCGATGAGCTGGTCGACGATCTTGTCCTCGATGTTGGCGACCGCGTTCTCGACGCCCTTGCCCAGGTAGCGGCCCTTGTCACCGTCGCGCAGTTCGACCGCTTCGAAGGCGCCGGTGGAGGCGCCGGAGGGTACGGCGGCGCGGGCGATCGTGCCGTCGTCCAGCCCTACCTCGACCTCGACCGTGGGGTTGCCCCGCGAGTCGAGAATCTCCCGGGCGACGATTCCCTCGATGGTTGCCACTGAGTCGCTCCTCGTTCGTGTGTGCGAATCCGGTTCGGGCCGCGACGGTGCGGCTGAGGCAGGTGTGTTGAACGCAGCGTATCGGGCGGCGTCCGGCCGCACGGCGTCCGGGGACACGTAGCCCACCCCTAATCGGTACGCCGGGACGGACATTCCCGGATTCTCACCCCTGAACCGGCAACCGGTTTGCGCCGGGTGGACCCGATCGACCACGCTGGTCGCCATGCCCGCCGTCTCGACCACCCTCCGCGTGCTCGCCGTGTCGGTCATCGCGTCGCTCACCGTCACCGGCTGTCAGACCCTCGACGACGCCGGGCGCACCCTCGGCCGCGCCGATCTGATCAACGATCTCGCCACCCGGCTCGACGAGTCGCTGGTGCGGACCTGGACCGCCGAGTACCGGCTCGCCGGTGGCCGGGACTTCACCATCGCCCAGACGAAGGAGCCGGCCCGGTCCGCGTACACCTGGACGGCCGGCAAGATCACCGTCTCCGAGCAGGCCATCACCAGGTGCGCGACCACCGCCGGGCGGACCACCTGCACGGTCGAGCCGCCGGTGCTGATGTCCGGCAAGGCCGCCGTGCCGCTGTTCACCGAGGCCCGCAAGGCCGGGCTGGTCACCCCGCCGGCGGTGATCGGCCTGCTCACCGAGGCCGCCCTCGACCCGGCGGCCCAGGTCAAGCAGACCGACACCACGATCACCGGGCACCACGCCACCTGTGTCGAGGTCCGCCGGGCCGCCGGGAACTTCGACACCTGCGTCACCAGCGAGGGTGTGCTCGGCAGCTTCACCGGGGTCCTCGACGGCCAACCCGTCGAGTTGACCCTGGACCGTTACACCGACTCGGTGACACCGACAGCGTTCGACCTGCCCGCCGGCGCCGGGGTGACCGACCGCCGGCCGGCGACGTCGTGACCGTCCCTCCACCCGCAGACCCCACCCCCGCCGCCGACCCGTCGCCCGCGCCCGGCGACCTGGGCCTGCTGGTGGCCGGCCACCGGCTCCTCACCACCCCCGACGGGGGCCTGCCCCGGGTCGGCGAGCTGCCGGCCGGGACCGGCTGGGTGCCGGTGGGCACGCTGGACGGGGTGCCGGCCTGGGCGGCGGCGGCACCGGACGAGGCGACCCGACCGGCCGGGCGCTGGCGCAGTTGGCGGGCGCTCGCCGCCGAGCTGCCCGAACCGCTCGCCACGCTCGCCGGGCGGGCGGTGGCCGTGGTCACCTTCCGGCGTACCCACCGCTGGTGCGGGGCCTGCCGGGCGGAACTGGCCGACCTGCCCGGCGGGACGGCCCGGCGCTGCCCCGCCTGCGACCTGTACGTGCCGCTGCGGCTCTCCCCGGCGGTGCTGGCCGCGATCACCCGTCCGGGGCCGGTCGGCGGCCCCACCGAGCTGCTGCTGGTGCGGCACGCGTCCGGCCCGACCGGGCTGTGGGCGCTGGTCGCCGGCTTCGTCGAGGCCGGCGAGTCGTTGGAGACGGCGGTCCGCCGCGAGGTCACCGAGGAGGTGGGGCTGGCCCTGGGCAGCGTCGACTACTTCGGCAGCCAGCCCTGGGCGATCTCCGGGCCGGGGGTGTTGCTCGCCGGCTTCTTCGCCACCGCCGCCGACCCCACCGCCGAGCCGGAGGTGGACGGGCGGGAGCTGGTGCGGGCCCGCTGGTTCCCGGTGGACGCACTGCCGGCCGAGCTGCCACCGGCGTACTCGATCTCCCGCTGGCTCATCGACGCGGTCGTGGCCCGGGGCTGAACCCGGGCCGGCTCAGACGCCGAGCAGGGTACGCAGGTGGCGTGGCGGCGGGCAGTCGTGGGCCAGCATCGCGTCGTGCCACCGGCGCAGCGGCACCCCGGCGGGGCGGGCGGCGGCGATGTCGGCCAGCTCGCTGTAGCCGACGAAGTACGTGGAGAGCTGGGTCGAGGTGAGCAGCGCCCGCCGCCACTTGCCGGCCGCCTCACCCTCCTCCTGGAAGCCGCGTTCGGTCATCAACGCCAACGCGTCCGCCTCGGTCATCCCGTCACAGTGGACCAGCTGGTCGAGCAGCGCGTTGATGGTCATCCGCAGCTGCATCTTGAGCTGCTGGAGGCGGACCGGCAGGCCACCGAAGCCGAGGCCGGCCATCAGCTCCTCGGTGTAGACCGCCCAGCCCTCGATGAACACCCCCGACTCGGTCAGCGCCCGGACCCGGGTGGGGCCGGCGTACCGGCGGGCGTGGGCGAGCTGGAGGAAGTGCCCCGGCATCGCCTCGTGCACGGTCAGGTTGCGGATCATGTGGTCGTTGTACTCCCGGTAGAACGAGTCGACCCGGTGTGCGGGCCAGTCCGCCGGGGTGGGCGCGATGCAGTAGAAGGTGGGCAGGTCGGCCGGCTCCAGCGGGCCGGGCGAGTCGCAGTAGGCCACCGCGACGCCCCGGGCGAACTCCGGCATCTCCTGGATCACGCACGGGTCGTCGACCAGGCTGACCAGGTCGTGCGCCCGGACGAAGTCGACGGCCTCGTCGAGGGTGACCGAGGCGAGGTCCACGATGGAGTGGTCGTCGGGGTGCTCGGCGGCGAGCAGGTCCAGCGCCCGGCGTACCGTCTCGTCGTCGGACGGGCCACCGACCAGCTCGACGGCGGCGGTGCGGATCTCGGCGGTGACCCGGTCCAGGTTGGCCCAGGCGCGGCGCTGCACCTCGGCCGCGCCCAGCTCGGTGTCGAGGGTGTGCCAGAGCCGGGCCTCCCAGCGGCGGCGGCCCAGCCGGGGGTCGCGGCCCGGCCCGGCGTCGGCGGCCAGCCCGGCGCGCAGCCAGCCGACGAACTCGTCGAGCGCGGCGATCGCCGCCGACGCCGCCGGCTGCACCGTGCCGGCCAGCGCGGGGGCCTGGGCGAGCAGCAGCGGCACCTCGTCGCGGATCAGCGCGGCGCTGCCGGCGAACTGCCCGACCGCCGTCTCGGCGTGCACCCGGGGCATGTCCCGCAGCGTCGCCCGTGCGGTCGCCAACGCGTCGGGTACGGCGGTCAGCCGCCCCACCAGGTGCGCCAGCCGCTGCTCCACCGGCGCGTACGGGCGGGCGAGCAGGGCGTGCAGCAGCGGGCCGGGGTTGTGCACCAACGGGTCCCACTCGAAGGCCCGGATCTCGCTGCGCTCGAACAGTTCCCGGTCGACCAGGGCGGCGAGCAGCGCGTGGTCGACCTGTTCCTCGACGTCGAGCGAGTCCGCGTCGACCTCGGCGAGCGCGTCGGCGGCCTCGCGCAGCATCGCCTGGTCGGCGGCGACCGCCGGGGCGGACAGGTCGGGCAGCCGGTCGTCATAGCGGTGGTCACCGGCCGACGTGGCGAACCCGGGTCGGCTCTCCAGCACGGCCTCGACGATCCGCTCCGCCAGCGGCACGAATTCACCCATCCCCCGACCCTACCCACCCCACCGGCCCCCACCGGCCGCGCGCCGGCCGCGCGCCGACCCCGTCGATCAAGAGGTTCGCGTCACCGCAGCGTGCGGGGATGACGCATACCTCTTGATCAACTCGACGGAGTGGGGGGTTCGGTGGTGCGGAGGGTGTGGGTGTGCGCCAGGGTGGTGCGGCGCAGGGCGGCCTCGGGGTCCAGGCCGGCGTGGCGGGCCTCGGCGACCAGGGCCAGCAGGGTGGCGCCGAGGCGGGACTCCGGGTCGGGCTGGGTGTCGGGGGACGGCGGCGGCACGGTCAGCCCGGCCCGGCCGGCGCGGTCCAGCACCTTGGCCGCCAGGGCCAGGGCGGGCTGGCTCAGGGCGATGCCGTCGAGCACCGACGCGCGGGCCTTCTCGGCCTGCTTGATCCGCTCCCAGTTCGCCTCGATCTCGGCCAGCGAACCCGCCTGCGCACCGGAGAAGACGTGCGGGTTACGGCGGACCATCTTGTCGACCAGGGTGCCGGCCACGTCGTCAACGCTCCACCGCTCGTCCTCGGGCAGGTTCTCCGCGAGGCGGGCGTGCAGCAGCACCTGGAGCAGCACGTCGCCCAACTCCTCGCGCAGCGCGTCGGTGTCGCCGTCGCTGATCGCGTCGTACGCCTCGTAGCACTCCTCGATCAGGAAGCCGGCGAGGCTGCGGTGGGTCTGCGCCCGCTTCCACGGGTCGCCGCCCGGCGAGGCGAGCCGGTCCATCACCTCGACCGCGTCGAGCAGCCGGGCCCCCGGCGGGTCCCACGAGCCGTACATCAGCTCCAGCTCGGCCAGCCCCGGCTGGCGGGCCAGCCGCAGGCCCACCTCCCGGGCCAGGGACTCGTCGCCGGTCGGGCCGGCCAGCCAGACCGCCGTACCGTGCGCCGCCGCCGCGTCGAGCAGCGCGTCGCCGGCCCCGGCGGAGACGACGGTGACCGGGACGCCCGCCGCGCGTACCGCCGTGACCTGGGCGCTCTCCGCGCCGGTCAGCACCGGCGCGGCGCGCAGCGTGTCCCAGGCGGCGGCGGTCAGCAGACCGGCCGGCAACCGGGGTGAGGTGACCAGCAGGACGATCCGGTCGGACATGCTCAGGAGGCCGCCGGCCCCTGCTCCGGGGTCGGGCTGGCGACCGGCTCGGGGGTCGACACGTCGGTCACCGGGCCACTCGCGTCGATGTACGGCAGCGCGTAGAAGACCAGCTCCTGGCCCTTGTTGACCCAGGCGGGGACGCCGAGCGGCCGGTAGCGGGGGTTGACCTCGACGTCGACCTTGTCGGCCTGCTCGCCCAGCGCGGCGCTCAACGCCGAGGAGCTGCGGACGAAACCGCCGTCGCCGAAGAGCTGCCGCACCTGCGCCACCGGCAGCCCCTTGTCGATGCCGCCGGTCTTCTCGATCGCGTGGTAGACCGCCATCACCGACTCGTCGCTCAGGTCGGCCGGCGGCAACTGCTGGCTGAGCACCACGAACAGGTCGGCCCACTCACCCCACAGCTTCGCGAACTCCGCCTGCGGCGGCATCTGGAGCTGCTGGGCCAGCTGGTCCGGGGTGATCTGGTCGGGGACCTGGAGGTTCTTCTCGGCCGCGACCCGCTTGCCCAGGTCGATGCTGACCAGCAGGTTCACCACGTCCTGCCGGGTCAGCCCGGCCCGCAACTGCTCCGGGCCGGGAGTCTGGCCGGACTGGGCCGCGCTCTGCCGCACCGCCTCGGCGTACCTCGTCTGCGCGTCGTCGTAGATCGCGTCGACCCGGGCCACCGAGTAGCGACTGTCGCCGATGTATGCGGCCACATCAGGAGATGCCTTGCCGCAGGCGGTGAGGGAGAGGACACCCAGGGCCGCGACGCTGGCGGCGGCGATGAGACGGCGTGCACGCATGACGGTCACTCTCTCATGCCTCCCTGTGTACGGTGACGCCGCCCACCGTGCGCCACGGCCCGCCCGACGCCCCGCACCGGGCGGGCGACGGACCGCTCATCCCCGCGCCCCCGCCAGCGCGGCCGGTTCACCGAGGACGTCGGAGAGGAGTTGGGCGCACCAGTCGAGCAGCGCCTGGTCGCGCAGCGGCTCGCCGCCGACCCGGCGGGTGCTCGGCCGGGGCACGCTGACCTGGTCGGTGGCCTGCTTGTAGACCGAGTCCGGGTGGTAGCGCTTGAGCCGCAACTGCTTGGAATCGGGCAACGGCAGCGGGCCGAACCGCAGGTGCTTGCCCTGCATGCTCACGTCGGTCAGGCCGTACCGGCGGGCCAGCAGCCGGAACCGGGCCACCGCGACCAGGTTCTGCACCGGGGCGGGCGGCTCGCCGTACCGGTCGGTCATCTCGGCCACCACCTCGCGCAGCCGGGCGTCGTCGCGTGCCTCGGCGAGCTTGCGGTACATCTCCAGCCGCAGCCGCTCCACCCCGACGTAGTCGTGCGGCAGGTGGGCGTCGATCGGGAGGTCGATCTTGACGTCCGTCTCCTCCTCGGCGCTCTCCCCCTTGAACGCCGACACCGCCTCGCCGACCATCCGGACGTACAGGTCGAACCCGACGCCCTCGATGTGCCCGGACTGTTCGCCGCCGAGCAGGTTGCCGGCGCCCCGGATCTCCAGGTCCTTCATCGCCACGTACATGCCCGCGCCCAGCTCGGTGTGCTGGGCGATGGTGGCCAGCCGCTCGTGCGCATGCTCGGTGAGCGGCTTCTCCGGCGGATAGAGGAAGTACGCGTACGCCCGCTCCCGGCCCCGGCCGACCCGACCCCGGATCTGGTGCAGCTGGGCCAGGCCGAGCAGGTCGGCCCGCTCCACGATCAGGGTGTTGGCGTTCGGGATGTCGATGCCGGACTCGACGATTGTGGTGCAGACCAGGACGTCGAACTCCTTCTCCCAGAAGCCGACCATCACCTTCTCCAGGGCCTCCTCGCCCATCTGCCCGTGCGCCACCGCCACCCGCGCCTCGGGCACCAGCTCGCGCAGCTTCCGGGCGGTCCGGTCGATCGACTCCACCCGGTTGTGCAGGTAGAAGACCTGCCCGTCGCGGAGCAACTCCCGGTGGATCGACGCGGCCACCTGCCGGTCGTCGTACGCCCCGACGAAGGTCAACACCGGGTGCCGCTCCTCCGGCGGGGTGGCGATGGTCGACATCTCCCGGATGCCGGTGATCGCCATCTCCAGCGTCCTCGGGATCGGGGTGGCCGACATGCTCAGCACGTCGACCGAGGCGCGCAGCGTCTTGAGGTGCTCCTTGTGCTCGACGCCGAACCGCTGCTCCTCGTCGATGACCACCATGCCGAGGGACCTGAACCGGGTCGCCGCCTGGAGCAGCCGGTGGGTGCCGATGACGATGTCGACCGTGCCGTCGGCGACCATCTCCAGCGTCCGCTCACTCTCCTTGGCGGTCTGGAACCGGGACAGCTGCCGGATGGTCACCGGGAACTGGTTCATCCGCTCGGCGAACGTGTTGTAGTGCTGCTGCACCAGCAGCGTCGTCGGCACCAGCACCGCCACCTGCTTGCCGTCCTGCACCGCCTTGAACGCCGCCCGGACGGCGATCTCGGTCTTGCCGTACCCGACGTCGCCGCAGATCAGCCGGTCCATCGGGACGGTCTGCTCCATGTCCCGCTTGACCTCCTCGATGGCGGCCAGCTGGTCGGGCGTCTCCTGCCACGGGAAGGCGTCCTCCAGCTCCCGCTGCCACGGGGAGTCCGGGGCGAACGCGTGCCCCTTGGACGCCTTGCGGGCGGCGTAGAGCTGGATGAGCTGGGCGGCGATCTCCTTGACCGCCTTGCGGGCGCGGGCCTTGGACTTCTGCCAGTCCGAGCCGCCCATCTTGTGCAGGGTGGGCTGTTCGCCGCCGACGTAGCGGGAGAGCTGGTCGAGCTGGTCGGTGGGGACGAAGAGCCGGTCGCCGGGCTGGCCGCGCTTGCTGGCCGCGTACTCGATGACCAGGTATTCCCGGGACGCGCCGTTGACGGTGCGTTGCACCAGCTCGACGTACCGGCCGATGCCGTGCTGCTCGTGCACGACGAAGTCGCCGGCCTTCAGCTCCAGCGGGTCGATGGTGTTGCGTCGCCGGCTCGGCATCTTGCGCATGTCCCGGGTGGTGGCGCCCCGGCCGCCGGTGACGTCGTTGCCGGTGAGCAGCACGAACTTCGACGCCTCGTCGACGAAGCCGGCGGTCAGGCGGCCGCAGGAGACCAGCACCTCGCCGGGGGCGGGCGCGGCCGGCACCTGCTCGGTGAGCCGGGCGCCCAGGCCGGCGTCGCGGAGCACCTCGACGGCCCGTTGGGCGGGACCGTGCCCCTCGAAGACCAGCGCCACCGACCAGCCCTCACCGGTCCAGCGCTTGAGGTCGTCAACCACCCGGTCGGTCTCACCGTGGTAGAGCGGGGCCGGCTGGGCGGCCAGGCTCACCGCGATCGCGTCGTCGGGGGTCACGTCCGCCTGGGCCGGTGCGTCCTCCCAGGGCTGCCGGACCGGTGCGGCGGCGTCCGCCTCGACCAGTCCGAACGGGGCGAGGGTCCACCAGGGCTGGCGCAGGGCGCGGGCGGCGGCGCGTACCTCGGCCAGGGACTTGAAGGCGGCGGCGCCGAGGTCGACCGGGGCCTGGCCACCGACGGCGGCCGCGGCCCAGCTCGCCTGGAGGAACTCCTCCGAGGTACGCACCAGGTCGTGCGCCCGGGTGCGGATCCGCTCCGGGTCGCACAGCAGCACGTGGGTGCCGGCCGGCATGGTGTCCACCAGCAGTTCCAGGCTCTCGCTGCCGAGCAGCGCCGGCACCAGCGACTCCATCCCCTCGACCGGGATGCCCTCGGCCAGCTTGTCGAGGATCTCGACCAGCTCCGGGTGCTCCCCGGCGAGCGCGGCGGCCCGCCGACGCACCGCCGGGGTCAGCAGCAGCTCCCGGCACGGCGGGGCCCAGAGCTGCGGTACGCCTTCGATGGTGCGCTGGTCGGCGACGGCGAAGGTGCGGATCTCCTCCACCTCGTCGCCCCAGAACTCGACCCGGGACGGGTGCTCGTCGGTGGGCGGGAAGACGTCCAGGATGCCGCCGCGTACCGCGAACTCGCCGCGCTTGGTGACCAGGTCGACCCGGGCGTACGCCAGGTCGGTGAGCCGGCGGGCGACCTCCTCCAGGTCGGCCTCCTCACCGGTGGAAAGCTGCACCGGCTCCAGGTCACCGAGGCCCCTGAGCTGCGGTTGCAGCAGCGAGCGCACCGGTGCCACCACCACCCGCAGCGGGCCGGCGTCGGCGTTGCCGTCGGCGCGGGCGGTGTGCGGGCCCGGCGCGTCCGGGTGGGCGAGGCGGCGCAGCACGGCCAGCCGCCGGCCGACGGTGTCGGAGCGGGGCGAGAGCCGCTCGTGCGGCAGCGTCTCCCAGGACGGGAAGACCGCCACCTGCCCGGCGGGGAGCAGGCTGCCCAGCGCGGCGGCCAGGTCGTCGGCCTCCCGGCTGGTGGCGGTCACGGCGAGCACCGGCCGGCCGGCCCCACCGGCGGCCGGGTCGGCGGCGACGGCGGCCACGGCGAACGGGCGCAGCGCGGTCGGGGCGGTCAGGTCCAGCCCGTCGACCTGGGCGGCACCGGAGCGCGCCAGGTCACGCGCCCGGGTAAGCCCGGGGTCGGCCAGGGCGGCGGAGAAGAGTCCGGTGAGCATCAGTGATCACTTCCAGGGAGTCGACGCGCACGACTGCTGCCCCTCGTCCGGCCGGACGGGGGGTGCACGTCGACCAGCCTATCCCCGCCCACCGCCCTATCCCCGCCCACCCGAGGAGCCCCTCACCCCACCCAAGATCATCTTGATGTCGCGGATGTAGCGGCATCCCCGCTCGCAGACACCACTACATCCATGACATTGCGACGCCCCACCCCCGAGGTGTTCAGGCGGCGCGGGTCAGGCGCGGGTCGAGCTGGCTGATCAGATGGTGGGACAGGCGGGCCAGGCGGCGGGACTGGGCGAGGCCGATCGGCCAGCGGTCGACCTCCTCGCCGGCCGAGCACTCCAACAGCAGCCCGGACGGCGGGGTCGGGCCGATATCCATGCACCACAGGCCGAGCCGGACCTGGATCACCTCGTAGCCGTGTACGGCCGCGTCGAGGAGTCGGGACAGGTGCAGGTCGTTCGGGCCGGCGCAGTCCGGACCACGCAGGCACCACGGCGGATGGCCGGAGCCCGACGGTCGGACGGGACTCACCAGGTGCGGGGAATTCGGTAGGTTGCCCATGGGCCAGGGTCCTTTCCTGGTCAAGGCCCGGGGAGCGGAGTGCCAGCTCCGCCCCGGGCCGCCCTGTTTCGACGGGCGGTCCTGCCACGGCCACCCGGTACCGACGCGGCGGACCTGCCACGGTCGCCACCCTCAACCTATGACTACCTGTCATGCCAGGTCAATACCTGTGAGCACTCCTGATTGACGCTCTGCCGGCCACCGTGATCACATGGGCTTCACCTGCCACGGAAGTCTGCCCATGCCTGCCTACACGAAGAAGCAGCAACTCATCGACACCCTCACCCACCGCATCGAGTCGGGCGAGTACCCGCCGGGCAGCAAGCTGCCCTCGGGCACCGAGCTGTGCGCGGAGTTCGAGGTGTCGCGCCAGGTGGTGCGCTCCGCCATCGACTGGCTCAAGGCGCGCGGACTGGTGGAAGGCGCACCAGGTGCCGGTGTCTTCGTACTGAAACGAGATGCCCGGTAGCGCGGATCACGGCGACCGGAGCCGTCAGTAGCGCACCATGATCCGGCGTTCGACCGCGTCGACCCGGATCTCCCCGCCGTACGGGACGATCAACTGCGGGTCGGTGTGGCCGAGGTCGACGTCGAAGACCACCACCGCGTCCGGGTGGTAGGCGGCGAGCGCCCGGACGATCGCGCCACACTGGGCGGAACCCCACGCCAGCCGGTCCGCCACCGGCAGCGGTCGGTCGAAGTCCCACGCCTTGGGCCGGCCGACGACGACCGCCGGGAAGGCGGCGAGCAGCCCCCGCTCCCCCATGTTCCGCATGATCCGGAACACCTCCTGCGCGTCGGGCAGCTCGTTGGAGGTCTCGACGACGAGCACCGAGCCGGCCAGCTCGGCGGCCGACGGGACCCGGTCGGCGGCCATCAGCCAGTGCAGGATCTCCAGGCAGCCGCCCCAGGTCCGGCCCTCGACCACCGTCGACGGGCCCCGCCAGCGCCAGCCCTCGCCGGGCAGCATCGGCGGTTCGACCGCGAGTGTGGCCGGGTTCCGCCAGTCGCCCGGCTCGTCACCCCACTGCGGCGCGGCTGTCAGCTCGTACCAGTCGGAGGTGAACAGGGCGGCGCGCAGCGAGTCGAGGGTCAGCGGGTGCGGCGCGCCGGGCCGGCCGAGGTGCACCAGCACCGAGCCGCCGTGGTAGGCCACCATCCCCAACCGGTAGAGGTGGTTGAGGACGTTGGTGTTGTCCGAGTAGCCGAAGTAGGGCTTCGGGTTGGCCCGCAGCACCGCGTCGTCGAGGTGCGGGGTGACGGTGATCAGGTCGTCGCCGCCGACGGTGGCGAGCACGGCGGTGACCGTCGGGTCGGCGAAGGCGGCGGTCAGGTCGCGTGCCCGGTCCCGGGGGTCGGCCCGGGTCTGCCGGGTCGTGGGGTACTCCACCGGCTCCAGGCCGAACTCCTCGCGCAGCCGGCGCAGGCCCAGCTCGTAGACGTGCGGGAAGAGACCCGCCAGGCCGGCGGAGGGGGAGACCACCGCGACCCGGTCGCCCGGCTTCGGCTTGGTGGGGTATGCGGGAAGGGCCACGAGCGGAACCTACCGCCCACCACCAGCGCTTTTCGCCCGACAAAGCCCTACAGGTCGGGCATTGCGGCCATAGGCTGGGCCGGTGGACGAGGAGCCGCGGACCCGGGACTGGCTGCCCCGCACGGCGGCGCTGCTGCTCGGCACGCTGGTGCTGGCCACCGCGTTCATCGCGGCCTACGTGGGCGCGTTGCACCAGCCGCGCCCCCGGGACGTGCCGGTCGGGGTGGTGACCGGCGACCAGCGCGCCGAAGCGCTGCTGACCGCCGTACGGGCCCGCACCGACACGATCAAGTCCGTCGGGTACGCCGACCCCGGCACGGCCGACGACGCCCTCACCGCCCGCCAGGTGTACGCCGTGCTCACCTCCGCCCCCGACGGCACGTTCACCCTGGCCACCGCCAGCGCCTCCGCGCCGGCCGCCACCGAACTGGTCACCGGGGTCCTCACCCCGGCCGCCCGGCAGGCCGGGGTGCCGCTCACCGTCACCGACCAGGTGCCCGTCTCCCCCGACGACCCGCGTGGCCTGGTGCCGTTCTACCTGGCCGTCGGGCTGGTGCTCGGCGGCTACCTGGCCTCGACCGCGCTCGGCGTCTCGCTCGGCACCGCCCCGCGCGGGCTGCGCCGGGCCGGACTGCGGATCGGCTCGCTGGCCGTGCACGCGGTGCTGCTCGGCACCATCGGCGCGGTGCTGGTCGGCCCGGTCCTCGACGTCTGGGACCACGACCTGGTCACGGTGGCGGCGGTCGGCATGCTCACCGTCTTCACCGCCGCGATGGTGGCCGCCGCCGTGCAGGGCTGGCTGGGTCTGCTCGGCACCGGGCTGGTGATCCTGCTGCTGGTGGTGCTCGGCAACCCCGGCTCGGGCGGCATCTACGCCCCCGAGTTCCTGCCCGCCGCGCTGCGCGGCATGCACCGCTGGAACGTCCCCGGCCTCGCCACCGACCTACTCAAATCGGCCGTCTACTTCGACTGGCGGTCGGCCCGCTGGCCGCTGGCCGGGCTGCTCATCTGGGTCACGCTCGGGCTGTTCGGCCTGCTCACCGCCGCCCTGTTCCGGGAACGCCGGGCCGGGGCCGGGCGGGGCGGGCGGTGATCGTGGGGAAGGTGACACACCGAACCCCTTCCTCCCGGACCGGGCCACGCAGATACCATCCAGGGAGTCGGACAGCGCTGTCCTTCGTACTCACGTAAGGAGCGCACGGTGACCGACCAGCATGATCACGACGGGCCCGACGCCGCACTGCGGGCCGACATCCGTCGGCTCGGCACCCTGCTCGGCCAGACCCTGGCCCGGCAGGAGGGGCGACCGCTGCTCGACCTGGTCGAGGAGATCCGCGCCCAGGTCCGCTCCGACGCCCCGGCCGCCGCGCAGCGCCTCGGCGGGCTCGACGTGTCCACCGGCACCAAGCTGGCCCGCGCCTTCTCCACCTACTTCCACCTGGCCAACATCACCGAGCAGGTGCACCGGGCCCGCGACCTGCGCCGCCGCCGGGCGATCCAGGGCGGCTGGCTGGACCAGGCGGCCAAGATGATCGCCGAGCGCGGGGTGCCGGCCGAGGAGATCGCCGCCGCCGCCCGCCGCCTCGCGGTACGCCCCGTCTTCACCGCCCACCCCACCGAGGCGGCCCGCCGGTCGATCCTGTCCAAGCTGCGCGCCATCGCCGACGAGCTGGACGCCGAGACCGCCAACGCCATCCTCTACGGCGCCAGCGACGAGGCCCCGGCCAACCGCCGCCTCGCCGAACTGCTCGACCTGATGTGGCAGACCGACGAGCTGCGCCTCGACCGGCCCGACCCGACCGACGAGGCCCGCAACGCCATCTACTACCTGCGCGACCTGTACGCCGAGGCCGCCCCGCAGGTGCTCGACGACCTGGCCGACACGCTGCGCACCCTCGGCGTGGAGACCTCGCCGACGTCGCGCCCGCTGACCTTCGGCACCTGGATCGGCGGCGACCGGGACGGCAACCCGTTCGTCACCCCCGTGGTCACCCGGGAGGTGCTGCGCATCCAGCACGAGCACGGCATCGCGGCCACCGAGGCGGCGATGGAGCACCTGGTCAACGAGGTCTCCGTCTCCCGCCGGCTGCGCGCCGTGTCGCTGGACCTGTCGGCCAGTCTCGCCGCCGACCTGGACGCGCTGCCCGAGGTGGCCCCCCGGTTCCGCCGGGTCAACGCCGAGGAGCCCTACCGGCTCAAGGCCCGCTGCGTGAAGGCGAAGCTGGCCAACACCCGGGAGCGGCTGCGCGCCGGCACCCCGCACGTGCCGGGCCGGGACTACCAGGGCTCCGGCGAGCTGATCGCCGACCTGGAGCTGCTGCGCGCCTCACTGGCCCGCAACTCCGGGCAGCTCACCGCCGTCGGCCGGCTCGCCTCCACCATCCGTACCGTCTCCGCGTTCGGGCTGCACCTGGCCACCATGGACGTCCGGGAACACGCCGAGAAGCACCACGAGGTACTCACCCAGCTCTACGCGGCGGTCGGCGAGGTGTCGGACTACCCGTCGCTGACCCGGCTGGAGCGCACCAAGCTGCTCGCCGACGAGCTGACCGGCCGTCGGCCGCTGTCCGCCCTGGACACCCCGTTGACCGAGGGGGCGCGCAAGACGTTCGACGTGTTCGGGACGATCCGCGAGGCGCAGGACCGGTTCGGCGGCGAGGTCATCGAGTCGTACATCATCTCGATGACCCTGGGTGTGGACGACGTGCTCGCGGCGGTGGTGCTGGCCCGGGAGGCCGGCCTGGTCGACGTGCACACCGGGCGGGCCCGGATCGGCTTCGTCCCGCTGCTGGAGACCCCGGCCGAGCTGAACGCCGGCGGCGAGATGCTCAACGAACTGCTCTCCCTGCCGGCCTACCGGGCGCTGGTCGCGGCCCGGGGCGACGTGCAGGAGGTGATGCTGGGCTACTCCGACTCCAACAAGGAGGCCGGCATCACCACCAGCCAGTGGTCCATCCACCGGGCCCAGCGGGCGCTGCGGGACGTGGCCGCCCAGCACGGCGTACACCTGCGGTTGTTCCACGGCCGGGGCGGCACCGTCGGGCGCGGCGGCGGCCCCACCCACGAGGCGATCCTGGCCCAGCCGTACGGCACCCTGGACGGCGCGATCAAGGTGACCGAGCAGGGTGAGGTCATCTCCGACAAGTACACCCTGCCGGCGCTGGCCCGGGAGAACCTGGAGCTGACCGTGGCCGCGGTGCTCCAGGCGACGCTGCTGCACACCGCCCCCCGGCAGCCCGCCGAGCAGTTGGAACGCTGGGACGCGGCGATGGACGTGGTCTCCGAGTCGGCCTTCCGGTCGTACCGGGGCCTGGTGGAGGACCCGGACCTGCCGGCGTACTTCTGGGCGTCCACGCCGACGGAGCTGCTCGGCGCGCTGAACATCGGCTCCCGGCCGGCGAAGCGGCCGAACACCGGGGCCGGCCTGGGCGGGCTGCGGGCCATCCCGTGGGTGTTCGGCTGGACGCAGACCCGGCAGATCGTGCCCGGCTGGTTCGGGGTCGGTTCCGGCCTCGCCGCCGCCCGCGCCGCCGGGCTGGAGGACGTGCTGGCCGAGATGCACCGCAACTGGCACTTCTTCCGCACGTTCCTGTCCAACGTGGAGATGATGCTGACCAAGACCGACCTCAGCATCGCCCGCCGGTACGTCGAGACGCTGGTCCCCGAGGAACTGCACCCGATCTTCGACAAGATCCAGCAGGAGTACGAGCTGACCAAGCAGGAGGTGCTGGCGGTCACCTCGTCGCCGGCCCTGCTGGAGAACTCGCCGGTGCTCCAGCGCACCCTGGCGGTGCGCGACACCTACCTGGAGCCGCTGCACCACCTCCAGGTGGCGCTGCTGCGGCAGTACCGGGACTCCGGCGCCGCCGGTCGTGCGGTGATCACCGCGCCGGGCGGCCGGCGCGCCCCCAGCGACGGTACGGCCCTGGAGCGCGCCCTGCTCACCACGGTCAACGGCATCGCCGCCGGGATGCGCAACACCGGCTGACGCGCCGGGCCCCTGCCGACGCCTCGGCTACCGCAGGGGCCCGCTCCGCACCGGCCGCCGGAGCACATCCGGGCCTGCCCGGGACCCGTCCGGGCCTGCCCGGAAGCACGTTGGGTGCGCGGCGGGTGGGGACCGGTCGGACGCCACGACGGCGGCCCCGGCGTCAGAAGTCGCCGCCACCGCCGAAGTCGCCACCGCCGAAGTCGCCGCCCCCGAACCCGCCGCCGCCGAAGTCACCCCCGCCGAAGTCGCCGCCGCCGACGTCCCCGGCGCTGCCGAAGTCACCGCCGAAGTCGGTGCCGTCGCCGAAACCCTCCTGGTAACCGGCGTCGTAGCCCGGGTCGGCGAAGGCCGGCGAGAAGAGTGCGTCGGCGATCAGCATCCCGCCGACCACACCGACGCCCGCCCCCAGCGCGGTCTTCCACCACGGCGTCGAGTACCAGCCGGCCGGCACCGGCCGGCCCTGGTAACGGCCGCCCGGGTAGTAGTACGGGGTATCCCGGCCGGGCTGCGGGCCGGCCCTGAACGTCTGCCCCTGCACGTCCACCTGACGCTCCCGGGTGATCTCCCCGGCCCCCTGCGCGGCGGCCAGCGGGGGCAGCTCCGGGCCCGGGTCCAGGCCGAGCGCCACCCGGGCCGCCCGCGCGTAGGCGAGCCCCTCCAACGCGGTCTCCCGGGCCAGCCGGAACTGGTGCACCGTACGGGCCTGCTCCAACTGGCTGCCCGCCGCGTTGTACCGCTCACCCGCGTCGACCAGCGCCTGGCGTACCGCCGGGTCGTCGCCGTGCAGGTTCATCACCTGGCCACCGAGGCGTTCGTACCAGCGTTGGGCGTCGGCGCGTACGTCGGCGAGGCTGCGCGCCTCCCGGGCCGCCTTCTCCCGCCGCCACCAGACGAAACCACCGGCCAGCATGGCGACCAGGATGAGCACGAGCAGAAATTCCATTCTCCGAACGTACCCGGGGGCGTCGAGTCGTACCCGTTTGGCAAGCTCTGGTGATGGACTTCTCGACGCTGGCCGTGGTGGTGGTCTGCCTCGCCGCCGGCGGGGCGGTCGGCTGGTACGCCGCCCGCTCCCGGTCGGCCACCGAGATCGCCCGGCTGGAGGCCACCCTCGCCGCCACCCGGGAGGGCGAGGGCCGGCTGGAGCAGTCGATGCGGGCGCTGAGCTACGAGGCCACCGCCCAGTCCCAGGAGGCGGTGGCCCGCGCGGTCGCCCCGCTGCACGACACCCTGCGCCGCTACGAGACCCGGGTCGGCGAGCTGGAACGCGACCGCGTCGACGCCTACGCCGAGCTGCGCGAACAGGTCCGCTCGATGGGTGCCGTCTCCAGCGAGCTGCGCACCGAGACCAAGCAGCTGGTCGCCGCGCTGCGCGCCCCGCAGGTACGCGGACGCTGGGGCGAGCACCAGCTCCGCCGGATCGTCGAGGCGGCCGGCATGCTGGAACACTGCGACTTCAGCGAGCAGGTCACCGCCGCCACCGACCACCAGGGGGTCCGCCCCGACCTGGTGGTCCGGCTGCACGGCGGGCGCACGGTGGTGGTGGACGCCAAGGCGCCCTTCGACGCCTACCTGACGGCGATGGAGGCACGCGACGAGCGCAGCCGGGACACCCACCTCGACCGGCACGCCAAACACCTGCGTGGGCATGTCGACGCGCTGGCCGCGAAGACCTACTGGGCGGCGTTCGACGACAGCCCGGAGTTCGTGGTGCTGTTCGTCCCGGCCGACCCGTTCCTGGACGTGGCGTTGCAGCGCGACCCGACGCTGCTGGAGCACGCGTTCGCCCGCAACGTGGTGCTCGCCACCCCGGCCACCCTGGTCGCGCTGCTGCGCACGGTGGCGTACTCGTGGCGGCAGGAGGCGCTGGCCCGTAACGCGGTGGCGGTGCACGCGCTGGCCCGCGAGCTGTACGGCCGACTGTCCACCCTGGGCGAGCACGTCGGCAAGCTCGGCAGCTCGCTCGGTGGCGCGGTGACGGCGTACAACCGGGCGGTCGGTTCGCTGGAGGCCCGGGTCCTGGTCAGCGCACGCAAACTGGCCGAGCTGGGCGTCTCCGACCAGGAACTGACCGTCCCGGCCCAGGTCGAGCTGACCCCCCGCCAACCCCAGGCCCCCGAACTCCTCGACGACCGCCCCTGACCCGGACGGGCACACGGGCGGGACGGGTCAGGAGCGGCGGGCCGATTCCACCAGGAACGGGACGCCCTGCTGGCAGGTGCTCATCAGGTCGGGTTGGGCCCGGCCGGTGACGGTGACCCGGGCGCCCTTCACGAGCACGTCGGTGGGGCCGCCTACCAACTGGTGGCCGTCGAGCAGCAGGCACCCCGGCTCGACGCCCGCCTCGACGGTGCCGGTCAGCTCCGTCGCACCCGGACCGGGCGGCAGCCGTGGGCCGCCGGGCGGCGGCTTCAGCCCGCCGGGCGGCACCGACCCGGCCGGCGGCGCGGACGGGGCCACCGAGGCCGACGGCGCGGACGGCGGCACGGTCCCCGTCGGGGTGACCGGGTCCGTCGGGGTGACCGTGAGGGTGGGGGAACTGGTCGGCGTGGCCGGCGGGCCGGTGACGTCGGCACCGTCGCCACAGGCGGCGAGCGCCACACCGGCGGCCAGCAGCACGACGACCGCCATCCGAGGAGTTCTCATACCCACTGGGACGTACCCCTCCCGTGATCCGTTCCGTCCGCCGGGAACCCCCCGACGACGGACACCGGTGCCGGCAGGCCGCCGACGAGCACGCCGACCCACGATCGGCGCGCCACCCGGTGCCCGGGGCGGCGCGAGGCTTCCGTGCCGGCTCGACCCCGCCGCAGCCGGCCCGTGGTCAGCCGCGCGCGGCGGCCTTCATGTCACGCTTGAGTTCCTGCGGCAGCGAGAAGGTCAGCCGCTCGTTGGCGGTGACCACCTCGTCGACATCGGTGAAGCCCCGCTCGGCCAGGTGGGCCAGCACCTCGTGGACCAACTCGTCGGGCACGCTCGCGCCGGAGGTCAGGCCCACCGTCCGGGCGTCGGCCAGCCAGGCGTCGTCGATCTCGTGGGCGAAGTCGACCAGGTGCCCGGCGCGGGCCCCGGCGTCCAGGGCCACCTCGACCAGGCGTACCGAGTTGGACGAGTTGCGCGAGCCGACCACGATCACCACGTCGCAGTCGGGGGCGATCTCCTTGACCACGTGCTGCCGGTTGGAGGTGGCGTAGCAGATGTCGTCGCTGGGCGGCGACTGGAGCAGCGGCAGCCGGGTCTTGAGCCGGGCCACCGTCTCCAGCGTCTCGTCCACCGACAGCGTGGTCTGGGAGAGCCAGACGACCTTGTTCGGGTCACGCACGGTGATCCGGTCGACGTCGTCGGGGCCGTCGACGAGTTGGATGTGGGCGGGGGCCTCCCCGGCGGTGCCGATGACCTCCTCGTGCCCCTCGTGACCGATCAGCAGGATGTCGTAGTCCTCGGCGGCGAACCGCTTGGCCTCCTGGTGCACCTTGGTCACCAACGGGCAGGTCGCATCGATCGCCCGCAGCGACCGGGCCCTGGCCTGCTCGTAGACCTCGGGGGCGACGCCGTGCGCGGAGAAGATGACGGTGGCGCCCTCGGGCACCTCCTCGTTCTCCTCCACGAAGATCGCGCCCCGCGCCTCCAGGGTCTGCACCACGTGTTTGTTGTGCACGATCTGCTTGCGGACGTAGATCGGCGCACCGTAGAGCTTCAGCGCCTCCTCGACGGTCTGCACCGCCCGGTCCACCCCGGCGCAGTAGCCGCGGGGCTTGGCCAGGAGCACGCGCTTGCCGGTCTTGGGGGTCGCCTCAGCCTCGGTCACCCGACCATCGTACGTGTCGACATCTCCCCCGGCAGGAGCTGCGACCCGTACCACAGCGGGGGTACGGGTCGCGGCGGGCGGCCCGGCAGCGGCGGGTCGTCGGAGGCGGACCGTAGGGTGGGCGGGTGACCGACGCCCCGCGCAGCACCCCCGAGGAACCCTGGCCGGTCCGGGTGGTCAGCCAGAAGGTCGGCGCGTGGATCGCCAAGCTCGGCTGGGTCTGGGTCGACGGGCAGGTGGCGCAGATCAGCCGCCGGCCGGGGGCCGGCACGGTCTTCCTGACCCTGCGCGACCCGTCGGCCGACCTCAGCCTCACCGTCACCACCAACCGGGACGTCCTCGACTCGGGCGCGCCGGAGCTGCGCGAGGGCGCCCGGGTGGTGCTGCACGCCAAGCCGGAGTTCTACGCGGCGCGGGGCACGCTCAGCCTGCGCGCCGACGAGATCCGCCAGGTGGGGCTCGGTGAGCTGCTGGCCCGGCTGGAGAAACTCAAGAAGCTGCTCGCCGCCGAGGGGCTGTTCGACCGGGCCCGCAAACGCCGGCCGCCGTTCCTGCCGCAGCGGATCGGCCTGGTCACCGGTCGGGCGTCGGCGGCCGAGCGGGACGTGTTGACCAATGCCCGGCGGCGCTGGCCGGCGGTGGAGTTCCGCACGGTCAACGTGGCGGTGCAGGGGCCGGGCGCGGTGTCGCAGATCGTCGACGCGCTGCGGGTCCTCGACGCCGACGAGACCATTGACGTGATCATCCTGGCCCGGGGTGGCGGTGGCATCGAGGATCTGCTGCCCTTCTCCGACGAGGCGCTGTGCCGGGCGGTCTTCGCCTGTCGTACCCCGGTGGTGAGCGCGATCGGCCACGAGACGGACGCCCCGTTGGTCGACTACGTGGCCGACGTCCGCGCGTCCACCCCGACGGACGCCGCCAAGCGGGTCGTGCCCGACCTGGCCGACGAGGTACGGCTGATCGGGCAGGCCCGTTCCCGGCTGGAGCGGGCGGTCCGCAACCTGGTCGACCGGGAGTCGCACCGGCTGACCCTGCTGCGGTCCCGGCCGGTGCTGGCCCGCCCGCAGGTGATGGTCGAGCAGCGCGCGGCCGAGGTGTCCGCGTTGCGGGACCGGGCCGGCCGCACCCTCGACCACCGGCTGGACGCGGCCAGCGCCGACCTGCGGCACACCCTGGCCCGGCTGCGGGGGCTCTCCCCCGCCGCCACCCTCGACCGGGGCTACGCCATCGTGCAGCGGGCCGACGGACACGTGGTCCGGGCGGCCGGCGAGGTGGCCGCGGGCGACCGGCTGCGGATACGCCTGGCCGAGGGCGAGCTGACCGCGACCGTCGAGCGATGAGGAGGACGAGATGAGCGACCGGAAACCCGACGAGCAGCTCAGCTACGAGCAGGCCCGCTCCGAGCTGGCCCAGGTGGTGGAGCGGTTGGAGGCCGGCGGCACGTCGCTGGAGGAGTCACTGGCGCTGTGGGAGCGTGGCGAGCGGCTCGCCGCCGCCTGCCAACGCTCCCTCGACGGTGCCCGTGCCCGGATCGACGCCGCGCGGTCCTCCGCCGACGCCTGAACCGGGGTCAGCTGACCAGGCGGATGCGGACCCGGCGGTTCTGCTTGCCCTTGCTCTCCACCTTGACCACCTGGATCCGCCCGACCTGCCCGATGGACGCGACGTGGGTGCCGCCGTCGGCCTGCACGTCGAGACCCTCGATGTCGACGATCCGGACCTCCTGCTCGTCCGGCGGGATGAGGTTGGTCTGGGTGCGGACGATGTCCGGGATGGCCAGCGCCTCGTCGCGGGGCAGCACCCGGACGGAGACCCGCCGGTCGGTGGCGAGTTCCTTGTTGACCGCCTCTTCGAGCAGGCCCTTGAAGCCCTCCGGGGGCTGCGGCAGGTTGAAGTCCATCCGGGCCTCGCCCGGCTCCATGTTGCCGCCGGTCACCAGCGCGCCGAAGTCGCGGAACACCACGCCGCAGAGCACGTGCAGCCCGGAGTGGGTGCGCATCAGGGTGAACCGGCGTTCGTCCTCGATCGCGCCCCGGACCTCGGCCCCGACCGGGGGCGTCGGGTCGCCCTCGGCGGGGATCAGGTAGAGGTCGTCACCCTTGTGGGTGCCGACGATCCGGGTCTGCACCCCCTGCCACAGCAGCACGCCGTGGTCCGGCGGCTGGCCGCCGCCACCGGGGTAGAAGGCGGAGCGGTCCAGCACGATGCCACGTTCGGGATCGACGTGCACGACTCGGCAGGTCCACTCGCGCAGGGACGGGTCGGCGAGGTCGAGACGCTCGGTGCGTCCGTGGTGGGAGATGCCCATGGGGGCGCAGCGTACTACCGATCGTCGCGCACCGTGAGACTAGCCACGCCCGGCCTCGGCCCAGTAGCCGGCCAGCCGCCTGACCACCTCGGTCAGCTCCGCCTCGTCGAGGGTGAAGGGCAGCCGGACGTGGTCCAGGTAGGAGCGTGCCCCCACGGCGAAGTGCGAACCGAGCATCAGCTGCATGCCGTGGTGCTGGGCGACGTGGTTGAACTGTTGCAGTGGCCGGGGGGTGGCGCACCAGACGCTGAGCCCGCCGTGGGGTGACTCGTACCGCCACTGCGGCAGGTGTTCGGCGAGCGCGGCGAGCAGGGTGTCGCGGCGGCCGAGCAGTTCCCGCTGCCGGTCGAGGCGGATCTGCGGCAGGTCGTCGAGGAGCTCGACGGCGAGCAGTTGGGTGGGCAGCGGGCAGCCCAGGTCGTACATGGCCCGCAGGTGCACGATCCGTTGCAGCTCGCGGCGGGGGCCGACCAGCCAGCCGATCCGCAGCCCCGGCCAGCAGACCTTGCTGAGGCTGCCGACGGTGTATATCTGCCCGCCGGGGGCGTACGCGCCGATCGGGGGCGGCGGGACCGGACCGTCGATCCGGGTGTCGGCGAGGGTGAGGTCCTCGACCAGCGGCACCCCGTACCGGCGGGCGATGGAGGCGAGTGCCGCACGCCGACGTTCGGTCATCGTCCACCCGGTCGGGTTGTGGTATGTCGGGATGACGTAAATGAAGGAGGGTTCGTACCGGCGGACCGCCGCCTCGACCGCCTGCGGGTCGGCGCCCTCCCGCTCGATCGGCACGACGACCAGCCGCAACCCGGCGGTACGCAGCGACGCCAGCACCGTCGGGCAGGTCAGCTCCTCGACCAACACGGTGTCGCCCCGCCGGGTCAGCACCCCCGCCAACAGGGACAACGCCTGGGTCGCGCCGTTGGTGACGATCACCTCTTCGGCGGCGGTGACCCGGCCGTCGGCAGTCAGCTTGCCGGCGATCCGATCCCGCAGCGCGGGATAGCCGGCCGGCTCGTACACCCGGCCGGGCAGCGCGGCGGCGGCCAGGGCGGGCAGCCGGGACATCGCCGCCATCAGCCACGGGCCGGGCGGGGGCGACGGGACCGTCAGGTCGACGGTACGCACCCGGTCACGGACGACGTCGGCGATGAAGCCGCTCGCCGCCGCACCGTAGTCGGAGGGGGGCGCGACGGCGGGCTGGGCGTGCGCCACCCGGGTCCCGCTGCCCTGGAGGCTGACCAGCCAGCCCTCCTCCTTGAGCGAGCTGTACGCCTGGGCGATGGTCGTCCGGCTGACGGCCAGCGCCACGGCGAGCCGGCGTTCCGGGGGCAGTTCACTGCCCGGGGGCAGCGATCCGAGCCGGATCAGCAGCCGCAGCTGCTCGGCCAGCCCGCGGTAGAGCCGGGTCTGGTCGTTCTTCCACGTACCGAGCTGAGCGGCCAACTCTTCCGCGTTCATGCTCTCCCCCCAATGGACTGAGGATTGGCTATTTCCCTCAGCCACTGACTTGAGCAATAGTCCATCGTCACGTTAGCGGGGGGCTGTGACTACGATCTGGCACCGCACCCGCCCGCCCTGCGGCCTGGTCCGCTTCCGAGGCGTGACGCCGCACCGAGTGTCACCTCACTTGAGCCGCCGAAGGAGACGGTTCCAGGCAGAACGGGGAGCGGGAGCCGCATGGAGTCGTCGCTGCACGCAACTGCGGGCTCGAACGGCACGGGGCAGCGCATACCGGCCCCCCGCGCCGCGTCCGGACCGGCCACCTCTTCCGGCGGCACACCGCCGCCGGCCGATCCGGCGTCGACCGAGGCCCTGCTGCCGCTGCTGCGCACGGAGGTCGTCCGCCTCGTCGAGGCCGAGGCGTCCTCGGCGGTGACCCAGACGCTGCTGACCCCGCAGCGGCTGCGCGCCATCTGCGAGCTCGCCACGGAGGATCTGCTGGCGCTGGCCCGCCGGGATCCGGCCGCCGGCAACTCGTGGCAGTATGTCTGGGACAGCTACGTCGCCTACCGGGCGACCCTCGCCTACCGGGTGGCGCACGCGGTCCACCGGGCCGAGGACACCCCGCTGGGCCCGGACGTCCGGCTCGCCCTGGCCCGCCGGGTCTCCGAGGCCGCCAAGGTCCGTACCGGCGTGGAGATCCACCCGGCTGCCAGCATCGGGCGGCGACTGGTCATCGACCACGGGCTCGGCACGGTGGTCGGCGAGACCACCGAGATCGGCGACGACGCGTACATCCTCCAGGGGGTCGTGCTCGGCGCGCGGGGTATCGCCGACAACCCCAGCGGCCGACGGCACCCCCGGCTCGGCGACCGGGTCGAGGTGGGCGCGTTCGCCCGCATCCTCGGCGCGGTGACGGTCGGCGACGACGTGCTGATCGGGCCCGGGATCATCGTCACCAACGACGTGCCGAGCCACCGCCGGGTCCGGCTGCTCAACCAGTACCAGGGCACCTCCGGCGAGTGCAACGTCCGGGTCTTCGGCGTCGTACCGGTCTGCGAGGGTGTGGTCGAGGTGCACGGCACCGGCCTCGCCTCGATCGAGGTGGACCTGGTGACCAGCACCGGCCAGCACCGGCCGGTGGTGGTGCTCGAACGCGACGACCGGCGGGTCCGGTGCGCGGTGAACCGTCCCGGCACCGACGAACGACTGCGGATCATCGACACCTGCGGGAACGAGACGGTCCTCTACAACCTCCAGCAACTCTGGCGAGCGCTCGACGAGTTCGGCTTCGCGTGACCAGGAGATGACATGACGAACCACACCGGTCCCCGCGCCGGCCGCTGGCAGCTCGGGCTGCTCTACCTACTGGTGTGCCTGATCTGGGGCACCACCTGGTACGGCATGAAGATGAGCGTGGAGACGCTGCCGCCGATCACCGCGGCCGGGCTGCGCTTCCTGGTGGCCTTCCCGTTCCTGCTCGCCGTCTGCCTCGCCACGCCCGGGGTGTCGCTGCTACCGCCGCCGGGCCGGCGCTGGGTGGTGCCGTTCATCGCGGTGGTCTACATCGCCGTCCCGTACGCACTGATCAACTACGGCGAGCAGCACATCAGCTCCGGCCTGGCAGCGTTGATCTTCTCGTCGGTCGTGGTCTTCCTGCTGCTCTTCTCGGTGCTGATCTCGCGGATCGCGGTGAGCTGGACGCAGTGGGCCGGCGTCGTGGTCGGGCTCGGCTGCCTGGTCGGCATCGTCCAGCTCACCGCCGGGATCAGCGCCCGGGGCTTGCTCGCCCCGGCCGCCGTGCTGCTCGCCGCGGTCATGCACGCCCTGACGTACGCGGTGATGGCCCGCTACGGCGGCACGGTGCACGTGCTCACCCAGGAGACCCTGCCGATCGGGCTCGGCGCGGTGGGGCTGGTGGTGCTCGGGGCGTTCGTCGAGCGGCCCGACCTGGGCGCGATCTCCGGCCGGTCCCTCACCGGGGTGCTCTACCTCGGCCTGGTCGGCTCGGTGATCGGCTTCGCCGCCTACTTCTACCTGCTCCAGCACGTCGACGCGGTCCTGGTGTCGTACGTCTTCGTGCTCTTCCCGGTGGTGGCGCTGTTCGGGTCGGCGCTGTTGGAGAACGCCACGCTGCCGGCCCTGGCGGTGGTCCTCGCGGTGGTCATGCTGGCCGCGTTCGGGCTGACCAAGAAGGCCACCGGGGGTGGGTCGGCGGCGACGCCCGCACCGCTGACCCCGGACGACGGGGCGGCGCTCGACGGGTCCGCCCTCGACACGATCTACGAGCACGCCCGGGTCGCCTACCCGGGCGAGGCGTGCGGTTTCGTGCACGCCAGCGGACGGGTGCACGAGGCCCGCAACATGGCCGACGAGATGCACCGCAAGGACCCGGCCCGGTTCCCGCGTACCGCCGCCACCGGCTACGTGCTGGCCCCGGCCGACCTGATGTACCTGGAGGACAACCTCGACGTGGACGACCCGGTGGTGGTGCTCTACCACTCGCATCCCAACGGGCGGGCCTACTTCAGCGACGAGGACCGGCGCAACGCCCTGGTCGACGGGGTGCCGCTCTATCCGACGCTTACGCAGTTGGTGGTCGGCATCGACGACACCGGTGTCCGGGAGGCCCGGTTGTTCCGGTGCGTCGACGGGGACTACACCGAGCTGCGTTTCCTGCCCGGCCCGCAGCGGCGGACGGCGGAGGTGGGCTGAGATGGGCATCCGTGACTCGATCCTGGACACCGTGGGGGGCACCCCGCTGGTGCGGCTCAGCCGGCTCACCGCCGACCTGCCCGGGGAGATCCTGCTCAAGTTGGAGCTGAACAACCCGGGCGGCAGCCACAAGATGCGCATCGCGTTGAACATGATCCGGGCCGCGGAGCGGGACGGCCTGCTCAAGCCGGGCTCCGGGCAGACCATCCTGGAGCCCACCGGCGGCAACACCGGGATGGGGATCGCGATCGCCGCCGCCGTGCTCGGTTACCGGGTGGTGCTGGTCATCCCGGACAACTACAGCGAGTCGAAGCGTCGCCTGCTGGCCAGTTTCGGGGTGGAGGTGCGGCTCTCGGACAGCACCCGGGGCAACAACTCGCACGGTGAGCTGGCTACCGAGATCCAGTTCGAGCACCCCGAGTACGTGATGCTCAACCAGGCGGCCAACCCGGCCAACCCGGAGATCCACCGGCTGACCACCGTCCGCGAGATCATCGCCGACCTGGACGGCACCCAGGTGGACTGCTACGTGGCCGGCATCGGCACCGGCGGTCACCTGACCGGCATCGGCGAGGTGCTCCGGCAACACCAGGGCGGGTTGCGCATCCTCGGCGTGCAGCCGGAGGGGTGCGACATGTTCGCCGACGTGTTCGTCCCGCACCGCATCCAGGGGCTGTCCATCGGCATGATCCCGCCGGTGCTCAACACCGAGATCATCGACGAGATGGTCACGGTGAGCGAGGCGGACGCGATCGACGGGATGCGCCGGCTGATGGCGTCCGAGGGCATCGGCGCGGGGCCGTCGACCGGCGCGAACATCGCCGCGTGCCGCCGGCTGCTGGCCGCCTCGCCCGAGCCGCTGACCCTGCTGACGGTGGCCTACGACCGGGTCAACGACTATCTGGAACTGCTCTGAGCCGGGGTTGACCGCAGCGCCTGCCGGGCGGGGCGGACACGACGACGGCGGGGTGGCCCCCGGGGGCCGCCCCGCCGTCGGTGCGCCGGCTCAGCTGAACAGGTTGTAGAACTCCTGCGGTGCCTCGACCACCTGGTCGGCGGCGGGCTTCTGGGCGGCGGTGGCGTTGCCGTAGTCCGAGTAAGTGATCTTGATGTCCTGCGCTGCGCTCTGGCCGGCGGCCGGGATCTGGAGCACCAGCTCGCTGAGCCGGCCCTGCGGGTCGAGCTTCGCGGTGAACGGCACCGACTGCGCCTGCGCGCCCAGGGCGCTGATCAGCGTCTGGTCGACGGAACCGGCCTCGGCGGCCTTCGACACGTCCAGGGTGCCGGCGTAGCTGCCCTCGCCGGTCTGCCGGACCTCCGTGATGCCCTGGGTCAGCACGGCGCTGCCGGCCGGGTCGAGCTTCTCGAAGTCGAACCCGAGGGACTTGTTGCCCTTGATCCGGGTCTGGTCGAGGTGCTGGTACTTGCCGAGGTTGAGCTTCTGCGCGCCGGGGATGCTGCTGGCGGACTTGCCGCCCAGGTCGAGCTTGACCCAGCTGTCCGGCTTGGCGTGGATCAGGTCCAGGTTCATCATCAGGTCCGACGACGCGTCACCGATGCTCAGCTTCATCTGGGCGCTCTGGCTGGGCTGGTGCACCTGCCCCTCGGCGGTCGACCCCACCCCGCTCATGGTGAACCGGAAGTTGCCGTTGCGGATCTCGTTGGTGGAGTTCAGCAGGGCCTGCTTGGCCTCGGAGGTGCCGGGCGAGGCGCTGCCCGGGGCGACGCTGCCGGAGACCGACGGGGACGCGGACGTCCCCGCCTCGCCGGTGCCGGAGTTGTTGCAGGCGGCCAGGCCGGGGGTGAGCAGCGCTGCGGCGAAGACCGCCGTACTGAAACGTCGAATGGTCACGTCAGGTTCTCCAGTCGGGTCGTCCGACCCCCGGCGGGCACCGGGGGCGTGCCGGCGCGGGCGTGACACTTCCCGCGCGGCGCACGGTCCCCGCCCGGTCGGGCCGGCCCGGGGTCGTGTCCCTTCTGTTCCCGGACGTCGCCTTCCGCAATCCCCCTCGGCACGGTCCACCCGCGCCGCCGGTCAGCGCAGCGCGCCGGCCAGCTCACGCAGCTCGTTGTCGCGGGCGTCGCCCACCACGATCACCGTACGGCCCGGTTCGAGGAGCACCAGGGCCTGCTCGTTGCCCCGCCCGGTGTACCGCTGCCAGTTCGCCCCGCCCAGGTCGGCCGGCCCCTGCGGCTGACCCTCGGCGGTCAGCTCGGCGGGGATCAGCCGCTGCGGCGGCACGTTGCTCTGCACCAGCTGGGCGCCCCGCCCCTCCGGGGTGAGATACCCCACCCGCAGGTTCGCGCCGTCGTCGACGGTACGGAAACTGGCGCTCACCGTACGCCAGCCGTCACCGAGCCCGGACGGCTCGGTGACGGGGAAGACGTTCGCCGCGCGGGCCTGCTCGTAGGCGGGGGCGGCGTCGACCGTGGTGGGCTGCTCGCCGCCGAGGAAGCCCCGGTAGAAGGCGAGCAGCAGGGCGATCGGCACCAGCAGCACCAGCAGCGACAGGGCCATGTCCTTGGGCGAGCGCTCGGAGCGGGGCCGCTCCGGGCGTCCGGGGCGTACCGTCGCCGCCCGGCCCGGCGACCCGTCCCCGGCGACCGGCGTCGGCCCGGGGTCCCCGGCGACGGGCACCGGGGACGGGTCGCCGCCGACGAGGGCCGGCTCGGGCCCGCCGCCGGCCGTCGTGGCCGCGCCGCCGCCGGGCGCGGACCCGGTGGGTGCGTCGGCGGCGGCCGGGGGCACGGGCGGCCGGCCGTCCGGCGGGGTCGGGTCGGCGGGTACGCGGTCGGCGGGCTGGGCGGCTTCCACCGGCCCATTCTCGCAGCCGCCCGGTGGGGCGAACCCGCGCACCATCGCCCCGCCCCGTCCCCGGACCTGGCATCGTGTGAGGATCAGCGACACAGCCGGCCGGGGCGACCGGCGTCCTGCCGGCCCACCCCGCACCGTCGCGAGGAGGAAGCCGCCATGACGAACACCAGGACGCGGGTCCCGCAGGATCTCGACCGCAACCTCGCCCTCGATCTGGTCCGGGTCACCGAGGCCGCGGCGATGGCCGCCGGTCGGTGGGTCGGCCGGGGCGACAAGGAGGGTGGCGACGGGGCAGCCGTGGACGCCATGCGCAAGCTGATCAACTCGATCCAGATGCGCGGCGTCGTGGTGATCGGCGAGGGCGAGAAGGACAACGCGCCGATGCTGTTCAACGGCGAGCAGGTGGGCGACGGCACCGGCCCCGAGGTGGACGTGGCGGTGGACCCGGTCGACGGCACCACGCTGATGAGCAAGGGCATGCCCAACGCGCTCGCCGTGCTGGCCGTCTCGGAGCGGGGGGCGATGTTCGACCCGAGCGCCGTGTTCTACATGGAGAAGCTGGCCGTCGGCCCGGAGTACGCCGACGTGGTGGACATCGAGGCCGGTCCGGCCGAGAACATCAGGCGGATCGCCAAGGTCAAGGGCACCGAGGTGGCCGAGGTCACCGTCTGCGTGCTGGACCGGTCCCGGCACGACGACCTGGTCGGGCAGATCCGGCGGACCGGGGCCGGCATCCGGTTCATCTCCGACGGCGACATCGCCGGGTCGATCGCCGCCGCCCGTGGCGAGTCGGGCGTCGACGTGCTGATGGGCGTCGGCGGCACCCCGGAGGGGATCATCTCGGCGTGCGCGCTCAAGTGCATGGGCGGGGCGATGCAGGCCAAGCTCTGGCCGCAGGACGCGCAGGAGCGGGAGAAGGCGCTCGCCGCCGGGCACGACCTGGACCGGGTGCTCGGCACCGACGACCTGGTCACCGGGGACAACTGCTTCTTCGTGGCGACCGGGGTGACCTCCGGTGACCTGCTGCGCGGGGTGCGGTACCAGGCCGGCGGGGCGTACACCCAGTCGATCGTGATGCGCTCCAAGAGCGGCACGATCCGGGTGATCGACTCCTACCACCGGTTGGAGAAGCTGGCCCTCTACTCGGCGGTGGACTTCGACGGCAGGCCGCTGGCAGAGCAGGAGTGACCGTTTCCGGCACCGCCGCCCCTCCCGTCCTGTCCACCGCCCGGCGGATCGCCGGCATCGGGTTGGCCACCGCCGCCGGCGTCGGCGTGGCCGTGCAGTCCCGGATCAACGGCGAGCTGGGCGTACGCCTGGCCGACGGCATTGCCGCCGCGGTGGTCTCCTTCGGTCTCGGGTTGCTGGTGCTGCTGGTGCTGGTCCCGGCCCTGCCCGGGGGGCGGCGCGGGTTGGCCGACCTGCGCGGGGCGTTGCGGTCCGGGGCGTTGCGCCCCTGGCAGTTGCTGGGCGGGGTGTGCGGGGCGTTCCTGGTCGCCACCCAGGGGCTCACCATCGGGACGCTCGGTGTGGCGGTGTTCACCGTGGCGGTGGTGGCCGGGCAGTCGGCCAGCAGCCTGGTGGTGGACCGGGCGGGCATCGGGCCGGGCGGGCGGCAGCCGGTGACCGTCCCCCGGCTGGCCGGTGCGGTGCTGACCGTGCTGGCCGTGCTGCTGGCGGTCGGTGACCGGCTCGGCGACCCGGGCACCCTGGCGCTGGCTCTGCTGCCGTTGCTGGCCGGGTTGGGGCTGGCCTGGCAGCAGGCGGTCAACGGGCTGGTCCGGGGGGCGTCGGGCAGTGCGCTCGTCGCCACCGGAGTCAACTTCGCCGTCGGTACGGTGGCTCTGCTGATCACCTTCGGTGTGGACCTGGCGGTCCGGGGTGCTCCCGGTGGCGCGCTGCCGACCGAGCCGTGGCTCTATCTGGGTGGCCCGATCGGCATCGTCTTCATCGCGGTCGCGGCGGCGATCGTCCGGTTCACCGGGGTCCTGCTGCTGGGGCTGGCCACCATCGCCGGTCAGGTCGTCGGGGCGGTCGTGCTGGACGTGGTGCTGCCGACGTCGGCGTCGCACCCGGGCCCGGCCACCCTGGCCGGCGCGACGCTCACCCTGGTCGCGGTGCTGGTGGCGGCGCTGGGCCCGGCTCCGCGCCGCTGACCCGGCCTGACCGTCCGCGCGGGCCGGGACGGTCGGCGGGGACGGCGGTCAGTGGGTCGCGCCCGCCGGGGTGGGCGTCCCGAGGGTGGCGGTGAGGGTACGGACGGTGGCGGTCAGCGCCTCGTCCACCGGGGTCGGGGTGATGCCGAGGACGGTGGTGGCCCGGGTCGAGTCCATCACGAACGGCCCGGCGAACTGGTGCGCGGTCTCCCGCAGCTCGCGGGCGAAGGGGTCGGTCAGGCCGCCGAGCCAGAGCAGCGGGTAGGGCAGGCGGGTCAGCTTCGGCGGCGGTGCGTCGGCCAGCTCGGCCGCTCGGACGGCCAACTCGCGGACGCTGGTCGGCGGTCCGCTCGGCACGTGCCAGGCGTGTCCCCAGGCCCGCTCGTCGGTGGCGGCGGCGACCAGGGTACGCACCACGTCCCCGACGTACGTCCAGGTGTGCGGGGCGTCCCAGTTGACCGGCAGGACGACCCGCTCGCCGGCGAGCACCTTCGGCAGCACCAGCGGCAGCAGCGAGTTGCCCTCGGCACCGAGGTAGTCCGAGCCGCGTACCTCGGTGGTCCGGGCCCGGCCGGCGCGGTGGGCGGCGAGCGCCTCGGTCCACATCCGGTTGCGGACCCGTCCCTTGGTGCCGGTGGCGGCGAGCGGGGTGTCCTCGGTCATCGGCGCGTCGACCGGGCCGTAGCCGTAGAGGCAGCCGACGGCGGCGAGCACCGCGCCGGTGCGCTCGGCGGTGGTGAGCAGCGCGTCGGCCAGCGGCGGCCAGTCGGTGGCCCACCGGTGGTAGGCCGGGTTGGCGCAGTTGTAGAGCGCGACCGCCCCGTCGGTGAGGGTGGTCAGCCGGTCGGTGTCGGCGGCGTCGGCGGCGATCCGCTCGATCGCCGGGTCGACGGGGCCGGTGCCCCGCCGGGTGACGAGCCTGACCTGTTCGCCCTGCTGGGCGAGGTGCTGTGCGGTGGCGGTGCCGACCGGGCCGGCGCCGACGATCACGTGCAGCGACATGGGAGAACCTTTCGAAGCAGGAGACCGGATCGAGAGCACTGCTCTCGGTGAGCTGCATCCAGCATGGCCGACCTGGTCCATCGAGTCAAGAGCAGTGCTCTCTCTTTTGATTGGCGCTCTGATCCGTGGCAGAGTGGGGGCATGCCGGCTTCCTCGATCCGC
The DNA here is from genome assembly GCF_053667945.1 of Micromonospora sp. SCSIO 07396. NCBI lineage: Bacteria > Bacillati > Actinomycetota > Actinomycetes > Micromonosporales > Micromonosporaceae > Micromonospora > Micromonospora sp. SCSIO 07396. The sequence continues at coordinate 5,417,635 of NZ_CM132210.1, forward strand.
GCCCGGGTCCGCGCCGAGATGATCGACGAGATCAAGGCGGTGGCCCGCCGCCACCTCGCCAGCGACGGCGCCGACCTCTCACTGCGGGCGGTCGCCCGGGACATGGGGATGGTCTCGTCCGCGATCTACCGCTACTTCCCCAGCCGCGACGACCTGCTCACCGCGCTGATCATCGAGGCGTACCAGGCGCTCGGCGACGCGGTGGAGGCCGCCGACGCCGCCGTCGACCGGGCCGACCTGCGCGGACGCTGGCACGCCGCCTGCCGGGCCGCCCGCACCTGGGCGCTGGCCCACCCCGCCGAGTACGCCCTGCTCTACGGCAGCCCGGTGCCCGGGTACGCCGCCCCCGTCGACACCGTGCTCCCCGCGCAGCGCCCACCGCTGACCCTGCTCGGCATCCTCGCCGACGGGGTGGCCGCCGGCCGGATCACCCCGCCCGACGACGACCTGCCCGAGCCGGTCCGGGCCGACCTGGCCGAGATCGCCGCCGGGCTCTTCCCCGGCCTGCCCGAGGCCCTGCTCGCCCGGGGCATGGCCGGCTGGACTCAGCTCTTCGGGCTGATCAGCTTCGACCTCTTCGGCCGCCTCGACCCGGTCGTCCCGCACCGGGACGCCTACTTCGACCACCAGACCGCCCTGATGGCCGACCTCGTCGGCCTCCCCTGACCCGGCCCGCCGGGCGTCACCGTCCCGGTCCGCCCACGCCCGACCGCGCAGCGGATCGACCGGAGGCGCGCCGATGCGGGCCCACGGCGGTGTGCGGTGGGTCAGCCGGCGTCGGAGGAGTGGCCGGGGAAGAGGTGGGCCGCCGGGTCGATGGCGACGGCGGCGTTGTTGACGGCGGTGGCGGCCTCGCCGAAGCCGGTGGCGATCAGCCGCACCTTGCCGGGGTACTCGGTGATGTCACCGGCGGCGAACACCCGGGGCAGATTGGTCGCCATCGCGCTGTCCACCACAATGTGCCGGCGGTCCAGCCGCAGCCCCCACTCGGCCAGCGGCCCCAGATCGGCGGTGAAGCCGAGCGCCGCGACCACCGTGTCGACAGGCAGCGTCTCGGCCGCCCCGCCCCGGACGGTGATCTCGGCGGCGGTGACCGTGTCGTCGCCGTACAGCCGGGTCACCTCGGCGTTGACCACGACCCGTACCGGCAGCGACAACACCCGGGCCACGGTCGCGGCGTGCGCCCGGAACCGCTCCCGGCGGTGCACCAGGGTCACCGAGCGGGCCAACGGTTGCAGGGTGGCCGCCCAGTCGAACGCCGAGTCACCGCCGCCCACGATCAGCACGTCCCGGTCGGCCAGCGCGGTCGGTTCCGGTACGAAGTAGACGATCCCGTCGCCGACGAAGCTGTCCGCGACCGGCAGCGGGCGCGGGGTGAAGCTGCCCAGCCCGCCGGTGACCAGCACCGCACCGCAGCGCAACTGCTCGCCGCCGGCCAGGCCCAGCACCGGCCGGCCGTCGGTGTGGGCGAGCTTCTCGGCCCGGGTGCCGAGCAGGTACTCCGGGTGGTAGGGCGCGGCCTGGGCGAGCAGGTTGGCGACCAGGTCCCGGCCCTTGACGGCGGGGAAGCCGGCGACGTCGAGGATCAGCTTCTCCGGGTACATGGCGGTGATCTGCCCGCCCGGCTCGGGCAGCGCGTCGACCACCGCCACCGACAGCCCCCGGAAACCCGCGTAGTACGCGGCGAACAGCCCGGTCGGGCCGGCTCCGATCACGGCGACATCGACCTCGCGCATGGGCGTACCGTCGCTTTCCGCTGGCGGTCAACGTGCGCCGCGCCGGTGGCGGGCGACACGTGCTGCTGCCGACGGTAGGCCCGACGTGCGGTCCGGGCAAGCATTCCCGCTCCCGCCACGCGGGTCGGGCGGGTCGTCCGCGTCAGGGGCTCAGGGTGGACTCCACCCGGTACTCCCGGTACGGGTCGTACGGGCGGCGACGCCGGAAGAGGATCGCCGCGACCACCCCGCCGAGCAGCCCGAACAGGTGACCCTGCCAGGAGATCCGCTCGTCGGTGGGGAGGATGCCGAGCAGCTGCCAGCCGTAGAGCAGGCCGACCAGCAGCACCACCCCGAAGTTCCACCAGCTCCGCTCGACGATGCCCCGGGTGAACAGCAGGCCCAGGTAGCCGAAGATGACCCCGCTCGCCCCGACGACCACCGAGTTGGGCGAGCCGGTGAACCAGACGCCGAGCCCGCTGACCAGGATGATGACCAGGGTGGACCAGAGGAACCGGCGGGTGCCGGCGGCCAGCACGAAGGTGCCGAGCAGGATCAGCGGGATGCTGTTGCTGTAGAGGTGGTCGAAGCCGTGGTGCAGGAACGGCGAGAAGAACACCCCGTCGAGCCCCTGGACGCGCTGCGGGATGATCCCGGCGGCCACGTCGAGCCCGAAGCCGAGCCCCTGGTCGAGGGCCTCGATGAGGAAGAGGAACGGCACCACCGCGCACATGGCGACGAAGGCCCGGCCGAGCGACGCGTAGAACGCCTCGGTGCCGAACCGGTCGGGGTCGCCGCCCGTCGGGTGCAGGGTCACCCCACCATGGCTATCAGCATTCTTCGCCGACCGCCACCCGGGTCCCGTGCCACCGGGGGTACGACGACGGCGGGGCGGGTGGTCGCCCACCCGTCCCGCCGTCTGTGTCGTCGCTCAGTACCAGCCTTCGCTCTGGCTCTTGGCCCAGGCGCCGCACGGGTTGTCGTACCGGCCCTCGATGTAGCCGAGGCCCCACTTGATCTGGGTGACCGGGTTGGTCCGCCAGTCGCTGGCGATCGAGCTCATCTTGCTGCCCGGCACCGCCTGCGGGATGCCGTACGCGCCGGACGAGGAGTTGCTGGCCTTGGGGTTCCAGCCGCTCTCCTTGTTCCAGAGCTTGTCCAGGCAGGGCATCTGGTCGATCTTGAAGCCCGCCTGGAGGAGCATCGCGCAACCGGTCTTGCGGTGCCCGCTGTACGAGCTGCACGAGGCGGGGACCGGGCCGGCGTAGGCCTTGATCTTCCCGTCCTCCGCCTTGGCCTTGGCCTCGGCCTCGCGCTCCTTCTTCCGCGACGCGGCGGCGGCCTCGGCGGCCTTGGCCCGCTGGGCGGCCTCCTTGGCCGCCGCGGCGGCCCGCAGCTTCGCCTGGTACTCGGCGGCCCGCTGCTTGGCGGACTCCCGCCGGTGGTCGGCCTGCCGGTCGCGCTGGTAGTCGTACTCGGCCTGGTCGACCTGGAGGCCGACCTGTGCGGTCAGGCCCTGTTGCTGGGTTTCCCGGTCTTCGCCCAGATAGAAACCGCCGGCAACGCCCACGGAGAGCAGTGCGACGGCGGCCGTACGGGCACCGAACCGGCTCCACAGCCGACTCACGAAGTGTCCCTTCGTCGGGGGCAAGGACGCGGCACGGACCGGCCGTGAACGGGCGCGGCCGCGCCACGAGCGCCCCGACCTGAGCCGGTCGCCACCGACGCACCGGCAGGGGGGTGGCTGCCCGTCCTGAGAAGGGGACGAACGGTCACCAACACCCCCACCGGGACGTGGGCGCTCGTGGGACACCATCGCGCACAGTAAGGCTGATGGGAAACCCACCGGCCAATTTGTGACCTGCGCCACAAAGTGAATGCGGACGATGAGGGGCGGACCTCGCCCCCGCGCGGGTCAGCCCGGGATGTCCTCCAACAGATCCGTCACCATCGCCGCGATCGGGGACCGCTCGGACCGGTTCAACGTGACGTGCGCGAAGAGCGGATGACCCTTCAACGCCTCGATCACCGCCGTCACCCCGTCGTGCCGCCCGACCCGCAGGTTGTCCCGCTGGGCGACGTCGTGGGTGAGCACCACCCGCGAGCCCTGCCCGATCCGGGACAGCACGGTGAGCAGTACGCCCCGCTCCAGCGACTGGGCCTCGTCGACGATGACGAACGCGTCGTGCAGGCTCCGGCCCCGGATGTGGGTCAGCGGCAGGACCTCCAGGATGCCCCGCGAGGTGACCTCCTCCAGCACGTTCTCGTGCACCACCGCCCCGAGGGTGTCGAACACCGCCTGCGCCCAGGGCGACATCTTCTCCGACTCGGACCCGGGCAGGTAGCCCAACTCCTGCCCGCCGACGGCGTAGAGCGGCCGGAAGACCACCACCTTCTTGTGCCGGCGGCGCTCCATCACCGCCTCCAGCCCGGCGCACAGCGCCAGCGCCGACTTGCCGGTGCCGGCCCGGCCACCCAGCGACACGATCCCGATCGACTCGTCGAGCAGCAGGTCCAGCGCGATCCGCTGCTCGGCCGAGCGGCCGTGCACACCGAACGCCTCGCGGTCGCCCCGCACCAGCCGGACGGTCTTGTCGGGCAGCACCCGCCCCAGCGCCGACCCCCGGGTGGAGTGCAGCACCAGGCCGGTGTGGCAGGACAGGCCGGCGGCGGCGTCCAGGTCGAGGCAGTCCCCGGCGTAGAGCCGGCCGATCTCGTCCTCGCCCAGCTCCAGCTCGGCCATCCCCGTCCAGGTCGGGTCGCTGGCCTGGCCGTGCCGGTACTCGTCGGCCCGCAGGCCGACCGAGGCGGCCTTGACCCGCAGCGGCATGTCCTTGCTGACCAGCGTCACCTCCCGCCCCTCGGCGGCCAGGTTCAGCGCCACCGACAGGATGCGCGCGTCGTTGGACTCGTTGCGGAACCCGGGGGGCAGGACGCCGTCGTCCGAGTGGTTCAGCTCCACGGTGAGCGTGCCGCCGGACTCGTTGGCGGGCACCGGACGGTCCAGGCGACCGTGCCGGACCCGCAGCTCGTCGAGCATGCGCAGGGACTGGCGGGCGAACCAGCCCAGCTCCGGGTGGTGTCGTTTGCCCTCCAGTTCCGAGATCACCACGAGCGGCAGGACCACCTCGTGCTCGGCGAAGCGGTGGAAGGCCGCCGGGTCGGACAGGAGCACCGACGTGTCCAGAACGAACACCTGGCCGGCTGGGCCGGGCTCCTCGGGGCCGGGCGGGGCGGCGGCCGCCGGACGGCGGCTCCGGGTGGCTCGGCGGGTCGTGGCAGTCGCGGCCGGGATCTGGTCGACACCGGCGGGCGTACGGCGAGTCGTCACAGGCCTGCTCCGACGGACGGGCATCCGCCATCCGCGTTCCGCCTCCTCCGGTGCCCGGTGACACGGGGTCGGATGCGGAACCCCGTGCGCGAGGTCGCAGATCCGGGCGGCCGGCTGACCCGGGAAAACCCCGGGTCATGCCTAGACGCTAGCGGCGTCGGGCCGCCTCGGCTAGAGGGCGGACGAGGATCTCCCCGCACCGGGTACGCCCCACCCGGCGGGCGGCGCGGACCGGCCGGGATGCCTGCCCCCTGCGCGCATCCCGGCCGGTGGAACCGCAGTCACCTGTCGACGCGGTCGGTGTCGGCACGCCGCACCGACGGCTGTCGGCTCCCGCCGGTTCAGCCGGGCCGGCGGACCAGGGTGCCGGTCGGGTGCCGACCGGCGACCGGGCCCGGCGGGCTGGCGAACGAGGAGCCGGTGTACGTGGTGCCCTGGCGGACCGCGGCTGTGGGACGTCGCGCGGCGTTGGCCGGCACGGCCGGGGCGGTGAGCGCCGAGGCGAGCACGGCCTGGGCGTCGCGCCGACGCCGGTTCCAGGCGCCCCGGTCCCCGTCGAAGTAGCCCTGCCGGTAGCCGAAGCGGTACCCGATCCGGTAGCTGAGCTGACCGTGCAACCGGCCGGCGGCGTAGCTGGTCGCCCCGAGGACGAGGACGAGGAACAGGGCGAGCAGCGGGCTCATCGGGCGGCTCCGGTGGGCCGCGGCGACGGGGTCACCGGTCCTCCGGCTCGGCCGGAGTCGGGTCGACGACGAGCAGCCGTTCCAGGTCCTCGGTGCTGACCTCCTCGACCAGTTCGACGCTGATCCGGCAGCCGTCCAGGACGACCTCGGCCATCGAGGAGCGGCGGATCTCGCCACCGGAGTCGTAGACCCGCACGCTCATCTCCGGGCAGCCGAGATGAGTCCGCCAGGCGTTCCACTCGTCGCGGTCGCCGACGCTCAGTGACAGGTAGCGGCAACCCCGGGCGAGGTAGAGCCGCCAGGGCGCGCTCAGGCCGGCGGCGACCCCCTCCGCGATCAGGCCGAACGCCTGGGCGCGGGTCGCGAGTTCGGTCACCTGGCCCCCCTCGCACCGGGAGCGTGACGCATGTGAGCACTGATCGTCTCAAGCACGTGACACACCGTAGATTGTCCCATGAGCGTGACAGTATCAGCTTTTCGTCCGGTTCCTGACCACCTCGCTCGGCGGTATTATGCCCAGGTGAGACCCCTTCGCACCGGTTCCCGGGCCGGTCCGGCCGCTCCGGCGAGGCCGTCTCATATGCGTGACAAAGATCTGCCCCGGGCAGCCTGGACGAGCGCTACGGTCGTACGGTTTCGGGGTGACCGAGACCGCCCCCGCCCGGAAGATCGCATTCGCCACCTTCGTTCGTCGGGCGCTCGACGATGCCCGGGCGATGCGCGCCTGGACCGGCACCGAGGTCTCCCGGCGCACCGGCGTCTCCCGCCAGACGATCAACAGGTGGGTCCGCGGCGACTGGGCCAGCGACCCGGAGGCGGAACGGGTGGTGGCGTTCTGTGAGGGGCTGGGCCTCAACCCGGCCGCCGCCTTCGCCGCCCTCGGCTGGGACCGGGCCGCCACCCCCCGGGGCGCCCCCGGCGCTCCCCCGATGGACCCGGACGTCGAGGCGCTGCTGCGCCGGCTGGTCGACCCCGCCGTGTCGGACGCGGAGAAGTTCCACATCAGGGAAACCATTCGTTACCTCGCATACCGCCCCACGCTTCCGCTCGATGTCCGAAAGGGCGAAGAGCAGGCCGGGTAGTTCCTCAGATGGCGAAAGAACGCCTGAGCAGACCCGATCGTTTCGCTCCGGGCCGGCAACGGGCACGCTAGCGTCCCTATTCGTACTGCTTGGGCTCGTCGTCGGCGGGGGGACGGGACAAGGCCGAACTCAGCCCTGCGGGACAGAAGGAGGGGTCTGTCCATGACCCTGAAGTGGTGGGCAGTCGTGGTCGCGGCAGTCTCCCTGACCGCGTGCGTGACCGCGAACCTGGTGGCCGGCCTGGGCGGGGGCGGGCAGATCCCGCTGGTGGTCAACCTCTTCGCCCTGACCGTGGCCGGCACCGCCGTCGTCCTGGCGGTGGTCGCCGAACTGCACGACCGGCTCGACGACCGGGTCAGCGCGCTCACCGAGTTCCTGGTGGCGCGGCTCAACGAGATCGAGACCCGCACCGGCGACCGGAACACCGGTTTCGTCGAGGGTTACCTGCTCAATCAGGGCCGGGAGGCAACCGTGGTGCCCTTGGGACGGCGGGGGCGGGGGGCCGCCGAACGCTGAGCAGCACTCACTGACCACATACCCCGGCGGTGTCAAGAAGCCACTCCGAAGCCACGAATCATCCACCGCCTCCGGGGTACGCTGTCGCGCGTGCCGCCGTTGAATCTGGGTAACCAGCAGCCGCAGACCCCGCTGGATGCTGAGCACGCCTGGCGTACCACCGCCGAGCGGGCCGCAGACACCGTCCTCTTCTTCGACTTCGACGGCACCCTCGCGCCGGTCGACGACGACCCCACCGCGGTACGCCCCGCACCCAAGGTGCTCGCCGCCCTGGAGGCGCTCGCCCCGGTGGTGCAGCGGGTGGCGATCGTCTCCGCCCGTCCCGTCGACTTCCTCCGTGACCACCTCGGTGGCCTCACCGGGATCGACCTCTACGGACTGTACGGCCTGGAGCACAGCCACTCCGGCGGCGAGACCGTCACCGAGCCCGCCGCGCTGCCCTGGGTGCCCACCATGGCCGAGCTGGCCGACCGGGCCCGCGCCGAACTGCCCGCCGGGGCGCTGGTCGAGTTCAAGCGGCTGAGCGTGGCCCTGCACTGGCGTACCGCACAGCAGCTCGGTCCGGCGGTCGAGCAGTGGGGGCGGGCGCAGGCCGACCGGCTCGGGCTGCGGGTGCAGGCCGGCCGGATGGTGCTGGAGCTCAAGCCCCCCGTCGACCGGGACAAGGGGCTGGTCATCGGCGAGGTGGTCCGGGACGCCGGCGGCGCGTGGTATTTCGGCGACGACGTCTCCGACATCAAGGCGTTCGCGGCGCTGCGTGCCCGCTCCGCCGCCGATCCGGGGTTCCTCGGCATCTGCGTGGCGGTGGCCAACCCGGAGACCGGCCGGGAGGTCGCCGAGGCCGCCGACCTCACCATCGACTCCCCCGCCGCGCTCGGCGACTTCCTCACCCGGGCCGTGCATCACCTGACCTGACCGTGCGCGCGGGGGCATCGGCCGACATGCCCGCAGCCCCCGCCCGTCGCGTCGGCCGGTCAGGTGCCGTAGCGGCGTTGCCGGGTGCCGTAGGAGCGCAGGGCGCGCAGGAAGTCGACCCGGCGGAAGTCGGGCCAGTTCAGCTCGCAGAAGTAGAACTCCGAGTGCGCCGACTGCCAGAGCATGAAACCGGACATGCGCTGTTCGCCGCTGGTCCGGATGATCAGATCCGGGTCGGGCAGGCCCCGGGTGTAGAGGTGCTCGGAGATGTGGTCGACGTCCAGCGTGCCGGCCAGTTCCTCGATAGTGCCGCCCTTGGCCGCGTGCTCCACCAGCAGCGACCGCACCGCGTCGGTGATCTCGCGCCGGCCGCCGTAGCCGACGGCGATGTTGACCTGCGCGCCGCCGGTGCGTTCCCGGGTGCGTTCCTCGGCGGCCTTGAGCGCCTGGGCGTGCTGGTTGGGCAGCACGTCGAGCGCGCCGACCATCCGCAGCCGCCAGGGGTTGCCCTCCTCGGCCAGCTCGGTGCTGAGATCCTCGATGATCTGGAGCAGCGGGTCCAGCTCCTCCGCCGGCCGGGACAGGTTGTCGGTGGAGAGCAGCCAGAGCGTGACGTGGCCGACGCCTGCCGCGTCGCACCAGCGCAGCAGCTCCTTGATCCGCTCGGCACCCATCCGGTGACCGTCGTTCGGGTCGACGAAGCCCATCTCCCGCGCCCACCGGCGGTTGCCGTCGCACATCACGCCGACGTGCCGGGGCACCGGTCGACCCGCGAGCCTGGCCGTCAGCCGGCGCTCGTAGACGGAGTAGAGAAGTTTCCGCAGAGTCATCACCTTGCAGGGTAGCGACCCACACCGAACATCAGTGCCTCGGTGGCGCACTCCGTGCGCGATCAAGAGAAATACGTCGTCGATGGGCCGTCCACTGACCGAAATCTCTTGATCACCGGGGCGGGGCGTCGGGGGCGTCGGCGGAGGCGGGGGTGGCGGGGGCGCGGTGCAGGGCGTAGAGGGCCAGGGTGGCCGCCGCCAGCAGGGGTGCGCCCTCGCGGACCAGACCGTCCAGGCCGAGCAGCCACCAGCACAGCGGCAGGTTCACCGCGAGCACGCCGAGGGTGACCGTCACCAGCAGGCGGCGGGCCCACCGCCTGCCGCGCAGCAGGAACGCCGTACAGAACAGCACCAGGTAGCTCACCACGATGCCGGCGGCGAACCAGGCCAGCACCACGGGTACGACGCCGAGCCGGCCGTCCAGCACCGCGCCGCCGGCCACCAGCGCGGGCACCAGCATCAACGGGCTGTACGTGAACGCGGCCACCCGGGCGGTGAGCAGCCAGGCGGTGACCTGGGGGCGTTTCGGGGCGACCTCCCGCCAGGCGATCGTCCCGCCCTCGACGACCAGGCCCCGGCGGTGGCGCACCAGGTGCCCGACGACCGCGTCGCAGCGGTAGAGCAGCACGACCACGGCGACGCAGAGCGCGGTGAGCACGGCGAAGCCGAGCAGGCCGGGCAGCGGCGGGACGCCCTGCCGGGGCACCACCAGCCGGCCGACCGCGAACACGGTGGTCACGGCGAGGATCAGCCCGAACGGCTTCGCCCCGGCCCGCCCCCGGTTCACCTGCCCGATCAGCACCAGGAATCCCAGCGACCGCAGCATCGCCCAGCCGGTGCGCACCGCGAGGCCGAACTCCTGCTCCGGGGCGTACCACCAGTTGAGCAGCTCGACCCCGACGGTGGCGGCGGCGGTCACCGCGAGCAGGGTGGTCAGCGCCCGGACGGCGGACGGCCGCCGGACCGGTGGCGTCACGGCGGCCGTCCTCATGGTTTCCGGTCTTGCCCGGTACCGGCGGCCGGCACACCTGTCAGCGCGGTGCCTGCCGCCTTCCGACGGGCGGTGCTGGGCGTCGGGTCACCGCGACCGGTCCTCGTCGAGCCGGGCGCGCAGCGCGTCCAGCTCCGACCACAGGACGGCCGGCAGCTTGTCACCGAACTTCTCGAACCACTCGGTGACCAGCGGCAGCTCGTTGCGCCACTCCTGCGGGTCGACCTTGAGGGCGATCCGGACGTCCTCCGGGGTCATGTCGAGCCCGTCGACATCCAGCGCGTCGGCGGTCGGGACCATGCCGATCGGGGTCTCGACCGCGTCGGCGCTGCCCTCGATCCGCTCGACGACCCACTTGAGCACCCGCGAGTTCTCGCCGAAGCCGGGCCAGAGGAAGTTGCCCTCGGCGTCCTTACGGAACCAGTTCACGTAGTAGATCTTGGGCAGCTTGGCGGCGTCGCCGTCGACGCCCTTGCCCATCTCGATCCAGTGGTTGAAGTAGTCACCGGCGTGGTAGCCGATGAACGGCAGCATCGCCATCGGGTCGCGGCGCACCACGCCCACCGCGCCGGACGCGGCGGCGGTGGTCTCCGAGGACAGCGTCGCCCCCAGGTACACCCCGTGCACCCAGTCGCGGGCCTCGGTGACCAGCGGGATGGTGTCCCGGCGACGGCCGCCGAACAGGATCGCGTCGATCGGCACCCCGTTCGGGTCGAAGTAGTCGTCGGCCAGGATCGGGCACTGGGTGATCGGGGTGCAGAACCGGCTGTTCGCGTGGGAGGAGAGGTTCTCGCTCTCCGGCGTCCAGTCGTTGCCCTTCCAGTCGATCAGGTGGGCCGGCGGCTCGCCCATGCCCTCCCACCAGATGTCGCCGTCGTCGGTGAGGGCGACGTTGGTGAAGATCGAGTTGCCCCGGTCCAACGTCCGCATCGCGTTGGCGTTGGTCTTCCAGTCGGTGCCCGGGGCGACGCCGAACAGGCCGTACTCCGGGTTGACCGCGTAGAGGCGGCCGTCGGGGCCGAACCGCATCCAGGCGATGTCGTCGCCGATGGTCTCGACCTTCCAGCCGGGAATGGTCGGCTCCAGCATGGCCAGGTTGGTCTTGCCGCAGGCGGACGGGAACGCGCCCGCCACGTGGTACACCTTCCCCTCCGGCGAGGTGATCTTGAGGATCAGCATGTGCTCGGCGAGCCAGCCCTCGTCGCGCCCCATCACGCTGGCGATCCGCAGCGAGTAGCACTTCTTGCCGAGCAGCGAGTTGCCGCCGTACCCGGAGCCGAAGGACCAGATCTCCCGGGTCTCCGGGAAGTGCGAGATGTACTTCGTCTCGTTGCACGGCCAGGCCACGTCGGTCTGGCCGGGGGCGAGCGGGGCGCCGATGGAGTGCAGCGCGTGCACGAAGTCGGCGTCGTCGCCCATCGCGTCGAGCACGGCGGTACCCATCCGGGTCATGATCCGCATCGAGGCGACCACGTACGGGCTGTCGGTGATCTCGACGCCGAACATCGGGTTCTCGGCCTCGACCGGCCCCATGCAGAACGGGATGACGTACATCGTCCGGCCGCGCATCGCACCCCGGTACAGCTCGGTCATCGTCCGCTTCATCTCGGCCGGCGCCATCCAGTTGTTGGTGGGGCCGGCGTCCGCCTCGTCCACGGAACAGATGAAGGTGCGCTCCTCGACCCGGGCGACGTCCGTGGGGTCGGTGCGGGCGTAGAAGGAGTTCGGCTTCTTTTCCGGGTTCAACCGGACGAGGGTCCCGTTGTCGACGAGTTCGTCGGTGAGACGCCGCCACTCCTCGTCGGACCCGTCCACCCAGACCACCCGGTCGGGGGTGGTCAGTTCCGCGATCTCCCGGACCCAGGCGAGCAGCTTGGGGTGGGTCGTGGGGGCCTGATCGATCCCCCGCACAGTAGCCGGAGCAACCATGACTCATCTCCTTGTGGTCGACGCTGACCGATTTATGGGATGCACGAGTCTCGGCGGACGCCTGCCGCGTCGCCTTCGTGGAAACCTGGGATTGGCCTCAGCGTAAACCGGGCGGACCCGCGAGTCAGTGGGACTGGTTGTGAAGAACTGCACAAGGTACGGCCCGGCTGCGGTAACACGAGCTGATACCCGCTTTCACGCGCACTTTCACGCAAATCCTTCGACGAACTGCCGGCGGGCGCGGGAACGGCCCCGGGACAACGGGGGACCCGGGTCGACCCACGGCGCGGCGGCGGGTCGCCGGTGGCACCCCGTCCGATCAGCCGGCAACCGGTACGCTCGCGAGGTGGCCGCGACGATGACCGGGGACCAGCCGGGTGCCCCGCAGACCCGCCCGGGTCTGGTCCGTTCGTTGTTGGACCGGTTCGGCCACCTGCTGCGTGAATTGAGCAAGTTCGCCACCGTGGGCGGGGTGGCCTTCCTGGTCGACTTCGCGCTGTTCAACTACCTCACGCTGGGGCGTGGCGTCGAGCCGGTGACCGCGCGGGTCGTCTCCACGGTGATCGCGGCGACCGTCGCGTTCGTGGGCAACCGGTTCTGGACCTGGCGGCACCGGGTCCGCTCCAACCCGGCCCGCGAGTACGCACTGTTCTTCTTCTTCAACGCGGTCGGCCTGGGCATCGCGGTGGCCTGCCTGGCGGGCAGCCGGTACGGGCTGGGCAGCATCTGGCCCGGCGTGTTCCGCACCCCGCTGGCCGACAATATCGCCAGCTACGTGGTGGGCACCGCGCTCGGCACGATGTTCCGGTTCTGGTCGTACCGACGGTTCGTCTTCGTCGAAGCGGGAACTCCCGCCGTCACGGAGGCGACCAGCGACCCGTCGTCCGGGTCGTGACCGGTCGCCCATCCCGTCCAGCCGGAGTTCCCGGCACCGTCCTCAGCCCTAAGGTGTTGCGCATGCGTCTTGTCCGTCTGCTGCCCGAGCGCTGGCAGAAGTTCATCCGCGAGGCGCTCAAATTCGGCATCGTCGGGGGCGTCAACACCGTCATCAATTACGCGGTGTTCAATGCTCTGGCACTCACCGTTTTCGTCGACGGTCAACTGAAGGCGACGGTCATCGCCACCATCGTGGCGACGATCACGTCGTATCTGATGAATCGCCACTGGACGTACCGGGATCGACCGAAAGCGGCACTCCAGCGCGAATACGCCCTGTTTTTCCTGTTCAACGGCGCCGGTCTGATCATCGAACTCGGCGTCCTCGCCGCCGCCAAGTACGGCCTGGGGTTCACCAGCCTGCTCGCGCTCAACGTGGCCAAGACCGGGGGCGTGCTGCTCGCCACCCTGTTCCGGTTCTGGTCCTACCGGACCTTCGTCTTCCAGCCGGTCCCCCAGCACGCCGAGGAGACCTGGCACTCCATCAAGCGCGACGAGTGGGACACCATGGCCGAGCTGGACCCGGTCGCCGAGCTGGCCGAATCGGTGAGCGAGCTGGAAGAGGCCCAGAGCCAGGCCGAGGACCGCACCGCCCCGGCGGCCGGAACGCCGGCCCCGACCGTCGAACCGGTGTTGAAGCAGGGCCGGGGCGGCACCCTCGGCCCGGCCGTCGCCGGCGGCGACCTGGAGGCGGAGCTGGCCGCCGAGCTGCACGCCGGCACCACCCGCCGCACGCCGCGACCCTGATCGGCCCCGGTACACCCGGGGCCGGCGGGCCGCCAGGATCAGCCGCTGGTGTCCCGCAACGGCTTGCCCTCCCGCATGTCGGCGAAAATGTCGCGCATCTCCCCGTCGCCCAGCGTGTGCTTGTCGTGCTGCGCCTCCACCAGCTCGTAGAGGGTGGTCTGCACTCGGTCGACCCGGGGCACGTCGACGAGCACCGACTGCCCCCGCTCGCCTGCCGACTCGATGGTGAGCGTGCCGCAGCCCAGCAGCCGTTCGGTGAACCGCTGGGTCATCGAGTGGTCGTTGATCCGGGCCAGCGGCAGGTCCCGCCGGTGCCGGGAGAAGACGCCCTCCTGGAGCAGCACCCGCTCGTTGGTGAACAGGTAGTGCGTGCTGCGCCAGACCAGGAACGGCCACAACCCCAGCCAGAGCACCGCGATCAGGAACAGACCGGCGAGCACGGCGAGCACGAGCGCGCCACCGTCGCCGTCGGGCAGCAGGAGCCAGCCCGCCACCACCGCCGCGACACCGACGACCAGCACCAGGACCGGCCGCAGCAGCGCCTTCCAGTGCGGGTGCAGGTGCAGGACGACGTGCTCGTCCTCGGTGAGCACGTCTTCGGGGAACGCCACGGGTACCTCCTCGGCGACAATCGGACGCGCTGACCGTAACCGGTCGGGGCGACCCACCGGATCAGCCGGGCGGTCGGCCGTGCACCCCGCGCACGAACCGACCGCGGGCCCGCCGGTCACCGCAGGTGCAGCACGTCCCCGGCGGCCAGCCGACGCTGCCCGGCGGCGGTCTCGACGAGCAGTTGCCCGTCGGCGTCCACCCCGGTGGCGAGCCCGGTCAGGTCGGTGCCGTCGGGCAGCAGCACCCGCACCTGGCGGCCCACCGTGACGCAGGAGGCCAGGTACGCCGCCCGCAGGCCGCACGCGTCGGCGTCCCCGCCGGCCAGCCGCCACCTGTCATACCAGTCGGCAAGGGCGCGCAGCAGCGCCCGCAGCAGCGGGTCCCGGTCGGTGGCGGTGGCCCCGGCCAGTTGCAGCGAGGTCGCCGGCAGCCCGGTCGGGTTCTCCGGCAACTCGTCGGCGCGCAGCGTCACGTTCAGCCCGATGCCGAGCACGATCGCGGGAGGCTCCGCCGCACCGGCGGCCGGCACCGCCTCGGCCAGGATGCCGGCGCACTTGGCCCCCCCGATCAGCAGGTCGTTGGGCCACTTCAGGCCGGCGTCCAGTTCGGCCAGCCGGGAGACCGCCTCGACCAGCGCGACACCGGCGAGCAGCGGCAGCCAGCCGTACCCGGTGGGGGCGGCCGGCGGCCAGTCACGGGCGGTGACGGCCTCGCCGGGCCGCAGCAGCACGCTCGTCGCGAGCCCCGCCCGGGGCGGCGACTGCCAGGCCCGGCCGCGGCGGCCCCGGCCGGCGGTCTGCCGCTCGGCGACCACGACCAGGCCCTCCGGCTCGCCGGCCCGCGCGGCGTCGGCCGCGTCCGCGTTGGTCGAGCCGGTCTCCGGCCGCAGGTCCAGCCGACGCCAGGGGCCCGACGGCGCGGTCAACGCCCGGGACAGCCGCGCCGCCGACAGCGGCGGGCGGTCCAGATCGGTGTACGGCGAACCCGGCATCCCGCCAGCCTACGGGCCCGGTCGACACGTGCGCCCGACCAGCCTCCGGCGGAAGCTACTGAGGCGTACTGCACAGCGGCGTCGGCCTGAACCATCGTTATATTCCCAGGGTGACTACCGAGACCGGGACCAACATCCACAGCACCGCGGGCAAGCTGGCGGACCTGGAGCGCCGGGTCGACGAGGCGCTGCACGCGGGCGCACGCGGCGTCGAGAAGCAGCACGCGCGGGGCAAGAAGACCGCCCGGGAGCGGATCGACATGCTCCTGGACGAGGGCTCCTTCGTCGAGTTGGACGAGTTCGCCAGGCACCGGTCCACCAACTTCGGGCTGGACCGCACCCGCCCGTACGGCGACGGGGTGGTCACCGGCTACGGCACCGTCGACGGCCGGCAGGTCTGTGTCTTCGCGCAGGACTTCACGGTCTTCGGCGGCTCCCTCGGCGAGGTCTTCGGCGGAAAGATCGTCAAGGTGATGGAGCTGGCCATGAAGATCGGCTGCCCGGTGGTCGGGATCAACGACTCCGGCGGGGCACGCATCCAGGAGGGTGTCGTCTCGCTCGGCCTCTACGGCGAGATCTTCTTCCGCAACGTCCGGGCCAGCGGGGTCATCCCGCAGATCTCCCTGATCATGGGCCCGTGCGCGGGCGGCGCGGTCTACTCCCCGGCGGTCACCGACTTCACCGTGATGGTCGACCAGACCTCGCACATGTTCATCACCGGCCCGGACGTCATCAAGACGGTCACCGGCGAGGACGTCGCGATGGAGGAACTGGGCGGCGCGCGTACCCACAACACCCGCAGCGGCAACGCGCACTACCTCGCCACCGACGAGGACGACGCGGTCGACTACGTCAAGGCGCTGCTGTCCTACCTGCCGTCGAACAACCTCGACGAGCCGGTGGTCCTCGACGCGCCCGCCGACCTCGACGTCACCGACGCCGACCGGGAACTCGACACGCTGATCCCCGACTCGGCCAACCAGCCGTACGACATCCACCGGGTCATCGAGCACGTCCTCGACGACGGCGAGTTCCTGGAGGTGCAGCCGCTCTACGCGCAGAACATCGTGGTCGGCTACGGCCGGGTGGAGGGCCGCCCGGTGGGAGTGGTCGCCAACCAGCCGATGCACTTCGCCGGCACCCTGGACATCGCCGCCTCCGAGAAGGCCGCCCGGTTCGTGCGCACCTGCGACGCGTTCAACATCCCGGTGCTGACCTTCGTGGACGTTCCCGGGTTCCTGCCCGGCACCGGCCAGGAGTGGGACGGCATCATCCGCCGGGGCGCGAAGCTGCTCTACGCGTACGCCGAGGCCACCGTCCCGAAGGTCACCGTGATCACCCGCAAGGCGTACGGCGGGGCGTACGACGTGATGGGCTCCAAGCACCTCGGGGCCGACCTGAACTTCGCCTGGCCGACGGCGCAGATCGCGGTGATGGGCGCGCAGGGCGCGGTGAACATCCTCTACCGGCAGGAACTGGCCGCCGCCGACGATCCGGCCGCCGTCCGCGCCGAGCGGATCGCCGAGTACGAGGACACCCTGGCCAACCCGTACGTCGCCGCCGAACGCGGGTACGTCGACGCGGTGATCCCGCCGCACGAGACCCGCACCCAGATCGTCCGGGCGCTGCGGGTGCTGCGGACCAAGCGGGAGACGTTGCCGCCGAAGAAGCACGGCAACATCCCGCTGTAGCCGCAGGTCGGCACGTCCCGGCGGATCAGCAGGGGGTGTCGGCGGCCGGGCAGAGGCGTTTCGCGGCCCGGTCGGCCAATGCCATCAGGTCGGCCTGGCCCATCCCCGGCCCGGCGCCGTCGACCCGGTCGGCGACCGTGTCCGGGGCGGGCACCACCACGGTGACCAGGTCACCGACCCGGACCACCAGGGTGGTGTCGACGCTCACCGCCGCGCCGACCGGTTTCCCGCCGGTCCGCGCCCGGGGCTGCGACGCGACGTGCCGCAGCAGCACCGACTGGTCACCGGCGAAGTCCCGCGCCGACGGCTCCCAACGGTGTTCCTGCTCGGTGGCCACCGGCTGCTGGTCGGCGGCGAGCGTGGACGCGTCGAGGGTCCACTCGGCGCAGGCGTTGAGCAGCCGGTCGATCTCGCCGAACAGCCACCGCCCCCGGGCCAGCTCGATGCGGTAGACGTCCTGGCTGAGTACGGGCGTGGCCGGCTGGCCGGCCCGGGTGATCGGGCGGAGCAGGGTCTGCGACCGGGAGGCGCGGGACACCGACAGTTGGGCGTCGACGTCGCGTTCCCGCCCACACGATTCGAGCAGCGGGTCGATCCGGACGGCCTCCCCCAGGCCGGTGTCGCCGAGCCGCTCGCCGGTCTTCGTCGGCAGGTCGGCGGGGGACAGCAGGGCGTCGAGGGGGATCTCCGTCCGAACCGGGGCCGACCCGGGGGCCGCGACCGGGGCGGTGGGCGTCGCCGGCCCGGTGGGCCGTTCCCGTACCGCCACGGCGGCACCGGCCAGCACGACGAGCATCGTCACCGTCGACAGCACCGCCGTACGACGGCTGCGGCGGCGGGCGCGGGCCCGCAGCTCTGCCGGCTCGGGCCAGCGGACCTCACGCAGGTCCCGGTGCAGCCGGTCGACGAAGGTCAGCTCCTCACTCATCGGACCTCCTCCAGGTCGCCACCGGCGAGCAGCCCGGCGAGCGCGGCACGCCCCCGGGAGAGCCGGGCCTTGACCGTGCCCACCGGGGCGGCGGTCTCCCGGGCCACCTCGGCCACGGGCATGCCGAGCAGGTAGTAGAGGGCGAGCGCGGTGCGCTGCTCCTCGGGCAGTTGCCGCAGGGCGGCGACCACCTCCAGGGTTTCGGTGCCGGGGCCGGGCACGCTCTCGGTCGTCACCCCGTGCCGCAGGTAGGCGCGGGCCCGGCTGCGCAGGCTGCGCCACCTGCTCACCGCGATCCGGGAGGCCACCACCCGTACCCAGGCTTCCGGGTCGTCGTAGCCGCTCACCGTCGACCAGCGTTGCCAGGCCCGGATGTACGCCTCCTGCACGGCGTCCTGCGCCTCGGCCAGGTTGCCGGTGAGCGCGTAGACGAACCCGAGCAGCCGTTGCCGGCTACCCCGGTAGAACTCGTCGAAGCCGTCGACGTCCGGCACCCTGGTTACCTCCCCCGTGGCGGTCAGAGGTGACACGCGTGCCGCGCCCCGGTGGGTTGCGTGCTCAGCCGGTCATTCTGCCCGGTCGAGCAGGTCGGTCAGCTCGGCGAGCGGGAAGCTGCCGGCGGGGAGGCGGTCCCGGGCCAGCCGCCGGACCGCCGTCTGCACGGCGGCGTTGGCCGGTGTGGGCACCCCGAGCCGTCGGCCGAGCAGCACGATCTCGCCGTTGAGGTGGTCGACCTCGGTGGTGCCGGCCGCCCGGGTCAGGCTCTGCCAGGTGGAGCTGCCGCTGCGCGGTTGCCCGTCGACCGGCCGGGTGCCGACCCGGTCCCCGCGTTCGGTGCGTTCCTCCTCGTCGGTGGGGTGGGCGATGCCCGCGGCGGCGAGCACGGCGGCCCCCTCGGCCCGGACCCGGTCGAGCAGCCAGTCCGGCAGGCCGGCGCCGAACAGGGCCTGCACCCCGTTGCCGAGGTTGTTGAGCAGCTTGCCGTACTTCCACCGCATCACGTCCTCGCGGACGGGGGCGAGGAAACCGGCGGCGGTCAGGTCCGCCGCCACCGCCGCGTCGATCTCGTCGGCACCGCCCGGGTAACGACCCACGTGCAACATCCCCGGGTACGGGTGGCCGCTGGCGATCACCACGCCCGGGTCGAGGTGGGTGGCCGGCAGCCACACGCAGACCGGATGGACGTGCGCGAACAGTCGTAGCGCGGTGGGCTCGTTGGCCACCCCGTTCTGCGCGGTGAACAGGGGCAGCCGCTGTCCCGCCGTACCGCCGCCGGCCACCGGGGCGTCCGCCCAGGTGTCCAGGGCCGCCCAGGTGTGCTGCGACTTGACCGTCAGCACCAGCACGGTGTCGGCGGGCAGCGGCTCGGGCCCCGGCCCGTCGGTGGCCGGCCCCCGCCAGGTCACCGCCCGGTCGGGGGTACGCAGGGTGAGCCCGTCACGCCGGATCGCCGCCAGGTGCGGTCCGCGCGCCACCAGCGTCACGTCCCGGCCGGCCTCCCCCAGCAGTACGCCGATGGTGCCGCCGACCGCGCCCGCTCCGATGATCAGGTATCGCACCCGACCGATTCTGCCCGCATCCGCCCAGGTAGGCGACCCGACGTCGGGGTGCCACCGGTCACCCGGGCCCGGCCGGCCCAACCCCGCTCGGGGTGGGATGCCCGCCCGCCGGTCAGAGCGGGACATCCCGTCGCTGAGTCAGAGCGGGATGCCGGCCTCGGCGAGCAACGGGCCGGCGAGCAGGACCGCGCCGACGGCGAGGGCGAACAGGTTGACCAGCCCGAAGACGACCACCCAGAGCAGCGCCGGGAAGGGCGTCAGGTGGGCCAACTGGTCGGCGTCGGACTCGGGCATCCGGCCCCGGCTGCGCAGCCGTTGCAGCTCGAAGACCGGCCGGACGCCGCCGAACAGCAGGAACCAGACCGAGGTCCAGGCGAACACGGCCTGCACCTGCGCGGTGGCGTACCAGGAGACGACGAGCACCACCCCACCGGTGACCAGCAGGGAGAGCACCCCGAAGACGTTGCGGACGAGCAGCAGCATGGCGAGCAGCAGCGCGACCGCGACCCAGAGCAGCAGGGTGATCCGGTTGCCGCCGAGCAGCCAGGCACCGCCCAGGCCGACCAGCGAGGGCGCGACGTATCCGGCGAGCAGGGTGAGAATCATGCCGGGGCCGGTGGGGCGGCCGGCGCTGAGGGTGAGGCCGGAGGTGTCCGAGTGCAGCCGGATGCCGTGCAGCCGCCGTCCGGTGAGCAGCGCCGCCAGGGCGTGACCGCCCTCGTGGGCGATGGTCACCGCGTTGCGGGCGACCCGCCAGGATGACCGGACCGCGACGACCACCAGAGCGGCCATGGCGGTGAGCACCACCAGCAGGGGCGGCGGGTCGGGTTGGGCGCTGAACAGCCGGTCCCAGAGATCGCCCAGCCCGTCGATCGACACCATGGCCGGGGAGCCTACCCGGCCGGA
Organism: Micromonospora sp. SCSIO 07396; assembly: GCF_053667945.1. NCBI lineage: Bacteria > Bacillati > Actinomycetota > Actinomycetes > Micromonosporales > Micromonosporaceae > Micromonospora > Micromonospora sp. SCSIO 07396. The sequence continues at coordinate 5,437,997 of NZ_CM132210.1, forward strand.
TCGTGTCGCTCGACGGTCGTCACCTCGTATCGTGTGAAACTGACCGGCGGCGAGCGGAGCGGGAGGTGAGGGCCGGTGAGCGCGGCTCCCCTGGAACACCACGTCGGCCTCTGGACCGAGGCCGACTACCTCGCCATGGGCGAAACCCCCAACCGGATTGAACTGCTCGACGGGAGCCTGATCGTGAGCCCTGCTCCGAGCAAGCGGCACCAGTTGGTGTCGTGGAGCCTTGTCGACAGTCTTCGGCCAGCCGCCCGGCCCCTCGGGCTGCTGGTGTTCAAGGCGGTGAACGTGCGGCTCGGGGTGGACCGGATCGTCATTCCCGACGTGGTGGTCGCCGACACCGACGACGAGGGCACGGTGGTCGAGGCCGGTGAGGTCGCGCTGGTCTGCGAGATCGTCTCCCCGGGCAACGCCGCCGCCGACCGTCTGGTCAAGATGCCGCTCTACGCGCTCGCCGGCATCCCGTGGTACCTACTGGTCGAGCAGGACGGTGACGCCCACTCGGTGCGGCTCCACCGGCTCGACGGCACGCACTACGTGGAGGACCAGGTCGCGAAGGCCGGCGAGACGCTGACCCTGGCTGAGCCGTTCCGTTGGCAGCTCGACCCGGCCGCGCTGCGCTGAGCCGATCGGCTACCTGATACCGCCGCTGGCCTGCCCTGACCGGTTCGGATCACCAGACGTCGGCCCGACCCTTGTCGATGAAAGTTTCCTTAGGCCCCCTTGCGATCAAGGGCAGGAATCTCCAAAGATTGGCGTCAATCGATTGGCGTCCCTGGAGGAATCCATGACCCGTACCAGATTCTCGTTGCGCCGGCTGTTCGCCGCCGGTCTCACCGTGGCCGCCACCGCGGCCACGGCCCTCGTCGCCACGGCCGGACCCGCGGCCGCCGCCACCACCGCCGGCGTCGACGTCTCCCACTACCAGGGCTCCATCAACTGGACCAGCGCCCGCAACGCCGGAATCGAGTTCGCCTTCATCAAGGCCACCGAGGGTACGAGCTACAAGGACCCCAACTTCAACACCAACTACGTCAACGCCTACAACGCCGGGGTGATCCGGGGCGCGTACCACTTCGCCCGGCCGAACATCTCCTCCGGCGCAACCCAGGCCAACTACCTCGCCAGCAACGGCGGGGCCTGGTCGGCGGACAGCCGCACCCTGCCGGCCGCGCTCGACGTCGAGGCCAACCCCTACAGCGGCGGCACCTGCTATGGGCTGACCACCACCGGGATGCGCAACTGGATCCAGGACTTCCTCAACACCTACCGCTCCCGCACCGGCCGGTATGCGGTCATCTACACCACCACGAGCTGGTGGAACCAGTGCACCGGCAGCTGGACGGGCCCGTGGGCCAACCACCCGCTCTGGGTGGCCCGCTGGGCGAGCTCGGTGGGCACCCTGCCCGCCGGCGCCTCGGTCTGGAGCTTCTGGCAGTACACCAGCACCGGCAGCGTCTCCGGGATCAGCGGCAACGTCGACCGCAACTACTGGAACGGCACCCGGGCCCGGCTGGTCGCGCTCGCGAACAACACCTGACCGCCCCCGCAGCCGGCTCGGCGGCAGCGGGACCGGTCATCACCGTACGGTCGATGGCTGGTCCGGCTGCCGCCGTCGCCGGGTCGTGGACCCGTCGGCTCAGGCGCTCTTCCGGCTGGTCAACGGCATGGTCACGGCATCCGTGGCGGTAGCCGTCGCGGTCCGTCGGCTCAGCCGCCAAGCGGCGAGGACGGCGGCGGCGACCGTCACGACGGCGATCGACACGACCAGCGCGGCCACGCCGGCGCTGAGCAGCAGCAGGACGACATCGCCGAGGGCGACGAGCATCCACAGTGCCAGTCTCGGCCGGGCGTCCCTGCGTCGGTAACTCATCTCGCTACCTCCTTCCGTCGTCCCGGGTCAGATACCCCGTACGACGGAAAGTCATGCGAAACGATTTCACCCCCCGCGGGAATCCCCGGGATCAGTTCCTCCGGTCCGGCACGAACCGGCTGGTGATCAGGGCGAAGTTGTCCAGGTTGGCGTTCCAGTCCTTCGCCGCCACCTCCCACCGGATCGCGTACCCCCGGTTGGTGGCGGTGACGAAGCCCCGGTTGCGGACGTGGATGCGGGTGTTGTCCCGGGTCTCCAGCCAGTCCCAGTCCGCGCAGGTGCGGTAGCCGCCACACGCCTTGATGTCGATGTACTGGTAGTTGCTGACGAAATTCCTCCGGTCCGGTTCCTTGCTCTTCCAGTCGGCGACCGCGTCCTTGAGCGGGCTGGACGTCCACTGGATGAACAGCTCCCGCACCCCGTTCGGCTCGGTGATGACGACCGCATCGGAACGGACACTGCGCCGCCAACCCTTCGGCACCGGGACCTTGAACGTCGGCCCCTGGTACATCTCCCAACCCTCCGGCAGCGCGTTCGGGTCGGTGGAGGGGCTGGCCGACGGCGTCGGGCTGGGCGCGGCGCTGGTCGGGGGCGGAGCCGCCGGAGCCGACGTGGGGGCGGCAGAGGACGCGGCGGCACTCGTCGGGTCGGTGCCCTGCGGGGTGCCGTTCTCCGGGTCGTCCGAGCGGGTGAGCAGCGGGACGGCCAGCGCCAAGCCCACCAGCAGCACCGCGACCAGCGCGCCGATCAGCAGGTTACGGCGCTTGTGGTCCGGCGGCGTCCCGTCGTACACCGGGACGGGGGCGACCCCGGCGGCCCCGGCGGGCGGGCTGACCGGCGCGTCGAGCACGGCGGTGGGGTTGGCCGGTGGGGGCGGGTCTTCCCGGCCGGCACGGACCGGTGGGTCGATCATGCTGGTCGGCGCGGCGTCCGCGTCGGCCGGTGCGACAGCCTCGGCGGCCGACCCGGCCTCTTCGCCGGTCGCCGGAGCGTCGGCCGAATCCGCCGGGCCGGGCGGCGCGGCGTCGGCACCGGCCGGCGGGGTGACCTTGGTGGTGGGCCCGGCGTCCACCCCGGCCGGCACCACCGCGGTGGCGTCCGCACCCACGGTCGACGCCCCGGTGACGACCGTCGGCTCCGCCGCGCCACCAGTCGTGGTGGCACCGCCCGCCGTGACCCGAGTGGCGTCGCTGTCGTTCGCGGCGCTGTCCGCCGCCGCCTTCGCGGCTGCTGCCTTCGCGGCTGCGGTGCCGGTGGCGGCTCCCGCTGCGGCGGCCAGGGACGACGAGGTCTTCGCGCCGGTCCCGCCCTGCGCCGGGCGGGGCGCCGGCACCACCGGGGTACGCGGCTCACGTGGACCGTTCGGCCCCGGCCGGCGTACCCCGTCGAGCAGGGAGATGCCCCTGGCCCGCTTGCCGGCGGCGCGGCGCAGCATGCGCTCGGCCACCTCGGCGGTGATCCGCTCGGTCGGGTCCTTGCGGAGCAGGCCGGTCAGCACCGGCTTCAACGGGCCGGCGTTGCGGGCCGGCGGCAGCGGCTCCGTGGCCAGCGCGGCCAGGGTGCCGATCGCCGACGGCCTGGCGTACGGCGACTTGCCCTCCACCGCCGCGTAGAGCGTCGCCCCCAACGACCAGAGGTCCGCCTCCGGCCCGGCGGTGCCGTCCCGGGCCCGCTCCGGCGCGATGTACGCGGGCGAACCGAGCACCATGCCGGTGCGGGTGACGTTCGGGTCGCCGGGGATGGTGGCCAGTCCGAAATCGGTCAGCACCACCCGGCCGTCGGTGCCGAGCAGCACGTTGCCCGGCTTGACGTCCCGGTGCATGACGCCGGCCTTGTGGGCGGCCTTCAACGCGCCCAGCACGCCCAGGCCGATCTCCACCGCACGGGCCGGCGGCACCGGACCGTCCTCGGCGAGGGTGTCCTGCAACGACTTCGACGCCACGTACTCCATGACGATCCACGGGTCACCGTCGGTGCGCAGCACGTCGAAGATGCGGACCACGTTGACGTGGTTGAGCCGGGCGATCGCCCGCGCCTCACGCAACGACCGCTCCCGCATCTCGCGGCGCTCGTCGTCGGTCAGGCTCGGCGGCGGGACGAGTTCCTTGATGGCGACGTCCCGGTGCAGCACCTCGTCACGGGCCTTCCAGACCCGGCCCATGCCGCCCTGACCGAGCGGCGAGAGCAGCCGGTACCGGTCAGCGACGAGTTGGGAAGGCACGTCAGACATCGGTGAGACGGTACCCGGCCCCACCAACGCGTACACCGCCGGCACGCCACTGTGCGACGTGGGTCAACTTGTCGACGCGTACCCTGGCGTCATGTCTGCCGAAGAGCCGCTGTTCCGGGTCGTCCGGGGAGTCCCGACCGCCGAGGAACTGGCCGCGCTGGTGGGCGCGATCGCGCTCCGTTCCCGGCCGGCGGGTCCGCCCCCGCCGGTGACGAAATCCACGTGGGCGCACAGCGCCCGGCCGGCCGGCGCAGCCCCCGCACCCGGTCGCGGTGCCTGGCGCGTCTCCGGCCTGCCCCGCTGACGCTCTCCCCCACCGCGCGGTCCGTCCCCGCTACCCGGCTCGGGGCTGCCGAGATCGACGCCTTGCCACTAATCTCACCCTGGGAGACGGCGTCGTGACAGTCGGGAGGGCCAGTGATCCCAGAGGAGGGCCGCCCAGCTTCCGGGGTGGGTGACTATGGCGGCATCGAGGCCGACATCCGGCAGATGCGGGAGTTCGCCGACCGCCTCCAGGACGAGGTCGACCGGAACTACACGCCGCATCTGCGCTACATCGCCGACGACATGACCGCCGCCGTGCCCAACCCGTGCGACGCCTTCATCGAACTGGTGCACTTCCTCCAGGCGCACTGGGAGACCCAGCAGGCCACCTCCGATCTGGTGCACGGGCTCGCCGGCAACACCGGCCGGCTGGCCGCCGCCGCCCACCGGATCGCCGCCGACTACCAGGGTTCCGACGCGTTCGCCGACGCCCGGGTGGCCGACGTCGAACGCGCCCTGCACGACCCGCGGATCGCCGCCTCCACCCCGCCCACCGACCGTCCCTCGTGGACGACCCCCGAACCCAACAGTCCGGAGAACCCGGGCCCCGTGGTGCTGCCGTGATCGAACGGGGCAGCGGCCGGACGTCCGGCCTCACCGACTGGCAACTGATGGACGTGCTCAGCATGTGGGCGTGCCTCCAGGACCAGGACACGCCGGGGCACTGGAAACACGTTGCCGGCTGGCGCAAGGTCTGCGAACTCGCCCAGAACCACCTGCGGGAACTCCGGCGGTACCGCGCCGGCCTCGCCGAGGCGTGGCCACCGGCGACGAACGCCGCCGCCAGGACGTACCTCGGAGAACTGGACGAGCTGATCAGCAAGGTGCAGCGCACCCACGATACGGCCGCCGCCAACCATGATGCCCTCGCCGCCGTCGCCCGCGCCATCGACAGCACCAGGCCGGAACTCAAGCGGATACGCGACGACTACGCCGAGAAACTCGCGCGCAAGCGTGGTTACGAGGCGACGCTTGCCGACCCCAGGGCGGCGGCGGGCAGCCGGGTGGTGGACCCGCCGGTGACCGATGCGGACCTGGAACGGCTCAACGTGCAGGCACGGGGGTTGATGTTCGGGCTCAGCGGTGAACTCCAACAAGCCCAAACCATGCTCCAAAGACCCCCTGTTACTCGACCCGTCCCAAAGGTTGACGATGAAGTACGCCCAGGTATCACAGATGGCCAATCGGGACCACTCATCCCCCCGATCATTCCCGCGCCCATCGCTCCCACAACAAGAGCCAATCGTTCATCATCGAGCTCTCGACCCAGTTCCCCTTCGGCTGCACCCCGCTCGGGACCTATCCTAGGTGGGGCTAGCGCAACAAACAGCTCTCAATTAATCAATACGGTCCCCCCTAGCGCCACCCCGACAACGCCACCGATGAGCACCATAGGCCCTCAAACAAGTGGGCCCTCCGCATTACCCCAACACCCCCCGGCCCAGATTCACGCGCCCGGAATACCCATAACTTCCGACCCGAAAGGCAGACCACCTTCTGCGCTTTCTCGACCGGCACTCCCTAGCGGATTAATCGGCAGTCCTCCTGGCGTGAATCTCGGGCCACCAAGCAGTGCAGCCTCACCTAAGCACGTGAATCCTATCGGCGGCGTCATCGGAGGGGGGTCAGCCGGAACTGCGCCAACCGGCGCGGCCGGCACTCGGCCCGGCATCGGCCGCACCACTCAATCCGGCGGACTAAACGGCCTACCACCATTCGGCGGGGCACCCAACTTTGGAACCCACCGCAGTCATGAAAGCCGGCCCGATCGGCGCAACCATAGCGACGCACTGCCTCGAGGTTGGGATAAGGATAACCCATGGGAGACAGACGAGGGGGTCAACCCGATCGTATTGCCACCTGAAGACGAGGGCCCGATCGACCCCGGACCAGTAATCGGCTTCAACCGGTGAGACAAAAAGTCACCCATTCCGTAGCAGCACTCACACTAATTGCAGGATTAGCCACTTCACCGCAAGCCTACGCAGCCGCCGATCATGATCGTGAAAAACAGTGGCACCTCTCATATCTGAATACCTCGAAGGCACAAGAAATAAATCAAGGATCGGGGATTGTTGTTGCAGTTCCAGATAGCGGAGTTGACCGCCACCCCGACCTCACCGGCAATATCTTACCCGGGATTGATCTAATTCCCGGCGGCAGCGGCGACGGCAGGAGAGATCGAGATGGCCACGGCACGGGAATGGCCGGCTTAATAGCCGCCCATGGCCAATCGAACAGTCGCGGCATCATTGGAATCGCGCCAAAAGCAAAAATACTTCCGATATTTTACTCACCGCCCCACGAAAATGGAGATATCGACAATCTAGCCGCAGCAGTCGAGTATGCAACAGCAAGGCACGCGGACGTCATCAGCATTTCGGCTGTGGCTTCAATCAGTATCCGCCTAGAACGGGCCGTCAGGGCCGCACTCGATGCGGAAATAATCATTGTTGCAGCTGCGGGAAATCATCCAAATTCCTCAACGGTCGGGTACCCAGCCAGCGAACGCGGAGTTTTGTCGGTCGGGGGCATTGGCCGCGACGGTAAGCGTGCAGCGATTTCTGTCAGTGGGCCAGAGATTGATGTTGTTGCTCCGGCGGTGGACATCTACAGCACCAGCATCAACGGCAAATACCGCAAGGGCACCGGGACGTCCGATGCCACCGCCATTGTGGCTGGGGCGGCGGCGTTGGTCCGGTCGAAGTACCCCTACCTCCCCGCCGCCGAGGTCGTCCACCGGCTCACCGCGACCGCTGTCGACAAGGGTCCACCCGGCCGGGACGACGAATACGGCTACGGCGTCATCGATCTGGTGGCCGCGCTCACCGCCGACGTACCGCCGCTGGGTTTCGAGGGTGCGACGGTGACCCCGCCGAGCGGTGCGACGAGCGCCGCCGCCCAGCCGGCCGGCGACGGCGGTGACGGGGGTTCGGTCGTGCGGGGGTGGGTCACGTTGGGGGTGATCGTGGCGGCCGGCGGTGGGTTCCTGGTGTGGCGTCGACGTCGACGTGCCGACGACCCGCCGCCGAGAATCAGCCGGTAGCGTCGGGCCCGTGTCGAACTCCCTGCCGCTCCGTCTCGTGCTCGCCTCGCAGAGCCCCGCCCGCCGCAAGTTGCTCCAGGCTGCCGGGATCGAACCCGACGTGCTGGTCAGCGGCGTCGACGAATCCCTGGTGGTTGCGGAACGGGCCGAGGACCTGTGTCTGGAGTTGGCCCGGCGCAAGGCGCAGGCCGTCGCCGGGCGGCTGCGTTCCACTCCGGACGAGCGGACGCTCGTGTTGGGCTGTGACTCGGTGCTCGCGTTCGACGGTGAGATCCTCGGCAAGCCGGCGGACGCGGCCGACGCTACCCGCCGTTGGGAGCGGATGCGCGGACGTAGCGGGGTGCTGCACACCGGGCACTACCTGGTCGACGTGGGACACGAATCACGGGTCGGGGCGGTGGCCTCGACGGTCGTGCACTTCGCCGACGTCACCGATGCGGAGATCGCGGCGTACGTGGCCACGGGCGAGCCGTTGGCGGTGGCCGGCGCGTTCACCATCGACGGGTTGGGTGGGGCGTTCCTGACCGGGATCGAGGGTGATCCGGGCACGGTGGTCGGGTTGTCGTTGCCGCTGCTCCGTCGGCTCCTGCACGATCTGGGGCTGAGCGTCACGGACCTGTGGACGAAGGTCGCGCCGGGTGGCCAGGAGGTCCGGCCGCTCGGCTAACGTCCGGTCATGACCACGAAGCCGTTGCCGCTGACGCCGGAACTACAGGCCTACATCGTCGCCCATGGTTCTCCACCTGACGAGATCATCCGTGACCTGGCGGAGGAGACGCGGGCGGTGCTGCCGGCACACGCCGAGATGCAGGTGGCGCCGGAGCAGGCCGCGTTCCTCACCTTCCTGACCCGGCTGCTGGGGGTCCGGCAGGCGGTCGAGGTGGGCACGTTCACCGGGCTGTCGTCGTTGGCGATCGCCCGGGGGCTGCCCGAGGACGGCCGGTTGACCTGCTTCGACATCTCCGAGGAGTTCACCGGCATCGCGCGGTCGTACTGGCAGCGGGCGGGGGTGGCCGAGAAGATCGAGCTGCGGATCGGCCCGGCCGCCGAGACGCTGCGGGAGTTGCCACACGAGCGTCACCTGGACTTCGCCTTCATCGACGCCGACAAGGTCGGCTATCCGGTGTACTGGGCGGAACTGGTGCCCCGGATGCGGGCCGGCGGGGTGATCGCGGTCGACAACACGCTGCGCGCCGGCCGGGTGCTCGCGCCGCGCGACGAGGCCGACCGGGCGATCGCCGCCTTCAACGACGAAGTGCTTGCCGACGTACGCGTCGACGCGGTTCTGCTGCCCCTCGCCGACGGCGTCACCCTGGCCCGGGTGCGCTGAGCGACCGGCCGGGCACCCGGCAGGATCGGCTCACCCGGGCCGATGGTGCGGTGTCGACCTCGTACCGATAGCGCTACGGCGGCGACATGGGTCGATCACCCCGGGGTGGGGCGCGGGCCCCGCCCCGGGGTGGGATCGTCAGCGGACGCTGCGGGCGAACTGGCGGGCCGCCCAGTAGACGCCGGCGGCGGCGAGCACCGCGATGATGGCCAGCCCCTGCCAGACCTTGTCGTTGCCGAGGTCACCGGCGAACAGCGCCCTGGTGCCGTCGACCGCCCAGGAGAACGGGTTCCACTCGGCGACCCCCTGAAGCCAGCCGGGGGCGAAGGTGAGCGGCAGCAGGATGCCGGAGAGCAGCAGCACCGGCTGGGCCACGGTGTTCATCAGCGGGGCGAGCGCGTCCTCGCTCTTGACCTTGAGTGCGACGCCGTACGAGACGGCCGAGGTCATCAGCGCGATCAGGGCCAGCAGCAGGTACGCCAGCAGCAGGTCGCCGATGAAGACCCGCAGATCGAACAGGAGCGCCAGCAGGGTGATGATGACCGCCTGCGTGAGCAGCGAGACGACGTCGCGCAGGGAGCGGCCGAGCAGCAGGGCGAGCCGGCTGATCGGGGTGACCCGGGACCGCTCGATGACGCCGGCGCGCAGCTCGGCGATCAGGCCGAAGCCCTGGAACAGCCCGCCGAAGATGGCCAGCAGCACCAGCAGGCCGGGGACGAAGATCTTGTAGGCGGCGGCCTGGGTGGGCGCGTTCAGCGCCGGCTTGAGCAGCGGGGCGAAGAGCAGCAGGTACATCACCGGCTGGAAGACGCCGACGAAGACCCAGACCGGGTTGCGCAGCAGCAGTTGAAGTTGGCGTTGGAAGATCAGCCAGGTGTCGCGGGCGAATTTCATCCGTGGTCTCCGGTGTCTCAGGACTCGCGCAGCGAGCGGCCGGTCTTGGTGAGGAAGACGTCGTCGAGGCTGGGGCGGTGCAGCTCGATGGAGCTCATGGCCAGCCCGGCGTGGTCGAGCCGGCGCAGGATCTGCGGGATGGCGGTGGCGCCCTCGTCGACGTAGAGGCGCAGCCCACCCTCGTCGGTGGTCTCCAGCTTGTTGAGGTATTCCTCGCCGTCGAGGAGTTGGGCGGCCTGCGGGGTGCTCACCAGGTCCAGGCCGACGAACACCACGTCCCCGGAGATCTCCCGCTTCAGCTCGGCGGGGGTACCCTCGGCGACCACCTCGCCGTGGTCCATGATCGCGATCCGGTCGCAGAGCGCGTCGGCCTCGTCGAGGTAGTGGGTGGTGATGAAGACGGTCATCCCCTCGGTACGCAGCCGGCGGATCTCGTCCCACATGTGCGCGCGGCTCTGCGGGTCGAGGCCGGTGGTCGGCTCGTCCAGAAAGACGATCTTCGGCTCGTGGATGATGCCGAGGGCGATCTCCACCCGTCGCCGCTGACCCCCCGAGTAGGTCTTGCACTTGCGGTCGGCGTACTCGGTGAGCTGGAAGGCCTCCAGGGCGCGGACGGCGCGGCGGTGTGCTTCGGCCTTGCCGATGCCGTACATCCGGGCGTGCAGGACGAGTTCCTCGCGGGCGGTGCTCTCGTCCCAGGTGCTGCCGCCCTGGGCGACGTAGCCGATCCGGCGGCGCACCTCGGCCGGGTCCTTGCGCAGGTCGGCGCCCGCGATGGTGGCCTCACCGCCGTCCGGCTCGATGAGCGTGGCGAGCATTCGCAGGGTGGTGGTCTTGCCGGCGCCGTTGGGGCCGAGGAAGCCGAAGATCTCCCCCGCCTTGACCTGAAGGTTCACCCCCCGGACGGCGTCGACCGTTTTCGTCTCCCGACCCTGCCGGGAGCGGAACGACTTCCGCAGCCCCCTGGTCTCGATCATTTCTGCTCCTGGTCGTCCGGGCCGGGTCGTGCCGGCCGCTCTCTGCCCCGAGGCACCGTGCGGCGCACTCCCCACCATCGGGTCGGGAGCAGGCTAACGCGATATAGCTTCAATGGTCAACTTTGATTATTACTTTTCCGGTCGGACGGCGAACCACCATCGGTCCAGCCGGGCCAGACGTCCGCCCCCGCCAGCCCAGCAGGCAGGTACGACACCCCCGAGTCGATCCGGTCGGCGATCCGCCCGCACCACGCCATCTCCGCCTCGGCCCGGGCCAACCACAGCTCGAACATCCAGGCCACGTGCACCGGCCTGCTGTTGCGTGCCCAGTCGGAGTCCAACGAGGCACGCATCCACTCGACACCGGCACGCAGCAGGTTCGCCCGGTTGCGCAGAGCCGCCGCCGCCTCCTCGCGGGGCATCGCCGGCAGGAACGAGAAGGCCGCCGCGAACGGGTCCGGCACCTCGTGCAGCTGCCACCACTGCGCCCGCAGCAACGTCTCGAACTCCTCGTCCCCCTTGGGCGTCACCTCGTACGTGGTACGCGCCGGACGGGCCCCGACCTGCTCGGTCGCGACCGTCCGCAACAGCCCCTCCTCGGCCAGCTTGCGTAACGCGTGATAGATCGAGCCGGGCTGCACGTTCGCCCACTTGTCGGCGCCCCAGCTCAACAGCTCGCGGCGCACGTCGTAGCCGTGTACGGGCTGCATCCACCGGACCAGCCCCAGGATCATCATCCGAGTCGCAGACACCGCACAAGCGTAATAGCCAAGTTTGACTAACCCATCGGGCTACAGTGCGACATCCCACACTGAATGATCGTTAGGGGGCCTCCGGGCTGCCGATACACTCCCGAGGCAACGACCCCGGGAGGAGCACCAGGTGCGCAAGGTACTCATCGCGAACCGTGGCGAGATCGCCGTCCGCGTCATCCGGGCCTGTCGCGACGCCGGTCTGGGCAGCGTCGCCGTCTACGCCGACTCCGACCGGGACGCCCTGCACACCACCCTCGCCGACGAGGCGTACGCCCTCGGCGGCGACACCGCCGCCGACAGCTACCTGCGCATCGACAAGCTGATCGAGGTGGCCCGGCGGGCCGGCGCGGACGCCGTACACCCGGGTTACGGCTTCCTCTCCGAGAACGCCGACTTCGCCCAGGCCGTGCTGGACGCGGGCCTGACCTGGATCGGCCCGACCCCGCAGGCGATCCGCGACCTCGGCGACAAGGTCACCGCCCGGCACATCGCCCAGCGGGCCGGCGCACCCCTGGTCCCCGGCACCGCCGACCCGGTCGCCGACGCCGACGAGGTGACCGCCTTCGCCGTGGAGCACGGCCTGCCGGTCGCCATCAAGGCCGCCTTCGGCGGGGGCGGGCGGGGCCTCAAGGTGGCCCGCACCCTGGAGGAGATCCCGCACCTGTTCGAGTCGGCCACCCGGGAGGCGGTCGCCGCGTTCGGGCGTGGCGAGTGCTTCGTCGAGCGCTACCTCGACCAGCCCCGGCACGTCGAGGCGCAGGTCCTGGCCGACCGGCACGGCAACGTCGTCGTCGTCGGCACCCGGGACTGCTCCCTGCAACGCCGGCACCAGAAGCTGGTCGAGGAGGCCCCCGCGCCGTTCCTCACCGACGCGCAGCGCCGGCAGATCCACGACAGCGCCAAGGCGATCTGCCGGGAGGCCGGCTACCACGGCGCCGGCACGGTGGAATACCTGGTCGGCGCGGACGGCACCATCTCCTTCCTGGAGGTCAACACCCGGCTCCAGGTGGAACACCCGGTCACCGAGGAGACCGCCGGCGTCGACCTCGTCCGCGAGCAGTTCCGGATCGCCGACGGCGAGAAGCTGCGGCTCACCGCGGACCCGACCCCCCGTGGGCACGCCATCGAGTTCCGGATCAACGGCGAGGACCCGGGCCGCAACTTCCTGCCCGCCCCCGGCACCATCACCGCGCTGCGGCTGCCCAGCGGCCCCGGAGTCCGGGTCGACACCGGGGTGAGCGCGGGCAACGTGATCGGTGGCAACTTCGACTCGCTGCTGGCCAAGGTGATCGTCACCGGCGAGACCCGCGCCGAGGCGATCGAGCGGGCCCGCCGGGTGCTCGACGAGATGGTCGTCGAGGGGATGGCCACCGCGCTGCCGTTCCACCGCCTCGTCGTCCGCGACCCGGCGTTCACCAGCGAGCCGTTCACCGTGCACACCCGGTGGATCGAGACCGAGTTCGACAACACCGTCCCGGCGTTCACCCCGACCGCCGGCCCCGCCGAGGCGGCGGCGGCACGCGAGACCGTCGTGGTCGAGGTGGGCGGCAAGCGGCTGGAGGTCACCCTCCCCGCCGGCCTCACCGGGGGTACGACCACCGCCGCCCCCGCCGCCCGCCGGCCGGCCCGTCGCGGCAGCGGCACCGGCACGGGTACGGCGGTCAGCGGCGACGCGCTCACCTCCCCCATGCAGGGCACCATCGTCAAGATCGCCGTCGCGGACGGGGACACCGTCGCCGAGGGGGACCTGGTGGTCGTCCTGGAGGCGATGAAGATGGAGCAGCCGTTGCACGCCCACAAGGCGGGCACGGTCGCCGGGCTCGCCGCCGAGGTCGGTGCGGTGCTCACCGCCGGAGCGGCGATCTGCACCATCTCCTGAGCCGCTTCACGACCCCGCCGTCGGTTCCGTTCTTTCGCCGTACCCCCTGGTGGGGCCGACGGATCCCCGGCCTCCCGCCGCCGGACGGCTCCCGCAGCGGTGGGGTGGTGTGAGCCACCGACGGCGGCGGGACGGGCCGGAAGCGGGAATGATGGTCGGGTGAGGTTCCTTCATGGCGCGGTGCCCGCGCACGACCTGACCTACAACGACGTCTTCATGGCCCCGGCCCGCTCCGAGGTGGGTTCGCGGCTCGACGTCGACCTGTCCACCGGTGACGGCACCGGCACCACCATCCCGCTGGTGGTGGCGAACATGACGGCGGTGGCCGGCCGCCGGATGGCCGAGACGGTCGCCCGGCGCGGCGCGATCGCGGTCATCCCGCAGGACATCCCGATCGAGGTGGTCGCCACCGTGGTCGAGTGGGTCAAGCAGCGGCACCTGGTGCACGACACCCCGATCACGCTGGGCCCGACCGACACCGTCGGCGACGCCATCCACCTGCTGCCCAAGAAGTCGCACGGCGCGGTGGTGGTGGTCGACGAGGCCGGCCGGCCGGTGGGGGTGGTCACCGAGGCGGACACCCACGAGGTGGACCGGTTCGCCCAGCTCCAGAACGTGATGTCGACGGAGCTGCACACCGTGCCGGCCGACGCCGACCCGCGTACCGGATTCGAACGGCTCAACGCGGGACGGCGGCGACTGGCCCCGGTGGTCGACGACGACGGCCGCCTGGTCGGGGTGCTCACCCGGCAGGGCGCGCTGCGGGCCACCCTCTACAAGCCGGCCGTCGACGACCGGGGGCGGCTACGCATCGCGGCGGCCGTCGGCATCAACGGCGACGTCACCGGCAAGGCCGAGGCGCTGCTCGCGGCGGGGGTCGACACCCTGGTGGTGGACACCGCGCACGGGCACCAGGAACGGATGATCTCCGCGCTGCGGGCGGTCCGCAAGCTCGACCCGCCGGTCCCCGTGGCGGCCGGCAACGTGGTCACCGCCGAGGGGGTACGCGACCTGGTCGAGGCCGGCGCGGACATCGTCAAGGTCGGGGTGGGCCCGGGGGCGATGTGCACCACCCGGATGATGACCGGGGTCGGCCGGCCACAGTTCTCCGCCGTGCTGGACTGCGCGGCGGCGGCCCGCGCCCTCGGCCGGCACGTCTGGGCCGACGGCGGGGTACGCCACCCCCGGGACGTGGCGCTGGCGTTAGCCGCCGGAGCGTCCAACGTGATGGTGGGCTCCTGGTTCGCCGGCACCTACGAGTCGCCCGGTGACCTCTACACCGAGCCGGACGGGCGACGCTACAAGGAGAGCTTCGGGATGGCCTCGTCGCGGGCCGTCAGCGCCCGGACCGCCGAGGACAGCGCCTTCGACCGGGCCCGGAAGGCGATCTTCGAGGAGGGCATCTCCACCGCCCGGATGTACCTGGACCCGGCCCGTCCCGGCGTCGAGGATCTGATCGACGAGATCATCTCCGGGGTACGCAGCGCCTGCACCTACGCCGGCGCCCGCACCCTCGACGAGTTCCACGAGCGCGCCCTGGTCGGCGTCCAGAGTCACGCCGGCTACACCGAAGGCATGCCCCTCCCCACCAGCTGGTAACTCCCCCTCCCACACCCCGCCCTTGCCCCGCCCCGCCCCGCCCGCTCCCGTCCCACCCCGCCCCGTCTTGTCCCGGTGATCAAGAGGTTTACGTCACCCGCGCCCCACCAGCTGACGCTTTCCTCTTGATCACCGCCCAGCAACCCGCCCCGCCCCGGTGATCAAGAGGTTTACGTCATCCATTCGCCACCAGCTGACGCTTTCCTCTTGATCACCGCACCAATCACCCCACCGGCGCCGATGATCAAGAGATTTGCGTCAGATTATCGCGCCGAGTTGACGTAAACCTCTTGATCACCGGGGCAAGACGGGGCGGGAGCGGACGGGGCGAGACGGGGACCGGAGGCGGAGACGGGGACCGGAGGCGGGGGTGAGACGGGCGGGGATGGGGAGGGTCAGGGTGGGGGGAAGAGGCGGCGGATGACGGTGCGGGCGGCGGCGCGGGGGTCGGCCTCGACGTCGGGGGGTAGTGCGCCGGAGAGCCAGAGGGTGGCGAAGCCGTGCACGATCGACCAGGCGGCCAGCGCGTCCGTGCGCGCTTCGCCCGGTTCGGCCCGGTCGGGCGGTAGCGTCGCCACGCCGGTGTGCAGCGCCGCGCCGGCCCGTTCCCGGGCGGCCCGGACCTCGGGGGCGTCGGCCCGGTAGAGGTCGGGTCGGAACATCACCTCGAAGTGCGCGCGGTGACGGACGGCGAAGTCCACGTACGCCACGCCCACGTCGAGCAGGTCGTCGCCCGCTGCGGTCAGGGCGGCGGCGAGCAGGTCGAACCCCTCGACGGCGAGGGCGGTGAGCAGTCCCGCCTTGTCGCCGAAGTGGTGGGTCGGTGCGGCGTGGGAGACGCCGGTACGGCGGGCGAGGTCGCGCAGGCTCAGGGCCGCCGGCCCGGCTTCCTCGATCGCCGCAACGGCCGCCTGGAGCAGGACGCGGGGCAGGTCGCCGTGGTGGTAGGGCCGGGTGACGGTCATGACACCAGGATAACTTTGCATTGACAAGAAGGCCATCCGCGATCCAATCTTGTCAGCATAAAGATTTGCGACCGAGGAGGCATCCATGGTTCCGTTCATCGCTCTGCTCGTCGGCGCCGTCGCCGCACGCCTGGCCGGACTGGCCGGCGTGGACGCGCTCGACGGCTGGCACCCCGCACTCCGTGTCGGGCTGGCACTACTGTTCGTCATGACCGGTTTCGCCCATTTCGTCTCGCCCCGTCGGGAGGATCTGATCGCCATGGTTCCGCCCCGGCTACCCCGACCCGGCACGCTGGTCACCGTCACCGGGGTGCTGGAACTGGCCGGCGCGGTCGGGCTGCTGATCCCGGCCACCGCCCGTCCGGCCGCCGCCGGGTTGGCGCTGCTGATGGTGGCGATGTTCCCCGCGAACGTCTCGGCGGCCCGGCGACGCCTGACCCTGGCGGGCCGCCCGGTCACCCCGCTGGGCATCCGTACGGCGATGCAGATTCTCTACGTCGGCACCGCCCTGACCATTCTGTTTGGCCCCTGACGGTTTGGGGACTAACATACTCAGCGTGCAGAGGGAACCACTCATCGTCTTTCCCGCCGTGCTCCGCGACGTGCCGCTCGGGCGACTGCTGTCGGTCGCCGGCCACCTCGTCGACCAGCACTGGGGTCGATACCTGGCCGAGCACCACGGCCTGACCCCGGCCGGGATGCGGGTGCTGTTCACCCTGAACCACCTCGACGACGCCACCCACCGGGACGTCGCCGACCGCTGCTTCGTCCGGCCCGCCACCCTCACCGGGATCGTCGACACCCTCGAACGGGACGGCTTCGTCGAGCGTCACCGCGACGACGCCGACCGGCGCAGCGTACGACTGGCGCTGACCGACAAGGGGCGGGAACACCTCCGCTCCCTGGCCGGCCGGATGCGCACCGACACCCCGCTCACCTCCGTCGACGCCGACCCGGCCCGACGTGAGGTGATCCGGGATTTCCTGATCGAGGTCATCACGACCATGTCCGACGGGGAGGACAAGAGGTTGACAACAACACAGGACCAGGAATCGACCGACCACCCGAAGCCCGGGAGCCATCCGTGCTGATCAGCCTGCTGCGCCGCTACCTGCGGCCCTACCACCGGCCGCTGGGCTTGGTGGTGCTGCTCCAGTTCGTCGGCACGATGGCCTCGCTCTACCTGCCGAGCCTCAACGCCGACATCATCGACCTGGGGGTGGCCCGGGGCGACACCGACTACATCATCCGTACCGGCGGCTGGATGCTGCTGGTCAGCCTGGTCCAGATCGCCTGCTCGGTGACCGCTGTCTACTTCGGCGCGCGGACCGCGATGGCCTTCGGCCGGGACGTCCGCGCGGCGATCTTCGGGCAGGTCAACCGGTTCTCCGCCCGCGAGGTGGCCCGCTTCGGCGCGCCCTCGCTGATCACCCGCAACACCAACGACGTGCAGCAGGTGCAGATGCTCGTGCTGATGAGCTGCACCATGCTGGTCGCCGCCCCGATCATGAGCATCGGCGGGGTGGTGATGGCGCTGCGGGAGGACATCGGCCTGTCCTGGCTGATGCTGGTCAGCGTGCCGGTGCTCGCCGTCGCGCTCGGCCTGGTCATCCGCCGGATGGTGCCCGGTTTCCGGCTCATGCAGACCCGGATCGACACGGTCAACCGGGTGCTCCGCGAGCAGATCACCGGCATCCGGGTGGTCCGGGCGTTCGTCCGCGAACCGTACGAGACGCAGCGGTTCGGGGTGGCCAACGCCGACCTGACCGCCACCGCCCTGCGGGTCGGCCGGCTGATGGCGCTGATCTTCCCGGTGGTGATGCTGGTGCTCAACGTCTCCAGCGTCGCCGTGCTGTGGTTCGGGGCGCAGCGGGTCGACTCCGGGCAGATCCAGATCGGTGCGCTGACCGCCTTCCTGGCGTACCTGATGCAGATCCTGATGGCCGTCATGATGGCCACCTTCATGCTGATGATGGTGCCGCGCGCGGCGGTCTGCGCGGAACGCGTCACCGAGGTGCTGGACACGGAGTCCACTGTGGTGCCACCGGCCGACCCGGTCACCCGGGTCGACGGCCACGGTGAGTTGGAACTGCGTGGCGTGGCCTTCCAGTACCCGGGGGCCAGCGCGCCGGTGCTGCACGACATCTCGTTCCGGGCCACCCCGGGGCGGACCACCGCCGTGATCGGCTCGACCGGCGCCGGCAAGACCACCCTGCTGACCCTCATCCCCCGCCTGGTCGACCCGACCGCCGGCACGGTGCTGGTCGACGGGGTCGACGTCCGCGAACTGGCCCCGGAGGAGCTGTGGCGGCGGATCGGCCTGGTGCCGCAGAAGCCGTACCTGTTCACCGGCACGGTGGCCAGCAACCTGCGCTACGGCAACCCCGACGCCACCGACGAGGAACTGTGGACGGCGTTGGAGATCGCCCAGGCCCGCGACTTCGTGGCCCAGATGCCCGGTGGTCTCGACGCGGCGATCGCGCAGGGCGGCACGAACGTCTCCGGCGGGCAGCGGCAACGCCTCGCCATCGCGCGGGCACTCGTCCGTAAGCCGGAGATCTACCTGTTCGACGACTCGTTCTCGGCGCTCGACCTGGGCACCGACGCCCGGTTGCGGGCCGCGCTGCGCCCGGTCACCGCCGACGCCGCAGTGGTGATCGTCGCCCAGCGGGTCTCCACCATCATCGACGCCGACCAGATCATCGTGTTGGAGGACGGAGGCGTGGTCGGGATGGGCCGACACGACGAGCTGCTCGACACCTGCCCGACGTACGCCGAGATCGTGGCGTCGCAGCAGACGGCGGGGGTGCCGGCATGACCGCCGTACCCGAGCAGAAGAAGGCCCCGGAGGAGACCACGCCGAAGCGGCTGCCGGCGGCCGGCCGGCGCACCGGCGGCCCGCCGTGGATGAGCGCCGGCATGCCGGCGGAGAAGTCGATGAACTTCGGGCCGTCGGCCCGCCGGCTGCTCGGCCGGCTACGACCGCACCGGGTGACGCTGACCGGCATCATCGCCCTGGCGGTGACCAGCGTCGGGTTCGGCGTGATCGGGCCGAAGATCCTCGGCCACGCCACCGACATCATCTTCGCCGGGGTGATCGGCCGGCAGTTGCCGGCGGGCAGCACCGTCGACCAGGCGGTCTCCGGGATGCGGGCCGCCGGCAACGACAACCTCGCCGACATGGTCGCCCGGATGGACGTGGTCCCCGGGGCGGGCATCGACTTCGACGCCCTCGGCCGGACCCTGCTGTTCGCCCTCGGTCTGTACGTGGTCGCCAGCCTGCTGATGTGGTGGCAGGGCTGGCTGCTCAACGGGGTCGTGCAGGCCACCGTGCTGCGGCTGCGCGCCGAGGTGGAGGAGAAGCTCAACCGGCTGCCGCTGCCCTACTTCGACAGGCAGCCGCGCGGTGAGCTGCTCAGCCGGGTCACCAACGACATCGACAACATCTCGCAGACCCTGTCGCAGACGCTGAGCCAGCTGCTCACCTCGCTGCTGACCGTGGTCGGCGTGCTGGCGATGATGTTCTGGATCTCGCCGCTGCTGGCGCTGGTCGCGCTGGTCGCGGTGCCGCTGTCGGTGATCGTGACGCAGCAGATCGCCAAGCGGTCGCAGCAGAAGTTCATCGCCCAGTGGACCCACACCGGCGAGCTGAACGGCCAGATCGAGGAGGCGTTCACCGGGCACGAGCTGGTCAAGGTCTTCGGCCGCTCGCCGGAGGTGGAGGCCAGCTTCCACGCCAAGAACGAGGAACTGTTCCGGGCCAGCTTCGGCGCGCAGTTCATCTCCGGGATCATCATGCCGGCGATGATGTTCGTCGGGAACCTCAGCTACGTGGCGATCGCCGTGGTCGGTGGGCTGCGGGTGGCCTCCGGGTCGATGAGCCTCGGTGACGTGCAGGCGTTCATCCAGTACTCGCGGCAGTTCACCCAGCCGCTGACCCAGGTCGCCTCGATGGCGAACCTGCTCCAGTCCGGGGTGGCCTCCGCCGAGCGGGTCTTCGCCGTGCTCGACGCCGACGAGCAGAGCCCCGACCCGGCCACCCCGGCCCGGGTCGTCGAACCGCACGGCCGGGTCGAGTTCGAGAACATCTCCTTCCGGTACGACCCGGAGACGCCGCTGATCGACGACCTGTCCCTGGTCGCCGAACCCGGTCACACCGTGGCGATCGTCGGCCCGACCGGCGCCGGCAAGACCACCCTGGTCAACCTGGTGATGCGCTTCTACGAACTGGACGCCGGGCGGATCACCCTCGACGGGGTGGATATCACCACGCTGCGCCGCGACGACCTGCGCGGCCGGATCGGCATGGTGCTCCAGGACACCTGGCTGTTCGGCGGCACCATCCGGGACAACATCGCCTACGGCCGGCCGGACGCCACCGAGGAGGAGATCCTCGCCGCCGCGCGGGCCACCTTCGTGGACCGGTTCGTCCGTAGCCTCCCCGACGGGTACGACACCGTCATCGACGAGGAGGGCAGCAACGTCAGCGCCGGGGAGAAGCAGCTCATCACCATCGCGCGGGCGTTCCTGGCCGAGCCGTCGCTGCTGATCCTGGACGAGGCGACCAGCTCGGTGGACACCCGTACCGAGGTGCTGCTGCAACGGGCGATGGCGGCGCTGCGGTCGGACCGGACCAGCTTCGTCATCGCGCACCGGCTGTCCACCATCCGCGACGCCCACCTGATCCTGATGATGGAGAACGGGCGGATCGTCGAGCAGGGCACCCACCAGCAACTGCTCGCCGCGCGGGGCGCGTACCACCGGCTCTACCAGGCGCAGTTCGCCGCGGCGGTGGTCGACGACGAGGCCGAGCCGGCAGCGGCGGCACCGGCCCGGGGCTGAGTGACAGACGGTGCGGGGGCCGGGGCGTCGTGCCCCGGTCCCCGCACCGTCAGCCGGCCGGGAGCAGCTGCGCCGAGCGGGCCGCCACCACCGCGCCGATCAGCCGCACCGCGTCCACCCCCGGCATCGGGTCGAGGCTGCGACCGTCGCGCAGCCGCAGGGCGACCGCGTCGTCGGCCGCCTCCCGGGCCCCGACCACCCCGACGTACGGCACCCGGCGGCGGGCCGCGTCGCGGACCCGGGCACCCAGCGAGCCGCCCGCGTCCACCTCGACCCGCAGCCCGGCGTCGACCGCCCGGCGGGCCACCCGGTCCACCGCGTCGGACTGCCCGGCGTCGACCGGCAGGAGCAGCAGCTGCACCGGGGCGTACCAGGGCGGAAACGCGCCCTCATGCTCCTCGATCAGGTGGGCGAACAGCCGTTCCATGCTCCCGACCAGGCTGCGGTGCACCAGCACCGGCCGTCGCCGGGCACCCGCCGCATCGGTGTACGACAGGTCGAACTTCTCCGGCTTGTCGAAGTCGATCTGCACGGTGGAGATGGTCGACTCCCGGCCTGCCGCGTCGACGATCTGGATGTCGATCTTCGGGCCGTAGAAGGCGGCCTCACCGGGGACCTCCACGTGGTCCACCCCGTCGAGGGCGGCCCGGAGCAGCTCCTCGGCGCGCGCCCAGGACGCGTCGTCCCCGACGTACTTCGCGCCCGGCCCGCGCAGCGACAACCGGAACCCGGCCGGGCGGACGCCGAGCGCCGCGTGCGCCTGGCGGATCAGCCGCAGGATCTCCCGCACCTCGTCGCCGACCTGCTCCAGGGTGCAGAAGTTGTGCGCGTCGTTGAGCGAGATCGCCCGCACCCGGGCCAGCCCGCCGAGCACCCCGGACCGTTCCGCCCGGTACATCCCACCCAGCTCGCCGACGCGCAGCGGCAACTCCCGGTAGGAGCGGCCCCGGGCCCGGTAGACCAGCGCGTGGTGCGGGCAGAGCGCCGGCCGGAGCAGCAACTCGTCGTCGCCCATCCGCATCGGTGGGAACATCTCGTCGGCGAAGTGACCGAGGTGCCCGGACAGCGCGAACAACTCGCGCCGGCCCAGCGGTGGCGAGTAGACGTGCTGGTAGCCGGCCCGGCGTTCCAGCTCGCGGACGTACTCCTCGACGGCGTGCCGGGCCGCCGCGCCGGCCGGCAGCCAGATCGGCAGCCCGGCGCCCGCCAGCGGGTCGGAGACGAACAGGTCCAGTTCGCGGCCGAGCCTACGGTGGTCGATCATGTCGCGCTCCTTGATCGGGTACGACCCGGAGGCGACCGTGCCCGCGACGCCACGAGGCCCCGGGCGGATCGCCCGGGGCCTCGTCGACGGTGAACGTCAGTGCGGCACGCCGGGATCTCCCGGCGTCGTGGTCACCACGGCACTGCGCATGCGGTCACCGTACGACCTGCGGGATGCCCGGCGCGACCGCATTCTCCGCGCTGTCCGGCGCGGGCGTGCAGCACAGGCAGTGACGCGTGGCACCCGTCGGTGCCGGAAAGGGGGAGGGTCGCCGGCACGGGACCTGCCGGCGACCCTCGGCGGCCCGCTCGTCAGGAACGGGGGACCTGACGGTGTGGGGGCCGCGTACTCAACGGTACGCCGACGCCCTCCGCTTCGCCGACCCCCTCCCGCCGGCCGCGCCGGACGGCAGCCGTCGTGCGGCGGGCGGCACACCACCCTGGTGTGCGCAGCCACGCGGTCACCGACGGTGGCCGTGGCCAGCGCGACCGGCCCGGTCTCCGGTGCGGGAAACCGCGGCAAGCTCATAAGGATCGCTTATATTTGGCAGGTGTGGGACGTCAGGCTGCCTCAGGATGATCTTCGCCTTCGATCCGCTACGTGAGGCGGTCTTCCTGGTCGCCGGCGACAAGTCGGGTCAGTGGCAGAGCTGGTACCGGAAGGCCGTGCCGCTCGCGACACAAGGTTCGAGGAACACCTGATCGCACTTAAGGAAGCGCAACGATGAGCAACGGTTCCGATTGGCGTGAGGTCAGGGCCAAGGCGCGTGAGATCGACCCATCCTGGGACGACCCCGAGCGGGTCACCCGTCGTGGTCGGTTCCGGGAAAGGATGCTCGCCTCCGTCAGCGGCGCGCAACTGGCCGACATCCGCCGACAGCTCGGCATGACCCAACAACAGCTCGCCGAGGCCGCCGGCCTGTCCCAGGCCCGAATCAGCCAGATCGAGAACGGCGAGCACACCAGCCTGGAATCGCTCCGCGCCTATGTCACCGGCCTCGGCGGCCAGGTGGACGTGGTCGCCCGCATCGGAAACATCCGGCTCAACGTGGCCTGACCGCACGCCGTCCCGGCCCGGGTCGGATATCGGCCGGAGCGCGACCGACGCCCGACCCGGGTCAGGGGTCATTCGAGTTCGTGGAGCATGAGCTGGCGGGCGGCCTCGGTGATCGAACCGGACAGGCTCGGGTAGATCGTGATGGTCTGGGCCAGTTCGTTGACGGTGAGGTTGTTCTCGATCGCCATGGTGATCGGCAGGATCAGCTCGCTGGCCTTGGGGGCCACCACCACGCCGCCGACCACCTGCCCGGTGGACGGGCGGCAGAACAGCTTGACGAACCCGTCGGCCAGGTCGTCCATCTTGGCGCGGGCGTTGCCGGTCAGCGGCAGCATCACCTGGCGGGCCAGGGTACGGCCGGAATCCGCCTCGTCCTGGGAGACGCCGACGGTGGCCAGCTCCGGGTCGGTGAACACGTTCGCGGCGACGGTACGCAGCCGCAGCGGCCGGACCGCCTCGCCGAGGGCGTGCCACATCGCGATCCGGCCCTGCATGGCGGCGACGCTGGCCAGCGGCAGGACCCCGGTGCAGTCGCCGGCGGCGTAGATGCCCGGGACGTTGGTACGCGACACCCGGTCGACGGTGACGTAGCCGCCCTTGGCCAGCTCGACGCCGTACTCGGCGAGCCCGAGGTCGGCGGTGTTCGGGATCGAGCCGACGGCGATCAGGGCGTGCGAACCGGTCACCACCCGGCCGTCGGAGAGGACCACCTCGACGCCGTCGCCGACGCGTCGGACCGCGTCCGCCCGGGAGTTGTTGAGGATGCTCATGCCCCGGCTGCGGAACACCTGCTCGATGGCCATCGCCGCGTCGGCGTCCTCGTGCGGCATCACCCGGTCCCGGCTGGAGACCAGCGTCACCTCGACCCCCATCGCCTGGTAGGCGCTGGCGAACTCGGCACCGGTGACGCCCGACCCCACCACGATCAGGTGGGTGGGCAGCTCGGGCAGGTCGTACACCTGCCGCCAGGTGAGGATCCGTTCCCCGTCGGGCAGCGCGGTGGGGAGCTGACGCGGGGTGGCACCGGTGGCGATCAGCACGGTGGAGGCGTCGATCGGGTATTCCCCGCCGCCGTCGGCGGGGGTGACGACGACCCGGTGGGTGTGACCGAGGGTGTCCTCACCGAGCCGGGCGGTGCCGGCGACGAAGGTCACACCCGCTTTGATCAGCTTGGTGTGGATGTCGGCGGACTGGGCCAGGGCGAGCCGCTTCACCCGCTCGTGCACGGCCCGCGCGTCGACGGTGACCGCCTCCAGGCCGTCGGAGTGGATGCCGAACTCCTCGGTGTCCCGGTAGCCGGTCACCACCTCCGAGCTGGCGATGAAGGTCTTCGACGGGACGCAGTCGGAGAGCACGCAGGCCCCCCCGGCGCCCTCGGCCTCCACCACGGTGACGTCGGCGTCCAGCTGCGCGGCGACCAGGGCCGCCTCGTAGCCGGCCGGCCCCCCGCCGATGATCACGATGTGGCTCACAGCCCTCGCCCTTCCTCGGTGCTCATAGTGACTTTCTTCTCCCGAACCCGTCCGACACGCACTGTCGTATTCTCCCCCACCCGTCCGCCGGGCTATCGTCATCGCCGTGCGTCACTACGCGGCCTACGGCTCAAACCTGGACCCCGCCCGGATGCGGGCCTACTGCCCGCATTCGCCCATGGTGGGCGTCGGCTGGCTGGAGGGGTGGCGGCTGACCTTCGCCGGTGAGGACGTGATCGGCTGGGAGGGTTCCGTCAGCACCGTGGTCGAGTCCCCGGGCGACCGGGTCTTCGTGGCGCTGTACGACATCGACCCGTACGACGCCGCCCAGCTCGACGAGTTGGAGGGCGTCACCGCCGGCACGTACCGCAAGCTCACCGTGCGGGTATCGACGCTGGACGGGGACGTGACCGCCTGGGTGTACGTCTTCGACGGCTACGAGGGTGGCCTGCCGACCGCCTGGTACCTGTCGGAGATCGCCAACGCCGCCGAGAAGGCGGGCGCGCCCGACGACTACGTCTCCGAGCTGCGGTCCCGCCCCACCGGCACCGCCTCGGCGTAACGCGTATCGCACCCGTCCAGTGTGCTCCCGGCGGCGGGACCACCCGACGGCGACCCCGCCGGGCGTCACCCGGCACACACCGGGGCCGGCTGCCGACAGCCGGGCCGGCGAGGGCAGCCGGGCCCGCCGAGGGCAGCCGGCATACACCTGGGCCGTTGACGGCAGCCGGCCCGTACCGGGTCGGCGTGCTCAGGCGGCGGGCACGCTCCGCTCGTACAGGTCGATCCAGCGGGTCTCGTGCAGCCCGACCGAGCGGTAGAGGGTGACCGGGGTGGTCGGGTTCGCCAGATCGAAGCCGAGCCCGGCGTGGCCCCGGCCCTTGGCCGCGTAGACCGCGAACGCCCGCCGCAGCAGTGCCGCCCCGACCCCGCGCCGCCGGTACGCGGGCAGCACCGACAGTGTGCGTACCCAGCCCATGTCCTGCTCCAGCGCCTGGTCCGACGAGTTGAGCGCGCCGGCCGGCTCGCCGTCGACCTCGGCGATGAACCACTCGTCCCAGACCCGCCCGCCGTCGGTGAGCCGGTCCCGCCAGCCCTCGAACCCGGCCGGCTCGTAGTCCGGGGTGTCCCGGAAGGCGGTGTCGTGGATGTGGTGGAACAACCGCAGGTCGGCCTCGTCACCGGCGTGCAGCGGCCGGACGGTCACCCCGGGCGGGGGCGGCGGCTCGGCGGGCAGGTCGGCCAGCGACCGGCTCATCCGCACGTACCGTTTGGCCCGGGTGAACCCGGCGGCGGTCAGCTCGCCGGCCCAGCGGGTCTCCGGCGCGCACACGGCGGCGCGGGCGGTGAGCGCGGGCCGGCCCCGCTCGGTGGCGCGTTCGGCGACCCGGTGCAGCATCCGGTCGAGCAGCACGGCCCGCAGCGCCGTCGCATGCTCCGGGTCGACGAAGACGTCGAGGTACTCGCGGCCCACCCCGGTCGGGTTGTCGACCACGCTCCAGCCGACCACCCGCTGATCAGGATCGGTCAGCACCCAGGAGTCCTGCTGCGGGTCGAAGAACGGCGCGGTCAGCGCGGCCCGGACGTCGTCGGCGTCGAAGTCGGGGTGGCCGATGGCGAACGTGTCGGCGGCGTGCACCACGGCGAGCAGCGCGGGCACGTCGTCCAGGGTGGGGCGGCGGGCGGTCCAGCCGGCGGGGAGCGTCACGCCGCAGATCCTGGCAGCCCGCCCACCGCTGCGCCGCCGATTTTCCGGGCCGCCGGCCGGTCAGGCCGGGCCGGGACCGCCAGCCGCCCGGCGGAGTGGGGCCGGACCGGCAGCCGCCCGGCCGCGTCGGGCCGGGCCGCCGTCGGACGGTCCCCGGTCGGCAGGTCAGCCGTCCGCGTCGGCGCGGAGCCGGGCCCGCACGTCGGTGAGCAACGCGATCAGTTCCCGGCCCTCGGCCGGGCGCAGCGCCCGGAAACCGGCCGAGGCCAACCGGTCGGTCACCGCCTCGGCCCAGAGCCGCCGCCGCACCAGCGGCCCGACCGGCGGGTACGGCGGGGACCACCCGCACGCCGCCGCCCCGGCCTCCCCCTCCGGCCCGGCCAGCACCGCCTCCAGCGGGGTCATCCCGGCGGCCCGCACGGCGAGCAGGTAGGCCCCGGTGAAGTGTTCCCGCAGCAGCAGGAGCGCCACGGCGGCCCGGGCACCCTCGGCGTGCACGGGCAGCGGCATCGCCCGCCAGGCGGCGAACAGCGGCATGCCTGTCGCGTCGGCGGCGGCCACCACCCGTTCCAGCAGGGCGGTCAACCGGGGTGTGCCGGGCAGGTCGTCGAGATGCTGGGCGCCCCACCGGCAGCACTCGGTCAGGTGGGCGGTGGCCACCTCCAGCGGCCGGACCACCCGCACGGCGGTGTCCCAGCCGTCGGCGACCGCCTCCGGGGCGAGGAAGCCGAGCGCCGCCGCCACCGTCTCGGCCCGGATGTCGCCCAGTGCGCCGGCCCGCCCGGTGACATAGAACGCCCAGCTCGGGATGCCCATCGTCCTGGCCCGGCGCAGGGTCCCCGGGCAGCGGCTGAACAACTCCCCCAGCTCCAGCACGGCGGGTTTGCTCCCGGCGGCCACCTGTTCCGGCGTCATCCCGCACGCCCGTAACACGCATTCATCGCGTTCAGTCTGCCTCCTCACCGCCCGCCGTGGGGTCCGCCTCTTCGGCGTCCACCGCCTCGATCGCCCCCTCGACCTCACCGGTGCGGCGGCGGGCCGCGGTCAGCGTCCGCTCGGCCGCCCGGCGGGCCAGTTTCGCCCGGCTCAGCTCCTGTTCGGCGACGGCCCGACGACGCTCCAGTTCGGCCAGTTCCCCCTCGATCCGGTCGAGCGCCGCGAGGCTGTCCCGCTCGGCCGTGGCCGTGCCGTCCAGCTCCCGTTCGGCCTGCCGCTGGGCGGCCCGGGCCGCCGCCAGCTCCCGGTCCAGCGCACGGCGACGCTTCGCCCGTTCGGCCCGCGCCGCCAGCCGCTCGGCACGGCCCTGTCGCGCACCGCCCCGGTCGGTCTCCCGCTGCGGTACGACGTCCGCCGCACCGCCACCGGGGGGCTCCGCCACGCCACCGGTGACCAGTCGCAGTTGGGGACGGGGCACCTCGCCGAATCCGGAGTGGTGCACCGCCCGCAGCAGCCGTCCGGTGCGGACCTGTTCGGCGACTGCGGTGTCGGCGAGTGCGGCGTGCAGCGTGGCCTCGACCTCGGCCAGCGGCAGCCGGGCGGCCGGCGGCGCGTCGGGCCGGCCGGCGGCGATCCGGCGTACCTCGGCGACCAGGGCGGCGACCAGTTCCCGCCGCTGCGCGGACAGTTCGCGCAGCCGGGGGCCCTTGAGGTCACGCTGGGCGGTGCGTAGCGCCTCGGCCAGCGGCCCGAGGTCGGCGACCAGTTCGGGGCGGTCCAGGGCGAGCAGGTTCACCAGCCAGGCCGCCACCGTGGGCCGTTTCCAGCCGGCGATCCGCCGGGCGGTGGCCGGGTCGCCGGCCCGGCGGGCCTCGGCGACGGCGGCGTCCCGGGCGGCGACGAACCGGTCGGGCGGGGTGCGGTAGAGCTGCCGGACCAGCTCGGACTCGTCGACGGCCACGACTCAGGCGTCGATCCGGCTGCCCGGCTCCAGCCGCTGGTAGTCGGTCCGTGACAGTGCCGTGTACTGCCGGTCGAGCACACCGTAGCCGTTGTCGTTGAGCAACGCGTCGTGCAGGGCGTACGCCCGGCGCGGGGCGACCGCCCGGATGAAGTCGACCACCTCGGAGAACTTCGACCAGGGCGCGTGGATCGGGGCGAAGAGCGTCTGCACCTCGACGCCGGTGGGAACGTACAGCGCGTCGCCGGGGTGGTAGACCGTGTCGTCGAACAGGTAGCCGACGTTCTCCACCACCGGGATGTCGGGGTGGATGACGGCGTGCCGGCCGCCGACGGCACGCACCGGGATGCCGGCGGCGGTGAACGTGTCGCCCGGGGCGACCGGGGTGAGGGCCGGGGCCGCGTCGCCGAGCACCGTGCCGAGCGCGGCCGGCCCGTACACCGGCAGCGGCTCCCGGTCCAGCCGCCTGGTGAGCGCGGCGACGTCGACATGGTCGGGATGTTCATGGGTGACCAGCACCGCGTCCGCCCCGTCCAGCGCCGCCGCCTCGCTGAACACGCCGGGGTCGACGACCAGCACCGCCCCGTCGCGTTCGATGCGGAGGCAGGAGTGCGTGTACTTGGTGAGCCGCATCGTGACTCCTCGAATATCGAATCGTGATCTCCTCAGCGCAGTCTGCCGGAACCGGGGCGGCTGTGCGCCGCGTCCGAGCTAACGCCCCGCGACCGGGGCGCGGACGACGACGGGAGCGGGGATGACACTGAGGACGGCGGGAACCGGGGCGCGGGCCCTGGCGGCGATGGGGTTGGCGGCGCTGCTGCTGGCCGGGTGCGGGGCGGCCGACCGCGACGGCAGTTCGGCCGGTTCCGCGCCGCAGGAGAAGGCACCGGCGCAGGGGGCGCCGGGTGGGGCGGCGCCGGACCGCGACGCGGCTGCGGGACAGGCCGGTACGGGCGCTGCCGACCTGCGGGTCGACCAGCGGGCGATCATCTACACCGGAACGATGCGGGTGCAGGTGGACGACGTGGAGGCGGCGGCCCGACGGGCCGTGGCGGCGGTCACCGCGACCGGCGGGTTCGTCGGCGGGGACCAGCGGCGCAGTGTCTCGGCGTCCGCGCAGGCGGAACTGGAGTTGCGGGTGCCGGCGGCGAAGTTCACCGCGCTCGTCGACGAGTTGGCCACCTACGGCCGGCAGCAGCGCCGCGAGATCCGTACCCAGGACGTCACCGAGGAGACCGTCGACCTGGACGCCCGGATCACCACCCAGCGGGCCCGGGTGGACAGTGCCCGCCGGCTGCTGGCGCGGGCCGACACGGTGGCCGAACTGGTCTCGCTGGAGAACGAGGTGAGTCGTCGGGAGGCGGACCTGGCCTCGCTGGAGGCGAAGAAGCGTCGGCTGGCCGACCTGACGGCGCTCTCCACGGTCACGGTGACCTTCGTCGGCCGGGACGCCTCGACGGCCGACGACGAGCAGGCCGAGGACCGGACCGGCTTCATGGTGGGTCTGCGCGGCGGCTGGACCGTCTTCCTCGCCTCGATGGGCGTGCTGCTCACCGTGCTCGGGGCGCTGCTGCCCTGGCTGCTGCTCATCGGGGTGCCGGTGACGGTGGCCGTGGTGCTGCTGCGTCGGCGACGCCGTCAGCGGCGGCCCGCGCCGCCGGTGGGACCGGTCGGCGGGGGCCACCCGCCCGTGGGACCGGGCGGGGGCCACCCACCGGCGCCTAGCGGACCGCCGCCAGTGCCCGCAACGCGGTCTGCACCATGAGCCGTACCCCGACCGGGACGGCCCGCTCGTCGACGTCGAACGACGCGCGGTGCAGGTCGACGGTGGGGCCGCCGACCCGGCCGACACCGAGCCGGGCCAGTGCGCCGGGAACGTGTTCGAGATACCAGGAGAAGTCCTCGCCGCCCATGCTCTGCGGGGTCTCCGCGATGCCTTCCGGGCCGAGCGCGGCGGCGGTGGCGGCGGTGAGGATACCGATGGCGCGGGCGTCGTTGCTGACCGGTGGCCGGCCCCGCAGGTATTCCAGGTCGACGGTGGCGCCGGTGGGCGCGATGACGTCCCGGACGACCTGAGCGACGATCTGGGGGGCCTGCTCCCAGGTGTCGCGGTCCATCACCCGCAGGGTGCCGGCCGCGCACGCCTCGGACGGGATGACGTTGTACCGGGTGCCGGCCGAGGCGTGGCCGAACACCAGCAGCAGCCCGCTGTTGGCCGGCACCCGGCGGTTGACCAGGGCCGGAACCTCGGTGACCAGGCGGCCGAGTGCGTCGACCAGGTCGACTGTCAGGTGTGGGCGGGCGGTGTGCCCGCCGGGCCCGGTGAGTTTCACGGTGACGTTGTCGGCCGCCGCAGTGATCGGACCGACCCGCAGCCCCACCTTGCCCACCGGCTGGTTGGGGTCGCAGTGCAGGGCGAAGATCTGCACGACGTCCTCCAGACCACCGGCCTCGATGACCTCCAGCGAGCCGCAGGGCAGGATCTCCTCGGCCGGCTGGAAGATGAGCCGGACCCGGCCGTCGAGCTGGCCTGAGTCGGCGAGCTGGGCCAGCAGCATGCCGACGCCGAGCAGCACCGCGGTGTGCACGTCGTGACCGCAGGCGTGGCAGACCCCCTCCACGGTGGACCGGTAGGGGACCTCCTTGACGTCGGTCAGCGGCAACGCGTCGATGTCGGCGCGGAGCGCGACGATCGGGCCGTCCGGCCGCCCGTCGATGTCGCAGATCACCCCGTTGCCCTTGGGCAGGAGTCGGGGGTGCAGCCCGGCGAGGGTGAGTTCCCGGGCGATCAGCGCGGCCGTCTCGAACTCCTCCCCGGACAGTTCCGGGTGGGAGTGGAGGTGGCGGCGGGTGGCGATCAGACCGGGTACCCGCAGCGCGAGCAGGTGATCCAGATCGTGGGGCAGGGGCTGGGACCCGGACGGCGCCTCCGGCCAGGACGACGCCAGCTGGCTGCCGTTCGGCAGCGTCAACGCACTCGTCACGTCGAATTCTCGATCACTAGAAATGGATGGATCTTCGGGGAGGACAGCAGACAGCCTAGACCTCCGATGGTGACGCTGCGCAACCTCGTTACGGTAGCGATCAGAGCGCACAGCGTCACGTAAGCCCTGGTGGGAGGGCTCGAATATCTGCGGGATAGCAGGTAGATCGCGGTCGGACGCCGTCATCTGCCCCCCACCTCCTACAACGCGTAACCGATTGGGCGGTCGCGAAATCGGCATCGATCCGGGGCCGTCGTATCCGAATTGTCGCATTCGTCGCCCCGGTTGGCCGCCGCTCCGACAATTAGCCGACGCCGCCGGGTGATCAACCGACTCCCGACGGTGACACACCGTCTCCGGGCCCGCCCGGACATGCTGTCCGTCCCGTTCACCTGCCCGGACTTACCCACGAACCACGCACCGCACGCCCCGGTCAGGCGGGCCGCCCACCAGGCGGGCGAACCGACCGGCACAGCACCGCCAGACTGTCACCGACGGTAGCCCCACGGGCGTCGGGTGGCGACCCCTAGCGGCCCCGACCGGACGACGACGGCGACCCCTGCCGGCAGCGGACTGCCGGCGGAGGTCGCCGTGCGGATCAGCGTCGGGGGTCGGCCCGTCCGCCGGGTCGCGGGCGGCGCGCCGACCCGGGACCGTGGTGGTCCGACCAAGATCAGAAGCGGTCGCTCGGGCGGTACGTCCCCCAGACCTGGCGCAGCGTGCCGCAGACCTCGCCCACCGTGGCACGGGCCCGCAGCGCCTCCTTCATCGGGTAGAGCACGTTCTCGTCGCCCTCGGCGGCGGTCCGCAGCTCGGCCAGGGCCCGTTCGACCGCCGCGCCGTCCCGCTCGGCCCGCAGCCGGGCCAGCCGCTCCGCCTGGGTCGCCTCGATCGTCGGGTCCACCCGCAGCGGCTCGTACGGCTCCTCGGTGTCGATCTGGAACCGGTTCAGCCCGACCACGACCCGCTCCCCCGCGTCGATCTGCTGGGCGAACCGGTAGGCCGACTGCTCGATCTCCCGCTTCTGGAACCCGGCCTCGATCGCGTCCACCGCCGAACCGTGGTCGAAGACCCGGTCCATCAGGTCGTTGACCGCCGTCTCGATCTCGGCGGTCATCGCCTCCACCACGTACGACCCGGCGAACGGGTCGACGGTGGCGGTCAGATCCGTCTCGTACGCCAGCACCTGCTGGGTGCGCAGCGCCAGCCGGGCGGCCTTCTCGGTGGGCAGCGCGATCGCCTCGTCGAAGCTGTTGGTGTGCAGTGACTGGGTGCCGCCGAGCACCGCGGCGAGCCCCTGGATCGCCACCCGGACCAGGTTCACCTCGGGCTGCTGGGCGGTGAGCTGCACCCCCGCCGTCTGGGTGTGGAACCGCAGCATCATCGACTTCGGGTCCTTCGCGCCGAAGTCGTCACGCAGCAGCCGGGCCCAGATCCGCCGGGCGGCGCGGAACTTCGCGACCTCCTCCAGCAGGGTGGTGCGGGCCACGAAGAAGAACGACAGCCGGGGGGCGAAGTCGTCCACCGCCAGCCCGGCGGCCAGTGCGGCCCGGACGTACTCCACGCCGTTGGCCAGGGTGAACGCGATCTCCTGCGCGGGCGTCGCACCGGCTTCGGCCATGTGGTAGCCGGAGATGGAGATGGTGTTCCACTTCGGCACCTCCTTGCGGCAGTACGCGAAGGTGTCGGCGACCAGCCGCAGCGACGGCTTCGGCGGGAAGATGTACGTCCCCCGGGCGATGTACTCCTTGAGGATGTCGTTCTGGATGGTGCCGTTGAGCGCCGAGCCCGACAGGCCGTTCTCCTCGGCGACGAGCTGGTAGAGCAGCAGCAGCACCGAGCCGGGCGCGTTGATGGTCATCGAGGTGGAGACCTTGTCCAGCGGGATGCCGGCGAAGAGCAGCCGCATGTCCTCGATGGAGTCGATCGCCACCCCGACCTTGCCCACCTCGCCGTGCGCGATGGCGTCGTCGGAGTCGTAGCCCATCTGGGTGGGCAGGTCGAAGGCGACCGACAGGCCCATCGTGCCGGCCTTCAGCAACTGGTGGTAGCGCGCGTTGGACTCGGTGGCGGTGCCGAAGCCGGCGTACTGCCGCATCGTCCACGGCCGGGAGGTGTACATCGTCGGGTAGACCCCGCGGGCGTACGGGTAACGACCCGGCTCGCCCAGGCGGGAGTCCAGCTCCGGGGGGAGGTCCGCGGCCGTGTACACACCCTTGATGGCGAACCCCGACTCGCTCGCCCGCGCTTCACTCATCCACGGATGGTAGGACGCGGGGGGCCGTCGGTGGGGTGAGGGATGGCGCACATCTCGGTTCGGCATCGGTCGACGGGAGGTGAACGGCCAGGTACACACCGTTCGACCCGGGGGTGGGTACGGTCGGATAGCACAAAGGTCCGCCGCGTCGGGTTTCGCATCGGGCGTCGGAACCAGCAAGATAGAGAGGTTGTGTCCCAGCCCCCTCGACTTTCCCGGTGGCTTTTCCTGTGACTCAGATCCCGACGTGGAGCGGCGGACCAGTGAGTCCTCCCAACGGACGCGCAGCACCCGGCACCACCATCGGCGGCCGGTACGAGTTGCGCTCCTCGGTGGGCAACGGCGGCATGGGCACGGTCTGGCGCGCGACAGACACCCTGCTGCGACGTGACGTGGCGGTCAAGGAGGTCGTCCTGCCGCCGGGGCTGGCCCCCAGCGACCGGGATGCAATGTACGAACGCACCCTGCGCGAGGCCCGCGCCGCCGCCGCGATCCAGCACCCGGCCGTGGTCCAGGTGTACGACGTGGTCACCGAGGGTGGCCGGCCGTGGATCGTGATGGAGCTGCTGGACGCCCGCAGCCTCGCCGACATGGTGATCGAGGACGGCCCGGTGGCCGGGCGCGCGGTCGCCAAGATCGGCATCGCGCTGCTCGGCGCGCTGGAGGTGGCGCACGCCAACGGGGTGCTGCACCGCGACGTCAAGCCGGCGAACGTGCTGATCTGCACCGACGGCCGCTGCGTGCTGACCGACTTCGGGGTGGCCCGGATGCCCACCGACGTCCAGCTCACCACCCCCGGGATGGTGCTCGGCTCGCCGCACTTCATCTCCCCCGAGCGCGCCATGGGGCAGGATTTCGGCCCGCCCAGCGACCTGTTCTCGCTCGGCGTGACCCTCTACACGGCGGTCGAGGGGCGTCCCCCGTTCGACAAGGGCGACCCGATCGAGACCATGCATGCGGTCGTCGAGGACCCGCCGGCCACCCCGCAGCGCAGCGGCCCGCTGACCCGGGTGCTGATGGGTCTGCTGGAGAAGGACCCGGCCCGCCGGCTCGACGTGCACACCGCGCGGGCGATGCTGCGCGAACTCCTCGCCGGCCCGCTGACCAGCACGGCGACGGCGGTCAACTCGATCACCGACCCGTACTCGGTGGTGCCGGTGCAGCGTCCGTCGGGGCCGCCGGCCATCGCCGCGCCGCCGGCGGAGTCGAAGCCGAGCGGGCAGATCGGCGGGCGGGCGATGCTGGCCGCCGGTGAGTCGCTGACCGACCGGCTGGCGAAGCTGCGCCGGGGTGAACGCCCCGAGCCGGTGGCGACCTCCTCCGCCGGTGCCCTCGACGACACCAGCGCCGACGCGCTCGCCGGCCCGCTGCACACCCCGACCGGCGCGATGCCGCCGACCGGGTCCACCGCCGGCGCGTTGCCGACCGGCCCGGTCGCCGGGACGTACGGCAGGACCGAGGCCACCCAGCGGATCACCCCGGATGCCAC
Source organism: Micromonospora sp. SCSIO 07396 (assembly GCF_053667945.1). Taxonomy (NCBI): domain Bacteria; kingdom Bacillati; phylum Actinomycetota; class Actinomycetes; order Micromonosporales; family Micromonosporaceae; genus Micromonospora; species Micromonospora sp. SCSIO 07396. Next base: position 5,472,841 of record NZ_CM132210.1, read on the forward strand.
CCAGCGGATCACCCCGGGCACCCCGCCGGAGGCCACCCAGCGCATCGGTGGCGGCACCGCCGACGCCACCCAGCGGATCGGCACGGGCACCCCGGCCGGCCGGCCCGCCTACGGGGCGGCGGAGCCGACCCAGGCCATCTACGGCAGCGGCGGGAACGCCGAGCCGACCCAGGCGGTGTACGGCGGGCAGTGGTCCATCCCCGGCACCGGTCAGTCGTGGACGTCGCCGCCCCCGCCGCCGGGCGGGGACGGCGGTGGCGCGCTCGGCCGGGCGAAGGGTGCCGGCGGTCGCCTGGTCGGCACGGTGAAGGGCTGGCCGCGCAAGCTCCAGCTCGCGGCGGCCGGCGGCCTGGCCGTGGTGTTGCTGATCGGCGCGGTGGCGCTGTTCGGCGGCGGCGACCCGGAGTCGACCCCACCCCCGCAGGCCGGCCCGAGCGCACCCGCCGGTGGGGGGTTCGAGACGCAGGCGCACGACGCCAAGGGCATCCGGGTGAACGTGCCGAAGGGGTGGGCACGCAAGAGCGCCGGTGACTGGGTCGACTACATCGACCCGCAGGACGACACCCGCAAGGTCCGCATCCTGGTCGAGCGGGGCGGCAGTTCCTCGGTCCGCTGGGCCGAGGTGGCCGGCGACAACCTGCGTACCCGGTCCCGGTCCTGCGTGGAGCCCTACCAGCAGGTGGGGATCACCGAGAACACGCTGGCCGGTAAGCCGGCCGCCGAGCTGGAGTACACCTGCGGCAAGGGCGACACCAAGCGGCACGGCGTGTGGCGGGGTCTGGTGCACGAGGGCCGGATCTACTCGTTCTACCTCACCGCCAACGACGCCAGGTTCACCGAGAGCAAGCCGATCTTCGACGAGATGGTCAAGTCGTTCCAGCTCACCGGCTCCAGCTGAGCCGGTCGCCGGGCGGGCCGGTCCGGTCCGCCCGGCGAGGTGATCCGGGTCGACCGGGCCCGGCGAACCACCGCCGTGCTATCAAGGGGCAATGGCGGCGGAAAGCACTGACCTCGACCGGATGCGCGACCAGGCTCGACGCTGGCTCGACGACGACCCCGACCCGGCCAGCCGGGACGAGCTGCGGGCCGTGCTCGACCGGCTGCCGGCCAGCGCGCCGGAGCTGGCCGACCGGTTCGCCGGCCCGTTGACCTTCGGCACGGCCGGGTTGCGCGGCCCGCTGCGCGCCGGGCCGAACGGCATGAACCTCGCGGTGGTCACCCGGGCGGCGGCCGGGCTGGTCGGCTGGCTCGCCGCCGAGGGCGGCGAGGGTCCGCTGGTCATCGGGTACGACGCCCGGCACGGTTCCCGGGAGTTCGCCGAGCGCACCGCCCAGGTCGCCACCGGCGCGGGCCGGCCGGCGCTGCTGCTGCCCCGGCCACTGCCCACGCCCGTGCTGGCCTACGCGGTGCGCAAGCTCGGCGGCGTGGCCGGGGTGATGGTGACGGCCAGCCACAACCCGCCGCAGGACAACGGCTACAAGGTGTACCTGGGTGCCCAGCTCGGTGGGGCGCTCGGCGCGGGGGCGCAGATCGTGCCGCCGGCCGACGCCGGTATCGAGGCGGCCATCCGGGCGGTCGGCCCGCTGGCGCAGGTGCCGCTGGGGCCGCCCGGCCAGGTGCTCGGCGACGACCTGGTCGCCGCGTACGTGGAACGGGCCGTCGCGGTGATCGCCCCGGGCGGGCCGCGTGACCTGCGGGTGGCGTACACCCCGCTGCACGGGGTGGGGGCGGCGGTGCTGACCGCGGCCTTCGCGCGGGCGGGTTTCCCGACCCCGGGCGTGGTGCCCGACCAGGCGGAACCGGACCCGGCCTTCCCCACCGTCAGTTTCCCCAACCCGGAGGAGCCCGGCGCGGTGGACCGGTTGGTGGCCCTCGCCCAATCCACCGACGCCGACCTGGCGATCGCCAACGACCCGGACGCCGACCGCTGCGCGGTGGTGGTCCGCGAGCCGGCCGGCACCGGGACGGGGTGGCGGATGTTGCGCGGGGACGAGGTGGGGGTGCTGCTCGCCGACCACCTGATGCGGCGCGGCGTCGACGGCCTGTACGCGACCACGATCGTGTCGTCGTCCCTGCTCCGGGCGATGTGTACGGCCCGGGGCCGGGCGTACGACGAGACGTTGACCGGGTTCAAGTGGATCGTCCGGGCCGGGGGTGGTACCCCGCCACTGGCGTACGGCTACGAGGAGGCGCTCGGCTACTGCGTGGCCCCCGACCACGTACGCGACAAGGACGGCATCACCGCCGCGCTGACCGTCGCCGAGCTGGCCGCCGGGCTGAAGGCGCAGGGGCGCACGCTGACCGACCGGCTGGACGAGTTGGCCGCCGAGTTCGGGGTGCACCACACCGACCAGTTGTCGGTCCGGGTGGACGACCTGCGGATCATCGCCGACGCGATGGCCCGGGTCCGGGCGGCCACCCCGACCACGCTGCTCGGTGCGCCGGTCACCGAAGCGCAGGATCTGCTGCCCGACGCCGACGTGGTGATCCTGCGGACCGCCGCCGCCCGGGTGGTGATCCGTCCGTCGGGTACCGAGCCGAAGCTCAAGGCGTACCTGGAGGTGGTGGAACCGGTCGCGGACGGGGACGTGCCGGCGGCCCGGACCCGCGCGGCGGCGGCGCTCACCACGCTGCGCGGCGAGGTGGCCACCGCCCTCGGCATCTGACCCCGGCCCGCCGCGTGCTTCGCCGCGCGTCCGGCGCATGATCAACTCAGTGGGGCCGATATAGCGGTATCCGGACGAGGTGGATACCGCTATATCCGCGACATCGTGCGGCCTTATCCAACGAATCGGTCGACCGCGATAGGGCGGTCTCGGCCGTGCAGTCAACTCGATGTGGGTTAAATAGCGGTATCCGCGCCCGGGGATGCCGCTGTATCGGTGACATGGCGCAACTCTTCCCCGAATTCGCCCGATCCCGCCCCGGGCTGGTGGGCAGCCTGCCGAAGGTGGCTGGGCAGGGCTCGGTCGGGGCCCGCGAGCTGGGACCAGCAGCGACATCACTGGGTGTCACCTCTTGCACACCGACCGCTTGCGTGATTAGCATCAGCGCATCGATCTCGCCATTTTCCTGACGTCACCGGTATGCGTTCTCTCTGATGTTGCATCGTCGGCGACCCGTTGTTTCATTTCAGCCGGAAAGGTGTTGCACGGTGCGTGAAACAAACAGTTCGACCGTGCCGCGACGGCAGCTCGGCAGGCTGCTCACCCAATTGCGGGAGGACGCCCGACTCAGCATCGAAGCGGCGGCCGGGGAGTTGGACTGCTCACGGCAGAAGCTCTGGCGCATCGAGCGGGGTCTGACGGCGGCCAAGACGCCTGACGTCCGGGTGCTCTGCGAGCTTTACCGGGCCACCCCCGACCAGACGAGCGTGCTGCTGGGGCTGGCCGAGGTGAGCCGGGCCGAGGGCTGGTGGCACGCCCACGGGAGCGCCGTGCCGGCCTGGTTCTCGCTCTACGTCGGCCTGGAGAACGTCGCCAGCAGCATCCGTCATTACAACGCCGAGCTGGTGCCGGGGCTGTTGCAGACCCCCGGCTACGCCACCGCGCTCTTCCAGCACAACCGGCCCGAACTGGGCGAGGAGGAGCAGAAGAGGGCGGTGAGCTTCCGCCTCCAGCGGCAGGGGCTGCTGGCCCGGCGGCTCCCACCGGCCCCCGCGCTGACGGTGATCCTCAGCGAGGCGGTGCTGCGCCGCCCGGTGCCGGGCCGGTCGGTGATGGCCGACCAGCTCCGGCACCTGGCGGCCGTCGGCGAGCGGCACAACATCACGATCCGGGTGCTGCCGCTGGCCGCCGGGCCGCCCCTGGCCGCCGAGGCCGGCACCTTCGTGCTGCTCGACTTCCCACCCTCGGCGCTCGGCAGCCCGAGCGAGCCGCCGACCGTCTACGTCGAAGGGCTCACCGGCGCGCTCTACCTCGACCAGCCGGCGGAGATCGCCGCCTACGAGCGGGTATGGAAGGGGCTGGATTCCCTCGCCCTCGACGCGGGACAATCGACCGAGCTGATCGACGCAATCCGGGGAGAGTGCCATGCCTGACCTGACCGACGCCCGCTGGCGCACCAGCACCCGCAGCGGCACCAACGGCGGCGACTGTGTCGAGGTGGCCGACAACCTCCCCGGCATCATCGGCATCCGGGACAGCAAGGACCCGACCGGCCCGACCCTCACCGTCGCACCCACCGCCTGGTCCGCCTTCGTCACCGACGTCAAGGCGCACCGGCTGACCCACTGACGGCACGACAATCGACCGAGCTGATCGACGCGATCCGGGGAGAGTGCCATGAGTGACCTGACCGACGCCCGCTGGCGCACCAGCACCCGCAGCGGCACCAACGGCGGCGAGTGCGTCGAGGTGGCCGACAACCTCCCCGGCATCATCGGCATCCGGGACAGCAAGGACCCGACCGGCCCGACCCTCACCGTCGCACCCACCGCCTGGTCCGCCTTCGTCACCGACGTCAAGGCGCACCGACTCACCCGCTGAGGACCGGCCCTCGCGTATCCGCCAAAGCCGCCGCACCCGCCCGGGAAAGCCGGGTCAGCCCACGGCGCGCTTGCCGAGTGCCTGGTCGACGGCCTGGCCGAGGGCGGTGACCACCAGGGCGACCGACGGGCGGACCACCGACTCCTCCAGGCTGATCGTGCCGGAGAACCCGGCCCCGCCGGCGATCTCCTCCAGCCGACGCCGGGCGTCCTGCGCGGCGCTGCCGGTCAGGCCGAGCGCCGGTTCCATCCGCAGCACCGCCACCAGGGTGGCCAGCGCCGCCGTCCGCTCGTCGGGAAGCTGCTCGCCGGCCAACGCCTCGGCCAGCCGCCGCCGGCTGTCCTGCTCCACCGACGGGTCGGTGGTCGGGTAGCGGTGCACCACGATGAAGTCCAGCTCGGTCTCCTCGACGTCGCGCACCACGCCCCGGTCGACGAGGTCGCCGAGGATGCGGTCACGCAGGCCGTGCCGCAGCCGCTGCACCCAGGAGGAGGGGCTGTGCGGGGTGTCGGCGGCCATCCGGCCCAGCACCCCGTCCAGGATCGGTTCGCCGACCGGCGTCGGGTCGGTCACCGCCAGGTTCCCATCGACGTACGCGATCCGGCCGGCAAGGGCCAGCTCGACCAGGACGGCGGCGGCCATCCCCAGGTCGAGGCTGATCCGGGGCATGGTCGCCTTGCCGGTCTCATCGTCATACGCGAGGAGCAACAACTCCTCCGCCAGCGCAACACCAGTCATGGCCCGAGACGGTAGCGCCTGAACGCACCCCGCGCTCACCGACTCGCTCTGGGTGGGAAGGCGACCCCCACGGCCGGTCCGACCACTCCCCCGCGACGTGCCGGCCGCCCACCCGCCCAGCCCGGAAACACCGGAGCCGGACGGGCCGGAAACGGGGCCTGCCGGCCGCAAACTGAGCGGGGCATGCCGGCCGCACGCCGGGCCGGTCAGAAGCGGGGCATTCCGCCGAACTGGCGGTCACCGGCGTCACCGAGGCCGGGGACGATGAACATGTTGTCGTTCAGCCCCTCGTCGATCGACGCGGTGACCAGCCGCAGCGGCAGCCCCGACCGTTCCAGCCGGGCGATGCCGACCGGCGCGGCGAGCACGCAGAGCACGGTGATGTCGGTGCAGCCCCGGTCGGCGAGCAGCCGGCAGCAGTGCTCCAGCGAACCGCCGGTGGCCAGCATCGGGTCGAGCACCAGTACCGGCAGACCGGCCAACTCCCGGGGCAGCGACTCCATGTACGCGCGCGGCTCGTACGTCTCCTCGTCGCGGGCCAGGCCGACGAAGCCCATCGACGACTCCGGCAACAGCCCGAGCGCCGCGTCGGCCATCCCGAGCCCGGCCCGCAGCACCGGCACCAGCAGCGGCGGGTTCGCCAGCCGGGTCCCCTCGGCACCGGTGACCGGGGTCTGCACCGGGTACTTCTCGACGGGGAAGGTGCGCGCGGCCTCGTACACCAGCATGGTGGTGAGTTCGTGCAGCGCGGCCCGGAACGACGACGAGTCGGTCCGGGCGTCCCGCATGGCGGTCAGCCGGGACTGGGCGAGCGGGTGGTCAATGACGTGTACGTCCACGATCGCTCAACCTACCGGTCCCGGTCGGCCGGGAGTACGGGTGCGCGGCGGGCGGCGACGTCGCTCACCCCCGGCCCGGCGGGTCGGGCCGGTCACCCCGAGGCGCTGTGACCAGGATCACCCGACTCGCGGCTGCGTAGTATTCGGGGCATGACGGCGACAACGACGTCGGCCCGGTCGGACCTGTCCGAGCTGGGGCGATCCGAGACCGCGTTGCGGACCTTCCTGCACGGCCTGCCCGGGGTGGACCAGGTCGGCGCGGAGCAGCGGGCGGCACAGCTCGGCACCCGCTCGATCAAGACCACCGCCAAGGCGCAGGCGATCGACCTGGCCATCCGGATGGTCGACCTGACCACCCTGGAGGGGGCCGACACCCCGGGCAAGGTGCGCGCCCTGGCCGCCAAGGCGCTGCGGCCGGACCCGGCCGACCCGACCTGCCCGCACGTCGGCGCGGTCTGCGTCTACCCGGCGATGGTGCCGCACGTGGCCGAGGTGCTGCGCGGCAGCGCCGTGCACCTGGCCAGCGTGGCGACCGCGTTCCCGTCCGGGCAGGCGCCGCTGGACGTCAAGCTCGCCGACACCCGGGCGGCCGTCGCCGCCGGGGCCGACGAGATCGACATGGTGATCAACCGGGGCGCGTTCCTGGCCGGCCGCTACGCCGAGGTCTACGACGAGATCGTCGCCACCAAGGAGGCGTGCGGGGACGCCCACCTCAAGGTGATCCTGGAGACCGGCGAGCTGGCCACCTACGACAACGTCCGGCGGGCCTCCTGGCTGGCGATGCTGGCCGGCGGCGACTTCATCAAGACCTCCACCGGCAAGGTCCCGGTCGCCGCCACCCTGCCGGTGACCCTGGTGATGCTGGAGGCGGTCCGCGACTTCCGGGCCGCCACCGGGCGGCAGGTAGGCGTCAAGCCGGCCGGCGGGATCAAGAACACCAAGGACGCGATCAAGTACCTGGTCATGGTCAACGAGACCGTCGGTGCCGACTGGCTCAACCCGGACTGGTTCCGGTTCGGCGCGTCCAGCCTGCTCAACGACCTGCTCATGCAGCGCACCAAGCTGACGACCGGCACCTACTCCGGTCCCGACTACTTCACCCTGGACTGAGCATGATGTTCGAATACGCCCCTGCGCCCGAGTCGCGCGCGATCGTCGACATCAGGTCGTCCTACGGGCTGTTCATCGACGGCGAGTTCATCGACGGCGAGCACCTCGACAAGACGGTCAACCCGGCCACCGAGGAGGTGCTCGCCGAGGTCACCTGGGCCGGCACCCGGGACGTCGACCGGGCGGTCCGCGCCGCCCGCACGGCGTACGACACGGTGTGGGGTCCGATGCCGGGCCGGGACCGGGCCAAGTACCTGTACCGGATCGCCCGGATCGTCCAGGAACGTTCCCGCGAGCTGGCGGTGCTGGAGTCGCTGGACAACGGCAAGCCGATCCGGGAGTCCCGGGACGTCGACCTGCCGCTGGTCGCCGCGCACTTCTTCTACTACGCCGGTTGGGCCGACAAGCTGCCGTACGCCGGATTCGGGGCCGAACCGCGACCGCTCGGGGTGGCCGCGCAGGTCATCCCGTGGAACTTCCCGCTGCTCATGCTGGCCTGGAAGGTCGCCCCGGCGCTGGCCGCCGGCAACACGGTGGTGCTCAAGCCCGCCGAGACCACCCCGCTGACCGCGCTGCTGTTCGCCGAGATCTGCCAGCAGGCCGACCTGCCGGCCGGCGTGGTCAACATCGTCACCGGCGCGGGCGACACCGGCCGGGCGCTGGTGGAGCACCCGGGCGTGGACAAGGTCGCGTTCACCGGCTCCACGGAGGTCGGCAAGGCCATCGCCCGGTCGGTGGCCGGCACCGGCAAGAAGGTCACCCTGGAGCTGGGCGGCAAGGCCGCCAACATCGTCTACGACGACGCGCCGATCGACCAGGCCGTCGAGGGGATCGTCAACGGCATCTTCTTCAACCAGGGTCACGTCTGCTGCGCCGGTTCCCGGCTGCTGGTCCAGGAGAACGTCGCCGAGCAGGTGCTCGACGCGCTCAAGCGGCGGATGGCGCTGCTGCGCGTCGGTGACCCGCTGGACAAGAACACCGACGTCGGGGCGATCAACTCGGCCGCCCAACTCGCCCGCATCCGGGAGCTGTCCGACGCCGGAGCCGCCGAGGGTGCCGAGCGGTGGTCGCCGCCGTGCGAGCTGCCCGAGCGGGGGTTCTGGTTCGCGCCGACCATCTTCACCGGGGTCACCCAGGCGCACCGGGTCGCCCGCGAGGAGATCTTCGGCCCGGTGCTGTCCGTGCTGACCTTCCGCACCCCGGCCGAGGCCGTGGAGAAGGCCAACAACACGCCGTACGGGCTGTCGGCCGGGATCTGGACCGACAAGGGCTCGCGCATCCTGTGGACCGCCGACCGGCTGCGCGCCGGGGTGGTCTGGGCCAACACGTTCAACAAGTTCGACCCGACCTCGCCGTTCGGCGGCTACAAGGAGTCGGGTTACGGCCGCGAGGGTGGCCGGCACGGGCTGGAGGCGTACCTCAATGTCTGAGCGGGTCGCGGTACGCAAGACGTACAAGCTCTTCATCGGCGGGAAGTTCCCGCGCAGCGAGTCGGGACGGTCGTATCTCGTGCAGGACTCGAACGTGTCACTGGCCTCCCGTAAGGACGCGCGGGACGCCGTGGTCGCCGCCCGCGCCGCCGTGCAGGGCTGGGCCGGCGCGACCGCGTACAACCGGGGTCAGATTCTCTACCGGGTGGCCGAGATGCTGGAGGGCCGCCGCGAGCAGTTCGTGGCGCTCGGCGTCCCCGGCGACGAGGTGGACGCGGCGGTCGACCGCTGGGTCTGGTACGCCGGCTGGGCCGACAAGCTCCCCCAGGTGTACGGCGGCGCGAACCCGGTCGCCGGGCCGTACTTCAACCTGTCCGCGCCCGAGCCGACCGGGGTGGTGGCCGTGGTGGCCCCCGAGGCCCCGGCACTGCTCGGCCTGGTCAGCGTGATCGCCCCGGCCATCGTCACCGGCAACACGGTGGTGGTGGCGGCGTCCCCGGCGGCACCGCTTGCGGCGGTGACCCTGGCCGAGGTGCTGGCCACCTCGGACCTGCCCGGCGGGGTGGTCAACCTGCTCACCGGCCGGATCACCGAGACCGCGCCGACGCTGGCCGCGCACCTGGACGTCAACGCGATCGACCTGGCCGGGGTGACCGATGCCGATCTGGCGACCGACCTGGAGGCCAGGGCGGCGGAGAACCTCAAGCGGGTGCTCCGACCGGTCCCGGCCGACCACGACTGGACGGGCGACCCGGGTCTGGGCCGGATGACCGCGCTGCTGGAGACGAAGACGGTCTGGCACCCCAAGGGGGTGTGATCACGGGTGTCCTGCCCCCGGAGGGGTTCTACTACCGGGGGTAGGATTACCTGGTGACTCGGTTGGGCGATCTTGAGCGGGCGGTGATGGACGTGCTCTGGGACGGGGTCCCGGGCACGTCGGACGGGGTGACCGTACGCGAGGTCGCCGAGGCGCTGGACGGGCGCGAGTTGGCGTACACGACGGTGATGACGGTGCTGGACCGGCTCGCCGGCAAGGGCATGGTGCAGCGCGAACGCGAGGGGCGGGCCTGGCGTTACCGGGCCGCCGCCAGCCGCGAGGCGCACATCGCCCAGCTCATGCTCGACGCCCTCGACCTCGGTGGCAGCCGGGACGCCGCACTGGTGCGGTTCGCCCGCTCGGTGACCGGCACCGAGGCCGAGGTGCTGCGGGCGGCGCTCGGCGCGGAGGCGGGGCTGACCGACCCCGCACCGGCCGGACCCGACGCCGGGTCGACCGGGGCCGGGCTGACCGACCGGGTCGGTGACCCGCGCGCCGGCCGGGCCAGGGCCGTCGACGAGGCCACGGACCGGTAGGGCGACCGCCGTGGCGTACGCCGTGCACTTCGCCGGGGCGGTCCTGGCCTGCTGGCTGACCGCCCAGGTGCTGGCCCGCGCCACCTGGACGTGGCGGGCCCCCCGGGTCGCGATCGTCTGCTGGCAGGCGGTCGGGCTGGCGCTCGGCCTGTCCGCGATGGGCCTGCCGATGGCGCTCGGGCTGACCGCGTACGACAGGCCGACCGGCGGGGCGCTGCTGGCCCTCGCCGACGACCTGGCCCACGGCACGCTGCCGGCCGGGGTGACCGCCGTCCACCTGGGTCTGGTCGGGGTCGGCTTCGGCATCGGCGCGGTGCTGCTCGGCACCACCGTCCGCAGCGTGTACTCCACGGTGCGGGCCCAGCGCCGGCACCGGGACCTGCTCACCCTGGTGGCCCGCCGGGACCCGGCGATCCCCGGCGCGCTGGTGCTCGACCATCCCGGCGCCGCCGCGTACTGCCTGCCCGGGGTGCGGCCCCGGGTGGTGGTCAGCGCCGGCACCCTCAGCCTGCTGGACCGGGCCGAGTTGGCGGCGGTGCTCGCCCACGAGCGGGCGCACGCCCAGGAGCGGCACGACCTGGTGCTGTTGCCGTTCACCGCGCTGCGCCGGGCGCTGCCGTGGTTCCGCTGGGTCGGTGCCGCCCACGAGCGGGTCGCCCTGCTGGTCGAGATGCGGGCCGACGACAAGGCCCGTGCGCTGCACGCCGAGGCGCCGCTGGCGGGGGCGCTGCGCCGGTTCGCCGCCGCCGGGCACCGGATCACCCCCGCCGGCACGCTCGGTCTCGGTGACCGGGACCTCGACGTCCGGGTGCAGCGGCTGCTGGTCGCCGACCGGCCGCCCCGGCTGCTCGGGGCCGCCGCGCTGGCGGTGACGACCACCCTGGCCGCCCTGCCGATCTCGCTGTTCCTGAGCTGACGCCGCCCGCGTCGGCCGGCGGTGCCACGCGCGCCTATAGGTAGCCAGGCTACGTGTAGCATCGCTACGACAAGCGGGACTACCTCTGGAGAGGTCCATGGACACCCTGCTCCTCGCACGCCTCCAGTTCGCCACCACCACCTCGATCCACTTCCTCTTCGTGGCGGTCACCCTCGGCCTGGTCACCCTGCTGGTCGGCCTCCAGACCACCTGGGCGCTGACCGGGGACCCGAAGTGGGAACGGCTGACCCGGTTCTGGGGCCAGCTCTACGTGATCAACTACGTGCTCGGCATCGCCAGCGGCATCGTGATGGAGTTCCAGTTCGGGCTGAACTGGAGCGGGCTGTCGCGCTACGTCGGCAACGTCTTCGGGGCCCCACTGGCGATCGAGACGCTCGTGGCGTTCTTCCTGGAGTCGACGTTCCTCGGCATGTGGATCTTCGGCTGGCAGCGGCTGCGGCGCGGCGTCCACCTGGCGCTGCTCTGGGGGGTCGCGCTCACCGCGTACGCCTCCGCCTTCTGGATCATGGTGGCGAACGCCTGGCTCCAGCACCCGGTCGGCTACCGGGTCGACGACGGGGTCGCCCACCTGACCGACATCGGGGCCCTGCTCACCAACCCCACCCTCGGCATGGCGCTGGGCCACGTGATCGCCGCCAGCCTGCTCACCGGCGGCATGCTGATGGCCTCCGTCAGCGCCTGGCACCTGATCCGACGGACCGCCGACGTCGCCCTGCACCGCACCGCGCTGCGGATCGGGCTGGTCACCGCCGCCCTGTCGGTCAGCCTGGTGCAGGGCTTCGGCTTCGCCCAGTTCGGGCCGGTCGGCGAGTTGCAACCCACCAAGTTCGACACCGGCCCGACCGCCGACGCCCGGATCGCCGAGTGGACCACCCGGTTCGGCCCCGGTGACTACACCCCACCGGCGCTGTCCAACGTCGGACTCGGCTTCATGATCCTGATCGGGTTCACCCTGGGCTGCGTGTGGCTGCTGCTGCCGCTGCTCTGGCGGGACCTGGCGATCCGGCTGCGCTTCCCGCTCTGGCTCGTCCTGCTCGCCCTGCCGCTGCCGTTCGTCGCGGTGATCCTCGGCTGGCTCGCCCGGGAGGTCGGCCGCCAACCCTGGGCCGCGTACGGGCTGCTCCCCACCGACCAGGCCGTCTCCCGGGTCGACCCGGGCCTGATGCTCGCCTCGCTGATCGGGTTCAGCCTGCTGCTCGGCGCGCTCGCCGTCACCAACTGGACGCTGCTCGCCCGGCACGCCGCCCGGGGCGCCGTCGACCCGGCCCTCGGCCGCCCGCCCGGCACACCCGACGACGACCGCTCCCGGCCCATCCCCGCCCTCGCCTGAGAGGACCCCCCGATGCCCCTGCTCTGGTACGCCCTGCTCGGCTTCTTCTTCGCCGGCTACCTCGTCCTCGCCGGCTACGACTACGGAGTGGGGCTGCTGCTCGCCCGGCGCGACACCCCGGCCGCCCACCGCGCCCGACTCACCGCGCTCGGCCCGTTCTTCCTCGGCAACGAGGTGTGGCTGGTGGCCGCCGTCGGCATCCTCTTCGGCGCGTTCCCCACCCTGGAGGGCGAACTCCTCTCCGGCCACTACCCCGCCGTGGCCGGGGCGCTGGTCGGGGTGATCCTGGTCACCGCCGGGGTGCAGCTCCGCAGCCGGCCGACCGGCCCGGCCGCCCGCCGCGGCGGGGACCGGGTGATCGTGGCCGGCAGCGCGCTGGCCGCCTTCGGCTGGGGCGCTCTGCTCGCCGGGCTGCTCCAGGGCCTGCCGATCGACGCCACCGGCCACGTCGCCGGGCAGACCCACCTGGCCACCCCGTTCGTCGCCGCCACCGGGCTCGCCCTGCTCACCCTGGCCGCCGCGCACGGTGCGACGTTCCTCACCCTGCGCCTGCCGGCCGCCGACGCCCCGGCGACCGCCCGGCTGGCCCGCCGGCTGCTCGTCGGGGCGCTCGCCGCGGTCGCCACGGCCACCGCGCTGGGCCTGCTCTCCGACCGGGTACGCGCGGCGACCCGCCAGCCGCTGCCCGCCGTACTGCTGGTGGTGGCGCTGGTCGGGGCGCTGCTGGCGGCCCGCGCGGCGCTGCGCCGGGGTCGGCCCGGGGTGGCCCTGGTCGCCACCGGCGCGGCCCTGGCGCTACCGGTGGCCCTCGTCGGGGTGGCCCGTTGGCCGGCCGTGCTGGTCTCCACGGTCGACCCGGCGGCCACCGTGACCGTCACCGACGCGGCGGCCAGCGGGCCCACGTTGCAGCTGCTGGGCTGGCTGCTGCCGCCCCTCCTGCCGGCCCTACTAGGCTTCCAGGCAATGTGCTGGTGGGTGTTCCGGGGACGGACCGACGGCAGGGCACCGGTGTACTGGTGAACCGCCGTCCCTTCGACCCGCGTCTGCTGCGCCGGGTCCCCGCGGCCCGGCGCGACCTCGCCGTGCTCGCCGCCCTCGGCGGGCTCACCGCGCTGCTGGTCGTCGCGCAGGCCACCGCCCTGGCCACGGTGCTCGCGACCGCCATCGACGGCCGGCTGGACACCGGCGCGCTGGCCGGTTTCGTCGTCGCCGTCGGCGGCCGGGCCCTGGTCACCTGGGGGCAGGGCACCGCCGCCGCACGGGCCGCCGCCACCGTGAAGGCCACCCTCCGCGCCGACCTGCTGGCCGCCGTCGGCCGGCACGGGCCCGGCTGGGTCGCCGGCCAGCGGGCCGGCCAGCTCGCCACCCTCACCGGGCGCGGCCTCGACGCGCTGGACGCCTACTTCACCGGCTACCTCCCCCAGCTCGTGCTCAGCGTCACCGTGCCGGCCGCCGTGCTGGCCCGGCTGGTCTTCGCCGACTGGAGCTCGGCCCTGATCATCGTGCTCACCCTCCCGCTGATCCCGGTCTTCGGCGCGCTGCTCGGCTGGCAGGCCCAGGCCGCCACCGAACGGCAGTGGCGGCGGCTGTCGATGCTCGGCGGGCACTTCCTCGACATGGTGGCCGGGCTGCCCACCCTGCGCGCGTTCGGCCGGGCCCGGACCCAGACCGGGGTGGTCCGCCGGATGGCCGACGGGCACCGGATCGCCACCATGAAGACCCTGCGGATCGCCTTCCTCTCCGCGCTGGTGCTGGAACTGGTCGCCACCCTGTCGGTGGCGCTGGTCGCGGTGCCGGTCGGCATCCGGCTGCTCGACGGCGGCATCACCCTGGCCACCGCGCTGCTGGTGCTGCTGCTCACCCCGGAGGCGTACCTGCCGTTGCGGGCCGCCGGCAGCCGGTTCCACGCCAGCATGGAGGGGCTCACCGCGCTGGACGAGGCGCTGACCGTCTCCGCCGTACCCGCCGGTCCGGTCGGCCGCCCGGCGGCCACCGGACCCGCCCGGACGCCGTCCGGCAGCGGCGAGATCGTCCTCTCCGGCGTCACCGTCGCCTACGAGCGGACCACCGCCCTGCGGGACGTCACGCTCACCATCCGGCCCGGCGAACGGATCGCCGTCGTCGGGCCGAGCGGCGCCGGCAAGAGCACCCTGCTCGGTCTGCTGCTCGGCTTCGTCACCCCGACCGCCGGTCGGATCACCGTCGACGGCACCGACCTGGCCGAGGTCGACCCCGAGCAGTGGCGGCGGCAGATCGCCTGGGTGCCGCAGCGCGCCCACCTGTTCGCCGCCACGCTCGCCGACAACATCCGGCTCGGCGCGCCCGACACCCCCGACGCCGACCTGGCCCGCGCGGTCGCCGACGCCGCGCTGGACGAGGTGGTCACCGCCCTGCCCGACGGGCTGGGCACCCTGCTCGGCGAGCGCGGCCACGGGCTGTCCAGCGGCCAGCGGCAGCGGGTCGCCCTGGCCCGTGCCTTCCTCCGGGACGCCCCGCTGGTGCTGCTCGACGAGCCGACGGCCCGGCTGGACACGGCGAGCGAGACGACCGTCCTGGACGCCACCCGACGGCTGGTCGCCGGACGTACCGCCCTGCTGGTGGCGCACCGGCCGGCCCTGCTGGCCGACGCCGACCGGGTGCTGCACGTCGCCGCCGGCCGGGTCACCGAGCTGACCCCGACCGCGGAGGCCGGCCGATGAGCACCGTCCCTCCCCCCGGCGCGGGAGGCCCGCCGCCGGGCACCAGACCCGAGCGGGTGGTGCTGCGGCTGGCCCGACCGTACCTGGGCCGGCTGGTCGGGGCCGGGCTGCTCGCGTCGGCCACCGAACTCGCCGGCCTGGCCCTGATGGCCACCGCCACCTGGCTGCTGATGAGCGCCGCCGGCCAGCCACCGCTGGACCGGCTCACCGTCGCCATCGTCGCCGTCCGGGCACTGGCCGTCAGCCGGGGCGTGCTGCGCTACACCGAACGGCTCGCCGGTCACGACGCCGTGCTCCGCTTGATCACCGACGTCCGGGCCCGCGTCTTCGCCAGCCTCGCCGCCCGTTCCGGGCCCACCGGCCAGCGCAGCGGGGACGCCCTGAGCCGGCTGGTCTCCGACGTCGAGGCGGTCCAGGACCTGCTACTGCGGGTACTCGTGCCCGGGGCGGCGGCCGCCCTGGTCGGGGTACTGGCCGTCGGCGGGGCCGCGCTGGTCTCGCTGCCCGCCGCCGGGGTGCTCACGGTCGGGTTGCTGGTCGCCGGGGTGGCGCTGCCGGTGCTGGCCACCGCGCTGACCCGCCGGGCCGCCGACGAGGTCGCGCCGCTGCGCGGCGCGCTCGCCACCGACGCCGTCGACCTCACCCACGGTGCCGCCGACCTGGCCGCCTTCGGGGCCACCGGGCAGGCGCTACGGGCCGCGACCCGGCGCGCCGACCGGCTGGCCCGGCTGGAACGCCGGCTCGCCGCGACCGGGTTCGCGGTGGACGCGGCCGGGGTGCTGGTGGCCGGGCTGACCGCCGCCGGGGTGGTGCTCGCCGCGCTCCGGGCCGACGTGGCCGGGGTGCTGGTCGGGGTGCTCGCTGTCGGCACCCTCGCCGCGGTGGAGATCGCGTTGGCGCTGGTCGGCGCGGCACGCCAGCACACCCAGCTCCGCGCCGGCCTGGCCCGGGTGGCCGCCCTGCTCGACGACGCCACCGACGGTGACCCCGGGGCCGGGCCCGGTCGGCAGCAGCCGACCCCGGAACCCGGCACCGACGCGGCGGACGGTGTCCCGGTGGACGCGACCACGACGGGGTCCGACGTGCGGTTCGAGGGGGTCGTCGTCCGGTACCGGCAGGGAGCCGCCCCCGCGCTGGCCGGATTCGACCTCGACCTGCCCGCCGGACGCCGGATCGCGGTGGTCGGGCCGAGCGGCGCGGGCAAGAGCACCCTGGCCGCCGTGCTGACCGGGGCGGTACGACCCGACGCCGGCCGGGTCACCCTCGCCGGCCGGGACGTCTCGACGTACCCGCCCGAGGCGTTGCCCCGGGCGGTCGGTGGCCTGCTCGCCGAGGCGTACGTATTCCACGCCTCGGTCCGCGAGAACCTGCTGCTCGGCCGGCCGGACGCGGACGAGGCGGAACTGGTCGGGGCGACCCGCGCCGCCGGCCTGCTGGACTGGGTACGGGAGCAGCCGGACGGCTGGGACACCGTGGTCGGCGAGGAGGGCGGACAGCTCTCCGGTGGGCAGCGGCAGCGGCTCGCGCTGGCCCGGGCCCTGCTCGCCGCGCCCGGCGTCCTGGTGCTGGACGAGCCGACCGAGGGGCTCGACCCGGTCGCCGCGGACGCGGTGCTGGCCGGGACGTTGGCGGCCACTCCCGCCGGGCGCTCGGTGCTGGTGATCAGCCACCGGCTCAGCGGCCTGGCCGGGCTGGACGAGATCGTGGTGCTCGACGCCGGGCGGATCGTCCAGCGGGGACGGCACACCGACCTGGTCGCCACCCCCGGCTGGTACCGGGAGCAGTGGCTGCTCCAGACGGCCGCCGAGCGCGGTTACCTGGCCCTGACGCCCTGATCCGGCACGACGGTCGCCGGCCGGCCCGGAGCGCGGGTCCGGGGATCTCCCCGACGCGCGGGCGTACCGGCGCGTGACAGGGTGGTGTCATGCGTGCCTGCGACGGGACGGGGATCGACGAGCGGCTGCGGGACCTGGGGTCCCGGCTGCGGGGTCCGGCACGGCTGCGGACCGAACTGCTCCACGAGGTACGGGACGCGCTTGACGACGCCACCGAGGCGTACCGGGAGCGGGGTCTGCCGGCGCGGGAGGCCGAGCGGCGGGCCGTGGCCGACTTCGGGACGCCGGCCGAGCTGGCCCCGGCGTACCAGGCGGAACTGGCCGCCGGGGCGTTGCGCGGGCTGTCCCGGCGGGCGCTGCTGATCGCCGTGGTGCTGACCCTCGGCGGCGACCTGACCTGGCGGGGGTCGAGTTGGAGCGGCGGGCCGGCACCGCCGCCGGCCTACCAGGTGCTCGCCGCCTCGATGAACGGGATCTGGCTGGTCGTGGCCGGGTTGGCGCTGGCGGCCCTGGTGGGCGGGCGCTGGGCGGCCCGGCGGGGCCGGACCGACCCGCCTGTCGAGCGGCTGCTCGGGTTGGGGCTGGCCGGCACGCTGGTCGTCGGTGCGGTCGCCGGGGTGGCGCTGTTCGCCTGGTCCGTCGGGCTGTGGGACGCCGCCCTGACCTGGCCGCCGATGATCATCGGGTCGGTGCTGGCCGGATCCGCCTACTTCACGCTCTTCCGGGCCACCCGGCTGTGGCTGGTGGCCGCCCGCTGACCCGCACCCGGGCGAGGGTCGACCGGCCGGGGCGGGGTCAGGCCGGTGCGGCGGGTGGGGTGGCGGGGTCGAGGAACCGGCCGACGGTCGCGCTGAACTCGCGCCAGCCGGCCCGTTCGCCGGCCAGCGACGTCCGGCCGGAGTCGGTGAGCCGGTAGGTGCGCCGCTCCCGACCGTTGACGGTGCTCCACGAGCTGGCCACGTGGCCCGCCCGCTCCAGCCGACGCAGCGCCGGGTAGATGGTGCCCGTCGGCAGGTCGAGCTGCCCGTCACTGCGGGCGCGCAGGGCCTCGATGACGGCGTAGCCGTGCAGTTCCCCCTGCTCCAGCACGGCCAGGAGCAGGGCGTCGAGATGGCCGTGCAGCGCCTGAGCCTTCATGTGTAGCCACGCTACTTGTCGGCCCGCCGGACCGCCAGCACCACCCGGCTCGCGACGCCGTCGAGGTGCTGGTGCGCAGGGCCGCCGAGGTGCGGGTTCACGGCGTCGTCGGGGTGCGGGGTCCGCCGACGCAGGGACGCCCATTAGGGTATGTGCCCAGAGTCACTCGGCGACCGCGAGGCCGTCGGGTGGGCAAACCGACGCACACGGAGGTCAGCGTGGCCCGCCAGTCGCCCCAACGGCCCGACGCCGACGAACCCGAGCTCGACGACACCGATGGGCCGGCCGAGCCCGACGTGGAGCCCGGCCCGGTCGACCGCTCGCTCTGGGACGAGCTGAACATCGATCCGGTCGAGATCGCCCTGCCCGCCGGCACCGGCTTCACGCTCCGGGCGTACCGGCCGGCGCGCGAGCTGACCCCGACGGACGTCGTCGAGCGCGACGAGGACGACCCCTTCCTGGCCCGGCGTCAGGTCGTCGAGGCCGAGGACGACGACGAGGTGATCATCCTCGACGAGGAGTTCGCCGCGCTCACGGCCGAGGACGACGAGGCGGACGCCAAGGCCGGGGGCGACGGCAAGCGGTCCGACCGCAAGCGCGACACCGACGACGCGGATGACGCGGACACCGTCGACGCGGACGCCGCCGACGACGACACGGACACCGACGGCGGCGACGACGAAGCCGACGCCGAGGGCGACGAGGAGGTGCCGGTCTTCCTGAGCCACAAGGGCCGGCTGCTGCTGTTCAAGACGCCCGAGTCGTTGGTCAGCTTCGTCCGCTCCGGCGCGCCCAACGACATGTCCCAACTGGACGGTTGGAATGAACTGTCCGAACGGGTGGAGCCCGCCGACATCGCCCCGCGCGACGAGGACACCTACGAGCTCGACCTGGTCGTGGAGAACCTGCGCGGCGGGCACGACACGTGGGACCCGACCCTGCTCATCGAGGCCGGCGAGGTCGCCCGCGACCTGTCGTACGCGCTGCGGCTGCCCGCCGTACTGGACATGCTCTCGGCCGGTTCCAGCCTGGACGACCTCGATGAGGCCCTGCGCGCTTCTGTCAACGGCGGAGTCGGTGGTTTTCTCGGCCGTAGGCGGCTGAAAAAAATCGGGGCCCAGACCGCAAGCTTGGGATGGCGCACCATTGTCGGCAAGATCTCTGCCGTCGTGGACTGGCGCGACTGACCCCGAGCGGGGAGCATCAGTGGCTGGCAGTGAATAGACCGGTGTCCCGGGAGGAGGACGACGCCTTGGCGCTCGTGCGCGTGTACTGCGGTCTGGCCTCGGCAGATCCGGCCGACCGACCGGCCGCGGCCGGATCGACGCTGACGTCCGCCGTGGTCGACGACGCAGGCCGTCTGCTGCATGTCTACGAGGTCAGTGACGACGCGGCCGGCTACGCCAGGCTCGTCACGCTGTTCGTGGAGCGGTCGGGCGGGCCGAGTGGCGTGGCGATCGCCGCGGACAGCGACGACCACGCGGTCACCTCACTGCTGAGCGCGGCCGGCCGTCCACTCGCGATAGCCGACGACGACTCGGTCGACGATTTCGCCGAGCGGTTCGCCGACGACGACTCCCTGGAGGAGATGCAGTCCGCGCCGGCCGAGCGGCGGGCGGTGGGCCTGGCCCGTGCCCTCCAGGCCGGTGCGCTCTCCGCGGTCACCCTGCCGGCACCCCGGGACCTGGCCGGTTTCAAGCAGGTCCTCGCCGCCCACGCCGCCCTGTCCAGCGGCCGGCACTCCGCGGCCGTGGCGCTGCGCGAGGTGCTCCGCGAGCTCTACCCGGCGGCCCTGCGGGCCTACCCCGACCCGGCCGAGCCGGTGGCCCTGGCCGTCCTCGACGCGTTGCCCGAGCCGAACATGCTCACCGGCACCTCGGCGCGGGGCCGGGACATGTCGGTGGCCGCCGAGGCGGTCACCGCACGGCTCACCGCCGACGGGCTCGCCGAGGCCGGGGAGATCGAGGCGGCGGTCACCGCGCTGCGGGTGGCCGTCTCCGAAACCCCGCGCCGGGCCACCGTCAACCGGGCGCTCACCTCCGCCGTCGCCGAGACCGTCCGGCAGTCGGTGGCCGCGGTACGCGCCTGCGACGCCGGCTGCGAGGCCCTGGTGGGCGCGCTCGCCACCCGGGTCAGTGCGCCGAACCCGCTGCCCGGTCGCCGCGCCGCCGCCCGTCGCGGCGAGCAGGTCGCCGAGCTGACCGGAATCAGCGGCACCGGCCCCGGGCTGCGTGCGGTCCGGCCCGCCGAGCCGGCACCGCCGGTACCGACAGGTCGTCGTAGCCGCCCCGAGCCGGTCCCCGGCAGTGGCATGCCTGCCGCACCCCGCCCGCTCGGCCCGCCGCCGGTGGCACCCGCCCCGGTCACCCCGCCGCCGGTGGCACCGGCCCCGGTCACCCCGGCCGCCGCCAGCCTGCCGACCTCGGTGCCGCCCGCGCGTACCGACCCGGGGATGCCCGCGGCCCGTCGCGCGTCGGAAGCGCCGACCACCATGATCCCGCCGATCCGGCGCGGAATGGACGCCCCGACGAACCGGCCGGTCTCGGCACCGCCGCCGCCCCCGCCGGGGATCACCCCGATCGCTCCGGCGCAGCGCGGCACCGTGCCCCCCGCCGAGGCCGGCGAGCCGTTCCGGCCGACGCTGACCACCGCCGCGATCAACAACGCCCGCGCCGAGCGGCAGCGCACCGTGATCCCGCCCCGGCCGAAGACCACCGGCGCGCTCTCCACCCCCACCGGCGGATTCAGCGCCACCGACCTGAACGTCCCGGTGCCGGTCGGCCGGCCCGAGCCGGAGCAGCCCACCGCCCCGCCCGGGTCGCGGGCGAACTGGCCGCTGGTCAACAACCCGGAGGACCCGGCCGACAGCTCCGCCAACAATCCCGTGGTGCCGGCGTACGGCGAGCGGGCCGGCCGGCCGGCCGCCGCCCCCACCGACGCGGGTGCCGGACGCCGGATCACCCCCCCGTGGCTCGCCGACGACCTGCCACAGGAACCGCCGATGCTGCGGCTGGTGGAGCCGCCGCCGTTGGCCGACCGGGCCCTGCGGGACGGACTGGACAACGCCCCCGCCGACCCGCACCTGGACACCCCGCCGCTGCGGCTGGTCGACCGGGACGAGGCCGGCCGGGCCGGGCGACCCCATCGGGCCGACCGGGTGGAGCAGGTGGACCGCCCCACCCGGGCCGAGCGGCCGGGTCGACTGGACCGCCCCGCCGACCGCCCCGAACGACTCGACCGGGCCGAGCGGCTGGACCGCCCCGAGCGGCTCGACCGGGCCGAGCGGCCGGAACGACTCGACCGGGCCGACCGCCCCGACCGGCTCGACCGGTCGCCGGCACGCGGCGAGCGGCCGGGCCTGGAACGGCGGCCGGAACCTGTCGAGCGCCGTCCCGCGCCGATGGAGCACCGGCCGCCGCCGGTCTCCGACGAGGGCGACGGCGACCTGCTGATCTTCGCTCAGGCCAAGTCGGCGTGGTTCGTCGGGCACGGCGACGAGAGCGACCTGGAGTGGTCGTCCACCGCGGACACCGGTTGGCAGGCCGCCGAGAAGGTGGCGCAGCCGGCCGTGGGCGCGGAGACCTCCGCCGGGCTGCCCAAGCGGGTCCCGCAGGCCAACCTGGTGCCTGGTTCCCCGCTGCGCGAGGAGCGTCCGCTGCGGATCGTCCGGGACGCGGCGAGCCTCGCCGAGAACACCACCGGCTACTTCCGCGGTTGGCGGCGCGGCCAGGAGATCGGCGGTTTCGCCGTCGGCGGTCGGCCCGGCCGGGAGGCGGCCGGCGGCTGGGACTTCAGCCGGGACCCGACCGAGCGGGAAGACGACCGGGAGTACGAGTTCCGCTCCGCCGGCTACCGCTCCTGACCGTCTGACGGCTCACCGCTGGCCCGACCGGTGCATCCGGTCGGGCCAGCGACGTCGTACGGGCCTAACCGCAGCCGCCCTGTCCCCCCTGACCCTCTCGCAGGCCGTCCGCCCGCCCAGCGGCCCACAGAGCCGGCGTACAGGCTGGGACACCAGACCTCTCTGCGGGCCGGGCCACAGGCATCTCCATGCCATGCGGACACGACCGCCGGGGACGTGCCTCCCGTGACGGGTGGGCCGCCGGACCGACTGGGGCGAAGGAGCGGCGGCGGGAGCCGGCTCCCGGCGTACCGGGGCGGGAAATGCGTACGCGCCCGGTCGCGGCCGGAGCCGCCACCGGGCGCGTACGGAGTCGGTCAGGCCGGCGCGACCGCGCGCGACCGACGCATGGTCAGCACGTACTCGACCAGCGAGATCAGCACGTGCTTGGTCGACTCCCGGTTCCGGGCGTCGCAGGCCACCACCGGCACGTCGGTCGAGATCGCCAACGCGTCCCGGACGTCCTGCGGGTCGTGGTACTGCATTCCGTCGAAGCAGTTGATGGCCACCAGGTACGGCAGCCGCCGGTGCTCGAAGAAGTCGATGGCGGCGAAGCAGTCGGCCAACCGGCGGGTGTCGACCAGCACCACGGCACCGATGGCGCCCCGGACCAGTTCGTCCCACATGAACCAGAAGCGTGTCTGGCCCGGGGTTCCGAACAGGTACAGGATCAGATCCCGGTCGATCGAGATTCGACCGAAGTCCATCGCCACCGTGGTCGTCGTCTTGCCCGGCACCTGCCGGGTGTCGTCGACGCCCACGCCGGCGGAGGTCATGATGGCCTCGGTGGTCAGCGGCGTGATCTCCGAGACCGAGCCGACCAGCGTCGTCTTGCCGACGCCGAACCCACCGGCGATAACGATCTTCGCCGACGTCACGCGCCCGTTCGGGGCAGGCGGCCGCTGCGACATGTCAGAGCCTGCGAAGTCCACTCAGCACCCTCTCCAGCAGTTCAGTGCCCACCGCGTCATCCGAGTCGTCCAAGATGGTCGGCTCGTGGACCGCGACCAGGCCGTCCGTCGCCATGTCGGCGATGAGCACCCGGGCCACGCCGAGCGGAAGCTGCATCCGCGCCGCGATCTCGGCGAGCGACTGCACACGTCCGTCACACAGCGCGGCGATGTACTGGTGCTCCCGGCCCTGACCGCCGTTGCCACCGGCAGCAGCGCGACCGCGCACCGTCGTCTCGACGAGCGCCTCCAGGGCGATGTCGAGCCGGGGACGGGTACGACCACGGGTCACAGCGTACGGCCGGACCAACGCACCTGTCGGTTCGTCACGATCGACCATGTCGCCGCTCACCTCCTTCGTCCCCGGCACCGGCTCTCACCCGGTGGAACCCGTCGTTCTTGTCGTCCCGTGCCGACCAGGCGGTCAGCCCGGTCAGCCCATCATCCCGACAGCCGTACGGGTCTGCGGTGTGAGCGCGTCACCGACCCGGTCGACCAGCAGCGCCATCTCGTACCCGACCTGACCGACGTCGCAGCTGCGCGCGGCCAGGACGGCGAACGACGACCCGTCCGAGATGGACATCAGGAACAGGAAACCGTTGTCCATCTCGACGACGGTCTGCAACACCGCGCCGCCCTCGAAGCAGCGGGCCGCACCCTGGGTCAGGCTGACCAGGCCGGACGCGATCGCGGCCAGCTGGTCGGCCCGGTCCCGGGGCAGGTCGCGCGACGAAGCGAGGAGCAGGCCGTCGGCGGAGACCGCGACCGCGTGCGCGACACCCGGCACCCGGTCGGCGAAGTTGGCCAGCAGCCAACCCAGATCCTGCGTAGTTGTCATCCTTCTTGCTCCTTCTGCCCGCTCCCGCCCGCCAGGCCGGAGCCAGACGACGAGGATTGCTGCCCGCCCGGAGTCGCGTCCGGGTTGGTGGGGTTGTCCGAGGTGGTCCGGCCGCGTTGCACACCTCGATGGTAGGCCGAGAGCAGACCCCTGACCGCTTCCGGTGTCCGCCGCTGCACCGACGTGGTCGGCTTCTCGATCGCCCCCGGCACGAGCTGCGCCATCGGCGTCCGCTTCGGCAGCCCGGTCTGGGTGGTGCCGGCCACCGGTGCCTCGGTCGCGGCCACCGCCGCCCGCCAGCCCTCGTCGGCGGCGGTCTGCCAGCCGGCGGGCGGCGCGGCGGAACGTCGGTTCGCCGGGCCGTCGCCGCGACCGGGGAACCCGCCGCCGTTCACTGTCGACCCGTTGTCACGCGGCACGCCCCCGGCCGGCGCAGTGTCTGCCATCGGTGCGCTACCTGTCGTTCCTGGTGCGGTGTACTGGGCCGGGTGGCCGGCGGTGTCGACGGCCGCGTGGCTGGCCGTCGTGCCGTTGGCCGCCTGCTTGGCGCCGGCCGCGTCCTCGGGGCCGGGCTTGCGGGTACGGAACCAGGCCGACTCCAGCTCCCGGAAGATCGGCAGTTCCATCGTCTCGTCCGCGTACCGCTGCTGGGGAGCCTGCTGCGGTGCCGACAGCCGGTTGGCCGGCGTGGTCTGGGCGGTCCGCACCGGCGGCGCGGGCTGCCGGGTGACGGGCGCTGCCGGCTCGGCGCGCGGCACCCGGGGCAGCTCGGTGGTCATGTCCAGCGCGGCGGCGAGCCGCTCGGGGACCGGCGGGGTGGCCGTGTCCCGCTCGGGGTTCGCCACCGGCGGCCAGGCCGGCGGGGCGGCGGGGCCCGGCGCGGCCCCGCCCGAGGCGGGCCGGGACGGCAGTGGACCGGTGGGCGGCCCGGAGACCGGCGCGGCCGGCCCCGGCAGGCCGGCGTACGGCGACGCCGACACCGGGTAGCCAGGTGCGGGCTGACCCGACACCGGGTAGCCGGAGGTCGGCTGGCCCGAGACCGGCTGGCCCGAGACCGGGTAACCAGAGACCGGCTGGCCCGAGACGGGCTGGCCGGACACCGGCGCGACCGGGTACGCGGGCGGCAGCGGCGGTGCCGACACCGGCGGTACCGGCGGTGAGCTGTACGGCCGGGCCTCGGGGCTGCTCGGCAGCTGGCGCGGGATGACCGGCTGCTGGCCGGTGCTGTCCGGGTCGTCGGTGCTCCGGCGCTGCGGCAGCGGGTCGATCGCCTGTCCGTTGGTGGCACGCGGGGCGAAGCCGTCGCCACCGTTGATCCCGCTGGCCCCGGTGAGGTCGGACCAGGCGGGCATCCCGCGCCCGCCGTTGGCGGGGGCGGCGGAACCGTTGCGCGGTGCCGGGTCGAAGGGCCGCCCGCCGAGGGTGACCTGGTTGCCGGACTCGCCCGGTCGGGGGGCCGGCGGCTGGCCGTTGCCGAGGGCGGGAAGCGCACCGAAGGCCGGCGAGGTGCCGGCACCGCCGAAGGCCGGCGCGGCGCCACCGAACGCCGGGGCGGACCCGGAGCCGCCGAAGGCCGGAGCGGCGCCACCGAACTGCGGCCCGGCCGCCGGCAGTCCCGGCGTGCCGGGGGCCCGACCGCTGAGCGCCCGGGGCACCAGCACCGACGTGGGCAGGACGACCTCGGCCACGGTGCCCCGGTCGGTGCCGGGACGCAGCTCGACCTTGACGCCGTGCCGGGACGCCAGCCGGGCCACCACGACCAGGCCCATCATCCGGGAGACGGCCACGTCCACCTGGGGCGGCGTCGCGAGCCGCTCGTTGAGGTCGGTCAGCTGCTCGGCGCTGATGCCGATGCCCCGGTCCTCGACGTAGAGCGACGCGCGGTCGCCGACCCGACGGGCCTCGACCATCACCTGGGAGTCCGGCGGGGAGAACGCGGTCGCGTTGTCGAACAGCTCGGCGACCAGGTGCACCAGGTCGTTGACCGCGTGCGCGGAGACCTCGATGTCCCGGTCGATGACCCCGAACTCGATCCGGGTGTAGTGCTCGACCTCGGACTGGGCGGCGCGCAGCACGTCGATCAGGGCGGCCGGCTCGCGCTGCACACGCGTCGAGTCGGCACCGGCGAGGACCAGCAGGTTCTCGTCGTTGCGGCGCATCCGGGTGGCCAGGTGGTCGAGCTGGAACAGCTCGGCCAGGCGGTCCGGGTCCTCCTCGCCACGCTCCAGCCGGTCGAGGTGGCCGATCAACCGGTCGACCAGGATCTGCGAGCGACGGGCGAGGTTGACGAACATCGTCGCGACCGAGGAGCGGAGCGCGGCCTGCTCGGCGGCCGTCCGGACGGCCTCCAGGTGGACGGCGTTGAACGCCTCGGTCACCTGGCCGAACTCGTCGCGGCTGCGGACCGGCAGCGGCTCGGCGATCTGGTTGGCCAGCTGGGCCGGCGACTGCTGCCCGGTGAACTGCGGGTCCCGCAGCCGGGCCACCGCCTGCGGCAGGCCGAACTGGGCGATGGACAGGGCGCCCTGACGTAGCTCGCGCAGGGAGCGGGCCATCGACCTGGCGACCAGGTAGGCGAAGAGGATCGCCAGCAGCAGCATGCTCAGCAGCAGGCCGGTCTCCAGGAAGACCTGACGTTGCACGTCGGAGCGCAGCTCGTCGGCCTTGGCCACCACGTCGCTGTCGAGGCGTACCTCGACGGCGCGGTTGAGCTGGGCGTACGCGACCATGGCCGCGTCCCACTGGTCGGTGCTGAAGGTGATGCCGTCGAGCTTGTCGCTGTTGAGCGCGCTGACCTGGCCGGCGTAGATGTCGGCCTGCCGCCGGTCGGAGCCGGAGACGGTCTGGTCCTGGAACTCGCGCTCGGCGCGGCTCGCCACGGCCTGGAAGCTCTGCAGGGCCTGCTGCTCGCCGGTGTTGCTGGAGATGTACAGCTCACGCAGGGCCGGGGTGTACGCCTTCTGGAGCAGCACCTGGTGCACCGCGATCCGGCGGACGGAGGCGTACTCCTTGGCGCGGGCCATCGCGGCGGCGGCGCGCATCTGGTCGCTGAGGTCGTTGTCGCCGGCGAGCTGGGTGGCCGAGTCGCGGATGGTGATCAGATTGTTGATCAGGCCGGTGTACCGGCTGACCGCCTCGCTGAGCCGCAGCTTGCCGTTGTAGACCTGGCTGCGGATGCCTGGCATCTCGGTCAGGTCGCTGTCGATCCGGTCGAGCTGCGTCTCCAGGGTGGCCGGCAGGCCCTCGATCTCGGCACGCTGCTGCGAGTACGGCACCTTGGACTGGTCGACCCGCTGGTTGACCCGGTTGTACGCCTCCTGGTATTGGGCTCGGGCCTGCCCCTTGGGCGAGCCGAGCAGCAGTACGGCGTTGGTGCGCTCGTCCTGGAGGGTGTTGACGAGGTCGCCGGAGTAACCCACCAGGTTGGCCAGGTCACCTGCCCGGTTGGCGTTGTTGAGCGTCTGCAGGTGGTCCACCAGCCCGCTGGTGCCCACGACGACCGTGGCGATGGTCGGCACGATCATGATCAGCCCGAGCTTGGACCAGATCGGCATGTCGCGGAGCCGGCCGGCCGGCCGACGCAGACGCGACAGGAAGGAGTTCGCCGTCGTTGGCCGTTTGCTCACGTCACCGCCCTCGCGATTACAGCGTCTCCGCGTTGCCACGGGCAACGCCCAGCGGCCGACCCGGCGGGTCGGACCTCCGAGATTCCATCACGCCTCCCCTGAAAGAGAAAGCCCAGGTTGTCGGTCGCCGGAGGTGTGATGAGATGTTGATGCAATTTGATCGCAATCCGTCTTTCCGGAGTCACCCAAAGTAATGGAATATCGCCACCGTGTCGTCCTCCTCGCCGGCCCCTCCGGGTCCGGAAAGTCGTACATAGCGCAACGAACCGGCCTTCCCGTGCTCTGCCTGGACGACTTCTACAAGAACGGCGATGACCCTACGTTGCCGCGACAGAACGGACTGGTCGACTGGGACGCGCCCGAGTCGTGGGACGCGGGAACGGCGGTGGAGACAATTGTCCGACTGGCCCAGCAGGGGCGGGCCGATGTGCCGGTCTATGCGATCGGTGCGGATCGACGGGTGGCCACCCGGCCATTCGAGGTGACCGGATCGCCACTCTTCATCGCCGAAGGGATTTTCGCCGCCGAGATCGTCGCGGAATGCCGCCGCCGGGGACTGCTCGCCGGGGCGTACGCGCTGCGCCGGCCGCGTGGGGCGACCTTCGTCCGGCGGCTGGCCCGGGACCTGTCCGAGCAGCGCAAGGCGCCGAAGGTACTGATCCGGCGCGGGCTGGCGCTGCTGCGCGCCGAACCGGCGGTGCTGCGGCGGCAGACCGGCCTCGGTGCCGAGGCGGCCCACGCCCGGGAGTTCCTGCGCCGGGTGGCCGACCTGGTCGCCGGCCACCCGCACCGCTGAGTCAGCCGATCAGCTTCGCGTACGCCGGCTTGATCACCTCGTCGATGATCGCCAACCGCTCGTCGAACGGGATGAAGGCGCTCTTCATCGCGTTGACCGTGAACCACTGGAGCTCCTGCCAGCCATAGCCGAAGTTCTCGACCAGCAGCGCCATCTCACGCGACATCGAGGTGCCGCTCATCAGCCGGTTGTCGGTGTTCACCGTGACCCGGAACCGCAGCTCGCGCAGCAGCCCGATCGGGTGTTCGGCGATCGACGCCACCGCCCCGGTCTGCACGTTCGACGACGGGCACAGCTCCAGCGGGATGCGCTTGTCCCGCACGTACGCCGCCAGTCGGCCGAGCGTCGGCACCGGGCCCGGGGTGATGTCGTCCACGATCCGCACCCCGTGGCCGAGCCGGTCCGCCCCGCACCACTGGATCGCCTGCCAGATCGACGGCAGCCCGAACGCCTCGCCGGCGTGGATGGTGAAGTGGAAGTTCTCCCGCTGGAGGTACTCGAAGGCGTCCAGGTGCCGGGTGGGCGGGAACCCCGCCTCGGCACCGGCGATGTCGAAGCCGACCACCCCGGCGTCCCGGTGCCGGACGGCCAACTCGGCGATCTCCTGCGACCTGGCGGCGTGCCGCATCGCGGTGAGCAGGGTGCCGACCCGGATCGGGGTGCCCGCTGCGGCGGCCTCGGCGCTGCCCTCGACGAAACCGGCGACGACCGCCTCGACCACCTCGTCCAGGGTGAGGTTCTGCTCCAGGTGCTGCTCGGGGGCGAACCGGACCTCGGCGTAGACCACGCCGTCGGCAGCCAGGTCGAGCGCGCACTCCCGGGCCACCCGACGCAACGCCGGGGCGGTCTGCATGACCGCGACGGTGTGCGCGAACGTCTCCAGGTAACGCTCCAGCGAACCGGAGTGCGCCGCCTCCGCGAACCACCGGCCGAGCGCGTCGGGATCGGTACTCGGCAGCTCGTGCCCCACCTCGGCGGCCAGCTCGACGACCGTCGCCGGCCGCAGGCCGCCGTCGAGGTGATCGTGCAGCAGTGCCTTCGGGACCTTGACGATGTCCTCGTATCGGATTGCGACCATCCCCCGACCCTAGTCACGCCCCGCGTCCGCCCGCGATCAGGCTCGCGCGCGGCGCGCGCCGTAGGCTGCTGCGGGTGACCGCGCCGCACCCGTTCGAGCAGCCCGTCGACGCGACGCATCCGCAGATCGTCGCCCGGCTGCGCTGCCCGGTCTGCGCCCGGCCGCTGGCCGCCGCCACCGACACCCGCGCCCTGCGCTGCCCCCGCCGGCACAGCTTCGACCTGGCCCGCCAGGGGTACGTCACACTGCTCGCCGGCCGCGCCCCGCACGTCGGTGACACCGCCGACATGGTCGCCGCCCGGGCCGACTTCCTGGCCGCCGGACACTACGACGTGATCTCGTCAGCCCTGGCCGAGGCGGCGGCATCCGCCCTGGCGACACCGACCGGCCCGGCCGAAGCCAACGGACCGGCCGGCCCGCCGGGACCGGTAGCGGCGAACCCACAGCCAGCACCGACCGGCCCGGCCGAAGCGAACGGACCAGCCGAGGTGGGCGGGCGGGCGGAGCGGGCGGGCTTCGGGGCGTACCCGCTGGTGGTGGAGGCCGGGGCGGGCACCGGCCGGCACCTCGCGGCGGTGCTTTCGGCGTGGCCCGACACCGTCGGCCTGGCCCTGGACGTCGCCAAACCGGCGCTGCGCCGCGCAGCCCGCGCCCACCCACGCGCCGCCGCCGCGCTCGCCGACACCTGGCAGCGGTTGCCGCTGGCCGACCGGTCGGTCGCCGTGCTGCTCGACGTCTTCGCCCCGCGCAACGGCGACGAGTTCCACCGGGTGCTGCACCCGGCCGGGGTGCTGCTGGTGGTCACCCCCACCGACGCCCACCTCGCCGAACTGGTCGACGTGCTCGGGTTGCTGCGGGTCGACCCGACCAAGGCCGACCGGGTCGCCGACAGTCTCGCCGGGCGGTTCACCCCGGCGCACACCGCCGTGCACACCGCCCGGCTCAGCCTCGGCCGGGCCGAGGTCGGCACCCTGGTCGGGATGGGGCCGAGTGCCTGGCACACCGACCCGGCGCGGCTCGCCGCGGCGATCGACGCGCTGCCCACCCCGGTCGCCGTGACCGCGTCGGTACGCCTGACCACCTGGCGTCCCCGCTGACCCACGAGGGGCCTGACGGTCCACCGGCTCAGGTGGAGAGGTCGACCTCTTCCCAGCCGGGCGGCTCGTCGTGGTAGGGGCCGCGCAGCACCACCGCCCACTCCAACGCCCACCGGCGCTGGCCGATCGCGTTCGCGTCCACCAGGCCGGGCAGTCGGTGCCCCGACTTCTCCACCTCCAGGTACGCCCAGTCGAGGCAGTAGTGCAGGTCGAGCAGGGCGGCGGCGTCCGCCGGGTGTTGCGGGGCAGCCAGGATGCGGGCCTGCCACTGGCCGAAGGTCTCCCCACCGGCCAGGTACGGCATCCGCTCCACCAGCCGTTCGTCCACCGGGACGGTCGGGTCGAGCTGCTTGCTCAGGCCCAGCACCCAGGACAGTGAGAACAGCGCGTCGTGGTGCAGGACGAACGAGCGGTGGTCACCCTTGCCGCCCACCACGAACTGCCACTCGGGCGGGGTGACCATGTCGACCAGGTGGGATTCGAGCAACCAGCTCATCGCCGTCTGCGCCGGCATCCCGAAGCACCGGGCCAGGATCAGGTGCAGCACCGCGATGCGCGCCTCGATCTCCCCGGTGGGTCGCAGTTCGATCTCGTCGCCCGGCTCCCAGACCAGGGGAAACTGGGCCGGCGGCAGGGGCAGGCGCAGCCGGGACAACTCGTCGAGGCTCGCCTCGCGGACCTCGCGGGGATCGGGCGCGGCTACCAGCACGATCGGATTCCCTGTCTGCTCACGCGGCGTCACCGCCGTTCGGTCCCCCTGACCAGGGAGGATAGCGTTCCGTCGCGACCGGCACCATGCCGGCCGCCCGCCGTCGGGCGGTGCCGCAGGCGGTCAGCCGATCCGCTCGATGACCAGTGGCGGCGTCGTCGGCGCGGTGGCCGACACCCGGACCGCCAGGGCCGCCTCGGCGCGTGCCGCCGGCAGCCGGGTGGTGTCGTCGGCGCGCAGTTCGTACAGCGGTTCGCCGACCCGGACCGGGTCGCCGGGCCGCTTGTGCAGCACCACCCCGGCGGCGGCGCTGACCGGGTCCTCCTTGCGGGCCCGCCCCGCGCCGAGCCGCCACGCGGCCACCCCGATCGCGTACGCGTCGACGGACTCGACGAAGCCGTCGGTGTCGGCGCGGACCACCTCCACCTCGTTGGCGGTGGGCAGCTTGGCGTCCGGGTCGCCGCCCTGGGCGCGGATCATGGTGCGCCACGCGTCCATCGCCCGCCCGCCGCGCAGCGCGGCGGCCGGGTCGGCGTCGGGCAGGCCGGCCGCGTCGAGCATCTCCCGGGCCAGGGCCAGGGTCAGCTCCACCACGTCGGCCGGGCCACCGCCGGCGAGCACCTGCACCGACTCGGCCACCTCGACCGCGTTGCCGACGGTCAGGCCGAGCGGGGTGGACATGTCGGTGAGCAGGGCGACCGTGCGTACCCCGTGGGCGTCGCCGAGCGCCACCATGGTCCGGGCCAGCTCGCGGGCGTCGGCCACGGTCTTCATGAACGCGCCGGAGCCGACCTTGACGTCGAGGACCAGCGCCCCGGTGCCCTCGGCGATCTTCTTGCTCATGATCGACGAGGCGATCAGCGGGATCGCCTCGACGGTGCCGGTGACGTCGCGCAACGCGTACAGCTTGCGGTCGGCCGGGGCGAGCGCGGCGCCGGCCGCGCAGATCACCGCACCCACGTCGCGGAGCTGGGCGATGAACTCGTCGTTGCTCAGCGCCGCCCGCCAGCCGGGGATCGACTCCAGCTTGTCGAGGGTGCCGCCGGTGTGCCCGAGCCCCCGGCCGGAGAGCTGCGGGACCGCGCCGCCGCAGGCCGCGACCAGTGGCGTGAGCGGCAGGGTGATCTTGTCACCGACGCCGCCGGTGGAGTGCTTGTCGACCGTCGGCCGGTCCACCGCCGACAGGTCCAGCCGTTCCCCGCTGGCGATCATCGCGGCGGTCCACCTGGCGATCTCCGGAACCGACATGCCGCGCAGCAGGATCGCCATGGCCAGCGCCGACATCTGCTCGTCGGCCACCAGCCCCCTGGTGTACGCGTCGACCACCCAGTCGATCTGGCCGTCGCTGAGCACCCCCCCGTCCCGCTTGGCCCGGATGACGTCGACCGCGGTAAAAGCACTCACCGTTGAGTTCCCTCTGAAGTCGTAGCAGTAACCGGCACGAGGGCCGGACAGGTCAGGAGGCGGCCCAGCGGGCCGGGATCTCCAGCGGCGGTTCGCCCTCACCGGCCCAGAAGATGGTGCCCTCCGCGTCCACCACCACGACCCGCGGCGTCCGGGCCAGCCCCCAGGTGATCGCCTCCGCCGGGTCGCCCCAGCTCGGGCCCTCCTCCAGCACCCCGGGCCCGGCCTCGTCGCTGTCGCCGGCCGACCGTTCCCAGTACGCCGTCCAGATCTGCTGCCCGGCGGAGAGGTCCGGGTGCACGAAGACGGTGCCCCGCCCCCGCCACGCGGCCAGCCGGTCCGGCACCACCGGCACCGGGCTCTCGCCCACGACCGCCTCGATGTCGGCCACGTCGAAGGCGTGCGGCAGCAGCTCCGCCATCCGCAGCGGGCCGGTCCTCGACTCGACCAGGCACTCCGGGCCGCCGTTCTCCCAGAGCAGTTGCCGGCACCGCCCGCACGGCATCAACGGCTCCCCGGTGGCGTCGACGCAGGACATCGCGACCAGCCGGCCACCACCGGTGGCGTGCAGCGCCGAGACCACACCGCACTCGGCGCACAGGGTCACCCCGTAGCCGGCGTTCTCCACGTTGCAGCCGACCACCACCCGGCCGTCGTCGACCAGCGCCGCCGCGCCGACCGGGAACTGCGAGTACGGCACGTAGGCGTGCCGCATGACCTCGGTCGCGGCGGCCCGCAGGCGCTCCCAGTCGATCTCGCTCATCCTTTCATTCTGCCCAGGTCACCCCGCCCGGGTGCGGGAAGGGTGCCGGTCAGCCGGCCGCCGGCTGTGGACCGTACCCGGACGGCGTCGCCGAACGGCGCGGGCCCGGCGGGGGAGCTCCCCCGCCGGGCCCGCGCCGGGTCGTCGTTCAGCCCTTGACGTACGGCTTGCCGTCGGCGGCGGGTGCCCGGACCCGACCGACCAGCCCGGCCACCGCCAGGATGGTCGCCAGGTAGGGCAGCATCGCCAGGAACTGGTTGGGGATGCTGCTGCCGATCGCCCCGAGGTAGGTGGCGAGCTGGTCGGCGAAGCCGAAGAACAGCGCGGCGAGCAGCGCGCCGGTCGGGCTCCACCGGCCGAAGATCAACGCGGCCAGCGCGATGAAGCCCTTACCGCCGATCATGTTCTTGGTGAAGCTGTAGAGCGCCAGCGTGTACGACGCACCGCCGATGCCGGCCACCACGCCGGCCAGCAGCACGTTGCGGTACCGCAGGCTGAGCACCTTGACCCCGAGGGTGTCGGCGGCGGTCGGGTGCTCACCCACCGACCGGGTCCGCAGCCCCCACCGGGTACGGAACAGCGCGAGGTGGATGACCAGCACCAGCAGCAGGCCGAGATAGAGGAAGATGTTGCCCCGGAACAGCGCCGGACCGAACAACGGGATGTCCTTCAGCAGCGGGATCTCCCAGTTGCCGAAGCGCGGCGCGCTGTTGTACTTGTCCGCGTCGGTCTGCATCAGCCGCTCGTAGAGGAAGCCGGTGACGCCGACCGCCAGCAGGTTGAGCACCACCCCCATCACGACCTGGTCGACCAGGTAGCGGATGGCGAAGACGGCGAGCAGCAGCGAGATGAACGCGCCACCCACCGCCGCCGCCACCAGGCCCACCCAGACGTTGCCGCTGAGGCTGCCGAACAGCGCACCGCTGAACGCGCCCATCAGCAACTGCCCCTCGATGGCGACGTTGACCACGCCGGACCGCTCGCAGAGCACCCCGGCCAGCGCACCGAAGATCAGCGGCAGGGCCAGGACGAACGTGCCCCGGACGATGTTGACCATCGGCATGAAGTTGCGGCCCTCGGGGGCGGCGGAGACCTGCCAGCACAGGAAGCTCAGCACG
The DNA here is from genome assembly GCF_053667945.1 of Micromonospora sp. SCSIO 07396. Classification (NCBI taxonomy): domain Bacteria; kingdom Bacillati; phylum Actinomycetota; class Actinomycetes; order Micromonosporales; family Micromonosporaceae; genus Micromonospora; species Micromonospora sp. SCSIO 07396. Next base: position 5,507,016 of record NZ_CM132210.1, read on the forward strand.
AAGCCGACCAGTCCCACCCCGAGGACCAGGGTGAACCAGCGCTTCGGGACCCCGGCCAGCAGCGCGCCGCCGGCTGCGGCGGCGACGACCCCGAACAGGATCGCGCCGAAGGTGCCCTGGATCTCCAGCGCCGCGCCGCCCTCGGTCTCGCTGAGGGTGAACCGGGCCTGTTGGCCGGTGGCCAACGCCCCGAACAACACGGTGGCGAGCACGCCCAGCGCCAGCAGGACCAGGCCGACCTTACGGGGGCGGGTCCAGAAACCCTCGTCGACCGCGGCCACGGCGACGTCGGGAACAGCGGTGGTGGACATGCCTCACCAGCCCTTCGCGAGGCTCGTCTGCAACCGGGCGGCACGGGCGGCCCGGAGCTGGAAGATCGCCTTCACCAGGGCCGGCGCGGCGATGAAGATGACGATCAGCGCCTGGAGCACGGTGACCAGCTCCAGCGAGATGCCGGAGTACGACTGCATCCGGTTGCCGCCGGCCTGGAGCGCGCCGAACAGCAGCGCGGCCAGCAGCACGCCCCACGGCTTCACCCGGCCGAGCAGCGCCACCAGGATGCCGTCGAAGCCGATCTGCGCGATCACCAGCGGGGTCAGCGCGTTCGCGGTGGAACCCAGCACCATCTGGCTGCCGCCGAGGCCGGCGAGCATCCCGGCGATCACCATCACCAGCACGTACGTCTTGGTGACGCTGATGCCGGCGGTCCGCGCCGCGTCCGGGCTGGCCCCGACGGCCCGCAGTTCGAAGCCGAGCGTCGACCGGTTGAGCAGCCAGGCGATGGCCCAGGTGGCGAGCACCGCGAGCAGGATGCCGGCGTGTACCCGCAGGTTGTCGCCGAGCAGCCGGGGCAACGCGGCCGAGGAGTCGACCGGGCGGCTGATCGCGTCCGCCCGGTCCGGGTTCTGCACCCCGTTCTGCACGATGATCCACGACAGGAAGTAGACGGCGACGTAGTTGAGCATGATCGTGTTGATCACCTCGTGCGCGCCGGTCCGGGCCTTGAGGATGCCGGGGACGAAACCCCAGACCGCACCGCCGACCGCACCGGCGATCAACGCGACGACCAGGTGCACCACCGGCGGCAGCGGCAACGCGAAGCCGGCCACCGCGGCCAGGACCACACCGATCGTCGCCTGCCCCTGGGCACCGATGTTGAACAGGCCGCCCCGGAAGGCGAGCGCCACCGACAGGCCGGTGAACACCAACGGCGCGGTGTAGGTGAGGGTCTCCGAGATCGGGCTCAACGCGGCGGTGAAACCGGACGCCTCCGGGTCGAAGACCGCCCCCTTGAACAGGTTGGCGTACGCCTCGCTGACCACCGTCCAGCTGGCGTCGAGGGCGTCGGTCGGGCGGGCGGTGATGTAGCCGTAGGTGGCCAGCACGTCCGGGTCCGACACGATGATCAGGACCGCGCCGACCAGCATCGCCAGCACCAGGGCCAGCACGGTCACGGTTACCGTGTTGGCGGCCCACAGGTTGTCCAGGAACAGCCGGCCCAGCGTGGGCCGGGGCCCCGGCGCGGGCTGCTTGGGCGAGGTCGTCTCGACGATCCGGTCGGCCCTGCCGGTCAGAGCCAGCTCCGCCTCGGTCGCCGGTTCCTTGTCCGGGGAACCGGACACCGGGTTGGGGTTGCTCATGCCTCGTCCTCGTTACCAGGGCTCTCGGGGGCCGGTGCCACGCTGCCGGCCGTACCGCCCGGGGTGGCCACGTCGCCGGTCGGGGCCGTCGCGGGGGCGTCGGGGGTGATGCCGGCCATCAGCAGGCCGATCTCCTCGCGCGGGATGTCCGGGCCGACGATGCCGATGATCCGTCCCCGGTACATCACCGCGATCCGGTCGGCGAGGCCGATCACCTCGTCCAACTCGCTGGAGACGACCATGACGGCGGTGCCGACGTCGCGCTCGCGGATGACCCGGCTGTGGATGAACTCGATCGAGCCGACGTCCACGCCCCGGGTGGGCTGGGCGGCGATGAGGAGCTTCAGCGGCCGGGACAGCTCCCGGGCCACGATCACCTTCTGCTGGTTACCGCCGGACAGGGTGCCGACCGCCGCGTCCGCCGACGGGGTACGCACGTCGAACTGCTCGATCCGCTCCTTCGCCGAGGCGGCGATCGCGTCCGGCCGCAGCGCCAGGCCCCTGCCGAACGGCGGCCGGTCGTAGATGTCGAGGACCAGGTTCTCGGCGACGCTGAACTCCTTGACCAGGCCGTCGACGCTGCGGTCCTCGGGTACGTAGCCGACCCCGGCGCGGAGCACCTTCTTGGTGGACCAGCCGTGGATCGACTCGCCGTCGAGGGTCACCGTGCCGGCGAGCGTCGGGCGCAGCCCCATGATCGCCTCGATCAGCTCGGTCTGCCCGTTGCCCTGCACGCCGGCCACGCCGAGCACCTCACCGGCGCGTACGGTCAGGTCGACGCCGTCCACCGCGCGGATCTGCCGGTCGTCGTCGACGACCAGGCCGGCGACCTCCAGGATCGGCCGGCCCGGGGTGGCGGGCTGCTTGTCGACGGTGAGCCGGACGTTGCGGCCGACCATCAGCGCGGCCAACTCGTCCCGGCTCGCCTCGGGGGAGGCGGTGCCGACGGTCCGGCCGCGCCGGATCACGGTGATCCGGTCGGCGATGGCCTTGACCTCGCCGAGCTTGTGGGTGATGAAGACGATCGACTTGCCGGCCGCCTTGAGCGACCGCATGACCGTGAGCAGTTCCTCGGTCTCCTGCGGGGTGAGCACGGCGGTCGGCTCGTCGAGGATCAGCAGGTCGACGTCGCGGGTGAGCGCCTTGACGATCTCGACCCGCTGCTGGATGCCGACCGGCAGGTCCTCGATCACCGCGTCCGGGTCGACCCGCAGGTTGTACCGCGCGGAGACCTCGGCCACCTCGCGGCGGGCCCGCCGCCGGTCGAGGAAGCCGACGATGCCGCCCCGGACCTGCTCCGCGCCGAGCATGATGTTCTCGGCGACGGTGAAGACCGGCACCAGCATGAAGTGCTGGTGCACCATGCCGATCCCGGCCCGGATCGCGTCCGAGGGGCCCTTGAGCTTCAGCGGCTTTCCGTCGACCAGGATCTCGCCCCCGTCGGGCTGGTAGAGCCCGTAGAGCACGTTCATCAGGGTCGACTTGCCCGCACCGTTCTCGCCGAGCAGGGCGTGGATCTCTCCAGGCTCCACCGTCAGGTCGATGTGATCGTTGGCGACCAGATCACCGAACCGCTTGGTGATGCCGCGCAGTTCGAGTCTCAGCGCAACCTCCTGGAGTGCGAGCGATGGTGCAGCCTAGCTGCCGGTCGACCGGTCACCGGGGTGCCGGCCGACCGGTGCGCGGACCGGCCGCCCCGACGCCCGTGGGTTGCCCACGTACGCCCGGACGGCCGGTCGTCATGCCTGGTGCCCGCCGGCCTCCGCTGCCGATGATCCCATCGCGGCGGCCGGCGCGGCGGTCACTTGGTCGGCTGGGCCTTCGAGGTGACCGTGATGGTGCCGGCGGCGATGTCCGCCTTGATCTTCTCGACCTCGGCCTTGAGGTCCGCCGGGACCTTGCTGTCGAAGTCGTGGTACGGGGCGATCGACACGCCGTTGTTGGCGAGGTTGCCGACGAAGCCCGGGGTGGCGGCGAGCTTCTCGCCACCGGCGGCCTTGAGCACGGCGTCCTTGACGGCGTCCGGGATGTTCTTGACCACGGTGGTCAGCAGCGCCGCGCAGTCCGGGGTGCTCTCGCAGCCGTCGACGTCGACCCAGACGACCGAGTACTTGCCGCCCGACGCCTTCGCTGCGGCGGTGGTGCCGAGGCCCGCGCCACCGGCGACCGGCATGACGATGTCCGCGCCCTGGGCGACCAGCGCGTCGGAGACCTTCTTGCCCTCGTCCTGCTTGGCGAAGTCGTTGGTGAAGGAACCCTTCTGGGTCGCCTTGTCCCAGCCCAGCACCTGGACGTTCTTGCTCTTGGTCTTGTTGTAGTGCGCCACGCCGTCGGCGAAACCGTCCATGAAGATGGTCACCGGCGGGATCGGCAGACCGCCGTAGGTGCCGACCTTGCCGCTCTTGCTCATCCCGGCGGCCAGGTAGCCGGCCTGGAAGGCGGCCTGGGCGGTGTCGAACTGCATCGGGTAGATGTTCGCCGTGCCCGGGTTCGCGTCGACGATGCCGAACTGCTGGTTCGGGTTGGCCTCGGCGATCTTCTTGGTGGCGTCCGACATCAGGCCACCGACGGCCAGGATGAAGTCGCACTTCTGGTTGACGTACCCGGTCAGGTTGACCTCGTAGTCCGCCTCGGCCTTCGACGCGACGTACTTGATGTCGATGTTGTCGTTGGCCTTCTTGGCCTCCTCCAGGCCCTTCCAGGCGGAGGTGTTGAACGACTTGTCGTCGATGCCGCCGACGTCGGTCACCATGCAGGCGCTGTACTTCTTGTCGCCGCTGCCACCGGCGTTGTTGTCGTCGTCCGGGGCCTCACCACACGCGGCAGCACCCAGCACGAGCCCACCCGCCGCGATGGCAGAGGCGATCCGCATCCCACGCACAGAGCGCAAGACGTCTCCTTCCATTGCTCACCGCCTCGTGCGGTGGCAGCCCTTGAACCGACCAGCGTTGTGCTGCCGGCATCCCACGTTACGGACGGGAGCGTAGCCCCACGTCCACCCACCGGCCGCCAATCGTGCACGACTGTTGAACGCTCGTTATCCCGGCGTAACCCTGGCGTGGGGCACATCACTCAGCGTGCCAGTGCCGACCGGTCCGGTGTCACGAACATCCGTTTCCGGCGGCCTCCGCCGGCTACCGCCAGAACACCGCCACAGCCGCCGTGACCAGGGTCAACCCGACGATCGCCAGGAAGTGACCCCGGGCCACCTGCGCCCGCTTCCGGGAGAAGAAGACCATGACGAAGATGAGCAGGGCCAGCACCAACTTGGTAACAAGCTTCGCGGGGGCCGGCTCGTCGCCGTCGCGCAGCGGCGCGGACAGGCCCACACCGGTCAACAACTGGATCACCGAGCCCCAGAGCATGGCCGGGTTGATCCGCAGCCGGCCGCTGAGGTACTGGGCGACGGCACCGCCGAGCAGCAGCGCGAACCCGATCAGATGGACGTAGAGAAGGACCAGTCGGAGAGCTTCCACGCCGGCCATCCTCCCCCATCAACGACACTTTGTAGTAGTTGCCCCGCCGGCTGAGTTCAATCCGTGATCTCGCCGTCCCCGCCGACGCGCCGCCCGTCAGAGCCGCCAGACCTGGAAGGTCGGGCCGTCACCCGGCAGGGTCACCCCGCCGTCGGCGGCGGGCCGCAGCGCCGGGGCGCCCCCGTGGAGGTTCTCCCCCGCCGGGCCGGCAACGGTGGTCGGCAGGCCGGCCAGCCGGACCGGCGGGCCGGCCGCCCGCCGGGCCAGCACCAGCACCGCGCCGGTGGTCGCCTCGCGCAGGAAGACCAGCGTGTCGGCGTCGGCGTACACCCAGCGCAGGCCACCGTGCCGCAGCTCCGGGGTGCCCCGGCGCAGCGCCAGCAGCGCCCGGTAGGCGGCGAAGGTGCCGGCATCGCGTCGCTGCGGCCGGTGCCACGGCATCGGGGTACGCGAGGACTCGCCGTTGCCGCCGGTCAGGCCCCACTCGTCACCGGCGAAGACGACCGGGGTGCCGGGCAGGGTGGCGAGCAGCCCGGCGGCCACCTCCTGCCGGGCGGCGTCCCCGACCACCGTGCGGATGCGGGCCGAGTCGTGCGAGCCGAGCAGCTGCCACGAATGGGTGTACGACCGCCAGGAGATCAGCGACCGGAAGCTGTCCATGGTGGCGAGCACCGCGTGCGCGTCCCGCCGCCGCACCCCGCCCGGGGTGCCGAGGAAGTTCGGCAGCGGCTCGCCACCCCCGGCGTCCCCGGGACCGGTGCGCAGCCAGGACCAGACCGGGTCGGTGAAGCCGACGTAGTTCATCGTGCCGTGCCAGCCGTCGCGGTCCAGGTCACCGGTGTGGTCGTGACCGTGCTCGGCGAGCAGCAACCCGTCGGCGCGGGTCTGCGTGACCACCTCGCGCAGCAGCCGCGCCACCTCGTGGGTGTACGCGTCCGCGCCCCGCCGGCCGGTCATGTTGGCCACGTCGACCCGCCAGCCGTCCAGCCCGTACGGCGGGCGCAGCCAGCGGCGCAGCAGCGAGTCCGGGTCGGTGGCGAAGCGGCGGCGCAGCTCGGCGCTGCCCCAGTTCAGCTTCGGCAGCGACCGCACCCCGTTCCACGACTCGTAGGTCGGCTCCCCGCCGCCGGTGGGCACGTCGAAGTAGTACAGCTCCCGCTCGGGGGCGTCGGCGTCGGCCAGGGCGCGGGTGAACCACCCGTGCGCGTCGCCGGTGTGGTTGCTGGTGATGTCGCCGATCAGCCGCCAGCCCCGGGCCCGGACGGCGTCGGCCAGCCGGACCAGTGCCGCGTCCCCACCGAGCAGCGGGTCGACGGTGTCGAAGCCGGCGGCGTCGTAGCGGTGGTTGGAGCGGGCCGGGAAGATCGGCGTCAGGTAGACGGTGTTGACGCCGAGCCGGTCCAGGTGGTCGAGGCGTTCGGTGATGCCGTCGAGGTCGCCGCCGTAGAACTGGCGCGGGGTCTGCGGGCCGTACCCGACGACCGGGGTGTCCCAGTCGCAGGGGACGGCCCAGTCCGGCGGGGTGCGCCCGTCGGCGGCGGCGGAGCGGGCGAACCGGTCGGGGAAGATCTGGTAGATCAGCGCGTCCCGGGCCCAGGCCGGCGGCGGCGCGTGGCTGACCAGCTTGAAGTCGCCGTGGTCGGGCACGTCGTGGTCGACCTGGCCGGCGGCGTTGAGCCAGCGGTAGCCGCCGGTCGCCCCGGTCAGCATGAACCGGTAGTTGCTGACCGGGTTGCGGACCTCGACGTCGGCCCGCCACCACACGTCGTGACCGTCCCGACGGTCGACGGTGGCCGCGACGAAGCGCGGCTCACCGTCGCCCGTGGTCCGGACGTGCACCTGCCGGACGTCGACGCCCTCGGGCACCCGGACGAACACCGGCACCCGCTGACCGAGGACGGGTTCCTGCTCGGGCACGTACAGCGCCGAGCCGTCGTGGTGCGGCGACAGGGACATGGCGTGGCCTTTCGATTCAGCCCTTGACCGCCCCGGCGGTGAGGCCGGAGACGATGTAGCGCTGGAGGAGCTGGAAGACCAGCACGGTGGGGACCGCGGTGAGCAGGGTGCCCGCCGCGAAGATGCCGAAGTTGTTGTTCCGCTCCCCCGCGACCAGGCCGAACATGCCGACCGCGAGGGTCTTGGACCCGGGATCGGTGAGGAACACGTTGGCGATCATGAATTCGTTGATCGTGCCGATGAACGACAGCAGCGCGGTCACCGCCAGGATCGGCGCCACCAGCGGCAGCATGATCCGGAAGAAGACCTGGGCGTGGCTCGCGCCGTCCATCGTGGCCGACTCGTCCAATTCGCGGGGCAGGGTGTCGAAGAACCCCTTCATCAGCCAGGTGTTCATGCCCAGCGCGCCGCCCATGTAGAGCAGGAACAGGCCCCACGGGGTGTTGAAGCCGATCGACGGCCACAGGTCGGTGACCCGGGTGAAGATCAGGAAGATCGCCACGATCGCCAGGAACTGCGGGAACATCTGGATCAGCAGCAGGGTCAGCAGCCCGAACCGCCGTCCGGCGAAACGCATCCGGGAGAACGCGTACGCCGCCAGCGAGGACAGGAAGATCGACACGAAGCTCGCCCCGCCCGCGATGAGCAGCGAGTTGAGGAACCAGCGGCCGAACTCCGTCCGCTCGAACAGGTTGCCGAAGTTGGTGAGCGACGCCCCGGTGGGCAGCAGTTCGGTCGACGAGAGGGTGCCGAGCGGGTTGAGCGCGGCGGAGAGCACGAACAGGATCGGGAAGAGGCTGAACGCCACCGCCAGCAGGCCGACCACGTGCCGCCAGCCGACCTGGGTGAGCCACCGGCGCCCGCGCCGGCCGGCGGCCTTCGGGTGGGTCGTCACGAGTAGACCTCCTCCTGCTGGCGGGTACGCCGGAAGCTGATCGCCGACACCGTGGCCACGATCGCGAAGATGAAGATCGACACCGCGGCGGCCAGCCCGAACTCGGCGCCCTGCGCGCCGAAGGCCAGCCGGTAGGTGTACGTGATCAGCAGGTCGGTGGCCCCGTTGGTCGGGTTGTCCGGCGCGAACGGGCCACCCTCGGTGGTCAACCAGATCGCGTTGATGTTGTTGAAGTTGTACGCGAACGACGCGATCAGCAGCGGCGAGAGCGCCACCAGCAGCAGCGGCAGGGTGACCGCCCGGAACGACTGCCAGGGCGACGCGCCGTCGACCGAGGTGGCCTCGGTCAGCTCCTTGGGGATCGCCTGGAGCGCGCCCGTGGTCACCAGGAACATGTACGGGTACCCGAGCCAGAGCTGCACCAGCAGCACCGCCACCCGCGCCGACCAGGCCTCGCCGAACCAGTCGACGCCGAGGCCGAACAGGTTGTTGACCAGGCCGAAGTCGGTGTTGAACATGTCCCGCCAGACCAGCAGCATCGCGAACGACGGCATCGCGTACGGCAGGATCAGGAAGACCCGGTAGAGGTTGGTGCCCCGCATCCGGGGCGAGTGCAGGGCCAGCGCGATGGCCATGCCGAGTCCGAAAGTGAAGCCGGTGGAGCCGATCGCGAAGGCGAAGTTCCACAGCAGGGTGCCGAAGAACGGGCCGGAGATGTCCGGGTCGGTGAGCACCCGGGTGAAGTTCTTCAGCCCCACCCCGACCTGCCAGCCCTGGGCGAGCCGCTCGCCGTCGGCGGCGACGAAGGAGCCGGTGTCCGGGTCGGCCGTCCAGGTCCTGCCGGTCTCGTTGTCGGTGACGCAGTCGCAGCCCCGGTCGTACGCCCGGACGGCTTTGCCCTCGTAGGCGCGGGACAGACCGGTGGAGCGCACCGCGCCACCGGGGGTCGGCACGACCAGGGCGGTGATCTCCTCGCTGCGTACGCTGGCCTGACCGACGTTGAGCACGGTGTAGCCCTTGGCGGCGGTGACCCGGCCGCTGCCGGCGACGGTCACGTCGGCGGCGTCGAGCGGGCGCAGCCCGTCGGCGTCCCCGGCGGAGACCCGGCCGGTCCCCGGGTCGGTGAGCAGGAAGACCAGTGGCCCGGTGGCCGGGTCGCCGGTGGTGGCGATGGCGAGGGCGTACTCGGCGGAGCCGGGGACCTGCTTGACCGAGGAGGTCTCGATGGCGACGACCGCGTCGGCCTTGGAGCCCCGGTGGCCGTCGCCGAAGTTGGTGAACGCGGTGCTCGCGGTGTAGAGCACCGGGAAGACCTGGAAAGCGATCAGGAAGATCGTTCCTGGCACCAGGTACTTGGCCGGGATGTGCCGGCGGGTCAGGTAGAGGTAGCACAGGCCGGCGGTGGTGGCCGCCAGGATGGCGAGACCGGCCCAGAGCCGGGCGGCGACGAGCGGGAAGGCCGCCCAGATCGCGATCCCGGCCACCAGGCCGAGCAGGACCACCTTGACGGCGAGGCCGGTCGCGGTGACCGGCGTGTGCTGGCGCGCGGCACGGGAGGTGTCCGGGGGCCCGGAGCGCGCGGGCCCCCGGCCCGGGGCCTGCGGGGCAGGTCCCGGGCCGGACAGCGTGCTCATTACTTGATCTGACCCGAGATCGTCTTGCCGGCTGCGGTGACGGTCTTCGCCGGGTCGGCACCGCCGATGACGGCGGCCTCGGCCTTGCCGAACGGATCCCAGATCGCGGCCATGGCCGGGATCGCCGGCAGCACCTGGCCGCCCTTGCCCGCCTCGGAGAACTTGGCGAGGTCCGGGTCGGTGCCCTTGACCTGGTCGAACGCGGCGGTCAGCGCCGGCGGGCGGGGCTCGGCCTGATAGAGCGCCACGGCCAACTCGGGGGTGGTCACGTAGTTGGTGACGAACTCCTGGGCCAGCGCCTTGTTCTTGCCCTTGGCGGCGACGTAGAACGCCTGGACGCCGACGAACGGCTGGGCCTGCTTGCCACCGGCGAAGCCGGGGACCGGGGAGATGTCGTAGGAGATGCCGGCCTTCTTGGCGTCGGCGATCGCCCACGGGCCGGAGACCAGGAAGGCGCACTTCTTGCCGGTGAAGGTGGCGATGGAGTTCTCGCCGGTGATGGAGCGCTTCAGCGCGCCGTCGCCCTTCTCACCCAGCTTCGCGATCTTCTGGAAGGCCGCGATCGACTCCGGCTTGCCCACGCCCAGGTCCTTGGGGTCGTAGTCGCCGTTGGCGGCGGTGCCGAAGAGATAGCCGCCGGCCGAGGTGTACAGCGGGTAGATGTGGTACGCGTCGCCGTTCTGTCCGGACTGGAGGCAGAGGATCTCGCTGGCCTTCTTGTCGGCCTTGAGCTTCTTGCCGGTGGCGACCAGGTCCTCGATCGTCTTCGGCGCCTCGGGGGCCAGCGCGGTGTTGCGGATCAGCGCGATGTTCTCGGTGGCGTAGGGGACGCCGTAGAGCTGCCCGTTGAACGTGACCGCCTTGATCGCGGTCTCGTTGAAGCCGGACTTCTGCTCGGCGGCGAGCTGCACCGGGTCGATCGCCCCGTTCTGCACGAGGTTGCCGATCCAGTCGTGCGCGCCGACCACCACGTCCGGGCCGCTGCCCTGCTGGGAGGCGGTGACGAAGTTGGTCTGGAGGTCCTTGGAGACGGCCTGCACCTCGACGGTGACGCCGTTCTCCTGGCCGAACTTGTCGGCGAACGGCTTGAGGGCCGCGGTCCGCTTGTCGTCCGCCCAGATGACGAGCTTGCCGCTCGCGGCCGGGGAGGTGGCCTTGGCGGCCGGTTCGTCCTTGCTGTTGTCGCCGCCGCAGCCCGACGCGGCGAGCGCCAGGCCGAGAACGGTGACCACACCCGCGGTACGGATGCGCATCGGTACTCCTGTCGTCATGACGGGGCCGGCCACCTGAGGAAGGGCGGCCTCGCCGTAGGAAACGCTGCAAGTTCTTGCTGACCGGCGTCGGGAAGGCCGCGCCGCTGCTGTCGCGTGTTGCCGGGACGTTAGCAATAGGTTGCAGATATTGGAAGGGCTTGCAGAGACGTACGCAAGAACTTGCCCTTGGGTTAAAGTTCCGCCATGCGCGCTCGACTGTCCGACATCGCCCAACAGGCCGAAGTCAGCGAGGCCACGGTGTCGCGGGTGCTCAACGACCGCCCCGGCGTGGCCCCGGAGACCCGGCAGGCCGTCCTGACCGCCCTCGACGTGCTCGGCTACGAGCGCCCCGCCCGGCTGCGCAAACGCAGCGCCGGGCTGGTCGGGCTGGTGGTGCCGGAGCTGGAGAATCCGATCTTCCCGGCCTTCGCCCAGGTGATCGAGTCGACGCTGGCGCAGAGCGGCTTCACCCCGGTGCTGTGCACCCAGACCCCGGGCGGGGTCACCGAGGACGAGTACGTGGAGATGCTGCTCGACCGGCAGGTCTCCGGCATCGTCTTCGTCTCCGGCCTGCACGCCGACACGGCGGCCAACCACGACCGGTACCGCGCGCTGATCGCCAGGCCGCTGCCGGTCGTCATGATCAACGGGTACGCCCCGGGCATCGCCGCGCCCTTCGTCTCCTGCGACGACCGGGAGGCCACCGAGCTGGCCGTGGCGCACCTGGTCGCGCTCGGGCACCGGCAGATCGGCCTGATCACCGGGCCGGACCGGTTCGTGCCGGTGCAGCGCCGGGTGGCCGGCTTCCGGGCCGCGATGACCCGGCTCGGCACCACCGGCGGCGACCTGGACGCGCTCGCCGAGCTGTCGCTGTTCGGGGTCGAGGGCGGCGAGGCCGCCGCCGGCCGGCTGATCGAGCGCGGGGTCACCGGGATCGTCTGCGGCTCCGACCTGATGGCGCTCGGCGCGGTGCGGGCCGCCCGGCAGCGCGGCCTGTCCGTGCCCGGCGACCTGTCGGTGGTCGGCTACGACGACTCGCCGCTGATGGCCTTCACCGACCCGCCGCTGACCACCATGCGGCAGCCGGTGGCCGCGATGGCGGTGGCCGCCGTCCGGGCCCTGGTCGACGAGATCAACGGGCACGCCGCGCCGCACTCGGAGTACCTGTTCCGCCCGGAGCTGGTGGTCCGCGGGTCGACCGCGGTGGTACGCCAGACGGGCACCGGCCGGCAGCGCCCGGCACCGCCCGCCCTCGCCGTCCCCGCCTGAGCCCCCGCCGCGCTCCCCCGTCTCCCGGCGGAGGGGACGCGCCCACGAACGACCCGCCCCGAGCGCCGGTGACGGACGTCATTTCTTGCGCAAGGCATGCTTGACTCTTGCAGCATCCGGCCGGCATTCTCTCCACACCCGCGTCCGTCACCCACCGCCGCGCGGGCACCGCCGTCCCGCCACAGAACGGGGATCTCCGCCGATGACCGCCACCGACCCCACGCCGCTGGCCTCCGACGACGACTGGTGGCGCGCCGCGGTCGTCTACCAGGTGTACGTCCGCAGCTTCGCCGACTCCGACGGCGACGGCGTCGGCGACCTCGGCGGCATCCGGCAGCGGCTGCCGTACCTGCGTGACCTCGGGGTGGACGCGCTCTGGCTGACCCCGTTCTACACCTCGCCGCAGATCGACGCCGGCTACGACGTGGCCGACTACCGCGACGTCGACCCGCTCTTCGGCGACCTCGCCGACTTCGACGCCATGATCACCGACGCGCACGCACTGGGCCTGCGGATCATCGTGGACCTGGTGCCCAACCACACCTCCAGCGCGCACCCCTGGTTCACCGCCGCCCTCGCCGCCGGCCCCGGCTCCCCCGAGCGGGCGCGTTACCTGTTCGCCGACGGCCGGGGCACGCACGGTGAGCTGCCCCCCAACGACTGGGAGAGCATCTTCGGCGGCCCCGCCTGGACCCGGCTGCCCGACGGCCAGTGGTACCTGCACCTGTTCGACCCGGCCCAGCCCGACCTGAACTGGCGGCACCCGCAGGTACGCGCCGAGTTCGAAGACGTGCTGCGGTTCTGGCTCGACCGGGGCGTCGACGGGTTCCGGATCGACGTGGCCCACGGCATGATCAAGGCGGAGGGGCTGCCGGACGTCGGCTTCAGCTCGATGACCACCGGCCGCCGCCAGTCGGAGTTGCTCGGCAAGGGCCGGCTGCCCTACTTCGACCAGGACGAGGTGCACGACATCTACCGGGCCTGGCGACCCATCCTGGACAGCTACCCCGGCGGCCGGATGGCGGTCGCCGAGGCGTGGGCGGAGACCCCGCAGCGGCTCGCCCGCTACATCGGCCCGGACGAGCTGCACCAGGCGTTCAGCTTCGACTTCCTCGACGCCACCTGGTCGGCCGACTCGTTCCGCAAGGTGATCGACACCGCCCTGGCCGAGGCGACGATCGTCGGCGCGCCGACCACCTGGGTACTGTCCAACCACGACCGGCAGCGGCACGTCACCCGCTACGGCGACGGCGAGGTCGGCCTGCGCCGGGCCCGCGCCGCCGCCCTGCTCATGCTGGCCCTGCCCGGCTCCACCTACCTCTACCAGGGCGAGGAGCTCGGCCTGCCCGAGGTGCTGGACCTGCCCGACGCGCTCCGGCAGGACCCGGCGTTCCTGCGTACCGGGGAGAGCCGTGACGGCTGCCGGGTGCCGATCCCGTGGGGCGGCGAGCTGCCCCCGTACGGCTTCGGGCCGGACAGCAGCGAGCTGAGCTGGCTGCCGGCCCCGGCCACCTGGCGGGCCCTGTCGGTGGCCGCCCAGACCGGGACGCCCGGGTCGACGCTGGAGCTGTACCGGGCCGCGCTGCGGGTCAGGCGTACGCACCCGGCGCTGTCGGCCACCGCCGGCCCGGTGCTCTGGCAGGAGACCGGGCCCGGGGTGCTGGCGTTCCGCCGCGACGCCGACGACACCGCGCTGACCTGCGTGGTCAACCTCAGCGGCGCCCCGGTCCTGATCGACGGGTACGGCCACCCCCTGGTGGCCAGCGCCGACCTCACCGAGCAGGACGCCGGACACGTCCTGCCGGTGGACGCAGCCGCGTGGTTCGAACGGCGCTGAGCCGGGTAACCCGCCATTGACCTGGTCGTCCGTTGTGCCCCGCGCCGACGGGCGGCTGGGCTGCCGACCCCTTGTGGTGGGGGGTGAAGGTGGCACCGGCGTCCCGGGAAGTCCGCTTCCCGGGACGCCGGTGCACCACCGCGTACCGGCGTCGCCCGACCCGTCACCGCCCGCGCAGCAGCCCCGCGATCCGCCCGAAGCCCGCCCGCACCTGCGCCTCGGTCGGCACGGGCGGCGGTTGCGGCCGGTCGGGCCCGGCGACCGGCTCGTCCACCTGCTCGTCGAGGACGTCCTGCTCGTCGAGGACGTCGTCGAAGTCCCCGTAGAGGTCGGCCGCCTCGATGCGGGCCTCCTCGTCGGCGGCGGCGAGCTGCGACGCGGCGATCTCGCCCCGGATCTCCTCGGCCGACAGCGCCGGCACCAGCGGTTCGACCACCGCCATGAACCGTTCGTCGGCCACCACCGCCTCGGCCAGGGCCAGCGCGTGCGGTCGCTCGTACGGCCCGCAGACCACGGGTTCCCATTCGGCCGGATCGGCGAGCGGGCCGAACGTGATGATCCAGGGCAGGGTGAGCAGCGGCGAGTCGTCCGGCAGGTCCAGCGTCACGAGTGCGCCCACCGGCTCATCATGGTCGTTCCAGCCGGCGCACCGGGCGGCATTTGCCCCATTCATCTTTTCCGACGACTGTCGGCATCCCGCTTTCCCTCCGGGCGGCCCCACCGTCGACCCCCCGACCGTCCGCCCCGACCCCAGCGCCGGCCGGGCCGGGAGCGACGACGCGGGATCACGCCGGGGGTGGACCGTCCAGGGCGGCCCGGACCAGGGCCAACGCCCGGTCCGGCGGCACGCCCAGCCGGGTCGCCTCCTCGGCGTACCGGGCCGCCGCCCGCTGCAACCGGTCGACCGCGTCGTCCCGCCCCGGGGCGACGAAGCTGCCGTGCCGGCCCCGGGTCTCCAGCAGCCCGGCCGACTCCAGCTCCCGGTAGGCGCGGGCCACCGTGTTCACCGCCAACCCCAACTCGGCGGCGAACTGCCGCACCGGGGCCAGCCGGGTGCCGACCGTCAGCCGGCCGTCGCCGATCATCGCGGCGAGCTGCGCCCGCACCTGCTCGTACGGGGGCACCGGGGAGCCCGGATCGATCTCGACAGGCATCAGCCCGCTCCTCCCGGCGTACCCGGATCGGTTTCGGTGTCGACGTCGGCCTCGACGTTGACCTGCCGCATCACCGCCCCCTCCGACAGGTCGACCACCCGGCCGTGCCGGCTGGTGGCGGCCAGCGCCGCACCGAAGAGCACCAGTTGGTTGAGCAGGTAGAGGTAGAGCAGCACGGCCACCGCGCCGGCCACCACCGCGTACGCCGGGTTCCGCTCGGTCCGCACGATGTAGAACCGGCCGACGGTGTTGAGCAGGGTGATGCCGACCGCGACCAGCAGCACCACCGGGCGCAGCCGGCGGCGGCTCATCCGCAGTCGGGGCACCGCCACCAGCAGCGCCGTCGCCAGCACCGCGTTGACCAGCACGCTGAGCACCGCGCTGACGGTGGTCAGCCCCACCGACCCGGTGGCCCGCAGCAGGAACCGCAGCACCGACTCCAGCGCGTCCACCGCCGCCACCGAGATGCCCAGCATGACGAAGACCAGCAGCAGCACGCCCAGGTCCACCAGCCGGCGGACCACCAGGTTGCCCGGCTGCTGGTTGAAGCCGTACATCAGCCGCTGCGACGACCGGATCGCCTCCACCCAGCCGATCCCGGTGAAGAACAGGATCACCAGGCCCACCACCCCGACCGCGTTGCTGCTCTCGGCGATCTGCTGCGGGTCGAGGAAGGGCAGGTTGTCCCGCAGGAACTCCGCCACCGCGTCGGAGACCTCGTCGTTGTCCTCCAGGATCGCCCCGAACACCGAGTACGCGACCAGGGCGAGGGCGAACACGGCGAAGAAGCCGTAGTAGGCGATGGCAGCGGCCAACCGTCCGCCCAGCACCTCGCCGTAGAGGTCAACCGCCCGCCAGAGGTGGTCGAGCCGGGGCCACCGGTGCCGGGCCACGGTGACCCGGCGGTCGATGCCGGCCGTCCACCGGCCCCACGCGTCCACCACGTCATCCTCGCCGATCTGTCGTCACCGGTGCCGACCAACAGGCGGTCGGCGGAAGCGGGTGCCGGCCACCAGCGTCCCACCGGCGGGCGGGGTGCCGCAGCGGGGGCACCTCCGGCCGGCCACGGGACGGGTCAGCCGCCGAGCCGGAAGTCCCGGCGCGGCTGCCACCGGGTCTCACCGCTGTGCGAGAAGAGGGTGAAGCTCTCCACCTCGAACATCGCCGAGAAGTCGGCGAGATCCTCGTAGGCCCGGTCCAGCGCCTCCGGGGCGACGTCCTGCGCCACGGTGACGTGCGGGTGGTACGGGAAGCGCAGCTCCCGGTGCAGGTGCGGGGCGGCGCTGATGGCGGCGGCGAGCAGCTCGCACTCGCTGATCCCGGCCGCGACCGCGACGAAGACCACCTGGGTCACCGGCCGGAACGTGCCCGTCCCCCGCAGGTGCAGGGTGAACGGCAGGTGGGCGGTGGCCACCTCGGCCAGGTGCGCCTCGACCGACTCCAGCGCGGCCAGGGGGATCTCGGTCGGGCCGAGCAGGGTCACGTGCGCCGGGACGACCTGCGGGTCACCCGTCTGCACCCGGCGTCGAGTGAGCAGCCCGCCCCACGGCTCCGGGATGTCCACCGCGATCCCGATCTGGATGGTCTCGCCGGCCACCGGTATCCCGTCGCTGCGATCCACGCTCCGCGCCACCCCTCCGGCCATCGTCTCGACCCGTACCGCCGACCCGCCCACCGTTACGCCACGGGGGCCGACGCCAGGAACCCGACCCGCTCGTACGCTGTACGCAGCGTCGGCACGGTCACCGCGCGGGCCTTCTCCACCCCGACGGCGAGCAGCTTGTCGAGCTGCGCGGGGTCGTCGAGGTAGGCCCGGGTGCGTTCCTGGATCGGGGTGACGAACTCACGGACCACCTCGGCCAGCTCCTTCTTGAGATCGCCGTAGCCCCGGCCCGCGTACGCGGCCACCAGGTCGTCGATGCTCCGGCCGGACAGGGCGGAGTGGATGGTGAGCAGGTTGGACACCCCGGGTTTGGTCTCGGTGTCGAAGACGATCTCCCGGCCGGTGTCGGTGACCGCCGAGCGGATCTTCTTGGCCGAGCGGGCCGGGTCCTCCAGCAGGTCGATGATGCCGGCCGGGGAAGACGACGACTTCGACATCTTCGCCGTCGGCTCCTGGAGGTCGGTGATCTTGGCAGTGTCCTTCACGATGTGCGGGGCGGGCACCGTGAAGGTCGACCCGAACAGCGAGTTGAACCGCTGGGCCAAATCCCGGGAGAGTTCCAGGTGCTGTCGCTGGTCCTCGCCGACCGGCACCGCGTCGGCCTGGTAGAGCAGGATGTCGGCGGCCTGGAGGATCGGGTACGTGAACAGGCCGACGCTGGAGCGCTCGCTGCCCTGCTTCTGCGACTTGTCCTTGAACTGGGTCATCCGGCTCGCCTCACCGAAGCCGGTGATGCAGCCCAGCACCCACGCCAACTGCGCGTGCTCGGGCACCTGCGACTGGACGAACAGCGCGCTGCGCTCGGGGTCGATGCCGACCGCGAGCAGTTGCGCGGCGGCCACCCGGGTGCGCTGTCGCAGCACCGCCGGATCGTGCCCGGCGGTGATCGCGTGCAGGTCGACCACGCAGTAGAACGCCTCGTGGGTGTCCTGCAACGCCACCCAGTGCCGCACCGCGCCCAGGTAGTTGCCGAGGTGGAACGAGTCGGCCGTCGGCTGGATGCCGGAGAAGACGCGGGGGCGGGCGGGAGCGTCGGACATGCCGGCAATTCTGTCAGCAACCCCGGGCGTCCGTCATGACGGGCCGGCGGGTCGGCTCGCCGCCGGTTCCACCGGGGCGGTGACCTCCCGTGCCGCCACTTGCGACCACCCGGGCGGACCGGTGGCCGGCACCCCCGGCGGCGCGGTGACCGCCGGCCCCGGCGGCGCGGTGGCCTCGCGTCGTGGCTCGGGCAGGCGGGCGGTGGAGACCGCGACCCGGGACACCCGACGGCCGTCGAGGGCGAGCACCCGCAACAGCCAACCGTCGGCCGGGGCGGCCGGCGGCGGGTCGGCCGGCGCGGTGACCGGCACCTCGTCGCCGGCCACCGGGAGCCGGCCGAGCGCCGCCATCACGTATCCGCCGACCGTCTCGTACGGGCCGGCGGGCAGCGGCACCCCGGTCCGCTCGGCGAAGTCGGCCAGGTTGAGTCGACCGTCGACCACCGCGGGCAGGCCGGCCGACGCCGGCTCGGGTGGGCCGGCGTACTCGTCGTGGATCTCCCCGACCAGTTCCTCGATCAGGTCCTCGCAGGTCACGATGCCGGCGGTGCCGCCGTACTCGTCGACCACCACGGCGAGGTGGTGGCCCTCGCGGCGCATCTCGGTCAGCGCGGCGAGCACCCGCTTGCTGCCGGGCAGCCGCTTGACCTCCCGGCTCAGCCGGCCCACCGTGGTTGACGGGTCCAGGTCGGGGCGGAGCAGCACGTCGCGCAGGTGCACGAAGCCGACCACGTCGTCGTGGGTGCCGTCGACCACCGGGTACCTGGTGTGCGGGTCGATCCGGACCAGGCGTTCGGCCTCGGCGAGGGTCAGCCCGGCGGCGAGGAAGACCACCTCGGTGCGGGGCATCATCACCTCGCGGACCAGGCTGGCCCCGGCGACCAGCACCTCGTCGATGATCCGCCGTTCGTCGGGGTCGAGGACGGTGTTCGCGGCGACCAGGTCGCGTAGCTCGTGCTCGCTGATCCGTTCCCGGCCGGCGGTGGGGCTGGCGCCGAGCAGGTCGGTGACGAGCCGGGTGGCGCCGTCGGCGGCCCGGACGACCAGCCGCGCGACGCTGCGGGCCACCGGCCCGGGTACGCGCCGGCTCCGCCCCGGCGCGCGTCTCCGGGGCCCGGGACCACCCGCTTCCCGCATGGAAGTGATGGTAGGGCCGACGGACCCGGCCGGTGGGCAATGTGCGGATCTGTTCAATCATGAAGGTTCATGATGGGATGAGGTTGACCCCACGACCCACAGCGCGGCGACAGCAGCCGGCCGTAGGGTGATCACGAACGGCCGCAGCGGGCGCGGCCAGGCAGGAGGACCGACGTGAAACTGCTCGTCACCGGCGGCGCCGGCTACATCGGCAGCGTGGTGACCCGGATGCTGCTCGACGCCGGACACCAGGTGACCGTCCTGGACGACCTGCGCACCGGCCACCGGGCGGCGCTCGCCCCCGACGCCACCCACGTCGACCTGCCCGTGCACGAGGCGGCCCAGGTGCTCACCCCCGACGCCGGCTTCGACGGGGTGCTGCACTTCGCCGCGCTGATCGCCGCCGGTGAGTCGATGGTCCACCCCGAGCGGTACTGGCACGCCAACACGGTCAGCTCGATCGCGCTGGTCGACGCCGTCCGCGCCGCCCGGGTGCCACGCCTGGTCTTCTCCTCCACCGCCGCCGTCTACGGCAACCCGGTCGAACTGCCCATCCCGGAGACCGCCGTCAAGGCCCCCACCAACACGTACGGCGCCACCAAGCTCGCCGTCGACCTGGTGCTCACCTCCGAGGCGACCGCACACGACCTCGCCGCCGTGTCGCTGCGCTACTTCAACGTCGCCGGGGCGTACCTGCGCGACGGCCTCGCCATCGGCGAACGGCACGACCCGGAGACCCACCTCATCCCGATCGCCCTCGACGTCGCCGCCGGCCGCCGGGACAAACTCCAACTCTTCGGCGACGACTACCCCACCGTCGACGGCACCTGCGTGCGCGACTACATCCACGTCGAGGACCTGGCCCGCGCCCACCTGCTGGCGCTCACCGCCGCCGTGCCCGGCCGGCACCGCATCTACAACCTCGGCAACGGCAGCGGCTTCACCAACCGGCAGGTCGTCGACGTGGTCCGCGAGGTCACCGGGCACCCGGTGCCGGTCGAGACCGCCCCCCGTCGCGAGGGCGACCCGGCCGAACTCGTCGCCTCCTCGGCGCTGGCCCGGCAGGAACTGGGCTGGGTGCCCGAGAAACCCACCCTCACCGACATGGTCGGCGACGCCTGGGCGTTCTACCGCGCGCACGTGCCGGGGCAGTCGTGACGGGCCGGCCCGACGTCGCCGACCGCGCCACCGCCGGCTTCACCTCCGGGTACGACGCGACGCCCGCCGGACGCTGGGCGGCACCCGGACGGGTCAACCTGATCGGCGAGCACACCGACTACAACGACGGATTCGTGCTCCCCTTCGCCCTGCCGCTGCGTACCGTGGTCGCCGCCGACCCGCAGCCCGGCGAACGCTGGACGGTCCGCTCGGAGATCAGCGACCGGCCCGTCGATTTCGGAGCCGCCGAGGCCGACGCACCCGGCCGGGTCGCCGGCTGGGGCGGCTACGTCGCCGGGGTCGTCTGGGCCCTGCGCGGGGCCGGGTACGCCGTCCCCGGCGTCCGGCTGGCCGTCGCCTCGGACGTGCCGCTCGGCTCCGGGCTGTCCTCCTCGGCAGCCCTGGAGGCGGCGGTGCTCGCCGCCCTGGCCGACCTGGGCGGGCTGGACCTGCCCGCCGAGCGCCGGCCCCGGCTGGCCCAACGCGCCGAGAACGGCTACGTCGGCGCGCCGACCGGCATCATGGACCAGTCGGCGGTGATCCGCTGCCGCGCCGGCCACGCCCTGTTCCTCGACTGCCGGGACGAATCCGTCGACCACGTCCCGTTCGACCTCGACGCCGCCGGCCTGGCCATCCTGGTGATCGACAGCCGTGCACCGCACCGGCACGCCGACGGCGAGTACGCCTCCCGCCGCGCCTCCTGCGAACGGGCCGCCGACCTGCTCGGCGTGCCCGCCCTGCGCGACGTGCCGGTCGCCGACCTCGACGCCGCACTCGGGCGGCTGCCCGACGACGAGACCCGACGCCGGGTCCGGCACGTGGTCACCGAGAACCAGCGGGTGCTCGACACCGTCGCCCTGCTGCGCGCCGACCGGGTCGCCGAGATCGGGCCGCTGCTGACCGCCTCGCACGCCTCCATGCGGGACGACTTCGCGATCACCGTCCCCGAGGTCGACACCGCCGTCGAGGCGGCGCTCGCGGCCGGTGCGCTCGGTGCCCGGATGACCGGCGGCGGCTTCGGCGGCTGCGTCCTCGCCCTGGTCGAGGCGGCGGCTGCGGAACCGGTGGCGGCAGCCGTCCGGGCCGCCTACGCCGAACGCGGCTTCGCCGCCCCCGACACCCTCACCGCCCTCCCCGCCCCCGGCGCCACCCGCCTCCCCTGACCCACCCCGGCCCACTCCCGCCCCCGCCCCTGGTCCCGCTCCTACCCTCCCGTTCGGGCGCCGGTGATCAAGAGGTTTACGTCAATCCATCAACGAAACCTGACGCAAAGCTCTTGATCACCAAGGCACAGCCGGGCGGCCGGGCGGGTGGGCGTGCTGGTATGCGGTGATCAAGAGCTTTGCGTCATCCGTCGAGCGGAAACTGACGCAAAGCTCTTGATCACCAAGAGCCGACAAGGCGGGGTGGGTCAGGCGGTGTCGACGATCATGCCGGCGGCTACGGTGCGGTTCGTGGCCTCGTCGATGATGATGAAGCCGCCGGTGGTGCGGTTACGGCGGTACTCGTCGGCCAGCAACGGGACGGTGGTCCGCAGCCGCACCCGGCCGATCTCGTTGAGCCGCAGCTCGGTGGCGGTCTCGTCGCGGTGCAGGGTGTTGACGTCGAGCCGGTAGTACAGGCCGCGCACGATCGTCCGGGCCGTCCGCGTGGTGTGCTTGATGGTGTACTTGCCGCCGACCTGGAGCGGCCGGGTCTCGTCCATCCAGCAGACCATCGCCTCGATGTCCTGCGAGACGGTCGGTGCGTTGTTCGGCCGGCAGATCATGTCGCCGCGCGAGATGTCGATCTCGTCGTCGAGGCGGACGGTGACCGACATCGGGGGGAAAGCCTCGTCGACGGGGCCGTCGGCGGTGTCGATGGCGGCGATCCGGCTGGTGAACCCCGACGGCAGGACCATCACCTCGTCGCCGGGCTTGAGCACCCCGGAGGCGACCTGCCCGGCGTAACCCCGGTAGTCGGTCACCGTGGTCGACTGCGGGCGGATCACGTACTGCACCGGGAACCGCACGTCCACCAGGTTGCGGTCCGAGGCGATGTGCACGTGCTCCAGGTGGTGCAGCAGCGACGGGCCCTCGTACCACGGCATGTTCTCCGACCGGGTGACGATGTTGTCGCCACGCAACGCGGAGATCGGCACCACGGTCAGGTCCGGCGCGTCGAGTTTCGCCGCGAAGGCGGTGAACTCGTCGGCGATGCGTTCGAAGACCTCCTGGGAGAAGTCGACCAGGTCCATCTTGTTGACGCACAGCACCAGGTGCGGCACCCGCAGCAGCGAGCACAGGAACGCATGCCGCCGTGACTGCTCCACCAGCCCCTTACGCGCGTCCACCAGGATCAACGCCAGGTCGGCCGTGGACGCGCCCGTCACCATGTTGCGGGTGTACTGGGTGTGCCCCGGGGTGTCGGCGATGATGAACTTCCGCCGGGGCGTGGCGAAGTAGCGGTACGCCACGTCGATGGTGATGCCCTGCTCCCGCTCGGCCCGCAGGCCGTCGGTGAGCAACGCCAGGTTGGTGTACTCGTCGCCCCGGGCCGCGCTGACCGCCTCCACCGCGGCCAACTGGTCGGTGAACAACGACTTCGTGTCATAGAGCAGTCGACCGATCAGGGTCGACTTCCCGTCGTCCACACTGCCCGCGGTGGCGAACCGCAACAGGTCCATCGGCCGGGCCTCGACCTCGGGCGACACCGTCTCGGTGCTCATCAGAAGTAGCCCTCCCGCTTGCGGTCCTCCATGGCGGCCTCGCTGACCCGGTCGTCGCCCCGGGTCGCGCCCCGCTCGGTGATCCGCGTCGCGGCCACCTCGTCGATCACCTTCTCCACCGTGTCCGCGTCCGAACGCACCGCCGCCGTGCAGGAGGCGTCGCCGACCGTGCGGTACCGCACCCGGGCCTTGAACTGCTGCTCACCGGCCCGGGGCCGGAAGAACTCGTTGACGGCGTAGAGCATGCCGTCGCGTTCGATCACCTCGCGGTCGTGCGCGTAGTAGATCGACGGCAACGGCACCCGCTCCCGGGCGATGTAGTGCCAGATGTCCAACTCGGTCCAGTTCGACAACGGGAACACCCGGATCGACTCACCCGGATGATGCCGACCGTTGTACAACGACCACAACTCCGGCCGCTGGTTCTTCGGATCCCACTGCCCGAACTCGTCCCGGAACGAGAACACCCGCTCCTTCGCCCGCGCCTTCTCCTCGTCCCGCCGCGCCCCACCGAACAACGCGTCGAACCGGTGCTTCTCCACCGCGTCCAACAACACCGGCGTCTGGATCCGGTTGCGCATCCCGTCACCCGACTCACGGACCGTCCCGGCGGCCAGGGCGTCGGGCACGCTCGCCACCACCAGGTGCAGCCCCAGTTCGGCGACCCGCTGGTCGCGGTAGTCGAGCACCTCGGGGAAGTTGTGCCCGGTGTCGACGTGCATCACCGGGAACGGGATGTTGGCCGGGGCGAACGCCTTCTGCGCCAGCCGCAACATCACGATCGAGTCCTTGCCACCGGAGAAGAGCAGCACCGGCCGCTCCATCTCGGCGACCACCTCACGCATCACGAAGATGCTCTCCGCCTCCAACTCGTCGAGGTGGGAGACCTGGTAGAAGCGGCCGGGGGCGGTCATGCCACGGGCTCGATCGGCGCGGATCCGTACATGGATTCCAGACCTTTCCGGTCGGACAAATCAAAAACAGCGCTCAGGCTACCCGGAATGCCTCTGCAGCGCTGCAAGCAACCGGCTGGCGAGATCCTTGCGGCAGACCAGCAGGTCCGGCAGGCGCGGATCCGCCTCGTTGTATCTCAGCGCAGAACCGTCGATTCGGGAAGCGTGCAGCCCGGTGGCCGTCGCCACAGCGATCGGAGCCGCCGAGTCCCACTCGTACTGGCCGCCCGCGTGGATGTAGGCGTCCACGTCACCGGTCACCACCGCCGCGATCTTCGCCCCCGCCGAACCCATCGGCACCAACTGCGCGCCCACGTCCTCGGCCAGGGCGGTCAGGAACGCCGGCGGCCGGCTCCGGCTCGCCGCCAACCGCAGCGTACGGTCGCCCGAGGTGGCCGCCTCCACCGTCATCGGCGGGTACGCCGGCGGATAGTCGGTACCCAGCACCCAGTGCTGGGCCGGCAACCCCACCGCCCCCGCCACCAGCCCGTGCGGCGTCGGCGCGTTGCGCGCCCAGAGCGCCACGTGCACCGCCCAGTCGGCGCGGCCTTCCTCGGAGAACTCCCGGGTGCCGTCCAACGGGTCGATGATCCACACCCGGTCGGCGGTCAACCGGGACACCCCGCCCGCGGTGCCCACCAGCCGCGACCCCTCGTCCTCCTCGGAGAGGACGGCGTCACCGGGTCGCCACTTCGCCAGCTCGCTGCGGATCAGGTCGTGCGAGACCTTGTCCCCGGCCGACTTCAACGCCGCCGCGTCCGCGAACCCCATCTCGGCACGCAGCTCCAGCAGGGCCTGCCCGGCCCGGTCCGCCAACCAGCGGGCGAACGCGCCGTCGATCATCGGAGGACTGCCCACGAACTCGCTCCCGTCGCCTACCACGGCCCGCGCGGGGTCGCGCCACGCCAGAACGCGCAGACTACCGCCCACCCGGGCAGGCCACGAGTACGCCCCCGCGACTCAGACCCCGTGGTAAGCGTTCTGGGTCGGCTCGACCCCCTTGGTGACCACCGACTCCACCACGTCGGCGGCCCGGTCGACCAGGAACTCCAGCTCCTTGCGCTCCGCGGCACCGAAATCCGACAGCACGAAATCCGCCGGGTCCTGCCGCCCCGGCGGCCTGCCGATGCCGAACCGCACCCGCACGTAGTCCTTCGTCCCCAGCGACTTCGACATCGACCGCAGGCCGTTGTGCCCGCCCTCACCGCCGCCCAGCTTGACCCGCAGCTGCCCGTAGGGGATGTCCAGTTCGTCGTGCACCGCGATCACCCGGTCGGCCGGGATCTTGTGGAACTGGGCCAGCGCGGCCACCGGCCCACCCGACAGGTTCATGTACGTCTGCGGCTTGAGCAGCACCAGCTTCGGCCCACCGAAACCGATCCGCCCCTCGGCGACGTCCGCCACCACCCGCTTGTACCGCCCGAACCGCCCACCCAGCCGTACGGCGAGCAACTCGGCGACCATGAAACCGACGTTGTGCCGGTTCCCGGCGTACTCCCGACCCGGATTGCCCAGGCCGACCACCAGCCACGGCCCCGTCTCGTCCGTCACGTCACGTCCCTCCCGCTCGCCGTCTGCGCGCCGACCGTGCCCCGATACGCCGGCAGGCGCCCCCGCGACGGGAGCGCCTGCCGTGAACGATGCGACCGGTCAGGCCTCGGTCTTCGCCTCGGTGCTCTGCTCGCCCTCGGCGGCCGGAGCCTCGGCGCCCTCGGCGGTCTCCGCACCCTCGGCGGCTTCCTCGGCCTCCGTCGCCGGGGTCTCGACCTCAGGCAGGGTGGCCTCCAGCTGCTCGGCGGTCAGGGCGGCGGTCACCGAGGCGACCGTCTGCTCCGCGTCGGCGACAAGCTCCACACCCGCAGGCAGCTCGACGTCGGCGGCGGTGACCTGGCTGCCGGCCTCCAGACCCTCGATCGACGCCTCCAGGTGGTCCGGCACCTTGGTGGCGTCGGCGGTCACCGAGAGGGTGTCGTGGTCGTGCACGATCAGGGTGTCCCGCGCGGCCTCACCGGTCAGCTGCACCGGAACCTCGACGGTGACCTTCTCGCCCCGACGGACCAGCAGCAGGTCCACGTGCTCGAAGCTGTCCCGGATCGGGTCACGCTGGATCGCCTTCGGCAGCGCCAGCACCTGGGTGCCGTCGCTGACCTCGATCGCGAAGAGCTGGTTGGCGCCGCCCTTACGGATCGCGGCGGCGAACTCCCGCGCCGGGAGCGCGATGTGCTTGGGCTTCTCGCCGTGACCGTACAGCACGGCGGGCACCTTGCCGGCCCGACGGGTACGACGGGCACCACCCTTGCCGAACTCCGTACGGGGCTCGGCGCTGATCTTTACCTCGGACACGGGGAAACTCCTGATGCTAACGCTACGGCGGCTTGTCGTCTGGCGGTGCTGGGGCGAGGGGCTCGCTTGGGGCTCATGCGTCATGAACGACTGCCCGGAGCACCGCGTCGATGACGGTGCCTCCGTGCGGCGCTCGATCAGCGGCCCGCCGGGCACCCTCGCCGTGGCAACCGCACCAGTCTACCCGAGGTCTTTCCGCGCCTTCCGGCAGTCCCCCGGGTCCGCGCGTCAGCTCAGGCCACCGAAGAGGGTGGTCACCGACCCGTCGTCGAAGACCTCCCGGATCGCCCGCGCCAACAACGGCGCGATCGACAACACGGTGAGCTTGTCCAGCTGCTTCTCCGCCGGCAGCGGCAGCGTGTTCGTCACCACCACCTCGGTGATCGGGCTGTTCTTCAGCCGCTCGGTCGCCGGGTCGGACAGCAGGGCGTGGGTGGAGGCCACCACGATCTCCGCCGCACCTGACTCCTTGAGGATGTCCGCCGCCTTGGTGATCGTCCCACCGGTGTCGATCATGTCGTCGACGATCAGGCACACCCGGCCCTCGACCTCACCGACCACCCGGTTCGCCACCACCTGGTTCGGCTTCAACGGGTCCCGGGTCTTGTGGATGAACGCCAGCGGGCAGCCACCCAGGCGGTCGGTCCACCGCTCCGCCACCCGTACCCGGCCCGAGTCCGGGGCCACCACCGTCATCGGCCGGCCGGCGAACTTGTGCTCCACGTACTCGGCGAGGATGTCCATCGCGAACAGGTGGTCCACCGGGCCGTCGAAGAAACCCTGGATCTGCGCGGTGTGCAGGTCGACGGTGAGGATCCGGTTCGCCCCGGCCGTCTTGAGCAGATCGGCCACCAGCCGCGCCGAGATCGGCTCCCGCCCCCGATGCTTCTTGTCCTGCCGGGAGTACGGGTAGAACGGCAGGACCACGGTGATCCGCTTCGCCGAACCCCGCTTCAACGCGTCGATCATGATCAGGGTCTCCATGACCCAGGTGTTGACCCCGTGCGTGACGGACTGCACCACGAAGGCGTCCGAACCACGCACCGAGTCCCGGAACCGTACGAAGATCTCACCGTTGGCGAACTCGTACGCGTCGGAAGGGGTCGGCGCCACGCCGAGCACCTCACCGATCTCCTTGGCCAACTCCGGAAAGCCACGTCCGGAAAAGAGCATCAGGCTCTTGCGGTTTTCGGCGACGATGCTGCCCATGGGCCCGTCTGCTCCCGTTGGTCGGTGGTGCCCGGCTGCGGTGGGCCGGGGCTACTCGGTTGCAGTATGCCCCGACCTCGGCGACCCTCACACCGTCTCGGCACCCCCGTGGATTGCCTCACCTTCACTTGCCGACACCGGCCCACCCGACGCATCCTCACCGGCCGTCCGGGCCTGCTCGGCGGCCCGCGCGGAGACCGTGCCCGGCCGGTTACGCAACACCCATCCCTCGATGTTGCGCTGCGGCGCCCGGGTCACCCCCAACGCCCCCGGCGGCACGTCCTGGCTCAACGCGCTACCCGCCGCCACGTACGCCCCCGCGCCCACCTCGACCGGCGCGATCAGGTTCGTGTCACAGCCGACGAACGCACCGTCACCCACCACCGTGCGGTGCTTGTTCACCCCGTCGTAGTTCACGAAGATCGTCGCCGCACCGATGTTCGCCTTCGCCCCGATCGTCGCGTCCCCCACGTACGACAGGTGCGGCACCTTCGCGCCCGGCCCGACCTCGGAGTTCTTGACCTCGACGAACGTGCCCACCTTCGCCTTCTCGGCCAGCCGCGCCGCCGGCCGCAGGTAGGCGTACGGGCCGACGCTCGCCCCCGCGCCCACCTCGGCACCGGTGGCGTGGCTGCGCAGCACGGTCGCCGCCCGACCCACCACCGTGTCGATCAGGGTCACGTCCGGCCCGACCACCGCCTCGGCCCCCACCACCGTCGTGCCGCGCAGCTGGGTGTTCTGGTCGAGCACCGCGTCCCGCTCGACGGTGACGGTCACGTCGATCCAGGTGGTCGCCGGGTCGAGGATCGTCACCCCGGTCCGCATCCACGCCTCGTTGACCCGGTCGCGCAACAACCGACGCAGCCCGGCCAGCTCCACCCGGTCGTTGCAGCCCAACGTCTCGACGTGGTCGGCGGCCACGTGCACACCCACCGGCTCGCCGGCCGAGACGAGCAGCCCGAAGACGTCGGTGAGGTACTCCTCGCCCTGGTCGTTGTCGGTGGAGAGCTTGCCCAGCGCGGCCCGCAGCCGGGCCACGTCGAAGGCGTAGATGCCGGCGTTGATCTCCCGCAGCGCCCGCTGGGCGGGGGTCGCGTCACGCTCCTCGACGATCTGCTCCAGCCGGCCGGCGGCGTCCCTGACGATCCGGCCCAGCCCGGTCGGGTCGGGCACCTCGGCGGCGAGCACCGTGGCCGCCGCGCCCTCACCCTCGTGCGCCGCGACCAGCGCGTCCACCGTCCCGGTACGCAGCAGCGGCACGTCCCCGTTGATCACCACGACGGTGCCGGCGGCCTCCGGCACCGCGTCCAACGCGATCCGTACGGCGTGCCCGGTGCCGAGCTGCTCGGCCTGGAGCACGGCGGTGGCCTCCGGGGCGACCTCGGCCAGGTGGGCGCGGACCTGCTCGGCCCCGTGCCCGACCACCACGACGGTCCGGTCCGCGCGCAGCGGCCCGGCCGCGGCCAGCACGTGACCGAGCAGCGTCCGGCCGAGCAGTGGGTGCAGCACCTTGGGCAGCGCCGACTTCATCCGCTTGCCCTCCCCGGCGGCGAGCACGACGACGGTACGGCGGTGGGGCTGGGACACGGGTGGGCTCCCGTCGGGGAAGGCGAACAGTCTCGCCGCCATGCTAACCAGACTGTGGGGACACTTCGCCCCTTACCCCGATCAGGGAGGATGTGACGGACGGCTCGGCCGCCAGGGTTCGAACCTGAAACACGGGTACCAAAGACCCGGGTGTTGCCAATTACACCACGGCCGAATGTGACGCAAGACAGCTTAGCGCCTCCCCCGGGCGACCCCCACCCCTATGTGATCTCTCCGGTGAGTGCCGCGACGACACCCTCGATCTTCCAGTACAACTCCCGGCTTCTCGGCACGTCCACTACCAGGCAGCCGTGGTAGCTCTCGCCGGTGTTGTGCCGCGTCGTCGGCTGGTGGCGCTTGATGCTGGGCCGCCGGAACCGGTCCGGTGGCAGATCCAGGGTTTCGGCCCACCAGCGCTGCGCCGCCGCAGCATCGGCCGACTCGTGAATGCTCACCCGGTAGGTGGGCACGTCCCGTTCGACCCCGCAGGCGGCGAGGAAGCGCAGGAACAGCCGGAGCAGCCCGGCATCGGTGTTGACGAACTGCACATGATCGTGACGTCGCCAGGGCTTGGACTTGGTGCCCTCGCACCAGTAGAGGGCCGCGCCGAGCAGCAGCACCTCGCGGTCGGCGAGTCGCCCCACCATCTCCCGCATCCGGCTGTGCACCTCGGCCTGCGCGGCGTCACGTGTCGCGCGGTGCGTCGCCCACCGGTCGTCGTTCATTGCCCTGGCCCGCGCCCGTCGTCGCGCCGCGACCTCCTCGTCCGGGTCGAGGGGGAGGTGGCGTACCCAGAGGTAGGCGGTGGACTTCGCGACGCCCAACCGGGCCGCGATGTCGCCGACCGAGCAGCCCTCGCCGCGCAGTGCCACCGCCACCGCGCGCAGCTCGTCGCGGGCGGCGGGTCGTCGGGTGCGGGCCGGGGGCACACCGGTACGCAGCCGGCGCACCTCGGCACCCGTCGGATCGGTCATGACCGGCAGGTTAAGACAAACGTATGACACTGAACTCATTCATGTACGCCACTGTTCACTCCACTGTGGCCGGCCCGTAAGTTACGGTGACGTAGGCGTATCCGATCGCTGCGAGGTGCCATGTCGACCACCCTGCGGGACGCCGGTGCCGCCGGCCCGAAGCCGCTCACCCAGGGTCCCCAGTCGCGGGGCATCCTGATCGCCCTCTGGATCTTCGTGGTGGTGCCGTTCCTGGCCCTGCTGGCCGCCGTGCCGGTGGCCTGGGGCGGCTGGCTGCACGCGACCGACGTGCTCGTCGCGGCCCTCTGGTACGTGGTGTCGGGGCTGGGCATCACCGTCGGCTACCACAGGTACTTCACCCACGGCGCGTTCAGGGCCCGCCGCCCGGTCCGGGTGGCCCTGGCGGTCGCCGGGTCGTTCGCGGTGCAGGGCGAGATCATCCAGTGGGTGGCCGACCACCGGCGGCACCACGCCTTCGCCGACCTCGACGGCGACCCGCACTCCCCCTGGCGGTACGGCGAGAGCGTGCGGGGCCTGGCCAGGGGGCTGTTCCACGCGCACCTGGGGTGGTTGCTCGGCCGGGAACTGTCCAACCGGGAGCGGTTCGCACCGGATCTGCTCGCCGACCCGGACACCCGCCGGGTGGACCGGCTCTCGCCGCTGCTGGTGGCCGGCTCGCTGCTCGGCCCGGCGCTGATGGGCGGTCTGCTGACCTGGTCGTGGGCCGGCGCGCTGAGCGCGTTCTTCTGGGGCGGGCTGGTCCGGATCGCCCTGTTGCACCACGTGACCTGGGCGATCAACTCGGTCTGCCACGTCTACGGTGAGCGTCCGTTCGCGATGCGGCCGGGCGACCGGGCGGCCAACTTCTGGCCGCTGGCCCTGCTGTCGTTCGGGGAGAGCTGGCACAACCTGCATCATGCCGAGCCGACCAGCGCCCGGCACGGGGTGCTGCGCGGGCAGTGGGACCCGTCGGCCCGGGTGATCTGGTTGCTGGAGCGGGCCGGCGCGGTGCACGACGTGCGGTGGCCGAAGCCGGAACGGGTGGCGGCCAAGCGGGTGCGGGAGACGCTGCCGCGCTGAACCCGGCGGTGCCCCGGGGCGTCACCTGGCAGGATGGCCGGGTGACCGAGACAGACGGGCACGACCGGAGCATTCCACGACAGGGCGTCACCGAGCGCCGGCGAGGTGACGAGATGGCGCAGCCCCCGGCTGGGGAGAACACCGGCACCCGACGGGCGGTGCCGGCGGCGGGCGCGAAGCCGGCGGCGCGGGTACGGATGTCGGCCGCGCAGCGGCGCGAGCAGTTGATCGCGATCGGCCGGCAGGTGTTCGCCGAGAAGGGCTTCGACGCGACCTCGATCGAGGAGGTGGCAGCGCGGGCCCGGGTCTCCAAGCCGGTGGTCTACGAGCACTTCGGCGGCAAGGAGGGCCTGTACGCGGTGGTCGTCGACCGGGAGGTGCGGGCCCTGCTGGACCGGATCGCCGCGGCGTTGACCGCCGGTCACCCACGGGAGTTGCTGGAACAGGCGGCGTTGGCGCTGCTGGGCTACATCGAGGAGGAGACCAGCGGGTTCCGGGTGCTGGTGCGGGAGTCTCCGTTGATGTCGGCGGCCGGCAACTTCAGCAGCGTGATGAACGACGTGGCGCACCAGGTGGAGCACATCCTGGGGGCCGAGTTCTCCAGCCGGGGTTACGACCCGAAGCTGGCCGAGCTGTACTCGCAGGCGCTGGTGGGGATGGTGGCGTTGACCGGGCGTTGGTGGTTGGAGGTCCGCCAGCCGGGCAAGGAGACGGTGGCGGCGCACCTGGTGAACCTGGCCTGGAACGGGTTGTCGCACCTGGAGGCGGGGCCGGGCCTGATCACCGAACGGCCGGGTGGCTGAGCGTCGGGTCAGCGGGCCGGATGGAGCCGGTCGGCGCGTTCCCGGGCGGCGTGCTCGTCGGTGCCGATCTTGTCGTACAGGCCGGTGGCGAGGAGCAGCAGGCCGAACAGCAGCGAGACGATCACCGTCGACATCGAGAAGTTGAGGATGTTGGCGCGGGTCTGGAGCACGCTCATCATCGCGAGGCCGGTGACCATGAAGACCACCCCGGCGGTGAGGTTCATGACGTGCCCGAGGTTGCCGCGCCGGGACGCCCCGATGATCAGGACGACCCCGAAGACGACCGAGACCAGCGAGAACGCCAGGTTGGTACGCAGCCCTAGGGCCCAGTGGCTGCCCCTGGCGAACAGCGGCTCACCCCAGGTCTGCACGATGCCGAACACGCCGAAGACCAGGATGTAGAGGCCGACGAGGCCGGCGAAGACCCGGTACAGCGGGCGGGCCGGGTGGTTGACCGGAAAGTGCGCCATGGCCCCTCCTGCGCGGACGACGTGTCGGGACGATTGTCTCCCGTCATGCCGTCCGGCGTCGGAGAAACGCCAGGTCACGCCGCCTCCCGGCCCGCGAGCGGGAGCGGTCAGAGCACCAGGCGGGCCTTCTGCCAGGCTTCCTTCTCGTCCTCGGTGCCGACCTTGCCGTACATGCCGACCATCAGCAGGACGAGGCTGAGGGTCATCAGCACGATCACCGTCAGGATGCTGAAGTTGACCACGTTGGCGTCGGTCTGGAGGAAGGCCAGGCCGGCGAGGCTGATCACCATCAGGGTGTAGGCCAGCCACTGGTTGATCGCCACGTCGAGGTTGCGGCCGATCACCGTGCCGACCAGGATGACCACCCCGAACAGCACGGACAGCAGCGAGAACCCGAGGTTGGTGCCCTGGCCGAGGACCTTGGTGTCGTCCTGGGCGAAGATGTCGTTGCCGGCGCTGGCGATGACGCCGAGCGCGCCGAAGACCACGAGGTAGAGACCGATGAGCCCGCCGATCGCCCGGTAGACCGGCCGCGCGGGGTGGTTGACGGGGGTGTGGGCCATGACTGTGTCTCCAACGCCGTTCGGGTGAGGGTCGCCGACGATTGTCCCGTACGGCGGGGTGTGACGCCGCACACGGGGTCGTCCCTGCTCTACAGGGGCGGGATCTCCTCGGCCAGGGTCAGCCAGGTCTCCTCGGTCCGTTCCCGTTCGGCGCGTACCTCCTTGAGCTGAGCGTCGAGGTCGGCGACCCGGGCGTAGTCGGTGGCGTGCGTGGCGAGCTGGTCGAGGAGGGTCGCCTCCTTCTGGTCGAGCTTGCCGATCTGCCGTTCCAACCGGGTCAGTTCCTTGCGGGCCTGCCGGGCGTCGGCGGCGGACATGCCGCCCGTGGCCGGGGCCTCGGGACTTTCGGCGGGGCCGGGCGTGGTGCGGGCCGGACCCGGGCCGGCGGCGCGGGCCAGGTACTCGTCGACACCGCCGGGTAGGTGCACCAGCCGGCCGTCGCCGAACATCCCGTACGCGGCGTCGGTGACCCGTTCGATCAGGTACCGGTCGTGGCTGGCCACGATGATCGTGCCGGGCCAGGAGTCGAGCAGGTCCTCCAGGGC
This sequence comes from Micromonospora sp. SCSIO 07396, assembly GCF_053667945.1. Taxonomy (NCBI): domain Bacteria; kingdom Bacillati; phylum Actinomycetota; class Actinomycetes; order Micromonosporales; family Micromonosporaceae; genus Micromonospora; species Micromonospora sp. SCSIO 07396. The sequence continues at coordinate 5,540,362 of NZ_CM132210.1, forward strand.
GGCGAGGGTGTCGGTGTCCAGGTCGTTGGTGGGTTCGTCGAAGAGCAGCACGTTGGGTTCCCCGGCGAGCAGCCGGAGCATCTGCAACCGGCGGCGTTCCCCACCGGAGAGGTCGCCGACCGGGGTCCAGAGCCGCCGGTCGTCGAAGCCGAACACCTCGGCGAGCTGGGCGGCGGAGATCTCCCGGTCGCCGAGCTGCACCCGTCGGGCGACCTCCTCGACGGCCTCCAGGACGCGCAGGTGGCCGGGGAGTTCGGCGAGTTCCTGGGAGAGGAACGCCGGCTTGACGGTGGACCCGGTGTGGAACCGGCCGCCGTCGGCGCGGGTGATGCCGGCGAGCAGCCGCAGCAGGGTGGTCTTGCCGGCCCCGTTGCGCCCGAGGATCGCGATCCGGTCGCCGGGGCCGACCTGCCAGGTGGTGTCGTGCAGGATCTCCTTGGGGCCGGCGTGCAACCGGACGTGCTCCAGGTCGTACACCTGCTTGCCGAGCCGGGCGGTCGCCATCCGCTGCAGCGACATGGTGTCGCGCGGCGGCGGCACGTCGTCGATCAGCGCGTTGGCCGCGTCGATGCGGAACTTCGGCTTGGAGGTGCGGGCGGGCGGGCCACGCCGCAGCCAGGCGATCTCCTTGCGGAGCAGGTTCTGCCGGCGGGCCTCGGTGGCGGCGGCGACCCGTTCCCGTTCGGCGCGGGCCAGCGTCCAGGCGGCGAAGCCGCCCTCGTAGGCCCGGACGGTCTGGTCGGCGACCTCCCAGGTGGTGGTGCAGACCGCGTCGAGGAACCACCTGTCGTGGGTGACCACGACGAGTGCGCCCCGGCGGCCGACGAGGTGCCGGGCGAGCCAGTCGACGCCGCCGACGTCGAGGTGGTTGGTGGGCTCGTCGAGGATGAGCAGGTCGGATTCGCGGACCAGCAGGGCGGCCAGGGCCACCCGGCGGCGCTCGCCCCCGGACATCGGGCCGACCGGCTGGTCGAGGCCGAGGTGGGGCATGCCGAGGCCGTCGAGGATGGCCCGGACCCCGGCGTCGCCGGCCCACTCGTGTTCGGCGCCCATCCCCTCGGCGAGCCAGGCGGTGCCGAGCACCACGTCCCGGACGGTGGCCTCGGGGGTCAGGGTGAGGGCCTGCGGCAGCCAGAGCACCCGCAGGTCGCGGCGGTGGGTGACCCGGCCGTCGTCGGGGTCCTCCTGCTTGGTGAGCATCCGCAGCAGGGTGGACTTGCCGGCGCCGTTGAGGCCGACCACGCCGATCCGGTCGGCGTCGTCGAGGCCGAGCGAGACGTCGGTGAGCAGCGGCCCGGCGGCGCCGTACCCCTTGGACACCCGGTCCAGGTTGACGATGTTGGCCACGGTCCCACCTTTCATGATCAAGGCGTCCCGGTGCCGGCGGGCACCTCGGGACGCCTGGGGCAAGGGTACGCGGACACCCGCGCCGCCCCACCCGCCCGTGCCGGAGCCGGGGCCGGGCCGCCTCGAACAGCAGGTCGGGGCAGGTTGATCACCTCATCGGGGCTGACGGTGCGGGTTCCCGGTCGCCGGACACCGCAACACCGGCCCACGGGAGTCGATCTCGACCCCCGGGGAAGGCTCAGCCGACGCGGGCGCCGGGCACCGGGCCGTGGGCGACCCGGGTCTCCCGGCACACCTCGGCGGCCTGCACCTCGGTGGCGATCCGCTGCGCGTCGGCGGCGTCCCGGGCGAGGAAGACACAGGTCGGGCCGGAGCCGGAGACGATGCCGGCGAGCGCCCCGGCCGCCTCCCCCGCCTTCAACGTGTCGGCCAGGGCCGGACGCATCGACAGGGCGGCGTCCTGCAGGTCGTTGCCGAGGCAGCCGGCGAGCACCCGGGGGTCGCGTTGGCGCAGCGCGCCGAGCAGGCCGTCGGTGCTGCCCAGCGGGGTGCCGGCGGTGCCGGCGGCACGCAGCCGGTCGAGTTCCCGGTAGGCGGCGGGGGTGGACAGGCCGCCGTCGGCGACGGCCACCACCCAGTGCCAGGAGGTGGGGCGGGCCAGCACCGGGCTGACCGCCTCGCCCCGGCCGGTGCCCAGCGCGGTGCCACCGTGGATCAGGAACGGCACGTCGGAGCCGAGGTCGGCGGCGATCCCGGCCAGTTCGTCGCGGGACAGCCCGGTGCCCCACAGGGCGTCGCAGGCGACCAGCGCGGCGGCGGCGTCGGCGCTGCCCCCGGCCAACCCGCCGGCGAGCGGGATCTGCTTGCGCAGGTGCAGCCGGGCGTGCGGCGGCACCCCGGCGTAGCCGGCGAGCGCGTGGGCGGCGCGGATGGCCAGGTTGGAGTCGTCCAGGGCCAGCTCGCCGGCACCCTCGCCCTCCATGGTGAGGGTGAGGGTGTCGCCCCGGCGGGCGGTCAACTCGTCGTAGATCGAGATCGCGTGGTAGACGGTGTTCAGCTCGTGGTAGCCGTCCCGGCGCAACGGGCCCACCCCGAGGTGCAGGTTGACCTTCGCGGGGACTCGGACCCGCACCGGGCCGCTGCTGCCCCGACGCTGGTCGTCATCGTCGTCCGGTCGCCAGGCCTCGGTCACCGGGGGACGTCCCACCGGCACGGGCGGATGTCGAACGGCATCTCCACGATCAGCTCCTCGGCGGCGTCGGCGGCCGGCGGCGTACCGGCCGGCAACCAGGTCGTACGCGCAGGTGCGGCGTGTCCCTCGGCGGGCACGCCGTCAGCCTACTGCGCGGTGGTGGCGACGGTCGGAGCCGACGCGGCGATCGCGGCGAACTGCTCCACGGTGAGTGACTCCCCGCGTGCGCCCGGGTCGACCCCGGCGGCGGTGAGCGCCGCGGCGGCCCGGTCGGGGCCACCCGCCCAGCCGGCCAGGGCGGCCCGCAGGGTCTTGCGGCGCTGGGCGAACGCGGCGTCGACGACGGCGAAGACCGCCTGCCGGGGCACGTCGTCGCGGGGCGGTTCGCGGCGGGTGAAGGCGACCAGTCCGGAGTCGACGTTCGGCACCGGCCAGAACACGTTCGGTGGCACCCGGCCGGCGGAGCGGGAACGGGCGTACCAGGCGAGCTTGACCGACGGGATGCCGTACACCTTGGAACCGGGACCGGCGACCAGCCGGTCGGCGACCTCCTTCTGCACCATCACCAGGCCGTGCCGCAGGGTGGGCAGCTCGGCGAGCAGGTGCAGCACCACCGGCACGGCCACGTTGTAGGGCAGGTTCGCCACCAGCGCGGTGGGCGGCGGGTCGGCCAGGGCGGCGGCGGTGATCCGCAGCGCGTCGGCCCGGTGCACGGTGAGCCGGGCGGCGTCCGGGCCGGCGTGGGCGGCGGCGGTCTGCGGCAGCGCGCCGGCCAGCACCGGGTCGATCTCCACCGCGTGCAGGTGCGCGGCGGCCGGCAGCAGGGCCAGGGTGAGCGAGCCGAGCCCGGGGCCGACCTCCAGCGCCACGTCGTCTCCGGTGAGCCCGGCGGCGGTGACGATCCGGCGGACGGTGTTCGGGTCGTGCACGAAGTTCTGGCCGAGCTTCTTGGTCGGGTTGACGCCGAGACGCGCGGCGAGTTCCCGGATCTCCGCCGGGCCGAGCAGGCCGGTCACGCCCCGCAGCGTAGCTGCGGGGTCCGGGCCGGTCACCACGGCCCGAAGGCCCGGTCGCCGGTGGCGGAGATGGCGGCGCACAGCTCGTCGAGGTCGAACCCGGTGGTCTCGGCCAGCGACCGGACCGTCAGCGGGATCAGGTACGACGCGTTGGGCCGTCCCCGGTGCGGCATCGGGGTCAGGTAGGGCGCGTCGGTCTCGACGAGGAGCTGGTCGATCGGGGTGAGCGCGGCGGCCTCGCGCAGCGCGGCGGCGCTGCCGAAGGTGACCGTGCCGGCGAAGCTGAGCAGGTGGCCCCGGCGCACGCACTCGCGGGCGAAGTCGGCGTCGCCGGAGAAGCAGTGCAGCACCACCGTGTCCGGGGCGCCCTCGTCGTCGAGGATGCGCAGCACGTCGGCGTGGGCGTCCCGGTCGTGGATGACCAGGGCCTTGCCGTACCGCTTGGCGATGGCGATGTGGGCGCGGAAGCTCTCCTCCTGGGCGGCCCGGCCGTCGTCGCCGGTGCGGAAGAAGTCCATCCCGGTCTCGCCGACGCCCCGGACCCGGTCCCGGGCGGCCAGCGTCTCGATCTCGCGCAGCGCGGCGTCCAGGTCGGCCAGCCGGGGGGCCTCGTTGGGGTGCAGCGCCACGGTGGCGAGCACCGCCGGGTACCGGTCGGCGACGTCGGCACCCCAACGGGACGAGTCGACGTCCACGCCGACCTGCACCAGTCGGTCCACGCCGACGGTGGCGGCCAGCTCGACCACGGCGGCCACCGGGTCGGCGGCGTCGCCCCCGCCGGGCACGCCGGCCTCGCTGACGGTGATGTCGAGGTGGGTGTGGCTGTCCAGCACGGGACGGGGCAGCGGCGGCGGGGCGGGCGGGAACTCGCCGGCCCGGCGGGCGGCACGCTGCTTGCGGGATTCGGTCCGTTCGGTCATCGCGGCCAGCATCACACACCAGGGGTCACCGGCGGCACCGACCCGTGCGGGTGTGGGCTGTTCCCGGGCGGCCACCGGACGTTCACCGGGGCGGAATCTGGCCGGCCTAGTCTCGCCCGGATGAGCGTCACCGACCGGGCCGACGGCGCGGCCTTCGAGCGGACCGGGTTGCGCGTGACGTACGGCGGGGTGGTCCACCCGGCCGAGGAACTGGCCCGGGGCGCGGCCTACGAGCTGTTCAGCGCCGAGGAGGCACCCGGCTTCGAGTGGGCGCCCCGGGCGGGCGTCAGTTGGCCGTGGCGGCGGTTCGTGCACGTGACCGAGGTCACCGAGGTGCGTGGAGGCACCCCGCTGGTCGAGGAGCCGGAGGCGGCGCTGCTGATGCCGGTGCACCGCGACCGGGGCTGGTCGTACGTGCACCAGCTCAGCCAGCAGCCGACGGCGGCCGGCGATCCGACGCTGGCCGCGGTGCGCGCCTCGGCGGTGCTGCGGCGGGGCACCCGGATGGTCAAGGTGCTCTCCGCCCGGCAGCTCGCCGGGTACGTGCGGGGGTGGCTGCCGCACGGGTTCTGCTACCGCGAGTACGACGTGGCACACCTGCGTACGCCGGCCGCGCTGGCGGTGCTGCGCGGTGACGGCACCAGCGGCGACGGCACCGACGTCGGGTACGCGTTGCGCTGGCGGGCCGCCGACCCGGGCGACTACGGCGTGCCGGTCGGCGAAGCGCACCGGGGCCTGCTGGAGTTGCCGCCCCGGGACCGGCTCGGCCCGCCGGTGCTGGGCACGGGGTTCGTGCCGAGTTCGGCGCAGTTGATCCCGGAGTTCGTCACCCGGGACTTCGCCGACCTGCCGATGCCCGCCAACGCCAGCCTGCTGGCGTACCCCGCCGAGGGGGTCGAGGTGGTGCTCTACAGCTACCAGGCGGAGCAGCGGGGCTGGCTGCGGATGGTGGGGCCGCAGTGGCGGCACCTGCTGGCGGCGGTGCCGGGGCTCTCCCCCGACCAGGAGTACGTGCCGACCGGCGAGGTGCCGCGGTCGACGCAGCTGGTCGGCGGGTTGGCCGGCGGCGAGTACGAGGCGGTGGCGGACCTGCCGGGCGGGTTCCGGGTGCTGGCGATGACCCGGGCGGCCCGCTATCCGGTGGAGTCGGTCAGCCGGCGGCTGCGGCACGCCCGGTGGCGGGGCGTGGCGTGCCTGGTGCTCCGGGAGGAGGCGGGCTGGCTGCGGTTGCGCCTGCGGCAGCCCGATCCGGACGCGGTGGTCGCCACCGGGGCACAGTGCCACGAACGGGGCGTGTACGAGACGTGGGCACCGGCCGCCGAGGTGACCGACGACCGGGTGGTGGATCTGCCGTACGTGCTGTGAAGGCATGACGGCGGCGGGCCGGGGAAAGCGCGGGTCGTCCGACACCGACGGATCAGGAGAAGAGCATGCCCTTCATCACCGTGGGTACGGAGAACTCCGCCCCCATCGACCTGTACTACGAGGATCACGGGCAGGGTCAGCCGATCGTGCTGATCCACGGCTTCCCGTTCAACGGGGCGACCTGGGAGAAGATGTCGGGTCCGCTGCTCGCGGCCGGGTACCGGGTGATCACCTACGACCGGCGGGGCTTCGGCAGTTCGGCCCAGCCGGCCATGGGTTACGACTACGACACCTTCGCCGCCGACCTCGACGTGCTGATGACCGAGTTGGACCTGCGCAACACGATCCTGGTGGGCCATTCGATGGGTACCGGTGAGGTGACCCGCTACCTCGGCACGTACGGGTCGAGCCGGGTGGACCGGGCGGTGCTGATGGCCCCGCTGGCGCCGTACCTGTTGCAGACGCAGGACAACCCGGAGGGCGTCGAGAAGAGCCTCTTCGAGGGGTTCCAGCAGGCGATCCTGGCGGACCGGTTCGCCTACCTGACCCAGTTCTGCGACGCGTTCTTCAACTACAGCGAGAACAAGGGCAAGTGGGTCAGCGAGGAGGCGTACCGGGCGCACTGGCAGATCGGCGCGCAGGCGTCGGCGAAGGGCACCCACGACTCGGTGGACGCCTGGCAGACCGACTTCCGGGGCGACGTGCCGAACATGGACGTCCCGGTGCTGATCATCCAGGGCGACAAGGACAACGTGCTGCCGTTCCCGAAGACGGGTCAGCGGTTGGCGTCGATGCTGCCCAACGGGACGCTGGTCACCCTGAAGGGGGCGCCGCACGGTATCCCGTGGACGCACCCGACCGAGGTGAACCGGGCGCTGATGGAGTTCATCGGCGCACCGGCGATGGCCCGCGCCTGACGTCGTGCCGCGCCGGCCCCGGGGGTTGCCCCGGGGCCGGCGCCCGGCCGGTCAGCTCTCCAGCCGGGCGAGTTCCTCGTCGACGATCGACGGGTCGAGCTTGCGGAAGACCGGTTTCGGCGCGGCGAGCGGCCGGCCGGCCGGCAGCGGTACGGACTCCCAGCGCGCGCCGACGGTGTAATCGCCGGTCAGCACCGGGTAGCCCGGCCCGCCGTCGAGGTCGTCGACCTCTTCGAGCACCGGCATCGGGGCGTGCACGCCGGTGCCGCCGAGCAGCTCGTGGATCTGCTGCGCGGAGTGCGGCAGGAACGGGGTGAGCAGGGTGTTGGCGTCGCTGACCACCTGGAGGGCGACGTGCAGGATGGTGCCCATCCGGGGCTTGTCGGCCTCGGCCTTGAGCTTCCACGGGGCCTGCTCGGACAGGTATTTGTTGGCCTCGGCGACGACCTTCATCGCCTCGCCGATGGCCTGCTTCTGCCGGTGCCGGGCGATCAGGTCGCCGACCGTGGCGAAGCCGGCGCGGGCCACCGCGAGCAGCGCCTCGTCGGCCTCGGTGAGCCCGGCCGGGTCGACCGGGGGGATCGCGCCGAAGTTCTTCGCCGCCATGGAGACCGACCGGTTGACCAGGTTGCCCCAGCCGGCGACGAGTTCGTCGTTGTTGCGGCGGAGGAACTCGGCCCAGGTGAAGTCGGTGTCGTTGCTCTCCGGGCCGGCGACGGCGATGAAGTAGCGCAGCGCGTCGGCGTCGTAGCGCTCCAGGAAGTCCCGGACGTAGATGACCACCTTGCGGGAGGAGGAGAACTTGCGTCCCTCCATGGTCAGGTACTCGCTGGAGACGACCTCGGTGGGCAGGTTGAGCCGGCCGAGGTCGCCGGGCTGGCCGTCGCGGCTGCCCGCCCCGGAGTAGCCGCCGAGCAGGGCCGGCCAGATCACCGAGTGGAAGACGATGTTGTCCTTGCCCATGAAGTAGTAGCCCGGGGAGTCCTTGCCCTCCCCGTCGGCCGACCACCACTTCCGCCACGCGTCCGGGTCGCCGGTGCGCCGGGCCCACTCGATGGACGCGGAGAGGTAGCCGATCACCGCGTCGAACCAGACGTAGATCCGCTTGTCGCCGCGGTCCTGCCAGCCCTCCAGCGGGATCGGCACGCCCCATTCGAGGTCCCGGGTGATCGCCCGGGGCTGGAGGTCGTCGAGCAGGTTGCGGGAGAAGCGCAGCACGTTGGGCCGCCAGCCCTCGCGGGTGTCCAGCCACTGGCGCAGCGCGTCGGCGAGGGCGGGCAGGTCGAGGAAGAAGTGCTCGGTCTCCACGAACTCGGGCGTCTCGCCGTTGATCTTGGACTTGGGGTTGATCAGGTCGATCGGGTCGAGCTGGTTGCCGCAGTTGTCGCACTGGTCGCCGCGGGCGCTGTCGTAGCCGCAGATCGGGCAGGTGCCCTCGATGTAGCGGTCGGGCAGGGTCCGCCCGGTGGACGGGGAGATCGCCCCGGTGGTGACCCTGGGGACGATGTAGCCGTTGCGGTGCAGCCCGGTGAACAGCTCCTGCACCACCGCGTAGTGGTTGCGGGTGGTGGTGCGGGTGAACAGGTCGTACGACAGCCCCAGCGCCAGCAGGTCCTCGGCGATCACCCGGTTGTACCGGTCGGCCAGCTCGCGGGGGGTGACCCCCTCGGCGTCGGCCTGCACCTGGATCGGGGTGCCGTGCTCGTCGGTGCCGGAGACCATGAGCACGTCGTGACCGGCCATCCGCATGTACCGGGCGAAGACGTCGGAGGGTACGCCGAAGCCGGACACGTGGCCGATGTGGCGCGGACCGTTGGCGTAGGGCCAGGCGACCGCGGCGAGAACGTGACTCATGACCAGCAAGCCTAGTGACCCGGGTCGGCGGCCGGCGAACCAATAGGGGCACCGCGCCACGCTGGCGTCGAATCGCCGTCCGCGGGAATTGCCCAACGACACGCGGAGTCAGCTGACGGACACCGACCGCAACCCGGTGTCCAATGGCTGACGTGACGGGTAGACGATCGGGGCACGACGAGTCGACGGCGGGCACCCGGCGGCCACCGCGTCCCGGTCCCGGGGACGGCCCGGTGGCGCGCGGTTCGGCCGTCGCGCCGCAGCCCCGACCCGGCCCCGGCCCGGACGACACGACCGTGGAGGTCGAGCCGACCACCGGCGCGCCGGTCGACGCGCTGCCCCGGCGGGTGCCGGTCCGCCAGCCGCGGGCCCACCGGCGGGACGGGGAGAAACCGGACGACGACGGGTTCTTCTGGGCGCCCATCGAACAGGTGCACTGGGACGGCACCCCGCTGCGCAAGGAGCCGAAGCAGCGGCTGCGGACCCCCCGCCGACGTCGCCCGACCCGTGCCCCGACCGCCCCGGACCCGATCCGGGGACTCGCCGTGCTGCTGGCGTTGAGCCTGGTCGCGGCGTTCTTCGCCTGGGTGAGCGCGGGGCCGCTCTGGTTGGCCGTCGGGCACTCCACGGCGGGCACGGTGGTGGTCACCGACTGCTCGGGCGGCGGGTTGACCCAGCGCTGCCGGGGCATCTTCACCGCCGCCGACGAGCGGTTCCGCACCCACGGGGTACGGGTCAGCGGGGTCCCGGCCGAGCGCACCGCCGCCGGCTCGACCCTGCCGGCGCGGGTGACCGGGCCGGACGCGGATACCGCGTACGCCGACACCGGGGTGGGCCGACACCTGCGCTGGCTGCTCGGCCTGCTGGCGGTGGCCGGCTGCACGGCCGGGATCGTCAGGTGGACCGGGGCGACCCGGCTGGCCGACCCCCGGCAGCGCCGCTGGGCCACCGGCGGCGGCTACGCCGGGCCGGTGCTGATCACCCTGGGCTTCCTGGTCGCCGCCTGGTGAGCGCCGACGCCGCTCAGCGGTGCACGACGGCGTAGACGTCCCGGCGGCGCAACCCGTACCCGGTGGCGACGTCGCTGATCGCGTCCCGGCGGGACATGCCGGCGGCCTCCCGGTCGGCCACCTGGGCCCGCAGGGTGTCGTCGTCGGGGCGTTCGGCGGGGGTCTGCGGCGCTCCCGCGACGACGAGGGTGATCTCGCCGCGCGGTTCCTCCCGGGCGGCCCACTCGGCCAGTTCGCCGAGCGGCCGGCGGACGACCTCCTCGTAGGTCTTGGTCAGCTCCCGGCACAGCGCGGCCGGCCGGTCGGCGTCGAACGCGGCGGCCAGGTCGGCCAACGCGGCGGCGATCCGGTGCGGGGCCTCGAAGAAGACGAGGGTGCGGGGTTCGGTGGCCAGGGCCCGCAGCCGGGCCCGCCGGCCGCCGGGTGAGCGGGGCAGGAAGCCCTCGAAGCAGAACCGGTCGCAGGGCAGCCCGGACAGGGCCAGGGCGGTGGTGACGGCGCTCGGGCCGGGCGCGGCGGTGACCGGCACCCCGGCGTCGAGAGCGGCGGTGACCAGCCGGTACCCGGGGTCGGAGACGCTGGGCATGCCCCCGTCGGTGACCAGCGCGACCAGGTGTCCCTCCCGGAGCACGTCGACCAGTTCGGGGGTGCGCCGTTCCTCGTTGCCCTCGAAGTAGGAGACGATCCGCCCCGCCACGGTGACGTCGAGGTCGCGGGCGAGCCGGGCGAGCCGGCGGGTGTCCTCGGCGGCGACCACGTCGGCGGTGGTGAGGACGTCGCGCAGCCGGGGGGACGCGTCGGCGGGGTTGCCCAGCGGCGCGCCGAGCAGAATCAGGCGCCCGATCTCGGACATTTCACCCACGTGACGCGCTCCTTCATCGATACTCGTACCAATCTCGGGGACGACGGGCGCCACCGGGCACCTTCGCAGCCTACGATCGCCGGGTGACGAGTGCGTCGACAGCACAGAGTGCGAGCGCGGACCGGACCGACCCGGAGGCACCCCCTCCCGAGGCCGGAGGGGGCGGCGTGCCGGCGATCGTCAGGCGACGACTCGCCACCGTCGAGTCCCGGCTCGACGTGAACTCGTGGATCGCCACCGCCGTCGTGGTGACGATCGCCGCCGTCCTGCGGCTGCTCGGGCTGAGCAGCCCCAAGGGCAAGATCTTCGACGAGATCTACTACGCCCGCGACGGCTACGGCCTGATCGACAAGGGCGTCGAGTGGAACTACAAGGACAACGGCCCGTCGTACGTGGTCCACCCGCCGCTGGGCAAGTGGCTGATCGGGCTCGGCGAGTGGGCCTTCGGCTACCAGGACGCGGAGACCAACATCTCCGTGCCGGGCCACCTGATGACCACCGCCCCGGAGTTCGGCTGGCGGATCGGCTCGGCGATCGCCGGCATCCTCACGGTGCTGATGATCACCCGGATCGCCCGCCGGCTGTTCCGCTCCACCACGCTCGGCTGCGCCGCCGGCCTGCTGCTCGCCCTGGACGGCTTCCACCTGGTGCTCTCCCGCACCGCGCTGCTCGACATCTTCCTTCCGCTGTTCATCCTGGCCGCCTTCGGCGCGCTGGTGCTCGACCGGGACGCCCGCCGACGGCGCTGGGCCCGCGCGTTGGACGCCGGCCTCGACCCGACCGCACCCGGCCGGGCCGGTCGCCCCGCCGGTGGCTGGCGGAACTGGCCCTGGTGGCGGTTGCTCGCCGGGGTGCTGCTCGGCTGCGCGTGCGCGGTGAAGTGGAGCGCGATCTGGTTCGTACCGGCCTTCGGGCTGCTGGTCCTGCTCTGGGAGGTCGGTCTGCGCCGGTCGGTCGGGGTCCGCCGGCCGTGGCGCGACGCGCTCCTGGACGAGCTGCCCTGGCTGGTGCTCGCCGGGCTGCTGGTGGTCGGCACCTACCTGGCCACCTGGTCGGGGTGGCTGCTCTCCGACCAGGGCTACTACCGGCTCGCGTCCAGGTACCCGAACGTGCCAGGGCTCAGCGACACCCCGGTCATCGGCGCGCTGACCAACCTGTTCCAGTACCACAAGGCGGCGTTCGAGTTCCATACCGGCCTGGAGACCGCGCACAAGTACCAGTCCTGGCCGTGGCAGTGGTTGCTGCTCGGCCGGCCGGTGGCGTTCCACTGGTCCGGCGACGGCGCGTGCGGCGCACCCACCTGCGCGTCGGAGATCCTGCTGCTGGGCACGCCGCTGCTCTGGTGGTCGTTCCTGCCGGCCCTGGCCGCCACACTCTGGCTCGGCATCGCGCGCCGCGACTGGCGGGCCGGGGCGTTCCTGGTGGCCGTGGCCGCCGGCCTGCTGCCCTGGTTCTGGTACGCCCTCGACGGCCGGACGATGTTCTCCTTCTACGCCGCCCCGGCGCTGCCGTTCCTGGTGCTGTGCGTGGTGTACGTGCTCGGCGCGATCGCCACCCCCACCGTGCCCGAGCGTGCCGCCCCGGCCGGCCGGACCGGCACCGCACCGGACGGCACGGCGCGCGACGGCACCACACCCGACACCGGCGAGCCGGCCGAGCCGAAGGCCGTCGTGGTCGTCGCGGAGGCTGACGCGGCGGCGGAGCAACTGGCCGACCGGCGACTGGTCGGCGGGGTCATCGTCGGCGCGTACGTGCTGCTGGTGGCGCTCTGTTTCGCCTACTTCTACCCGATCTTCGTGGGCAACATCCTGCCGTATGACGACTGGTCCGCCCGGATGTGGCTGGACGGCCGCTGGATCTGACCGGCCCGCATCCGCTTCCCGCCCCACCGTCCCTGCCGCCCGGGTCCCGAGCCCGGCCGGCAGGAGCCGGTGGGGCGGATTTCTTGTGGGGCACCCACCCGCACCCACCTCCGCCGTCCGTCGCGGCTCCCCAGTGGACGTGACGCGGGTTGCGGGCACGACACGGCGCGGGCGCGGGAGCGACGCCGGCGGGATTCGCCCGTGCCGCGCCGCCGGGGCACAGGCCCGACCGGGGGCGGTGGGGACCGACGACGCCGGGAGGTGTCCCATGAGTGTGCCGGAACAAAAGGACGCGCCCCGATCGCCTGCCACGGGGGAAGCGGGCGATTGGGGCGCGCAAGGAGAGCTTAACCACGTTGTGCCACCGGCACAACGGGTCGACTTGGGTCAGATTTCCGACCGATGCGTCGCGTGGCAAATGGTTTACATCTAGCATCTAACGGACGGTCATCGAGCCGGGCCCGAGCGACCACCCGCGCTCCCGCCGCCCCACCGGCCCCACCTGTCGTGGAATCCCGTCGTCGAGACTCGCGCCGTGCCGCGCACCCCGATGAATCTCCACTGTGGATCTCACTACACTTCGCCCGGTGATCAACACGAGACGACGATCAACGGCCGTCCTGATCGGAGTGTTGGCGGCGACCACGCTGACCGGCCCCGCACCCGCCCGCGCCGAAGGCGAGGAGCCCACCGAGCCGCCCAAGGTCGAGCTGGTGCTCGACGTGAGCGGTTCGATGCGGGCCAACGACATCGACGGACGCAGCCGGATCTCGGTCGCCCAGCAGGCGTTCAACGAGGTGGTCGACGCGCTGCCCGAGGAGACCCAGCTCGGCATCCGGGTGCTCGGCGCGACCTACCGGGGCGAGGACAAGAAACAGGGCTGCCTGGACACCCAGCAGATCGTGCCGGTCGGGCCGGTGGACCGGACGGCGGCCAAGGCGGCCGTGGCCACGCTGCGCCCGACCGGCTTCACCCCGGTCGGGCTGGCCCTGCGGTCCGCCGCCCGGGACCTCGGCACCGGCACGACCGCCCGCCGGATCGTGCTGATCACCGACGGCGAGGACACCTGTGCCCCACCCGACCCGTGCGAGGTGGCCCGGGAACTGGCCGCGCAGGGCACCAAACTGGTGGTCGACACGCTCGGCCTGGCCCCGGACGCCAAGGTCCGCAAGCAACTGCTCTGCATCGCCACCGCCACCGGCGGCACCTACACGGCGGCACAGAGCGCCGACGAGCTGACCGGCCGGATCAAGCAGCTCGTCGAACGGGCGAAGGACACCTACACCGCCGCCCCCACCGTCGTCACCGGCCGGGGCGCGTGCCCGGACGCGCCGCTGCTCGCCCCCGGCGTCTACGCCGACCGGGAGGCGTTCTCCGAGCACCGGTGGTACCGGGTGCCGGTCCGGCCGGGCCAGGAGTTGCGGGCCTCGGTCAGCGTGGCGCTGGACCGCCCGGTGAACCCCGACCACGCGGTGCTGCTGCGGGCCACCGCCACCGACGGGCGGGAACTGGTCCGGGGCGTCGACGCCGGCAGCGGCCGTACCGACGTGGTGTCGGCGGGGCTGCGCTGGTCGCCGACGGAGGACGACGGGGCCTCGCCGAGCCCGTCGGCCACCGACGCGCCGGTGCCGGCCACCACGGTCTGCCTGGTGGTCAGCAACGCCTTCGCGCCGCGTCCGGGAACCCGGGCCGAACCCGGCATGCCGGTCGAGCTGACCATCGACGTGGTCGCCTCGTCACCCGCACCGGCCGCGCCGGACCTGGGGCGCGGCTGGGTGCTGCTGCTCCTGCTCACCCTGGCCGGCCTGGTCACCGGCCTGGTCGTCGGACTGCTCACCCGCTGGTGGGTGGCGACGTGGAGGACGAACTGATGCGTACCCCGATCATCCGGGGCGGTGCGGCGCTGGCCGCCGCCGGCCTGACCCTGCTCGCCGCCCCGGCCACGGCCGCGCCCACCCCCTCCCCCGGGGCCACCCCGGTCACCCGGGCCGGGACGTCGTTCCTGACCGCCACCGGCATCACCGCCGGCCAACCGGTCCGGGTCGACGCCTCCACAGGTGACTTCCTGTACTGGTCGTTCCCCGCCTCGGCCGGGCAACGGCACGAGATCACCGCGACGGTGTCGCTGCCCAAGGCCCGCACCGGCGCGTCCACCTGGACGGTCGAGGTGTTCGACGGGCTGCGCCGCCGGCAGGCGTGCACGGCCGGGGCGCAGACCCCGACGGTGGCGGCCTCGGCGGGCAGCGTGGCGCTGGGCTGCACGCTGCGGCAGGTGCGCTCCTGGGCGGAGCCCTGGTCGGCCGACCCGCTGCCCGGCACCTACTACGTCCGGCTGTCGGTGACCGACCTGCCCGAACCCGACCTGGGCCAGCCGGTCGACGTGGAACTGATGCTCTCGGCAGCGGGCGAGGGCTCCCGCGACGACGGTGAGCTGAAGGCGCCGCTGGTGCCGAACACCAGGGCCGGCGCGGTGCTGACCGGCGACCCGGCGGCGGCCCCCGCCGAGGCCGACGACGACTGGTTCGACGGCGACTGGCTGCCCGCGCTCGGCTCACGCTGGGCGTGGAGCACCGTCGGTGGCGCACTCGCCGCCGTCGCCGGGGTGGTCGGTTTCGCGCTGACCCGCCGGCCCCGCCGCCCCTGACCCACCCGGTGCCCGGTCCCCTCGGCGTGGCCACCGCCGCGCCGGACGGCACCGGGCCGCCGAGGGGCCCTGCGGTGTCGCCCGCTTGCGGTACGTTCACCAGCCATGGCCGTTGCGCGCGC
Source organism: Micromonospora sp. SCSIO 07396 (assembly GCF_053667945.1). Lineage (NCBI taxonomy): Bacteria > Bacillati > Actinomycetota > Actinomycetes > Micromonosporales > Micromonosporaceae > Micromonospora > Micromonospora sp. SCSIO 07396. The sequence continues at coordinate 5,555,473 of NZ_CM132210.1, forward strand.
CGGGCGGACCGGGCGTGGTCGTACCGGAAAGGGGTGGGTTGATGCGTGACCTGCTGCCGGCGGCCGTCTCGGTGGCGGTCGCCGGGACCGCCGACTGGGTCGGTGAGCTGCTCCCGGAGGAACGGGCCGGGCTGGGCGAGCGGGCGGTGGAGCGCCGACGGCGGGACTTCACCGCCGGTCGGGTCTGCGCCCGGCGGGCGATGACCGCCCTCGGCCTGCCGGCCACACCGGTCCCCGCCGCACCGAACCGGGCACCGGTCTGGCCGGACGGGCTGGTCGGCACCATCACGCACACCCGGGACTACTGCGCCGCCGCCGTCGCCCGCCGCGCCGACCTGCGCGCGGTCGGCATGGACGCCGAACGGCAACGCGACCTCAACCCGGGGGTACGCCGGATGATCCTGCACCCCGAGGAGGAGGACCGGCTGGCCCGGCTCCCCGGCGGGGTGAACTGGCCGATCGTGGTGTTCAGCGCCAAGGAGACCGTCTACAAGGTCTGGCATCCGGTGGTGGGCTCCTGGTTGGACTTCCTGGACGCCAGCGTCGACCTGGACCCGGACGCAGGGGTGTTCACCGCCCGGATCGACCCGGCCCGGGTCTCGGCGGCCACCGTGGCGGACCCGCCCACCGTGGTCACCGGCCGGTTCGCGGTCGAGGACGACCTGGTCCGCACCGCAGCCGTGCTGCACCTGCCCTGACCGTTGCCGCCGCCCAGCTTCCCCGAGTGCCGACCGTCGAACGAGGAGTACGGTGAACCAGCCCCAGCCCCCCTACGGGCCGCAGGACCCGCACCAGCAGCCCCCCGGGCAGTACTACCCGGTCGACCCGACCGCCCCACCGCCCCCGGTCCCCGAGCCGCCCTACTCCGACCCGTACGCCCCGCCGTCGCCGTACGCGCCGCCGCCGGTGTCGGGGGCACCGCAGCCGTCGTACGAGCCCGGGGGCACCCCGCCGGTCTCCGGGGCCGGCTATCCGCCGGTGTCGGGCGCGGGCTACCCACCGGTGTCCGGTGGGGGCTATCCGCCGCCGCCCGGTGGCGGGTACCCACCGCCCGCCGGGGGTTATCCGCCGCCGCCCGGCGGGGGCTATCCGCCGCCCGGTGGGGGCTATCCGCCGCCGCCCGGCGGGCCCGGCTACCCGCTGGGTCCGGCGAAGCCGGCCGGTTCGTCGAACAAGAACGTCTGGATCGTCGTCGGCCTCGTGGTCGCCCTGGTGGTGCTGCTCTGCTGCGGCGGCATCATCGCCCTGGCGGTCGCCGGCGGCGACAAGGCCGACGAGGCGGCCGGGGAGTTCGATCCCTCGCCGCCCACCCCCGGCGTCACGGCGGCACCGGGGCTGCCCGGTGACCCGCCGTCGGCGGCGCCGTCGTCCACCGACGAGTCGTTCAACCTCAAGGCCGGGCAGACGCTGGTGATCAGCGACAACGACGGCACCATCGAGATCACCGTCCGGAGCTTCAGCACCTCGACCAAGGGCTGCCGCTCGTACGCGCCGCCGCCGAACAAGGGCTTCTACCTGATCGCCGACGTCACCGCCACGGTGACCAAGGGCACCTCGTCGATCAACCCGTTCTACTTCCAGTGGGTGGCCGACGACGGGACCACGGTGAACGGCCTGGCCGGCGCGTTCTCCGGCTGCGGTGGGGACCTGCTCGACTCGGGTAGCGGCATCCCGGCCGGCAGCAAGCGTTCCGGCTCGGTGGTGTTCGACGTGGCCGACAAGAACGGCGTGGTCGAGTACCAGCACAAGTTCAAGGCGGCCGGCTCCTGGAAGCCCTGATCGCCGATCCGCCGACGGGCCGGTCCCCCCACCGGGGGCCGGCCCGTTCGCGTCGCGGGGTCGGGATCGCTGCCGTGCCTTGAATCGGATCCGGCACCGGCGGATGCTTGACGCATCGACCATCAGCGATCGATTTGGAGGTGGGGGATGCGTCGTCTCTCGCTCGTCGCCCTGGCCCTGACCGTCACCCTGTTGCCGGCGACCCCGGCCGCCGCGCACCCCGACGTCGACCGGCCCGCCGCCACCCGGGCGGACCTCGGCGGCCCGACCGCCGCGGCGGAGCTGGCACAGGTACGGACGGTCGGCACCGCCTGGGGTCCGGACCCGACGACCGGACGGCCGACGCTCACCGTCGACGACACCGTCACACCGGAGCAGCTACGCGTGCTGCGCGACCTCACCGCGCGGGTCGACGCCGACCTACGCCGCGAACCCGGCCGGCTGCGCATCCTCATCGCCGGTGGGCAGAGCATCTACGGTGGCGGCGCCCGGTGCTCACTCGGCGCGAACGTGCACAGCGGCAGCACCTGGTACTTCCTCACCGCCGGCCACTGCACCGCCGCCGCGACCACCTGGTACGCCGACAGCGGTCAGACGGCCGTACTGGGCACCCGTACCGGCAGCAGCTTCCCGGTCAACGACTACGGCCTGGTCCGCTACACCGGCAGGGTCAGCCACCCGAGTGCCGTCTACACCTACCCCGGCCTGCTCACCGTCAACGCCGTCGGCACCGCGTACGTCGGGCAGGCGGTGTGCCGCAGCGGGTCCACCACCGGCGTACGGTGCGGCACCGTGACCGCCCTCAACCAGACGGTCAACTACGCCGAGGGCAGCGTCACCGGGCTGATCCGCACCAACATCTGCGCCGAACCGGGCGACAGCGGCGGCCCGCTCTACGTCGCCGCGACCGGGGTGATCATCGGCATCCTCTCCGGTGGCAGCGGCAACTGCACCAGCGGTGGCAGCACCTACTACCAGCCGGTCGCCGAGATCCTCGCCGCCTACGGCGTCACCCTCCCCTGAGCGACCCCAAGAAATGATCCAGGGCGGGTCTCCCGCCCGGGAGACCCGCCCTGGATCATGAACTTCCTGGTGGAGCTGAGGGGATTCGAACCCCTGACCCCCTCGATGCGAACGAGGTGCGCTACCGGACTGCGCCACAGCCCCTCCGCCGGTGGACCGGCTTCGGTCCCACCCGGCTTTCACCGGGCGGGCCGGCGCCAAGACTAACAGCCCACCCGCCCGCCGGGCGAATCACCCCTCCCGCCCGGCGGGCCCGAGGTGCCACCCGCGCCCGTGCGCCCAGCTAGCGGCATCCGACCGCCCGGACACCGCCGTTCCGGCCACGGGAGTCGATCATCGGGACACCCCGACGGGCGGACCGATCACCCGGACACCCGCCCGGGCGGGCCGATCACCGGGACGGTCAGCCCGGAGGCGAGGTCAGCGGGAATCCCGGCCGGACTGGTAGGGGCGGCCGCGCAGGCCGCCGGAGCGGCGGTAGGACACCGAGCCGCCCCCGCTGGCCGCCGCCGGCAGGTCGGTCGGCCGGTCCAGGCCCATCGCGGTACGGCGTACCGCCTCGCGTTGCGCGGCCAGGCGGCGCTGCGCCTCCCGTCGGGCCGCCGCCCGACGGGCCTGTTCCCGGCGTACCTCGGCCTGCCGGGCGGCCAGCCAGGCGGCCTCCCGGGCGCGCAGCCGCCGCCGACGCCGCTCGGCCAGCGCCCGCCGCCGCAGGTGTACGACGTACACTGCGAGCAGGCCGGCGGTGACCGAGAAGCTGATCCAGAAACCGGGGCTGACCACGATCACGCCCACCAGCTCGACGAAGTTGAGCAGTAGCAGCGCGGCGAGCACCCGACGCCGCCGGTAGACGGCCGGGGTGTGGTGCCGGGGCGGGCGGCGGCGGGCCTGCCGGGGGGCGGGCGGCACGGCCCACAGCCGGCCGGAACGGCGAGCGGTAGCCGGCTGGGCGACACCACGGGCGGTGGCCGACGGCGCAGCCCGGCGGCCGGGGGCCGGGGGCGCGGAGACCGGGACCGCCAGACTTCCGGTGGCGGCGTCCTCGGCCAGGGTGACCACGAGCGCCCGGGGCTGGTTGACCGGCCGCCTCCCGGGGACAGTACGACGTCGCCGACGGCGCTGGAGCACCCGCGCCGTCGACTGCGCCCGCTCCGCCACCAGCCGCTCGGTGGCGTCGTACCGACGGACCAGGGCCGGCGCGAGGGCGAGCAGACCGGCGGCGGCGAGGACGGCGAGGAGCACCGAGGTCGGCACCCTCACCCCTCCCGTCACCGAATTCGGGGCACCCGCCGGTCGACAGCAGGATCTTCCCCGAAATCTCGCCCTGGGCGCAGATCCTGCAGCCGAGCAGCGCTTGCCACAGCTTGCAGTTACTTGAGGTTACGGGCCACCGACCGGGATGCCGACACGCCGCGCCGCATCCCACGCGTGGGACGACTCATCCGGCCTCGTGACGCATCCGGTGCCAGCGGGCCAGCAGGCCGCCCTCGGCGGCCACCTCCTCGCTGGTCATCGCGTATCCGATGTGGTCCCGCCAGGCCCCGTCGATGTGCATGTAGCGCACGTGGTACGCCTCCTCGCGGAAGCCCAGCTTCTCCACCACCCGCCGGGACGGCTTGTTCTCCGGCCTGATGTTCACCTCCACCCGGTGCAGCCCACCCGGGCCGAACGCATGGTCGACGGCGAGCGCCATCGCGGTGGGGATCACCCCGCGCCCGGCCACCCGGGAGTCCACCCAGTAGCCGACGTACCCGGAGCAGAACGCCCGCCGGACGATACTGCCCACGTTCAGGTGCCCCACCAGCCGCTCCTGGCCGTCCTCACGCAGGCAGACCGCGAACGGCATCCCCTCACCGGTACGCGCCGAGCGCCGCTGGTCGGCGTGCACGTAGCGGAACGCGGCAGGGGAGTTCGTCTCGTCCCAACTACCGGGCAGGTGCGATTCCCAGGGCGCCAGCCAGGCCCGGTTGGCCCGACGCACCGACGACCAGGCGCCGGCGTCGGAACGGCGGTACGGCCGCAGCACCACCGGACCGTCCATCAGCACCACCGGCCACCCCGGTGCCCGCCCGAACCAGCTCACCGCGCCGACCTCCCGTCCACGCCCGGGGCGTCGGCACGCCGGGACCGGCTCACCGCCGCCGGTCCAGCAGCAGCACGTCCACGGTGGAGCCGGCCGCCGCGGTGGTCACCCGCTCACCGAGCACCATCAGGCCGTTCGCCTCGGCCAGCCCAGACAGGGTGTACGGCCCACCGCTGAGCGGCTGCACCGTGTAGCCCCCGCCGCGCCGCTCGGCCACGTGTGCGGGCCGGAACTCCCGCAGCCCGCCGGGCGACGAGATGGTCTCCAGCAGGTGCGCCCGCACGCTCGGCCGGAACACCGGCTCCGCGCCGGCCAGCAGCTGGATCGCCGGCCGGGCCAGCACCTCGAAACCGATCAACGCCGCACCGGGCTCACCGGGAAGACACACCACCGGCACCTCCTCGGCGCCGACGGTACCGAACCCGAGGGCCGTGCCGGGGTACAGCGCCACATCGGTGAACGTCACCGGCCCGGCCCGGCCGCCCTCCCGGCGCGACAGGATCCGCCGGACCATGTCGCCGGGGCCGGTGCCGGTGCCGCCGGTGGTGATGATCAGATCGGCCCGCAGGGTCTGGTCCTCCAGCAGCCCACGCAGCCCCTCCGGGTCGTCGTCGCAGATCCCCACCCGGTACGCCAGCGCGCCCACCTCGGCGGCGGCCGCGGTCAACGCGTGTGAGTTGGCGTCCACCACCTGACCGGGCTGGCTGCCCCGGCCGACGTCGACCAGTTCGTCACCGGTGGCCACGATGACCACCCGGGGGCTGGGCCGCACCACCACGTGCCCGATGCCGGTGGCGGCGAACACGGCCACCAGCGCCGGGGCGACGTACGTGCCGGCCCGGGCGAGGACGGTGCCGGCGGGCAGTTCCTCACCGGCGCGGCGGACACCGTACCCCCGCTTGGGGGTGCGGAAGATCTCCACCGCGGCCATGCCCTGGTCGGTCCACTCCACCGGCACCACCACGTCGGCGGCGATCGGCATCGGCGCACCGGCGGCCACCGAGAAGCACGAGCCGGGGGTGAGCCGGACCGGCCGCCAGCTCGCCGCCCCCAGGTCACCGACCACGTTGAGCCGTACCGGACGGCCCGGCCCCTGCGTGGGGACCGGGCCGTACCCGACGAGGTCCTCCCAACGCGCGGCGTACCCGTCCACCGCCGCCTGGTCGAAGGCGGGGAACGAGTGCGGGGCGACGACGTCGGAGGCGAGGACGTTGCCGTACGCCTGGGTGAGGTCGAGGTCGAGCGGGGGCAGCGCGCGCAACCTGCGCAGCACGCTGCCCAGGTAGTCGGCGAGCGGCGTCAACTCGTTCGCGGCCGCCTCGGCGTCGGCCGTCGAGGTCATGTACCGGAGCCGCCCGCCGCGTCGCGTACCCCGTTGAGGATCGCCGCCGTGACCGTCTCGTCGCCGTTGTTGACGAACTCGGTCAGCCAGGCGCGGAACTCGGTGCCGAGGTCCTCCCGCTCGGCGGCGATCTGCACCACTGTCTGGAGGTAGCCCAGCGGCATGCCGGTGTCGTAGCGGGTGCCCCGGTAGACGATCGCGTGCACCGGCACCCCCTCGCTACGCAGCAGCTCCATCGCGTCGGTCAGCTGGATCTCCCCGCCGCTGCCCGGTTCGGTACGCCGGATCGCGTCGAAGATCCGCCCCGGCAGCACGTACCGGCCGAGGACCGCCAGGTTGCTCGGGGCGTCCTCCGGTTGGGGCTTCTCCACCATGCCGGTGACCTTCACGACCTCGCCGATGTCGGTCAGCTCCGCCTCGGCCGGCTCGACCGAGGCGATGCCGTACCGCTTGGTCTCGGCCGGGTCGACCTCGAAGAACGCCAGCACCACCCCACCGGTGCGGGCCTGGAGCTCCAACATGGCCGGCAGCAGCGGCTCGGACGGCTTGACGAACTCGTCGCCGAGGAGCACCGCGAAGGGCTGGTCGCCGACGTGCGACTCGGCGTACCCGACGGCGTGGCCCAGGCCGAGCTGCTCCGGCTGGCGGCAGGTGTAGATCTCGGCCAGCTCGCTGGGACGCTTGACCGCGGCCAGCCGCTCGGCGTCGCCCTTGGCCTCCAGCCGGGCCTCCAGATCGGGGCGACGGTCGAAGTGGTCCACCATCGACGTCTTGCCCCGCCCGGTGATCAGCAGCACGTCACCGATGCCGGCCTGGGCGGCCTCCTCGACGATGTACTGGAGCACCGGTCGGTCGATCACCGGTAGCAGCTCCTTGGGCACCGCCTTCGTGGCCGGCAGGAACCGGGTGGCCAGGCCGGCGGCCGGGATGACAGCCTTGACCGCGCGGGCGCGACCGGTCGCGGCGGTCGCTGAGGGGTTCGCTGAGTGCTCCGACATGCCGCGAGACTATCGGCCACGGCTCTGCCGCGGCGGGTGAGGACCGGAAGACGCGCCGCCCGGCTGCGTCACACCGGGAGCGCCGACGGCGTGCCGACCGGCCGACCCGTCGGCCGGCAGGTCGTCGACGGAACCCCGGTCGGGGGGCGGCCGACGGATGGGTGGCCGGTCGGCGGGGGGCGGCCCGGCGCGGGGCAGGCCGTCGTCCGGGCTGGTCGCCCCCGCCGGCACGGCGATCTCCCCGACCGCGCCGTCGGCTGCCGGCGTCGGGCGGGGCCGGGCGGTCGCCACCCGGTAGCCGTCCCGGCCGGCACCCTTGGCCGCGTACAACGCCTCGTCGGCGGCGTCCAGCACCTCCGCGCCGGTGCTGGCGTGATCGGGATAGACGGCGATGCCGATGGAGACCGACACCGCGATCGTCGTCGGGACCCCCGCGTGACCGACCACCACGACCGGGGTTTCCCGCACCGCCGCACCCAACCGCTCGGCCACGGTCGCCGCGCCCCGGGCGTCGGTCTCCGGCAGCAGCACCACGAACTCCTCACCGCCCTGCCGGAAGGCGAGGTCCACCTCGCGGATCTCGCCGCGCACCCGACGGGCGAACTCGGCGAGCACCGCGTCCCCGGCGGCGTGCCCGTAACTGTCGTTGACGGCCTTGAAGCGGTCCAGGTCGAGGACGAGGATGCTGAGCATCCGACCGAACCGGCTGGCCCGTTCCACCTCCCGACGCAGCGACTCGCGCAGATAGCGGTAGTTCCACAGCCCGGTCAACGGGTCGGTCAACGACAGCCGCTGCGCCTCCTCGTGCACCCGGACGTTCTCCACCGCCACCGCCGCGTGCCCGGCGAAGGTACGCAGGGTGGCCAGGTCGTCGTCGTCGAACTCGTCGCCGCCCAGCCGGTCGTAGAGGACCAGCACGCCGCCCGCGGGCTCCCGACCGGTGACGTCCCCGCCGGGCGCGGTGAACGGCACCGCCACGTACGTCTCGCACCACGGTTCGCCGGGCGGCGTCGACCCGGGCGGCACCCGACCGCGCTGCGGTTCCCCGGTGGCGGCGACCGCGCCGACCACCCCCGCGCCCACCGGCACCCGCAACTCCTCCGGCTCGGTGCCCGCCGGGCAGCGCCCCGCCAGCCCCTCGGCGCACCGCCCGACCAGCGTCGCGGCGTCGTCGCGCAGCAGCACCGCCCCGGCCCGCGCCCCGGTCGCCGCGATGGCGCTGTGCAGGATCACCCGCAGGATGCGTTGCAGGTCGTGGGTGCTGGCCAGGGTGTCCCCGAGCACCCCGAGGTGCCCGCGCAGCTGGTCCCGGCTGCTGGTCAGCGCGGCCACGTACCCGGCGGTCTCCCGGATCATCCGGTTGAACGCGGCGGCGAGCCGGCCGATCTCGTCCCGGCTGCGCACCGGCACCCGGGCGGTCAGGTCGCCCCGGGCCACCCGGTCCACCGCCCCGGCCAGTTCCACCAGCGGCCGGGTGGTGACCCGGGCCAGCCGCCACGCGGTCAGCACGGCCAGCACGGCGGCCAGCAGCACCGCCCCGACCAGCGCCGCCGGCAGGCCCGACGGTCGTTCACCGGCGACGGAGAGCAGCAGCGGCAGCGGCTGCCCGGGGGCCGGCCCGAGCCGCCGCACGTACCGGCCGTCGGGGGTCGTCGTGACCCGGTCGCCGTCGAGGCCGCCGGCGGCGGCGAGCACCTCCCCGCGTACCCGCCGGGTCTCGGTGGTGTGGGTGATCCGGTCGGGGCCGTCGGCGTCGTCGAGCAGGGTGACCGCGACGCCTGTCGCGGCGGCCAGCCGGGCCACGAACGCCGGATCGACGATCTCGGCGGCGGCCACCGCGCCGAGCGGCGCGCCAGCCGGGTCCCGCAGGTCCACCCGGGCGCTCAGCGCCCGCACCGGCCCGCTGGTCCGGGCCGTCCCCGTACAGTCCTGCCAGGGGGTCGCCGGCCCGCCAGGGGTGGCGTACGTGGTGCCGCCGGCCACGTCGGTGACCAGCACGGCGGCGGCCAGCCCTCGGCTGACCACCTGACCGGCCGCGCCCGCCCGGGTCGCCGGGTCGGGGCGCAGGGCCACCGCGTCGGCGGCGGCCCGCAACTGCTGGCAGAGCGCGTCGATCGAGGTACGCACGGCGGACGCGGCCAGGCCGAGGCGTTCGGTGGACCGGCTGCGGTCCACCGTCGACAGGGTGCTGCCGACGAAGACCGCGCCGAGCAGCACCGGACCGAGCACCACCGTGAGGAAGGCCGCCGTCAACCGCCCGCGTAGCGTCAACGCTGTCCCCCCGGAAGTTCCAGGCCCGTTCCTGCGATGCTGACACAGAGCGACCGATTTGACAGCGTTGCGTCAGGAGTGTTGCGTGCCCGATTTTTCTGATGGAGCGGACGTCGCCCACGCGGCCAAACGCGAGACACGGACCGCGCTGCTCGCCCGCCGCCGGGCGCTCACCGCAGCACAGCGGGCCGCCGCTGCGGCGCGCATGCAGGCCGAGCTGACCGCACTGGTACGCCGGCTGCGGCCGACCAGGATGACCGGGTACGTGCCGGTCGGCTCCGAGCCGGGCGGCCCCGACCTGCCCGACGTGCTGCGGGCCGCATTGCCGGCCGGGGCGGAACTGCTGCTGCCGGTGCTGTGCGACGACCTCGACCTGGACTGGGCCCCGTACGCCGGACCGGACACCCTGGTCGCCGCCGGCCGGGGCATGCGCGAACCAGGCGGACCCCGGCGGGGGCGGGCGGCGATCGTCGGGGCCTCCCTGGTGGTGGTGCCCGCGCTGGCGGTGGACCGGCGCGGGCTGCGGCTGGGTCGGGGCGGCGGCTCCTACGACCGGGCCCTGGCCCGGGTGCCGGCGACCACCCTGACCGTGGCGCTGCTACACGACGGCGAACTGCTCCCGGAGCTGCCCGGCCAGCCGCACGACCGGCCGGTGGGCGCCGCGCTCACCCCGGCGGACGGGTTGCTCACGCTCCCGCCGCCCGGCCCCGTCGATCATGTGGTGGGTTGACCCCGTGGTCCGGGTCGATGCTGTGGTCGGGTTCATGCTGTGGTCGGCTCGATGTCGGGGCGTCGGCGGGTGCGGGTCGGCTGATGTGTGGGCTTCGGCCGGGTGCGGGTCGGCGATGTCGTGGGCTTCGGCCGGGTGACGACCCGGCCGGCGATGTCGTGGGCTTCGGCCGGGTGCGGGCCGGTCGATGTGGTGGTCCGGCACGATGTCGGAGCCCGGGCCGATGTCGGGGCCACTGGTGGAGTGTGGTCCGCAGCTGGCGGGCCGGGTGCACGGACGCCCGGCGGGCGGATGACGATCACGTCCGCTGGACGAACCCGGGTCCGATGACGCACCATTGGCACTCGAATACGTCGAGTGCCAACCGGCCGTACCAGATCCGGAGGAGAACGTGCCCACGTACCAGTACGCCTGCACCGCGTGCGGCCACCAGCTCGAGGCGGTGCAGTCGTTCTCCGACGAGCCGCTGACCGAGTGCCCCGCGTGCGAGGGGCGGCTGCGCAAGGTCTTCAACTCGGTCGGGGTCGTGTTCAAGGGCTCCGGCTTCTACCGCACCGACTCCCGGGCCTCCGGCAGCGAGGGCAAGAGCGGCGCGGCGAAGCCGACGAAGTCGGAGGGCGCCTCGTCCGGCGGAGACTCCTCCGGTTCCGGCTCGTCGTCCAACTCGGGCTCGTCCAGCTCGGGCTCGTCGCCCAGCTCGGGCGGGTCCTCGGCCTCCGGCTCGCCGTCGTCCGGCTCCGGTTCCTCCAGCCCCACCAAGTCCCCCGCCCCCAGCACCTCCTCCTAACCCTCCCCCTCCCTCCCCCCCACCCCCACCCACCCCCGGCCACCCGAGCTGATCAAGAGATTTACGTCAAGTTGATCTCTACGGATGACGTAAACCTCTTGATCAGCTGACGCAAAGCTCTTGATCACCGAGCTGGGCCGGGGGTGGCGGGCAGGGTGGGGTTTTCCACAGGGCGAGCCGTTGTCCACAGGCTGTGGACGACGGCTCGTGAGGTGTGCAGTTTCCGCCTAACCTGCTGAGCCGGGACGCCACCACGGCGTCCCGGTGGACAGCGGAGGTGGAGCATGGCGGCCAGCGGCGCGGACGGTCACGGCTCGCTACGACCGTTCCGCTGGCCGCGTCGGCCGGGTGGGGCGACCCTGCTGCGTGCGGCGCTGGTGGCCGTTCTGCTGGGGCTGGCGGTGATCGTCCTGGACGCTCCGGAGGACTGCGCCCCCGGTGCTTCCCCGACCATGAGGTTCCCGGTCGCGGCGGGGATCTACGACGCGAAGGGCCCTACCGGGTCGACCGGCCCTACCGGTACGCAGGGACCTGCCGGCGCGCGAGGCCCCACCGGCCTGGAGAGACCTGCCGGTACGCGAGGCCCCACCGGCCTAGAGATGCCTGCTGGCGTGACGGGTCTTGCCGTTGTGAAGGGACCTGCCGACAGGCGGGGGCCCGCCGATTCGGCAGTCCTCCCGGGCACGACATTCAGCGCGATCGGCTGCACTGCCGCACCGGACCGCGGGGCGGACGGTTCTGCCTCCGCGGACCCGCCCGGCCCCGCCGCGCCCCGCAGGCGTACGGGTGCCGACGGGGTCGCCGTCCCCCATGGGCAGGATGGCGGCCGACCCCCGGCCAACCGTGATCGATCCGTCGACGGGGTCGCTCCGGCTGCACTGCCACTGCCGAGCGGCTTCGTCGGCGTGCCCGTACGCCTGGCCGAGCCGGCCGCCCTCGCGGTGTTGCGCCCCGGCGCGCGGGTCGACCTGCTCGTGTTACCGGCGGGACGGGACGCCGGCGAGACGGTCCTGCTGGCAGCCGACGCGCTGGTGCTCGACGTGGTGGGTGGGGACGCCGCCGACGGCTCGTCCGCGCTCTACCTGGCGGTCCCGCCCGATCAGGCGCAGCGCTCCGTCAGCCAGCCGGAGGGCAGCCGGTTCAGTGTCGTCATCCGGAGATGATCCAACCGCCGGTGGGTCTGCGGCGTGCCGCCCGGCATCAGGTCGGTCCCCGAAGGCCAGGTCACGCTCCCATGCGGACGACACGATCACGCTGGCCGGCTCCGCCGGCCCGTCAGCGCGCACCCGTAGCGCGTCCGCGACGGCACGCCGGTCGACCCTCGGCACCTCGTCGTAGCCCGTCCGGCGAGTCAGGGTGCCCTGCGGATCCATGTCGACGGCCACCACCCGGTGACCCCGTTCAGCGCCAGCCCCGCCAGTGGGCGCCGCACCGGATGGGGGCCAGTGGATCTTGCCAAGATCATGCCGGGCGGCTCCGGGTGGTCAGCTCCAGTGCGGAGGGCGTTCGGCGAGCAACCAGTCGTCGTTGCCGCCCCGGCGCTCACCCCAACCGAAGTCGGTGTCGTCGGTGGTCTGCTCGGGCAGCACCACGAAGTCGTCGCTGAGGTCGACCGTACGGTCGTCGTCGCCGGGCACACCATGCCCGGCCGGGTCCTCGGGGATCACGATCGGCAACACTACCCCGCACCGGTTCCACCCCGACGTACCACGGAAGGTTCCTGTCCGGCAGCCGCCCGAACCGCAGCGGACCGGACCCCGACACCGACCCCCCGGCGAGTCAGGCCGCAGGCCGGAGATGAGCCGCCAGACTGGTGGGGCCACCCCGAGCCGGGATGAAGCCGAGCGTACCGCCGTCAGTCCGCAGGTTGCCCCAGTCGAAGACCGCCGGGTCGAACCGCCTGACCGGGTCGCCGCGTTGGTAGCGTCGGACGGCGTGACGACGCCCAGCGGTGCCAGCCCCGAGGACGAGTACTGGCGACGCCCACCCACACAGCCCCCCACCGGACCGACGCCCCCGTCGGGCGACGCGGGTACGACGGAACGGACGGACCCCGCCCCGTCCCCCCGGTCACACCCGCCCACCGCCGACGGGTCGGGTACACACGGGACTACCCCAACAGGTCCCGGGCAGGCATCCAGCGGAGCCGAAGCCGACGCGGAAAGGCCAGACTCCGCAGCCGGCGCGGGAGTGAGCAACGCCGGAGCCGGCATGAAGGAGGGAACCACCGCAGCCGCAGCCGGCCCGGAAGAGGGAACAGGAGCCGGGTCCGGAACCATGACCGACGTGGAACCCTCGCCCTGGACCGTCCCGGCCGACGGATCCGCGTCGGGTCTCCCGGCTTCCTCGTCCGCCTCCGCTCCACCGCCCGCCCAGCCCGCCCCACCGCCCGTCCAGCCCGCTGCGGACACGCCGGCCAGGACGGGACCCGGGACGGGAACGTCCGAGCCGGGGACGGGCCCAGCGGTACCGGAACCGAGCAGGCCGGCACCGGGAGCAGGCAGGCCCGCGTCCGGGCCACGGTGGGCGGGCGCGCGGCAGGCGGGCACGGCTGGTTACGCCGGGCCGCCGCCGACCACGCCCCCGCCGCCGGGCTGGCGTCCCCCCGTACACCTGGCGGCGACCCCGGCCCGCACCCTGCCGGCGCAGGACATGGAGGCGATGGACGCCGCGGAGCAACAGGCGCAACGGATCACCTGGAGTGTCGGCGCGGTGGTCGGGGGCGTGCTGCTGGTGCTGCTCTGCCTGCTCTGTTCCCGAGCGCTGTTCTGACCGTCGCCGGACGGCGGGGCGCCCGACCACACCGCCGTCCGGCGCGGCCCGACCCGCCCGGGTCACCGGTCAGAAGGTGTTGCTCCACACCGAGGCGGCACCGCTGTCCCCGGTGAGATAGACGTAGACCAGGGCGAACACGGCCAGCACCACGGTGATCGCGGTCAGGGCCCAGGTCGTCCAGGCGGGCAGGTTCGGGGTACGCACCCGGTTGCTGGTCACCGCCAGCAGCAGCAACGCCGCCACGGCCAGGCCGATGGTGAACCATTGCAGCGTCTCGCCGTACTCGGAATGCTCGTGGATCTTGGCGAGCAGTTCCGGCGAGTAGCCCTTCGCCCGCAGCGCCGCCTCGAACGCCTCCCCCGACTCGGTCGCCACCCAGGCGAGGACCGGGGTGATCACGGCCAGGATGGCCACCGCCCAGTCGAGGCGGGGCCGCCAGCGGGGCATCAGCCCGTACGCGCTGGCCAGCAGCGCGAGCAGTGGCACGAACACCACCACGGCGTGGACCACCAGGACGTGACCGGGCAGACCGTTGATCTCCTTGAACACCGACACCTCCGAGCGTGGAATGCGGGTTGCGGCAGACAGCGTACGTCGCGACCTGCCCCTCAGGCGTACACGCGGCGAAAACCGGTCCGGTTCATCCCGCCCGGTGGCGTCCCGGGCAGCGTCCCGACGGCCGGCGGTTCCCGTCCGGGCGTGGCACTGTTGACGGGTGGACACCGACGATCTCGGCCTCTTCGGTCCCGGTTCGGTCACCTGGAAGGTGCACGACGAACCGATCATGATCGTCGCCGGCCTGCGTTCCCTCTACCTCCAGGCCCTGCACCCCCGGGCGATGGCCGGGGTGGCCCAGAACAGCAACTACCGGTCGGACGCCTGGGGGCGGCTGGTCCGCACCGGCACGTACATCGACACGGTGAACTACGGCACCACCGCCGAGGCCGAGACGGCCGGTCGGCGGTTGCGGGCCCTGCACGCCCGGCTGCGCGCCACCGACCCGTTCACCGGGGAACAGTTCCGGATCGACGAGCCGGACCTGCTGCGCTGGGTGCACGTCACCGGGGCCGAGTCGTTCGTCGGCACCGCCCGCCGGGCCGGCCTGTCGCTGACCGACGCCGAGGTGGACGGGTACTACGCCGAGCAGCGGCGGGCCGCCGCGCTGGTGGGCCTGGACCCGGCCGGGGTGCCCGGCAGCGCCGCCGAGGTGGCCGACTACTACCGGACGGTCCGGCCCGAACTGCGGATGACGACGGCGGCGGCGGAGACCGCGCTGTTCCTGACCGCCCCGCCGATCCCGTGGAAACTCAGCCGACCGGCCCGCCTGGGGCTGAGCCTGGGGCCACCACGCTGGGCGTACTTCGGGGTGGCCGGTACGGCGCTCGGGATGCTGCCGCCGTGGGCGCTGCGACTGTACGGCGGGCTGGGACTGCCCACCACCGCGTTCTCCGCCGACCTGAGCATCCGCACGCTGCGACTGGCCCTGATGGCGTTGCCGCGCACCTGGCGGGAGAGCCCGATCCGGCAGACCGCGAAGGACCGTGCCGGCCGCCTCACCGCCGCCTGATCGACCACGTGGTGGCGGTCGCGCCGGACCGGCCGCGTCGACCTCGACGGAGCCGGCCGGTCACTCGGCCGACGGGGCGGCGGGGCGGTCGATCGCCGACCAGGGCTCGCGGCCCGGGGTCTGCGCACCGACCGGGCAGGTACGCCGGTAGTCGCACCAGCCGCACCGGGGCCCGGCGACGGCGGGGAACGCCTCGTCCGGGTCGGCCCCGTCGGTGACCGCCCGCTCGGCGGCCATGATGTCCCGGGCGGTGTCCTCGGCGCGGCTGAGCTGCCGGGCCAGCGACTCGTCGGTGTGGTCGTGCCCGGCGACGGTGCCGGTCGGCAGGTGGTGCAGCTCCACCCGGCGGCAGGGCCGGCGGAACGTCCGCTCGGCGGCGTACGCGTAGAGGGCGAGCGCCTGCGAGCCGCGTGCGTCGTCGGCGTCCAGCCCGGTACGGCCGGTCTTGTAGTCGACGATGACCAGTTCGGGGCCGTCCGGGCCGGGGCGGGAGTCGATCCGGTCGGCCCGCCCGTTGAAGGCCAGCACGGCGGTCTTGACGGCGACCACCCGTTCCACGCCCAGCGGGTCGTCGCCGGGGTCGAGGGTCGCGACGTAGCCCTCCAGCCAGCCCAGCGCCCGCTGGTAGGCCGCGCGTTCCTGCTCGTCGTCGCGGTAGCCCTCGCGGACCCAGGTGCCCTTGAGCAGGGCGGGCAGCGCCTCGGGACGCCGCCGGTCGGCAGGCAGCGCATACCAGTTCTTCAGGGCGGTGTGCACGCTCGCGCCGAGCGAGTTGTGCGCCCACGGCGGGCCCTTCGGCGGGGCGGGCCGGTCGAGGTAGGCGTAGCGGTAGCGACGGGGGCAGTCGGCGTACGCGCCGAGTTTGCTGGGTGTGCAGGTGAAGAGCCGTTCGGGCATGCCGGCGAAGCCGAGTTGCTCGGGCTGGCCGGAGCGGGGCCGGGGGGTGCCGGCGGAGGAGGCTCGTCGCACCCCCGTGATCCTGCCAGCCCGGTACGACAGCCCGACGGCGGCACGACGACGGGTCAGCCCATGTTCACGTACTGGGTGACGAAGGCGGCCACCGCGTCGGCGATGAGCTGCACGGCGATGGCCGCCAGCAGGAGGCCGGCGATCCGGGTCAGCACCTCGATGCCGCCCGGTCGGAGGATCTTGACGATCCCGCCGGAGAACCGCAGCACCACCCAGACCGCCAGCATCACCGCGACGATCGCGGCGGCGATCGCCGAGACCTGCCCGACGCCCTCGGACTGCTGCACGAAGAGCATGGTCGCCACGATCGCGCCGGGACCGGCCAGCAGCGGGGTGCCCAGCGGCACCAGGGCGATGTTGGAGGTGACCTGCTGGCTGGGGTCGTCGGCCTTGCCGGTGAGCAGTTCCAGCGCCACCAGGATCAGCAGCAGGCCACCGGCCGCCTGCAACGCCGGCAGGTCCACGTGCAGGTAGGCGAGGAGGGTCTGGCCGGCGACGGCGAAGACCACGATGACGCCGAGCGCCAACGCGACCGCCTGCCAGGCGGCCCGGTTACGGTCACGGGCCGGCAGCGGGCCGGTCAGGGCGAGGAAGATCGGCATCATGCCCGGCGGGTCGACGATGACCAGCAGGGTCACGAAGACCTCACCGAAGAGCTTGAGATCCACCGGACGAGGGTAGCGGTGCCGCTGGCAGGCGAAACGCGGATCACCCGGAAGCGACGCCGGTCACTCCGGAGGCCGCCGCGACGATCCGCTCGTACGCCTCCACGGTGGTGGTGTGCGCGCCCAGCCGGACGGTCTTGTGGCTGCCGTGGAAGTCCGACGAGCCGGTGACCAGCAGGCCCAGGTCGGCGGCGAGCTGCCGGACGTACTCCGCCTCTTCGGGGGTGTGGTCCTCGTGGTCGGCTTCCAGGCCGGCGAGCCCCGCCTCGGCCAGCTCGGCGATCAACGAGTCGGGGACGATCCGCCCCCGCCGGCTGGCTCGGGGGTGGGCGAACACCGGCACGCCGCCGGCCGCCCGGACCAGGGCGACGGCCCGGAACACGTCGGTGTCCTCCTTGGGTAGCCGGTACCGCTGCCCCAACCACTGCGGGCCGAACGCCTCGGTGGTGGTGGCGACCAGGCCGGCCCGGATCAGCGCGGCGGCGATGTGCGGGCGGCCGACCGTGCCCCCGTCGGCGGCGGCCATGATCTGCGTCCAGCTGACGTCGATCCCGTCGGCGCGCAGCAGCTCGACGATCCGTTCCCCGCGCACCTCCCGGGCCTGCCGTACCCGGGTCAGCTCGGCGACCAGTTCGGGATGTTCCGGGTCGAACAGGTACGCCAGCAGGTGCAGCGGGAGCGCCGGCTCGGCACCCTGCCAGCGACAGGACAGTTCCGCACCCCGGACGAGGCTGAGCCCGGCCGGCAGCGCGTCGACCGCCGCCGCCCACCCGGCGGTGGTGTCGTGGTCGGTGATCGCCACCACGTCCAACCCGGCGTCGGCGGCGGCCCGGACCAGTTCGGCCGGGCCCAGCGTGCCGTCGCTGGCGGTGGAGTGGGCGTGCAGGTCGATCAACGGGCGCGCGGGCATGATCCCGACGCTACCCGGGCAGGTCACCCCGGATCGGCACCGGTCACCAGCACCGGCCGGACGCCGTCACCGGCCCCGGCGACCGGGGTCGAGCTGGTCGGCTGGCCCGCCAGCGCCTCGTCGGGGCGCAGCCGGACCAGTGCACCGTCCCGGTCGACGTACGCCGCCGTGCGGGTGTCCGTCCAGGTCACCACGCCGTCGATCACCGGGCCGACGGTCCGCGACGGCGGGGCGGTGCCGGCCAGGTCGACCAGGACCGCACCGTCCGCCCCGGCGAGCCGGCCGTTGACCAGCAACCAACGCCCGTCGGGGGAGACCACACCCCGGCCGTCGGCGGCGGGCGTCGGCGCGCACCTGGTGGTGGCCGGGGTGAGGTCGGGGTCGAGCACGGCCAGACAGTTCCGGGCCCCGGCGCGTACCCGGGCGACCAGCCGGCCGTCCGGTCTGGTCCCGTAGACGTCGAGGACGTCCGGGGCGACGGGCCCGGGTGACCCGCCAGGCGTCGGCCGCCACCACCGGTGGCCGGAGACGGAACCGGACCGCAGCAGCACCCGGTCGCCGACGAACCGGACCGGCACCGCGTCGGCGGGCGGTCCCGCGACGAAGGCGACGAGCTGACCGGCGACGATCCCGGCGGCGAAGAGCCGGCCGTCGTCCCGCCAGGCCACCTGCCGCCCGTCGGGTGACAGGGCGATCTCGTCCACCCCGGCGAGCAACGCCCGGGACTCACCGCCGGCGGGCACCATCCAGAGGGTACGGCCGGCCGCGGTGACCGCCCCGGTCAGCAGCCAGCCGCCGTGTTCGGGCAGCCGTTGCGCGCGTTCGACCGGCCCGACGCCCAGGTCGTACCGCTGCCCGGCGACGGTGACCAGGGCGCCGGCGACGATCAGGTCGACCCCGCCGTCGGCGGGTGTCTGTGGCGGGGCGGGCGCGACCGGGCCGGCGGACAGGCTGGCCACCCCGCGCGGGTCGCCGAGCACCACGGTCGGGGTGGTGGGGCGGCCCGCCTGCCCAGCGAGCTGGGTCATCCCCCCGGTGAGCAGTGCGGTCGCCACACCGGCCAGGGCGAGTCCGGCGGCCGTACGCCGTCGTCGCGCCCGACGGGCCCGCCCGAGCGCCGTCCCGGCCGGGTCGACGGGCAGCCGGTGCGGTACGGCGACCCGCTGGGCGAGGGTCTCCCGCAGCGCCTGCTCCAGCGGCTCGTCGTGCGTCACGGCGAATGGACGCTCGGGGGTGCCGGTCTGGTTGTCCGACCGGGGTGAGGAGGGTTTCATCGGCTCTCCGCAGCGAGCGCGGTGGTCGGTTCGGGTCGGGTCCCCGCGCCGACCGGCCGGGCCGTCGCCGGGTCGTCGCCGGTCCCGGCGGGTGCCGCTACCGACGGGGTGGCCCCGGCCCGGGTGGGCCGCCCACCGGCGGGGGTCAGGGCGGACGGCGTGCCGGCGCGGTCGGGCAACGCTCCGGCGTGCTCCGCGGCGGGCGGCCCCGCCACCTGCACCGGCGGGCCGGCGCGTCGGCGTCCACCGGCCGGGGTCCGGCTCGGCGTGGGCGTCGGGGTGCCGCCGGTGGCCCGGTCGGACGACGGGGTACGGGCGGCGCGGGAGGGCCGGGCGGTGGTGGCCGGGCGGGCCGTCGGGGTGGGGCGGCCGGTCGGGTCGGCGGCGAGGTCGGGCAGTCCTTCGGCGGCGAGCCGGCGGCGCAGGGTGTTCAGGGCGCGCGACGTCTGGCTCTTCACCGTGCCCGGGGAGATCTCCAGCAGGGCCGCCGTCTGGGCCTCCGACAGGTCCTCGTAGTAGCGCAGCACCAGCACCGCCCGCTGCCGGGCAGGCAACCTGCGCAGGTGCCGCCAGAGGGCGTCCCGGTCGAGCTGCTGCTCGATCTCGTCCACCCCGGCCCGCTCGGGCAGCACCTCGGTGGGGCGCTCACCGTGCCACCGACGCCGCCACCAGCTGGTGGACGTGTTGACCATGACCCGCCGGGCGTACGGCTCGACCGCCTCGATCCCGCCCAGCCGCCGCCAGGCCAGGTACGTCTTGGTCAGCGCGGTCTGGAGCAGGTCCTCGGCGGTGGCCCAGTCCCCGGCGAGCAGGTACGCGGTACGCAGCAGGGCACCGGAGCGCGCCGCGACGAAGTCGCGGAACTCGTCCTCCAGCGGATCCCGGCCCACCGCTCACCTCCGCACCCCGTCCTGCCTGGCAGGCTGTCACGCCGGACCGGGTCCGGTCGACGGCGGAAGGGAGGCAGTTCGCCCTCCGGACGGACGAAACCGTTCAGGCGCCGTCGTCGGCCTTCGCCTCGTCGGCCTCCTTGCCCAGCCGGGCCTCGACCGCCTGCGGCTCGTACATCTCCTCGACGACCCGCAGGTAGAGCTCGTTCGGGTTGGGCAGATTCTTGATCTCCCGCAGCGCCTGCTCCTGGCCGGCGGACTCCAGCACGAAGGTGCCGTAGTTGAGGGCGCGGCCGGTGGGGGTCTGCTCGTACTTCATGTCGGTGACCCGGGCCAGCGGCATCATGGCGACCTTGCGGGTGACGATACCGTTGACCACCATGACCCGCTTGTTGGTCAGGATGAACCGGTCGTACCACCAGTCGGCGACCTTCCACGCCACCCAGCCCATCACCGCGAACCAGAGCAGCACGGCGATGGTGGTGAGGGCGCCGACGTCCTGCCCGGCGAGGAAGCCGGAGAGGTAGCCGAGAACGAAGGTGGCCGCCACGCCGACGACGATCGGGGTGGCGAGGTGGATCCAGTGCCGCTTCCACTCGCCCCGGTAGCGCTCGGTGGGGAAGAGGTAGCGGGCGACCAGGGAACTGGGCTCGTCCTCCAGGGGCAGCACCCGGCGGGGTGTCATGCCCTGGGCGTCGGACCGCAGGCCGGCCAGCTCCTCTTCGGAGATGACCGGCTGTTGGTAGCCGGCTTCCGGATCGCGGACCCAGGTCCGCCCCTGACCACCGAATCCCGGGACGTCGCCGTAGCCGGCGTCGTCCGAGAAGGACGGTCCGCCGGTGGGTCCCGCCCCGGACCCGTAGGCCGGCCCGTCGTCGGGTCGGTACCTCGGGATCGGCTCGGTGTCCCGCTCCCGGCGGTCCCGGCCGGGATCGTCCGGGTCGAACGGGGGTCCGGAGGGGCTGCCCATCGGGGGTTAGGCGACGAGGCTCGTGAAGAAGTCGCCGAAGCCCTGGGCGATGTCCACGATGCCACCGCCGAGCGACTTGAAGACGTCCGCTGCCGAGTTTGGCCGGTAGGCAACGAAGAAGATCAAGAATGCGATACCGGCCCAGGTGAGGACCTTCTTGACCATAGCGGGCCATCCTCTCGCGCGGCGCCGGGTCCGTTTACCGCAGCGGCACCCAGAGTATCAGCATGATGCCGTAGCGTGAATATCTGCGTCCCATCTCCGACTCGCCGGGAGGGCCGTCAAGCCCCTCCGTGCAGGTACGGGGACGGAGCGCCGTACACGAGCTCGGGCGGAGTCCACTCGGTGAGGTCGTGCAGGACGACATCTTCCGCGAGGAGGTGACCCGCGCTCGCCGGCCAGGCTATCGCATGGAGCCACATTCCCCGAGCCTCACCGGCGTACGCGCTTCGATCCGTTGCCGAATTGATTAACCACAGTGGAGTCGGATGGCCCCCGACCCTGATCCGCGCCGGCTCGACATGCTCGGGGTGACCAGGGCCGGGACCGGGCCCGGCCAGCACCTCCGTCAACTCTGGACCGGGATCCGGGCCGGCCACCCCGGCGAACCGGGTGCCCAATCCCACTCCCGGCTCCTCGGCCACCAGGACCAGTTCGGCCGGTCCACCGCCGAGCGGGGCCGGCCCGGCGCACGCGACGGCCGTGGCCCGCACGCCACCGGCCTCGTCGCCGGCCCAGGCCACCCCGGTCACCGTCCAGCCGGACGGCAGCGGCCACGGGCACCACAGGGGCAGCGCGGGCCGCTGCGGGTCGCTCTCTGCCGCCACCCGGTCCACCACGCTCGCCACGATGTCGGCGTCGATGTGCTCGGGCACGTGCAGCGGGGCCACCGGTCCGCACCTGACGCAACGCGACTCACCGTGCATCAGGTCCGGTGGGCGTACCTGACCCGCACACCTCGGACAACTCACCACGACACTCACATCCCCACCGTGGCCCGGCGACGCGCCCGGCGTCAAGCCGCCGCCACGAACGTGCCGCCCCTTTCCGCACCTCAGCGCCCACGCGGCGATTTCCCGGGGCCGGCCGCCCGGCGCGAGTGCCGGTCGCCGGGGCGGGGACGCCGGCCCGGTGCGGGGCGGGCGGGTGCGGGCCAGGCGGGCGGGTGCAGGGCGGGCGGGTCAGGCGGGCGGGTCAGGCGGGCGGGTCAGGCGGGCGGGGCGGCGGCGTGGGCGCGTACCCAGGCGTGCATGGCGATGCCGCTGGCCACCCCGGCGTTGATCGACCGGGTCGAGCCGTACTGGGCGATCGAGAAGAGCTGGTCGCAGGCGGCGCGGGCGGCGGCGGACAGCCCCGGCCCCTCCTGGCCGAAGAGCAGCACGCAACGCCGGGGCAGGGTGATCGTCTCCAACGGCCGGGAACCGGGCAGGTTGTCGATGCCGACCACCGGCAGCTCCTGCCCGGCGGCCCAGCCGACGAACTCCTCGATGGTCGGATGGTGCCTGACGTGCTGGTACCGGTCGGTGACCATGGCGCCCCGACGGTTCCACCGGCGCAGCCCGACGATGTGCACCTCGGCCGCGAGGAAGGCGTTGGCGTTGCGCACCACCGTGCCGATGTTGAAGTCGTGCTGCCAGTTCTCGATGGCCACGTGGAAGTCGTGCCGCCGGGCGTCCAGGTCGGCCACGACGGCCTCCCGCCGCCAGTAGCGGTAGCGGTCCACCACGTTGCGCCGGTCGCCGGCGGCGAGCAGCTCCGGGTCGTAGCGCGGGTCGTCAGGCGGGTCGCCCGGCCACGGTCCGACACCCACGTCGAGCTGGTCCTCGGTCACGGTTCCAAGAGGGTACGGCCGCCGCCGCGACCCCCGTAGGCCACCCCGACCGGTGTCACCCCGGGGGGTGCGCACGGGTCCGGGGTGCCCTCACCGCCCGCGCAGCCCCAACGCGTCGCCGAGGCGTTCCAGGAACCACCTGTCGGTGGGGTCGGGGGCACCGGTCCGGCAGACCCGCACCGCCACCGACTCCACCCACTGCCGGTACGCGGCGGAGTCCGCGGGGTCGGCCCGTCGACGCAGCACCCGGACGGCGGCCCGGCAGGCCGGTGGCAGGTCGGCCGGGCCGGTGGGCCCGCCGACCGCGGCGGTCGCGCCGTCGTGCCGGGCGTAGATCGCGGCGACCACGGCGCGGACGAGGTCGCTGTCGGAGGCCCGGCCGGCGGCGAGAGCGTCCAGCCCGACGAGGCCGGCGGTGACGTCCCGGGTCGGGCGACCGGGGCCGGGTGAGGCGGCGGCCACCAGCACCCGGCCGGGCAGCGTGGTGAGCAGTTCCCACTCGGTGGCGGAGTAGGTGGCGGTGGTCAGCGGTGCGGCACGCCGTCCGGCAGAGGGCGGCTCTCCGGCGCGGGAGTGGCTCATCAGGACCTCCGCCGCCAGCATAAGCCCGCCGGACGGGTGACGGGCTCGTCCCGGCGCGATCCGCGCCCGTGGGCCGTTCGGTGTCGCGGCCGGGGTGCCCGCGCGCCGCCGTCGACGGGCAGCGGCGAGTACGACTCGACACGCCTTACCGCTGATTAAGGAGACCTCGGCTGGCGGGTGACAGGAAAATGTCACTCCCGGGCCCATCCGGGGGGAGACGCAATGAGCGGCGGGGCCCTCCCCGGCACCCGCCGCCCACGCTCTGATGTCGAAGATTCTGCCCCACCACGACGATGAACGAACAGAGACGGAGGTCACATTTATCTTTTCGTAACAATACTCAGAGTCACTAACGATCAACGAGAGAGCGATCTCTGCAGGTGAAGTAGTACCTTGTCAGGCGACAAGTTCGCGCATGTTGGCTGCTCCGGGCGGCGATCTCCCTGGAAACGCTCCCATCACGGGCCGTCACGCAAATGCGTCGTGCAAGTGCAGTCCGCACACGCGCATCGACAGATGCAGCTCGATGAGCATGATCGGAGCTCCGGAGCGGCCCGGTTTCGGCACGCCCCACCCGGGAATTTGCCGGGGTACCACCTGGTTCTACCGGACGGAAAAAGCAATCCGCGCTGATCGGAGAGTCCAATGGCAACCGTTGAGCTGACCACGGCCAACTTCGACGAGGTGACCGAGAGCAGCGGCATCGTGCTGGTCGACTTCTGGGCCGAGTGGTGCGGCCCGTGCAAGCGGTTCGCCCCGGTCTACGAGCGCTCGTCGGAGAAGCACCCCGACATCACCTTCGGCAAGGTCGACACCGAGGCGCAGCAGGAACTGGGCGCCAAGTTCGACATCCGCTCGATCCCGACGATCATGGCGATCCGGGACGGCGTGATCGTCTTCGCCCAGCCCGGCGCGCTGCCCGAGTCGGCCCTGGAGAACCTGATCGAGCAGGTCCAAGCCCTGGACATGGACGACGTCCGCAAGCAGCTGGCGAACCACCAGCACTGAACACCGCCGCCGGCGGTCGGGCCCCACGGTCCGGCCGTCGGCGTTTCACTTGCGTCGCGCTCGCACACATGTTCGAATAACGACATGCGCTGGGACCACCTCTCCGCTCCCCCGGACGAGGAGCGTCCCGACCGGGCAGCGCCAGCGACGCCACCCCTGCCGCTGGCGCTGCCCGGCGCGGTCACCCGCACGTTCGACACCCCCGACTTCGCCGGCATGACCTTCTACGAGGTGCAGGCCAAGTCGATCATCAACCGGGTGCCGACCGGGTCGCGGGTGCCGTTCAGCTGGACGATCAATCCGTACCGGGGCTGCACCCACGCCTGCGTCTACTGCTTCGCCCGCAACTCGCACACCTACCTCGACCTCGACGCGGGCGCGGACTTCGACCGCAAGGTGGTCGTCAAGGTCAACGCCGGGGAGCTGGTCCGGCGCGAGTTGGCCGCCGCGCGGTGGCGGGGCGCACCGATCGCGATGGGCACCAACGTCGACTGCTACCAGCGCGCCGAGGGCCGCTACCGGCTGCTGCCGCCGATCATCACGGCGCTGCGGGACTTCGCCAACCCGTTCTCGATCCTCACCAAGGGCACCCTGATCCTGCGTGACCTGCCGCTGCTGTGCCAGGCCGCCGAGGTCACCCGGGTCAGCCTGTCGTTCTCGGTGGGCTTCGTCGACGAGACCCTGTGGCGGGCGGTGGAGCCCGGCACCCCGAGCCCGCGTCGCCGGCTCGACGCGGTCCGCCGGCTCACCGACGCCGGCTTCGAGGTGGGGGTGCTGATGGCGCCGATCCTGCCCGGCCTCAGCGACGACGACGCGTCGATCGACGCCACCCTCGCGGCCATCGCCGCCGCCGGCGCCACCGGTGTCACGCCGCTGGCCCTGCACCTGCGCCCCGGTGCCCGCCAGTGGTACGCGCACTGGTTGGGCCGGGAGTTCCCGCACCTGGTCCCCCGCTACCGCGAGCTCTACCGCGCCGGGGCCTACCCGCCGCAGGCGTACCAGCGGGAGTTGACCGCCCGGGTGCGGATCGCGGCCCGCCGGCACGGCCTGCACCGGAGCGAGCGCGGCGACAGCCATCGGGTGCCGGCCCCACCGTCCGCACCCGCCCCCGAACAGCTCGCCCTGCTCTGAGCAGGCCCGTCGAGCGCGCGCGACGGGCAAGCAGAGCCGTGCCCCGGCGGCCGGGCCGGTCCCACCCGCCCGGAATCGGGCTAGGCTCGGCGGATGCGGACCGCACAGCAGCTCCTCGCCGACTCCGCCGTGATCGCCGTCGTGGGCGCTTCCCGCGACCCGGGCAAGGCCGCACACCGGGTGCCGGCACAGATGCAGCGGTACGGCTGGCGGATCATTCCGGTCAACCCGACCGTGGACGAGTTGTTCGGTGAGCGGGCCTACCCGTCGCTCGCCGACATTCCGCACCCGGTGGACCTGGTGAACGTCTTCCGCCCGGCCCGGGACGCCGTCGAGGTGGTACGGCAGGCGGCGACCATCGGCGCACCGGCGGTCTGGCTCCAGCTCGGCATCGTCTCCGCCGAGGCGCGGCGGATCGCCGAGGCGGCCGGCATGGACTACGTCGAAGACCGCTGCCTGATCATCGAGCGGGCCGCCGCCGACCTCTCCCGGCTGCCCTGACCGGTCCCCCACCCGCCCCGACGAGGTGACGTGGCGTCAACCGGGTGAAAAGCCGCGCCGCCAGCCGGTAGCGTCCGCCGTAGAGAGGCCACTGACCTGCGGCGGAGGGCGGGCACCGTGAGTACGCCACCGGGGGAGCCGGAGCAGCCGCCGTCACCGTACGAGCCGCCCCGACGTCCGTCCGACGAACCGGCCTCCCCGCCCGCGCCCACCCCGCCGGACGGACCGTGGAGCCCGAGCGGGCCCGAGCCGTCAGCGTGGGCCCCACCTGCCGAGCCGTCCCCCTGGGCGCAGCCGTCCGCGCCCTCCGAGCCGTCGGCCCCGGCCCGGCCGCCGGAGCCGGGTCGCATCGGTGAGTTCCCGGGCGGCGGCGAGCCGGGCGGGTCGGCCCCACCGTCCGGGTCGCCCGGCTGGAGCCGGCCACCGTCGGGCGAGCAGCCGGCGGTCACGCCGCCGGGCGGGCCAGCAGCCTGGGAACAGCCGTCCGCTGGGGAACAGCCACCGCCGTGGGGGCAGCCGCCGGGCGGACAGCAGTGGGGCCACCCGCCACCCGGGCCGTACGGACCACCCGGTGGTGGCGGGACCAACGTGCCGGCGATCCTGTCCCTGGTGTTCGCCTTCGTCTTCGCCCCGGCCGGCATCGTCCTCGGCCACCTGGCGAAACGGCAGATCCGGCGGACCGGCGAGGACGGCGACCAGCTCGCCACCTGGGGGCTGGTCCTCAGTTACGCGTTCACCGCGATCGGGGTGCTCGTCTGCTGCGGCTGGCTCGCCCTGGTCGTGGTGGCCGGCGTCGGCAGCAGCACCGGCACCGGCTACTGATCAGCGGAACTGCGCCTCCCGGACGCTGTTGCCACCGTCGACCACCAGCATCTGCCCGGTGATGTACGACGCCGCGGGCGAGCAGAGGAAGCTGATCGCGGCAGCCACCTCGTCGGGGGTGCCGGGGCGGCCGACCGGGGTGCCGAGCCCCTGCTTGAGCTCCGCCATCGTCGAGGCCGCCGTGTAGATGGTGCCGGGGGCCACCGCGTTCACCGTCACCCCGTCGGCGATCATCTCCATCGCCAGGGCCCGGGTCAGCCCGACCACCCCCGCCTTGGCCGCCGCGTACGCCGCCTCGGTGGGCAGGGCGTTGACCGGGCCGGCGGTCGCCGAGAGGTTGACGATCCGCCCCCAGCCCCGCTCGGCCATCCCGCTGATGAAGGCCCGGCTGCACAGGAACGCGGTGGTCAGGTTCCGGTCGATCTCGCCGCGCCACTCGTCGTAGCTGAGCTGGGCCACCGGGCGGAGCACCTCGGGGCTGGCCCGGCTGGCCAGGCCCGCGTTGTTGACCAACACCTCGACGTCGCCGAGCTGCTCGGCGACCGCGTCGGCGAGCGCGCCGACCTCGGACTCGTCGGTCAGGTCGGCGACGAACCCGGTCACGCCCAGCTCACCGGCCCGCTCGTGGATACGCCGGGTGGTGGAGACGATCGCCACCCGGGCGCCCAGGTCGGCCAGGCGGCGGGCGGTGGCGTACCCGATGCCGTCGGCGCTGCCCGCACCCGTGACCAGGGCGACCCGGCCGTCCAGCCGCATGGTCACCGGGTCCGGCAGCGGCACCGGCTCGTCCTGGCCGGGTTGGCTGCCGCCGGTGGTGGCACGGGTGCGCCGGGCCAGGCCGGGGCGGCTCACGTCCCGCCTCGGTCGGCTGCCGGATCGGTCGGCCCCACGCGCGTCGATAGCCATGCCGGCATCCTGCCCGCTCGACCGGACGCGGGCAACGAGCCACCACGGGGCCGACCCCACCACTGTGCGGTCCTGGCTACCCTGACGGCGCACCTACATGCGACGGAGAAGATCAGATGACCTACCCCCCGCCCTCCGACGGCTGGTCGGACCCGGCCTGGTCGGCCCAGCAGCCCGACCCGACACTGCCGGCCAGTGGCCCGCCGATCTCCGCCCCACCGGTCGGGAAGGACCCGTACGCCCCGGCCGACCCGTACGCGGGCGCGCCGGGCATCCCCGCCCAGGCCGCCCCGGTCGACCCGTACGCCGCCGCTGCCGCCTACCCGCAGCCCGGCTACCCGCAGCCGATGGGGTACGCCGGTTACGGCGGCTACCAGCCTCCGCCGCCGCAGAACGGCCTCGCGATCGCCTCGATGATCGTCTCGATCATCGGCGCGATCGGGCTGTGCGGTTACGGACTCGGCGGCTACATCGGCCTCATCGGCGCGATCCTCGGCCACGTGGCCCGGCGGCAGATCCGGGAGCGGGGGGAGGGCGGTGCGGGCTTCGCCACCGCCGGCATCATCGTCGGGTGGATCTCCACCGTCATCGCGGTGCTGGCCACCATCGCCATCGTGGTCTTCTTCGTCTGGCTGGCCAACCAGGAGTCGACGACCGGGTACGGCACCTCGTACTGAGCGGTGGGGCCGCCCCGGGCACCCTGGGCGGCCCACCCGGTCACCCGCACGTGACGAGAACCCGTACGGCCCGGTGGGCGTGGTGACTCCACGGTAACCTCGTGCCGTGACCGGGGTGAATGGACCTGTGGAAGATGCCACCGGGCGGCGGACCGTGGTGGTGACCGGGGCCAGTTCGGGCATCGGCCTGGCCGCCGCGGTGGCGCTGGCCCGGCGCGGCGACCGGGTGGCGCTCGTCGGCCGGGACCCGGCCCGCCTCCAGGCCGCCGGTGACCGGGTACGCGAGGCGTCCGGCGAACGCCCCGAACTGTTCCGCGCCGACTTCGCCGTGCTCGACGACGTACGCGGGCTCGCCGAGCGGCTACGGGCGACGTACGACCGGATCGACGTGCTGGCGAACAACGCCGGGGCGATCGTGTTGGAGCCGCTCACCACGGTCGACGGGTTCGAGCTGTCGATCCAGGCCAACCACCTGGCCCCGTTCCTGCTGAGCAACCTGCTCGTCGACCGGGTCGGCCGGCTGGTGGTGACCGCCTCCGGCGCGCACCGCAGCGGGACCCTCGACCCGGACGACCTCAACGCCGCGCTGCGCCGGTACCGGCCGATGCGCGCGTACGGCACCAGCAAGCAGGCCAACATCCTGTTCGCCGCCGAGGCCGCCCGGCGCTGGCCCGACGTGCCGGCGTACTCGTTCCACCCGGGGGTGGTGCGGACCCGGTTCGGCGCGGACAGCCGGCTGGTCGCCCTCGGCATGCGGGTGATGCCGTTCCGCAGCCCGGAGAAGGGCGCGGAGACGCTGGTCTGGCTGGCCAACCAGCCCGCGTCCCGGCTGGTCGACGGCGGTTACTACGCCGACCGGCGACTGCGCCGGCCCTGGCCGCGTGCCGCCGACCCGGCGCTGGCCGCGCGCCTCTGGACCGCCAGCGCCGCCGCCGTCGGCCTCGACACCTGACCGCGGCGGCAACGGCCACCCACGCCTGCGATCATGACGCCGGGGGAGACAGTTCGTCGTATTCAAGCAGTCCGTTCTCCAGAACATGGCGACGGAACCCACCGACACCGAACGGTAGGAAGTACTCGCCTTCCAGAAGCCGGTCGACCAACTCCTCCACCGTTTTCACGGCGAGCATTTTCGTGCGGACCGCCTGGCACAGCAGCGGGACAGTCGCCGTGACCCGGATGCCCTTTTCCTCGGCGATGTGGCGCGGCGTGGCATCGTCCAGCACCACCTCGCACTTGTAGACCTGGCCCATGGCGAGCACCCCGCACTCGCCGATGTTCCTGCCGTCGACCACCAACCGATCGGCATAGTGGGCGAAGGCTTCGGCGAAACCGACATCGGTCGACCGGTGGACCTTGATCCAGTCTGCGTCGAGCACCGCGCGGGCGGCCGGCACCTGCTCGACGGCACGCTGGAGTTCACGCTCCACGCTGTCGGGGACGTAGACAGGGCGGTCCTCGGCGAGAAAACGCAGGACCCCCAACCATCCCTGCTGAGCGAAATGACGCAGCGGCCCGGTGTCGAAGACCAGGGCGTTCTCGGGAACCGTCACGACACGAAACGCCAGATCTCGTCGGCCCGTCGCTGCCGGACCTGCGGCAGGTCCGCCTCGTCGAACGTGCCCTGTAGTAGGTCCAGGGCACGTTCGCGGCTGATCCGCTCGTCCCGTACCAGCCGCAGCACCGCGCGGGCGAACGGGCGAGGGACCGTCGTTCCCGCCAGTTCCTCCGGGGGGACGTTGAGACCCATCTCCACGATGTCGGTCTGGGTCGTACGGTATCGGCGTACCGCGGCCACCCGCTCGGCGTCGGCCAGGCCCAGTTCCTTCAGGCGGGTCGCGAGGGTGGCCATGTCGACCCGGTAGGCACTCGCGAGGTAAATCGCCGCAGCGCGTTCCCCGGACCGGGACGCCTTTTCCTGCCACTGCGGGGTGATCGCGGCCTCGGGTAGCAGAAACGCGCGGGCGAAGCGGTCGAGGCGTGACTCCAGGGGGACCACCTGATCGGAATGGTCGGCCACCCGCCAGTCGACGGTGTAAGTGTCCGCGATGAGATAGTGACCGAGTTCGTGCGCGAGGGCGAGTCTCCTACGACCGACCTTCATATGGCTGTTGACGAGGCACACACCGCCCCGGGGCAGCAGGACCGACCCGGCGTCCGCCGTGTCCTTGCCGATGTCGCGAGAGAACGCCAGGAGCCCGACGGCGGCGACCCGTTCGACGAACCGACTGATCGGTTCCGTTGCCGAGCAGGCCAGCAGGCCACGCGCCTGCGCCGCGAACGCCTCGGCCTCGGCATTGGTCGACGGTGTCGTGATACCGGCCTGGGTGACCGCCTCGGCACCGTCGAGCCCCAGTTCGTCGACGCCCAACGACGCGACGAATGCGACCTCGCTGGCGAACGTGGTCAGCAGGGTGTCGACCTGCGAGTCTGCGGTGTCCAGCCCCTGACTGGACCGATGGGCGACGAGCGCGGGGACAGGCTCCTCGAAGAACGTGGACATGCGTACACCGATCGCCCCGGCGATGTCCGCCAGTTCGAGCGCGGTGACCTTGCGTATGCCACTCTCGATCTTGTTCATGACCGTTCGTTCGATGCCTACCGCGTGCCCGAGGTCCTCTTGACTGAGGCCTGCACGCTTACGCGCATCCCGGATGCGCTCCCCCAGCGTCCGCGCGTCGATGTCAGCCACCGTGCGATTCTCGCACACCCGAACTGTGACACAGGACACCATCGGTCGAATCGCCGGTCGTCTTGCCGCCTTCACTCAAGCACGTGGACGGGGACGGTGGTGACCACCACACCGGGCAGGGCGCGCAGCGCCCGGCGCAGCCGCTGGCCGGTACGGCTGTGCAGCAGGCGGTGCCACGGCCGGCGCAGCACCACCTCCGGCACCACCACGGTCAGCACCAGATCCGGCGCGGCGGCGTGCAACGCCTCCAGGTAGTGCGCCAGCGGCCCGACCACCGCCCGGTACGGCGAGACGATCGTCTCCAGCCGGACGTGGTCCCCCCAGGCCCGCCACTGCTCCCGGAACCGGTCCGCCTCGGCGTCCTCCGGGGCGAGGTGCACCGCCAGCGTCGGTCGGCCCAGCGACACCGCGTACGCCAGGGCCCGCATCGAGGCGCGGTTGAGGCGTACCACCGGGACCACCACCAGGTGACGCAGTTCCTGCGGCACCTCCTCGCCCTCGACGGACCGGCCCGCCGGTGCGCCGGACGGCCCGGCGGCGGGTCCGCGGGCGGCGGCCGGCGGGACGGGGTCGGCAGGTGGCGGGCGCAGGGCCAGGGCGGCGTGCAGGGTGCGGTAGTGCCGGTGGATCCGGGCGAAGAGCAGCACCAGCAGCGGTACGGCGACCACCACCACCCAGGCACCCTCGGTGAACTTCGCCACCGCCGCGGTCAGCAGCACCAGCCCGGACAGCACCGCGCCCACCCCGTTGACCAGCGCCCGCCGCCGCCAGCCACCGCCCCGGTGCCGCCGCCAGTGCACCACCATGCCGCTCTGCGACAGGGTGAAGGCGAGGAACACCCCCACCGCGTACAACGGGATCAGTTTCTCGGTGTGCCCGCCGAACGCGACGAACACCACGACCGCGGTCGCGGCCAGCGCGACCAGGCCGTTGCCGAACGCCAACCGGTCGCCCAGGTGCAGGAAGCGGCGGGGCGCGTGACCGGCGCGGGCCATGAAGAACAGCAGCCGGGGAAAGTCGTTGAACGCGGTGTTCGCGGCGAGCAGCAGGATCAGCGCGGTGGTCACCTGGACGACGGCGTACCACGGGCCGGTGGGAAAGGTCACCCGGGCGAGCTGGGACAGCAGCGTCTCGCCCGGTCGGGGCACCAGCCCGGCCAGGTGGATCAGCAGGGTCAGCCCGGCGAACAGGACCACCAGCATCGCCACCATCCAGGCCAGCGTGGTGCGCGCGTTGCGCCACTCCGGCGTACGGAACGCGGGCACCGCATTGGAGACGGCCTCGATGCCGGTCATCGACACCGCCCCGGAGGCGAACGCCCGCAGCACCAGCAGCAGCCCCAGCCCCTGGGTCGCCGGCACCACCGGCGGGGCCACCGGCGCGAAACCCCGGCCCGCCGCCCGCAGGTAGCCGACCACGAGCAACCCCAGCACGGCGGCCACGAAGGCGTACGTCGGCAGGACGAACAGGTTGCCGGCGGCGCGTACCCCGCGCAGGTTGCCGGCGAGCAGCAGCAGGATCACCAGCACCCCGAGCGGCACGGCGAACGGCGTCAGCCCCGGCAGCGCCGAGGTGATCGCGTGCACGCCCGCCGCGATCGACACCGACACGGTCAGCACTTAGTCGAGCATCAGCCCGGCGGCGGCGGTCAGCCCCGCCCTGACCCCCAGGTTGTCCCCCGCCACCAGGTACGACCCGGCCCCGTGCGGGTACGCCGGGATGGTCTGCCGGTACGAGATCCCGACGGCGACCATCAGCAGCACCAGCCCGGCCGACAGGGGCAGGGCCAGGCCCAGTGCCCCGCTGCCGGCCAGCACCAGCACGGTCAGCAACGCCTCCGGCCCGTACGCGACCGAGCTGAGCAGGTCGGAGGAGAGCACCGGCAGCGCCACCAGTTTGCGCATCCGCTCGTGCAGCACGGCGGCGCTGGCCAGTGGTGGGCCGAGGAGCACCCGGCGGACCCGGCCGAGCCGCCGGCCCAGGGGCGAGTCCGGCTGGTCGGCCCGTTCGGCGGCGACCAGCCCGTCCCGGCCGGCCGGTGCCCCCGGTGCCGGCCGGAACAGCGCGATCGGGGCCAGCCGGCTGAGCCGGCCCGGGGCGGGGTGGTTGCGGTAGCGGTCCAGGGTCGGGTCGACCGGCAGGGCGGGCGGCGCACCGACCCGCCAGTGCGCGCCGACCCGGCGCAGGGCGTCCACCTCCGCCGGCGTGAGCGGCGGGAACTCGGCCGACGGGGTGACCACGGTGCCGCTGCGGTCGTCGTCCGCGCTGCGCCCCGCCATCGCCCCACCTCCCCCCGCACTCTCACGTGCGGACGGGACCCGTGCCCGCCGTTCCGGCGGAATCGCGGCGAACGGATCGCGGGCGGGCAGCCGGACCGGGTGGTCAGGGTGCCGGCGGGACGGCGGTGGCGGGCAGCGTGGCCGGGATGGCCCGCCGACCCGTACGGGCACCGCCGAGCACCACCACGACCACCCCGGCGAGCAGCAGCGCCAACCCGGGCAGCGCGTACGGGCGGGGCAGCTGCCCCAGCCACGCCCAGGCGATCAGCGCCGCACCGGGGGCCTCCAGCAGGATCAGCACGCTGATGGTGGTCGCCGACACCCGGCGCAGCGCGTGGTTGAACATCGAGTGGCCGAGCAGTTGGGCCCCCACCACCAGCCCGACGATCGCCAGCCAGGTGCTGGTGCCGTACCCGTGCAGCCGTACCCCGCCGACCAGGCAGCCGACCAGCAGGATCGCCGCGCACACCCCGTAGCAGATGGTGGTGTAGGTGGCGGTGCTGATGGTGGCGCGGGCGCGTTCGCCGAACGCGGTGTAGACGGCGGCGAACATCCCGCCGACCACCGCCAGCAGGTCACCGGCGAAGGCCCGGCCGGAGACGCCGACGTCCGCGCCGGTGGCCAGCACCGCACCGGTCACCGCCACCCCGATGCCGACCCAGACGGGGTACGACAGCCGCCGGCCCTGCCAGCGGGCGATCAGCCCCTGCCAGACCGGTTGGGTGGCGCCCAGCGCGGTGGCCGCCGCCACGGAGGTGAGCTGGGCGCTCGGCATCCAGGTGGCGAAGTGCGCGGCCAGCGCCACCCCGGACAGCACGCAGTACCAGCCCTCCCGGCGACCCGCCCCCACGGTCAGGGCCCGCAGTTCGGCCCGGCGACGGGCCACCGTGAACGGGGCGAGCACGGTGACCGCGAGCAGGTTGCGCCAGCACGCCACGGCCAGCGCCGGTGCCGCCGCGAACGCGATCAGCGGGGCCGACGACGAGACCGAGGCGACGGCGAGCACGAGGACGCCGACGGTGAGCGGATCGACGGGCGGACGCGGCGGCGGTGCGGCGGAGGACACGGTGGGTCATCCTCACACGGGCGGCGACGGGTCGGGTGCACGCCGGGCGGCGGGTCGACCCTGCCGGGCGGTGCCCCGGAGCGCTGGTCAGCGGTGCCCGGCGGCGACGGCCGGTGGGTCAGCGGCGGCGAACCCGGTGCAGGCGGAACGGCTTGCGGGTGGCCCGGACCACCGCCGCGCCCCGGGGCTCGGCGGCCAGCGAGGTGTCCGGCAGGGCGTCCCCGGCGTCCGGCGTGCCGTCCGGGACGAGCCGGGTCAGCGCGCAACCGTCGGCCGCCCAGCGGGCCACCAGGTCGGCGGTCGGACCGGAGGCGTTGAGCCGCTTCGCCGCCACCAACGGCGCGGAGGTCTCCCACTCCGGGCTGCCCGGGGCCAGCCGGATCACCCGCGCCGGCCAGGTCACGATGCGCCCGCCGTGGTCGCCGCGCAGGGTCACCCGGGCCGTGGCGGCGTCGGCCAGCCCCGGCGCGGTCTGCTCCCCCGGCCCGCTGACCACGAACAACGACCCCTCCAGGGGTACGCACCACAGCGCGACCGCCGGCCCGTCACCGACCCCCACCCAGGCCACCGCCGCCTTCTTGACCGCCTCGTCGACCAGTGGCGTCGACCGGGAGGCGTCCACCTCGTCCGTCACACCCGCATCCTCTCGCAGCTTCCACCCGTCCGGCACCCGAGCGCCGTCACCGGCCCCGACGGTGCCCGGTCACCCGACGAAGGGCGGCACCAGGATCTCGCCCCGGGCGACCGGCATCACCTGGCCGGTCACCGTCGCGCCGACCGCCGTCGCGTCCTCGGCGGTCACCGTGCAGTCCAGGGCCGACGGACGGCCGATCTCCGCGCCCTGCCGGACGGCGTACCCGCTGCGGCCGGTGCCGGGGAGCAGACCGCTGGCCACCAGCCACACCCCCAGCCCCAGGGCGGCCGAACCGGTGGCCGGGTCCTCGGACACGCCGAGCCCCGGCACGAAGACCCGGGCGTGGGCGGTGCGCGTGTCGGCGTCCCAGGAGAAGACGCTGACGTGCTCCACCCCGTACCGCTCGGCCGCCGCCAGGTTGACCCGGGCGCGGGCCACCGCGTCGGGGTGCACCGGCAGGTAGGGGAACTCCAGCCCACAGCCGGCCACCCGGGGGGCCGGGCCGGCGTGGTCGGCGGCGGCGAGCCCGGCCATCTCCAGCAGCGGTTCCGGGTCGAGTTCCGGCCCGAGGGTGGGGGTGCCGCCGGTCAGCGTGGCACCGGTCGCGGTCACCTCGACCGGCAGCACCCCGGCGTGACACTCCTGGCTGACCGGTCCGGCGGGGAACAGGCCACGACGGCTGGCGGCGACCGCCGCGCCGACGCTGGGGTGACCGGCGAAGGGCAGTTCCCCGGTCGGGGTGAAGATCCGGGCCCGGTAGGTGGCGCCCACCTGGGTCGGCGGCAGCACGAACACCGTCTCCGAGAGGTTGAACTCCACCGCCAGCACCTGCATCTGCTCGGTGGCCAGCGCTTCGGCGCCGAACACCACGGCCAGGGGGTTGCCGGCGAACGGGCGGTCGGTGAAGACGTCCACGATCTCGTAGGCCAGGGTCGACATGGTGGTAAACACTAGGCGCTTAGGCTGGTGGCCGTGAGCACGCCGAACCGGGTCTACATCGCTCGACTCGCCGGAGTCGCCGTCTTCGACCCGAACGGCGACCAGGTGGGGCGGGTCCGCGACGCCGTCGCCCGGATCCGGCCGACCCAGCGTCCACCCGAGGTGGTGGGTCTGGTGGCCGAGATGCCGATGCGCCGCCGGATCTTCCTGTCCATCAACCGGATCACCTCCATCGACCCCGACGCGGTCGTCCTCGGCAGCGGCACCCTCAACCTGCGCCGCTTCTCCAAACGCCCCAACGAGCTGCTCGTCCTGCAGGAGTTGCTGGACCGGCGGGTGCAGCTCGACCCGGGCGGCCAGCCCGGCGCGGTGGTGGACGTGGCGATGGAGTGCAGCCGGGGCGGCGAGTGGTCGTTGTCCCGGGTCGCCGTCCGCGAGCAGACCAGCCGGTTGACCCGCCGTGGCCACCTGCACCAGGTGGACTGGGACCGGGTACGCGGGCTGAGCGGCATCGCCGACAACCGGGGCACCGCCAACCTGCTGGCCGTGCTGGAGGACATGCGCCCCGCCGACCTGGCCAACGCGCTCCAGGACCTGCCCGACGCCCGGCGCAACGAGGTCGCGGCGGCCCTCGACGACGAACGCCTCGCCGACGTGCTCAGCGAGCTGCCCGAACGCGACCAGGTGGAGATCCTCGCCGCGCTGGACCGGGAACGGGCCGCCGACGTGCTGGAGGAGATGGACCCGGACGACGCCGCCGACCTGCTCAACGAGCTGCCCCCGCCGGAGCAGGACGTGCTGCTGGACCTGATGGAGCCGGACGAGGCCGACCCGGTCCGCCAACTGCTGAAATACACCTCCGGGACGGCCGGCAGCGTGATGACCTCCGAGCCGGTGATCCTGCCGCCGGACGCCACGGTCGCCGAGGCGCTGGCCCGGATCAGGGAGGAGCAACTCTCCCCGGCGATCGCCGCGCAGGTCTTCGTGACCCGCGCCCCGATGACCACCCCGACCGGCCGCTACCTGGGCATCGTGCACTTCCAGCGGCTGCTGCGCGAACCCCCGGCCGACCTGCTCGGCGGGGTGGTGATAAACGACATCGACCCGCTGCGCCCGACCACCCCGCTGCCGGAGATAACCCGTCGGATGGCCACCTACGACCTGGTCGCGATGCCGGTGGTCGACCGGAACAACCGGCTGGTCGGCGCGGTCACCGTCGACGACGTGCTGGACCACTCGCTGCCCCGGGACTGGCGGGACCGCGACGCGGTGTCCACCCCGGGCGCGGACGATGCCCCGGAGCCGCCCACGACACCGGTAGGCGGTGGCACCGATGGCTGACCAGCGGCGGACCGAGCGGCTGGACCAGCCGCGCGAGCCCCGGGGCGTCAAGCTGCCCCGGTTCGACCCGGAGGCGTTCGGCCGCTGGTCGGAGGGGATCGCCCGGGGCATGGGCACGGCGAACTTCATCGTCTACATGACGGTGGTGATCGCGCTGTGGTTCGGTTGGAACACCCTGGCCCCGGCCGACCTGCGCTTCGACCCGTACACGTTCACGTTCCTGACCCTGGTGCTGTCGTTGCAGGCGTCGTACGCGGCCCCGCTGATCCTGCTCGCGCAGAACCGGCAGACCGACCGGGACCGGGTGGCGCTGGAGGAGGACCGTCGCCGGGCGACCATGCAGAAGGCGGATACCGAGTACCTGGCCCGGGAGGTGGCCGCGCTACGGATCGCCCTGGGTGAGGTGGCGACCCGGGACTTCCTCCGCTCGGAGCTGGCCCGGCTGGCCGAGGAACTGGACGCGGCGGCGCAGCGGCGGCAGAAGCGGGAGTTGCGGCAGCCGGAACGGCCGGTGGGGCGCGGTGAGGGCCGCTCCGGCGGGGGTGAGCCGCCGCTCGACGAGCCGCGCGACGATCTCGACGGCGACTACGCCCGCGACGGTCTCCGCCCGGAGAGCTGAGCGGGCCGGAATCTCGTACCTGATCGTCCGGCTTTGTCCGGGAGGGCGGGCTGACCCCGGCCGGCCGATCGATTCGCTCACACCCGGCCCCGCTGTTGTCGGACGCCCCGCGCCGCCGACGTAGCATTGCCCGCATGTCAGCTCCCGTCAGCACCATCTCCGACGCGATCCAGGCCGCGCTGGCCACCGTCAACGACCCGGAGATCCGTCGGCCCATCACCGACCTCGGCATGGTCCGCTCCGCCGAGATCGGCGAGGACGGCGTGGTCCGGGTCGGGCTGCTGCTCACCGTGGCCGGCTGTCCGCTGAAGGACAAGCTGCGCGGGGACATCACCGCCGCCGTCGGCGCGGTGCCCGGGGTGAGCGGTGTGGAGATCGACTTCGGGGTGATGAGCCCGGAGCAACGGCAGGAGTTGCAGGGCAAGCTGCGCGGCGGTGCCACCGACGAGGCGGTGATCCCGTTCGCCCAGCCCGGCTCCCGTACCCGGGTCTACGCGGTGGCCAGCGGCAAGGGCGGCGTCGGCAAGTCCAGCGTCACGGTCAACCTGGCCGCCGCGCTGGCCGCCCGGGGCCTGTCCGTCGGTGTGGTCGACGCCGACATCTACGGCCACTCGGTGCCCCGGATGCTCGGCGCGGACGGCAAGCCCACCCGGGTGGAAGACATGATCATGCCGCCGCAGGCGAACGGCGTGAAGGTCATCTCGATCGGCATGTTCACCCCGGGCAACTCGGCGGTGGTGTGGCGCGGCCCGATGCTGCACCGGGCGTTGCAGCAGTTCCTCGGCGACGTCTACTGGGGTGAGCTGGACGTCCTGCTGCTCGACCTGCCACCGGGCACCGGCGACATCGCCATCTCGGTCGCCCAACTGCTGCCCAACGCCGAGATCCTGGTGGTGACCACCCCGCAGGCCGCGGCGGCCGAGGTCGCCGAGCGGGCCGGCGCGATCTCGTTGCAGACCCACCAGCGGATCGTCGGCGTCATCGAGAACATGTCCTGGCTGGAGCTGCCGGACGGGACCCGGATGGAGGTCTTCGGGTCAGGTGGCGGCGCGGCCGTGGCCGAGTCGCTGACCCGGACGATCGGCGCGCAGGTGCCGTTGCTGGGCCAGATCCCGATGGACAGCCGGGTCCGTGAGGGCGGCGACGCCGGCACCCCGATCGTGCTGGCCGCGCCGGACGCGCCCGCCGCGAAGGCGCTGCACCAGGTGGCCGACCGGCTGGCGGTACGCCGCGAGTCGCTGCTCGGCAAGTCGCTGGGTCTCAAGCCCGCCGGGCGCTGACCGCGTCCCGGGCGGGCCGCCGCTCAGGTGGCGTCGTCGTAGCTGGGGCGGGGGGCCGGCGCGGGCGTAGGAGCGGCGGTGCTCGTCGCGGTGCTCTTACGGGCGGCGGCCCTCGGGTCGATCCGGTCGGCGACGCCCTTGAGTTCCTCGTGCACCCCGGTGACGTCCGCCCGCAGGTCGTCGTAGACACCCTGGAGGGGCTTGCGGATCGCCTGCTCGTCCTCCTCGCTGAGCAGGTGCTTGCGGATGAACGCCTTCGGGTGGAGGTCCTCCAGCTGGATGTCGGTGCCCAGCTCACGACTCAGGTCGCCGGTCGCGTTGCGGGCCATCGCGCGCAGGTTGCGCACCATCCGCAGACCGTCGCTGATGACGTTGGGCAGCCGGTCACCGAAGATCAGCAGTGCCAGGAGCAGCAGGACGCCGATCTCCCACCAGTTCAGGTTGTCGAGCACCGCAGGGCCTCCTCGTCACGTCGACCCAAGCCTACGCACGTCAGGCCCCGGTACGGGAGGGGGTGAAGGGACCTCACTTGGCGTCCGCGGCGAGCGTCACCGAGGCGTTCTGCCGGGTCGACCCGCGCCGGTACTCCACCGTCACCACCGACCCGGGGGCGAACTTGCGGACCAGGGCGATCAGATCGGTCGGATCGTTGATCGGCCGACCGTTGAGCCTGAGCACGACGTCGCCGGTCTTCAGTCCCGCCCCGGCCGCCGGACCGGCCGGTTCCACGGCCGCCAGGCGGACCCCGACGCCGGCCCGGGTGGCCGTCCCGGTCCCGGCGACCTGGGCCCCGATCACGGTACGCCGGGCCTTGCCCGTGCCGATGATGTCCTGGGTGATCCGCTTCGCCTGGTTGATCGGGATGGCGAAGGCGAGCCCGATGTTCCCCGCCTCCTGCCCCTCCGCCACCAGCGACTTGATCGTCGAGTTCACCCCGATCACCCGGCCGGCGGAGTCGACGAGCGGGCCACCGGAGTTGCCGTGGTTGACCGCCGCGTCGGTCTGGATCGCCGCGTAGTAGCGGACCGGCCCGCCCGGCTCCCCCGCCTGCATGGTGCGGTCCAGCGCGCTGATGATGCCGGCGGTGACCGTGTTCGCCAGGGACAGCGGCGAACCGATGGCCAGCACCGGGTCCCCCACCGCGAGCGCGTCGGAGTCACCGAACTCGATCGGCCGCAGCCCCGTACGGTTCACCTTGATCACCGCGATGTCCGACTCCGGATCCTGGCCGACCACCGTCGCCGGGGAGCTGCTGCCGTCGTTGAAGGTCACCGACGCCCGGCCGGTGCCG
Organism: Micromonospora sp. SCSIO 07396; assembly: GCF_053667945.1. Taxonomy (NCBI): domain Bacteria; kingdom Bacillati; phylum Actinomycetota; class Actinomycetes; order Micromonosporales; family Micromonosporaceae; genus Micromonospora; species Micromonospora sp. SCSIO 07396. Next base: position 5,596,105 of record NZ_CM132210.1, read on the forward strand.
TCGGCGACCACGTGGTCGTTGGTGACGACGTAGCCGTCGGTGCTGACGATGAACCCGGACCCCTCGCTGGTGCCGACCGGGCCGGCCACCCGGATCGTCACCACGCTGGGCAGGACCCGGCCGGCGACCCCGGCCAGCGAGTCCGGGCGACGCTGGGCCAGCGCGGGACCCTCGGCCGGGCCGGCCCCCAGGGTGACCCCGCCGCCGACACCACCGCGCACCGCGAAGGCGTAGCCGAGGGCGCCACCCAGGGTGCCGGCGAGCAACGCCACGATCAGCGGGACGAGCAGCAGTTGGCGCAGCCGTGGCCGGCCGGGCGCATCCGGATCGGTGACCGGCTCCGGCGCGGCACCGGTGGCCGGTGCGCCGGGCAGCACGACCGCCGCCGGGGCGTACGGGTCCCGCCAGGGGTCGGCGAGTGCGTCGGACCACCAGGGCGACGTCGACCCGCCGTACGGTGCAGCCGACCCGCCGTACGGCGTCGTCGGGGCCGTCTGCGGCGGACCGGGCGGCGGCCCCGCCGAACCCGGAGTCCCGCCGGGCGCTCGCCAGTCCCAGCCGTCGGTCACGTCGGTGCCTCCCAGTCGTCCCCCGGTGCCCCGGGCCACGACCGGGGGTGGCGGTCACGGCGCAGGGGGCACCCCGTCCAGGATTGCACGGATGCGCCGGACGGAGTCAGCTCTTGTCCGCCCGGACCGGTGCCGTACCCGCCGCCGCGCCGCCCGGACCGGCACGGGTGGACTCGCGGCTGCGCCGAAGGAGCCTCGCCTCTAGGCTCATAGCGCCCACCCGCTCCCCGCACCACCGCCCGGAGGTGTCCCATCGCCACGGTCGCCAGTTCCGGCAGCCCGACGGCGCAGTCGTTGCAGTTCGCCGAGTCGTACGTCGGAGAGGACATCGTGCTGGCCACCGCCCGGAGCCTCGCCCGGGAGGTCGGCCTCGACGCGGTCACCCCCGGGGCCGGGGCGGCGCTGCGCCTGCTCGCCGCCGCCGGTAACGCCCGCGCGGTGGTGGAGATCGGCACCGGCACCGGGGTCAGCGGGGTGTGGCTGTTGCGCGGGATGCGCGCCGACGGGGTGCTCACCACCATCGACGTCGAGGTCGAGCACCAGCGGATCGCCAGGCGGATCTTCGTCGAGGCGGGTTTCCCGTCCGGCCGTACCCGGATCATCACCGGCCGGGCGCTGGACGTGCTGCCCCGGCTCGCCGACGGCGCGTACGACCTGATCTTCGTCGACGGTGAGTCGACCGGCTCGGCCGCGTACGTCGACGCCGCCCTGCGGCTGCTGCGCCCCGGCGGGGTGCTCGCCCTCAACGGCGGTTTCGCCGGTGGCCGGATCGGTGACCCGGCCGCCCGGGACGCCGAGACGGTGACCATGCGGGAGACGGTCAAGGCGATCCGGGAGGCCGAGCAGTGGATCCCGGCCCTGCTCCCGGTCGGCCACGGCCTGCTGGCCGCAGTCAAGTGCTGACCACGGCCGGACACTGACCACGGCCGGGTGCCGACCGGGGCCGGGACGCGGGGCGCGGGCACCCGGCCCGGCGACGGCTCAGTCCAGCGTCGCCAGCCAGCGCAGCAGGCCCCGCACGCCCCAGCCGGTCGCGCCCCGGGTCAGCTCCGCGTCGTCGCCGTCGGCCCAGGACGGCGCGGACATGTCGATGTGCAGCCAGCGGTCCCGTAACTCCCCGGTGAACTCGCGCAGGTAGAGCGCGGCCATCACCGAACCGGCCCCCCGGTCCGGGGAGCTGTGCCGGTCGGCCAGGTCGCTGCCGAGGTGTTCGAGGTAGTCGGCGGGCAGCGGCATCCGCCAGGCCGCCTCGCCCGCGTCGGCCACGGCGGCCAGCACGGCGGCGGCCAGCTCGTCGTTGTCGCTGTACAGTGCGCCGGTCCGCTTGCCCAGCGCCACCGCGTTCGCACCGGTCAGGGTGGCCAGGTCGATCAGCAGGTCGGGGCGGAGTTCCCGGGCCGCGTAGCCGAGCGCGTCGGCGAGCACCAGCCGCCCCTCGGCGTCGGAGTTGGTGGTCTCGCTGGTCGTCCCGTCGTAGTGCCGGATGATGTCGCCGGGACGGAACGCCGACCCGCTGACCATGTTCTCGGCCAGCGGGGTCAGCGCGGTGACCCGGACGGGCAGCCGCAGCGCCGCAGCGCCCAGGGTGGCCGCGACCACCGCCGCCGCGCCTGCCATGTCCTTGCGCATCAGCTTCATCGCCGGCACCGGCTTGATCGAGATGCCGCCGGTGTCGAAGGTGATCCCCTTGCCGACCAGGACGACGTGCTGCCGGGCGTCGGCGGGCCGCCAGTCCAGCTCGACCAGGCGGGGGCCGCTGGCCGAGCCGGCGCCGACGGCGAGGATGCCCCCGAAGCCCTCGTCCGCCAGCTCCTGCGGCCCGCGTACCCGCAGGTGCAGGTCGGGTTGGTCGGCGGCGGCTTCGGCCACCTGGGCGGCGAACCACTGCGGGGTCTTCACCGCCGAGGGGGTGTTGGTCAGGTCCCGGGCGAGGCGGGTCATCGCGGCGGTCGTCCGGGCCGTCTCGACGGCCCCGGTGTACGCGTCAGGAGTGGCGGTCAGCAGGGTCACCCCGGCCAGCGCGGGCGTCGTCCCCGCCTCGGTCAGCCGGAACCGGTACGAGGCGAGCAGCAGCCCCTCGACGACAGCCCGGACGACCTCGGCGGACGCGTCGACCGGCACCGCCAACGTGACATGTGTCTCAGCTACGGCGGCACGGGCCAGCGCGGCCCCGGCCGTCCGCCAGGCCCGTTCCCCGCCGTCGCCCACGCCGAGCAGCAGCAGCCGGGCCGGGGAACCGCCGGGGCGGAGGTGGGTCAGCGTCTCGCCCGCCCGCCCGGTCAGCCGGGCGACCGGCAGCAGCGCCCGCGCCTGTGCCCGCACCTCGTCGGTGGGCGGCGGCGCGGTGGCGACCAGCGCCGGTGCGGCGTCGTCCGGGTCGGTGGCGGCGCGGACGGGCAGGACGAGGACGTCCGACCCGTCGGGGGCGGCGGCGAGACTGATGGCGAGCACGCTGGACCGTACCTCCGGAAGAAGTTGGCGGTGCGGGACCTCGACGACCCGCTGGGGACAGACGAAGTCCCTGAGTCACCGGCGGTGCCGGTGACTCAGGGACCAGGGACCTTCCGCGCGGCACCGCGCGGAGTGTCGGCCGATCAGCCGGCAGCCGCCTTCAGCGCGTCACCGAGCGCGTTGGCCTCGTCGGGAGTCATCTCGACGACGAGCCGGCCACCGCCCTCCAGCGGGACCCGCATGACGATGCCCCGACCCTCCTTGGTGACTTCCAGCGGACCGTCGCCCGTCCGCGGCTTCATCGCCGCCATGTTGTCTCCCCTCAGACCTATACATCAGGGTCGGTGTACTGCCCCACAGCCACTTCGTATCGACCACCCGCAAGGTGCACGGGGGCGTCGACCACGATTTTCCCTGATGAACACCGCCGGACCCAAACCGGAGCAGCATTGATGTAACAGCATCTAGCTTATCTTGAGAAGGCCTGTCACAATGTGCGGTCATGCAGGCACGGTCGGCACTCTTCGACCTGTACGGCGACCATCTCCGCACGCGGGGTGGGCGCGCACCGGTCGCCGCCCTGGTGAAGTTGCTGGCCCCGCTCGGCGTCGCCCCGCCGGCCGTCCGGACCGCCGTCTCCCGGATGGTGCGCCAGGGCTGGCTGGAGCCGCTGCGGCTCGCCTCCGGCCCCGGATATTCGATCACACCGAAGGCGGTCCGTCGGCTCGACGAGGCCGCCGCCCGGATCTACCGCACCGGCCGGATCACCTGGGACGGGCGTTTCGACCTGCTCGTCCTGTCCACCCCGACCGCCCGGCGGGACCGGCAGCGGCTCGCCGCCAACCTCAGCTTCCTCGGCTACGGCACCCTCGACGAGCACACCTGGGTGGCCACCCGGGCCAGCGACGACGTCGACCTGCTGCTGGAGGAGGCCGGGGTGCGCTACGAGCGGTTCACCGCCGCGCACGCCGCCGGCACCCCCGGCGCGATGGGCGTGGTCCGTCGCGCCTGGGACCTCGGCGAGATCGGGCACGCCTACGAACGGTTCGTCGCCGAGCAGCGCGCCCAGCTCGCCGGGGTGACCGTACGCAGTGGTGACGAGGAGGCGTACGCGGCCCGGTTCCGGCTGGTGCACGCGTGGCGTACCTTCCTGTTCCAGGACCCTCAACTCCCTCCGGCACTGCTTCCCGAACGCTGGCCCGGCACCGCCGCCGCCAGCTTCTTCGACCGGCACGCCGCCCGGCTCCGGCCGGCCGCCGACCGGTACGTCGAGCAGTGCCTCGACGCCGGCAACCGGGTCCCCCGACAGAAGGGCCGTTAGAGACGTGACCGAGCCACTGCTCGTCGACCGCACCGATGGCGTGGTCACCCTGACCATGAACCGCCCCACCGCGATGAACGCGCTCGACGTGGCGCTCAAGGAGGCGCTGCGGGACGCGCTGGCCGCGTTGGAGACCGACCGGTCCTGCCGGGCGGTGGTGCTGGCCGGGTCGGGTGGCTCGTTCAGCGCCGGCCAGAACCTGCGCGAGCACGTGCAGATCCTGGAGTCGCCGGGCCGCGACCCGCTGGACACCGTCCGGGCGCACTACAACCCGATCGCCGCCCGGCTGGCCAACCTGCCCAAGCCGGTGGTCGCCGCCGTCCGGGGCATGGCCGCCGGGGCGGGCGCCTCGCTGGCGTTCCTGGCCGACTTCCGGATCGGCGGGCCGAAGACGAAGTTCCTGATGGCCTTCGCCGGGGTGGGTCTCGCCGCCGACACCGGGGCGTCCTGGACGCTGCCCCGGCTGGTCGGCCACGCCAAGGCCGTCGAGCTGCTGATGCTCGCCGAGCCGGTGGACGCCGCCGAGGCGACCCGGCTGGGCCTGCTCACCCGGCTGGTCGACGACGACGAGCAGGTGCTGCCCACCGCGCACGAGCTGGCCGCCCGGCTGGCCGCCGGCCCGACCGTCGCGTACGGGGCGATCAAGCGGCAGCTCTCCATCGCCGACGCGGGCACCCTCGCCGACGCCCTCGCCGCCGAGGCGCAGGCCCAGTCGATCTGCGGGGGCACCGCCGATCACCGGGCCGCCACCCTCGCCTTCGTCAACAAGCAGAAGCCGGTCTTCCAGGGCAACTGAGCCGGCCGGCCGGGCGCGCGACGACATGCCGGCCGTCAGCGCGCCACGTACCCGCCGTCGATGGGCACCGTGTGGCCGGTGATCCAGGCCGCGTCGTCGGAGCAGAGGAACAGCACCACGCCGGCCACGTCGTCCGGGCTGGGGATGCCGGGTTTCGGGTTGAACGACTCCATCCGGGCCCGCATCTCCGCCGGGTCCGGCGCGCTGTCGATGAAGTGCTGCACCAGCGGGGTCATCACCACCGTGGGGGCGACCGCGTTGACCCGGATGTCGCGGGCCGCGTACTCCACCGCCGCCGACCGGGTCAGCCCGACGATGCCGGCCTTGGTGAAGGTGTACGGGGAGATGTTCTCCTGCGCCGCCAGGCCGGTGGTGGACGACGTGTTGACGATCGCGCCGCCACCGCCGCGCAGCATCGCCTCGATGCCGTACTTGAGCACGTGGAAGACCCCGTCGCCGTTGATCCGGCGGACCTTCTGCCAGTTCTCGACGTCCATCTCGTGCAGGGGCTGCTGCCGGCCGTCGATTCCGGCGTTGTTGAAGATCAGGTCGATCCGGCCGTAGCGCCGCACCGCTTCGGCGACGCCCTGCTCCACCGCGTCGGCGTCACCGGTGTCGACGGTGACCGCGAGGGCGTCGGGCAGGTCGGCGGCGAGCCGTTCGGCACCCTCGGTGTTGATGTCGGCGACCACCACCCGGGCGCCCTCGGCGGCGAACCGCCGGGCGGTGGCCTCGCCGAGCCCGGAGGCACCACCGGTGACGAATGCGACCTTGTCCTGGAACCGCATCGGCCCTCCCTCGACCGGCCGACCGGGCGTCGGCACCGGTGCGCCATACCCGGTGGGTGGGCGGCTAGTCGTCCTCCTCCGGGGCCTGGTTGGCCTCGACGCCCAGCACGAACGCCTGCATGGCCAGCTCGTCGCCGCTGGGCGAGACGAACGCGGGCAGCTCGGCCGGGCCCAGCTCCTGCACGTACGACCAGAAGAGCCGGACCGCCTCGGCCCGCGACTCGGCCTCGATCGGCAGGTCGAGGCTGACCAGCCAGGTCCGGCGCGACGGCGGCGGGCCGAGCCGGTCGACCAGGTCGCGGTAGGTGCCCGGGTCGAGCGGGGTGACCGGGCCGGCGACGGACACCTGCCCGGCCGGCACCGGCGCGTCGAACGACCGCCGGGTGTAGGTCACCAGCAGCGCCCGCCCGTCGTGGCGGGCCACCCGGCCCAACGCCACCAGCCGGGGCGGCCCGTCGGCCAGCACCGCCACCGGGTCACCGGGACGCGGGGCAGGCCCACCGGCCGGGACGGCCAGCTCCAGGGTGTCGTGGTGGACGAGGCGTTCGGCGTCGTGCCGCCCGGCCGGCAGCAGCACCGCCCAGGCGTCGCCGTCCGGCCCGCCGTCGACGTCGGTCGGGCCGGTGCTGCGGTGATCGGTCACGGTCATGACCCCATCTGATCACGGGCCACGGCGGTGCCGGCGTGGCAGCCCGCGAGATGGTCGTCGACCATGCCGGTGGCCTGCATCAGCGCGTACGCCGTGGTGGGGCCGACGAAGCGGAAGCCCTGCTTCTTCAGCGCCTTGGCCAGCGCGACGGACTCCGGGGTCGACGCCGGCACCTCGGCGAACGACCCGGGCCGGGCCGGCCGGGGCGGTGGCGCATACGACCAGAGCAGCGCGGAGAGCCCGTCGGGCAGCGTCAGCGCGGCGCGGGCGTTGGCGATCGCCGCCTCGATCTTGGCGCGGTTGCGGACGATGCCCGCGTCGGCGAGCAGCCGGGTCACGTCCGCGTCGCCGAGGGCGGCGACCCGCTCGATCCGGAAGTCGGCGAAGGCGAGCCGGAACGCCTGGCGTTTGCGCAGGATGGTCAGCCAGGACAGCCCGGACTGGAACGCCTCCAGGGTAAGCCGTTCAAAAAGGGCGTCGTCGCCGCGCAGCGGGCGGCCCCACTCGGTGTCGTGGTAGATCGCGTAGTCCGGGGTGCTCGCCCCCCAGGCGCAGCGGGGCAGGCCGTCGGGGCCGATCACCAGGTCAGTCACCCGTCACACGCTAGGCCAGGGGCCTGACACCCGGCGTCGGGGCCGGGTGGCACGGCCCGGCGTTCCCCCGCCGGCCTCGTTCCGGGGCACGTCAGGGCGTGGCCGGACGGGCGGCCGGCCGGCCGCACGCCGGGGCGTCAGGGCGTCGGCGGGCGGGGCAGCCGGCCGGACTCGACCAGCCGGGCGAAGCGCTTCAGGGCCAGCGTCAGGCTGGCCTTGGAGCCCGGCCAGAGCAGCGGCCAGGCGACCCGGCCGGCCGCGCCGCCGGGCAGGTGGAACCACTCGTGCCAGACCACCTGGGTGCGGTCGTCGGCCAGCGGGGTGCAGCGCAGCACCCCCGGGCCGCGCAGGAGCCGGCCGCAGTGCACCACGCCCACCTCGTACGGCGCGTCGACCCGGACCACCCGCATCTCGTCGCGCAGCGCCGCCGGGCCGAGCGCGGTGACCGCCTCGATCAGGCTGCCCTCGCCGCCGTCGCCCTCGACCACCCGGACCCGGGTCAGCGGAATCCAGTCGGACTGCCCCTCCCAGTCGGTCAGCGCGGCGAAGACCCGTTCGGCGGGGGCGTCGACGATCACCGTGGCGGTGAACTCGCCGGCACCGGGCTGGGCCGCGTCGTCGGCCAACCCGCCGCCGGCCGGACCGGGACCTGTCACACCGGCTCCGAGCGGACCACCGCGCCGCCGGGACGGTCGGCGTCGGACTCCCCAGGGCGGTCGTCGGCCGGCGGGTCGTCGGTGGCGGTCGCCTCGGTCGGCGGGTCGGCGGTCGGGTGGGTCGTCCCGGTGGACGGGCGGACAGCACCGGCCGGTGGCTGCGTCGTCGCGGCCCCGGTGGCCGGCCCGTCGGGGTCGGCGGGCACATCGGGGTCGGCCGGCGTCGGGGAGTCGTCGGGCGCGGTGCCGGCGGCCTCCTCCCGGGTGCGGCGCAGCGCGTCGGCGTCGGCGGTACGGCCCTCCCGCAGCGCGGCGATCTCGGCCTCCAGCACCCCGATCAGCTCGGTCTTGTACCCGATGTCGTAGCCGGCCCGGCGCACCGCCTGGTCGACCTGGTCCATCCGGTAGCCGCGCAGGGCGGTGTCGAAGCGCAGCGCGCCGACGTCCGACTCCCGCAGCGGCCGGCCACCCGGCAGCGGGACGGCTCTGCCGTCGGGCTCGGCGGGCGCGAGGCCGTCCCGACCCGAGATCAGCACCGTCACGCCGAACACGACCGCCGCCACGGTCAACGCGACGACCAGAATGAGCAGAGTCTGACCCATGAGGAGATCGTGGCACGGGGACACCCTCCGGAGCGACCCCAACCACCATCATCGTCACCGATCTTCTGGCCGGAACGGCCCGGCGGCGGGCCGGGTCGTCGGGGTCGTACCGCCCCGGAGGCGGGTCGGGCGACCGGATAGCGTCGGCGTCGGCCGGGTCGTCCGGCCGGTGACCTGCGGGAGGCGGAATTGGCCGGGGCGCTGCGACTCGGGAAGCGGAGCTTCGCCCCGGGCGAGCCGGTGGTGATGGCGATCGTCAACCGGACGCCGGACTCGTTCTTCGACAGGGGCGCCACCTTCGCCCAGGACAGCGCCCTGCGCGCGGTGGAACGGGCGGTCACCGAGGGCGCGGAGATCATCGACATCGGCGGGGTGAAGGCCGGGCCGGGCGACGAGGTCGACGTGGCCGAGGAGATCCGCCGGACGGTGGACACCATCGCCGCCGTCCGGGCCGCGTTCCCCGAGGTGGTCATCTCGATCGACACCTGGCGGGCCGAGGTGGCCGTCGAGGCGGTGGCGGCCGGCGCGGACCTGCTCAACGACACCTGGTCCGGGGCCGATCCGGCGCTCGCCCGGGTGGCCGCCGAGACCGGCGTCGGGCTGGTCTGCTCGCACGCCGGTGGGCTGACTCCCCGGACCCGGCCGCACCGGGCCGCCTTCACCGACGTGGTCGCCGACGTGGTCGCGACGGTGACCGGGCTCGCCGAGCGCGCGGTGTCCCTGGGGGTACGCCCCGACGGCATCCTGATCGATCCGGCGCACGACTTCGGCAAGAACACCAGGCACTCGTTGGAGATCACCCGCCGGTTGGACGAGCTGGCCGGCACCGGCTGGCCGCTGCTGGTGGCGCTGTCGAACAAGGACTTCATCGGCGAGACGCTCGACCTGCCGGTGCCGCAGCGCTTGGAGGGCACCCTGGCCGCGACGGCGGTGTCGGCCTGGCTCGGCGCACGGGTGTTCCGCGCCCACCAGGTGCTGCCCACCCGGCGGGTGCTGGACATGGTGGCCTCGATCCGGGGCGACCGCCCACCGACGCTCAGCCGGCGCGGCCTGGCCTGACCGGTCACCGGGCGACCCGGCCCGGCCGGCACGGGTGGTCGGGGCCCGGTGCGGTGGTCGGGTCCGGCCCGGCCAGCGCGGCGGTCAGGTCCAGTTCAGGATGCGTTTGCGCCAGGCGTAGAGGATGCCGAGGGCGACCACGGCCACGAAGACGCCCATCTCGGCGACCGTCACCGCGCCGAACCCGGGCCGGTCGAAGACCATCGCCCAGGGGAACAGGAAGACCGCCTCGACGGCGAACAGCACGTAGAGGTACGCGTACACGTAGTAGCGGATCTGCATCTGCGCCCAGTCGCCGCCCACCGGATCGAGGCCGCACTCGTAGCCGGCCCGCTTGCCGACCGGGTCGGCCGGCCGGCCGGGACGTAACACCCGGTTGGCCGAGAACGCCGTAACGAAGAAGAGGACCGCAGCGAGCAGCAGCAGCCCGAGCGTCGCGTACGAGCCCAGGTAACCGGTCACGGTGGCTGAGCCTACCGGTCGGCGGGCCGTACGGGACGCGGCGAGGGCTGCCCGACCGTCACCGAATATTTTCCACCGGAACTAGTGCCCCGCCGCAACTGTTACCGAATAATGAACTCTCACCCAGGGTCACGGAGGTCAGATGCCCGGCGTGGACGCGCGTGCCGTCCGGCGGCTCCTCGCCCGGCGTACCCCCGCTCTGGCGGTGGTGACCCTGGCGGCCGGGCTGGCGGTCACGCTCGGGGTGACGCCGGGCCTGGCGGCCCTACCCACCGTGACCAGGGCGGTGACCGACCCGACCGACGCCGGGACCCCCGGCGGCCCGACCACGCCTGCGGTCGAGCCGACGGCGACCGGGTCGGGCCCGACCAGCGCCCCACCGACGCTGCCGCCGGACCCGGACCCGACCACCGCCGCGCCGGAACCGACAGGCACCCCGCCGCCGCCGACCACCGCGCCCGCACCCACGGCCACCACCGCGCCGACCGCCCGGCCGCCGCGGCCCGGCCGGCCCACCCGCCCCGGCCAGCCGGACGGCGGCCGGCTCGGGGTCCAGGTGGGCACCGGGGACGTCACCCTCGACGACGGTTACTGGGCGGCCGGCAGCACCGTCACCGACCTGCGGGTCACCGTCACCAACACCGGGTCCGTGCCGGCGCGGCTCCGGCTGGCCTACACGCTGCCGGCCGGGCTGACCGACGCCGGGACGCCGGGGTGCGGGGCCACCGGCGACGGATGGCACTGCGGCGAGTGGGCCACCGCGCCAGGCGACCAGTTCAGCAGCATGATCCGGGTACGGGTCAGCGGCACCGCCTGGCGGCAGATGCCCCTCAGCGGCGCGGTACGGGTCACCGCGACCGGCCCGGACGGCGGCACCGCACAGGACGACGAGGGGTTCGCGGTGCTCTTCCCGGCCGGCCCGCCGGTGCCCGGGATACTGCTCGATGCCGACGAGGTGGCCTTCGACATCAGCGGCGGGCCCACCGTGCTGACGGCCCAGCTGGGCAACACCGGCCGGGTGCCGGCCGCCGGGCGGGTCGAGGTGACGTTGCCGGAGGGGGTCAGCGTGTTGGACCCGCCGGACGGCTGTGCGCCGCTGGCTCCGACGCGTACCCGCTGCGACCTCGGCATGCTGCCGGCGGGGCGGACGCAGTTGCTCCGGTTCACCGTCGCCGCCACCCCGGACGCCCAACGCGAGGCCCCGCTGGCCGGGGCGCTGACCGGCCGGTTGACCCCGGAGAGCGGGCCGGCCCGGCAGGTCCAGATGAGCTTCCGGATCACCGCCGCCGCCGCGTTGTCCACCCCACCGGTGGCCACGCCCGCGCCGACCGGTTCACAGGGGCTGATCGCGGCGCAGGGCGGGACGGTCACGCTGAGCGGGATGTCCTCCGCCCGGCGGACCGCGCTCGCGCTGATCACGGCCTCCGTCCTGCTGGTGGTGCTGGCCCTCGGGCTGGCGACCGCTGCGCTGCGCCGGCGCTCGGCCGAGGTCGCGGGGGACCTGCCGCCGACGGGACGGCCGGACTGACCGTCAGGCGGTCGGGGCGGGCGCAGGGGCCAGCCGGACGATCGCGGTGATATCGATTACGGCGGGCACCACAAATCGCCGCATAGTCGTACAGATTTCGCCGACCAGGTTCCCAGGTGTCGGACCTCCACCAAGGATGCCCTAAGCCCGGGACGTAGGCTCGGAGGCGAGAGATGACAGCGGTCCGGCCCGCCACGGGCGGACCGGGCGCAGCGGCGCATCAGGGAGGTCGCGTGGCCGGGCAAGGCGGGGTCACCATCATGTGCAGCCGCACGCGCGGCGGGGCCGAGCGAAGCGAGGTGCAGGCGTGACCAAGCAGATCCGTCAGTTGGACCGGGTGGTGATCCGGTTTGCTGGTGACTCGGGTGACGGGATGCAGTTGACGGGGGACAGGTTCACCTCGGAGACGGCGCAGTTGGGTAATGATATTTCGACGTTGCCGAATTTCCCGGCGGAGATTCGGGCGCCTGCGGGGACGTTGCCGGGGGTGTCGAGTTTCCAGGTGCATTTCGCTGATTACGATATTTTGACGCCGGGGGACGCGCCGAACGTGTTGGTCGCGATGAACCCGGCGGCGTTGAAGGCGAATGTGGGTGATCTGCGTCGGGGTGCGGACATCATCGTGAACACCGATGAGTTCACCCGCCGGAACCTGACGAAGGTCGGGTATGCGGTGTCGCCGTTGGAGGACGACACTCTGGATGGGTTTGTGGTGCATCCGGTGGCGTTGACGTCGATGACGGTGGGTGCGTTGGCGGAGTTGTCGGTGTCGAAGAAGGACGCCGAGCGGGCGAAGAACATGTTCGCCCTGGGGTTGTTGTCGTGGATGTACTCCCGCCCGTACGAGTCGACCCTACGGTTTCTGGAGCGGAAGTTCGCCAAGCGGCCGGATCTGGTCGCGGCGAACATCGCGGCGTTCAAGGCGGGCTGGAACTACGGCGAGACGACGGATTCGTTCTCGGTGCGGTACGAGGTGAAACCCGCGAAGATGGTGCCGGGCACCTACCGCAACATCACCGGTAACGCCGCTCTGTCGTTGGGGTTGGTCGCGGCGGGGGTGCGGTCGGGTCTGCCGGTGTTCCTCGGCGCGTATCCGATCACCCCGGCGTCGGACATCCTGCACGAGTTGTCGAAACACAAGCGGCTCGGTGTGGTCACCATGCAGGCCGAAGACGAGATCGCCGCGGTCGGCGCCGCTCTGGGCGCCTCCTACGGCGGCGCCCTGGGAGTGACCACCACCAGCGGCCCCGGTGTCGCCCTGAAATCCGAGACGATCTCCCTGGCCGTCGCCCTGGAACTCCCCCTGGTCATCGTGGACGTGCAACGCGCCGGCCCCTCCACCGGCCTGCCCACGAAGACCGAGCAGGCGGACCTGAACATGGCCCTGCACGGCCGCCACGGTGAGGCCCCCGTCGCGGTGATCGCCGCGAAGTCCCCCTCGGACTGTTTCCACGCCGCCCTCGAGGCCGCCCGGATCGCCCTGACCTACCGCACCCCGGTGATCCTGCTGTCGGACAACTACGTCGCCAACGGCTCCGAACCCTGGCTGCTACCCGACGTCGACGACCTGCCCGACCTGCGCGTCGACTTCGCCACCGCCCCCAACGGCGACGACGGCGTCACGTTCCTACCCTACCTACGCGACCCGGACACCCTGGCCCGTCCCTGGGCCGTGCCCGGCACCCCCGGCCTGCAACACCGCATCGGTGGCCTGGAAAAAGCCGACAAGACCGGCGACATCTCCTACGACCCGGCCAACCACGACTACATGGTCCGCACCCGCGCCGCCCGCATCGAAGCCATCGACGTGCCCGACCTCGACGTCGACGACCCCGACGGCACCGCCCGGACCCTCGTGCTCGGCTGGGGCTCCACCTACGGCCCGATCGGCGCCGCCTGCCGCACCCTGCGCCACCACGGCCAACCCATCGCCCAAGCCCACCTACGCCACCTCAACCCCCTGCCCGCCAACCTCGGCGACGTCCTTTCCGCCTACGACCGCGTCGTCATCCCCGAGATGAACCTCGGCCAACTCGCCCAGATCATCCGCGCCCGATACCTGACCGACGCGATCACCTACAACCAGGTCCGCGGCCTACCCTTCACCGCCGCCGAACTGGAGACGATGCTGGAAGAGGTCTGCAAAAATGCCTGAACCCGTCGCCCTGAAACTCACCGGCAAAGACTTCAAATCCGACCAGGAAGTCCGCTGGTGCCCCGGCTGCGGCGACTACGCCATCCTCGCCGCCCTCCAACAATTCATGCCCGAACTCAACATCCCCCGCGAAAACACCGTCTTCATCTCCGGCATCGGCTGCTCATCCCGCTTCCCCTACTACATGAACACCTACGGGATGCACTCCATCCACGGCCGCGCCCCCGCCATCGCCACCGGCCTCGCCGTCACCCGCCCCGACCTGTCCGTCTGGGTCGTCACCGGCGACGGCGACGCCCTGTCCATCGGCGGCAACCACCTCATCCACGCCCTACGCCGCAACGTCAACCTCAAAATCCTGCTCTTCAACAACCGCATCTACGGCCTCACCAAAGGCCAATACTCCCCCACCAGCGAAACCGGCAAAATCACCAAATCCACCCCCGCCGGCTCCACCGACGCCCCCTTCAACCCCCTCTCCCTCGCCCTCGGAGCCGAAGCCACCTTCGTCGCCCGCACCATCGACTCCGACCGCAAACACCTCCAAACCATCCTCCGCGCCGCCGCCCAACACCACGGCACCGCCTTCGTCGAGATCTACCAAAACTGCAACATCTTCAACGACGGCGCCTTCGACCCACTCAAACAACCCGACACCCGCGACGACTACCTCATCCCCCTCGAACACGGCCAACCCATCACCTTCGGCCGCAACAAACAACACTGCCTCGTCCACCCACCCCACAGCTTCGGACTCGACATCCGCGACACCGCCACCACCCCACCCCAAGACATCGTCACCCACGACACCACCATCACCGACCCCGCCTACGCCTTCGCCCTCACCCGCCTCCCCCAACCCGACCACCGCAACACCCCCATCGGCATCCTCCGCCAAACCCAACGCCCCACCTACGACACCCTCGTCCAACACCAAATCACCACCGCCAAAAACACCACCACCGACACCCCCGAACAACAACTCACCACCCTCCTCCACACCGGCGACACCTGGACCATCAGCTAGTCGTCCGCCGACACGTCGAAGTGGCCGTTCCCCGCGTCGGGGGCCGGCCACTCGTCGGTGGGGAAGACCAGCGGTGTCAGGCGCACCGGCCGGCGTCAGGAGCGGCCAGCCGGAGAGCAGGGGCCGGCCGGCCGGGCTCAGGAGGCGGTGGCGGTGGCGGTGGGGCGGTCGTCGCGCACGTGCACCAGCATGTCGCCGGTCTCGATCACCGCGCCGGCCTTGTCCGCCAGGGTGACCACCTTGCCGCGGCGTACCAGGGCGATGACCAGGGACTCCAGCTCGCGGGGGGACTTACCGACCTCGTGCCGCTCGGCGGAACGCATCGCCAGCGCCATGCCCTGCCCGGGGGTGAGCAGGTCCTCCACCACGTCGATCAGGGGCGGCGCGGAGGTCGAGAGGCCGAGCAGCCGACCAGCGGTCGCCGAGGACACGATCACGTGGTGCGCGCCGCTCTGCCGCAGCAGCGGGGCGTTCTCGGCCTCCCGTACGGCGGCGATGATGCGTACCTGGCCGGCGGTGAGCTGCCTGGTGGTCAGCGCCACCAGCACCGAGGCGTCGTCGCTGTCGGTGGCGATGATGACCGCCTTGGCGTTGCGGACGTGCGCCTCCTCCAGCACTGACGAGCGGGTCGCAGAGCCCTCGATGGCGACCAGTCCGGCCGAGGTGGCCTGCCGCAGCGCCGTCCCGTTGCGCTCCACCACCACGATCCGGGACTTGTCCAACCCGTTCTCCAGCAGGGCGGAGACCGCGCTGCGGCCCTTGGTGCCGTAGCCGCAGATGATGACGTGGTCCTTCACGGTTCTCCTCCACCGCCCCAGCCGACGGCCGGTCCGGTACTGCTCGGTCAGGACTTCCAGGGTGGTGCCGACCAGGATGATCAGGAAGATCACCCGAGCCGGGGTGATGAACAGGACGTTCACCAGCCGGGCCGACTGGTCGAACGGGGTGATGTCGCCGTACCCGGTGGTGGAGAGGGTGACCACCGCGTAGTAGAAGCAGTCGAGCAGGGTCAGCCCGTTCTCGTCCACGTCGCGGTAGCCGCCACGGTCCAGATAGACCACCGCGACGGTGACCAGGACCAGCCCCAGGGCGGCAGCCAGGCGGAGACTCAACGCGCTGAGCGGACCCCGCCGCTGCGCCGGGAAATGGATCACGGTCGGTCCTGCTCCCCCTGGGTCGCCTGCACGAGCACAACATAGCGGTTGGCGGGCCGGTCGACCCGCCGGGCCGACGACCCGCACCAACGGTGAGCACCCCGTCACCTTGCACCGGCCGGGGTGAGGTGACCGGCCGGGCCACCGCCGGTGCCGGGCTCCCCGGGCCCGCCGATGCGGTCGGCCTGTCGTGACCCCGCCGGGCCGGTGCCGGGGCCACCGACGGGGCATGATGGGAGGGTCCCGGGACACCGGCCACGAGGAGGCCCGCATGTCGCTGCTGCGTCGGGTGATCGGCGGGGTGCTGCGCCGGGTACGACTGCGTCAGGGCCGCACCCTGCGCGAGGTGGCCGCCGCCGCCGGGGTGTCCCTGCCCTACCTCTCCGAGGTCGAGCGTGGGCGTAAGGAGGCCTCCTCCGAGGTGCTGGCGGCGATCTGCCGGGCGCTCGGGATCAACCTGTCCGACCTGCTCGAAGAGGCCCGCGACGAGTTGCGCCGGGTCGAGCGTCGGGTCCCCGTGCCGCCGGGCGGCAGCCTGGCCCGGCTGGACCGGGTGCCGACCGCCCGCCGCGACGGCACCACCGCCCACCTGTCGATCGGTCGGCCCACCGTCGGGTCCGGCCGTCCGGGTGGCGGGGTGCCGTCGACCGTCGGGGGCGCCGGGTTGGCGGTGACGAGGGTCGCCACGCCCGTCCGGGTGGTCGCCGTGGCGTCGACCGCCCGCCCCGCTGCGCGTACCGCCAGGGTGCCGGCGCGGCGGTGGGCCCGGACGGGCCGGCGGCGGCTGCCGGTCGGGTAGGCCGGCCGGGTTCTGCCGACGGCGGATCTGCCGGGGGCAGAAAGGCTGGGCCGGTGACCGCCCGGCGGCGCAGGCTGGACCCGCCGGTTCCCGGGGCGGAGCGAGGTCGCCCACCGGCGACGCGGAGGGTGGTCACCATGATCGGGTACGACGTGCGCATGCTGGACGGCGGGCAGCCGGCCTTCGGCGACCAGGTCTTCGAGCGGCTGCTGCGCGAACGCATCATCTTCCTGGGCACCGAGGTCACCGACGCCTCCGCCAACCAGATCTGTGCGCAGATCCTGCTGCTCGCCGCCGAGGACAGCAAGCGGGACATCTACCTCTACATCAACTCGCCGGGTGGTTCGGTCAGCGCCGGCATGGCCGTCTACGACACCATGCGGTACGTCCGCAACGACGTGGCCACCCTGGCGTTGGGGCTGGCCGGCTCGATGGGGCAGTTCCTGCTCTGCGCGGGGGCCGCCGGCAAGCGGTTCGCCCTGCCGCACGCGCGGATCATGATGCACCAGCCGTCCGGGGGGATGGGCGGCACCGCCGCCGACATCACCATCCAGGCGGAGAACATGCTGCACGTGAAGCGGACCATGCAGGAGCTGATCGCCGGGCACAGCGGGCGCACCCTCGACGAGATCCAGGCCGACTGGGACCGGGACCGCTGGTTCACCGCCGAGCAGGCCCGGGAGTACGGCCTGATCGACGAGGTGCTCACCCGGGTCGACCAGCTTCCCGGCTGACCGTGGCTGCCCCGGGACGGTGCCGGCCCGGGGGAGCACGTGCCGACGGCCGGCGGCGGGTGCCGCCGGCCGTCGCGCCTTGACCCGCCGACAACGTCGTGACAGCCTCACCCATAGATAGGTGTGCATGGCTCGGTAGGTCGACGAGGGGGTCGCCGTTGAGCGACACGGACTTCGCCCCGGTGAGCGACCGGGTCTCCATCCTCGCCCGCCGCTTCCCGCACCGGGTGGCCCTGGCCGACCGGACCGCAACGGTCACGTACGCCGAACTGGAACAGCGGGTGGACAGACTCGCCGGGACGCTGGCCGGAGCCGGAGTCGGGCCGGCGACCATGGTCGCGGTCGTCCTGGAACGCGGCCTCCCCCTCGTCACGGCGGCCCTCGCCACCTGGCGCAGCGGCGGCGTCCTGCTCCCGCTCGACCCGGCCAGCCCGCCGTCATGGAACCAGGCGGTCGCGACGGCGGCGGACGCCACGGTGGTCGTGTCGACGTCCGCGCTCCACCGGGCCCCGGGCATGCGTCAGGTGGACCCGACCCGGCCCGGTCCGACGCCACCGGGTGCCCTGCCGGCCACCGTCGACCCGACCGGGCTGGCCTACGTCATCCCCACCGCCGGCACGACCGGCACCCCGAAACTGGTCATGATCGGCCACGACGCGGTCGCCAACCTCCTGGCGGCCCAGCGTCGCTGGTTCGGTGAACTCGGCGACGACGCCCGCGTCCTGCTCCACTCCGGCCCGGCGGCGGACGGCTGGATCTTCGAACTCCTGCTCGGTCTCGGCGCCGCCTGCCCGCTGGAGGTCGCCGACCCGGAGTCGCTTGTCGGTGCGCCGCTGGTGCGGCTGCTGGCGGAGCGGGCCGTCACCCACGCCGTCCTGCCCGCCGCCGTGCTCGACACCCTGCCGGAGGACGACCTCCCCCGGCTCCGCACGGTGCTCAGCGTCGGCAGCGCGTTGTCGCCGGCCACGGCGCGTCGCTGGGTCGACCGGTGCGAGCTGGTCAACGGCTACGGGCCCACCGAGGCCACCGTGGCCAGCACCCTGCACCGGGTCACCCGCGCCGACACCACCGGCGAACACGTGCCCGTCGGCCGTCCGATCGCCGGGTACGACGTCCTCGTCGTCGACCCCGACGGGCAGGTCGTCGCCGACGGCCGGCCCGGTGAACTCGTCATCGTCGGTGCCGGCGTCGCACGCGGTTACCTCGACGCCCCCGACCTCACCGCCGAACGGTTCCGCATGCTCGACGGGCACCGCTCCTACCGCACCGGGGACCGGGCCCGCCGGGACGCCGACGGCACGGTCCACCTGCTCGGTCGGCTCGACACGCAGGTGAAGGTACGCAGCTTCCGGGTCGAACCGGCGGGCGTCGAGGCGGCGCTGCGCCGGCTGCCCGGGGTCCGGTCGGCGGCCGTCTCCCCCGTCCCGGCGGACGCCGATCCGGTGTCGCTGGTGGCGCACGTCGTGCCGGCACCAGGCTACCGACCCTCAGGCACGGCGCTACGGGCGGCCCTCGCCCGTGCCGTCCCCGCCCACCTGGTGCCGGACGTGGTCGTGGTGGTGGACGCCCTGCCGCTCACCGCCGCCGGCAAGGTGGACAGGCGGCAGCTCGCGGTGCCGGCGCGACCCCGACCGCCACACACCCCGACCGAACGCGCGATCACCGCCATCGTGGAGGAGCTGGTCGGCGTCGACGGGGTCGGCCTGGACGACGACCTGACCGACGTGGGCTGGCACTCGCTGCTGACCACCCAGGTCGCGTTCCGGATCGAACGGCGGCTGGGCATCCGGCTCACCATCGAGGAGATCGTGCGGGCCGGCACCGTGGGACGGATCGCGGCGGTGGCCGGCGGTCGGACGCCGGACGCCCGATGAACGGCAGGTCGACCGTGCCCGGCCTGTTGCGGCAGCGCGCGGCGGACACCCCGGACGCCGTCGCCCTGTGCCACCCGGACGGTTCGACCCTGACCTTCGGGCAGTGGGACCGGTCGACGGACGCGCTCGCCGCCGCGCTCGCCGCCGACGGGCTACGGGTCGGCCAGCGGGTCGCGCTGCTCTTCGACGAACGGGAGTGGTTCGGGTTCGCCACCGCGTTCTGCGGCGTGCTCCGGGCCGGTGGGGTGGCGGTGCCGCTGTCGGCCCGGCTGCCGCCGGGGCAGCTCGTCGACCGGGTCACCGTCGCCGGGGCGGTCGGGACCATCCGGGAGGGCTGCGCCGTGCCCCCGGAGCTGGGCGGTTGGCAGCGCGGGCCGGCCGACGCCGATGCCAACGCCGACGCCGTCCCCGACCGGGCCACCCCGGCCGGCCCGGCCCAGATCATCTTCACCTCGGGAACCGAAGGGTCGGCCCGGCCGGTCGTCGCCACCCACGGCAACCTCACCCACGGGCACGACGCCACACCCGGCCGGCGGCAGCTCGCCCACTCCCGTCACTTCCTGCACGCGTTCCCGCTCGGCACGAACGCCGCCCAGACCATGCTCCTCACCGGCCTGACCGCCGAACCCGCCGCGCTCGTCATGCCCCGGTTCGACGCCGCCGAAGTCGGTGCCGCCGTCGAGGAGTTCCAGGTCGGCACCCTGTTCCTCGTCCCGGCGATGGCCCGGGAACTGCTGGACTCCGGCGAACTCCACAGTCGGGACCTGTCGTCGGTGGTGCTCGTGGGGACCACCGGCGACGTGCTGCCCGGGTCCGTCGCCCGGGCCCTCGCCGAGGCGCTGCCGTACGCCACCATCGTCAACACCTACAGCTCGACCGAGGCCGCACCGGCCCGGACGACGATGGTGTTCGACAGCCGACGCCCGGACGCCGTCGGCCGGGGCCCGGTACGGATCACCGACGACGCCGGTCGGGAGGTCCCCACGGGCGAGGTGGGTCACGTCTGGATCGGGTCCGCCGCGCCGCCGCGCCGCTACCTCGACGGCGGTGACACCGGGACGTTCCGCGACGGCTGGACCCGTACCGGCGACCGGGGCCGGCTCGACGACGAGGGCTACCTGCACCTCGCCGGCCGCGACTCGTCGACCATCCACACCGGCGGGACGACGGTCTCCCCGTTCACCGTCGAACAGGCGCTGCGCGAGCACCCCGACGTCCGGGACTGCGCGGTGACCGCCCTCGCCGACCCGGTGCTGGGCGAACGGCCCGCCGCCGTACTGGTGACCCGTACCGGTGCCGTACCTGCCGACCTGCGGACCTTTCTCGCCGGCCGGCTGTCCGGTGCGGAGATCCCGCAGCGGGTCGTCTGCGTGGCCGCGTTGCCGCGCAACGACGGCGGCAAGGTGGTGGTACGGGCGCTGCGCGACCTCTTCCCGCCGGTCGGGTCGACGGCCACCGCCGCCCCGGAGACCGTGGTCGAACGGCACCTGGCCGACATCTGGGCCACCGTGCTCGGCGTGGCCGCCGTGGGCCGTGACGACGACTTCCTCGCCCTGGGCGGGAACTCGATGTCGGCGTTGCGGCTGGCCCGCCTCGTCGCCGACCAGTTCGCGGTCCCCACCCCGGTGTCGGCCCTGTACGCCCGGCCCGGCCTGGCCGAGCAGGCCGCCTGGATCGCCGACCGGATCGCCGACTCACCGTGACGCACCTCGTGCCGACCTCACCGCTGCAACGGGGCGTCTGGTTCAACGAGCAGGTGGCCGCCCTCGGGCCGGCGTACACGGTCGCGGTCACCGCCGACCTGCGCGGCCCGCTCGACGTGGGCCGGCTGGCGCGGGCCTGCACGGCGCTGGCCACGCGACATCCGCTGCTGACCGCCGGCTGCCACAACCTCGACGGCCTGCCCTGGCTGGCGGTCGACGAGCACCCGCTGATTCTCACCGTCGAACCGGTCACCGACGGGACCCTCCGGGGGCGGGTCGAGCGGGCCACCCGAACCCGGTTCGACCTGTCGGCCGGGCCGCTGGCCCGGGTCTGGTGGTTCGCCCCCGCCCACGACCGGGGGGTGCTCGTCCTGGCCGCCCACCACCTGATCGTCGACGGCCGGTCCAAGGACGTGCTGCTGCGGGACCTGGCCGACTGTTACGGCCACGACGCCCCGGCGACGGCGGCGCACCCCGCCGGGCCGGGTGGGCCCACCGACCCCGGGGAGCCCACCGACCCCGGTGACCACGGGGAGCCCGCCGGCCCCGGGGCGCACCGGCCGTCGGAGGACCTGGTCGTCGCGGCCGCCGAATACTGGTGGCGGAACCCTCCGCGACCTGTCGAGCTGCCCCGCGACGGCGGTGCGCGGCCCGGCGACCGGGTCGTCCGGACCCTCACCCCCCGGACCCGTACGCTGCTGGCCACGGCGGCCGTCGCCCTGGCCGCGACCCGGTTCGAGCTGCTGCTCACCGTGCTCGCCTGCTGTCTCGCCCCCGCCGACGGGCCCACCTCGATCGCGCTCGAACTGTCGACGCGTACGCCGGCCGAGGCGGGCCGGATCGGCATGTACGTCAACGAGCTTCCGTTCACCCTCCCCACCCCACCGGCCGGCCCGTACGCGGCGGCGCTGGCGACCGTCCGCGCCGGCCTGCGCCAGCTCTACGCCCACCGTACGGTCCCGTTGGCGATGTGCCGGCCCGGGACGCGGCCGTTCCTGGCCACCGCCGCCGTCTCGGTCAGCTACCGGCGGATCGCCCCCGGCCCGGTCTTCCCCGGCCTCACCACCACCGTGGACTGGTCACCGTTCAACGGGGTCGCCCGCAACGCCCTGCACGTCATGATCGCCGACGGTGAGCAGACCCGGGTCACGTTCCAGTTCCCGGCGTCGACCGGGGCACGCCGCCGGGCCGGCACCCTGATCGACCACGTCCTGGCCAGGCTCGACCGCAGCCTCGCCGCGCCGGAGTCATCCGTCGTCCGGCCGCCGCAGGAGCCGCCCCCGTGGACCTGAGCCTGTTCTTCTTCTCCGCCAGCGACGGCGACGCCCACGACCTGCTGCTCGACAGTGCACGGTTCGCCGACCGGCACGGCTTCACCGCGGTCTGGACGCCGGAGCGGCATTTCCACGAGTTCGGCGGCCCCTACCCGAACCCGGCGGTGACCGGTGCCGCCGTCGCGGCGGTCACCAGGCGGGTCGGGGTACGCGCCGGCAGTGTCGTGCTCCCGCTGCACGACCCGTTGCGGGTGGCCGAGGAGTGGGCGGTGGTGGACCGGATCTCGCACGGCCGGGCCGGGGTCGCGTTCGCCTCCGGTTGGCACGCCGTCGACTTCGTCCTCGCCCCCGACCGGTACCCGCACCGCAGGGCGGCGCTGCCGGAGCTGATCGACCAGGTGCGCGCCCTGTGGCGGGGTGGCACGACGTCCCGGCCCGACGGGGCCGGCGGTCTCGTCGACGTCGAGGCGTTCCCCAAGCCGGTGCAGACCGACCTGCCGGTCTGGCTCACCAGCGCCGGTGACCTGGCCACCTTCGAACTCGCCGGGCGGCTCGGCGTCGGCGTCCTGACCCACCTGCTCACCCAGAGCCTCGACGAGCTACGTCCCAAGATCGCGCGGTACCGGCGGCTGCACCCCGGGCGGGGCCAGGTCACCCTCATGCTGCACACCCTCGTCGGACCTGACGACCCGGGCGTGGCCGCGCTGGCCCGGGAGCCGATGACCAGGTATCTGCGGTCCTCGCTCGACCTCGTGGCGGGGATGCTGCCGGGTTCCCCGTTTCACGACAGCACCGTCACCGACGACGAGGCGGACTTCCTCATCGGCCGGGTGCTCGACCGGTTCCTCATCGAACGCGGGCTCTTCGGCTCGGTGCCGACCTGCGCCCGTACCCTGCGCCGGCTCGCCGACGCAGGCGTCGACGAGGTCGCCTGCCTGGTCGACTTCGGCGTGCCGGCCGAGGCCACCCGGTCCGGCCTCACCCACCTGGCCCGGCTGGTCGGGCGGTGACCCCGACGCCGGCCCCGGCCCGCGCGCACCGGCAGCGCCTGCGCCACCGCCCGCCCGGTGGTGCCGCCTCCGCGCCGGCCGGTGCCCACACCCGCCGTCCGCCGATCGAAGGAGCGCTGATGGACGACCTCCCCGGTTTCCCGCTGCCGCCCGCAGCGGGGCTCGCCCCCGCCGCCGACTACGCCCGGCGACGCGACCAGTGCCCGTTCGGCCGCGTCCGCCTGCCCAGCGGCGACAGCGCGATCCTGCTCGTCCGGCACGCGGACGTCGCCGCCGCCGTCACCAGCCCGGCGCTGTCCCGCAACCACCTGCTCACCGACGCGCCCAGGCGCAGCGGCGAACCCAACTTCCTGTACGACCCGGATCTGCTGATCAACCAGTCCGAGCGGTCCCACACGGCGGTGCACCGGGTCGCGACCCGGGCGATGAACCACGAGCGGGTCGCCACCCACCTGCCGGTGGTCAGGCAGGTCGCCGACGACCTCGTGGACGCGATGACCGCCGACGGACGGCGCGGGGGCGACCTCGTCACCGGGTACACCGACCGGCTCCCGCTGCTGTCGATCACCCGGCTGCTCGGCATCCCGGACGACGACTGCGACCGGATCCGCCGCTGGTCGGGGGCGTACACCCACTCGCATCCCGGCACCCCGCAGGAACGGGCCCGGCTCGTCGACGAGTTCGGCGGGTACGTGCGTGGGGTCGTCACCGGCGGGTCCGACACCGCGCTGCTGGCCGACCTGGTCGACCCACCGGACCCCGGCACCCGGCTGTCGACCGACGAACTGGTCAGCCTGACCCGGCTGATGTTGTCGGCGGGGGTGGAGGCCCCGGCGACCGTGCTCGGCCGGGCGATGCTGCGGCTACTGGGGGACGACGCCACCGACTGGCGGGCGTTCGTCAGGCGGCGGACCGACCCCGTGGCCATGGCCGACGAACTGCTCCGTCTGGTGTACGCCGGCAACGTGGCCGCCCTGCGGACCGCGACCACCGACCTGGCGCTGCCCTCCGGCACGGTGCCCCGGGGCACGGCGGTGCTCCTCGCCTGGATCTCCGCGCTGCACGACCCGCAGGTCTACCGCCAGCCGGAGGCGCTCCTGCCGCACCGCCGCGGGCCGAAGTTCGTCGGGTTCGGCGGGGGCCGCCACTACTGCCCGGGTCGGCGGCTCGGCCGGGCAATCCTGGCCGTGGGGCTGGCACGGCTGCGGGCCCGGTTGCCCGGTCTGCGGCTGGCCGCCGACGGGCCGTTCCCCATCGTGGAGCGGGAGGTGGGTGGGATGGTCACCACGCTGCCGGTGCGCTGGTAGCGGGCGCCCAGGCCAGCGTGGGTCACCCGCCCCCGTCGGCCCGTCCGTCCGCCACGTCCCGCCCTCCCGAGCGTCAGATCAGCCCCTCCCGGACCGCGTACGCCACCGCGTGGGTGCGGTTACGCAGCTGGAACCGGCTGGTGATGTCGTGCAGCACGTTCTTGACGGTCCGCTCCGAGTAGCTCAGCCGGGTCGCCACCTCCCGGGTGTCCATCCCGTCCGCCACCAGCCGCAGGATCTCGCTCTCCCGTACCGAGAGCCCGTTGACGTCGATGCCGCGCGGGGCGAGCACCGTCTGCTGGAGCCGGGTCACCTGCTTGACCAGCAGCCCGAGCACCTCCGGGGGCATCGCCGCGCCACCGGAGGCGGTGCTGACCACGAGCTGGGCCAGCCGGTGGCCGGTCGCCTCGGTGCGCGAGGCGAGGGCGCGTACCCCCAGCTCCACCGCGGGGATCAGCGCCGAGTCCGACTCGACGGCGGCGACCAGCACGAACCGCCGGCAGCCCAGCCGGCGTACGGCCCGCAGCACGTCGAGCGTGCCGTGGTCGAGGGTGTCGGCGGCGACCACGCCGACGGTCTCGGCGGTGATCATCTGCGCGGGCACGACCTCGATCTCGGCCCGGCCCCGCAGCGCTGCGGTGATGCCGGCCGTGGAGATCGGGTCGGGGGTACGGATGTAGGTCTGGGCACGTCCGTTCATGGCGGTTCCTTAGCTTCCGGGCTGAGTCGAGCGTCAGCTGCCAGGCTGCCGTTCAGCAGGGGGACAGATCGGTGGTCCGGAGGCCGGTGCCGTGCGGTTCCGTGACCGGTGCAAGTCGCTTCGCCGAGGTGGACACCGGCCGACGGGTGGTGGCCGTGTCCGTCGTCCACGGTAGAGACGGCGGTCGGCCGGGCACTGGAGGCCGACTGGACGCCATCGAATCGACATCCTTGCCAGGCGACAACGTTTTGAGCTGCCCAAATGCCCGACCGTCCAGAAGTGAGCCGCCGGAGCACCGGCAGAACCGGCAGAACCGTTGCCCCGACGGGCGACCACTGGTGCCCGATCGGCAGGTTTCGCCGGTGTGTCACCCGGTGAATGAGTGTCGAAGATCATGGTCATCCGACCGGCCAACCGGCAGAATCATGTGCTGGCCGCGCTGGTGGGAAGGACGCGCAGCCATGACAGGGAGGCCGGTTGATGGCCGACGGCGGTGGTGAGATCCGACGACGACGACTGGGTGCCGGGTTGACCCAGGAGCAGTTGGCCGAACGGGCAGGAATCAGTGTCCGGGCGGTGCGCGACATCGAACAGGGCCGGGTACGCAACCCGCGCGCCGAATCCCTCCGACGCATCGCCGACGCCGTCGGGCTGCCCCACCTCGATCCGCCCGGCCCCGCGCCACCCGCCGCGTCGGCACCCACCCTCCGCATCGACGTGCTCGGCCCGCTGCGCATCCAGATCGGGGCCGAACCGGTCGCGCTCGGCGCCAACCGGCAACGGATGCTGCTCGGCCTGCTCGCCCTGCACCCGGACACGATCGTGTCCCGCCACGAGATCGTCGATGTGCTGTGGGGTCACGACCCGCCGGACAGCTGCCTGAACCTCGTCCACACCTATGTCGCCCGGCTGCGCCGGGTGCTGGACCGGCCCGGCAACGCCGGCACCACCATCACCCACGTCGGTGGCGGCTACCGGCTCCGGGTCGACCCCACCCAGCTCGACCTGAGCGAGTTCGCCACCGTGATCGAACGCGCCGAGGGCAGTGTCGCGGGCGACCTGGCCAGCCTGGACCGGCTGGCCGGCGCGCTCGCGCTGTGGCGCGGGCCGGTCCTGGCCGACGCGGCACCGAGCCTGGCCCAGCACCCGACCGCCGTCGCCCTGAACCGACGCCGCATCGCCACCGCCGTCACCTACGCGACGCTCGCCGTCGACCTGGGACTGCCCGACCGGGCGGTCCGGGAGCTGCACGCCGTGGCCCGCCACGAACCCCTGCACGAACAGGTGCACGCCCGGCTCATGCTCGCCCTGGCCGCCTGCGGCCAGCAGGCCCGTGCGCTGACCCTGCACCGTAAGCTGCGGGACCGCCTCGCCGAGCAGCTCGGCGTGGAACCCGGCCCGGAACTACGCGAGGCGCAACTGCGCATCCTGCGTCAGGACCTGCCCCGGGTGGTCGCCCGCCCGGCCGCCGGTGACGCCCCGGCCGTACGCCCCGGCGTCGCGCCGCACCGGCCCGAGGCGTCACCGCCGGCCCGCCCGCCCAGCCACCGCCCACCGGCACAGCTGCCCCCCGACGTCGCCTTCTTCACCGGGCGCGACACCGAGATGGCCGCGCTCGACGCGCTGCTGACCGGGGAGACGGCGACCCGGGGCCCGGTGGTCATCTCCGCCATCACCGGGATGGCCGGGGTCGGCAAGACCGCCCTGGCGGTGCACTGGGCCCACCGGGTGCGCCGGCACTTCCCGGACGGGCAGCTCTACGTCAACCTGCGCGGCTACTCGACGGCCAGCCCGGTACGCGGGGAGGAGGCCCTGGCCGGGTTCCTGCACGCGCTGGGGGTGCCGGCCGAGCAGGTGCCCGTCGACGTCGGGCAGGCCGCCGCGCTGCTGCGTACCATGCTGGACGGTCGCCGGATGCTCGTGGTGCTGGACAACGCCGCCGGCGCCGACCAGGTACGCCCGCTGCTGCCGGGCAGCGCCGGCTGTCTGGCGTTGATCACCAGCCGGGACCGGCTCAGCGGGCTCGTCGCGGTCGACGGCGCACGCCGCATCGACCTCGACGTGCTCACCGCCGACGAGGCCGGCACCCTGCTCACCCGGATCATCCCGACCGGACGGGTCGCCCACGCCACCGAGATCGCCGAGCTGGCGACCGCCTGCGCCCGGTTGCCGCTGGCCCTGCGGATCGCCGCCGCCAACCTGATCGACCAGCCCGACCAGTCGATCAGCGCGCACACCGGCCGGCTCACCGCCGGTAACCAGCTCGCCGACCTGCGCATCGAGGGCGACGACCAGGCGGCCGTCCGGGCCGCGTTCGACCTGTCGTACGCCGCCCTGCCCGCCCCGGCGCGGCGGCTGTTCCGGCTGCTGGGCACCGCCCCGGGGACGGACGTCACGGTGGCCGCCGCCGCCGCGCTGGCCGGGATGGACGAGCCGACGGCCGCCCGCGAGCTGGACCGGCTCGCCGCCGCGCACCTCGTCGGGCAGGTGGCTCCCGGCCGGTACGCCTTCCACGACCTGCTGCGGCTCTACGCCCGGGAACGGGCCACCGCCGAGGACCCCGGGCCGGAGCTGCGGGCCGCCACCCGCCGCCTCTACGACTGGTACCGGCAGCGCACCGAGGCCGCCGCCGTCGCCGTCTACCCGCACCTGGTGCGGTTGCCGCCCGACGGGACCGTACCGGTCGCCGGGTCCCCGCCGTTCCCCACCCCCGCCGGGGCGATGGCCTGGCTGGAGGAGGAGCACACCAACCTGATGCGGGTGATCGCGCAGGCCGCCGAGGACGACGCCGGCCCGGCCGCCTGGCGGATCCCGGACGCGCTGCGCGGCTACTTCCAGTTCCGCCCGCACAGCGACGGCCTGGTCGCCGCGACCAGTGCGCTGCGCGCCGCGCAGCAGTCCGGCGACCACGCCGGCGAGGCCGCGAGCCGGCTCGGGCTGGCAAGCCTGCACCTGCGTCGCGGCGAGTACGCGGTGGGCCTGTCGCACGCCACCGCGATGATCGACGCGGCACACCGGGCGGCCTGGCCGGAGGGCCTGGCGGCGGCGTACGGCACCTGCGGGCTGGTGCACCTGCGGGCCGGGCGGCTGGCCGAGGGGGCCGAACTGACCCGGCTCGCGGTGAGCATCCACGAACGCCTCGGCGGTCCGGAGCGGCTCAGCACCAGCCTCGGCAACCTCGGGGTGATCTACCGGGACATGGGACGGCTCCGCGAGGCCGCCGAGGTCTTCCGGCAGGCGTTGGCGTTGACCCGCAGCACCGGGATGCGGATGAGCATCGGGATCAGCCTGAGCAACCTGGGTGAGGTGCAGCATGCCCTGGGCCAGCACGACGAGGCCCTCGACCACCTGCGGGAGGCGCTGGAGCTGAGCCGGCGCACCGGCTACCGGCCGACCGAGACGGAGAGCCTGCGCCGGCTGGCGGCGCTGCGTGCGCAGACCGGTGACCTGGGCCCGGCGACCGAACTGGCCAACGCCGCGCTGGCCCTCGCCGACCTGATCGGCGACACCGCCCAGCAGGCCGCCGCCCGTAACGTGCTGGGCGCGATCCACCTGCGCAACGGTGATCCGGCCGCGACCACCGAACACCGGCGGGCGCTCGAACTCGCCCGCGCCGGTGGGGCCCGGGGTGAGGAGGTCGAGGCGCTCATCGGGCTGGCCGAGGTGCACCGGGACACCGATCCGACGGAGGCGCTCGCGCTGGCCCGGCAGGCCCGCGCGGTGGCCCGCGCCGCCGGTTACCGGGTCTGGGAGGGGCACGCGCTGATGGTGGCGGCCGAGGCGTTGCGGGCCACCGGCCCGATGACCGCCGCCCGGACCGCCGAGGAGGCGTTGGCGACCCACCGGGAGACCGGGCACCTGCTCGGCCAGGTCCGCGCGTTGCGGTTGCTGGTCGCGCTCGGCGCGGACGGCGGTGTCGACGCGGCCCAGCAGGCGACGTACCGGCGGGAGATCGCCGAGTTGTCCCGGCGGCTGCGGCCCGCCCGGGACGAGGACGTGCCGGTCAGCCCGTGACGGTGAACCGGCGACGGCTCTCGTCGTCCAGCGGGGTCAGGGTCGGTCGGCCGGTGGGGTCCACGTCGAACGCCAGCCGGCCCTCGACCGGGGCCGTCTCGTCCTGCTGCGAGACGTGCCAGCCGATCCGGAGTCGCGGCGCGCGGTCGTCGCCGCCCGGCTCCCAGTCGGGAGTGAGCACCAGCCGCGTCCACGCTCCGGTGCTGTTGCGGACGGCCTGCGGACCGGGCCCGCCGTCGACGCCGGACACCGACAGCGCCACCTGCCGCAGGCCGGTGTGCCGCCGCCCCCGGTGCCACAACACCGGCCACGCCTCCCGGTTGGCCGTCGGGTCGTCGCCGTAGTAGGCGTCGACGTCCGCGCCGTCCTCGGGGGGCTGGTGGGCGGTGCCACGATCGACCCCGGCCGGGGCGACCAGGTAGCGGTGCATGGTGAACCGGAACCCCAGCAGCAGCCGGACGCCACCGGCCCGCCCCGGTCCCCGGTCGGCCCGGTAGGCCAGCAGCAACGCGCCGGGTTCCGGGGCCGCCTGGTCCAGCATCGCCGTCCGCTGTTCCCCGGCCGCGTCGCGGACCGTCAGCGTCTGCGGCCCGTCCAGCCCGTCGAAGCCGGTCACCACGACCGTGTCGTCGGCGTACGGGGTCAGCCGGGGCCCGGCCAGCTCTTCCGGGGCGGCGGTGAGCCCGGTCGCGTGCCACACCGGGCGGGCCGCGTCGGATCGCCGGGCAGCGGCCGGGGCCACCGGCGGCCGGTCGTGCACCCCGGCGGCGACCGGCGTGACGAGGAAGTGGGTCCGGGTCGCCAGGGACCGGTCGGCCACCTCGAACAGCCCGTCGCTGTGCACCAGGAACGACCCCACCTCGTCGTGTTCCGGGGTCAGCAGCACCCCGTCGACAGTGGTCCGCTCGTGGTGCACCCGGTAGCCGACCCGGACCGCCGGCATCGTCCCGTGGCCGGCCTCCAGCCGGGCGGTGAACACCAGCGAGCCCACCTCGTTGAACTTGTTGAACGGGTTGCGCCCGGCCGTGACCGCGTGCGGCGTCACGCTCAGGTCGGCGACGCCCCAGCAGGGGAAGGACGCCAGCGCGGCCTGCCGGGACGACGCCGGGCCGGCCCCGACGTCGGCGGCCACGTAGTCGAAGGTGGTGAACCGGACCAGCAGGTCCACGCAGACCCGCTTCGGGCCGGTCGGGCCGCCGCGCCGACGCAGGTAGCGCAGCCAGTACGAGTGCCGCCGCTGCTGGTCGCCCCGGACCATCCCGGTGCCGGCGAGGTAGGGCTGCGCCGGGGTGACCAGGTCCCGCAGCGTCGCCTGCTCGGGAAAGCCGGCGTCACCGAACCCGGTCACGGTGAAGGCGTCACCCACCGGCGGGTCGGTCCGGTAGCCGACCAGCCGCATCCGACTCGGCACGGTGTCCTCCTCAGTTCGTCACGGTCAGGTACTGGTAGGTCTGCTCGTCGCCGAAGCGGACCAGCGGCCCGCCGGAGGCGTCCACGGTGATCAGGAACGCGCCGCCAAGCGGTGTGCCGGGGCCCGTGGCCGGGGCCACCGCCACCTCGGACCAGCGGACGAGCAGGCCCGGCAGGTCGCCGTCCGGGCCGTCGTACCACTCGGGAACGAACCGCAGCCGCGAGCCGACCGTCCCGGGCGGGGCGGGGTCGGCGTCGTCGGGCAGCGGGCGCAGCGACACGTCGGCGAACCCGGGGTGCCGGCGGCCGTGGTGGAAGACCACGGCGTCGGCGAACTCGTTCGACTCGACCAGGTACGAGCAGGTGAGCAGACGCAACGCGAGACGGGCCCGGACCCGGCCGGCTCGCGGCCCCTCGGCCGGGTCGCCGGGCCGGGCGTACTCCACGATCATGCCGTCGTCCCGGGTGTCGACGCCCATCGACGCGCGGTGCCAGCGCGGATGCCCGTCGTGCCACACCTCGATCTGCGGCGGGCCGGCCACCCGCTCGAAGCCCTGCACCTCGACCGCGCCCCGGCGGGCCCGCCCGGTGAGCACCCGCATCGCGGTGACCGGCGGCGGGACGGTGACGCCGGTGGCCTGGTAGACGGTGAGGCTGCGGGTGGGCGGCGGGTCGGCCCCGACCAGCGGTCGCCCGTGCACCTCCCCGCTGACCGGGACCAGCCGCCACGACGACGGCCCGGACGCCGGTTCCAGCGTGATCCCGCCGTCGCTGTGCACGGTCAGCGCCCCGGTCTCCTCGTGGCCCGGGGCGACCGCCGGGCCGAGCACCGGGTTCTCCGCGTGCCGGACCCGGTACCCGATCCGGATCGCCGGCACCGGGACCCCGGTGCCGGCGGCGGGGGCGAACACCATCGTCGGCTCGAAGACGAGGTGGCCCGGGTCGTTGAACTTGTTGAACGGGTTCCGTCCGCCGGCACCGGTGTCCCGCAGCGTGATGCTCAGGTCCTCGATTCCCCACAGGCCCGGCGGCGGTGCCGTCGAACGGGGCGAGTACCTGTCGGTGCCGGGGCGGGGCTGGTAGGGGAAGGTGACGAACCGGATCAGGAACTCCGCCGCGACCAGCTTGCGACCGTCCGGCCCCTGGTGGCGGTAGCGCAGCCAGTAGCAGTGCCGGTGGGTCCGGGTGCCCCGGTCCAGCCACACCGCGCCGTCGAACCGGTCGGGCCACAGGTCGTCGGTGAGGAACTCCCCGACCGGCAGGCCGGCGTCCCGGAAGCCGGTCACGGCGAACCGGTTGCCGGACAGCTCCTCCGGCTCGTACTCGATGCTGGTCACGGGGTGACGTCCCTGCTCGACCGGTCGACGGGGGCCGGGCACGACGATGGCCGGTCGGTCCATCGGGCCCGCCGGTGCCGGGCCGGGAACCGCTGGTGACGCGGTCCCGGCCCGCCACCGGGCGGGTCACACCAGGTCGTACTCGCGGGCCAGGTACTGGAACTTCTCGACGGTCAGCACCGTGGCCAGGACCCGCTGGTCGGCCACGGAGAGGTCGTCCACCTCGTCGTCGACCACCCGGTCGAGCACCTCCCGGGCGGTCTGCGGGTCGAGGTCGGCGAGCGGTTCCGGCGTCGGCCCGACCGGCTCGACCTGGTCGGCCGCCCCGACCTGGTCGGCCGCTTCCGGTTCCCCGCCGGGGTACGCCGACCCGTCCGGCCCGTCGTCCTGCCCGTAACCGTCCTGGCCGTAGCCGTGCTGGTCGTGGCCCTGCTGGTCGTAGCCGTGCTGGTCGTAACCCTGCCCGTCGTGGGACTGCCCGGCCTGCTCGTAGCCGTCCTGGTCGTAGCCGGCCTGGTCGTAGGCTTCCTGGTCGGCGGCCTGGTGGGCGGCGGCGATCCAGTTCTGGGTCACCGAGTCGATCACCCGGGCCATCTCCGTCGCCGGCTCACCCAGCTCGTCGACCGCGAAGATCTGCACCGGCGGGAAGGCGCTGGCGTGGTGGTAGACGGTGTCGTAGAAGTCGGCCAGCCAGCCGTTGCGCTGGTACCAGCCCGGGTCGCCCCAGCCCTGCCCGAGCAGGTCCGGCACCAGCTCCCAGCCGGCCCCCGGCTGCTCGGCGAGGATTCCGTGCGCGCTGACCGCCGCCCAGCACAGATAGGCGTACGCGTCGTCGAGGCCGGCCGGGCCGGTCGTGTCGAAGGTCTCCGGATAGTTCATCGGTCGTCTCCCACTCAGCCCGTGACGGTGAAGTACTTGTTGCTGTCGGCGTCGAGCAGGCGGAGCACCGGGCTGCCTGACGAGTCGATCCCGAGGCGGAACTGCCCCTTGTTGCTGTGCTGGCGGCTCCGCCCGTCGGCACCGGCGTGCTCGGCCGTCCAGTCGATGCGCAGCTGCACCCCGACCTGCCCCGGCACCTCCTCGACGTACGGCCCGAAGAACAGCGTCGACTCCTCGTGGTGCCGGTTCTTGACCGCGTCGACGTCGTACTGCCGGCCCTTCTCGCCGACCACCACCGGATCGCCCTGTCCCACCTCCAGCACCCGCAGCGACACGTTGCGGAAGGCGGTGTAGCGCACCCCGCCCACGTAGACCATCTGCCGGTGGCCGTCGTCGGGCGCGGTGACGTACTGGACCATGGTGAACCGCAGCAGCAGCAACGCCTTGATCTTGGTGCGGACCTTCCGGCCCAGCACGGCCCCGTCACGGACGTACTCCAGCCGCAGCGACGTCTCGTGCCCCTCGTCGTCCGCCGCCGAGGCGACCACCGGCGGTTGACCGTCGTTGAGGACGGTGATGGTGTTCGGGCCGTCCATCCGCTCGAAGCCGATCACCTTCATGCCCTTGTGCTCGTGCGGGTCGAGCATCCGGCCACCGTGGTCGATCCCACCCAGCTCGATGCGTTGGGCCCTGAGCACGCCGGTCGTGACCGGCTGGCCGTCCTCGTCAGCCGGAGCGACGCGGGTCGGGCGGTCGTGCACGCTGCCGCTGAGCGGGGTGATCCGGAAGTGCTTCTCGGTCCGCCCCTCCCCCGGATTGATCTCGAAGCTGCCGTTGCTGTGCACCAGGAACGCGCCGACGTCGTTGTGACTCAACCCGAGGGGCGCGCCGAGCAGGTTCTTCGCCTGGTGCTGCACCCGGTAGTTGATCCGCAGGTGGGGCATGCCGCCGTTGACGGCGGCCACCTCGAAGGTCAGGCTGCCGGACTCGTTGAACTTGTTGAACGGGTTCCGCCCCCGGCCGGTCGCCATCAGCGACACGCTCAGGTCGGTGATCCCCCAGAGCGGGTAGTCGCGCAGGATCTCCAGCTCCTGCTCGGTCGGGCCCCCCTCACCGTCCTTCGGTACGTAGTCGAAGGTCGTGAAGCGCACCAGCAGCTCCACGCAGACCCGCTTCTTGTCGGTGACCCCGATGCCCCGGCGCAGGTAGCGCAGCCAGTAGACGTGCTGCCGGGACTGGCCGCCCTGGACCATGACGAGCTGGCCGTGGGCGATCGGCACCGGTGAGATCAACTGGTTCAGCGGCAGCTCGGTCCGGAACCCGGCGTTGCTGAACCCGTTGACCTGGAACACCCCGTCCGTCAGACCCTTGGCCTGCCCCTGCGCGAACCCGATCATGTTCGCGGTGGTGTTCAGGGCGATGGCGACTTCTGTCACGGATACACCTCCGACGTGGGACCGTCGGGCCGGTCGGCCGACGGTGGTGGTGGTTGTCGGGTGCCGCCGCCGGGGCCCGGTGCCCCGACGTCACCCACTGCCCGGCACACTCACTCCCGGGCGAAGAACTCGAACTCGCTGACCGTCACGTCGGTGCCCTTCTCGGCCCGGTGCACGTCGGTGACCTGGATCTGCACGCTGGTGACCCCGTCGGCTTCGTCGAGGCTCAAGGTCTGGGGCTCCCCGGTGTCCTCGACGGTGAGGGTGTCCGACCGGTTGGTGGAGTAGACCAGGTGCAGGGTCATCGGCCGGTGGGTCGCGGTGTAGTCCTCGGCCGTACCGGCGGTCACGATCAACCGCTCCAGGTCGACCTTCGCCGCGAAGCGTAGGGTGACCGTCGGCGGCTTCTCCTTGTCCCAACGCACCTGCCAGTGTGTGTTGCGGTACTGGTCCACGCTCAGCTCCGGACCGTGGTCGCGGACCGACGCACCGCCGGTCACCTCCACCGGCCGGACCGCCACGAACCGGGGGTTGATCTTCCGGTCGGCCCAGTCCCGGGCCCCGGTCACCGGCCCGGAGACCGCCCCGTTGATCCGTTCCCGCAGCGGCGGGTAGACCAGGTACGCCACCCCGATCGCGAAGAGCAGCACCGCGGCGACCGCGTTCGACCGCTGGTAGATGGTGTGCAACACACCGCCGACCCCACCCGGTCGGCCGCCGCCGGGCGCGCCGGGGCGGGTCCCGGCCGCGGTGACCCGGGGGCCGCGGCGTGGCAGCAGGCGCTGCCACCAGCGCCGACGCACCACCTCGGCGGTCCGCAGCGAGTCGCCGCACCGGCTACAGAACCGACGGGTCGGCGCGTTGCCCTCACCGCATCCGCCGCAGATCAGGTCACCGGGTTGCCGTCGCCGGGTGGGTGCCTTCGCGCCGACGGTGGCCACCCGGGGCCGGACCGCCTGCGGGCTGACCTCCTCGGGCTCGACGGTCGCGGCGGTGGCCCGGGAGCCGACCCGTCCGCCGGTGGCCGGCGCGCCGGGCAGCACGGAGTCGACCGACCCGTCGGCGGCGACCAGGGCGCTGGTGTGCGGCGCGGCACGCGTGTCGCGCCGGGGTGGGGAAGCCGGATTCCTCGGAGCGGTCGGCAGCTTCGCCCCGGCCACCCCCGGCGGCGGGGGCGGCAGCCGACGCGGCGACCCGGCGACGCCGGTCGGGGCGATGACCGGCACACCGGCCGGGGGGCCGCCGGTCGGCGACGACGCGGCGGCGGCCGCCGGGTCCGCCTCGGACGGGTCGGGGCGGGCAGCGGGCGGCACGGTGCGGGCCGCCCGGTCCGGTAGCCGGGCCGCCGGCACCCCCGGCGGCGGCGGTGGCAGCCGGCGCGGCGGCGTCGACCCCGACGCCGCGCCGCCCTCGGACGCAGCCGTCACGGTCGACGCGCCGGCGGCGGAGGGCCCGGTCGGCGACGTGCCGGGCGGCGCGGACCGTACCCCGGGAGCGCCGAGCCCCGGCGGTGCGGACCGGACACCAGGCGGACCGGACCCCGGCGGACCCGGCCGCGCCCCGGGCGGACCGGACCGGACACCAGGCGGCGTCGTCCCCGGCGGGCCGGAACGCACACCGGGCGGCACGGCACCGGGCGGCATTGCACCAGGCGGCGTTGCACCAGGCGGGCCCAGGCCGGGCGGACCCGGCCGCGTCCCCGGCGGACCCACCCCGGGCGGACCCGGGCGGACCCCCGCCGGACCGGCCCCCGGCGGCCCGGGACGCAAACCCGGTGGGCCGCCGGGCAGGCCGGACGCTCCCCGGCCCGTCCCGCTGCCGACCCGCACCACACCCTCGTCGACAGGCGAGCCGCCAGGCGCGGGCGCGATCACCCCGGCGATACGTTGCAGCAGCGTGGGCTTCTGCCGGAGCTCCTGCTCCGCCTCCTGGACCGTCTCGACCGGGATCTTCGGCACGGTCTTCTCGCCGGTCCACTCCAGGAAGCTGCCGCAGGACCCGCAGAAGGTGTCCGCGTCACCGTTGTGGTTGCCGCACTCACGACAGATGATCACGGTCGAGCACCTCCAGGGTCGTCGTCACGTGCGCCGGTACGACCGCGCGGCACAGCTCGTCGAGGGCGTGCCGGGCCACCGTCGCCGGCTCGTCCACCCACACCCGCACGTGCACCCGGGGCGGTGGCAGGACGGCCGGCAGCGGCTCCGGCCGGGTCGACCAGGACACCCCGGTCGAGTCGAGGACCTCCACCTCGCCCCCGGTGGCCAGCTCCAGGGCCATCCGCAGCCCGGCGACCGTCCCGCGCAGCCGGTGCGCGGCGACCGCGCCGGCCACCATCGCGCGCTGCCGCTCGACCGGCCAGTTCTCGTCGAGCTGCGCACCGACCCAGTGGCCCAGCCAGAGCAGGAAGTCCGGCGGGGTCAGTGCCGGGTCCAGGTACGCGTCGAGACAGTCGAGGGTGGACACCACCGGCGCGAGCACCTCGTCCAGCCCCTCGGTCCAGCGCACCAGCAGGTCGTCCTCCTGCAACAGGGCGGGCAGGAAACCGGCGATCGGGTACGGCATCGCCACGTCGACCAGGCCCCGCATCAGTGCTCCTCCACCCGGAGCTGGTGGTCGAAGGAGAAGACCAGGCTGTCCGGTTCCAGGTCGATCCGGCCGGCCTCGGTGCCCCGCTCGCCGGTCACCGGGTTGGCGGTGAACAGCCGCAGGTCCTCCACCAGCTCCACCCCGCGTACCCGCTGCAACACGGCGAAGAGTTCCCCGGCCTGCACCGGACGCCCGAACGGCCAGCCCCGACCGTCCGGGCCACCGCCGGTCAGCGGGCTGAGGAAGCCGTACAGGGCGGCCAGGCCCTCCTCGCGGACCCGCTCGACGACGACCCGGGGCCGGGCGACGACCCGGGCCACCACGGTCACCCCCCGGTAGCGGGGCGGCTCGACGACCACCCGGGTGCCGATCAGCCGGGTGGCGTCCAGCCGCGCGGCCACCCGGGCGAGGCTCGACTCGGCCGGGATCAGGTCCTCCAGCCGCAGCCGGCCGTCCTCGGCGGGGGCCGCCGGCACCACCAGCAGCCGCGCCACCGGCGGACCGTCGCCGTTGCTCGGCACGCAGCGGACCCGGGCCAGTTCCGGGGCGGCCTCCCGGGCCAGCACCTCGTGGTCCTCGGCGGTCACCGCGCGACTGCGGCTGCGCAGGGTCAGCGGGCCCCGGCGGCGGGCCTCGTCAAGCGTCTCGCCGTCCACCCCGCCGCTGGCCGGGTGCCGGTTCTCCACCCCGGCGACGTACGGGATCGAGGTCCGCAGCGCGGTGACCGCGCCGACGCCGACGTTGCCCCGGCTGCCGCCGCCGACCGCGTACCGGCGCAGCCGCAACCGACCGCCCCGGGGCGGCACCGCGCCGTAGCGGCGCAACGTACCGTCGGGTTGCCGGACCGCCGGGCCGAGGACCACCTCGCCGGCCACCCCGTCGAGCAGGAAGTGCCGGTCCTCGGGGCCGCTGCCGGCGAAGTGCTCGACCGGCGACCACCGCTGCCAGCCGTCGTCGGAACTGACCTCCAGCACCGGGTCACCGAAGCCGGCCAGCACCGGCCGGCGGGTCAGCGCGAACCGCTGACCGGGCACCCCCTCGGAGTCGCCGAGTTCCTCGTCGTCCACCAGGTCGGCGTGCACCGCGTCGGTGGTGCCGCCGACGGTGTTGGCGGCCAGCCCGAGGACCACCGGCGAGGCGCTGTAGCCGGGCTGCCCCTCCTGCGGGGTCACCACCCGGGCCCGCAGCCAGCCGGCCAGCACCCCGTCGACCAGGCTGGCCTGGTGCCCGGCGGGCACGTGCAGCAGGATCGCGCCGGGACGGTTCAACGCGCCGGTCTCGTCCAGCCCGACCTCGCAGTCGAGCCAGCCGTCGGCACCGCGCGCCTCCCAGCGCAGCGGCGGGTGCAGCGGGTTGACCCCGACGCCGTCGACGCGTCCCTCGAACTCCAGCCGCACCGCGCAGCCGCCGACCGCCCGGTCCAGCCCGATCAGCAGTTCGTCGCCGGGCTGCGGCACCGGGGAGAACGCGGCCACCGGGCCGCCCAGTTCCAGGGCGCCGGTCTGGTCGGTGATCCCGTCGGCGGTCCGGACCCGGAGCTGGGTCAACGCGCAGGGCGGCACGGCGAGGTCGGCGAGGGTGGCGAAGACCAGCGGGTCCCCGCCGTCGCCGACGGTCACCGCCCGCGTCCCCGCCGGCACGACCTGGGTGGCGCGGGCCGGGGTGGACAGCCAGAAGGTCAGCGTGGTCCGGGCGGCCGTCGGCGGCACCAGGCGTACCCCGATCAGTTCCAGGAACTTCACGTAGAGCCGGTCGGGCACCCGGTTGAGCCGGTAGATGAGCTGGTCGGTCAGGGAGGCGAACGTCTCGATCAGGGTGATTCCCGGGTCGGCCGGGTGCAGGTCCGTCCACTCCGGGCAACGGTCGGCGATCAACCGGCGGGCGTCACCGACCAGGTCGTCGAAGCCCCGGTCGTCGAGGTCGGGGGCGGGCAGCGCCATCAGCCGAGCACCCCCGTACCGGTCAGTTCCCGGTCGCCGGGCAGGGTCCGCAGGTTGAGCCCGAGGGTGCCGGGCTCGTCGGTGTCGCGTACCCGGTAGCGGATCTCGATGTGCAGCAGCCCGTCGCCGCCGGCCGGGTCCTCGGTGACGGCGACGTCGTCGATCTCGGCCCGGGTCTCCCAGCGTTCCAGCGCGGCGCGCACCTCCACCGCCACCGCCCGCCGGGTCTGCCCGGTGACCGGCTCGAAGACGAAGTCCCGCAGCCGGGAGCCGAACTCCGGCCGCATCGGGCGCTCGCCCGGGTAGGTCGCCAGGATCACGCACATCGCCTGCTCCAGCAGGGCGGTGCCGCTGATCGTGGCGAGCCGGCCGTTGGGCTGGACCCGCAGCGGAAAGGCACACCCGGTGCCGATGACGTCGGCCTGCATGGCACTCCTCAGTTGAGCTGGATGGGTTTGCCCTTGATGGCGGTCGACGCGGTGCCGCTGATGTTGACCTGCGTACCGCTGATGTCGACCGTCTTGCCCTTGAGCTTCAGGCTGGTGCCGCCGTCGAGGGTGAGGCTGCCGCTCGGCCCCGCCTTGATCTCGACGGCGGTCTGTCCGGTGCACTCGATCAGCAACTTGCCGGGTTTGTCGGGGGCGCAGCGCAGGGTCACCGTGCCGGCCACCTGGTCCATCGCCAGCGACAACTTGTCGCCCCTGGTACCGAGGACCACGTCGGCGGCGGTCGGCTGCCCCTTGCCGCCGGGCGGCACCTCGTCGTGGAAGACCAACCGGCTGCCCGACGGCGACAGCAGGCCGCGCCGGATCACCGAACTGGTCTGCCCCACCGACTTCACCCCGCTCACCCCCGGCTTCGTCGACGACGACTGGCCGCCGTCCAGGCCGTACCCGGTGTGCCGGCTGGGCAGGCTGCCGAGCACGTACGGGCGGCGGACGTCGCCGAACTCGAACGCGACGAGCACCTGGTCACCCGGCTCCGGCACGAAGAACGCGCCACCGGTCGGGCCGGCGAAGAGCTGCCCGACCGGTGCCCAGTCGGTTTCGTGGTCGGGCGACAGCCAGGGCAGCGCCAGGGTGACCCGGCCCAGGTTCTGCGGGTCCTTGACGTTGCTGACCACCCCGCAGACCACCCCGTCGATCCGGGCCTGACCGCCCGGGTCACCGCCGCCGGTGTTCGCCAGTCCGAGTAGCGATCGGTCCTGCGTCCCGCCGATGGTGAACTCGGTGCGGTAGCCCTCCTCGGCCTCGTCGAAGACGTGCCGGGCGGCGCTGAGCGTCCAGGTGCCGGCGAACGGTGCCGGCACCCCGTCGACCTTGACCGCTTTCCCGGCGACCAGCCGGGCGTCGCCCAGCGCCTCCCCCTCCGCCTCGGCGAACCCGCCACCGACGCTGGCGGCGAGCCCCTTCGCGGCCTGGGTGACCGCGCCGTCGGCCCGGCCGGGCACGGGCAGCCCTCGGCCGACCAGGACGTGCGCGCGGGGTCCGGGGGCCGGGCCGACGTCACCTACCGCGCTGTTGCCGGCCCGGGGTGGTGCCGGCGCACCCCGGGGGACGAAGGTGTCGGCGGCGGCGGTCGGCGTCCGGCCGGCCAGGCTCACCCCGTCGGCGGTGGTCGCGGTACGGCTCGCCACGACCGTCGCGGCGACCGGGTCCCAGGCCCGCACCTCGACCTCGGGGGCGAGGTTGCCGGCGCTGACCCGGGGCAGGAAGCGGCGCAGGTTGCCCCGGAAGGTCAACGGCACCGGGCTGCCGGCCCGCCGGGCGGTGGCCGCCCGCCGGAAGTGGAACCGGTCCCCGTCGGCGCCGATCTCGTAGCCGATCTCCCGGGCCCGGGCGCTGAGGAACTCCCAGTCGGTCTGGGCCACCTGGGACAGGTGGGCCAGCCGCCCGGTGGTGGCATCGATCGTGCCGACAGTCAGTTTCGCGGCGGTCGCCACCTGCCGGGCGACGTCGGCGTCCGACTGGTTGAGGAAGGTACGGGTCCGCCGTACCCGGTGCAGCCGGTGGTCGTGGGTGTAGCCGCGCACCACCACGTGCGCGCTGACGTCCACGAAGTGCCCCTCCACGGCGGTCACCTCGCCGCTGATCAGCCGGTGCTCGGCCGAGCCGTCCCCGGTCGGCCCGAAGACCTGCACGGCGGTGCCCAGCTCCAGCCCGGCCGTACGCAGCACGCTGCCGTCCAGGTCGGCGAAGGTCAGCTCGAACATGTCCGGCAGGGCGGCCTGGGTGTCCACCACCACCCGTACCAGTTGGTCGGCGGCGGCGGCCGGCAGCGCCCGGCCGGCGGTGCCGACGGTGACCCGGGGGCGCAGGGTCGCCGTACCCCAGAGCAGGCCGTGCCGGTCGATCGCGGTCATCGTCGCGCCCCCACTACCGCCGCGCCCCGACGGACGCGCCCCTGGCCTGCGCCCGCATCGGGTCGTCCAGGCCGCTGGCCAGCGCCCGCTGCCGCCACTGCGCCGGGTCGGTCCGCACCGACCGGGTCGGCACCGGGCCGCCGCGCTTGGGGAAGATCTCCCCCTCGATGACGATCAGGTCCAGGGTGGCCTGGGCCCGCACCGGCTGCCCCTCCCCGTCGAACCGGGTCAGGTTGACGTTCAGCGTGCTCAGGTTGACCGCCATCGACAGCTTTCCCCAGGTGAACGTCAACCGGGGCAGCTCGATGCTGGACGCGCTGCGGCTCTGTTCGTCGACGCTCGGCGGGCCGGAGAACGCGATCAGCTTCTGCACGTCCTGGGCCACCCCGGCACCGACCAGCAGCACCTCGCCGGCCATCACCCGCAGGGCGGTGTCCGAGGTGAGTTCCACGCCCCGGCCCCGGCCGACGAGCTGGGAGGCCCGGGAGGAACGGGTGATGCCCATCTTGGCCGGGTTGTAGGAGAACGCGACCCGGCCGAGCGTCGGCGACGACAGGGTGGCCGTCTCCGCCTTGGCCTGTAGGTCGGGGAAGAACCCCTCGTGCACCAGCTCCAGCCGTTCCACCGCGACCTGGTTGCTGTCCGAGGAGAGGTCCGGGCCCGTCCACGACGACGGCCGTACGCCGTAGAGCAGCCAACTGGTGACCGGTTCGCCGTCGGCGTCGAGCAGGGTGATCCGGGCGGTGGTCCGGGTGTCGTCGCCGGTGCCGTCCTGCCACGAGCGCAGCACCCCGACCAGCCACTGTTGCAGTTGCGCCGAACTCTCCCGGTGCACCGCCCGTTCCAGCACGACCGGGGCGTAGCTGACCTCGCCGGGCAGGTGGTACTGGCCGACGTAGTCGCCGGTCACCCGGACCACCTCGGGCCGGAAGTCGGCCCGCAGGCCCCGGCAGGAACGCCACAGCCCGATCTGGACGTCACCGATGGTCACCTGGAACCGCATCGCCAGGCCGAGCTTGAGGGTCCGCTTGACCCCCGGCCCGTCGCGGAACATCTGGAGCAGGCCGCCTGCGGCGAGCCCCTGCGCGGTCTGGCTCGGGTCGCCCAGCATCCCGCCGAGCTGACCTGCGGAGATCGCGGCCATCAGAGCGAGAACTTCACGTCGTCGTGCAGGAAGCCGGTGTGCGCCAGTTCCAGGGTCTCGACCGCCACCCCGCTGTGGCTCGGGTCGAGTTCCGACACCGACCAGCCGACCGGGAAGAAGTGCTTCAGGTCCCAGCCGACGATCTTCAGGCCGACGC
Organism: Micromonospora sp. SCSIO 07396; assembly: GCF_053667945.1. Taxonomy (NCBI): domain Bacteria; kingdom Bacillati; phylum Actinomycetota; class Actinomycetes; order Micromonosporales; family Micromonosporaceae; genus Micromonospora; species Micromonospora sp. SCSIO 07396. The sequence continues at coordinate 5,638,581 of NZ_CM132210.1, forward strand.
TGTCGACGAGTTGGATCGTTCCGCTGAGCGGGCGGTACCGGTTGGCCTGCTGGCAGAGCCACTCCTGGACGACCTGCGAGTCGAAGCAGACCGCCCGGCTGAGCCGGATCCGGCTGTAGGTCGGCTCCCCCACGTACGTGAAGACGTCGTTGCTGTCCCCGGCCCGGTACTCGCAGACCTGCCAGGTCACCCCCAGCCCGGAGACCCGGGACCAGGAGCCGAGGTTGTACCGCTCGTCGTCGATGACCACGAGGTACCTGTGGTTGACGCCGGTGACCTCGAAGAAGCCGCCCATCAAGCGGGCCGCGGTGGAAAGACCGCCTGCCATCGTTTCGCCCTCCTCGTCGCCTCGTCCTGGCCCGCATCCGTGCGGTCGTGCCACCTGCCGTGCGTCGTGCCGCCTGCCGTGCGTCGTGCCGCCTGCCGTGCTCAGCGGAACTGGGTCAGCCGTCCGCTGCGTTCCCGGTCGACCAGCAGTTCCTGCCGCAGCCGTCCGCGTAACCGTCCGTAGAGCCGGCCGGCCAGTTCCTCCAGGTCGTCGGGGTTCTCCAGGTCGACCGGCCGGCCCGGTGACCGGTCCGGCACCCGGTCGGCGTCCCGGTCCAGCCGGGCCGCCGTGGCCCGCCCCCGGTCGGCCACCGTGCGCAGCTCCGCCCGTAGCCGCTCCACCGCGTCGCGTACCTCGGCGATCCGGCCCGCGCTGCGGTCGATCGCGGGTGCCGCCGTCGCGGCTGCCACCTCGGCCCGCAGGGCGTCCGGCGGTGGCCCGGCCGGCGGGTCGGCGGCCTGGTCCTGCTGCTGGTCGAGTTCGCCACGTACCAGCGCCCGCAGGTCGTCGAGGGTGGCCGCCGGGGTGTCCATCGACGCCCGCTGGAGCGGGTGGGCGGCGGCCGGCGGACCGGTCGACGGGGCCGGGGGTACGCCGCCCGCACCGGGGTTCGCCTGCCAGGTCAGCCCGCCGCCGGGGGTGGTCCCCCAGGTGCCGACGGTGCCCGGGGGTGTCGGTGCGGCACCCCCGCCGGCCGGTGGCGCGACGGGTGGCAGCGGACCGCCCACGCCCGGCCCGCCGCCGAAGGCGTGCTCGGCGGCGAGCGCCCGCGCCTCCAGGTCCCGGCCCGCACCTGTCGACTCGGCCGGCGGAGCTGCCCCGAACGCCCGCTGCTGCACCACGTGGGCCAACTCGTGGGCGAGCAGCGCGCGGGCCGGCGGCGCGTCCAGTGGCCCCGCCGATGCCGGCAGCAGCACCTCACCGCCCCGGGTCGCCGCCCGCGCACCGGCCTGCTGCACCACCGCGGTGGCCGCCGCGCCCCGCCACACCGGCACCGCCGCGACATCCACGCCGTACTGTTGCCGGAAGCCGTCCACCAGCGCGGCCGGCACCTGCTCCGGCAGCTCGCCGACGCCCACCGGCGCGGTCGGCGGGGCCGCCCGGTGCGCCGCCGGCACGGTCCCCTCCAGCGTGGCCGGTGTCGGGCCGGGCCGTCCGTCCGCCACCACCGGCGCGGCGGTCACACCCCCCACCGGGTACGCCGGGACGTGCGCGTCGGTGGGCACGGCCGTCGTCCGCGGCTGCGGCCGGTCGACCCACCCGGTCTGCTCCGCCGACGGTACGGGCGGGTGCGGGGCCACTTCCGCGTGTCCCCGGCCCGGCGGTCCCTGACCGGCCCGGCCGTGCTCCCGGTCCACTCCCGACGGCGGCCCGGCCGGCGGCGGCTGCTCCGGACGACGGGTGAGGAAGAAGGACGACGGCGGGGCCACCGGCCCGGGGCGGTACGTGTCGCGCCCCGCCGCCGGGCCCGGCAGGTCGTCCCCGGTGTCGCGGCTCCCCGCCGAACCCGGCAGATCGTCCACCCACGCCGCCGAACCCGGCAGGTCGTCTCCGCTGTCGCCCCGCGCCGCCGAACCCGGCAGGTCGTCCGTGCTGCCGGGTCCCGCCGGGCCTGGTCGGCTCTCCGGGGTCGGTCGGTCGACGCGGTCCGTGACCGGCCGGCTCTCCGGGGTCGGCTGCCCGACGAGGTCCGCGACCGGGGTCGGTGCCGTGGCATCCGTGGCCGGCGAGGTCACGCCGCCCGGGGTCCACCCGGCCGGCTGCGTCAGCTGTCCGGGGGCCGATCCGGCCACGGCCCCGTCGGGCCGGTGGTCCGTCGGCCCGGTCGCCTGCGGGCGGTCGTCCACCGGCCGGGACGGCCCGACGGGCGTCGGGCCGTCCCGCCGACTGTCGGCGGGGACACCCCGGTCGCCGCCGGTGGCATCCTGCGGGCCGACCCGGCTACCCGGGCCGACCTGGTCCTGGGCGGCGGACCCGGCTTCCGGGCCGGCGGCCCCGGTGAGCTGTCGCATGGCAGCGGCGGTGGTGCCATCCGGTCCCTGGTCGGCCGGGGACGTCGGCTCCGGGCCCGGTCGGGCGGTCGCCGGCCGGGTGGCGCGACCCCGACGTCCGGCGAAGGCCACCTCGACGGGACGCACCTCGACGGCCGACGGCGGGGTCCCCTCCGGGTCGTTCCGACCGTCGTGACCCGCCGCCATGGCGACCGCGCCCCGACCGGTGCCGGTGTCCGGCTGCGCCGACCGGGTACGCCCGCCGCCGCCCGACGCCCGGGCCTCCTCGGCGGCCCGGGTGGCCTCCGCCGCCAGGTAGGCGACCTCGAATCCCGGTGGTGGCCAGACCTGTGCGGTGGGCAGGCCGGCGGCGGCGAACTGCGCTGCGGTCCGGGCCGTTGCGGCATCCGCCCCGGCACCGTCGGGTCGCCCGGTGGACGTTCGTCCCTGCGGCTCCCACGGTCCACCCGTCGGAGCCGCGCCCTCTCCCCGGGGCCCGCCCGCCGCCCGGATCGGGCCACGCTCCACGGTCGGGCCCTGGTCGGGAGCACCGGCGACGTTCGGAGCCGCGCCCAGCGCCGGGCCGCCGTCCCCGGCCGACCCCGGAAGCACCCCCCGCACCAGCGCCGGCCCGTGGCCGGAGGTCGGGCCGTGACCGGGGGCAGGGCCCGGCCCGGGAGCCAGGTCAAGGCCGGGGGGCGAACCGTGGCCGGGGGGCAGGCCATGATCGATGGCCGGGCCCGGGCCGGGAGTAGGACCGTGGTCGGACGTCAGCCCGTGGTTCGGTGCCGGACCCTGCACCCCGGTCGGGCCGTAGGTGTCGGTCGGGGCCGGGAACGCGGTCGGCTCCGGTGCCCGGGGCCCGACGTGCGCTGGGGTGAGCTCGACCGCCCCCGGCGGCGGGCCACCCCACCAGGTCGGATCGTTTGGCGACGACGTCCCGGTCGCCGACTGCGGGACGCCCGGAAGGTGGCCGCCCGCCCGGGGAAACCGCGACGCGTCGTCCCCGCTCGGCGGTATCCGGTACGCCACCGGACCGACCGGCCACGGGTCATCCGGCCCGGTCACCACCGGCCGGACCGAACCGGTGGGCGTCCATCCGGCGGGAGCGGTAGGCGACCATCCGGGCGGAGCGGTCGGCGGGCGGTGGGGCGGGTCGGTGTCGTACCGGACCGGGGTCGGGTCGGTGGCCGCGACCGGCCCGACGGACGGCGCGGCGGCTCCCGGGGCCGGGCCGACGAGCGCCGGCGCAGCGGCGGTCGGGGGCAGTGCCGGGCCGTCCGTGGCCGTCCCCGGCGGCGGGATGGTCACCATCGCCGAGGCGGGCGTCACGGTCAGCAACGGCAGACCCCGGAGGACCGGGTACCCGTCGGTGGGCACCGGCGCGGCGACCGGAACGGATGGCGCGACCGGAACCGGCGGCGGTGCCGCGACCGGCCGGCGACGACGCGGCCAGAACGGCTGTCCGGGGCGTAACGACCAGGACATGCCCACCTCCTTCGGGTTCCGGTACGGGTGTGCGGCGTCGAGCTGCCGGGTGGGTCAGGCGTCGCCCGGTCGACCGCCGGCCAGGTCCACCGCGAAGCGCCCCCCGCAGCCGGGGCAGGCCACCTCGGCCCCGGTGTGCCCCTGCTGGTTGATCCGCCGGTAGAGGTCCTGGAGGAAGGCCAGGTCGGAGGCGAAGAGGTGCTGGATCACGTCGACGTCCACGGCCTGCACCCCACCGATGCGGGTGACCGTCCGGGCCAGCAGCAGCACGGCGAGGAACGCCGGATTCTGGCGTACCCGGGGATCGCCCTGGGGGGTGATCTCGTCGCGGGCGGTGGCCAGCCGCATGGTGCCCTCGCGGTGCACCCCGCCCCGGTCGTCGACCAGCCCGCGCGGCAGCACGAACGGGTACTCGGTCCGCAGGCCCGCCGCCGGTCCGGCGGCGGGCTCGGCGAGGCTAGATCCGCGCATTGAAGTCGAACAGGTCGTCGCACATCAGGGTGACCGTCTGGTAGACGATGTCGGTGGCTCCGGCCTTGACCCCGCTGACCTCCACCCGCGACGGCCAGGCGTTGGTCATCATGTACGTCAACCGGGCGTCACCGTTGAGGTCGTCACCGGGGCCGTAGAGCTTCAACGCGCAGTCCCGGTAGGCGTCGTACATCATGTTGCGCACCTTCTGGTGCCACAGCCACAGGTCGCCGTTGAGGTCGAGGCCCCGCTTGAGGGTGACCGTCGGCGGCTTGGTCCGACCGAAGTGCCGGGAGAAGATCGGCCCGGTGGTGCCGGCGGCCATATACTCCGCGTTCTCCACCTCGCTGCTGATCCCGACCAGTTCGGCGAAGTTGATCGCCGACATGCCCGGCACCTCCAGCCGGAAGACGGCGGCACTGATGATCTGGGTGTTCTGCTTCGGGTCCTGGGTACCCTGACCGGCCATGCTCGTTTCTCCTGGTCTCGTCGTCGCTCAGGTCGGGTGCTCGCCGCCGGGGCCGGTCAGTCGCCGGAGCCCTGGGAGAGCTGGGAGAGTCGGAACACCACGAACTCGGCCGGCTTGACCGGGGCGATGCCGATGTCGACGGTGAGGATGCCGGCGTCGAGGTTCTCCGGCGGGTTGTTCTCGGCGTCGCACTTGACGAAGAACGCCTCGGACCAGGTGTCGCCCATCAGCGCGCCGCTGCGCCAGACCCGGCGCAGGAACATCGTGATGACCCGGCGCACCGCGTCCCAGAGGCGGGGGTCGTTGGGCTCGAAGACCACCCAGTTGGTGCCGAGCAGGATCGACTTCTCGATCCAGTTGAACAGCCGCCGGACGTTGAGGTAACGCCACTCGGCGTCGCTGGACAGGGTGCGCGCCCCCCAGATCCGGATGCCCTGCCCGGGGAAGGCCCGGATGCAGTTGACCCCGATCGGGTTGAGCTGGTCGTGTTCGCCCTTGGTGAGCCCGCTCTCCAGGGCGAGCGCACCCCGGATGATCTCGTTGGCGGGTGCCTTGTGGACGCCCCGGGTGTCGTCGTTGCGGGCCCACACCCCGGCGACGTGCCCGCTGGGCGGCATGAAGACCGCCCGGCCCTGCGCCGGGTCCATCACCTTGACCCACGGCCAGTAGAGGGTCGCGTACTTGGAGTCGTAGCCGGCGACGTCCATCCGCCACTCCTTGAGGCGCTGCGGGTGCAGGCCGGGCGGCGGGTCGAGGATGGCCACCCGGTCACCCATCAGCTCGCAGTGCGCGATCATCGCCAACTGGACGGCCTTGAACGCCTCGTCGTCGATGGCACCCTGCTGGTGGGCGGCGGCCAGGTCGGGGACGCAGAGCATGGTGATGTCCTCGATCGCCTCCAGCCCGGCGAAGCCGGTCCGGTCGCTGACGTCGCCCACGTAGTCCTCGGCGCGTACCCGCAGGTCGCCGGTGCCGGTCGTGGTGGCCGGCAGCGCGGGCGTGGCGAGGGTGATCTCGGCGCCGCGTCGGGGCGGGGCGAGGGTCGCGCCCTTCGCCTCCTCGATCTGGATCAGCTTGGACTGCTGGCGGACGGCGGTGACCACGTTGCCCGCGCCCCGCTTGGTGGTCAGGTTGTCCAGCGTCTCGACCGGCTTGCCGGCCTGCTTGACGACGAGCTTGAACGCGTCGTCGCCGCCCTCGGAGGCGTCGGCGACCTCGACCGAGAGGTCCTGGCCGGCCGGGCCGGGCAGCGCCGCCCGGACGGTGAAGGAGAGCCGGCCGTTGTCGCCGACCGCCGGTACGGCCGCAGCCGCGTACGACTCACCGGCGGCTTCGTCGGCGGCGGAGTCCGCTCCGGCGCCACCACCCACCCGGACCACGTACGCGGAGCCGCCCCCGTTGAGGAAGTAGCCGTAGACCGACAGCGGCAGGAAACTACCCGCCACGAAACCACCGAAGGTGCGGGTGTACTGCGTCCAGTTCGTGATCAGCGTGGGCTCGTCGACCGGCCCCTTCTCGGCGAAGCCGACGAACGCGGCGACGGCCGTCCCGACCGCCTCGATCGGCCTCGACCCGGAGGAAACCTCCTCCACGTAGACGCCCGGCGACAGATACGTCGGCATCGAACCTCCTGTACGACGGTGTGATGTGACCGAGCCTGCCAACGTCGACCGGCCGTCAGGGCTGCCCGCCGGGACGCCGCCGGGGTAGCCACCACTGCCCCCAAGGGCAACCGATCCGCCCCGACGGCCTGCCCGGTCGCCGGCCGCGCTCCCGTCCGGGCAGCCGGCAGGGTGGACGGATGATCTGGGATGTCGACCTGTCGGTCCGGGCCTGGTTGGGCCACTACCTGCCGGCGGACGTGCCTGTCGTCTTCGACCCGCCGGACCGGTGCGCGCAGCGCGCCGACGGTGACCTGGTCTCGGCGTTCCTGCTGGACGTCGAGGAGGACTCGGCGGGCGTCTCGGCGACCTGGGACGAGCTGCGCGACGCCGACGGCCAGCTCGTCGGGCGTCGACCGCCGGGCCGCCGGTACCGGTTCAACTACCTGTTGACCGCCTGGGCGGCCGACACCGAGCGGGAGCACCGGCTGCTGGGTGACCTGCTGGTGGGCTGCGCGAGCTGCACCGCCCTGCCGTCCGGGTTCCTGACCGGCGCGGTGGCCCGCGCCGGTCAGCCGGTGGTGGTGCGCAGCGCGCCCCGGCGCGAGGGGGACGCCGGTTCCGCCTGGGTGGGGTACGGCGGGACCGCTCGGACCGGGTTGCACCTGCAACTGCTCGTGCCGTTCGTGCCGGAGACGCAGACCGACCTGGCGCCGCCGCCGCGCGAGGTCAGCGTCAACAGCGGCGGCGGCCGGCCCGCCGGCCCGGGGCTCGGGCAGCCAGGCCGCCGGCCCCGGGGCGGGATCAGCGAGCCCCGGTGACGTCCCGGTGCCCGATCAGGCGTTCCGCTGCCCGTTCAGGTAGCCACGGCTGCCCCTTGGTGTTCCTCGTTCGTGGTTCTGCCGGCCCCGCCCGCGCGGCGAGACTGCCGGCATGAGTGTCGCTGTGGGACTTGTCGAGACCGACCTCACCGTCGCCGCCGGTGGCACGGTCAGCTGCACCGTCCGGGTGCGTAACACCGCCGCCGTCGTCGACCAGTTCACCCTGGACGTGGTCGGCGACGCCGCACCGTGGGCCGAGGTCGAGCCGGCGACGATGAACCTGCTGCCCGGCACCGAGCAGGAGGCGCGGGTGACGTTCACGCCGCCGCGTGCCGCGACCGTGCCGGCCGGCAGCGTCGACTTCGGGGTACGGGTGCGGGGGCGGGAGGACCCCGAGGGTTCGGTGGTCGAGGAGGGCACGGTCACCGTGCAGCCCTTCGTGGAGCTGGCGACGGAGCTGGTGCCGCGTACCTCGCAGGCACGACGCGCCGCCCGGCACCAGCTGGTGATCGACAACACCGGCAACGTGGAGACCACGGTCGAGGTGCTGCCCGCCGACCCGGACCGGTTGCTGACGTTCCGGGTGCTGCCGGCCGCGCCGGTGCTGCGGCCGGGCACGGCCACGTTCGTGAAGCTGCGGGTACGTCCCCGCAAGCGGTTCCTGCTCGGCCCGGACCGCAACCTGCCGTTCCAGGTGGCGGTGACCCGTCCCGACGCCGAACCGATCACCAGCGACGGCCTGCTGGTGCAGCGGTCCGTCCTGCCGGCCTGGTCGCCCCGGGTGGTGCTGGTGGCCGCGGCGGTGGCGGTGGCCCTGGTGGGGCTGTGGTTCGCGGTGCTCAAGCCCACCGTGCAGTCCACCGCCAAGGAGGCCGCCCAGGTGGAGACCAAGGAGTTGTCCCAGGAGGTGGCCGAGGTGAAGACCCAGGCCAGCGAGGCGGCGGAGACCGCCGAGCAGGCCGAGAAGGTGGCCATCGTCGCGGCCGGCGTCAGCCCCAAGCCGAGCGCGGCCCCGAGCCCGACGACCGAAACCGGAAAGGGCAACGGCAACGGGCCGGGTGCCCAGGGCGGGACGCTTGACAACGCCGACCCGGAGACCGCCGCCGACTTCCGGGTGGCGACCAGCGCGTCGCCGACCACCACCAACGAGTTCACGCTTTCCACCTACCGGCCGGCCGAGAAGAAGGTGCTCTGGGTGACCGACATCGTGTTGCAGAACCCGCACGGCGACGCCGGCCTGCTCCAGGTGCGGCGGGGCGACACGGTGCTGCTGGAGACCGGCCTGAACAACTTCCGGGATCTGGACTACCACTTCGTCCAGCCGCTGCGGTTCTCCGCCGGTCAGCCGGTGACCGTCGCGGTGAAGTGTGCGAACCCGGGCACCACGGCGTGCACCCCGGCCGCCTACTTCGCCGGTCAGCTCGTCCCGGTCGCGCCCACCCCGAGCCCCTCCCCCAGCCGATGAGCGACCCGCAGGCCCCCGGCCCCCGCCCCGCCGGCCGGGTCGACACCGCCCACCCGGCGGGCACCGACGACCCGGCCGACGTCGACCATCCTGCCGACGGCGATCACCCGGCGGGCAGGGCCCACCCCGCGCCGGTCCGCGCGGCGGTCCGCTCCCGCGACCCGATCTCCCAGGCCGGGGTGACCGCCCAGCTCGGTACCGTCGGGGCGGAGGAACCCGCAGGGGCGCGGCCGGTCGTGGTGGCCGGCGCCGACGACGACCCGGACATCCTGGTGATCGTCGCCGACACGGTGGACGGATGGCTGCTGGCCCAGCTCGACGCCCTGACCGGCCGGCCGTCCCCCCGGCCGGTGCTGGTGGTGGGGCAGCTCGACGACACCGCCGGCCTCCAGGCGATCGAGGCGGGCGGCCTCAACCTGGTACGCCGTTCGGAGAGCACCGCCACCCTGCTGCGCGAGGTGGTCCGGGCCGCCGCCCGGGGCGAGGCGAGGCTCCCCACCGACCTGCTCAGCTCGCTGCTGACCCGGGTCGGTCGGGCGCAGCGGCAGGTGTTGGCACCCCGGGGGTTGACCATCCTGCCGCTGTCCCCGCGTCAGCTCGCCGTGCTCCGCATGATCGCCGCCGGGGCGGACATCGCGACGATCGCCCGGGAGCTGTCCTACTCGGAACGCAGCATCAAGAACATCGTGCACGAGATCACCACCCAGCTCGGTGTCCGCAACCGCACCCAGGCGGTCGCGCACGCCATCCGCGAGGGGCTGATCTGATCCGGTCCCGTCGTTTCAGGGGAGGTTGTCATCGTGGGCGTGCCTGCGGCGAAGCTCGGTGACAAGGTGGTCGGCACCGACACGCACATCATCATGGTGCCCTCACCGACCGGGCCGGTGCCGACACCCACCCCGATGCCCTTCGCCGGGACGATCGCCAACGGGTGCAGCACCGACGTGCTGATCGAGGGCAAGCCGGCCGCCGTCGTCGGTAGCGTCGCGGTGAACGCCCCGCCGCACGTGCCGACCGGTGGGCCGTTCCAGACGCCACCGAACAACCAGGGCACGATCATCGCCGGCAGCCCGCTGGTGCTGATCAACGGCAAGCCGGCGGCCCGGCACGGCGACAAGGTCAACACCTGCAACGATCCCGCGCCGCTGCCGGCCGGCAGCATCATCGCCACCGGCCAGGTGCTGGTCGGCTGAGCCGGGCCGCATGCCCCGGGCGACCCCCACCGGGGGGTCGCCCGGGTCCCGGTGCGCCCACCCATGGACCCGGTGCGTTCCGGCCATGGCCCGGGTCCGGGCCGGTCAGGCAGACGGGCCGGTCAGGCAGACGGGCCGGTCAGGCAGACGGGCCGGTCAGCGGCGGCGGGTGAAGGGCCCCGGCTGGGCGGTCGCCGACTGCACCAGGAACGTGCCGCTGGTCACCTGGCCGACCGCCGGCACCGAGGCGAGCGCAGCCCGGGGGCCGGCGAGCCCCTCCCCGAAGACCACCATCGGCACCGCGAACCGGCCGGACGCGTCGGCGACCGCCGGCACCGTGCCGGTGCCGTCGACCCAGCCGACCAGCACCTCGGCACCCGCCGGGAAGCCCTGGCCGAGCGCGGTGACCACCTGGCCGGGACGGCCGACGCCCGGGTTGAACTGCAACGTCGGGCTGCGGCCCGAGACGCTCAGGGCCAGCGACTGGGCGGCGACCCCACCGGTGTCGGTGGCGCTGGCGAGGCTGAGCACCGACGTGGCCGCGCCGATCGCCCGGGGGGTGGCGGTGAGGGCCATCGTGCAGGACCGGGCGACGGCCAGCACCCCGGCGCAGGTGGAGCCGGTGACCGCGAAGACCGCCGGGAGGGGTTGTTCGGCGAGGGCGGCGGCCACGGTCAGCGGGTAGTCGCCGGTGTTGGTGAGGGTCACCGTCCGGGCCGCCGAGGGCACCCCGAGCGGGGCCTCGCCGAGGTCGAGCGTGGCGGCGTCGGAGTGCAGCACCGGTACGTCAGGTGCCGCGCCGCTGACGGTCACGGTCAGCCGCTCCGGCTCGCCCTGCACGATGCCGTCGACGGAGACGTCGAGGCGGCAGGCGTACTCCCCGTTGCGGGCCGCGGGGTCGACCGCGACGGAGACGGTGAGGTCGACGGCGCCGCCGCTGTCGACGGTCTGCTCGGCCGGGGTGACGGACGCCGTGAGTTGCGGGTCGCAGTCGGTGACGTGGGCGGCGACGGTGCTCTGGATGGCGCGGACGCCGGCCAGGATGGCGTTGGAGACCTCGGACGGGCCGGCGGCGTTGAGCAGCACGCCCCCGGTCCGCCTGGTGATCTCGGTGAACTGTCCGGTCTGGTCGAGGGAGTAGCTGCCCGGGTTGCCGACGTCCACGGCCACCACCCGGACACCCCGGTCGGTCAACGCCCCGATGGTGCCGGCGAGGTCGTGGCCGACGCTCGGGTCGTGCGACGGCGCGTCCCCGAAGATCACCACGATCGGGCTGCTCTCGGCCCGCAAGCTCACCGCTCCGGTGGCCACGGAGTACAGGGCGTTCAGCCCGGCCTCCGGGTCGTCGCCACCGCCGTCGGCGGTCCAGACGTTCACCGCATCCTGCACCTCGGACGGCACGGCGGTCAGATCCCGGTTGAGCCGGAAGACGAACTCGTCGCCCTCGTCCCGGAACTCGGCGACCGCGAACCGGGCGTCGGGCTGGACGCCGCTGATGTCGTCGACGATCCGCTTCGCGTTGACCCGGACGTCGTTCAGCGCCGCCTGCATGCTGCCTGTCGTGTCGGCGAGCAGCACCACGTCGGGCCGGGGCGGGATGGTCGCGGTGGTCACCGTACGGGTGACCACCGCCGAGCCACCCGGGGTCAGACCGAGGGTCGTCCCGGCCGGTTCGCCGACCAGGGGGGCGACGCCGTCGCCCACGCTGATCCGCAACGCCGGCCCACCGGCCGGTCGCGGTGCCGTGAAGAACTCGGCGTACGCGGCCGGCGGTGCGCCGGCCACCAGGAGTGCCACCACAGCGAACGCCGACGCGGCGCGCAGGGAACGGGACGCTGACGCTGCCATGGTGGACAGTGAACGCGGCCCGACCGGGTCGACCGCGACCGCGCGGGAAGTCCTGCGGGCAGTCCCGGCTGCCCGTTCGGGCACCGACCCGGTGCCCCGGCCGGCTGTCACCCTACTGCGGGCGGGCCGTCAGCACCCGGACGTCCAGCCCGCCGGAACAACGCCGGACGACCGCCGCCACGCTCTGCTCGTGGCTGGTCCGCACCGGGTCGACGGTGAAGTACGCCTTGCGGCCCCGGCCGTGGCGCACCACGTAGCTCTCGGCCGTGCCACCGGCCCACGGGTCCCCGAACGTCTTGAGCACGTTGTAGATCGGGGTGTCCATGTCGCTCTCGTCGGTGTAGAACATCACCAGGTCCTTGAACTGCACGTAGTGCGCGTACGCCCCGTCGTCGGTGAGGGTGGCGATGATCCCGGTGTTGTGCGCGTTGAGGGCCGAGTCGATGGTCACCGTGATGAAGATGTGCTGCGGGAAGACGTGGATGGTCAGCCGGTCGTCCCTATACATGCGGGGCATCCGGTTCATCGCCGTACCGATCATGGTGGCGAGTTCGTCCACGTCCACCCCCCACGGGCTGACCAGGGCCTGGGTCTGCGCCCAGGAGTAGTGGCCGGGCAGGTTCGAGTTGGCCTCCGGGTTCAGGGTGAAGGCCACCCCGATCTTGAACTCGTTGTGCTGCCACTCCGGCGCGTCCTCCCCCTCCACCAGCGGTTCCGCGAACCGGACCGACTTCGCCGGGGCGGGGGGCGCCACCAGGTCGTCGTCGGACGCGATGTGACCGAACGCCCGGTCGTAGCCGGAGTAGTCGTAGCTCTCCTCGCTCTCCTCGTCGCTCTCCTCCTCCTTGCCCCTGCCCTGGTACCGGAGCGCCTCCTCGGCGAGGGCCTGGCAGGACGCCACGAAGGCGGGCATCACCTCGGGCACGGACAGCGCCTGGACGGCGGCCTGCTGCACCTCCTCCCGCCAGAACGCGAACAGTTGCTCGTCGTCGAGCAGCAACGCGGCCAGCGCGGTGAAGTCGTCATCGTTGCGGAGTTCGACAGGCACGTCCGGGAACCGTTGGGCGGTCTCCGTCAGCGCCGTGGTCATCGCCCAGTCGTCCCACGGCCGGGGCAGTTGACGCTCGAACGTGTCGAGCGTCGCCCGCGCGTCGTCGCCGTGCCGGTAGGTGACCAGCAGGTACTCCAGGCTGCGGATCAGGTCGTGGCGGTCCGGGTGCATCTGCTCGATCCACCTGCCGAACATCCGGGTGCCGTAGTCGGCGTCGAGGACGGTGGCGAACTCGACAAGCTGGAAGTAGTCCGGGCTCTGCGTGGCATCTTCCCAGTAGTTGTCTTCCCAGGTCATGACCGCTCTTTTCGGATCGGCGACAGTCGACCCGGCCACCCTGCCCCGAACCCGGCCGGCACGGTACGCGGCCACCGACCGTCTTAGGGGCAGTCCACCCTGCCCCGGCGGGCAAGCCCGGTGGTGGGTCGGTGCCGCGCGTGCGGTGGCCCGCTCACGCCGGCCGGCACCGGCGCAACACGCCGTCGGTGACCGCGGCGAGTTCCCCGGTGCCCCGGTGCCGGCAGGTCGGCACGAAGTCGGGCACCGTCGCGGTACGGTGCCCGGTCAGGGGGTCCCAGACGTGCAGGCCGTCGGGATGCGCCGAGTAGAGCCGCCGGCCGTCGGAGAACCAGGCCCCGGCGGGCCCGGCGAAGGTGGTCAGCTCGCGGCCCGAGGCCACGTCGAACAGGCGTACGCCGGGCAGCATCGTCTCGTCGTCGTCGCCGAGCCCTCCGACGGCCAGCAGCGTGTCACCGACGAAACAGAGCGGCCCGTTCCAGAAGTAGTCGCGCTGGCACAGCGTCCGGCGGGTCGGCCCGTCCTCGGACTCCCACACGTTGCCGTCCAACCACGGGCGTAACGCCCACACCGAGGGCACACCGACCGGATGCCAGACCCAGCCGTCGTCGGCGACGACCCGACCGCCCGGGGAGCAGAGCAACCGGCCGTGGAAGTAGTCGAGATGGTGCGCCGGCCGCTCCCCCTCCGATGTCGTCTCCGGCTCACGTGCGGTCAGCAGTTCGCCGGTGGCCGGGTCGCTGACGTCGAGCCGGTTCCACCGGGTGCGGTGCACCACCACCGGTCGGCCGTCGACCCGGGCGAAGGCCAGCGCGAACGGCACCGTGTTCGCGTGGTAGTCCCCGCCGTCGAGGGCGAGCGTCACCACACCGCCCCGGCCGAGGTCCACCACCCGTCCGTACCGGCCGAAGTCGTTGACCACGGCGGCGAAGCGGCCACAGCCGGAGACGTGCAGCCGGCGTCGTAGCCGACGGTCCAGCCACGGCTGCTGCCCCGGCTCGTCGACCAACTCGACGGTGGCCAGCACGGTGGCCCGGTCGTCGTCCGGGTCGAGCGCGACGATCGTGCCGTCGGCGGTGAGCACCAGCCAGCGGGAGCCGTCGGCGTCGTCGACCGGGGCGAGATCGATCACCTGCCCCAGTGACACCGGCAGCGGCCAGTCCGACACCATCGGGTCGAGCGGTTCCGGCCGTTGCAGGATCTCCGGCTCGCCACGCCAGCCCAGCAGCTCCCCGTCCTCGACGAGCCGGTCGACGCACCCCTCGCACACCACGACCAGCGCGGGCGACCCACCGGCCTCGCCGCACTCCCGGCAGACCAGGTCGAACGCCAGCCCGCGCCCGGTCAGCAGCCGGAAACACGAGACCTCCCGGTCCTCCGGTACGCCGACCAGGTGGGAGCAGACCCGACTGGTGGCCGCATCCGCCGGATGCCCGCACGGCAGTGTCAGCACGGCAGCACCCTATCCGGCACCGCCAGACGACGTCCGACCTCGTCGCCCCCCCGCCTGTCGGGCCGGACAGCCGTAGCCGGGTCTGCACCCCGGACAACGGGGAACGTCGCGACAGGCCAACATTCGTCCATGCGACCCGGTATCCGGCACAACCTTCACGGCCGTCTCCGCTCACCGTGGTTGAAGCGGTCCATCGCGGCGCTCGGCGTGCTGCTGCTGGCCGACAGCTTCCTCCCCTGGTATCGGTTGAGCTGGACGGTCAGCCGGTACGGCAGCGGACAGCAGACCCACCACGTCAACACAGCCACGGCGTGGCACAGCTCATCGGCCTGGTCGCTGGCCGTGCTCCTCGGCGTCGTCGCGGCGGTCGGTTACGTGACCTGTGGCGTCTACGCCAACAGGTGGCCGACGCTGTCGGTACGGCTGCGCTGGCTGTTTCTGCTCACCGGGACGACGGGTCTGCTCGTGGCGACCGTCTCCTGGTTGGCGATCCCGTCAGTGGACGCGCCGGGCGGGTACGGCTTCGTCCCGGCGGACGAGATCGCGGGTGGGGTCCGGCTCGGCGACATCGTCCGTGACCATCTCTCCGCCAGGGAGGTGAACGTGGCCTGGGGCTTCTACCTCGCGGTGTTCATCATGATGGCTCTGGTGCTGCTCATGCTCCTGGACATCGTCCGGCGGGCCGACCGCCATGCTGTCCCCAGCCCCGGATAGAGCAGCGACTGCGCCGCAGGGCTGGGGCCACAGGGTGACCGAAGGATGTCGGCGTGCTGATCTTGGAGGTGCCCCCGGCAGGATTCGAACCTGCGACACACGGTTTAGGAAGGCGACAGCGACAGTGGGGCCACTGTGGCCTTGACCTGGGCGGGCCGGCTGCTCGCTGGCTCCACGCGCCAAGATCATTGCAGGCATTCTGCACGAGGCGCTGCGGACGCCCGAGGACGGCCGGAGGCCGCCCGCAGGGCAGGCCGCGAGCGCAGCGACTACCCCTGCCTTGCAAAGATCAAGACTGCTGTCGGCCAGCGTCGGTAACTGCCGCTGGCCTGCTCGCCGTGTCGCCCACCGTCGACCCCGGACAGTATCCGTCGGCCGGCTTGGCTGTACGGATGGCTGTACATCGAACTGACCGCTCCAGCACTAACCCGGGCCGGCGAGCAGGATAGCTGGCCATCACTTCCCGACATGATCAGCAACTTCGTCGGCCGGTGAAGCGCAAGCGCATGGGAGCTTGCCGACAACCTTCACTTGGTGTTACTGGCCTGCTCAGAAGGTGGCCACCGCGTAGACGCAAGGTAGCCGCACTACTCCGATAAGGGCGATTTGTCGTTACTGAGCGTGACTCGATCAACGAAAGTTCGCGATTATATCGGGGAGTACCGACAATCTCGCCAAGCCAACATCTAGTGGGTACCCACTACGAAAATCACTAGATGTGGTGCTCCGAGGTGACCGGACTCACACTTCCGCCCGCACCGATCCAGACACACGCTAAGTGACGGTTTGTTTGGTACGGTGTCCGGCAGCACGTAGCCAAAAGACCCCGGAGGGCGACACGTCGACTCCGAGGTCTACGCACGCCCGTCCAGGGTCCCACGAGATTTGGCGGTCTCTAGTTGGGACTCTAGTCGAGGATCTTGACTCCGGAGGTACCGGAGTGGGATTTCTCATTGGGTGGGCGTCAGCGTGCGCGCTGTCGGGCGACGGTCGTCCGGCATGCCACGAAGGAGGCACGCCTTATGAGGTTCAGCGAGTACAACGGCATCATCCTCAACGAGTCAGACCACTGGTTCGACACGTACCTGCCCGCTGACACGCCCCTGTGCATCGATCCCTTCCTCATCTACCCGGACGATGACGAGCACTGGTTCGATGCGCACCACCACATCCTCGACTTCTTCCGTTTGGTGTTCGATCTCGTGCGGGAGTCCGGCGGGGACGAAGAGTCTCTCGCCTACAAGCAGGCCAAGAACCTCCTTCTGTTTCCCGAACCGGCCGAGTTCTGCCTCGGCCTCGCGAGTGGAACCCCCAACGGCTCGGGTGCTGGACCGGGGCTGCAGGAGGGGATGCTGGAGGGGGTTCGCACTGCTCTCGGCTTGGGCTTCGGGAACGTGCCACACATGGAAATGCTCGGGCTTTTCCAGGGTGGGATGGGCCTCGACCGCATGAGTGATGTGGTTTGCAATGTCCTCAAGAGCTTTTTCATTCGGTACACCCAGAAGGTGGCTCGGCAGCACAACCTGCCAATGGAGTCTTTCCGAGTTCGGAACGCCTCTTGGAGTGCGAGGTTCGCTTGCTGGCAGTCCAAGGAGGTCGAGCTACCGGCGAACCCCTTCCTTTCGAAGCCCGGCCCCGTGCTCCTGGTTCCCAAGCGCTTTCTGAAGGACATCCCCGTGGTTACGGCGAATGGCTTCTGGCGGTATGCCTGGAGAAACCACAGCGAAGAGCTGAGGGGGAACTTCAACTACGACATCGCGCGGAACGTGGACCGGTGGGAGAAGGCCAAGCTTGCTCGACAGAATCCTGAGGTCGTCGCGTCCTACCTGACCTCCCTGGAGCAAGAGGAGCACTCGCCCTACCCCGTGGATCGCGATCCCGCGCTGCGCACTCGCTGGTGGGAGCTGGGAGGGCAGATGGCCTCTCGCTCGCCTCTCAGCTACGTCGCACAGACTCCGCCTGACTTTCCTCAGTTCGCCGAGGCCATCATTCAGGCGTTCCGGCACGGTATCGAGCACCAGGACGAGTGGCAGATGCTCTGGTACCAAGGCGTCGCCCTCCCTGAAAAGAAGGTACAGGCTCTCTTCCGCAGTTGCGCGAAGCATTACTGCAAGGCGAATGACATCAGCATCACTGGCGAAGCCAACGCTGGACGCGGGCCGGTGGACTTCCACTTTTCCCAGGGTTGGAATGCCCGCACCGTCGTCGAAATGAAGCTGATGTCGAACTCAAAGTTCTGGGACGGCATCCTCGCTCAGACCCCGCAGTATGCCATCTCCGAAGGTGTCGATGTTGCGTTCTTCGTCGCAATCGCTTATACCGACGAGGAGATGATGGAAAGCCAGATCAACAAGATCAACAAAGCCGCACGTATCGCCACCGAGCACTACAAGGTCGAGATCCGGCCTATCGTGATCGACGCCAGAAACAAGGCCTCAGCCTCCAAGCTTCGACCTTCGCAGGAGCTTCGCGACCATCTGCACGGCACGGACGAGGCGGCATGAAAATGGCCGGTGCCCCGGCGGATTAGATGCTACCGGGGCACCGGCTGTAGCCGAGGTCGCAACTGATGCCGCCTGCCATCCCGTCTGCCGCCGACCCACACACCGTGGAGCGGATCAGGGCCAGGGTGACAAGGTGGAGCGCCCTACCGGACGAACGACCTTGTCACCCTGGCCCTGATCCGCTCGGCTCTGCCTGGGTCGGTGGCTGGCGGGATGGCATCCCACCCCCACCACCCACCCACCGCAACGTTCGGCAACTCCATCCCGGAGTCGTCTGGCCCCCGCCGGAGGCACAGCCCTAACCCCAACCCCGCCACCACCCCGCCGCCCCTCTCCAACCTCCACCCCTTCCCTACCTCGGACCCGTGAGCGGCCTGACGGATTCCGTTCGGCAACTTTGCCCCGTCCGGCCGTCGACCGGTCCGCGGTGAGACGTCATGTGGTGGAAGACCACCGGGAGGATCGGGGTTGTCGTCCTGGTCCTGGTCGTCTCCGGGACTCGTCACCGGTTCCCTTCACGGAACCAGGGGGTGACGCGCGGGGCGGGCGTGGGCTTCGGGCCGGCTGACTTTCCGCCCCGCCGCCGAAGGCGAGCGGGGCGGCGGCTCCGCAGGAGCCGGTTACCGCGCCCGGCCCGCGCCGCGCGGAGCGCGCTTGATCCCGTAGAGGTCAATTCGGCAATGCTATTCGGCAACTGGCCTCGGTCCGTCGTACCTCACCCCGTCGAGGGTGGCCCCATCGAAGCTCGTGGTACCGCTGAACCTCGCCCTGTCGAACCCGGCGTCACCGCTGAACGTCGCATCGCCGAACCTGGCGTCGCCGCTGAACGTCGCCCCGCTGAACCAGGCGACGCCGCTGAACGTCGCATCGCCGAACCCGGCGTCGCCGCTGAACGTCGCCCCGCCGAACCCGGCGTCGCCGCTGAACGTCGCCCCGCTGAACCCGGCGACGCCATTGAACGTCGCATCGCCGAACCCGGCGACGCCATTGAACGTCGCCCCGCCGAACCAGGCGTCGCCGCTGAACGTCGCCACGCCGAACCAGGCGTCGCCGCTGAACGTCGCCCCGTCGAACCCGGCGTCGCCGCTGAACGTCGCCACGCCGAACCAGGCGATGCCGCAGAACGTCGCCACGCCGAACCAGGCGTCGCCGCTGAACGTCGCATCGCCGAACCCGGCGTCGCCGCTGAACGTCGCCCCGTCGAACCCGGCGTCGCCGCTGAACGTCGCATCGCCGAACCAGGCGTCGCCGCTGAACGTCGCCCCGTCGAACCCGGCGTCGCCGCTGAACGTCGCCCCGTCGAACCCGGCGACGCCATTGAACGTCGCCCCGCCGAACCCGGCGACGCCGCTGAACCTCGCCCCGCCGAACCAGGCGTCGCCGCTGAACCTCGCCCCGCCGAACCCGGCGACGCCATTGAACGTCGCCCCGCCGAACCCGGCGACGCCGCTGAACCTCGCCCCGCCGAACCCGGCGACGCCGCTGAACCTCGCCCCGCCGAACCCGGCGACGCCGCTGAACGTCGCCTCGCTGAACCAGGCATCGCCGCTGAAGCGGGTTTTGATGAAGGTGACGTTGTGGAGGTGGCAGCCGGTGAGTTCGAGGTCGATGAGGACAGCCTCAGTGAGGTCGAGGGTCACCTTCGGCCCCCAGTACAAGGGGTGGGGTCCTCCTTCTGGGGTTGTTGGCCGTAGGTGGCGGGCGAGGATGCGTTGGGCCGCGAGGCGGACCTGTCGTTCTTCTCGGGGGTCCACGGCTGGCTTGTCGCTGTCACCAGGGGTGGCCGTCGGAGTGGCAGTTGGATCGGGGGCGTCCGTAGGTTGAGTTGTGGGTGTGGGGGTGGGTTGGTCGTCGGGTGGGGTGTAGGGCATGCGTAGGTAAGCGCAGATCACTTCGACGATGCTCTGCCGGTGGATGGGGTTGTCCTGAGCGAGGCGTTCCAGGGCGTACAGGCCGGCGAGGCGGACCGGGGCCTTGTCGGAGCCGAGCTGGTCGGCGGCCTTGACGTACAGCTCGGTGACGCGTTTCTCTCCGGCGTCGTACTCGGTGGCCTGCTGGGTGCGCTCGGCCAACTGCTGCCGGCGGAAGGCCAGCAGCAGCGCGAACGCGCCGGTGACCGCCGCGCCGATGGTCAATGCGGTGCGGATGGACTCGATGCGCACCTTCGCCCGTTCCACCTGATCGCCCACGGCCGGCACCGAACCCTGCAACCAGGCGACCGCGGCCCAGGTGACCACTCCGACCAGGACCACCCCGACCGGGATCACCCACGACCGCAGAGGCCGCACCTGCCGATCCGGCGGCGTCGGCGCAGCAGACATCTCATGCTTTGCGTTGTCCCGCCGCCACAACAGGCCCCCCACGACCAGCGCCGCCACGCCTACCGCCACCGGCACCAGCACTGGCCAACCGGAAGCCAGGACCTTCCACCACGGCCGGGGAACCAGCATCAGAGCGCCCGACAGCAGAACCACTCCGCCGCCCGCCATCAAGGCGGCACTTAACCGTCTCGTCACAGTGAGCAATCGTGCCCGTACAAGGCAACCCGTGTCGTAGCCATCAACGGGCCCCCGGGCGCGGCCAGTGTGGAGCACAAGCGGAGCGACTGGCCGCGCGCTCTGTCAACCGGTACAACCGGCCCGCCGGGGGCCATGTTGAACCAGTTGTCCCGGCAGTGGAGTGTCCTTCAATGACATCGGCTCCTACGTGCTGGCGTCGATCGTCCGCCAGAGGCGTTCCACTGCTGCATAGATCGACTGCTCAGGACCTGGCCGGCTGGGACGCCACTCTACGACGACCGGGCGGAGGGCATCCGCCAGGCTGGCTAGCGCTTCCTCGGTTTCCGGCTCAGGTAGCTCGCTGAGGACACCGAACGCGCCAACGGTTGTCTCGTAGCGGTGGCTGCTGGCCGGGGTGTTGCGCCAGTTCGGGTCGTCGCGCCATGCCTGCACGCGATCGCGCACCTCGGCGGCGGCTGCGCGGATCAGGTCGGCACGCTGCTGGGGTGTGAGTGCTGCGGGGTGCGATCGGTCGTCGGCGGGATCTTGCGGCGGCGTGTCGGCGTCGCGCATGGCGGCGATCGTACCGGCGCGCTGTCGGGCAGCCCCACGCCCCGGACGTCACGTCAGCCGGCGGCGGGGGCCCACTCCTGAGCGAGGATGGAGTAGAGCAGGGAGTCTCGCCATCCACCGTTGGTGAAGACGTGGTCGCGTAGCCGGCCCTCGTACTGCATGCCGAGTCTTTCGGCAACGGTGATGGAGGCGGCGTTGTTGGGGCCGATGGCTGCGGTGATGCGGTGGAGCTTCAGCGTCTGGAAGCCGTAGTCCACCATCGTGCGGGCGGCGTCGGTGGCGTAGCCGTTCCCCCAGTGGTCGGCACTGATGGCGTACCCGAGCTTGGCGGCCTGATGGCCGGTGAGGCCGAGTCGCGCGAAACCGACCATACGATCGTCCGCGTCGGCAACGGCTAGGTAGTACTCGGTGCGGGGGGTGTGCCGGGCGCGTTCGATCGTGCCTTCGACCATGGCGACGGCGGCGGCCTGGTCCCGGCTGTCGAAGGAGAGCCATTGGGTGACGCGGTCGTCGCCGACGATTGCCCACGCGTCGGCCGCGTCATCGGAGCGCATGTCGCGCAGAGTGATGACGCGGCCGGGGATGGTGATCGGGTCCATGACCAGATGGTGCCTCATCGAGGTAGGGCGTTGGCCGGGGTGTGGGTGAAGTGCTCGATGCCGTCGATGAGGTCGCGGGCGTCGCCTGCGTGGCCGGCGCGGGTGATGGCCTGGTGGACGCGGCGCACCGAGTGGATGATGCCGTTGATGCGCTGGTCGGCGGGAAGGTCGAGCACCGGGGCCAGGGCCTCGGCTGCGGCGTCCAGGTCGCCGCTGGCCACACGGGCAATGGCCAGGTTGGCGTGTGAGCCGGCCTGGTCGCCGAACGCCCATGCGGGATCGTTGGGGTCGGCGTACGCCTGGGCGGCGCGCAGGGCGTATCGCTCGGTGTTGGCGGCCTCGCCGGGCAGCCAGGCGAGGGCGTCGCTGGCGTAGTACAGCGTGCGGGGCTGGTTGAAGGTGCAGATGCCACCCATCTCGTCCATCTCGTCGGGGCGGACACGTGACCAGGCGTCCTCGGCCTCGGTGATGGCGGCCTTGGCCTGCTCGGCGTTACCGAGGGCAGCGTAGGCACGGGCGGCGCTGGCGGGCAGCCAGACGGCGGAAGTACCGCCGGCCTGGGCGGCGTACTGGCGGCCGGCTTCGGCGTAGCGGACCGCCTCGGCGTGACGGCCGGCCCAGTAGGCGACGAGGGATTGCAGGCCGCGCAGCCACGCCTGTAGTCCGGGGTGTCCGGCCTGCTCGGCGCAGAGCACGGCGGTGCGGGCCTGGAGCATCGCCGAGTGCGGGTCGGCCATGTCGTGGGAGACCTTGGCGAGCAGGCCACTGGTGATGCCGGCGAGGAAGTGCAGGTCCCTGGACTGGTTCGGGGCCTGGCGGCGCTCCAGGAGAGTGAACAGGGTGTCCTGGGTCTCGACCAGGTCAGGCAGCACATGGCTGACGGGGCGCTGCGGGTAGGCCAGGGCGAGGCGCTGCACGTCCTCGGCGAGCTGTTCGATGGCGGCGGGGCTGGTGGACTCGGCGGCGAGCATGGCGTACTGGCGGGCGCGTTGTGCGGCCATGGCGAGGAGGTTCCTTTCCGGGCCGGCACCGGTGGGGTCGACAACAAGGTGTCGCTCCGGCGCAGGGGTCAACTGGTGGGTAGCCCAGGGGCGCTGTAGTTCGTCGATGGACTTGTTGAACATGGCCTGTAGTGCCCGCCGCGTGGCGGGAGTCGATGAGGCCAGGTCGCGTTCGCCCCGTGCCAGTCGCCCGAGGTGCCGGGCGCTGATCGCCGCCCGGGCGTCCATCCGGGAGAACTCGTCGGCAAGTTCCTCGTACGTGCGGTCGCTCTGCTGGATCAGGTGCTCCAGCATCGTGCGAGGTTCGCGGCGTTCTCGTGCCATCCGTCTACGCCTTCCTGATGGGCTGTCTCCACGCTCGCCCGGGTGAGGTCCTTGCGGCAATGAAGGTCCTCGTGGTGTCCGCTCTATGTCCGCCAGAGGTGTAGTTGCGGGTCCTCGATCGGTCCCGTGGACCCCGGGCAGTCTTCCCTCCATGGACGGCTCACCCACCGCAATTGTGCATGTGCATCCCGCTGATGCACATGGGCAGCCGTATCGGCGTGAATACCGGGAGGGGTGCTCGGCGAGGAGGGGCGCTGAGCAAACCGGGGTTCGGGTCGTGCGCTGTGTGGATGGGACGCGCCCGCAGCGGGGTCCACATCGGTCCTCGCCATTCGCGTCGATTGCGTGTCCCGCGTGCGAGGGACGGGGCTGGAAGTTGGCCAGTCCTCGGCGCTCGCTCCGGGCTCCCGGTGACCCGAACCGGCTGCAACGACGCGACTGCCCCGACTGTGCAGGCACCGGCACACAGGGACAGCGGGCGGGGCTGGCGGCCGTCGCCTAGAGGTGACGGCCGCCGCCCTCTGACTACTACGTGGCCTCGCGGCTGCGTCCCGAGAGGGCCCGGGACGGGTGCCGGTAGACCTGCGGGGTGTCGGCCGGGGTCGTGAGCCCGCCCGTCCCGGTGCCATCTCATTCGACGTACGGGAGGCGGGCGTTCATGGTGCCGAAGCCGGGAGACGTGCTGTACGTCAATCGGGACGCGTCGGTGCAGTTCAGCGGCGACCGCGCTTTGATCTTCCGGGTTATCAAGGTTTGTGATCGGCCCACCTACTACGGCTGGGCCTGGCTCACGGGCTACGTACTCGACCGGAAGGGCAACGCTCTGGCTCGCCGAGAGATCTACGTCCGGCAGGCGGGCCTTCAGCAGGCGGCGACACCGCCAGCGTTGGTCCGGCAGCCCAAACCAGCGGCTCGTACCGCGCCCAGGAACGCACTCCGGCGGTGAGCACATGCGGCGGCTCGATGGGAGGGCTCGATGGCAGTGGCAATCGTTCGATCGGCCTTACGGATGGCTCCGATGATCCCCGACCAGGTACGACGCCTGCGTTTCCGGCGTACCCGGTTCGGCCGGCGTGGGCTGTCCGAGGAACACGTCTATGCCTTCCTGCATCGCGTCGTTGACGAGCTGATGGCGAGGGACGCCGTCGAGGCCAGCCTTCGGGAAGAGAACGCCCGATTGAAGAACACTCTCCGTGAATGGCAAAGCCAGTTCACGCCGAAGCCCGGTCGCTGAGCCGACAGCACATGGACAGGAGATCAGCAGCACAGATAGCCTGTTGACAAGCCGAGTTGTCGTCTGGGGTGAAACGGTGCCGATCGAGGTTGCGCCGCCGAAGTACGTGGTGATCGTCAACGCGGTGCAACAGCGCATCGAGGATGGCACCTACCCGCTAGGCGCGATGCTGCCCAGCGAAACCGAACTCATCCGCGAGTTCCGCGCGTCCCGGCCCGTCGTAGTCCGGGCGCTGGACCTGCTGCGACAGGGCGGCTGGATCGAGAGTCGCCAGGGCAAGGGCCGCTTCGTACTCGGCCCTCCGGGCGGCACGGAGCAGCGCTCGGGGGCACGCCGGTACGGCCTGCTCGACGACGACGAACGGGCCGAATCAACGCTGCTGGCGGCTGGCACCGTGCCCGCCCCGCCGCGAGCGGCCGTCGCCCTGGGCGTGGAACCGGGGACACCGGTCGTGGCACGTCGGCGGCTCATCACCGTTGACGAAGTCGGCCCGGTGGAGCTGGGCACGGCGTTCCTGCCCGTCGAGCTGGCCGAGGGAACCGGCGTGGGCTCCGAGGACACGATGCCCGAGGGGCTGCTTCGACATGTGGCCTCCCGCAAGCGGCTCAAGTTTGACCACGTGACCGAACGCATCTCGGCGCGGCTGCCCAGCGTGGAAGAGGCCGAGTTGTTGCAGGTGCGCAAGAGCGATCCGGTGCTGACGGTGCTGCTGGTCATCTGCGACCGCAGCGCCGCGCCGCTGCTCGCGGTGGACGCGCTCCTTCCCGCCTCGCGGCACGACCTGGAAGACGTGTACCCGCTCGACTGACCAAAGTGGATTAGCCACTTGACAAGTCAAGTTGGCACTCTCTACCTTCGATCTCACTTAACAAGTCAACTAGTCGAGTTGCCTTGTGGAACTGGAGGTCTCGTCGTGGTTCCGATGACGTTGAAGGTGCCGGTCCCGTCCGAGTACGTGTTCCCCGCTGGTGCGCTCTGCCTCGGCGTGTCGCCGCAGATTGATTTCGAGCGGCGGGGTGAGGCGGACAACCAGGCGCGGGACAAGGAGACCGGGGAGCGGGTCTGGGTGGTGCGGGTGATGGACCTGGACCCGGAGGCCGGGAAGTTCGGCCGGTCGACGGAGGCGAAGGTCAAGGTAGTCGCGGCGCAGCAGCCGGTGCCGCCACCGTCGACGGTGCCGGGGTACCCGCCGGCCGTGGAGTTCGAGGGCCTGACCCTGACCCCGTACGTGGATTCGCAGCGGTGCAAGCCGGGCCGGTCGTCGGGTGACTGCCGGTCGCGGATGGCGTACTCGCTGCGGGCGACGGCGATCCGTCCGGCGTCGGCGGTGCCGGGCTCGGTGGCGGCCTGACCGCACCTGGTTGTGCGCGCGGGGCGGGTCGTTTCCCCGCCAAGAGTCCCGACCCGTCCCGCGCTCTCCCATCCCTCATCTGGTGAAGGAGGGCGTGATGCCCACCGTAGTTCCCCCTGCCCTGATCATCGCCGCGCCCCTGCTCGTCGGCGCGGCCCTCATCCTCACCCGCTTCCGGCTGGCTGGGCTGCGGCACGCCTACCGGGAGACGGAGGCCGTTCTGCGGTCGGTGTTGCGGTTGCCGCCGGCTTCGGCGCGGGTGTGTGCGATCCGCTGCCCGTACTGCTGCCGGTGGGTGAAGCCGCGACGGTTCGACCTGCGCCGCATGTCCTGCCGCTCGTGCATCTCGACGCTGGCGCGTCCGGGCCGGGGTGGTGACCTGTGCCTCTGATCAACGTGATTCCCGGGGACAAGGTCCCCATGGCGCCGATGAACGTGCGCCTTCCGGCGTGGCGGATTCCGGGTTGGCTGCTGGTGTTCTGGTGGCTCGCCCGGGGCCTGTTCCGCCTCACCGTCCTCGCCGTCCGCTACTGGTGGCTCACCGGCCCAGCCGCGCTGGCTCTGTGGGTACGGGCGGAGTTCGGCGGCCTGGTCCTGACCGGCGTCGCCCTGACTGTTGCCGGCGGCTGTCTCGGCTGGTGGCGGTGGCATCCGTCGTCATGGCTGCGGTTCGGCTGGTATCCGCTGGTCGCCCGGGTTCGGGCGCTGGTGATCTACCGGCGTCGGTGGGCGTCGGTGATGGCCACCTGTGGCCTGGCGACCGCGTTCGCCGGTGAGCGGTACGTGCCGCAACTGCTGCGGGTGCGCTGCGACCGCTACGGCGACGAGTTGACCGTCCGGTTGTTGCCGGGGCAGATCCCGGACGACTGGGGGCAGGCCGCGGAACGCCTCGCCTACGCCTTCCGCCTGCGCACCGGCCAAGCCCGATCGACGGAACGCCCGGATCGGGTGGTGCTGCGCCTCATGCGCCGTGACCCCCTCGCCGGAATCGTGGGGCCCTTGCCGGTGGCCGACGTACCGGACTTCGACGGGCTCGCGCTCGGGATCGGCGAGGACGGGCGGCCGTATCGGCTGCGTCTGTCGGGGTCGCATGTGCTGATCGCCGGGGCGACCGGGTCGGGCAAGGGGTCGGTGTTGTGGTCGCTGATCCGGTCCCTGGCCGGCGGTATCCGGTCGGGCCTGGTCGAGGTGTGGGTGTTCGACCCGAAAGGCGGGATGGAGTTGGCGGCGGGGGTGCCGCTGTTCGCCCGGTTCGCCTACGACGACCCCGACAGCATGGCCGGCGTCCTCGACGACGCGGTGAAGCGGATGCGGCTGCGGGCGGCCCGACTACGCGGGGTGACCCGCCAGCACGTGCCAACGGTGGAGGATCCGTTGCTCGTCCTGGTGGTCGACGAGCTGGCGGCGTTGACGGCGTACATCACGGATCGGAAGGTCCGCGACCGGATCAAGGAATCCCTCGGCCTGCTCCTGTCCCAGGGCCGGGCAGTCGGGGTGCATGTGGTGGCGGCGTTGCAGGACCCGCGTAAGGACGTGCTGCCGTTCCGGGACCTGTTCCCGACCCGCATCGGCCTACGCCTGACCGAACCCGAGCAGGTGGACATGGTCCTCGGCGACAGCGCTCGCGACCGGGGAGCCCTCTGCGACCGCATCCCCGAATCGTCGCCCGGGATGGGGTTCGTCGTCCTCGACGGCGTCCGCGAACCCCTCCGCGTCCGCTTCGCCTACCTCACCGACGACGACATCCGGCAGCTCGGCCGCGACTACCGCCGCCTCGGCGACACCGATCAGGGGGTGACCTCGTGAAGAGCAACGCAGACCGGGTGGAGGGCGTGGTCCTGGTGCTCATCGTCCTCACGGTGGGCGGGCTGGCCGGCGCGGCGTCGTTCACCCACGTCCACGACTGGACCATGGCCAACTCTCCCACCGGTACGGGGGACTGGTTCGGTTGGGCCAACGCCGCAATCTCTGAACTGCTCCCCTTGGCGGCGCTGCTGACCATCCGCCGTCGCCGCCGCACCGGCGGGCCGGTCGGCTACCCGCTGTTCCTGCTCGTCTGCGCCGTCGCGCTGTCCCTGGCGGCGCAACTCGCGGTGGCGAAACCGAGTCTTTCGGGCTGGCTGCTGTCGGCCGTGCCGGCGCTGGCGTTCCTCGGCCTGTCCAAGCTCGTCTTCTCCACCGGCGTGGCGGTGCCCGTCGACCAGCCGGCCGACGTCCCCGACTGGGGCCAGTGGGCACCCGACGACACCGGAACTGAGGACCGGCCGTCCCTGCGCCTCGTCGAAGACGACCAGGCGGCAACCGTCGAAGCGGTCCCACCGCCGGCGGTGCCGGTGCAGCGGCCGGGGCTGGTGCCCGTTCCTGCGGCGGCGTTCGCACCACGCAACGGCACCCTGTACGGCTCGGAGCGTGACCAGTGAGCCAACAGGAACTCTTCCCCACCACGTCTTCGGTCCCGCCCAAGGTCGAGCAGCCTCGGCCGGGGTCGCGGGCCGACCGGATGCGCAAACCCCTCGCCAAAGACGCCCTCAAGCAGCTCGCCGAACAACACGGCGTCTGCGTCCGCCCCCTGGCACTGCGCCGCACCGACACCACCACCGGCCTGACCGAAGTGGTGGAAGTGCCCTGCGGGGCGACCCTGGCCGCGAAGTGCAAGCCGTGCGCGGAACGGAACCGGCGGCTGCGCATCCAGCAAATCCGGGAGGGCTGGCACCTCACCGACGAACCCACCGTCCGCCCCGACAAGCCGGGTGAGGACGTGCTCGCCCTGGTCCGGGTCCGGGCGCATCTGGAGTTCGAACGCGAAGCCATCCAGTACCAGCCCATGACCCCGGAGGAACGGGCCGCTCAGGTGGCCGAGATCGATGCGGCCATTGCGGAACTGGACGAAGCCCTCGGCGAAACCAGCCTGCGCGGACACCTGACTCCGAAAGATCGCGATGAGCGGCCCCGCCGCAAGCGCTCCACCCGACGGCGGCAGGACACCCCCGACCTACCCCGACTGCCCGTCGACCCGCGCACCGTCGGCCGCGCCTACTCGGGCAGGGCGGGCAAGACCTACCGGCCGTCGATGCTGATCACGCTGACCCTCGGCTCACACGGACCCGTGCACTCCCACCTCCGACGCGGGGCCTACGTCGCCCCGTGCGAGTGCGGGCAGCGACACGGCCCCCATGACGATGTGCTCGGGACCCCCGTCGATCCGGCCAGATACGACTACCGCCGGGCAGGCCTCGACTCGATCCACTTCGCCCGGGTTCTCGACCGGTGGTGGCAGAACGTCCGCCGCGCCGCCGGCTGGAACATCCAATACGCGGGCGCGGTGGAGCTGCAACGACGGCTCGCCCCACACGCCCACTTCGCCATCCGGGGCACGCTGCCCCGCCGGCTGCTCAAGCAGATCGCGGCAGGCACGTACCACCAGGTGTGGTGGCCACGCTTCGACCACCTCGTCTACCCGGTCGACAAGCCGCCGGTGTGGGACGTCAACCGGCAGGCGTACGTCGACCCCAAGACGCGCGAGCCGCTGCCCACCTGGGGCGAAGCGCTCGACGCCCTGGAGGAACCCGACAGTCGACCCGCCTACGTCGCCCGTCTCGGGCGCATCGATGCCCGGGGCATCGAGCAGGGCACCCGCGACGCCGAGCGGTCGATTCGCTACGTGACGAAGTACGTCACCAAGGATCTGACCGATCAGGCCAAGCCGCGTTCCGACGCGCAAAAGGCACACTTCGACCGCCTGCACGCGGAACTGTCCGTGTTGCCGTGCTCCCCAACGTGCGCCAACTGGCTGCTCTACGGCGTCCAGCCGGACGGCGTCAAGGCGGGCTTGACCCCGGGCCGGTGTACCGGGAAGGTCCACCAACGCTCCACCCTCGGCTTCACCGGACGCCGCGTCCTCGTCTCCCGCCAGTGGTCCGGCAAGACCCTCGCCGACCACCGCGCCGACAACCGGTCCTGGGTACGGGCCATCCTCGCCGGCGGCATGGCCGACACCGCAGAACACGACCAGGCCGACGACGACCCGGACGGGTCGAAGCGGTACCGGTTCGAACTCGCCCGACCAGAAGACCCCGACGTCCCACCCCTGGAACACCGACTCCTGCGCGCTATATCGGCACGCATCCGCTGGCGCGCAGACCTCGACACCGCCCGGATACGAACAGCCTCCGCCGCACCGGCAACGGTAGCTCCTCTCTCCCCTGCCGCTTGATCATCTGGAGGAAGGCACCCCTCATGGAAAGCGAGTTGTTGACCGTTCCGGAAGTCCTCGCCGCGCTCAACGGAGTATCGCGGCGAACCTTCTACCGCTGGCGTGAGCTGGGCATCGCCCCGGAGTGCATCAAGCTGCCCAACGGGGAGTTGCGGATCGAGCGGCGGGACCTGCGAGCCTGGCTGGAACAGCACCGGGAGGCGGCGTGAAGTCGCGCGAGGTGCGGATTCGAGGCATTCAGGTCAACGCGCTGGCGGGCCGAAAGAAGTCGTACACCGTCCGATGGGTGGTGGGGACGGGGCCGAAGTCGCGGACGTTCGCCACCCGGGCGCTGGCGGACAACTTCCGGTCTGACCTGATGCAAGCGGCGAACCGGGGCGAGGCGTTCAACAGCGGCTCCGGTTTGCCGGAGTCGATGATGGCACCGAAGGAATCGGTGAGCTGGCTCGGGTTCGTCCGCCGCTACATCGACATGAAGTGGCCGGGCGCGGCGGCCAAGTCCCGGGAGAGTACGACGGACGCGCTGGCGACCGTGACGGCCGCGCTGGTCGGCGAGGTGGCCGGGCGTCCTGATCCAAGCGTGTTGCGGCGGGCGTTGCGGGAGTGGGAGTTCCCGCCCGCGTCCCGGCAACTCGACCGGCCGGCCGATGTCGCTGCGGCGCTGCGCTGGTTGGACCGGGCTTCGCTGCCGCTGTCGGCGTTGGCGGAAGCTGCGATCGTGCGGCCGGCGTTGGACGCGCTCGGACTGACGTTGGACGGGCGGCCGGCGGCGGCATCGACGACCAGGCGGCGGCGCTCGGTCTTCTACAACGTCCTTCAGTACGCGGTAGAGCTGGAGCTGTTGGAGTTCAACCCGGTCGACAAGCTGCGGGTGCGGTCGAGCCGGCGGAAGATGTCCGGCGAGGTGGACCGGCGCGTCGTGGTGAACATCCGCCAGGCGCGGGAGCTGCTGGTCGGGGTGACGTACGTCGGCCAGCGGGGGAAGAACGGCCGGCGTGGTGAGCGCCTGGTCGCCTTCTACGCCTGCCTGTACTTCGCGGCGCTGCGGCCGAGTGAGGCGCTGGGCCTGCGGGAGCGGGACTGCCACCTCCCGGCAACGGGCTGGGGACTGCTGACGGTGGAGAAGTCCCGGCCGGCGGCGGGGAAGCGGTACACCGACAGCGGCGAGGTCCACGATGACCGGGGGTTGAAACACCGGGGCGAGGCAGAGGCGCGGGAGGTGCCGATCCCGCCGGAGCTGGTGACGATCCTGCGGGAGCACGTCGACCGGTTCGGGGTGGGCGTCGACGGGCGGCTGTTCCGCAGTGACCGGGGCAACGTGGTGGCGTCGTCGACGTACTCGCGGGTCTGGGAGGAGGCCCGGCGGTTGAGCCTTCCGCCGGACCGGGTGGCCTCTCCCCTGGCCGGTCGCCCGTACGACCTGCGGCACGCTGGGGTGTCGCTCTGGCTCAACGCCGGGCTGCCGGCACCGGAGGTGGCGCAGCGGGCCGGTCACTCGGTGGACGTCCTGCTCAAGGTGTACGCCAAGTGCCTCGACGGGGACCGCAGCCGGATGAACGAGCGGATCGAGGCAGCGTTGCGCTGATGATCTCCGGTAGCGTGGAAGAGGCCGTGGCGGACGCTGCGGCCTCTCCGCCGTTCGCGGCTGTGACCTGCGGAAACTGGCACTCCAGAGCCGTCAAGATCATTGCACGCACTCTGCACGGACGGCTACAAACGGCGGCTCAGAGTGGCATCCGGCTGCACAGGATGATCAATCGATGCGAGAGCGTATCCGCTGCTCAGGTAGCGTTTCTGCTGATCTTCGAGGTGCCCCCGGCAGGATTCGAACCTGCGACACACGGTTTAGGAAACCGATGCTCTATCCCCTGAGCTACGAGGGCGCGAGCGCCTAGTCTAGCGACCTGCGGGTTCACCTGGGGTGGCAGGGAGTGGCCCGCGTTCACCCACGTTCCCCGCGCCGCCGTTCTCCCAGCCCAGGACCACACACCGAGCACACGGAACCCGGTCTGCGACCGGTGGTCGGCCGCGGTGACCCGCGTTGGCACCGATTCACCCGGGTTGGCATCCGCTGGAGAGCACACACCGCGCACATCATCGAAGATCAACGACGTACGTCCATATACCGCCTCCGGCGTCGCCACCGGAGGGCCACGAAGCGCTCACCCCGGGGGTCGCTCGGGCCCCGCCGTCATACCGACTACCGTGGCCTCCGCCGAGCCTCCGCTCATCGCCGATGTCCGGACGTTGATCAGGTTGTCCCGAAGCCTGCCGCCGCGTTCAGCTCGGCCCGTATGTCGTCGATGAAACGGGACCACCTCGTCGTGCGTACCTGGTTGTAGTGGCGAAAGGTGGTCCCCGGCAGGAGGATAACCGCGTCGGCGGCGCGCGTGAGGGCCACGTAGAACGCCTGGCGTGCGTTGGCAAGCTCGGTAGTCGTCGGCTGGCTGTTCCTGCGGTAGAACGGGATCAGGCCGTCGATTAGCCCGGGGAGGATGACAGCGGCGAATTCGCGTCCCTTCGCGCTGTGGTAGGTGGTGAGCGCGACGTGCCCTGGGGCTCTCCCGCCCGCGAGTTCCGCCATGCTCATCCGGCAGCTCGCCTCCTCCGTGAGGATTCGGTAGGCCTCGACGTCACGCTGGTCGTCGGTATTGGCCGTGAGCGCAGCCGCATCAAGCGTGCGCAGCAGTTCGCCAAGGAAAGGACCGCAGGCGTCTTCGCGGCTAGGGCGGTCGGGAGCATCGAGGACCGGGATGAGCAGCCGAGCAAGGGAACGCACTGTCTCCTCGGGCGTGCTGAGCCCCCGGGTGCTGCGTAGTTGCCCGAGCTGCGCGGCGAGTTCGCGGGCAGTGCTGATTGGGCGGCGATCGCCGTGGTCGTCTTGAGCTGGTCCTGGCAGGGGACCGGACAGTCGTCGCGCGGCGCAGCCGCAAACAAGGGCCGAAACGGGCGAGTCAGGGACGCGCCGCCCACGCTCGGCATCGAAGTTGATGCCCTGCTGAGTCAGTTCCTCCTCGATGAGCCGGTGAAGCTCGGTTTGCCCAGGGTAGAGAATCGCGATCCCTTCGGGGCGCACCCCGTTTGCGATCAGGGAGGCCGCGGCCTCCGCCGTATGGCGGGCGTGGGCGTCGAGCCCTCCTTGAACCGGCTGGATGTCTATGATGCCGGGGTCGGCGCGTTCGGGGTTGTGATGGTACCCACGGTCCTCGCCGAGAGCGCCCCGCGCTGCGGCGACGATGGCACTGCCGCTGCGGTAGTTGAGCGCGAGCCGGATCGCCTCGCGGCCGATCAGCTTTGGCAGCTCGAGCAGGTAGCTCGGGTCCGCGCCCTGGTAGCCGAAGAGCGTCTGGTCGGGATCACCAACAGCGGTAATATTAGCGCCGGCCGACATGAGTTCCTGAACCAGGGCGTGTAGCACGGGCCCGAGGTCCTGATACTCGTCGATGACCACGTTGGGAAACCGGGCGACGAGCAGTTCGCCGGCAGTCTGGCTCTTACGGATGATTACCAGCGCCCACGAAGTCATGGCGTCGAAGTCGATGGCATTGGCCTGGCGCAACGCCTTCTCGTATCCGTGCACAGCTTTGATGTGCCCAGCCTGGTACCCGGCAACGCTCTGCTCCGCCGCGAGCAGACGCCGTATCTTCGCCAGAGTGTGTTGCTCGCGGTTGTATTCAGCGGGCAGCCCGGCGGCGACCATCGCATCGGTCCAGAGTCGGACGACCTCGGCCCGGCCAAGAACCCCCAGGTCGGCTAACTGAGGAGCGCCAACAAGGTGGCCATAGGGGCGCAGTATGTGCTGCCGGCAAAAGGAGTGCACCGTCCGGCTGGCCAGCCGGCGGTTCCCGACGTACCCCAGCCCCTTGAGCCTCGCGACGAGTTCCATCGCGGCGGCATCGGTGTAGGTGATCGCGGCGACACCACGGTGTTCGCTGGTCACCGCCAGCAGGTATCCGACGCGGGCGACCAGGGTGCGGGTTTTCCCTGAGCCGGGGCCCGCGAGCACGACGAGACTGCCGTCCTGGAGTACGGCCCTGCGCTGGCGCGGATGCAACGCGCGCAACTCACGAGCGAGCGCGGGCGTCAGCATGATCTCCGCGGTCGGACTCGTCACGCCTCATCCCAATCGTCATCGTCGGGGTCGTCCTCGTCCTGCGTGTCGTCATCGTCGTCGATGGCGTCCTGGTACTCCTTGCAGGTCGGAAGCAGCGGCATTTCCTCCACCTGAGCACGTAGGTCGTTCAGGAGTGCTAGCAGCGGTCCGCAACCTGGCACGTCAAGCAAGTCTGCCGTCGCCAAAGCATCCTCCTCGTCGTAGTCCAGAAGCTCGATGACACGATCTCGTAGGTCGTCGATCTCCTGGACATGGGCAGCCAAGCGTTGGGCGAACCGGCCCTTGCCGACTTCTTCGACGTAGGACAGCAGCTTCTCGCCCGCGTCGGTACTCGGGCCGCCCTGCCCATCGACCACCGCATCAATGGCGGCTTTGATGTTCTTTCGCTTTGTCGTGCCCGGAAAGAGGTCTTCGAATGCCGCGTATATCTCGTCTTTCAGCAGTGGCACTACATCGATTTCCAGGGTGCGATGGCCGACGTAAATTCCTCGCTTTGCCGCCAACTCGACGAGGCGGGGGCGACCGGTGCGTTGATCGCCGTCCGGCAGCCTACCCGGAGTGATCTTGCCGAGCTTTGCCTTGAAGGTGGGGTAGATGTCGACGGCGTGGTGTTCGAGCAGGTCGCGGACGCGTGAGAGCCCAAACTCCGCCTTGTCGATCTTGTTGGAGTCGGTCGTGTCACCGTCGGTGAGGACCACGACGGGCCGATTGAGCCCCTTGGTGCCAAGCAGACGGATGTACGGCATGAAGTCGGCGCCCTCGACCGAGGCGACAACGATGCCGTGGGCATCGAGGTTGAAGCCGGCCGAGTGAGCCAACGCCGGCAGGAGGTAACTGTCGGCGGCCCCTTCAACGAGGATGATCCGGCGAGCGAAGAGGATCTCGGCCCGGGTTACGTTGAGATATCGCTCAAGGTCTCGGGTCTGAAGGTCTGTGAGTGTGCCTGATGGGACTATGTGGGCCTGGCTCGCGTCACCGATTCGGGCGATGAGGATAAAGCTACGCAGTGGTGAGACGGCCGCGATATGTGGGCTGTGCGTGGTCAGGATAAGGTCATCGAACTCGCTCAGCAGATGGGCGAAGACATGCCGCTGGAGCGTCGGATGCAGATGCGCCTCCGGCTCCTCGACCGCCAGGATGGTGTCCTCCCCGCTGTCGGCCTCGCGGCGCGCCTGCAGCTTCTCTAGCAGCAAAGCGATGTAGACAATGTTCGCCGCGCCTGTCGATGTCCGGTCGATGCCGCGAGTGGCATTCGCGTCAACGAACAGTCGGACGCTGCGAAGCAGATCCTCCTTGCGGCCGGCGAAGGCGAGGGACGGCTGCACGCCCAACTGAGGTCCAGCCATCTTGGTGAGGCGATCTAGCAGCAGGCGCTCAATCTCTCGAACGTTGGGGTCACGCCCTAACCTCTCGCGAGCGCGGCTCATCTCCTCTAGGGCGCGGGCAAGATTTTTTTCGGAGGGCGGCAGTTCGCGGAGCAGTTGCGTCAGGGGATTTCGGTCGCCTCGCTGTAGATCGCTTTCGGCGTCCCGCATCGCCTGCAGGACGGACAATGATGCGTATCGCTTCGCAGCGGGCATCGCGTTGTCCGGGTCGTCTGCCCCGTAGATCGTCCACAGGTAGTCGTCCGGTGTGAGTTCCCGCTCGAACGGCGTTCCGAGCACAACACCGAGCGAGGTCTTCGGCTGAAACAGGTAGGTGAGCCTGGCCACCATGGAGTCGCCGTCGGCGCTGACGATCGCGCCCTCGAGCTCGCTGCGCGCGTCGAGGTCATCGTCGAATCCGGCAAGCTCTACCTGAATGGTGACGGTGACACCTTGGGCCAGAGTGGAGCCGCAGCTGTGGACGTCGTCGGCCTGGAGCTGTCGGTAGCGATCGGCAAGGCCGGGGTCCAGAACCAGGCGGAGCGCGTAGAGCAGGTTGGTCTTGCCAGCGCCGTTCTCGCCGACGATGACAGCCGGCGTTGGAAAAGGATCTATCGCCAGGTCGGCGAAATTCCGGAAGCCACGTATCCGAAGACTTCTCAGATGCATAAGATCCTCCGTGGGCTGGGCGCACACCGCCGCTGAGCGTAGCGTGCGGCAGCGTCCAGGCTTGTTGCGCCAGCCCTGGCCGCAGTCGGTTGGCCTACACCGAAAGCGGGGCAAACGTAGGAAGATATCGCCAACCGATCCTAGGTGCCGCGAGCGTAGGCGTAGTCGATGAGCGTCCGGCCGTAGGGTTCGGGCACCTGCGGCGTTAGTTCGGTGAGCGTGTTCAGGTCAGCGACCGATCCCGTCGAGCGGGCACGGTACGCGGCGGCGGCCGCCCGCATCGTGACGTCGTCCGGCTCGAGTTCCTCGCCGCGAGTGGCCAGCGCAGCGGCCTCGGCGAAGTCGCCTTCCTCGGCGGCCAGATCGGCCAGGTCGAGGTGCAGCGACCAGTTGGCCGGATCGAGCGCCAGGGCGCGCCGGAAGGCCGCGGCCGTCTCGGCACGGTTGCCGATGTGGCGCCAGGTGCCTGCGCGGACGACCTCGGTAAACGGGACGCGCCGCACGGCGTCGGCCCGGTCGCACAGGGCGAACGACGCGTCGGTGCGGCCGCACACACGCAGCAAGATCGCCATGCGGGCCATCGCGTCAGGGTCGGCATGCCGGTCACAGACCGCCTCGATCGCCTGGAACCACGGGGCCAGGCACTCGCGGACGGCGTCGGTGTCGAGGTCGCGGTCGTAGTCGTTGATGCGCATCGTAGCCTCGGCGACGGCCGCCGGGGTCACGGCACCGAGGAATCGGTCGTCGCCGAACCACGGTGCGGACGCCCACGGTACGTCCGGCTGGTAGCCGGTGACCGCGCCAAGCGACATCGCGGCCTCGTCCATGTCGCCGTCGACGAAGGACAGGTAGGCGCGGGCCAGCATCGGTCCGATCGTGTTCGCCGCCGCGACGACGGCCGTGACCTCGGCGGGCAGCTCGCGCCGCAGGTGCTCCAGCGCCGAGTACGGCTCCGGGTCGCGCGGATCGGCGGCGACCGCTCGCGCGATGAAGCTCGTCGCCGCAGCGGGCGAGCCGCCGCAGTGGGCCATCACCTGGGCGAGGGCGAACGCTCCTGTCGTCGACACGATCGACACTTTAGCGCCGGCCGGCAGCGCGGGCGACGAGGTCCGTACACCGCCAAAGGGCGGTGCAGGCCCAGGCCAGACGAACGCTGCGCAGGGCGGCTACGCCAGAAGCCCCGGCACTGTCGCGACGACTGCAGCCCCCGATGATCGGGTTCACTCATTTGCCGCGATGATGGTGTGATGCGAGCCTCAGTCCACCCGGGCAGTCGTCTTGCCGCTGCCGGAGTTGATACGAACGAGGACCGGGTTCGGTAGGAATTGCTCCAGGTCCAAGATCGCAGGCCTCAGTGGCAACCCTTCACGGGCTTCGAACGCCGGCTCAGGTCACGATGTGGACGCCGGGCCAGCGCTTGGTGGGGCGGTGGCGGGCAAGTCGCTGCCGGGAGATCTCCGGGCTGACCCTGGTCGGGTTGCGCCGCCACACCCCGTCGAGCAGGTCGTCGAGGCCGTGCGGCGCGCATACCGTGATCTGGTCGTCCGCGTCGAGGCGGATTGCCACGGCGGTGGCGTACTCGGGCCAGGTGGCGACCGCGTCAGCGATGGTGCACAGCGGGGCTACCGGGCCGCCGTCGAACTTCGCCGGGTACCAGGTGTGCACGGCGGCCTGGTTCTTCGCCTCCCACGGCGGCTCTGGCCAGGCCGCCACCAGCCGCTCGGTAGCCCGGTCGTCGTTGTCGCGGCTCAGGTCTGCCGCGTCGAGGAAGACGACGTCGACGTCACGCACCAACGAGGGGTCGAATCCGTCGCCGTACCGCTCGCTCCAGACAAGGTCGCGGATGGTGCCCGCGCCGATCCAGGCGTCCGGCAGTCCGGAGTCCCGAACGACGCCCAGCGCCCGCACCGGCCACGGGCTGCGCCGGACCAGGCCCCGCAGTTCGTCTTCCCGCATCGGTTCCCCCGGTTGCCGCTATTGGGATTCCTGGTCAGTCGAACAACCGGCCCACGAGGGCACCTTGGCCGGACTGCAGGACATGCGCGACCCGTATCGGTATCCAAAAGCACTCGAACCGGGTGGGCTCCTGCTCGCCGTCGTGGTCTTCCTGGCTCGCCCACCGTTCGGGCGTCGCCCCGTGCAGCGCCAGCTCGAAGACGTGACGACGCTGGATCTCGAACCGGAGCGGGCTGATGTCGTACTCGATCTCCCCCAGCTTGCGCACGACTCTGAACCCCGTCAGCCCGGTCTCTTCGCGGGCCTCGCGCAGCGCTGCGTCCGCTGGGTCCTCACCCGGGCGGACGCTGCCGCCCGGCACTTGGATGCCCACCTCCTCGTAGCTGAAGTCGGTGTGCCGGAAGACGAGCAAGTGCCCTTCCCGCACGACATAGCAGAGAACCTTATTGGTGATCACCTTCTCGGGCATGGCGCCTTCCTCCACTCATTCCTGGTGCGTCTACCCGGGGTCTGGCAGGTGCGGATCGGGCAGGCCGAAGATGGCGTCCTGGGCCGCTCGGGCGAGGGTGGCCTGGGTGGTGGCAGGTAGGCCGAGCCTGTTCCAGTGAAAGATCACGTGCAAGGCGATTACTGCCCGCAGGCCGCGGGTGAGAGCGCCCCTTTCCCGATGGCGATGTAGGGCTGCGCCGGCTTTCTCGAATGCAGTGTGCCAGTCGCCGGTGGTGCGAGGTGCGCCGACCAGCAGGCTCCGAACGTCTCCGGTGAAGCTCTCCCACCTGCGGGCATCGGTTGTGGATGCCTGGTTGAGGTGTGCTGCGCGGTGCTCGACGACTTGTGCCCATACGTCGCCTTGCTCGTGGAGGTCCAGCCCTGCTGCGCGCATCAGCGCGGTGCACAAGATCAGGGAGTGTTCGCGCCGGGTGGTGGGGTGCTGGTGGAGGTAGGTGAGGAGGTGGCGGCTGTCGTGATGGAACAGCATGTGGGCGGTGGTCATGGCGTCGTGGCCGCCAAAGGCATGGGTTTCGGGTTCGTAGATGTCGCCGGTCCAGGTGGCTCCTTCAGTGAGTAGCCGGCGGGCATTGTCTCCGCTTTTTGGGCTGTGTGTGGGGAGGTAGCGGATGCGCCAGGCGCCTTTGCGGATGAACCACCAGCAGGTGATCAGGCCGGCGGTCTCGGCGGCGGGGAGCACTCGGCTGAGATGCGTGACCGCCTGTTGTTCG
This sequence comes from Micromonospora sp. SCSIO 07396, assembly GCF_053667945.1. Classification (NCBI taxonomy): domain Bacteria; kingdom Bacillati; phylum Actinomycetota; class Actinomycetes; order Micromonosporales; family Micromonosporaceae; genus Micromonospora; species Micromonospora sp. SCSIO 07396. Next base: position 5,677,391 of record NZ_CM132210.1, read on the forward strand.
CGCTCGCGGGCGGTGTGGCCGGGGTAGCTGATGTTGACCTGGTGCCAGGGGGTGTGGTCCACGGTGGCTCTTTCGTCAGGCGAGCAGGAGACAGGCGTCCCAGCCGGTGGTGGCGGCGGTGACGAGGTTGGCTCCTGCCTTCCCGTCGAGCAACCCTTCGGGCTCGTTGGTGGTGGGGGTGGCCTGCCGGTGGAGATCGTTGACGAGATCGAGGGGTATGGGGGTGAGGGCGTCGGAAGCGATGCGGCGGGCGGTGGCCAGCAGTCCGGCGGTGCCGTGGCACAGGCCTCGGTCTGTGAGCCGCCGGAGTTGTTCGGGGTCGGTGACGCAGGTGGTGAATGCGGTCTCGGCGAGGTGCTGGCGGGTGCTGTCGTGCAGGGCGTGTGCGGTGAGTTGCTGGGCGCGGGCGATGCCGGGAATGCCGTAGCACCAAGACGGCCGCAGCGGAGTTCGCTGGGCCGGTGTGCCGCGGTGTAGGTCGGTGAGGGTCATGGTTTGCGGCCACCAGATCGTGCCGTCGGTGTGCTGCTGCCAGGTGTCCAGCCATCGGCTGATGCGGTTGATCGCTGTGGTGTGGCCGGCGACGGTGATGCCGTCGCGGAGGGTGAGGGCGAGCAGTGCCAGTGGGCCGGTGATGCCGTGGGCCATGCCGAAGTTCGCGTGGCCGCCGGGGGGCGGTGGCTGGCGGCGTTCGGGCCCGTTCCAGCACCACCAGCCGGGTAGCTCGCCTCGCGGTTCGGTGAGCCGGACGAGGTAGTCCAGGACCTGGCGGAGCAGGTCGTGATCGCCGAGCCGGCGTAGAACGACGCCGAGCCCGGTCAGTCCGCGGATGAAGTCGTACTCGGCGTAGTGCGGCTGCTCGTGTCGGTCGATGCGGCGGTGGGCGGCGTCGAGCCGTCGGCGGGTCACCGTGGCGGTGCCGTCGGCGGTGGCCGCTCGTGCCTGAGTGAGCCCTGGATGGTCTGTGGTGGCGAGGACGAACGCGAGCGCGGGAGCACCGTAGAAGAGGCTGGCCCCGTCGGCGATGCTCACACCACCGGCGGTGGCGTCGCGCAGGGCCCCGTACGCTGCGGGCCAGTTGCCGGTTTCCAGGTGCAGCAGGGCGATGCCGGCCGCGCCGTCGGCGAGGGACTGCCCTGCGGTCACGGTTTACGCCCCCCGAGGATGCTGGTGAGGGCGATGGTTCGGGCCAGCCGCAGGCAGTGCTGTTCGGAGGCGGGGTCGACGCCGATCATGCGGGCGTGGTGCAGGTGCAGCAGGTCGCCCAGCACCTCGGCGGCATCGAGTCCGTCACTGACGACCATCGACCGGTAGGCGGCCAGCGCGGCCGCGAGACGCTCGTCATGCACTGGGCGTCGGGCATGTTCGAGCTGGGCGGGGTCGAGGCGGGGTCCGGTCCGGTGGGGGACGTGGGTGGTGAGCCAGCGGGGGCCGTCGCCGGTGAAGCTGTCGGCGATGGCGATCATTCCGGCGGCGGTGACGGCCTGCCGGTCGCCGGTGAGCCTGTGCAGGGTGGCGCGTGAGTCGGCGGCGAACACCCGTTCGGCGGCGGTGAGGGTCGCCGCGGCGCCGTGGCGGGTTTCCGGGCGGTAGGGGTGCAGGCTGTAGTCGTGTACCAGGGCGTCATCGTGCATGTGCCGCACCCAGCCGGCGAGATGGCGGGCGATGTCGGCGAACCCGTCGGTGTCCGGAAGCGGGATGCGCAGCCGAAGGTGCGGCTCGGGGTGCGGATACCTCAGGAACCACCAGCCGGCTGGGAGGTGATCGGCGGAGCGGCTGGCAAGGTCCGTCAGGATGTCGTCGAGCCGACCGTGGAGGTGTGCCTCCAGCCACCGTGACCGCCCTGGCCAGTGCTGAACAGTGGTTGCGGTTCGGGCTGGTCGGGCCGGTTGGGTGGCGGGCGCTGGGTGGGTGAGGGTGAGTAGGAGTTCGGCGGGGCGGTCGTTGATCCAGCCCGCTGGCCCTGGAGCCTCCGTGATCACGGTGCGGGATTGCCGGGCGAACTGGTCGCGTAGGACCGCCAGGTGCGTGTGGTTCTCCAGGTCGAGGCGGAGGCGGATGTCATCGTCGCCGACCAGGACCTGCTGCGGGATGTGTCGCTGGTGGCGGTGTCGCTGCCAGGCGTCGCGCCACTGCGGCCAAGGCGTGCTCGGAGCGTGAAGCGCACTGGAGTCGATGATCCAACGGGCGGGGTGCACGATGGTCCGCCCGTGCCGCAGGCGAGGTAGGAATGGCAGGCCGCTGGCGTGTCCCCAGTCGAACCGGCTGCACGGTGCCGTCCACGCGGTCCAGATCTCGGTCAGGAATCTCATTATCGGCTGTTGCAGCGCGGGCAGCAGCACGCTGTTGAACAGCAGCGGTTCGACGGGCTGGCCGGTGGCCGCCGCCACCAGCCACAACCGGCGTCCGTCGCCTGTCACCGCCAGGTCTTCGATCGTGTACGGCGGTGCCGGGTGAAAGTCGCCGACAGGAAGGACGGGCAGTAGCTCGGGCGTCCGGGCGACTGCGGTGAGACGGGCGTCAAGGGGTGGTCCGGACAGTTGCAGCGGGGCCGCGCCGGGCAGGGCGGTCGGCAGATGGCGGTAGACCTGTTGAAATCCGGCGAGTTCAACTGGGGTGAGCAGGTCCAGGAACCGGGCCGCAGCGACCCCGGCGTGGCGGGACCCGCTGAGTACCGTCAGGGTGAACGCACCTCGGTCCAGGTCGCGCGGAGTGTCGGCGGCGAGGGCGAACCGCAGTTCGGTGTGCGGAATCGGCGGGCGGTCGTCATTGCAGCGGAGCCGGTCGATCAGCGCGTCGTCGAGCACCACCTCGGCGCAGCCGTCGAGTGCGGCCTGCTGCGCGAGCTGTCCGAGCAGCCGGTCGTGGGCGGTGAACAGCGCTGGGGCGCGGCGAGTGGATCCCCGGTAGCCGGCCGGAAAGCCCAGCACGTTCAGCACCTCGCGGATGGGAACAGCCGCTCCGGGACCCCATCGCTCGATGAACGCGCTGTGGTACTCGGCCCATCCAGGGGTAGGTGGTGGCGCTACCGCCACGAGGGTCGACGCGGCCCGCTCCGCCTCGTGCAGGACCGGCGGGGGCAGGGTCACGGCGATGTCGGCGCGGAGATCGAGGGCGACTCGGTTGCCCGGTTCCGGGATGGCGTAATGGCGGGTGAGGTGTGCGGCCGGGTCGGTGGCGGTCATGGGTGGGCGTAGGGCCGAGAGCAGCACCCCGGTGTGAAGCATGTCGGCCAGCAGGCGCTCGGCGTCGGCGATGCTGGCGGGTACAGCGATCGTCTCGGCGAGGTCGGCGAACCTGACCGGGGACCGCGCCGCCTGGATCGCCGCCCGGATTGGGCTGGTCAGGCGGATCTCGACGTCCCACCGCCGATCGGCGCTGGCGTGGGCGCAGGGCAGCACCCACCTGTCGCCGCGCCGGTATCCCAACGAGTTCGTCACCACCGCGACGGTGCGCAGGGTCGCCAGATCCTGTTCGGCCCGCGCGGTGTGCTCGGCGATGAACTGGCCGTCGGGGCGGGAGACCGCACGGTGGGCGTCGCCCAGGCGGACCGCCGCGCGAGCGCCGAACTGGACCGGGGCGACGCCGGCGAACGTGCCGAACGGGGTCGCACGGGTGGTCCAGCGCATCAGGTACCGCACCGCTGACTGCACCAGGCGTCGCAGCCGCTGCCGAGGCACCGGCTCCCCGCTCAGCGCGCGCTGGATCTGGTCGGCCAACTGCGGTGCCGCGCCGGTGACGGCTGCCGCGAACCCGGGCAGCGCCCACGTCTTGTCCAGCCACCCGCGCCACTGATCCGGATGACCATGGACGATGTCGGGCCAGGGAGGCAGAACGAGGCCCTCGGGGTAGGCGGCGACTCTGATCAGCGCCGCACCAGCTGCGGGAACCATGATGCACCACCGAATCGAGGGGCCCGGCGCACGCGACGCCGGGCCCGATCGTGAGAGAACGGAAGGGTCAGTTGCCGCCGTCGCACTTCGTGGTGCAGGCGTTGGAGCCGGTGTTGCCGGAGCCGCACCCGTCGTCGGTGGCGGTGGCGTAGCCGCCCGCGGTGGGGCCGGCGTCAACCAGGCTGACGTCCAGGGCGAACTCCGAGGTGTCGGTGTCGTTCATGTGCGTTCCCTTCTATGCGGGGGTGAGGGTGAGGACGAAGCGGCTGTGCCGCTTGTCCAGCACCGTCCCGGCCGGCAGGTCGCCGTCGGGAGTACCAGCGGGCAGGACGTGCAGCACCGGTGACGGGCTGCCCGAATCCAGCCACGCGCGCATCTGTCCGACCATCCGACCGGTCGCCGACGCGGCGTCGGGCCCATGTGCACAGGCGCCGAGGTCGAACATGTCGTCGTCGTTCCAGCGCAGCGTCGAGCGGTAGCAGAACGCGCCGTGATCGAGGGCGGCCGGCGTGCCGAAGCGCCATGCCGGGGCGACGACACCCGCATCGACGGCCTCCTGCTGAGCCGTGAGAACAACGAACTGCTGTCCCGCATCGGTGATGCGGGACGCCAGCCACAGATCGAGGTCGGCCAGGACGGTACGAGGGGGCAGGCTCACCCCGGCCCATGCCTGCGTTTGCGGCTGCGCCAACAGCTCACCGACGGCATGGCGGTCGACCTGCTGGTCCTCGTCCAGCCGCAGGTGAACCCCGTCAGCGACGTCGACGTACCGCACCTCATGTGCCCCGGCGCCCTGCATCGACACGAACCCGCACAACCGCTGGCTGTGACTGACCAGCCGGTCCCCGGTCCGACGCATCGCCCACGAGCGGGTCATCCCGAAAGTCCGTAGCGGTACGATCAGCGTTCCGTTCTCGGCGAGCTGCGCGGTCCAGGCCGGTGGGATGTCCCAGGCGCCGACCGTGACGATGATCAGGTCGTATCGGCGGCCCGGATTGACCGGTTGCTCGGCGTCGGCGCACACCACGACCACGTCGTCGTAACCCGCCGCGGTGAGGCAGGCGGTGGCCCGGTCGGTCACCTCGCGATCGATGTCAACGGTCGTGACCGATCCCGACGGGCCGACCAGCTCGCGCAGCAGCGCCGCGTTGTATCCGCCGGAGCCGATCTCCAGGACGTGCCGGCCGGCCAACCCGCCGTCGACGGCGTCTGCGGCCTGACCGAGCATCTCCGCGATGAGCCACGGCGCCGACACCGAACTGACCGCCTCGTCACCGATCCGCTTGGTCACCACGGCCTGGTCGGCGCGGTACGCCTCTGCCAGCGCGGCACCCGGCGTGAAGAGATGGCGGGGCACGGACCGTAGCGCCGCCTCCACCTCGGGCCGCATGACCAGTCCCTTCTCCGCATGATCAGCTACGAGCTGATCGACCATCGCGGTGTGCAGGTCCTCGCCGTTCGCCGTGTCGACACTCATCCGGGCGTTCTCCTTCGCATTGCCATCAGGGCCTCCCGATGGGATGGCCCGCCGTTCCGCTCTCGTCGGGCTCAACAGGGCGTCAAGCCGCTGGACTCGCCAAGTCACCGGGGAGTCCGAAGTCGATGCGGTGCCGGTCGAGGGTTCCGTCCTGCTGGTGCGGTGCATCAAGATCACGGGCGGAACGGTTTCCTGCTCCCCTACGACATCCCGTGCTCGTTCGAGTCGGGGCGGACCTGACGAGTAGCGCGGCCTGTCTCCACACTCGCGCGTCGAGCCCGTGGAGTGAATGCCCACCATGCGGACGACGCGGTTGTCCGCATGTACGCCACTCCTGCATCTATCCCGTCTCGGTGTTCTTGGTTGCGCCGCGCTGAACACTGAGTGACCCTATGTGCGCGATATCCATGCTGCTCACCGCCATGGTGGTTCAAGCAGCCAGAGGAGGCGGTGCTATGGGCCAGACCCCGCGGACGCTCCAGCCGTCCCTGTCTGAGCGCCACTTCTTCGGTGCCGAGCTGCGTCGGCTACGGGAGCAGGCCAAGCTCTCACAGGCGCGTCTCGGCGCGATGATCCGGTTCAGCTCTGATCTCGTGCGTCGGGTCGAGACAGCGGACCGTTTCCCGTCCCGGGAATTCGTTGAAGCATGCGACAGGGCATTGGCGGCCGGTGGGGCGTTGGTCCGCCTGCTACCGCTTCTTGAGGAAGAGCGTGTGCGGACGTCTTTTTCGAACGGGCCTACCCGCGCCGCCACCCTGCTGGCCGCCCAAGGGGAGGAGACGCCCGGGGTGGGGGACATGGTCGTCCGTGTCCCTTTCCAGCCCGGCGTTCTCGACCGCGCCGCGCTGGACTGGCTGAACGCCTCAGCGGGACCCCGTCTGTCCGTGGCCGGCCGAGCCGGCTCACCTGATCAGGTCTGCGAAGAGGATCTAGACTCCGCCGAGGCCGCCCTGGCGATGTTCCGCCAGTTGGATCACACCCACGGTGCCGGACGAGTCCACGCCCAGGTGCAGCGGTACGTCGAACGCGAGCTGAACCGGCTACTGGCTGGCCCGCCGGCCTCGGAGGCGGTCGGTCGGCACCTCTACACCCTGGCGGCGGGGTTCTTCGAGCTCTGCGGGTACCAGGCGGTCGACACCGGCGCCCATGGCCTCGCCCAGCGCCGCTACCTTCGTGCTCTTCGTCTGACGGAAGCCGCTGGCGACCGCTTGTACGGCAGCTACCTGCTCGCCGTGAACATCGGCCATCTCGCCCTGCACTGCGGCCACCCCGAACCGGCACGAAGGATGGCGTTGACGGCGGTGAGAGGAAGCGAAACGCACGCGACGCCCGCAGTGACAGCCACGCTGCACGCGGTGGTGGCGCGGACGCACGCCCGCCTCGGGCGCGAGGGCGACTGTCTGCTTCACCTCGACATCGCGGAGAAGCAGCTGGCCCGCAGCAAGCCCGAGGACGAGCCGGCCTGGATCCGGTACTTCGATGCGGCGTATCTCGCCGACGAGATCGCCCACTGCTTCCATGACCTGGGTCGACCGCAGCAGACCCAACGGCACCTGGGCGACGCTCTCACCGCTCTGAGCCCCACTCACGTCCGACGACTCGCCATTGACACCGCTCTCCTGGCCTCTTCGCTGGTCGCCGCCGGACGCCTCGACGAGGCCTGCGCCACGGCACGCGAGGCAGTCGACTACGCCGCACGAACCACCTCACACCGCTGCCTGCAGCGCATCGTCGAGGTGCAGGCCGACCTTGAGCCCTACCGGTGCAAGCCGGAGGTTCGCGAGTTCGGCGAGTACGTGCATCACCGGCTACCGCTGGCCGCTGTGTAACCCCTGTTGATCGTTGGCGGCATCCGCCAGCACGGAGCGGTAGTGGGCCAGCTCCGCCTCCAACGCCGCGCCCGCTCGACGGGACGACGCCACGTAGTGGCCGACATCAGGAAGAAGTAACACCTTGGGCGCCATGCCGAGAGACGTCAGCTCCTCGGCGAGTTTTTGCACATCATCGGCTTCGGCCACCTCGTCGGCGGTGCCGTGAATGAGCAGCACCGGGCGTTGGATCTCGGCGGCACGGACCGCACCGGCGCCCCCGCGTAGCCGCATGGCGTGCGCCCGCTGGAACCGGGGCACCGTCCGCGCCCACCGGTCAGGATCCACGATCGCCGACACGGAGGTGGCGGCGGCGAACGGGCCGTCCTGTGCCACCGCGTGCAACGCCGTGTATCCGCCGGCGCTGGCACCGCGGATGAACACCTGCCCCGGCAACGCCCGCCCCGCCGATAGCAGGTGAACCGCCACAGCAGCGCAGTCGTCGACGTCGTCCAGGCCCCACCGTCCGTAGAGCGATTCCCGGAACGCCCGGCCGTACCCGGTGCTACCCAGGTAGTCGACGTCAACGACGGCGAACCCACGACTGGTGAAGAACTGCGCCTGCCAGTCCAGGCGCAGCAGACACGAGGCGGTAGGCCCGGGATGCGCGCGAACGATCACTGGTGCGAGCCAGTCCGCAGTCGAGTTCGTCGGCGCGTACACCAGGGCAAAGACCTCCCGGCCACCGGCCACCCGTACGCGGAGCTCCGTCGGCGTCGATACCCGCACGCCGTCGAGCGCGGCATGCTCCGGGCTGGCGAGCACCTCCACCTGAGGGGGATCGATATCAGCCAGGTCTACGAGGGCGACCTGCGGGGCTGCGGTCGGCGACGAACCGATCAACGCCACCGTCGTCCCTCGGAGGGCGAGGTACGGCTTGATCGACGTGTACGGCAGGTCGACCGGACGGACAGTGCCGTCGGGTTCGATGACGACAAGGCGGTGTCGCGGCCCCTCCTGCACAACCGCGACGATTCGACCGTCGTCGAGGAAGCCGTACGACGCGTAGCCCAACTCCCAGGGCTCCGCAGCGCATTCACCCGCGATCGGTGCCACCGCCTCCACCGTGAGACCGTCCCACCGGTAGAGGTTCCACCAACCACTGCGGTCCGACACGAAGTACAACGCTCCGTCGGGTCCCCATCGCGGCTCCACCGCCGATTCCCCCGGACCACCGGCCAGCTTTACCGGATTCTCGACCTCACCGTGCGGCGAATAGGCAGCGGCCCAGACCTCGCAGGCATCCCACGGCATATCGTGCTCGCTCCAAGCGGTCCAAGCCAACCGACCCGGGCCTGGCCGAGGTGCGCCGAGAAACGCCGGGGACGAGACCAGAGTCCGCATCCGCGGAGCGCCGGTGAGGGGCACCGCCACGAGCTGGTCACCCTGCTCCGACTCCCGCACGGCCAGCAACTCACCGTCACCGATCGTCAGATCACCGAAGCACCCGTGACCGACCAATTCGAGTTCGTCGCCATCCCGGCGCCTCCGGTAAAGGCGATCTCCGCCGACGCACCACAACGTTCCCTCGGCGACAACGAACGATCCGCCCCCGTACGCGTGCACTCCGCTGCCGACATCGAAGCTCTTCGGACTGACGTCACGCTTGCCATCGCTTGCCCGCCAGCCCGTCACCGTCGCCCCCTGCTCCGCGTCAGGGCGGGTCTCCAGCCAATACACGCCGTCGTCACCGGCACGTAGCTGGTCGTAGCTCACCGAGGCGCGGACGGCGTCGTCGACCGACACTTCAGCGGTCCTGTCCGCCAACCTCACGTGTCCTCCTCGAACAACTCCCAGCGGGCCGGACTACGGCCGGCTCGCCAACCGGTCCGGGCAGCGGCAAGGCCGGTGGCTGGTCTCGGACCTGCAGGCACCTCGAGCGCTCAGATGACCGACTCTACGCCCGAACGGCTTGTCCCTGCCGCTGGATGCTCCCCTCGCGAACTGCCCGCCCTCCTATTTCGCGCTCTCGGGGCAGAGTCGATGCGGACAACAATCCTTGTCCGCATATCCGGTATCGACCAGGCCATTCGAGGAGAGCCACCATTCGGAGCGGTAAGCCTTCACGGGTGGTGCGGTGATGAGTGTTCCGTTCCCCCATTACGACCTCATTGGAAGGGCCCGATGCAGCTACAGGAGGAATTGGCGCGCTACGGCTACCGCCAGGAGTTGGCCCGGAGGCTGCGGTTCCGGGACCTGGTCGCGTACGGCTTGGTGTACATGGTGCCGATCGCGCCGATGGCGATCTTCGGCAGCGTCTACGCCGGCTCGGGCGGGATGGTGGCTCTGGCGTATGCGGTGGGTGTGGTGGCTCTGGTGTTCACCGCGTTCTCGTACGCGCAGATGGTGAAGGCGTTCCCCATGAGCGGCAGCGTCTACAACTACGCGGGTCGGGGGATCAGCACGCCGGTCGGTTTCCTGGCCGGTTGGGTGATCCTGCTGGACTACGTGCTCGTGCCGGGGTTGCTGTATCTGGTGGCGTCGGTGGCGATGCACGCGACGGTGCCGGCGGTGCCGGTGTGGTTGTGGCTGCTGGGGTTCGTCGGGGTCAACACGGTCGTCAACTCGGTCGGTATCCGGATGACCGCGATGGTGACCAGGGTGATGCTGGTCGGCGAGCTGATCGTCCTGGCGGTCTTCCTGGCCGTCGCCGGCTGGGCCCTCGCCTCGGGCAGGGGCCGGTTCAGTTGGGACGCGTTCTACAACCCCGACACGTTCACCTGGTCCTTGGTGGCGGGTGCGGTGTCGATCGCGGTGTTGTCCTTCCTGGGCTTCGACGGCATCAGCATGCTGGCGGAGGAGACGCGTGACGGCACCCGGCAGATCGGCCGGGCCATGGCCGCCGTCCTCGTCCTGGCCGGGGTGTTGTTCATCGCGCAGACGTGGCTGGCCGCGATGCTGGTACCCCGTCCCGACACGCTGCTCGCGGATGGCGACGTGAACGGCACGGCGTTCTACGACGCCGCCGCGGTCGCCGGCGGGAGTGGGCTGGCGACGGTGTGCGCGGTGGCGACGGCGATCGCGTGGGGCCTGCCGAACTCGATGGTCGCGCAGGTCGCCACGTCCCGGCTGCTGTACGCGATGGCCCGCGACCGGCAACTGCCGACGTTCCTGGCGAAGGTGTCGGTGCGTCACAGCGTGCCGATCAACGCCACTTTGCTCACCGGCGCGGTGTCCCTCGCCCTCGGCCTGTACATGGCGACGCGGGCGGACGGAATCGCCCTGTTGTCGTCGCTGATCAACTTCGGGGCGATGGTCGCGTTTCTGGTCCTGCACGTCTCCGTCGTCGTGCACCATCTGATCCGCCGACGCAGCGGGAACTGGTGGGCACATCTGCTCATGCCTGCGGTCGGCTTCGCGGTCCTGGCGTGGGTGGTGGTGAACGCCAACATCGCCGCGCAGCGTCTCGGCCTGGCGTGGCTGGCCCTCGGCGTCCTCGTCCTCGCCGGCCTCTACGCCACCGGCCGCCGACCCGCCCTGTCGGGCCTGACCGAGGCGCGGCCGTCCGGCCACAGCCTGGAGCGGGTGTGAGCACGATGTCTAACCGCAGCCACTTCACCTATCGGCCGGCGCGTGACGAGCTGGCCTACACCTTCGGCGGCCGGATCCCGGTGGCGCACGTGCGCTCCGGTGACGTGTTCACCGTGCACACCGAGGACTGCTTCGGCGGTCGGGTACGCGGACCGGCGGATCTGCCTTCGCAGGTGTGCGCGATGCCGTACCTGAATCCGGTGTCGGGACCGTTCTTCATCGAGGACGCCGAGCCCGGTGACACCCTGGCCGTCCACATCGCCGCGATCGAACCCGCCCGCGACTGGGGCGTGTCCGCGACGTTCCCCTACTTCGGGGCGCTGACCTCGACCCCGCACACCACCACCCTCCAACCACCCCTCGACGAACGCGTATGGGTCTACGACATCGACCCGTCGGCCGGGATCGTGCGGTACCGGGCAACCACCAGCGACCACAGCGTTGACCTTCCGCTGGATCCGATGATCGGCACGATCGGCGTCGCCCCCGCCGCGATGGAAGCCCGGGCCACGATCGTCCCGGACCAGCACGGCGGGAACCTCGACACCCCCGAACTCCGCGCCGGCACCACCCTCTACCTCGGCGTCAACGTCCACGGCGCTCTCCTCGCCCTGGGCGACGGACACGCCCGCCAAGGACACGGCGAAGCCTGCGGCGTCGCCGTGGAGATCGCCACCGTCACCACCCTCGCCGTCGACGTCATCAAGGGTGACCTGCCCACCACCTGGCCGCGGCTGGAAACCGACACCGCCCTCATGTCCGTCGGCTGCGCCCGACCGCTCGAAGACGCCTACCGCATCGCCCACCAGGATCTCACCACCTGGACCGCCGACCTGTGCCGTCTGGACACGCTCGACGCCTACCAACTCATCTCCCAGGCCGGCCGGGCACCGATCGGCAACGTCTGCGACCCCAACTACACGATTTTGGCCGCCATCGACAAAACCCACCTACCCCGCCCCCAGCCCGCCTACCACGGCGTCCATGCCCGGCTCCGCCACCTCACCCAGGAGCGGCCATGACCACTCCGGTCCCCGGGCTGCCGCTACGCGACGAGCTGTACCTGCTCGCCCACAACGACGACACCGGCCAACCACACATCCACCGCCAAGCCCTGGCCCTCGGCCTCGCTGGCGCTGTCCTCATCGACCTCGTCCTCGCCGGCCGAACCATCCTCGACAACGACGACCACCTCGCTGGCGAGCAGAGGGTCAAGATGCACATCGACCGGCCCGTCGGCGACCTCATCGCCGACACCGCCCTCACCAGCCTCCGCCACGCCCGACCCGCCCCACCCCTGCGCCACTGGCTACGCGGGTTCGCCGACGACCTTTATGAACGCACCCGCGCCGGCCTGCACGCCGCAGGGATCCTGCGACACACCAGCCGCCGCCGACTCGCCGGACTCATCCGCGCCGACACCTACCTGCCCACCCAAACCCGATGGCCCGTCATCGCCCGCGCCCGACTCCGTTACCTCGCCGACGGCCGCGAACAACCCGACAATCACACCGCCGCCCTCGCCGGACTCGTGGTCGCCCTGCACCTCACCCCTCACCTCTTCCTCCCGGACAACACCACCGTCCTCACCACCCACCTGCGCGCCATCGCCCACCAACACCTGCGCCCTGTCCGCGACATCACCGCCGCCGTCGACGCCGCAGTCGGCGACCTCGCCACCGCCACCTATCGCTAACCACCAGAAGGGAACCCCGCTACCGTGATGGCCACCCCGGCTCCCTGCTCACCTGGCGGTAGGCCTGCTCGGCACCGTCCTCCTCGCTGGCTGCCGCACCAGCGCCCCCGCCGATCCGAGGTCCGCCTTGGCCGCCCACGCGTCCCCGTCAGCCAGCCCATCCCTCACACACAGCCGGCCATGATCCCGCCGGCTGTGGATGCCATCGCAACGGTGGCCGCCGGATGACCTCGGACAACCACGTCGAAGGGCCGTGTTGATCGTCTCGCTGTGAGTGCTCATCGGTGCCGTCGCAGCAATCAGCAGGGGCGAACCGGCCCAGGACGTGTTTCAGGCCGCGCGCCGATTCACACCCGCGCCGGCAGAAATTTTGCATGCCTTGGTCAGCGGACGGGTGATCGTGGTGTTCCCGCCGTCCGGTCACCCCGGGTACTGGCCTTCGGCGACCTGACCGGCTACGGATCGGTGATCATGGACAGCCTCGGCAGCCGGTCCGAGGTGCTGCTGTCCGCCTGACCCTCACGCCGTGACAGCGCCGGGCTCCTCGACCAGCTTGTCGGCAAGCGTCAGGAGCCCGGCGCTGTTGGCGGCCTTGACCAGTACGACATCGCCCGGACGCAGCCCGTCACGCAGCAACTCCCACGCCGCCGCCACGTCGGCCGCCCGGTCGACCACCGTCGCGCCACCGTCGGCACCGGCGGCGTAGTGGGAGGCGTCCGCCCCACCGATCGCGACCAGCCAACCCGCGCCGACCTCGACGACCTGCCGGCCGATCTCCCGGTGCACCTGGGCGGCGTGTTCACCCAGTTCGGCCATCTCACCCAGCACCGCGACCGCCCGCCGCTCCCCACCGGTCATCGTCGACAGGGCCCGTAGTGCCGCCCGCATGGCATCCGGTGCCGCGTTGTAGGCGTCGTTGATGATCGTCACCCCGTCCGGGCGGGTGGTGACCTGCATCCGTCCCGGTGACACCGCCTCGGCCCGCGACAGCGCCTCGGCCACCGCCCCGATCGGGTGCCCGAGGCCCAGGGAGACGGTGGCGGCGGCCAGCGCGTTGGACGCCTGGTGCAGCCCGTACAGGCGCAGCCGCACCTGCGCGGCCTGCCCCTCGTGGACGAGCCGGAACGCCGCGCGGCCCAGCTCGTCGACCGTCACGTCCTCGGCCCGTACGTCAGCCGGCCCGTCGATGCCGTAGGTGAGGACCCTCGCCCGGGTGCGGGTGGCCATGCCGGCCACGAGCGGATCGTCGCCGTTGAGCACCGCCAACCCGCCCTCACCCGGCAACGCCTCCACGATCTCGCCCTTGGCGAGCGCGATGTTCTCCACCGACCCGAACTCACCCAGGTGCGCGTGTCCGACCCGCGTCACGACACTCACCGACGGCGGGGCGAGCCGGGTCAGGTAGGCCACGTGCCCGACACCCCGGGCGCCCATCTCCAGCACCAGGTAGCGGGTGTCGGCGGTGGCGCGGGTGACCGTGTACGGCAGGCCGAGCTCGTTGTTGTTCGACGCCCGGTTCGCGACCGTCTCCCCGAACGCCGACAACACCTGCGCCAGAATGTCCTTGGTCGACGTCTTCCCCACCGACCCGGTCACCCCGATCACCGTCGTGTCCGGCAGGCGGTCGACGACCGTGCGGGCCAGCCGGCCGTACGCGGTGGGCACGTCGTCGACGACGACAGCGGGGACACCCACCTGCCGGGACGCCAGGACCGCCACCGCGCCCGCCTCCACCGCCCGCGCGGCGTAGTCATGGCCGTCGACCCGCTCACCGGGCAGCGCGACGAACATCCCACCCGGCTCGATCCGCCGGCTGTCGAACACCACAGGCGCCGTGACCGTCACCTCATCAGACCCGTCCCGCACCGTTCCGCCCACGGCGGCGGCGATCTCTCCCAGAGTCATCGCAAGCACACCGAGAACCTACCGCCCGAGGATATGGACCAGTCGCAGATCCGGACACAGGCCGCCGGCCGCAGCTGGCACCCGAAACACCAGCTCGGGAGGCCGGCACCGCGTCTCGCGATTCGCGGACCGACGACGTTGGGAGTTTGTCGGAGTTCGACTCCGACAAACTCCGACAACGCACCTCTTGACTGCCCTTGGTGTGGTCGTGCCGCAGTTCGGACTGGCAGCATGCCGCCAGCCTGCCCACCGGCGACGATGAACGTGGCGGCGGGGACTCGGCGTGGTGAGCAGCAAGGTCAGCGGTCCAGTGCGCCTGATGACGGCGTACGCGAGGTGTTGGGCCAGGGCCCCTGCGGCGTCGGCGACCTCGTCGAGAAGCTCCGCCGCAGCCCGACGAATGCCGCTCCCGTCCGAGAATCGAGCGGCATTGAGGACTCACTGTCAGGCGGTGGCGTCGACCGGGTCGCGCACCGGCTCGTTCCCGGGATCGTCAGCCGTGACCGCCGGACATGCCCGGCACAGTGCTGACCAGGGCTGTCAGTGCTGCACACACCCCCTGACAGGCCCTCCGTGCCGTCCCCACCCGGTCCAGACACCCTCCCGATCGGGAGGGAACCTCTTCCTGCCCAGGAGGAACGTCGCGCAACTCCCTGTTCCCGCCACTCGGCTTGCCCATCGAGCCCAGGACGCCAAGACCGCTGATGTGGGGACCCATGCGTCGAGCCGGGAATCCGGTCCACCCCCTACCCGGTGTTTCTATCGAGCCCGGTCGGCGGGTTCGGCCGCCTGCGGAGGTGGGGCGGTCGGATCTCGCTCGACGCGCTTCCGAGCGGTCGGGAGACTGGCGGTCGTGAGAGCCGAGATGGTGTTTCCGGACGGCGCGTGGCAGGAGGTCAGGTTCGGCCTGTTCGAGCCGACCCTCGACTACAGCGGCAGCGCATGGGATCGGGACGTCCTCGACCCGTGGGTTGCCACCCACTCGTCGATCCTGGCGGCGTTGCGGCAGGTCGGTGAGCCGAGGATGGCCGCCGTCGCGTTGGCGCACGAGGACCTGTGGACGTTGTACGCGGTGAGCAGGGTGCTGGAGTTGCTGATCCTGCCCAGCCAGCCGCCCGCCACCGATCCCGGCGACCCCACGGACTGGCTTCCGGCTTCGGCGTACCGGCGGTTCATCGCCGCGATCGGCGGCACGTCGCCAGCCGGGGAAGGGTTCCATCCGTTCCTGCACGAGATCGTCGAGGTCGAGCCAGCGGACGATCCGCAGGCGCCGCCGGTGCTGGCCGGGCAGTGGTGGCCGGGTTGTCTCGTCGGGTCGCTGCTGCTCATGCGCGGCGGCGTGAGCGTCCGCGCCGGCGCCGACCACCTGGATCCCGCGCTCACCGCGACCTCGACGTTGTACTGGGCGTGGCGGCGGCGGTACCGGCAGGTGGCTGACCCGTCGCACGGTTGGGGCAGCAACTCGCAGTGGCGCACGGGGTTCCGCCGTGACTACCGGCTGGCCGACCGGCTCGTCTACAACGCGGATGCGGCGCTGGACCCGACGCCTCCGCATCCCGGCGGCCCGGACCGGAGCACGGACGTGGACCTGCTGCGTTACCGGTGCAGCACCCTGGTGAACCACGGCGACGACCAGTGGGTCTGGGACAGCCACCACGTCGAACACCCAGCGCCGCCTGAGTAAGCGATGCACCCCGAGAGGGATCGCCCTGGCCGGGAGGGTCCCGGCTCCGATCAGGGGCCGGTCGGGGTGAGTCGTAGTTCGGGGAGGTGTTCGGTGGCGGCGTCGATCACGGTGCGGGCGAGGGTTGCCGGTAGGCCTGCCTGCGCGGCGAGGTCCTCGATGGTCGTGTGCTGCTGGTTGAGGAGGTCGACGGCCTTGCCGAGGAGGGAGGGTTGTTCGCGGGGGCCGAGGTCGCCGGGTTCGGGGTGGCCCCACTGGGCGAGCAGGCTCATCCCGCGTCGGTAGGTGTGGTCCCGGTAGACGCCGAGGTCGTGTCCCCGGTAGACGAGGGCTTTCAGGCTGATGCCCCAGCGGCGTTTCAGCTCGTGCAGCCGGTCGAAGTCCAGCCGGACGGGAAGCTCGGCGGCGAGGGTGGTGCTGGGGGCGAGGAACTCGGAGGCGAAGGCGGTGGCCTCCCGTTCCAGGAGTTGGCTGCCCGGCTCGGCGTCGTGGTGCAGCAGGAGGTGGCCGAGTTCGTGGGCGGCGTCCATCCGGGAACGGGCCTTGTCGTCCTTGGCCGGGTTGAGGAAGACGAACGGCCGCTGGCCGTACCAGTGTGAGAACGCGTCGACCCGTTCGGAGGCGTCCGGCAGGGACAACACGATCACGCCGTGCGCCTCCAGCAGCCGTACCATGTGCGGCACCGGCCCGTCGTCGAGCCCGAACTCCGCACGTGCCGCCGCGGCGACCGTGCGGACGTCCTCGGCCCGCGCCGGTTCCGGCCAGTCGAGCTGCGGCAGCCGCAACTCCGGCAGCCGCAACTGCCGACCCACGACCTCGACGACCCGCCAGGCGACCTCACCGAACGCCTCCGCCTGGTCCCGCTCCGCCTGGCTGGTGGCCCGCAGGCTACGGAAGTGCGCCCGCCCCGGCGACGCCGGAGCCGGGACACCGGCGGCGAAGAACTCCACAGGCATCGCCAACGCCAACGCCAACCGCGCCAGCACCGCCGCCGACGGGCGGGCCTGCCCCAACTCGTACTGGCTGACCGCCGCCGCCGTCACCCCGACCTGCCGGGCCAACTCGTTCTTCCGCATCCGCCGCCACCTACGCGCCAACCCCAGCGCATGCGGCTCGAACCCCGCCACGGCCACGGTGACCGGCACCGGCGGGCGAACCCCGCCCGTCACGCCCGTCGGCCGGCAACAGCACCGAGGGTACGACCGGAGCCGCCAGCGGGCCGCAAAGTCCCGAGCGGCAGCTCCGGCACGGGCAGCTCGTCGTGGCGCTGCACCGGCACCCCGACCGGGTCACCGACGATCGGCAGCGGCGTCCCCACCGTGACGGCGTCACCGAACCACAGCGTCACCTCGAACCACGGCGACCCACCCTCACGGTTGTCACGGGGCAACCCGAGATAGGCCGTCGCCTCGCCCGTGGTGATGTCACTGGTGTGCGCGACCCGCAGGTGCCGCTTCGGGGGCACGACACCGGCGAAGACCTCCGGGAACTGCTCGGCGTCGTCGAAGGCCAACTGCCCGTCGCGGCTGTTCTCCACCGCCCCGCCGAGGCGGGCCTCGCTGCCCTCCCACCGGATCGACTCGATCCCACCCTGCAACGAGTACAACCGCACCACATAGCCGGCGCAGAGGATCTCCAGGGAGTTGTCCTCCACCCGCACCCGTACCCCGTCGACCCCGTCGAAGGACGCCTTGCCCAGGTTCGTCAGGTTCCGCCACACCGTCGTGCCGAAACTCATCGCGTCGTCACCCAGCTCCGGCTCGTGCCGGTCCGCGGCCCGCCGGTACACCTGCCGGATCAACCCGCCCAGCGGCTCCAGCACACCCCGCCCGTCCAGCACCGCCACCGCGTCATCCAGCAACCCCATGCCGCAGAATCTAGTCCATACCGCAGTTGATGTTGCGGAAATCAAGCAGCCGACACGCCCGACGTCGAACACGGCACTGCCGGCGCGGCCTCACCGGATGACGCCAGAGACACACGCCCGGCAGCCCTTTCCGAGGCGGCTTCGGGTGCGAGAGGCCTACTCCTCGTCGGGGTCCTCGATGCGGACGCCGAGCGCCCCGGCGAGGGCGTAGGACAGGGCGACGAGGTCCTGGTGGGCGAGGATCGCGCCGGTCATGCTGGTCACGCCGCCGATCCCGGTGAGGTCGCAGCGGGCGAAACGGGTGCCGTCCATGCCCGCCTGGGAGAACTGCGCGCCGGTCAGGTCGCAGTCGGTGAAGCGGGCACCGCGCAGGTCCGCGTGCTGGAAGTCGGCCCGGGTCAGGTTGCAGCCCTCGAACGCCACGTACGCGAAGGTGGTGAACCGCCACGACGACAGGTCGAGTCGGCAGTCCGAGACCGTGACGTCCCGCAGCGCCCCGTTGACCCACTGCAGGCCCGTCATCCGCGCCGTGGACAGCCGTACCCGGAGCATCGACGACCTGTCCGTCCGCAGGTTCGCCAGGTTCGTACCCTCGAACACGCAGTCGGTGAACCGCGCCGCCTCCAGCCGGGTACCGCTCAGGTCGGTGCGGGTGAGACGGCACCGGGTGAACTCGGCCCCGTCCGCCGACCGCCCGGACAGGTCGAGGTCACCCAGACCCAGCCGCTCGAACGTCGCCTCGTCGCCGATGGTCAGGTCCCCGGCGGGAGTCAGGTCCGGCGACGCCGGCAGTTTCGGTGCCACCGGAGCCCGCCACTGGGCGGCACCACGAGCGGACGAACGGGCGACCATGCCGCGCACGCTAGCCCAGTAGGTGGAGACCGCCGACGGCGGCACGCGGGCGGTCAGGCGGTTCTGGGCCGGTTCCGGCGGATCTTCTCCGCGACGGCGTCGGCGGCGTCGTGGTGCATCGCCCTGGTGACGCTCTGGTACGTGTCGCGGGTCAGGGTGGTGGTGGAGTGGCCGAGCTGTTCGGAGACGACCTTGATGTCCACCCCGGCGGCCAGGGCGATGGTGGCCGCGCTGTGCCGCAGGTCGTGCAGGCGGGTCGGCGGGAGCCCGGCCTGGCGTATGAGCCTGCGGAACCGCTGGGTGACCCCGCTGGGATGCCACGGCCGGCCGTCGGGGCGGACGAAGAACAGGCCGGTGTCGGGCCACGTCTCACCGGCGGCCAGGCGCCACTGGGCGCGGCGGGCCCGGTAGGCGGCGAGGACCCTGACCGTCTCGGCGTCGAGGGCGAGGTCCCGGTTGCCCGCCCTGCTCTTGGGCTTCTTGCGTACGGCGGTGTAGCCGTGGGTGGCGATCTGCTGGTTGATCGTCAGCTCACGCCTGTCGAGGCGGACTTCGGCGTCGAGCAGCCCGCAGGCCTCGCCGCGCCGGGGACCCCGGTAGGCCATGAGGTGCCACATCGGGTACAGGTCGGGCGCGTGCACCCGGGCGTGGTCGAGGAACGCGACGATCTGCTCGTCGGTCCACACCATGACCGGACCGGGAACCTGCCCGGTGGCCCTCCACCGCTCCACGCGTTCGGCCTCCCACACGACCGGTACCGGCCGGTCGCCGGGAACCTTGACCAGCGCGGCCGGGTTGGAACCGACGATCACCTCCTCGGCGAGAGCGTCGTTGATCGCCTTACGCAGGCAGGCGCGGATACGCTGCCGGGTCGACGCGCCCGTGGTCCGGACACCGACGACCGACGCGCGCACGTCAGGGTCGCCGCTGGCCCTCGCCGCACGGATCTCCTGGTTACGGCGTTCGATCGCGGCGAACATGGCCCTGATGTGGCCGGTACGCAGCCGGTCCAGCGGGATCTCCCCGAGGTGCGGGATCAGGTGCACCCGGACGAGCGACTCGTAGCCACACGCGGTGTTGTCATCGACGGTCAGGTGGGTGAGCCACTCGGTGAGGTACTCGCCGACGGTCACCATGTCAGCCAGCGACCCGTCACCGCGCAGCCGTTGCCGGATCCGGTCCACCTCGGGCAGCGGCCGGCCCGACCGCACGCAGTTCTGCAACAGGTCGGCGATCTCGGTACGACGGCCCCGGTCCCGGACCGCGAGGGCGAGCAGGGCCCGCGCGTGGTCCAACTCGGCGGCGGCGTCACGGCGGGTCGACAACCCGGACCGGCGCAACTGCCGACGCCGACCGTCACTCGTCGGCGGCAGTTCCAACTGGTAGGTCCAGTGACCGTGCTCGAAACTCCAGGACCGGTTGGGGCGACGCAGCTTCGGGCACTCGTTGCCCAGCGGCCTGCCGGTATCGGGATGGCGGCAGCCGCAGCGTTTGAAGATGCTCCCGTCTGGCATAGCTTGTGGTGCTCCTCGGGTTCGTGGTGCGGCATCGGTTTGTCGATCGACATCCACGCGTGACACGCCGCGACGATCAAGTCATCGACGGACACCGGCCGGGCCGGGGTCGACGCTGCGGCCGGCGGGGTCCGCCCTCCGGTCCCGGCGAGACCGGAGGGCAGTTCGGAGGCGGTCAGGGCGGGTCCCCGACGCTGTCGGCGTCCCCTGCGTCCGGCCCGGGACCGGCCGGATGCGGCAGGTGCAGCATGGCCAGGATCGGCGCGGTCGGTACCCGGTAGTGGGCACCGACCCGGTACAGCGGCGTGGGGAACGCGTCGCGGCGGGCCAGCTTGTAGGCGGCCGAGCGGGACATGCCCAGGACGGCGGCGGCCGTGGCGAGGTCCGTGCTCGGACCCAACGCGCGGATCCGCTCGGCGGTCCACGCCTGCCGCTCATCATGGCGGGACGCCTCACCGGTGATGGATGTAGCGGTTCGGGTTCGTCGTGGCGGTCGCATGGTCGGTCTCCCTGATGAAGAAACTCGCGGTGGCATGGTGATAGACCTGGCGACTAAGGACGCCGGGTCCGAACGGTGCGAGGCGTGTCCTGCGGTACGGGCCGTTGCGCGGCGGTAGCGTGGTCGGCCGGCGGCAGCGGGAGGTGAACGGTGGCCAGGACGTGGTTGTCGATCCGGGTCGAACTCGTCTCCGGGCGGGGCGAGGACTACTGGCCCCGGCCGGGCCGGATCATCGCCGCCGCCAGGTCGCACACGTTCGAGCAACTGGGCACGGCCATCGACCTGGCCTTCGCCCGCTGGGACCTCGCACACCTACGGCTGTTCACCCTGGCCGACCAGACCCCGGTCTGCTCCTTCCGAACCTGGGAAGACACACCGGACGGCGCGGTGGACAGCGACAGGACCACACTGAACCGACTCGCCCCGGGTGATCAGTTCGCCTACGTGTTCGACATGGGCGACGACTGGGCCCACCTGTGCACCGTCGCCAACCACCGCATCGACCCACTCGACGAACTCGGCCTGGCGGTCACCCAGCCCACCCCGTACCGGGGCTGGGGCGACCTACCGGACCAGTACGACCGCCGCTGGGACGGCGACGACGGGTCCGCCGCGCCGAGACAACCCAGCAATCCCCTGGCCGACCTGCCGCCCATCCTGCCCTGGTGGGGACCCCGACGGCAGTAGCCACAGCCGACAACCTTCGTCGCCGGCCACCACGTCCGCGCAGCGCCACGTGTCGTAGGTGACGCCGACGGACGGCAGACCTGGCCCACCACTGTCTGCCCCCTGACAGAGCGATGGGAACCCGGCGCGAGACGAGGGGAGAATCGCTGCAGCGACTGGCCAAGCGGGCTGAGGTCATCCGCATCGACCGGCTGACCGCTGGCCATGATGCGCTCACACCCCCAAACCGGGCTCTGTCAGCTCTGGCGAACACTCTCCGGCCTCACAGCCCTCTGACAGCGGCTCACAAAGGCCACGGCGACCTCACAGAACAGACGAAAGACGCTGGCCAGTGCTGCTCACAGTCCGCCCACTGGGCCCGCCGTGTTGCGGCCTGCCCGACCAGCGACCGCCACACCCCGCCGCCACTCGGCCGCTCAGAGCTCAGGACCGGTGGGGTCGCCGGTTGGCCGGGCTGTCAGCCCTCCAGCCCTCGGCGTAGCTCATGACAGTCGTCGTGAAGCTGTCACTTGTTATCCAGGGTCGACTTCTGTCAGAGGTCCGCCATCCTGGCAGAGCCCGCGCTGACAGGTGTGACCGCGCCGCGACACCGCCTCTGACAGAGACCGGTGCCCTGACAGCGCTTCTCCGTGCTCTGGCAAGGACGCTCACGAGCCTGACGAGCGCCTGGCAGTAGACGTTGTCGGAGCTGCCGACGGAGATAGCCGTTCAACCATCCGCGATGTCCAAGATCAAGCCATCGGTACCGACGCATCACCTGCTCGCGGGGGTGCCGCAGCTCCGCGTGTCAACTCGCAGTTCAGGGTCGTTCTGTCAGCGATCAGTCCGATGACCATTGCTAATGCTGACGTGTGTCGGTCCCCTCGGCGAGAGCATCCAGCCCGCAGCAAAGCAAGGGCGGGCACAGGAGCCTCATTGTCAAAGGTCTATCAGCTCGTCGGGGCGCAATGTCTTCCTGGGTCGACTTCTGTCAGAGGTCCGCCGTCATGGCGGAGCCCACGCTGACAGATGTCACCGCGCCGCGACAGGGACTCTGACAGAGGCCGGCACGACACCGACCACACCGACGCGGCCTCAATCGAGATCTAATTGGCCGTTGACACAATCGCCGCACAGCATCAGACCGGATCACGCGATGGCCGTCTCTTACACCACCAGCGCGGACGTGACCCAACCTGGTCGCTCACCTTCGCCGATGTCTGCCAACGGCACGGCATCCAACGCTCGATGGGGCGGATCGGCTCGCCTTCGACAACGCCCCAGCCGAAGGTTCTTCGCGTCGCTCAAGCGTGAACTCGACGTCGAACAACGACGGTGGGCCACCGAAACCGACGCCCGCCGTGACGCTTCCGGTGGATCGCCTCCTACAACCACCGACGACGCCACTCCACACTCGGCTACCTCAGCCCCGCCGACGACGAACAAACCCTTACATCCTTAAAGGACATACAGCCATCGCGTGCCATACTCGGGTCCGGACGCGTGTGACGTGGCGCAACGCAAGCAGGGAGAGCCGGGACGTGGGCGAGGGCTGGGTACGGAGCCGGTGGACGCGCGGTTTCACCGGCCTGCTGGCCGGCGCGGCTGCTGGCTGGCTGATCTACCAAGGCCTCCGGTTGAAGGGGCCGGAGCTGTTTGTACTAGTTGGCGCGACAGCCGGGCTGGTGGGTGGGCTGGTCGTGCACGCGTACGCCCGTAGTGTCCGGCTGACCGAGATCACCGTGACCGTCCCGCAGTTCAGTGAGCTGCGCTTCGCCGTGACCCGCGACGGCCAGCAGGTGGCGTGGAAGCTGTTCGTGGAGACGGCCACCCGGGTCTCCACGCAGGCGCTCGGTCCCGGTGACGGCCGGATGCGCGAGGCCCTCACCTCGTTGTACGGGCTCTTCGCCGTCACCCGGGACCTGCTGAAGGAGGCTCACCCGGGTGTGCAGACCGGACCGGAGCCGACGGTGGAGCAGTTGGGCATCGCGATGCTCAACTTGGAGCTGCGCCCCTTCCTGTCCCGCTGGCACCCCGCCCTACGGGCCTGGGAGCTCGCCCACCCGGACGCCGACGAGAGCGACTGGCCCAACGACGCAGCATGCCGGGCCGAACTGGCCCGGGTCCAGCAGCGGCTAACCGCATACGTGCAGAGCTTCGGCAAGCTGGCCGGGGTGGCACGGCCGGAGGCGCTGCTCGGCGGCGCGGTGCACGAAGACGCCTGACGGGCCTGCCGCCCACCTGTCGCACGCGGGCCGACCGCGCCCGGGCGTGCGCGAGGGCCAGCGGTCGTCGTCTACGTACCCCATGCAAGCCATCTCGATCATCGCGGTAAGGACCGCGCACAACTGTTCGCCGGCAATGCGGGCTACTGAGGTTCCCCGGTCGCTCGGAGGCTTTCGATCTGCTCTGATGGGGCTGAAGGAAGTCATCCATGGCGGCACCGACGTCTGCCACGAGGCGTCCTTCGGGCTCGGCGTTCAGCGGCGGCCGACGTTGAGCCGCCCGAGCCCTAGGCCGACCAGACCGGCAATCTCACCCGGCCGATGCGTCTCGCTTAGCCGCCGGTTCTCCTCGACACTCAGGCCGTTGTCGGGCACCGATGCGGAGCCGCCCCCGAGGAGGTCGAGGGCGTTGCGGTAGCGTGGGTCGGTGGTGGCGTCGGCCGACGCCACCACCGGGATGAAGTCTGGGTCGCCGAGACCGAAGGTGCGGACGAGGTCCCAGGTGGCACCGCCAAAGCCGCCGACCAGATAGAGCGGCGTGCGGCACCGCACCGCAAGTAGCGCCTCCTCAAAGAGGCCGGGCATCCGTCCACTAAAACCGGCCCGCCTCCCACCGATGATCACCCGGCCGTCGACCCGCTCTGCTAACCAGGCCCGCATGGCGGTGAGCGCCGGTGCCCGCTCGGACTCGGCCACCGGCGCGGGATCGTCACCACGGCCTTGCGCCGGGTCGACCTCCTCGCCGTTGGGGTCAAGGCAGACGACGGTGGCGTACAAGGCGGCGTCGCGGCACAACCGCCGCAGCTCCGGCAGAGGCATCCGGCGGTGGTTCTGCCAGGCGAGGCAAATCAGCAGCGGCGGCTCGTCGAGCGGCCCATAGCGCTGCACCTCCCGCAGCAGGAAGCTGGTGTGCCCGTCCGAGTCGAGGTGCCCGCCATACGCGAGGCTGCCGCCGCCTATCAGCACGGTCCGGGCGATCTCGGCCAGCGCGAGGCGGAAGTGGCTGGGCAGGAGGCCGAGCCGACCCAGGTCCGGGCTGTCGGACGAGGAGAGCCCGACCCGTACGCCGGCCAGCGAGTCCCTGGGCAACAGGCTGGTCATCGAAGCCTCCATCGTCAGCCACGCCGCGCGTCGAGCATCCGCGGGGTCAGCAGGTCGACCCCGCCGTCGAAGCCTGCGGCCCGAGCCATCTGATCGAGGACGAGGCTCTCCTGCGGCCCGAGCGGCGGTTCCGGGTGCAGTACCCGGACGGTAGCACCGGCCGCCGCTGGTCGGCCGGAGCGAGCGCGGTGTAGCCAGTCGGCGAACGTAGCGGCCTCCGGCGAGCGGGGTGCCCACCAGTCCACCGTCAGGTCCGGCCAGTGCCGCCCCGCGATCTGACGCTGCCACTGCCACAGCGCGCTGCTAAGGCACTCGTCGATTAGTTTGCACAGGCCGCGCCGGATCCCGGCGTCCGGCTGCTCGGGGGCGACCCGAACCCGTGGCACGTGGTCCATGAGGAAACTGCCCCGGTCGTCGCTGACCCGCAGGTCGTCGAGGACGACGATGGGCACTCCGGCGCACTTGGCCAGGTGCACCTCCTCCTGACACCACTTGCGGGCCGAGTAGTGGTCACCGCGTACCGCCAGCAGGGCGCTGCGGTGGGCCTTGTCCCGCAGCACCTGGGCCCAGTCCGATCCGGCTTGGATGCTGTGGGCGTCGAAGAATTGGTCGAGGCGCGTGTCGGCGATCAACTCGCGGACCCGCCGGACGAGGTTCGCCGCCCGTTGCCCGTCGTCTGGAGCACCGTGGCGGCTGTGGCTGACGAAGACTGTCAGCGCCCGGTCGCCGGCCCCGCGGACCAACTGGGCGAGAGCCTGGCTGAGGTCCCGGCAGCGGCGCT
Source organism: Micromonospora sp. SCSIO 07396 (assembly GCF_053667945.1). Classification (NCBI taxonomy): domain Bacteria; kingdom Bacillati; phylum Actinomycetota; class Actinomycetes; order Micromonosporales; family Micromonosporaceae; genus Micromonospora; species Micromonospora sp. SCSIO 07396. Next base: position 5,702,950 of record NZ_CM132210.1, read on the forward strand.
CAGCCGGAGACTCGCCGGGCAAGCCTGCGGTGTCGAGGCGCTGGTGGCCGTCGAGAAGCGCGCCGAGACGGGTACGGCGGACCGCATGTTCGGCCAGTACCACCGGGAAGACGCCGACCTGCGCGGGGGCGGCCCGCTGCCCGGCGACCACGGTCTCCAGGTACTCGTGCCAGGGCGTGTGTGCGCCCTGGCAGGCTCGGGCCAGGGCCGGACCGAGCAGGGGCACCACCGCGACGAAGGCGGCCGGTTCCGGACCCTTCCGATCCGGATCGGCAGTCAGCGGGATTGGTCGAGGCGCGTCGCCGTCGCCGCGCCAGCCCTGCGACCGGACGAAGACCGACACCGCACCACCGATCAATCCGGTGTACGCGTCGCCTTGGAAGTGGTCCACGATTTGGCGGGCGATCTCCTCACCCTCAATATCGCCGTCGTGCCAGACGACGTAGATCTCGAGCACGGGCGGCAGCACTGCTCCTGTTTATCCGATGTAGACATGATCCTGCCAGTCCACGTGGATCATCGATCCGTTCGGTCGGTCCGCGCCGACCGTCGGACCGACCTGACATCGACCCTGCCATGGGAATGACGCTCCGCCCATCCCACCGATCGGTGGCACGGTCGTGACATATCGAGCGCAGCGTGGGTGCCTCGACCACCGGGCGGGGGCGGAGTAAATGGGCTCGACCAGGTCAACGTCGTCGTCTCGTACGCGAGCAGCGACGGAGGGGCTTCGCAGCGGCAGTAGTGACCGATTTACGCCTCGGTCTCAGCAGTACGAGATGCCCGGCCTGTTCTGCAATAGACGCATTCCATCCGGCTCGCCACCGACCAGAATCGGAGCATTTCGTCCCGCGATCATGTCTGGTTCACTTTCGTCGGCATCGGCGGACATGACGTCCATCAAGGCAGCACCCGAACACCGTACGCATGGATCATGACCGAACCGCGGCCCTATCCGTCCGACCTGCCCGACGCCCGGCGGGCCCTGATCGTGCCCCGCCTGACCGCCTGGCGACAGGCCCGCACCGACGACGGCGTCAACGGCCGCGCCCCCACCCACGACCTCCGCGACCACCACGGCCGCACCACCAAACCCAGAACCTCCATCATGGACAGCCGGAGCGTGAAAACCTCCACCAACGTCCCGTTTTCCACACAGGACACCGACGCCGCGATAATCCTCGGCCGCAAACGCGGCATCCCTACCGACACCCTCGGCCTATTCCTCACCGCCGCCAGCTCCAGCAACAAACGCCATCGGCGTGGACCTGCTCGACCGCGCCACTGCCAGTTACCCACACCCTGACCAAGGCCTGGGCCGACGCCGGATTCAAACCCGCGTCGTCGAACACGGCGCCCAACTCGGCGTCGATGTCGAGATCGTCACCAAAGACCCCCACATCAAGGGCTTCAGCGTGGTCAAACGGCGATGGGTCGTCGAACGCACCCATGCACCACCGCCGACTCGTCCGCGACTACGAAACCCGGCCCGACAACTCCGCCAGCATGATCACCCCCACCATGATCGGCAACCTCACCAAACGCCTTACCGCCGAAAACACTCCAACCCGGCGAGAACCCTAGAGCCACAACACGCACAAAATACGTGAATCAGACGTCCTCTGAAAACTGTCGGGTTTGCGCACGCTGGGGGATCTCCCGAAAACCCGTTGATAGTCTCCGCAAGAGACAGCCGGACCGACCCATCCTGCTGTCCCGGACTGCTTCCCCTCTCCCGATCCGGTAGGCCGTAGATGGTTGACATTGAACCCGTGGATAAGCCCAGTTCGCTACCCACACCGGCCGAAGTTGAGGCTAAAACCCGTAGCGCAGCGGCGAAGGTTGCGCTCGGAAAGCGCTATGCGGCCTTCATCTCTTATCGGGTGGACGAGCATGACAGGCCTATCGCTCACGCCATCGAGCGCGGACTCCAGCGCTTGGCCAAACCGTGGAACAAACTACGTGCGCTGGAGATCTTCCGAGACATGAGCAGCCTGGACGCGAATCCACTGCTCTGGCCCAGACTCTGCGCTGTCATGGATAACTGCGACTGGTTAATTTATTTAGCCTCGCCCGGCTCAGCAGAGTCCAGATGGGTCGGCATGGAACTGGAACGGTGGCTCCGGACAAAAGGCCCCGAGCGAATAATGATCGTGGTCACGGGCGGCGAGTGGCGCTGGGACAATGCGCTCGACGACCTCGACGTCACAGCGGCCGGGAATGCCGCCCATCCGGTACTCAGGGGCAAGTTCAGCAGCGAGCCCCGGTTCATCGACATGCGCTGGATCGAGAAACTCCCGGACCTCACCCCACAGACCCTCACCACCCAGGCCCAGTTCCGCGAGCAACTACTCGAACTCGCCGCGCCGCTGCACGGACGGCCGAAGGAGGACCTGGACAGCGAGGCGGTCCGGCAGGAACGCAAGACCCGGCGGCTGCGCAACGCCGCCGTCATCGCCCTGGCGGTACTAACCGTGTTCTTGACGATCGCGGCGACGCTCGCCGTGCTGAACGCGAGGGAGGCCCGACTGAACGAGAGGGAGGCCCGGAAGCAGCGCGCCGTAGCCGAGCAGCGGGCGCGGATCGCGACCAGCTTGCGCCTGGCGGCCCTGAGCCGCACCAATCAGGGCACCGATGGTTCGCTGCGCTATCTCCTGGCCGCGCAGGCATACCACCTGTCGCCGACCACCGCAGCGACCGGTGCACTCTTCGAGTTGACCCAGACGGGCGAGGTGCTCGGAGGCCCACAGGAGAAGGATGTCCAGGCGCGGATCGTCGGGCACCGCAGGGGAGTCACCGCAGCAGCCTTCAATTCCTCGGCCGACCGAGTGGCGACGCTGGACGGTAGCGGGACCCTGCGGCTGACCGCGCTGCCGGGCACCGCGCCCGTGCCGGTGGCGGTCCCGTCGGCCACCGGTGTGGCCTTCGCCGACGACACGACTATCGTCGTATCCACCCAGAGCGGGCTGCGGGCAGTGGACGCGACGACGGGCACCGCCCTCCCCGGCGCCTACCCCCATGGTGGCCGTACCGTCGCCGTGGCGGCCGCCGGGCCGGGCACCGTGTTGAGCCTGGACGCGGAGGGCCGGCTGGCCCTCGTCGCAGCCAGGGGGGTGCAACAGCAAGGTCGGGTGGCGACCGGCGGCGGTACCGTCCGGGTCGCATCGGCCGCTCCAGTCGCGATCGTACAGTCTGGGGGCCGGGCAACCGTCGTAGACACGCGAACCCTCAGTGCGACCGGCTCCTGGGCACTGGCGGGTCGCCAGGTCACCGCCATCTCACCCGACGGCACACGACTGATCCTGGTACCGCCCACTCGGCAGGATTCGGACGGGCAGCCGAACCTCGAGATCGCCGAGGTCGTCGAAACCGCCAGCGGCAGGTCACTCTGGCGTGCCACTACGTTCGAGTACTATGTCCCGCGCGGAGCCGCCTTCCTGCCAGGCGGCACCGACATCGTCGCGGCCACCAGTGGTGGTGTCGACGGGGCACCCGGTCAGCTGTTCACCCGTTCCCAAGGCAGCCCAGGCGACAATGTCGGTACACCCCTTCTGGCACCGACGACCATCGCCGGACTGTGGTCCGCCCCCGACGGGGCGAAGCTGCTCGTCGCGACCGAGAGCGGAGAGGCCGAGGTACTGTTCGCAGGCGCTCAAGACCTCAAGCCCGTCTATCCACTCTCGGCCGCTGTCGAGGGGGAGCGGCTACTCGTACACACCTCCGATGGTCTCGGGATCGCCGACGCGAAGGGCGGCGGCCTCCGGACCGTGACCTCCGGCGAGGGCGGCGTCCTCACCCCGGACGGGCGTACCGTCGTTACCTGGGACGGCCGAATCGTCGACGTGGCGACCGGTAAGGTGCGGCATCGGTCGCTACCGCCGATCGCGGCGAAGGTGCGACCAGTCTTCGCCCGGGCAGGGGCACTCATGTTCTACGCGAGCAAAGGGTCCAGGAGCGGCAATCTGGTGATGGTGACGCTCGACACCGGCCGGTTCGTCACGGTCCCATCGCCGCTCACCCTCCGGGGCGGTGGCGCGGACCAACTCTTCGACGGCGTGCTGGCAACGAATCCGGACGGGACCGTGCTCGCGCTGCGGACCTTCAACGATTTCAACCGCAAGGGGCCAGGTGCCGTCGCGACCCTCGCCACAGGCGACAGCCTCACTCTGCTTGCCCGGATCGGCCAGGCCACGGACGAGTCCGGGGCGCTCGGGTTCACCCCCGACGGTAGCAAACTGATCCTGTACAGCAAGCAGATTGCCACCCTTCTCGACCCCGCCACCCTACGCGCCGACGGGGAGACGTTCTACGGCAATGCCCAGGGGCGATGGTATCCCGCGCCCGACCGCCGGACCTTTGTCGCCTCGTCCTGCCCGACCGGCATCATCGACTCGGCGACCTTCCAGGTCGTGGCCACTATCCCGGGTACGGAGAGCGTCGAGAACGGTTGTGCTGACCTACCCGATATCGCCTGGACCGACTCCGGACGTCTGCTACTCGTCGGCGTTCCCGACGGTACTTTCGCGCGGTACACGGTCGAGCCAGCACAGCTTCTCGACCGGGCCTGCCGCCTTGCCGGTCGGAACCTGAGTGCATCGGAGTGGCGGCAGTACCTGCCGGAATGGCCGTACCAACAGACATGCCCGGGCAGCGATCCATCGTCGGGGCCCGCGACAACGGGCAGCACAGGGCCCGCCTCGCCCGCACCATCGGTCACCCCCGGACCAGCCGGCACCTCGCCGTCCCCACGCGGCGCACAGGGCGGCGATACGCCAACGTCGGCGGACGCCGTCGAGTCGGACACTCCCAGGTGATCCCTTCCTGACCCTTATGACTCGGAAGATAGAGGTCGACGCCCTTTGGGTGCGCAAGATCAGATAGCGTCTGAGCCGCAGAAAGGTACCGGGTGGCTTCGTTGATCGTCTCCACCTGGAGCGGGGGGTCGTAGTCGCGGGCCAGCCGACGGTGGGCGGTGAGCCAGGCCAGGGTCCGCTCCACCACCCAGCGGCGACGGTGCACGATGAACCCTTGCTGGTCGGCGAGCTTACGCACGATCTCCAGGGTGGTGCCCAGCATGTCACGGGCCCAGTCGACCAGACCTCCGGCAAACCCGGAGTCGGCGAACACGTGCCGGATCGGGGTCGCCGCATACGGGGCGAGCAGGGCGCCCTTCGCGCCGTCGCGGTCCTGCCAGGAGGCGGCCAGGACCCATACGGTGACCAGCAGGCCCAGGGTGTCGGTGACGATGAACCGCTTGCGGCCGTTGACCTTCTTCCCGCCGTCGTAGCCACGGGTGTCGCGGTGCACGGTGTCGGCAGCCCGCACGCTCTGGGAGTCGATGATCCCCGCTGTCGGCTCGGCCGCCCGGTCATGGGCCAGACGGACCTGCTCCCGCAGCTCGGTGAGGATCCGATCGGTCACACCCCGCCGGTTCCACCGCTGGAAGTGGGAGTACGCGGTCTGCCAGGGCGGGAAGTCCACCGGCAGGCACCGCCACTCGCACCCGGTACGAACCACGTACAGGATGCCGTCGACGACCGCCCGACCGGAACGTGTCAAGGGATTGAGGCCAACGGGATTTAAGCGGCTTGTCAGTGCGGTTCGGGCTTGTTGATCCAGACTTGTTTGGGCAGGTCGAGGATCTTGGGCACGGGCCGGGTGGTGCCGAACCGTTCCGGGTGTGCCATGCGGGCTGCGGCGATGGTGTCCTCGCGGCCAGCGCGGACGGTGTGGTGACGGCCGTGGTGGACGTCGGCGGAGGTGTGCAGGCCGATCCCGGAGTGCCGGTGGGCGTAGTTGTACCAGGTCACGAAGTCGTTCATGAACGTCCGCGCCTGGCCGAGGGACGCGAACCGGTCCGGGAAGACTGGCGCGTACTTCAACGTCTTGAACCAGGCCTCGCTGTACCCAGCAGCCCGGCCACCACGGCACAGACCACTGCGGTCACCACCACGGTCAACCGGTGCCGGACGACGCGACGGTCGCGAGGATCCGGCAGACCTGTCAACGCAGCGGGCAGCCCAGCAGCGGCTTCGTGCACGGTGACAGCCGGTGCGTCGAACACGGACGAGATCAGCGATGATGGCAAAGCGGGCATAGCTCACTTCGGACGATCGATAAGGCGTAGGAACCTCAATGATCATCTGAACCGGTCGTGCCCGCCCTCCTACCACCAGCAAGGGCGCGTCTAAACCAACCACCTCAAGCCCGGCACCCCCGACTTTGCCGGGCCCTGGCCGCCGCCTGGGCCCCTCGCACGATGCTGACCATCCGGTAAGCCGGCAACGGGATTTTATTCAGGGCGGGCACCATCCAGAAAAGGAAGTACGCCGATTTTGCTGATCTTTGACAAGCGAGCACAGCAACATACTTTCGCGACCTGGCAGCGTGCCGAAATAACCTATGCCTGCAGGCTGCGGGCTTCAGATAAAGATAGGCGACCGTCTTAGGAAACCGATGCTCTATCCCCTGAGCTACGAGGGCGCGAGCGCCTAGTCTAGCGACCTGCGGGTTCACCTGGGGTGGCAGGGAGTGGTCCAGGCTCACCCGCAGCACCCGGACCCCCCGTTCGCCCAGCCCAGGACCACAGCCCGAGCACACGAACCCCCGTTCGCGACCACGAGCGGCTGCGGTGGCCCGCGTCGGCACCGGATGACCCGGGTTGGCATCCGCTGGCGAGCACACGCCGCTCACGTCATCGAAGATCAACGACGCCCCGTCTGTACAACTGCCTTCGGCGTCGCCACCGGAGGGCACGCCTTCCCCGAACTCGCCGCGACACACAACAACGCGACGTAGCCGTGGACCGTTCCACGAACCGGCTCGACCGCGTGGCCCGCAGATCGAACACCAGATGACCGCGTACCGAACGCACCTTGTGCCGCAGATCGAAAGCCTAGATCCTCGCAGATCGAAAACGCGGCCGTTATGATGATGCCGTGCCCACACCACATCTGATCCCCCGCCGCGCCGCCGCGCAGGTCGACGCTGCCCTGGAGGACACCCGCGTCGTCTTGATCAGCGGAGCACGCCAAGCAGGCAAGAGCACCCTGGTTCGCCTCGTTGCCGGCGATCGTCTGGCCGAGCGCCGCGATCTTGATCGGGCGCAGGACCGGGCGGCGGCGATCGCCGACCCGGTCGGGTTCGTAGACTCCTCCGAACTCCTGGTCATCGACGAGATCCAACGCGCTCCGGAACTACTGCTGGCCATCAAGGCAGCAGTCGACGAGGACCCTCGTCCGGGCCGGTATCTGCTCACCGGCTCGTCACGGTTGTTCGGCATGGTTGCCGCCCCGGACGCGTTGCCCGGCCGGATGGAGACCGTGGAACTCTGGCCGTTCTCCCAGGGAGAACTCGACGCTGAGCCGGACGGATTCATCGACGCCGTCTTCACGCTCGGTCAGGACCTGCGACACGAGTCGGAGGTGACCCGCGCCGACTACGCGGCCAGGATAGTGCGCGGCGGCCTACCCGAGGCCACCACCCGTACCGACCCGCGCCGCCGCCAACGGTTCCTCGACGCCTACGTCCAGGCGCTCATCGACCGCGACGTCCGGCAACTGTCCGACATCCAGCACAAGGGCGAGCTACGCAAACTGGTACGTCTGCTTGCGGCCAGGTCCGCGACCATCATCGCCGCCAACTCCCTCGAATCAGCCCTCGGGCTCAGTCGACCGACGATCGCTCGCTACCTCCAGGCACTGGAAGAGATCTTCCTGATCAAGCGGATCCCGGGCTGGTCCCGCAACCTGGGCACCCGGGCCACCGCCGCGTCAAAACTGATCTTCGTCGACTCGGGTATCGCCGCCAACGAGATCGCGACCGACGCCCGGGCGCTGCTCCGGCCGGGCGCACCGTTCGGCCCGCTGCTCGAATCATTCGTCCTGTCCGAACTGTCCCGCCAGCTCACCTGGTCCGAGCAGCCCGTCGACCTGTCCCACTACCGCGACCAGAGCAGGTACGAAGTCGACGCGGTGCTCGAGAACCGAGCTGGTCAGGTGGTCGGGATCGAAGTCAAGGCAGCCAGCACCGTCGGACCCGACGACTTCCGCGGGCTACGCCGGCTCGCCGAGCGCCTCGGCGACGACTTCATCGCCGGCATCGTCCTCTATACCGGCACCGCCACGCTGCCGTTCGGCGACAGGCTCCGCGCCATGCCGGTCAGTACCCTGTGGCAGGCTCCCGCCCCGACAGCAGACTGACCTCGCTCCCAGGCTGCTCCTCAGCCGTTTCTGGCCACCGACGACCCAAGCGCTGGTCAGCTGATCTTCGGCAAGCGATCGCAGCGAGCCCGCGAAGCGGCCGGCACGTAACGGGGACGACAGGAAATCCGCAGGTCATCGGCCTGCGGACACCGGTGGAGGCCAGTCTTAGGAAACCGATGCTCTATCCCCTGAGCTACGAGGGCGCGAGCGCCTAGTCTAGCGACCTGCGGGTTCACCCGGGGTGGCAGGGAGTGGCCCACGTCTACCCACGTCACCCGGACCCCCGTTCGCCCGGCCATGGCGCAGACGCCGCCGACGCCAGGCCCGGACCTGTCACCACCGACGACACGGTTATCCCTGACAATTGCCGTTGCAGTACCGGGTCGTCACGGCACTGCGTGAGCCGCTCACAAGGTAGTTGGCCGGAGCCGTACCCGATCGTCACGATTGACCGCGCCCCGGCGGGTACAGACCCGCCGGGCGCGCGCCAGCCGGGAGGACGACAGGCGGGTGCGGTCAGACGGTGGATTCTGACACGAAGTCCGCGATGGCCGTCAGCGTCTTGGGGTCGGTGAGGATCTTGCTGTGTCCGAAGCCCTGAGTGGTGATCATCCGAGACTGGCCGGGGAAGGCCGCGGCGATCTTCTTGGCCTGCGACATCTCGATCCGACGGTCATCCTCGTCGTGGATCACCAGCACCGGACCGGTCACCCGGTCCGCCTCGTACGGGACGGAGAAACGGCGATAGATGTCCTGCTCCTGCGGGAACAGGCCCTCGAACCGGCGGCTCAGATCCTTCCTCAGGCGCTCGGACAAACCGAGTTCCTCGCTGAACCGGTGGACCAGGTAGTCGAAGTCGCACACGGCGTTCACCGTCACCACGCGGTCGACCTTGACCCCTTTGCGCATGGCGTGGAAGAGCGCCAACGACCCGAACGAGTGGGCGACGGCCGCCTGGAAGGGGCCATGCCGCTCGTACAGTTTCTCGATGATGTCCGCGTACTCCAGCAGCGTGGTGCGATTTCCCTCGGAGTCGCCGTTACCGGGTGCGTCGAAGGTGACCGCGCTGTATCCGCGGGCGAGCAGCTCCGCCACCAGCGGTGCGTACCGCGAGCCGCGGGACTCCCAACCGTGGACCACCAGGACGGGCTTGGTGCCGTCCCCCCACTGGTAGGTGACGACCCGCCGACCGTTGTACTCGATGCTCTCCACCTGGGCCTGGGCGTGGACCTCGGCCTCGTTGGGGCGCACCCGCGACGGGGTGCGGAGCTTGCAGAACAGTGCGAACGTCCACTTCCCGGCGAGACCCGGTGCGACCACCGAGGCGACCCGCAGCCCGGCCTTCACCGTGGAGAGGGCGATGCTCATAGGAATCTCAATTCAGTTGACGTTGCGGTCCACATGCGCCCAGAACTGGTCCCGGAGGATCCGACGCAGAATCTTGCCACTGGGGTTACGGGGGACTTTGTCGATGATATCGTACTGGGCAGGAATCTTGAAGTCGGAGATCAGCCCCTTCAACGACAACATCAACTCACGCGGCGTCGCCTGCTGACCTGGGCGTAGTACCACAAAGGCCCGGACCGCCTCACCCCAGCGCTCGTCGGGGACGCCGATCACCGCCGCCTCCGCGACTGCGGGATGCTTGCACAACGCATTCTCGACCTCGGCGGGGTAGACGTTCTCCCCGGCCACAATGATCGTGTCCTTGATCCGGTCGGAAATGTAGAGATAGCCGTCCTGGTCGAGGTATCCGGCGTCACCGGTGCGGAACCACCCGTCCACGAAGACCTCGTCGGTCGCCTCCTTGAGGCCCCAGTACTCGATCATGATCGCCGGGGTGCGCAGCCAGATCTCTCCCACCTCGCCTTGCGGCACCTCGACACCGTCCGCGTCGACCACCCTCAGGTCGACGCCGGGCATCGGGCGGCCGGCGGCCCGCATACGTGGGCTGCCCGGAACATGCTCGGCCGCCGGCAGGCACACCGCGCAGTTCCCGGTCTCGGTGAGACCGTAGAGCTGGACGAACTCACAGCCCATCGCATCCAGGCTCTGCCGCAGCAGGCTCTCGGAGATCGGCGAGCCCCCGTAGGCGACCTTGCGCAGGCTGGCGAAGTCGTCCGACCCGACCCGGGGCTCAGCCAGGATCATCTGCAACATCGCCGGAACCACCAGGGTCGTGGTGATTCCCGACTCGCGGATCAGGGTGGCCGCCTCCGTGCTCAGGAAGCGACGCATGGCCACGCTGGTGACGCCCGCGTTGAGCGCCTGCAACGCCCACCAGAGGCCGGCGACGTGGAAACCCGGGATGCCGATCAGGCTCTTGTCGTCCGACCGCCAGTCCAGCCAGTCCAGGTCGTTCTCGACCAACAGGTCGTTGATCCGGAAGAAGCTGCGGTGCGGCAGCACGACGCCCTTCGGAAGGCCCGTGGTGCCGCTGGTGTAGAGCTGCACGATCGGGTCCTCGGGCTGGACCGAGGTGTCCAGGTCGTCGGCGGAGTGCTCCGCGGTCCAGGCCCGGAAACCCGCACCCAACTCGCCCTCGCCGTCCATGTCGACCACGAGCCGTAGCTGATTCTGCTCCCGCTGGAGGTCGAGCGCGGTGGCGCGGAACTCGCGTTCGGTGAAGAGAAGCTCCGTGCCCGAGTCGCGCAGGATGTGCTCGATCTCCGTCGGCGTCAGCCGCCAGTTGATCGGCACGAGCACGGCCCCGCTCTTCGCGCAGGCGAAGACGATCTCGTAGTAGTACTCCGACTCCTTGCCCAGGTAGCCGACCCGTGATCCGGGTGTCACGCCGGCCGCGAGAATCGCGCGGGCCGACCTGTTGCTTCCCCGGTGCAGTTGCGCGAAGGTGACCTCGCGACCCTCGCATTCGATGGCGACACGGTCCGGATGCCGCTCGGCGTGAAAGGTCGCGGTGTCGACGACTGTCTTGAGGTTCGGGTAGTGCATCTGTGGCATCCCATCAGCTCGCGTCAGGACCATTGATAGCCTTCGGGCCAGTACCGTCTGCCGGTCAGGACCGGGCCGGGAAGGCGGCACAGTGCCTGCCCAGCCCGCGCCGACAGCTCGGTGAAGACGATCTCGGCACCAGCCGCGTACTGCTCCCCCACCAGGTGCAGCCAGCCGGCCGCGTCCAGCTCGGCCAGCGGCACCGGCACGGCCTCGGCGGTCGCCGCCGCACCCAGCACCCACACGTTCCCGGTGACCGTCACGTCCGCCGCGCCCGGTCGCGGCGGTACGGCTCCCAGCGCACCGGCCTGCCACCGCGCGGCGACCTCGGCCGTTGCGGTACGCCCGGCCACCACATCGGACAGTACGTGGCGGTACCGACCGCCGAACCGTCCGCCGGACACCCGCAGCCCCACCGCCGTCAGCAGCTCGCACCAGCCCATCGCCCAGGCGAGCCAGGTGCCCTCCGGCAGTGCCTGACCGTCGGTGAGCAACCCGTCCAGGGCGGGCAGGCCCATGGCCTCGGCGCACCCGCGTAGCCGGGCGGCGAGCGGCTCGAACCCCGGACCCAGGCTGGTGGTCAGCACCGCCCTCAGCCGCGAGTCGTCAAGCTCGGGCAACTCGACGTGGATATCCGCCCGGGGCGCCCGCTGTACCGGGCCGGCGGCCAGTGCGTCGAGGAGTTCGGACCGGCCGGTGACGACGGCCGCGGAGCGGACCGGGAGATGGTCGCGACCATGCGCCAACGTACGGCAGACCGTGTGGTGGTCCCACTCCGCGCGCTGGTCCAGGTGCCGGTGCAACCGGTCGGCGGTCGCCGCCAGCGCCGCGTCGTTGTGCGCCGAGAGGACCAGCAGGGCGGGGACACCCGGTGCCGTGGGGGCCGCCTCCGGCCGCCGCCGGCCCGGGACGCCCTCCAGGATGACGTGCGCGTTGATCCCGGTGAAGCCGAACGAGCTCACCCCGGCCAGGCGGCGGCCGTCCGACGGCCACGCCGTTGGTTTGTCCGCGAACCGCAGACCGGTCCGGTCCCACGCGACGCCGGGGTCGAGGTTCTCCGTGCCGACCTGCGGCGGCACCTCGCCGTGGGCGAGGGCGAGCACCGTCTTCATCAGGCCCACCGCCCCGGAGGCGGTCTCCAGGTAGCCGAGGTTGGCCTTGCACGATCCCAGGTACAGCGGCGGTGCCGTCGGTGACCGACGCTCGTACGCCTCGGCCAGTGACTCGGCCTCGATTATCCCGCCCAGCCGGGACCCGTTGGCCTGGGCCTCGACATACTGCACGTCGAGCGGTTCGACGCCAGCACTGCGCAGCGCCAACTCGATGACCGTCTTCTGCCCGGCGCCCGCGGTCACCGCCATCGAGGGGCGGTCACCGTGGGAGTGGACCGCGCTGCCGCGCAGCAGCGCGTACGGCAGGTCACCGTCGGCGACCGCGTCGGAATGCCGTTTGACGACCAGGATGCCGCAGCCCTCGCCCCGGACGTGGCCGTCGGCCTCGGTGGTGAACGGGCGGCTGCGCCCGGCGCTCGACAGCATGCCCGGCTTGCCCAGCACCGCGGTGGTGAACGGGGAGAGCAGCAACTGGCAGGCACCGACCAGGGCGACGTCGCACTCGCGTCGCCGGAGTGCCTGCGCGGCCAGGTGCATCGCGGTCAGCGCCGAGGACGACGACGTCTCGATGGTCATCGCCGGGCCGTTGACGCCCAGCATGAAACCGATCCGCCCCGACGTCGCGCTCAGGGTGTTGCCGAGCGCCATGTGCGGGGACAGGTCGTCGGCCGGCACCCGGTTTCGCACCCAGGCTATCGGGTACTCCACCGTGCTCGCTCCGATGAAGATCCCGACCCGCTGGCGGCGCAGGTCGGCGCGGGTCAGGTTCGCGTCGGCGAGCGCCTGCACGGTGACCTCGAGCAGCAGGCGCTGTTGCGGATCCATCCGCTCCGCCTCCTGCTCGGTGATGCCGAAGTAGTCGGCATCGAACAGGTCGACGTCGTTCAGGTAAGCACCGGAACGGAGCACGTCGGCGATGGGTGCCAGGTCGGGCGCGTCGAGGTTCCAGCGCGCCCGACCGAGGCTGTCGGTGGGCGGGCCGGCCGACTCCGTCGGCACGACCCGTCCCTCCCGCAACGTGGTCCACAGACTCCGCGGATCATCGATCCCCCCGGGGAGGCGGCAGCCGAGCCCGACCACCGCGATGCCCTGGGTCTCGTCCTGCCGCTGCCGGGCGAGCATCACCATGAGTTGCTTCTTGGACAGCGACTCAAGATAGTCGATGTAGTTCGTCAAAGTCCGTTCTCCACGTCGCGCCTGCCCTGGTTCTGTCGCTGCTAGACGAACTCGCGCAGGGCGTCGAGTTCCGCGTCCGCCGCACTGTCGTCGAGGTCCTCGACGTCGGCCTGGTCCGGCTCCGACCCGGCCCCGGACTCGGACTCGGACTCGACCGACGCCAGTTGCTGGCCGATGAACTCCGCCAGCGTCCCGACGGCCGGGTAGTCGAACAGGATCGACGTCGGCAGCGGCACCCGGAACACCGATTCGAGCGCGTTCTTCAACTCCACCGCCGCCAGCGAGTCGAGCCCCAGTTCCACGAACCTGGCGTCGGCCTCGATGTCGTCGAGGGAGTCGAAGTGCAGCACCGCGGCGACCTTCGCCCGCAGCAACGAACGGATCGCGGCGTCCCGGTCGCTGCGGGGCAGGCTCATCAACTCGTCGAGGTCGATCGTCTGCGCCGGTCCCACCTCGGTCGTCAGAACCTGCTTGAACAGCGCGTTGGCCACCGGCTGACCGGCGACGAACTTCTCCCAGTCGAACTCGCAGATGATGCTCTGCGGCGCCGTGCGGCCCATCGCCCTGACCAGGGCCCGGGTGGCCTCGGCGGGCTTGACGAACTTGACGCCACGCTCCTCGATGCTCTTGATCTGCCCGGACGTCAGGTTGGCGGCCATACCCACCTCCGCCCACGGTCCCCAGTTGACGCTCAACCCGGGCAGCCCCTGGGCGGCCCGCCAGTGCATCAGTCCGTCCATGAAGGCGTTGCCGGCGGCGTAGTTGCTCTGACCGGCCGCACCGATGATCGACGCGATCGAGGAGTACGCCGCGAAGAACCTCACGGTGGGTACGGCCGCCGCCGCCCGGTGCAGCAGCCACGTCCCGTACACCTTCGGGCTGAGCACCCGTTCGAAGCTCTCCCAGCTCTGGTTGGCGATGGGCGCGTCGGCGAGCACACCGGCGGCGTGGATGACCCCGCCGAGCGGGGCGTCCGACTCCGCGATCGCGGCCATGATCCGGTCCACGTCGGCGGCGTCGGACACGTCGCCCTGGTGCACGCGGACCCGCACGTCCGCACCGATCGCCGTGGTCAGCGCGGCCAACTCCTCGTCAGCCACGAGCCGCCGGCTGACCATCGCCACGTGCCGGGCGCCCTCCTGGGCGAGCCGACGTGCGGTGACCACGCCGAGGGCGCCCAGGCCACCGGTGATGAGGTACGTCTCATCCGGGCTGATCGTCAGCGGCCGTTCGACCGGTCGGGTGTCGCCGAGGGTGAGCACCAGCTTGCCGGTGTTGGCGCCCCGGCTGAGTACCCCGAACGCCTCCTCGACCTCGTCGAGCGAGTACGCGACGGTCGGCAGCGCGCCGACCTGCCCCGACTCCACCAGATCCACCACCGTCTGCAGGATCTGCTTGTTGAGGCGGTTGAGCTCGTCCTGCGGGAACTCGCTGAGGTCGAAGTTGTGGTAGTCGACGTCCGGACGCTCGGCCCGTACCTGCTCGGTGGACCAGATGCCGATCTTGCCGAGCTCGACGAACCGGCCGTCCTGCCCGAGGCAGCGCAGCCCGGCCGGGACGTACTCCTTGTTCAGGCTGTTGAGCACGATGTCGACGCCGCGCCCCTCGGTGATCCGCAGGATCTCGTCGGAGAACTCAAGGTTGCGCGAGTTCATGATGTGCCGCACGCCCTGCGACCGCAGCAGCGGCCACTTGCGCGGGCTGGCGGTCGCGTAGACCTCGGCACCCGCCAGCTGGGCGAGCTGCACGGCCGCCTGGCCGACCCCGCCGGCGGCGGCGTGGATGAGGATCCGGTCGCCGGACTTGATCTTCGCGAGGTTGTGCAGGGCGTAGTAGGCGGTGACGTACGCGGCGGAGAGCCCGGCGGCCTCGGCGAAACCGATCCCGGCCGGCTTGCGGACCGCCACTCCCGAGGACACGGTCATCCGCCTGCGCATGCAGCCGAGCTGGCTGAGCACGACGTCCTCACCGACCGCGAACTCCGCGTCCGGACCGGCCGCGACGACGGTGCCGGCGGCCTCGAAGCCCAGCGGCAGCGGCTTGTACTCGATCCCGTTGTCCAGCGCGTACTGCTTGAGCATGCCGAGCGCGTTGAGCACGTCCTTGAAGTTGAGACCGGCGGCCTCGATCCGGACCTCGATCTCGT
The DNA here is from genome assembly GCF_053667945.1 of Micromonospora sp. SCSIO 07396. Taxonomy (NCBI): domain Bacteria; kingdom Bacillati; phylum Actinomycetota; class Actinomycetes; order Micromonosporales; family Micromonosporaceae; genus Micromonospora; species Micromonospora sp. SCSIO 07396. The sequence goes on from NZ_CM132210.1 coordinate 5,718,540, forward strand.
CACCGGTGGGCGCGACGTCCTGGACGGGGACCGGCTTGATGTTCGCGAACTGGCCGTACTCCACGATTGACAGCTCGAAGTTGTCGTCGTCGCCGGCGTCGACGGCCTGCGGAAGCACCCGCTTCACGAACCGGCTGCCACCCCGGTAGGCCACCTGGAACTCGCCGCCGCCGGTGTCCCCGGCGAGCAGCTCGTCGACCAGCGGCTGGAAGTCCACCCCGGCGCTGACCGGGGGCAGATCGAGCAGGGTCGCCCGCAGCGTCGGGTACTCGTTGAGCAGGACGTGGCCGAAGCCCCACAGCGAGGCGGCCACCAGGCTCTCGTCCGTACGGTCGTCGGCGACGTCGCCGGGCAGCCACTGCGCGCCCTGCGTCACCAGCGTGACCCGCAGTTCCCGGCCCAGCCCGAGGCCGTCCAGCTGCCCGACCAGCGTGAGCAGGTCCCGATAGTTGCGTTCGGTCTCGGTACGCAGGCGCTCCGCACCGACCTGGTCGGGCGCGGCACGCCAGAACCAGTACACGTCGGTGACGGTGGGCTCGGCGGCGAGGGTCTCGCGCACCTGCCCGGTGTCGGTGGCGAACCGCAGCCGTACGCCCGCATCCGCCAACGACGGCGCCACGGACGCGAACTCCTCCTCGGTGCGGTGCAGGACGAGCACGTCACCGCGGCCCTCGGCACCCGCCTTCGCGGCGACCAGCGAACGCCGCAGCCAGCGGGGTTCGTGGAGCAGCGTGCGTCCACCGTCCGACGAGGTGTTCGCGACGCGCTTGAGCCGCACCTCGTGCACGACGAACACCGGACGGTCGCCTTCGAGCACCACGATGTCGGCGGTGAGTTCCGAACCGGCGACCCCGTCCTGGGCGTCGCCTGGCAGGTTCAGCTGGAGCAGGGTACGCAGGTCACCCTTGGGCTTCTTCAGCAGCTCGACGCTGCCGAATCCGACCGGAAGGTAGGTGTCGCCCAGCTCGGCGACCCCGGCCAGGGTCTGCATGGCGCAGTCCAGCACCGAGGCGGGCAGGGTCCCGACCGCGGGCGTGTCGATGCCCCGCAGATCCCCGATCGCGAACCCGTCGGCGTACTGCGCCACCGTGCGGATGCGCCGGAACTCCGGCCCGTACGGCAGCCCCAGCTCGACGAAGTCGGCGTAGATGTCGTCGGCCCGGTGTACGGCGATTGGGGTGTCGCACGCCCGCTCGGTCGACCGCAGCCGGCTGACGACGTCGGCCAGCGTGACCGCGTTCTCCGGCGGGCCACCGAGCGTGGCGGTGACGTGGCGACGCTCGATGACGCCGTTGCGGGCGGCGATGCGGCTGACGATCTCGGCCTGCCACCGCCCGTCCCCGTCCGACCGCAGTCGAGTACGCACCTCGGTGGGGGACTCCTCGGGCAGGAACAGGGGCTCAAGGATGCGGACGTCCTGGACCAGGCGTCCGGTCTCGCCGAACACCGCGTCCTGCAACGCGAGCAGAACCTCGACGTAGCCCGCGCCGGGGAAGACGACCTGACCCATGACGATGTGGTCGGCGAGGTGGGCCGGACTCGTCGGGTGCAGCTGGGTGGAGAACTCACGCTCTCCCGCCGCGCGCTGCGCGTCGGTCGAGACCTCCGTACCCAGCAGCGGGTGCCGGTCGGTCGCCGTGGCCAGCGTCCCGGCCGGGGCGAAGATGCCACCGCGGTTGGGCACGGGCAACCAGTAGCGCCGCTTGTCGAACACGTAGGTCGGCAGGGTGATCCGGCGACGGTGCCGGCCCTCGTGGTAACCGGACCAGGAGATCGCCAGGCCGGACGTGTAGCAGCGGGCCAGCGCGCCCCGGATGGTCGAGCCGTCCTGGTCCGTCGGGGTCAGGCTGGACAGCCACAGGTGCGGGGCCGGGTCGCCGCACCGCTTGCCCATGTTGGTCAGCGCGGCGGACGGGCCGACCTCGATGAACACGTGCCGGCCCCGGGTCTGGACGAAGCGCATGCCGGCGGCGAAGTTCACCGGCTCGCCGATGTGGCGTACCCAGTAGTCCGGGTTGCCGACGTCGGCCAGGCTCGCGACCTTACCGGTCAGGTTGGAGACGAAACTCAGCTCGGGCTCGCTGAACGTGATGTCCTTGATCGCCTCGCGGAACGCGTCGAACACCTCGACCATCAGCGGCGAGTGGAAGGCGTGCGACACCGGTAGCTGCTTCGCCATGATCCCCTGGGCCAGCAGTTCCTCGGTGATCTTCGCCAGTGACTCGGTGCCGCCGGAGACGACGCACTGCTGCGGTGCGTTGATCGCGCCGAAGCTGACGTCGGCGTACCCTGCCAGCAGCGGAGCCACCTGCTCCGCGGCGGCCCGGACCGCCACCATGCCGCCCGGCGTGGTGACCGACTGCATCAGCCGGGCCCGCGCGGCGACCAGGGTGACCGCGTCCGGCAGGCTGAACAGCCCGGCGATGGTGGCCGCGACGATCTCGCCGACACTGTGCCCGAGCAGCACGGTCGGCTTCACACCCCACGAGATCCACAGCTGGGCGATGGCGTACTCGAGCGCGAACAGGGCCGGCTGGGTGTAGACGGTCTGGTCGATCTCCTGCGGGTCGCCGGACGCCTCACCGAAGGCGAGTTCCTTGATCGACCGACCGAGCGCCGGCGTGAAGAGGCGGTCGCACTCGTCCAGGTGGGCTCGGAAGACCGGGTACTGGGCATAGAGCGCGCGCCCCATGCCCGCGTACTGGGAGCCCTGACCGGTGAACAGGAACGCGACGTTCCCGCCACGGAAGTCGCCTTCCGCGCCGGAATCCGACTCGGGTCGGGCGAGGTAGTTGTCCAGCAGCGCCTCGATGTCGGCCCGCGACGACACCGTGCCGGCCAGCCGCGCGTTCCAGTGGGTCCGACCGACGTTGCTGGTGTAGCAGAGGTCGGCCACGTCGATGTCGGCCTGCTCGTCCAGGAAGCGACGGTACCGCTCGGCCTGCGCCCGCAGGGACGACTGGCCCCGCGCGGAGAGCGTGAAGAGCAGCTCCTCGTCGGGCGCGACGGCGGACGTCGGGGAGGCCGGCGGCGGGGGCGCCTGCTCAAGGACGACCGACGCGATGGTGCCCGCGAACCCGAACGAGTTGACCAGTGCCCGCCTCGGGGCGCCCTCCCAGGTGACCTGCTTCGTCGGCACGGTCACCCGGTAGCGGTCCCAGGGGATGTGGCGCGACGGGGTCTCCAGGTTGATGTGCGGGTAGATGACCCCCTCCTGAAGCTGGAGGACGGTCTTCACCACGCCACCGACGCCCGCGGCGGCCTCCATGTGCCCGATGTTGGTCTTGACCGAGCCCACCACCACCGGCCGGTCCGCGTGCGACTCGGAGAGCACGGCGTCGATGGCACCCATCTCGATCGGGTCGCCGAGCGACGTCCCCGTGCCGTGCGCCTCGACGTACTGCACGTCACCGGGGTCGAGCATCGCGCTGGCCAGCGCCTCGCGCATGAGGATGGCCTGGGCGGTGCCGTTGGGTACGGTGAGGCCGCCGCTCTCGCCGTCCTGCCGGACCGACGAACCGCGTACCAGCGCGAGCACGGTGTCACCGTCGCGCCTGGCGTCGGAGAGTCGCTTGAGGACCATCACCGCGCAGCCCTCGCTGCGGCTGTAGCCGTCCGCGCTGTCGTCGAACGTCTTGCAGCGGCCGTCGGCGGCGAGCATGTTGGCCTGGGAGAACACGACGTGGTTACGCGGGTGGTGGACGGCGTTCACCCCGCCGAACAGGGCGATGTCACACTCGCCCCGCCGTAGTCCCTGGGCGGCCAGGTGCAGGGCCACCAGCGAGGAGGAGCACGCGGTGTCGATGCTCATGCACGGGCCGCGCCAGCCGAGGAAGTACGACAACCGTCCCGACATCGCGCTGTGTGCCGTACCGGCGGCGATGTGGGAGGTCAACTCGGTCGGGTCCAGCCGGTCCACCTCGATGGTGTAGTCCATCGAGCTGATGCCCATGTAGACGCCGCCGTTGCTGTCACGCAGGGTCGCCGGATCGATGTTCGCCGCTTCCAGCGCCTTCCACGCGCATTCGAGCACCAACCGGTGCTGCGGGTCGACGTAGGCCGCTTCCTTTGGCGAGATGTTGAAGAACTTGGGGTCGAACTGGTCAATTCCGCTGATGAATCCGCCCCCGGCGGTAAGGACCTTGCCCTTCTCCGCCGCATCGTCGCTGTACAGGCCCTGAACGTCCCAGCGATCGTCGGGAATCGGACCCGTGCCCGATCGCCCGGCCCGCAGGAACTCGGCGAACTCCTCCGGGGTCTCGTTGTTGCCGGGAAGCCGCAGACCCATGCCCACGATGGCGATCGGCTCGTACTTCTCCATCAAGAGCTTTCGGACCAGGTCGTCATTCCGGATCTGCGAAGCCGTCTCCGTCATGGTCATCCCCCATGGATCAGTCAATCCCGCGGTCAAGAAGAATAAAGGTCTTTGAGCATGTCATTGAGTAGGTCTTTCGGTGAAGTGTGGCCGTCACTGTACGAAGCCGGCACTTTCACCACATCTCTCTCGACCGGGGCCGTCGCACTGCCAGAAGACGACGAGGTCTGCGGAAACAGATCCGCCAGCACCTCGGTGCGCAGGTAGGTGAGCAGATGGGCCGCTGTCGGATTGTTGAACAAACTCGCCGCGTTGATCGGGCGACCGAGCCCGGCCACCAGTCGTTGCTGAATCTCGGTCGCGCCGAGCGAGCTGAGCCCCAACGCGAAGTAGCTCTCGTCGAGCGGGAAGACGTCCGCGTCGCCCATCAGGAGCCAGACCTTGAACTCCGCCACGACGAGGGTCTCGAGCGCGCTGGCGCGCTCGGACAGTGGGGTGTCAGCCAGCTGCTGGTACCAGGGCGGATTGACAGTCAAGATCGGTCCCCCTACGGACGTCGGGATTGAGGTCGCCGGCACTGGCAGCGAGCGTCTCCACGCAGGATCACCACGGAAGTGACCCGTTCCGACGCATGAATGTACTCACAATTTAGAGCCCATGTCAGTTCAGCTACTTCCCTACCAAAACACCCGTCGATGCCACACCGGGCGGGAACCGGGAACCCTTCCGCAACCCGATGAACAGGGGATTCAATGGCCGGGGCAAGGTGCCGCCCGGGCGGCCGAGGAGGCATACCCGTGCGAGTGATAAACATCACATCGACGCCGGATGTGTCGGGTTGTTTCATGGCTCCGGTTGATTCGCCCGACCCACGTACGGGAAAGCGACCCCGCTCGACGGGAAACTGTCGCCATCCCGACTCACACATGACCATGGCCAGCATCTGGGACACCCGGCGGACGGACCCCGGCAGCACCCTGGGGGGAGCATTAGCCGATCGACATTCGACCGCACGGCGGCGAGCAGACAGACTGTCGGTAAACCGCACCTGTCACGCCGGCGGCGATTTTCTGCTTGACACCTGTTCCAGCCGTCGGATGCGTCCGACCCACGTATCACAAACAACGTCGGCGCACCCTGCGGGGACGCTCATCGGGAGAGCAAACCGGGCACCCCTGCACCTACACTGTGCCGTGGCTCCGCTACCGAACGAGATTGGATTTCCATGACAGCGCAGAAACAGTCGGACTCGCCGTCCGGGTCGCCCGCCACCGCGACGGCGGTCCGGCCACCGACGACACGGCAGTGGCTGACGCTGGCCGTGCTCACGATCGCGCAGCTCACCGCCTGGCTCGACAACACGATCCTGAACGTGGCGCTCAAGACGCTGGCCGATCCGGTGGCGGGGCTCGGCGCGACCACCAGCCAGCTACAGTGGTCGATCAGCTCGTACACGCTGGTCTTCGCCGGGCTGCTGTTCACCGGCGGAGTGCTCGGCGACCGGTTCGGTCACCGACGGCTGTTCCTGTTCGGCATGGCCTTGTTCGGCGTGTCATCCGCCTGGGCGGCGTACTCCGCCGACACCACCCAGCTCATCGTGGCCAGGGGCGTGATGGGCATCGGCAGTGCCCTGATCATGCCGGCGACCCTGGCGCTGGTCGCGAGGGTCTTCATCGGAGGACACCGGGCGGTGGCCATCGGCGTGTTCTCCGCCGCCAGCGGGCTCGCGGTGGCGGCCGGTCCGCTGGTCGGCGGGGCACTGCTGGAGCAGTTCTGGTGGGGATCGATCTTCCTGATCAACGTACCCTTCGCCGTCGCCGCGATCGTGGGCGCGCTCTGGCTGGTACCCAAGGCCGAGAGCAGCAGGCAGCAGCGCTTCGACCCGCTCGGGGTACTGCTGTCCACCGTGGGCATCTTCATCCTGGTCTACGGGGTGATCGAGGGTGGCCACCGCAACGAGTGGACGCAGCTGCACGTGATCGGCCCGATCCTCGGTGGGCTCGTCCTGCTCACCGCGTTCGTCTTCGTCGAACTACGGGTGCCGAACCCCTGCTTCGACGTACGGCTGTTCCGCAACCGGCACTTCACCGGGGCGAGCGTGTCCGTCATGCTCACCTTCTTCGGACTGGCCGGCGCGATGTACTACTCGAACTTCTATCTCCAGGGCGCACGCGGGTACTCACCCCTGGAGAGCGGCGCGGCGATCGCCCCGGTCGCGATCGGAGTGGTGCTGGGAGCACCGCTCTCGGTCCGGCTGGTGCGACGGTTCGGCCTCCGGCCGGTCGTCGCGCTGGCCATGCTCCTCGCCGTCAGCACGTTCTTCGGCTTCGTCTTCTTCACGCTGGAGACGCCGATCATCTGGTTCTGCGTGCTGATGGTGGTCCAGGGCCTCGGCATGGGTGCGGTGATGGCCCCCACCACGGAGGCGATCATGGCCACGCTGCCCCCGGAGCGCACCGGTGCCGGCTCGGCCGCGAACAACTCGATGCGTCAGGTCGGCAGCGCCCTGGGCGTCGCCGTACTCGGTTCGGTGCTGTCGGGTGTCTACCAGGACGAGGTCGCCCCCAGCCTGGACGTCCTGCCACCGCAGGCCCAGGAGGCCGCGGGCGCCTCGGCCGAGGCCACCCGGATCGCCGCCCAGTCGTTCCACCTTCCCCAGTTGGTCGACCAGGCCAACGACGCGTTCATCACGGCGATGCACACGACAAGCATCGTGGCCGGCGCGGTGTCGTTCCTCGGCATCGTGGCGATCCTGGTCTTCCTGGGCCGGACCACCACCGGTCCGGCACGGTGAGCACGCGGGCCGGCACCACGGACACGACGCCCGGCGCGGGCCGGGCGACCTCGGTAGGAGCACCGACGTTGACGGACGACCCGACCACCCCGGACAAGCCCGGGGACAACGGCGCGGACGCCCGGGCCGCCGCGCAGGCCCGGGCCCGCGAGCTCTACGCCACCGACCTCACCTGCCAGACGCTGGGCATCGACCTTGAGCAGGTCGGCCCAGGGTACGCGCAGGTCCGGATGCGGGTCGCCCCGACAATGGTCAACGGACACGGGATGGCCCACGGAGGCTATCTGTTCCTCCTGGCCGACGCGGCGTTCGCCTTCGCCTGCAACACCCACGGCCCGGTCACCGTGGCCCAGAGCGCGCAGGTGACGTTCCTCCGACCGGCCGAGGTGGACGACGAGTTGCGGGCCGAGGCGGTGGAGCGGACCCGGTTCGGGCGTGCCGGGATCTACGACGTCACCGTTCGCCGTACCGACGGCGTGGTGATCGCCGAGTTCCGCGGACAGAGTCAGATGCTCGCCGGCAGGCCGGTCATCGGGACTCCCCCGGCTGACCGGGCACCCGGCGCAGCCGGCCCGCCGTGAGCACGGCCGCCTCGGCGGCCTCCGCAGCCAGCACCTCGACGAGCCGCCGGGCGGGAAGATCCCTGGTGAACCGGTGCCCCTGGCCGGCCCACAACGCCATCCCGTCCGGATCGCCGGCCGCGGCGGCGGCCTTCCGGATCGGCACGGTCAGATGGTGCACCTGCGGGTAGGCCGACGGGGCGGTGTTCCCGTACTCCCGGATGAAGCGGTTGGTCAGGCCACGCGCGGGTCGCCCGGAGAACGCGAGGGTCACCGACGTGCTGCTGAACCGGGGGTCCACCAGGGCGGCCTGGTGCCGGGGATGGGCGCCGCTCTCCGGGGTACGGAGGAACGCCGTGCCCAGTTGCGCGGCACCCGCCCCGGCCGCCAGTACGGCGGCGACCGCACCACCGTCCATGATGCCGCCGGCCGCGATCAGGTCGAGGTCCACCGCGTCGCGGACCTCGGCGAGCAGGGGTAACAGGCCGACGCCGTTCCCCTGCGACGGCTCGGGCGTGAACGAGGCGCGGTGCCCGCCAGCCTCGGGTCCCTGGACGACCAACACGTCGACACCGGCCCGAGAGCAGACCCTGGCCTCGTCGGCACTGGTCACCGTCCCCACCACAGCGGTGCCGACCTCGTGGAACCGGTCCACCACCGACGGGGACGGGCAGCCGAAGGTGAAGCTCACCAGCGGCACCCGCTCCTCGACCAGCAGCGCCAGCTTCTCCTCCCAGCCGTCGGTGTCACCGACCGGCGGGTCACCGAGCGTGACGCCGTACCGCTGTGCCTCGCCCGCGAGTGCCAGGCGGTAGCGGTCCAGCGCCACCGGATCGGTGGCCGACGTGGCGGGCACGAACACGTTGACGCCGAACAGCGCCCCGGTCCGGGCCCGCACCTGCACCAGGTCGGCCCGCAGGTCGGCCGGCGACCGGTAACCGGCGGCCAGAAAACCCAGGCCACCGGCCGCCGAAACCTCACCGACCAACGCGGGGGTCGAGGCGCCACCGGCCATCGGCGCCGCGACGATCGGGTGCCTGAGCCGCCCGAGCACGTCCCGGGTGGACGCGCCCACGGTCAGGCCGGCCAGGCCGGGGACCGACCGAGCAGCCGCAGCAGACGGTCCTGGTCCGAGCCCTCTTCCGGCAGCGGCGGCGCGAACGGTGAACCCGGCAGGCTGCGGGACGGACCGACGGGTACCGCCCGACGGGTGACCTCCAACGCCGCCTCGACGATGTCGTCGTCGAACTTCGGCGGCGCACCGAGCGCGGCGCCCACATCCCACCCGTGCACCACGTAGTCGAGGAAGTGGAAGCTGATCGCCATTCGGGCCGGGAAGCCGCCGACCCGCCGGATCTCCGGCAGCCAGAACTCCCGACCCATGACGTCCGGTCCGTCGAACGCGCTGATCACCCGTTCCGCCGACCGGAGGTAGTCACCGCCCGGGTCGGCCGTCGGCTGCTCCCGCCAGACCGAGTCGTCCTCGGTCTCGCCGTCGGCCGCCGCCGCGAAGCCGTTGTTCTGGGCGGTCATGTGGGCCAGCAACTGCCGCAGGTTCCACTGCGCGCACGGGGTGGGCCGATCCCACTGCTCCTCCCGCGCACTGGAGACGATCTCCACGCTCTGCCGCACCGCCCGGCGGTTCAGCTCCTGGATGTCCACCACAAACCCTCTTTCCGCTTCCCGCTGCTCCATCTGCCGTCCTACCCGTCCCGGTCAGTCCTCGAACTGGCCGTGCTCCCGCCACCAGCGCCGACCGGAGTCCGACAGGGAGGAGATCGGGTCGTAGTAGGCGTAGCGACGGTCCAACCCGTGCTCCAGGTCGCCGGATTCCGCCGTCTCGATCCCGGTCCGGTAGTTCTTCGTCCAGTACGAGACGCCGCGCTCGCGGTCGTACTCACTCACCTGGTGTACCCAACGCTTACCGACGTACGGGACGTCGCAGACGATCCGGGGCGTCGCGTACCCGGGCAGGTAGCCCATGATGTCGTGTTGCAGTTCCTGCGCCTCCCACACCGCGATCCGCCAGTGCTCCGCGTTCGGGATCATGTCACACATGTAGAAGTAGTACGGCAGGATGTTCGCCTCACCCTGCAACGCGAAGCACAGGTCGAGCAGGTCGGTCGCGGTGGCGTTGACGCCCCGCATGAGCACGCCCTGGTTGCGTACGTCCCGGACACCGGCGTCCAACGCGGCCCGGGTCGCCTCGGCGACCAGCGGGGTCACCGACTGCACGTGGTTCGCGTGCGTGTGGATGGCCAGGTTGACCGCGCGGCGTGCCGCGGTACCGGCCACCCGGGCCAGCCCCTCCCGGACGCTGGGCTGGAGCCAGTGCTGCGGCAGACCGACAAGCGCCTTGGTCGCCAACCGGATGTCGCGGATCGACTCGATCTCCAGCAGCCGCATGAGGAACGCCTCAAGCTGCGACCACGGTACGTTGGCCACGTCGCCGCCGGACACCACGACGTCACGGACGCCAGGCGTACGACGCAGGAAGTCGATCATCTGGCTCTGCCGGTCCGCCGGTTTGAGGGTGAGCCGGAGCTTCTCGATCTGCGGGGTCGAGTTGCCGACCAGGTCCATCCGGGTGCAGTGGCCGCAGTACTGGGGGCAGGTGGAGACCAGCTCGGCGAGCACCTTCGTCGGGTACCGGTGGGTCAGGCCCTCCACCACCCACATCTCCGCCTCGTGTAGCGAGTCACGCTCGGCGTACGGGTGGCTCGGGCCGTCGGGGTCCCGGTCGCTGTGCAGCGGAACCATGTACCGGCGGACCGGGTCGGCCACGAACGCCTCGCTGTAGGCACGGCGGTCGGTCCGGTCGTGCGGCGCCATCGTGTTCAGCATCTGCGGTGGCAGCAGCATCGACATGGTGGCGAAGTGCTTCTGGTCGGCGGCGAGATCGTCATAGACGTGGTCGTCGAGCAGATCGCCGACCACCGCGCTCAGTTGTCCGACGTTCTTCACACAGTGCGCGCGTTGCCACTGGGCGTCGCGCCACTGCTCGGCGGTGACGTCCCGCCAGCCAGGGAAGCGACGCCAGTCGGGTTCGACGAGTGGAGTCCGTACATACTGGTAGGGCTGCTGATTCCGCACCTCGTGCGGTACTTCGTGCACTGTGGCAGTCATCGGTCCTCTTGGCCGTACGAAGCATAGTGACGTCGCAACACGCGGGCGACGACGTCCTCGGCGGCGCCGAGATAGTTGCTGGGGTCAAGCAGGTCGTGTATTGCCCGGTCCTCGCTGAAGCTCCCGGCCAGCTCGGGCGCCGCCGCCAACAGGTCGTCGAACGACCCGCCCCCGGACGCCGCCTCCAGCGAGATCCTGGCCAGCAACTGCTTCGCGACGACCTTGCCGAGCTGCGGCGCGAGGGCCACGTTGAGTCGTTCCGAGACGATGGTCCCGCCAGTGATCGCGAGGTTGCGCGACAGGTGCTCCGGGAACACGGTCAGTCCCTCGGTGAGCTCGACCGCGTTGCCGGCCGCACCGGCGGCGAGTCGCAGCGCCTCCCGCAACGGCTGCCACTCGGACTGCCAGCCGCCGGCCGACCGCTCGTCCTCGGCGAGCAGGCTCTGCCCGAGCATGAGTGCGTACCCGGGCACCTGCCGGGCCGCCGCGACGATGACGGTGGCCAGTACGGGATTGCGCTTCTGCGGCATCGCGGACGACACCCCCCGGCCCTGCGCGGCCGGCTCCACCACCTCGGCGACCTCGGTCCGTGACATACCCAGTACGTCCACCGCCAGCTTGCCGAGCGCGCCGGTGACCACCACCAGCGCCCATCCGATGTCGGCGAGCGGGGTGCGCTGGGCGTGCCACGGCGCCTCGGGCTCACGCAGGCCCAACTCGGCGGAGAACCCGGCCAGCAGGTCGACGCCGTGTCCCGGGCCGCCGGGGGTGCCGGTGATCCCGGCCGAGCGGGCGTACTCCTCGTACGCGGCGAGCGTTCCGGCCGCCCCGCCGAGCTGTGCGGGCAGGCTGGCGCGGACCTGCCGGACCCGGTCGACCGCGTCGAGTACCAGGGTGAGCCAGCCGGCCGCTTTGAGTCCGAAGGTGATGGGCGTCGCGTGCTGGGTGAGGGTGCGACCGGCCATCGGGGTGGCCCGGTGTTCCCGGGCCAGGCTCGCCAGCGCGTCCGCCACCCGGGCCAGGTCCCCCTCGATCCGGGTCAGGACCCGGGCGGTGAGCAGCATGCTCGCCGAGTCCAGGATGTCCTGGCTGGTGCTGCCCCGGTGCACGTACTCCGCGGCGTCCGGGTCGGCCTCGGCGACGGCACGGGTGAGTTCCTGCACGAAGGGGACCACCGGGTTGGCGGCACCCCGGGCCCGGCGGGCGATGTCGGCGACGTCGAGGCGGGCCGAGGCGGCCACCCGCGCGATCACCTCGGCGGCCGGCGGCGGGATCACCCCGAGCCGGGCCTGCACCCGCGCCAGCGCGACCTCGACCTGCAGCATCGCCGCCACCCACGCCTCGTCGGACAGCAGCCCCCCAAGGCCCGCACCGGCCCACATCGGGCTGAGCAGGCCGGTGTCGGCACCCGGATCTACGCTGCGGTCGTTGCTGGTGGTCACGACGGCTCCTCTCTGGCGGACCGGTCAGGATGCGACGGGTGTCGACATCGTCGACGGCGCCTGAGGAACGGCCGGGATGGCCAGGCAGGCCCGTGCGATGGCGTCCGCGTCACCCAGGATGACCGAGTCCACGCCCGGTCGGATGCCCGCCGCGGTCGCCCAGTGCACGGTTTCAGTCGGTATGCTCAAGGCGTACCTGTTCGGGTGAATTCGGCCGGATCTGTCGATCAGCCGGCACGGTCGACGGGTGACCGCCATCGCCCCGGTCTGGTATTCCCCCCGCTCCGGGTCCGGTATCCGGTACGGGCGGCACTGTCCCCGGGCCACCAGGCTGCGCAGCAACCGGTCCTCGGTGGACCGGATGTCCACCTCCGGCAGTCGCGCCTCGATGAGCGCGGACACCTCCACCGTCGAGTCCGGGATCTGGCTGGAGCTCACCACGAGCCCCGTCCCGTGCCGGGTCGGGGTGACCGTCAACCCCGGCCCGATGACGTTGACCACGCCGGCCTCGATGAGCGCGATCAGCTCCTCGATCCGGCTCGGCGGCGGTCCGATCGACACGAACGCGTTCAGCGGCGTGTACCACGACTGCAACTCGCTGCGGTACGAGCTGCCGGTGATGCCGGCGTGGTCCACCACGAGCCGGATCTCGTTGCGCAGGTCCCGCATCACGTCCAGGGCGGCCTTCATCGGGCCCCGCACGTTACCGAGCCGTGCCTCCACGACATCCTGGCGCAGATACCCGAGCAGCCAGTCCTGGAACTCCTGGTTACTACGGAACTCCTGATCACCGTACGGTCGGGCGACGCGGTCCCAGTTCCACCAGTCCGACTCGGGCACCCCGGAGTGCCGGAGCAGCTTCTCGTCGACCGACGGTGTCGTGGTCTGCCACTGGCAGAACTCCCACAGGAAGGAGTCCGCCGCCTCCTGCCCGTCCCGGGCAGCGATCAGCGCGTGGTAGTAGACGGCCCGGACCTCCCGGTCGACCAACGGCCACACGTCGGCGACGAACTCCACCGGGTCGCCGCCCTCGTGCCGGTCCCGCAGCTCCCCTATCACCTCGACGGTGAGGAACAGCGGCATGTGCCGGCCGAAGGCGCCCTTCTGGTTTTCGCCCCGGGAGTGGTACGGGACACCACGGCGTGAGCCGACGAACATCAGCGGCTCGTTGCCGGAGGGCTGGTAGGTCAACCCGTCGTCGCCGGGCACGAACCGTCCGCCGCGCCCGACGGTGAGCAACGCCATGTAGTCGAAGAAGTTCAGCCCCATGCCGCGCAACGCGACCCGCTGCCCCGGCGTGATCACGTCCAGGTCCACCTCGGCCGGATTCGCGGTGCGCAGATAGGTCACCCGCTGGGCCTCGGTGTAGGCGACCAGTTCCTCCTCGGAACCGCTCAGCGCCATGTCGACGTGCCCGAGGGTGAGCACCACCGAATCGATCCCGGTGAGCCGTTGCCCGTCGGCGAGGGTCACCGACTGGGTACCGTCGGGCGCGTCGTCCAGGGCGACTGCGGTGTCGGCGTGCAGGTGCACCGAGACGTGGGCCGGGGCGGTGCGCACCACGTGGTCGAGCACCCACTGTAGATAGTGCCCGTAGAACGCGCGGGTCGGGTACGAGTCCGGACCCAACCGCCTGGCCTCGTCCCGTACCGCCTCCGGGTACCTGTCCACCGACTCCATCAGGGTGACCAGTCCGGCCCACTCGTGCAGGCTGGGTCCGGGCCGGATCGGGCCGTCGCACTGCACACTCCCGTCGGTGAACATGGTCACCTGGGAGGCGACCGTGTTCATCAGCAGCACCGGCGACTGGGTGGACCGCCACACCCGTCCGCCCGCACCGAGGTACGGGTCGACGACGTGCAACACCACGCGTTGTCCGGTCACGGAGGCGTTGGCAGCGACCCGCTCGGCCACCGACAACCCGCGCGGTCCCATTCCGATGACACACAGCGTGGTGATGTCGCTCTCCGTCACAGCTCTTCGTCTCCCCGAGTCTGAATTGAAGGTCTGAAGCGGTGCGAGCAAAGGGCGGTCAAACCTGGGCCACCCGGACGCGACCGACCGGCTCTGTGCCCTTGATCGGGCACAGAGCGGCGGCTTCGTCGATGTCAGTCCGAGTACTCGCTCCGACGCGCGGGATCCGTGAGCAGGGTGGACAGGCGGGTCCTGAGCTCACGCTTGAGTGACTTCCCGGTGACGCCGGTCGGGTAGTCCGCGTCGGTGCGGGCCACCAGCAGCGCCGCCAGGGGCGTCAGGTTCGCCTCGGTCAGGGCCTTGTTGGCGTGCTCCAGCAACTCGCTCAGCGGCGGGTCGCCGGCATCCTGCTGCAACCGGACCGTGGCGACCGGAACCTGACCGGCCCCATCGGCCGACGGGACACCGACCACCGCGCAGTCCCAGAACAGCTCCGCGCAGTCAGCCAGCAGGACCTCCTCGATCGGCAGGCTGTACACCGGCCCGGACGCGGTGTCCATGACGTCGACCGTACGGTCGAGGTGGTAGAAGTTGCCCTCGCTGTCGCGGTACGCCACGTCACCGGTCAACCAGTAACCGTTGAGCTCGAACGAGCGGGTCAGCACCGGGTCGTTCCAGTAGCCCGGGGTACGCGACGGGGTCTGCACGGCGAGCAGACCCACCGTGCCGTCGGGCAGCTCGCGACCCTCCTCGTCGAGGACGGCGGCTCGGTGGACCACCTCGAGCGGCTTGCCGACGCAGCGGTCGTTGCGGGCCGACTCGGGCGTCGTCACCTGCCCGAACAGCGCCATCCCCATCTCGGAGGAGCCCAGCCCGTCGATGAACTGCGACCCCGGCAGCGCGGGCTGCTCGGCCTTCTCGTCGGGCAGCAGCCACGGCTTGATCAACCCCGCCGGCCGCTCGCCCAGCGTCACCAGTCGACGGATGTGGCCGTAGTGCGCGCCGTCGCCGGTGTTGAACCAGCTGTGCACCTTCGCCGCGCCCCGGACCGGCAGGTCACCCGTGGCCAGCTCCACATAGGTGCGCGGGAACGATGCGATCATGGTCGGCTGGAACGCCTCCATCACCGGCTCGACGACCTCGCGCCGCCAGTTCCCCATCACCACCGTCGGTACACCGAGCAACGTCGTGGTCAGGAAGTAGCTGAGGCCGCCGGCGTGCGTGTGCGGCATCAGGGACATGAGCTTGTCGTACGACTCCGCCGGGAACCGCACCATGCGGGGCTGCTTGCCGTTCCAGAACTGCTTGTGGGCCAGCATGGTGGACTTCGGGGTGCCGGTGGTGCCGGAGGAGTGGATGAGCGCCACCACCTCGTCGTCCTTGTGCTGGTACGGGAACCACTCGGGCAGCTCACCGGGCTGCGGGTCGTACGCCCGGATCTCTGCCGTCGGCACGACGAAGCGTGGCTTGCGCTGGTTCGCCCGGTACGCCGCGACCAGCCGGGTCGGGTCGTCGGAGACCACGCCGACCACGCCCACGTGGTCCAGGTACCGCACGGCGCCGTTCGTCGGCATCGCGTCGTTCACCATCGCGGGGATCGCCCCGAGCGAGGTGAGCGCGAAGTAGTGGAGCAGCGGCTCAAGCCCTTCGGCGACCAGGACACCCACCGGGTCACCCGGACGGACGCCGTTCGCCCAGTACCACTTGGCGTACCGGTCCCGCAGCGCGGCGAGATCCACCAGGCTGTGACCACGCAGGACGACGGCGCCCCGGTGGTCGGTCGAGTGGCTGTACGCGTACGGCACGTTGCGGTTCGGGTTCAGCTCAAGGGCACGCTGGAGGAAGTTGCCGGCGCCGAGTGTCGGGTCGGTCATCATCTCGCGCCGAACCGACAGTGGGGCGATGGGGCTGATCGCGCTCATCGAGATCTCCTAGGCTCTCAGTGCTCTGCGTGGCTCAGTGCTGCTCTGCGGTGATTTCCGCGGCCACTCGATGGCCGGAGCGGATCGCACCCTCCATCAGGCCGAAGAACTCGGTGCTCGTCTCGGTGCCCGCCCAGTGCACCCGCTGGTGCGGCTCGGTGAGGTGGGGGCCGTGCCGCATCCAGTCCCCCGGGCCGAACAGCGCGGCGTAGCAGCCACGGCTGTACTCCGCCGTGACCCAGTCGGTCACGAAGAACGACACCGGGTCCGGTAGCTGCGGGAAGAGCTGACGGGCCTGGGCGAAGGCCGCGGCGCGCTGCTCGGCGTAGGTGAGCGCGCCGAACCGGCGGGCCTCGCTGCCGGTGACGAACCCGGTCAGCACCCCGACCCCGCCCTCCGGGGAGTCGTCGACGGTGGACAGCAACGGGCCGTCGGCGCTGACCGACCAGCCCGACAGCCCGTGCTCGCGCCACAGCGGGCGGGGATAGACCAGGTGCAGCTTGACCGCACATCCGGGAGCGGTCTGCGCGGAGGCACGCGGAGCCGGCAGCGCCGGGTGGTACTCCAGGCCGTCGGCCAGCAACGGCGGCAGCGCGACGATCACCCGGTCCGCGCGCAGCTCGCCGCTGGCCGCGTACACCGTGACACCGTCGGCGTCCTGGTGGATCGCCCGTACCGGATCGGAGAGCCGGACCCGGTCGCCGAGCGCGGCGGCGAGCACCTCGCACACCTGGTGCGCGCCACCGGCGACCCGCTCCTCCTGCGCCCCGCCCTCGAACGCGTTGAGATAGCTGACGCCGCCACCGGAACGCAGGTAGAACGCCATGTGCAGGACGGAGATGTCCGCCGGGTCGGCGGCCATCATCTCGCCGAGGAAGAGCGGGAAGAACAGTTGCGCGTCCGGATGCGGCAGGTTGTGCCGCGCCCACTGCGCCGCCGTCATGGCATCCAACTCGGCCGCGTTCGGCGTCAGCCAGGGCGCGTCCACCCGTACGCTCGCGACCAGTTCGTCGAGCAGGTCGAACATCCCGCCCAACGCGACCGCGTTGAGCGGCGGGAACCGCCCCGGGCTGGTGTCCCGCCCGTCGTTGAGCGCGAACGTGCTGGCCCCCGCCATGGTCGTCGGCGTGGTCTTCAGGCCGGTGCGGGCCAGCAGGGCCAGCAGGCTGGTGTGCCGCTCACCCAGGTACGCCGCGCCCGCGTCGACCCAGTTGCCCGGCGCGACCTCGATGCCGTGGGTACGCCCCCCGACCCGGTCGCGTGCCTCCAGAACGGTCACCTCGACACCGGCCGAGACGAGTTCCGTCGCGGCGGTCAGGCCGGCCAGACCGCCACCGACAACGATGACGCTCACTGGACCACGCTCGCGATCTTCTCGGACAGATGGTCGGGCGACGGACCGTTGAGGAAGTCCTCGAAGGACAGCTCGACGCCGTACTCGCGGGCGATTGCGCTCAGCACCCGCGTCGCGAGCAGGGAGTCTCCGCCCAGCTCGAAGAAGTCCGAGCTCATCGCGATGTCGTCGGTCTGCAGAACCCTGCGGAAGATGTCGGTCACTCCGGCGGCGCTCATTGGCTCAGCTCCTTGAAAGGTGGTCGGACGCGTACCGCCGATGCGACCCGGCGCGGTCGACCTTGCCACTTGACGTGTAGACGAGGTCCGGAACGACGATGATCCGGTTGGGCACCAGATGTCGGGGAACCCTGGTACGCAGGTAGGCTAGGACCTCCGCGCCGAGCACCTCGGTGTCGGCCCGGGGACGGGGCACCACGTACGCGGTCATGGTGGTGTGGTCGGCGACGGTGACACCCACGACCGCGGTGGCGGCCACGTCCGGTTGGCCCGAGATCTGGGCCTCGACCTCACCCGGGTCGACGCGGAACCCGCGCACCTTGATCTGGCTGTCGAGCCGACCCTCGTGGATCAGCGTGCCGTCCACGGCCCGGCTCACCCGGTCACCGGTGTGGAAGTAACGCTGCGGCCCGTCGCCGAGGTCGAGCAGTTCGAACCGGGCGGCGGTCTCGGCCGCCAGGCCGAGATAGCCCAACGCCACCGACGCCCCGCCGATCAGCAGCTCACCCTCGTCGCTGATGTGCTCCCGCACGTGCGGGAGCGCCCGTCCGATCGGCACCCGCCGGGTCGGGTCCCATCCGGACCCGACGCCCGGCGTACGCGGGCCGTGCAGGTCGACGGCGTGGGTGACCAGGGTGGTCTCGGTGCAGCCGTAGGTGTTGACGAGGCGGATCGCCGCGGTGTCGCGGGCGCACCAGTCGGCCAGTCGGGCCGGGCTGGCCGCCTCACCACCGATGATCATCAGTCGTACGCACGCGGGCAGCGTGGCCTCGTCCTCCACCAGGTAGTGCACGAGTTCGTGCCAGAACGCGGTCGGCAGGTCCAGGACGGTCACCCCCTCCGCCGCGACCATCCGCAGGAAGCGGGGGAACGATCCGGAGTAGGCCTCGCTGTTGAAGACCAGGGTCGCTCCGCTGGTGAGGGTCGGCAGGATCTCCTCGAAGCAGGTGTCCCAGTTCAGCGAGGCGAACTGGAGAACCCGGTCGCCGGGGCCGATGTCGAACAGCTCCGCGAGCGAGCGGGTGGCGGCGGTGATCGCCCGGCGCGGGGTGAGCACCGCCTTCGGCGTCCCGGTGGATCCCGAGGTGAACAGCACGTACGCCGGGTCGTCGGGGTCCGGTGCGCCGAAGGTCGCCGGATCGCCGACCGCCTCGTGCATGCTGTCCGCGAACGGGTCGGTGGGACCGCCAACGAGGCTTCCCGACGTGGACGGCTCGGGTGCCGCCGGCAGTATCCGGGTGGATCCGCTCGCCGTCACCAGTTCCTGCTGTCGGGAGACCGGGAAGGTCGGGTCGATCGGGCAGTAGGTCCCACCCGCATCGAGCACGCCGAGCAGCCGGACGATCGTGTCGGCTGATCGTGCGGTCCGCACGCCGACCACACCCGGTTGCGGGCCGATCTCGGCGGCCGTCTCCCGGACCATCCGTTCAAGCTGCGCGTAGCTGAGCACCCGACCGTTCTCGCTGATCGCCGGTGACTCCGGGTGACGGCGCGCGGTCCGGTGAAAATGATCAAGTAAATCGTCCGAGGCCGCAGCCTCTCCATCGTGCTGTGACATGGAACCCCCCGTGCTCGCCACACGGTCCACCCTGGGCCGAGTGCCTTCGCAATTCGAACAGGCCCGAATAGTCCAAGTGGCTGGACCAATGTTGGACGGCGGCTTGCTCCGCGCCCATCATGCATGGGATGAGCCAATCATGCAAATCACTCGCTTTGCTGGTTCCCTTAGCCCTGGTAGAGGATTCACCGGCTCCCAAGGACACAGAAGCGGGCACAGCAAACCGCAGATAGACCGATGTTCTGCGGCGATGTCCAGGAAGCCGCGGCCACGCCGCCGACACGCCCGGCGGTGCCCGCGAGTCGGACTGACCGTTTTCTGACAGCAGATTTCACAATGAGGTTAGATCTAACGCGCCAGTAGGTGCAAATTGCCACGAATGGGCTCTGCGCGAAACGGTGCGCAGGATGAGGCGCCGAGCCACCCTCGACCGATCCTCGAATTTCTCTGGCCGCCGGCCACTGTTCTTCCGAATATCCGCTGGTGGCAACCGATACGGGTGCGCCATTGGCACCCCCACGACGGGACCGGTGCCGGTCGACAGCGCTCACCCGCTCGGGCCGGACCCACCGCCGAATCCCGCCCGGGCGGCCAGCCCCTCGACCGGACGCCGGCCGGCCGACGCCCGACCAGCAGCGGCCATACCGCCTCTGATCAGCACCGCAGCGAGCAAACTCGGCCCCGATGGACCGCCCGGCGGCCAGCCGGGGCATCCCCTGCCGCCACACCCGCCCGGACCACACCCACGCCCGAGCGCCACCCCGGCCGGAGCAGCCGGGCCTATCCTCCGACGAACCGGGGACCATGGGGCGATGCGTGTCGAAAACGGATAAATGCGAGTGGGAAAAACGTCGCTCCCACACCGCCCCGCACCCATTTGGCAAGATTCACGTACGTATCCACCGACCCGCGCCCACCAATGCCCCGACGCCGCCCGGCCATTCGCCCACATATGCCATTTGAGCTGCTACGATACACATACTTTCCCATATTCAGGACACCCGCAGGGTCGCCGCCGCAGCTACCCGCCGGACCATTAGGATTTCCGGCCGCCGCCCGGGCGACCCGGGCCCGGCATTCAGCAGCACCCGCTGATGCCGTCAGCACTTGCCGAGATCGCGCCGCCGCACCGACCCCCGAACGTGCTGCGCCCGGCCATGGTCACCGGTGGTGACCGGCTGCCCGTTCACCACCCCGGCGGTGGTGTGCGCAGTGATCGGCGGGGCGCGGACACCCAAACGTTGATCTTTATCGACGCGCCGCCCGCGGCGTTACCACTGCACAGATGACACGACCTCAGAGTCCGCCAAGTGCCGCGAAACAAAGTGTTTACACAATGCCCGATCCGACCGACGAGTTGTCGGAGACCTGTCAACCGGAATTTCCTCAACTCGCAGTGAATGGTGAGAACACCCCGGTCGGCCGTACGACGGTGGTCGTCCCTTGCGGGACCACCGACCACGGCGCTGATTCTGCGGTGCGCGACCCGGCCGAAACCGCTCGCCCGGACCGGGACCACCCGGGTCGACCGGTCCGCGCCGCCCGGTGATGACCGCGCCGCCGGTACCGTCGATCGTCACCAGGTCGCCCTCGGACAGGGTGCGCTCGCCGACCCGGATCAGACCTGCGGTCTCGTCCATCCGGCCAGGTGTGGCTGGAGCACTACCCGGCCCGGAGGGTGAGCAGGGTGATCTCGCTCGGCGCGAAGATCCGGAACGGTGGGCCCCAGAAGCCGGTCCCCCGGCTCGTGTAGAGCTGGGTCCGGCCGTGCCGGCTCAGGCCCTGGACGACCGGCTGGTCGAGCCGGACCAGGTAGTGGAACGGCCACATCTGGCCGCCGTGGGTGTGCCCGGACAGTTGCAGATCCACGCCGGCCGCGACCGCGTCGCCGATCTGCTTCGGCTGGTGCGCCAGCAGCAGCACCGGCAACTGCGGGTCGGTGCCGGCGAGCGCCGCGGCGTGGTCGGCGCGGTGCCCGGCGACGCCGGAGGAGGCGGCGGTCAGGTCATCCACCCCGGCGACGACGAGCCGGGCGTCGTCCCGCTCCACCACGAGGTGCCGGTTGTGCAGGGGCTCCCAGCCGAGTGCCCGCATGTGCTCGACCCAGCCCTGCGCCTGGCCGTAGTACTCGTGGTTGCCCGTCACGTACACCCGGGCCAGCCGGGCCTGCACGGTGCCCAGCGGCGCCGCCTGCGCCCGGCGCTGGTCGACGGTGCCGTCGGCGATGTCGCCGGTGTGGCAGACGATGTCGGGGGCCAGGCCGTTGACCACCTCGATCGTCCGGGCGGACCAGCGGGCCCGGTCGATCGGGCCGTAGTGGGTGTCGGTCAGCAGCACCACCCGGACCCCGTCGAGACCGGCTCCCAGCCGGTCGATGGTGACCTCCACCCGCCGGACCCGGGGCACCCGCATCGCCTCGACGTAACCCCAGACGGCCAGGACGACCGCGACGACCGCCGCACCGGCCGCCACGAACCGGGACCGCGCCGGATCGGCGACCCCCATCGCGGCCAGCGGGAGCCGGGCGACGTTGCCGATCAGCGCCCAGACGAACAGGATCCACACCAGGCCGAGCAGGGTGTCCCCGGCGCGGGCCGCCGCGTCCAGCCGCCGGCGGCCGTGCCCGAGATACATCAGTACGGGGAACGCGACGAGCGCGACCACGAACAGGGTCGTGCCGGCGGCCTGCACGGGCGTCGGCCAGCGCGCCGCCACCGTCAACGTCCACCACGGCAGCCCGAACAGCAACGCCAGGACCGCGACCAGCGTCGCCCCGGACAGCAGCGGTCGCAGCGATCCTCGCCTCGGCCGCACCTGTACGGCATCGCCAGCAGCCATCGTCGTCCTCCCGTCGGGGCCCGTGCAGCATGACACGGTCCGGGCTGGATCGACCACGCCGGAAAACACCCGGACGCCCGGCGAAACCGGGAGCTGGGGGAAAACCGCCAGGCGGAGCCAGGTGCCTGCCGGCTTCTGACCGCGGACGCTGTTGCCTAACGTCGATCTGGTGATCGAACTACGGGAGTTGACCAAGAGGTACGGGGACCGGGTCGCCGTGAACGGGCTGACCGTCCGGGTACAGCCGGGGGTGGTGACCGGCTTCCTCGGCCCGAACGGGTCCGGCAAGTCGACGACGATGCGGATGATCCTCGGGCTGGACGCCCCGGACCATGGGGAGGCACTGATCGGCGGTGTGCCGTACGCGAAGCTGACGTGGCCGTTGAGGTCGGTCGGCGCACTCCTCGACGCCGGGGCGTTCCACCCCGGTCGCAGCGGCTACGCGCACCTGGCCGCGCTCGCCGCCAGCAACGACATCCCCCGATCGCGCGTCGATCAGGTGTTGCGCCTCGTGGGTCTGTCCGATGCGGCGAAGCGGCGCACCGGCACCTACTCGCTCGGCATGCGCCAGCGGCTCGGCGTCGCGGTGGCGCTGCTGGGCGACCCGGGGGTCCTGCTGCTCGACGAGCCGGTCAACGGGCTGGACCCGGAGGGCATCCGCTGGATCCGGAGCCTGCTGCGCGCACTCGCCGCCGAGGGTCGGACGGTGTTCGTGTCCAGCCACCTGATCGCCGAGATGGCGTTGACCGCGGACCGGCTGGTGGTCATCGGCCGGGGCGAACTGCTGGCGGAGACCACCGTCGCCGAACTTGCCGGCCGCCACGACACGCTGGAGGACGCGTTCTTCCGGCTCACCTCGCAGTCCACCGACTACCGCGGCACGGAGGTGTCATGAACGGCTACGGATTCCGGCAGGTGGCCCGGATGGAGTGGATCAAGCTGAGCAGCGTCCGGTCGACGTGGTGGCTGACGTCCGCGACGGTGCTGTCGATGGCGGTGACCGGGGTGGGGGTGGGCCTCGGCTACCGGTCCCACACGCCGGTCGCCACCACCGCCCAGATCCTGAACAACAGTCTCAGTGGCGCCCTGCTGGCCCAGCTGTTCCTGGGCGTGCTCGGCGTCCTGCTGGTGACCGGCGAGTACGGCACCGGGCAGATCCGTTCGACGTTCGCCGCCGTACCGCGGCGTCGGACGGTCCTTTCGGCGAAGGCCGCCGTGTGCGGTGGCGCGGCTCTCACCGTCGGCATGGCCGGGACGTTCGCCGGCTATCTGGGCGGGCAGCTCGCGATCCGTGGTACCGCCATCCCGACCGCTTCCCTCGGTGACCCGGCGGTCCTGCGGGCGGTCCTGCTGACCGGCGGTTATCTGGCCGCCACGGCGCTGATCGGGGTGGGTATCGGGGCGTTGGTGCGGCATTCGGGGGCCGCGATCGGCGTGCTGTTCGGTCTGATGTTCGTCCCCACGATCGTGGTCGGGCTGTTCGGCGAGCACGGCGTCGTCGTCGGACGCTTCATGCCGCTGCTGATGCTGCTCAACTCGGTGGCGGTGCTCTCGCCCGGGTCCGGGCTGTTCACCGGGTGGGTCAGCGTGCTGCTGATGTGCGGGTACGCGGCGGTGGCGATCGTGTGTGGTGGCATCCTGCTCCGTTCCCGGGATGCGTGACCCACGGGCCGACGACAGCGGGGCCGACCACGACCGGGCCGGTCGCAACGGAGCAGGCAGCAGCGCGGTCATCGGCCACAATGGGCCGATGACCGCGCTGCTGCCCTCACCGTTCAGCGGACCGGTCCTGCGTCAGGCCGTGTTCTGCCTGGTCGGGGTGTTCAGCGCGGTCGCGGTCCTGGCCGTACCGATGCTCGTGCCCGCCGTGGGTGCCCTCGTCCTGTGGGCGACCGGTGCCATGTCCCGTGAGCCCGCCCCCACCGTCGCGCCGCTGTTCCTGGTGCTGTTCCCGCTCACCGTCGCGCTGCTGGTCGTGTTGGCCGCCCCGGCCGGGCGCGCGACGGGAGCGGTGCACCGCCGGCTCGCGTCCCGGCTGCTCGGCGTACCCGTGCAGGCTCCGCCACCCCGGCCGTCGCGGCGGCCCGGTGCGCTGGTCACCGACGGGCCGGGCTGGCGGGCCTGCGGGTACGCCCTGCTCAAGGTGCCACTGGCCGTCCCGCAGGGCTACGGCGTGTTCTGTTACGTGTTCGGGCCGGTCAACCTCAGCTACCCGCTGTGGTGGCCGCTGTTCCGCAACCATCCGCCCGGCACCCGCCTCGGGCCGGTGTTGGCGCTGACCCCGTTCGGCCCCATCGGCGCGCGCACGCTCGCCGGCACGTTCCTCATCGCGGCGGCCGGTCTGGCCATGCTCCTGGTGGCACCGACGCTGATGCGGATCGGCACGACGGCCGACCTGGCGGCGATGCGGTGGCTGCTCGGTCCGCGCCGGCTCGCCGAACGGGTGCGGCAGCTCCAGGTCAGCCGGGCCCAGGCCATCGACGACGCGGCCACGATGATGCGCCGGCTGGAACGGGACCTGCACGACGGCGCGCAGATCCGGCTGGCGACGCTGGCCATGAACCTCGGTATGGCCACCGAGAAGCTCGGTGTCGACGGCCCACCGTCCGACCTCGCGCAGGCCCGCGAGCTGGTCGCCCTCGCCCACCGGGGCGCGAAGGACGCCCTCGCCGACCTGCGCGACCTGGTGCGCGGCATCCACCCACCGGCGCTCGACAACGGTCTCGGCGACGCGCTGGCGACGCTGGCCTCCAGCAGCGCGCTCCCGGTCACGGTGACGGTCGAGCTGCCCGACCGGCCGGCGCCCGCGATCGAGACGATCGCCTACTTCTGCGCGGCCGAACTGCTCGCCAACGCCGCGAAGCACAGCAACGCGACCCGGATCCGGCTCGGTGTCGTCGGCACCGGCCGCAGTCTGACGCTCGGTGTCACCGACGACGGCACCGGCGGGGCGGACCCGGCCGGCCCCGGCCTGACCGGGCTGGCCCGCCGCATCACCGTCGTGGACGGCCGGATGATGGTGCACAGCCCGGTCGGCGGGCCCACCCGGGTCGAGATCGAGCTACCCACACAGGTGTGAATTGGAGGCGACGGCATGCGGGTGGTGATCGCGGAGGACGCCGCGATGATGCGCGAGGGGTTGGTCCGGCTGCTCACCGACCGTGGCTTCGAGGTCTGCGCGGCGGTGGCCGACGCGGACTCGTTACGGTCGGCCGTCGCCGACGCCCTGCCGGACGTGGCCGTGGTCGACATCCGGATGCCGCCGACGCACACCGACGAGGGGCTGCGTGCCGCGATCGACATCCGCCGCGACCATCCCGGGGTCGGGGTGCTGGTGTTCTCCCAGTACGTCGAGACCCGCTACGCGACCCGCCTGCTCACCGACCGGCCCAGCGGGGTCGGCTACCTGCTCAAGGACCGGGTAGCCGACGTCGCCGACTTCGTGGAGGCGCTGACCCGGGTGGCGGCCGGCGGCACCGCGCTCGATCCGGAGGTGGTCGGTCACCTGATGCGGGCCGGGCGGGACGTGGCGGGGCTGGCGTCGCTGACCCCCCGCGAGCGTGCGGTGCTCTCGGCGATGGCCGAGGGCCGGTCCAACGCCGGCATCGCGGCGGCGCTCGCCATCACCCCCGGGGTGGTGGAGAAGCACGTGGCGAACATCTTCGCGAAGCTCGGGCTGCCGGCCTCGGACGGCGACAACCGCCGGGTGCTGGCCGTCCTGCGCCACCTCGGCGGCTGACCGTGCCCGGTCCGACGCCGGCCGGCGTGCATGCCCGTCGGCCGGCGACCGACACGAACGCCGGCCGGCAGCCGAAGGGCCACCGGCCGGCGGGGTGGTTCGCGGGTCAGGGGATGAAGGTGACGCCGGGCAGTCGTGGCGACGGACCGTCCAGCAGGTGCCCGTCCCGGCCGCGCAACCACCTGTCGAAGAAGGCGGTGACCAGGGTCTCCTGGGTGCGGACGGCGCGGGCCGGGTCGAGAGTGCCGATGGTCTCGGTGACGAAGCTGTCGGGAAGGCCGAGTTGCCTGGCGATCTGCGGAAGCAGCGGCACGATGTCCTTGTACGCGTCCTCGCTGGGCGCCCCGTCGAGCCGCAGGTCGACCCGCCAACCGGTGCTGTTGTCCCACAGCATCCGCCAGGACGGCGTCTGCCGGTGGTCGGTGCCGGCGTCACCGACGAACATGAACGGCCGGTCCAGACCGGTACGGGTCACCGGCCACAACCGGAGGGCGTCCGGGACGATCGGTGACTCGATGCTGCCGTCCATGTCGATCGCGGCCCTGATCCGGGAGTCCTCGCTCATCACCTGCAGAGCGGTGATCCCGCCCGCCGAGACACCGAACATGCCCGCCCGGCGCAGGTCCAGGCCGCCCGCCACGCCCCGGGGCAGCGGCCGGCCCTCCGCGTCCGGGTTGCCACCCCGGTGCAGGGCCGCCAGCTGGTCGAGCACGAAGCGGATGTCCGCGACCCGGGTGTCGAACACCCGGGCCGCGAGTCGCTGGAAGTCATCGGGCTGCTGCGCCTGCTCGAAGAGCTGCGGCAACACGGTGGTGAGGACCCGGCCGTCGGGAAACTCCACCTCAGACGTCTCGTAGGTGTGGTCGACGGTCACCACCACGTACCCCCGGCTGGCCAGGTCCTGCACCACTGTGGTGTTCCAGGTCCGCGGGTCGCCGGCTCCGGGGGAGTACAACACCACAGGGAACGGTTGCGCGCGCCGCGCCATCGGCGCACCCCGGTGACCGCTGGTCCGGGTGGCGGCGAAGTCCACCGCGCCCGCCGGTATGTCGTACAGGCTGGTCCCGACCCCGTCGGCGCTGCCGAAGTGGGCCGCCGCGCCGGGCAGCATGTGGGGTGCCCGGGGGAAGCGGTCCACGTCGGTGGCCGGGTACCAGAGGCTGACCATCAGCTCGCGGGAGGCCGGGGTGGTCGCCCACGGGTCGGTGCGGGAGCGGTCGACCAGGTGCAGGTCGACGGTGCCCACCGGATAGGGCCCGGTCGGCGTCGGCAGTCTCAGCCGGGCCGGGCCGTCACCCGGACGCCAGGTCGGCCCGTCACCTGGATGCCGGGTGGACGGCTCGACGGGGCCGGCGGCGAAGGTGGGTGCCGCGTTCGTCAGGGTCAGACAGCCGGCGACCAACGCGGCGAACAGGGCTGTGCGGATTCTTCGTGCCATGAACGGGCTCCTCGGGAAACCGGGGCTGCGCCTGCGGCCGCCCTCGGTCGTTCCCACGCTAGGAGCGCGACAGGGGCGACAGAAGGCGGCTTCCACCCGCCGTCGTACCGGGGATAACCCCCGGGACCACCCGCGCGACCTGCGGTCCGACCGGGGCGGGGCAGACTGGGACCGTGGAACGTCACGAGTTCGGCGTCGCGGTGCGCCAGTTGCGGGAGAGCACGACGCCGGCGACGGTCGGGCTGCCGGTCGGCCGGCGGCGGGTGCAGGGGTTGCGGCGGGAGGAACTCGGCGAGCTGGCGGGCATGTCGGCGGACTACGTACGCCGGTTGGAGCAGGGGCGCAGTCATCCGTCGGCCGGGGTGGTGCACGCCATCGCCCGTGCGCTGCGGGTCGGGCGGGCGGAGTACGAGCGGCTCTGCGCGCTGGCCGGGTACGCCGCCGCGGACGGGCGGGTGCCCGACGAGATCGGTCCGGGCGCGATGCGGCTGCTGGAGCGGTTCACCGACACCCCGATGTTCGTCTCCGACGCGGCGATGAACCTGGTCGCCGTGAACACCGCGTTCCTGGCCCTGGGGCACTGGGAACTCACCGGGGACCCGTGGCAGTGGAACGTCGCCTGGCGTACGTTCTGCGATCCGTTCCGTGGTTTCCGGCAGTCGGCGGCCGAGGCGACCGATCACGAGGCGGTCCTCGTCGCCCGGCTGCGCAGCGCGGTGCTGCGTTACCCGGCCGACGCCTCCCTCGCCGGGCTGGTGGACGAGATGCGCAGCCGCAGCGGTCTGTTCGACACCCTGTGGCGGGAGCCGCGTCCGGTGACGGCCTACGAGAGCAGCGCCGCGTTCGTCCATCCGGACGGCGGTGTCGTCACCCTCGTCGGCAGCCTGGTCACCATCCCGGGTGACGATCTGGCGGCCCTGATGCTCACCGCGGCACCGCGTTCGGCCGATGCGGCGCGGCTCGCCGAGATCGTCGACGACGCCGGTGAGCCGGCCGTCATCAGGGTGGGCCAACCTGGCCCAGGCTGACCGCGCCGGTTCCTGCCAGATTGGGTGACGTATCCGGCGACCGCGGATCCGGCGGCTGCCTCCGGGCGACCCTGGTGACACCGGGCCGGATGCCTCCGCACCGCGCGGCGCTGCCGCGACGGCACCGCTTCGCGCCCGAGGCTCACCGACGGCGTCCAGGAAAGCAGGTCAGGCAATGAAGGCAGTGCGTTTTCACGAGTTCGGCGGCCCCGAGGTGCTCCGCTACGAGGACGTCGAGCAGCCCGTCCCCGGTGTCGGTCAGGTCCGCATCCGGGTCGCCGCGACGTCGTTCAACGGCGTCGACGGCAACATCCGCGCGGGCTTCATGCAGGGCCCGATCCCGGTCGAGCTGCCCCACACTCCCGGCCTCGACGTCGCCGGCACGGTCGACGCGGTCGGTCCCGAGGTGACCGACGTCGCGGTCGGCGACCGGGTCATCGGCTTCCTGCCGATGACGGGGACCGGGGCGGCGGCGGAGTACGTGATCGCGCCGGCGGAGATCCTGACCGGGGCGCCGGGGAACATCCCGTTGGCCGATGCGGCGGCGCTTCCGCTGGTGGGGCTGACGGCGTGGCAGGCGCTGTTCGACCACGGCAGGCTGACGGCCGGCCAGCGGGTGCTGGTCAACGGGGCCGGCGGCGCGGTCGGCGGATACGCCGTGCAGTTGGCGAAGGAGGCCGGTGCCCGGGTGATCGCCACGGCCAGCCCCCGCAGCGCCGACCGGGTCCGGGCCGCCGGGGCCGACGAGGTGGTCGACCACACCAGCACCGACGTGACGGCGGCGGTGACCGAGCCGGTCGACCTGGTGCTCAACCTCGCCCCGGTCGCCCCGGAGCAGCTCGCCGCCCTGGTCACGCTGATCCGTGACGGTGGAACCCTGGTCAACACCACCGTCTGGATGCCCGCCCCTTCCGACGGGGCGCGTGGCGTACGCGGCATCGACCTGTTCGTCCGCAGCGACGCCGACCAGCTCGCCGACCTGGCGGCGCGGGTGGGCACCGGCGAGTTGCACGTCGAGGTGGCCCAGCGGGTGCCGCTTGCCGAGCTGCCCGCGCTGCATGCCCGGGCCGGCGCGGGTGAGCTGCCCGGCAAGACGGTCGTCCTCACGGCCTGAGGGCGACCGTCCTGCCGGCGGCACAAACCAGGTGACGTCGACGGATGTCTACGCGAGACTGACCGGCGTGGCAGGGGTCGAGGTGGTCGTCGCCCATCAGGAGCGCGCGACCCTGCGCGTCGGCGACCTGTTCCTCAAGATCGACTCCGATCCGACGCGCACCGCCGTCGAGGTCGAGGCGATGGCGCTGGCACCGGTCCCCACACCGAAGATCCGATGGCACAGGCCGCCCGTGCTCGCGCTCGCCGCCCTTCCCGGGCGGCCACTGGGCCAGCTCGGCGAACCGTCGACCGCGTCGCCCGCCGCGTGGGCCGCGGCCGGTGCCGCCGTACGCAGGCTGCACGACGCCCCGCTGCCGCCCTGGCCCGGTCGTCACCTCGACGACCTGGCGGCACGCCTCGACGGGGAGTGCCGGTGGCTCGTCACGAACGGTGTTCTCCCCGCCGATCTGGTCGCCCGTAACCGTCGGGTCGCCGAGGCCGCGCTGCGGCCGTGGACCCCGGTGTTCATGCATGGCGACCTGCAGACCGCGCACGTGTTCGTCGAGCACGACGAGGTCACCGGCGTGCTCGACTGGTCCGAGGCGGGCCCCGGCGACGCCCTGTATGACCTCGCCATCCTGACGCTCGGCCACGAGGAGCGCCTGGGTGACGTCGTCGCCGGCTACGGCACCGAGGTCGACGTCGACGTCATCCGGGCGTGGTGGTCGGCGCGGAGCCTGCTGACGATCCGCTGGCTGACGGAGCACGGCTTCGACCCGGCCGCTCCGGGCTGCGAGATCGACGTGCTCACCGCCCGGAGGTGAGGCCACCCGGGCCGGTGTTCCCTCCGCTGCGGGTGACCCGCGCCGGCGTAGACGTACCGTTGGAAGATCTCCTGGTGTGTGAGATCCACTCTCCTGTCTAGCCTGCGGCCGGGCCGGAGCAGGCGGACGGTGGACGCACGACGGCCCGGCGCGAAAGGGTGCTCCGCGCCGGGCCGTTCGCCGTCGTACCGGTCAGTTGGCCGTGCAGGTGGCCGTGGCACCGGGGCCGGTGCCGTTGCCCTGGAAGCCGAAGTTGGTCGACTGCCCGGCACCGACCTGCCCGTTGTAGCTCACGTTGGTGAACCGGACGGTCCCGCTGGTGCCGCTGGACTGTGCGCTCCAGGTGCTGGTGACGCTGGCACCGCCGGGCAGGCTGATGCTGACGTTCCAGCCGTTGAGGGCGGTGGCGCCGGCGGTGACCGTAACGCTCGCCGTGAAGCCGCCGTTCCACTGGTTGACCACCACCGACGCGGTGCAGCCGTTGCCGGCCGGCGGCGGCGTGGTGGGGGGCGCCGTGGTGGGGGGCGGGGTCGTCGGCGGGGCCGTGGTGGGCGGCGCGGTGGTCGGCGGGGTCGTCACCGGCGGGTTGGGTGCGCCGTTGGCCAGACTGAAGGCCAGGTCCGGCTGGAAGGAACCGGCGGTGTAGCGGCAGCCGTCGGCCTCACCCGGCGGCTTCACCCAGAGGTACGCGTCGATGTTGTTGTCGCCGGTGTTGGTCGTCGGGTACTGCCCGATACGCCGGTCGGTGTTGTCGTCGCCGCACCAGTCACCGCTGGCTCCGCCGTTGCGGCTGGTGTCGATGACCTGGCGCTTGCCCGAGATGCCCATGCCGTTGAGGGCGTTGATGACGTTCCGGCCGAAGTTCGCCTCACTGGAGGTGGGGTTGAAGTTCGACACGTTGGTGAAGAAGCCGTCGGCGTACTGCACGCCGGCCGCCCGCAGGCGGTTGGCCGTCTCGTTGGCGCTGTTCCAGGTGGAGTGGCCGCCGTCGAGGTAGACCTTGGCGTTGGGGTTGGCCGCCTTGAGGGTCCGGGTGGCCGTCGAGATCGCCTGGTTGCGGGCGTTGATCTCGTTGCTGTTCAGGCAGGTCAGCAGGGCGAGCGAGTCGGTCTCCAGGATGATGATGACCGTCTGGTTGCCCAGCCCCCGGGCGAAGTTCGACACCCAGGTCTGGTACTGGTTGAGGTCGGGTGCGCCCCCGGCGCTGGCCCCGCCGCAGTCCCGGTTGGTGATCTCGTAGATCGAGAGCACCGGGATCTGCCCCGCGGAGTTGGCGGCGCCGACGAACGACGCGGCCTCGGACTGCGCGGTTGACGGGTTGAAGTTGGCGAACCACCTGGCCTGCGGCTGGCTGGCGATCTTGTCACGGATGACGCCGACCCGCGAGTCGCCGGGGTTGGCGGCGACCCAGCGGACGACGGCGGTCGTCGGGTCGCGGTAGAGCGGTCCGGATATCGTCCCGGCGGAGGCGGTGCCACCGGCGAGGACTACGCCGGCGGCGGTGACGCCCGCGACGGCCGCCACGCTGAAGGCCGCCACCGATCTGCGGCGGAGCGAGGAGAGGGTAGCCACGACGTGTTGCCTCCTGATCACATAGATGTTTCTACATGGGAGCGTTCCCACGACGGTAGCCGAGGCGTGCGCCGCTGCCAAGACGTACGGCCCGCCCATTGAGACATCGACCAACTTCACGGGCTGGGCGGGCCGGACGGCAGCGTAACGCCGATGCGGGGTACGGCGACCGGAACAGGGAGGCGGTGCCCCCGCTCACCGGGTCACGGTGTGTGCACCCGATCGACCTTCACGGTGAGCAGGACCCGCTGCTGCCCACCACCGCCGAAACCGGGATAGGGGCGACCGAGGTACTTGCGGGACAACTCGTCGATGTGCTCGCGGGCACCGGCGGTGGAGATGTCCACCACGCTGCCGCGCAGCGCCCAGTACCGGGCCGGGGCGGCGGGGTCGGCGACGCCGATGGCGACCCGCGGGTCGCGTCGGCTATTCCACTTCCTGGGCGGTGCCGTGTCCACCTTCCGGCGCGGGATCGGGGCGACGTCGCCCACACACGGCAACAGCGGCACCGCCGTCGTGCGCGGTGCCGCTGTCGCCGGTGGCGGCCGGTCCCGATCGGTCGCCGGAGGGGGCGGCCGGTCCCGATCCCTGCCGCCGGCCGACCCGCCGGAGGGGAAGGTTCCGTTACGGCCGGAGGGCCTGCGCGGCCGGGGTCCAGGTCGACTCGTCCCTGACGTCGGCGACCTTGATGCCCTTGGCGACCTTCTCCAGCTCGGCCAGCGGCAGCCTGTTGCCCAGGCCCATCCCGCTGACCTGGAGGACGACCGTGCCGTCGGCGTTCCAGATGTTGCAGAAGCCGCCGCCTCCGGCACCGTCACCCGGGGCCCGCCGGTCCGAACCGGGGTAGCACTTCGTCACACCCGGCTCCGGGGACTGGTTCGAGCTGCCGGCCGGCGTGACGAAGATGTGGAAGCCGTCCTTGATGCCGTCCTCGGCCTGGTCGTAGGGCGCGGTCAGGCCCGAGGTGGGCGCGGCCGGCCGGGTGTACGTCGCGCCGCCGAAGTCACCGGCGCGGGCCGCGGCGATGCCGCTGAGGCCGGGCATGGCGTGCGTGCCGGACTGCAACGGCCGGTAGCCGGCCGGCACGTAGCCGACGGTGAACGGCACCGTGGCCGGCTTCGGCCGGCTGGGCTTCAGACCGCCGACCAGGCCGCCGAGGTCCTGGAAGCTGGGCGAGGCCACGGAGCTGGAGATCGACGTCACCGCCGCCCACGCGTTGGGCGCGTACTCCCAGGCAAGCAGCTTGTTGCCCTCGTCGACCGGCTTGCTCGGGTCGAGGCCGACCGGCAGGGTCGCCTGCACGGCCCGGTGCCCGGCCACGGTGACCTTCCTGCCGTTCTTGATCCCGGCCGGGTCGAAGACGCCCGGCCGGTAGACGGTCAGGTACGCCCACAGGCTGGGCTTGCCCCCGGCCGCCCGCTTCTTCTGCTCGATGGGGTCGCCGCCCGCCTCGATCTCGTCGGCGGTGACCGGCTTGTCGTTCGAGATGTGGCCGTCGGAGTAGACCGAGGCGATCTGGTAACCGACCGACGCGACGATCGGGTCCTGCACGTGCAGCGGGCCCGCGTCGTACCCCTGGAAGGTGAAGGTGAACGGCGGGGCGTCGGCCCAGCGGGCCTCGGTGGGTGCGGCGGCCGCCGCACCCACCGGGGGCGGCGCGGCGGTGGTGTCCCGCCCGGCGCCCAGGGTCGGCAGCGCGAACGCGCCGGCGACCGCGACCACGACCAGGCCGGCCGCGCCGGCCGAGGCGAACCCGGCCCGGCGTCGCCGCTGCGCCCGGCGTCCCGCCGCGACGATGTCGTCGGCGGTACGGGTCATCGGTGGCTCCTGACCGGTCACCGCGTCCACCAATTCATGCAACTGCACTGGTCAACTCCTCGATCGAATTCCCGGTGAGATTGATGCGTTCGGCAGCGAGCGACTCGCGCAGCTTGGCCAGACCGCGGGATACCTGGCTCTTGGCGGTGCCCACCGTGCAGTCGAGGACGCCTGCCGTGTCCTCCAGGCTCAGGCCCAGGTAGTGCCGGAGCACGACGGCGGCCCGCTGCCGGGCCGGTACGGCGTCGAGCGCGGCCCGCAGCCGCATCCGCTCGTCGGTGGCGTCGGCCGGGTCGCGCAGCGCGACGTCCGGCATGGCGTCACCGGACGACCGCTCCCGCCGCCACGGCCGCCGGGTCTCGTCGACCGCCGCCCGGTAGACCATGGTCTTGACGTAGAGATCGGGCCGTTCCAGCTTCCGCCAGCGGGGATAGAGCTTGACCAGGGCGTTGGCCACGGCGTCCTCGGCCGCGTGCCAGTCACCGCAGGTCATGTACGCCAGCTTGCGCAGCGACGCCATCTGGGACGTCACGAACTCGCGGAACGCCTGTTCGTCTTCGGCTCTCACGTCGGCTGCCTCCTTGTGCCGGAGGTAGAACGGAGGCACCGGCCCGGGGAGTTGCACGGCCCGGTCAAGTAGTTGTCGGGCCACGCTGCGTAGGCAACCCCGGGGGTGGCCGCGACACCGTCGGCCCGACCCGGTGACGCCTCCTCAGCGGGGCGGCGCGGGTGGGTCGGCCGTCGGCCCCGGCAGGTCCACCACCCGGGTCGCCCAGCGGGCCAGCAGCGCCGGATCGTGGGTGATCAGCAGCACGCCCGCCCGGTGCCGGCGCTGGTAGTCGGTCACGACGGCGGCCACGTGGGCCTGGGTGGAGGCGTCGAGCATGGCGGTGGCCTCGTCGCAGAGCAGGTGGTCGGGGCGGTGCACGAGGGCGCGGGCCAGGCATGCGCGTTGCAACTGCCCGTCGCTGACCGCGTGCGGACGCCGGGTGAGCAGGTCGGGGGTGAGCCCGACCAGGTCGGCCAGCTCGGCCGTCCGGGCGGCCACCTGCCCGGCCGGCGTCCCGGTGGCACGCATCGGTTCGGCGATCAGGTCGGCCAGGCTCAACCGGGGGTCACTGGCGGCGCGGGGGCTCTGGAACAGGATCGCCACCCGGGTCCGGACGGCGGCGGGCAGCCGGTGCCGGACCCCGGCGACGGGTTCGCCGTCGAGGGTGATCCGGCCGCCGTCCGGGGCGTGCAGGAAGGCCAGCACCCGGGCGAGGGTGGACTTGCCGCTGCCGGAGGGGCCGCGCAGGCCGACCGTCTCCCCGGGTGCGACGTGCAGGTCGACCCGGTCGAGCACGCGCTGCCGGCCGTAGTGGACGGTGACCTGGTGCGCGGCGAGCCCGGCGGGCGGATGGTCGGCCGTGGTCGTCATGCCGCTGCTCCGGAGGTGAGCGGGTGGTGGCAGGCGACCTGCCCGGTGCCGTCGGCCGTCGGGCGGGGCGGGGTACGGCAGGTGTCGGTGGCCCGGTGGCAGCGCGGAGCGAACGCACAGCCGGCGGGCAGGTCGGTGAGCATCGGCGGGTGACCGGGCACCGGGGTGAACGCCCGGTCGGGCAGGGCGTCGAGCAGCCCGGCGGTGTACGGGTGGGCGGGGCGGTCGAACAGGTCCGGGGTGGGCCGGTGTTCGACGACGCGGCTGGCGTACATGACGGCGACGGTGTCGGCGACGCGGCGGGCGGCGGCGAGGTCGTGGGTGATGAGCAGGACGGCGGCCCCGGCGTCGCAGCGGCGGCGCAGCAGGTCCAGGGTGTGCTCCACCAGCGGCCGGTCGAGGCCGCTGGTGGGTTCGTCGGCGAGCAGCAGCGGCGGGTCGGGGGCCAGCGCCAGGGCGGTGGCCAGCCGCTGGGCCATCCCCCCGGACAGCTCGTGCGGATACCTGTCGAGGTCGGCGGGGTGCAGGCCGACGTCGTCGGCGGCCCGTTCGGCGGCGTCGGCGGCGGCCCGGCGGGGGTGGCCGTGGGCGCGCAGGGTCTCCTCCAGCAGCCGCCGGCCGGTGCGCACCGGGGTCAGGGCGGTGGCCGGGCTCTGCGGGACGAGGCCGACGACCCGGCCCCGGACGTGCCGGGCGAGATGCCGTTCACCCGCCGCGACCAGGTCGACCGGGGTGCCGTCCGCCGGGTGCAGGTGGGCGTGCCCGGTGACGGTGGCGTTGCGGGGCAGCAGGCCGAGCAGGGCGTGCGCGAGCACGGACTTGCCGCAGCCCGACTCGCCGACCACGGCCAGCAGTTCGCCGGGGTGCAGGTCGAGGCGCAGGTCGGTGACGGCGTGCACGACGGCGTCGGGAAGCCGGAACCGGACGGTCAGCCCGTCGACGGTCAGCAGCGCCGGCCGGCGGCCGGCGTCGGTGGGCACGGTGCCGGTTACGCTCGCGGTCACAGCTGCAACTCCGCCCGTACGCGGGGGTCGAGGCGGTCCCGCCAGCGGCCGGTGAGCACCGCCAGGGCGAGGGTGACGGCGACCAGGGCCAGGCCGGGGACGATGCTGGCCCACCACGCGCCGGTGAGCAGGGACCGCTGACCGTCGTTGATCATGTTGCCGATCGAGGCGAGGTGCGGCGGCAGGCCCAGGCCGAGGAAGGACAGCGCGGTCTCGTGCCAGACGGCGTGCGGCACCATCAGCGTGGTCGCCAGCGCGAGCCGCGGCAGCACGTGCGGCAGCAGGTGCCGGGTGAGCACCCGGGCCCGGCTCGCCCCGCCGGCGATCGCGGCGTCGACGAACGGGCGGGACCGTAGGCTGAGCAGTTCGGAGCGGACGATCCGGGCGGTGGACAGCCAGTGCGTCAACGCGATCGAGGCGACGACCGCGCCGAGGCTCGGCCGCAGCATCGCCACGATGAAGATGCCCAGCAGCAGGTGCGGCAGGGCGGCGACGGTGTCGACGACCCGCATCAGCACCCGGTCGACGCGCCCACCGACGCTGCCGGCGACCGCGCCGACGAGACCACCGATGACGGTGGCGACGAGCGCGGCGACCACCCCGACGAGCAGCGAGACGCGCAGCCCGTAGAGGCTGCGCAGGGCCACGTCCCGACCCAGGTCGTCGGTGCCGGCCAGGTGTTCGGGCGAGGGCGCGAGCCGGGTCCGGGCGAGGTCGACCGCGCTCTGGTCCAGCGGCCACAGTAGTGGTGCGAGCAGGCAGGCGAGGACCGCGACGACGAGCACGGCGGCGGCCACCCCCGCGCCGGCCCGTCCGCCCCGCAGCAGGGTGGCCGGCCGGCGCGGCGGCAGGCGTCGGGCGGGCGGGGCGGCCGGTGGTGGGGCGAGGTCAGTCATCGAGGCGTACCCGGGGGTCGGCGGCGGCGTAGCCGAGGTCGGTGGCCAGGTTCGCGGCCAGCACCACGACGGTGGTGGCCAGGGTGGTGGCGGCCAGCAGCGGGAAGTCCGCGCCCAACGCCGCCGCGACGGTGACCGCGCCGAGGCCGGGCAGCGAGAAGACGGTCTCCACCAGCACCGCGCCGCCGACGAGTTCGGGCAGGTGGGTGCCGACCAGGGTGAGGAAGGGCAGCAGCGCCGTCCGCAGCGCGTGGCCGAACAGGACGGTACGGCCGGGCAGCCCCCGGGCGCGGGCGGCCAGCACGTGGTCGTCGCGCAGGCTCTCGGCGACCGCGTCCCGGACGAACAGCACGAACCACGGGGCCTGGGAGATCGCCAGCACGGTCACCGGCAGCACCAGGTGCCGGGCCACGTCGGCCGGGTCGGTGCCGGTCGCGGTGAGGTCGGTGAGCCCACCGGCGGGCAGCCAGCCCAGGGTGAGGGCGAACACGGCGATCGCGGCCAGCCCGATCCAGAACACCGGCATCGACTGCACGGCGTACGCGACGGTGCGCAGGGCGCGGTCGAAGACGCCACCGCGCCGGTACGCGGCCAGGGTGCCCAGCAGCACGCTGGCCACCAGGACGAGGGCGAGGGCCAGGCCGACCAGCAGCAGGGTCCAGCCGGCGCGGGCGGCGAGCACCGAGGTGACCGGCTCGTGGCGGCTGG
Organism: Micromonospora sp. SCSIO 07396; assembly: GCF_053667945.1. Classification (NCBI taxonomy): domain Bacteria; kingdom Bacillati; phylum Actinomycetota; class Actinomycetes; order Micromonosporales; family Micromonosporaceae; genus Micromonospora; species Micromonospora sp. SCSIO 07396. The sequence continues at coordinate 5,756,123 of NZ_CM132210.1, forward strand.
TGGACCAGCCGAGGTCGCCGCGCAGCAGGTTGCCCACCCAGCGGGCGTACTGCACCGGCAGCGGGTCGTCGACGCCCCAGTTCGCGCGGAGCTGCGCGAGGTTCTCCTCGGTGGTGGTGAAGGCCGCCGCGCCCGCGTACTGCTGGGCCGGGTCGATCGGGGAGGCCGCCCCGAGGGCGAACATGCCCATGCTGGTCGCGGCGAGCACCGGTACGGCGACCAGCAGCCGGCGGCGGATCATGACCCCGGCCCCGGCCAGCCGGCGACGTCGGCTGGGCGGCGTCACGCCTTCTTCTCCCAGGTGTGCACGTTCCACCAGAGGCTGTTGGCGACGTCGTGCTCGTGCGGCTCGACCCGGGGGGTCACCCCGGTCACGCTGTCGCGCACCACGTACGTGTGTTGCAGGTAGGTGAGGAACACCCACGGCACGTCGGCGGCGAGCTGCTGCTGGAAGGTGGCGTACGCGGCCCGTCGGGCGGCCGGGTCGGTGGTGTCCCGGCCGGTCTGCAGGGCGGCGTCGACGGTGGCGGACCGGTAGGAGCCGGGGTTGAAGAAGCCCTGTCCGGCGAAGGCGGAACCGAACAGCTTGAACGACACGAAGTCCGGGTCGTACGGGGTGCCGTACCCCATGATCAGCGCGTCGGTCTTCATCCGGGGGGTGATCGCGTCCCAGGTGAGGCCCTGCGGGGTGACCGCGATGCCGATCTTCTTGGCGTCGGCGGTGACCGCCAGGGCCAGTTCCTTGCGCAGGCTGTCGGTGGCCGGGTACATCAGCGTGAACGCGGCCTGCCGGCCGGCCTTGGCGCGGATGCCGTCCGGGCCGGGGGTCCAGCCGGCGGCGTCGAGGATCGCGGCGGCGGCGGCCCGGTCGGCGGCGGCCCGGCCGGCGATCGACGGCTCGGCGAACTCGGAGGTGGGCGGCACCGGGCCGAACGCCGGCTCCCCCGCCCCGCCGAGCACGCCGGTCACCATGGCCTGCCGGTCGACCGCCGTGCTCAGCGCCCGGCGGACCGCCAGGTCGCCCAGGACGGGGTTGCCCATGGGCAGCATCACGCCCCGGTAGTCGGCGGTGGGGACCTTGTGCACCTGCTGACCAGCCTGGCCGTCGAATCCGGTCGCCAGCTTCGGCGGCAGCTCGGCCGCGTCGAACTCGCCGGCCCGCATCCGCTGCGCGCGGACGTTGTCGTCGGCGACGAACGCCACCACCACGCCCGGGTTCGCCGGTTTGCCGCCCCAGTACCGCTCGTTCGCCGCCAGCACCAGCCGGTCCCCCGGCGTCCACGACGTCATCCGGTACGGCCCGGTGCCGATCGGCAGGCGGTTGAACTCCGCCTTGTTGACGTCCTGCCCCTCGAACGCCTTCGCCGGCACGATGCCCAGCGCCAGCCGCTGCACGAACGGCGCGTACGGGTGCTTGAGGGTGAAGACCACGGTGGACGGGTCGGGGGCGGCGACGGAGGCGAGCATGTCGAGGTCCGAGCGGAGCGTCGAGTCGACCTTCGGGTCCAGCACCGCCTGGTAGGTGAAGACGACGTCTCCGGCGGTGAGCGGGCTGCCGTCGTGGAACAGCACCCCCTCGCGCAGCGTCGCCGTCACCGTCCGGCCGTCCGCCGACACCGTCGGCAGTTCCCGGGCCAGGGCCGGCACGAGCTGGTTGCGGGCGTCCCGGGCGACCAGCCCGTCGAAGATCAGCGACGCGCCGTCGGGGCCGTAGTTGAGCACCGGGTTGAGGGTCTCCGGCTCACCCGCCGTGGCCACCACGACCGGACCGCCTGCGGCTCCGCCGGTGGACGACGGCGTCGGGGACGTGCAGCCGGCGACGACGGCCAGGACGATGCCGAGCAATGCCGGCACGCGTACGGAGCGGGGCTTGACCATGACGTACTCCTGAGATGTCGCGGTGGAGCACCGCCGCGTCGACGCTCGACGCGGCGGTGCTCCAGGCGGCCGGTGGATCAGGGGGCGGGCGGCGGAGAGGTGTCGGCCACAAGCAGCGTGAGCTGCCGGACCAGGTCGTCCAGCGACTCTCCGGTCTGCGCGCGGACCAGCCCGAGGGCGAGGTCGGCGAGCAGGTAGAAGCCGAGGGTGCGGGCCTGCTCGGTGTCGAACGAGGCCAGCAGCGCCTCCGCCCCGGCGAGGTCACCGCGACGGCGGGCGGCGATGACCCCGGCGGCACGCTGGACAAGGTCGGCGGCGACCGGAACGGGGCCGGTCACGCCGGTCAGAGCTTCGGGGCGGTCGCGCGGGCGGCGTCGAAGCGGGCGGTCACGTCGGCCCAGTCGACGAGGTTCCACAGCCGGTCGACGTAGTCCGGACGGACGTTGCGGTACTGCAGGTAGTAGGCGTGCTCCCAGGCGTCGAACACCAGCAGCGGCGTGGAGCCCTGCCCGACGTTGCCGTGGTGGTCGTAGACCTGTTCCACGATCAGCCGCTGCCCCAGCGGTTCCCAGGCCAGGATGCCCCAGCCGGAGCCCTGCACGCTCTTGGTCGCCGCCGACAGCTGCCCGGCGAAGCCGTCGAACGAGCCGAAGTGCTCGTCGATCGCCGCCGCCAACTCCCCGTCGGGACGGTCACCGCCGTCCGGGGAGAGGTTGTTCCAGAAGATCGAGTGCAGCACGTGCCCGGACAGGTTGAACGCGAACGTCTTCTCCAACCCGACCAACGCCGCGAAGTCGCCCTTGTCCCGAGCCTCGGCGAGCTGCTCCAGGGCGTCGTTGCTGCCCTTGACGTACGCCGCATGGTGCTTGCTGTGGTGCAGCTCCAGGATCTCGCCGGACATGGCCGGCTCCAGCGCACCGTAGTCGTACGGCATGTCGGGCAGCGAGTAGAGGCCCACCAGCAGCTCCTTGAATCGTGGGTCGACAACGGGGCGGGCACTCGGGCCAGGTCGGATCATCGCAGGCCCGGGTACCCGCCACTGCTGCCACTATCGCGTAATTGCCAGTTATTGGCAATAAGACCCGCCACCTCTCACCCGGGCGGCAGACCCGCGACACCGACCGGGCCCGGAACGGACGGCGGGCCCGGAGCCGGGCGGCTCCGGGCCCTGAGGGCGTCCGTGATCAGGAGATGGCGCAGGTGATGTTGCCGGGCGGCGGGGTGCCGTTGCCGGTGGCGGTGAACCCGAACGTGGTCGAGCCGTTGGGGGCCAGCGCGCCGTTGTAGGCGGCGTTGCGGACGGTGACGTTGCCGGTGGTGCCGGTGTTGACGCCGTTCCAGACGCTGCTGAGCGCCTGGCCGCTGCCCAGGCTCAGACCCACAGCCCAGCCGGTGATCGCGCCGGAGCTGGTGTTGGCCACGGTGACCTCACCCTGGAAACCGCCGGGCCAACTGTTGACCGCCTTGTAGGTGGCGGTGCAGCCGCCCGGTCCGCTGGTGGGCGGCGGGGTGGTCGGCGGCGGCGTGGTCGGCGGGGCGGTGGTGGGCGGCGGAGTCGTCGGCGGAGCGGTGGTCGGCGGGGGCGTGGTGGGCGGCGTGGTGGACTGGAACTGGCTGAAGAAGCGCCAGATCTCCCCCGAAGTCCAGGTCCGCGAGTCGTTGGGGGTGCCCGACCCGTCGACCGGGCTGGGGGTGTGGTCACCGTCGAACGCGGCCCACTGCACCGGGAAGCCGGAACGGCAGCCCGAGTAGGTGGTGGTGATGTGGGTGAAGCTGTTCAGGGCCGGCTCGCGCGGGCTCTGTGCGGTGCACCCGTTGTTCCGGACGAACGTGTCACGCAGCGACCGGCCCATCGAGATGTTGAGCACGCTGTCGTGGGTGCCGTGGATGCCGAAGTACGGCACCGGCTGGGTTCCGCCGCTACAGCCGCTGAGCTGGGCGCCGGACAGCACCGCGACCGCGCGCACGACGGTGGGCCGGGCACAGGCCACCGCGTAGCTCATCGCGCCGCCGTAGCTCCAGCCCAGCACGAAACGCTGGGTGGTGTCCACGCACAGGTCGTTCTCGACCTGCCGGAGGATGTCGTCGAAGAGGGTCAGGTCCCGGCCGTTGGTGTTGGCCCAGCCGGCGTCGATACCCTGCGGGGCGACGAAGATCGTGCTGTTGTTGGACAGCGGCAGCAGGCCGTAGTAGCCGGCCGAGGAGACGTTCTGCGCCGAGCCGTTCAACCAGTGGAAGCCGACGACCAGCCGGTACTGGCGGTTGCGGTCGTAGCCGTCCGGAATCCGCAGGATGTAGCTGCGGTTCTGCCCGCTGCTGGTGATCGTGCGCGTCCCGTTGCTCAATGTGGGGGCCTTGCCGCAGCCGGCCGTCGCCGCGAGGGTGCCGTTCGTCGCCGCCTCCGCCGTCGCGGAGAGGCCGCCGTTCAGCGCGCCGCCGACGGTCGCCGCGAGCAGGACGGCTGCGGCGGCGATGGTCGGGAGTAGGTGTCTGTGTCTGACCATTGCTTGGCTCCTTGCCATGGGTCTGGTGTCCCGGTGGTGATACGCGGAGTCGACCCGGCGATGGCCGGTGGACGGCAGGATGCGGTGAACGACCCGCACCCCGTCTCCCGCCTGGGCAGGGCGACTCGGGTGGGCGGACGCGCCCGTTCGGCGCGGACGGCACAACGGCTCGGTGGAGCGGCCCGGATCTGGTCGTCGACCGGCAGGGCGGCGCGAGGGGTGCCCTCGGGTGCCGCTGCCAACGGACTGGGACGACGGGAAGCGTGCCCTTCGCTCCCGGCCGAAAGATAGCAGGTTATCGATAACATGCTCAACCGGTCGCACCCCGGGGACGGTCGGGGCGGATGATCCGGCGACCCCCCGAGCCGAGTCCGCGCCCGACGCGGACCCGCCAGGCACACCCGGGCCCGGCGCGGGCACCGGCCCGCACCGCCACACGGTTTTTCCTGCTCAGAAGCGCCTTTCGCAGGCCGGACGACCCCTTCGGCACAGGCCGTGGACGCTGGCGCGGCACCGGCCCCGGCGGCCGGGCGCGGGGCACACACCGGACCCGACGGCCGACCGGACCCTCGAAACTATCGGTGGCGGGATCCGCAACTTTTCTGCAGATCCGGCCCATCGACGCATGTGATCGCTAACACGGGAGGTGTCGACGCCCGGCGGTCGGGACGGCGGGTGCCGAGGTGCCGACGCGACGCGTCAACTCGGACGCGGATGCTGTTCGTTGCGCCGCAGGGCCTCTTCGAGCTGGTCTTCGAGGATGATGATCCGGCAGGCGGCCTCCAGGGGGGTGCCCTGGTCGACCATCTCCCGGGCACGCACGGCGAGGCGCAACTGGTGACGGGAGTAGCGGCGGTGGCCACCGGCGGACCGGACCGGGGTGATCAACTTCGCCTCGTCGAGGCGACGTAGGAAATCCTGCGAGGCGCCGGTCATCTCCGCGGCGCGGCCCATGGTGTAGGCGGGGTAGTCCTCGTCATCGAACATGTCGTCGGGTTGGGCCATACATACACCTCTGCGTGACGAGGGCCCCGGCGCGGAAGCGCCGGGGCCCGGGGTTTACGGGTCTGAAACACCATCTACCGACAGGTTCGTCGGGTTGTCGTATCCGCACCCGCCGCCATCAGCGGACGGGGGCGCGAGGATCGCATAAGCGTGACCGGAGACCACCTCTCGTTCGATGGAAACTGCGGTGTCCGGCTCCAGAACCACCGTGCATCCTGGAGGCGGGCGATCCAACGGTGTTCGGCCCTCCCTTTCCCTCTGCTTCATCTGTCGGTTACCGGTCGTGCCGTCCGCCGGTGCCGGAGCCCCACGCGACTTCGTGGCCCCGTCCACGTACGACGGACTGTCCTGCCGGGTGAGCCCCGAACCAACCTCAGCCCACCCGTCCGCCCTGAACTGGAAGAACATCAGGGTCTTGCCGTGCCTGGTGCAATGGTCACATCACTGCGACCAGTGTGCCGAGCGGGTCGCGACATGGGTCCCGACCCTTGATGAAGCTCGGTCACGTCGTCGGCGTCTCGACGATCTCTGCTGTCTACGGTAGGAAGAATAGCCGAGCCCAACCAGAATATCTAGCGCTTCGCGCACAAGTTTCCTCGACAACCGCCGGTAGCTTTCTGGTCACCACCCGCACCGGCGTCGTGCGCTGCCGGGGGGGTCAGACGCTGGCCAGCGCCTCCGTCGGCGGCAGGGCGGCAGCCCGCATCGACGGATAGACGCCGGCCACCACCCCCACCACCGCCGCGCCCCCCAGCCCGGCCAGCGTCGAGGCCAACGGGATCACCACCGGCCACTGGTGGTACGCGGCGTAGCCGGCGGTCACGGCCAGCCCGAGCAGCGTCCCGACGATCCCGCCCAACGACGCCAGGGCCACCGACTCAGTGAGGAACTGGCCACGGATCTGCCCCCGGTGCGCGCCCAGCGCACGCCGCAGGCCGATCTCGGCCCGTCGTTCCAGCACCGAGATGACCATCGTGTTGGCCACCCCGATTCCGCCGACCAGCAGCGCCACCGCGGCCAGGGCCAAAAACAGCGACGAGAAGGCGTTCTCGGTGGCGCGCTTCGCGGCCAGCGCGTCGGAGGGGCGGCTGACCAGCACGTCGGCCGGGCTCTGCGGGTTGACCGTCTCGGGTAGCACCGCCCGCACCTGCTCGACCGCCGGCTCCAGCGACCGGACGTAGAGCACCGTGGGATGCCCGTCGAAGCCCAGCTCGGACTGCGCGGCCGGCCAGCCGACCAGCACCGACCGGTCGATGTCCGGCAGCAGCGGTACGGCGGCCAGGATGCCGACCACGGTGAACCACCTGTCGCCGATCATCACCTGCTGGCCGGGGCCACCCCCGGCGGGCACGTCGCGGACGCCCAGCCGGGCCGCCGCGACCGCGCCGAGCACCACGGTGGGGAAACGCGCCGTCGCCGGGGTGAGCCAGCTTCCGTGCTGTACCCGGGCGTTGATGATCGGGAGCAGGTCGAGTTGGCTGGCCAGCACCGTCAGACCGGAGCCGTCGTCGGGGTCGGTACGGTCGGAGCGGCGGACCAGCAGGTGCGTGTTGGCGACCGCGCTGACGCTGGTCACCGGCCCCACCCGCCGGACCATGGCGGTCGACTCCGTCGGCAGCAGCGCCGGTGGGTCCTGGTCGGGCAGCGCCCGCACCTCAAGCATGTTCGTGCCGAGCGCGGAGAGTTCCCGCATCAGCTGGGCCTGGCTGGAGGCGGGGATGCCGGTGACCACGATCATGGTGGCGATCCCGATGGCGATGCCGAGCGCCGACAGCGCGGCCCGGGTGCGCCGGGTACGGATGCCGAGCAGCCCCAGACCGAGCAGGTCGGTCACGGCCAGCCGGACCGGCCGGGCGGCCTCACGGGCCGTACCCGGATGCGCCCGGTGCGGCGTACCCCCGGTGGTGGGTGTGTTCATCGGGGCGTCACCACCCGGCCGGAGTCGGCGACCAGGTGGCCGTCGCGCAGTTCCACCCGGCGGGGCAGGCGGGCGGCGATGTCCCGGTCGTGGGTGATCACGGCGATGGTGGTGCCCTCGGCGTGCAGCCGGTACAGCAACTCCAGGACGGCCTGGCCGGTACGGGTGTCCAGCGCGCCGGTGGGTTCGTCGGCGAGCAGCAGCGCGGGCTGGTGGACCAGGGCGCGGGCGATCGCCACCCGCTGCCGTTCCCCGCCGGAGAGTTGGTGCGGCAGGTGGGTGACGCGGTGCGCCAGGCCGACCCGGTCCAGCGCCGCGAGGGCCAGCGGCCGGCGGTCCCGGCGGGGCACCCCGGCATAGAGCAGGCCGGTGGCGACGTTCTCGGCGGCGGTGAGCCCGGCGGTGAGGTGGAACTGCTGGAAGACGAAGCCCAGCCAGCGCCCGCGCAGCGCGGACAACTGCCGGTCGGAGAGCCCGGCGACGTCGAGGCCGCCGAGGTGCACCGTGCCGGAGGTCGGCCGGTCCAGCGTGCCCATGATGTGCAGCAGGGTCGACTTGCCGGAACCGGACGGGCCGACGATGGCCAGCATCTCACCCTCGGTGATGTCGAGCGAGACGCCGGCGAGGGCGGTGACCCCGCCCGGGTAGCGCATGGCGGCGTCGCGTACGGCCAGCACGGTCACGAGGCGGTCACCACCGCGAGATCCTCGGTGATCCCGTCGCCGGAGACCTCGACCATGCCCTTGGCGAACATGCCGGTGGTGACGGCGACGAACCGTCCCCCGTCGGCCAGTTGCAGCGCGTAGCCACCCTCGCTGAGCGCCACCAGCGCGCCAACCGGTACGGCGAGGACGCCCTCCCGGGTCTCGCCGGCCAGGTCGACCTGCACGTCGGCGGCGTCGATCCCGGTCAGGTCGTCGTCCACGGTCACCGTGACGGCCCGCTTCGGCGTGGCGGTCGGGCCGGCGTCGTCCTGGGTGACGGCGGTGGCGACCGCCGATACGGTTCCGTCGACGGTCTTGTCGCCCGGCAGCGTCACCGTCACCCGGTCGCCCCGCTGGATCGTGCCGGCCTCGGCCACCTCGGCCTGCACGGTGATCACCTTCGCGGTCGGCGTGACGGTCAACAGCGGCGTCTCGGCAGGGTCGCCGCGCAGCGCGGTGACGGCGTCGACCCGGACCGCACCGGGCAGCACGGCCACGTCGCCGACGGCGATCCGGCCGGTCACCGGCAGTTCGGCGTCCTGCTGCCAGCGCTTGATGGCCCGCATCAGCGAGCCGGTCAGCACCCCCTCGCCCTTGCGGACGACGACCCGGGCCGGGGCGGAAGCCGTCGGCGTGGGTGCCGCCGCGCCCTGCCCGGACGTACCCCTGCCCGGTTCCCCTGCCGCGTTCTGCTGCCCGGCAGGCGACGCGGCGGCGGCCTTCACCGGTCGGGAGACCTTCTCCCCCGGTACCGGCTGGTAGCCGATCTCGTACCCCAGCGCCTTGAGGTTGGTGGCGACGACCCGCACGTCGCGGCCGACCGTGCCGGGTTCGGCCAGGTCGCGGTAGAGCGGCAGGCCGCCGTAGAACAGCGGCACCGGCTGGTCGTCGATCCGGTAGAGCTGCCCGCCCCGGGTGACCGTCGCGCCGGCCGGCGGCAGCCAGGTGACCGTCCCGCTCCGGCCGCCCTTCACCGGCTCCGCCCGCCCGTACCCGAGGGTGCCGGTCAGCGACACGGTGCTGGCGAGGTCGGTCCGCACGACGGTGGTGGTCTGTACCGGGACCGGCGGGTCCCCGCCGGCCGTGGCCGGGCCGCGGTGGACCGACCAGACGACGCCGCTGACGACGACCGCCAGCACCAGGATCAGCACCGCCGGGACGACGACGCGGCGACCGGTACGGCGCGGTGGGCTCTGCGCTGGGGACTGTTCTGTTGACACACCGCGAGCATGGCGACGGCTTTTCAGAAACCTGTCAGGTCCGGGGAATCCACACGGGTTCCTGACATCGCGCCCCGATCGTGGGCAGCATGTCGCACACGTTCCGCACCACGGCCCGTCGCTTCGCCGCACCGGCGCTGGTGGTCGGTTGCCTGCTCGTCGGTTGTTCCGCCGCCCCGACCGACGACCGGGCCGACCGCCCACCGGTGGCCTCGGTGCAGAGCCCCACCGCCCGCGCCGCCGGTCCCGCCGACGTCGAGGACCGGCGTCCGCTGATCCCCCTCGACGCCACCAACTACGAGATCGAGGCCCTGCGCGCGGCCTGGGGGCGGTGTGTGGCGAAGGAGGGCGGCCCCGGCTACGAGGACGGCCGGATGGTGATCTGGAAGGAGAGCCAGAACGACCCGAAGGCGAAGCGGGTACGGGCGGCGTGCCGGTCGACGGAGCCGGAGTTCTTCGAGGAGCGTCAGAAGCGTACGGACAACGCGGCGTTCCGCGACAACCAGCGCGAGTGGTACCAGTGCGCCAAGAAGGCCGGTTACCGGTTGACCGCGCCCGACGAGGACGGCGAGTTCGGCATCACCGAGGTCGGCCCGAACGGTGACTTCCAGTCGCCCAAGATGACGGCCTGCCGGCGGGAGGCGTTCAGCAGGTGACCCGCCCGGCCGGTCGCCGGCCACGCGGCGCGACCGGGCCGCCGCGAGGGTGAGTACGGCCGGCGGCCACGGGTAATCCGCGCCCATGGCGCGCTACACGAAACCCGAGCTGCGCGAGCAGCTCAAGGAGGAGATCCGGGCCGGCGACCGGGGCGGACGACCGGGGCAGTGGTCGGCCCGCAAGTCGCAACTGCTGACCCGCGAGTACCAGCAGCGCGGCGGCGGCTACCAGGGGCCGAGGGACGAGCGGCAGCAGTCCCTGCGCCGCTGGGGCGACCAGAAGTGGCGGACCAGGCAGGGCACCACCCGGGCCCGGCACGACGGTGAGACCGACAGGTACCTGCCCGACAGGGCGTGGAAGCAGCTCTCCCCGCAGCAGCAACGGGCCACCGACGCGCGCAAGCGCCGGGCGTCGACCTCCGGCCGGCAGTACGTGGCCAACACCGGCCCGGCCAGACGCGCCCGCCGCAACGTCACCTCGGGCGGCTCGCTGACCGAGCTGACCGTCGCCGAGGCGACGAAGCACGTCCGCGATCTCGACACCGCACAGCTCCGGGCCGCCCTGCGGGCCGAACGCCGGGGCAGGGACCGCAAGACGCTGATCCGTCGGCTGGAGTCCGCGCTGAACCGCCGCTGACCGGACCGTCCGGCCGCGGCGGTCGGGCCACGGCCCGGACGACGACTGGGCGGGGCCGCCGCCGCGCCGCTCGTCGTGAGGCGGCCGGCATCGGGAGTGCATATGCTCCACAGATGGAGGACAGCGAGCAGATCGTGCTGGCCGAGATGCTGCAGTCGGCCGAGGACGCCGCGCCGGTCGAGGCGGTCGAGGCGGTCACCGGGGCGATCGCCACGGCGTTGAACGCGCTCGGTGTCTCCCTACTGATCGCCGATCTCAGCGGCCGGGCCCTGGTCCGGCTGACCCACCAGCCGGGCAGCGTCGGCCCCGGACGCCTGCAGGGCGAGGAACGCGCCGAGGTGCTGCCCTTCGACGGCGGCCCCTACGAGCAGGCGGTCCGCCACCAGGTCCCCCGGATGCTGGCCGGCGACGGGCGGTGGACGCTGCTCGCCCCGGTCACCGAGCGTGGTGAGGCCATCGGCCTGCTGGAGATCGACCTGCCCGACGAGCCGGACGCCGAGGTGATCGAGCGGGTCGCCCGTACGGCGCACGCGTTGGCGTTCGTGGTGATCGCCAACCGGCGGCACACCGACCTGTTCGAGTGGGGGCAGCGCAGCACCCCGTTCACCCTCTCCGCCGAGATCCAGCGTCGGCTGCTGCCCGCCTCGTTCACCTGCGAGGCCGGGGCGTTCGCCCTGTCCGGCTGGTTGGAGCCGGCAGCCAGCGTGGGCGGGGACACCTTCGACTACAGCGTGGCCCGGGACGCGCTGCACCTCAGCGTCACCGACGCGATGGGCCACGGGGTCGCCAGCGCGTTGACCGCCACCCTGGGGGTGGGCAGCCTGCGCAACACCCGTCGCCGGGGGTTGGCCCTCACCGAGCAGGCCGAGGAGGCCAACCGCGCCATCGCGACACACGCCAACGTCCGCGGCGCGTACGTGACGGCGGTGCTGGGGCGCATCGAGCTGGCCACCGGGCGCTGCGAACTGCTCAACGCCGGGCACGTCCCGCCGATGCTGGTCCGCGACGGCCGGACCACGATGCTGGAGCTGCCCGGCAACTTTCCGCTGGGCATGTTCCCCGAGGCGGGCTTCCGCAGCGGGGAGGTCGTCCTGCGGCCCGGTGACCGGCTGGTCGTGGTCACCGACGGGATGCGCGAACGCAACGCCGCCGATCTCGACCTGCCCGCCGCCCTGCACGACATCGCGTCGTTGCACCCCCGCGAGGCGGTCCGGGCGCTGTCGGACGCGGCGCTGGCCACCGCCGGCACCGAGTTGGCCGACGACGCCACGCTGATGATCATCGACTGGTACGGCGACCACGGGCCGCGCCGCAGCACCGCCGGTGCGGACACCGACCGGGCCAGCGCCCCGTCCCGGTGAAGGACGTTCACGCCGCCCGGGCCGCCGCCTCGGCGTCGTGCACCGTGTCGAAGATGTCGATGACCTGGTCGACCGAGGTGATCGACAACACCGTGCGGACCGACCGGCGGACCCCGGCCAACCCCAGCCAGCCGTTGCGTTCCCGCAGCTCACGGTAGGCGACCACCAGCGCGCCGAGGCCGCTGGAGTCCATGAACCCGACGCCGGTCAGGTCGACCACGACCACCCGGGCGCCGCCCTCGACCACTTCGCGTAACCGTTCCCGCAGCTGGGGGGTGGTGCTCATATCGAGGTCACCAGCGACTTCGACCACCGTGCCGGCCCCCTCCCGGCGGGTCGACAGCGTGAATTCCACCTGAACCCCCTTCGTCAAGGCGTACCGGACATCCGGTGACGCCATGCGTCGTACCCACGGTGCCAGATTCCGAACGGGGGCGCTCGGGGACGTCCGCCGGTGTCGGAGGGATGCGGGCGCGTTTCGACGAGTGGCGCAGGGAGCGCGGCGGCTGCTCCTACGACTGTCGTGAGCTGCGTGACCGCCCGGGAGCAATTGCGTACGGCTTGGCGCGCAAACATGTACATAACTCACATGGGCATCTTGACCAGCACTTGATCGTCGGTACGGTCCTTACTCACGCGGCGCGTTTTCCCCCGATGTGGACGTCGCGGCTGGTCTTCGATCGGAAGGCGACACATGACAACTCCCCCAACCACCAGGGCACGCCGGGGTCGACGGGCCCTCGGCCTGATAGCCGCGGGGCTGCTGCTGGCCGGCGTGCTCCCCGGCACCGCGTCGGCGGCGGAGCCCGATCCGCGCGTCGGCCTCGGCGGCGGCTGGCTCGACGCGCAGTCCGCGATCAGCAACCTGGAACACGTCGCGCACCGCGACAAGCCCGCCGGGTTCGTCGACCCGACGAACCCGGGCAACGGCGGGTACTACAACTCGGATCTCGCCTTCGGCGGCCGGTACGCCTTCCAGGGCAACTACAACGGGTTCACCATCACCGACGTCGCCGACCCGGCCGAGCCGACGCTGGTCACCAGCGTGGTGTGCCCCGGCGGGCAGGGCGACCTCTCCGTGCACGGCAACCTGCTGTTCATGTCGGTCGAGGAGAGCCGGGGCCGGGTCGACTGCGGCACCAACCCCAACGTCGGCACCCGGTTCCAGGGGGTGCGGGTCTTCGACATCAGCGACGTCCGCAGCCCGGTGCAGGTGGCCGCCGTCCAACTCTGCCGTGGCTCGCACACGCACTCCGTGGTGACCGACCCCCGCGACGCCGACAACATCTACGTGTACGTCTCCGGCACCACCTCGGTACGGCCGGCGACCACGATGGAGGGTTGCAACAACAACGCGGCTGACGGGGAGAACCCGTCGCGGTGGCGGATCGACGTCATCAAGGTGCCGCTGGCCGCGCCGCAGGACGCCGCCGTGGTGAACCAGCCGAGGCTGTTCCAGGACCCGGTCACCGGCCGGGTCGACGGCCTCCAGAACGCCCCGGTCACGCCCCGGCACCCGTCCGGGTCGACCTGGTCGCCGACGCCGAACACCAACGCCTGCCACGACATCACCGCGTACCCGGAGATCGGGCTGGCGGCCGGCGCGTGCCAGGGCAACGGCATCCTGATCGACATCTCGGACCCGGCGAACCCGAAGCGGATCGACGAGGTGGCCGACCCGAACTTCGCGTACTGGCACTCGGCGACGTTCAACAACGACGGCACCAAGGTGATCTTCACCGACGAGTGGGGCGGTGGCAGCGGCGCACGTTGCCGGGACACCGACCTGCCGCAGTGGGGCGCCAACGCCATCTTCGACATCGTCGACCGGAAGATGACCTTCGCCAGCTACTACAAGCTGCCGGTGCCGCAGTCGTTGCAGGAGAACTGCGTCGCGCACAACGGCTCGCTGATCCCGGTGCCCGGCCGCGACGTCATGATGCAGGCCTGGTACCAGGGTGGCATCTCGGTGTTCGACTTCACCGACTCGAAGAACCCGCACGAGATCGCGTACTTCGACCGGGGCCCGGTCAACCCGAACGCGCTCGTGCTGGGTGGTTTCTGGTCGGCGTACTGGTACAACGGCAACCTGTACGGCAACGAGATCGCCCGGGGCTTCGACGTGTTCGCACTGAAGCCCAGCGCCCACCTGTCGGCGGCCGAGATCGAGGCCGCCACCCAGGTCAAGCTCGCCGGGTTCAACGCACAGGGGCAACCGAAGATCAGTTGGACGCCGAGCTTCGCGCTCGTCCGCGCCTACCACGACCAGGGGGTACGGGCCGGCGCGATCGACCCGGCGTTGAGCGCGGAGGTCGACACGACCCTGGGCCGGGCCAGCGGGTTCGCCGCCGAGGGCAGGCGGTTCGCCGCCGAGACCCAACTGCGGACGCTCGCCGACCGGCTGGACGGCGCAGCGTACGGGACGCTCCGCCAGGCCGTGGTGGACCTCGCGGACACCTTCAACCCCCGGGTCTCCGCCACGGTGGGCCCGGCCGAGCCGACCGGTAACAACGGCTGGTACACCGATGCCGTCACGCTCACCCTGGCCGGCCTGATCCCCGGCATGTGGACCGGCCAGTACTCCGTCGACGACGGCGTGACCTGGGTGGACGTTCCTGCCAGCGGCGTCGCGACGATCAGTGCCGAGGTCAAGGGGTCGGTGCGGTACCGGGCGGTCGACGCGGCCGGCAACACCTCCCGGCAGGGCAGCCAGTGGCTCAAGATCGACCGGACCGCCCCCGAGGTGCAGGTGTCCGGGCTGACCGAGGGCACCGCGTACGGCGACTCCGGCACGGTGACGGTGGACTGGACGGTCACCGACACCGGCTCCGGGCCCGGTATCAACCCGGACAGCGCGCTGCTGGACGGCAAGCGGGTCGCCCGGGGGGCCACGGTCACCCTGTCCGGCCTCCCGCTGGGCAGCCACACCCTGACGGTGACCGCGAAGGACAAGGCGGGTAACACCACCGACCGGTCCGTCACGTTCACCACCACGACGTCCATCGCCGACCTGCAGGCCCTCGTCAACGGTTACCGGTCCGCCGGCACCGTCAGCGCGGGCAACGCCGACAAGCTGACCACCAGCCTCGGCAAGGCCGCCGCGGCGGCCTCCGCAGGCCAGCCGACGGAGGCGGTCGGGCACCTGACCGCCTTCCTCGACCAGGCCCGCGCGCTCAACGCCATCGGGGCGCGCAACCTGCTGGTCCGCGACGCCCAGGCGCTGATCGACCAGTTCGACAGGTGACCCGCCCGGTCCGACCGGGCCGACGGACCGCCTGAACCCGGGGCCTGCCCAGTGATGCTGGGCAGGCCCCGGCCGTTCCCCGGCCGCTCCGGCACCGGCCTGCGGGCCTGGACCAGCGACCGGGCCTGCACCGGCGACCGGACGCGGTCGGCGACCCGGCGCGGTCGGCGACCCGGCGCGGTCGGCGACCCGGCGCGGTCGGCGACCCGGTCAGCCGAGCTTGGCCAGCATCTGCTGCATGCGCTGGATCTCGATGCCCTGGTCGGCGTTGACCTCCCGGGCGAACTGGTCGCTCGCCGGTTCCAGGCCACCACCGGCGGCGTACAGCTGCTCCACCATGGTCAGTGCGCCCTGGTGGTGGCGGATCATCGCGGTGAGGAAGAGCCTGTCGAACTCCGTCCCGCGTGCCTGCTTGAGCTGCTCGAACTGGGCGGCGGTGAGCATCCCCGGCATGAGCGCGTCGTGCGCCGCCCCGTCGTGCGGGCCGGCGGCCGGCACGTTGCGCTCGGCGAGCCAGGTGCGCATCCGGGCGATCTCGTCGCCCTGCGACACCTCGATCCGCTTGGCCAGCAGCGTCACGTCCGGGCTGGTGGTGCGCCCGGCCAGCAGCGCGGTCATCGCCAGGGCCTGGGTGTGGTGCGGGATCATGCCCTGCACGAACCGACTGTCGGCGGCGGTGAACCCGGGCGGTGAGACCTGCGCCAGGTCGGTGCCGGACAGTTGCCGGCCCGGTTGGCCGGGTGCGCCGGGCTGCACCACCCGCGACGTCGGCGGTTGGTACGCCGGATCGTCCCGGCCGGCCCAGACGGCGACGCCCACCGCCGTGCCGAGGACGGCCGTGGCGACCACACCGGAAACGACCACGCGACGGGGCAGCGGCACGGTTCACCTACCAGTCCTGGCTTGAGCTGCGCGGATTCCATGGGCATAGTGCCTCACCCCCGACCCCGCCCACCAGCCCACGAGCCGGTGGATCCGACCCGCACACCTCGACTTTTGTTCAAACATCGAAAAGTTTCCCCAATTCGATTCAAAGTGCTAGTGTCTGCGATCAATCTTCGGTGTGACGCGTGCCATACCGAACCGCCATCGGGAGAAAGTGGCGCGGTCCCCCGGCCGGGCCCACCACCACTGGAGGCACCATGACCACCCCGCACCGGCGGCGACACAGATCCGCGCTCGTGGCCGCCGGCACCGCCCTGGCGACCGTCCTCGCCACCGGGTCCGTCACCCCGGCCACCGCCGCGCCCGTCGCCGACCTCCCGCCGCAGGAACCCGGCGTCACCCTGCGCACGTACGACATGGGCACCCCGCTGTCGGCGCTGTGCACCCTCAAGCCCGCCCAGACGCCGAACGTCGACAAGCTGATGCCGCAGGTCAACTGGAGTAGCACCGACGACTTCGGACTCGCCGACCGGTTCGTCAGCCACGTCACCGGCAACCTGGCCGCCCCCGTCGACGGCAGCTACGCCTTCCGCCTCACCAGCGACGACGGCTCCCGGCTGAGCATCGGCGACACCGTCGTCGTCGACCACGACGGGCTGCACGGGGAAACCGCCAAGGAGGGGACGGCCACCCTCACCGCCGGCCGGCACCCGCTGCGCATCGAGCACTTCGACGACGGCGGCGGCCAGGTGCTCCGGCTGGAGTGGCGTCCACCGGGCAGCGCCGACTTCACCCTCGTCCCGACCTCCGCGCTGAGCACCGACGCCGGGGTGGTCCGGGTCACCGCGCCCGGCTGGAAATACTGCGAGGGGGCCACCGACTCGGCCGGCGACGGCCTGCCGCTCGACCGGGTGCACCCCGGCTACACCCTCACCGACCTGCGCCCCGACGGGTTCCGGCCGCAGGTCACCGGGATGGCGTTCCGGCCCGACGGCGCGCTGGTGCTGAGCACCTGGGGCGGCACCGACAACGCCACCGGCGAGATCTGGGTGGCCACGGGCGTCACCGGCGCGACCGGCCCCGACCAGGTGACGTACCGCCGGTTCGCCGACGGGCTACGCGAGCCGCAGGGCGTCGCCGTGGTCGACGGCACCGTCTACGTCAGCCAGAAGCACGAACTGACCGCGCTGCGCGACACCGACGACGACGGCGTCGCCGACGACCGGCGTACGGTCGCCACCTGGCCGTGGGGCGGCAACTTCCACGAGTTCGCGTTCGGCCTGCTCTACCGGGACGGGTTCTTCCACCTCAACCTGTCGGTCGCGATCAACCAGGGCGGCGCCACCACCGTGCCGCAGCCCGCACCGAATCGGGGCACCTCGATCAGGGTCAACGCCCGGACCGGCAAGATCACGTACGTGGCCGGCGGGCTGCGTACCCCGAACGGGATCGGCTGGGGGCCGCGCGGCGAGGTTTTCGTCACCGACAACCAGGGTGGCTGGCTGCCCGCGTCCAAGCTGGTCCAGATCCAGCAGGGGGCGTTTTTCAACCACTACACCAGCCCCGACGGGCCGTACGACGACAAACCGGTGACCCGGCCGATCGCCTGGCTCCCGCAGAACGAGATCGGCAACTCCCCGTCCAGCCCGGTGCTGTTGACCCAGGGCCCGTACGCCGGGCAGGTCGTCGTCGGCGACGTCACCTACGGCGGCCTGCAGCGGGTGTACCTCGACGAGGTCGAGGGGCAGTACCAGGGGGCGGTGTTCCGGCACACGCAGGGCCTGGAGGCCGGCGTCAACGAGGTCACCCTCGGCCCCGACGGCGCGCTCTACGTGGGCGGCGTGGGTGCCGGCGGCAACTGGGGCCAGGAGGGCAAACTCAGCTACGGCCTCCAGAAGCTCACCCCCAACGGCACCTCGACCTTCGAGGTCAAGCAGATGCGGGCCACCGCCAACGGGTTCGACCTGGAGTACACCGAGCCGGTCTCGGCCGAAACCGCCGCCCGGCTCGCCGAGGCGTACCAGGTGACGCAGTGGCGCTACGGGGCGACCAGCCAGTACGGCGGTCCCAAGCTCGACCTGGAGAAACTCACCGTGACCAGGGCGGTGCTGGCGGCCAACGGGCGGACCGTCCGGCTGCGCATCCCCGGTCTCAAGGAGAACCGGGTGGTGCACGTCCGCTCGCCGCGCCCGTTCTCCGCCGTCGACGGTGAGCAGCTGTGGAACACCGAAGCCTGGTACACGCTCAACGAGATCCCCGGCCGGGTGGCTCAGCCGCAGACGTTCTTCGAGGCCGAGGAGGGCCGCACCGTCGGCGTCGGGATGGCCACCGACCACGCCGCCTACTCCGGTGCCGGGTTCGCCGCCGGGTTCGCCGACGACGGCGCGTCCACCCGGATCTCCGTCGACGTGGCCGAGGCCGGCACCCACGACCTGGCGATGCGCTACAGCAACGGCCCCAACCCGTTCTCCGGCCCCAAGCAACTCAGCCTGTACGTCAACGGCAAACGGATCGGACAGACGGTCTTCCCGTCCACCGTCACCTGGGAGGAGTGGGGCACCGTCACCACCAAGGCGCACCTGCGCCGGGGCCGCAACATCGTCGAGTACCGCAAGGAGAGCGCCGACTCCGGCCACGTCAACCTCGACGTGCTCGCCGTCCGGCCACGCGGGGAACGGATCACCCTGTTCGACGGCGGTGACCTCACCGAGTGGCAGCACACCGACGGGCGCGAACCGGAGTGGACGCTCGACGGCAACACCATGACCGTACGCGGCGGCGACCTGCGTACCGTGCAGGCCTTCGGCGACTTCCGGCTGCACGTCGAGTTCAACCTGCCGCTCTACCCACCGGAGGTGACCGGCCAGCAGCGCGCCAACAGCGGCGTCTACCTCCAGGACCGCTACGAGATCCAGGTGCTCGACTCGTTCGGCATCGACCCGCCGCAGAACAACGACGCCGCCGCCATCTACACCCAGAAGGCGCCCGACGTGAACGCGGCCCGCCCGCCGCAGACCTGGCAGACGTACGTCATCGAGTACCGCCAGGCCCGCTACGACGCGGCCGGCGTCAAGGTGGCGAACCCCCGGGTCACCGTGGTGTGGAACGGCGTCACCGTGCACGACGACGTGGAGATCCTCGGCCCGACCGGCGGCAGCCGGCCCGAGGGCCCGGCGGCCGGCGCCATCCGGCTCCAGGATCACGGCAACCCGGTCCAGTACCGCAACATCTGGATCAAACCGCTGGACGGGTGACCGCACCGCCGGCCGGGATGCGGCCGGGGCCGCCACGGCGGTCCCGGCCGCTCCGCGTTCTGGGTCGGCCGGCCGTCGCCGTTGCGCGGACCGCCCGCCGCTGACGGGAGTCCCGCAGCAGCGGTACCGTCCTGATCGGACAGTGGGACGGTCGAGGGGGGCGAGCCATGACGTCGGCGTGGCCACCCGCCCCCATCGGCATCGATGCCGACCGCTGGGTGACCCGGTCGGGCTGCCACACCGTGCTCGTCGTGACCCACACCCTCGCGAGCTGCCACCGGTTGCTCGACGTCATCGGGTACGTCGAGAGCGACCCCCGGGTGCAGGTGGTCTTCACCATCGCCCCGGACGTCTTCAACCACCGGGTGGAACAACTCCTCGACGGGCTCGGCGCACTCGTCCTGCCCTGGCAGCAGGCCGTTCGGGAACGCTTCGATCTCGGCCTCGCCGCCGCCCACGGCGGACTGCATGAACTCCACGCGCCCCTGCTACTGCTCGCCCACGGAGCCGGACGCAGCAAGCGGGTCCGCTCCGGCCCGAGCGCCGTACCGGCACCCGCCGACCACCCCGTCTACGGTCTCGACGCGCAACGGCTCACCCATGACGGGCGGGTGCTCCCGGCGGCTCTCGCCCTCTCCCACGAATACGAGGTGGAGGTGCTGCGACGGCAGTGCCCGGACGCGCTCGCAACGGCAGTGGTCGTCGGCGACCCCTGCGTCGACCGGCTCGTCGCCAGCCTGCCCCGCCGCCCGGACTACCGACGGGCCATGGGGCTGGGCGAACACCAGGAACTCGTGGTGGTCGCCTCCACCTGGGGCCCGGAGGGTAGCTTCGGACGTTGGCCCGAACTGCTACCGCAGGTGATGGCACAGCTCCCGGCCGAGCGCTACCGGGTCGCCGCGCTGCTACACCCGGCAATCTGGGCCGCTCACGGGCACCGCCAGATCCGCGCCTGGCTCCGGAACTGCCTCGACGCCGGGCTGCTGCTGCCCGAGCCGACCGAGGACTGGCGGGCCCCGGTGGTCGCCGCCGACCACGTCATCGGTGACCACGGCTCCGTCACCGCCTACGCCGCCGCCGTCGGACGTCCGACCCTGGTGCTCCCCGCCCCGGAACCGGCACCCGCCCCCGGTACGCCGCAACACCTGCTCGCCCTGCACGCGCCCCGGCTGGACCTGCACCGGCCCCTGCTGCCCCAGTTCGCTCTCACCGGCCGGATCGACCCGGCAGCGGTGCTGGGCGCGTTGACCGCCCGCCCGGGCGACGCCGCGGAGCTGCTGCGGCGCACCATGTACCGCCTGCTCCAGCTCACCGAGCCCGACCGGCCCCCACGGACCGACCCGGTCCCGGTGCCCCGCCCCGAT
Organism: Micromonospora sp. SCSIO 07396; assembly: GCF_053667945.1. Classification (NCBI taxonomy): domain Bacteria; kingdom Bacillati; phylum Actinomycetota; class Actinomycetes; order Micromonosporales; family Micromonosporaceae; genus Micromonospora; species Micromonospora sp. SCSIO 07396. Next base: position 5,776,753 of record NZ_CM132210.1, read on the forward strand.
CACCGGGACACCGACCCGAACGGATGACCCGTCGTCCCGGCACCGCCGGCCGCCCCACACGCGGGTCGCTCAGCGACCCGGCGTCGGGCCCCCGGGCAGGTCGGGCAGGTGGGTACGCGGTGGACGCCACTCCAGCAGCAGCGCCGTAGCGTCGTCGTCGAGCTGCCCCTCCTGGTAGGCCACCACCGCGCGCACCAGCCGGCGCATCGTCTCCGGGGTGGCCAACCGGTCGTTGAGTGCCCGGTTGACGAAGTCGACGAGCCGCGTCAACCCGAACCGTTCCCCGTCGACGCCGCGCGCGTCGGTGATGCCGTCGGTGTAGGCGAGGATGCGGTCCCCGGGGTGCAGCTCCTCCTCGTACACCCCGGGGCGCTGGGTCGCCAGGTGGCCCAGGCCGAGCGGGAGCGCGGTCGGGCCCGGCAGTTCCCGGATCGCCTTGCCGTCGCGCAACAGCAGGGCGCCCGGGTGGCCGGCGTTGATCATCCGGAGCCGGCCGGTGCTCGGCTCCAGCTCGACGAGGAGCGCGGTGGCGAACAGGTGCGGGTGCTCGGAGCGTATCCATTTGTCGATGCTGAGGGCCGTGTCGACCAGGTCGAGGCCGCAGCGGCGGGCGTTGCGGTAGGCGCTGACCGCGAGTGAGGCCAGGGTGCTCGCCTTGATGCCGTGCCCGCAGGTGTCGAAGAGCCCGACGCTGAGCACGTCGCCGTTGAGCGCGTAGTCGAAGACGTCGCCGCCGACGTCGTAGCACGGTTCGAGGATGGTGGTGAGCACCATGTCGTCGGTGGCGAAGGTCAGCGGCGGCAGCAGCCCCCAGAGGATCTCGGCGGCGACCTGCATGGGCAGCCGCCGTCGCAGCCGTTCGACCACGTCACCGTACGGCCGGCGGTTCACCACCAGCTGACCGACGCAGGTCGCCAGCTCCCGGGCGGGCCCGTCCAGGGCGCGGTCACCGGCGGCCGGCGAGACGATCTCCAGGACGCCCATCCGCTCGCACCCGACCAGCAGCGGCACCCAGATCCGGTCCGGATTGTCGGCTGCCCGTTGCACGTCGAGACCGGTGAACGCCCTGCCCGCGAGGGTCGTCTCGATCGACAGGCTCTCCCGGACCGGCCCGACGCCGAGCAGTGGCACCAGGCTCGCCTGCTGGTAGTCCGCCAGGTAGATCACGATCTCGGTGGCGTCCACGGCCGGCGCGACCCGGTTCACCAGTAGCGGCAGGTCGTCCGGCCCGCCCCGGGGTGCGGCGAGCTGGAGCCAACGCACCGCGTCACCCGCGTCGAACAACCTGAGCCTCCCCCACGTCTCCCCCACCGTAGGAGGCCGACGGCAAACAGCCAACACCCGACTCGGCGAGCGTGGCGGGCAGGGAGAATGACGGTGGCGGACATCTCCGTCCGCGCGAACGAAGGAGGCAGCGGCGTGGTCGTCGCGGGACTCGTCCTGGCCGGCATCGCCGGCCTCATCCACGCCTACATCTTCTACCTGGAGTCGGTGGTCTGGACCAGCGCCCGCGCCCGCGCGGTCTTCGGCACCAGCCGGGAGGAGGCGGAGGTGACCCGGCAGCTCGCCTTCAACCAGGGCTTCTACAACCTGTTCCTGGCCGTCGCGATCGTCGTCGGCATCGTCGCGTACGCCGTGGGCGCACACGCCGTCGGCGCGACGCTGGTCTTCGTCGGCGCCGGGTCGATGGTCGCCGCCGGTCTGGTGCTCCTGGTCTCGTCACCGTCGAAGGCGAGCGCCGCGCTCAAGCAGCTCGTCCCCCCGCTGCTCGCCGTCGTCGCCCTGGCGATCGGCCTCAGCCTCGGCTGAGCTGGCGGGCCACGACCCGGCGCGGACGCCCGGTCGGACCGTGCCGGTCAGGGGCGGTAGCGGTAGCCCATGCCGGGTTCGGTGATGAGGTGCCGGGGGCGGGCGGGGTCGTCTTCGAGCTTGCGTCGCAGCTGGGCCAGGTACTGCCGCAGGTAGTTGGTCTCCTGCTGGTATTCCGGGCCCCACACGTCGTGCAGGAGCTGCCGCTGGCTGATCAGTTTGCCGGGGTGGCGCAGCAGTCGTTCGAGCACGGCCCACTGGGTGGGGGTCAGCCGGGTGTCGGTGCCGTCGTCGCTGGTGACGGTGTGGGTGGCGAGGTTGACGGTGTGTCGTCCCACCCGCGCCGTGGCGGTGGCGTCGGCAGGTGCGGCGGTGAGGCGGCGGGTGACGGCGCGGATGCGGGCGAGCAGTTCGTCGACCCCGAACGGTTTGGTGACGTAGTCGTCGGCGCCGGCGTCGAGGGCGGCGACTTTGTCGGCGCTGCCGGCTCGCCCGGACAGCACGATGATCGGCACGGTGGTCCAGCCGCGTAGGCCCCGGATGACGTCCACACCGTCGAGGTCGGGCAGGCCGAGGTCGAGCACCACCAGGTCCGGCGGGTGGCCGGCGGCGGCCTTCAGCGCGGCCGTGCCGGTGTCGGCGACCTCGACGTCGTAGCCGCGGGCGCGCAGGTTGATCCGCAGCGCGCGCAGGATCTGTGGTTCGTCGTCGACGACCAGGATGCGGGTCACCGGTCCGGCCTCTCGTCGGCGGCGGGTAGCCGCAGCACCATGGTCAGCCCTCCGCCGGGGGTGGTCTCCGGGGTGATGCTGCCACCCATCGCTTCGGCCAGGCCCCGGGACAGGGCCAGCCCGAGTCCCACCCCGGTCCGGTTGTCCCGGTCGCCGAGCCGCTGGAACGGCAGGAAGACGTGCTCCCACCGGTCCTCGGGGATACCCGGCCCGGTGTCGATGACCCGTAGCTCCACCTGCCCGGCGTGGGCGCTGGCGGTGATCGTGGGCGGCCGGCCGGCCGGGCTGTGCCGCAGGGCGTTCGCCACGACGTTGACCAGCACCCGTTCCAGCAGGCCCGGGTCGGCGTCGACCGCCGGCAGGTCGGCCGGGATGTCGGTGCGCACCCCGGCGGCGGCCGGCCCCAGCTCGTCCAGGGCCAGCGGTACGGCATCCTCCAACCCGACCGCGGTACGGGCGACGCCCAACACGCCGGCCTGCAACCGGCTCATGTCCAGCAGGTTCGCCACCAGCCGACCCAGCCGGTCCAACGACTCGTCGGCGGTGGCCAACAACTCGGCCCGGTCCTCCGGGTCGAACTCGACGTCAGGGCTGCGCAGACTGCTCACCGCCGCCTTCGCCGACGCCAACGGCGTACGCAGGTCATGGCTGACGGCGGCGAGCAACGCGGTGCGCAACCGGTCGGCCTCGGCGAGCGGCCGGGCGGTGGCGGCCTCCTCGGCGAGCCGTTCCTGGCGCAGCGCGACAGCGGCCTGCGCGGCGAACGCCTCCACGATGCGCCGATCCGCGGCTTCCAACCGACGACCGGAGAGCACCACGGTCAACCGCTCGTCGACCGGCACCGTGGTCTCCCCCGCGCCGGGGCTGCCGGCCGGGTCCACCCCGACGCTGGCGACCCGACGCCACACGCCCTCCTCGTGGGCCCGGCCGGGCCGCCCCTGCGCCTCGGGGGCGAGTTCGAGCACGCTGACCGCGCGCAGCCCGAAGGTCTCCCGCAACCGGTCCAACAGCGCCGGCAACGGCCGCTCGCCGCGCAGCACGCTGCCGGCGACCACCGCCAGGGTCTGCGCATCGGCGGCGGCACGGGCCGCCTCCCGGGTACGCCGGGCCGCCACATCCACCACCCCACTCACCGCGACCGCCACCGCCACGAAGACACCCAACGCGAGCAGATTGTCCGCCTCGGCGATGGTCAACGTGCGGTACGGCGGGGTGAAGAACCAGTTCAACAGCAGCGACCCACCGAGCGCAGCGACCAGCGCCGGCCACAGCCCACCGACCAGCGCCACCCCGACCACCCCGGCCAGGAAGATCAGAATGTCGTTGGTCAGGGTGAGGTCCGGCAGCACCGACAGCAGCAGGGTGAGCAGCGGCAGGCCCAGCCCGGCGAGCGCGAAGCCGAGCAGTCGACGCCGCCGGGACAGCGCCGCCGGCACCCCCGGCCCGCGCCGACCCCGACCGGCCTCCGGATGGGTGACCAGGTGTACGTCGATCGCCCCGGAGCGGGCCGTGGTCGTCACGCCGACGCCCCGGGCGAACAGCTGGGCGAACCGGCCGCGCCGGCTCGCCCCGAGCACCAGTTGGGTGGCGTTGACCCCCCGGGCGAAGTCGAGCAGGGCGGCCGGGACGTCCGCGCCGAGCACCTGGTGGTAACTGCCGCCGAGGCTCTCCACCAGGACCCGCTGCCGGGCGAGCTGGGCCGGGTCCGCCCCGGCCAGTCCGTCGTCGCGGGCCACGTGCACGGCGAGCAGGTCGGCACCCTTGCTCCGGGCGGCGATCCGGGCGGCCCGACGGATCAGCGTCTCCCCCTCGGGGCCGCCGGTGAGGGCGACGACGACCCGTTCCCGGGCCTCCCAGGTGTCGGAGATACCCTGCTGGGCCCGGTACCGGTCGAGCTGGTCGTCGACCTTGTCGGCCAGCCAGAGCAGGGCCAGCTCGCGCAGCGCGGTGAGGTTGCCGACCCGGAAGTAGTTACCCAGCGCCGCGTCGATCTTGTCGGGGCCGTAAATATTGCCGTGCGCCATCCGCCGGCGCAGCGCCTCCGGGGTCATGTCGACCAGTTCGACCTGCTCGGCGGCGCGGACCACGGCGTCCGGGACGGTCTCCCGCTGGGTGGTGCCGGTGATCTGCGTGACGACGTCGTTGAGCGACTCCAGGTGCTGCACGTTGACCGTCGACAGCACCGAGATGCCCGCGTCAAGCAGTTCCTGGACGTCCTGCCAGCGTTTCTGGTGCCGGGAGCCGGGCACGTTGGTGTGGGCCAACTCGTCGACCACCACCACCTCGGGCCGGCGTTCAAGGACGGCGTCCAGGTCCAGCTCGGTGAAATCGACGCCCCGGTAGCGCAGCGGGCGGCGGGGCAGCACCTCCAGGTCGCCGATCATCGCGGCGGTCTGCGGCCGGCCGTGCGTCTCCACCAGGCCGACCACCACGTCGGTGCCCCGTTCGGCCCGCCGCCTGGCCTCCTCCAACATCGCGTACGTCTTGCCGACCCCGGGGGCGGCGCCCAGGTAGATGCGCAGTTCACCTCGTAGCACGCGTCCATCCTCCCGCTGTGCGTGCCGCCCCGGGCGCGACCGCCTGATGGAGGTGTCGGCGTCGGGGTCAGCGGGTGGGCAGGCTGCGGTCCAGGACCAGGTTGAGTTCCAGCACGTTCACCGTGGGGACTGCGTCAGCGGCGGATGGCCCGCCGGATCGACTCGGGCACCCGACGCGCCACCGCCCGTCGCAGCCGGAAACGCAGGCTGCCCAGGTACGGCACGGAGACCGGCCGGGCCCCGTCGGTCGCGCAACGGAACGCCACCGGGAGGCTGGCGTCCTCGGTCCAACCGCAGCAGGTGACCCGGACCTTGAGGTCCCAGGTGCCCCTGCTCCGGCCGCCGTTGAGCGCCCCGACGTCGAGGCGGGCGGTGCCCCGCTGGACCAGCCGCAGCATGCCGTCGGCCGCCGGGACCAGCTCGACGGTGCCGGTGACCGGTACGAAGAACTCCTCCCGGGTGTCCCGCCGCCTGGCGATCACGTCGAGCTTGGACTGCTTGATCCGGGCGGTGGCGTCCCGCAGGTCGGCCGGGAGGTCGTCCACCGGCACCACCAGCAGCCGCTGCTCGCCGTCGGCGGTGAGGGTGAGCGGCTGGTCGCCGAAGAACAGCTCGGCGGTGAGCCTGACGGTCAGGGTGGTGGCGTCCCGCTCGACCCGCTGCACGGTGGGCGCGGCCCGTACGGCCGCCTCCCACCCGGCGAGCCGGCGCAGGTCCGGGGTGCGCCCCTGCTCGATGAGCCTGGTGATGATCCGTTGCAGCGGCGGAAGGCCGGCGGCGACGCCCGGGGCGAACCGGTCCCGGATCGTCCGCTGCGCCTCGCCGACCAACTGGTCCACCCAGTCGGCGGGCGCGTCGAGCAGTCGTCGGCCGCGCAACCGGGACACCATCTCGTTGCGCAGCCACCGCCGGTGCAGCCGGTCGCGCAGCGGGCCGGGCTCGGTGTGCTCGTCGACGATGTCGAGCGCCTCGCGCAGGTTGACGAAGTAGCCGGCCGGCTCCAGCGCGGTGGCCGTGACGTTGCCGGCGTCGACCCGCCGCTGGTGGTGGTAGCAGACGTAGTCGGCCAGCACGCAGGTGCGCCGGGACAGGAAATACGCCCGGGTGACGAAGACGTGGTCCTCCAGCCGACGCTTGCCCTCGGGGAACCGCAGGCCGTGCTCGACGAGGAAGGAGCGTCGGAACAGCTTGTGCGCGGTGAGGCTGTCGATCAGGGGAGCGTTCTCCAGGGTGGCGTCGAACCGGTTGCGCCGGAACAGCTCACGCGGCACCGACCGGCGGTGTCCGGCCATCTTGCCGATCACCAGGTCCGCGTCGTGCGCGGTCGCGCAGGCGTACAGGCGTTCGAGGGCCTCCTCGCCGAACCAGTCGTCGTCGTCGGCGAAGAAGACGTACTCGCCCCGGGCGTGCTCGACACCGAGGTTGCGGGGCCGCGACGGCCAGCCGGAGTTGTCGATGTGCAGCACCCGGAAGTGCGGGTGGGCGGCGGCCAGTTCGTCGAGCCGGGCACCGGTCGAGTCGGTCGAGCCGTCGTCGACGAACATCGCCTCGAACTCGCTGGCCGGCAGTGACTGCCGCAGCAGCGAGGTGACGAGCTTCTCGATGTGCGGTCCGGAGTTGTACGCCGGGACCACGACGGTCACCTTGGGGGTATTCGTACTGGCGGTCATGGCTCTTCCTGAGGCGGTCCGCGAGCCGGCGCGGGGATGCGCCCAACCGTGCGGACGGGCACCCGTTAGCGGGGCGTTCCGTCGCCGACATGGCCCGTTCAGTTTGCGGACTTTACGCGACCGCACGGGCTCACGCAGGCCCCGAATCGGATGGTTTCTGCGATTGCCGGCGTGCCGGCGGACCCCCACCCGTCCCGGCCTGGCACACCACCCTGGACAGTGGCCCGAAGCACACCCGACCGGACTGCGCGGGGGCGGGGAACGGGCCGGCGCGCGGGGCCGGTACGACGGGTGGCATGCGACGAATCCCCGACAGCCGGGATGGCATGGTGGGCCGCTACGTAGGGTAAACCGGGATCATGGCACAGCTTCTCACCTCGCCGCCCCCGCCGCAGGCCACCGAATTGCGCCGGTGGGAACTGGCCGATCCCGCCGACCTGCGCGCCCTGCGTGCCTCCCTGCACGAGGCCCTCACCGGTGAGCAGCTCCTCGACGGTCAGCGGATGGAAGAGATTCCCGAGTTGATCGTCCTGGTTGCCACCGAACTCGCCACGAATGCCCTCAAACATGGCATTCCACCGACCATTGTCCGGTTGCTGACGGTCGACGACTCGCTCATCCTCGACGTGGCCGACCACGACCTCAGCACCATCCCCGAGTTGGCCGACACCCGCCCGATGGGGGCCGGGGGCCGGGGCCTCCAGATCGCCATGGCCGTCTCGCTCAAGGTCGGCTGGTACGCCACCGACCGCACCAAGAACATCTGGGCGTCCTTCCCCCGCCGGTGACCGGGCAGCGCGACGGGCGACGCGCGACTGGTCACCTCAACGGGACCGACAATCCGCCTTCACTCCGGCCGGGCAGCGCATCGTCGCCCATCTCGGGTAGGTCAACGCCCGCCCGCAGGCCGGGGTCAGTCGTCGGAGGGGATCGGGTCGTCGTACTCGCCGGCCGGGCCGGTGAGCAGGGCACCGCCCACCATCGGCCAGGCGTTCGGCCGGCAGCCGTGCAGGCCCAGGGTCTGCTGCTGCATCACCGGGGCCGGCCCGCCCGCGGCCGGACACCGTTCGTGCCCCCGGCCCAGCCGGTGCCCCACCTCGTGGTTGAGCACGTACGCCCGGTAGGTGCCGAGGTCGCCCCGGAAGTCGGGCACGCCCCGGGCCCAACGCGCCACGTTGACCACCACCCGGTCGCCGTTGCGGCAGGAGGTGTACCGGTCGGAGGTGTCCCCGCACAACTCGCCCCGGGTGACCGGGGTGGTCAGCATCACGGTGAAGTCGGCCGGGGTGTCGCCGCCGACCCGTTGCAGCCGCCACCTGCCGTCGGCGGTCCAGCCCCGGCGGTCGGCGAGCACCACCGCCACCTCCCGACCGAACCGTTCCGGGTCGACGTCGTCGATGCCACCCTCCACCGCCACCCGGTAGCGCAGGAGCTGCCCGCCGCGCCCGGCCACCGCCCCCTGCGCGGTCGCCGTCCGCCAGGTGCCGGTCCCCCGTTGCGGATAGCGCAGCGCCGGAGCGGGCGCGGCGGCGGAAGGCACGGCGGAGGAGAGCGGGGCGGGAGCCTGCGCCCCGGGGGGCACCGGCGGCACCGCCGCGTTGGCCGACCGCAGCGGTTCCCGCCGTACGTCGCCGACGAGGGCACCCAGGTCGATGCCCTGCCGCTGGGCCACCACCGCGCCACCGGCGGCCAGTCCCGCCACCACCAGCACCACCGTCAGGACGCCGGCCGGGGTCACGCCCCGCCGTCGCCCCCGGTGCCGGCCACGGTCGACGGACTCGCTCACCGTCAGGGTGCTCACCGTTCGCCTCCCGTCCACCCGGATCCACTCCGGGCAGGAGTACGGACCCGGGAGGCGAACGGATGAGTGCCGGGGAGGGGCAATCCGGGTGCGGGTACCGTTGCCGGGCAGACACTCCCGACGATCCGGACACCGTCCGGCCGTCGTCCCCCGAGGAAGGACCCCCGTGCCGGACGCCGACGCCCTGATCACCGCCGCGGTCACGGCGGTGCGCGGCACCGACGTACGCGACGCGGAGCGGAAGCTGGACCGGCTGGTGGTCGGCAGCGCCCCGGCGCGGCCCGGCGACGACGGCGGCCGGGGTGCCGACGACGGGGCCGCCGGGCCGACGGCGGTGGACGCCGCCCTGCTGCGCCGGCTCGTCGCCGCGGTGCACCGGCTGTGGCCACGGGGCTGGCAGCCGGTCGACGTGGCCCGGATCGTGGCCCGCCGGCTCGGCGCGCGCCCCGGGCGGCTGGTCGTCGACGCGCTCGCCGCCGACCGGGCGGCCGAGCCCGGCCCGGTGCCGCAGTGGTGGGACGACCAGTTGGCCGACCTGGACGCCCGGGTCCGCTGGGACGGCGACGCGGGCTGGCTGGGCGGGTGGGCGGTCCGTGAGGGCACGGACCGGATCGCCGCCCTGCGGGACGCCGTCGAGGTGCTGGCGCTGCTGGCCGGGCTGCCGCCGATCGCGGTGCTGCGCCCACCGCCCGGCGGCCACGGTGCCGTGACGGTGACCGGGCCGCGCGGTCCGTCCGGCTCCCGCGTCCTGGACCGGGTACGGGCGCTGCTGGCCAAGGCCGAGTCCACCACCTTCCCCGCCGAGGCGGAGGCGTTCACCGGGAAGGCGCAGGAACTGATCGCCCGGCACAGCCTGGAACGGGCGCTGGTCGAGTCGGCCGCGATCCACCCGGACCATCCCGGCGGGGTGCGGATCGGCACCGACGCCCCCTACGCGGGCGCGAAGGCGCTGCTGGTGCAGGAGGTGGCGACGGCGAACCGGTGCGAGTCGGTCTGGTCCGACGACCTCGGTTTCGCCACCGTGCTCGGCTTCCCGGCCGATCTGGAGGCGGTCGAACTGCTGCATACCTCGCTGCTGGTGCAGGCCACCGCCGCGATGCTGCGCGGCCGGCGGGAACGACGCGGCGGCGGCCGGCGGACCAAGGCGTACGACGAGGCTTTCCTGCACGCCTTCGCGCTGCGCATCGGTGAGCGGCTGCGGGCGGCGACCGAATCGGCGGACCGGCAGGCGGCGCAGGACACCGGGGCGGACCGGCTGCTGCCGGTGCTCGCGGCCCGCTCAGGCGCGGTGCGGGAGCGGATGGACACCCTCTTCCCCGGGGTCACCCGGGCCCGGCTGACCGTCCGGGACGCCGAGGGCTGGCAGTCCGGCACCTCCGCCGCCGACCGGGCCTCGCTCGCCGGTAGCGCGCCGCCGTCCCGCCCGCTGACCGGTCGACGCTGAGCTGTCGCCTGAGCCGTAGCGCCGGCTCAGACGTGGCAGTCGCGGGTGAGCCGGGGCGGGATGTCGACGAAGTCGGTGCCCATCCAGCTCGCCGGGCTCTTGGCCGACGCCCCGGCGTCGATCTTCGTGGCGGTCTCCTCCACCAGCTTCCTGATCCGGTCGTCCCGGGCCTTGCGGGCCTGCGCGCGGACGTCGTCGGCGAGCCGGCTCAGCCGCCCCTTGAGCTTGCCGTTGAGCTGCTCCGGGGTGAGTTCCTCGCGGGTGGCGTCGGCCGAGTCGGCGGTGATCTGCCGGCTGCCGTCGATGATCAGCTGGTCGACGGCGCGGCAGACCTGGGCGGTGTTCGCGGCGGTGCCGGCGGGCGGTCCGGTGCTCTCCGGGGCGGTGGTGGTCGCCGTCTGGGGTGTGGGTTCCCCGGTGGTGGCGGTGGCCGACGGGCCGGGTGCGGCGTCGGTGCCGGTGCCGCCGTCCGAGCAGCCGGCGGCGATGACGGCGAGGACGGCGAGGGTGAGTGCGGTGGTGGAGCGGCGATGCATCGACTTTCCCCGTTCGGTGTGACGGCCGTACCGCGACACGATGCCGCACGACCCGGCGGGAAATCGAATCGGCGGACCCGGACACGCGTCACGCCGGCCCGACGGGGTCGGTCCGGCGTGACGGTGGTGCGGTTCAGCTCTTGAAGGCGTCCTTGACCTTCTCGGCGGCCTGCTTGAGGCTGGACTTGGCCTGGTCGTTGCGGCCCTCGGCCTCAAGGCGCTCGTTGTCGGTCGCCCGGCCGACGCCTTCCTTGATCTTGCCGGCGGTGTTCTCGGTCGTGTTGCCGATCTTGTCGTCGAACCCCATGAGAGCCTCCCGAATAAAGCATTTCTTCCAACGACACCCAGATACCCCCACCCCTCGTCCCCAAAACGCACCGCCACCGGCCCCCGCCCGTTGATCAAGAGGTTTGCGTCACCAGCGAGCCGGCGGGTGACGCGCACCTCTTGATCAACCCGGCTGCCCGGATCGCGCTCGTGCGGGGTGCGGGGTGGTCGGGAAGCGGCGGAGGCGGAGGCTGTTGGCCACCACGAAGACCGACGAGAAGGCCATCGCCGCGCCCGCGATCATCGGGTTGAGCAGGCCGGCGGCGGCCAGCGGGAGGGCGGCCACGTTGTAGGCGAACGCCCAGAACAGATTGCCCTTGATCACCGCGAGGGTGCGCCGGGAGAGCCGGATCGCGTCCACCGCGGCGGTCAGGTCGCCCCGGACCAGGGTCAGGTCGGACGCCTCGATCGCCACGTCGGTGCCGGTGCCCATGGCCAGTCCCAGGTCGGCCTGGGCCAGGGCCGGCGCGTCGTTGATCCCGTCGCCGACCATGGCGACCGTGTGACCCTGCGCCTGGAGCCGGCGGACCACGTCGACCTTGTCGGCCGGCAGCACCTCGGCGGTCACCTGGTCGATGCCCACCTCGGCGGCCACCGCCTGCGCGACTGTCGCGTTGTCCCCGGTGAGCAGCACCGGGGTCAGGCCCAGGGCGCGCAGGCCGGCGATCGCCGCCCGGCTGGTGGGCCGGACCACGTCGGCGACCGCGAGGACGCCCCGGGCCCGCCCGGACCAGCCCGCCACCACCGCCGTACGCCCGGCGGCCTCCGCCTCGGCCACCGCCCGGACCACCTCCTCCGGTACGTCCAGACCCCGCTCGCGGAGCAGCCGTGGCCGCCCGACGACGAGGTCGTGGCCGTCGACGGTGCCGGTGACGCCGAGCCCTTCGGCGGCGGCGAACCGGGTGACCGACGGCAGCTCACCGGCCCCGGCGGCACCTGCCGCCACGGCGCGGGCGATCGGGTGCTCCGAGCCGGCCTCGACCGCCCCGGCGAGCCGGAGCAGTTCGGCCCGGTCCTGCCCCTCGACGGGACGGATGTCGACCAGGGTCATCCGGCCGGTGGTGACCGTGCCGGTCTTGTCCAGCACCACCGTGTCGACCTGCCGGGTGGACTCCAGCACCTCCGGCCCCTTGATCAGGATGCCGAGCTGGGCGCCGCGCCCGGTGCCGACCAGCAGCGCGGTCGGGGTGGCCAGGCCGAGGGCACACGGACAGGCGATGATCAGCACGGCCACCGCGGCGGTGAAGGCGGCGGTCGGGCCGGCCCCGGACCCCAGCCACCAGCCCAGCGTGCCGACGGCCAGCACGATGACGATCGGCACGAACACCCCGGAGATCCGGTCGGCGAGCCGCTGCACGGCGGCCTTGCCGGTCTGTGCCGCCTCCACCAGCCGGGCCATCTGGGCGAGCTGGGTGTCCGCGCCGACCCGGGTGGCGGTGACGACCAGCCGGCCGCCCGCGTTCACGGTGGCACCGGCCACCTGGTCGCCGGGCCCGACCTCGACCGGCACCGATTCGCCGGTGAGCATGCTGGCGTCGACCGCCGAGGTGCCCTCCTCGACCCGCCCGTCGGTGGCGATCTTCTCGCCGGGCCGGACCACGAACCGGTCGCCCACCACGAGCCGGTCGACCGGGACCCGGGTCTCCGTGCCGCCGCGCAGCACGGCGACGTCCCGCGCGCCGAGTTCGAGCAGGGCGCGCAGGGCCGCCCCGGCGGTCCGCTTGGAGCGCGCCTCGAAGTAGCGGCCGGCCAGCAGGAACACGGTCACCCCGGCGGCGGTCTCCAGATAGATGTTGCCGGCCCCGCCGGTGCGGACGACGTCCAGCCGGAACGGGTGGGTCATCCCGGGCATCCCGGCGTCGCCGAGGAAGAGCGCCCAGAGCGACCAGCCGAACGCGGCCAGGGTGCCGAGTGACACCAGGGTGTCCATGGTCGCCGCGCCGTGCCGCAGGTTGGTCCAGGCGGCCCGGTGGAACGGCAGCCCGCCGTACGCGACCACCGGGGCGGCCAGGGTCAGCGACAGCCACTGCCAGTAGGTGAACTGCCAGGCCGGGACCATCGCCAGCACGATCACCGGCACGGTGAGCACGGCCGACACCCGCAGCCGGGTCCGCAGGGCACCCAGCTCGTCGACCGGCGCACCGGCCGGTTCCGTCCCGGCGGGGGTGGGCGGGGGCGGCACGACGGCGGTGTAGCCGGTCTTCTCGACGGTGGCGATCAGGTCGTCCGGGGTGACCCCGTCGGGGTACCGGACGGTGGCCTTCTCGGTGGCGTAGTTGACGCTCGCCTCGACGCCGTCGAGCCGGTTGAGCTTCTTCTCGATCCGGGCGGCGCAGGAGGCGCAGGTCATTCCGCCGATGGCCAGCTCGATCAGGTGGGGGGCGGTGGGCAGGTTCTGGGTGGTCGGGGTCATCGCGGCACCTCCGGTCAACCGTGGGTGTGACCGGCCCCGCCGGTGCCGGTGCCGGTCGGCGTCGGGTCGGTGGCAGGGTCGGGGCGGTGGACGGGTCGCGTGGGGTCGTGGCGGGTCTCGGCGGGCGGGGTACCGGGGCCGGTCAGCTGGCCGACCCCGTACGCCGCGCCGAACACCACCGCGAGGACCAGGGCGAAGCCGCCCAGCCTGGTCGGTGTGTTCATCGGTCGCCCTGGACCGTCACGCCTCGACGAGGTCGTAGCCGGCCTCGTCGACGGCGGCCCGCACGGACGCGGTGTCCAGCGGGCGGTCGCTGGTGACGGCGACCCGGCCGGAGGCCAGGTCGACCTGGACGTCGGTGACGCCGTCAAGGGCACCCACCTCGGCGCTGACCGCGCTGACGCAGTGCCCGCAGGTCATGCCCGTCACCTGGTAGTCCGTGATCATGCGACTCTCCCCTCCACTCGTCCAACATACCCCCCAGGGGTACGTCACCCCGCGACCGTAGCATACCCCCCAGGGGTACGCTATCGTGGTCGCCATGACCACACCGAGCACCCCGGTCCGGGGTTACACCGCCAGCAAGGACCAGCTGCTCGCGCGGCTGCGCCGGGTGGAGGGGCAGGTCCGGGGGATCGAGAAGATGGTCGACGACGACCGGTACTGCATCGACGTGCTCACCCAGATCTCCGCCGTGCAGGCCGCCCTGGACAAGGTCGCCCTCGGCCTGCTCGACGGCCACGCCCGGCACTGCATGCACGAGGGGGCCGCCGAGGGCCGCGCCGACGAGATGGCCGCCGAGATGATGGCCGCCGTCGGCCGCCTGATGAAACGCGGCTGACCCGACCCACCCGTCCGGCGACCGGCGGGGCAACGGCCGGGCGGGACCGGGCGGGAGACCGACGTCGCGGGGCCGGTGGGATCCGGCCCCGCGACGCGTCACGGGTGGCGGTCAGAGCCGGGCGAGGATCTTCCGCATGGTGTCGATCTCGCCCTGCTGGGTGGTGACGATCTGCTGCGCCATGGCCCGCGCCCCGGCGTGCCGGCCGTCCGCCAGTTCCTGCCGGGCCATGGTGATCGCCCCCTCGTGGTGGGCGATCATCATGCTGAGGAACCGGCGGTCGAAGTCCCGACCGGTCGCCCCCTCCAGCCGGGCCAGGTCGGCGTCGGACATCATCCCCGGCATCCCGTGGTCCATCCCTGGCAGATGGCCGTCGGCCGGGCCGTCGGACGGGACGGGCCGGCCCCAGGCGGCGAGCCAGCCGGTCATGGTGGCGATCTCCGGGGCCTGGGCGGCGCGGATCCGTTCGGCCAGCCGGGTGACCTCCGGATCGGCGGCCCGGCTCCCGGCCAGCTCCGACATGCGTACCGCCTGCTGGTGGTGCGGGATCATCATCTGGGCGAACATCACGTCGGCCGGATCCGCGGCGGCCGAGGAAGGGCCGGCCCCGGCGGCCGGGCGGCCGTGACCGCCGGCGGTGGAGTGGCCGCCGCCGCAGGCGGTCAGGGCGGACGCGGCGGCGAGAGCGACGCCGGCCAGGGCGACGCGACGGGCAAGGGTACGGGTGGACACGGGCATACCTTTCGGTGGACGGACACGTACGCGACGGACGGTGGACACGGCAAAGCCGCGCCGGGTGTCCTATCTGCGCAGTACCGACACCGGACCGGTCGGCTCCCCCCGGTCCAGCACCGGCAGCGCGGCTGACGTCCGGTGGGGGCGGTCGGCCGGGGTGTCGTGCCCGACGGAGGTCCGGTCCGCCGAGGCGGCGTGGCCGGCCGGACGACCGTCGGCGGGATGACCGGCGGCGGCCAGGTGTGCGTCGTGACCGAGGGTGTGCATCGCGGAGAGCCCCAGCAGCGTGCCGACGAGCAGCAGCAGCCGCAGCCACCGCCCGGTCGTCGTCGCCGTACCCGCCCGCCGCACGGCTCAACGCTAGCCGTCCCGGTCGCCCGGCGGGCCGGTACGGGTCACCGGGCGTCGAGGCGTACCCGGCGCAGCGGTGGCGGGCCCGCCACCAGCAGTGAACCGCGCGGCCCGACCTGGTGCTGGCTACCATCGTCCGACGATGACGCGCCGCCCGTGGGTGAACCGGCAGGTCGGCTGACACGTATCCCGTCCCGGACCGTTGGGAGAACTCGCAGACATGGGCGCCGACCACACCCGCCCCGCTCCGTCCACCCCGCCCCGGGTGCGACGGATCCTCGTCATGACGGTGGTGCCACTCATCGTCGTCACGGTGATCGCCACGCTGCTGCTCTGGCCGGGGAAGACCTCGAAGATCGACCAGGGCGAGCAGGTGCCCCGCTACCACGGCACGGTGACCCGGGTGGTGACCGAGCCGTGCCCGCCCGCCCCGCAGACGCCCGACGGCCCGTCGGGGGTGGCCGACGGGCCGTGCGGGACGGTGACCGTCACCGTCGGGCAGGGGCCGGACAGCGGTGAGCAGGTCGAGACGCCCGTCCCGTCCGGGCCGGGGGCACCGACGGTGGCCGTCGGCGACGAGGTCGTGCTCGTCGCGTTGGCCGACCCCACCGATCCGTCGGTGAGCAGCTACCACATCGCCGAGCACCAGCGGGGCATGCCGCTGCTCTGGCTGGTCGCCCTGTTCGCGGCGGCGATCGTGGCGTTCGGCCGGCTGCGCGGGCTGGCCGCCCTGGCCGGGCTCGGGGCCAGCTTCGCCATCCTGTTGACCTTCGTGGTGCCGGGCATCTCCGCCGGGGGCGCGCCGCTGCCGATCGCGGTCACCGGCGCCGCGTTGATCATGTTCGTGGTGCTGTACCTGACCCACGGGATCACCGCGCAGACCTCGGTGGCGGTGCTGGGCACGCTGGGCAGTCTGGTGCTGACCGGCGTCCTGGGCACGCTGGCCGCCGCCGCCACCCACCTGACCGGGTACGGCAGCGAGGAGGCCACCACGCTGTCGATGTACCAACGCGACGTCGACCTGCACGGCCTGCTGCTGGCCGGGATCATCATCGGGTCGCTCGGTGTCCTGGACGACGTCACGGTCACCCAGTCGGCCACCGTCACCGAGCTGGCGCACGCCAATCCGGGGCTGTCCCGGTTGCAGCTCTACCGGGCGGCGGCCCGGGTCGGCCGGGCGCACATCGCGTCCACGGTCAACACGATCGTGCTGGCGTACGCGGGTGCGTCACTGCCGTTGCTGCTCCTGCTCACCGCCGACAGCCGCCCGGTGAGCCAGATCCTCACCAGCGAGTTCCTGGCCCAGGAGATCGTCCGCAGCGCGGTGGCGACCCTCGGCCTGGTGGCGGCGGTGCCGCTGACCACCGGGTTGGCCGCGCTGGTGGTCACCGCCGGACGGGGGCCGGCCGACGCCGGTACGGCCGGGCCGACGCCCGCCCCACGTCCCGCCCCCGACCGTGCCGAGGCGTGGGAGGCGTTGAGCGCGCCCCGGCACGGCGAACCGTCCACCCCGGCCCCCGCACGGTGGCCGGACCCGGAAAGGAGCACGGACACCGCATGGTGACACTGCGCTGCGTGACCGAAGGCGAGGTCGCGGCTGTCGGCCACGTCACTGATTACCACTCGCTATCGGGAAAATACTCATTTGGTCGGGTTGCGGGCGTAGATCCCCGGTACGACTCTCGGGTAACCTCGCTGCCGGTCACCGCCGAAGGCGCCCACCGGAGCCAGCGGTGCCACCGCCCAATCGCCGTACGGCGAGCCGGGGAACCGAGCACCTGGGGTGAATCCGCGCCAGCGGTAGGGGCCACTTCCGTCCCGAACCCGTCAGCTAACCCGGTCGGCGGTCGACGGAAGGGACAACTGTGACGGCACCCCTACGCCACTGGTGGACTCCGGTGGTGGCCGTGCTCGCCGCTCTGGCGCTGGTCGCCGGCCCGGCCGCCGCCCCCGCGGCGGCAGCACCCAACGCGCCCACCCCCTCGGGGCACGAGGAGGACGAGGAGCCCAAGCTGCTCACCGACGTCATCGAGGCGACGAACCGGGAGTACTCGGCGGCGAAGACCCGACTGGAGAAGTCCAAGAAACGCCAACTCGAATACGCCATCGAGGTGGAGAAGGCGGAGCAGGAGCTGGCGGCGTTGGCTCCGCAGGTCACCGAGATCGCCGCCCAGTCGTACCGGACGGGTCGGGTCGGCGCGGTCGCCGCGCTGCTGGAGAGCGACGCCCCGGACGCCTTCGTCCGGCGGGCCGCCGCCCTGGACGAGCTGAACATGGTCAACGCCGGCAAGCTGGCCGAGGTCAACAAGGTCAAGACCCGGGCCGAGCAGGCCAAGCTCGCCGTCGACGCCGAGGTCCGTGAGCAGCAGAAGCAGGCCAACCTGATGGCCAAGAAGAAGACCGAGGCCGACAAGGCACTGGCCCTGGTCGGCGGTCGGGGCTTCACCGGCGGCCTGGTCGACGCGACGTCCCCGGTGGCCCGCGTCGCACCCGGCCAGACCGCCAACGGCGAGTGGCGCGGGGAGTCGTGCAGCGAGAACGACCCGACCACGTCCGGGTGCATCACCCCGCGCACGCTGCACATGTACAAGGAGGTCAAGCGGGCCGGATTCAACCGGTTCGTCGGCTGCTACCGCCCCGGTGGGCCGTGGGAGCACCCCAAGGGCAAGGCGTGCGACTGGTCGTTGCAGAAGAGCGGGTTCAGCCCGTGGCACAACAACGACACCCGGATGTACGGCAACAACCTCGCCGCGTTCCTGATCCGCAACTCGGACCGGCTGGGCATCTACTACGTGATCTGGAACCGGCAGATCTGGTTCCCGGCCAACGGCTGGAGTTCGTACTCGGGACCGTCCAACCACACCGACCACGTCCACGTGTCGCTGTTGTAGCGGGTGCAGCTGGGCCGAAGCTGCGGTGTCCGGCGTTCCGGACACCGCAGCACCGGCCCGATGAGTTGATCGAGGCGCACGATGAGGGCCGCCCGGCTTAGCCGGGCGGCCCTCATCGTGACCGGTGCGGGTCAGGAGGCGACGGGTGCCGTCGCGGCACCGGCCGGCACGGCCGGTGCCGGCACCGCGGCGGCGGGCGCGGGCAGCTCGGGGGCCACCTGGCGCACCTCACCGGCGGCGAGCCGGTAGGACATCCCGACCACCGCGCACCGGCCGGCGGCCACCTCGGCGGCGATCACCGGGGAGTTGCCGAGCAGCACCTCGACGGTCTGCGCGATATGGATGTCGACGATCCCGTCGATGTCGTGCACCCCCTGCTGGGCCGCGCGACGCAGGCTCGGCCCGACGGCGGCGACCACCGAGTAGAGGTGTCCCGGGGGCTGGGTGCCGGTCCGGGCCGCGTCCCGGGCCGCCTGCACGGCACCACAGGAGTCGTGTCCGAGGACCACCACCAGCGGGGTGCCGAGCACCGTCACCGCGTACTCGACGCTGCCGAGCACCTCGGGCCCGGCGGTGTGCCCGGCGGTCCGGACCACGAAGAGGTCACCGAGACCCCGGTCGAAGATGATCTCGGCGGCGAGCCGGGAGTCGGAGCAGCCGACGATGACCGCGAAGGGATGCTGGCCATCGGCGACGGCGGTGCGGTGGCCGGCATCCTGGTTGGGATGGTGGGGCACACCGGCGACGAAACGCCTGTTGCCGGCCTGCAACTCGGCCAGCGCCTGGGTCGGAGTGATCGGGGCCATTGCCTCACCTCGGTCCGGAATCGCACCTGGTCACGCCGGCCGGCGGCGACGACGGCCGTGTCCTCACGGTCACACGCAGCTAAAGGTACGTCAAGATTTCGTGATACACGTTTCAGGCATCGGTCGAAGCCGTGTCGACGGCGTGTCGGACCCGGCACCCACCGAGGTCGACGGGCGACCCACCGGGGGGGCCGACCGGCCGCTGCGGGGCAACCGTCGGGGCGGCCGACGACGGGTCTCCCAGGTACGGGCCATACCATGACCGGCATGGCGACAGGCGGCACCGGGAGCACCCGGAACTGGACGTTCCTCACCAACCATGGTCATGTGCTGCTCGCCATCGCCCGTAACCCCACCGCCCGCCTCCGCGACGTCGCCGACGAGGTCGGGGTGACCGAACGGGCCGCCCAGGCGATCGTCGCCGACCTGGAGGCCGGCGGCTACCTGCGGCGTACCCGGGTCGGCCGGCGCAACGAGTACACGCTCAACCCGAGCGGTCACTTCCGGCACCCCGCCGAGGCCGACCGCCAGGTCGGCGCCCTGCTCGCCCTCTTCAGCCCCGATCCGGCCGACGCCGGGTCCTGAGCCGCCGACCCGGAGGGCGACGGCCCGGCACACGTCGACGGCCCGCCCCGGTGGGGACGGGCCGTCGACGGTGGAGGGTCAGCAGAAGCTGCCGGCTCCGCCGCCACCGTCCTGCCGGGTGGTGCGGAAGTCGCACAGGTCGTAGCCGTTGGCGGTGAGCGCCGCCTTCGCCGCCGCCGTCTGCGCCCCGGTCAGCGCCGGCTCCCGGGAGAGGACGAAACCGCTGCTGCGGTCCGGGTCGCCGACGACCGCCCAGCGGTAGTCGGGGTCGAGCCCGATCACCACGTAGTTCGGCCCACCCAGGTAGATCCACTTACCGCCGAGCTTGAGGAAGGACACGGTCAACGCCGAGTCGGCCGGCGGGTTCTCGCTGCGGGCCCGCCCGGTGACCGCGCTGGTGGTTCCCACGATGGTCCGGCAGCTGTTGCGGACCCCGATGGTGCCGTCGGGCTGGACGTCGTACCGCGCCGTCACGTTCTTGTAGCACTGGATCTCGAAGATCGCCGGGATGGCGGCGACCTGGTACCAGTCGCCCACGTAGCGCTCGACGTCGACGTCGGCCACCGGAGTGAGCGGTCCGGTGTCGACGGCGGTCGGCGCCGCCTGCGCGGGTACGGCGGTGGCCAGCACCGCCGCAGTGGCGACCGCGACGGCCGCAACGACCTGACGGCGTACTCCCATGGTGTCTCCTCCGGTCTGTCGGTCCGGCGCGGCGGGGCGTCGCGCCGTCGGCAGAGTTGCCCGGACCCGCCGGCCGGAAACTGTCGGCATTCTCATCGCCGTCGATGCATCCAGGCGCAGGTCAGTGGCCGTATTCCTGGTGGGAGCGGTCCGTCCACACGGCACACCGTGGCCCGGCTCACTCGTCCGGTCGGGCCACCGACCCTGCGCAGACGGCCGATCGGGGATAGGTTGGACAGGTGATCCGCGTAGCTTCCGCCCCGCCCGTCTGGGTGTCAAGGCTGCGCGATCTGACCCGGCTGGCCGTCACCGCGCTGGTGCTCGCGGCTGGCCTCGGCGGGTTCCTCGCCGTCACCGGCGGCCCGGCCGCCGCTGCCGCCCGACCGTCCGTGGTGACCTCGCGGGTGGCGACGCTGCCCGCCGACGCCCGGCCGACCCTCGACCGGGCCGGCACCCGGCCCGACGACGAGCGGCCCGCCGACGGGTCCCTGCCGCCCCAGCCGCCGACGCCCGCCGACGGTGCCGCCACCCGGCCCGTCGCGCCGGTCGCCGGGGCCACGCCGGACCCGGCCCGGGACGCCACCGGCCGGCGCGGCCCGCCCCGGAGCTGAGCCGCGCGGCAGCTGCGCGCCCGTCCGGCCGCGACCGGGCCACCGCCACGGCCGGGCCACCGCCGACCGCGGACCGGCAACTGTCGGTCCGACAGCGGTCCAGGCAGACCCGATCCGGGCAGAACTGGGCCAGGTAGGTCCGGTCCGGCCGCCGCAGGGACGCGCGCACCGCTTCCGCCCACTGCCGGGCCCCCGTCCGTCCACATCGTTGTCCACCGTGAGGTGTTGGTGATGCAGACCGTCTTCTCCGCCGTCCTGCCCGATGTCCCCGCCGCCGCCGCGATCTGGCTGATCCTGCTCGCCCTCGCCGCCGTCGCCGTCGCGGCCCTGGTGGTCCGGCCCGGCCGGCTCCGGCCGGCGGTGGCCGGCCGGTTCCGCGACGCCGCCCTGCCCGACGACCCGGACCGGGCCGAGCAGGACCGGGAGCACACCCGGTACGCCGAGGAGGTCGCCGTGGCGGCCGACCGGGCCGGCACCACGGCGAGCCGGCTGCGGGCCGAGTGGCTCGCCGTCCAGGACGAGGTCGAGTCGGCCTGGACGGCCCTGGAGGCGGCCGAGGCGCACCTGCGTCGGCTCGCCGCCGCCGCGTCGATGCCCCTGCCGCACACCGGACAGACCCCCGCCGAGTACGCCGACCGGGAACGCTGGCTGCACCGGGCCGCCGACGAGGCCCACCGGCGGGGGGAGCTGTCGGACGCACAACTCGCCGACGTCCTCGCCCACCGGGCCGGCTGGGACCCGCGCCGACACCCGGTGGAGCAGGAACTGGTGCTGCGCCGCGCGATCCGGGACCACCTGGCGGCCCGGCACCGGGCGGCGGTGGCCCGGGAGCAGGCGGCCTGGCGGGCCGCCGACCTGGCCGGGGCGGCGGCGCGCAGCCTGCGCGACGAGGCGTTCGCGGCGCGGGAGCGCCGCCCGGAGCGGGCCGAGTCGGTGCTGCCGATGCCGGAGGCCCCCCGCCCGTCGGCGGACAGCACCCGGGAGAACCCGGTGGTGGCGCGCGGTCGGGCCGCCGTCGCCGCCTACTGACCCTCCCGCCGCGGCGACGGGCGGCGGCGCGGCGCCTCCCGGACGGCGGCGCGACGGGCTGCGCTGCACTAGCGTTGCGGGCATGTCCCGTCAGATGTGGGCGCTCGTCGTCGTCGGTGCGATCCTGGCCCTGGCCACGCTGGTCGGCGCGGTCCTGCTGGCGGTGCGGGTGGTCCGCACCCGCCGGCTGCTCGGCACGCTCGGCGTGAGCGGCAAGGTGGCGTTCTACGGCGCGCTGATCTACACGATCTCCCCGGTCGACCTCCTGCCCGACCCGATCTACCTGGACGACATGGGCGTGCTGGCCGGGGCGCTGATCTACCTGACCCGCCTGGTCCAGCGCCGCCGGGCCGCCGGTCGCAGCCTGCCCGGCCAACCCGGTCGGACGGGTGTCCCGCCCGGCCCGGGCCAGTCCCGCCAGATCGTGTCATGATCGGGGCCGGGTCGGGGCCACGCCGGCCCCGGGACGGGGGACGGACATGGCCGGCAGGCATCGGTTGGACCCGTACGACGAGCGGGTCCTCACGTTCTGCCGCGAGCGGCACCTGGCCACGCTGACCACCCTGCGGCCCGACGGCACGCCGCACGTCGTACCGGTCGGGTTGACCTACGATCCGGCGGCCGGGCTGGCCCGGGTGATCACGTCCGCCGGTTCGGCGAAGGCCCGGTACGTCGCCGCCGCCGGTGCGGCGGGGGTGCCGGTGGCCGCGTGCCACCTCGACGGCCGCTGGTGGCTGACCGTCGAGGGCCGGGCGGTGCTGCGGACCGACGCCGCCGCGGTGGCCGATGCCGAGCGCCGGTACGCCGAGCGCTACCGGCCGCCGCGCCCGAACCCGGAACGGGTGGTCATCGAGATCGGGGTGACCCGCCTGCTCGGCTCCCTCCCGCCGCTCGCGTCCGCACAGGACGGGCCGGTAGGCCAGGCCGACGCGGCAGGACCGGCCGACAGGACAGGACCGGCCGGCGGGGCGGGTCGCTGACTGCCGCCCGCTGACGGGCGTGCCGTCCGGCGGGGTCGACAGGTGGTGGCTCATCGACGGTGATGGGTTCGGGTGACCGGCGGTGGGTACAGGCCCCGCCAGGAGCCGATCCGTCCGCAACCGGTAAGGGGCACCGAGATGAGCGATCCACAGGCCACCACGGGCCGGGACGTGGTGGACGTCCTGACCGCCGACCATCACGAGATCGAGGCGATCTTCGTGGAGCTGGAGAACCCGCAGGGCACCGCCGGGCACCGCCGCCGGCTGGCCGACGTGCTGATCGCCGAACTGGTCCGGCACGCGGTGGCCGAGGAGATGTACGTCTACCCGACCGCCCGCCGGGCCCTGCCCGACGGTGACCAGCTCGCCGAACACGAGATCGCCGAACACGCCGCCGCCGAGCGCACGTTGAAGGAACTGGAGCCGCTGGACCCGTCCGACGCCCGCTTCGAGCCGTTGATCAGCCACCTGGCAAAGAGCATCAGGCAGCACGTACGGGAGGAGGAGTCGGAGCTGTTCCCCAGGCTGCGGGCGGCCGTCGCCCACGAGGAGCTGGTGGAGCTGGCCGACCGGGTACGGGCGGCGAAGGGGCACCTGCCGACCCGCCCGCACCCCGGCACACCGGACCACCCACCGGCGAACCGGCTGCTCAACCCCGGTGCCGGGCTGGTCGACCGGATCAGGGACACGCTGAGCGGGCGGCCGACCACCCGGGCGGAGCTGCACGACGGGCAGGACTGACCGTCGACGGTGGTCACCTCGCCGGAGGTGACCACCGCGTCCGGTCACGACTCCGGGGCGACCCGGCTGCCGTCCGCCGCGTCGGACACCACGATCGCCTCCATCGGGCAGGACTCAGCGGCGTCCAGCACCGCGTCCGCCGGATCGATCCGTTCGGCCACCGGCCGGGACAACCCGTCCACCAGGACGAAGTGCGCCGGGGCGTAGCTCGCGCAGATCCCCGCCCCGATGCACCGGGTCGGGTCCACGTGCACCCGCCAGCCGCTGTCCCCCATCTGCCCCACCCTTCCTTTCGTTTACCAGCTCACGGGCAATGCCGTCAGGCCCCGGACCAGCAGGCCGCTCTTCCAGGTCAGCGCCGCCGGGGGCACCGCCAGCCGCAGGCCCGGGGTACGGGTCAGCAGCGTCTCCAGGACCACCTGGAGTTCCATCCGGGCCAGTTGGGCCCCGATGCAATGGTGCGGACCGTGCCCGAAGGCGAGGTGCGGGTTCGTCTCCCGGTCGAGGTCGAGCCGGTCGGCGTCGGGAAAGACGGTCTCGTCCCGGTTGGCCGAGGGGATGGAGACCAGCACCGGCTCACCGGCGCGGACCAGCACCCCGCCGAGCTCGACGTCCTCCAGGGCGTACCTGGCGAACGCGGAGGTGGCGCCGAGCGGGATGAACCGCAGCAGTTCCTCCACGGCGGACGGCACCAGGGACGGCTCGTCGAGCAGCCGCTGCCAGACGTCGGGCTCGGTGAGCAGGACGTAGACCAGGTTGGGGATCTGGTTCACGGTGGTTTCGTGGCCGGCGGCGAGCAGGCCCGCCGCCAGGCGCACCATCTCGTCCTCGGTGAGCCGGTCGGCGTTCTCGTCGCGGGCCCGGACCATCGCCCCGATCAGGTCGTCGGTGGGGGTCACCCGCCGCTTCGCGATCAGCCCCGCCATGTACGACAGCAGTTGGTCGAGGTAGCTCTCGGCCACCTCCGGCCGCAGCGAGGTGGTCGACACGATCGCCTCGGACCAGGTGTGGAACCGGTCCTGGTCGGCGACCGGCACCCCGAGCAGGTCGCAGATGACCCGGATCGGCAGCGGGGTGGCGACGTGGGCGACCAGGTCGGCCGGGGAGCCGGCGGCGGTCATGCCGGCGACGAGTTCGTCGGTCAGTTCCCGGGTACGCGGGCGCAGTTCCTCGACCCGCCGGGCGGTGAACGCCTTGGCCGCCAGCCGCCGCAGCCGGCTGTGCTCGGGCGGGTCCATCCCGAGGATGCCTGATTCCCGCTGGTAGGGGACGCTGCGGGGCTCGTCGCGCCCGACGGCGGCGGCCCGGCTGAACCGGGGATCACCCAGCACGGTCCGCACGTCCGCGTGCCGGGTGGCCAGCCAGGCCGGTTCCCCGAACGGGAGTCGCACCCGGATCAGCGGTTCGTCGCGGCGCAGTTCGGCGTAGCGGGGGTCGACGTCGAGCCGGTGCGGATCGCTGAACGGATACGACCTGGCCTTCGTGGCGTGCGTTGTCTCGGTCACCGGGGATGCTCCCTCTCGTCGACGGCCCGCGGGCTCGCGCGCCGACCCACTCCACACGACTCCACGGTGAGTCATGCCCCGAATGCGGATAGTAGCGAGAGTCCTCGATGGTTACCAGAGGTGATCGGCCTTTGACATGACACTGCCGGACCACCGCGGCATCGCACGGCACGGCAGCAGTGGGCGGGCCGGGGCGTCGTCCCGCCGGCGGCACCGTCCGGGAACGACCGTCCTGAACGGAACCCGGTGGCCGGGACGGCGTTGAGCCACCGGGTGTCGCGGTCGACCCGGACGGGTATCGACCCCGCCGAGACCGAGGAGGAACCGACGTGGCCGAGGACGGTGCCGGGCGTACGCCCGAGGTGACGGCTGCGGGCGTCCGCCCCAGCCCGCGGCAGGCCTGGGGGGCGTTGCCCTGGCTGGTCCGCACGGCTGTGGTGTGGAGCGCCTGCCTGGTGGTCGTGGTGTTCGGCTGCTATCTGCTGGGCCAGGTGGCGGTGCTGCTCGCGCCGCTGGCGATCGCGGTGGCGGTCACCCTCTTCCTCACCGCACTGCTCGACCCGGTGCTGCTGATCCTGCGCCGGCTGCGGGTGCCGGCCGCGCTCGCCGCGTTGCTGAGCGTCCTGCTGCTGCTCGGGGTGCTGGTCGGGGTGGGGGTGCTGGTGTGGAACCTGACGGCCGCCCAGTTCGGTGAGCTGAGCCAGCAGCTCGACGAGGGCCTGCAACGCTCCCGCGACTTCGTCACCGAGACGCTGCCGGTCAGCGATGCCCAACTCGACAAGCTGATCGGGCAGGTCCGCGACGGGCTGGGCGGCAGCACCCCCGACCCGGTCGGCGGGGCCCGTACGGCGGCCGAGGCGCTCGGCTCCGCCCTGCTCGCCCTGGTGCTGCTGTTCTTCCTGCTCAAGGACGGCCGGTCGATGTGGCACTGGGTGCTGCGCCGGATGACCGGGCCGAACCGGACGGTGGCCGCCGAGGCGGGCCGGGTCGGCTGGCGCACCCTCGGCTCGTACAGCCGGGGCACGATGATCATCGCAGCCATCGACGCGATCGGGATCGGGCTGGCGCTGGTGCTGCTCGGGGTGCCGTTGGCGCTGCCGCTGGCCCTGATCACCTTCCTCGGCGGGTTCGTGCCGATCATCGGGGCGACGGTGGCCGGCGCGGTCGCCGTCCTGGTGGCGTTGGCCGCGAACGGGCCGACCACGGCGCTGCTGGTGCTGGCGGCGGTGATCGCCGTCCAGCAGGTCGAGGGCAACCTGCTGGAGCCGTTGATCATGAAGCGGCAGGTGCAGTTGCACCCGGCGGTGATCCTGGTGGTGGTCACGGCGGGCACGCTGATCGCCGGCATCGCCGGCGCCTTCGTCTCGGTGCCGATCGCGGCGGTCGCCTACCGGGTGGTCGACACCGTCCAACGGCACCGGGAGCAGGTCGCCCCGACCCCGCCGGCCGACCGCCCGCACCACCGCCGCGACGAACCCCCCGCCGCCCCAGCCTGAGGCCCGCCCCGCCCCGCCCCGTCCGCCCGTCCGCCGAGACCGTCGCAAGGGGGGCGATGTTGCGGTGTCTGAGCGCTCGGATACCGCAACATCCCATCCCTTGCGCGTCGCCCTGCCGACCCGGTCAGGCCGGGACGGGGAGGTGGTGGGTGAACCAGTCGGCGGCGGCGTCGGCCACCTGGTCGAGCGTGCCGGGCTCCTCGAACAGGTGACCCGCACCGGGCACCACACGCACCTCGTGCGGGGCGGCGAGCACCGCGGCGGCCTGCTCGTTCACCGTGATCACCTGATCGTCGAGGCCACCGACCAGCAGCAGCGTCGCCGCGCGTACCCCGGACAGGGCGGGGCCGGCCAGATCCGGCCGGCCGCCCCGGGACACCACGGCGGCGACCCGCTGCGGGCGGGCCGCGGCGGCCACCAGGGCGGCGGCGGCCCCGGTGCTCGCCCCGAACAGGCCGACCGGCAGCCGGCCCAGCGTGGGTTCGGCGGCGAGCCAGTCGAGGGTGCCGGTGAGCCGGTCGGCCAGCAGGTCGATGTCGAAGCGCCACTGCGCGGTCCGGGCGTCGACCGCGTCCTCCTCGGCGGTGAGCAGGTCCACCAGCACGGTCACCAGCCGGCGACGCTGGAGCACCCGGGCCACCGCCACGTTGCGCGGGCTGTGCCGGGAACTGCCGCTGCCATGGGCGAAGAGCACCACCCCCGTCGCGTCGTCCGGCCCGTCGACGTCCGCCGGCAGCCTGACCTCACCCAGCGCCACCGTGGCCTCGGCACGTACCCCCATGGTGGTTGCCCCTTCCCACTCGCCGGCCGGTGGCGGTTACCCGCCCGGGGGCCGCTCTCACCCGTTGCCTTGACACCGGCGGCAAGGTCTAGCGTGACGCCGGGAACTGCGGCGAGGAGGTCGGGATGCTGATCGGCGAGCTGGCGCAACGGGCCGGCACGAGCACCCGCACGCTGCGGTACTACGAGACGCACGGGTTGGTCCGGCCGCGCCGCTCGGCCAACGGCTACCGGGTGTACGACGAGGCCGAACTGCGGGTGGTGCACGAGATCCGGGCGCTGCTGGCGGTCGGCTTCGGCCTCGACGACATCCGACCCTTCGTGGCCTGCCTGCGGGCCGGCCACGCCTCCGGGGACGTCTGCCCCGACTCGGTGGCGGTGCTGCGCCGCAAGCTGGCCGAGGTGGACGCCTACCTCGACCGGCTCGGCGCGGTCCGCAGCCAGCTGCACGACCAGCTCACCCAGGCCATTGCACAACGGGAGGAAACATGCCTCAGGACACGGCAGCGCACCGGTTGACCGCCGTCACCGACGCCACCTTCGCCGACACGGTGCTGGCCGCCGACCGGCCGGTGGTGGTCGACTTCTGGGCCGACTGGTGCCCGCCCTGCGTGGGCACCTCACGGCACCTCGCCGAGCTGGCCGAGGAGTTCGGCGACCGGCTGCGGGTGGTCACCCTGGACACCGACGCGAACCCCGAAACCACCAGGGCGTACGGGGTGATGTCGCTGCCCACCATGCTGGTCCTCGTCGGCGGGCAGGTGGCCGGCTCGATCGTCGGCGCCCGCCCCAAGAACCACCTGCGCCTCGCCTTCGCCCGCCACCTCGACACCTGACCGGCCCGCCCCCGGCGGCGGTTTGCGGGGGTTTCCGGCGGGAAGACGCGCGGCACACCGGCGCAGCCGCGCCCCGCACGGATCACGAGGTTCGCCATGGCCAAGCGGAAGGCACGTCAGCAGACCCGGACCATCGAACAGGACCGCCCCGAACCGGACGCCGGGCACGAGCCCGACTGGGCGGACGAGGCGGCGCAGGCGCGTACCCCGGAGGACCCGCGGGCGGTGGCCCCGCGCGACGCCGGTGGCCGGCCCTCCGACGGCCCCCAGTTCTGACCCCTGCCGGTCAGCTACGGGCGCAGGGTCGCCGTCGCGACCGCGACGGCGACCCCTCAGCCGGGGGATTCGGGCAGGCGCAGCAGCGGGGCCCGGCCGGGCGGCTGCTCCGGCGCCGGGCCGCTCTCGTGGCGCTGCGGCACCGGCACGGTCACCGGGGCGGCGGAGGTCACCCGGACGGTCTCACCGTGATGCCGCAGCTCCATCACCGTGTCCGGGCCGCCGTTGCGCAGCGAGTACGTCGTCTGGTGCGGCCTGACGTCCACCCGCAGCCGCATCCCCCGCCACTGCAACGAGAACTCCAACCGGCTCAACCGGCTGGACAGCCGGGGGGCGAACGACAGCTCGCCGTCGTGGTCGCGCAGCCCGCCGAACCCGGCCACCAGCGCGATCCAGGCCCCCGCCAGCGACGCCATGTGTACGCCGTCGCGGGTGTTCTCGTTGAGGTCGTGCAGGTCCATCAGCGCGGCTTCCCGCAGGTAGCTGTGCGCCAGCTCGGGGTGGCCCACCTCGGCGGCGAGCACCGCCTGGGTGCACGCCGACAGGGACGAGTCCCGTACGGTACGCCGCTCGTAGTAGAGGAAGTTGCGCAGCTTCTGCGCCTCGGTGAACGCGTCGCCCCGCCAGTGCATGGCCAGCACCAGGTCGGCCTGCTTGACCACCTGCTTGCGGTACAGGTCGAAGTACGGGTAGTGCAGCAGCAGCGGGTATTTTTCGGGCGGGGTGTGCGCGAAGTCCCACTCCTGGAGCCGGGTGAACCCCTCCACCTGCTCGTGCACGTCGAGGTCCTCGTCGTACGGGATGTGCATGGCGGTGGCGGCGTCGCGCCACTCGGCCGCCTCCTCCTCGGAGACCCCGAGGTCGAGGGCCTCGTCGCGCAGGCGCATCGCGCAGTCGGCGGCGGTGAGCAGGTTCCGCTGCGCCATCAGGTTGGTGTAGATGTTGTCGTTCTTGACGGCGGTGTACTCGTCGGGGCCGGTCACCCCGTCGAGGTGGAACCGGCCGTACCGGTCGTGGTGGCCCAGGGAACGCCACAGCCGGGCCGTCTCCACCAGCAGTTCCAGGCCGATGTCCCGTTCCAGCTGCTCGTCGCCGGTGACCAGGACGTAGCGGCGCAGCGCGTCGGCGATGTCGGCGGCGATGTGGAACGCGGCGGTGCCGGCCGGCCAGTACGCCGAGGACTCCGGCCCCTCGATGGTGCGCCACGGGAAAGCCGCGCCGGCCAGGTTCAACGTCCGGGCCCGTTCGCGGGCCTGCTCCAGGGTGGCGTGCCGCCAGTACAGGGCGTCACGGACCGCGCCCGGCTGGGTGTACGTCAACACCGGCAGCACGAACATCTCGGTGTCCCAGAACGCGTGTCCGTCGTAGCCGGGACCGGTCAGTCCCTTGGCGGAGATCGGCCGCCGTTCGGCCCGCGCCCCGGCCTGGAGCACGTGGAACAGTCCGAACCTGACGGCCTGCTGCACCTCCGGGTCGCCCTCGACCCGGACGTCGGCGGCGTCCCAGAATCCGTCGAGGTAGCTGCGCTGCTCCCGGTGCAGCCCGTCCCAGCCGGCCAGCCGGGCGGCGGCCAGCGCCGCGCCGACCTGGTCGCGCAGCGCCGGCAGGGAACGCCGGCTGGACCAGCCATACGACAGGTACTTGACCACGCGGAGCGTCTCGCCGGGCTGGAGCACGCAGCCGATGGTGGTCCGGACCCAGTCCTCGTACCCCTCGGACTCCAGGGTGGTCTTGCCCGGGGCCTCCACGTCGTGGCCCATCCCGGCGGCCACCCGCAGCCCGCTGACCTTGGTGCGGTGGATGAGCAGGCCGCCGTCGCCCGTGGTCAGCTCCTCCTCGGCCTGCAACGGCGACTCCAGCACGGCGGCGACCCGGGGGTCGCGGCTCTGTGCCGGCAGGTTCTCGTTGGCGACCAGCTCGGACTGGAGGATCAGCCGCAGCGGGCCGCTGACCGCCTCCACCTCGTAGTGGATCGCGGCGACCGACCGTTGGGTGAAGGAGACCAGCCGGGTGCTGCGGACCTTCACCTCCCGGCCGGCGGGTGAGCGCCAGTGCATCTCCCGCTGCAGGGTGCCGGCCCGCAGGTCGAGGACCCGTTCGTGGCTGAGCAGCTCGCCGTAGCGCAGGTCGAGCGGTTCGTCGTCGACGAGCAGCCGGATCAGCTTGCCGTTGGTGACGTTGACGATGGTCTGCCCCGACTCGGGGAAGCCGAACCCGGCCTCCGCGTACGGCAGCGGACGCAGCTCGTAGAACGAGTTGAGGTAGGTGCCGGGCAGGCCGTGCGGTTCGCCCTCGTCGAGGTTGCCGCGCAGCCCGATGTGACCGTTGGACAGTGCGAACACCGACTCGGACTGGGCCAGCACGTCCATGTCGAGGCGGGTCTCCCGGATGTGCCACGGCTCGACCGGGTAGGCGCGTTCCCGGATCATGCGGTGGGCCCGCCCAGCAGCTCGGCGAGGTCGGTGACCACCACGTCGGCCCCGTGGGCGCGCAGCTCGTCGGCCTGGCCGACCCGGTCCACGCCGATCACGTGGCCGAAGCCGCCGGCCCGGCCGGCGGCCACCCCGGCCAGCGCGTCCTCGAACACGGCGGCCTCGGCGGGGGCCACCCCGAGCAGCTCGGCGGCGGCAAGGAAGGTGTCCGGGTGCGGTTTGCCGCGCAGCCCCTCGGCGCGGGCGACCAGCCCGTCGACCCGCACCTCCAGCAGCGGTTCCAGGCCGGCGGCGGCGACCACGTCGCGGCAGTTGGCGCTGGCCGAGACCACCGCGCGGCGCAGCCCGGCCTGTTCGGCCGCCTTCAGGTAGTCCACCGACCCGGGGTACGCCTGCACGCCGTCGTGGTGGATCCGGTCCAGCAGGACGACGTTCTTGCGGTTGCCGACCCCGTTGACGGTCTCCGCGTCGGGCGGGTCGTCGGGGCTGCCCTCGGGCAGGGTGATGCCCCGGGAGGCGAGGAAGGACCGCACCCCGTCGGCGCGCGGCCTCCCGTCGACGTAACGGTGGTAGTCCGGGCCGGGGTCGAACGGCCGGAACGGTTCGCCGTCGGCCTCGGCGTGCCGGCGCAACAGCTCGTCGAAGGTCTGTTTCCAGGCGGCGTTGTGCACCGTGGCGGTCGGCGTCAGCACGCCGTCGAGGTCGAAGAGGCAGGCGGTCACATGAGCAGGTAGGCCCAGCACGCTACGAATCTATCCAGCACCCCCACCGGGCAAACCCCGCCACGCGGGTCAGCGGTTCGGGCGCAGCGTCCACTGGACGGTCATGGTGGCGGTGACGGTGCCGTCGGGGGTGCCGATCTCCACCGCGACCGGGAACTCCGGGCGCTGCCCGGCGTCCAGTTCGGCGAGCACCTCGGCCGGGGGACGACCGAGCCGCGCGGTGGCCCGCACCTCCCCCATCGCCACCCGCCGGTACGCGATGTCGGCCCGTACGGCCAGCGGCGTGGCCCGGTCGAGCATCTGCCCGAACGCCGCCATCACCACCGCGCCGGAGGCGGTCTCGCCGAGGGTGAACAGGGCGCCGGCGTGCGGACCGCCGACGTGGTTGTGGGTGGCCGGCGAGTCGGGCAGCCGGACGACGGCCCGGACCCCACCCTCGGCCTCGGGCGCGACCTCGACGAACTCGAAGCCGAGCGTGCGGGCGAACGGGACGGCCCGGAGCACCCCGGCCGCCACCTCGCGGGAGTCAACGGTCATGACCCTGACGTTACCCGCGGGTAAATACCCCGCCAATACCGTGCGCGATTGTCGCCGACATTGCGTCAGGTGGACCTGCGGACACCGCCGTTCCAGCGGACCCGGCGCATGGCGCGACCACACCGTGCCCGCGGCGGCCCGTCAGCGCCAGCCGACGTCGATGCGGTCGCCGCGCTCGTCGAAGAAGTGCAGGGCGTCCATCCGGACCGCGACCGCCATCGGGTGTCCCGCCGCGATCGCCGGGTACGGGGCCAGCCGGACCGCCAGTTCGGCCGGGCGGCGGTGGTGGCGGCCGGGGTCGTTCAACACGCTGGTGCGGTTGCCGCCGGGCGTCCGGTCGACCTCCTCCGGGTCGGTGGCCCGCCCGGTGAGCCGGGACATGACCTGGCCGAAGCGGCGCAGCCCGCGCTGGCCGGGGGCGGCGTCGTCGGCGGGGGCGCTCATCTCGTCGACCATGATGGCGGTGGCGCCGATGTCGAGGAAGGCAAGCGACTCGTGCCCGTGGTGCTCCAGGTAACGCACCCGGCCCTGGAGCACGTCGCCAGGGGTGTCCGGGGCGACCGGGGTGAGCGCCTCGGCCCGCATCCCGACCACGATCCGTTCGCCGTGGTAGTGCGCCACCGCCCGGCTGCGGATGTCGTCCCACGGCAGGTAGAGCGCCTGGTCGCCGAGGGTGAGCGTGACGTACCGGTCGAGGTGGACGTAGACCGACGCCTCCAGCAGGTTCATCCGGGGGCTGCCGAGGAACGCCGCGACGTAGAGGGTCGCCGGCCGGCCGTACACCTGGGTGGGGGTGCCGACGTCCTGGAGCACGCCCTTGCGCATGATGGCCACCCGGTCGGCCATGGTCAGCGCCTCGGCCTGGTCGTGGGTGACGTAGATGGTGGTGACGCCCAGCTCGCGGGTCAGCGCGGAGATCTCGGCGCGCAGCTCGGCCCGCAGGCCGCTGTCCAGGTTGGACAGCGGCTCGTCCATCAGGAACAGCCCCGGCCGGCGGACGATCGCCCGGCCCATCGCGACCCGCTGCCGCTGGCCGCCGGAGAGCTGGCTCGGTTTGCGGCCGAGCACGTCGCCGATGCCGAGCGCGCTCGCCACGTCCTGCACCCGCTCGCCCCGGGGCACCGGCTCGACCCCGGACAGCTTCAGCGGGAAGCCGATGTTGTCGCCGACGGACATGTGCGGATAGAGCGCGAAGTCCTGGAAGACCATGGCGATCTTCCGGTCACGCGGCGGCAGGTCGTTGGCGACCTCGCCGTCGAGCATCACCGCGCCGGTGGTCGGCTCGGCCAGGCCCGCGATCATCCGCAACACGGTCGACTTCCCGCAGCCGGACGGGCCCAGTAGCACCATGAACTCCCCGTCGACGACGTCGAGACTGACGTTGTCGACGGCGATCGTCCCGTCCGGGAATACCTTTGTGACGTCCTTCAGCGCGACGGTGGTCACCGTCTCCTCCCCCAGCTTGGCCGAACCCCGGGTTGACTGTGACGAGCATCATCGGGTTAGCACATCGGGTAAACGTGCCATGTTCGGCTGATGACAGCCCTATTACGGGCCAGTACGGCGATCCGCCCGGATCCTCACCCCGGTTCACCGAGGAACACCCGCCGGACCACCCGTTCCGCCGCGTGTCCGTCGTCCCAGCCGCAGAACCGTTCCCGGAACGCCCGCCGGGCCCGCTCGGCCGGTGGAGCAGCCTCCGCGCCGGAACGGAAGACCTCCCGGAGTTCGTCGAAGGTCAGCGCGACCGCGCCCGGCGGCTCGGCGGTCACGTCGAAGTACACCCCCCGGGCCAGCCGGTAGGCGTCCCGGTCCGGCGCGTAGATCACGATCGGCCGGTCCAGCACCGCGTAGTCGAACATCGCCGACGAGTAGTCGGTGACCAGCACGTCGGCGGCCAGGTAGAGGTCCTCGACGGTGCCGACGTCACTGACGTCGACCACCCGCCCCCCGGCCCGCCGCCGGACCCGGCCCTCCCGGTCGTGGAAGTAGTGGCTGCGCACCAGCAACCGACCGGCCGGCCCGAGCACCTCCAGCAGCCGGTACGGGTCGAACGGCGGCCGGTAGCCGGGCAGGTGCTCGCGGTGGGTCGGCGCGTAGAGCACCACCCGCTCGTCCGGGGCGATCCCGAGCCCGGCCCGGACCGCGCGCACCTCCTCGGCGGTGGCGGTGACCAGCCGGTCGTTGCGCGGGTAGCCCACCTCCAGCCGGACGTAGTCCGCCGGGTAGGCGCGGTCCCACATCTGGGTGGAGAACGCGTTGGAGGTGATGCTGTAGTCCCACCGGTCCACCCGCCGCAGCAGCCCGGCGAAGTCCATTCCGACCGCGCCGAGCGGGTACCGCTGCTGGTCCAGGCCCATCACCTTGACCGGGGTGCCGTGGTGGGTCTGCACGTGCACCTGGCCGGGACGCTTGCGCACGAAGTCCGGGAAGTTGACGTTGTTGACCAGCCAGCGGGCCCGCGCCAGCACCCGCTGGGCGTCGCGGGTGCCGGCCACGACGTACTCGGTGCCGGGCGGCAGGGTGTCGACCCGGTCCCGGCGCACGATCCACACCCCCCGTACCTGCGGGGCGAGCCGGCGGGCGGCGGCGT
This sequence comes from Micromonospora sp. SCSIO 07396, assembly GCF_053667945.1. Taxonomy (NCBI): domain Bacteria; kingdom Bacillati; phylum Actinomycetota; class Actinomycetes; order Micromonosporales; family Micromonosporaceae; genus Micromonospora; species Micromonospora sp. SCSIO 07396. The sequence continues at coordinate 5,811,449 of NZ_CM132210.1, forward strand.
GCACCGCCGCCGGGTTGCAGGCGTAGCCCCGGTACCAGTAGGCGGCGTAGACGGCGAGCGTCGGGTCGATCGGCCGGCGCAGCTCGGCCCGGTAGTACTCGTGCAGCAGGGCGTCCCGGGTCAGCCGGGCGGTCCGCCGGGCCACCGGCCGGACCCGCCGGCCGGTCACCCGCGCGGTCTCCCGGGCCTGGTTGACGGCGCGCAACGCGCTGAAGGTGTGCCACCGGCCGGCGGCGACCAGCCGGTGCTTGAGCCCGTCCCCGCCGTCCGGCACCGGGTAGCCGCCGGGCGGGCGGAAGCGCCTGTGGTCGGCGGTGATCCGCCGGAAGAACGCCTGCCGCAGCGCGGGGGCGATCCGGTCGCCGTTGCCGAGCACGGTGAGGTAGTGCCAGATCATCCGCTCGAACACCGCCGGGCGCAGGCCCGCCAGCTCGGGCCGGTCGTCGAGGAAGGCGAACACCCGGTGCCACTGGTCGAAGACCTCGAAGTGCCGGTCGTCGAGGGTCCGGGTGATCGCGCCCGCCCGACGCTGCCGGTAGTGCACGCAGACCCGGTCGAGCACGCCGATCCGCCCGGCGGCCAGCAGCACCGGGTAGCTGAACGCGACGTCCTCGTACCAGCCGGGGGCGAAGCGCAGCCCGAGGCCGGTCAGGAACTCCCGGCGGACCAGCCGGTTCCAGGCGGTGTGCAGCAGGCGCAGCGTCTCGGGCCGCTCCGCCAGCCGGAACGTCGCCGCGCCCGGCGGGTCGCCGAAGACCTCCGGCAGGGCGCTGCGGGTGGCGCGCTCGTCCCAGTGCACCCGGACGTGGTCGACCAGCAGCACGTCGGGGCGGGTGGCGGTGAGCCGGTCGGCGACCTCGGTCAGGCAGTCGGGGGCGAGCCGGTCGTCGCCGTCGAGGAACCAGACGTACTCGCCGGTGGCCCGGTCCAGCCCGGCGTTGCGGGCCGGACCGAGCCCGACGTTGCGCGGCAGGCGTACCGCGCGGACCCGGGGGTCACGGGCGGCGTACTCGTCGAGGATGTCGCCGCAGGCGTCCGGGGACCCGTCGTCGACCCCGATCACCTCGATGTCCCGGTACGGCTGCCCGAGCAGCGAGTCCAGGCACTCGCGCAGGTAGCCCTGCACCCGGAAGGCCGGTACGACGAAGCTGATCAGCGTCATCCGCCCCGCCCCCGTCGTCAGCCCGGCGAGGCACCCCGCACGGGTACGGCCGCCGCCCGGCCCGCGCGGGCCGGCAGGACCACCCAGGCCAGCACGACACTCGCCACGAAAACCACCAGAAGGTACGTACCGATTGTAGCCATGGCAGGGGCAGCAAATCCGGCGATCGCCGCCACCGCCAGCAGCGCCGAACGCCCCTCCCAGCCCAGCGTCCAGGCGTGCAACGGTGGCGCCGCCTGCCGCTTCTCCAACCGGGCGGTCAGGTCGTAGTGGTGCACGGTCAGCACGAAGACGTACCCGAAGACCAGCCAGGCCGGCACCCCGCCGATCACCCCGACCACGGCGGCGAACAGGTACTCCCCGGCCCGCAGCGCCGCCGGCACCAGCCAGTCCAGCGGCCCGTTGTGCGCCGCGCCCGCACCCAGCCCGGCGACCAGCAGCACCACCAACGCCACCGGCAGCCACCAGCGCAGCCCGCCCGGGTCGCCGTCACCGGCCACCCGCAGCAGCCCCAGCACCAGCAGCACCGCCGGCCCGAGCGCCCCGAGTACCGCCAGGGTCAACGGGCCCATCGGCCGGACCACCGGCAGCCGGGCCGCCAGCGGCCCGTCGTCGCGGTGCAGCGTCGCGTCGACGGTGTCCAGCACCGGCACCCACATCCAGCGCGCCCGCAGGGTCCGCAACGCGCCCGTGTAGCCGAAGGCCAGCACCCCCCAGACCAGCACCGAGACCAGGCTGACCAGTGGCCCGAACAGCGCGGCGGTGACCGCGATCAACGCCCACCGCTCACCGATCGGGAAGACCACCGTGCGCTTCAACCAGTACGACACCGAGCCGGTGTCCGCCTGCACCCGGGTCGAGGCGGCGTTCAGCTTCCCGCCGATCCCCCCGGCCGCCGGGCCGGCCGGGCGGGGACGCCGGGCCGCCTCGTCGTGCAGCACCCCGTACCAGGCGTCGGTCATGTGCCTGACGGTCTGCAGGGTCATCGCCGCGATGGCCAGCGCCCAGCCGTAGCGGAACCCGGCGTGCGTCGCGCCGTAGCCCAACCCGGCGTAGACCAGGTACTCCTTCGCCCGGTCGGCCATCGTGTCCAGCCAGCCGCCCCAGGCGCTGAAGTGCCTGGTGTAGCGGGCCAACTGCCCGTCCACGCAGTCCAGCACGAACCCCAGGTAGAGCAGGACCGCGCCGGCCACCAGGGCGGGCCGGCCACCGACGCCGAAGAGCACCGCCGCGACCACCGCGAACAGCACCGAGATCATGGTGACCCCGGTCGGCGTCAGGCCCAGCCGGGCACACGCCTTCGTCACGTACGGCGACCAGGTGCTGACGAAGTAGGTGGTGAAGAAGTCGTCGCGTTCCTTCACCGACAGCCGCAGCTGCGCCCGGTCCTCGTCCACCCCGGCCAGGGCCGTCTCGGCGGCGGCCAGCCCGACCGGATCGGCGACCCGGTGCGCCACCAGCAGGCGTACCCGGTGGGCGAAGGTCAGGGTGCCGAGGTCGGCCAGCGCGGCGAACAGCCGGTCCACGGCGACGCCTGACGCCGGGGCGACGGCCGCCGAGCGGGCGGCGGCGGCCAGCGCCGGCAGGTCGTCCGCGCCGACCCGCAGCGCGCCGCCGAAGACGCCGGTGGCGTCGGGCAGCTCCGGGCCGGCGTCGACCACCTGCCCGCGCTCCTCGCGCACCAGCGTCGCGCCGGCGGCCGGCGGGTCGGTGAGCACCAGGGCCACCGTCGGGCCGACCGGGCTGGTCGCCAGGTGCCGCAGTACGGCCGTGTGCGCGACCAGGTCGCCCCCGGTGACCAGGACCGGGCCGGTGACGGTGTCCACCAGGGCGGCAAGCGCCTGCAGGTCGGCGACGGTGTGCACCCGCTGTGCCCCGGCCCGGTGCAACTGCCCGGCGAGCCGGTCGGCAAGCGGTTCACCCGTGCCGGTGGGCAGGCCCGCGGCCGACGCACCGGCGGCGAGCACGATCGCCACGGTCATCGCGGCACCGCGGCGTGGTACGCGTCGAGCGCCTCGGCGACCGTCCCGTCCACGGTCAGCCGCCCGCCGTCGAGATAGAGCCCCCGACGGCAGAACCGGGTCAGGTCCTTCTCGTTGTGTGACACCAGCACCAAGGTGCGCCCCTCCGCGAGCAGTCGGTCGATCGTCGAGTAACACTTCTGGCGGAACTCCGCGTCGCCCACCGCGGTCACCTCGTCCATCAGCAGGATCGGGTGCGGCAGGTGCGAGATGATCGCGAACCCGAGCCGCACCTTCATCCCCGACGAGTAGTGCCGTACCGAGGTGTCGATGGCCCGTTCCACCTGCTCACCGGCGAACCCGACGATGTCGTCGAAGTGCCGCCGCAGGTAGCCGGTGGAGAGCCCGTGCAGCCCGCCGACCAGGTAGAGGTTCTCCCGGCCGGTCAGGTCGTTGGAGAAGCCGGCCGACAGTTCCAGCAGCGGCGCGACGTCACCGGAGACGGTGATCCGCCCCTCGTCGGGGATGAGCACCCCGGCGATCAGCCGCAGCAGGGTGCTCTTGCCGGTGCCGTTGCGCCCGATCACGCCCAGCGTGTCACCCGGCGCGACGGTGAACGAGACGTCCCGCAGCGGCCAGAACTGGCCGGAGGCGGCCCGGCCGCCCCGGTGGATGAACAGCTCACGCAGCCGCAGCTGCCGACGCCGGTTGCGGACGAAGCGGATGCCGAGACCCTGCGCCTCGATGATCGGCGGCACCTACAGTTCCTTCAGCACGGCCGGTTCGAGCCGGCGGAACGCCCACCAGCCGGCCGCCAGCACCAGCAGGCTGCCGGCGATCGTGGTGGTCAGCAGCCGGGCGTCGGGGAACTCGTCCGGGTACCAGATGGCGTGCTGGAGCTGGAAGATGCCGACCAGCGGGTTCAGCTCGTACGCCACCTTCACCCAGCCCGGCATGCCCGACTCCCGGACCAGGCTGAGCGGGTAGATGATCGGGGTGGCGTAGAACAGCACCCGGATGACCAGCCGCATGAGCCGTTCCACGTCGCGCATCAGCACGTTCGCCGCGGACAGCAGCAGGGCCAGCCCGATCAGCAGGGTGCCCTGCACGGCGACGGCCAGCGGCAAACTCAGCAGCGACCAGCCCAGCTCGATCCGGCCGTTGGCGGCGTAGACGACGGCGACGGCCAGCAGGATCGGCAGGCCGGCGACGTACTCGGCGAACCGGCCGGTGACCCGGCCGATCGGGAAGACCTGCCGGGGCACGTTCATGGTGGTGATCAGGCGGGACTGCCCGGTCAGCGCGTTGGTCGCCTCGCTCAGCGCCGAGCTGGTCCACATCCAGGCGAAGATGCCGGTGACCAGAAACAGCGGGTACGACCCGGCGGCCTCGCCGAGGTGCCTGTTGGTCGGCCCGGAATAGAGCACCCCGAAGACGAAGAAGTAGATCGCGCCCATCCCCAGCGGCTCGATCAGCGACCAGAGGTAACCGAGCACGGATTGCTGGTACTTCACCGCGAGGTCGCGTCTGACCAGGATGCGCAGCGAGTTGCGGTGCGACCACAACGCCGTGACGCCTGCGGTCACCGTCGCCTCCCGCCTGACAACAACGGACGACAGGTTAGCAGCCGGTGAACGAACGCCCCTCAGCACTCGATCACGTTGACGGCCAGGCCGCCGCGTGCCGTCTCCTTGTACTTGACCTTCATGTCCGCCCCGGTCTCGCGCATGGTCTTGATGACCTTGTCGAGCGAGACGTGGTGCACCCCGTCGCCGCGCAGCGCGAGCCGGGCCGCCGTGATCGCCTTGATGCTAGCCACCGCGTTGCGTTCGATGCAGGGGATCTGCACCAGCCCCCCGACCGGGTCGCAGGTCAACCCGAGGTTGTGCTCCATGCCGATCTCGGCGGCGTTCTCCACCTGCTCGGGGGTGCCGCCGAGCGCCTCGGCCAGCCCGGCGGCGGCCATCGAGCACGCCGACCCGACCTCGCCCTGGCAGCCCACCTCGGCCCCGGAGATCGAGGCGTTCTCCTTGAACAGCACCCCGATCGCCCCGGCGGCCAGCAGGAACCGCACCACCCCCTCGTCGGAGGCGTCGGGCACGAACCGGGTGTAGTAGTGCAGCACCGCCGGGATGATCCCGGCCGCACCGTTCGTCGGGGCGGTCACCACCCGGCCACCGGCGGCGTTCTCCTCGTTGACCGCGAGCGCGAACAGGGTCACCCAGTCCATCACGCGCAGCGGGTCGGTCGCGCCCGCGTCGGCCTCCAGGCTGCGGCGCAACTCGGCGGCGCGCCGCCGGACCCGCAACCCGCCCGGCAGTACGCCGTCGCGGGTGCCGCCCCGGGCCACGCACTCCCGCATCACCCGCCAGATGTCCAGCAGCCCGGCCCGCACGTCCGCCTCGCTGCGCCAGGACAGCTCGTTGGCGAGCATCACCCCGCTGATCGACAGGCCGGTGCCGGCGGTGACGTCGAGTAGTTCGGCACCGGTCGAGAAGGGGTGCCGCACGGCGGTGGTGTCGGCGGTGATCCGGTCCGCCCCGGCCGCCGCCTCGTCCACCACGAACCCGCCACCGACCGAGTAGTACGTCCGGGTGCGCAGCTGTGCGCCCGCCGCGTCCCAGGCCGAGAAGACCATCCCGTTCGGGTGGTACGGCAGCGACCGGCGGCGGTGCAGCACCAGGTCCCGGTCCGGTTCGAAGTCGATGTCCTGGCTGCCGAGCAGGGCGAGCCGGCGGCGGGCGCGGATCTCGGCGACCCGGGGGCCGACGCTGTCGGTGTCCACCGTCTCCGGGCTCTCGCCGGCCAACCCGAGCAGCACCGCCCGGTCGCTGCCGTGGCCGTGGCCGGTCGCGCCCAGCGAGCCGAACAGTTCGGCCCCGACCCGGGTGACGGTGTGCAGCAGCCCGTCGGCCTTCAGCCCGGCGACGAAGGTGCGCCCGGCCCGCATCGGGCCCACCGTGTGGGAGCTGGACGGGCCGATGCCGACACTGAAGAGGTCGAAGACACTGATCATCGCTGCGCTTCCTCGCCGCCGCCCGGTGGTGCCGGGTCCGGCCGGGTCCGTGGCCGCCGGGGTCCCCGGTGACCTGCTGATCCCGCCCGGGGTGGGGGCGGTGTCGATCGGCGAGCCTACCCGCCCCGGCCCACCGCACCCCGTCGTCCGCACCCCGTCGTCGCGCCGGCAGGCGTCGGCCGGGGTCGACTCGGGTAACCACCTACGGGTACCGGGTCACCGGATCACCCTCGGGACGGAGGGCACGGTGGCCGCCCCTTCCTACCGTGGAATGCAGCGCGGCGGATCGCCGCAGAGTGGGAGTACGACGATGAGTCGCAAACTGGTCCGACCCCGCGAGGGGCGCATGCTCGCCGGTGTCTGTGCCGGCCTGGCCCGCCGGTTCAACACCTCGGCCACCCTGGTCCGGCTGCTGTTCCTGCTGTCGCTGCTGCTGCCCGGCACGCAGGTGATCATCTACCTGGTGCTGTGGATCCTGATGCCCAACGAGGACCGCTACGCCACCACCAGCCACTGACCGCCCCGGCAGGATCGCGCCCGGCAGGATCGCGCCCGGTGATCAAGAGGTTTGCGTCAACTTGGAGATCAACGCTGACGCAAACCTCTTGATCACGAAGACCGCGGTCGAACCCGCTTCGGGTCAGGGGGCCGTGTAGGTGATGGTGATCTTCTCGTAGCCGAGCGAGCGGAGCAGGCCCTCCAGCATCTTGCGGGTGTTCTCCTCGGCGCGCTTGGCCAGGCCGCTGTCCCGGGCCGCCGCGGTGATCCGCTCCTCGGCCATCCGGTAGACCTGCTGCTGCCGGTTGGGGTCGCCCTTGACCAGGTCGCCGATCCGGTTGAACAGGCCGCGCTCCTCGGCGAAGACGTAGCTCTTGTCCATGTCGAGGTTGGTCTCGCCGAGCTGCGGCGCGGGCAGCTTGATTTCGACGGACTTGCCGTCGGCGGACGGCACCACCGCGCCCTCGCCGATCTTGCCGAAGTCGACGTACGCCTCGACGCTGCCCGCCCCGACGAACAGCGTCCGCTGGTTGAGCAGGAACTCCGGCACGTTGTCGCGGTCGTTCTGGAGGTCGACCACGACCTGGAAGTTGCCCTCGGCCGCCACGTAACGGCTCAGATCCTGGATCGACTTGAGCAGCGGCGGCTGGCTGCGGTCGGTCTGTTCCTTGGCGAACGGGTTGCGGAACTCCGGGAAGATCCCGGTCACCTGTGTGCCGAGCAGCACCACCACGACCAACGCCGCCGCGCCGAGCACCCAGAGCAGGCCCCGGGCCGGGCCGCCACCGGTGCGGGGCGGGTCGGCCGGTGGGGTGTCGGGGTCGACCGGGTCGCCCGACCGGGTGCGCAGTGTGTCGGCGGTCGGGTAGCCGGGGAACTCACTCTGGGGGGTTTCACCGTCGCGGGCCATCGCCCTCACCGTCCTCGTCAGACACGTGCTTCTGTCGATGACGGTACGGCCACCGTACGACGCGCGCGCGGCGAGCGACCCGAACGGGTGACGGGAGGACGTCAGCCGAAGGCGGACAAGCCGGTGAGCCGCTGCCCGACGACCAGCTGGTGGATCTCGGAGGTGCCCTCGTAGGTGAGCACGCTCTCCAGGTTGTTGGCGTGCCGCATCACCGGGTACTCGCCGGAGACCCCGTTCGCGCCGAGGATCGTCCGGCACTGCCGGGCGATCGCCAGCGCCTCCCGCACGTTGTTCAGCTTGCCCACGCTGACCTGGTCCGGTCGCAGCGTGCCCGCGTCGGCCAGCCGGCCCAGGTGCAGGGCGAGCAGCAGGCCCTTGTTCCACTCCACCGCCATGTCGGCGAGCTTGGCCTGGGTGAGCTGGAAGCCGGCCAGCGGCCGACCGAACTGGGTCCGGGTGCCGGCGTACGACAGCGCCGTCTCCAGACAGTCCCGGGCCGCGCCGAGCGCGCCCCAGACGATGCCCTGCCGGGCCTCGGTCAGGCAGCTCAGCGGCGCCTTGAGCCCGACCGCGCCGGGCAGCAGGGCGTCCGCCGGCAGCCGCACCCCGTCGAGGGCGATCTCGCCGGTCACCGAGGCCCGCAGCGACATCTTGCGGCGGATCTCGCGCGCCGTCACCCCGGGGGTGTCCATCGGTACGAGGAAACCCCGCACCCCCTCGTCGGTGCGCGCCCAGATCACCCCGACGTCGGCGACCGGCGCATTGGTGATCCACATCTTCGCGCCGTCGAGGATCCAGTCGTCGCCGTCGCGGCGGGCCCGGGTGGTCATCGAGGCCGGGTCGGAGCCGTGGTCGGGCTCGGTCAGGCCGAAGCAGCCGATCGCCTCGCCGGCGGCCATCGCGGGCAGCCAGCGCTGCTTGTGCTCCTCGTCGCCGAAGCGCCAGACGGCGTACATGGCCAGCGAACCCTGCACCGACACCAGGGAGCGGACGCCGGAGTCGCCGGCCTCCAGCTCCAGGCAGGCCAACCCGTACGCGACCATCGAGGCGCCGGCGCAGCCGTACCCGGTCAGGTGCATGCCGAGCAGGCCGAGGCGGCCGAACTCGCGGGCCAGGTCGCGGGCCGGGACGTCGCCGTCCTCGTACCAGCCGGCGACGTGCGGGCGGACCCGGTCGTCGACGAGCCGGCGGACGACGGCCCGGATCTGACGTTCCTCCTCGCTGAGCGAGGCGTCCACGTCCAGCAGGTCCAGCGGGGTGCCCATGGCCGCCACCTTAACGACTGCTCAGGCGGGCGTCACTCGGGCTGGCCGTTGTAGACCAGCACCCGGGCGTGGATCTGGTTGCGCTGCTGCAACGCCGCGCGCAACGCCCGGTGCAGGCCGTCCTCCAGATAGAGGCCACCGTTCCACTGCACCACGTGCGGGAACAGGTCGCCGTAGAAGGTGGAGTCCTCGGCGAGGAGCTTGTCCAGCGCCAACTCGCGCTTGGTCGTGATGAGCTGGTCCAACCGCAACGGGCGGGGCGGGATCTCCGCCCACTGCTTCAACGTCAGGTTGTGCTCCGGATAGGGACGCCCGTCCCGGACCGCCTTGAAGATCACGGCACGCTCCCCTCCCCGTGGTCGGGCCGACCCTCGGCGTGGTGCCGGGTCACGCCGAGCTGCCGCACCGTGCGGCACCGATCACGGTGCCAGCCTATCCGTCCCCGCCACACGGCGTTCCGCTCCCCGTTGTCGGTTTCCGTAAGCCCGGCACCCGCTGCGGATGGTACGAACCGGCATCAACTCCACCGGCCGCGCCGGACCACCTCGTCCACCGGCCGACGCCCGCGCCGCAGCGACGGCGACCGATGGTCGACTGCCCGATAACCTACCGTGACCGCGCCGATCGGGTGGTACTCCCCCGGCACCCCGAACGCCTCCCGGTACGCCGGCAACCGGTCCGGTGGAATGCCGAAGAAGCACGCCCCCAGCCCCTCGTCCACGGCGGTGAGCAGCATCAGCAGCGCGGCGAAGCCGGTGTCGACGTACCAGTAGGGCACCGGCCAGCGGTCCTCCGAGCGGTCCACCCAGCCCTTGTCCGGCTCGGCGTAGCGCTCCAGGTAGGCCGAGCGGTTGGCGTGCGGCACCACGATCAGCGGGGCCCGGCGCATCCCGGCCAGCCACCGGTCCCGCCCCCCACCGCCGGGCGTGGCCGCCGTCCAGAACCGCTCCCGGTCCGCCGGCTCCTCCAGCACCAGGAAACCCCAGCCCTGGGCGAAGCCGGCCGACGGCGCCCGGACCGCGTGGTCCAGCAGCCGCTGCACCACCTCCGGCGGGACCGGACGGTCCGGGTCGTAGTTGCGCACCATCCGGCGACGCCTGACCACCTCGCCGAACTCCATGCTCAGACCCCGGGCCGGATGCCCCAGGTGCCCCGCCAGGTCTCCCCCGGGGCCAGCGCGATGACGTCCCGGCCGGACCGGAACGCGTCCGGCGGGCAGGTCATCGGCTCCACCGCCACCGACCGGCGGTGCCGCTCGCCGGTCAACGCGTCCCCGGTGAAGACCTGCCACCAGCCGAACTGGTGGTCGGCCCACAGGCGCACCCCGTCCGCGTCGTCCGGGGCGGTCAGGGTCACCGACGAACCACCGTCGTCGTCCCGGATCACGTCGCCGAAGCAGAGGTCGAGCTGCGCGTCGCCGATCGGCCGGGCGGTGGTCCAGTCGTACTCGGTGCCGGCCACCGGGGTCGCCCCGATCGGCAGCAGCCGGGCGTCGACCTGGAGCCGGCTACGGGCCGGCAACCGCATCGTCAGGTCGTCCACCGCCACCCCGGCCAGCCGCAGGTACGGGTGCACCGAGAACCCGAACGGTGCGGCTTCGGCCCCGGTGTTGGTCACCTCGTGCTCGCCGCGCAACCCGTCCACCCCCACACTCCACCGGGTCCGCAGCCGCAGCGACCACGGGTAGCCGGGGGTCGGCGGCAGATCGTGACCGAGGGTCACCGCGTCGGCCGATTCCTCGACCGGCTGCCAGCGCACCCAGTTGACCAGGCCGTGCAGGGCGACCCCCCGGGCCGGCTCGGTCAGGTCCAGCTGCAACGACCGGCCGCCGAAGGAGTATTGCCCGTCCCTGATCCGGTTCGGCCAGGGCGCCAGCACGTGCCCGGCGCTACCGGGGCTGATCTCGTCCTCGGCGTACCCGTCGAGGTAGTCGACCCCGTCCCGCCGGTAGGTCCGTACCCCGCCGCCGACCTCGACGATGACGGCCTCGTGGCCGTCGGCGGCGATGGTCCACTGTGTCCCCGAGGGCGGGCGGTGCGCAGTGTTGTCCATGTCGTGACCTTAGTCGGTGCCCGGCCCGGCCCGCCGGACCCGGCGCACCCGTCCCACCGGGCGCGCGGTCAGCTGCGGTCCTCCGTCACCGTGCCGGCCCGGTAGCGCAGCAGGGCCGGGAAGCACGCCACCAGCAGCACCGCCAACCCGGCCGAGAGCAGCCCGCCGGCGACCCAGGCGACCGAGCCACCGAACCCGGCGGCCATCGCCCCGGCCCGCAGGTCGCCCAGCCGGGGCCCGCCGGCCACCACCACCGTGTTCACCCCCTGGAGCCGGCCGCGCATCCGGTCCGGCGCGTAGACCAGCAGCATCGACTGCCGCAGCACCGCGCTGACCAGGTCCGCCGCCCCGGCCACCGCGAGCAGCAGCACCACCAGCCAGAGCTGCCGGGCCAGCCCGGCCGCCGCGATGGCCAGCCCCCAGCCGACCACCGCCACCACCAGGGCGAGCCCCTGCCGCCGCAGCCGGCCGATCCAGCCGGAGGTCAGGCCGCCCAGCATCGCGCCGATCGCGATGGCGCTGTAGAGCCAGCCCACCGCCGCTCCGCCGCCGAACCGTTCCTGCGCCACCTCGGGGAAGAGCGCCCGGGGCATGGCCAGGATCATCGCGATCAGGTCGATGGCGAACGAGGAGAGCAGCACCGGCGTGGTGGCCAGGTAGCGGAACCCGTCGAGGATGCCGGCCAGGCCACCCCGGCGCACCTCCCCCTCGGTCGGTGGGGCCGGGGGCATCGCGGGCAGCCGTACCGTCGCCACCACCAGCGCGGTGAACAGCAGCGCGTCGGCGGCGTAGGCGACCGGCAGCCCGGCGTCGGTGCCGAAGGTGGCGAAGACCAGGCCGGCGGCGAGCGGGCCGGCCACCGACGCGGCGGTGAAGGTGGTGTAGTTCAGGGTGCTGCCCGCCGGGACCAGCTCGGGCGGGAGCAGCCGGGGCAGGATCGCCGACCGGGCCGGCGAGCTGATCGCGAACGCGATCGAGTGCACGGTCACCAGCGCCAGCAGCAGCACCGGGCTGCCGATCCCGGACAGCGCGTGCCCGAGCAGGCCGAGCATCGACACCCAGAGCAGCGCCGAGCCGACCAGCAGCACCCGCCGCCGGTCCCGGGCGTCGGCCACCGCCCCGCCCCACAGGCCGAAGACCAGCAGCGGCAGGAAACCCGCCACCCCGAGCAGCCCGACCCAGAACGAGTCCCGGGTCAGCGCGTACATCTCCACCGGCACGGCGACCGCGGTGAACTGGAACCCGAACATCGCCACCGTGTTGCCGAGCCACATCCGGCGGTACGCGGGAACCCGCAGCGGACGCAGGTCGATGGCCAGCCGGCGGGCCCGACCCGTCCGGGCCGGTGTGACCGCGGTCACGGGGCCAGCCGCTCGACGACCCAGTCGCCCCCCTCGGCCCGACGGAACCGCAGCCGGTCGTGCAGCCGCCCGGCCCGGCCCTGCCAGAACTCCACCGTCTCCGGCCGGACCCGGAACCCACCCCAGTACGGAGGCGTCGGGACCGGCGTGCCGGCCGGGAAGCGCTCCGCCACCTCCCGGTACGCCTCCTCGAGCGCGGCCCGGTCCGGCACCACCGCCGACTGGGTGCTCGCCCAGGCCCCGAGCTGGGAGCCGCGCGGCCGGGAGGCGAAGTACGCCTCGGTCCCGGGCCGGTCGACGTGCTCCACCCGACCGCTCACCACCACCTGCCGCTGCATCGCGAACCAGGGGAAGACCAGGCTGGCCCACGGGTTGTCGGCCAGCTCGGTGCCCTTGCGCGAGCCGTGGTTGGTGAAGAAGACGAACCCCTGCGGGTCGTACTCCTTGAGCAGCACGGTACGGCCGCTGGGCCGGCCGGCGGCGTCGGCGGTGCCGAGGACCATCGCGTTCGGCTCGGGCAGGCCGGCGGTGACCGCGTCGGCGAGCCAGCGGCCGAACTGGGTGGGCCAGTCGGCGGCCAGATCCGGCTCGGAAAGTCCCAGGTCGGCGGCGTATTCGTGCCGCATGGCCGCCAGCGCGGGTGTGTCGCCCGTCACGTCGTCCTCCTCATGCCGGCCGTCCCGCGTCCCGGCGACGCCGGTCGGCCCACCGATCAGTCTCACGGAGCGGACCCCGGCGTCCAGCGGCGGGGATGTCGTGTGCAGCACAGTCGCAGCGGGTCGCGCGCTTGGTTACTCACCAGGCAAGATGACGAGAAGACATCCCTGAGGGTCGCCGTAGGTACCGGGCCGGACCAAGCCCGTAACGGGCGCACCGAGCCAGAAGCCAGGAGACGACATGGCCGACTTCAAACCGGGCCTCGAAGGCGTCGTGGCCTTCGAGACCGAGATCGCCGAACCGGACCGCGAGGGTGGCGCGCTGCGCTACCGGGGCGTGGACATCGAGGATCTGATCGGCCAGGTCTCCTTCGGCAACGTCTGGGCCCTGCTGGTCGACGGCCGCTTCGGCCCCGGCCTACCGCCCGCCGAGCCGTTCCCGGTGCCGGTGCACTCCGGCGACATCCGCGTCGACGTGCAGTCCGCGGTCGCCATGCTCGCGCCGTACTGGGGGCTCAGTCAGCTGCTCGACATCTCCGACGCCCAGGCCCGTGCCGACCTGGCCCGGGTCTCGGTCACCGCGCTGTCCTTCGTCGCCCAGTCCGCCCGTGGGCTGGGCCTGCCGGCGGTGCCGCAGAAGGAGATCGACAAGGCGGAGACGATCGTCGAGCGGTTCATGAAGCGCTGGCGCGGCGAGCCCGACCCGCGGCACGTCAAGGCCGTCGACGCGTACTTCATCTCGGCCGCCGAGCACGGCCTGAACGCCTCCACCTTCACCGCCCGGATCGTCGCCTCCACCGGGGCCGACGCGGCGGCCTGCATCTCCTCGGGCATCGGCGCGCTCTCCGGCCCGCTGCACGGCGGCGCACCGTCGCGGGTGCTCACCATGCTGGAGGCCGTCGAGCGCAGCGGCGACGCCGAGGGTTACGTCAAGGGCGTCCTCGACCGGGGCGAGCGGCTGATGGGCTTCGGTCACCGGGTCTACCGGGCCGAGGACCCGCGCGCCCGGGTGCTCCGGCGCACCGCCCGGGAGCTGGGCGCACCCCGTTTCGAGGTGGCCGAGGCGCTGGAGAAGGCCGCCCTGGCCGAGCTACAGGCCCGCCGCCCGGACCGGGTCCTCGCCACCAACGTCGAGTTCTGGTCGGCCGTGGTGCTCGACTTCGCCGAGGTGCCGGCGCACATGTTCACCTCGATGTTCACCTGCGCCCGGATGGGCGGCTGGTCGGCGCACATCCTGGAGCAGAAGAAGCTCCAGCGGCTCGTCCGGCCGTCGGCCCGCTACGTCGGGCCGGGCACCCGCAAGCCGCAGCAGGTCGAGGGCTGGGACGCTATCCCGCACGGCGTCTGAGCACACCCGCTCCGCGCAGGGGCGTCGACCGGCCGGTCGACGCCCCTGACGCGTCGCCGGCCACCCGCCCCCGGTGTGTCCGACGCCTCAGCCCCGGGCCTGGGACCAGCCGGCATCCGGGCCGCCACGGGTGCGAGGATGAAGGCCGGCAGTGTCGCCGGACCAGGCCCGGATCCGGCCACGACGTGCGCCAGCGCACGTCCGGCGCGGCTCCGCGCCCGTTGAAGGGCCCGCCCTCGCCCATGCGGAAGGATCGAGAAAACCGTGGCTGACGCACCGACCATCCGGATTCCCGACGACATCAAGCCCGCCGACGGGCGGTTCGGCTGCGGGCCGTCCAAGGTACGTCCGGCGGCGGTCTCCGCGCTCGCCGACGTGGCGACCACCTTCCTGGGCACCTCGCACCGGCAGCAGACCGTCCGGGCCGAGGTCGCCCGGCTCCGCCGGGGCCTGGCCGAGTTCTTCTCCCTCCCCGAGGGCTACGAGGTGGTCCTCGGCAACGGCGGCACCACCGCCTTCTGGGAGGTCGCCACGTTCGGGCTGGTCCGCGACCGGGCCCAGTTCGCCAGCTTCGGCGAGTTCGGCGCGAAGTTCGCGAAGTCGGTCAAGGACGCGCCGTTCCTCGGCGAGCCGACCGTGCGCAAGGCCGAGCCGGGCAGCGCGCCGAGCCTGGTCGCCGAGGCCGGGGTGGACGTCTACGCCACCCCGCACAACGAGACCTCCACCGGTGTCGCGGTGCCGATCGGCCGGGTCGCCGACGCCGACCCGGGCTCGCTGCTGCTGGTCGACGCCACCTCCGGGGCCGGCGGTCTGGACGTCAACGTCGGCGAGACCGACGTCTACTACTTCGCCCCGCAGAAGTGCTTCGGCTCCGACGGCGGCCTCTGGCTGGCCCTGATGTCGCCGGCCGCGCTGGAGCGGGCCGCCGAGATCAAGGGCTCGGGCCGCTACATCCCGGCCTTCCTCGACCTGGTCACCGCGATCGATAACTCGCGGCTGGAGCAGACCTACAACACCCCGGCGCTGGCGACCATCTTCCTGGCCGCCGAGCAGACCGACTGGATGAACTCGCAGGGCGGCCTGAGCTGGGCGGCCAAGCGCACCGCCGAGAGCGCCGGGATCGTCTACGGCTGGGCCGAGCGGTCCGGGTTCGCCACCCCGTTCGTCACCGATCCGACGCTGCGCTCCAACGTGGTCGCCACCGTCGACTTCGCCGACGGGGTCGACGCCGCCGCGATCGCCAAGGTGCTGCGGGCCAACGGGATCGTCGACACCGAGCCGTACCGCAAGCTCGGCCGCAACCAGCTGCGGGTCGCCCTCTTCCCGGCGGTGGAGCCGTCCGACGTGGAGGCGCTCACCGCCGCGATCGACTACGTGGTCGAGCGGCTCTGATCACACCCGTCACGGTGGGTGGTCGCAGCGGCTGCTGCGGCCACCCACTGTGATCATTGCCGCAGCTCAGTCGCGACATGCGGATTCACCTCCCCCACCTGTGGGCAGATGGGCGTACGGTGGTGCGAGGACGCCCGGGTGGCCGGCTCGTGGCGTGACGGCCAGCGAAGCGGGACGGAGGCTACGCCATGCGCCCAGTACGCTTCGTCGCCCTCTCCGAGGACGGCCAGGCGCTGGTGCTCGCCGACGAGGTCGGGCGCCTGCTCGCCCTCCCCATCGACGAACGCATCGCGACCGTGCTGCACGCCGAGCCCGGCACGCCGCCGCTCGCCGTCGTCCCGGTCGGGGCCGACCCGACCCCGTCGCTGTCCCCCCGCGACATCCAGGCCCGCATCCGCTCCGGCGAGTCCGCCGAGGACGTCGCCCGGATCGCCGGCGTCCCCGTCGACCGGGTGCTGCGCTACGCCGGCCCGGTGCTCCAGGAACGGGCCATGCTCGCCCAGCACGCCCGGCGCACCCGGCTCAAGGGCGCCGAGAAGGCAACCCCGCTGGCCGAGGTGGTCAACGGCCGGCTGGCCCAGCACGGTATCGACACCGAGAAGATCTCCTGGGACGCCTTCCGGCGCGACGACGGCACCTGGCGGATCATCGCCACCTGGCCGTCGGGCAAGGCCACCGCGCAGGCCGTCTGGGACCTCGACAAGCTCCGGCAGAACGTCACCCCGTACGACGACATGGCGCAGTACCTGTGCGCCGAGCGTCCCATGCCGATCCTCGGCCAGGAGCCGGCACCGGAGCGGGGCGGTCACGCGCTGCCCGGCCCGTCGCGTGGTGAGCCGAGCCGGGGCGGGCACGGCCTGCCGGCCGCCAGCGAGCAGGCCCGACCGGGCCGGGACCCGATCCGGGCCGGCCGGGACGCGTTGCTGGCCTCGCTGGACCGTCCGCTCGGCGGCACCTCGGGGCGGGGTCTCGACCCGCGGTCCCCGGCCGCGCTGGCCGGTGCCGACGCCCCCCGGCAGCGGGCCGTCGGCGGTGGCGCCGCCGCGCTGCTCGGCGGTGGGCAGGGTTCCGCCTTCGACGACGATTCGGACGCGCCGAAGGAGGTCCCGGCCGTGCCGTCGCTGGCGGTGCTCCGGCCGCGTCGCACCGGCACGGCCGCAGCCGCCGCCGGTGGCGAGTCGACGGACGCCTCGGGCAAGCCGCGTAAGCGCCTGCCGAGCTGGGACGACGTCCTCTTCGGCAGCGGCCCGGCGGCCCGCGAGTCCTCCTGACCCGAGGCTCCACCCTGGCAGTGCCCGGCGGCGTCCCGCCGCGCGTGTCAGGGTGGGGTCATGGAGTACACGAATCTGGGACGCACCGGCCTGTCGGTGAGCCGGCTCTGCCTCGGCACGATGAACTTCGGGCCGCAGACGTCCGAGCCGGACAGTTTCGCCATCATGGACCGGGCGCTCGAACACGGCATCAACTTCTTCGACACCGCCAACGTGTACGGCTGGCAGACCGGCGAGGGGATCACCGAGCAGATCATCGGCCGCTGGTTCGCCCAGGGCGGCGGCCGGCGGGACCGGGTCGTCCTGGCCACCAAGGTCTACGGCAAGATGAGCGAGTGGCCCAACGACCAGGGCCTGAGCGCCCGGCACATCGTCCGGGCCTGTGAGGACTCGCTGCGTCGGCTCCAGACCGACGTGATCGACCTCTACCAGATGCACCACGTCTCGCGGAGCACCCCGTGGGAGGAGATCTGGCAGGCGATGGAGACCCTGGTCGCGCAGGGCAAGGTGATCTACGTCGGATCGTCCAACTTCGCCGGTTGGCACATCGCCCAGGCGCAGGCCGCCGCCGGGAAGCGCAACTTCCTCGGTCTGGTCGCCGAGCAGTCCATCTACAACCTGCTCACCCGACACGTCGAGCTGGAGGTGATCCCGGCCGCGCAGCACTACGGGCTGGGGGTCATCCCGTGGTCGCCGCTGCACGGCGGGCTGCTCTCCGGAGTGCTGCGCAAGATGGCCGAGGGCGGGGCCGCGCGGGGCACCGCCGGCCGCGCCGCCGACGGGCTCGCCGCGCACCGGCCGGCCATCGAGGCGTACGAGAAGTTCTGCGCGGAGTTGGGTCAGGACCCGGCCGACGTGGCGTTGGCCTGGCTGCTCTCCCGGCCCGGGGTGACCGCCCCGATCATCGGCCCGCGTACGGTGGCGCAGCTCGACAACACCCTGGGGGCGCTCTCGGTGCAGATCGACGAGGCGACGGAGCAGCGGCTCGACGAGCTGTTCCCACCGGTCGGCAACGGCGGCCCCGGCCCGGAGGCATGGGCCTGGTGACCCTGGTCTGACGGGCCGCCGGCCCGACCCGTGATCAACTCAACGGGGGCGGCGTGCCGGGGTCCGGGTGACTCGGACACCGCTGTGTCGCCCCCGGTTGCGCGCGGGCGTCCGGGCAGGTCAGAGCGGCCAGCTGGTCAGGTGGGTGTGGTGGGGGCCGGGGCGGCTGTGGACCAGCACCAGGTCGGTGGCGGGCCAGGGCGGGCCGAGATGGGCGTCGAGGGCGAGCCGGTCGGCCTCCACCTCGGACGGGGTGAGCCGGTCCCCGGGGCGGGCCACCGTCAGGTGCGGGCGGAACGGCTTCCCGTCGTACGGCAGGCCGGCCCGGTCCAGCTCGGCGCGGATCAGCCGGGCCAGGGTACGCAGCGCCGACACCTCCCCCAGCACGTCCACCCAGAGCACCGTGGAGCGGCCCTGGCCGAAGCAGCCCCCACCGCCCAGCCGCAACCGGGGCGGGCCGTCCCAGCCGGCCCGGGCGGTCCCGGCCGCCGCTGCCAGGGCACCCTGGACCTCGGGCAGTCGACCGGGTGCCACCTCACCGAGGAAGGCCAGCGTGACGTGCAGGTGCGCCGGCTGCGCCAGGCGTATGTCGAGGCCGGCGGCGGTGGCCGCACCCACCCGCAGCCGGGCCACCCGGGCGGTCACGTCGGCGACGACGGACGGCGGCGGGTAGACCGCGACGAAGAGTCTCACGCCCGCCGGTCACGGGGGCGGCGGTCGGCGCGGGTGGCCGGCAACGCGAGGCCCGCCCCGGCGAGCAGCCCTTCGACCCGGACCCGTTCGATCTCCCGGTCGACCCCGGTCAGCTCGGCCAGGTGCTCGGGGATCCCCAGTGCCCGGCAGGCCGCGCGGAGCCGGTCGTCGTACGCCTCGATCACCGAGCTGTGCCAGACCACCGAACGGCCGCCCGCGGCGAGCCGGTGGCGGCCGAGCCGGCGCAGGTCGGCGGCGAGGAGTTCCAGGGGACGGCGGTCGGCCCGGTCCAACTCGGTCAGGTCGAGGTCGCGGGTGACCGGATCGGTGGCGAGGGCCCGGTCGAGCCGGGCGATGGTGCGGCGTTCCCGGCGGCGTTCCCGCCACTCGGCCCACCCGCAGGCCACCCGGTCGAGGATCTCGTCATAGCAGAAGACCAGGGCGAACGCCGCCGGCAGGCACGCCATGGCGAGGAACGCCATTACCAGCGTCAGCGCGCTCCCGCCTGCCACACCTCGACGCTAAGGCCCGGCGGGCCCGCGCGCCACCGCTTTGTTGCTATCTGAACGCTGTGCGTGTCCGCCACCGGGCGGCGGCACCGCTCACCGCCCGCCGGGGGTGAGCAGACGGGGGCCGGGCACCACGTAGAAACGCGGCATCGGCAGCACCCGGAAGCGCAGCCGGGCACCGGAGCGGCGGAGCTGCCAGGTGAGCGCGAGCAGGGCGGTGGCCAGGGAGATGAGCCCACCCATCCAGATGCTCGCCCCGGCGCCGAAGGTCTCGGCGACCCAGCCGATGATCGGCGCGCCGACCGGGTTGGTGCCCAGGAACACCAGCACCCACAGCGCCATCACCCGGCCCCGGAAGGCGGCGTCGGTGCCGAGCTGCACCCGCTGGTTGGCCGCCTGGGCGAAGAAGACCATGAAGAAGCCGGTCGGCAGAAGCAGGGTCACCACCAGCCAGTACGCCGGGGCGAGGCCGACCAGGGTGCCGAAGGCCGCGCAGCCGACGGCCGCGCCGAGCACCAGCCAGACCGAGGGACGGCTGCGCCGGCCGGTGCCGGCGAGCGCCCCGACCAGCGCGCCGACCGCCAGTGCGGTGCTGAACAGGCCGAACGAGGCGGCCCCGGTGTGGAACACCGTCTTGGCCAGCGCGGCGAGGGTGAGCTGGAAGTTGAACAGCGACATCCCGATCACCGACATGACCACCATCGGCAGCAGCAGGTCGGGGCGGCTACGGACGTAGCGCAGCCCGTCGACGACCTTCGCCGAGTCCCGCTCGCCGAGCGGCGGAAGTTCCTTGCGGTACAGCTCGGCCGGGCGCATCCGGACCACGTTGGCCAGCGGGGCGATGGAGCTGACGGCGGTGAACAGGAAGACCGGGCCGACGTCGAACGCGGCGATGGCCAGCCCGGCGACGGCGGGGCCGATGATCCGGGCCGAGTTGAACACGGCCGCGTTGAGGGAGAGCGCGTTGGGCAGCAGGGTGGTGCCGACGAGTTCGCTGACGAACGCCTGCCGGACCGGGGTCTCCACCGCGTTGGCGGTGCCGAGCAGGGCGGCGAACGCGAAGACGTGCCACAGCTCGACCAGGCCGGTGAGCACCAGGAGGCTCATCCCCAACGCCAGCACCGTCCAGACGGAGTTGGCGACGAAGAGCAGCATCCGCTTGTCGTACCGGTCGGCGAGGCGGCCGGAGAGCAGCGTGAGCAGCAGCACCGGGGTGAACTGCAGGGCGGTCACCACGCCGAGCGCGGTGGCCGAGTTGTCCGAAAGCTCAAGGACGAGCCAGTCCTGGGCGATGAACATCATCCAGACGCCGATCAGTTTGACCAGCTGTCCGGTGGCGAAGAGTCGGTAGTTGCGGACTCGTAGGGACTGGAACATCGTGCTCAGCTTCGCCTGCACTCTTGGTGCGCCTCCTCGGGTCGCGTACGCGTCATCGACGGCGGACGGCGCGGACCCGGTGGGCGTCAGGCGCGGGCGAGCTGCTGGAGGATCTCGGCGGCCCGCCGTAGCGTGTCGCGTTCGTCCTCCGTGAGCGCGGCCAGCCGGCTGGCCAGCCACTCGTTGCGGGCCCGTTCGAACTGGTCGAGCACGGCCCGGCCTGACTCGGTGGCCGCCAGGATGACCTGCCGGCCGTCGGTCGGGTGGGGGGTGCGCTGCACCAGGCCGCGCTCCTCCAGCTTCGCGACGATCTTGGTCATCGTCGGTGGCTGGACCCGTTCGACGTCGGCCAGCTCCCGGGGCGTCAGCGCGCCCGCCAGCCGGAGGCTGGTGAGCGCGGAGAGCTGGGTGACCGTCAGGTCGCCGACCGGGCGGGCCTGCCGGACCCGCCGGTTGAGTCGGGTGATCGCATCACGCAGCTGGGGTGCCAGCTGCGCCGGTGGCACGCGGTTCGCCGTCACCGTCCGCTCCGTCACAGTCGTTAGCCTAACTAATGAGCCTGGCTAATGACATGCCATATGACCATGCTCACGAGGGGGAATGCCGCCGCCCCGGGCCGGGCAACCCCGACGGGTCACCCGGCCCGGAGACCGACGCCGGGACTACAGCACCGCGGACTCGATCGGTCCACGCAGGAAGTAGAGCACGAAGAGCACCGCCACCGCGTAGAGCAGCGGATGAACCTCCCGCGCCTTCCCCCTGGCCAGCTTGAGCACCACGTAGCTGATGATGCCCGCGCCGATGCCGTTGGAGATCGAGTAGGTGAACGGCATCAGGGTGATGGTGAGGAACGCCGGGATCGCGATCTCGTAGTCGGTCCAGTCGATGGTCCGCACCGCGGTCATCATCAGGAACCCGACCACCACCAGCGCCGTCGAGGCCGCCTCGAACGGCACCACCGTCGCCAGCGGCGACAGGAACATCGCCAGCAGGAACAGGGCGCCGGCGACCAGGTTGGCCACCCCGGTCCGGGCACCCTCCGCGACCCCCGAGGCACTCTCGATGTACGACGTGTTGCTGGAGACGCTCGCCGCGCCACCCGCCGCCGCGGCGATCGAGTCGACCAGCAGGATCTCCTTCGCCCGGGGCGGGGTGCCCTGCTCGTCGAGCATGTCCCCCTCCTGGCCGATCGCGACCATCGTGCCCATCGTGTCGAAGAAGTCCGTGATCAACAGGGTGAAGACGAACATCAGCGGGATCAACCAACCCGCCCGGCTCCACGATCCCAGCACGTTGAAGTTGCCCAGCAACGACAGGTCGGGGATGTCCACGATCCGCTCGGGCAGCTTCGGCACGTTCAACGACCAGCCGTCCGGGTTGGGCTTGCCGTCGACGAACGACGGACCCACCTTGGCGACCGCCTCCACGATGATCGCCAGCACGGTCGAGGCCAGGATGCCGATCAGGATCGCGCCGCGCACCCGGCGCACCACCAGCACCAGCGTCACCAGCAGGCCGACCACGAAGACCAGCATCGGCCAGCTGACGATCTTGCCGTTGATGCCGAGCCCCACCGGCACGGTGGTGTTCGCCGCGTCCGGCACCCGCCTGACGAAACCGGCGTCGACCAGGCCGATGATGGTCAGGAACAACCCGATGCCGACCCCGATCGCGGTCTTGAGCTGCGTCGGGACCGAACGGAACACCGCCGTACGCAGGCCGGTGAGCACGAGGATCGCAATGAGCACACCCTCGATCACCACCAGCCCCATCGCGTCCGCCCAGGTCATCTGCGGGGCGATCTCGAACGCGACGAGCGCGTTCACCCCCAGACCGGCGGCCAACGCCATCGGGAACCGCCCGACGACCCCCATCAGGATCGTCATCAGGCCCGCCACCAGCGCGGTCGCGGCGGCCAGGGCGGGAATCGAGAGCTTCTGGTCGTCACCGTCGGTGGCCCCGCCCAGGATCAGCGGGTTCAGCACCACGATGTACGCCATCGTGAAGAAGGTCGCCAGGCCACCGCGTACCTCGCGGCTCATCGTCGAGCCACGGGCGGAGACCTCGAAGAACCGGTCGAAACCGTTCCGGGGTTGAGCGGGATCAGAGGGAATGCCGTTGTCCGGCGGCGCAATGGCCATCAGGTCCTCGCTAATGATCTACCGTTGTCGCGCGCATCGTCCCAGATCAGCGGCGGGCCGGGAAAGTACTTCGCGGTACGCTTCTGCCCGTGCCGCAGGAGCAACCACCCCGACCCGAGCCCCTCGACCCGCCGATGGTCCCGTTCGCGGTGGCCGGGCTGATCGCCTGGGCGGTTGCCGGCCTGTTCCTGCTGGTCTTCTTCCGTGACTGGCTCACCGAACACGGTCACCAGGACTGGCTCTGGACCTGCCTGGCCGGGTTCCTGTGGGGCTTTCCCGGTCTGGCCACGATGATGCGGCACGACGCCCACCGCCGCCGCCGACGGCAATCCACCCCCGGGGCTGACCGGTAGCTGGTCAGGCGGGGTCGGGCGACTCCACAGGCGGGGGCCCGTCGGCCGGGGACGTGCCGTCCACCGTCATCGACTCGACCGCGCTGTCGTCGTACACCGTCGGAAGCTCGTCGATCGCCGGCTCGGGAGTCTCCACCAGGGTCTCCGAGTGCGCGCCGCAACCGTGGTCGGCGCTGACCACCCGACCGTCGTCCGGGGCGTAGAAGTTGCCGCAGGCCCCGAACGCCAGCCGGAGCGCACCGGCGAGCGGCAGGTAGAAGCCGCAGGTGCCGCAGCGGGCCGACGCGGGGGCGGCGGTGGAGATCGCCGCCGACGGACCATGGTCGCCGTCGTACCAGCGTTGGGCCGCCTCGGCCCGGCCCTCCCGGGACAGCACCCGGGGGCGGCCCAGGCCCAGCTCCCAGGAGGTCTCCTCGACCGCCGGGTCGTCGGAGAGCAGGTAGCCGGGGGCGAGCCGGTCGTCGTCGGACGGGGTGGGCAGCAGGTCACCGGGGCCGAGGTCACCCGGCTGGAGCCGTTCCTGCCAGGGCAGCCAGCCCGGCGCGAGCAGCGCGTCGGAGCCGGGCAGCAGCACCGTCTCACAGACGGTGACCTGCCGGCTGCGCGGCACCCGGGTGACCGTCACCGCCCAACGCCAGCCCCGGTAGCCACCGAGCAGGCATTCGAAATAATGGGTGACGACCCGGTCGCCCTCGGCGACGGCCCGCAGGTGGTCGCCGACGTCGGTGGGCTCCACCTCGGTGATGGCGTCGCGGGCCACCTCGACGGCGGCGGCGCAGACCTGGTCGAGGCGGGCGGCACGGGCGGGAGCGGGCCTGGTCACCCGACCATTGTTCCCCATGCGCGCCGCGCACCGACAGGCACTCCCCGAGTGAGTCTTCCCCGTGGTGCGGCGTACCTGGAGCAGATGGGCAAGGATGGTGCACATGCCGCTGTTCTCCCGCTCCGGGTCGTCCGTACTGGGACGGACCGTCGGCACCGGCATCCGTGCCACCCGCCTGCTGCTGCGCGGCTCGGTCAGCGGCGGACGCTGGGTGACCCGCCGCGCCGGCTCGGCCCGCGCCCGGGGTGCCGGCGGCGAGGCCGGCATGGTCCGCCTGTTCGACCTGCACGCCGTCTCCTGCGCCGGCGACACGTTGATCGCCATCGGGCTGGCCGGGACCATCTTCTTCGACGTCCCGCTCGGCGAGGCCCGCAGCAAGGTCGCGCTCTACCTGCTGGTCACGATGGTGCCGTTCGCCATGCTGGCTCCCGTGGTCGGCCCGCTGCTCGACCACTTCCGGCACGGCCGCCGGTACGCTCTCGCCACCACCATGCTCGGCCGGGCCTTCCTCGCCTGGCTGATCTCCGACTACCTCGGCAGCCTCGGGCTCTATCCGGCGGCGTTCGGCGTGCTGGCGCTCTCCCGGGCCTACGGGGTGGCCCGCTCCGCCGCCGTACCCCGGTTGCTGCCCGAAGGGCTCGGGTTGTCCCAGGTGGGGGCGCGGGCCAGCGTCTACGGCACGGTGGCCGGGGCACTGGTGGCCCCGCTGGGACTGGCGGCGTTCTGGTTGGGGCCGCAGTGGCCGCTGCGGGTCGCCTCGGTCATCTTCCTGGTCGGCATGGTGATCGCGCTGCGGCTGCCACCCCGGGCGGACTCGGAGCCGCCCGAGCGGGTGCCCCGGCCGCTGCGGGCACTGCGCCGCAAGGGCGACCGTCCGCTGGGCCGGGGGCGGCCGGCGGGCCGGCTGGTGATCGCCACCCTGATCGGGGCGGCAGGGCTCCGCGCGCTCTACGGCTTCCTCCTGCTCTTCCTGGCGTTCGCGCTGAAGAAGGGGGACCTGACCAACGACCTGTTCGGCCGGGAGCTCAACGACCAGGCGGCGCTGGGTCTGATCGGTGGCGCGCTGGCGGTCGGCGGTTTCCTGGCCACCGCGGTCGGCACCCGGCTGCGCATCCACCGGCCGGCGGCGATCCAGTCCAGCACGATGATCATCGTGGCCGGGGTGGGCATCCTGACCGTGTTGAAGTTCTCACTGCCCATGGTGGCGCTGTTCTGCCTGGTCGCCGCCCTGTCCAGCGGGATAGCCAAGCTGGCCGTCGACGCCTCGATCCAGGAACGGATTCCCGAACGGCTGCGGGCCAGTTCCTTCGCCCACTCGGAAACCGTCCTGATGCTCGCCTTCGTCGCCGGAGGCGGGCTCGGTCTCGTCCCGTTCGAGGGCCGGATCGGCATCGCGGTCGCCGCCGGGGTGGGTGTCCTCGCCGCCGTCCGGGGGGTCGTCGTCGCCGGTCGGCTCCGCGCCCAGCGGCTGCTCGGCCGGCCGCTGACCGACGAGGAACTGGCCGCCCAGGACCAGGCCGACGATGCCGCCACCGCGGCCCGTCGCGCCCGCCGCGCCCGCCGCGACCCCGCCGACCCGACCGACCCGGGCGACGGTACGGACGGGGCCGCCGACGACGCGGCGGCCGAGGCGGCGGCCCGTGCCGCACCGACCTCACCGGCACCGAGCGGAGCGGGCGACCCCGGGCGTTCCGGCGACGGGCTGGCCCCGCCCGGCTACCACATCTACCGGCCGTCGTCAGCCGTCCCGGGCAGCGGCGTCGACGACGAGCGGCGGCAGTCGCCGGGGTCGGTGCCGTGACGGGTCTGCTGGTGCTGACCGCCGTGCCGGCCGAGGCGGAGGCCGTCCGGGCCGGGCTGACCGACCCGACGGTCACCGTCCGGGCGCTGGGCGTCGGCCCCGCCGTGGCCGGCGCCACCACCGCCCGGATGCTGGCTCTGGCCGAGGCCGCCGGCCGCCCGTACCGAGCCGTGGTCAGCGCCGGGATCGCCGGCGGTTTCGCCGGTCGCGCCCCGGTCGGCGCCACGGTGCTCGCCTCCCGCAGCGTCGCCGCTGACCTCGGGGCCGAATCCCCGACGGGCTTCATCCCCGTCGACGAACTGGGCATGCCCCCGGAACTGCTCGGCGGCGGCCCCACCATCGACGTCGACCCGGCGCTGCTGGACGCGTTGCGCTCCGCCCTCCCGCAGGCGGTCGTCGGGGCGGTGCTGACGGTCAGCACGGTCACCGGCACCGCCGCGAGCACCGCCATCCTCGCCGACCGGCACCCCGACGCGGTGGCCGAGGCCATGGAGGGGTACGCCGTGGCGGTCGCCGCCACGCAGGCCGGCCTCCCCTTCGCCGAGCTGCGTACCGTCTCGAACCCGGTCGGTCCCCGGGACCGCGACGGGTGGCGGATGCGGGAGGCGTTCACCGCCCTGACCGAGGCGGCCCGCGCGCTGTCCTGAGGCGCACCCGGGGCGACGGCCGGGTGGCTACGGCGGTCGGGGCGGGCTATGGCCGACGGGGCGGGCTATGGCGGACGGGATGGCCGGGGCACGGGGCCGGCCGGGCGTTCCAGGGTCATGGCGAGGGGACGAGCGGACGCGACCCGGAAACCGCAGGCCGACAGGAAGCGGATGGCGATGTGGTTCTCGACCACCGTGTGGACCAGGCCGATGCCCGTCTCGTCCATCCGCTGCGCCATGGCCACCATCAGCCGGGCACCGATGCCGATCCGGCGGTGCCCGGCCGCGACCAGCACCCCGTCGAGTACGAGTTCACGCGGCCAGTCCCAGTCGTCCCCATGGGCCAGGCGCAGGTCACGCTCGTGGGCGCGCAGCTCCCCCAGGAGGGTGCCGTCGGGCAACTCGGCCACGAACCGCCAGGCCGTCGCCGGCCGCCCGTCACCCTCCACCCACCGGACCCTGGTGTCCCGACGCACCCGCTCCGCCGCCCGCCGCCGGTCCCGGTACCCCCGGTTCCGTTCGTACGCCGCCGGCGGCAACCGCAGCGGCCAGAGCGGGGGCGGCAGGTTGTACCAGTCCGCCCACCAGGCACCCGGCCAGTCCTTCGGCTCCCGCACCGGCCAGACGTCGAGGTGGGCCGGATAGCGCCGCCCGGCGGTGTCCCGCAGATCATCGTGCGGCACCGGCGGGAGCGAGCAGGTCACCTCGGTGGCCGACGCCGTGATCGGGACTCCGGTCGAGGCAGCGTTCGGGGCGGCGGTCGGGGCGGCGGTTGAGGCAGCGTTCGGGGCGGCGGTTGAGGCAGCGTTCGGGGCGGCGGTCGGGGCGGCGGTCGGGCCCGCCGTCGACGCCGGCCCGCCCGGCAGTGCGACCGTCAGGGTCCCGCCGACCGCCCGCACCAGTCGCTCGACCGTGTGGAACCGTGGGTCGGTCGCCCTGCCGGACTCGATCCGGGCGATGGTCGCCTGGGGCACCCCTGAGCGCCGGGCCAGCTCCCGCTGGCTCAGGTCGGCTTCGCGGCGCAGTGCCCGAACCGTCCGGC
Organism: Micromonospora sp. SCSIO 07396; assembly: GCF_053667945.1. NCBI lineage: Bacteria > Bacillati > Actinomycetota > Actinomycetes > Micromonosporales > Micromonosporaceae > Micromonospora > Micromonospora sp. SCSIO 07396. The sequence goes on from NZ_CM132210.1 coordinate 5,838,774, forward strand.
CCAGGTCGGCCAGCGAGGCATCCTCCGTCGTCACCCCGCCATGCTCCCGTTGCGTCGACGCGGTTTCAACCGCCCCACCCTGGGCTGTGGATAACCCTGTGGAAACCTGCTGGAGCTGGGGACAAACTATCGAGGTCGCGTCCTTTCGAGCTGATGACCTCACCGAATCACCCGGGCCACCGGGCCACCGGGCCACCGGGCCACCGGGCCACCGGGCCACCGGGCCACCGGGCCACCGGGCCACCGGGCCACCGGGCCACCGGGCCACCGGGCCACCGGGCCACCGGGCCACCGGGCCACCGGGCCACCGGGCCACCGGGCCACCGGGCCACCGGGCCACCGGGCCACCGGGCCACCGGGCCACCGGGCCACCGGGCCACCGGGCCACCGGGCCACCGGGAAGCCAACCACCCGACGGGGCGGATGCCCAGACGCGCGAGTCGGCTTCTGAATCGCTGACGTCGTCAGATCGAAAGGACGCATAGAAGTACTCCTCGCCCGCCCGGGGCTGCCCGGATCTCGATCCCGGGCGACTCGCGGAGGGGACGGAGCAGACAGTAAGCGGCCCGCTCACAGCTCACCGCCTCCCGCCCGCCGCTCACGGTGCGCCGCCCGCCGCCCGCCGCCCGCCGCTGGCCGCACAGACCACCGGCCGCCACCGATCGGCGCCGACGGTAGCCGCAGACGGTGTGGATGTCGTCGGCAGAGGGCGAGGTCACAGCGGGGCGAGGTCACAGCGGGGCGGGGCGGGAGGAAGGCCGGGGACCGGGTTACCGTGGGGTCGTGGCGCTCTCCCTGGCGATCTCGCCCTGCCCCAACGACACGTTCGTCTTCGACGCACTGGTGCACGGCCGGGTACCGGGCGCGCCACCGGTCGAGGTGACCTTCGCCGATGTCGACGTCACCAACACCGCCGCCGAACGCGGCGCCTTCGATCTGGTGAAGGTCAGCTACGCCGCGCTCCCCTGGCTGCTCGACGACTACCACCTGCTGCCCTGCGGCGGTGCGCTCGGCCGTGGCTGCGGCCCCCTCGTGCTCACCCGTGCCGACGCCGACCGGGTCGACCTGGGCGGGGCCACGGTGGCGGTGCCCGGTGACCGGACCACTGCGTACCTGCTGTTCCGGCTCTGGTCGGCCGGGCAGCCGCCGGCCCGCATCGAAATCGTGCCGTTCCACGAGATCATGCCGGGCGTCGCAGCCGGTCGGTACGACGCCGGGCTGGTGATCCACGAGGCCCGGTTCACCTACCACCGGCACGGGCTGACCGCGCTGGTGGACCTGGGTGAGTGGTGGGAGTCCGACACGGGCCTGCCCATCCCGCTCGGGGCGATCCTGGCCCGCAAGGGCGCGGTCGACCCGGTGGCCGCCGCCGGCTGGATCCGCGAGTCGGTACGCCAGGCGTGGGCGGACCCTACGGCCAGCCGGGAGTACGTGCTCGCGCACGCGCAGGAGATGGAGCCCGACGTGGTGGACCGGCACATCGGCCTCTACGTCAACGAGTTCACCGCAGACCTGGGGGACGCGGGGTTCGCCGCCGTGGAGGCGCTGCTGGGCCGGGCCGCCGACGCCGGGCTGGTGCCTCAGACCTCCAGTTCGCGGGCCACCGCGTGGACCAGCTGAGCGATCTTCTGCGCGGTCTTCTTGTCGGGGAACCGGCCCCGGCGCAGATCCGGCTGGACCTTCGCCTCCAGCACCTTGATCATGTCTTCGACCAGGCCGTGCAGTTCCTCGGCCGGCCGACGGCGCAGCTCGGCCATGGACGGCGGCGCGTCCAGCAGCTTGACCCCCATCGCCTGGGCGCCGCGCCGGCTGTCCACCACGCTGAAGTCGACCCGTTGCCCACCCTTGAGGTCGGTGACACCTGCCGGCAGCGCGCCCTTCGGCAGGAACACGTCGCCACCCTCGTCACTGGTGACGAACCCGTATCCCTTGGCCGCGTCATACCACTTCACTCGCCCCGTCGGCACCTTGGAGACCCCTGCTTCACTCGATACGTCTACTGCTCCAAGGCTAGCCCGATGATCCGGTCGAGCGCCGCCGGGAATCCGGTGAGGTCGTCGAGCACCACCTGTGCACCGGCCGCGCGCAGGTCGTCCGCCGGGCAGGGGCCGGTGGCCACGCCCACGCCCGGGATGCCTGCCGCCCCGGCCGCCACCATGTCCGCCACGTGGTCACCGACGTAGAGCGCGGCCCCGTGCTCCCGCAACGAGGTCGCCTTCTGCTCGGCGAAGAGGTCGCCGGCCAACTCGTCGACCGCCAGCCCGAGGTGGTCCAGGTGCAGCCGGGCCAACCGGCCGATCTTGGAGGTGACGACCATCACCCGGCCGCCGTGCGCGTGCACCGCGTCGACCGCCTCCCGGGCGCCGGGCATCGGTACCGACGGGGTGATCGCGTACGCGGGGTACAGCTCCCGGTAGAGCGTCACCGCCTCCTCGACCCGTTCGGCCGGGAACCAGTGGGCGAGTTCGGTGCGCAGCGGCGGGCCGAGCCGGGACACCGCCAGCTCCGCGTCGACCGGCACCCCCGTACGGGCGGTGAGCTCCCGGTAGGCGGCGGCGATGCCGGGGCGGGAGTCGATCAGGGTCATGTCGAGGTCGAACCCGACCATCAGCGCGGACATGCTGCGAAGGTACCCGGACAGGTCGCCCGAGCCGGACGTCCGGGCGGCGGGATCGGGCGGCAGCGGGCTAGCGTGGAACGACGATGACCACCTCACTCGCCGACCAGCTGCGCGCGCTGCCCGACGAGGCGCTCGCCGCACTGCTCCAGTTGCGGCCCGACCTCGTCGTGCCGGTGCCGGCCGACGTCTCCGCGCTCGCCCTGCGGGCCGAGTCGCGGGTGTCGGTCGCCCGTGCCCTCGACGGGCTGGACCAGTTCACCCTCCAGATCCTCGACGCCGCCCGGTTGACCCGGCACGCCTCGGACGGCACCACCTCCACCGAGGCGGTCCTCGCCCTGGCCGCCGCCGGGCCGCACCCGCCCGCCCCGGCCACGGTCCGTGGCGCGCTCGACCGGCTCCGCGCCCGGTTCCTGCTGTACGGCCCGGAGCAGGCGCTCCAGGTCACCGGCAGCGTCGACGAGCTCGCCCCGTACCCGGCGGGCCTGGGCCGGCCGGCCGAGGAGCTGGACCTGCGGGCGGCGGCGCTCTGCGCGGACGCCGCGAAACTGCGCCGTACGCTGCTCGCCGCGCCCCCGTCGGCGCGGGCGATCCTGGACCGGCTCGCCGCCGGTCCACCGGTCGGCAGCGTGCCGCCCGGATCGCTGCAGGCGCCGGCGCTCGGCGCGGAGGACGACGTGCCGCCCGACCCGACCAACGGTGGCGCACCGACCGGGTCGCCGGTGCGCTGGCTGGTCGAGGCACGGCTGCTGGTGGCGGTCTCCGCCGGGACGGTCGAGCTGCCCCGCGAGGTGGGGCTGCTGCTGCGCCGGGACACCGGCCCGCTCGGGCCGCTGCGGATCGATCCGCCGCCGGTCGCGGCACCGCCCCGGGAGCCCAAAGCCGTCGACTCCGCCGGGGTCGGGCAGACCATGGAGGTGGTACGGCACACCGAGGCGCTGCTGGAGGCGCTGACCGCCGAGCCGGCACCGGTGCTGCGTTCCGGCGGGATCGGGGTACGCGACCTGCGCCGGCTGGCCCGTACGGTCTCCCTGGACGAGTCGACGACCGCGCTGCTGGTCGAGGTGGCGTACGCGGCAGGTCTCCTCGGTGAGCTGGACCTGCCCGCCGCCGCCAGCCGGTACGGCGGCGAACAGCAGGTGCTGCCCACCGGCGCGTACGAGGTGTGGCGGGCGGTGTCGCTGGCCCACCGCTGGGAGCAGTTGGCCCGCGCCTGGTTGACGATGAGCCGGCAGGCAGGTCTGGTGGGGCAGCGTGACGACCGGGACCGGCCGATCAGCGTGCTCTCCGCCGAGGCGGAGCGGGCCGGTGCGCCGGCCGCCCGCCGGGCGGTGCTCGGGGTGCTGGCCGAGCTGGAACCGGCCACCGCCCCGACCGCCGAGGAGGTGCTGGCGCTGCTCGACTGGCGGGCCCCCCGGCGCAGCCGGGGTCGGGAGGCCGCGCACCGGGAGGTGCTGACCGAGGCGGCCCGGCTGGGGGTGACCGGCCTCGGCGCGCTCACCGCGTACGGGCGGCTGCTGCTCGCCGACGTGACGGACACCGACGAGCGGGGTGGCGACGACCCGCTGGGGTTGCGTGCCGACACCGACGGTGGTGACTCGTCGGGCACGGTCCGGGCGCTGGATGCCCTGCTCCCCGCCCCGGTCGACCACTTCCTGGTGCAGGCCGACCTGAGCGTGGTGGTGCCCGGCCCACCCGATCCGACGTTGGCCGCCGAACTGGAGACGGTGACCGAGCCGGAGTCGGCGGGTGGGGCCAGCGTGCACCGGGTCACCACGGCCAGCGTCCGGCGGGCCCTGGACTCCGGCTACACGGCCGACGACCTGCACGACCTGTTCCGGCGGCGGTCGCGGACCCCGATCCCGCAGGGGCTGACCTACCTGGTGGACGACGTGGCCCGGCAGCACGGTGGGTTGCGGGTCGGCTCCGCCGGCGGGTACGTGCGCAGCGACGACGAGGCGCTGCTCGCGGAGGTGCTGGCCGACCGGCGGTTGACGGCGTTGGCGTTCCGCCGGCTGGCCCCGACGGTGCTGTGCACCCCGTACCAGGTGGGGCGGATGCTGACCGCGCTGCGTGACGCCGGGTACGCCCCGGTGCCGGAGGACGCCACCGGCACGACGGTGCTGGCCCGGCCCCGGGTGCGACGGGCCCCGACCCGGGTGCCGTTGACCGGGCGGGCGGTGGACCCGCTGGCCACGCCCCGGTTGGCGCTGCCCCGGCTGCTCGGTGTGGCGGAGCAGATCCGGCGGGGCGAGGCGGCGGCGCGGGCGGCCCGGCGGGCCCCGGCAGTGGTCCGCGGCGGTGCGGCCCGCGCGGCGGCCGGCCCGCTGCCCGCGCACGGTCACGCCGAGGCGCTGGCGGTGCTCCAGCAGGCGGTCCGGGACAAGGCGCTGGTCTGGGTCGGCTATGTCGACGCGCACGGGGCGACGCTGTCCCGGCTGCTGCGCCCGGTGTCGATCGGTGCCGGCTACCTGCGTGCCGAGGACGAGCGGACCGAGATGCTGCACACCTTCGCCCTGCACCGGATCACCGCGGCCGTCCGGGAGGAGTGACCGTTCGGCAGCCCCGTCAGTCGTTGCGACTCAGCGGCGGCTGCGGCGTACGGTGCCGATGACCGAGACGATGAGCAGCAGGGCGAACCCCGTGCCGGCGGCCTCGCCGACCGAGTCGATGAAGCCCTGCCGTTGCACCAGCCAGCCGAAGAGGAACCAGCCGACGACGGCGATCCCGGCGACGGCGTACCCGACCATGGTGGCCGTGGACACCTCGTCGGTCGGTGTCACCCGGTCGCCGTTCGACGCGTCCTCGGCGATCATCTCGTGATCGACGGTCATCCCAGCCCTCCCACCCCGTCCGGCCCCCGACTTCCAGGGTGGCACCCGGTCGCCAGGACGGACAGGGGGAAATACCCCCGATCCGGCCCCTATGGACAACTACCGACGGGCCGACGGCGAGACGGGCAGGGTGGGACGGATGGGACGGACGGCTCAGGTGCCGGGGCGGCGGCCGACCAGGACCACCCGGGAGCCGACCTTGCCCAGTTCCCACCAGCGCACCGCGTCGGTGTGCAGCAGGTTGACGCAACCGTGCGAGCCGATCCCCGCGTTGTGCAGGTAGGTGGTGGTCTCGTGGAAGCCGATCCCGCCGTTGAAGCGCTGCCAGTAGGGCAGCCACACCTCGTACGGGTTGGACCATTCCTTCAGGTTGCGCAGGTTCACCTTGTACGTGCCGGCGGGGGTGGCGTACCCGGCCATCCCGGTCCGGGTGACGGTGGGCTTGGCGACGACCTTGCCGTCGCGCATCACCCAGGTGGTCTGCCGGGTCAGGTCCACACAGAAGGTGGTGCCGGAGCCGGCGGAGCAGCGCTTGACGTCGGTGGTGGCCAGTCGCTTCGCCACGTCGAGCGTCAACGGGCCGGCGCGACCCTCGGCCGGGCGGATGTCGTACCGCTGCTGGAACTTCTTGATCGCGGCGCAGTCGGCGTCGGTCTGCCGGCCGTCCACGGTGACGGTGCCGAACCCACCCAGCCGGGCCAGGTACGTCTCCACCTCACGTTGGTGTTCACCCTGCTGGCAGCGGGTCAGGTTGGACTTCTGCGGGACGCGCGGCCGGTGCCCGGTCGACGCCTTCGGGGTCTTGGTGGCGCGGACCTCCGGTTGTGGCTTCTTCCGGGGCCGGGGCTTCGTGTCGGACCCGGTCAGCTGGTCGGGCAGGGAGGAGGCACCCGCCCCCGTTACCTGTTCCGCACTGCCGACCGGGGCGAGCCCTCCTCCTGTGCCACCCGGATCGGCCTGCGGCACGGACGCACACCCACCGGCGCCGACCAGCATGACCATGGCCAGGGCGACGACCCGGGCTCTGTGGCGGACCTGCATCGTGTGCCTCCCCGGGTTGGTCGTCCCACTGGTAGACGCGTGCGCTCTGGGAAACGTTGCACCCATTGCGAAGATTTTCTGGCAGTCTCCCACCCCCGTGCAACACTGGATGGTCGACCTGCGGCGGGATTCGCCGCCGGTCGGGGAATCCGGCCGAGGAGGGGACCTGGCGTGAGCGGTGGACCACTGATCGTGCAGTCCGACAAGACGCTGCTGCTGGAGATCGACCACCCGGACGCGCAGTCCTGCCGGATGGCGATCGCCCCCTTCGCCGAGTTGGAGCGTTCCCCGGAGCACGTGCACACCTACCGGCTCACCCCGTTGGGGCTGTGGAACGCCCGCGCCGCCGGCCACGACGCCGAGGCCGTGGTCGACGCGCTGCTGAAGTTCTCCCGCTATCCGGTGCCGCACGCCCTGCTGGTCGACGTGGCCGACACGATGGACCGGTACGGCCGGCTCCAGCTCGCCAACGACCCGGCGTACGGCCTGGTGCTGCGGGGGCTGGACCGGATGGTGCTGATCGAGGTCGCCAAGAGCAAGAAGCTCGCCGGCATGCTCGGCGACAGGATCGACGACGACACGATCCGGGTGCACCCGTCGGAGCGGGGTCGGCTCAAGCAGGCGCTGCTCAAGCTGGGCTGGCCGGCGGAGGACCTGGCCGGGTACGTCGACGGTGAGGCGCACCCGATCGAGCTGACCGAGGCCGGCAAGGACGGCGGCAAGCCGTGGACGCTGCGGTCGTACCAGCGGGAGGCGGCGGAGGCGTTCTGGGCCGGCGGGTCCGGGGTGGTGGTGCTGCCGTGCGGGGCGGGCAAGACCATGGTCGGCGCGGCGGCGATGGCCGAGGCGAAGGCGACCACGCTGATCCTGGTCACCAACACGGTCGCCGGCCGGCAGTGGAAGCGGGAGCTGATTGCCCGTACCTCGCTCACCGAGGAGGAGATCGGGGAATACTCCGGCGAGCGCAAGGAGATCCGTCCGGTCACCATCGCCACGTACCAGGTGCTCACCTCGCGGCGCGGCGGCGCGTTCACCCACCTGGACCTCTTCGGGGCCCGCGACTGGGGCCTGGTCGTCTATGACGAGGTGCACCTGCTGCCCGCGCCGATCTTCCGGTTCACCGCCGACCTCCAGGCCCGCCGCCGGTTGGGCCTGACCGCCACCCTGGTCCGCGAGGACGGCCGGGAGGGTGACGTGTTCAGCCTGATCGGCCCCAAGCGGTACGACGCGCCGTGGAAGGACATCGAGTCGCAGGGTTGGATCGCCCCGGCCGAGTGCACCGAGGTCAGGGTCACCCTGACCGACGCGGAGCGGATGTCGTACGCGACGGCGGAGGCCGAGGAGCGTTACCGGATGGCGGCGACCGCCCGAACGAAGCTGCCCGTGGTCCGCGCCCTCGTGCAGCGGCACCCCGACGACCAGGTGCTGGTGATCGGGGCGTACATCGACCAGTTGCACCAGCTCGGGGAGTACCTGGACGCGCCGATCATCCAGGGTTCCACCACCAACAAGGAGCGCGAGCGGCTGTTCGACGCGTTCCGCTCGGGTGAGCTGCGCACGCTGGTCATCTCGAAGGTCGGCAACTTCTCCATCGACCTGCCGGAGGCGGCGGTGGCGATCCAGGTGTCCGGCACGTTCGGCTCCCGGCAGGAGGAGGCGCAGCGGCTGGGCCGGGTGCTCCGGCCGAAGGCCGACGGCCGGCAGGCGCACTTCTACACGGTGGTCTCCCGGGACACCATCGACACCGAGTACGCGGCCCACCGGCAGCGCTTCCTCGCCGAGCAGGGGTACGCGTACACGATCGTGGACGCCGACGACGTCCTCGGCCCGAGGCTCCCCACGGTCGACTGACCTGCGCCGGCGGGGTGCCGGCAGCCGGTCGCGGCAGGTGTGCCCCACGCGCGGGGCGGCTGCGGCCGGTCCGGGCTGCGGTGGTCCCTCGCGCGCCCGGGTCTGGTTGCGTCGCTCCTCTCGTTCTGCGTGCGGCGGGGGGGTGGGTGGTCCCTCGTGCGTCCTTTAGAGCTGATGACGTCAGCGATTCGGCCGGCGTTTCCGCGACTCGCCCAGCCGGGGCTCGTCCCGCCCGACAGGCGGTCGTCTCCCCCGGCGGGTACGGTGTCCACAGTCGACAGTTGACACCGGCACGTCGAAGGGAATCCGAGTGAAGCGCCGAATTCTGCACGTCCTGACGATCGCGGTCGTCGCCGTCCCGGGGACCGCCGTGGCCGCCGCCCCGGCCTCGGCCAGCGACGCGCCCGGTTTCCTCTGCAACCTCACCCAGAACACCTGGCTGCGCACGGCACCGCACGGCCAGGTGTTGCGCACCCTGACCGCCGGGCGTGGGTTCCGCTGGCACGGCCAGGGCTGGTCCGAGGACAACGACACCTGGATCTACGGCCACGGTGCCGAGGACCCGTCCCTGGACGGCTGGGTCCCCGCCGGCAACACCACCTGCTGACCGAACCGCCGAGCAATCCCCTGGGTCGACCCCGGGACAGCGGCCGACCCAGGCCCGGTGATCAAGAGGTTTGCGTCAATCTGAAGATCAAAGTTGACGCAAACCTCTTGATCACCGGGGGAAACGGGGTCGGCGGCGGGTGCGGGCGGGGTTAGAGGGTGCGGGTTATGTGTTCGGTGGAGATGCGGGCAGCCGACCTGGTGGGGTCGGGGTTGGCGCAGATGACCACGGAGGCGCCGGCTGCCAGCGGGGCGAGCAGCCACTTCACCGGCTGCTCGTGTTCGGCGGCGTCGACCAGCAGGCGGTCGCCGGGACGCAGGTCGAGTTGGGTGGCGACCTCCTTCGCCAGGCGTCCCCAGACGGCGTAGCTCGTGCCGTCGGGGGTGGCCGGGGCGGCGGGGTGGACGGCCGCATAGTCGGGCGGGGTGTCGGTGTGCCGCAGCGCCTCGGCGGACCAGTCGAGCCACCCCACCGGCACGTCGGTCAACGCCCCGGGGCGGGTGCCGACGAGGTAGCGGTGCACCCCGTCGGGCACGTCTTCCAGCCAGTCGTCGAGGCGTTCCGGGGTGACGAACACCGCGTCGTACGCCAGATCGCCGCCCGGTTCGAGGACCGGCAGGCCGGCGGTGGCGCGCGGCCGGAACGACACCGCCATGCCCACCGACCAGGCCCCGAGCAACACCGCAGCGGTACGCCAGTGCGGCGGCAGCAGCACCGCGACCCGGCTGCCCGGCCCCAGCCCGCACCCGTCGCGCAGCAGACCGGCGGTGCGCGCCGCCCAGCCACCGAGCTGACTCGCGGTCAGCGCGGTTCGCTCGCCCGTCGCGTCGTCGTAGTAGGTCAGCAGTGGCAGGTCGACCTGTTCGGGCGCATCGGTCGACGGGGTGACGGCGAGGTGGGCAGCCATCGGTCCTCCTGTCCGGACGGAACGCCCCACCCTACCGATCCGGGAAGAGTTGAGTACGCGTGCGCATGACAGCGTCGCCCGCCGCGACAAGACTCGACCCATGCGAACGAGGGTCATGATCATCCTTGCCGGAGTGGGCCTGAGCGGGCTGCTGTTGACCAGCGGCTGCGGCTATCGGGAGAGCATCTGCAGCGACGGCGAGTACCCGGCGATCGCGGTGGGTGGGCAGGGCGGCAGCGCCTGCTTCCCCGACGGCCAGGAGCCGACCGCCCCCTACGTCCGCTACCCGCAGGGCAAGGTCCCGCAGCACGTCGACGACGAGTGGGACGTCTACTGGCGGGACCACGGCATCGACGCGAACGGCACCGTCATCGAGCGGTGACCGGTTCGACCGGGCATGGTGGCGCGTGACACGACGCGGCTCATGCCACCGGCAGCGCGGGGCCGCCGTCGAGCAGCGGCGCGAGCAGGTCGCCCGACTTCTCGACCCGCCGCAGCACCTCCCCGGCGGTGTACGGCTTCGCCGCGGGCCGTTTCCCCGCCGCCCCCGACTCGACCTCGTCCCAGGTCAGCGGGGTGGACACCGCCGGCACCGCCTGCGCCCGCAGCGAGTACGGCGCGACTGTCGTCTTCGCCGCGTTGTTCTGACTCCAGTCGATGAAGACCTTCCCGGGCCGCAGGTTCTTCGCCATCCGCGACACGACCAGCTTCGGGTGTTCCTGCTCCAACTCCTGGGCGATCCGCTTCGCGTAGCCGGAGACGACGTCGGCGTCCTGGGTGGCGCTGATCGGGCAGCAGAGCTGCATGCCCTTCTTGCCGGAGGTCTTCGGGTACGCCGTGACCCCGTCGAGGGCGAGCCGGTCGCGCAGCAGGACCGCCACCCGGCAGCACTGCGGCAACCCCGCCGGCGGGCCGGGATCGAGGTCGACGACCATCAGGTCCGGGTGGGTGCCGATCCGCCACTGCGGGGTGTGCAGTTCGAGGGCGGCGAGATTCGCCAGCCAGACCAGGGTGGGCAGGTCGTCGGCGACCACGTAGTCGATGGTCTCCCGACCCTTGCTCGACCCGGGCACGGGCAGCGTCTCGGTGCGTACCCAGGCGGGGGTGGCGGCCGGGGCGTTCTTCTCGAAGAACGAGCCGCCGGTGACGCCGTTGGGGAAGCGGATCCTGGTCAACGCCCGGTCGGCCAGGTGCGGCAGCAGCACCGGGGCGATCCGGGTGTAGTAGTCGATCACCTCGCCCTTGGTGAAGCCGGCCTCCGGAAAGAGCACCTTGTCCAGGTTGGACAGCTCCAACGCCCGGCCGTCCACCTCCACCTTCACCCGCTCAGGCATCCTCCACCTCCCCGGGCGGCTTGTCGGGGCGCAGCCGCAGCACCCGGGGGAACCGTAGCCGCCCGTCCGGGGTGCGCTGGCCGTATCTGACCTCCACCACGATCCGGGGGGTCACCCAGATCGCGCCCCGGGCGTCCTCGCGCGGCAGGTCCCCGGCGAACGGCGACCCGGCGGCGCGCAGCGGTTCGAGCTGGCCCAGCAGGTCCCGTTCCAGGGCCGCGCCGATCCCGCCACCGACCCGCCCCCGGTAGGTGAGCCGCCCGTCGGGGCCGGGCACCCCGACCAGCAGCCCACCGATCCTGCGCGCGCCGGGCCGCCAGCCGCCGATCACGAAGTCAGCTGTCACCTCCAGTTTGACCTTGACCCAGTCCGGCGAACGCACCCCGGGCCGGTAGACCGAGTCGGCCCGCTTGGCCAGCACCCCCTCCAGGCCGTGTTCCCCGGCCGCCTGGTAGGTCGCGGCACCGTCGGTGAAGCAGGGGGGCACCGCCCACCGGGCCGCGCCGAGCCCCAGGCCGTCGAGCGCCGCCCGCCGTTCGTGGTACGGCCACCCGGTGAGATCCTCGCCCCGCAACCGCAACACGTCGAAGATCATGTACGTGACCGGGATGGTGGCCGCCAGCCGGGCCGCCTTCGCCCGGTCCCGCACGTGCATCCGCTCGGCGAGGGCGGTGAACGAGGGCTGCCCGGCCGGGTCGAACAGGACCACCTCACCGTCGAGCAACGCGTCGTCGACCTGCTCGGCCAGCGTCACCAGTTCCGGGTACGCGGCGGTGATCTCCACACCGGAGCGGGCGAACAGGTGCGGATGGCCGCCGGTCAGGTCGGCGAGCGCGCGGACCCCGTCCCACTTGAACTCGTACGCCCAGCCGGCACCCACCGGGAGCGGCCCGGTCATCGCGAGCATCGGCTTCAACGGAGCGCCGGGCACCTGTCCGACTGTAGTTGCGCACGGAAGCACGTGCGGGGGCTTCGATCGTTTGCGATCCTGGTCAGGTCGGGGAGAGGAGCATCGGGATGCGGGCGATCTGGAAGGGAGCCGTGTCGTTCGGGCTGGTCTCGATCGGGGTGAAGCTCTACTCGGCCACCGAGGAGAAGGACATCCGGTTCCACCAGGTGCACCGCGACGACGGCGGCCGGATCCGCTACAAGCGCACCTGCTCGGTCTGCGGCGAGGAGGTGAGCTACGACGACATCGCCAAGGGCTACGACCTGGGCGGCGGCGAGCTGGTGATCCTCACCGACGCCGACTTCGCCGACCTGCCGCTGACCAGTTCCCGGGCGATCGACGTGCTGGAGTTCGTCCCGGCCGAGCAGGTCGACCCGATCCTCTACAACAAGGCGTACTTCCTGGAGCCGGAGGGGACCGCCACCAAGCCGTACGTGCTGTTGCGCGACGCGCTGGCCGACTCGGAGCGGGTGGCGATCGTCAAGGTGGCGCTGCGCCAGCGGGAACAGTTGGCCACCCTGCGGGTCCGCGACGGGGTGCTGCTGCTCAACACGATGCTCTGGCCCGACGAGGTGCGTACCCCCGACTTCGGTTTCCTCGACGAGGACCTGAAGGTCCGCCCGCCGGAGCTGGCGATGGCCGCCTCGCTGATCGACTCGATGGCCGGGGAGTTCCGGCCGGACGCCTTCACCGACGACTACCGGGCGGCGTTGCAGGAGGTCATCGACGCCAAGGTGGAGGGCCGTGAGGTGGTCCAACCGGCGGAGGAGGAGGCGACGCCGGCCGCCGCGGTGGACCTGATGGCGGCGCTGAAGGCGTCCGTGGAGCGGGCCCGGGTGGCCCGGGGCGAGACCGGGGCCGGCGAGCCGACACCGATCTCGTCGGCCCGGTCGGCCAAGCAGGCGGCGAAGAAGACCACCGCCGGTAAGACCACCCCGAAGAAGACCCCGGCCACGAAGGCGGAGCCGGCGAAGAAGACCGCCGCGAAGAAGGCCACCGAGAAGAAGGCCACCAAGTCCCCTGCGAAGAAGACCACCGGGAAGAAGGCCGCTCCGCGCCGCAGCGCCTGAGCGGCGGACCCGCCCGACGCCCGGCGCGACCGTGGGCCGTCCGCCGGGCGTCGGGCGTGGTCAGCCCCGGCCGAGCTTCTCGGTGGGGGTGATCCGGACGATCACCCGCTCCTCGTCGGGCTGCCGGAACGGGTAGGTGTCCTGCCCGAGGTACTTCTTCGCCAGCCGGTCGATGTGCGCGTCGGCACCCTCGGTGACGAACTCGGCGGTGCCCTTCACCCAGAGGGTGCGGAAGTCGTCGGCCCGGTCGACCACGGAGACCGCGACCACCGGGTTGCGGGCGATGTTGTGGTATTTCTGCCGCCCCTTGGCGGTGTTGAACAGGATGTGCTCGCCGTCGACGTCCACCCAGACCGGGGTGACGTGCGGGGTGCCGTCCGCCTCGATGGTCGCCACGTGGGCGAGCTGCGGCTCGGCGAGCAGGGCCTTGTCGTCGTCGGTGAGGATCGCCATGGTCGAGAACCTACCGCCGGTCGGCTCCCGGCACCCGGAAAGAACGGCATGTGCCGGCACGACCCGGCCCGTTCGGGGACACCACGGGCGGGCGACGGCCCACCCTCGGCATCGATCCGGGTACCGTGTGCGCTGGCCACGGAACCGGGTCGCCGGGCCGGCCACCCACATCAGCAGGGAGTCGAGGACGTGAGCGAGCGTACGGAGAACCGTTCGGCGGGCCAGGGTCAGGCCCCGGAGACGAAGGCACAGCGGCGACTCGCCGCCCAGTTGGCGGCGCAGAAGGCCGCCGAGAAGCGCAAGCGCCGCCAGGCGTGGCTGGGCGCCGTCGCCGGCGTGGCCGTCATCGCGGTGATCGTCGGGGTGTTCGTGGTGGTCCGCAACGGCGAGAAGGACGACCCGAAGCCGGCGGCGGCACCGGCCGGCTGCGCGGGTGACTTCCCCAAGCTGCCCGACGGGGCCGACCAGGCGCTGTGCACCAAGCCGCAGGCCACCAAGGGCGAGGGCGAGCTCACCGGGCTCAAGGCCACCCCGCTGATCCGGGGCACCGGCCCGGCCGCCCAGGCCGGCCAGCAGATCACCGTGAACTACGTGGGTGTGTCGTACAAGACCGGTGAGGAGTTCGACGCCTCCTGGAAGCGGTCCGAGCCGTTCACCTTCGGCCTCGGCCAGGGCAACGTCATCCCCGGCTGGGACCAGGGCATGCAGGGTCAGACCGTGGGCAGCCGGGTCCAGCTCGACATCCCCGCCGACCTGGCGTACGGCGACACGCCGCAGCGTCCCGGCGCGCCTTCCGGCCCGCTGCGGTTCATCGTCGACGTGCTGGCGGTGCAGTAGACCACACGGGTCTTCCGGCCGGCACCCACCGGCAGTAGGTTCGGGGTCACCGTGAGCGGCCGGTCCGCGCCACGGTGACCCCCACCGACCCGGAGGTGCGCGTGCCGCCGCTGGACGACCCCGGGCGGACCGCCCGGTTGATGTGGACGCACGTCGAACCCCTGCACGCGATCACCTACTTCCATCCCCGGGCCCGCGCCGCCTACGAGGCGATCGGGCTGCGCGGCTACTGGCGGGGTTACTTCGCGGGCCGGACCGCCCCGCTGGGGCCGGTCGACGCCGCCCCGGTGACCGCCGCCTTCTTCACCTTCGCCCCGCCGATGGTGAGCCGGGCGCTGCCGGCGGTGTGGCAGCTCGCCGCCCCCGAGGAGGCGTTGCGCGCCCGGCTCACCGGGGCCGTGCAGGCGCTCGCCGAGCTCACCTACGAACTTCCCGAGGCGCACCTGGCCGAGGCGGCCACGCTGCTGGAGGCCGCGGCCGTCGGGGCGGACACCGCCGGCCGGGTGCTCGGCGCGGCCAACGCCGCCCTGCCGCGCGGCGACTACCCGCTGGCCCGGCTCTGGCAGGCGGCCACCACGCTGCGCGAACACCGCGGGGACGGGCATGTGGCCGCGCTGGTCGCCGCCGGTCTGGACCCGATCGAGACGTTGGCGTTCCGGGTCGCCGTCAACCTGCCGGAGGAATACCTGCTCGGCCGGGGCTGGACCGGGGACGAGTGGGCGCGGGCGCGGGCCCGGCTGGTCGACCGGGGGTGGCTGACCGACGAGGGCGCCCCCACCGAGGCGGGGCGCACCGGCCTGCGGGCGGTCGAGGACGCGACCGACCTGGCCGCCGCCCGCCCCTGGCTGGCCCTCGGCCCGGACGGCACACAACGGCTCCGCGAGCTGCTGGTTCCGGTCGCGCGTGCCTGCCACACGGTCATCCCCCGGGACAACCCGATCGGGCTTCCCGCGCTCTCCTCCTGACCGCCCGGCCCGGACGACCCGAATCCGGACTACCGGTGTCGCACCGGGCAGTCACGTCCTAGCAGGTCATCGGTGGCCGACACACGTTGTTGACACATGTTTCATCGTCGGCGAGACTTCCTGATCGGGAGCGCTCCCACACCGGTGTGGAGTGTCGTCTCCTCCTCGCCGTGGCACTGCCACGGGAGCCTTCCACCCTCCAGGTCGGCTGCCGGCCGCCGCATGCCCTGTCGTCACCGCACGGCGGTGGCTGTCGTCGTACGAGCCGCATCGTGCGAACGCCGCAGCCTGCCCTGGTCGAGAAAGGCGGGACCGTGCGACGTACGAAATTCGACCAGTGGAGCCAGGAACTGCGCGACGTGCGTGATCCCGTCGAACTGTTCGGCGGCAGCGCCCAGACGGCCGTGCTGCGACTGCTCACCATGGCGGGCAAGGTGCCCTTCCGGTCCGCCTTCGACGGCCTGACCCTGCGCGAACAGGCGATCGTCAGGCACCTGCTCGGCCGGCAGCACCTCCGGCTGACCGCACCGGACGCCGACGCCTCCCCCGCCGGGTTCGTGCTGGCCCACTCGGCATTGGGCAAGCTGACCATCCACGAACCGGCGCGCGGCGACGTGCCGGTCGAGGAGGTGGTGGCCGAACTCGCCCTGCCCGGGTGGATGGTCGAGATGATCGACGAGGAGTGGCTGCCGGCCCAGGCCGAGGAGGAGCACCAGCGCCGCGAACTCGACCGGATGCTGCGCACCTGGGACGCCGACGGCAGCCTGGCGGAGCGGCTGGAGGAGGTCATCGACTGGGTCGAACGGGTCGAGACCGTCCTGATCTTCGTCGAGCGTCGGGTGTTCTCCCGCTCCGACTCCGGCTCCAGCACCCTCATCCGCGACGGCGTGCTGCCCGCGTTGCGGGGTCGCCCACCGGCCGACTGGAGCCCGGAGGAGCGGCTCTTCGTCGCGTCCATCCAGTTGCTGTTCCGCACCGGCCGGGCGGTCCGGTTCGAGGAGTTCAACGGCCGCCAGCTCAACGCGGTCAGCCTCCGCAAGGTGCTGACCACCCGCTGTGCGGAGTACCTGCGCGCGCTCGACGGGCACACCACCGGGGAGTTGAGCACCGCGACCCTGGCCGAGTTGGCCACGCTCGCCGGTGAGCTGGTCGAACTCGTCGACGGCAGCGGTCACATCCGCTACCGGCGGATCAACGGCCTGACCTACGCCAAGGACGAGTACCTGCTGCCCTGGCAGGAGGGGCAGCGCAGCCAGGTCGAGCTGCCGCCGACCCTGCGGGCCCTGACCGCGCCTGTCGACGGCGAGGACACCGCCTCCTGGGTACGACGTGCCACCGCCGCCGCCCTGCACAGGGTGCACGCGGGCGGCGACGAGCGCGAGCTGACCGGCATCCTGGAGGGCATCGTGCTGGGCGCGGTCGTCGACAGCCGCGCCGACTATGGCATGTCCAGCGGCATCCGCGACCTGTCCCGCCTCGACGGTCCGGCCGGGCGGTACGACGAGGAGGTGGCGGGGCTGAAGAAGCCCGACTTCTTCTGCTGCGTGCTGCCCAGCCCTCAGATGGCAGCGGACCTGCCCGCCCCCGCCGTCACCGACATCCTGTGGCAGGTCGCCCAGCGGATGATGTACAACCGTTGGCACTTCGTGCCCGGCAACTTCGACCGGGTCGAGGTGCCCCGGCAGCGGCACTACTTCTTCCCGCCGCTGGTGCCCGACATCGCCGAGTGGGGCGACCTGCGCCACGGTGGACACAGCACCTCCCGCGTCCGCTACACCCTGCGGGCCCCCGGGGCGGCGATGTGGAAGCAACCGTTCACGGTCGGCGGCCGGCAGTACCGGGGCGCGTTCGACATCCGCCTGGTCCGCATGGACGGGCCGCCGTTCACCCTGGCCGACCTGCGGACCGCCTGCCGGTACTCGGCGCTGGTGGACGTGTTCTGGCGGGAGGTCGCCGGCTACGCCGACGCGCACGACGGCTGGACCCCGACGATCGACTCGTTCGGCGGCGACTGGTACACCAAGGAAGCCTGGCGGCACCCCGTCGACCGGCTCGACGCGGCACGGCAGACGGTCGGGGGGCCCGCGTGAGCGTCGACCCGCACCAGGTCGTCGTCAACGGCGAGGACCAGTACTCCCTCTGGCCGGCGGACCGGCCGCTGCCGGGCGGCTGGACGACGGTCTTCACCGGGCCGGTCGAGGCGTGCCTGGAGCACGTCGCGGCACACTGGACCGACCTGCGGCCCGCCTCGCTGCGTACCCCCGGGGGTGCCGACGGCGGCCCCGCCGCCCGGACCGGGCCGGCCACGGTGGACGCTGCGTCGTCGGTCGCCACCGGCCCCCGCCGCCCGTTCGGCGACACCCCGCTGCACGTCCTCGTCGACCGGGCGCTGGCCGCCGATCCGGAGCGCGTCGCGGTGCGCTGCGCCGGGGTCGCGGTCACCGCCGGGGAGCTGCGGGCCCGGGTCCGGCACGCCGCCCGGGTGCTGCGGGGCCACGGGGCCGGGCCGGAGACGCCGGTCGCGGTGCTGCTCCCCCGCTCGGTGGACGCGGTGGTGGCGATCCTCGCGGTGCTGGCCGCCGGGTCGGCGTACCTGCCGCTGTCGGTGCACGACCCGGCGGACCGGCGGGTCCGGATCCTCGCCGACGCGGGCGATCCGGTGCTGCTGACCGGCCCGGAGCACCGGGGCCTCGTGGACGCCGGCTACCCGTCGACCGTGCTCGACGTGACCGACCTGCCGGAGCCGGTGGGTGACGACGGTGACGGCGGCTGCCGGATCGAGAACCTGGCGTTCATCATGTACACCTCCGGCACCAGCGGCGCCCCCAAGGGGGTGCTCGGCACCCACCGGCAGCTCGTCAACTACGTGCACTGGTGCGCCGGGGAGTTCGCGTTCCAGCCCGGGGAGCGGGCGGTGCTGCACGCCCCGCTGTACTTCGTCGGGTCGGTGATGACGCTGTTCACGGCGCTGGTCGCGGACTGGGAGCTGGAGGTCGCGCCCGAGCCGGTCGCGTTCGACGACCTGATCGCGTTGACCGCCGCCGCCCCGTGCGGGTTCCTGAAGCTCACCCCGTCGCACGTGCGGGCGATGACCGCGCTCGGTGGCGTCGACGACGTCGCCCGCCAGGTGATGATCGGCAGCGAGCCGCTCTACCTGACCCCCGAGTTCGACGCGTGGATCAGCGGCAGCCCCAAGTCGGGCTTCGGCAACCACTACGGCATGAGCGAGACCGTCGGCGCGACCTGGTACTGGATCGGCGCGAACCGGACGGTCGGGCGGCGGCTGCCGGTCGGTGCCCCCATCCCCAACGCCGAGGTGCACATCCTCGACGAGCAGGGCCGGCCCGCGCCGCCGGGGCAGACCGGCGAAATCTGCCTCGGCGGGGCGGTGATCGGCCGGGGCTACCACGGCCAGCCGGTGCTGACCGCCCAGCGGTGGATCCCGCACCCGGGTGGCGACGGGCGGCGGCTGCTGCGCACCGGGGACCTGGGCCGGCTGGACCCGGACGGGGTGCTGGACGTGCTCGGCCGCGCCGACCGGCAGGTGAAGATCCGGGGCCAGCGCGTCGAACCGCCCGCCGTCGAGGACGCGCTGCGCCGTTGCCCCGGCGTCGCCGAGGCGGTGGTGATCGCCGAACCCGACGGCCACGACCTGCACCTGGTCGCCTACCTGCGGTCTGAGGAGGAGCCCCGGCCGACCGAGGCGCAGCTGCGCGCCCACGCCGCCGGTCTGCTGCCGGAGGCGTCCGTCCCGAGCCGGTTCCTGTACGTGGCGCAGTACCCGCTCACCCCGAACGGCAAGGTCGACACACGTCGGCTGCCCACCACGCCGACGGTACGACCCGCGCTGAGCACCACGTACGTCCCGCCCTCGGGTGAGCTGGAGACGGCGGTGGCCGCAGTGGTCGGCGCGGTGCTTCGGGTGGACCGGCTCGGTGTCGACGACGACTTCTTCGAACTCGGCGGCGACTCCATGCAGGTGGTCGAGGTCGTCACCCGGCTGGACGAGGAGCTGGGCCTGCCGGTGGGCATCGCCGACCTGTTCGACAGGCGCACGGTGCGCGCCCTGGCCGCCGGGATGCCCGACCACCAACTGCCGACCCCCGTGGCCACGGCGACGCCCGCCGGGGAACAGCCGGGCCGGTCCCCGCACGCGGACACCGGCCAGCCGGCGGTCGGGGACGCGGCGGTCCAGGCCCGGTTCTCCGGGGGGTCCACCGGTTCCGCGCCGCTGACCTGGGGACAGCTGGCCATGTACCGGCCGATGCAGTGGTTCGGCGAGGCCAGCCGGGACTTCAACATCCGGCGGGTGCTGCGGCTGACCGCCCCGGTCACCATCGAGCGGGTCACCACGGCCTGGTCGGCGCTGGCGCTGCGGCACCAGGTGCTGCGGACCCTGATGACCGAGGACGCCGACGGGCCCCGCCAGCACCTGCTCGCCGACGGGTCGTACGCGCCACTGGTGCGGGACACCACCGCCGCCGACCTGCCGGAGGCGGCGGACGCCGCCGCCGCCGACCTGGCCGGCACCGCGTTCCGGCTGGACCGGGACTGGCCGGTCCGGTGGGCGCTGCTGCGCGTCGACGGGCTGGTCGAGGCGGTGGCCGTGGCCGCCTCGCACGTGTCGCTGGACGGCTGGTCGCTGGAGCTGCTGTTGGCGGAACTGCGCACCCTGATCGAGGGCGAACGGACCCTGCCCGCGCCGGGCTGGCAGCCGCTGGATCAGGCCGGCTACGAGGCGTCGCCGGCCGGGCAGCGCCGGGCCGCCCGGTCCCTGGCGTACTGGCGGGAGCGGCTGCCCCTGGTGCCGCAGCGGATCTTCGACGGGCCGGAGCAGGACGCCGGCCCGCTGCCGGTCGTCACCTGGCGGATGGAGTCCACCGCCGTGGCGGCGGCGGCCGGCGCGCTGGCCGAGCGGACGGGTGCGTCGTCGTCCACCGTGGTGCTGACCGCCGCGCTGCTGGTCCAGGCGGCGTTGACCGGCCGGGACCGGGCCGTGGTGAAGCTGATCGCCGGCAACCGGAACACCCCCCGCCAGCGGCAACTGGCCACCGGTATAGCCCAGAACGCGCTGCTGGTCTTCGAGATCGGCGACGGTGACGTCGACGACGCCGTGCGGCGCTGCTACCGCGACTCGACGGAGTCCTACTTCCACGCCACCTATCCGCCGGACGCCCTGGACGAGCTGATCGCGGCCGAGGGCGCGCAGGCCGACCTGTCGGTGTACTTCAACGACGCCCGCCTGGGTCGCGACTTCGACGTGCCGGCGGGGCCGCCCGACCGGGCCACGCTGACCGCCCTGGCGGCGCAGACCACCGTGCGGCAGGTCGCCGCCGTGGCCCGGCACGACATGACCTTCTTCCTGGCCATGCCCTACCTGGCAGGTGGCTGCGCGCTGCAGTTGCTGGCCGACACCCGGCGGGTGCCCGGCTCGGTCTGCGAGCGGGTGCTGCGGGGCGTCGAGACGCTGCTGTGCGAGGCCGCGCTGCGTCCGGTGGCCCTGCGGGACGTCGCCGCGCTGCTCGAACTCGGCCGCACCCGCCCCTCCGACCACCGGGAGTCCCGATGACCGATCCCTATCCGCTGCTGCGCCGGCTGGCCGCCACAGGCGACGACGCGCTCACCACCGTCGCGCTGCCGCCCGACGACCGCTACCAGGTCGTCACCACCACCGTCGACGAGGTGACCGCCCGGATCGTGGCCACCCTGCGGGACGGGTTCGCCGGTCGCAGCCCGGACGACTTTCCGCTGCTGGTGCTCGGCTGGGGACGCTGCCGGGTCGGCTCGACCGCCGTGACCAACCTGTTCGGCATGGCGCGGGCGGCGGCCTACTACCAGCCGGTCAAGACCATCGGCCGGTTCGTGCTCACCGGTGGCGAGGGTTCGCCGTGGAAGCTGCCCGACGGCGAGCCGGTGTTGTTCGCCAAGGAGATGGCCGGGCCGTACGTGCCGTTCGAGGCGCTGTTCAACCCGGCCCGCTGCCTCGTCGAGGCCGGCTGGCCGGTCGACCGGCTGCGCCTGCTGGTGCTGGACCGGCAGCCGCGCGCCTCGCTCGACTCGTGGATGGCCAAGTGGGAGGGCAAGATCGGGCGGGAGCGGGTGGTGGAGAACTTCGTGCTCAGCACGCTCAACTACGCGCGGATGCGGGCCTGGGCCGCCGCCGAGGGGCTGGCGGTGACGCACTTCCCGTACGAGTGCAGTCGCGCCCCGCAGGAGACGGTGTCCCGGTTGTTCGACCGCCTCGGCATCGGTCACCTGTACCGGCCGGAGATGCTCACCGGTTGGGGTGCGGCCGGTGACCTCAACTCCGACCAGTCAAAGATCCACAACCCGGTGGAGCCGGAGCCCTACGTCGTACCCGGTCTGCACGGCAACGCCGACGAGTACCGCTTCCGGGCCCGGTCGGTGACGGTGCTGACCGACGCGGAGCTGGCCGTGGCCGACAGCGCCGAGGTGGTGGAGTCGTACGAGGTCTCGGTGCGGTCCTGTGCGCAGGAGCTGGACCTGCCCGCGCCCCTGCGGGACGAGATCTTCGGCTGACCGTGATGACCGCCTCCCCCTCCGGCGTCGGGCCGTGGCGTGCGGCCGTCGCCGCCCGGCTGCGCATCGCCCGGCAGTGGCCCGCCGCCGGAGCCGGTTGGAGTGCCGTCGCGCTGGCGCTCAGCGTGACCCGGGGGGTGCTGCCGGTCGTCTTCGCGATCGCCGTCAGCACCACCGTCGGCCGGATCGGCCCGGTGCTGCACGGCACCGCCGGGGCGGCCGGGGTGTGGTGGCCGCTTGCGGTCGCCGGAGCGGCGCTGATCGTGGCGCAGTTGGCGGAGGCGGCGCAGAAGGCCGTCGCCGAGCAGCTCAGCCGCCGCGTCGACGGGCACATGTACCGGCGGCTCATCCAGGCGTCGCTGTCGACCCGGGAGATCACCCCGCTGGAGGACCCGGCGGTGCTGGACGAGCTGGGCGAGGCCGGGCACGAGCTGCGGTTCGCGTTCCGCACCCCGGGTGCCGCGTACGCCGGGTTGATCGCCCTCGTCGGGCCGTACACCCAGGTCGCCGGGTTCACGGTGGTGGTGGCGGTGGTGCTGGGGCCGTGGGCGGCGGCGGTCATGCTGGCGGTGGTGCTGCTGTTCCGGCACGGCCAGCGTGGCGGGTTGCGGCGTTACGCCCGGGTCATCCGCGACGTGGCGGCCCTGCGCCGGGAGAGCCGCTACCTGCGGGGGCTGGCGATGGGCCCGGCCGCCGCCAAGGAGCTGCGGGTCTTCGGGCTCACCGGCTGGCTGACCGAACGCTACCGGCAGGTCTACCGCCGGGCCCTGGCTCCCGTCTGGGCCGAGCGCCGCCGGATCTACCTGCGGCCCTACCTGGCGTACACGGCGGTGGGGCTGGTCGGCGTCGCGGCGGTGCTGGCGCTGGCCGGGGTGCGTGCCGCCGACGGGGCGTACGACCTGGCCGCGCTGGCGCTGGTGTTGCAGGCGGTGCTGGCCCTGATCCGGCTGGGCGAGTTCTACCCGGACTCCGACACCCAGACCCAGTACGGCATGAACGCCGAGACCGCCATCACCGCGTTCGAGCAGGCCATGGCCCGCTACCCGGAACCTGCCGACCGGGGCCGCGCCGGGCCGCCCGCCACCGCCGCCCCGGCCATCGACTTCACCGGGGTGCGCTTCGGCTACCCGGGCGCGACCGCGCCGGTGGTCGACGGTCTGGACCTGCACATCCCCGCCGGACGCTGCACCGCCCTGGTCGGGGTGAACGGCGCGGGCAAGACGACCCTGGTGAAACTGCTGGCCCGGCTCTACTCGCCGGATGCCGGTGCGGTGCGCGCCGACGGCGTCGACCTCGCCGATCTGCCGGCCCGGGACTGGCAGCGGCGGATCGCCGTGGTGTTCCAGGACTTCGTCCGTTACGAGCTGTCGGTGGCGGCCAACATCGGGTTCGGCGCGGTGGAGCATCTCGACGACCGGGCCGGGATCCGCCGCGCGGCGGAGGCGGCGGGGCTGCTCGACACCCTCGACGCGCTGCCGGACGGCTTGGACACGCTGCTGTCGCGCGCGTACGACGGCGGGGTCGACCTGTCCGGCGGGCAGTGGCAGCGCATCGCCATCGCCCGTGCCCTGTTCGCGCTCTACCACGGGAGCACCGTGCTGGTGTTGGACGAGCCCACGGCGGCGCTGGACGTGCGGGCCGAGGCCGAGTTCTTCGCCCGGTTCGCCGAGCTGACCCGGGGCCGCACGACGGTGCTCATCTCGCACCGGCTGTCCAGCGTCCGGCTGGCCGACCGGATCGTCCTGCTCGACGGGGGGCGGGTCGTCGAGCAGGGCAGCCACGACGAGCTGATGGCGGCGGGCGGCCGGTACGCGGCGATGTTCACCCTCCAGGCGGAGCGGTTCGCCGAGGACGACGCGGACCGGGACACCGGCGGGGCCGACCGGGAGACCGACGAGGGCGCCGGTCCGCTGGCGCAGCGGGTGGGCTGAGCGATGCTGCGAGCGATCACCGGGCTGCTGCGGCTGTCGTGGCGGCAGGACCGGCGCAAGATGGCCGTGGCGCTGGCGTTGATGGCGGGCAACGCGGTGGCGGTGCCGGCGAGCGCGGTGGCGCTCAAGCACCTCACCAACGCGGCGGCGGCCGGCCGGGCCGGGGCGGCGGCCTGGGCGGGGCTGGCCGTCGCGGTGGCCGCGATCGCGGCACTGACCTGCGCGCACTTCGCCCACATCGGGTACTTCGAGGTGTCCGAGCTCAACGTGCTCAGCACCGACGAGCAGCTCATCGAGATCAGCAACGGCACCCCGTACCTCGACCACCACGAGCGGCCCGAGCACGCCGACCGGATGGCGTTGGCCCAGGACGAGCTGCAACGCATCGGGGAGGGCCTCCAGGCGCTGCTGACCGGGGGGTCGCTGGCGGTCGGCCTGCTGCTGACCACCGTGCTGCTCACCCTGACCCATCCGGCGCTGGTGCTGCTGCCGCTGCTGGCCGCGCTGCCGGTGCTGGCCGGTCGCCGGGCCGAGGCCGCCGCCGACAGGGCCCGTGCGGACAGCGTCGTCGACACCCGGCAGGCCCGGCACCTGTTCGAGCTGACCACCACCGCGGCCTCGGCCAAGGAGCTGCGCCTGCTGGGCCTGGTGGGGCATCTCCAGCAGCGCTACGCCACGCACTGGCAGCGCGCCACCGCCCGGCTGTGGCGCGGTGAGCTGGCCGCCGGCCTGTGGCGCGCCGCCGGGCAGGCGGTGTTCGCCCTCGGCTACGTCGCCGCCCTGGTCCTGGTCGTCCGCGACGCCGTACGCGGCCGGGCGGACGTCGGCGACGTGGTGTTGGCGATCATGCTCGCCTCGCAGCTCAACCATCAGGTCGCCGCCGCCGTGACGATCACGCAGCAGCTGGCGCGCAGCGGCCGGTCCCTGCAACGCCTGGACGAGGTGCGTGAGCTGGTGCCGCAGCCGGTCACCCCGCCCGACGCGCCCGCCACGCCGCTGCTCCCGCCCGCGCGCCTGCTGGAGGGCATCCGGCTGCGGCAGGTCACCTTCACCTACCCGGGCGCGGCGGAACCGGTGCTGCGTGACGTCGACCTGCTGCTGCCCGCCGGCAGCACCGTGGCGGTCGTGGGCGAGAACGGCGCGGGCAAGACCACGCTGGTCAAGCTGCTCAACCGGTTCTACGAACCCGACCGGGGCGCGATCCTGGTCGACGGGGTCGACCTGCGTCACCTGGACCTGGCCGGCTGGCGGGCGCGGACCACCGCCGCGTTCCAGGACTACGCGCGGCCGGAGCTGACCGCCCGGCTGGCGGTCGGCATCGGGGACCTGCCCCGGGCCACCGACGACGACGCGGTCCGCACCGGCCTGGCCCGCGCGCACAGCGAGGTCGCCGACAAGCTGCCGTACAGGCTGGACACCCGGCTGGGGCGCAGCCACGCCGACGGCGGGGTGGACGCCTCCGGCGGGCAGTGGCAGCAGTTGGCGCTCGGCCGGGCGATGATGCGCGACGCCCCGCTGCTGATGGTGCTGGACGAGCCGGCGTCGGCGCTGGACGCCGAGGCCGAGCACCGGTTGTTCGCCAGGTACGCCGACGGGGCGGCCCGGGTCGCCGCCGACAGCGGCGGGGTGACGGTGTTCGTGTCGCACCGCTTCTCGACGGTCCGCACCGCCGACCTGATCATCGTGATCGGCGACGGCGGGGTGCGCGAGGTGGGCACCCACGACGAGCTGATCCGCCTCGGCGGCGTGTACGCCACCCTCTACGGCACCCAGGCCGCCGCCTACCGCTGAGTTCGGGCCGCACGGTCGAGCCGGACCACCGCTGCTGCCCGACCGAACGGGGGCGGTCCGTCGGTGGACGACCAACCCCGCCAGCTGCACGAAGATCGACCGTCGGGCCACCGCGTCGCCTGTCGTCCAGTTGGTAGACGTCGAGCCGGCACCAGCCGTCGTAGGTGATCCAGTCCAGCACCCGGATGACCCGGCACCGGATGGGCTTGACGAACTGCACGCTGGCGGCCCGGCCCACCTGGACCAGGTCACCCCGCGCGGAGTGTGGCCATCGCAGGTCCTCAGCTGCCCGGTCACGACTCACGCCCCACCCAGATAGAGGGCGAGGACACCGGAGGGCCGTCGCAACACCGTTGCGCCAACCCCATGAGCGGCTGGCCAACCAGCGACAGGAAGGGTGGGCCCGCTTGGCGATCATGGAGTTGTGGTGCCGATTTTGGGGTTTTACGGGCGTTTTGTCACCCACCACAACTCCATGATCGGCGAGGCAGCGCTGGTTGACGAACAGCGTGGATCGCCACGAACCGGCCCAGCCCCGCCGACGAGGACTGACTCAGACGGGGCCACCACACGCCGACACCGGGCGACCGGGGTCGGGCGGGGTCGGGGAGGATGGCGGGGTGACGGTGGATGCGGTGGTGTTCGACCTGGACGGCGTGATCGTGGACTCGGAGCCGGTCTGGG
The DNA here is from genome assembly GCF_053667945.1 of Micromonospora sp. SCSIO 07396. Lineage (NCBI taxonomy): Bacteria > Bacillati > Actinomycetota > Actinomycetes > Micromonosporales > Micromonosporaceae > Micromonospora > Micromonospora sp. SCSIO 07396. The sequence continues at coordinate 5,865,185 of NZ_CM132210.1, forward strand.
AGGAGGTGCGCCGGGCGTACGTGGCGGCGCGGGGCGGCACCTGGCAGCCCGACACCCAGCGGCGGCTGATGGGGATGAGCACCGGCGAGTGGGCCGAGTACCTCAGCGGTGAGCTGGGCGTCGACCGCAGCGCCGAGCAGGTCGCCGTGGACGTCGTCGAGGAGATGGCCCGGCGGTACGCGGTGCGCGTACCGCTGATCGACGACGCCGACCTGGTGGTGCGCCGGTTGGCCGCGCGGTGGCCGCTGGGGTTGGCCAGTTCCTCGCCGACCCGGCTGATCGCGGCGGCGCTGACCGCCGCGGACCTCACCGCCGACTTCCGGGTGACCCTGTCGACCGAGCGGACCGCCCGGGGCAAGCCCGCGCCCGACGTGTACCTGGCCGTCGCCGAGCGGCTCGGGGTCGACCCGGCCCGGTGTGCCGCCGTGGAGGACTCCTCCAACGGGGTCCGCTCGGCCGCCGCCGCCGGGATGCGGGTGATCGCGGTGCCGCACGGGTCGTACCCGCTGGACCCGGACGCGGCGGAGCTGGCCGCGACGGTGCTCTCCTCGGTGCACGACCTCACCCCGGAGGTGGTGGACCGGCTCGACTGAAACCGCCCCCGTGACCCGGCCGGGCCGCCTAGCGTCGGGACCATGAGAGCTGTGGTGTACCAGGGGCCGCACGAGGTGGCGGTCAACGACGTCGAGGACCCGCGCATCGAGCACCCGGACGACGTCGTCGTGCAGATCACCACGACCGCGATCTGCGGCTCGGACCTGCACATGTACGAGGGGCGCACGCTCGCCGAACCGGGCATCGTCTTCGGCCACGAGAACATGGGCACGGTGGTCGAGGCCGGCACCGGGGTACGCGGGATCAGGGTCGGCGACCGGGTGTCGATGCCGTTCAACGTGGCGTGCGGGTTCTGCCGCAACTGCCGGGAACAGAAGACCGGCTTCTGCCTCACCGTCAACCCCGGCTTCGCCGGTGGCGCGTACGGTTACGTGGCGATGGGGCCGTACCGGGGTGGGCAGGCGGAGTACCTGCGGGTGCCGTTCGCCGACTTCAACTGCCTGAAGCTCCCGCCCGGCACCGAGCACGAGAACGACTACGCGATGCTCGCCGACATCTTCCCCACCGGCTACCACGGGGTGGCGATGACCGGGCTACGGCCGGGCGAGAACATCACCGTGATGGGTGGTGGGCCGGTCGGGCTGATGGCCGCGTACTCGGCGGTCCTGATGGGTGCCGCCGAGGTGTTCCTGGTGGACAAGGTGCCGGACCGGCTGCGGCTGGCCGAGTCGATCGGGGCGACCCCGATCGACTTCTCGGCCGGGGACCCGGTCGCCCAGATCCTCGACCGGACCGACGGGGTGGGCACCGACCACGGGGTGGACGCGGTCGGCTACCAGGCCACCGGGTCCGGTGGCACGGAGCAGCCGGCGGCGGTGCTGAACAGCCTGGTCGAGGTGGTCCGGGCGACCGGCGCGATCGGCGTGGTCGGCCTCTACCTGGCCAACGACCCGGGTGCGCCGGACGAGCACTCCGGCAAGGGTGAGCTGCTGTTCAAGATGGGCAAGCTGTTCGAGAAGGGCCTGCGGATGGGGACCGGGCAGGCCAACGTGAAGACCTACAACGAGTACCTGCGGAACCTGATCATGGCGGGGCGGGCCACGCCGAGTTTCGTGGTGAGCAAGGAGTTGCCGTTGGACGCGGCGCCGGACGCGTACCAGCGTTTCGACCGCCGCGAGGCGGGCTACTCGAAGGTGGTGCTCAAACCGGCGGCCTGAGGGAGACGGCATGCAGACGATCGTGTACGAACGCACCGGTGACCCGTCGGTGCTCCGGCTGGTCGACCGGCCGGTGCCGGAGCCGGGCCCGGGGGAGGTGCTGGTCCGGCTGGCCGTGGCCGGGGTGAACCCGACCGACTGGAAGAGCCGCCGGCAGCAGCCGCTGCCGGTCGGCTGGCAGACCCCGGGGCAGGACGGGGCGGGCGTGGTGGAGGCGGTCGGCGCGGGGGTCGACCAGGGGCTCGCCGGGGAACGGGTGTGGGTCTGGGAGGCCGCCTGGCAGCGCCCGTGGGGTACGGCCGCCGAGTACACGGTGGTACCGGTCCGGCAGGTCGTGCCGCTCGGGGACGCCTCCTTCGAGCTGGGTGCCTGCCTGGGCATCCCGTTCCTCACCGCGCACCGCTGCCTGACCGTCGGGGAGTACATGCCGGACACCCTGCACGCGGGGGCGCTCAGTGACCACGTGGTGCTGGTGCAGGGCGGGGCCGGCGCGGTGGGCAACGCGGCGATCCAGTTGGCCCGCTGGGCCGACGCCTGCGTCATCGCGACGGTGAGCAGCCCGGAGAAGGCGCAGCTCGCGGCGGCGGCCGGAGCCTCCTTCGTGATCAACTACCGGAAGCAGAACGTGGTCGACGAGGTCCGCAAGATCTCGCCCGACGGGGTGCACACGATCGTGGAGGTCTCCGCCGCCCGCAACGCCGCCGTCGACGTACAGGTGCTCCGGGCCGGCGGGGCGGTCTGCGTCTACGCCGACGACGGTGGTGGCGAGGTGACCCTGCCGATCCGGCCGTTGATGGCGCCGAACGCCCGCTGGCAGTTCGTGCTGGTCTACACCGCGCCGAAGGCGGCCAAGGCGCAGGCGGTGACCGACGTGGCGGCGGCGGTCGCCCAGGGGGCGGTACGGGTGGGCGGTGAGGCCGGCCTGCCGTTGCACCGTTTCCCGTTGGCGCAGGCCGCCGACGCGCACCGGGCGGTGGAGGACGCGGTGGTGGGGAAGGTGCTGCTGGACACCGCCGGGCAGTAGTTCCGGACACCGCCGACCGGTGAATCTGAGGACATTTCGCAATCACCCGGACAGACGCGAGTAATTCTCGCAACAATGGCATGGCGGGTCACCCCGCAAGGAAGGGCGGCCCCGGCGCGGTGCGAACGCCGGGGCCGCCCCTGGGGAGGGATGTTTCAGGAGTGACGTCCCTACCCCATCGGCGACGAGTCGCCGAAATGTGTTACGGCCCCGCCAGCTCCCGTACCTCCAGGTCGCCGGCGGCGTACCGCGAACGCACCACCTTCTTGTCGAACTTGCCCACGCTGGTCCTGGGCACCGCGTCGATGACCGCCCACCGTTCCGGCAGCTGCCAGTGTGCCACCGAACCGGCGAGGAACGCACGGAGCTGCTCCACACTGGTCGACGCGCCCTCACGGACCACCACGGTGGCCAGTGGACGCTCACCCCACCGATGGTCGGGCACCCCCACCACGCAAGCCTCCTGCACGTCCGGGTGGGCCATCAGCGCGTTCTCCAGCTCCACCGAGGAGATCCACTCCCCACCGGACTTGATCACGTCCTTGGCCCGGTCGGTGAGGGTGAGGAACCCGTCCGGCGAGAGCATGCCGACGTCACCCGTACGCAGCCAGCCGTCGTGGAACTTCTCCGGGTCGGGGGCGTCGTCACCGAAGTACCGGGCGGTCACCCACGGGCCGCGTACCTCCAGCTCCCCCACGGACGTCCCGTCGGCGGGCAACGGCTCACCCAGCGGGCCGACGATCCGGGCCGCCACCCCGGCCGGAATCCGGCCCTGCGTGTAGCGGAACCGCCAGGCGTCCTCCCCGGTCACCCCGGCCGGGGCCCGGGACACCGACCCCAACGGGGACGTCTCGGTCATCCCCCAGGCGTGGATCACCTCGATGCCGTGCCGCTCGGAGAACGCGCGCATCAGCGTGGGCGGGCACGCCGAACCGCCGACGATCACCTCCTTCAGCGACGAGGTGTCCACGTCGTGGGTATCCAGATAGGCCAGCAGGTCGTTCCAGATGGTCGGCACCGCACCGGCCAGGGTGGGCCGCTCGGCGGCGATCATCTCGGCGATCGGCGCGGCCTGGAGGAACCGGTCCGGCATGATCAGCGACGCGCCGGAGAGGAACGCCGCGTACGGCAACCCCCAGGACATCGCGTGGAACATCGGCACGATGGCCAGCTCCCGGTGGCCCGGCGCGAGCCCGAACCCCTCCGGCAGGCACACCTGCAACGAGTGCAGATAGATCGACCGGTGCGAGTACGCGACCCCCTTGGGGTTCCCGATGGTGCCGGAGGTGTAGCAGAGCGCGGCGGCGTCCCGCTCGTCGACCTCCGGCCAGTCGTAGTGCTCGGGCCGGCCGGCCAGCAGGTCGTCCCAGTGGTGGAAGGTGACCCGGTCACCGGCGACCGCCCGCAGCGGCTCGGGGTCACCCCCGCCGACCACCACCACGTGCCGCACCGTGGTCAGCTCGCCGAGCACCCGGGCCAGCAGCGGGATCAACGTCGAGTCGACGAGTACCACCCGGTCCTGCGCGTGGTTGGCGATGTAGGCGACCTGGCCGGGAAAGAGCCTGATGTTCAGGGTGTGCAGCACCGCGCCCATGCTCGGCACAGCGAAGTACGCCACCAGGTGCTCGGTGTTGTTCCACATGAAGGTGGCAACGCGCTCGTCGCCGGTAACCCCGCACTCGTCGCGCAACGCGTGGGCCAGCCGGGCCGCCGCCCGCCCCACCTCGGCGTACGATATCCGGCGCGGCTCGGCCCCCGTCCAGGTGACCACCTCGGCCGTGCCGTGCACGGTGGCACCGTATTCGAGGATCCGGGCGACCTGAAGCGGGGCGTCCATCATCGTGCTACGCATGGGTGACAAGCTAGTGTCGCCGGTCACACGTTGGGAACCCCCGGAACGTCCGACCGTTACCGAGATGCTGCGTAGATTGTCCGGGTGAGTATCTCCTGGGCCGACTCGTACGTGGGACAGCTACGCGCCCTGGCCGGCGACCGGACGCTGATGTTCGTCGGCGCCCGGGCCGTGGTGCGCGACGACGCCGGGCGGGTGCTGTTGATCCGCCGGTCGGACAACGGCCAGTGGGCGCTGCCGGCGGGCGCAATGGAACTCGGCGAGTCGATCGCCGACTGCGCGGTGCGTGAGGTCCGCGAGGAGACCGGATTACGCGCCCTGCGGGTCAGCGCCTTCGCCCTCTACACCGGCCCGGACCGCACCCACACCAACATGTACGGCCACACCTACCAGATCTTCACCACCGCGTTCCGGGTCGACGAGTGGGACGGCGAGCTGGCCCGGGTCACCGACGAGACGACCGACGCCGCCTTCCTGCACCCGCACGAGTTCCCCGCCCCGCTCTCCCTGTCGGTCCCGGAAACCCTCGCCGACCTCGACGTCTTCACCCAGACCAACCGCCTGATCCTCAAGTAACCCCCTCCCGCCCGCCCCCGCTCTCCTCCCGCCGCCCGCCCGCCCCGCCGGCCCCGCCCCGCCCGCCCCGCCCGGCCCATCCGCCCCGCCGCCTTCCCGGTGATCAAGAGGTTTGCGTCAGTTGATCAAGAGGTTTACGTCAACACGGCCGCGATTCTTGACGTAAACCTCTTGATCACCGGGGCGAGGCGGGCGGGGCGCGGGCAGGGCGGGGCGCGGACGGGGCAGGCGGGGGCGGGTCAGAGCATGGTTTGGGATTTGGCGTTGAGGTCGGCGGCGGCTTCCTCCTTGGACTCCCTGGTCAGGGGCTTGCCGCCGGGGGCGGGGGCGGTGCCGCCGAGCGGGTCGGTGCCACCGGTCGCGCCCTGCGGGCCGGCACCCCGGAGCTGGTCGTTCGGCAGGGCCAGGGTGACCAGCACGGCGAGCAGCGCGATCAGGCCGGTGGTCAGGAACACCAGGTGCAGCGACTCGACGAAGGACGCCTGGATGGCCGCCCGGACCGGACCGGGCAGGGCGAGGATCGTCGCCGGGTCGTTGATCGAGATGTTCGTGCCGCTGCCCGCCACCGCCGCCCGCTGCTCGGGCGGGAGCTGGGCGATCGCCCTGGGCAGCCGGTCGGCGAGCCCGCTGGCGAGCCGGGTGGAGAGCACCGCGCCCAGGATGGCCACCCCGAACGAGCCGCCCAGCGACCGGAAGAACGTCGCCGAGGAGGTCGCCGCGCCCAGGTTCCGGACGTCCACCGCGTTCTGCACGCCGAGGATGAGCGACTGCATGCACAGGCCCAGCCCGACGCCGATCACCACCATGTAGCCGAACGCCGCCCAGAGCGAGCTGTCCACCTGAAGCCTGGTGAACAGCAGCATGCCGACGACCAGCACCACCGAACCGGCCACCGGGAACCACTTGTACCTGCCGATCCGGCTCATCGCCCGGCCGGTCACGATCGAGGTGACGATGATGCCGGCCATCATCGGCAGCATCAGCAGACCGCTGCGGGTGGGCGAGGCGCCCTTGACGATCTGCAGGTAGAGCGGGATGAAGATGATCGACCCGAACATCACCAGACCGAGCACGAAGCCGGCCGAGTTGGCCAGCGCGAACGTCGCCGAGCGGAACAACCCCAGCGGCAGGATCGGCTCGGCGACCCGGGCCTCCTGGAGCACGAACGCCACCCCGAGCACCGCGCCCGCCACGAACAGCCCGACGATCGTCGCCGAGCCCCAGGCGTACGAGTTGCCGCCCCAGCTCAACGCCAGCAGCAGCGCGCTCACCCCGGCGACCAGCAGCGCCGCGCCCAGCCAGTCCACGGTGTGCTCCCGCCGCTCGAACGGGATCAGCCGCAGCACGTGGTAGCAGACCACGATCGCCAGCAGCGCCAGCGGCACGTTCAGATAGAAGATCCACCGCCAGTTGGTCTCGGCGAAGTAGCCGCCGACCAGCGGCCCGGCCACCGAGGAGACGCCGAAGACCGCCCCGAACAGCCCCTGGTAACGACCACGGTCCCGGGGTGACACCACGTCGGAGATGATGGTGAACGCCAGCGTCATCAGGCCACCCGCGCCGATGCCCTGTACACCCCGGGTGACGATCAGCTGGGTCATGTCCTGCGACAGCCCGGCCAGCAGCGAGCCGAGCAGGAACGTGCCGATCGAGAAGAGGAAGACGGGGCGGCGGCCGTACAGGTCGGCCATCTTGCCGTAGAGCGGGGTGGAGGCGGTCGAGGCGAGCAGGTAGGCGGTCACCACCCACGAGTAGTGGTCGATCCCGCCCAGCTCGCCGACGATGGTGGGCAACGCCGTACCGACGATGGTCTGGTCCAGCGCGGCCAGCAGCATGCCGGTCATCAGGCCGAACATCAACAGGCGGAGCTGGCGGGCCTGGAGCACCGGCTGGCCGTGGGTCTGGGCGGTCATCCCGCCTTCTTTCCCGCTCCCCCGCGAACATGCCTGCGGGCCGGGGAAACCTGCCCCGGACCCACCGACGGGCACGCGGGCGGACCCCGCGTGCCCGTCGCGGGACGGCTCAGTCGCCGGCGGCGAACCGGTCGACGATCGCGGCGCAGAACGCCGGCAGGTCGTCGGGCTTGCGGCTGCTGACCAGGTTGCCGTCGGTCACCACCTGTTCGTCGACCCAGGTCGCGCCGGCGTTGGTCAGGTCGGTACGCAGGCTCGGCCAGCTGGTGATCCGGCGGCCCGCCACCACGCCCGCCTCGACCAGCGTCCACGGGCCGTGGCAGATCACCCCGACCGGCTTGCCGGCGGTGAAGAATGCCTGCACGAACCGGACCGCGTCCGGGTCGGTCCGCAGGAAGTCCGGGTTGGCCACCCCGCCGGGCAGCACCAGCGCGTCGTAGCCGTCGGCGTCCGCGTCGGCCGCCGTCACCGCCACGTCGTACGTCTTGGCCTGGTCGAGATGGTTGAAGGCCTGGATGGTGCCGGGCTTGAGCGACACCAGCTCGGCGGTCGCACCCGCCTTCTCGACCGCCTCGCGCGGCTGCACGTACTCGACCTCCTCCACGCCGTCGGTGGCGAGGAACGCGATCCGCTTGCCCTGCAATGTCGTGGCTGCCATGTCGGTTTTCCCCTCTCCGGATACCTCTGGTCGGTTCCCGGGGCTCGGGGCCCGAAACGTGACCCCGGTCGCCGGCCAGGGCGGTGGGTTTGGCCTGGTCGGGGCGGGGGACCCCGGTGGGCATGGCAGGAGCAGCAGCGGAACAGCGCCGGCTCGCCACCGTCGTGGAGAGCTGGCGGGAACGCGCCGTCCTCGTCGTCGGCGACGCCATGCTCGACGAGTGGCGCTTCGCCGAGTCGGAGCGGCTGTGCCGGGAGGCCCCCGCGCCGATCCTCACCCTGCGCCGACGGATCACCGCCGCCGGCGGGGCCGCGAACACGGCGGTCAACATCGCCACCCTCGGCGGGCGGGCCCTGCTCGTCGCCCCGGTCGGCGCGGACGTGGCCGGCGACGAACTGCACGACTGCCTGGACCGGGCCGGCGTGTGGGACCGTACGGTCAGCGAACCGCACCGGCCGACGCCGGTGAAACGCCGGATGCTCGCCGGCAACCAGATCCTGCTCCGGGAGGACTCCGGTGACCCGGACGACCCGCTCGACGACGACGGCGTCGGCCGGCTGCTCACCGCCCTGAACTGCGCCACCGAGGAGCTGCGGGCGGTGGCCGGCGGGGTCGCGCCCACGCTGGTGGTCTGCGACTACGGTCTCGGCGCGCTGCCCGCCCCGGTCCGCGCCTGGCTGGTCGCCCACCGGCACCGGTACGCCACCGTCGCCCTGGACGCCCACGACCTCGCCGACTGGCGGGGGCTGAACCCGACGGTGGTCACCCCCAGCTTCGCCGAGGCGACCCGGCTGCTGGCCCGTGCCGCCGCCGGCTTCGGCGCGCCGCCCGCCCCGACCCGTACCGGCGGCACCGGCCTGCACCTGGACCACCCGCCCAACGATCCGGCCGACGGGCCGTCGGAGCTGGTCGTGGGCACCGCCCCCGGCGGGGTCGGCCGGGCCACCGGCCCGACCGGGGAGCCGACCCCGGGTGAGGGGCGGGTCGCGATGACCGGGGACGGGTTGAGCGTGACCGGGGCCGGGGTGACCGTCAACGCCACCGTCGGCGAGGGGGTCGACCGGGCCGGGCTGGCCCAGGCGCGATTGGCCGAGCTGCGGGCGCACACCGGCGCGGACGTGGTCGCGGTGACCCTGGACACCGAGGGTGCCATCGTCGGCGGCCCGGACGGCGCACCCCGGCGCAGCCACAGCACACCCGTCCCGGCCAGTCACGCCGTCGGCGCGGGCGACGCCTACCTGGCGGCGATGACCCTCGCGCTGGCCGCCGAGGCGTCGCTGCCCACCGCCGCCCAGTTGGCCCAGCTCGCCGCGACCATCACCGTCTCGGACACCGGTACCTGCGTGTGCCGCCGGGAGGACCTGCTCGACGCGCTCGGCGGCGCACCCGACGGCACCGCCCACCCGACGCTGGTCGGCACCGGCGAACTGGACGCGATCGTCGCCGACCACCGACGGGCCGGCCGGTCGGTGGTGTTCACCAACGGCTGCTTCGACGTGCTGCACCCCGGCCACGTGCGTTACCTGGAACAGGCCCGCGCGCTCGGCGACCTGCTGGTGGTGGCGGTCAACTCCGACTCCAGCGTCCGCCGGCTCAAGGGTGCCGACCGGCCGGTCAACCCGGTGGAGGACCGGATCGCCCTGCTCGCCGCGTTGTCCTGCGTGGACCACGTGGTGGTCTTCGAGGAGGACTCGCCGGCCGACCTGATCGAGGCGGTCCGCCCCGACGTGTACGTCAAGGGCGGCGACTATCCGCCGGAGATGGTCCCCGAGGCACCACTGGTCCGCCGGCTCGGCGGTCAGGTACGCACCCTCGGCTACGTGCCGGACCGGTCCACCTCGGCGATCATCGACCGGATCCGCGCCCAGGCCGCCAGCAGCCTGGGCACCGCCACCGACCCGCCGGCCGACCGGGTACGACCCGCCGCCGGTACGCCTGCGGCACCCGGCCCGGAATCCACAGCGGTCGCCCCGACCCCGACCGCCGGACACCTGGGCAGGTCCACGTGAGCCGACCGCTCGACCTCGGCTCGGCCGGGGGGTTCCGCCGACCCCGTCGGCTCGACGTGCTGATCCCGACCCGCAACCGGCCCGCCGAACTGGCGGTCACCCTGGCCGGGCTGGCCGCCCAGGTCGAGGTCCCCGACTTCGGGGTGGTGGTCAGCGACCAGTCCGACCACGACCCGGCGTACGCGCACCCGGCGGCGGCCACGATGGTGCGGGCGTTGCGCCACCGGGGGCACCCGGTGCTGCTGACCCGTCGGCTGCCCCGGCGCGGGCTGGCCGAACACCGGGCGTACCTGCTGGACCGGTCGGTGGCCCGGTACGTGCTCTGCCTCGACGACGACGTCTGGCTCGAACCGGGCACCCTCGGCCGGCTGGTCACCGCGATCGGGGAGTTGGGCTGCGGGTTCGTCGGCAACGCGGTGCACGGCCTGTCGTACGCCGACGACGTCCGCCCCGAGACGCACCGGCACTACGAGGAGTGGGCCGGGCCGGTGGTGCCGGAACGGGTCCGCCCCGACACCCCGCAGTGGCAGCGGGCCGCCATCCATCCGGCCGCGAACCTGCTGCACGTCCAGCAGAAGCTGGGCCTGCCGGCGGGGGCGTGGCGGGCGTACAAGGTCTCCTGGATCGGCGGTTGTGTGCTCTACGACCGGGCGGCACTGGTCGACGCGGGCGGCTTCGAGTTCTGGCGGCGGGTGCCGGCGAACCACCAGGGCGAGGACGTCGCCGCCCAGCTCGCGGTACTGGCCCGGTACGGCGGCGCGGGTGTGCTGCCCAGCGGCGCCTACCACCTGGAGTCACCGACCACCGTGACCGAACGCGACGTCGAGGCATGGGAGGTCGTCGCCGCCGACTCCCCCCAGCCGGCCTGAGCCTTGCCGGCACCGGCCGGCGACCCGCCAGGGTCGTCCCGGCCCGGGGCCGTCGACCGGCCCTGCCCGGCCGGGGCCGTGGACCGGCGTGACCGCCCGGGGCCGTGGACCGGCGTGACCGCCCGGGGCCGTGGACCGGCGTGACCGCCCGGGGCCGTGGACCGGCGTGACCACCGGCTGAGGCCGTCAGCCGGCGGCGCTGCCCGGGTCGGGGCGGAGCAGGTCGGCGGCGGCTTCGAGCACCTCGGCCACCGGCACGTCGGCGACGAACGAGTCCCGGTGCGGGCAGTTGCCGTCGCCGGGCCGGTGCGGATAGATGCCCGGGGTGCAGTCGACCCCGCAGACCGGGCAGCGCGTCGTCCAGGCGGCGATCGGGCGGTGCCGGGCGCGCAACGGCGTCGCCCCGTTGATCATGTTGCCGACCCAGTAGACGCCCACCGTCGGGGTACCGACCGCGCCGGCCAGGTGCAACGGGCCGGTGTCGTTGGAGACCACCAGCGCGCAGCCCGCGTACGCGCCGACCAGCCCGCCGAGGCTGAGCGTGCCGACCTGGGGACGGACCGGCACCCCGGCCGCCGCGACCACCTCGTCCACCACCGCCCGCTCGGCGGGGGTGCCGGTGACCAGCACCTCGTACCCGTCGTCGTGCAGCACCCGGGCCACCTCGGCGAACCGCCGCGCGGGCCAGCGCCGCCGGGTGTCGCTCGCCCCGGGGTGCAGTGCCACCCGGGGCCGGTCCGGCTCGCCCAGCACCGCCCGTGCCTGCGCCCGGTCCGCGTCGGTCACCGCGAGCTTCGGTACGACGGTGACCGCGTCCGCCCCGACCAGGCCCACCACCTCCAGGTAGCGGATCACCTCGGGCTGGTAGTAGACGTAGCGCAGCCAGCGGTCCAGCGGCGGGGCGTCCTCGGCGCGCAGCCCGGCGGTGACCCGGGCCCCCAACCGGCTCATCACCGGATTCGAGTTGGCCCCGCCACCGTGCACCTGCAACGCCAGGTCGTAGCCCTCCCGGGCGGCCTCGGCCAGGAAGTCGTCGAGCGAACCGGGCGGCTCGTCGGGGCCTGGCTCACGGATGCCGGGGGCCGACGGAACGACCAGCACCCGGTCGACCGGGCCGGGTCGGTCCCGCCAGAACTCCGCGTGCCACGGCGCACCGAACAACACGATCTCCGCCGTCGGGTACGCGGCCCGCAGCGAGTCCAGGGCGGGCAGCAGGAAGACGAGGTCGCCGAGCGCGTTGGCCCGCAGCACGGCGATCCGGGCCACGTCGGGCACCCGCTCGCCCAGCGGGCCACCCAGGGTCGGGCTGTCCACCGGGGCCCTACGGCCGGTCGAGCGGGTCGACGGTGGTGTGCGGGTGGTGTAGTTCCCGGTCCGCCGCCGGGTCCACGCCGGTGGGCGTACCGCTGCGGGTGGGGCCGGGCGGGTAGCCGGAGCGGCCGACGGTGATGGTGCGCGGCGCGGGTCGCGCCGCCCGGGGCAGGTGCACCCGGAGCAGACCGTGGTCCATCACCGCGTCGATGGCGTCGGGGTCGACCCGGGACGGCAGGTCCACCCGGTACTCGAAGCCCCGGGTCTCCACCCCTCCGGGAATGCCCTGGTCGGCGTTGACCTCGGCCTCCGACCGGGCCCGGACGCATAGTTCCCGGTCGTCCAGCTCGACGGCGACCTCCTCCGGCGCCACCCCGGGCAGCCGGACGACCACCTGCCAGCCGTCGGCGACCTCGGTCAGCTCGACGTCGGGCGACGCGCCCCGGCCGCCGACCAGCCGGCTCAGCTCGGCGCGCAGCGCCTGGAGTTCACCGGTCGGGTCCCCGCCCGGCTGAGGGCTGCCCCGGCCCGGCTGCTCGCTCACCGCACCTCCCCCACCGGTCGGCTGGCCGCGGCGGGCCGCAGCGAGCTGGGGGCGTCCAGGCCGGCGTCGGAGTCGACACCAACCCCCAGCCGGTCGACCAGTTCCCCGCCGAGCCAGGCGCTGACACCGAGGATGGCCAGGCCGACCACCTCGATGGCGATCAGCGCGCCGCCGGCCGCCCGGGAGTCGGCATTCAACCGGACCGCCCAGACGGCGGCGAAGAGCAGGATCACCGCGACGTTCGCCGCCGCGTGGGTGAGCGCCACCCGCTTGGCCCGGGTGCCGGCCGGGATGGCCAGCAGGTCGAACGCGCCGGCCACCGCGGCCAGCAGACCACCGACCAGGCCGACGGTGAGGTTCCAGTACGCGACCTCGGCGAGGAAGTCGGGCCCGCCGACCGTGTCCACGACGTCGAAGAGGGTGCCGGTGACCAGCAACGCGACCGGGAACATCACCAGCATCGGGTGCACCGGGTGCCCGAGCACCTTCAGTCGGCTCTCCATCGCGGTCCTCCACTGCGTCGTCGGGGCGGGGTGCGCCGGTACCCGCCGCCATGGGGGACAAACCGGGCTCGCCACGCCCGCCTAGGCTGACGTACGGCGGCCGGTGCTCCACCGCCCGCCACCGGGACCAACGGACGGGGGAGGCGGACGTGACGGCGGAGATCACCTCACACGAGGAGCTACGCGCGCTGCTGGGGGCACCGATGCCCCGGGCGGCGGCCAAGGAACGCACGGTGCTGCACGAACGGGACCGGCAGTGGCTGGCCGCGTCGCCGTTCTGCCTGGTCGCCACGGCCGGCGCGGACGGCAGCTGCGACGTCTCCCCCAAGGGCGACCCGGCCGGCTTCGCGCTGGTGCTCGACGACCGGACGATCGCCATCCCGGAGCGGCCCGGCAACCGGCGGGCCGACGGCTACCGCAACATCCTCGACAACCCGCACGTCGGGCTGATCTTCCTGATCCCCGGCCGGACGGACACCCTGCGGATCAACGGGCGGGCGAAGCTGGTCCGCGACGCGCCCTACTTCGACGACATGCTGGTCCAGGGGCACCGGCCGGTGCTCGCCGTCGAGGTGGCCGTCGAGCAGATCTTCTACCACTGCGCGAAGGCGTTCCTCCGTTCCGAACTGTGGCAGCCGGAGACCTGGCAGCCGGACGCGCTGCCGTCCCGGGCCCGGCTGGTCAAGGAGGTGGAGACGCCGTCCGAGAGCCTGGCCGACCTGGAGCGCTACTACGGCCCGGCGTACGCGGAGAAGCTCTACCGGGGGTGACGGCGTCCCCCGGGCCGGCGGTGAGCCGGTGCCGCCGGGCCGGATCCCCGGCCCCGGTTCAGCGCTGCCAGGGCGGCGGGACCCGGACCGAGGCCATGCCCGCCGCCGTCGCCGCCGCGACCCCCAGGTCGGTGTCCTCGAACACCAGGCACTGCTCCGGCGGTACGTCGAGCAGCCGCGCCGCCATCAGGTAGCACTCCGGGTCCGGCTTGGCCCGCGTGTAGTCCTCCGCACACACCAGCACGTCGAACCGGTCGAGCAGGTCGAGCGCGGACAGGGAGGCGGTCACCGACTCCCGGGTGCTGCCGGAGACCACCGCGAACGGTACCCGCCGGTGTGCCCGTTCGATGTGCGCCAGCACCCCGGGAACGGCGGTGAGCTGCGGCAGGAAACTCTGGTAGGCGTCCTCCCGGCGACGGGCCACCACCTCGACGGGCATGGCCAGCCCGTGCCGCTCGTTGAGGTCGACGACGATGTCGGCCACCGGCCGGCCACCCCAGGCGTAGAACAGGTCCTCCGGCAGGTCGCAGCCCCACTCGTCGAGCGCCGCCCGCCAGGCCAGGTGGTGCACCGGCATGGAGTCGACGATGGTGCCGTCGCAGTCGAACAGGTAGGCCCGGAAGTCACCGGGCGGCAGGGGCAGCACGGGCCCAGGATAGTCACGGCGGGACCCGCCCCCTCGCCCGCGCCGGCTCCCGCCGGGCGGCGTGCTGGCCGGTCAGCGGTCCGGGTCGGTGCGGGTCAGGTCGCGCAGCGCGTCCTGCGGGGCGGCGCGGCGCAGATAGTCGCGGCGCATCCGACGACGGTCACGCCGGCACCGGCCGCACGACCAGGGCAGCGGCCACCACCGGCCGCAGAAGGCACATCTCATCGAGGGGTCCCATCCTCGCATGCGTACGGTAGCCGACTGTTGACCTTAGCCGTACCGGACAACGGGCATCGACCGGTGCCGTTGCGGCGGTGGCGCCGCGTCCCGTCCCGGCGGCCGGTGGCGGTGGTGGCGTGTCCCGTCCCCGGTGCTCAGCGGCCGAGAAGGTCGTCGATCTCGTCGTCGAACAGCAGTGCCGGATCGAACCCCATGCCGGCGAAGTGGCCGGCGAGTTCGAGCGACAGGACGCCGTGCACCCGCGTCCAGAAGGCCAGCGCCTCCCTTAGCGTCGCGGCCGGCACGGTCGGGTCCGTGACCCAGCCGCGATGGTCGTCGAGGTGGGTCTCGATCCGTCGCCCCGAGGGCGGGACGTCGCGGCTGCGGTAGGCGTCGACGATGGTCGCCATGATCTCGGTCGAGATCGCGGTGGTGTCGTCGGGGGCGTGGTAGCCGGGCACGGGCGTACCCCAGATCAGCAGGTAGCGCTGCGGATCGTCGAGGGCCCAGGCGCGGACGGTGTTCGCCAGCCCGGCGACGTCCGCCCCGGCGTCGGCGGCGGCCCGGAGCGCGTCGGCGAGGCTTCGGTACGCGTCGCGGATCAGAGCGGTGATCAGCTCGTCCCGACTGGCGAAGTACCGGTAGAGCGCCGGGCCGCTCATGCCCAGCTGCTCGGCGATCGCCTTGAGCGACAGCGCCGACACCCCGGTCGTGGCGAGCTGTTCCCAGGCCCGCTGCTTGATCTCCGCCCGCACCTGGGCGCGGTACCGCTCACGCGGACCGGTCACGTCGGCACTCATGGACCACCCCTCCACCGCTGCTCTCACGTTAGTTACAGGCTATCACCATCGCTATTGACCGAAGCTCACGTTGGTTATAGCCTGTAACCACAGCGACACCAGGTCGCAGAAGTGAGATAGGTGGAGACAAATGGCAACGACCGCGAACCAGCCGGTGATCACCTGCGACGGACAGGGCGTCGACCCGGCGGCCCGGATCCGGTACCGCACCGAGACGCTCGTCGACGCGTCGCTGTACACCGTCTGGCACCTGCAGACCGACGTCGGGAACTGGCCCTCCTGGCAGGCGCCGGTCACCTCCGTCACCCGCCTCGACGACGGCGAACTGCGCGCGGGGTCGGCGTTCCGGTGGACCACGCCCGTCCCGGAAACCCCGATGACCCCGGCCACGACGCTGACCATCACCTCGACCGTGACGCACCTGACGCCCTACCGGTGCGTCCGCTGGGCCGGCCCGGGAGTCGGCGACGGCCTGCACATCGACAACGGCGTTCACGTCTGGACCTTCACCGAGGTCACCGGCGGGGTGCTGGTCCGCACCGAGGAGACCTGGACCGGCGCCCAGGTGGAGGCCGACGTGGCGACCTCCACCGCCTACCTCGGCTACGGGCTGGAGGCGTGGCTGGCCGACCTCAAGGCCGCCGCCGAACGCACCGATCCGGCCGCCCGCCCCTGAATCCCGGCGGGGACCACCCGCCGCCCTCGTACCGGAAGGAACCGCCATGCCCCCCGCACCGACGACACCCACGCCCCCGGGCGTGCTGCCCCGCTCGCGGCCCCTCGTCAGCAGCGCCTGGGCAGCTGCCGCCCTCGTCGCCGGCCAGTTCGCCATGGTGGCCGTCGTCCCGGTGGCGATCACGCTGGTCACCGTGTTCCGCCACGATGCTCTGCGCCCGCTGCGGTGGTGGGCCGGCGCGCTCGGCGCGGCCTACGGGGCGGGACTGGCGCTCTGGGCGATCGGCCCGGACCGCGCCCCCAGCCTGTCGAAGAACCTCCACCTGGCACACGAGGTCGTCATCGTCGTCCTCGGCATCGCCCTCGCAGTCGCCTACCACGCGCTACGCGGGCGCCCCGGCACCCGGTGACCGGGGCGGGCGGAGTCGCGCCCGCAACGACGGGGAAAGGCCGTCCCGGGGTGGCTCGTCAGGGGTCACAAACAGGAAAGCCCAGGTCGGTTGACCTGGGCTTTCTCACCGAGCCGCCTGAC
The DNA here is from genome assembly GCF_053667945.1 of Micromonospora sp. SCSIO 07396. Classification (NCBI taxonomy): domain Bacteria; kingdom Bacillati; phylum Actinomycetota; class Actinomycetes; order Micromonosporales; family Micromonosporaceae; genus Micromonospora; species Micromonospora sp. SCSIO 07396. The sequence continues at coordinate 5,881,858 of NZ_CM132210.1, forward strand.
GGAATCGAACCGTCGACCTACGCATTACGAGTGCGTCGCTCTAGCCGACTGAGCTAAGGCGGCAACGACCGCCAAGTGTACGGCACGCCCCCCGGCGGGACCGAGGGGGTTCCCCGCCGGCGGACCGGACATCAAGGGACATCCGTGTCGGGCGGGACGGCTAGGCTGCCCGGGTGAGCGACGACCCCGCCACCCCCGAGCGCCCCGCCACCTCCGGACGTCCCGCCGACCCGATCGGCCCCGTAACGGACCCGGACGCCGAGCACGCCCCCGGTGAGCGGGCCGTCCGCAGGCCACGCGGCACCGATCCGGTGGAGCTGGGTTTCACGCCCCGCAAACCGGTCCCCTGGCTCGCGCCGTTCCTGCTGATCAGCACCGGCATCCGTACCCTGCTGGCGATGCTGTTCGGGGCGTACCTGGACAAGCGGGAGTTGCAGAACGCACTCGACGCCAGGATCGGCACGCAGGTCGGCCCGGACGGGGGTCTCTGGCTCGACTACGTGGCCGACCTGGGCGACGGCTTCGACGCCACGTACTCGGTGGCGTACCTGCTGGCCCAGCCGGAGCTGACCGTGGACGGGCACCGGCTGCCCCGGGCGCAGACCCTGGTGATGGGCGGCGACCAGGTCTACCCGTCGGCGGCCTACGAGGCGTACGAGGACCGGTGCAAGGGGCCGTACCAGGCGGCGCTGCCGGTGGCCCCGCCGCAGCGGCCGATGCTGTTCGCCGTGCCCGGCAACCACGACTGGTACGACGGGCTGACCGCGTTCCTGCGGCTCTTCGTCCGCTCCCGGGACCGCAACTTCGGCGGCTGGGGCACCGGCCAGTCCCGGTCGTACTTCGCGGTGGAACTGCCGGCCGGGTGGTGGCTGCTCGGCCTGGACGACCAGTCGGGGTCCTACCTGGACGACCCGCAGCTGTCGTACTTCGACGAGGTGGCCCGCCGGCTCGGCCCGGAGTCCCGGGTGATCCTGGCGGTGCCGGCGCCGACCTGGGTGAAGTCCGTCGACCATCCCACCGCGTACGACTCGATCGACTACTTCGTCCGGACGATCATCGCGCCCACCGGGGCGCACGTGCGGCTGCTGGTCTCCGGCGACCTGCACCACTACGCCAGGTACGCTGGCCCGGAACGGCAGTTGATCACCTGTGGCGGGGGCGGGGCGTACCTGTATCCGACGCACACCCTGCCCGAGCGGATCGAGGTGCCGCCGAAGGACACCCTGTCCCGCCGGGCCAGCCGCACCCGCGCGTACGACCTGGTGGCCCGATTCCCGGACGCGGCCCGCTCCCGCCGGTACGGCTGGGGGATCTTCCACCGGCTCCCCCGGCGCAACCCGGGCTTCGGCACCCTGCTCGGCACCCTGCACACGCTGCTGATGCTCGCCATGGCCGGGGTCGCGGCCAACCGGACCGGCACCGAGCAGCGGCTGTTCAGCGTCCCGCTGGTGATCATGTTGGGGGTGACGCTGCTCGGCGCGGCGTTCTTCGCCCAGCCGCCCAGCGCCGGCGGGAAACGGCACGTCCGGCACTGGCTGCTCGGCATCGGTCACGGCCTGGCGCACGTGGGGCTCGCGGTCGCCGGCACCTGGGCCTGGCTGCACCTGCCGTTCTACCACTGGCCGTGGCCGCTGCCGGCGGTCGCCGCCGCCGTGGTCTACGGTCCGGTGATCGGGCTGGTCGCCACCCAACTCGTGGCCGGGTACCTGCTGGTCGCGGGGGCATTCGGGGTCAACGTCAACGAACTGTTCGCCGGGCAGGGCATCGAGGACTCGAAGTCGTTCCTGCGGATGCGGATCGACCCGGACGGCACGCTGACCGTCTATCCGATCGCCGTCGACCGGGTCTGCCACGACTGGCAGCTCAACCCCGACCAGTCCCCGACCGCCTCCTGGCTGACCCCCCGCACCCCGCTGACCCCCCGCCTCGCCGAACCCCCGGTAACCCTCACCTGAATTCCCGACCCCACCCGGACCACCCGCCACCCACCGCCCGCCACCCACCGCCCGCCGCCCGCCGCCCGGCGAAGTTGACCAAGAAGTTCGCGTCACCCGCCGTGCCCACAATGACGCAAACCTCTTGATCAACCCCGGTCGTCGGCGGGGGGCGGCGGCGCAGGCGGGGAGGTCAGGGAGTGGATCATCGATTTGAGGGCGTGGAACGCGGCTGAGCGCTCGGGGCCGGTCATGCCGGAGAGCATTCTGACCTCGACGGAACGGACCGCCGCGCTCGCCCGCTCCAGGCTGCGTCGACCGCTCGGCGTGAGTCGCGTGGGCAGCGCCTTGCCGACGGGTGCCGCCGCCGGCCTGGTCACGTAGCCCTCCCGTTCCAGATTCTGGAGCAGCACGTTCATCGTCTGCCGGGTCACGAACGCGCCCCGCGCGAGTTCGGAGTTCGACATGCCCGGCCGCTGCGCCAGCAGTTCGAGGCAGGCGTAGTGCGTCACGCCCATCCCGAGTGGTCGCAGCACCTCCTCCATGGCCGCCCGGAGGGCGCTCGACGCCTCCTTCAGCAGGTAGCCCAGGGACGTCTCCAGGTCGATGCCGGCATCAACTTGACTCATGTCAGCATTCTGACATAGCTTGCTGATGTCAGGAACCTGACATGACTGAAGGAGTATCGCATGCCCGTCACCGGCCCCGACTTCATCTCGTTCCAGGCGCGCGACCTCGCCGCCTCCCAGGCGTTCTACGAGCGCTACCTCGGCCTCGTCCGCTCGCCGGCCGGGCCACCGCACGCCGTCGTCTTCGCCACCACACCGATCGCGTTCGCCCTGCGCGACGTCGTCCCCGGCACCGATCTCGCCTCCGCCGCCCGGCCCGGCATCGGTGCCGCGATCTGGCTTCACGCCACGGACGTGCAGGCCATCCACGACGCGCTCGTCACCGACGGGCACACCATCGTCTCCGCGCCGGTCGACGGGCCCTTCGGCCGGACGTTCACCTTCGCCGACCCCGACGGCTACCAGGTCACCCTGCACGACCGCGCCTGACGGGCCGTGCCCGACCGGGAAGCGTCGGTCAGCGCGCGGCCCCTCCGGGGCCAGCCGGGTCTCGGCTCTCGTAGGCGCTGCGGGAGCCACAGACGTCCGCGCGGGAGCACATGGAGCGCGAGCCGTCGGCATCCAGGCGGACGGTCACCGCGTCCCTCGGGACGCTGTGGCCGACCACCCGGCCGTCCCCCTCGGGCGTGCTGACGCGGCTGCCGATCGCCGGGGCGGACTCGGTGAACCTGGCGTACAACGGGTGCTCGTACTTGAGGCAGCACATCAGCCGGCCGCAGGCGCCCGAGATCCGCAGCGGATTCAACGGGAGGTCCTGGTCCTTGGCCATCCGGATGGTCACCGGCTCGAAGTCGTTGAGGAAGGTGGCGCAGCACAGGTCCCGGCCGCAGGAACCGATGCCGCCCTGCACCCGGGCCGAATCCCGGGCGGAGAGCTGCCGCAGCTCCACCCGGCAGTGCAAGGTGGCACCCAGGTCCCGCACCAGGGAGCGGAAGTCCACCCGGTGCGGGGCGGTGAAATAGACGGTCGTCCGGTCCCCGGCGCCCTCGGTGGCAGCCAGGACATGATCCACCGCGACCACCTTCATCGGCAGGCCGTGCTCCCGGATCAGCCGCTTCGCCGCCACCTTCGCCTCGGCCTTGCGCCGCCGCAGCACCTCGTCGCGGCGCAGGTCGTCGTCGTCGGCCAGCCCGGCCAGCTTCGGGAAACCATCGGTCTCCTCGGCGACCCACTGCGCCGCCCAGACGCACTCCGCCACCTCGGGACCGTCGTCGGTGGGGACGAGCACCCGGTCACCGACCTTCGGGCTGAACTCCCCCGGGTCGAGGTAGTAGAGCCGCCCGTACCGGTTGAAGCTGACCGCGCAGAGCATGCCCATGCCATCAGCCTACGACGGATCGACGGAACCGGTCCGGGTGCGACGGGCGGGCCCCCCGCCGGGTCGGCTCGTCCATCAGCCGATCCGCACCGGGCCGCCGTGGTACGACGGCCCGCCGCTCGGCCGCCAGGTCGACTCGGCGAGGCTGGGCGACCACTGGCGCAGCAGCGTCTCCGCCCCGTCGTAGGCCACCCCGAGCACCGAGAGCACCCGGGTGGCGATCTCGGCCGCCGCAGCCGCCCCGACGGGCCCGGCACCCGCACCGGCGACCATCCGGACCCGGACCGCCTCGGTGGAGCCGAGCACCTCGGCCAGCACCCGGGCCACCGCCAGCCGGCTGCCCTCCACCCAGTCGGCCAGCGCGTCGGCGTAACCGGCGGTGGATTCCAGCCGGCCCACCAGGCTCTCCGGGCCCTCGTCCAGGTGGCGCAGCAGGGCGGTACGGGCCTCGTCGTAGGACGCCCCGGCCGGGCCCGACCAGATACCCGGGTCGGTGAGGGCGGCGCACGCGTCGTCGTACCCCCGCACGAGCCGGCGCACGGCGTGGCCGGCGGTCGCCAGCGGCGCGGGATGCAGGTCGAGGAAGGCGCGCAGGGCCTCGCCGGGCAGCAGTTGCATCCGGCGCAGCAGCGGCCAGACCGGGTGCCCCTCGGGTGCGCCGGCGGCGAGCAGCGTGTCGACCCGGGTGAGCAGGTCCAGGCCCGGTTCGGCGAGCCGGTCCAGCGGGTCCATCACGCCTCCCCGGCCAGCCGGCGGCGGGCGGCCTCGTCGGTGGAGGTGTAGCGGTCGGCGGCGCTGCGGACGGCCGACGCGGCGGCGGCCAGCCGGGCGGCGGCGGCACCCGCCTCGCGGGCCCGCCCGTCGGTGGCGGTCGTCCACTGCCGGTGCAGGGCCCGGCCGACCTCGCCGGGACGGCCGGCGGCGTGCGCGCCGAACGCCGGGTGCGGCGGGTCGGTGGCGGTGACCGTGCGGGACAGCGCGGCGAGGGTGGCGCTGGCCTCGTCGAGGCGGTCGGCGAGGGTACGCAGGGGATCCATCTCACGCCCCCGCGAGCGGACGGTAGGCGGTGAACGTCTCGTTGTGCAGCTTCTCCCGGGCCCACTGGGCGGCGTCGGCGGCGGCCGTGACGGCGGCCTGCACCGAGCCGGCCACGTCCCGCGGGTGGCGGTTGTGCAGCGGCCCGAGGAAGCGCACGTCGGTGATCCGCCCACCGGCGGTCACCACCACCTCGACCAGCCCGTCGGGCGAGCGGACGGTCACCTCGACGGTCTCCACCGCCCGGTCGAACTCGGCCTGGAGGGACTCGATCCGGCGGTACCGCCGCACCGCCTCCTCGATCCACGCCTCGTCGATCTCGCCGCGCGGCATCCGATCTCCCCCCAGGTCGACCTCACCCTGCGTGCCACCACGATCACCGCGGCCCACCGGGACCGTACCGCACCCCGTCAACACGTGTCGATGGGCGGCAACCGGGGGTCAGCCGCGCCAGAGGGAGAGCATCATCGCCTCCACGGCGATGCGGGGTTTGACGTTCGCCTCGATCGCGGCCCGACACTCCAGGACCGCCTCCAGCCGGCGCAGCGCCCCCTCCGGGGCCCACTTCTGCCCGCCCGCCTCGGCCAGCGTGGCGGTGTCGGTGTGTACCGGGGCGACCGGCGCGCGCAGCGCCGAGGTGAGCGCGTCCCGGTAGAAACCGGCCAGGTCCACCAGGGCCCGGTCCAGGGCGTCCCGCTGGGCCCGGGTGGCCCGCGACTTCTGCCGCTTCTCCAGGTCCTTCAGCTGGCCGGCGGAGCCCCGCGTCGCGCCCGCCGCGCCCCGGCCGGTGCCGCCCGCGCCCAGCGCGGTCTGCAACGCGGCCCGCTCGGCCGCGTCGGACTCCGCGACCGAGGCCGCCGCCTCCGCCTCGGCCGCCTCGATCAGCGCCGACGCCGCGTCCAGCGCGGTGCCCACCCCGGTCAGCCGGCGCGGCACCGCCAGCACCGCGTCCCGGCGCTGACGCGCCTCAGGATCGCGGGCCAGCCGGCGGGCCCGGCCCACGTGCCCCTGCGCGGCGGCGGCCGCCCACTGCGCCACGTCGGGCGCGATGCCGTCCCGCCGGACCAGCACGTCGGCGACCGCCGCCGCCGAGGGCTGCCGCAGCGGTACGACCCGACACCGCGACCGGATCGTCACCGACACGTCCTCCGGGTGGGTGGACGGGGCGCAGAGCAGGAAGACCGTCCGCGGTGGCGGCTCCTCGACCGCCTTGAGCAGCGCGTTGCCGGCGGCCTCGGTGAGCCGGTCGGCGTCCTCGATGATCACCACCTGCCAGCGCCCGCCGGACGGGGTGCTCGCCGCCCGCAGCACCAGGGCGCGCATCTCGCCGACGCCGATGGAGAGCCCCTCGGGGGCCACCAGCCGGACGTCGGCGTGGGTGCCGGTGAGCGTGGTGTGGCAGCCGGGGCAGGTGCCGCAGCCGGTGCCGTGCACGCACTGGAGCGCGGCGGCGAAGGCGCGGGCGGCCACCGAACGGCCGGAACCGGGCGGACCGGTGAAGATCCAGGCGTGGGTCATCCCGGCCCCCGGGTCGACGGCCGGGGCGGTCGACCCGGCGGCGGCATCCTCGTCGGCCTCGGCCAGGGCGGCCAGGTCGTCGTCGTCCGGATCGTCGACGGTGCCGGCGGGTGCCGGAAGGTGGGCGGCGCGCAGCACGGCGGCGGCCGACGCGGCGGCCCGGCGCAGGGTGCCGACCGCGTCGTCCTGGCCGACCAGTTCGGCGAAGACGTCCGGCATCAGGTCCGGTGCTCCATCCCCACCAGCTCCGTGTCGGATAACTCGGGCTGGACCGAGGTGTCGGGCCCGTGTGCCGGGCGCGGGTGCACGATGCCGGCCGGGTCCACCAGGAACTCCTGCACCCGGCGGCCGACCTGGCCGGCGATCTCGTCGACCGGGCGGGCCGCGTCGAGCACCAGGTAACGCTTGGGGTCGTTGGCCGCGAGGTCGAGGAAGGCGTAGCGGACCCGCTCGTGGAAGGCCACGGACTCGGCCTCCAGCCGGTCGGCCCCCTGGTTGCGGGCGGCGGCCCGGGACAGGCCGGTCCGCGGGTCGACGTCGAGCAGCACCACCAGGTCGGGCTTGAGCCCGCCGGTGGCCCAGGAGGAGAGCCAGGAGACCTCGTCGACCGGCAGCGTACGACCGGCGCCCTGGTAGGCCAGGGACGAGTCGACGTACCTGTCGCTGATCACGACCGCGCCCCGGATCAGCGCCGGGCGGACCACGGTGGCGACGTGGTGGGCCCGGTCGGCGGCGTACAGCAGCGCCTCGGCGCGTGGGGAGGGGGCGTCCGCGCCGGAATCCTCAAGCACCAGGGCCCGGATCCGCTCGCCCACCGCCGTGGCACCCGGTTCCCGGGTCACCACCACGTCCCGGCCCTGCTCGCGCAGGCGGGTGGCGAGCTGCTCCAACTGGGTGGACTTGCCGGCCCCCTCGCCGCCCTCGAAGACCACGAAGAGACCGTTGGAGACGAACGGCTCGGCCGGCATCAGCGGCCGGCCGCGCATCGAGCCCCAGAGGTCGGCCAGGACCGGCACGCCCTTCTTGTCGTCCATCTGCCCGAACGCGCTGATCCCGGCGAAGATGCCGGCCAGGCCGGCGGCGAGCAGCAGCAGCCGGGTGGAGGAGACTGAGATACCGAGGTCGGCGATGGTGAGCTGGCGTGAACCGCCGACCCCGACCAGCAGACTGCTCAGCGCGATCGCCAGGATCAGCACCAGCCGGGTGCCGATCTGCACGACGGCGAAGACCCGGCCGCGTACCTCGTCGGCGACCTCGCCGCCGAGCAGCGTGGTGCCGGCGAGGAAGGCCATGCCGGCACCCGCGCCGACCATGATCGCGCCGAGGATGGCCATCGACAGGTGGATGGCGAACGCCAGCACCAGCACGGAGGCGCTGGCCAGCACGATGCTCATGCCGAACCAGCGGCGGCGGGACATGTCCCGCACGATCATCGGGCCGAGCCCGATGCCGACCGCCAGCCCGATGAAGATCGCGCCGAACAGCATGTAGAACGCGGCGTCGCCGGCACCGAGCGAGGCGGCGAAGAACTTGGCGGTGCCGATCACAATGCCGCCACCGGCGAACGCGCCGAAGATGCCCAGCACCAGGCCCCGGACCAGCGGGGTCTGGCCGATGAACTTCCAGCCCTCGGTGAACTGGCTGAACATGCCCTGCTCGGCGCGTTCGCCCCGTTCCCGGGCCTGGGCCTGGCTGATCTCCTTGATGCCGAAGGCCACCACCAGCGCGGTGGCCAGCCGGGAGAGGGCGTTGAACCAGAGGGCGAGCTGGGCGGGCTCGGCCCAGCTCGGCATCTCGCCGCCGGTGACCCCGCGCACGCTGCGGTCCAGCACCGCCAGGGCGATCGCGGCGGCGACCGGGGTCAGGCCGTACGTGGTGATCAGGGTGAGCTGGTTGGCCGTCTCCAGCCGGGCGCGCGGGATGAGGTTGGGGACCGCGGCCTCCTTGGCCGGGATCCAGAGCAGGGTGATCGACTCGATCAGGAAGGTGGCGACCGCAGCCCAGGTGACCACCACGCCGCCCCGGACGCCCAGCAGCGCGACCAGCGGGATCGAGGCGAACAGCAGGAACCGCAGCAGGTCGCAGATGACCATCGTCCAGCGCCTGTCGAACCGGTCGGCGAGCACGCCGGCCACCGGCCCGAGCACCAGCGCCGGGAGCAGCCGGATCGCGATCACGCCACCGAACACCGCTCCCTGGGCGGTGCTGCCGGAGACCTGCGCGGCGGCGAAGACGGAGGTGGCGAGCAGGCCGAGCCAGTCACCGAAGGAGGCTGCGCCGAGCACGATCCAGAGCCGCCGGAACGGCCGGATGCGTAGTACCGACCGGATCGCCGCAGCTCCGGACCGGTCTGTCTGGGCGGCGGCTCCGGCGGGCCCGGGCGACGACGCGCCGGACGACTCGCCGTTCTGCTGGCTTTCGATGGCCGTACCTCCACGCGCCGGCCCAACACTGGGCAGTCCCGGTGCAACACTCTAGACCCGGTGGGGGCCTCCCCACCGGCGACATTCTCCTGTTCGCCGAGCCTAGGCCGCGGATGCCACCGACCGCAGCCCGGCAGGACGTGAGGGTATTTCGCATTGCCGTCCGGACAGTTAGCGTGCATTCGTGGCCATCGACAGCGACACCCTGCGCGAACGCCTCGACAAGGCGACCGCCCACCTCGACCCGCCCTACGCCGTGGTGGACCTCACCGCCTTCGACGCCAACGCCGCCGCGCTGGCCGCCCGCAGCAGCGGTAAGCCGGTCCGCGCCGCCAGCAAGTCGATCCGGTCCCGCGACCTGCTCGACCGGGCGCTCGGCCAGGCCGGCTGGGCCGGCGTGATGGCGTTCACCCTGACCGAGGCGAACTGGCTGGTCCGCTCCGGCGCGACAGACGACGCGCTGGTGGCGTACCCCACCGCCGACCGGGGCGCGCTCGCCGCCCTGGCCGGTGATCCGCAGCTCGCCGCGGCGGTCACCCTCATGATCGACAGCACCGAGCAGCTCGACCTGATCGACTCGGTGTGCGCCCCGGGTCGCCGGCCCGAGATCCGGGTCTGCCTCGACCTCGACGCCTCCTGGCGACCCCTGCGCGGGCGGGTGCACGTCGGGGTCCGCCGCTCGCCGGTGCACAGCGCCCGGGCGGCCGGCGCGCTCGCCGCCGCCGTCGCCCGCCGGGCCGGCTTCCGGCTGGTCGGCCTGATGTCGTACGAGGCACAGATCGCCGGGCTCGGGGACGCCCCACCCGGACAGGCCGCGCTCAGCGCCGCGATCCGGATCGCCCAGCGCGGGTCGTACCGGGAACTGCTGGCCCGCCGGGGTGCGGCGGTCGCCGCCGTCCGCGAACACGCCGACCTGGAGTTCGTCAACGGCGGTGGCACCGGCAGCGTGGCCGCCACCAGCGCCGACCCCTCGGTCACCGAGGTCACCGCCGGCTCGGGGCTGTACGGCCCGACGCTGTTCGACGCCTACCGCGCCTGGCGGCCGACCCCGGCGGCGTTCTTCGCCTGCTCGGTGGTCCGCCGCCCGACACCGGAGATCGCCACCGTGCTCGGCGGCGGTTGGATCGCCTCCGGACCGGCGGCGACGAGCCGGCTGCCGCGGCCGTGGCTGCCGGCCGGGCTGGAACTCGTCGGCACCGAGGGCGCGGGCGAGGTGCAGACCCCGCTCACCGGTGCCGCCGCAGCCGCCCTGCGGATCGGCGACCGGGTGTGGTTCCGGCACGCCAAGGCCGGCGAACTCTGCGAGCGGGTCAACGACCTGCACCTGGTCGACGGGGACAGCGTGGTCGCCACGGTGCCCACCTACCGGGGCGAGGGCCACGCGTTCCTCTGATTCACCCGGCGACAGGCGCGGGCGCTCCGGGGCGGGCCTGCCGGCCGGCTCCGGGGCGGGCCGGCCGGGTCAGGGTTGGGCGGCGGGTTCGGTCGGGGCCTCGACGTGGCGGTGCAGGTATTCCCTGATCAGCGCCTTGGCCTCGGCGAGGACCCGTTCGTCGCCCTCCTGCTTGCGGCGGAACGCCAGCTTGATCAGGGCGTCGGCGGCCTCGACGGCGATCTCCAGGCAGAACCGCAGGCGCGGCTCGTCGGCCATGCCGAACCGCTCGGTGAGCACCCGGGCCAACTGGTCGGCGATCACCCCGTTGTTGTCCCGCTGCTCGTCGAGCAGGTGCAGGTCGACGACGTCGCCGAAGTGCAGGGTCCGGAAGCCCGGGACCGTCCGGTGCATCGAGATGTACTCGTCGATGCCCGCGTCGACGCCGTCCCACCAGTGGCTCAGGTCGTCGGAGGCGAAGCGTTCGTCGAGCCGCTGGAGGTAGGACTCCATCGTGCGCAGCGTCAGCGCCTGCACTATCGCCCGCTTGTCCGGGAAGAACTGGTAGACCGACCCGATCGCCACCTCGGCCCGCTCGGCGAGCAACGTGGTGGTCAACCCCTCGTACCCCACCTCGTCGACGAGCTCGGCACAGGCGTCCAACATCCGTTGGACGCGCGCGACACTTCGACCCTGCACCGGAACGCGGCGCAGCGGCCCGGTCGTGGCGGCTGGTGTGGACACTCGACGCCACCCCCCTTCGACGGAAGAACATATCCACATGTCACGAGGCCGTGACTACCGGTACAACGAGCGGACCTCGATTGCGGTATTTACCAGGCACAACGTTCCTGATATGAAGTCAGTTCACGTTCATGTCGAGGAGCGCCGATGGCCGGTACCACCACCGCTTGGTCCAACTGGGCGGGCAACCAACGCAGCGTCGCCACCGCCATCCTGCGCCCTACCACCGTCGAGGACACAGCCGAGGCGGTCCTGGACGCGGCAGGCGCGGGTCAGCGGATCAGGGTGGTCGGCAGCGGCCACTCGTTCACCCCGATCGCCCTGGCGGACGGCCGGCGGATGGAATTGTCAGCCCTCGACACCGGTGTCCGGGTCGACCGGGACGCCCGGCTGGTCACCGTGCCCGCCGGGACGACCCTACGGGCGCTCAACGCGCTGCTCGCCGGGCACGGCCTGGCCATGCCCAACCTGGGCGACATCGACGCGCAGACCATCGCCGGGGCGATCTCCACCGGCACCCACGGCACCGGTGCCGCCTACGGCTGCCTGTCCACCTTCGTCGAGGCGCTCACCCTGGTCACCGGCACCGGCGAGGTGCTGCACTGCTCGGCCGAGGAACACCCGGACATCTTCGCCGCCGCCCGGGTCGGCCTGGGGGCGCTCGGCGTGCTCGTCGAGGTCACCCTGCGCTGCGTCGACGCGTTCACCCTGCGCGCACACGAACGCCCCGCCCCGCTCGACGAGGTGCTGGGCGACCTGTTTGGCCTCATCGGCCGGCACGACCACGTCGAGTTCTACTGGTTCCCGTACACCGACCGGGTGCAGCTCAAGACCAACGACCGGGTGCCCGCCGACGACCGGCCGCTGCCCCGCTGGCGCGGCTGGCTGGACGACGAACTCCTCGCCAACACCGTCTTCGCCGGGGCCTGCCGGCTGGGTCGGGCCGTACCGACGCTGGTGCCCACGATCAGCGCGGTCTCCGCCCGCGCGCTCACCGAACGCACCTACACCGGCCGCTCCGACACCGTCTTCTGCACCCCGCGCCGGGTCCGCTTCGTGGAGATGGAGTACGGCATCCCACGCGCCGCCCTCCCGCAGGCGCTGGCGGAACTGCGCCGCCTCGTCGACCGGCTGCCGTTCAAGGTGCTCTTCCCGGTCGAGGTGCGGTTCACCGCCGCCGACGACATCTGGCTGTCCCACGGCTACGGGCGCGACTCCGCCTACCTCGCCGTCCACCAGTACGTCGGCATGCCCTACGAGCCGTACTTCCGGGCCTTCGAGGAGGTGGCTGCCGGGCTGGGCGGCCGACCCCACTGGGGCAAGCTGCACTACCGGGACGCGGCCTCGCTGGCGACCGCGTACCCGAAGTTCGCCGACTTCCAGGACCTGCGGGCCCGCCTCGACCCCGGCCGGGTCCTCACCAACCCCCACCTCGACCACATCCTCGGCCCCTGACCCACCCGCCGCCGGGGTGACGACGACGGTGGGAACGGCGCGGTAGCCTGCCTGCGATGGCCCGAACCTCCACCCACCGCAACGGTCTCCTGGCGTGCTGTGCGGCCCTGTCGCTGTGGCTCCTCGCGTGCGGCGAGCCACCCGACGGGCCCACCGCCGCCCCGCCCGCCCCGGTGGCCCCGGACACGGTGGTGACCGACTTCGTCAGCCGACTCAAGCCGACCGATCCCTACCGCGACCCGGATCCGACGGAACGGCAGACGGCCCGTCGGGCGGTCACCCTGTTGGTGACCGGGGACCACTCGGGGCTGCCGGAGGCGAGCGGGCTGCTGGCCGGGCTGGGCTTCGCCGCGAGCAGGGGCCGGGACCCGCAGACCGGACGCGACTACGCGCTGTTCGTCACCGAGGCCGGCGCGGAACGGCCCTGGGGCCTGATCCTGGTGGACCTCTCCCAGCCGGTACGACTCGCCGTCGAGGTGCCCCACCCCAACTCGGACCTGCACACGGAGGACATCGGGCTACGGCTGTTCCGGGCGACGCCGGGCAGCATCATGCTGGTCGCCGGCGCACACCGCCGGGCCGGCGACGGGCGGGCGGACGCGGCGCACAACTCCCAGGGCCTGTTCCAGCTGGCCAGCGACCGGTTCGCCCGCAACCGGATCAACCAGATCCAGCTGCACGGTTTCGCCGAGCAGAGCCTCCCCGGCGCGGAGATGGTGGTCTCCGACGGGCAGAAGCGCTCCACCCCCGCCCTGCGCCGCACGGCCGACGCGCTGGACGCCGCCGGCTTCGTCGCCTGCCGGGCCTGGACCAGCAGGTGCGGCGAGTTGGAGGGCACCACCAACACCCAGGCCGAGGCGGCCCGCAGGCAGGACGCGGTCTTCGTCCATCTGGAGGTCACCTGGACGGTGCGCCGGGTCGAGGACCGCCGGGCGGAACTGGTGGCGGCACTGGTGGCCGCCGACCTTCCCGGTCGCTGACACCGGCCGGCAAGCGGTCCCGACGTCCGACCACGCACCCGCGCGTCGCCGCCCCGGCCGGTGTCAGACCCGGCGCGCGGACAGGAACCGGCCCGACCAGTAGCCCGGCCCGTCCAGCAGCGACTCGCCGCCGAAGTCACCGAACGTCGGACCGTCCGCCTTGACCCGGCTGGAGAAGAACCGGTGGTGGCCGGCATCGTCGACGCCGAGATAGATGCCGGAGTGTTCGATGCTCGGGCCGGCGTTCGCACCGTGGTTGAAGAAGACCAGGTCGCCCTCCTGGAGCACGCCGTAGTCCCGGGCCGCCCGGCCGGTGTTCGGGATCAGCAACGCGCCCGGGCCGAAGCCGGCCATCGCGTACGCCCGGCGGGGCAGTCCGGCGCCCTTGGTGTTGGTGCCCCGCAACGGGTACTTCATCCGGTAGCCGTAGACCATCCGGATGAAACCCGAGCAGTCCAGACTGCGGAAGTGGTCCTTGGCCGGCCGCTCGTGCTTGCCGTCCGGGAAGTCCCACTCCACGCCGAGGTAGTCGTAGAAGTCGGAGTTCTCGGCGCGACCGTCCGGGTCGGCTGCCGAGAGCGGGCCGAAGGAGGCGTCGCCGGCGAACTGGCGGCCCTCGGCATCCTTGCGGGCGGGCGCGTCGTCCAGGTAGTCCATCGCGATGGCGAGGGCGTCCGGGCTGTCGTCCCCGACCGCCTTGTCCAGCCAGGGCCGGAACCAGGCCGCCTTCTCCTCACCGGCCTTCCACGGGGTCGGGGCGAGCCGGATCCAGGCGTCGGTGGTCACCGACGACGTGGTGAAGCGGGGCTCGGTGAAGGTCCGTTCCGGGCCGGAGACGCGTACCGTGCGGGCCTTGTCGGTGAACACCGCCAGCACCCGCCCGGCCGCGTCGCGGACCTGGGTCCGTGACGGTTTGCCCAGCCGGGCGAAGGTCAGCTCGGCGGACCCGACCGACGCCGCGCCCGGGGCGGCCACGCCGCCCGGCGGGGCGGTCGACGCGGACCGGTCGGGGCGGAGCGCCACGACGACGATCACACCCGCGGCGATCAGGACGACGGCCAGCGTCGCCCAGATCCCGTTCCTGCTCTGTGACACGGGGGATGCCTGCTTCCGTAGTCTCGGCTCAACTCACCGGCACCAGGCCGGCCAGGATGCCACTGAAGATGATCAGGTACGAACCCACGGAGACCGCCCCGGTGGCCAGGATCGTCGCCAGCGGTGGTTGACGGACCAACTGGTAGGCGATCAGGCCGGGCGCCACGAAGCCGAGGGTCTGGTGCGAGAACAGCAGTGGGAAGTCCTGCTGGATGATCAGGAAGAGGGTGGTCTGGAGCAGCACGCTGAGCAGCACGATCGCCGCGAACAGCCGCTTGCCGTAGAGGATGACCACCCGCTGCATGAGCCGGGTGAGCCCCCAGGTCACCCCGGTCATCGCGACGATCACCAACACCTGGCGGTACTCCTCGACCAGGGCCAGTGCCAACCAACCCGGCGTGATCATGCCGCCGGGGGAGAGATTGGTGGTGAGGTAGCAGGCCAGCGCGAGCACCAGCCCGACGCCCAGGCAGAGCGTGGACAGCTCGGGCGTCAGCTCTCCGTTGATCATGAGGAACTCCGGTAGACGGACGGCCGCCGATGCGACGACTGCGGATCGGGATCGGGGTGCGTCGGCGCGGTGCCGTCGGCCGGCGACCGGCGGATCCGGCCCCGGTGCGGATCGGGCTCCACCGGGGCCCGCTCCGGGAGCCCGCCCACCGCTCGGCCGCGCCGGGCCGGCGGCTCCTGCTCCGCCGGGCCGAACAGGTCCGGCTGGCCCGGGGACCCGGCGTGGTACCGGTCCAACTGCTCGGGAGCGAGGGCGGCGTACCGGTCCAGCTGCTCGGGGGCGAGCGCGGCGTACCGGTCCGGACGCCCGGGGGCGGGCACGCCGGGGCGTTCCGGCCCGTCGTACGGCCGGGGTCGGGGTGTCGGGGTGCCGGGCCACGCCGCCGGGGGCGCGGCGGGCACGGGCGGGTCGCCGTACGTCGTCGCCTGCCGCCGGGAGCCGCCGGAGGCCGGCCCCGGCCCTGCCGGTACGCCGTTCCGACCGACAGTTGCCCCGCCGACAGGCCGGGCAGGCGGACCAGCCGGCACAGAACGGGCAGGCGGAGCCGGCGGCACAGCACGCACAGCCGGAGCCGGCGGCACGGCACGCACAGCCGGAGCCGGCGGCACGGCATGAGCAGGCGGAGCCGGCGGCACGGCACGAGCAGGCGGGTCCTGGGATACCGGGCGGTCCAGACGGCCCAGCTGCGCGAGCAGGATCTCGCCCTGACCGTGGATGTTGCCGATCGCCAGCACCGAGGCGAACCCGTCGATGCTGCCGAGCACCCCGTCGAGCAGTTCCCCGGCCCCGATCCGGCCGCCCAGGTCGACCACCCGGTCCTGCCACTTCTCCTCGATCTTGAGGCGGGCACTCCGGGTCGGCTCACCGATCAGGATGACCCTGTCCGGGTCGATCCGGGAGACCAGCGCACCCATCTGGCCGTTCCGCTCCACCCGGTCCGGCCGGCAGTTGATCAGCACGTGCAGCGGTCGGGGGATCGACCCCTGTTCCTGCAACTGCTTGATGTTCATGAACGTCGACTCGGGGTCGTTGGCGGCGAAGATGTTCGCGAACCGCAGCGACGTGTCGCCCCGGCGGTACTCCTCGACGCTGAGCACCCCCGGATCGGGGGGCGCCGTCCACATTCCGGTCAGGGCGGCCTGCCGGGACACCCCGAGCAGTTCGGCCACCTTGAGGGCGATGGCCACGTTCTCCTTGAACGTGGTCCAGGTGAAGCCCGCCATCTCGTCGTCGGTGACCGACTCCGGGTCGACCGGGATCAGCTTGCAGGACCGCTTGTCCGCCTCCGCCTGCAGGATGTGCAGCCGGTCGGACTCGGCGGTGACGCAGATCCCGCCCACCGGCATGGACCGGCTCAGCGAACGGGCCACGTCGTCCAGGGTCGGCCCCATCTCGGCGAGATGGTCCTCCCGGACGTTGCAGAGGATGCCGATGGTCGACTGGATCAGCTTGGTCTGGTTCAGCTCCTGTAGCGGTGGCATGACCGCCATGCACTCGATCACCAGCGCGTCCGGGTAGTAGGCGGCGGCCCGGCGGACGATGCCGATCTGCTCCACCACGTTGGCGATACCGAACTTGCGGTAGACCGGTTCCTCGCTGGCGTCCGGGAAGATGAACCGGGCCGCCGTGCCGGTCGTCTTGGCCACCACGACCAACCGGCCACCGCGCAGCGCACCGGCGGTGAGCCGGGTGATCGAACTCTTGCCCCGGATGCCGTTGACGAGCACCCGCTGCGGGATGCGGTGCAGGCTGCGGTGATGGTTGCGCTGCTCGATGATGCCGCCGGCCAGCAGCCCGAGGCACGCGAGGAGGAACACCAGATAGAGGAAGAGCATCTCAGTCACCCCTGCGGGACGACCGGACACCACGGCTACCCGCCTTCCGCCGTGGCGGGATCTTCGTCATGATCGCCGTGGGCATGCCCTCGGTGCCACGTAGTCGCGCCGCACCGCCGAGCCGCTGCTCGCCGTGGACCGCCGCCTGACGACACACCTCCAGGCAGACCGCCACCGCGCCGATGTCGTCGTGCCAGCGCGGTGAGATCACCCGGCTGCTGTCCCCGCCGGCGAGGGTCGCCGCCTCCCGGGACAGGTTGCGCAACGGCCGGAGTTGGAAGAAGTAGTACCAGCTGAACAGCAGCAGACCGATGCCCGCCGCGACGACCGCCACCAGGAGCGCACCCTGACGCATCTCGTTGCCGGGCAGCGCGTAGTCGGTGACCGGGCGCTCGGCCACCACCGTCCACTCCAGGTGCGCCGCCGAACCCTCCAGCGCGACCGGCGCGGCGATCAACAACTCACGGTCACCGTCGACCTCCGCCACCCGGGCGTACGGCCTGCCGCTGAGCGCCTCCGCCGCCGCGGTCCGCACCTGCCCGCTGGAAACCTGCTCGAAGGCGAGGTAGCCGGCCGAATCCAGGATGTCCCGCTGGTCCACGTCGACCACCCGCAGTCGCCCGTCGACCCGTTCCAACAGCCGGGTCAGGTAGCGCACGTCGAACTCGGCGACCAGCGACCGCCCGTCCGCCAACTGCGTGTATGCGTAGACGATCGGCAGTCGGCCCTGCACGTCGTGCAGCACCACACCGCCCTCGCCCGGCAACGGACCACCGGGCCGCAGTGGGGCCCGGCCCACGCTGGTGATCACACTGCCGTTCGCCGACGCGAGGTAGCCGCTGCGGAACCTGCGGTTGTCGTCGAGCAGGCGGTCGAGCACCCGGCGCAGCTGGGCGGTGCCGGCGGTACGGTTGTCCGCGCCGATCAGGGCGAGCTTGGTGTAGCCACCGTCCAGGGTGTCGTCGACCGCGCTGGCCACGGCCGCGACCTGGTTCTCCGAGTCCCGCACCACCTGGGCCGGGAGGTCATCCTCGTGGGGGGCGAGGGTGGCCAGGATCCCGCCTGCGGCCAACAGCACCGCGACGACCGCCGTGACGACGACCAGACCTGCCGGGACACCGCCTGCCGGATCGTCCGGGCCGCGCTGCGCCGGGGTTGTCCGCTGCTGGGCGGCGAGCCTGCCGAACGCCGAGGCGATCCGGTTGACCTGGGCGTTCGCCGTCCTCGGCCGCCCCTGCACGGGGTTGCCCGAGGCCACCGCCTTGGCGTGGACGAGGAGCAGCCGCATCGGCCGGACCAGTCCGAACTGGAGGGTGAGCAGCACCGCACCCGCCCCCACCAGCAGGGCGAGCGCGGCCAGCAGGGGCTCCCGGGTGACCGCAGCGGCGGTGACCGGGACGTACACCAGGGAGACCACCACGACACCGACCTTGCCGACGGCGTCGGCGGTGGCCACCGGGGCGACCGGCACGGTCGGGTCCCGGTCGGCCGGGCCGGCGGCCGGTACGCCGGTGCGGGTGGCGGTGGGTACGCCTGACGTCGCACCCACCGCCCCGGCGATCAGCGCGTCCAGCGCGGGATCCGCCGGCACGGGCGCCCCCTGGACGAGGGACCGTCCCCCTCCGGGGACGGCGATCAGCACGGCCTGCCTCGCCTTCGGGTCCAGCCGCAGGGTGCGGATGTGCAGGTTCAGCTCGGCGACGAGCAGCCGGCCATCGGACAGCGGCTCGACCAGGAGCAGCCGGGGGTCGTTGCCCTCGACCACCGGCACGGCGATCCGGCCGGTGGCAGCGCCGGGGGGCGGCGTCACCGGTCGACCGACTGCGGCCACAGTGGACTTTCCGCCCGCGTCGAGGATGCCGACGCCCCGCCACTTCGGCTGGTCCGTGGTGAGCGCGGCGAGTTGGGTGGCCGCCCCGGCCGGCCGCGCGTCGTAGGCGGCGGCCGTACGGGTCAACTCCTCCCGGCTACGGGCGACCGAGCTGTCGAGGCCACGGGCGACCGCACCGACAAAGTCCCGCTGCGAATCGGTCACGGCCCGGGGCACGCCGGTCTCGTTGTCGCGGCCCAGGTAGCCGAAGGCGAAGACGGCGAGCAGGGTGAGCAGCAGGGCGGCCACCAGTGCCGGCGTACCGACCCCGGTCAGCAGACGGGGCTGCGGAAGCTGCTTCTCCAGGCTGATCAGACGCCAACGGGCCAGCTCTCCCGGCCCGTCCTCGGGGTGGTGGAGTCCCGCCCGCCCCGGCGGCGGCGGTGGCGGATGGTTCATCCACGCACCCGCAGCAGACAGTCCTCACCCATGAAACCGTTCCTCCCCGTGGACCAGCCGGCGTGCGAGGCTAACAGCGCTCACCGCCCGCCGGATGGCGCGATTCGCCAACTATCGAGCGAATCGGATATTCAACCGTGTGATTTACCCGTTCGGCGTGGCCGAACTACCGGGCGGGCCAAGAACCTCAAGACCATCCGCTGCTCCGCCACGGGCCAACAGGTAGCCCCGGATGCGGGCGGCAGCAGCCCGGTAGACCTCCCGGCGGTGCGCCGGGGTCGTCGGATCCGCCAGCGCGGTGGACAGGTCCACCAACCGGATGTCCGGATTCAGATTGATCCAGGTGGGAATGGCCTCGGCCCGGGTCACCCGCCACTTCCCCTTGGCCGTCTCGGTGAAGGTGAACCGCCCCATCACCCCCTCCCGGTTGGCGGGGATCGGCTCGGCGTGCCGGGCGACCTGGTTGCCCATCCCGTAGACGACCCACTTCTGGCCGATCTTCTCCATCGGCTGCACCACGTGCGCATGGTGACCCAGGATCAGATCGATGTCCGGGGACGCGATCAACACCTTCGACCACTCCTCCTGCCTGGCGTCCGGCAGGTTCTCGTACTCGGTGCCCCAGTGCAGGCTCAGCACCACGATCTCCGCGCCCGCCGTACGCAGCTTGCGTGCCGCCGCGAGGATCCTGGGTGGCTCGATGAGGTTGGCGATCCAGTCCTTGCCCGCCGGCCGTCGCAGCCCGTTGAAGTGCAGGCTGTAGGCCAGGTGCCCGACCCGCACCCCGTTCTTGGTGTAGATCCGTGGGGTGAGCGATTCCTTCTTGGTCCGTGCGCTGCCGGTGTGCCCGATCTTCGCGGCGTCCAACGCGTCCAGGGTGCGGACGACCCCCGCCTCGCCCTGGTCGATGGTGTGGTTGGACGCCGTCGAGCAGGCATCGAAGCCGGTGCCCCGGATCGCGTCCACCACCTGCGGGGGGACGCTGAACTTCGGGAAGCCGACGAACGGCCCGTCCGGCTTGGCCAGCGGGGTCTCCAGGTGGCAGATCGCCAGGTCCGCACCCTCGACCGCCGGGCGGGCGTGCCGGAACAACGGGTTGAAGTCGAGCGCACCGGGACGTCCTGCGCGCTTGGCGTCCCGACCTGCCTGATGGGTCAGCTCGGGGTGCACCAGCACGTCGCCGGCACCCAGGATGGTGAACAGCCGGCGGCCGGAGGAGTCCTGGCGTACGGCCGGGTCGGGCGGGGTGGTCACCGGCCCGACCTCGGCGACCGGCGCACCGACGCCGACGCCCGGCGGGTCAGCCGGCGAATCGCCACGCGTCCCGCTGGTACGCCAGACGATCAGCCCCGCTCCGGCCAGCACCGTGCCGACGAGGGCGACGATGCCCGCCACCTTCAGCGGCCGGCCGCCACCCGCACTCTCCGATTTGGACACCGCGACAGAGTAGGCCATCGCGCACCGAACGTGAGGCCCATTTCAGCGGCTCACTCGCCGTCGGCAGCCACCGTGGCCTTGCGGGGAGCAGCCTTGCGGGCCGGCGTCTTCGTGGCCGCCGTGGCCTTCTTGGTCGCGGTGGCCTTGGTCGCGGTGGCCTTGGTCGCGGTGGCCTTGGTCGCGGTGGCCTTCGCCGTGGTGGCCTTGGCCGCCGCCGTCGTCTTCCTGGCCGCCGCCGTCTTCTTGGCGGGCGCCTTCTTGGCCGGGGCCTTCTTCGCCGCCGCCTTCTTCGGGGCCGGGCCCTTCGCCCGCTTCTCGGCCAGCATCTCCGACGCCTGCTCGATGGTCAGTTCCTCCGGGGTCTGCCCGCGCCGCAGCGACGCGTTGAACTCCCCGTCGGTGACGTACGGCCCGAACCGGCCGTCCTTGATCACCAGTGGCTTCTCGGTCAGCGGGTCGACACCCATCTCGCGCAGCGGGGGCGCGGCGGCCCGACGCTGACGGGTCTTCGGGGCGGCCAGCAGCGCCAGCGCCTCGTCGAGGGTGACGGTGAACATCTTGTCTTCCGAGTCCAGCGAGCGGAACTCGTCACCACGCTTGACGTACGGGCCGTAGCGGCCGTTGTTGGCGACGACCTCCGCGCCATCCGGGGCGACCCCGATCACCCGGGGCAGGCTGAGCAGCTTCAACGCCTCGTCGAGGGTGAGCGAGTCGGGCGTCTGCGTGCGCAGCAGCGACGACTTGCGCTCGCCGCTGGCCACGTACGGGCCGAACCGGCCGGACTTGAGCAGGATCGGTTCCCCGGTGGCCGGGTCGTCGCCGAGCTTGCGTTCGCCGCCCCCGCCGAGGAACAGCTCGTGCACCTTCTCCGGGGTCAGCTCGTCGGGGGCCAGCCCCTCCGGGATCGGCGCCCGGTCGCCCTGGCCGCCGCCCTCCTCACCGTCGGCCTTCGGTGCCGGCTGCTCGCCGGGCAGGGCCCGTTGCAGGTACGGCCCGAACCGGCCGACCCGGACGACGACCTCGCGCCCCTCGTCGTCGGTGTGCAACGGGATCGAGTTGACGCTGCGCGCGTCGATCTCGCTGAGGTTCTCGGTGACCAGCTTCTTCAACCCGCCCGCGTGGGCGATGGCCTGGTCACCGGTGCCGTTGCTGCTGCCGAAGTAGAACGCGGTGAGGAAGTCGACGGCGGCGTGGTCGCCCCCGGCGATCTCGTCCAGCTCGTTCTCCATGCTGGCGGTGAAGTCGTAGTCGATCAGGCGCGGGTAGTGCCGTTCCATCAGCCCGATCACCGCGAACGCCAGGAAGGTCGGGATCATCGCCTGGCCGCGCTTGGTGACGTAGCCCCGGTCCTGGATCGTCTGCATGATCGACGCGTATGTCGAGGGACGCCCGATGCCCAGCTCCTCCAGCGCCTTCACCAGCGACGCCTCGGTGTAGCGCGACGGCGGCTGGGTGTGGTGGCCCTGCGCGGCCAACTCGTCGGCGGTCAACGGCTGGTCCTTGACCAGGGTGGGCAGCCGGCGCTCGGCGTCCTCGGCCTCGGCGTTCTCGTCGTCGCTGGACTCGACATACGCGCGCAGGAAGCCCGGGTCGGTGATGGTCTTGCCGGTGGCGCCGAAGTCGGCCTCCTCCTGGGCGACGGAGACCGCCCGGATACGCACCGAGACACTGGAGCCGACCGCGTCAGTCATCTGCGAGGCGATGGTGCGCCGCCAGATCAGCTCGTAGAGCTTGAACTCCTCGCCGGACAGCTCCTTGGCCACGTCGCCCGGGGTGCGGAAGTTGTCCCCCGCCGGGCGGATCGCCTCGTGCGCCTCCTGGGCGTTCTTGACCTTGCCGGTGTAGCGGCGCGGCTCCGGTGGCACGCTGCGCTCGCCGTACAGCTCGACGATCTGCCGGCGGGCCGCCGTGATGGCCGTCTCGGAGAGGTTCACCGAGTCGGTACGCATGTAGGTGATGTAGCCGTTCTCGTAGAGCCGCTGCGCGGTGCGCATCGTCTGCTGCGACGAGAACCGCAGTTTGCGGGCCGCCTCCTGCTGGAGGGTGGAGGTGATGAACGGCGCGTAGGGGCGACGACGGTAGGGCTTCTCCTCGACCCGGGTGACGGTGAACGGCCGCCCGTCGAGCCGGGCCGCCAGCCCACGGGCACCGCTCTCGTCGAGGTGAACCACGCCCGCGCCGGGCCGCACCCGGCCGGTGGTCGGCTCGAAGTCCTTGCCGGTGGCGACCCGGTCGCCGTTGAGCGCGACCAGTGTGGCGTTGAAGGTGCGCGGGCCCTCGCCCGGCTTCGCCACCGCGAGGGTGGCGAGGATGTCCCAGTACTCCGCGGTGCGGAAGGCCATCCGCTGGCGTTCCCGCTCGACCACGATCCGGGTCGCCACGGACTGCACCCGGCCCGCCGAGAGCCTCGGCATGACCTTCTTCCACAGCACCGGGGATACCTCGTAGCCGTAGAGCCGGTCGAGGATGCGGCGGGCCTCCTGGGCGTCGACCAGGTCCCGGTCGATCTCCCGGGGGTTGGCCACCGCGGCCTGGATGGCCGGCTTGGTGATCTCGTGGAAGACCATCCGCTTGACCGGCACCTTGGGCTTGAGGGTCTCCACCAGGTGCCAGGCGATCGCCTCGCCCTCGCGGTCCTCGTCCGTGGCCAGGAAGATCTCGTCGACCTCCTTGGCCAGCTTCACCAGCTTGCTGATCTGCTGCTTACGGTCGGCCGAGACCACGTAGAGGGCGTGGAAGCCGTTGTCGACGTCCACCCCGAGGCGGGCCCACGGCTCGCCCTTGTACTTGGCCGGCACGTCGGCGGCGTTGCGGGGCAGGTCCCGGACGTGGCCGAAGCTGGCCTCCACGACGTACCCCGGGCCGAGGTAGCCCGAGATCGTCTTGGCCTTCGCCGGTGACTCGACGATGACCAGACGGGTGGTTCCAGCTCTGCTCGGCACGTCTCTCCCCGACCTCGCTCCTGCTCCAGGCCCGTTTCGGGCCGTGTTGCGCCCGCCGGACCACGGTTGGTCCGGATGTCCAACGTAACGCGCCGCCCAGGTTCCGGGTCCCGGGGGCGGCAAACAGCGTCCGCGCGGCGGCACCGCCGACGCCGCACGGCCTCAGTGACCGGACGGCGCCACCGTACACCGTGGGTAGGCCCCGAAGTGGGCCACGGTGACGACGTCGGCCCTCCGACCTGGGCGAATCCCGGTGTTCACGGAGTGAGACGACCAGCATACTGTCCGCGATCCCGTCCATGATCGGACACCCCGCCCCGTCTCGACTGATCGACTCCGCATCCGGTCGCTCCGATACCGCAATGCGGCCCCGTCGAGTCGATCACCACCCGGCCCACGGGTCGCGGTGGGCAGCGGCGGGCCCGGGCGGGACGGTCACGGCCAGAGGCCCGGGCAGGGGGGTCACGGCCAGAGGTCGGCGGGGGCGGCCGGCGGGCGGTCGCCGACCAGCTCGGCCAGCCGGGCCAGCCGTCGCCCACCGATCCGGTACGCCGGACCACCCGCCTCCACCTCCACCAGCGCCGCCGGCAGACCCACCACCGCGAGCGCCGCCCGCACCACCGGCCACCACGGCTCGTCCCGCCGGTCGAGGCGCAGCAGCAGCCCGGCGTCGTCGGCCGCCCCGGCGGCGGCCAGCCACAGCCGCAGCCGCCGCCCGTGCAGGTGGAACCGGGGCGGTGGTCGCTTGACCCCACCGGGCAGCCAGGCCGTCGCCAACGGCGCCAACGTGGTCAGGTACGGGGTGCGCACGACATAGCGCTGCTCCCCGGTCGACTCCCAGCCCGCCGCGAGCCCCCGCCGGGCCAACTCGTCGACGAGCACGTGCACCCGCCAGGCCGCGTCCACCCCGACGGACAACCGGGCGGTACGACCCATCCGGTGCACCTCCCCCGGGCCGGCGAGCAGCCCGGCCAGGTCGGCGACGGACGGATCGGCCGCCTCGGTGCCGAACAGCGAGAGCTGACGCCCCGGTTCCCCGGGCGGGTCGGCACGCCTCAGCGACACTCCGGAACCTCGTCGAAGGCCTGTTTGAGCTCTGTCGAGTTGAGTCGCCCGGTGTCCAGCGCGCTCGCGTCGTACTCCTGGTTGAGCGTGTCGACCGCGGCCTGGACGCCGTCGTAGAAGGCGGCGGCCCGGGTGGTGTCCAGGGCGTCGATGGTGTCCCCGGCGCGGCCGTAGGCGTCCCTGATCTTCGCCAGGGAGGTGCGGAACCCCTTCGACACCTCGTCGCCGTGGTCGGTCTCCGGGATGCCGGCGTCGGCGATCCGGCGGCGGGCCGTCTCGCTCGCCTGCTCGGCGCCGCCGAAGAGCCGCACCAGGTTCTCCTTCGCCTGCGCCGGGGTGGTCTGCGCGGTCATCTGCTGGTGGGTGCTGCTGGTGAGCTTGCTGATCTCGGCCCGCCAGGGGGTGAGCGCCTCGCAGACCGACGCCGCCCAGGCCCGGGGGCTGGGCCCGCCACCACACCCGGCCACGACGAGTACGACCGCGACGAGGACCACCGTGAGCTTCCCGGCGTCACCCGCCCGACACGTACGCATGCGTTGCAGCGTACGGCCTCCGGGCGATTGCGCCAGCGGTCAGGTTTCACGGCGCAGCGGGCCCCCGCAGGACCGGGGACCCGCCGCGTCGTGACTCAGGCGTTGGCGGCTTCGACCCGCTTCGGGTCGTTGCCCGTGCCGGTGCCGCCACCGTCCGGGGTGGAGTCCATGGCGACGCCCTTGCGCTTGCTGAACACCACCGCCGCGACCACGATCAGGGTGGCGACCACCGCGACCGTCAGGCGCAGCGGGGTGTTCCGGTCGTCGCCGACGCTCCAGGCCACCACGGCCGGCGCGATCAGCAGCGAGACCAGGTTCATCACCTTGATCAGCGGGTTGATCGCCGGGCCGGCGGTGTCCTTGAACGGGTCGCCGACGGTGTCGCCGATGACCGTCGCCGAGTGCGACTCGGAACCCTTGCCGCCGTAGGAGCCGTCCTCGACGAGCTTCTTGGCGTTGTCCCACGCGCCACCGGAGTTGGACAGGAAGACCGCCATCAGGGTGCCCGCCCCGATCGCCCCGGCCAGGTAGGAGGCCAGCGCGCCGGGGCCGAGGCCGAAGCCGACCGCGATCGGGGCGAGGATGGCCAGCAGGCCGGGGGTCATCAGCTCGCGCTGCGCGTCCCGGGTGCAGATGTCGACGACCTTGCCGTACTCGGGGCGCTGGGTGCGGTCCATGATGCCGGGCAGCTCACGGAACTGCCGGCGGACCTCCATCACCACCGCGCCGGCCGAGCGGGACACCGCGTTGATGGCCAGCCCGGAGAAGAGGAAGACCACCGCCGCGCCGATGATCAGACCGACCAGGTTGCGCGGGTTGGCGACGTTGAGCGCGTTGAGGATCTCGCTGGCGACGTCCCCGACGCCCGCGTCGGAGTACGCGGTGCTCAGCGTGTCGGTGTACGAGCCGAACAGCGCGGTGGCCGCGAGGACGGCGGTGGCGATCGCGATGCCCTTGGTGATCGCCTTGGTGGTGTTGCCGACCGCGTCGAGTTCGGTGAGGATCCGCGCGCCGTTCTCGTCGATGTCGCCGGACATCTCGGCCACGCCCTGTGCGTTGTCGGAGATCGGGCCGAAGGTGTCCATCGCGACGATCACGCCGACGGTGGTGAGCAGGCCGGTGCCGGCCAGCGCGACCGCGAACAGCGACAGGGTGATGGAGCTGCCGCCGAGCAGGAACGCGCCGAAGACCCCGGCACCGATCAGCAGGGCCGAGTAGACCGCCGACTCCAGGCCGACGCTGATGCCGGCGAGGATGACGGTGGCCGGGCCGGTCTGCGAACTCTTGCCGATGTCCTGCACCGGACGCCTGTTGGTCTCGGTGAAGTAGCCGGTCAGCGCCTGGATGGCGGCGGCCAGCACGATGCCGATGACGACCGCGCCGATGGCGACCACGCGGGGGTTCTGGTCGACGTCGGTGAGCCCGCCCTCCAGCTCGCCGAAGCTGGCCGGCAGGTAGAGGAAGGCGGCGACCGCGACCAGCACCGCGGAGATGACGGCGGAGAGGTAGAAGGCCCGGTTGATGGCGGTCAGGCCGTTGCGGTCGGAGGGGCGCAGCCGGGTGATGAAGACGCCGACGATGGCGATCAGCACCCCGATGGTGGAGATGATCAGCGGGAAGACCAGCCCGTCCTCGCCGAACGCGGCGCGGCCGAGGATCAGCGCGGCGACCAGCGTCACCGCGTACGACTCGAAGAGGTCGGCGGCCATGCCGGCGCAGTCGCCGACGTTGTCGCCCACGTTGTCGGCGATGGTGGCGGCGTTGCGCGGGTCGTCCTCGGGGATACCCTGCTCGACCTTGCCGACGAGGTCGGCCCCGACGTCGGCGGCCTTGGTGAAGATGCCGCCGCCGACCCGCATGAACATGGCGAGCAGGGCGGCACCGAAGCCGAAGCCCTCCAGCACGGTCGGCGCGTCGCCCTTGAACAGCATGACCACGAGCGCCGCGCCGAACAGGCCGAGGCCGACGGTGAGGAAGCCGACCACGCCGCCGGTGCGGAAGGCGATCTTCATGGCGGCTTCCCGGCCACCGGCCGCCTCCCGGGCCGCGGCGGCGACCCGCAGGTTGGCCCGGGTGGCCAGCCACATCCCGGCCCCGCCGATGAACGCGCTGAACAGGGCGCCGACCACGAAGAACGCGGACCGGCCGATCTTGACCGCCAGTTCGCTGCCGTCGGTGTCGTGCACCGGTAGCAGGAAGAGCAGTACGACGGCGACGACCACGAAGATCGCCAACGTCCTGAACTGCCGGAGCAGATAGGCGGAGGCGCCCTCCTGCACCGCGCCGGAGATCTCCTGCATGTTGGTGGTGCCCTTACCGGCTGCCAGCACGGCCTTGGTCAAGGCGGCGGCGAAGACGAGTGCCACCAGCGCGATGACCGCGGCGATGACGACGTACGTCACGTTCTCTCCGGTGAGGGACAGCGCGCCGCCTTCGGCGGCCAAGGTCCCGGACATCTATGTCCTCCTGTACCGAACACTGTCGCGCCGGCCAGTGGACGTATGACCGACGCCTGGATGCGGTGGCGCACGTGCTCCGACCCGCCGCCACGGAAGATGATCAACATCCATATCCGCTGGCTGCGGGAACGATCACGTACTGACAACCCACAGACTGTAGCCCCGGCCAGTGTTGGAGGTCACACCTGGGGGACGCCGTGTCCGGATGATCTCTGTAACTGTGTTATGAGAAAAAATCTGATATAGGAGGCCATCGACGCCGCGAGGCCGCGACCCACCAAGGGTCACGGCCTAACATACGTACAGTGACGATCAGCGACCGACCGGCCACACCATCCGGACCTCGGTCCCGATCCCCTCGGCCACCGGCCGCACCTGGAGGTCCTCCACGAAACCGGCGAGCAGCGCGAAGCCCACGCCCGTGGTCAGCGCCTCGTCGGTCAACGCCTCGTTGGCCAACTCGTCGGCGTTCAACGCGGCCAGGCCCAACCCCGCCTCGATCGGCGCCCGGTCCACCACCCGCACCGAATACGCTCCGGAGTCGGACATCTCCACCAGCACCGGGTCCGCCAGCCCGTACTGGTGGTGCAGGGCGACCGCCCGGGTGCACGCCTCACCGATGGCCAGCCGTACCTCGTCGAGCAGATCCTCCCGGACCCCGGCCCGACGGGCCACCGCCACACCGACCAGGCGGGCGGTACGCACGTGCACCGGCGCCGGCGAGAAGGAGAGCCGGACCGTCGCCATCACGCGCCGGAGCCGGTGGGGTCGGCGGCGATCGCCGCGTCCACCGTCGGGTGCAGGGGGAAGACCTGGTCCAGGGCGGTGATCCGGAAGATCTTCAGCAGCGGCTCCTTGTCACAGACCAGGGCGAACGAACCCCCGGCCGACCGCAGCCGCTTCAGGGCGCCGACCAGCACCCCCAGGCCGGTGGAGTCGAGGAAGTCCACCCGCCCCAGGTCGACGACCACCCGCCGGGCCCCGCCGTCGATCAACTCCAGGAGCCGTTCGCGCAGTCGGGGTGCGGTGTAGACGTCCACCTCACCGCCGACCTCGAGCACCGTGTGCTCCCCCACGGTGCGGGTCGCCAGCGACAGCTCCATCAGTCCTCCTCCGAGAGCCGTAAACTCTCCTGGGCATCTAACCATCCCCGCCGGACGGCCCGGCGGGGTCACCGGCGGCGGCTCCTCCATACCCACCGGCCCGGTTGTTCAGCACCGAACACCAGTGCGAGAGTGCAGGACGTGAACCCCGCAGCCACCGCGACCGCAGGCCCCGGCACCGGGCGGGGCCCGGCCGAGCTGCTGCACCGGCTACGGACCCGCCATCCGGTCGACCCGGTCACCCACGTCGAGCGGGTACCGGCCCGCGCCGGGCAGCAGGCCCCCTGGCCGCAGTGGGCCCCCGAGGAGCTCCGGGCGGCGTTCGCCCGACGCGGCGTCACCGCCCCCTGGCGGCACCAGGCCCAGGCCGCCGAGCTGGCGTACGCCGGGCAGCACGTCGTCGTGGCCACCGGCACCGCGTCCGGCAAGTCCCTGGCGTACCAGCTCCCGACCCTGGCCGCGTTGCTGGCCGACCCCCGGGCCACGGTGCTCTACCTGGCCCCCACCAAGGCCCTCGCCGCCGACCAGCTGCGCGCCGTCGCCGGCCTCGACCTCGACGGGGTACGCCCCGCCACCTATGACGGGGACACCCCGCGCGCCGAACGGGAGTGGATCCGCCGGCACTCCCGGTTCGTGCTGACCAACCCGGACATGCTGCACCACGGCCTGCTGCCCGGCCACACCCACTGGTCGGGGTTCCTGCGCCGGCTGACGTACGTGGTCGTCGACGAGTGCCACACCTACCGGGGCGTGTTCGGCTCGCACGTGGCGCACGTACTGCGCCGGCTGCGCCGCCGGTGCGCGCAGTTCGGCCGTACCCCCGTGTTCCTGCTCGCGTCGGCGACGTCGGGTGACCCGGCGGCGACCGCCGGGCGGCTCACCGGCCTGCCCGTCACCGCCGTCACCGAGGACACCTCGCCGCGCGGCGGGGTCACCTTCGCGCTCTGGGAACCGCCGCTGCTGCCGCCGCCCGCCGACGTCGGGGCCGTCGCCGACGACCTGATCCAGGTCCGCCGGTCGGCGCTGCGGGAGACCGCCGACCTGCTCGCCGACACCGTCGCCGAGGGGGTACGCACGCTCGCCTTCGTCCGGTCCCGGCGCGGCGCGGAGGTGGTCGCCGCGAACGCCCGCCGGGCGCTGGACGAGGCGGTGCCCGGCCTCGGCGAACGGGTGGCCGCCTACCGGGCCGGTTACCTGAAGGAGGAACGCCGGAAACTGGAACGGGCCCTGCTCCACGGCGACCTGCTCGGGCTGGCCTCGACCAACGCGCTGGAACTCGGCGTCGACCTGGTCGGGCTGGACGCGGTGCTGATCTGCGGCTGGCCGGGCACCCGGGCGTCGCTGTGGCAGCAGGCCGGCCGGGCCGGGCGCTCCGGCGACGAGGCGCTCGCCGTGCTGGTGGCCCGGGACGACCCGCTCGACACCTACCTGGTGCACCATCCGGAGGCGCTGTTCGGCCGCCCGGTCGAGGCGACGGTGCTCGACCCGGCCAACCCGTACGTGCTCACCCCGCAGCTCGCCTGCGCCGCCGCCGAGTCCCCGCTCACCCCGGCCGACCTGGAGCTGTTCGGTGACGGGGCGAAGGAGGCCGTCGACGAGCTGGTGCAGGCCGGTGACCTGCGGCAGCGGCCCACCGGGTGGTACTGGCGGCACCGGGAACGCCCCGAGATCGATCTGCGTGGCCAGGGCGGGGCGCCGGTCTGCGTGGTGGAGGAGTCCACCGGACGCCTGCTCGGCACCGTCGACGGCGGCTCGGCGCACTTCCTCGTCCACCCGGGGGCGGTCTACCTGCACCAGGGCGTCTCGTACGTGGTCGACGCGCTGGACCTCGACGACGGGTGCGCGCTGGTGCACGCCGAGGAGCCGGACTGGTCCACCCACGCCCGGGACGTCACCTCGCTCTCCGTGGTGTCGGTCCGCTCGTACCGGGACGCCGGCCCGGTCGGGCTCTTCCTCGGCGAGGTGGACGTCACCAGTCAGGTGGTCTCCTACCAGCGTCGCCGGATCGCCTCCGGCGAGGTGATCGACACCCGCCCGCTGGACCTGCCGGCCCGGGAACTGCGCACCGTCGCGGTCTGGTTCACGCTCTCCCCGCAGTCGCTGGCGGCGGCCGGGGTCGAGCCGGCGGACGTGCCGGGGGCGCTGCACGCCGCCGAGCACGCCGCGATCGGGTTGCTGCCGCTGATGGCCACCTGCGACAGGTGGGACATCGGCGGGCTCTCCACCGCCCTGCACCCGGACACCGAGGCACCCACCGTGTTCGTCTACGACGGCCACCCCGGCGGGGCCGGCTTCGCCGAGCGGGCCTACCGGACGGCGGCGGCCTGGCTGGGTGCCACCCGGGACGCCGTCGTCGAGTGCGGCTGCGAGTCGGGCTGCCCGTCCTGCGTCCAGTCCCCGAAGTGCGGCAACGGCAACAACCCGCTGTCCAAGTCGGGCGCGGTCCGGGTCCTCGACGTGGTCCTGGCCAACCTGTCCGCCATCGCCGCCGCGCCCGCCCAGCCGGGCCCGGCCGACCGGTGACGGGGACCCGGCCGGCGGTCGTGTCGTGGGTGGTCGCCATTGACTCCCGGGATCGCGCTTGAGCGGAACGACATCTGGGCATTGATGCATGGGAGCGCTTCCATCGATAATCGGAAGTGCCCTGCCAGCGCCGACCCCGCCGTTCATGCCGACCCGGAGGAGAAGCCGTGGCCGACACCATCGCCGAGACCGTCGACCTGCTCTACACGATCGACCAGGACAATCTCACCCCCGACCAGCTGATCGCGCTGGGTGCCGCCCTGGCCAGCCTGGCCCAGGCGGAACGTCTGGACCAGATCAACGAGCGGCTGCGGGGCATCCACCAGGTGCTCAACACCTGGGCGCTCAAGGCGACCGCCGACGGACGCTGACGGCGGCGACCGACCGGCGACGGCGGGCGTCGACGGGGGGCGGCCGCCGGCCGACGGCGGGCGCTGACCGAGTTGGCCGCCGGCCGCCGGCGGGCGCTGACCGAGTTGGCCGCCGGCCGCCGGCGGGCATCGACAGGGGTGGCCGCCGGGCGCTGACGGGCGCTGGTCGGAGGGTTGTGCGAGACTCCGGCGCACCCTTCGGAGGAGTTCTCATGCAGTTGGACAGTTTGCAGGCACAGCACCAGTTCCACGTCCGGCAGCGGATCCGGATGATGGTCAACCAGTACGAGGTCCGGGCCGTGGCGGCGGACGGCACCGAGGGCGAGTTGCTGGCGTTCGCGCAGCAGAAGCGACTCGCCTTCAAGGAGCAGGTCACCATCTACACCGACGACTCCAAGCAGCACCCGCTGCTCGGGTTCAAGGCCCGGCAGCGGCTCGACCTCGGTGCCACATACGACGTGACCGACCACGCCGGCACACCGATCGGGCTGTTCCGCAAGGACTTCGCCCAGTCGCTGCTCCGCTCGACCTGGCACGTCGAGCAGGCCGGCCTGCCGGCGGTCACCGGCCAGGAGCGCAGCATGCCGGTGGCACTGCTGCGCCGGTTCGTCGACTCGTTGTCCTGGCTGCCGTACCACTTCGACTTCACCGCCGGTGGTCAGCCGGTGTTCTCGGTGATCAAGAAGTGGGGCCTGCGGGACCGCTACGTCGTCGAGGTGCCGCATCCGCAGATCGACAGGCGACTGGTGATCGCCATGGCCATCGGCCTGGACGCGCTCCAGGGCCGCTGAGCCACCCGGTTCGGGGTCGGGCCGGCCCGCCCTGTTCCGGGGTGGGCCGGCCCGCCCTGTTCCGGGGTGGGCCGGCCCGCCCTGTTCCGGGATGGGCCGGCCCGCCCTGTTCCGGGATGGGCCGGCCTTGATCCAGGGCGGGCCTGCCTGTTCCAGGCGGTCCCGTCCGGGGCCGGCGCTCCGGCGGGTCGACCCCGGACCGGTCACCGCCGGACCGGCCATCCCCGAACCGGTCACCTCCGAACCGGTCAGCCCCGAACCGGTCAGCCCCGGATCGGTCGGCCCCGGATCGGTCGGCCCCGGATCGGTCAGCCTCGGACCCGGACCGGGCCGGCGCGGGCGGTGGCGGTGGCGTGCCGCCGCAGCCCCGGCAGCGGAGTGACCGCCACCTCGACCGTCACCACCACGTCGAGCCCGTCAGCGCGGCAGGTGACCAGCCGGGCGGCATTGGCACGGACGAACCCGTCGGCGGTCGCACAGGCCACGCCGGCACCCTGCCGCGCCGCACCGGCCCCCGCCAGGGCACCGAAGTCGGCAGCGACCCGGGCCTGGTGTCGCGCCAGCCGGGCCGCGCCGATCGCCGCCCCGAACAGCCCGACCAGCACGAAGACCAGACCGACGGCGAGCAACAGCACGGTGGCCCCACCCCGCTCGGCGACGTCACCGCGCCCCTTCCTCCCGGGGCCCGTCACCCCGGCGCGGCGAGTGGCGCGCTCGGGTCGGCATCCGCAGCTCACGAGTGGCCTTCCGGCGTGTCCGCACCGGGTCCACGCGCAGCGGACGCCTCCGGCATTGGTGCGTCCACGGTTGGTGCGTCCGGTTCCGGTACGCCAGGTTGCCGCATGTCTGGCTGTGGTGCCTCCGGTTGCGGTGTGGCCAGTTCCGGTGCGCTTGGCTGCGGTGCGGGTTGCGGCGTGCCCGGCTGTGGTGCGCCCGGTTCGACGGCGGCGACCGTGCCGGCCTCGACGGTGAGTCGGGGCAGCCGGGCACCGAGCGCTCGGACGGGCGCGCGGACCGTCGCGATGACCCGGCCCTCGTCCACCACGATCGACACGACCGCCGCCTCCGGTGCGATCCGGGTGCCCGCACTGGTCCCGTCCTCGCCCCGGGAGGCAGCGAGCGCCGCCTCCCGGGCCGCGTCCAGGCAGGCCGCCTTCGTGGTGACCGCGTCGACGGCGGTGATTCCGGCGAACAGGAGCAGGAGCAGCGCCGGCAGGCCGGTCGCCAGTTCGGCGGTGAACGAGCCCCGATCCCGACCGGCCGGCCGGCGCGGTCTCACTTCAACGCCCGATCGATGACGGCCGTCAGCGCGGACTGCACGTTGCCCGAGGTGAGCACCTTGAGCAGGATGCCGGCGAAGGCGACTGCGGCGAGGGTGCCCACGGCGTACTCGGCGGTGTTCATCCCCGCGTCCCCGCGCAGCCGGGTGAGGAGTTTGCGCATCGCTCGTTCCCTTTCTCGATGTTGGGTCACAGCACGTCGCCGAGGACGGCGACGATCACCGGCACCAGGCCGGCGAGAATGAAGGCCGGTAGGAAACACAGGCCCAGCGGCAACACGATCAGTACGCCGGCCCGCCGGGCGGACGCCTCCGCAGCCGTGGAGCGGTCGGCCCGCAGGTCGTCGGCGACACGGCCGAGGGCACCGGCCAACGCCGCCCCGCTGCGCGACGAACGCAGTGCCGCGGCTACCACCCGGTCCGCCCCGGGCACCGGTGCCAGGTGGGCCCACGCCTCCGACGGCTCGCCGCCGAGCAGCAGCGTCCGCCCGATCCGGGCGAGTCGGGCGGCCAGTGGGCCGTCCACCGCGTCGGCCACCGCGAGCACCGACCGGTCCACCGGTGCGCCGGCCCGCATCGCCGCCGCCAGCAGGTCAGCGGCGAGCGGCAGGTCGGCGGCCTCCCGCAACCGGCGTTCCCGTACCGCAGGCGGGGTGATCCGGCGCAGTAACCGGTCCGTCACCGGGGCGGTCAACGCCCCGCCCAGCGCCCCGGGCCAACCGCCCACCAGCAGCAGGACCGCCACACCCGCCAGGACGGCCCCGAGTCGTGTCCGGTCCGGCCACCAGCCCGGTCGGCTCCGGCCCGCGCGCCGGCCGGTCAGGACGTTCCACCGCCGGCCGGCCCGGTTGCCGCGCACCGCGACCAGCAGCGCGGCCAGGACCAGGCAGCCGGCCGACAACTGCGCCGGGGACATCACCCACCTCCGCCAGGCACGACGCCCAGCCGCTCGGCCCAGAGCAACCCGCCGGCCTGAAGGCCCATCGCGGCGAGGGCACACCCGGCACCGATCGGGGTGTGCAGCAGCACCGCCAGCGGATCGACGCCGATGCCGTAGCCGAGGGCGATGCCGCCGAGCGGGAGCGCGGCAAGCAGCAGCGCGGTGGCATTGGCCCCGGCCGCCTGGGCAGCGGCACCGGCCAGTCCCCGGTCGAACGCCCGCGCGTCGGCCTCGACGCGTTCCAGGAGTTCGGCCAGGGGCGCTCCGGTCCGGTCGGCGAGCCGGACCGCCGACCGGGTCAGCCGGGCGAGCCGGTCCACTCCGGCCGGGTCGTCGCCCGGTCGCGCTGCGCCGGGTTCCTGGTTCGGCGCGGCGTCAGCGGGGACGGGCAGACCGGCCCGCAGGTCGGCGGCGAGCGCCCCGAGCCGGTCCAGGTGGCGACGACGTTCCCGGCCGACCTGCCCGGCGAGCCGCCGCCGGTGCACGGCACGCGCCCCGAGCATCCCGTAGCCGGCCAGGAGGAGTGCGGCAACCGGTCCGGCGGCGAGGCCACCCGTACCGGCACCGACGAGACCGGCCAACAGCAGGACCCGCCTCGGCGGGCCGGACACCAGCCGACGCGCCAGCCGGCGACCGGGCGTCGACCGGTGGGGGTCGCCGGGTTCCGGTCCGGGACGTGGCGGTGCGGGGAGCACGCTGCGGCGTCGGCGTCGACTGCTGCGTACCGGCCAGGCGACCGCCAGGGCCGCGCCGGTCAGCAGGACCGCGACCAGCCACAACGGCGACGTCATGCCCGCCCCGTCGCGCCGGGTCGGGGTGCCCGCAACAGAGGCGGCACCGGCACTCCCCGGTCGCGGAGCAGGATCGCGAGACCGGGCCCGGCCGGTCCGACGCCCTGCCCACGTACCCAGGCGGGCACCACCGTCACCAGCCGGTCGGGGCCGTCGGCCAGCAGCAGGCAGATCGACTCCACCAGTCGG
Source organism: Micromonospora sp. SCSIO 07396 (assembly GCF_053667945.1). Taxonomy (NCBI): domain Bacteria; kingdom Bacillati; phylum Actinomycetota; class Actinomycetes; order Micromonosporales; family Micromonosporaceae; genus Micromonospora; species Micromonospora sp. SCSIO 07396. Next base: position 5,917,399 of record NZ_CM132210.1, read on the forward strand.
CCGTCGGGGCTCCGACGTACCTGGACCAACACCTGGAGCGCGGCGGTGACCTGCGCGTGCAGCGCCGCCCGGGGCAGGCCGCCGAGCAGCCCGAGCGCCTCCAGCCGAGCCGGCACGTCGGCCGGGGTGTTGGCGTGCAGGGTTCCCGCCCCTCCGTCGTGGCCGGTGTTGAGCGCGGCCAGCAGATCGACCACCTCGGCGCCCCGGCACTCGCCGACGACCAGCCGGTCGGGACGCATCCGCAGCGCCTGCCGGACCAGTTCGCTCAGCCCGATCACGCCCGCGCCCTCCACGTTGGCCGTCCGGGCCTGGAGACCGACCACGTGCGGGTGCACCGGGTGCAGTTCGGCGGCGTCCTCGACCAGCACGATGCGTTCCGTCGTCGGCACCAGGCCGAGCATCGTGTTGAGCAGGGTCGTCTTGCCCGAGCCGGTGCCGCCGGTGACCAGGTAGGCCAGACGGGCGGCCACCACCGCGGCGAGCACCGGGGCGACCGACTGCGGCACGGTGCCCTGCTGGACCAGCTCGTCGAGGGTGAACGGCCGGTGCCGGAAGGTGCGCAGCGACAGGTAGGGCCCGTCGGTCGCCACCGGAGGCAGCACGGCGTGCAACCGGGTGCCGTCGGGCAGTCGGGCATCCGCGCAGGGTGAGCCGTCGTCGAGCCGACGACCGGCGGCGGCGGTGAGCCGTTGGGCGAGCCGGCGTACGTCGTCGACCGTGCCGAGCGGCACCGCCACCTGGTGCAGCCCGGTGCCCCGGTCGACCCAGACCCGCAGCCCGTTCACGAGCACGTCGGTGCTATGCGCCGAACGTGACCGAGACTCCCGTCAGCGCCACTGCACTTCGATCCGCTCCCCCACCGGCTGGCGGTACCGCGTCGCGGGTTGCAGCGTCACGGTGACGAGCACCTGCCGCAGCGCCCGATTCCGTTCCGCGCCGCTCATCTCCGGCCACAGGGCGAGCAGCTTCTCCCCGACGGACACCACCAGCTCAGGTGCCGCCGTCTCGACGACAGACCTGGACTCGGCCAGGTTCTGCGTGAGCTGTGCCTCGGCGGCACGCAGCTCGGCCATCGTGTCCTCGTAGGTGCGGTCGTCCAGCTGCTCGCGCGCCCACCGCTGCGTCGCCCTGGCCATCGCCCGCCGCGTCGCCTCAATCTCCCGCTGGGTGACCTCTGCATCGATGCCGGCCCGTGTCGCCCGAGCCAGGTGCGCCCGTCGTGCCGTCACGTCCCCGCGCAGCCGTTCGATTCGCTGCCGAACCTGCTCCAGCACGGCGCTCTCCACCGTCGCCAGGTTCGGCTGGCCGCAACCTCGGCAGGCGCTGACCATCTCGAACTGCCCTCGGCAGTAGATGCCGGGCCCGTCCTTCCGCCTGGCCCGGGGCCGGATGTTCGTGTGCCCGCCGCAGACTCCGCATCGGCCGATGCCCGACATGCTGTAGCGGGCTTCCTGGAGGCGGGGGTGCACCCGCCGGTCTGCCTCGATTCGCGCCTGGACGCGGGCGAAGGTCTCCTCGTCCGTGAGCGGCGGGTGGGCGCCCGGCGTCTCCACGACGCCCGCCTGCCCTCGGCTGTGCACGACCCCCAGGTAGGTGCGGTTCGCGAGGAGCAGCTTGAGGCTGGTTGCCGCGATGTGCGTTCCGGTGGCCGCTTGGATACGGCGGCGCAACTCCCGAGGGTTGGTCCCGGCGGCGTAGTCGCGGAAGGTCGCGGTGATCACCGGCGCGAGCAGCGGGTCCGGTTCCAGGCGCCCGTCCGGTCCACGCCGGTACCCGGTGGGTGGCCGGCCGTGGTGGCGTCCCTGCTCGGCGCGGCGGGCGATGGTCGCCGACCAGGCACGCCCGATCTCGCGCGCCCGGTACTGGGCGAGGTTGAGGAGGTTGATGAGCATCATCTCGCCGGCGGGCGTGCTGGTGTCGATGTGCTCGCAGGCCGAGATGATGGTGACGCCGGACTCGGACAGCTCGCGTAGGACGAGGAGGCTCTCCAGGACGTCGCGACCGAAGCGGCTGACGTCGTACACGGCGATGGCGTCGATCTGCCCGGCGCGGGCCATGTCACGGATGCGGTCGATGCCGTCGCGGACGAAGTGGCGTCCGGTGACGTCGATGTCGCTCACCACGCCGATCTCCCTCATGCCGGTGGTGGCGCGACGCATCGCGGAGGTCTGGACGTCGGGGCTGTGGAAGTCCTCGCCGCCGCGGCCCATCAGCGCCGACACCCGGACGTAGAGAACGACGCGGGTGGGTCGGTCGGGTACTGCGGCGAGGGGACGACGGGCCATCAGCTTGCGGCGCGACCCTCGTCGCGCTCGGTGCGGTCCGCCAGGTCAGCCAGGTACTTCAGGGTGGCCCTGATGGTTGCTCGTTCGGCCTCGCTGGCGTCGGGTGACTTCAGCCGCCGGACGATGATCCGGAGGTCTTCGTCGAACTCGTCTTCCATGGCACCGGAGTTGCTGGCCGCGCGCAGGGCAGTGCCCACCTCGTCGCCGAGCGCGGTGGCGATGGCCTGGACGCTGGCCATGTTGGCCCCGCCCTTGCCGGACATCCACTTGAAGATCGTGCCCCGATGGATGTTCGACTCACGTGCCAGCTTTGCGACGCTCCAGCCGGGGCGGTCCGTCATCCGGCGTAGGTACTCCGCCCAGCTCTCCCGGATCTCCTGACCGTCGCTCATGTGCCCACGGTAGGCGGTGGCGAACGGGTCCTGGTTGGTTGACGGGCGTCGCTTTTTTGCGGCGCTCAGCAGCAGGCCAGAGCGTCTCCTGACCCGTCGCACTCCGGCGACTACTTCCCATTGCGGCATGACGTCCACTCCTCCATATGTCGCGTCAACGCGACGATACGGCAGGCATCGTCCGGATGACTAGACCTCCGCCGGACGGGCGAGAACGTCACCTTCTTGCGCCCAATCCTTGCGTCGCACTATCGCGACGGTCTACGGTGCTGACATGCAAGCGACGCAGAATGACGACGCTTTGACCTCTCGAAGCGACGCGAAAATTCGTCTCCGCCTTGAGGTGTACGACGCGCTCGCAGCCCAGCGGAACGTCCGGAAGGTTGTGGCTCAGGCCCGACTTCACGGCATCGGCCGCCAGCACATGTTCGACATCCGTTCTGGGCGACACCTGCCCGGCCTGCCGCTGGCGATGCGTATGGCCAGTGACATGGGCACCACGGTCGAAGCCCTGTTCGAGCGGGTGCCGGAGGTGGCGTCGTGACGCACCCGCCGGGCGGACCGCACACGCCGCCGCCTCCATCCGGTCCCCGAGTCCCCCAGGTCGCTCCGCTCGACCCCGACAGCCCTGAGGGGCGTCGCGTCGCCGACGACCTGTCGCAGGTGCTCGCCGAGATCGAGATCGAGATCGAGCGGCGCAAGGCCGCGCAGCTCGCGGCCTGACCCCCACCCAACCCACCGAGGAGTCCGTCATGACCCAGCCCACGTCGCCGCACCCGGGGCCGCACGTGCCCGCGCCGATCCAGCCCGGCCCGCCCCGCCCCTGACACGACAGAGCCCCTACCGCAGCCACGGCAGGGGCCCCACGCAACGGACAAACGAGGAGTCCAGATGCACCAGCAGACTACCCCGACCACCCTCCCGGCCGAGCCGGCCCAGGACCTGACCGCCGCGACCGCCCTGCTCCGCCGGTTGTACGCCGCTGGCTGGGAGGGTGACTCCGTCACCCCCATGGGTGTCGGCAGCACCGAGTACGCCGTGCACCACGGCACGGGTCGGCGGGTGGTGGCGTTGGTCGACCGCGACGGCCAGGTGGCCGAGCTGACCATCACCGGCCTGTCCATTGACCAGGCGGTCACGGCGGTGGACGCCGCCGGTCTCGCCCCGACCGCCGACCCGCAGCCGACCGGCCGCCTGCTCGCCGCCGTCCGCGCGGTGATCGCCGCCGGGCACCTGGAGTACGACGGCACCGGAACCGACGTCGACCGCCTCCAGGGCGAGGCGTACTCGGCGATGGTCGCCGCGTACGAGGCGGTCACCGGCGAGCAGATCACCGCCCGGGGCACCCGGTGACCGCCCCGGACCCGACCCCGCTCCCGGACCTGCCGCCGGTGCCGCCGCTGGGCCCGATCCCGGGCACGGAGGGTCGACCCGGCCCGGACGTCGCGCCGCGCTGGCCGGCCTCCGCAGCGGCGAGCACCCCCACCCCGGAGCCGTTCACCCTCGCCGACGACCTGTTCCCGACCGCCGTCGACCCGGCGTTGGACGGCTACACCCCGCCCACCCTGGCCGACCTCGGCCTCGACGCCGACCTGGTGGCGATGGTGCTCAGCCTCCGCTCGCAGTCCGCCGTCGCGCAGGCCCGCATCGCCGAGCTGATCGCCGGCATGACCGAGCAGCAGCTCGCCGACCTGGCCCAGTACGAGCCGGCCCGGCACCTGCGGGCGGTGGCGTAGATGGACCACGCCACCGTGCTCGACGGCGCACTGCTGCGCATCCCCACCCGGCACGTCCACCCCGGCCCCAACGCCCGCGGCGAGGTCGGCAACGTGTCCGAGCTGGCCGTTTCCATCTCCGCCATCGGCCAGCAGGTGCCGCTGATCGTCGAACGGATCGGCCCCGACCGGTACCAGGTCATCGACGGGCACCGGCGGCTGTCCGCCGCGAAGCTCGCCGACCTGCCCACCGTCGACGCCGTGCTGCGCCGCAACCCCGGCCCCGCCGAGCGGGTCATCCGCCAGTTGGCCATGCACGCCCAGGCCCGCAGCTTCGACCCGATCGCCGAAGCGCAGGCCCTGCATCACCTGATGTGGGACCTGAATCTGGGCCGGGAGCAGATCGCCCGACTCATCGGCAAGAGCCCCGCCTGGGTGCGGGACCGCATCGGCCTGCTGCAGCTCACCGAGCAGGAGCAGGCAGCCGTCGCCCGGGGCGGCATGCCGCTGGGTGAGGCGCAGGCGGTGGTGCGGCAGCGCCGGCAGGACCGCGACGGCGCACCGGCACCGACGGTGCGGGCCAGGACCCGCCGGCACTGCTCGACCTGCACCTGCGAGGTGGCGTGATGGCCGCCGCACTCGCCGCCGCCCTGGCCGTGCTCGTCGTGGTCCTGGTGATCGTGGCCGGCGCGTTCGCCCTGGTGGCCCGCGCGAACCGGCTGGCCGCCGACACCGCCGAGGCCCGCCGTGACGAGGCCGTCACCGCCGCCCACACCGCCCGCCACGCCGTGCGGGTGCTGCACGCCGAACTTGCCACCGCCCGCCACGAGGCGGCCGTGCTGCGCCGGCAGCTCACCGCGCAGGCCCCCCTCACCCCCGACGCCCTGGACCCCTCGTGGTGGTCCACGGCCGCTGACATCCACGCCCTGCCCACGACCGACCGGGAGATGCCCCGATGAGTCAGATCGTCACCACCACCGGCAGCCTCGCCCAGATCCTCGGGGCCGTCACCCCCTTCGCCAGCCGCGACGTCACCCTGCCCGCCCTCAACTCCGTGCAGCTCCGCGCCGCTGACGGCATCCTCGCCGCCAGCGCCACCGACCGGTACGTCATCGGCCACGCCCGCCAGCCCGCCACCGGCCAGCCCACCGGACCCCTGTACCTGGCGCGGTGGGACGCCAAGCGGCTGCGCCGCGAGCTGGACGCCTACATCGAGGACCGGGAAACCGTCGCCGACAAGGCCACCATCACCCAAGATGGCGAGTTCCTCACGGTCACCTTCGGGGGCCTCACCATGCACTCCCGGCAGCCCGAGGGGGTCAACAACTACCCCGACCTGGGAAAGATCCTCTCCGCGCTGCCCACCCGCGACGCGGAAGGACTGCACGCGCCGATTGGCCTGACCCACCGAGCCATCCGGCCGCTGCTGAAGGCCACCGAGTTGGACCCGTTCAACTCGCCTCGGTGGACCTTCGATGGTCCTCGGAAGCCGGTCCGCGTCGAGATCGGCGACTGGTTCATCGGGGCGCTGATGCCGGTGTCCCTGCGCGGCGACGAGCAGCCCGTGTCGATCGACCTGGTCGCCCGCACCGAGGCGGTGGCCCGGTGACGACCACCGACCCGGGCCACGTCACCGCCTGGCCCACCCGGCCGACGCTGCGCACCCGCATCACCGCCTGGCTCACCGGCAAGCAGCCGGCCGCCGGGGTGGTCGAGCACCGGGACGCCGACGAGACGTGGTCGCCCATCGCCGACCTCGACGACACCCCCGTCGGCCGCCACCACCCCGAAACGGTGCAGCGCGTCGACCGCAGCTACCTGCTGACCCCGGCCGCCGTCCAGGCCGTCACCCGCGACACCGGACTCATCCCCGGCGGACCGGACGACGCCACCGGGGTGCTCAACGTCCCCAACGTCGCACGGCCCGCCCCGCCGGAGTGGCCCGGACCGGCCGGCACCGCCGAGGTGCTCGCCGACCTGCGGGCCGAGCTGACCAGCCCCAACGACCCGGGAGCGGGGCGGGCGTGACGACCCCGCTGCTCTCCACGGAGTGCACCCAGTGGCGGGCCGGCCAGCCGTGCCGGTCCACCACCGGGGTCCACCCCTACCTCACCGGTGCCGCCTGCCAGGGGTGCCGGCCCGCCGGGGAGCCGCCGCCGAACGCCCTGTGCCCGGTGTGCGGCGGCCTGCTCGACCCCGCCGCCCAGCTCGGCCACGACGGGACGCCGGAGTTCGACCGGCACCCCGGGTGCGAGGTCCGGCCGTTGCTCAGCGTCGGGCGTGCCCAGTGAGCCGCCGGGATCCGGGGGGTGCCCGGGGCACGACCGCCGTGGAGCCGGGCCGGTGCGTGTGCGGTGCCCTGGAGCCGCTGCACACCATCGTTCGGGCCGGGCAGCGCGGCGGGTGCCCGGCGACCGGGTGCCGGGCGTACGAGGCCAGCAACGTGATCCCGTTCCCCCGGGGTGGCGTGGCGCCGGCCGGGCCGCCGCCCCACCTGCTGGACCTGGACGCAGTCGCTGATCGGTGGACCGATCTCCTCGAGGCGCGCTACCGCCAGGACGAGACCAAGGCGCGGCTGCTGGAGGCCGCGCTCGCCGAGGACGTGCCGCAACTGCTCGACCGCATCCACCAGCTCACCGTCGGGGGCAGCCGATGACCGAGCCGCGCGGGCACATCGGTGTCTGCTCCGACCACGGCAAGCGGCTGTTCTCCGGGCGCAAGCAGGCCCGTCAGGAGATCCGCCGACACCACAAAGGTGCCGCGATGCGCGAGTACCGCTGCACCAGCGTCGATGGGCACTGGCACATCGGGCACCTGCCCCCGGCGGTGATGGAGGGCCGGCTGACGGCCCGCCAGGTGTACGGGAGATGGCGGTGAGCACCCGTAGGCGTCGGCCGATCCGGGCGCACCCCTACACCCCGTCGAGCGTGATCCCGGCAGACCACAGAGGAGATCGGCCCTGCATCTGCGGCCGAGCCAGAGGCAACGCCGCGCACGACCAGGAAGCGGTCGAGAAGGCCGCCGCCAAGCACGCCGAGCAGCTTCGACGTATCGGAGAGGACCAGGACTGATGACCATGACCTACATCTACCGGGCCGTCTGGCCCATCACCGACCTGGACCGCACCCGGTCGGAGCTCATCACCGAGGCGTCTGCCGGCCTCGACGCCATGGCCCGCACCGACGGTGCCCGCATCACCGGCCAGCCGGTCTGGACGGTCGCTGGCGATCGGTTGCTGTGCGAAGCGCCGGCTGTGCCGCTGCCCGATGAGGCGGTGGACACCACCGACCTGGCCGACCGGGACGTCGTGGTGCTGCGGCTCGCCGGCCTGCACTGGTCGCTGCGGCAGATCGCGGCGACGACGGGGACGCCGCACTCGACGGTGCGCAGCATCCTCGCCCGCGACCGCCAGCCGGCAGCTGCCTGACCGGCCGCCCGGCCCCACTTCCCCGGGGCCGGGCGGCCACCCGAACCACACGAGCACGACGACATAGATCAGGAAGGCACGACGTGGCGCGCATCCGCTCCATCAAGCCGGAGTTCTTCACCTCCGAGGTGGTCGCCTCGGTGCCGATCTCGGCCAGGCTTACCTTCATCGGCCTGTGGACGCACGTCGATGACAACGGCGTCACCGTCGACAACCCGAAACTCATCACCGCCGCCCTCTGGCCCCTTGAGGATGACCCTCGCGAGGCTCTCGCGAGAACCTCCGGAGACCTCGCGAGCCTCTCCACGGCCGGTCTGATCGCCCGGTACGAGGTCGCCGAACGCCACTACCTGTTCATCGTCGGGTGGGACGAGCACCAGCGCGTCTCCCACCCCAGTAAGGCTCGCTACCCGCGACCGCCGGAGCCCTTGACCAGCGAGAACATCCCCAGTCCCGCCGTCTCCGGAGAGCCTCCGGAGACGCTCGCGAGCCCTCCCGAAACCCTCGCCCCTGAGCAGGGAGCAGGGAGCAGGGAGCAGGGAGCAAGGAACAGGGAGCAGGAGAGCCCGCGCAAGCGCGGCACCCGCCTCCCCGACGACTTCGCCGTCACCGAGGCGATGAAGACCTGGTTCGCCGCCAACTGCCCCGGCGTCGACGGGCGCCGCGAGACCGAGAAGTTCTGCAACTACTGGACCGCGAAGTCCGGCAAGGACGCCACCAAGGTCGACTGGCCGGCCACCTGGCGCAACTGGATGCTCCGCGCCGCCGACGACCGGCGGGGCCGGCCGGGCGGGGCTGGGGTCGCCACCGGTGCGAACCGGCACACCGACGACCGCCCCGACAACAACCCGTTCCGCACCGGCGAAGCCATCGCCACCTACGCCAGCCAGACCGCCGGGAGCCTCCGATGACGACCGCCCCGATCCGCGACGCCCTCAACCTCACCGCCCGCGACCACCAGGGCCGCACCCTCGGCGACTGGCGGAACCGCATCGCCCGCCACGCCCCGACCACCGACGGCCCCACCCTGGAGCAGATCCGCCTCGACGCCGACCGCGCCGAGATGAACGCCATCCGCTCCCGGCAGGCCGCCAACCGGGCCGTCGTCTACACCCGCCGCCGGCCCTCCCGCTACGCCACCGCCAGCTACGACCGGCTCCGGCCCGACCAGAACCCCGGCGGCAAGATCGCCCGCTGGTGGGACGCCGGCCCCCGCACCCTCGTCCTCGCCGGCCCCACCCGCACCGGCAAGACCACCGCCGCCTACGCCATCGGCAACGACGTCCACGGCCGCGAGCAGTGGGTGATGGTGTGGACCGCCGCCGACCTGTCCGCCGCCCTCAAGCCCGACAGCGCCGAGCCCCTCGCCTACGACTACGCCACCACCTGCGGCCTCCTGATCCTCGACGACCTTGGCCGGGAGCGGGTCACCGACTGGTGGCTGGAGCAGCTCCAGCGCATCGTCGACCACCGGTGCGCGCACGAACGCCGCATGGTCGTCACCACCAACACCGGCGCCAACGCCGCAGCCGTCTACGACGAGCTGTCCGCGCGGTACGGACACCCGGTGGTCGAGCGGCTCCTCGACGGCGGCGGGCTGCTGGTGCTCGACGGGCCGCCGGTGCGGCGGGTGACCGCGGAATGGTGACGCCTCCCGCCTGCGCGACGCCCGGCTGCGGCCGGCCCGCCGTCGCCGCCGTAACCACCACCGCCGCCCGCATCCAGGTCCGCACCGACCGGCTCGACGACGACCGCACCGCCGCCGCCTGGGCCGACTGCCTGCACTGCTGGGCCTGCACCACCGCCGCCGTCGACCAGCACATCGCCACCGCCCGACACACCCGCCACGAGACCGAGGAGACGCGACCCCGATGAGCCGCCGCGCCAACTCCGCCCGCAGCCACCCCACCCGCCAACACCTCGGCCAGCAGATCCGCGACCGCCGCAACGCTCTCGGCATCACCCAACGCCAAGCCGCCGACATGATCGGCATCAGCCAGTGCTCCGTGACGTACATCGAGCTGGCCAGCCGCGACGTCCTCACCAGCAGCCTCATCGACCTCGCCGCCGTCGTCGGCCGGCACCTGGCCGTCGTCGCCGAACACCACCTGCCGCTGCTCGCCCTCACCCCCGCCGAGATCCGCGCTGTCGCCGACTGCGTCGAGGGGTGGCTCGACCTGGGCGACGACCCGACGCTCCGGTCCGCCCTCAGCAAGCTCACCGCCGCCGACTCGGACCTCGACGCCGACACCTACCCCGCCGACTACGACCTGGCCGCCTGCCAGCCCGCCGACACGACCGCCGACACCACCCCGGGTCGGCCGCACCGCGACGAGCCGCCCCTCGACCGCGACGTGGTCGACGTCCACCTCCCCGCCAACGACATCGCCTGAGGAGACCCGATGCGACGCCTGACCATCACCCTCTGCGGCAGCACCCGCCGCCACGCCCACGACCTCGCCCGCGTCCACCGCGCCCTCGCCCTCGCCGGGCACCTCGTTCACGCCCCCTGCCCGCCCCTGCCTGGCGAGCCGGCCCCCACCGCCGAGCAGCTCAACCGGCTCACCGAACGCCACCTGGCCGCGATCGACGCCAGCCACCTGGTCCTCGCGATCGTCCCCGACGGCCCCGGCGAGGCCACCCGCGCCGAGATGGCCTACGCCGCCCGGTACGCCCCCGCCTCCTGCTGGGTGACCAACGTCGACGCCCTCGTCGGCGACGTGGACGCCTGGCTCGACGGAGCCGACCTCCACCCCACCCTCCAGCCCGCCACCGCCTGAGGAGACCCGCCGTGCCCACTGACCGGACTCTCGCCGCCATCGACGCCACCCTCACCGCCACGGAGGCCCCCGCCATGACCACCCCGCCCAGCCCCGCCGACCGCATCCCGCTCCGGACCGAGCTGTCCACCGCCGGCCAGCTCGCCCAGGCGCGGGAGACGATCCGCGACCTCCGCATCCAGCTCGACCGCGCCGAGGGCGAGGCCCGCGCCATGGTCCGCGACCGTGACGCCGCCCTCGACGAGCGCAACCAGGCCCGGGAGCAGCTCGACAACGTGACAGCCGACCTCGACCACGCCCAGAGCGTTGCCGACCGACTCCGCGAGCAGCTCCGCGCCAACGGCACCCTGCTGGCCCGGCTGCGGGACCTCGCCGAGCAGGCCGACCGGGCATGGGCCGCCCACGACACGGTCGGCGAGCCGGCCCCGGCCGACGACCAGGACGACGACGGCGCGGCCGAGCGGGACGACTGCGAGCGCCTCGCCGATGCCCTGGAGCACGCCGAGAGCGTCCTCGTCGACAATCGCGACCGCATCTGGCGACCCGCCCCCGACGGCGCCACCTACCACCGGCACCCCTTCGGCCGCCGCACCCGCGACACCCTCGACCGCCAGTACGGGCCCACCCAGACCGCCATGCTCATCTGGCTCGACGGGCAGGACGACGAGGACGACGAGGTCGGCCGATGCGAACACGACGTCAGCCTCGACGACGAATGCCGCCAATGCCTCATCGACACCTACGGGCCCGACGCGGGAGACAGCCAGCCGGAGGTGCCCGCGCCGTCCCCCGGTTCCGGCCCGGCCCGCGTGCAGGGTTCGCCGGATCGGGTCGCCCAGGCCGCCGGATGGATCGCCGCCGCCGGCATCCCCGTCATCGACCGGGACGTCCGCGCCTGGCTCGACCGGCTCGGTGTGCCCGTGCCGGTGGGCATCTGGCCGCTGATGACCGAGATCCGCCGGGCGGTGATCGCCGCCGGTGACGCCGGGTACGCCGCCGCGCCGGAGCCGATCCGCCCCGCCGACTGGGAGCAGCGGGCCATCGACGCCGTCCGCGAAGCACTGCAAGCCCCCCCGTTCGTCCACCCCGCAGTCCGCGCCGCCGCGATCGCCGTCCGCGCCATCATCGACGCCGGCCTCGTCGGCCCCGGCGGACGTTGCCCCGACTGCGGCTCCACCTACCCGCGCACCCTGCCCCCGGGCGAGGACGCCCGCTGCTGGACGTGCAGCACCGAGGACCAGACCGGCCTCGACGAGCCGGACCCCGCCGACCTCGACGCCCACCGGCCCACCGTGACCGCGGTCCTCGACGGCATCCGCGCCGGCCGGGACGCCACCCTGGCGCAGATCGAACGCGACGCCGCCCAGCACCAGGACGCCGTGCTCGCCGGGACCGTCCGGGACGAGATGACGCCCGCCTACCCGGCCACCACGCGGGAGGACTGACCGGTGGATGCCCTCACCGCCGCCTGGCGACGCCACGACGCCGGCCAACACACCGCCGAAGATGGGCAGCTCTTCGCCGACGAACTGGCCCGCGCCTGGGCCACCCACGAGCAGATCCGCACCCTCGTCTGGCCCCTCGCCGCCGGCCCCGACGGCACCACCCACACCCCGTGCGACGACCCCGACTGCACCCACGACGGCGACGAGCCGGGGCACGCTCGGTGCCTCGCCGCCCGAGTGCTCGCCGTCCTCCACGCCGCACCAGGCCGCCCCGCCAACACGCGGGAGGGCTGAGCGGTGCAGCCGCTGACCTACCTGTCGCTGTTCTCCGGAATCGGCGGCCTCGACCTCGGCCTCGACCGCGCCGGTTGGCACTGCGCCGGCCAAGTCGAACTCGACCCGTTCTGCCGTTCCGTACTCACCCGCCACTGGCCGGAGGTGCCCAAGCATGACGACGTCCGCACTGCCGTCGACTGGTGGACCACTCGACCAAGACCCCCTGTTCGACTGGTCGCCGGCGGCTTCCCCTGCCAGCCCTTCTCCACGGCCGGTCTGCGCCGCGGTACGGGTGATCCCCGCTGGGGCTGGCCCTGGTTCCGCAACGTGGTGCGCGCAGTACGACCCGACTACGTCCTCGTGGAGAACGTCGCAGCTCTCCTTGACGACGCCGACGCCTTCGGATGGATGCTCGGTGACCCGGCCGAGGACGGGTTCGATGCGGACTGGACGGTGCTATCCGCGTGCGCCGTGGGCGCCCCACACACACGGGAACGACTGTTCGTTCTGGCCCACGCCAACCGCCTCGATGGGACGCCGGGGCTGGGGACTTGGCAGTGGCCGCCAGCGGTACCGCCGCGAGACGTACGAGCGGGTGCGTGGCTTCATCCGATCGACGGGCTCATGGAGGCCGAGCGGCGAAGCGGTCGAGTGGCTGATGGGCTTCCCGACGAACTGGAGCCGGCCCGCGTCAAGGGACTCGGCAACGCCGTCGTCCCCGCCGTCGGGGAGTTCATCGGCCGCATGATCGCCGCGCATGCCTGCTCCGGAGCGCCCGCGTGACCCGCCGCCGTCTGCTGGCCGCCCTCGCCACCGCACTGGTGGCGGGGGTGGCCGCCACCCTCGCACTCGCCGCAGCCGCCGACGCCTGGACCCACGACGGCGCCGCCGTCCTCGTCGCGGTCGCCGCCGCCTGGCTCGGCTCCACCATCCCGCACCTGCTCCGCCGGAGGACCCGGTGATCGAGCTCCTCACCACCGCCCAGGTCGCCGCCATCGTCGGCATCAGCCCCGAGACCGTCCGCGGCTGGTGCCGACGACACGGCATCGCCAGCCACCGCGTCCTCGGCCACCAGCGCGTCTACTACCCGACCGCCCCGGTCCTCGCCGCCATCGTCGGCCCGCACTACGCCGCCGACCGTCTCCACCGCTTCATCCGCAACCCCCTCAACCGCGCCTGAGGAGCCCCGTTGACCCCGCACCACCTCCACGCCACCGCCGCCGCCTGGTCCCTCGCGGACGCCCTCGCCCGGCTGGAGACCGCCGCCCGCGCGGCCATCGCCGACGCCGTCGACGGCGACCGAGGCGCGTACGACATCGGCATCCCCAGCCAGCAGTTCGGGCGCCGCACCAGCCTCGGCGGGTACGGCGACCCCACCGCAGACCTCGCCACCGGCGCATGGGCCCCCGGCCGACCCGACCCGGCCGCCGCCGCACTCGGCGACCTCCTCCGCGCCCTGGACCCCGTCGCCGGCACGCTCCCGGGTGCGCCCGGCATGGACCCGGTGACCCGCATCCGTCGGGCCATCCCGGCGATGTCCGCCCACGCCGCCCAGCGCACCGCTGACGCCCTCGCACACCTCGACCAGTCCGCACGCCGGGTGCTCCGGATCGGAGCCGCCAGAGTGGCGCTCAGCGGGCCGCACCCCTGCCCCGACTGCCGCCAGCGACGGCTGGAGGTGACCACTGTCGGGCCGGAGACGGACCGGGCCGTGGTGTGCGCCGCCTGCAACGGCATCTGGCCCAGGGCGTCCGTGCTCGGCGCGGTCGCGGGGGCCGTGCCGGGGACGACCAACTGACCCGACCTACCGACCGAAGGAGCACCGTGATCGTCACCGTCACCCCCACCCTCATGGACGGCACTGTCGTCCGCTGGCACTGGGGCGAGTCCGACGCCAACAACCCCGGCATCGAACCCATCGTCAGCGCATCCCGCAACGGCGTCCGGGTCGGCGTCTACCTGCACCAGGTGCCGGCCGACGTGATGGCAGCCGCCCAGCAGGCGTACGACGCGCTGTCCCGCGACCACCACGCCGACCTCAAGCACCTGGCCACCCATCGGCGGCGAGGCCTGTTCGGGCCGCTGGAACCCGTCACCGCCTGACCCGTCCGGCCCGGGGTGCACGCGCGCCCCGGGCCACCCGACCCGAGGAGACGACCATGGCCACCTGCCACCTCTGCCCACCCGACGACAACACCGTGGACGACCACGACATCCTCGACCACCTGCGCGTCATCCACCCCGACCAGTACGGCGACGGCCCCGACCGGTGGCCCGACGGGCAGCCCGTCATCGTCGACACCACCCTCGACTCGGCTGATTGGGCCTGCGGAGCCTTCCAGCCCGTCAAACCCGGAACTGGTCGAATGGCCTACCGCTGCACCGAGCCCCAAGACCACCCGGACGGCCACCGCGCCGTCCTCGACGGCAAGGTTCTCGCCGAGTGGGCCCGCCGCTGACGGACCCGATACCCGTCATTAAGGGGTTAGATCCACTTCGGATTCGGGCCCCATCAGCACCCCCACCACCACGACACCACCCCACTACCCGGATAGATCCACTACACGAACAGGGCCCGGAGATGACCGACCTCGTACCCGTCACCACCACCCGCGACCGACTCCACGACCAGGTCGCCGTCTTCCTCCGCAGCCTCGCCAGCCCGCACACCGCGAAGAGCTACGGGTACGGCCTGCACTCGTGGCTCGACTGGTGCCAGTTCCACCGCGTCGACCCTCTCGACGCCGTACCCGCCCACGGCCAGCTCTGGTCCACCGCCCTGCGCGACGCCGGCTACAGCGACGGCACCCGCGCCAACCGACTGTCCGCCGTCCGCTCGTTCTACGAATGGCTCGACGAGCAGGACGTCCCGTTCCGCAAGAACCCGGCGAAGTTCAAGGTCGGCCGCCCCAAGGCCAACCCCGTACCCACCCCCGCCCT
Source organism: Micromonospora sp. SCSIO 07396 (assembly GCF_053667945.1). Lineage (NCBI taxonomy): Bacteria > Bacillati > Actinomycetota > Actinomycetes > Micromonosporales > Micromonosporaceae > Micromonospora > Micromonospora sp. SCSIO 07396. The sequence continues at coordinate 5,932,659 of NZ_CM132210.1, forward strand.
GTCCGCCGAGCAGGTCGTCGCCCTCCTCGACGCCGCCGACACCGACACCCCCCGCACCGCCGCCATCGTGTGGACCCTCGCCACCACCGGCCTGCGCGTCGCCGAACTGCTCGCCGCCGACATCGAAGACCTCACCCAGGACCAGGGCCACACCGTCCTGCAGGTCATGGGCAAGGGGCGTCGCCGCCGGGCCGCCCTGCTCATCCCCGCCGCCCACCAGCGCATCACCGCCTACCTCGCCACCCGCGCCGACGTCGACCGGCTCCCCACGGTGAGCGTCGGCGCCCGACCCCGCCGGCCGCTGCTCGTCACCGACACCGGGCAGCGCATCGACCCGCGCAACCTGCGCCGGCAGCTCGTCCGCCTCGCCACCGAGGCCAAGCTCCCCGAGTCGCTCATCGCCAAGATGGGGCCGCACGTCCTCCGGGCCACGTTCGTCACCCTCAACCTCGCCGCCGGCAAGGACCTGCGGGTCGTCCAGTACGCCGTCGGCCACGCCACCCCCAGCACCACCGAGGGCTACGACCGATCCCACCTCAACCCCGACCAGCACCCCGCCTACGCCCTCATGGGCGTGCTCGCCGCCGCCCGTGTCCGCCGCACCAGCCAGCCGCTCGACCAGTGAGGGAGGATCGGACCATGGACGACCTGGTGACCTGGCTTCGCGCCCAGCTCGACGACGATGAGCAAGCCGCGATCGGGACCGGCGCGACGGGCCATCCGGCCTGGCGAGTCGTCGTCACCGATGCCCAGTCCTCGCCGACCCCGGCTCAGGCCGCGCACATCGAACGCCACGGACCGTGGAGGGTGATGCGGGAGGTGGAGGCCAATCGGCGCATCCTCGACCGCCACGCCTCATACGACTTCCCGGCTGACACGGAAGACGGGCCCGGAGCGTACTCATGGACCGGCCGCTGCGACCACTGCCACGAGCCGTGGCCCTGCCCTGACCTCCGCGACGTTGCCTCGCAGTACGCCGACCGGCCCGGCTATCGCGAGGAGTGGCGACCGTGAGCACCCGCCTCTGCGGCCATTGCGGCTCCGTCCTCGGCCCCACCGGCCACTGCCCCGGCGACACCCCGCTCATCCAGCGCGACGGCGACGAGTACGGCACCGCCGCGCAGATCGCCCACCGCCTCGGCGTGGACGTCGACGCTGCCCTCGTCCGCCGCTGGGCCTACCGCTCCCGCCAGCCCCGTGGTCGGCTGTCCGGGCAACTCCCCGGCCACCACCTGCCCGGCCGAGGCAGGGGCACCACCTGGTACCGGTACGCCGACGCCGCCCAGGTGGAGATGCTCACCAGCACCAGCCCGACCGGCCTCAAGCGCGGCGAGTTGACGCCAGTTGCCTGACCGCGCGATCATCGTTGTCACATCCACCTCGTAGGCGAGGTGTGCCCACAGCCCGGACGTTGACCCAGCAGGGTCCGCCGGGCTGTTGCGTGTCCGGGGACGGGATGCGGGGCGCGGGGAGAGCGGGCCGGCTGCTGGCGGTGGTGGCCGGCCCGCACACCCGACGGGGAGGCGACCATGCCGAGCAGCCCAGCCACCACCACCGAGCGTGGCTACGGATGGGAGCACCAGCAGGCCAGGGCCGCAGCACTACGCGCCCTCCGCCCAGGCACACCCTGCCCCTTCGGCTGGTGCGGTCAGCCCATGACCAAGTCCATGTCCTTGGACTTCGACCACTACCCACCCCTCGCCCTGGGCGGTGGGCAGGGCAGAGGCACCCGCCGCCTCACCCACTCCTCCTGCAACCGTCGAGCTGGTCAAGCCATCGCGATGGAGCGCCGACGTCAACGTGCACAGCCCGAAGTGGTCAACTCGCGCAGATGGTGACCGAGGGTGCGGGTAGGGGGGCACCCTGACGACGCAGAGTGAGCCCTCCTGACCCCACGCTCTTTAGTCAGGCGTTTCTCCCCCCGCACGCTGGATCTGGAGGGCTGCCCGGTGGGCCTGTCGAACGCTGAGCGGCAGCGCCGTTACCGGGAGCGGAAACGGGAACAGCAGCGCGCCGACCAGGCGAAAGGCGGCTCGACACCTCCTCTGGCCGCAGCACCCGCCGTTACGGGTAACGCCGTAACGGACGCTCCCGAGCTGGGATCGCGCGGCCTGCGGCTGTGGCAGCAGGTCGCGGCCGAGCCGGGCGAGCTGAAGCCGAGCGAGCGGGTGCTGCTGGAGGAAGCGTGCCGGGTGGCCGACCGGCTGGACGTCATCGACCGGATCCTGCGCGGTGACGAGGACGCGTGGATGCGGCTGCACTCGGCGAACGACGACGGGTCGATCGTCAAGGTGGTGCTCAACCAGGCGCTGGCTGAGGCGAGGCAGCAGCAGATCGCCCTGAAGACGTTGCTGGCGGAGCTGCGGCAGAGCCGTTCCGCTGGCGGGAAGCAGCCGGCGGGCGGGCGGAAGGCTCCGACTGCGGGATCGGGAGGTGGTGGTGTCGGCGGCGGTGGCATCACGGACCTCACCGCTCGGATTGCTCGGCGGGCGCAGCCCACGGGTTGACAACCAGCCCGAGTCGACCGACTCGTACGGCCCGGAGGCTGTCGAGTTGATGCGCCGGGCCGGCATGCCGATGGACGCCTGGCAGGAGGACTCCATCACCGCCATGCTCGCGGTGAAGGACGACGGCCGCTGGGCGTGCTTCGAATACTGCGAGTGGGTGTCCCGGCAGAACGGCAAGGGCTGCCTGCTGGAGGCGCGGGCCCTGACGGGGCTGCTGCTGATCGGTGAGCGGCTGATCATGTGGTCGGCGCACGAGTACAAGACGGCGATGGAGTCGTTCCGACGCGTGATCTGGCTGGTGGGTCGGCTGGGCGTGAAGCTCTCCGACAACCTGTACGACGTCGACGGCGTACACCTCAAGGTCATCAACACCAACGGCGAGGAATCCATCGAGCGCCTCGACACCGGTGCCCGGATCAAGTTTGTCGCCCGGTCGAAGGGCTCCGGCCGAGGCTTCTCCGGTGACGTGAACCTGGTCGACGAGACGTTCGCGTACACGTTCGTGCAGCAGTCGGCGCTGATGCCGACCATGAGCGCCCGGCCGAACCCACAGATCGTGTACACGTCTTCGCCGCCGCTGACGGGGGATACCGGCGAGGTGATGTACCTGCTGCGGCGCCGGGGCGATCCGACGGTCCCGCGCGGGGCGGACGAGCCACCATGGGAGCCGGACCCGGCACTGGGGTACCGCGACTGGGGGCTGGGCGGCAGCTTGGAATTCCTCGACGGCATCGACCTGGACGACCTGCAACTCTGGGCTGTGGCGAACCCGTCGTTGGGTATCCGGATCAGCGTCGAGCACGTGCAGCGGGAGCGCCGGTCGATGCCGGACGAGGACTTCGCGCGGGAACGGCTCGGAATCTGGCCCCGCTTCGTAGGCGGCGACGAAGCGCCGGAGTGGCAGGTCATCTCCGAGGCGGCGTGGACATCGGCCCACGATCCGGGGTCACAACTGGACGGCCGGCCGGCGATCGGGGTGGTAGTGCCTCCAGACCGGTCGTACACGGCGATCGGCCTGGCGGGTGCCCGGGTCGGCGGCGGCCGGCATGTCGAGGTCGCCGGTGACGGCGTGGTGCTCGACTACCGGCCAGGCACCGCGTGGGTGGTCGCACGGTTGCAGGCCCTGGAGGTGCACCAGCCGTCGGTGCTCGTCATCGACGACAAGGCGCTCGCCGAGGAGGCCGAGAAGGCCGGGCTCGTGGTCCACCGGGCCACCCTCGGCGACGTGGTGACCGGGTGCCAGCTGCTCTACGACGGCGTCAGTCCGGAAGCCGCCGATGATCCGGAGCGGGCGGTCAAGCACATCGGCCAGCGGGAGTTGACCGACGCCGTGAAGGGCGCGGTGAAGCGCGACATCGGCGGGTCGTGGGCGTGGGCACGCCGGGACCTGACGGTCGACACCACCACCGTCGCGGCGGTGTCGCTGGCGCTGTTTGGGCATTCAACGCCGCGGGTGCAGCGGCAGGTTCGGCTGTTCTTCGCAGCCTGGCGGTGAGAGAGGTGTGACCGGTGACCAGCGTGCCCCTTGACCGGATCGCGGTCGCAACTCGGCAGTCTGACGTGCTGCGGTGGTTGGCCGCGGCGGCCCGCGTTCTGGTGCTCGTGGTGGGTTCGGTGCTGTACGGCCTTGGCTGGTCGGCCAGGACGGTGGTCACCGCAGTGTGGTTCGTGGCGACGTGGTGTGCGGCGGCGGTACGGCTCGGGTGGTCCGATGCGGCCGGGTGACGCCCTGGTCCGCCGGCCGCCGGGTCTGTTGGAGCGGATCTCGGCGGTCCGCCGGCCGGCCCGGTCGATCAGCACGGTCGACGACTACCTGGGCGCCCTGAACGAGTTCGTGTTCCAGGGCAACACGTACCCCCTTGGCGGTGGCGTCCAGCAGACCCTGGCCGGGGAGCGGGCGGAGCGGATCCCGAACAGCCTGGAGGGGTATGCGACGGCCGCGTACCAGGCGAACGGCGTGGTGTTCGCCTGCATGGCGGTACGGATGCTGGTCTTCTCCGCTGTCCGGTTCCAGTTCCAGGCGTTCAACCGAGGCCGGCCGTCGGTGATGTTCGGCGGCCGGGAACTGGAGCTGCTGGAACGCCCGTGGGCCGGCGGCACCACGCAGGATCTGCTCACGCAGATGATCCAGGACGCCGACCTGGCCGGGAACTCGTTCTGGACGGAGCACGACGGCGAGCTGGTGCGGATGCGCCCCGACTGGGTTGAGATCGTGCTGGCACCGCGCCGGCTGCGGGGCGGACAGCTCGGGTGGACACGGATGGGCTACCGCTACACCGAGGGCGGCACGGGCTCCGGTGCCGAGCCTGTGATCCTGCTGCCGGACGAAGTCGCGCACTTCGCGCCGATCCCTGACCCGCTGGCGACGTTCCGGGGCATGTCGTGGCTGACACCGGTGGTCCGGGAAATCCAGGCCGACGGGCTGATGGTGCAGCACAAGCGCCGGTTCTTCGAGAACGGCGCCACCCCCAACATGGTCGTCACCGGCATCACTGCGGCGAACCAGACCGAGTTCGACGCGATCATCGACATGCTGGAGGCGAACCACGCCGGGGTCGCGAACGCCTACCGGACGCTATACCTGGCGGCGGGCGCCGACGCGAAAGTCGTCGGCGCGGACCTGAAGCAGATCGAGTTCGCCACGGTCCAGGGTCGGGGTGAGACGCGGATCGCTGCGGCGGCCGGCGTTCACCCGGTCATCGTTGGCCTGTCCGAAGGCCTGCAGGGCAGCTCGCTGAACGCCGGGAACTACGGCCAGGCCAGGCGCCGCTTCGCGGACGGGACGATGCACCCGCTGTGGCAGAACGCCGCCGGGAGCCTGGAGCAGCTGGTAGCGCCGCCGGGGCCTGCGACACGGCTCTGGTACGACGCCCGGGACGTGCCGTTCCTGCGGGAGGACCGCAAGGACGCTGCCGAGATCCAGCAGACGAAGGCCCAGACGATTCGCACGTACGTCGACGCCGGATTCACCCCGGAGTCGGCGGTCGCGGCGGTCGCCGCCGAGGACGATGGCCTGCTGGTGCACACAGGCCTGTTCAGCGTCCAGCTGCAGCCAGCGAACACGCAGCCGGCCCTGCCGGCGCAAGCCGAGGGGGAGTAGATGATCAAGCCGGGACGGCTCCCCGTTGGGGGTTGCCATGCCTGAGAGGACCGTTTACCGCGACGACCTGTGCCGGCAGTCGCCGTTCGCGGTCCGGGACGCCGACGATGAGGCGGGCGACGGCCTGACCCTCGACGGCTACGGGGCGGTGTTCGACACCGTCACCACGATCTCTTCCTGGGAGGGTGAGTTCGAGGAGGTCATCGCCCGAGGGGCATTCCGCAAGAGCTTGCGGGAGCGGACTCCGAAGCTGCAGTTCGACCACGGCTATCACCCACTCATCGGCTCTATCCCTATCGGCAAGATCACCGAGATCGGGGAAGACGACCAGGGCCTGCACGTCCTGGCCCGGCTGCATGACAACTGGCTGATCGAACCGATCCGTGATGCTCTCGCTGAGGAGTCCATCGACGGCATGTCCTTCCGCTTCTCCGTGGTGCGGGAGGAGTGGCGCGACGCGACCGGGAAACTGATCAAGGCCGACGACGTGTCCAAGGCGTTGTGGTACCCGGCCGGCCTGGACTACGAGATCACGACGCCGCTACGCCGCACCCTCAAAGAGGTCAAGATCTCCGAGGTGGGGCCGGTCGTGTGGCCGGCCTACGACACGACCTCCGTCGGCGTCCGCTCCACCGTCACCATCGACCTGGGCCGCCTCCGCGACCCAGCCACCCGGCGCACCCTCGCCCGCGCGGTGTACCTCGCCGACGCGGCCGAGCGAAGCGCCACCGACGCGCCGCCCACCAACCAGGACCAGCCCAGCGAGCACCCGGCCACTCCGGCCGCGCCGCCCGCCGACCGGTCGTCGTCCGGTGAGCACCCGTCCGCCACGCCGCCGGCCAGCCGGCCGAACCCCGCCCGGGAGTTCGCGCAACACGCCCGCGGCTACCTGCTCTCGATCAACGAAAGGACCTGAACGATGGCGGACAAGCAGGGACGGTTCCGCCGGCTCATCATGGCCGGTGTCCCGCTCACCCCAATCGGCTACCGCAAGGACGGCCGTCCGATCTACCCGGTCGTCGGGGCCGACCCCCGCGACGCGTCGAACCGTACGGCCCCCACCCTCACCCACTCCCAGTCGGTGAACCGGCTCAAGGAGATCACCAGCGAACTGGAGCGGCTCGGCGAACTCGACGAGCTGACCCCGGAGGATGAGACGTACTTCGGGGAGCTCCGCGACGAGTTCACCTCCGTCGACAAGCACCGCAAGAAGCTGGAGCGCGACGCCGACCTGGCGGCGGTCCGGTCGGCGGCCAGCGGCGTCGGCGGCTACCGGGTGGCGCGCGGAACCCCCGGTAACACCGCCGACCAGGGTCAGCGGGACGCGATCCTGGAGCCGGACAGCATCGAGGACCAGCGGTTCCGCGACCCGTGGGACCTGTCGGAGGTCCGGACGTTCGGACGCTCCCGGGAGTCGGTCAACGCCGAACTGCGCTCGCGCGCCCTGGCGGCGATCGAGAAGATGCCGTCGGCGTCCGACAAGGTGCGGGAGGCCGCGACCAACATCGTCGAGCGGTTCGACGACAAGAACGCGACCCTGGCCCGGCTGGCGCTGGCGGCGAGCAGCCCCGCGTACATCCGGGCGTTCAGCAAGGCGGCGACGAACCGTCTGCACGAGCTGGACACCGTCGAGCAGCAGGCGCTGCAGGCCGTCCGGGCGATGAGCCTGACCGACTCCGCCGGCGGATTCCTGGTGCCGTTCCAGCTCGACCCGACGGTCATCGTCACCGCCAACGGCTCCCTGAACGAGATCCGGCGCATCGCTCGGCAGGTCGTCGCGACCGGCGACGTCTGGAACGGCGTCTCCGCCGGTGCCGTGTCCTGGTCCTGGGACGCCGAGGCCAGCCAGGTGTCCGACGACGCGCCGACGTTCGCGCAGCCAACCATCCCGGTCTACACCGCCCGCGGTTTCGTGCCGGTGTCGATCGAGGCGCTGCAGGACATGAGCAACGGTGCCGGTGAGGTGGCCCGGCTCCTCGCCGAGGGTCGCGAGATCCTGGAGGCGTCGGCGTTCGCGATCGGCTCCGGCTCCGGCCAGCCGACGGGTATCGTCACCGCGCTGACCGGCACCAGCTCGATCATCACCTCCGCAGGCTCCGACACGCTCGCCGTCGGCGACCTGTACGCGCTGCAGGGTGCCCTCCCGGCCCGGTACCGTTCCCGGGCGTCGTGGCTGGCCACGAACGCCTTCTACAACCGGGCCCGGCAGTTCGACACCGCGGGCGGCTCCAGCCTGTGGGCGCAGCTCGGCGACGACCGGCCCGCGCAGTTGCTCGGCAAGCCGATCTACGAGTCCGAGGACATGGACGCCACGATCACCGCGGCGGCCGAGAACTACATGTCCGTGTTCGGCGACTTCAGCAACTACGTGATCGCCGACCGGATCGGCATGACGGTCGAGTTCATCCCGCACCTGTTCCAGCAGACGACCGCCGGCTCCGGATTCGGCCGGCCGACCGGCCAGCGCGGCTGGTTCGCCTACTACCGCACCGGCGCGGACTCGGTCAACGACGGTGCCTTCCGGATGCTGAACGTCACCTGATGCGCCGGATCTACGACGAGCTGATCAGCCGGGTCGCGCTACCTGTCGCGGCCCGGCTGGCCGGCACCGCGACAGGCACCACCATCGACCGGACCGACCCGGCGGGCGGCACCGACAGCACCACCAGCGCCCTGCTGGTCGTGCTGGCCGGCACCATCACCGACGGGTCACACGCGGTCACCGTGCAGGTGTCCGACGACGGGTCGTCGTGGTCGACGGCCCCGGCGGAGCACCTGCAGGGTTCCCCGCCGACGATCACCTCCACCGACGACGACCGGCTGTTCGAAGTCGGATACACCGGCCCCCGCCGCTACCTGCGGATCACCGTCGCGACCTCGGGCGCCACCACCGGTGGCGTGTTCGGAGCGGTGGTCATCCTCGGCGGCGCGGGCCAGGTCCCCGTGCAGCGCTGACCAGACCAGCAACAATCAGAAGGGACCGCCATCGTGGCGACCGAGAAGAGCAACACCCCGTCAACCACCACCACACCGAAGGCATCCACGCCCCGGCAGGCGACCAGCAGCCAGCGTTCGAACCCGGCCGGCGGTCTCGCCGCCGAACTCCAGGCCGACCACGAGCGGCGCGTCACCGTGCCCGGCGCCCCGAACGTCGACGCCCGCCTCGACAACCGGACCGGCGACGACCGGCCGCCGGTAGAGTCGTGGCCGGCGAAGCCGCAGCAGGTCGACGGCCCCGACGTCATGGGCCAGGTCGAGCACACCCGACGGGTCCTCGCCGACCGCGACCGCGACAAGGACACCGTCGAGCGCAAGGGCATGTTCAGCCCCGGCCCGCACGGACTGTCCGACGAGTCCCTGCGCGACGGCCCCACCACCTTCGGCACCGAGGGGCTGACCGAGGCGGAAGCCGCCAAGGGCTCCCCGACGGCAGGCTGACATGGTCTGGCGCGTCAAGGAAGCCCACAGCTTCGACCTCGACGGGGTACCGGTCACGATGCGGGTCGGCACCCTCCTGGAGGACGACGACCCGCGTGTGGTCGGACGGGAGCGATTCCTGGAGCCGGCGCAGGAGGCGGCCCAGCGGGCGGCCGGTACGACGCCCGCGTCGGTGGAGACGGCCACGGCCGCGCCGGGCGAGCGTCGCTCTCGATCGAAGCCCAGCGACAGGCGGTAGGAGGCGACCGTGTACGACGTTGGCGACACCTATCCGGTCGTCTTCGAGGTCCGGTCCGGCGGTGTCCTGCTTGACGCGGCCGACGTCGAGATCACGGTCACCGAGCCGGATGGCGTCACGGGTGCGCCGGTTGTGCCGGCGCACCCGTCGATCGGCCGGTACACCTACGATTTCCCGATCACTCAGCACGGTCTGCACCGCATCCGGGCCGTCGCCACCACGCCGGACGTCGCGCATGTCGACGTGTTCAGCGCCGCCGACTCGTCCTGGCCAGCGTTCGTGGGCCTGGACGAAGCGAAGAGCCACCTGAACATAGCGCTGACGGACACCAGCCAGGACGATGAGCTACGGGCCGCGATCCTCAGCGCCTCGGCCGTGGTGGAGGACATCGTCGGGTCAGTGTCCCGCCGGCCCGTCACCGAGGTCCACTCGGGCCGAGGCCGGACCGCGATCATGCTGCGCGAGCGCCCTGCCCTGGAAATCACGGAGGTGAGCGAGGGCGGCACGGTTCTGGGCGTCGGCGCGTACTCCCTGTCGGATGCCGGGGTGCTGTTCCGCGTCGGTGGTCGCTGGCCGGACGGGTTCAACAACGTGAGCGTCGGCTACGTGGCAGGCCGGACAGCGGTGCCCTGGGCGGTGCTCGACGGCACCAAGGAGCTGATCCGGATCAACTGGCGTCCGCAGCAGGGCGGCAACTACTCGCCGTTCGACAGTTCCCCAGGCGCTGGAGCAGCTCCGGCGGGCGAGGTCCGGCTGGGCTTCTTCATTCCGAACACCGTTCGGCAGCGGCTACAAACCGCCGAACTCGCACCGTACGGGGCGTGACCTATGGCCACCTCGGCGATACCGGCGGCGATCGACTACCTCGTCGCTACGGCCACCGCGTTCCCGGAGTGCGCGTCGCCGGTGCGGGTGTTCGACGGCTGGCCGGAGGGTCGGGCGGAGACGGCGCTGGTGATCGGGGTGACGCCGGAGGATGCGGCAACCGAGAACGGCGTCACGCACGGCCAGCTCGGCGCGCAGACGCAGTGGGAGGAGTTCACCGTCCCCTGCATCATCTGGGCGCGGCGAGCCGGCGGTAACGCGATGAAGGCCGCCCGGGATGCCGCGTTCGTGCTGCTCAACGCTCTGGACACACACATGCGCACGCACCGCGACCTCGGTGGGGCGCTGAAGTCAGGGACGGCCATCGCGGCGAACGTGGTGGTGCGGCAGACCAACGACGCGGAGCAGGCCGGCGAGGGCCGCGTGTGTGAGATCAGTTTCGACGTGCTGTGCCGGTCGCGATCGGCCGCGTGAGCAGGAGGGAGGCCAGCGTGGCAAGGGTGAAGCAGCCGTACGACGAGCGGCGGTGGGTGCCGTGGATCGGCCGTGAGGTCGACCCGGGCGAGATCGTGGAGGTCCCGGACGTGGACCTGCCCAGCTACCTGGAGGCCGGCTGGTCGGCCGCCCAGGACAAGGAGACCAAGAAGGCCGTCGAGAAGCTCGACAAGGCCAGCACCGGTGGGGAGTCCTGATGGCGATCGGATCGGGCCTCGGCTCCAGCTTCGGTATGGCGCCGGAGGTGACCTACGGGACGTACGTCGCGCCGACGCGGTTCCTGGAGGGGACGGCGCAGCTGCGGAAGCGGAAGCAGACCTACCAGGGTGGTGGCCTGGCCGCCGGCCGGTACGTGCAGCCGGGTGGGCGCCGGTACGTGACCACGAAGGGCGCGAACGGCACCGTCAGCATGGGCGTCTACTCCAAGGGGCTGGGCCTGCTGCTAAACGGGCTGCTGGGTGGGACCGTCGCCCCGGTGCAGCAGGGTGCGACCGCCGCGTACCTGCAAACCCACGCGATGGCCGACCCGTACGGCAAGTTCTACACAATGCAGTCGGGAGTGCCCGACCTCGGCGGCACCGTGCGGCCGTACACGTTCCTCGGCTGCCAGATCATGGCGGCGGAGTTCAGCTGCGAGGTCGGCGGCGGGCTAACCGTGCAGTGGACGGTCGAGGCGCGGGACGTGTCCGAGGGGCAAACTCTCGCCGCGCCCAGCTACCCGGTCGTCAACGAGTTCCACTTCGCCCAGGCGGCGCTCAAGGTCGGCACGTACGGGGCTGAGGCGCAGGTCGACGGGGTGAGGTCGATGTCGCTGCGAATCGAACGGCCCCGGCACGACGGCGGCCCGTACATGGGCAACGCCGGCCTCCGGTCGCAGGGCGTCCTGAACGACTGGTCTGGGGTGTCCGGCACGGTCGGCGCGGACTTCCTGACCAAGGCGGACTGGGCGGATCGGTACGCGGCCGACACCCCGGCGTCGCTGGTGTGGGAGTTCACGGGCCCCCTGATCGCCAGCACGTTCTACGAGACGATCCGGTTCCGGGTGCCGCAGTTCTTCGTCAACGGGGACACCCCGACGGCGGACGGGCCCGGGGTGGTGAACACCAACTTCCCGATCGTCGGGCAGCACGACGGCACGAACCCGCCGATCACGATCGAGTACGTCTCGACCGACACGACGCTGTGAGCGGGGTCGAGGTACGCGGTGCCGACCGGTTCCGGGTGGTGGCGCGTCGCCTCCGCACGGCCGCCGACCGGAAGGACCTCGTCAAGGAGCTGCGCAAGGGCATCACCGCCGCGACGCCGACACTGAAGGATGCCGTCCGGTCGGCGGCCCCGTCGTACCTGCCGGACCGCTACGCGGGGGTGCTGGTTCCGGCTCTGCGGATGACGACCACGACGTCCACGACCGGCGACCAGGTGACTGTGCGGCTCTCGGTGACAGCCCAGGGAGCCAAGGGCAACCCCAGGCAGGTGGCGACGGCCGAGGCGGGCCGGCTGAAGCACCCGGTGTTCGGCCGGACCCGCCCTCTGAAGCGCCACGCCAAGCACCGGGCGACGTCCCGAGCCAACCCGTGGGTCACCCAGGTTGTCCGGCCTGGCTTCGTGACGAAGCCGATGCTGGCTGAGGTCGGCGCAGTGCGTAAGGAAATCGAGGGCGCCGTCGACCGGGTCCTCGCGAAACTCACGGAGGGCTGAGCATGACGATCATCCGGGTGCGGCTGTGCGAGGCCGACCGCGAGCAGTACGGCGGCGGCGAGCCGCTGCCCGAAGAGCTGACCGTCGACGTCGAGCAGCTGCTGGACCTGCCGGCCAGCGAGCTGGAGGCCCTCGACCGGGACCTGACGATGCCCATCGCCGTGTTCGTCGACGCGATGGAGTCGTGGACCCTGAACGTGTCGCAGCTGCGGCGGGTCGCGGCGTGGCTGGCGGTACGCAACGCCGGCCGGACCGTCCCGTACGCCGAGTTCGAGCCGCGTCTCCTGCGGGCGGAGTTCAGCCGGGAGGCCACCAGCAACCCCCCGGCTGGACCCTCGGAGGGTTCCTCCGGGGCGTGAGGGTCGGCGTGTACCTCGCCGCGATCGAGCCGCTATTCACGTTCGAGGCGGGCCTACCCCCGGACCGGCTGCGGCAGCTCAGCGTGCGTCAGATCCGTGAGCACCTGCTGTGGTACGAGGCCCACCGGGGGCCGGTCGAGTTCGAGTGGGCGCGGGGGTGAGCGGTGGCGGGACGTGAGCGGGTCGAGTTCGACATCGTCGGCAAGGATGCCGGCGGGTCGAAGGCGTTCAAGGACGTCGGCGACGCCGCTGACAAGGCCGCCGACAAGATCCACGACACCGGGCGGGCCGCCGACAAGGCCGGCGACGAAGCCGAGGCCGCCGGCAAGCAGTACCGCGGTCTGGCCCACGACATCGCCGAGGCGCAGGCGGCGGCGGCTGCCCTCGCCGCCGAGATCAACAAGACGGGGAATCTGGACCTCGTCAAGGATCTGGACCGGCAGCGGCGGGAGATCCGCAAACTGACCAGGGTCCAGGATCTGCTGCCCGGCGACGACGATGCCGACGAGGCCGCCGAGGGGTTCGTCGGCCGATTCGTGGCCCGACTCGGCCCGCTGATGGCCAGCGCCCCCGTGCATCCAGCGGGCGCGGCGATCGGGGCTGCTCTCGGCGTGGGTGCGGCGGCAACCCTCGCGTCGGCGATGTCCGGCGCCATCGTCGGTGGCGCGGGCATCGGTGGCGTCATCGGCGGTGTCCGTCTGGCCGCCCGCGACCCGGCGGTGAAGGCGGCCGGCGCGGACCTCGGCCAGTTCATCCTCGGTGACCTGGAGCGCCGGTCGGCGGACTTCGTGCCAGCAGTCCTCGACGGCATCTCCGACATCCGGGCCGGCTGGCAGAGCCTCGGCCCCGACCTGGACAAGATCTTCCAGTCGCAGCGGTTCATCGAACCGTTGGTCGCGTCGGGCATCACGGGCGGCCAGAAGCTGGCGGCTGGCCTGGCCGACGCGATCGAGCAGGCCGACCCGGTCGTGGACGCGCTGGGCCGCACCATCGACCAGGTCGGCGACAGCGCAGGCCAGATGCTGTCCACTCTCGCCGACGATGCCGACGAGGGGGCGTCGGCCATCGACGATCTGACGCTGGCGATGGGTCGGCTCATCGACACCACCACCGCGGTGGTGCACGGCGGAGCGGCGGTGAAGAGCTGGTCGGACGAACTGGACATCGCCATCGACCGCGGCCGGTACTGGCTGGAGGACATGGAGCACTACAAGGACTGGCTCGATTTGACGGCCGATGGTTTCGGCAAGGGCACGAAGGAGGCCGAGGCGTACCGGAAGGCCACTCTCGGCAACGCCGAGGCCCAGGACTTCGCCACGCTCAAGGCCGCCGGGATGTCGGATGCGCAGATCGCCGCCGCCGACGCCTCTGGCACCTACCGGCAGCAGCTCGACGAGGTAAACCGGTCCCTTGGTACCACCCCCGCCAAGGTGGAAGACGCCGCGGCGGCCATGCGGGAGTGGCGGGCCGCGCTGGACGAGATGACCAGCAACAACCTCGACGCCCGGCAGGCGCAACGCGACCTGGAGGAGGCCATCGACGCCGCCTCCGCTGCGGTCCGGACCAACGGGCAGACCGCGATCCAGCACGGTGCCGCCCTGGACATCAACACGGCGAAGGGCCGCGCCAACGCGGCAGCCCTGGACCGGATCGCGGCGGAGGCCAACGGCGCGTACGACGCGGTCATGGCGCAGACCGGGTCGCAGGACCTGGCCAACGCGGCTGCGGACCGGGGCCGGGCGAAAATGATCGAGCTGGCCCGGAAGATGGGGTTGTCGGAGTCGGCCGCCCGTGACCTGGCGAACCAGCTGATTCGGATCAAGGACCGGAAGGTCACGGTCACCGCGAACACCGCCCCGGCGATGGCCGCGGCGAACCGACTGGTCGCCCGGATCAACAACATGAAGGCCCGCATCAACGTCTACGCGGAGCCGTCCGGCGGATTCGGCGGCGGCGCGCACACCGGGTTCGGCTACTCGACCGGCATGTCCGAGGGCGGCCCGGTCGTCGGCCCAGGGGCAAAGGGCGTCGACTCGCTGTGGCGCAAGCTCGCCCCGGGCGAGCACGTGTGGACCGACGAAGAGGTCGACGCGGCCGGCGGGCACGCGGCGATGGAGCGGATGCGGGCGATGGTCCGTGGCGACGCCCCGGCCCGCCCGACCGCCGGGGGGGCTGCTCGCCGCAGCGGCTCGGGCGACGGTGCCGGCCAGCTCGATGAGGCGCGGATCGCGTCCGCGTTGGCGGGGGTCCTGTCGTCGGGGGTGACGTTGGTGCTGGACGACCGGACCGGTCGGACGGCGACTCTGATGGCGCGGGGAGCGTGAGTGAGTGGACGTAGTCCAGTTCGTCGACAGCGTCTCGGGATCGCCGACGGTGCGGCTCGACCTCAACAATGAGGCCCCGTGGGGCTGCACGGGGGTGGACCTGTCGCCGCCACAGCTGAAGTCGGCCTACTCGTCGACGCTGCTGGTCGACGGTGAGCGGATGACGGCCGCCGCGTACGCCAACCGCACGTTGACGCTGTCGCTGGAGGTGATCGCCGGCCAGGATGCTTCGGCGACCGCGCTGCAAGCGCTGTGGCGGGAGCTGGACCGGACGACGAACGTGGTCCGCTACCAGCCGGATGGGGCATCGGCACCGGTGTTCTTCCGGACGATCCGGTCGTCGGATACGCGGGTACGCGATTACCCGGGCGGTGGTCCCACTGCGCTGCGCACGCTGGAGGTGCAGGTCAAGGCGGAGCCGTTCGCGGTTGGCCTGCGCGAGACCCTGGCCAGCGTTACCGTGGGCAACGACCCGACCGAGACCAGCGAGTTGAACACCAACCCGTACTTCGAGGTCGACGCGTCCGGCTGGGTGGGGCAGGGCGGCTCGGTCGCCCGGTCGACGGCCCAGGCCCACGAGGGTGTCGCATCGCTGCTGCTGACCCCGGACGGGGTGACGGCGACGGCGGAGGCCCGCGCGGTCGCCCTGGTGCCGGTGACGGCCGGGCAGACGTACCGGGCGTCGGCGTGGCTGCGATGCGCGGCCACCCGCTCCATCTCGTGCAACATCAACTGGCATAACGGCGCGGGCACCTACATGTCGACGTCGACCGGCGTCGCGGCGGTCACCGCCGGCCTGTGGCAGCTGGTCGACTTCACCGCCACCGCGCCGGTCGGGGCAGCGCAGGCGCGGCTGGTGCCCGCGTCGCTCGGGTCGACCCCGCCGGTTGGGCACACCACGCACGTGGACGAGGCGCGCATCCGGCTGGTGTCGGCGACCGCGCCAGGCGGCATGGCCTTCGACGTGGCCAGCCCGAAAGGCGACGTGGAGACACCGCTCTACCTGGCGATCCAGGGCAGGGACGTCACCACCGACCCAGCCGGCTTCAGCCCGGGTTCGGGCCGGCGTACGTCGCTGATCGCGGTCCGCCGCCGGGGGACGCCGTCGGCCGCGCCGGTGGTGCTGCCGGTGGAGTCCATGTCCCTGACGACCGACACAACGCTCCAGGCGGCGGTCAGCGGCAGTCATGGGCAGTTCGCCCGCACCTCGTTCGTCGGCACTCCCGGCATGACCAGTCGGGCGACGATCGCACTGCACCCTGCCGCCGCGTCGGTCGACGTCAGGGGCACGTACCGCGCGTTCGTGCGGGTGCGTCACTCGGTCAGTGCGGACGTGATGCAAGTTCGGCTGGCCTACGTCATGGACTCGTCGAGCGTCGCCGGGGACACGGTGACGGTTCCGTCGGGTACGACCTGGCGGTGGGTGGACGCCGGCCTGGTGCAGATTCCGCTGGGCTACGACCCGGGCACGGACGGGCTGTCGGGTGCGCCGCTGCCGGTGTGGGGGGTGTCCATCTTCCTGAGCGCGGCGCGTGTGTCCGGCTCGGGCAACCTGGACACGGACACGATCATGCTGGTGCCGGCCGACGACCGGCTCTGCACCATCAGGTGGCCGGAGTTCGGGTCGCCGACGTCGTACGTCGTGGACTCGTCGGCGACGGCGGTATACGCCACCAGCCCGGCCGGTGAGGTGCGGGCCGCCATCGCGGAGATGGCGGGCCTGACGCCGATGGTGTCGCCCGGCGTCACCAACCGCGTGCACCTGCTGCGCGATGTGGGCAGCGAGTACAGCGACGGCGACGACGCGACCGCGTACGTGCGGGTGACCCCGTACTACTGGCCCAGGTACTTGCACATCCGGGGGGTGTGATGAGCCTGCCCATTCCGCTGAGCATCAAGCTCGTCACCAGCAAGGGCGAGCGGAACGTCACCCGGGAGACCCGCGACCTAGTGATGCGGTGGACCGACCCAGGCGGGTACGCGTCCTGCCAGATCGCACTGGACCGTCCGCTGACTCTCCAGCCGGACGAGGTCGCCTACTACGGCAACCTGCTGGTCCACGACGGCCGGCATGGCGGTGTCGTCTGGGATGGACGGCTAGAGGATCCGGGCCGGTCGGCCGGGGCGCAGGGCCAGGTGTGGGACCTGGCGGCGGTCGGCGGCCAGGCGCACACCCGCGACCGCACCGTCCCGCTGATCTACGTCGACCAGCAGGTGCTGTCGAACCTCGACAGGGTCGACAACGCGACGCCGAAGGGCGACGACTCGGTCGGCAGCACACCGGCGAACACGGCGAGCCAGGAGCAGGTGCTGATCCTCCAGTTCCCCGAGGGCCTCACCGTGGTGCCGAACAGCAGGGTCGTGACGCGGTACCTGGGGCTCCAGCGGGCCAGCCAGAAGTTGGCCCGGATCGACTACACCTGGGACGCCGGCCGGACGGATTCCGCCTACCAGGTGGAGGCGGTGGCCCGTACGGACGGCAGCCTCGCGTCGGGCGAGGTGGCCCGGTCGAACAACTGGTCGACCAGCGGCGGCGGTAGTTCCCCGCGCGTGATCGTCACCCACTGGACGGCGGGCCGGAACACCATCGAGTGGCGGATCATCTACACCGGGGTCGGCGGCAAGATCGGCAACGATCTGCACTGGGGGACCTTCGGCAACCTGATCGTGCTGTCGACCAGGTGGACGGCGGCCGGCTCGGAGCAGCTCACAGCCGCCCCGTACGGCAACTCGTACGTCCTGGCGCACGAGATCGTCGCCGACCTGCTCGGGAGGCTGCTCACCTCGTTCGACGGCGCGAATGCCCGCATCGCCACGACCACGTACCAGATCGACCAGCTCGCCTATCCCGACGGCGTCGACCCGGCGCGGGTGCTCGATGACCTGCTGAGCATGGAGGCCGGCTACACCTGGCGCGCGTGGGAGCGCAACGCCGCCGGCCGGTACCGATTCGAATGGGTGGCGCTTCCGACGACCGTCCGGTACGAGGCCGACGTCACGGACGGGTACGAGTCGCAGGGGTCAGCGGATGGTCTCTACAACCGGATCACCGTGCGCTGGAAGGACTCCAAGGGGAGGCCGCGCACCACCACCCGCACCAGCAGCGTGCCCGCGCTCGACAACGCCACCCCGCCGCTGATCAGGCAGGGCAGCATCGACCTCGGCGGGGACGTCGGGTCCACCTCGGCCGCCCAGCGCGCCGGTGACCAGTGGCTCGCCGACCGGAAGTGGGCACCCAACGGGGGGCGGCTCCGCATCGCCCGGCCGATCCTGGACCTGGAGACGGGCCGGATGGTGCAGCCGTGGGAGATCCGGCCGGGTCTGATCCGGGTGCGCGGGGTGCTGCCCCGCCCTGACGCGCTCAACGCCAGCACCCGGGACGGGGTGACCATCTTCCGGATCGTGGCCAGCGAGTACCGGGTGTCGGACGGGGCCGCGACGTTGGAGCTGGACTCGTACGCGCCCTCGACGTCCCGGATGCTCGCCACCGCCCAGACCAAGCTGCGCCAGATCCGGAGGTGACCAGCATGGACGAAGAGCCGCTCTACACCCTGGCCGAGGCCGAGGCCGAGCTACGCCGCCGGCAATGCGCGGTGACACAGCACCGGCTGACCCCGGTCGACGGGTCGCCGTGCCGGCTGTACTGCGCGGGCTGTGACACGACGTTCGACCTCGTACCCGTCAAACCCATGCCCGTCAAGGAGGCGTCATGACAACGGCTCCGGCCAACCTGCTGGCGGTCCGCCGGCTCCTGCTCGACACGATCAAGGGACTCGATCCCGCCGCGGTGGGGATCGTCGGTGATCCGGCCCACCGGGGCGGCTACCACTGTGGCTCCGACCGGGTGGTGTCCGGCGACTACTCGGTGGTGGAGTCGTCCCGCGACCGGACCGGCCTCACCCTCTACGCCGCCGGACTGGACGTCGGCACGTTCAGCGTCCGCGTCGGTGGTGTCACCCACAACCTGCGGACGTTCTCCACCTGGTGCGATGCCCAGTGCCAGGCCGGCGCTCCGGACACCCGGGACATCAGGGAGATCATCTACTCGCCCGACGGCAAGGTCGTCCGGCGGTGGGACCGGCTGGGCAAGCGCAGCTCCGGCGACGACTCGCACCTGTGGCACACCCACTTCAGCTTCTTCCGCGACGCGATCAAGGCCGGGCGGGATCTCACCTCGCTGTTCCGGCGCTACCTCATCAGCATCGGCCTCATCCAGGCCCCGAAACCCGTGGAGGCACCCGTGGCACAGGACAAGATCGCGTGGGCGACGACCAACCGGGCGGCGGCCCTGCTCGCGGGCACCGCCGCCGACTACCAGATCGAGGGCGAGCCGAAGCGTCGCGTCGAGCCGAATCGGCTCTTCGAGGCGGTGGCCGGCATCGGCGCGCAGGTCGCCGCCCTGCGTACCGACCTCGCCGCCTTGGCCGGCCGGGACCTGGTCGACGAGGCGCAGCTCGCCGCCGACCTCGCCCCGGCGCTGCTGGCACACCTCGACCCGGCCCGGATCGCGGCGGCGATCCCGCCGACCGTCGCCGCGCAGGTCGTCGACGAGCTGAGCGCCCGCCTGGGGCAGGCACGTGAGTGAGGCTGGAGCCACTCACCAGGGGTCTACGGGATATCGGCTGCGTCCTGGCTGGCCTGAGCATCATCGTGCAGCAGACGTGGGTCGCGCCGACCCCGTCCGAGGCGCTCATCCTCGCCGCGCTGACCCTGCTCACCGGCCCGGCGGTGGTCGGGGCCCGGGGGCTCCGACGCGACGCGGAGACCTCGGACGGATCTGGCTCTCCGTCGTCGCCCTCGTCGTCGCCGTCGCCGTCATCGTCGCCGGCAGCGTCGTCCGGGGCGGTTGACCCGTGACGGAGCGCGGCTGGCGGGTGCTGATGGTGGTGCTGCTGACCGCCGTGGTGGCTCTGGCGGTAGCGGTGCTGGTGGCCGCTCGGGCGCTGCGGGCTGCGGAGGTGGCCCAGCAGCGAAGCTGCGGGGTGGTCGTGGCCCTCGACTCGGCGTACCGGTCCGCCCCGCCGCAGACTCCGGCGGGGCGGGAGATCGCGGCGCAGATCGCGGACCTGCGTCGGACGTACGACTGCCCGGCCTGACCCGGCAGGAAAGCGCAACCCCTCAGCCCGGACCAGCGGGGTCCGGGCTCCGTCGTACCTGGAGGTACCCATGACCCAGATCCCCTCGCCGGAGTCGGCCACCGAGCCGCTGGTCACCGTCGGCGTGGTCACCGCGGCGGTCACCGCCGTGCTGGCGCTGCTGACCGCATTCGGCCTGCCGGTGTCCGACGAACAGCAGACCGCGATCCTCGGCGTGGTGGCCGTCGTCGCGCCGCTGGTCGTGATGGCGGTCGGCCGGTCCCGGGTGTGGTCCCCGGCGACCGTCGCCCGGCTCATGCAGTCCCGCCGGTAAGATCGGCGGCGCGGTGCTCCCCGGTGACGTCCCGGGAGGTGCCGACCAAACGTCAGCGACCCCGCTCTCCTCTGGGAGGGCGGGGTCGCTTCGTCGTCAGCAGGATCAGCGTGAGATGACCCGAGCCTCCATCGTCACCCAGCTCCCGTCTTCCTCGTGCCGCAGCACGCAGAAATACTCGCCCCGGATCGTCCCGCCGAGCTTGTTCTGCGCGTCCAGCTCGCCGTTCAGCCGGTAGATCCCGACCTCGATGTCCCGCTCCACCTCGTCGGCGAACGCGGCCGTCGACGGGGCGTAGAGCTTGTCGCGGATCGCGTCGTGGCACCGGTCGATCGCCTCATCCTCGGTCGTCGGCACCAGCCACCAGGTCAGCCCACCAGCGAGGGCCGCGACGACGACCACCGCTCCGACGATCCACGGCCAGCGGCGGGCCCGGCGCGGCGGGGTGATCGGCTCGGTGGTCGCGTGCGGGCCCGGCTCTGCCGGCATGCCGGCCTGAGGGTCGATCGTCATGCCGGGCACCGTACCGGCGGCCGGCCACGGTGGCGGGTGATCGTCGGGGATCTGACGGCAGCGGCCCCGCTCCCCGCGTGGGGGCGGGGCCGCAGTGCGTCCCGGGTCAGAGGGTCTGCTCGATGCGCCGTAGCAGCGTCAGGGCCACGTCGACCGGGGTCGCGTCGGTGGTCAGGCCGATCCCGCCGAGCCACCGGCCGCGCCGCCACAGCGAGTACACCGCGCCGGGGCCCGGCATCAGCAGGTCGTAGTAGGTGCGGCCGGCAGTGACGCGGACGGCCCAGGTGCCGGCGTCGACGTCCTCGCGGACGCTGATGCGGCCGGCGGCGTGGGGGGCGGCGCGGAGGGCGTCGGCGATGTCCTCGGCGAGGGCGTGGGCGTAGCGGACAGCGGCGATGGTCGGCACGGTCGGGCTCCTCTGCTGGGGGGTGGGGTGGGGCCGGCTGGGTGGCCGGCCCCCGGGGCGGGTCAGCTGATGGGGTCGTAGCCGAGCCGGTCGACGATCGCCCGGTACCGCCGGACGGTGGCCCGGTAGCCCATGCTGCCCGGCTGCATGTTCTTGAGCTGCTCGGCGAGGTGGCGGGCGGTGCGGATGTCCTGGACGTCGGTGTCGGTGGCGCTGTCCTGGATGGTGGTCTGCATGTCCGTCTCCCTGCCTAACGTTGTCCTGCTGACATGGACAACGTTAGTGGGATGCACTGGGCTTGTCAAGCTCAACTAGACAACGTAGGTTGATGCCGTGACCGACTACCTCGACAGCGCCGAACTCGCCGCCCGCCTCGGCATCCAGACCGCCAGCGTCCACCGCATGCGCAGCCGCGGCGACCTGCCCGAGCCCGACCGGATGATCGGCCGCTCGCCCGCCTGGCGGCCCGCCACGATCGACGCCTGGCAGGCCAGCCGTCCCGGCCACGGCTGGCGCGGCACCAGCACCGACCCCGCAGAGCCCGCGCCCGTCGACGAGCCGCTCCCGCTTCCACCGCTTCCACCCGGCGACATCCACTTCGACGGCGAGGCGCTGTCCGTCGGCGGCCAGGTGCTGGCCCCTGGCCGGTACGCGGTCGGCGACAGCGGTGCGGTGCTGACCGTGGAGCCGCCGGCCGAGGACGACGACCTCCCTTAGCCCTCCCCCCTCCCCGCACGACGCAGCGCCCCCGCTCGGCATCTGGCCGACGGGGGCGCTGCTGTCGCTCTGGGTAATGCCTATCGCCCAATGTCTCGCGCGCCTGCGCGCACGCGCCTCCCCGTTCTGGGCTGGGCTGAGGTGTTAGGCATTAGGCGTTGGACATTGCCGGCTGCGTACTCTGCGTGACGTGCCAGCGGGCGTGTGCGCCGCGCGCTGGCTGGGCGTAGGCCCTCCCCTTCCTGCGCAGGGCCGAGCATCGCACCTGCACCGTGCTGCGGGGTGCTCCCACCTGCTCGACCAGGTCGGCCATGGCGATCCCCTCGGCGGGCGCGGCCCGCAGCGCCCCCATGATCCGCTCGTCGAGGGTGTTCTCCTCGGCGGTTGGGGGAGGGGGCGGGGTGGCCTGGGCGCGTCGGCGCAGTTCGTCGACGGACAGGTCCGGGACGCCGGTGTGGTCCTGGCCGGCGATGGCGTCCAGGGCGTCGCGGATCTGGGCGCGGACCTGCTCAGCTCCGGCTCCTCGGGGGAGTTCCATGGTCTGCTCCATCTCGCTAGTTGATCTTGAGGTGTTGGGCGATGCGTCCGTGACCTGCTCGTCGGGCCACCGGTCCCGGCACGCCTGCACGATGGCCGCGATGTCGGCCGGGTCTTCCAGGTGCCAGGTGCGCGACTCGATCTGCCGACCGCGCTTGCCGGCCTGCTGGACCATCTGCCCCGGCAGGGTGAACTCGGTCGGGTCCACCCCTTCGGTCGAGGGGAGGATGGCCTTCACGTCGCGGCGGTTCTCCAGCAGCCCGACCACGACTTCGTCGAGCTGGCCGCGCAGTGCCCCGGTCCACGTGCTGTGATCCGGGCGCTGGTCGGCGATGATCAGCGCCCCCGACGCCGAGCGGATCTTGCGGGCCAGGGCTTCGGTCCACTCCTTCGCGTTCTCGTCGGCCAGGACCAGGGCCCCGTACTCGTCGATGACGACGACCAGGGCGCGACGGCGCGCGGTCGGCTTGAGCACGGAGTCCGGGGCGGCCGCGCCGCGTCGGTCGTTCTCGTCGGCGGCCCACCGCAGCAGCGCGATGGCGTCGGCCGGGTTGGTGGCCCGACGGATCAGCCGCGGCGCCCAGGGCTGGGACGCCTTGCCGTGTTCCTTGCAGTCGATCACCGCGATGTCGACGTCGACCATGCGGCACAGGCCCGCGAGCAGGTTGTGCAGCAGCACCGTCTTCCCGCCGCCCTTCTTACTGGCGATGGCCACCGCCCGGCCGCCGCGGTCGTTGCGCACCGCCAGCGACGCGGCCGGCCCGTCGGCGGAGACGCCCCAGGGGATCGGGTCGACCATGCTGGTCGGCCGGCACCACGCGGCGAGGTCCTCGGTGGCCGGGTGCGGCAGCGGGACCGGCTGTCCGCGCTCGTCGCGCCACGGGTCGGTGTGGGTGATGAGCAGGTCGAGCTGGCCGGGGTCCTCGCCGCCGCCCTGCGGGTCGATCCGCAGCCGCCACACCGGGACGCCGCGCACGCACGCGAGGTCTTCGAGGTGGTCGACCACGTGCCGGGCTCGCTGCTGGCCCCGGACGACCTCCAGGCGCAGCCGGTCGTACACCCGGCCGGCGGTCCCGCTGACCACGCGCACGCCACCGAGGCCGGCCCGGTGCGACCAGTCCGGCCACGCCTCGACCAGCTCGTCGACGCGGATGCGACCGCGGACCCGGTGCGACCGCCACCACGGCGTGCCGCCGGCCCACAGTCCGGCCGCCCAGAGCGCGGCCGCGCCGAGCGACCACGGGCCGGCCAGGTCGGCCAGGACCACCCAGCCGGCGGCCCCGCCGACGACGAGCCGGCCGTAGAGCTGCTCGGCGGGGCTGAGCCGCTGGGCCAGGGCGAGGCCTGCGGCACCGGCCACGGCCAGCGTCCCGTACCCGTAGGTGGGCGCGACGTCGGCCAGCCCGGCCACCAGGTACGCGCCGCCGGCCACCTCGGCGGGGACCAGCTGCCAGCGGTGCCGGCGCAGCCACCGGCGCATCGCCGACCGGGTCGGCGGGGCCTGCCCGGTCCGCTGCTGGCGGGCGGGCTCGGCGGCCGGGATCGGCTCCGAGCGGATGTAGCGGGGATTCGGGTTACGTCGGGCCACCGGTGGCCCTCCTCTCTACGGGCGGAAGCCCCTGCCCCGGGCGGCGGGGAAGTGCCGCCCGGGGCAGGGGTTCGGGTCAGGCCGCGTTGACGACCTGCGGGTTGAGCGAGCGAACCTTGCCGTCGTCCTGCTTGTGCTCGACGGCGATCTCCTCGGCGTACAGGTCGTTGATCCGCTTCATCGCCCGCCGGATGGCCTCGCCCTCGGCCATCACCCCGGCCGCCGCCTCGTACAGCGGGCCGACGGCGCGCAGGTCGACCCACATCGTGGTGTCGGCGTGCTCGGCGACGTCGGTGATCAGAGCGGACAAACCGGCGATGCTGGTCAGCAGACCGGTGCAGGCGTCGAGCAGGCCGAGCAGGCTCTTCGGCTCGATCTCGCCCGCCTGGGCAAGCGCCCTGCTCACAGTCCGGAACTCATCCATATGCAATCCAATCTTGTCGATTACCTCGGTGATCTGGTGGCCGATCCGGACGCCCGGCGCGACCTCGGTGATGCGCTCCGCCGGCCGGTCGTCCACCGGCACCGCCGGCCGGGCGGGGCCGGCCGGGGCCGACCCCGGCCCGGTGCCGGTGGGGGCCGGGGTGGAGTCGCCGGCGGGCCGGTGGGCGGTGCGCAGGTGCTCCAGCAACTCCGCCGACGACGGCCGCGCCTGTGTCCACACGCAGTCCGGGTCCAGGCACCGCACCGGTCGGGCCGGGCGGCGGTCCGCCCAGCTCGCCCGCACGGTGCTGTATCGGCGCGACGCCGACTGGCCGGCCCGGCCGGCCGCCCGCGCCGCTACCGGGCCCGCAGCCCGGCCGGCCCGCACCACCCCACGCGCCGCCGCCTGCCGGACCGTCGGGGACCGCAGGGCAATCACCGCCCCCGACGCCCCCAGCAGGGCGGCCTCGATGGTGCGCACGTCAGCCCACCATCGAGCTGATCGTCTTGGGCAGCTCGTACACGAAGTCGGCGGCGCTCTCCGACCAGTCGCCGATGGTGCCCGGCGCGTTACCGACCAGGATGCCGACCAGCACGACCAGGCCGATGGCCGTGGCCCGCTTGTGCTTCAGCTGGGCGATCCACGCCAGCAGCGCGGCTACCGCGATGACCAGGAATCCGAACGCAGCGCTCATCGGTCCATCTCCAGGTGCACGAGGACGGTCACCAGGGCGGCGGCCAGCGCGGCCACGGTGCCGGCCGCGACCCAGAACGCCAGGTCGTGGCCGGTGCTGGCGGCGGTAAGGGTGGCGGCCAGGGCCGCGACGATCGCGCCGGTCAGCCCGAGCGCAATCGGCGTCCACGGCACGTACCGGGCCGGCACGATCACCGGGTCGGCGTGCACGGTGGCCAGCTCGGCGGCGCGCACGGCCGCCTCGATCGGGCCGGCCGCCGGCAGGGTCACCGTGCGGCCGGCGAGGGCCTGCAGCGGCGAGTCCTGGGGGACCTGGCCGCGCACGTAGTAGGTGGTCGTCATGATGTTGGTGCTCTCCTTCGGGTGAGTGGGCTCGGGGCGCGGCGCGATGTCCAGTCGGTGAGCCGCGCCCCGGGTGCTGGGTCAGAGGGTTCGGCCGGCCTGCCGGCAGATGCCGCAGTCGGCGCCGCAGTGGCGGCCCTCATCGTGGGCGGTGGTGATCGCGCGGGCTCGGTCGAGCTGCTCCTGCCGGTCGGCTCGTGCGCGTTCCTCGCGCTCCAGGGCCTGGGGCAGGCCGTCGCGGTTGACGCCCAGGTCGCGGGCCAGCCGGCGGGTGACGTTGCGGTCGGCCATCTCAGTTCTCCTTCATGGTCGGGTTGGTGCGGGTCTTCCAGCGCTTGACGGTCGCGAGGCTGAGCCCCGTGGACTCCACCAACTCGGCGTTGGTGGGCTCCCGCGTGAGCCGTTTGGTGAGCCGGGCGTGAGCCTGGGTGAGCCGCTTCGCGTTGTCGGTCTGAGCCGGTCGGGTGAGCCGCTCGGTGACCCGCCGCTGAGCCGGGGCGTGAGCCGCTGCGGGGCTCACCGGTGAGCCACTGTCCGGCTCACGACGGGCCGGGGCGACCGGCTCACTGACCGGCTCGGCGGCGGGCTCACGGGCGGGGGTCGTCTGAGCCGGGACGTGAGCCGGCGGCGGGCCGATCTGGGTCGCGATGTGAGCCGGCATCCTGATCCCGCCCAGCTCCACCAGAGGCTCACCGCGGTCCGCCCCGAACGCCCTGTGGTGCTCGGCGCTGAGCCGGTCGGTGGCTTGCCGCATGACGAGCCGCAACTCGTCCATCAGTTCCCGCTCGCGCTCGGTCGGCTGGGTGTCGTCGCGGAACAGCTCCGTCTCGATCGACAGCACCCGGCGCAGCTGCTCGCGGGCAGCGGCGACGGTTTCGGCGTCGGCCGCCTTGGTGAGCTGCTGGAGCCGGCGCAGCGCCGCCGCGAGCGGGTCAGCCTGCCGGCGACGCCACCACCGCGCCGGCTCTGCCGGCTGGTCGCCGCGCAGTCGGAGGGCCTGCTGCTGGACGTACAGCTCCATGCCTGCGTCGACCAGGGCGACGATGCGCCGCTGCGCGAACACCTCGGTCAGATCGTCGACGGTGCCCGGCTTGAGCAGACCGAGGCGCACGCCGATGCGCTGCGGCGTCCAGATCCACCGGGACGGCTGCCGCTCGGCGGGCTCGACGTCGGCGTAGAGGCTCATGTACCAGATGCCGGCGGCCAGCGGCGGGGTGACGAGCCGGAGCACCACCTCGGTCAGCGAGCTGGAGGCGGTGGAGGCGATGACGCCGGAGGCGGCGGCGACGATCCACACGAACCGCATGTGCCGGCTGATGTCGGGGGTCTGGCCGTCGATGGCGGCGGCGAGCTTGTGGGCGGCGAGGCTGCCCTGGTGGAGCATCACCACCTCGAACGTGGCGCAGAACATGAGGCTGCCGGCGTCGCCGAGGCCGAGGGGGCCGTGGGCGACCTCGTACATGCCCTCCATCGCGAAGAGCGTGGCCAAGGTGACCGCGACCAGGCCGAGGCGCTCGTGCACCTGGCCGGTGCGGAGGAACTTCCAGATCAGGCCCAGGGCGAGCAGCGCGCCCACCGCACCGGCACCGAAGAGCAGGGGCTGGCCGTAGCCGGTCAGCCAGGTGAGGACGGCGTCGACCGTGGGTCGGATCGACTCAGGGATCTGCATGCCGCACATCATGGCGCGTCTGTCGCCTCTGGCGCAACTGTCGCGACACGGTTAGCGTGTCGCTGTGGTTATGACGGGCGTGTCAGTCGTGCGATCATCCGTGGGCAGATACCACCGGAGCGGGGAGCGCGCGTTGAGCGGCGAGTGGATGAGCGTCACCGAGGCGGCTGCGGCCCTGGAGGTGTCGACCCGCACCGTGCAGCGGTCCCTGGCCGACGAGGAGCAGCGCGCCGAAGAGTGGGGCGACGAGGGCACCGGGTGGCGGTACAAACCGCTGTCCCGGCGCGGCATCTACCAGCTTCGCCGGTCGGCTGTCCTGCGCAAGGCCGGCCAGCCCGACACCTGACCCCCTGACGCAGAGCAGCCCCCGACCGCGCTGGTCGGGGGCTGTCGTGTGCTCAGGCCCGCTCCGCCCGCACCCGGGCGAGCAGCTCGGCCGCCCACCGCCCCGTCTCACACCGGCCCGCCGCGCAGGCCGGGCACCGCTGGTGCACCTGGACGATGACCGATGCGACGGCCGGGTCGCCGCCCTGGCCGATGTCGTCCGCCATCCCGGTCACCGCTGCCACCACCCGGCGATGCCGGCCACCGTGAGAACCAGGACCACGGCGGCGATGACCCAGCCAGGCCAGCGCGCCGGGGCCGGCCGGGCGGTGGCGGGTTGGGGGACCTCGCGGCCGTCCGGGCAGCGTCCGCCGGGCCAGGTGTGCTGGTGCGGGTCGGTCATGGTGCCTCCTGCCGTCGCAGAGGGTGCCGTTCCCAGCACTCTACGAGGGTCCCTGGGCCCCCTGGGCCCCTAGGATCACCGGCGGGTCGCACGGCATACCGTCCACTAGTGATCAACTCGGCGGCAGAGAGGGCCGTCTACCGGCAGCTCGCCGACGTCCTACGCGAGCAGATCGCGGCCGGCCAGCCGCCGCCGGGAGAGCTGCTGCCGTCAACCCTGCGCATCGGCCAGGAGCACGGCCTCGGCCGGGAGACGGTCCGCCGAGCCCTGCGGGTGCTGCGCGACGAGGGCCTGATTGTCGTAGAGCGCGGCTACGGTGCCCGGGTGGTCGAGCAGGATCAGCCGACGGTGGTGTCGGTGCCGCGGGGCGGCCGGGTGCGTGTGCGGATGCCGACGGAGGCGGACAGGGTTGAGCTGGGGATCGCGCCGGGGGCGATGACGGCGGTGATCGTGGTGACGGTCGGCGGCCGGGAGCGGGGTAGGTATCGGGCGGACCAGGTGGAGTTGGTGGCCAAGTAAACGTCAAGATCGGCGATCTTGACAACGGCTGTCCGACCCGTCCCCGGCGTCACGATCCACAGATCCCGCCGTCGCGCACCCGACACACCCGGCCCGACATGCCCCATACCACCCGACATGCCAGAGGCGCGCGTCTATGCGTTATTACGGGCGGCAGGCATCCCTGCACAGCGTGTGCAAGTTGCACGGTGCGTCGATGCAAACACCCGTCACAGGCATCTCACATACGAACGAAAGATCTCGTACAGTAGTCCGATCCCTACAGCCGGACCTGCGACAACCCCGTCCCCGCAGTCCCGGCCATCGGACCACCAGGAGGTGCCACCCACCTGCCAGGAGGCCGGACCGCACCCGACCTCCGATCACCCTCCCCGTACCACCGATCGGAGATGCTCATGCACCGCCTCGGCGTCACCATCGCCGCCGCCGCCCTGCTCCTCTTCGCCGCCCTCACCGTCTACGCCTTCACCGCCCTCCGGCCGGCCCTCGCCGAACTGATCGTGCTCGCCCTCGGCGACCTGGTCCTCTGGATGACCGCCAGCCACCTCCTCCGCGCCGGGGAGGTCGGCGGTACGCGGGAGGCCGCCGACCCCCGCACGTACGGACCCAACGTCTACCCGCTGCCCACCCGGGGCATGGACCCGGAGACCGCCGACGCCGTGTCGCGGATCCGCCGCCGCCTGGCCAGCGGCCTGCACCGCTGAATCCTGGGTCACGTTCGGCGCATGGCACGTCGGTGCTATGCGCCGAACGTGACCGAGACTCCCGTCAGCGCCACTGCACTTCGATCCGCTCCCCCACCGGCTGGCGGTACCGCGTCGCGGGTTGCAGCGTCACGGTGACGAGCACCTGCCGCAGCGCCCGATTCCGTTCCGCGCCGCTCATCTCCGGCCACAGGGCGAGCAGCTTCTCCCCGACGGACACCACCAGCTCAGGTGCCGCCGTCTCGACGACAGACCTGGACTCGGCCAGGTTCTGCGTGAGCTGTGCCTCGGCGGCACGCAGCTCGGCCATCGTGTCCTCGTAGGTGCGGTCGTCCAGCTGCTCGCGCGCCCACCGCTGCGTCGCCCTGGCCATCGCCCGCCGCGTCGCCTCAATCTCCCGCTGGGTGACCTCTGCATCGATGCCGGCCCGTGTCGCCCGAGCCAGGTGCGCCCGTCGTGCCGTCACGTCCCCGCGCAGCCGTTCGATTCGCTGCCGAACCTGCTCCAGCACGGCGCTCTCCACCGTCGCCAGGTTCGGCTGGCCGCAACCTCGGCAGGCGCTGACCATCTCGAACTGCCCTCGGCAGTAGATGCCGGGCCCGTCCTTCCGCCTGGCCCGGGGCCGGATGTTCGTGTGCCCGCCGCAGACTCCGCATCGGCCGATGCCCGACATGCTGTAGCGGGCTTCCTGGAGGCGGGGGTGCACCCGCCGGTCTGCCTCGATTCGCGCCTGGACGCGGGCGAAGGTCTCCTCGTCCGTGAGCGGCGGGTGGGCGCCCGGCGTCTCCACGACGCCCGCCTGCCCTCGGCTGTGCACGACCCCCAGGTAGGTGCGGTTCGCGAGGAGCAGCTTGAGGCTGGTTGCCGCGATGTGCGTTCCGGTGGCCGCTTGGATACGGCGGCGCAACTCCCGAGGGTTGGTCCCGGCGGCGTAGTCGCGGAAGGTCGCGGTGATCACCGGCGCGAGCAGCGGGTCCGGTTCCAGGCGCCCGTCCGGTCCACGCCGGTACCCGGTGGGTGGCCGGCCGTGGTGGCGTCCCTGCTCGGCGCGGCGGGCGATGGTCGCCGACCAGGCACGCCCGATCTCGCGCGCCCGGTACTGGGCGAGGTTGAGGAGGTTGATGAGCATCATCTCGCCGGCGGGCGTGCTGGTGTCGATGTGCTCGCAGGCCGAGATGATGGTGACGCCGGACTCGGACAGCTCGCGTAGGACGAGGAGGCTCTCCAGGACGTCGCGACCGAAGCGGCTGACGTCGTACACGGCGATGGCGTCGATCTGCCCGGCGCGGGCCATGTCACGGATGCGGTCGATGCCGTCGCGGACGAAGTGGCGTCCGGTGACGTCGATGTCGCTCACCACGCCGATCTCCCTCATGCCGGTGGTGGCGCGACGCATCGCGGAGGTCTGGACGTCGGGGCTGTGGAAGTCCTCGCCGCCGCGGCCCATCAGCGCCGACACCCGGACGTAGAGAACGACGCGGGTGGGTCGGTCGGGTACTGCGGCGAGGGGACGACGGGCCATCAGCTTGCGGCGCGACCCTCGTCGCGCTCGGTGCGGTCCGCCAGGTCAGCCAGGTACTTCAGGGTGGCCCTGATGGTTGCTCGTTCGGCCTCGCTGGCGTCGGGTGACTTCAGCCGCCGGACGATGATCCGGAGGTCTTCGTCGAACTCGTCTTCCATGGCACCGGAGTTGCTGGCCGCGCGCAGGGCAGTGCCCACCTCGTCGCCGAGCGCGGTGGCGATGGCCTGGACGCTGGCCATGTTGGCCCCGCCCTTGCCGGACATCCACTTGAAGATCGTGCCCCGATGGATGTTCGACTCACGTGCCAGCTTTGCGACGCTCCAGCCGGGGCGGTCCGTCATCCGGCGTAGGTACTCCGCCCAGCTCTCCCGGATCTCCTGACCGTCGCTCATGTGCCCACGGTAGGCGGTGGCGAACGGGTCCTGGTTGGTTGACGGGCGTCGCTTTTTTGCGGCGCTCAGCAGCAGGCCAGAGCGTCTCCTGACCCGTCGCACTCCGGCGACTACTTCCCATTGCGGCATGACGTCCACTCCTCCATATGTCGCGTCAACGCGACGATACGGCAGGCATCGTCCGGATGACTAGACCTCCGCCGGACGGGCGAGAACGTCACCTTCTTGCGCCCAATCCTTGCGTCGCACTATCGCGACGGTCTACGGTGCTGACATGCAAGCGACGCAGAATGACGACGCTTTGACCTCTCGAAGCGACGCGAAAATTCGTCTCCGCCTTGAGGTGTACGACGCGCTCGCAGCCCAGCGGAACGTCCGGAAGGTTGTGGCTCAGGCCCGACTTCACGGCATCGGCCGCCAGCACATGTTCGACATCCGTTCTGGGCGACACCTGCCCGGCCTGCCGCTGGCGATGCGTATGGCCAGTGACATGGGCACCACGGTCGAAGCCCTGTTCGAGCGGGTGCCGGAGGTGGCGTCGTGACGCACCCGCCGGGCGGACCGCACACGCCGCCGCCTCCATCCGGTCCCCGAGTCCCCCAGGTCGCTCCGCTCGACCCCGACAGCCCTGAGGGGCGTCGCGTCGCCGACGACCTGTCGCAGGTGCTCGCCGAGATCGAGATCGAGATCGAGCGGCGCAAGGCCGCGCAGCTCGCGGCCTGACCCCCACCCAACCCACCGAGGAGTCCGTCATGACCCAGCCCACGTCGCCGCACCCGGGGCCGCACGTGCCCGCGCCGATCCAGCCCGGCCCGCCCCGCCCCTGACACGACAGAGCCCCTACCGCAGCCACGGCAGGGGCCCCACGCAACGGACAAACGAGGAGTCCAGATGCACCAGCAGACTACCCCGACCACCCTCCCGGCCGAGCCGGCCCAGGACCTGACCGCCGCGACCGCCCTGCTCCGCCGGTTGTACGCCGCTGGCTGGGAGGGTGACTCCGTCACCCCCATGGGTGTCGGCAGCACCGAGTACGCCGTGCACCACGGCACGGGTCGGCGGGTGGTGGCGTTGGTCGACCGCGACGGCCAGGTGGCCGAGCTGACCATCACCGGCCTGTCCATTGACCAGGCGGTCACGGCGGTGGACGCCGCCGGTCTCGCCCCGACCGCCGACCCGCAGCCGACCGGCCGCCTGCTCGCCGCCGTCCGCGCGGTGATCGCCGCCGGGCACCTGGAGTACGACGGCACCGGAACCGACGTCGACCGCCTCCAGGGCGAGGCGTACTCGGCGATGGTCGCCGCGTACGAGGCGGTCACCGGCGAGCAGATCACCGCCCGGGGCACCCGGTGACCGCCCCGGACCCGACCCCGCTCCCGGACCTGCCGCCGGTGCCGCCGCTGGGCCCGATCCCGGGCACGGAGGGTCGACCCGGCCCGGACGTCGCGCCGCGCTGGCCGGCCTCCGCAGCGGCGAGCACCCCCACCCCGGAGCCGTTCACCCTCGCCGACGACCTGTTCCCGACCGCCGTCGACCCGGCGTTGGACGGCTACACCCCGCCCACCCTGGCCGACCTCGGCCTCGACGCCGACCTGGTGGCGATGGTGCTCAGCCTCCGCTCGCAGTCCGCCGTCGCGCAGGCCCGCATCGCCGAGCTGATCGCCGGCATGACCGAGCAGCAGCTCGCCGACCTGGCCCAGTACGAGCCGGCCCGGCACCTGCGGGCGGTGGCGTAGATGGACCACGCCACCGTGCTCGACGGCGCACTGCTGCGCATCCCCACCCGGCACGTCCACCCCGGCCCCAACGCCCGCGGCGAGGTCGGCAACGTGTCCGAGCTGGCCGTTTCCATCTCCGCCATCGGCCAGCAGGTGCCGCTGATCGTCGAACGGATCGGCCCCGACCGGTACCAGGTCATCGACGGGCACCGGCGGCTGTCCGCCGCGAAGCTCGCCGACCTGCCCACCGTCGACGCCGTGCTGCGCCGCAACCCCGGCCCCGCCGAGCGGGTCATCCGCCAGTTGGCCATGCACGCCCAGGCCCGCAGCTTCGACCCGATCGCCGAAGCGCAGGCCCTGCATCACCTGATGTGGGACCTGAATCTGGGCCGGGAGCAGATCGCCCGACTCATCGGCAAGAGCCCCGCCTGGGTGCGGGACCGCATCGGCCTGCTGCAGCTCACCGAGCAGGAGCAGGCAGCCGTCGCCCGGGGCGGCATGCCGCTGGGTGAGGCGCAGGCGGTGGTGCGGCAGCGCCGGCAGGACCGCGACGGCGCACCGGCACCGACGGTGCGGGCCAGGACCCGCCGGCACTGCTCGACCTGCACCTGCGAGGTGGCGTGATGGCCGCCGCACTCGCCGCCGCCCTGGCCGTGCTCGTCGTGGTCCTGGTGATCGTGGCCGGCGCGTTCGCCCTGGTGGCCCGCGCGAACCGGCTGGCCGCCGACACCGCCGAGGCCCGCCGTGACGAGGCCGTCACCGCCGCCCACACCGCCCGCCACGCCGTGCGGGTGCTGCACGCCGAACTTGCCACCGCCCGCCACGAGGCGGCCGTGCTGCGCCGGCAGCTCACCGCGCAGGCCCCCCTCACCCCCGACGCCCTGGACCCCTCGTGGTGGTCCACGGCCGCTGACATCCACGCCCTGCCCACGACCGACCGGGAGATGCCCCGATGAGTCAGATCGTCACCACCACCGGCAGCCTCGCCCAGATCCTCGGGGCCGTCACCCCCTTCGCCAGCCGCGACGTCACCCTGCCCGCCCTCAACTCCGTGCAGCTCCGCGCCGCTGACGGCATCCTCGCCGCCAGCGCCACCGACCGGTACGTCATCGGCCACGCCCGCCAGCCCGCCACCGGCCAGCCCACCGGACCCCTGTACCTGGCGCGGTGGGACGCCAAGCGGCTGCGCCGCGAGCTGGACGCCTACATCGAGGACCGGGAAACCGTCGCCGACAAGGCCACCATCACCCAAGATGGCGAGTTCCTCACGGTCACCTTCGGGGGCCTCACCATGCACTCCCGGCAGCCCGAGGGGGTCAACAACTACCCCGACCTGGGAAAGATCCTCTCCGCGCTGCCCACCCGCGACGCGGAAGGACTGCACGCGCCGATTGGCCTGACCCACCGAGCCATCCGGCCGCTGCTGAAGGCCACCGAGTTGGACCCGTTCAACTCGCCTCGGTGGACCTTCGATGGTCCTCGGAAGCCGGTCCGCGTCGAGATCGGCGACTGGTTCATCGGGGCGCTGATGCCGGTGTCCCTGCGCGGCGACGAGCAGCCCGTGTCGATCGACCTGGTCGCCCGCACCGAGGCGGTGGCCCGGTGACGACCACCGACCCGGGCCACGTCACCGCCTGGCCCACCCGGCCGACGCTGCGCACCCGCATCACCGCCTGGCTCACCGGCAAGCAGCCGGCCGCCGGGGTGGTCGAGCACCGGGACGCCGACGAGACGTGGTCGCCCATCGCCGACCTCGACGACACCCCCGTCGGCCGCCACCACCCCGAAACGGTGCAGCGCGTCGACCGCAGCTACCTGCTGACCCCGGCCGCCGTCCAGGCCGTCACCCGCGACACCGGACTCATCCCCGGCGGACCGGACGACGCCACCGGGGTGCTCAACGTCCCCAACGTCGCACGGCCCGCCCCGCCGGAGTGGCCCGGACCGGCCGGCACCGCCGAGGTGCTCGCCGACCTGCGGGCCGAGCTGACCAGCCCCAACGACCCGGGAGCGGGGCGGGCGTGACGACCCCGCTGCTCTCCACGGAGTGCACCCAGTGGCGGGCCGGCCAGCCGTGCCGGTCCACCACCGGGGTCCACCCCTACCTCACCGGTGCCGCCTGCCAGGGGTGCCGGCCCGCCGGGGAGCCGCCGCCGAACGCCCTGTGCCCGGTGTGCGGCGGCCTGCTCGACCCCGCCGCCCAGCTCGGCCACGACGGGACGCCGGAGTTCGACCGGCACCCCGGGTGCGAGGTCCGGCCGTTGCTCAGCGTCGGGCGTGCCCAGTGAGCCGCCGGGATCCGGGGGGTGCCCGGGGCACGACCGCCGTGGAGCCGGGCCGGTGCGTGTGCGGTGCCCTGGAGCCGCTGCACACCATCGTTCGGGCCGGGCAGCGCGGCGGGTGCCCGGCGACCGGGTGCCGGGCGTACGAGGCCAGCAACGTGATCCCGTTCCCCCGGGGTGGCGTGGCGCCGGCCGGGCCGCCGCCCCACCTGCTGGACCTGGACGCAGTCGCTGATCGGTGGACCGATCTCCTCGAGGCGCGCTACCGCCAGGACGAGACCAAGGCGCGGCTGCTGGAGGCCGCGCTCGCCGAGGACGTGCCGCAACTGCTCGACCGCATCCACCAGCTCACCGTCGGGGGCAGCCGATGACCGAGCCGCGCGGGCACATCGGTGTCTGCTCCGACCACGGCAAGCGGCTGTTCTCCGGGCGCAAGCAGGCCCGTCAGGAGATCCGCCGACACCACAAAGGTGCCGCGATGCGCGAGTACCGCTGCACCAGCGTCGATGGGCACTGGCACATCGGGCACCTGCCCCCGGCGGTGATGGAGGGCCGGCTGACGGCCCGCCAGGTGTACGGGAGATGGCGGTGAGCACCCGTAGGCGTCGGCCGATCCGGGCGCACCCCTACACCCCGTCGAGCGTGATCCCGGCAGACCACAGAGGAGATCGGCCCTGCATCTGCGGCCGAGCCAGAGGCAACGCCGCGCACGACCAGGAAGCGGTCGAGAAGGCCGCCGCCAAGCACGCCGAGCAGCTTCGACGTATCGGAGAGGACCAGGACTGATGACCATGACCTACATCTACCGGGCCGTCTGGCCCATCACCGACCTGGACCGCACCCGGTCGGAGCTCATCACCGAGGCGTCTGCCGGCCTCGACGCCATGGCCCGCACCGACGGTGCCCGCATCACCGGCCAGCCGGTCTGGACGGTCGCTGGCGATCGGTTGCTGTGCGAAGCGCCGGCTGTGCCGCTGCCCGATGAGGCGGTGGACACCACCGACCTGGCCGACCGGGACGTCGTGGTGCTGCGGCTCGCCGGCCTGCACTGGTCGCTGCGGCAGATCGCGGCGACGACGGGGACGCCGCACTCGACGGTGCGCAGCATCCTCGCCCGCGACCGCCAGCCGGCAGCTGCCTGACCGGCCGCCCGGCCCCACTTCCCCGGGGCCGGGCGGCCACCCGAACCACACGAGCACGACGACATAGATCAGGAAGGCACGACGTGGCGCGCATCCGCTCCATCAAGCCGGAGTTCTTCACCTCCGAGGTGGTCGCCTCGGTGCCGATCTCGGCCAGGCTTACCTTCATCGGCCTGTGGACGCACGTCGATGACAACGGCGTCACCGTCGACAACCCGAAACTCATCACCGCCGCCCTCTGGCCCCTTGAGGATGACCCTCGCGAGGCTCTCGCGAGAACCTCCGGAGACCTCGCGAGCCTCTCCACGGCCGGTCTGATCGCCCGGTACGAGGTCGCCGAACGCCACTACCTGTTCATCGTCGGGTGGGACGAGCACCAGCGCGTCTCCCACCCCAGTAAGGCTCGCTACCCGCGACCGCCGGAGCCCTTGACCAGCGAGAACATCCCCAGTCCCGCCGTCTCCGGAGAGCCTCCGGAGACGCTCGCGAGCCCTCCCGAAACCCTCGCCCCTGAGCAGGGAGCAGGGAGCAGGGAGCAGGGAGCAAGGAACAGGGAGCAGGAGAGCCCGCGCAAGCGCGGCACCCGCCTCCCCGACGACTTCGCCGTCACCGAGGCGATGAAGACCTGGTTCGCCGCCAACTGCCCCGGCGTCGACGGGCGCCGCGAGACCGAGAAGTTCTGCAACTACTGGACCGCGAAGTCCGGCAAGGACGCCACCAAGGTCGACTGGCCGGCCACCTGGCGCAACTGGATGCTCCGCGCCGCCGACGACCGGCGGGGCCGGCCGGGCGGGGCTGGGGTCGCCACCGGTGCGAACCGGCACACCGACGACCGCCCCGACAACAACCCGTTCCGCACCGGCGAAGCCATCGCCACCTACGCCAGCCAGACCGCCGGGAGCCTCCGATGACGACCGCCCCGATCCGCGACGCCCTCAACCTCACCGCCCGCGACCACCAGGGCCGCACCCTCGGCGACTGGCGGAACCGCATCGCCCGCC
The DNA here is from genome assembly GCF_053667945.1 of Micromonospora sp. SCSIO 07396. NCBI lineage: Bacteria > Bacillati > Actinomycetota > Actinomycetes > Micromonosporales > Micromonosporaceae > Micromonospora > Micromonospora sp. SCSIO 07396. The sequence continues at coordinate 5,969,948 of NZ_CM132210.1, forward strand.
ACGCCCCGACCACCGACGGCCCCACCCTGGAGCAGATCCGCCTCGACGCCGACCGCGCCGAGATGAACGCCATCCGCTCCCGGCAGGCCGCCAACCGGGCCGTCGTCTACACCCGCCGCCGGCCCTCCCGCTACGCCACCGCCAGCTACGACCGGCTCCGGCCCGACCAGAACCCCGGCGGCAAGATCGCCCGCTGGTGGGACGCCGGCCCCCGCACCCTCGTCCTCGCCGGCCCCACCCGCACCGGCAAGACCACCGCCGCCTACGCCATCGGCAACGACGTCCACGGCCGCGAGCAGTGGGTGATGGTGTGGACCGCCGCCGACCTGTCCGCCGCCCTCAAGCCCGACAGCGCCGAGCCCCTCGCCTACGACTACGCCACCACCTGCGGCCTCCTGATCCTCGACGACCTTGGCCGGGAGCGGGTCACCGACTGGTGGCTGGAGCAGCTCCAGCGCATCGTCGACCACCGGTGCGCGCACGAACGCCGCATGGTCGTCACCACCAACACCGGCGCCAACGCCGCAGCCGTCTACGACGAGCTGTCCGCGCGGTACGGACACCCGGTGGTCGAGCGGCTCCTCGACGGCGGCGGGCTGCTGGTGCTCGACGGGCCGCCGGTGCGGCGGGTGACCGCGGAATGGTGACGCCTCCCGCCTGCGCGACGCCCGGCTGCGGCCGGCCCGCCGTCGCCGCCGTAACCACCACCGCCGCCCGCATCCAGGTCCGCACCGACCGGCTCGACGACGACCGCACCGCCGCCGCCTGGGCCGACTGCCTGCACTGCTGGGCCTGCACCACCGCCGCCGTCGACCAGCACATCGCCACCGCCCGACACACCCGCCACGAGACCGAGGAGACGCGACCCCGATGAGCCGCCGCGCCAACTCCGCCCGCAGCCACCCCACCCGCCAACACCTCGGCCAGCAGATCCGCGACCGCCGCAACGCTCTCGGCATCACCCAACGCCAAGCCGCCGACATGATCGGCATCAGCCAGTGCTCCGTGACGTACATCGAGCTGGCCAGCCGCGACGTCCTCACCAGCAGCCTCATCGACCTCGCCGCCGTCGTCGGCCGGCACCTGGCCGTCGTCGCCGAACACCACCTGCCGCTGCTCGCCCTCACCCCCGCCGAGATCCGCGCTGTCGCCGACTGCGTCGAGGGGTGGCTCGACCTGGGCGACGACCCGACGCTCCGGTCCGCCCTCAGCAAGCTCACCGCCGCCGACTCGGACCTCGACGCCGACACCTACCCCGCCGACTACGACCTGGCCGCCTGCCAGCCCGCCGACACGACCGCCGACACCACCCCGGGTCGGCCGCACCGCGACGAGCCGCCCCTCGACCGCGACGTGGTCGACGTCCACCTCCCCGCCAACGACATCGCCTGAGGAGACCCGATGCGACGCCTGACCATCACCCTCTGCGGCAGCACCCGCCGCCACGCCCACGACCTCGCCCGCGTCCACCGCGCCCTCGCCCTCGCCGGGCACCTCGTTCACGCCCCCTGCCCGCCCCTGCCTGGCGAGCCGGCCCCCACCGCCGAGCAGCTCAACCGGCTCACCGAACGCCACCTGGCCGCGATCGACGCCAGCCACCTGGTCCTCGCGATCGTCCCCGACGGCCCCGGCGAGGCCACCCGCGCCGAGATGGCCTACGCCGCCCGGTACGCCCCCGCCTCCTGCTGGGTGACCAACGTCGACGCCCTCGTCGGCGACGTGGACGCCTGGCTCGACGGAGCCGACCTCCACCCCACCCTCCAGCCCGCCACCGCCTGAGGAGACCCGCCGTGCCCACTGACCGGACTCTCGCCGCCATCGACGCCACCCTCACCGCCACGGAGGCCCCCGCCATGACCACCCCGCCCAGCCCCGCCGACCGCATCCCGCTCCGGACCGAGCTGTCCACCGCCGGCCAGCTCGCCCAGGCGCGGGAGACGATCCGCGACCTCCGCATCCAGCTCGACCGCGCCGAGGGCGAGGCCCGCGCCATGGTCCGCGACCGTGACGCCGCCCTCGACGAGCGCAACCAGGCCCGGGAGCAGCTCGACAACGTGACAGCCGACCTCGACCACGCCCAGAGCGTTGCCGACCGACTCCGCGAGCAGCTCCGCGCCAACGGCACCCTGCTGGCCCGGCTGCGGGACCTCGCCGAGCAGGCCGACCGGGCATGGGCCGCCCACGACACGGTCGGCGAGCCGGCCCCGGCCGACGACCAGGACGACGACGGCGCGGCCGAGCGGGACGACTGCGAGCGCCTCGCCGATGCCCTGGAGCACGCCGAGAGCGTCCTCGTCGACAATCGCGACCGCATCTGGCGACCCGCCCCCGACGGCGCCACCTACCACCGGCACCCCTTCGGCCGCCGCACCCGCGACACCCTCGACCGCCAGTACGGGCCCACCCAGACCGCCATGCTCATCTGGCTCGACGGGCAGGACGACGAGGACGACGAGGTCGGCCGATGCGAACACGACGTCAGCCTCGACGACGAATGCCGCCAATGCCTCATCGACACCTACGGGCCCGACGCGGGAGACAGCCAGCCGGAGGTGCCCGCGCCGTCCCCCGGTTCCGGCCCGGCCCGCGTGCAGGGTTCGCCGGATCGGGTCGCCCAGGCCGCCGGATGGATCGCCGCCGCCGGCATCCCCGTCATCGACCGGGACGTCCGCGCCTGGCTCGACCGGCTCGGTGTGCCCGTGCCGGTGGGCATCTGGCCGCTGATGACCGAGATCCGCCGGGCGGTGATCGCCGCCGGTGACGCCGGGTACGCCGCCGCGCCGGAGCCGATCCGCCCCGCCGACTGGGAGCAGCGGGCCATCGACGCCGTCCGCGAAGCACTGCAAGCCCCCCCGTTCGTCCACCCCGCAGTCCGCGCCGCCGCGATCGCCGTCCGCGCCATCATCGACGCCGGCCTCGTCGGCCCCGGCGGACGTTGCCCCGACTGCGGCTCCACCTACCCGCGCACCCTGCCCCCGGGCGAGGACGCCCGCTGCTGGACGTGCAGCACCGAGGACCAGACCGGCCTCGACGAGCCGGACCCCGCCGACCTCGACGCCCACCGGCCCACCGTGACCGCGGTCCTCGACGGCATCCGCGCCGGCCGGGACGCCACCCTGGCGCAGATCGAACGCGACGCCGCCCAGCACCAGGACGCCGTGCTCGCCGGGACCGTCCGGGACGAGATGACGCCCGCCTACCCGGCCACCACGCGGGAGGACTGACCGGTGGATGCCCTCACCGCCGCCTGGCGACGCCACGACGCCGGCCAACACACCGCCGAAGATGGGCAGCTCTTCGCCGACGAACTGGCCCGCGCCTGGGCCACCCACGAGCAGATCCGCACCCTCGTCTGGCCCCTCGCCGCCGGCCCCGACGGCACCACCCACACCCCGTGCGACGACCCCGACTGCACCCACGACGGCGACGAGCCGGGGCACGCTCGGTGCCTCGCCGCCCGAGTGCTCGCCGTCCTCCACGCCGCACCAGGCCGCCCCGCCAACACGCGGGAGGGCTGAGCGGTGCAGCCGCTGACCTACCTGTCGCTGTTCTCCGGAATCGGCGGCCTCGACCTCGGCCTCGACCGCGCCGGTTGGCACTGCGCCGGCCAAGTCGAACTCGACCCGTTCTGCCGTTCCGTACTCACCCGCCACTGGCCGGAGGTGCCCAAGCATGACGACGTCCGCACTGCCGTCGACTGGTGGACCACTCGACCAAGACCCCCTGTTCGACTGGTCGCCGGCGGCTTCCCCTGCCAGCCCTTCTCCACGGCCGGTCTGCGCCGCGGTACGGGTGATCCCCGCTGGGGCTGGCCCTGGTTCCGCAACGTGGTGCGCGCAGTACGACCCGACTACGTCCTCGTGGAGAACGTCGCAGCTCTCCTTGACGACGCCGACGCCTTCGGATGGATGCTCGGTGACCCGGCCGAGGACGGGTTCGATGCGGACTGGACGGTGCTATCCGCGTGCGCCGTGGGCGCCCCACACACACGGGAACGACTGTTCGTTCTGGCCCACGCCAACCGCCTCGATGGGACGCCGGGGCTGGGGACTTGGCAGTGGCCGCCAGCGGTACCGCCGCGAGACGTACGAGCGGGTGCGTGGCTTCATCCGATCGACGGGCTCATGGAGGCCGAGCGGCGAAGCGGTCGAGTGGCTGATGGGCTTCCCGACGAACTGGAGCCGGCCCGCGTCAAGGGACTCGGCAACGCCGTCGTCCCCGCCGTCGGGGAGTTCATCGGCCGCATGATCGCCGCGCATGCCTGCTCCGGAGCGCCCGCGTGACCCGCCGCCGTCTGCTGGCCGCCCTCGCCACCGCACTGGTGGCGGGGGTGGCCGCCACCCTCGCACTCGCCGCAGCCGCCGACGCCTGGACCCACGACGGCGCCGCCGTCCTCGTCGCGGTCGCCGCCGCCTGGCTCGGCTCCACCATCCCGCACCTGCTCCGCCGGAGGACCCGGTGATCGAGCTCCTCACCACCGCCCAGGTCGCCGCCATCGTCGGCATCAGCCCCGAGACCGTCCGCGGCTGGTGCCGACGACACGGCATCGCCAGCCACCGCGTCCTCGGCCACCAGCGCGTCTACTACCCGACCGCCCCGGTCCTCGCCGCCATCGTCGGCCCGCACTACGCCGCCGACCGTCTCCACCGCTTCATCCGCAACCCCCTCAACCGCGCCTGAGGAGCCCCGTTGACCCCGCACCACCTCCACGCCACCGCCGCCGCCTGGTCCCTCGCGGACGCCCTCGCCCGGCTGGAGACCGCCGCCCGCGCGGCCATCGCCGACGCCGTCGACGGCGACCGAGGCGCGTACGACATCGGCATCCCCAGCCAGCAGTTCGGGCGCCGCACCAGCCTCGGCGGGTACGGCGACCCCACCGCAGACCTCGCCACCGGCGCATGGGCCCCCGGCCGACCCGACCCGGCCGCCGCCGCACTCGGCGACCTCCTCCGCGCCCTGGACCCCGTCGCCGGCACGCTCCCGGGTGCGCCCGGCATGGACCCGGTGACCCGCATCCGTCGGGCCATCCCGGCGATGTCCGCCCACGCCGCCCAGCGCACCGCTGACGCCCTCGCACACCTCGACCAGTCCGCACGCCGGGTGCTCCGGATCGGAGCCGCCAGAGTGGCGCTCAGCGGGCCGCACCCCTGCCCCGACTGCCGCCAGCGACGGCTGGAGGTGACCACTGTCGGGCCGGAGACGGACCGGGCCGTGGTGTGCGCCGCCTGCAACGGCATCTGGCCCAGGGCGTCCGTGCTCGGCGCGGTCGCGGGGGCCGTGCCGGGGACGACCAACTGACCCGACCTACCGACCGAAGGAGCACCGTGATCGTCACCGTCACCCCCACCCTCATGGACGGCACTGTCGTCCGCTGGCACTGGGGCGAGTCCGACGCCAACAACCCCGGCATCGAACCCATCGTCAGCGCATCCCGCAACGGCGTCCGGGTCGGCGTCTACCTGCACCAGGTGCCGGCCGACGTGATGGCAGCCGCCCAGCAGGCGTACGACGCGCTGTCCCGCGACCACCACGCCGACCTCAAGCACCTGGCCACCCATCGGCGGCGAGGCCTGTTCGGGCCGCTGGAACCCGTCACCGCCTGACCCGTCCGGCCCGGGGTGCACGCGCGCCCCGGGCCACCCGACCCGAGGAGACGACCATGGCCACCTGCCACCTCTGCCCACCCGACGACAACACCGTGGACGACCACGACATCCTCGACCACCTGCGCGTCATCCACCCCGACCAGTACGGCGACGGCCCCGACCGGTGGCCCGACGGGCAGCCCGTCATCGTCGACACCACCCTCGACTCGGCTGATTGGGCCTGCGGAGCCTTCCAGCCCGTCAAACCCGGAACTGGTCGAATGGCCTACCGCTGCACCGAGCCCCAAGACCACCCGGACGGCCACCGCGCCGTCCTCGACGGCAAGGTTCTCGCCGAGTGGGCCCGCCGCTGACGGACCCGATACCCGTCATTAAGGGGTTAGATCCACTTCGGATTCGGGCCCCATCAGCACCCCCACCACCACGACACCACCCCACTACCCGGATAGATCCACTACACGAACAGGGCCCGGAGATGACCGACCTCGTACCCGTCACCACCACCCGCGACCGACTCCACGACCAGGTCGCCGTCTTCCTCCGCAGCCTCGCCAGCCCGCACACCGCGAAGAGCTACGGGTACGGCCTGCACTCGTGGCTCGACTGGTGCCAGTTCCACCGCGTCGACCCTCTCGACGCCGTACCCGCCCACGGCCAGCTCTGGTCCACCGCCCTGCGCGACGCCGGCTACAGCGACGGCACCCGCGCCAACCGACTGTCCGCCGTCCGCTCGTTCTACGAATGGCTCGACGAGCAGGACGTCCCGTTCCGCAAGAACCCGGCGAAGTTCAAGGTCGGCCGCCCCAAGGCCAACCCCGTACCCACCCCCGCCCTGTCCGCCGAGCAGGTCGTCGCCCTCCTCGACGCCGCCGACACCGACACCCCCCGCACCGCCGCCATCGTGTGGACCCTCGCCACCACCGGCCTGCGCGTCGCCGAACTGCTCGCCGCCGACATCGAAGACCTCACCCAGGACCAGGGCCACACCGTCCTGCAGGTCATGGGCAAGGGGCGTCGCCGCCGGGCCGCCCTGCTCATCCCCGCCGCCCACCAGCGCATCACCGCCTACCTCGCCACCCGCGCCGACGTCGACCGGCTCCCCACGGTGAGCGTCGGCGCCCGACCCCGCCGGCCGCTGCTCGTCACCGACACCGGGCAGCGCATCGACCCGCGCAACCTGCGCCGGCAGCTCGTCCGCCTCGCCACCGAGGCCAAGCTCCCCGAGTCGCTCATCGCCAAGATGGGGCCGCACGTCCTCCGGGCCACGTTCGTCACCCTCAACCTCGCCGCCGGCAAGGACCTGCGGGTCGTCCAGTACGCCGTCGGCCACGCCACCCCCAGCACCACCGAGGGCTACGACCGATCCCACCTCAACCCCGACCAGCACCCCGCCTACGCCCTCATGGGCGTGCTCGCCGCCGCCCGTGTCCGCCGCACCAGCCAGCCGCTCGACCAGTGAGGGAGGATCGGACCATGGACGACCTGGTGACCTGGCTTCGCGCCCAGCTCGACGACGATGAGCAAGCCGCGATCGGGACCGGCGCGACGGGCCATCCGGCCTGGCGAGTCGTCGTCACCGATGCCCAGTCCTCGCCGACCCCGGCTCAGGCCGCGCACATCGAACGCCACGGACCGTGGAGGGTGATGCGGGAGGTGGAGGCCAATCGGCGCATCCTCGACCGCCACGCCTCATACGACTTCCCGGCTGACACGGAAGACGGGCCCGGAGCGTACTCATGGACCGGCCGCTGCGACCACTGCCACGAGCCGTGGCCCTGCCCTGACCTCCGCGACGTTGCCTCGCAGTACGCCGACCGGCCCGGCTATCGCGAGGAGTGGCGACCGTGAGCACCCGCCTCTGCGGCCATTGCGGCTCCGTCCTCGGCCCCACCGGCCACTGCCCCGGCGACACCCCGCTCATCCAGCGCGACGGCGACGAGTACGGCACCGCCGCGCAGATCGCCCACCGCCTCGGCGTGGACGTCGACGCTGCCCTCGTCCGCCGCTGGGCCTACCGCTCCCGCCAGCCCCGTGGTCGGCTGTCCGGGCAACTCCCCGGCCACCACCTGCCCGGCCGAGGCAGGGGCACCACCTGGTACCGGTACGCCGACGCCGCCCAGGTGGAGATGCTCACCAGCACCAGCCCGACCGGCCTCAAGCGCGGCGAGTTGACGCCAGTTGCCTGACCGCGCGATCATCGTTGTCACATCCACCTCGTAGGCGAGGTGTGCCCACAGCCCGGACGTTGACCCAGCAGGGTCCGCCGGGCTGTTGCGTGTCCGGGGACGGGATGCGGGGCGCGGGGAGAGCGGGCCGGCTGCTGGCGGTGGTGGCCGGCCCGCACACCCGACGGGGAGGCGACCATGCCGAGCAGCCCAGCCACCACCACCGAGCGTGGCTACGGATGGGAGCACCAGCAGGCCAGGGCCGCAGCACTACGCGCCCTCCGCCCAGGCACACCCTGCCCCTTCGGCTGGTGCGGTCAGCCCATGACCAAGTCCATGTCCTTGGACTTCGACCACTACCCACCCCTCGCCCTGGGCGGTGGGCAGGGCAGAGGCACCCGCCGCCTCACCCACTCCTCCTGCAACCGTCGAGCTGGTCAAGCCATCGCGATGGAGCGCCGACGTCAACGTGCACAGCCCGAAGTGGTCAACTCGCGCAGATGGTGACCGAGGGTGCGGGTAGGGGGGCACCCTGACGACGCAGAGTGAGCCCTCCTGACCCCACGCTCTTTAGTCAGGCGTTTCTCCCCCCGCACGCTGGATCTGGAGGGCTGCCCGGTGGGCCTGTCGAACGCTGAGCGGCAGCGCCGTTACCGGGAGCGGAAACGGGAACAGCAGCGCGCCGACCAGGCGAAAGGCGGCTCGACACCTCCTCTGGCCGCAGCACCCGCCGTTACGGGTAACGCCGTAACGGACGCTCCCGAGCTGGGATCGCGCGGCCTGCGGCTGTGGCAGCAGGTCGCGGCCGAGCCGGGCGAGCTGAAGCCGAGCGAGCGGGTGCTGCTGGAGGAAGCGTGCCGGGTGGCCGACCGGCTGGACGTCATCGACCGGATCCTGCGCGGTGACGAGGACGCGTGGATGCGGCTGCACTCGGCGAACGACGACGGGTCGATCGTCAAGGTGGTGCTCAACCAGGCGCTGGCTGAGGCGAGGCAGCAGCAGATCGCCCTGAAGACGTTGCTGGCGGAGCTGCGGCAGAGCCGTTCCGCTGGCGGGAAGCAGCCGGCGGGCGGGCGGAAGGCTCCGACTGCGGGATCGGGAGGTGGTGGTGTCGGCGGCGGTGGCATCACGGACCTCACCGCTCGGATTGCTCGGCGGGCGCAGCCCACGGGTTGACAACCAGCCCGAGTCGACCGACTCGTACGGCCCGGAGGCTGTCGAGTTGATGCGCCGGGCCGGCATGCCGATGGACGCCTGGCAGGAGGACTCCATCACCGCCATGCTCGCGGTGAAGGACGACGGCCGCTGGGCGTGCTTCGAATACTGCGAGTGGGTGTCCCGGCAGAACGGCAAGGGCTGCCTGCTGGAGGCGCGGGCCCTGACGGGGCTGCTGCTGATCGGTGAGCGGCTGATCATGTGGTCGGCGCACGAGTACAAGACGGCGATGGAGTCGTTCCGACGCGTGATCTGGCTGGTGGGTCGGCTGGGCGTGAAGCTCTCCGACAACCTGTACGACGTCGACGGCGTACACCTCAAGGTCATCAACACCAACGGCGAGGAATCCATCGAGCGCCTCGACACCGGTGCCCGGATCAAGTTTGTCGCCCGGTCGAAGGGCTCCGGCCGAGGCTTCTCCGGTGACGTGAACCTGGTCGACGAGACGTTCGCGTACACGTTCGTGCAGCAGTCGGCGCTGATGCCGACCATGAGCGCCCGGCCGAACCCACAGATCGTGTACACGTCTTCGCCGCCGCTGACGGGGGATACCGGCGAGGTGATGTACCTGCTGCGGCGCCGGGGCGATCCGACGGTCCCGCGCGGGGCGGACGAGCCACCATGGGAGCCGGACCCGGCACTGGGGTACCGCGACTGGGGGCTGGGCGGCAGCTTGGAATTCCTCGACGGCATCGACCTGGACGACCTGCAACTCTGGGCTGTGGCGAACCCGTCGTTGGGTATCCGGATCAGCGTCGAGCACGTGCAGCGGGAGCGCCGGTCGATGCCGGACGAGGACTTCGCGCGGGAACGGCTCGGAATCTGGCCCCGCTTCGTAGGCGGCGACGAAGCGCCGGAGTGGCAGGTCATCTCCGAGGCGGCGTGGACATCGGCCCACGATCCGGGGTCACAACTGGACGGCCGGCCGGCGATCGGGGTGGTAGTGCCTCCAGACCGGTCGTACACGGCGATCGGCCTGGCGGGTGCCCGGGTCGGCGGCGGCCGGCATGTCGAGGTCGCCGGTGACGGCGTGGTGCTCGACTACCGGCCAGGCACCGCGTGGGTGGTCGCACGGTTGCAGGCCCTGGAGGTGCACCAGCCGTCGGTGCTCGTCATCGACGACAAGGCGCTCGCCGAGGAGGCCGAGAAGGCCGGGCTCGTGGTCCACCGGGCCACCCTCGGCGACGTGGTGACCGGGTGCCAGCTGCTCTACGACGGCGTCAGTCCGGAAGCCGCCGATGATCCGGAGCGGGCGGTCAAGCACATCGGCCAGCGGGAGTTGACCGACGCCGTGAAGGGCGCGGTGAAGCGCGACATCGGCGGGTCGTGGGCGTGGGCACGCCGGGACCTGACGGTCGACACCACCACCGTCGCGGCGGTGTCGCTGGCGCTGTTTGGGCATTCAACGCCGCGGGTGCAGCGGCAGGTTCGGCTGTTCTTCGCAGCCTGGCGGTGAGAGAGGTGTGACCGGTGACCAGCGTGCCCCTTGACCGGATCGCGGTCGCAACTCGGCAGTCTGACGTGCTGCGGTGGTTGGCCGCGGCGGCCCGCGTTCTGGTGCTCGTGGTGGGTTCGGTGCTGTACGGCCTTGGCTGGTCGGCCAGGACGGTGGTCACCGCAGTGTGGTTCGTGGCGACGTGGTGTGCGGCGGCGGTACGGCTCGGGTGGTCCGATGCGGCCGGGTGACGCCCTGGTCCGCCGGCCGCCGGGTCTGTTGGAGCGGATCTCGGCGGTCCGCCGGCCGGCCCGGTCGATCAGCACGGTCGACGACTACCTGGGCGCCCTGAACGAGTTCGTGTTCCAGGGCAACACGTACCCCCTTGGCGGTGGCGTCCAGCAGACCCTGGCCGGGGAGCGGGCGGAGCGGATCCCGAACAGCCTGGAGGGGTATGCGACGGCCGCGTACCAGGCGAACGGCGTGGTGTTCGCCTGCATGGCGGTACGGATGCTGGTCTTCTCCGCTGTCCGGTTCCAGTTCCAGGCGTTCAACCGAGGCCGGCCGTCGGTGATGTTCGGCGGCCGGGAACTGGAGCTGCTGGAACGCCCGTGGGCCGGCGGCACCACGCAGGATCTGCTCACGCAGATGATCCAGGACGCCGACCTGGCCGGGAACTCGTTCTGGACGGAGCACGACGGCGAGCTGGTGCGGATGCGCCCCGACTGGGTTGAGATCGTGCTGGCACCGCGCCGGCTGCGGGGCGGACAGCTCGGGTGGACACGGATGGGCTACCGCTACACCGAGGGCGGCACGGGCTCCGGTGCCGAGCCTGTGATCCTGCTGCCGGACGAAGTCGCGCACTTCGCGCCGATCCCTGACCCGCTGGCGACGTTCCGGGGCATGTCGTGGCTGACACCGGTGGTCCGGGAAATCCAGGCCGACGGGCTGATGGTGCAGCACAAGCGCCGGTTCTTCGAGAACGGCGCCACCCCCAACATGGTCGTCACCGGCATCACTGCGGCGAACCAGACCGAGTTCGACGCGATCATCGACATGCTGGAGGCGAACCACGCCGGGGTCGCGAACGCCTACCGGACGCTATACCTGGCGGCGGGCGCCGACGCGAAAGTCGTCGGCGCGGACCTGAAGCAGATCGAGTTCGCCACGGTCCAGGGTCGGGGTGAGACGCGGATCGCTGCGGCGGCCGGCGTTCACCCGGTCATCGTTGGCCTGTCCGAAGGCCTGCAGGGCAGCTCGCTGAACGCCGGGAACTACGGCCAGGCCAGGCGCCGCTTCGCGGACGGGACGATGCACCCGCTGTGGCAGAACGCCGCCGGGAGCCTGGAGCAGCTGGTAGCGCCGCCGGGGCCTGCGACACGGCTCTGGTACGACGCCCGGGACGTGCCGTTCCTGCGGGAGGACCGCAAGGACGCTGCCGAGATCCAGCAGACGAAGGCCCAGACGATTCGCACGTACGTCGACGCCGGATTCACCCCGGAGTCGGCGGTCGCGGCGGTCGCCGCCGAGGACGATGGCCTGCTGGTGCACACAGGCCTGTTCAGCGTCCAGCTGCAGCCAGCGAACACGCAGCCGGCCCTGCCGGCGCAAGCCGAGGGGGAGTAGATGATCAAGCCGGGACGGCTCCCCGTTGGGGGTTGCCATGCCTGAGAGGACCGTTTACCGCGACGACCTGTGCCGGCAGTCGCCGTTCGCGGTCCGGGACGCCGACGATGAGGCGGGCGACGGCCTGACCCTCGACGGCTACGGGGCGGTGTTCGACACCGTCACCACGATCTCTTCCTGGGAGGGTGAGTTCGAGGAGGTCATCGCCCGAGGGGCATTCCGCAAGAGCTTGCGGGAGCGGACTCCGAAGCTGCAGTTCGACCACGGCTATCACCCACTCATCGGCTCTATCCCTATCGGCAAGATCACCGAGATCGGGGAAGACGACCAGGGCCTGCACGTCCTGGCCCGGCTGCATGACAACTGGCTGATCGAACCGATCCGTGATGCTCTCGCTGAGGAGTCCATCGACGGCATGTCCTTCCGCTTCTCCGTGGTGCGGGAGGAGTGGCGCGACGCGACCGGGAAACTGATCAAGGCCGACGACGTGTCCAAGGCGTTGTGGTACCCGGCCGGCCTGGACTACGAGATCACGACGCCGCTACGCCGCACCCTCAAAGAGGTCAAGATCTCCGAGGTGGGGCCGGTCGTGTGGCCGGCCTACGACACGACCTCCGTCGGCGTCCGCTCCACCGTCACCATCGACCTGGGCCGCCTCCGCGACCCAGCCACCCGGCGCACCCTCGCCCGCGCGGTGTACCTCGCCGACGCGGCCGAGCGAAGCGCCACCGACGCGCCGCCCACCAACCAGGACCAGCCCAGCGAGCACCCGGCCACTCCGGCCGCGCCGCCCGCCGACCGGTCGTCGTCCGGTGAGCACCCGTCCGCCACGCCGCCGGCCAGCCGGCCGAACCCCGCCCGGGAGTTCGCGCAACACGCCCGCGGCTACCTGCTCTCGATCAACGAAAGGACCTGAACGATGGCGGACAAGCAGGGACGGTTCCGCCGGCTCATCATGGCCGGTGTCCCGCTCACCCCAATCGGCTACCGCAAGGACGGCCGTCCGATCTACCCGGTCGTCGGGGCCGACCCCCGCGACGCGTCGAACCGTACGGCCCCCACCCTCACCCACTCCCAGTCGGTGAACCGGCTCAAGGAGATCACCAGCGAACTGGAGCGGCTCGGCGAACTCGACGAGCTGACCCCGGAGGATGAGACGTACTTCGGGGAGCTCCGCGACGAGTTCACCTCCGTCGACAAGCACCGCAAGAAGCTGGAGCGCGACGCCGACCTGGCGGCGGTCCGGTCGGCGGCCAGCGGCGTCGGCGGCTACCGGGTGGCGCGCGGAACCCCCGGTAACACCGCCGACCAGGGTCAGCGGGACGCGATCCTGGAGCCGGACAGCATCGAGGACCAGCGGTTCCGCGACCCGTGGGACCTGTCGGAGGTCCGGACGTTCGGACGCTCCCGGGAGTCGGTCAACGCCGAACTGCGCTCGCGCGCCCTGGCGGCGATCGAGAAGATGCCGTCGGCGTCCGACAAGGTGCGGGAGGCCGCGACCAACATCGTCGAGCGGTTCGACGACAAGAACGCGACCCTGGCCCGGCTGGCGCTGGCGGCGAGCAGCCCCGCGTACATCCGGGCGTTCAGCAAGGCGGCGACGAACCGTCTGCACGAGCTGGACACCGTCGAGCAGCAGGCGCTGCAGGCCGTCCGGGCGATGAGCCTGACCGACTCCGCCGGCGGATTCCTGGTGCCGTTCCAGCTCGACCCGACGGTCATCGTCACCGCCAACGGCTCCCTGAACGAGATCCGGCGCATCGCTCGGCAGGTCGTCGCGACCGGCGACGTCTGGAACGGCGTCTCCGCCGGTGCCGTGTCCTGGTCCTGGGACGCCGAGGCCAGCCAGGTGTCCGACGACGCGCCGACGTTCGCGCAGCCAACCATCCCGGTCTACACCGCCCGCGGTTTCGTGCCGGTGTCGATCGAGGCGCTGCAGGACATGAGCAACGGTGCCGGTGAGGTGGCCCGGCTCCTCGCCGAGGGTCGCGAGATCCTGGAGGCGTCGGCGTTCGCGATCGGCTCCGGCTCCGGCCAGCCGACGGGTATCGTCACCGCGCTGACCGGCACCAGCTCGATCATCACCTCCGCAGGCTCCGACACGCTCGCCGTCGGCGACCTGTACGCGCTGCAGGGTGCCCTCCCGGCCCGGTACCGTTCCCGGGCGTCGTGGCTGGCCACGAACGCCTTCTACAACCGGGCCCGGCAGTTCGACACCGCGGGCGGCTCCAGCCTGTGGGCGCAGCTCGGCGACGACCGGCCCGCGCAGTTGCTCGGCAAGCCGATCTACGAGTCCGAGGACATGGACGCCACGATCACCGCGGCGGCCGAGAACTACATGTCCGTGTTCGGCGACTTCAGCAACTACGTGATCGCCGACCGGATCGGCATGACGGTCGAGTTCATCCCGCACCTGTTCCAGCAGACGACCGCCGGCTCCGGATTCGGCCGGCCGACCGGCCAGCGCGGCTGGTTCGCCTACTACCGCACCGGCGCGGACTCGGTCAACGACGGTGCCTTCCGGATGCTGAACGTCACCTGATGCGCCGGATCTACGACGAGCTGATCAGCCGGGTCGCGCTACCTGTCGCGGCCCGGCTGGCCGGCACCGCGACAGGCACCACCATCGACCGGACCGACCCGGCGGGCGGCACCGACAGCACCACCAGCGCCCTGCTGGTCGTGCTGGCCGGCACCATCACCGACGGGTCACACGCGGTCACCGTGCAGGTGTCCGACGACGGGTCGTCGTGGTCGACGGCCCCGGCGGAGCACCTGCAGGGTTCCCCGCCGACGATCACCTCCACCGACGACGACCGGCTGTTCGAAGTCGGATACACCGGCCCCCGCCGCTACCTGCGGATCACCGTCGCGACCTCGGGCGCCACCACCGGTGGCGTGTTCGGAGCGGTGGTCATCCTCGGCGGCGCGGGCCAGGTCCCCGTGCAGCGCTGACCAGACCAGCAACAATCAGAAGGGACCGCCATCGTGGCGACCGAGAAGAGCAACACCCCGTCAACCACCACCACACCGAAGGCATCCACGCCCCGGCAGGCGACCAGCAGCCAGCGTTCGAACCCGGCCGGCGGTCTCGCCGCCGAACTCCAGGCCGACCACGAGCGGCGCGTCACCGTGCCCGGCGCCCCGAACGTCGACGCCCGCCTCGACAACCGGACCGGCGACGACCGGCCGCCGGTAGAGTCGTGGCCGGCGAAGCCGCAGCAGGTCGACGGCCCCGACGTCATGGGCCAGGTCGAGCACACCCGACGGGTCCTCGCCGACCGCGACCGCGACAAGGACACCGTCGAGCGCAAGGGCATGTTCAGCCCCGGCCCGCACGGACTGTCCGACGAGTCCCTGCGCGACGGCCCCACCACCTTCGGCACCGAGGGGCTGACCGAGGCGGAAGCCGCCAAGGGCTCCCCGACGGCAGGCTGACATGGTCTGGCGCGTCAAGGAAGCCCACAGCTTCGACCTCGACGGGGTACCGGTCACGATGCGGGTCGGCACCCTCCTGGAGGACGACGACCCGCGTGTGGTCGGACGGGAGCGATTCCTGGAGCCGGCGCAGGAGGCGGCCCAGCGGGCGGCCGGTACGACGCCCGCGTCGGTGGAGACGGCCACGGCCGCGCCGGGCGAGCGTCGCTCTCGATCGAAGCCCAGCGACAGGCGGTAGGAGGCGACCGTGTACGACGTTGGCGACACCTATCCGGTCGTCTTCGAGGTCCGGTCCGGCGGTGTCCTGCTTGACGCGGCCGACGTCGAGATCACGGTCACCGAGCCGGATGGCGTCACGGGTGCGCCGGTTGTGCCGGCGCACCCGTCGATCGGCCGGTACACCTACGATTTCCCGATCACTCAGCACGGTCTGCACCGCATCCGGGCCGTCGCCACCACGCCGGACGTCGCGCATGTCGACGTGTTCAGCGCCGCCGACTCGTCCTGGCCAGCGTTCGTGGGCCTGGACGAAGCGAAGAGCCACCTGAACATAGCGCTGACGGACACCAGCCAGGACGATGAGCTACGGGCCGCGATCCTCAGCGCCTCGGCCGTGGTGGAGGACATCGTCGGGTCAGTGTCCCGCCGGCCCGTCACCGAGGTCCACTCGGGCCGAGGCCGGACCGCGATCATGCTGCGCGAGCGCCCTGCCCTGGAAATCACGGAGGTGAGCGAGGGCGGCACGGTTCTGGGCGTCGGCGCGTACTCCCTGTCGGATGCCGGGGTGCTGTTCCGCGTCGGTGGTCGCTGGCCGGACGGGTTCAACAACGTGAGCGTCGGCTACGTGGCAGGCCGGACAGCGGTGCCCTGGGCGGTGCTCGACGGCACCAAGGAGCTGATCCGGATCAACTGGCGTCCGCAGCAGGGCGGCAACTACTCGCCGTTCGACAGTTCCCCAGGCGCTGGAGCAGCTCCGGCGGGCGAGGTCCGGCTGGGCTTCTTCATTCCGAACACCGTTCGGCAGCGGCTACAAACCGCCGAACTCGCACCGTACGGGGCGTGACCTATGGCCACCTCGGCGATACCGGCGGCGATCGACTACCTCGTCGCTACGGCCACCGCGTTCCCGGAGTGCGCGTCGCCGGTGCGGGTGTTCGACGGCTGGCCGGAGGGTCGGGCGGAGACGGCGCTGGTGATCGGGGTGACGCCGGAGGATGCGGCAACCGAGAACGGCGTCACGCACGGCCAGCTCGGCGCGCAGACGCAGTGGGAGGAGTTCACCGTCCCCTGCATCATCTGGGCGCGGCGAGCCGGCGGTAACGCGATGAAGGCCGCCCGGGATGCCGCGTTCGTGCTGCTCAACGCTCTGGACACACACATGCGCACGCACCGCGACCTCGGTGGGGCGCTGAAGTCAGGGACGGCCATCGCGGCGAACGTGGTGGTGCGGCAGACCAACGACGCGGAGCAGGCCGGCGAGGGCCGCGTGTGTGAGATCAGTTTCGACGTGCTGTGCCGGTCGCGATCGGCCGCGTGAGCAGGAGGGAGGCCAGCGTGGCAAGGGTGAAGCAGCCGTACGACGAGCGGCGGTGGGTGCCGTGGATCGGCCGTGAGGTCGACCCGGGCGAGATCGTGGAGGTCCCGGACGTGGACCTGCCCAGCTACCTGGAGGCCGGCTGGTCGGCCGCCCAGGACAAGGAGACCAAGAAGGCCGTCGAGAAGCTCGACAAGGCCAGCACCGGTGGGGAGTCCTGATGGCGATCGGATCGGGCCTCGGCTCCAGCTTCGGTATGGCGCCGGAGGTGACCTACGGGACGTACGTCGCGCCGACGCGGTTCCTGGAGGGGACGGCGCAGCTGCGGAAGCGGAAGCAGACCTACCAGGGTGGTGGCCTGGCCGCCGGCCGGTACGTGCAGCCGGGTGGGCGCCGGTACGTGACCACGAAGGGCGCGAACGGCACCGTCAGCATGGGCGTCTACTCCAAGGGGCTGGGCCTGCTGCTAAACGGGCTGCTGGGTGGGACCGTCGCCCCGGTGCAGCAGGGTGCGACCGCCGCGTACCTGCAAACCCACGCGATGGCCGACCCGTACGGCAAGTTCTACACAATGCAGTCGGGAGTGCCCGACCTCGGCGGCACCGTGCGGCCGTACACGTTCCTCGGCTGCCAGATCATGGCGGCGGAGTTCAGCTGCGAGGTCGGCGGCGGGCTAACCGTGCAGTGGACGGTCGAGGCGCGGGACGTGTCCGAGGGGCAAACTCTCGCCGCGCCCAGCTACCCGGTCGTCAACGAGTTCCACTTCGCCCAGGCGGCGCTCAAGGTCGGCACGTACGGGGCTGAGGCGCAGGTCGACGGGGTGAGGTCGATGTCGCTGCGAATCGAACGGCCCCGGCACGACGGCGGCCCGTACATGGGCAACGCCGGCCTCCGGTCGCAGGGCGTCCTGAACGACTGGTCTGGGGTGTCCGGCACGGTCGGCGCGGACTTCCTGACCAAGGCGGACTGGGCGGATCGGTACGCGGCCGACACCCCGGCGTCGCTGGTGTGGGAGTTCACGGGCCCCCTGATCGCCAGCACGTTCTACGAGACGATCCGGTTCCGGGTGCCGCAGTTCTTCGTCAACGGGGACACCCCGACGGCGGACGGGCCCGGGGTGGTGAACACCAACTTCCCGATCGTCGGGCAGCACGACGGCACGAACCCGCCGATCACGATCGAGTACGTCTCGACCGACACGACGCTGTGAGCGGGGTCGAGGTACGCGGTGCCGACCGGTTCCGGGTGGTGGCGCGTCGCCTCCGCACGGCCGCCGACCGGAAGGACCTCGTCAAGGAGCTGCGCAAGGGCATCACCGCCGCGACGCCGACACTGAAGGATGCCGTCCGGTCGGCGGCCCCGTCGTACCTGCCGGACCGCTACGCGGGGGTGCTGGTTCCGGCTCTGCGGATGACGACCACGACGTCCACGACCGGCGACCAGGTGACTGTGCGGCTCTCGGTGACAGCCCAGGGAGCCAAGGGCAACCCCAGGCAGGTGGCGACGGCCGAGGCGGGCCGGCTGAAGCACCCGGTGTTCGGCCGGACCCGCCCTCTGAAGCGCCACGCCAAGCACCGGGCGACGTCCCGAGCCAACCCGTGGGTCACCCAGGTTGTCCGGCCTGGCTTCGTGACGAAGCCGATGCTGGCTGAGGTCGGCGCAGTGCGTAAGGAAATCGAGGGCGCCGTCGACCGGGTCCTCGCGAAACTCACGGAGGGCTGAGCATGACGATCATCCGGGTGCGGCTGTGCGAGGCCGACCGCGAGCAGTACGGCGGCGGCGAGCCGCTGCCCGAAGAGCTGACCGTCGACGTCGAGCAGCTGCTGGACCTGCCGGCCAGCGAGCTGGAGGCCCTCGACCGGGACCTGACGATGCCCATCGCCGTGTTCGTCGACGCGATGGAGTCGTGGACCCTGAACGTGTCGCAGCTGCGGCGGGTCGCGGCGTGGCTGGCGGTACGCAACGCCGGCCGGACCGTCCCGTACGCCGAGTTCGAGCCGCGTCTCCTGCGGGCGGAGTTCAGCCGGGAGGCCACCAGCAACCCCCCGGCTGGACCCTCGGAGGGTTCCTCCGGGGCGTGAGGGTCGGCGTGTACCTCGCCGCGATCGAGCCGCTATTCACGTTCGAGGCGGGCCTACCCCCGGACCGGCTGCGGCAGCTCAGCGTGCGTCAGATCCGTGAGCACCTGCTGTGGTACGAGGCCCACCGGGGGCCGGTCGAGTTCGAGTGGGCGCGGGGGTGAGCGGTGGCGGGACGTGAGCGGGTCGAGTTCGACATCGTCGGCAAGGATGCCGGCGGGTCGAAGGCGTTCAAGGACGTCGGCGACGCCGCTGACAAGGCCGCCGACAAGATCCACGACACCGGGCGGGCCGCCGACAAGGCCGGCGACGAAGCCGAGGCCGCCGGCAAGCAGTACCGCGGTCTGGCCCACGACATCGCCGAGGCGCAGGCGGCGGCGGCTGCCCTCGCCGCCGAGATCAACAAGACGGGGAATCTGGACCTCGTCAAGGATCTGGACCGGCAGCGGCGGGAGATCCGCAAACTGACCAGGGTCCAGGATCTGCTGCCCGGCGACGACGATGCCGACGAGGCCGCCGAGGGGTTCGTCGGCCGATTCGTGGCCCGACTCGGCCCGCTGATGGCCAGCGCCCCCGTGCATCCAGCGGGCGCGGCGATCGGGGCTGCTCTCGGCGTGGGTGCGGCGGCAACCCTCGCGTCGGCGATGTCCGGCGCCATCGTCGGTGGCGCGGGCATCGGTGGCGTCATCGGCGGTGTCCGTCTGGCCGCCCGCGACCCGGCGGTGAAGGCGGCCGGCGCGGACCTCGGCCAGTTCATCCTCGGTGACCTGGAGCGCCGGTCGGCGGACTTCGTGCCAGCAGTCCTCGACGGCATCTCCGACATCCGGGCCGGCTGGCAGAGCCTCGGCCCCGACCTGGACAAGATCTTCCAGTCGCAGCGGTTCATCGAACCGTTGGTCGCGTCGGGCATCACGGGCGGCCAGAAGCTGGCGGCTGGCCTGGCCGACGCGATCGAGCAGGCCGACCCGGTCGTGGACGCGCTGGGCCGCACCATCGACCAGGTCGGCGACAGCGCAGGCCAGATGCTGTCCACTCTCGCCGACGATGCCGACGAGGGGGCGTCGGCCATCGACGATCTGACGCTGGCGATGGGTCGGCTCATCGACACCACCACCGCGGTGGTGCACGGCGGAGCGGCGGTGAAGAGCTGGTCGGACGAACTGGACATCGCCATCGACCGCGGCCGGTACTGGCTGGAGGACATGGAGCACTACAAGGACTGGCTCGATTTGACGGCCGATGGTTTCGGCAAGGGCACGAAGGAGGCCGAGGCGTACCGGAAGGCCACTCTCGGCAACGCCGAGGCCCAGGACTTCGCCACGCTCAAGGCCGCCGGGATGTCGGATGCGCAGATCGCCGCCGCCGACGCCTCTGGCACCTACCGGCAGCAGCTCGACGAGGTAAACCGGTCCCTTGGTACCACCCCCGCCAAGGTGGAAGACGCCGCGGCGGCCATGCGGGAGTGGCGGGCCGCGCTGGACGAGATGACCAGCAACAACCTCGACGCCCGGCAGGCGCAACGCGACCTGGAGGAGGCCATCGACGCCGCCTCCGCTGCGGTCCGGACCAACGGGCAGACCGCGATCCAGCACGGTGCCGCCCTGGACATCAACACGGCGAAGGGCCGCGCCAACGCGGCAGCCCTGGACCGGATCGCGGCGGAGGCCAACGGCGCGTACGACGCGGTCATGGCGCAGACCGGGTCGCAGGACCTGGCCAACGCGGCTGCGGACCGGGGCCGGGCGAAAATGATCGAGCTGGCCCGGAAGATGGGGTTGTCGGAGTCGGCCGCCCGTGACCTGGCGAACCAGCTGATTCGGATCAAGGACCGGAAGGTCACGGTCACCGCGAACACCGCCCCGGCGATGGCCGCGGCGAACCGACTGGTCGCCCGGATCAACAACATGAAGGCCCGCATCAACGTCTACGCGGAGCCGTCCGGCGGATTCGGCGGCGGCGCGCACACCGGGTTCGGCTACTCGACCGGCATGTCCGAGGGCGGCCCGGTCGTCGGCCCAGGGGCAAAGGGCGTCGACTCGCTGTGGCGCAAGCTCGCCCCGGGCGAGCACGTGTGGACCGACGAAGAGGTCGACGCGGCCGGCGGGCACGCGGCGATGGAGCGGATGCGGGCGATGGTCCGTGGCGACGCCCCGGCCCGCCCGACCGCCGGGGGGGCTGCTCGCCGCAGCGGCTCGGGCGACGGTGCCGGCCAGCTCGATGAGGCGCGGATCGCGTCCGCGTTGGCGGGGGTCCTGTCGTCGGGGGTGACGTTGGTGCTGGACGACCGGACCGGTCGGACGGCGACTCTGATGGCGCGGGGAGCGTGAGTGAGTGGACGTAGTCCAGTTCGTCGACAGCGTCTCGGGATCGCCGACGGTGCGGCTCGACCTCAACAATGAGGCCCCGTGGGGCTGCACGGGGGTGGACCTGTCGCCGCCACAGCTGAAGTCGGCCTACTCGTCGACGCTGCTGGTCGACGGTGAGCGGATGACGGCCGCCGCGTACGCCAACCGCACGTTGACGCTGTCGCTGGAGGTGATCGCCGGCCAGGATGCTTCGGCGACCGCGCTGCAAGCGCTGTGGCGGGAGCTGGACCGGACGACGAACGTGGTCCGCTACCAGCCGGATGGGGCATCGGCACCGGTGTTCTTCCGGACGATCCGGTCGTCGGATACGCGGGTACGCGATTACCCGGGCGGTGGTCCCACTGCGCTGCGCACGCTGGAGGTGCAGGTCAAGGCGGAGCCGTTCGCGGTTGGCCTGCGCGAGACCCTGGCCAGCGTTACCGTGGGCAACGACCCGACCGAGACCAGCGAGTTGAACACCAACCCGTACTTCGAGGTCGACGCGTCCGGCTGGGTGGGGCAGGGCGGCTCGGTCGCCCGGTCGACGGCCCAGGCCCACGAGGGTGTCGCATCGCTGCTGCTGACCCCGGACGGGGTGACGGCGACGGCGGAGGCCCGCGCGGTCGCCCTGGTGCCGGTGACGGCCGGGCAGACGTACCGGGCGTCGGCGTGGCTGCGATGCGCGGCCACCCGCTCCATCTCGTGCAACATCAACTGGCATAACGGCGCGGGCACCTACATGTCGACGTCGACCGGCGTCGCGGCGGTCACCGCCGGCCTGTGGCAGCTGGTCGACTTCACCGCCACCGCGCCGGTCGGGGCAGCGCAGGCGCGGCTGGTGCCCGCGTCGCTCGGGTCGACCCCGCCGGTTGGGCACACCACGCACGTGGACGAGGCGCGCATCCGGCTGGTGTCGGCGACCGCGCCAGGCGGCATGGCCTTCGACGTGGCCAGCCCGAAAGGCGACGTGGAGACACCGCTCTACCTGGCGATCCAGGGCAGGGACGTCACCACCGACCCAGCCGGCTTCAGCCCGGGTTCGGGCCGGCGTACGTCGCTGATCGCGGTCCGCCGCCGGGGGACGCCGTCGGCCGCGCCGGTGGTGCTGCCGGTGGAGTCCATGTCCCTGACGACCGACACAACGCTCCAGGCGGCGGTCAGCGGCAGTCATGGGCAGTTCGCCCGCACCTCGTTCGTCGGCACTCCCGGCATGACCAGTCGGGCGACGATCGCACTGCACCCTGCCGCCGCGTCGGTCGACGTCAGGGGCACGTACCGCGCGTTCGTGCGGGTGCGTCACTCGGTCAGTGCGGACGTGATGCAAGTTCGGCTGGCCTACGTCATGGACTCGTCGAGCGTCGCCGGGGACACGGTGACGGTTCCGTCGGGTACGACCTGGCGGTGGGTGGACGCCGGCCTGGTGCAGATTCCGCTGGGCTACGACCCGGGCACGGACGGGCTGTCGGGTGCGCCGCTGCCGGTGTGGGGGGTGTCCATCTTCCTGAGCGCGGCGCGTGTGTCCGGCTCGGGCAACCTGGACACGGACACGATCATGCTGGTGCCGGCCGACGACCGGCTCTGCACCATCAGGTGGCCGGAGTTCGGGTCGCCGACGTCGTACGTCGTGGACTCGTCGGCGACGGCGGTATACGCCACCAGCCCGGCCGGTGAGGTGCGGGCCGCCATCGCGGAGATGGCGGGCCTGACGCCGATGGTGTCGCCCGGCGTCACCAACCGCGTGCACCTGCTGCGCGATGTGGGCAGCGAGTACAGCGACGGCGACGACGCGACCGCGTACGTGCGGGTGACCCCGTACTACTGGCCCAGGTACTTGCACATCCGGGGGGTGTGATGAGCCTGCCCATTCCGCTGAGCATCAAGCTCGTCACCAGCAAGGGCGAGCGGAACGTCACCCGGGAGACCCGCGACCTAGTGATGCGGTGGACCGACCCAGGCGGGTACGCGTCCTGCCAGATCGCACTGGACCGTCCGCTGACTCTCCAGCCGGACGAGGTCGCCTACTACGGCAACCTGCTGGTCCACGACGGCCGGCATGGCGGTGTCGTCTGGGATGGACGGCTAGAGGATCCGGGCCGGTCGGCCGGGGCGCAGGGCCAGGTGTGGGACCTGGCGGCGGTCGGCGGCCAGGCGCACACCCGCGACCGCACCGTCCCGCTGATCTACGTCGACCAGCAGGTGCTGTCGAACCTCGACAGGGTCGACAACGCGACGCCGAAGGGCGACGACTCGGTCGGCAGCACACCGGCGAACACGGCGAGCCAGGAGCAGGTGCTGATCCTCCAGTTCCCCGAGGGCCTCACCGTGGTGCCGAACAGCAGGGTCGTGACGCGGTACCTGGGGCTCCAGCGGGCCAGCCAGAAGTTGGCCCGGATCGACTACACCTGGGACGCCGGCCGGACGGATTCCGCCTACCAGGTGGAGGCGGTGGCCCGTACGGACGGCAGCCTCGCGTCGGGCGAGGTGGCCCGGTCGAACAACTGGTCGACCAGCGGCGGCGGTAGTTCCCCGCGCGTGATCGTCACCCACTGGACGGCGGGCCGGAACACCATCGAGTGGCGGATCATCTACACCGGGGTCGGCGGCAAGATCGGCAACGATCTGCACTGGGGGACCTTCGGCAACCTGATCGTGCTGTCGACCAGGTGGACGGCGGCCGGCTCGGAGCAGCTCACAGCCGCCCCGTACGGCAACTCGTACGTCCTGGCGCACGAGATCGTCGCCGACCTGCTCGGGAGGCTGCTCACCTCGTTCGACGGCGCGAATGCCCGCATCGCCACGACCACGTACCAGATCGACCAGCTCGCCTATCCCGACGGCGTCGACCCGGCGCGGGTGCTCGATGACCTGCTGAGCATGGAGGCCGGCTACACCTGGCGCGCGTGGGAGCGCAACGCCGCCGGCCGGTACCGATTCGAATGGGTGGCGCTTCCGACGACCGTCCGGTACGAGGCCGACGTCACGGACGGGTACGAGTCGCAGGGGTCAGCGGATGGTCTCTACAACCGGATCACCGTGCGCTGGAAGGACTCCAAGGGGAGGCCGCGCACCACCACCCGCACCAGCAGCGTGCCCGCGCTCGACAACGCCACCCCGCCGCTGATCAGGCAGGGCAGCATCGACCTCGGCGGGGACGTCGGGTCCACCTCGGCCGCCCAGCGCGCCGGTGACCAGTGGCTCGCCGACCGGAAGTGGGCACCCAACGGGGGGCGGCTCCGCATCGCCCGGCCGATCCTGGACCTGGAGACGGGCCGGATGGTGCAGCCGTGGGAGATCCGGCCGGGTCTGATCCGGGTGCGCGGGGTGCTGCCCCGCCCTGACGCGCTCAACGCCAGCACCCGGGACGGGGTGACCATCTTCCGGATCGTGGCCAGCGAGTACCGGGTGTCGGACGGGGCCGCGACGTTGGAGCTGGACTCGTACGCGCCCTCGACGTCCCGGATGCTCGCCACCGCCCAGACCAAGCTGCGCCAGATCCGGAGGTGACCAGCATGGACGAAGAGCCGCTCTACACCCTGGCCGAGGCCGAGGCCGAGCTACGCCGCCGGCAATGCGCGGTGACACAGCACCGGCTGACCCCGGTCGACGGGTCGCCGTGCCGGCTGTACTGCGCGGGCTGTGACACGACGTTCGACCTCGTACCCGTCAAACCCATGCCCGTCAAGGAGGCGTCATGACAACGGCTCCGGCCAACCTGCTGGCGGTCCGCCGGCTCCTGCTCGACACGATCAAGGGACTCGATCCCGCCGCGGTGGGGATCGTCGGTGATCCGGCCCACCGGGGCGGCTACCACTGTGGCTCCGACCGGGTGGTGTCCGGCGACTACTCGGTGGTGGAGTCGTCCCGCGACCGGACCGGCCTCACCCTCTACGCCGCCGGACTGGACGTCGGCACGTTCAGCGTCCGCGTCGGTGGTGTCACCCACAACCTGCGGACGTTCTCCACCTGGTGCGATGCCCAGTGCCAGGCCGGCGCTCCGGACACCCGGGACATCAGGGAGATCATCTACTCGCCCGACGGCAAGGTCGTCCGGCGGTGGGACCGGCTGGGCAAGCGCAGCTCCGGCGACGACTCGCACCTGTGGCACACCCACTTCAGCTTCTTCCGCGACGCGATCAAGGCCGGGCGGGATCTCACCTCGCTGTTCCGGCGCTACCTCATCAGCATCGGCCTCATCCAGGCCCCGAAACCCGTGGAGGCACCCGTGGCACAGGACAAGATCGCGTGGGCGACGACCAACCGGGCGGCGGCCCTGCTCGCGGGCACCGCCGCCGACTACCAGATCGAGGGCGAGCCGAAGCGTCGCGTCGAGCCGAATCGGCTCTTCGAGGCGGTGGCCGGCATCGGCGCGCAGGTCGCCGCCCTGCGTACCGACCTCGCCGCCTTGGCCGGCCGGGACCTGGTCGACGAGGCGCAGCTCGCCGCCGACCTCGCCCCGGCGCTGCTGGCACACCTCGACCCGGCCCGGATCGCGGCGGCGATCCCGCCGACCGTCGCCGCGCAGGTCGTCGACGAGCTGAGCGCCCGCCTGGGGCAGGCACGTGAGTGAGGCTGGAGCCACTCACCAGGGGTCTACGGGATATCGGCTGCGTCCTGGCTGGCCTGAGCATCATCGTGCAGCAGACGTGGGTCGCGCCGACCCCGTCCGAGGCGCTCATCCTCGCCGCGCTGACCCTGCTCACCGGCCCGGCGGTGGTCGGGGCCCGGGGGCTCCGACGCGACGCGGAGACCTCGGACGGATCTGGCTCTCCGTCGTCGCCCTCGTCGTCGCCGTCGCCGTCATCGTCGCCGGCAGCGTCGTCCGGGGCGGTTGACCCGTGACGGAGCGCGGCTGGCGGGTGCTGATGGTGGTGCTGCTGACCGCCGTGGTGGCTCTGGCGGTAGCGGTGCTGGTGGCCGCTCGGGCGCTGCGGGCTGCGGAGGTGGCCCAGCAGCGAAGCTGCGGGGTGGTCGTGGCCCTCGACTCGGCGTACCGGTCCGCCCCGCCGCAGACTCCGGCGGGGCGGGAGATCGCGGCGCAGATCGCGGACCTGCGTCGGACGTACGACTGCCCGGCCTGACCCGGCAGGAAAGCGCAACCCCTCAGCCCGGACCAGCGGGGTCCGGGCTCCGTCGTACCTGGAGGTACCCATGACCCAGATCCCCTCGCCGGAGTCGGCCACCGAGCCGCTGGTCACCGTCGGCGTGGTCACCGCGGCGGTCACCGCCGTGCTGGCGCTGCTGACCGCATTCGGCCTGCCGGTGTCCGACGAACAGCAGACCGCGATCCTCGGCGTGGTGGCCGTCGTCGCGCCGCTGGTCGTGATGGCGGTCGGCCGGTCCCGGGTGTGGTCCCCGGCGACCGTCGCCCGGCTCATGCAGTCCCGCCGGTAAGATCGGCGGCGCGGTGCTCCCCGGTGACGTCCCGGGAGGTGCCGACCAAACGTCAGCGACCCCGCTCTCCTCTGGGAGGGCGGGGTCGCTTCGTCGTCAGCAGGATCAGCGTGAGATGACCCGAGCCTCCATCGTCACCCAGCTCCCGTCTTCCTCGTGCCGCAGCACGCAGAAATACTCGCCCCGGATCGTCCCGCCGAGCTTGTTCTGCGCGTCCAGCTCGCCGTTCAGCCGGTAGATCCCGACCTCGATGTCCCGCTCCACCTCGTCGGCGAACGCGGCCGTCGACGGGGCGTAGAGCTTGTCGCGGATCGCGTCGTGGCACCGGTCGATCGCCTCATCCTCGGTCGTCGGCACCAGCCACCAGGTCAGCCCACCAGCGAGGGCCGCGACGACGACCACCGCTCCGACGATCCACGGCCAGCGGCGGGCCCGGCGCGGCGGGGTGATCGGCTCGGTGGTCGCGTGCGGGCCCGGCTCTGCCGGCATGCCGGCCTGAGGGTCGATCGTCATGCCGGGCACCGTACCGGCGGCCGGCCACGGTGGCGGGTGATCGTCGGGGATCTGACGGCAGCGGCCCCGCTCCCCGCGTGGGGGCGGGGCCGCAGTGCGTCCCGGGTCAGAGGGTCTGCTCGATGCGCCGTAGCAGCGTCAGGGCCACGTCGACCGGGGTCGCGTCGGTGGTCAGGCCGATCCCGCCGAGCCACCGGCCGCGCCGCCACAGCGAGTACACCGCGCCGGGGCCCGGCATCAGCAGGTCGTAGTAGGTGCGGCCGGCAGTGACGCGGACGGCCCAGGTGCCGGCGTCGACGTCCTCGCGGACGCTGATGCGGCCGGCGGCGTGGGGGGCGGCGCGGAGGGCGTCGGCGATGTCCTCGGCGAGGGCGTGGGCGTAGCGGACAGCGGCGATGGTCGGCACGGTCGGGCTCCTCTGCTGGGGGGTGGGGTGGGGCCGGCTGGGTGGCCGGCCCCCGGGGCGGGTCAGCTGATGGGGTCGTAGCCGAGCCGGTCGACGATCGCCCGGTACCGCCGGACGGTGGCCCGGTAGCCCATGCTGCCCGGCTGCATGTTCTTGAGCTGCTCGGCGAGGTGGCGGGCGGTGCGGATGTCCTGGACGTCGGTGTCGGTGGCGCTGTCCTGGATGGTGGTCTGCATGTCCGTCTCCCTGCCTAACGTTGTCCTGCTGACATGGACAACGTTAGTGGGATGCACTGGGCTTGTCAAGCTCAACTAGACAACGTAGGTTGATGCCGTGACCGACTACCTCGACAGCGCCGAACTCGCCGCCCGCCTCGGCATCCAGACCGCCAGCGTCCACCGCATGCGCAGCCGCGGCGACCTGCCCGAGCCCGACCGGATGATCGGCCGCTCGCCCGCCTGGCGGCCCGCCACGATCGACGCCTGGCAGGCCAGCCGTCCCGGCCACGGCTGGCGCGGCACCAGCACCGACCCCGCAGAGCCCGCGCCCGTCGACGAGCCGCTCCCGCTTCCACCGCTTCCACCCGGCGACATCCACTTCGACGGCGAGGCGCTGTCCGTCGGCGGCCAGGTGCTGGCCCCTGGCCGGTACGCGGTCGGCGACAGCGGTGCGGTGCTGACCGTGGAGCCGCCGGCCGAGGACGACGACCTCCCTTAGCCCTCCCCCCTCCCCGCACGACGCAGCGCCCCCGCTCGGCATCTGGCCGACGGGGGCGCTGCTGTCGCTCTGGGTAATGCCTATCGCCCAATGTCTCGCGCGCCTGCGCGCACGCGCCTCCCCGTTCTGGGCTGGGCTGAGGTGTTAGGCATTAGGCGTTGGACATTGCCGGCTGCGTACTCTGCGTGACGTGCCAGCGGGCGTGTGCGCCGCGCGCTGGCTGGGCGTAGGCCCTCCCCTTCCTGCGCAGGGCCGAGCATCGCACCTGCACCGTGCTGCGGGGTGCTCCCACCTGCTCGACCAGGTCGGCCATGGCGATCCCCTCGGCGGGCGCGGCCCGCAGCGCCCCCATGATCCGCTCGTCGAGGGTGTTCTCCTCGGCGGTTGGGGGAGGGGGCGGGGTGGCCTGGGCGCGTCGGCGCAGTTCGTCGACGGACAGGTCCGGGACGCCGGTGTGGTCCTGGCCGGCGATGGCGTCCAGGGCGTCGCGGATCTGGGCGCGGACCTGCTCAGCTCCGGCTCCTCGGGGGAGTTCCATGGTCTGCTCCATCTCGCTAGTTGATCTTGAGGTGTTGGGCGATGCGTCCGTGACCTGCTCGTCGGGCCACCGGTCCCGGCACGCCTGCACGATGGCCGCGATGTCGGCCGGGTCTTCCAGGTGCCAGGTGCGCGACTCGATCTGCCGACCGCGCTTGCCGGCCTGCTGGACCATCTGCCCCGGCAGGGTGAACTCGGTCGGGTCCACCCCTTCGGTCGAGGGGAGGATGGCCTTCACGTCGCGGCGGTTCTCCAGCAGCCCGACCACGACTTCGTCGAGCTGGCCGCGCAGTGCCCCGGTCCACGTGCTGTGATCCGGGCGCTGGTCGGCGATGATCAGCGCCCCCGACGCCGAGCGGATCTTGCGGGCCAGGGCTTCGGTCCACTCCTTCGCGTTCTCGTCGGCCAGGACCAGGGCCCCGTACTCGTCGATGACGACGACCAGGGCGCGACGGCGCGCGGTCGGCTTGAGCACGGAGTCCGGGGCGGCCGCGCCGCGTCGGTCGTTCTCGTCGGCGGCCCACCGCAGCAGCGCGATGGCGTCGGCCGGGTTGGTGGCCCGACGGATCAGCCGCGGCGCCCAGGGCTGGGACGCCTTGCCGTGTTCCTTGCAGTCGATCACCGCGATGTCGACGTCGACCATGCGGCACAGGCCCGCGAGCAGGTTGTGCAGCAGCACCGTCTTCCCGCCGCCCTTCTTACTGGCGATGGCCACCGCCCGGCCGCCGCGGTCGTTGCGCACCGCCAGCGACGCGGCCGGCCCGTCGGCGGAGACGCCCCAGGGGATCGGGTCGACCATGCTGGTCGGCCGGCACCACGCGGCGAGGTCCTCGGTGGCCGGGTGCGGCAGCGGGACCGGCTGTCCGCGCTCGTCGCGCCACGGGTCGGTGTGGGTGATGAGCAGGTCGAGCTGGCCGGGGTCCTCGCCGCCGCCCTGCGGGTCGATCCGCAGCCGCCACACCGGGACGCCGCGCACGCACGCGAGGTCTTCGAGGTGGTCGACCACGTGCCGGGCTCGCTGCTGGCCCCGGACGACCTCCAGGCGCAGCCGGTCGTACACCCGGCCGGCGGTCCCGCTGACCACGCGCACGCCACCGAGGCCGGCCCGGTGCGACCAGTCCGGCCACGCCTCGACCAGCTCGTCGACGCGGATGCGACCGCGGACCCGGTGCGACCGCCACCACGGCGTGCCGCCGGCCCACAGTCCGGCCGCCCAGAGCGCGGCCGCGCCGAGCGACCACGGGCCGGCCAGGTCGGCCAGGACCACCCAGCCGGCGGCCCCGCCGACGACGAGCCGGCCGTAGAGCTGCTCGGCGGGGCTGAGCCGCTGGGCCAGGGCGAGGCCTGCGGCACCGGCCACGGCCAGCGTCCCGTACCCGTAGGTGGGCGCGACGTCGGCCAGCCCGGCCACCAGGTACGCGCCGCCGGCCACCTCGGCGGGGACCAGCTGCCAGCGGTGCCGGCGCAGCCACCGGCGCATCGCCGACCGGGTCGGCGGGGCCTGCCCGGTCCGCTGCTGGCGGGCGGGCTCGGCGGCCGGGATCGGCTCCGAGCGGATGTAGCGGGGATTCGGGTTACGTCGGGCCACCGGTGGCCCTCCTCTCTACGGGCGGAAGCCCCTGCCCCGGGCGGCGGGGAAGTGCCGCCCGGGGCAGGGGTTCGGGTCAGGCCGCGTTGACGACCTGCGGGTTGAGCGAGCGAACCTTGCCGTCGTCCTGCTTGTGCTCGACGGCGATCTCCTCGGCGTACAGGTCGTTGATCCGCTTCATCGCCCGCCGGATGGCCTCGCCCTCGGCCATCACCCCGGCCGCCGCCTCGTACAGCGGGCCGACGGCGCGCAGGTCGACCCACATCGTGGTGTCGGCGTGCTCGGCGACGTCGGTGATCAGAGCGGACAAACCGGCGATGCTGGTCAGCAGACCGGTGCAGGCGTCGAGCAGGCCGAGCAGGCTCTTCGGCTCGATCTCGCCCGCCTGGGCAAGCGCCCTGCTCACAGTCCGGAACTCATCCATATGCAATCCAATCTTGTCGATTACCTCGGTGATCTGGTGGCCGATCCGGACGCCCGGCGCGACCTCGGTGATGCGCTCCGCCGGCCGGTCGTCCACCGGCACCGCCGGCCGGGCGGGGCCGGCCGGGGCCGACCCCGGCCCGGTGCCGGTGGGGGCCGGGGTGGAGTCGCCGGCGGGCCGGTGGGCGGTGCGCAGGTGCTCCAGCAACTCCGCCGACGACGGCCGCGCCTGTGTCCACACGCAGTCCGGGTCCAGGCACCGCACCGGTCGGGCCGGGCGGCGGTCCGCCCAGCTCGCCCGCACGGTGCTGTATCGGCGCGACGCCGACTGGCCGGCCCGGCCGGCCGCCCGCGCCGCTACCGGGCCCGCAGCCCGGCCGGCCCGCACCACCCCACGCGCCGCCGCCTGCCGGACCGTCGGGGACCGCAGGGCAATCACCGCCCCCGACGCCCCCAGCAGGGCGGCCTCGATGGTGCGCACGTCAGCCCACCATCGAGCTGATCGTCTTGGGCAGCTCGTACACGAAGTCGGCGGCGCTCTCCGACCAGTCGCCGATGGTGCCCGGCGCGTTACCGACCAGGATGCCGACCAGCACGACCAGGCCGATGGCCGTGGCCCGCTTGTGCTTCAGCTGGGCGATCCACGCCAGCAGCGCGGCTACCGCGATGACCAGGAATCCGAACGCAGCGCTCATCGGTCCATCTCCAGGTGCACGAGGACGGTCACCAGGGCGGCGGCCAGCGCGGCCACGGTGCCGGCCGCGACCCAGAACGCCAGGTCGTGGCCGGTGCTGGCGGCGGTAAGGGTGGCGGCCAGGGCCGCGACGATCGCGCCGGTCAGCCCGAGCGCAATCGGCGTCCACGGCACGTACCGGGCCGGCACGATCACCGGGTCGGCGTGCACGGTGGCCAGCTCGGCGGCGCGCACGGCCGCCTCGATCGGGCCGGCCGCCGGCAGGGTCACCGTGCGGCCGGCGAGGGCCTGCAGCGGCGAGTCCTGGGGGACCTGGCCGCGCACGTAGTAGGTGGTCGTCATGATGTTGGTGCTCTCCTTCGGGTGAGTGGGCTCGGGGCGCGGCGCGATGTCCAGTCGGTGAGCCGCGCCCCGGGTGCTGGGTCAGAGGGTTCGGCCGGCCTGCCGGCAGATGCCGCAGTCGGCGCCGCAGTGGCGGCCCTCATCGTGGGCGGTGGTGATCGCGCGGGCTCGGTCGAGCTGCTCCTGCCGGTCGGCTCGTGCGCGTTCCTCGCGCTCCAGGGCCTGGGGCAGGCCGTCGCGGTTGACGCCCAGGTCGCGGGCCAGCCGGCGGGTGACGTTGCGGTCGGCCATCTCAGTTCTCCTTCATGGTCGGGTTGGTGCGGGTCTTCCAGCGCTTGACGGTCGCGAGGCTGAGCCCCGTGGACTCCACCAACTCGGCGTTGGTGGGCTCCCGCGTGAGCCGTTTGGTGAGCCGGGCGTGAGCCTGGGTGAGCCGCTTCGCGTTGTCGGTCTGAGCCGGTCGGGTGAGCCGCTCGGTGACCCGCCGCTGAGCCGGGGCGTGAGCCGCTGCGGGGCTCACCGGTGAGCCACTGTCCGGCTCACGACGGGCCGGGGCGACCGGCTCACTGACCGGCTCGGCGGCGGGCTCACGGGCGGGGGTCGTCTGAGCCGGGACGTGAGCCGGCGGCGGGCCGATCTGGGTCGCGATGTGAGCCGGCATCCTGATCCCGCCCAGCTCCACCAGAGGCTCACCGCGGTCCGCCCCGAACGCCCTGTGGTGCTCGGCGCTGAGCCGGTCGGTGGCTTGCCGCATGACGAGCCGCAACTCGTCCATCAGTTCCCGCTCGCGCTCGGTCGGCTGGGTGTCGTCGCGGAACAGCTCCGTCTCGATCGACAGCACCCGGCGCAGCTGCTCGCGGGCAGCGGCGACGGTTTCGGCGTCGGCCGCCTTGGTGAGCTGCTGGAGCCGGCGCAGCGCCGCCGCGAGCGGGTCAGCCTGCCGGCGACGCCACCACCGCGCCGGCTCTGCCGGCTGGTCGCCGCGCAGTCGGAGGGCCTGCTGCTGGACGTACAGCTCCATGCCTGCGTCGACCAGGGCGACGATGCGCCGCTGCGCGAACACCTCGGTCAGATCGTCGACGGTGCCCGGCTTGAGCAGACCGAGGCGCACGCCGATGCGCTGCGGCGTCCAGATCCACCGGGACGGCTGCCGCTCGGCGGGCTCGACGTCGGCGTAGAGGCTCATGTACCAGATGCCGGCGGCCAGCGGCGGGGTGACGAGCCGGAGCACCACCTCGGTCAGCGAGCTGGAGGCGGTGGAGGCGATGACGCCGGAGGCGGCGGCGACGATCCACACGAACCGCATGTGCCGGCTGATGTCGGGGGTCTGGCCGTCGATGGCGGCGGCGAGCTTGTGGGCGGCGAGGCTGCCCTGGTGGAGCATCACCACCTCGAACGTGGCGCAGAACATGAGGCTGCCGGCGTCGCCGAGGCCGAGGGGGCCGTGGGCGACCTCGTACATGCCCTCCATCGCGAAGAGCGTGGCCAAGGTGACCGCGACC
This sequence comes from Micromonospora sp. SCSIO 07396, assembly GCF_053667945.1. NCBI lineage: Bacteria > Bacillati > Actinomycetota > Actinomycetes > Micromonosporales > Micromonosporaceae > Micromonospora > Micromonospora sp. SCSIO 07396. The sequence continues at coordinate 6,003,503 of NZ_CM132210.1, forward strand.
AGGCCGAGGCGCTCGTGCACCTGGCCGGTGCGGAGGAACTTCCAGATCAGGCCCAGGGCGAGCAGCGCGCCCACCGCACCGGCACCGAAGAGCAGGGGCTGGCCGTAGCCGGTCAGCCAGGTGAGGACGGCGTCGACCGTGGGTCGGATCGACTCAGGGATCTGCATGCCGCACATCATGGCGCGTCTGTCGCCTCTGGCGCAACTGTCGCGACACGGTTAGCGTGTCGCTGTGGTTATGACGGGCGTGTCAGTCGTGCGATCATCCGTGGGCAGATACCACCGGAGCGGGGAGCGCGCGTTGAGCGGCGAGTGGATGAGCGTCACCGAGGCGGCTGCGGCCCTGGAGGTGTCGACCCGCACCGTGCAGCGGTCCCTGGCCGACGAGGAGCAGCGCGCCGAAGAGTGGGGCGACGAGGGCACCGGGTGGCGGTACAAACCGCTGTCCCGGCGCGGCATCTACCAGCTTCGCCGGTCGGCTGTCCTGCGCAAGGCCGGCCAGCCCGACACCTGACCCCCTGACGCAGAGCAGCCCCCGACCGCGCTGGTCGGGGGCTGTCGTGTGCTCAGGCCCGCTCCGCCCGCACCCGGGCGAGCAGCTCGGCCGCCCACCGCCCCGTCTCACACCGGCCCGCCGCGCAGGCCGGGCACCGCTGGTGCACCTGGACGATGACCGATGCGACGGCCGGGTCGCCGCCCTGGCCGATGTCGTCCGCCATCCCGGTCACCGCTGCCACCACCCGGCGATGCCGGCCACCGTGAGAACCAGGACCACGGCGGCGATGACCCAGCCAGGCCAGCGCGCCGGGGCCGGCCGGGCGGTGGCGGGTTGGGGGACCTCGCGGCCGTCCGGGCAGCGTCCGCCGGGCCAGGTGTGCTGGTGCGGGTCGGTCATGGTGCCTCCTGCCGTCGCAGAGGGTGCCGTTCCCAGCACTCTACGAGGGTCCCTGGGCCCCCTGGGCCCCTAGGATCACCGGCGGGTCGCACGGCATACCGTCCACTAGTGATCAACTCGGCGGCAGAGAGGGCCGTCTACCGGCAGCTCGCCGACGTCCTACGCGAGCAGATCGCGGCCGGCCAGCCGCCGCCGGGAGAGCTGCTGCCGTCAACCCTGCGCATCGGCCAGGAGCACGGCCTCGGCCGGGAGACGGTCCGCCGAGCCCTGCGGGTGCTGCGCGACGAGGGCCTGATTGTCGTAGAGCGCGGCTACGGTGCCCGGGTGGTCGAGCAGGATCAGCCGACGGTGGTGTCGGTGCCGCGGGGCGGCCGGGTGCGTGTGCGGATGCCGACGGAGGCGGACAGGGTTGAGCTGGGGATCGCGCCGGGGGCGATGACGGCGGTGATCGTGGTGACGGTCGGCGGCCGGGAGCGGGGTAGGTATCGGGCGGACCAGGTGGAGTTGGTGGCCAAGTAAACGTCAAGATCGGCGATCTTGACAACGGCTGTCCGACCCGTCCCCGGCGTCACGATCCACAGATCCCGCCGTCGCGCACCCGACACACCCGGCCCGACATGCCCCATACCACCCGACATGCCAGAGGCGCGCGTCTATGCGTTATTACGGGCGGCAGGCATCCCTGCACAGCGTGTGCAAGTTGCACGGTGCGTCGATGCAAACACCCGTCACAGGCATCTCACATACGAACGAAAGATCTCGTACAGTAGTCCGATCCCTACAGCCGGACCTGCGACAACCCCGTCCCCGCAGTCCCGGCCATCGGACCACCAGGAGGTGCCACCCACCTGCCAGGAGGCCGGACCGCACCCGACCTCCGATCACCCTCCCCGTACCACCGATCGGAGATGCTCATGCACCGCCTCGGCGTCACCATCGCCGCCGCCGCCCTGCTCCTCTTCGCCGCCCTCACCGTCTACGCCTTCACCGCCCTCCGGCCGGCCCTCGCCGAACTGATCGTGCTCGCCCTCGGCGACCTGGTCCTCTGGATGACCGCCAGCCACCTCCTCCGCGCCGGGGAGGTCGGCGGTACGCGGGAGGCCGCCGACCCCCGCACGTACGGACCCAACGTCTACCCGCTGCCCACCCGGGGCATGGACCCGGAGACCGCCGACGCCGTGTCGCGGATCCGCCGCCGCCTGGCCAGCGGCCTGCACCGCTGAATCCTGGGTCACGTTCGGCGCATGGCACGTCGGTCACCTCGGGATCAGCGAGCAGCGGGGCGAGCGGCCCGGCACCCACCAGGTCGTCGTGCACCCGGTCGGCGATCCGCAGCACGGCGGTGTCACCGAGGACGGCGGCGGACGGTTCGGCGCGTACGGCGGAGACGATCGCCGCCGGGGTGACCGGCGTGGTGGTGTCGGCCATCCGCTGCCGGACCCGGGCAGCGAACTCCTCGGGTCGCCCGGTCACGCCGCACCCGGCACGGGCAGCCCGGTCAGGTCGGTGACCAGTTGCCGGCAGAGCGCGGCGAGCGGTCCCCGGCCGGCGGCGGCCGGTGCCTCACCGCGTTCCAGCCCCCGGCTCAGGGCAGGTTCGGGGCGTAGCGTGCCGGCGAGCGGCAGTCCGAGGGCACGGGCCACCTCGGCCGCGCGCAGCCGGCCCGGGGCGGGCCCCCGGACGATCACCCCCAGTGCGGCGCAGTGCGGAGCCGTCGCCGCGACCACCCGGGCCGCCGCAGCGGTCGCCCGCAGTTCGGCGGGCACCACCACGTACGCCTGGTCGGCGGCCTGGAGGGCGAGTACGGCCGCGTCGTCGAGCTGGCGCGGCAGGTCGACGACGACGAAGTCCCGGCCCCGGCGGGCGGCGTCGAGGGTGGCGGCCATCGCCGGGGCGGGCAGGGCCAGCGGCTCGCCCCGGTCCCAGGAGAGGACGACCAGGTCGCCCCGGTGCGGCAGGGCGCGGACCAGGGCGGGCGCGTCGACCCGGCCGTCGGCGTCGGTGAGCGACGGCCAGCGCAGCCCGTCCAGGTCCTCCCAGCCGAGCACCAGGTCGAGCCCGCCGCCGAGCGGGTCCGCGTCGACCAGCAGGGTGCGCAGGTGGGCGCGGGCGGCGGTGACGGCCAGGCCACCCGCGAGGACGCTCGCCCCGGCCCCTCCCCGACCGCCGAGCACGGCGACCGTCCGGGCCGGTGCCGCCGGTTCGCCGCCGGGCGCGCACGCGGCGAACCGGTCGACCAGCCATGGTTCGGCAGCGGGCAGGGTGGCGACGTGCTCGGCCCCGATCAACTCGGCGATCTCCCAGCTCGGGTCGAGTTCCCCCGACCGTCCGACCAGCACCGTCCGGGGCCGCCTGGGCAACCGGGCCCGCAGGCAGGCTTGGGCCTGGTCACTGCCGACGAGGACCAGGGGCGCGGGAAGCCAGCGGGACCGGGCGGCGGCCGGATCGGCGGCCACCTCCACCTCGGTGCCGCCCGCTGCGGCGAGCCGCAGCAACTCGTCGAGGAGGTCGCCGTCGGAGGTGACCAGCAGCGGCAGTCGTCGGTACGGCGGAAGGGAGGTACGGGGTGGCATCACGGCCTCCAGCGCTCGGGGTTGCTGGGACAGACCCTGCGCCGTCGTGTCCGGTCCGTGCCGTCCGCGCCGCCGCCCCTGTGGACAACGGGACGACCTGTGGACAACCCCCGCCACGGCCGGTGATCTGTTATGCCGCTTCGGTGGTGGGATCACGACCGGGCTGGCCGTCAAGGTCTTCCCGGTCGGCCCTTCGACGCCTCCGTCGACCCGGTAGGGGGCACTGACCAGCAGCGGGGCATCTCCGGCACACCGCACGGAGGGCCGGGACGACCGAACGACGCCGGCCGCAGCGGTGCCGTCCCGATGAAGAACGCGAAAAAACGTCCTGTTCACCCCGCCCGAGTGATTGACGGCATACCGCCTCGTACGCAGATAATCGTGACCGCCACCGCGAAGGTGGCATCCGCCGCTCTCGGAAACGGGGCCATGGCCGACTCACCCGACGACACACCCCCCACCCTGCGCATCGGTGGCTGGCTTCCGGCACCCCGGTACCGCCAGACGCTGCCGCCGTACCTCGTCCCCCCGACCGGCCGGCACCTGATCGACATCCCGGCGTCCGGGTCACCGAGCGACCCGCTGCCGTCCCCCGTGCACGCCGTCGAACCCGCCGGCATCGGACGGACGCTGCTGTTGGCCACCGTGGCGTTCGGCCTGGTGACCAGCCTTGTCCTGGCCCTGTCACCGTTGTGGTCCGGACCCAAGCGCGACGGTGCCGCCCTCCCGGCGACACCCTCCTGGATCGCCGATCGCCCGGATCTCGCGGCCGTGGAGAGCCCCACGCCGGTCGCCGACTACTCGCCCGCCCCGGCTTCGATGGCCACCCGTGCCGCGACCCCGGTCGCGCCACCCCCGGCACCGCCCCGCCAGCCCCACCGACCCGCTACGGGTACGACGTCCCGCCCCGCCGCGACCACCACGCCGCCCCGGCCGGCGCCGACGACCACTCCGCCCCGCCCCACGCCGAAGCCGCCGACGAACCCGCCCGGACCGGCCGAGTTGACCGCGCTGCCGGGCTGGCAGGAACACTCGCTGCGGTCCAGTTCGAACGGCCCCTCGACGTACGTCGAGTTCGTCAACGCCCGCAGTTCACGGGTCGTCGTCTACTGGCTCGACTACCAGGGGCAGCGCCGGCAGTACAAGGTGCTCGACGCCGGCCGGTCCTACCGCCAGCAGACGTACGTGGGGCACCCGTGGGTGGTCACCGACCGGCACGGCCGGGCCCTGGCCTGCTTCCTACCCGCCCGTACGACGATGCGGGCGGTCGTGCGGTAGTCCGGTCATCCGCTTCCGTATCTTCTGCGGACGGCCATTGAGCAGGGCACTCTTAGTGGACTATCTGTCAGCGACCCGACGGACAAATCGCGGGCCTGTGCTATGACGCCACACGCGGGATGCTTGACGGTCGATCGGCGCAGCGCCGCCACAGCACAGCGGCACCCGGCTGCAACCGGACGCCGCATTCGACTCGACCGTGTGCAACGGGAGCGCTTCCATGGGAAAGGGACGACCCCCGTCGGGGGGATGCGGACCCAACCTGTCGGTTCCTGTCAGGCGTTGGCGGTCGGTGTCAATACACAGGCGTCGGGCGCCGTCGGTTCACGTCCGGGGTCGACCCGCATCGACGCTCGCGCTGCCTTCCTGCTGCCTCGCCGCTGCCCGACATCTCGCTTACAAGCTCTGTGCGGGGCGTCCGGCAGGGTCCGTCCATGTCTGCGACCTCGGGCGACTGTCCGCGCTCGGCGGCTGGCGGCTGCCTCGTCCCGGCCGGTTGCTGTCAGCGCTGCTGTCGGTGCTGCTGCCGCACACGGTTTAGGAAGGGTATAGCGCCTACTGGGGAAGCCCTGCTCCTTGCAGGTCATTCGTCCGGTGGCTCGCCTGCGATGCGCTTGATCATTCGCGCATGTTCCGAATCTGTCCACTGGAGTACCGCCGCACCAAGAGGGGCGCTGAGGTCACCGCGGACGACCAAGCCGCGCTCGCGCAACCTGACGGTCAATCTCCTTCATAACCTCGGCGATTTTGTTTTTCAGTTCCCGCTCAAGATCCGTGTGCCATCGGTCATGCAGTCTCTTGTCACCAATGGCCGCGCCGCATTTCTGGCAAATCGGGTACTCCATCCCGCCTCCTCCGGCCTACACGTCACGAAGGCTCGGGTAGAACTCCTGCGACTGGTGGCCAACCCGGCGGTCAATCCACGTCACAACCACCTTGTCGGGCAACTCTTGGCCGTAGGTCACGACCATGTTCATGTGCATCTCTTCACCGGGATGCAGAAGCGGCGTGCTGGTCCGATGGTTGAAGCCCACAACATGCATTTCCACCGGCTTGTTGACATGAAAGAACGTTACCTCGACTGAGCGGGCTTGGGCGGGGCCATGGTTCTTCACCACGTATCGATACTCACTGGACACCCGGTCCCCACGAACCCGGCGGTACTCTTCGCTGCGGACCTCGATCGATGCCAGGCGTTCGTTCCACCAAGGACGACCGAGCGCGGCGGCGCTGACCAGCAAGGCGAACAGGGCGATGAAGTCGGAGGCTTTCAGGTCCGGCGTAGACACGCTCTTCGCCAGGACGATTGCAGCAACGGAGAGAACCACCGCGCCAGCTCCGGCAACGAGGCAGCCGACCAGGAGCTTCCGTGTGGTTCGGTCAAGCTTCACCGCGCCATCATGGCAGCGGCCCGCCACCCCCTTCCTCGCGAGCGAGCAGATCCGCCGACCCCGCGACAGCCCAGACGGCCCGGAGACGACCCAGGTCGACCTGTCGCTTGTAAGTTCTGGGCGCTCCGTCCAGCCCCATCCGTGCACATCTCTGACGTCGGGCGTTGATCCGCCGCCGGACGGCTGCGGCTCTCACTGTCCGGCCCTGTTGCTGTCACCGCTGCTGTCGGCAGCGACAGGGCTGCTCGGGGTGTACCTCTGTTGGCGGCACAACGTCTATTGTGATCGGCCATCTGATACCGCCCACTGGGCGGGCGAGTTGATCGGCGATCGAAGTGTCGTCGTCAGACCTGGGCCACGGGTTAGACTGCGGCGTCCACTTGCTTGGCCGAGACGGCTACGATCAGGACTCCCACGCTTACCACCCCAGGGGCGAGTATGAATACCTCCACGGACCGCAACCCAATATCAGGCATGCGGCTGCGTCGCGCCCAACTTGTTGAGCTTGTCCTCCTCGCCACCACACTAGCCATCGCCGTAAACCTATTCAGCTCTGTCATTTACGACTATCTCAGCCCACTTGCTGCATCTGGAGTGGCGACCCTTGCGCTGACCATACCCTTGGCCTTCGTCACGTACACGCGGCTGTCAACCAAACAACAAACCGTTACCATAGAAGCGGGCGTCGTAATTGATAAGGAATCGCTAGCGGTGCTCTACACGCCGGGCTACGAGTTCGGCGAAGAGGTTAGTCAAATAGCGGGCGCGACATTCCGCGAGAATGCCGCCCTTGAAAAGCAGTGGCTCAATGACCCGCCGAGCAAGTCGTGGGATTTTGACCTCGCACCTGGCACCGCACGTTGGCGTGAATCCGCTGGAACACGGCTACTGAAGGAGTTTGGCGAATACTTCGTACTCACACGGCTGGGGCTACACCTCTCTAGCTACTTCAATGACGACAAGCAAGATGACGAGGTGACTACCTTCACCAGACAAGAGCTTCCCGCCATCCTGCTAAGCAATCGCGTACTCGAAATGCTGTCAAGGGACGTCGCGGATCGCCCGGGGTTTGACGACACACCCCAGAACCGTGAAGTCGTATCAATTTTTGGCAAGTTCTACTACCATCAACTCCGCTTGACACTGCCACGCAGAAGCCGAGTCGAGAGGCACAAGAACTCCCTCGTTATTGAAAATCAAGGCATCAAAATATCCATCGAAGTGGACGCGCGAGGATTTATGACAAACTTCCCCTCGTCGTATTTTAGCTACACTTTAGGTAAAAGATTGGATGAGGTATCTGCCTATCAGGTGGATATAGCGGTTAGCACCAAGGTTAAGTGGCGCCTCCTCCTGGGCCGAAATGGCGATAGGCGGCATGGATGGATTGAATCTTTCCTCGACAAATTGATTGAGGATTGTGACATTGACGATTTCGAACGACGCCTAAACTGGCCGATGATAGAGATGATCCTCAGATGCCAGGACATGAGCCGGAAGCGCGGACTGGGAACGGAAGTCAGCCAGTCTCGCAAGGTGGACCTTTCGCTTCCAGGCCAAATCGGTCAAGCCTCGTCTGGATCACCAAATTAGAGCGCAAGTCTCGCGGCCACCTCTCCATCACGAAGAAGCCATCCCGTCTGCCGTCGACCCGCCCTCTAGGGGAGCGGGCTACCGCCCGGCCCGCCACGTCAAGACGGCCTTGACGCTCGTTCGGACGCTGGCGGGTCGGGCGGTGGTCTGCTCGGCTTGCCCGGGTCGTCGGCAGACGGGATGGCTCGTGCAACCACCCACGGACCGCAAGAGGCCGACGGGGTTGCAACCATCTCGGAGCCCGAGCGCCCCCGCCGGAGGCGCAGTAACCGCAACCCCGCGACCGCCGCCAGTTCGCCGACGCGGCCGACGTGCCCTTCCCTGCGCCGCGCGGGCTCGTGGCCGCGCGGCCCGGCCGGCTACCGGCCCCCCACCACCCGGTCAAACGGCCTGTCGTTCTGCGGCGGCCCCCTGGGCTTTCCGCTTCCGCGCCAGCCGCCGGGCGTGTTGCGTGGCCGGAGTCGGAGCGCCAGCGGAGCGACGGACGCGCGCCCAGGCGGCGGCGCGTGCGGCCCGTTCAGGGCCGCCTTGAAGACGTACAGAAAGTTTGAACCACATCGCCGGCAGCCGGCCGCCCCGGCCGTCGGTGACTGGACACGGGATGGTGCGGGGACCGGGTCGCTCCGTACCCTGGCGGGATGGCCGACCTCGTCGATACCGCTCGGGAAGTTGCGCGACACCTGTTGGAGACGCCGTTGCCTCGTCGGTGGAGTCACGTCCAGGCGGTGGCCGCCAAGGCGGACCGGATCAGCACGGCAGTCCCGGCCGAGGATCGCGCGGTGCTCGTGGCGTCGGCGTGGCTGCATGATGTGGGCTACAGCCCCGACCTCGTCGACACCGGCTTTCACTCCCTCGACGGTGGCCGCTGGTTGCGGCGTGAGCGATTCAACGAGCGCATTGCCGCCTTGGTGGCTCATCACTCCTGCGCATGGCTGGAAGCGGAGGAACGTGGGCTCGGTGACGTCCTGGCCGCCGAGTTCCCTCGGGAGGAGACCGCAGTGACCGACGGACTCTGCTTCTCGGACATGACGACCGGGCCGGACGGCCAGGACTTCGAGGTGTTGGAACGGCTCGCGGAGATCCGGTCGCGGTACGGACCGGAGCACCTGGTGACCCGGTTCATCGGTCGGGCGGAACCGGAGATGGTCGCCGCCGTGCAAAGGACTCAGCGCCGGCTTGCGGGCAGCGTCGCTCAGCCGATGTAGGGCTCGGGGCGTTCCTCGTAGCCGTGGGTGATGCGAAGCAGGGTCGACGGGTGGATGTCGAGCGCGGCCAGCTCGTCGCGGGCAACCCACCGGACTTCGTGTGACTCGTCGCTCGGGGTCGGGATGCCGCTGACCGGCACGGCGCGGAAGCAGAGCGAGAACTGCTGCCGTACCTCGCCGTCTGAGTACTCGATGACGTGACCGGGGTCGGAGTAGACGCCGACCATGCCGACCACCTCGACGCTGATGCCGGTCTCCTCGCGGGTCTCCCGGACTGCCGTCTCGGCGACCGATTCGCCGATCTCCTGACCACCGCCGGGCAGGGACCACAGACCGTTGTCGGTGCGCCGGATGAGCAGCACCCGGGCCTGCTCGTCCCGGACGAAGACGGAAACGGCTACGACGATGCTGTTGGCCTTCGGCGCGTTCGGGTCGTGGTAGTGCTCGGTTCTCGCCATGCCTCTAGGCTGCCACCTCGTCGCCGGGCCGGCGCTTCGAGACGCCCAAGATCCGGTCAAAGCTGTCGGAGTAGGTGCGGAACAGGTCGCCGCCGTTGAGCTTGCGCAGGTGCATGACGGGCGCGTGGGGCGCCGGGAAACCGAGGACGTGCATGTTGACCAACATCTCGTCATCGAAGCGGTAGATCGAGTTGTACAGGGTCGTGTCGTGGTAGAGCACGTTCACCCCGGGCGCATCGTCAAGCCGCTTGTAGTACCCCTGAACCTGCCGGATCTTCGCGGCCATCACGCCGGGCGCACCCTCCTCGACACTCCTTCGCTCGATCGCGGCGCTGGTCGGATCGCCGAGCAGGATGTTCACCGTTACGCCGTCAAGGCCCTTTTGACGCAGGACGTCGACAAGCATCGGGTCCTGCTCCACGAGGAATAGGCCCGCGTAGGCCAGTACGTCGATGCGCTGCTCGGCCCGTTCGATCAGTCGACGCCACAGGTCGTTCGGCACCGAGGACCGCCGGGAGTAGAGCTGGACCATTTCGCTCTGCCCGATCTTCGACGCCCGTTCCGGTGTCACTGCCTCCGGCCAGAGATACGGGACGTCTTCGCGCACCATCGCCGCGATGGCGTGTCGATGACGCGGGTAGGGCGTCCGATTCTGGGTGATCCACCGTTCTACGGTCTTCGCGTCGACCCCGATCCGCTCCGCTACGGCGACGGGAGTGAGGCCGTTGCGCAGGATGGCATCGCGTAGCCGGTCGTTCGGCATCGGACACTCCTCAAGGGACGACTTTAGGACGACTACAAGGTAGCTGAGACGTCCCATAGTCGTCCAGCCCATCGGATGGGCTGTCCCCCGCTTTCCGGGAGTCTTGACCGCAGAGGCCAAGAGCAGAAAGTCCACCGGGGACAAGCTCACTACCTGGCCCGAGACACAGGAGGTTTGTTGTGAAGCTGTACGTGGACACCCAGAGCAAGCAGGTTCAGGTGACGAGGGACCCGGAGCCGAAGAACGACCAGAACGGCAACCAGCGGTCGGAGAAGAACACTGGCCGGCTCATGTGGTCCACCCAGGTCTTCGTGCTCGACGAGACCGGTGGCGAGATCATCACCATCACCACGGCGGGAGAGAAGCCGGGCGTGACGGTGGGACAGCTCGTCGCTGTCGAGCAGTTGGAGGCCATTCCGTGGGCGACCAACGGGCGTAACGGCGTCGCGTTCCGTGCCATCTCGCTGAAGCCGAAGGCTGGTGCCTCGGCGGCCAAGTGAGGTTCTTCGCTCACCGTGCTGTGTGAGCCTCTGGTGTCTTCGCATGAAGCGGCCTTCGGTCCGCTGACCTGATCCCATCTGGTCCGGGAGCGTTTCTGGCTCCTACTCTCCCGGCCCTGGCAACCCTCTGTTGCCGTCAACAAATCGTGGCGCGGGGTCGGTACTGGTCTTATGCCTGCCGACCCCGCCTGCCCGTATTCCTCGGGAAAGGGGAATCGATCATGATGCAGATGATGTGCCAGCACCCCGCCTGCGCCTTCAACGCGGAACAGGAAGTCAAGGCGGAAGGCACCACCTACAGCTTCATGGTGTGCCGTACCGATGTCTTCTGGGCCAAGCAGCAGATCCAGCGGGATCTGCCGGGCCGTCGAGTCGTCACCAAGTCGCTGCGCGGCTTCTGAAATTTCGAGCGCGGGGCCGGTACTGGCTCCTACACCTGCCGACCCCGTGCTCTCCAACCCATCCAGCCCAATCGCTTGGGAGGACGTGTCATGTCCAAGTCTAGCCCTCGCCGCTCGTTCGGGCGGAAGTCAATCGGGACCGTGACGGTCATCGAGGCCAAGGTTCACCGGTCGTCAGCCCGGAACGCCCGTATGGCGTTCATCCTCACTGCGGTCATCATCGGCGTCCTCGCTGCCGTGGTGGCCGCTGCCTACGTACACCCGATCATCGCGCTGTTCATCGGCGCGGCCGTCAGCGTCCCGTGTGGCGCGCTGGCCTGGCTCCTGGTCCGCATCTGGCCGGTACTGCGGCTGCTGTGGTGGTGGACCCCGGAAATCGTCCTGGCCGTGCTACTGCTCACCGGCTGGGTGCAGCTCGCCACCCACACTCCGACCCCGGTCACCCTGGCCGTCGTCGCCGTCGTCCTCGGCGTTCCCGCTGCTGTTCCTGCTCTGCGCCGTCAGGTCGTCGCCTGGGTGTGGTGCCTGATCGTGCGCCACCGGCTGCGGGTGTGCTTCGCGCAGTTCATCATCGCCAACCAGTCGGGTTCCCTCCCGCTGATCCTCTGGGCCACGCCGACCCCGGTCGGTGAGCGGGTCTGGGTCTACCTGCGGCCCGGCCTGTCCCTGGCGGACCTGGAAGGCCGCCTCGACAAGATCGCCGTGACCTGCCACGCCTCATCCGTCCTGGTCGAACGGGCCTCGGACGGCAACGCCGCGTACCTGCGGTTCGACATCAAGCGCCGCGAGGTGCTCACCGCCACCGTCACGTCTCCCCTGGCCGACGTCATCGACCCCGACGCCCCGGCCACCGACCGGCCGACGCCGGTCATCCCCACCGCCCTGGACCTGCCCGACGTCCAGGCCCCCACCATCACCCTGCCCGTCCAGCCCAAGAAGCAGGCCGCCACGTCGGCCAACGGCAGCAAGCCGGCCCCCGCGCCGTCGTCGGACGCCGACGACCTCTCCGACTGGCTCTGATCCCACCCCTTCCCGACCCGGACGCGGGGAGCCCTACGGGCTCCTTCGTATGGCTTCCCGCGCCCACCAACGCCCAAGGAGGGCACCCATGGCTACGGCATCCGCCCCGACCGCCGGCATTCCGGTGGGGCCTGGCCTGTCGATGTTCGACCCGATCTTCATCGGCATCGACGAGTTCGGCCAGCACGTCTACATCACCCTGGCCTACCGAAACCTCCTCGCCGGGGGTGAACCCGGTGGAGGCAAGTCCGGCCTCCTCAACACCATCGCCGCTCACGCCGCGCTCTCCGTCGACTCCCGCCTTGTACTACTGGACGGCAAGCTCGTCGAGCTGGGTCAGTGGGAGGACTGCGCCGACGCGTTCATCGGCCCCGACATCACCGCCGCCCTCGACGTCCTACGACGCCTGCAAACGGTGATGAACAACCGCTACGCCTGGCTACGCGCCCACGGGCGTCGCAAGGTCACCGCCCTCGACGGACTCTCCGTCATCACGGTGCTGGTCGACGAGATCGCCTTCTACTCCGCCACCATCGGCAGCAAGCAGGAGCAGGAAGAGTTCGTCGCCCTGCTCCGCGACCTGGTCGCCCGGGGACGTGCCGCCGGCATCCCCGTCATCGCCGCGACGCAGCGGCCGTCCTTCGACATCATCCCCACCAGCCTGCGGGACCTGTTCGGCTACCGCGCCGCGTTCCGCTGCACCACCCCCAACAGCTCGAACATCGTCCTCGGTCACGGCTGGGCCGAGCAGGGCTACACCGCCACCGACATCGCCCCCACCAACCAGGGCGCGGCCTACCTCATCGCCGAAGGCGGCACCCCTCGCCGCATCAAGGTGGCCTACCTCGATGACGCCCAGATCGCCGGCATCGCCGACTACGCCACCTGGACCCGTCGCCCCACCCGCCTATCCGCACCCACCGGAACCTGAGTCGACTGGGAGACCGCCGCATGAGCCTGCTCCAGCGCATCCACGCACGTCGCACCCCGCGACCGACCACCCGATACGTCAACCGCTTCGTCGTCGGCACGCCCGCCGAACTCGCCACGCTCCTGAAGCTGGCCGCCGACCACGGGATTCTCGCCTTCGCCTCCGCGCCCGTGCCGCTGCCCGACGACCCCACCCGATTCCGCCGCCACCTGCGGCTACGCACCAACTGAACGGCCGACGGAACCGGCTCAAGCCCTGGAAAGCAGACCGGTTCCGCCGACCTCCCACCAAGCCCTTCTGAAAGGACGTGGCTGCCGTGAAGGCTACCCAGAACCCACCCACCACCGGAACGGTCACCCCTGCTGACCTGCTCCGGATGGCTGCCCTCTACCTGCGCCGGCACGGCTGGCACCAGGGCACCTACTACGCCCCCACCACCGACATCCCCACCCCGCCGGCCTGCGCCGCCGGGGCTATCCGCATCGCCTGCACCGGTCGCCCAGTCGAGCAGTTCGCCCAGCTCGACGGCGACACCATCGCCGACTACGTCACCGCTCTCGACGTGCTCGTCGACCACCTCGACGCCACCGCGCCCGTGTTCTTCATCGACGAGGACGGCTACCTCCTCGACGAACACACCTCCCCCTACTCCTGGAACGACGACCCGACCCGCACCGCCGAGCAGGTCGTCACCGCCCTTGAGGCCGCCGCCACCGAGTGGGACCGCCTCCACACCGCCGGAGGTGAGAACAGGTGAGCACCGTCAAGGCGTCCTTGACGCCATCCGTCCCGGCTCAGAAGCGTCGGGAGGTCGTCGAGAACGACCAGTTCGCCGCCTTCACCCGCCGCATCATCCGCGCCCATGGCCGCCGCGTCGCCACCGGCGACGTCGAAGCACTCCGCGACCTCGTCGCCCTCTCCGACCACCTCGACCGGGCCATCGGTGACGCCGTCATCGGCCTACGGGCCTTCGGCTACTCCTGGGCCGAGATCGGCTCCCGCCTCGGCATCTCCCGCCAGGCCACCCAACAGCGTTGGGCAGACCGCTCATGACCGTCTTCTACGACCCGACCGGCAGCCGCTACGGCATGCCCACCTATCCGTACCGGATGGCCCCCGACGGCCTTGCTACCCGGCGGCAACTGCGCGCCGCCGGCCTCCGGCCCGCCGGGCAGGAACCCGTCTGCCAGGTCCTCTGGCGTCGCGGTAAGCGGGTCGCCTACCTCTACCGCCTTGACCTCGCCAAGCCGAAGCGGACCGCCACGCCCGCCCAGCGGGAGGCCATCGCCAAAGCGCTCCGCGCCCGCCGCACCTGCGCCGTCTGCGGCCTGGTGCAGCCCTACTACATCCCCCGCCGCTACGGCTGCTGCCTCGACTGCCACGGAGGCCACTGATGCCCGCGAAGACCCTGACTGCCGACACCCGTGTGGAGGGTGTCGTCCTGGTCCTCATCCTCATCGCCGTCGCCGGCTTCGCCGGAGCGGCCTCGTTCACCCACGTCAAGGACTGGACCCTCGCCAACTCCCCCACCGGCACCGGCGAATGGTTCGGCTGGGCCAACGCCGTCATCTCCGAACTCGTCCCCATCGCCTGCCTACTGACCATCCGCCGACGCCGCCGGCTCGGCGCTTCCATCGGCTACCCGCTGTTCCTGCTCATCGCCGCCGCCGGCCTTTCCCTCGCCGCACAACTCGCGGTCGCCAAACCGGGCATCTCCGGGTGGCTCCTGTCCGCCGTACCCGCCCTGGCCTTCATGGCCCTGGTGAAACTCGTCCTCGCCCCGGCACCCGCCAGCACCGACGCCATTCCGTCGGCCGCCAAGCCGTCCGAGCCGATTCACGTCCAGGTGGCTGAGCAGGTCACCACCGAGTCGGCACCGCCGGCCGCCATCACCACCGACCCGGAACCCCTCCCGGCCAACACTCCGGAGCCCGTCACCGTTTCGGCTGTCGCGCCACAACCCGTCAACCCGCCGGCACCGGAGCCGGTCGATGTCCCTACCCATCTGCTGCCCATGGCCCGCTTCGCCGCCGTTCAGCACGAGCAGAACACCGGGGCACCCATCACCCCGGGCGAACTGGCCGACCGGCTCGACGTCACCCCGGCCGTCGCCGGGCAACTCCTCACCACCCTGACCGGTGGTGCCCGATGACCATCGTCATCGTCGACATCGAACACGTCACCCACACCTGCCCCGTCTACCCGGAAGGGCATCCGTACGACATTCGGCGCACCGTCGTCGACGTCATCCCGGGCGGACCCTGCCGGACACCGGTCACCGTCCGCTGCGGCCAGACGACCGCACTCATCCCCTGCCACCGGCACGAACCGACCAAGCGCCAGTGCGGCGCCTGCCGGGTCATCGTCACCGAACGCACCATCACCACCCGCACCCCCGACGGGACTGCGGCTTGATGGGCTCGACGCTGGACCTCACCCCCCGCGCTTCGGCCCGGGGGGTGGGCTCGAACGCCGACACCATCCCGCCCATCTACGACTACACCGCCGCCGGCTCCGCCTTCGAACGCGCCACCCGACCCGACTACTTCGGCTGGATCGAGCACGCCCGCGCCGCCGCCGGCTGCACCCGCCCCATCCGCCTCGCCGGCCAACTCCTCACCGTCGACCCCACCACCGGTCGGGTCCTCGACCAGCGGCACACCGACGCCATGCCCGACTCGGTCATCTACACCGCCTGCGGCAACCGACGCGCCACCGTCTGCCCCTCCTGCGCCCACACCTACCAACGCGACGCCTACCAGCTCCTGCGTGCCGGCCTCGTCGGCGGCAAGGGCGTACCCGACACCGTCACCCAGCATCCGGCGGTGTTCCCCACCTTCACCGCACCGTCGTTCGGACCGGTCCACGTCCGGGCCGTCCGCAAGCACACCTGCCGGAACCGCAAGCGCTGCGACTGCCGCCCCGACCCCTGCCACGCCCGCCGCGCCACCGACCCCACCGCCGGCCGCTGCCCACACGGCCGCCCCGCCGTCTGCTGGGCCAGGCACGAACCCGGTGACACCGCACTCGGTCAACCACTGTGCTTGGACTGCTACGACCACGACCACCAGACCGTCTGGAACCTCTTCTCGGGCGAGCTGTGGCACCGCACCAAGCAGGCTGCGGAACGGCACCTCGCCAAACTCGCCCGACGGCGCGGCATCCCCCGCGTCCAAGTCGTCACCGCCGCCGGCAACACCCGCACCGTCCCACCGGTCCGGCTGTCCCACGGCAAGGCCGCCGAGTTCCAGGCACGCGGAGCGGTCCACTTCCACGCCCTCGTCCGCCTCGACGGCGTCGACCCCGACGACCCCGCCGCCGTCGTCCCACCACCGGCCGCCTTCAACACCGCCGACCTCGTCGACGCGCTCCGCCACGCCGCCGCGCAGGTCGCGTTCACCACCCCCACCCACCCCGACCGGCCCGACGGCTGGCCGATCGCCTGGGGCGAACAGCTCGACATCCGACCCATCACGCTGAACGGGCACGGCGAGGTCACCGACAGCATGGTTGCCGGCTACCTTGCCAAGTACGCCACCAAGAGCACCGAGGTAACCGGGCACCGCTCCGTCAGGCTCACCGCCGACACCATCGGCGACCACGCCGACCCCGACGGCGACCACACCGCCCGCCTCATCGACGCCTGCTGGCGACTCGGCCGACCCACCGGCACCCCCGTCCCGCTGTCCCAGCGGCCCCGCGACCACCGGCCCCGGCCCGGCTTCGTCGACCGCTGGGAGTGCCCCGACTGCGGCACCCACACCCGATACGCCGCCTGCCCCGTCTGCGTCGCCCACCGTCAAGCCGCCCTTGACACCAAACCGGCCAACAGACCGACGACCAACCCCTACGCCCGGCTGCGCCGCTGGGCGCACATGCTCGGTTTCGGCGGCCACTTCCTCACCAAGGCCCGGCGGTACTCCGTCACCTTCCAACTCCTGCGCGACACCCGCCGCCACTACCGGCAGCACGAAGACCAGGACCACGCGCACCTGACCGGCGGCCAGCTCGTCGAGGAGCCCGACGACACCACGCTGATCGTCGGCACCCTCACCTTCGCCGGGGTCGGCTGGCACACCACGGGAGACGCCCTCCTCGCCAACACCGCCGCCGCCATGGCCCGGGAGCGACAAGCCACCGGCCGCGAGGAACTCGCTCACGAACTCGGCACCGCCCCGGCCGGCATCGCGCCGGCTGCCGCCCGATCCGAACAGACCTGGGGAGGTCATCCGTCATGAGCACCACCGCCCGCCCGAGTCCCGTCGTCCGGCTCGTCCCACGCTCCGGGGCCACCGTCGTCGGGCCGGTCACCTACACCGTCCGGGAGGTCGCCAAGCTGCTGGGCATCTCGCTGGGCAGTACGTACGCCCTCGTCCGAGACGGCTCGATCCCGGCGACCCGCCTGGGTGGTCGTTGGCTGATTCCCCGTGCCCGCTTCCACACCTGGCTCGACGGCGTCACCGAGGAACCGGCCGCCGCCACCGGCACCGAGCACGGGCGGAGGCGCTGATGGGCTTCGTCCGCAAGACTCCGGCCGGCACCTACCGCGCCTGCTGGCGCGACCCTGCCGGCGGGCAGAAGTCCAAGAGCTTCCGCACCAAGCGGGAGGCCAACGTCTACCTCACCGAGGTCGAGGGAAGCCTCAACCGGGGGACCTACGTCAACCCGCATGCCGGCCGCCTCCGCTTCGGCGACTTCGCCCAACAGTGGCTCGCCACCCGGACCGTCGAGGCGCGCACCACCGAGCGGACCGTGTCCATGCTCCGCACGCACGTCCTGCCGAAGTGGGGTGACTGGCCACTCGGCAAAGTCGACTTCATGTCGGTGCAGGAGTGGGTGAGCGGCCTCGGTCGGGATCTCGCCCCCACCACCGTGGCCAAGTGCTACCAACTCCTCTCGATGATCCTCCGGACGGCGGTTCAGGCCCGACTGATCGCCACCAACCCGGCCGAGGGCGTGAAGCTGCCACGCGACCGGTCCCGCGACGTCAAGCCGGTCACGATCAGCCGGGAAGACTTCCTCGGTCGGCTACTGCCCGCCGTGCCACCCCGCCACCGGGCGATCGTCTCCACCGCCGCCGGGGCCGGGCTGCGCTGGGGTGAGTGCGCCGGGCTGACGTGGTCGTCGGTCGACCTCGACCGGGCATCGCTGCGTGTGGTCCAGGTGGCCGAGGAGACCCACGGCGGGATCGTGCTGCGCCCGTACCCGAAGAGTCGCGCCGGGGTCCGGACCGTACCGCTACCGGGCTTCCTGCTGGCCGTGCTCCGCGAGCTGCACGCCGCCACCGACGACCCGGACCCGCGCACGTTGGTCTTTCGTGACCGGGTGGGACGTCCGCTGCGGCGGTCGAACTTCCGGCGTCGGGTCTGGCTGCCGTCGTTGGTCCGCGCCGGACTGCTCGGCCAGGTCGTCGCCACCGGCCCGCACCGGTACCGCGCGGTCTGGACCGATCAGGAAGGCGTCGAGTGGTCGGCCGAGTTCACCACCGAGCGGGAAGCCGTCGCCTGCGTGGCGGCAAAGGCCGCTGGCGGGATGCGGTTCCACGACCTGCGGCACGCCTACGCCACCTGGCTGGTCACCGACGGCGTCCCGATCAATCTGGTGCAGCGGGTCATGGGGCACGAACAGGCGTCGACGACGCTCAACCGGTACACCCACACCCCGGACAACTATGCGGACCGGGTCCTGGAGGCGTTCGACGGCTCCGCTGCCTTTTTGCTGCCTCCGGCCGAGGAAACGCCATCGGCACACCGCCTCGACAAGGAAGATGACGACCTGTGACCTGGCCGGGAGCGCTTCCATGGGAAAGGGACGACCCCCGTCGGGGGGAGACGGGGGTCGTCGAATGGTTCGGCTCCGGGGGGGTTGAGCCGAACCGGCCCGGCGGTCACGGGGGGTGCGACCGCCGAGGGTCTCTCAGCTTTCCGGCACATGAATCGTTGTCGTGAGGACAAGTCTGCCCGAGCGGACTGTTCACGTCGAGTGTTGTCGACCCCACTCATTGCGAAATTATGTTCGGAGCGTGTGACTGCGATCACGTTGAGCATTCGTGGTCGGAGTGCTCGCGCAGGTCGAGTGGCGTATGGACCCAGGGTGCCCGCCGACCCCACCGCATCGGACTAGACTTGCGCGCCGTGGGCCGAAGTGCCGCTTTCTTCGATCTGGACAAGACCGTCATCGCCAAGTCGAGCGCCTTGGCATTCGGTCGGCCGTTCTACCGGGACGGGCTGATCACACGACGGGACGTCGTGAAGTCGGCGTACGCGCAGCTGATGTTTCGGCTGGGCGGCACCGACGAGCAGACCATGGCCAGGACCAGGGATTATCTCGCCGCACTCTGCAAGGGTTGGCGGGTGGAACAGGTCCGTCAGATCGTCGCGGAGACGCTCCACGAGCTGATCAACCCCTACGTGTACGCCGAGGCCGCCGCGCTGATCGAGGAGCACCAGGCGGCCGGCCGGGACGTCGTGCTGGTCTCCGCCTCCGGCGAGGAGATGGTCCGGCCGATAGGCGCGCTGCTCGGGGTGACCGACGTGATCGCCACCCGGATGAGCGTGCAGGACGGCCGCTACAGCGGCGAGGTGGAGTTCTACGCGGCCGGTCCGAGCAAGGTCGAGGCGGTCAACGAGCTGGCCGCCGCCCGGGGCTACGACCTGGCCGACTCGTACGCCTATTCCGACTCGTACAGTGACCGGCCGTTGCTGGAGTGCGTGGGGCATCCCAGTGTGGTCAATCCGGACCGGGCGCTGCGCCGGCTCGCGGTGGAGAACGCCTGGCCGGTGCTGGAATTCCGGCATCCGATCCCGCTGGGCCGGCGGCTGCGGGAACGGCCGGCCGTCCCGGTGGCCGCGGCGGCGCTGGGCGTCGGTGTCGGGGTGGCGATCGGTATCGCCTGGTACGGGCGGCACCGCCGTACCCGCGCCGTACAGGCCGCCTGACGAACCCGGCCACCGGACGACCTGACCGGCCCCACCTGACCCCGGCCGGACAGCCCACCTCACCGTCGAGGCACACCAGCCGGTCCCATCGTCGCCGACCACACCCGCCGTCGCCGACCACACCGCCCGCCGGGTCGACCGCCGGAACATCTGCACGGCAGTCGCACCCGAAGTGACGACCGGCACCCACCACGCAGCACTTTCCCTGCCTACCCCCGATTGAGCGATCGCTCAAACACGCCTATGCTCGATTTTGAGCAGATGCTCAAAACTGGGAGGCATGGATGAACGAGCAGGACCGACCGCCCCGACGGACCGCCGCGAACTGGGTGCTCGCCGGCCTGATCTCGGTCTTCGGGCTGCTGGTCTTCATCGCCACCGTGCGCGACGGGCGGGCCGACAGCGCCCTGCTCTTCGTGCTGCTCCCGACGGCCCTCGCCGCCGCGCTCGCCCTGCTGCCCGGCCGCACCGCGCACGGTCGGGTCTTCGTGATCACCACGGTCGCCCTGCTGCTGGCGGCGGTCGCGCTGCACGAGGGGGCGATCTGCGTCATCCTCGCCGCCCCCCTTGTCTACGCGGTATCCCACGGAACCACCGCCCTGATCCGCGCGCTGCGCGACGCTTCCCGCCCGTACGCCGTCATCGCGGTGCCGTTGCTGCTCCTGCCGGGACTGGAGGGCAGCGGACCGGCACCCCGGATCGCACCCGACCAGTCCGTCCAGGTGGTCCGGGTGGTGGAGCTGCCGGCCGACCAGGTGGCCGCCCGGCTCGCCGCCGGCCCCCGCCCCGTACCGGTGCGCTCGGTGCCGCTGCGGCTACTCGGCGTGCCCACCCCAGGCCAGGTCAGCGGAGACGGGCTCGACCCGGGCGACAGGTGGATGTTCGGCTACCACGGCAGCGCGCACGGCCCCGGCGGTCACCTGCTCGCCGAGGTGGAGACGGTGGGGGCGCAGCGGGTCGGATTCCGGTTCGTCGAGGACAGCTCGATCACCGCGCGCTGGTTCCGGTGGCGGCACGCCACGCTGAGCTGGCGGGCCGTCGACCAGCGGCACACCGAGGTGCGCATCCGGGTGGACTACACCCGGGGGCTCGACCCCTCCTGGTACTTCGGGCCGATCCAGCAGGTCCTGCTCGGGGCGGGGACGGGACACCTGCTGGACATGATGGCGCTGCGATGATCGCCGCCCGTTACCTCAGCCTGGCGGTGCCGCTGCTGGCCGTGCTCGCCGCCGCCCGGGTCGACCGGAGCCGCGCCGGTCGGGCCGCGGCGCTGCTGGCCTTCCTGGCCGCCGGCATCGGCATCGCCGCCCTCGACGAGCTGGCCCGGCGTACCGGTTGGTACACGTTCGCCCCGGTCCGGGGGAGCTACCGGGGGATGCCTGTCGACCTGTGGATCGGCTGGGCCGTGCTCTGGGGTCCGCTGCCCGTGCTGCTGCGCCGGGCCCTCCCGGTGCCGCTGGCGCTGGGCCTGCTGCTCTGGGTCGACGCGGTGGCCATGCCGGCGCTGCACCCACTGGTCCGGCTCGGCCCGCACTGGCTGGTCGGCGAGTTGGTCGGCCTGCTCGTGGTGGCCCTGCCGGCGCAACTGCTCGGTCGCTGGTGTGCCGACCGGCGGCACCTGGCGGCACGCGCGCTGCTCCAGGTCGGGGTCTTCACCGCCCTGCTGCTGTGGCTGGTCCCCGGCCTGGCCTTCGAGGTCGGCGACGGGTCGTGGGCGGCGGTCACCGGGCTGCCCCGGCCCGTCCTGCTGCTCCTCGCCCAGGTGGCGCTGGTGCTGGCCGCCCCGGCGCTGGCCGCGGTCCGCGAGTTCGTCACCCACGGCGGGGGCACGCCGTACCCGTGGGACCCGCCCGTGCGGCTGGTCACCACCGGGCCGTACGCCTACCTGGCCAACCCGATGCAGGCCGCCGCCGTGGCCCTGCTGCTGCTCACCGCCGCGCTCACCCGCAGTTCCGCGCTGGTGCTGGCGGCAGTGGTGGCGGTCGCCTTCAGCGTGGCGGTGGCCCGACCGCACGAGGAACACGACCTGGCCGACCGGCACGGCGGGGCGTGGCACGCGTACCGGAGGCAGGTCAGGGACTGGTGGCCGCGTCGGCGGCCCTACCACGCGGGGCCGCCGGCGGTCCTGTTCCTCGACGACGCCTGCGGTCCGTGCGCGGCGACCTGGCGGTTCATCGCCCGTCGCCGCCCGGTGGGGCTGCTGGTCCGGCCCGCCGCCGACGCCGAGGGGGTGTTGTGGCGGGCGGCGTACGTCGACGGCGACGGCCCGGCGGAACGGGGGGTGGCCGCCGTCGCCCGCGCCCTCGGGCACCTGCACCTCGGCTGGGCGGTGGTCGGCTGGACCCTGCGGCTGCCCGGGGTCGGCTGGCTGGCGCAGCTGGTGACCGATGCGATGATCGCACCACCGCATCCGGCGGGCCCACGAGGAGGACGATGTCCGGCACCAAGCAGCGCCTCCTGGACGGCGCCATCACCGCCATCCGTACGCACGGCATCGCCGGCGTGTCCGCCCGCACCATCGCCGCCGCCGCCGGGGTGAACCAGGCGCTGGTCTTCTACCACTTCGGCACGGTCGACGAGCTGCTGACGGCGGCCTGCCGGGCCAGCACCGCCGACCGGCTCGCGCACTGGTCGGCCCGGCTGGCCGGGGTGGGCTCGCTACGGGAACTGCTCGCCGTCGGGCAGGAGCTGCACGAGCAGGAACGCGAGCTGGGCAACGTCTCCTTCCTGGCCCAGATGCTGGCCGGGGCGCAGACCGACGAGCGGCTCGCCGCGCCCACCGCCGCCGCGCTCCAACTCTGGGTGGACGAGATCGAGTCGGTGCTGCGACGGCTGCTCGCCGGTTCCCCGTTCGCCGAGATCGCCGACGTTCCCGGCCTGGCCCGGGCCGTCTGCGCCGCGTTCGTCGGGCTGGAACTCTATGACGGGGTGGACCGGGCGGGCGTGCAGCGGGCGATGGCGGCGCTCGACCAGCTCGCCGTGCTCATCGAGATCGTCGACGACCTCGGGCCGATCGCCAGGCGGGCGCTGCGTTCCCGGGTGAACCGGGCCACCCGCCGGGACTGACCGCGCCCGGCACCGGTCAGGCGGCGGCGATGATCTCGTCGCCGACGACGGTGAGCTGGTCCGCGCCCACCTCGACGGCGCTCAGGTAGTGCCGCAGCCAGGAGCGCAGGCCGTCGGGGGTGCCGGTGGCGAAGGCCCCGGCCGCGCCGACGTACTCGGGTTGCCGTTCCCGGTGACCGACGTCGACGGCGACCAGGCCGCGCGGGTCGAACCCCCGGGACATCAGCACCAGCCGGGCGGCGGCGCGGGCCACCACCCCGGACGGGCCGGCGAAGGGCCGCAGGTTGAGCAGCTCGCCGTGCACCACGGCGGCGAGGAGTAGCGGGGAGACCGTCGTCCCGCCGGCGACCAGCCCGGCCAGCCCGTCGAGCCGGGCGGCCACCACCGGGTCGGCGACCGGCCGCCCCAGCTCCGCCTCGGCGACGACGTCCCGGGCGGCGAGCACGTGCAACCGGGCCAGCGCCTGCCGGGGGGCCTTCGGCCACAGCTCGGTCAACCCGGGCAGTGCCCCGGCCACCCGTAGCGCCCCCTGGAGCACCGGTTCGGTGACGGTGCCGGCGCGGACGGCCTCGCGCTCGTGGTCGTACCCCTCCAGGGCGGCGCTGGCCACCGCGCTGCGCAGGCCGACCTCGGCCGCGACCTGGCCACCGTGGCGGCGCAGCGCGCGGTGCCGCATCGCCTGGTCGACCCGCTCGCGGGCCCGCTCGACGGCGGGGGCGATGTCGGCGAGCGCGAGCAGCGGGGCGAGCGGATCGGTGGTCACCCCGCCACGCTAGCGACCGGGTGACTCCGGGGCGGATGCCACCCGCCGGGCCGGCCTCGGGTCCGATCCTGATCAGGGTGGAGGGGCGGGCCGTCGAGCGCGCCGGGACGGCCGCTGAGCGCGCCGGCCGGCATCGGGGGTGTCGCGGTCCCGAGTTGCCCGGACTAACCTCGGCCGGGTAGAGACGCAGGTCACCCGACGAAGGAGTCACCGCATGAGCGAGGCCTTGGCCAACCTGCTGAACGAGACGCGCCAGTTCCCGCCGCCGGCCGCACTCGCCGCCCAGGCCAACGTCACCGCCGGCGCGTACGACGAGGCCGGCGCGGACCGGCTCGCCTTCTGGGAGCGGCAGGCCGGCCGGCTGGCCTGGGCCCGGCCGTGGGACGAGGTGCTCGACTGGTCGAACCCGCCGTTCGCGAAGTGGTTCGTCGGCGGCCAGCTCAACGTGGCGTACAACTGCCTGGACCGGCACCTGGAGGCCGGCAACGGCGACCGGGTGGCGATCCACTGGGAGGGCGAGCCGGGCGACACCCGCACCCTCACCTACGCCGACCTGCACCGGCTGACCTGCCAGGCGGCGAATGCGCTGACCGACCTGGGCGTGGTCGCCGGTGACCGGGTGGCGATCTACCTCCCGATGATCCCCGAGGCGGCGGTGGCGATGCTGGCCTGCGCCCGGATCGGCGCGACCCACAGCGTGGTCTTCGGCGGCTTCTCCGCCGACGCGCTGAGCAACCGGATCCAGGACGCGAGCGCCAAGGTGGTGATCACCGCCGACGGCGGCTACCGGCGGGGCAAGCCGTCGGCGCTGAAGCCGACCGTGGACGAGGCGGTGGCGAACTGCCCGTCGATCGAGCACGTGCTGGTGGTCAGGCGCACCGGCGAGGAGGTCGCCTGGTCGGCGAAGGACCACTGGTGGCACGAGACGGTCGAGACGGCGTCGGCGGAACACGTCGCGCAGCCGTTCGACGCCGAGCACCCGCTGTTCATCCTCTACACCAGCGGCACCACGGCCCGCCCGAAGGGCATCCTGCACACCACCGGCGGCTACCTCACTCAGGCCGCGTGGACGGCGCACGCGGTGTTCGACCTGAAGCCTGCGACCGACGTCTACTGGTGCACCGCCGACATCGGCTGGGTCACCGGGCACTCCTACATCGTGTACGGGCCGCTGGCCAACGGCGCGACCCAGGTGATGTACGAGGGCACCCCGGACACCCCGCACAAGGGCCGGTTCTGGGAGATCGTCGACAAGTACAAGGTCAGCATCCTCTACACCGCGCCGACGCTGATCCGCACCATGATGAAGTGGGGCGAGGACATCCCGGCGGGCTTCGACCTGTCGTCGCTGCGCCTGCTGGGCAGCGTCGGCGAGCCGATCAACCCGGAGGCGTGGATGTGGTACCGGCAGCACGTCGGCCGCGACGAACTGCCGATCGTGGACACCTGGTGGCAGACCGAGACCGGCGCGATCATGATCTCCCCGCTGCCCGGGGTGACCGCGGCCAAGCCGGGTTCGGCGATGACCCCGCTGCCCGGCGTCGTCGCCGACGTGGTGGACGACCAGGGCCAGTCGGTGCCCAACGGCGGGGGCGGCTACCTGGTGCTGCGCGAGCCGTGGCCGTCGATGCTGCGCACCATCTGGGGCGACGACAACCGGTTCATCGAGACGTACTGGTCCCGGTTCGAGGGGATGTACTTCGCCGGTGACGGGGCGAAGAAGGACGACGACGGGCACATCTGGCTGCTCGGCCGGGTCGACGACGTGATGCTGGTGTCCGGACACAACATCTCCACCACCGAGGTGGAGTCGGCGCTGGTGTCGCACCCGGCGGTGGCCGAGGCGGCGGTGGTCGGCGCGACCGACCCGACCACCGGGCAGGCGATCGTCGCGTTCGCCATCCCGCGCGGCACCGCCGACACCTCGGGCGAGGCAGGTGAGCAGCTCATCGCCGAGCTGCGCAACCACGTGGCGAAGACGCTCGGCCCGATCGCCAAGCCCCGGCAGATCATGCTGGTGCCGGAGCTGCCGAAGACCCGCTCCGGCAAGATCATGCGCCGGTTGCTGCGGGACGTGGCGGAGAACCGGTCGCTGGGTGACGTCACCACGCTCCAGGACTCCTCGGTGATGGAGCTGATCTCCTCCGGGCTCAGCGGCGGGAAGTCCGACGAGGACTGACGACAGCCGTACCCGACGGTGGGTGCCGGTCCGCGAGGGCCGGCACCCACCGTCTTTTTAGGGGTGCGAATCGGTCGGTAGGCCGAGCCGACTCGGGCTGAACGGGCAGAGGCACCGTCGCCCCCTTCCGGGTGAGAACCCTTCTCATTTAGGTTCAGCGATATCGACTGGGCTCGACAGAGGTCTCACCGGCGATCCCTTTCCCATGCCCGAGAAACGGAGTGGCATGAACATTCTCCCGTCCACCAGGGCACGTCGACGAATCCTCGTCGCGTTGCCCGCCCTCGCTCTCGTCGCCTCGTCACTGACCGTGACCGGCAGTGCGGCGGCCCAACCTGCCGGGCCGGCCACACCGACCCGGATCGGGGCCGACGAGCACTACCTCAACTACGCCGAGCCGGAGGTGCAGCCGGACACCGCGGGTAAGGAGGTCCGGGGCGCCGACGGGATCCGCACCCCGGCGGCGGACGAGGCCCGCGCGTACGACCGCAAGTTCGCCGGCGGCAACCCGCTGGCCGCCCGGGAACTGGCCCGTAACGAGGCGCGGGCGATCCGGACCGGGCAGAGCCCGCGCGCGTTCAAGAAGGCCAAGAGCACCCAGACGGCCAAGCTGCTCACCCTGCTGGTCGAGTTCAACGACCAGGCCAACGACGACTTCACCGGGGTGATGGTCCCCAAGACGGTGTTCGAGGACCGCACCTGCGTGCCCGGCACCGTCCAGAACGGACCGAAGCACAACAACATCCCCAACCCGGCGACCCTGCCGCACGAGGACAACAACTCGATGTGGGTGCCGGACTTCTCGCCGGCCCACTTCGACAAGATGCTCTACACCAAGCAGGGCATCACCGAGCGGGTCCGTAAGGACCTCAAGGGACCGGACGGCAAGAAGGGCATCGACCTGTCCGGCCGCACCATGCACAACATGTACCTGGAGATGTCCAAGGGCGCGTACACGGTGGACGGGCAGGCCAGCCCGTGGATCACCGTGCCGCACTCGGAGGGCTGGTACGCGGCCTCGCGCTGCTTCCAGGACGAGACCGGCGCCTGGGTCGCCGGCCGGCAGCAGGCGATGAACGGCCACCCGGACAACCCGCAGGGCGCGGGGCGGCTCGCCACCGACGCGATCGACGCGCTGGCCGCGAGCGACCCCGACTTCCCGTGGGCCGACTACGACATCGAGGACCAGGGTGACCGGGACGGCGACGGCAACGTCAACGAGCCGGACGGCGTGATCGACCACCTGGTCCTGGTGCACGCCGGTCAGGGCAAGTCCCGCGGCGGCGGCGACCAGGGTGTGTACGCGGTCTGGGCGCACTCCTCCACGGTCGCCGGCGGCTACACCATCCCCGGCACCAACCTGAAGGTGTCCAACTACATCGTGCAGCCGGAGGACGCCGGGGTCGGGGTCTTCGCCCACGAGTTCGGTCACGACCTGGGCCTGCCGGACCTCTACGACACCTCGGGCAACGCCGACTCGGACGTCGACTTCTGGGACCTGATGGCGTCCGGCTCGCACACCGGTGAGATCTTCCAGGCTCTGCCCACCCACATGGGCATCTGGGACAAGTGGGTGCTGGGCTGGGCCGATCCGCTGACCATCGCCCCTGGCACCCGGAACCGGACGGCGACGCTCGGGCAGACCTCGCGGACCCCGGTGGGCACCCAGGACGGCATCAAGATCGACCTGCCGGACAAGGTGGTCACCCTCGCCCAGCCGCACAGCGGCACCGGGATGTGGTACAGCGGCGCCGACCAGGCGTGGGCGGACGTCAAGCTCAGCCGGCAGGTGGCCGTCCCGGCCGCCGCCGACGCGAAGTTCTGGATGTGGAACAACTACGTCATCGAGGACGACTGGGACTACGGCTTCGTCGAGGTCTCCACCGACGGCGGGGCCACCTGGACCGAGCAGAAGGTCTACGACGAGGCCGGCGCACTGGTCTCCACCAACGACGGTTACGCCGACCCGAACGGCCGCATGGTCGACTTCGGCAACAAGAAGTACGGCCTGACCGGCAGCACCGCCGGTTGGCGGCACGACTGGGTCGACCTGTCGGCGTACGCCGGGACGACCGTGCAGGTGCGGCTGCGGTACGCCACCGACGAGGCGTTCCAGGAGCGGGGCTGGTTCGTCGACGACCTCTCGGTCACCGGCGGCGGGGCCACCACGTTCAGCGACAACGTGGAGAGCGGCACGAACGGCTGGACGCAGACCGTCGGCACCTTCACCGACACCACCGGCGCGGGCTGGCACATCGACCCGGGCACCCAGGTCAAGGCGCAGTACTACCTGGCGGAGTGGCGCAACTTCGACGGCTTCGACATGGGCCTGAAGTACGCCTACGACACCATCTACTCGCACGAGGCGTGGAAGGTCGACCGGATCTCGTACAACGCGCCGGGCATGCTGGTCTGGTACCGGGACACGATGCTGGGCGACGTCAACCACGTCACCGGGCAGATGACCGCGCTGCCCAGCTACGGGGCCAAGGGCGGGTTGCTGATTGTGGACTCGCACTACGACCCGCTGCGGCGTACCGGTGAGGCGGCGGCGAAGGACCCGTCGGTGCTGGACAACCTGCCGAGCCGGCCGCAGTCGGCGAACGCGGCGTTCTCGCTGAACCCGACGTACCCGTTCACCGAGTGCCTGGAGGCGGCAGACGAGCCGTACAGCGCGTACTGCACCAAGTTCCCGCGGCAGCACCCGGTGTCGGGCTTCAGTGACGCCAAGGGCTGGTACCCGGGCATCGAGATGCGCGACGGTTCGCCGTACGCCCGGGACAACGACGCCTCGGTGGTCGTCCCGTCGCGGGGCAACAAGCCGTACACCACCCGGGTGGTGAACCCGGACGGCACGCCGGCCACCGAGTTCTACGGCGTGACGCTGGGCGGTGGGGCGATCGTGCTCGGCACCGGCAACCCCTCGGACTCGAAGGTCCGCAACGGCGTCAACATCAAGATCGAGTCGGCCGCGCCGGACAACTCCTACGCGGTTGTCCGGATCACTCCGGCGAAGTACTGAAGTCACGCGTCGGGTACGCCCGGCGATGCGGTGGTAAGGGTCAGTAACTGACTGATTCGGGGAACGGTGGGCCGTCGGCGGACATGCCGGCGGCCCACCGTTTCCTGCATCTCGGCAACGGAATCGAAATACGTCACTACGATTCTCGACGGGGCCGTCCGCGCTGCTCATGACCGTTGGTGAACATCCGGTGTGTGACGGTGAAAAGCGTTCCCATCAAAATCTTGCAACAAATCGACGCGCACGTCTTCCCACCCGTCCCGGCAGTGTCTATGTTCACCATGGGTCCCACTAGTGGGACGTCCCATGCCGGCCCGTACCCCCGTTGGGCCGGTTCCCTCACACCGGAGGTACCACGTGCGCAAAGTCGCAGTGGGTCTGCTCGGGCTCTCGCTGACGGCGACAGGTCTGGTGACGGGTACGTCCGCCAGCGCTGCGCCGACGCCGAAGCTCCCGACGGCCGCCCCGTCGATCGCTGAGCCCGCCAACGCGGACCACGATCTGCCCAACCCGCTCGAAACCAAGCGGCGGGCACTGCGCCAGGAGGGCCTCAGCGAGGTCCTTTCCGGCAAGGCGAAGGCGCAGAAGATCAACGGCAGCACGGTCGTCAAGGTGGGCAAGACCCAGGCTGCGGGGCGGAGCAACGCCCGGACGACGGCCTCGGGCGTCGCCCAGACGCAGGACCAGTACGTCGAGCTCGGCCGCGAGCAGACCGACAAGATCTTTGTGATCCTCGCGGAGTTCGGCAACGAGCGGCACCCGAGCTACCCGGACCAGGACACGGCCCCGGCCGTCCCCGGCCCGACCCGGTTCGACGGGCCGCTGCACAACGAGATCCCGGCCCCCAACCGGGCGGTGGACAACTCCACCGTCTGGCAGGCCGACTACAACGCCGACTACTACCGGAAGCTGTACTTCGGCACCGGGCAGGGCGACGAGTCGCTGAAGCAGTACTACGAGGCCCAGTCCTCGGGTCGCTACAGCGTCGACGGCGAGGTCACCGACTGGGTCAAGGTGAAGTACAACGAGGCCCGGTACGGCCGCTCCAACGGCTACCCGTGCGCCTCGAACGTCTGCAACAACACCTGGGCCCTGGTCCGGGACGCCGCCAACCAGTGGGTCGCCGACCAGAAGGCGGCCGGCCGCACCGACGCCCAGATCGCCGCCGACGTCAAGTCGATGGACCAGTGGGACCGGTACGACTTCGACGGTGACGGCGACTTCAACGAGCCGGACGGCTACATCGACCACTTCCAGATCGTCCACTCCGGCGGCGACCAGGCCGACGGTGACCCGATCCAGGGTGAGGACGCCATCTGGAGCCACCGGTGGTACGCCTTCGCCAGCGACCAGGGCAACACCGGCCCGGCGAACTTCCCGGCCGGCGGCACCCAGATCGGCAACACCGGCGTCTGGATCGGCGACTACACGATCCAGCCGGAGAACGGTGGCCGGAGCGTCTTCTACCACGAGTACGGTCACGACCTCGGTCTGCCGGACGACTACAACGTCATCAACAGCGGTGACAACAACAACGAGCACTGGACCCTGATGGCCCAGAGCCGGCTCGGTGCCAAGAACGACGGTGGCATCGGCGAGCGCGGCGGCGACCTCGGCGCGTGGAACAAGCTCCAGCTCGGCTGGCTCGACTACGAGGTCGTGGTGGCCGGTCAGCAGAAGACCCTCAACCTGGGCCCGCAGGAGTACAACTCCGACAAGGCGCAGGGTGCCGTGGTCGTGCTGCCGCAGCGGGAGTACAGCTTCCAGAACGGCAAGCCGTTCGAGGGGACGAAGCAGTTCTTCTCCGGCAACGACGACGACCTGAACACCACGATGACGCGGACGATCGACCTCACCGGGAAGACCAGCGCCGCGCTCACCATGAAGGGTCGTTACTCGATCGAGGCGGACTACGACTACCTCTTCTTCGAGGCCAGCACCGACGGCGGCCAGACCTGGTCCACCCTGCCGGGTACCGCCAACGGCAAGGCCCTCAAGGAGATCTCCCCCGGGCGCTTCGCCCTGGACGGCTCCAGCAACGGCCAGTGGGTCGACGTCAACATCCCGATGAACGCCGCGGCCGGCAAGGTGGTGCAGTTCCGGCTGCGTTACCAGACCGACGGTGGTGTCTCTGAGGGCGGCTTCTACGGTGACGCGATCACCATCACCGCCGACGGGCAGACCGTGCTCACCGACGGTGCGGAGGCCGGTGCCGCCGGTTGGACCCTGAACGGGTTCAGCATCGTGGCCGAGACCTACATCCGCAAGTTCGACAACTACTACATCGCCGGCAACCGGTCGTACGTGTCGTACGACCAGTACCTCAAGACCGGCCCGTACTACTTCGGTTACGCGAACAGCCGCCCGGACTACGTGGACCACTACGCGTACCAGGAGGGTCTGCTGATCTCCTACTGGAACCTCCGGTGGGCCGACAACGACACCTTCGACCACCCGGGCGAGGGTCGGAACATGATCATCGACGCGCACCCGGAGCCGCTGTACAACCTGACCGGTGCCCCGTGGCGGGCCCGCGTCCAGGTGTACGACGCGCCGTTCAGCCTGAAGAAGGCGGACTCGTTCACGCTGCACATCAACAGCGTGCCGCAGTACGTCCGCGGCCAGGCCGCGCAGCCGCTGTTCGACGACACCAAGCAGTACTGGTACCCGGAGCTGCCGAACCACGGCGTCAAGCTCCCGGCCACCGGCACCAAGATCAAGGTTGTGGAGCAGAACGGCACCTCGCTGAAGGTCCGCTTCTCCTGATCCGCTGATCAGCGCACCACCTGCTGTACCCGATGCCCGGGCAGGACTCCTGCCCGGGCATCGGCCCGTCCGGGGCCGGCCGGATGCCGCTGCGCCGCCGCCGTGGCAGGCTGGCTCTGCGCGTACCCGTGGCGGGTGCGCCGGGAGCGGAGGCGACCGTGACCGACGACCGGACCCCGACCACCGACCCGCCGGCCGACCACCGGTCCCCGGCCGACCTGCCGACACCGCCCGCCGGCCCCCGACCGCCCGCCGACCGCGCGGCGACGCCCGCCGGCCCCCGACCGCCGGCCGGCCGCGCGGCGACGCCCGCCGACCGCGTGGCGACGCCAGGCCCGCCCGCCGACCGGCCGACGGCACCGCTCTCCGCCGACCCGCCGCCCACCCTGCGCCGGCCCACCGCGCCCCCACGACACCCCACCGACCGACGCCGGCCGGACCGGCTCGCCGGAAGGATCACCCGGGGCGGCGACGGCCCGTGCTACGGCCTGGTCACCGACGACGGCCACGAGTACGCGCTGCACGGCCCCGGCCTCGGCACCGTCGCTGCCGGCAGCACCGTCGTGGTCACCGTCGACCCGGCCGCGCCCCCCGCCGCCTGCGGCCCCGGCACCCCGGTCGGAGTCGTCCGGATCAGCGTCGTCCGCTGAGTCCACTCAGCCCGCCGGGACCGGACCGGGTCGCGGGCCGCAGCCCGGTCCGGGTCGGCTGGGCGATCGACAGGCACCGAGGTCCTAGGCTGTGCCCATGACCGAGCAGCGTGGCGGGCCCACCGACGAGTCCTGCGTCCTCACCGAGGGGCCGTGGACGCACCGGTTCGTCGGCGCGAACGGCAGCCGGTTCCACGTCGTCGAGGCGGGCACCGGGCCGATGGTGCTCTTCCTGCACGGCTTCCCCGAGCACTGGTGGGCCTGGCACACGATGCTCCCCGCCATCGCCGACGCCGGCTTCCGGGCCGTCGCGGTGGACCTGCGCGGCTACGGCGCCAGCGACAAACCACCCCGGGGGTACGACGGCTACACCCTCGCCGCCGACGTCGCCGGCCTGATCCGTGCCCTCGGGGAACGCTCGGCCACCGTGGTCGGTGCCGGCTCCGGTGGGCTGATCGGCTGGACAGCCGCCTCGTTCCACCCCACCCTGGTCCGCCGGCTGGTGGTGCTCGGCGCGCCCCACCCGCTGCGGTTGCGCGCGGCCATCTTCGCCGACCCGCGCGGCCAGTTCGCCGCCTCCACCCCGGCGCTGAAGTTCCAGTTCCCCCGGTACGAGCACGTGCTCACCCGCAACGACGCCGCCGAGGTGCAGCAGATGCTGAGCCGTTGGGGCGGCCCGCGCTGGGTCGCCAGCCCCGACTTCGCCGGGTACGCGCAACGCTGCCGGGAGGCGATGCTCATCCCGCAGGCCGCCTTCTGCGCGCTGGAGGGCTACCGGTGGGCCTTCCGCTCGGTGCTGCGGCTGCACGGCTACCGGTTCGTCCGGCTGATGCAGAAGCCCCTGGTCACCCCCACCCTCCAGCTGCACGGGGCGGTCGACGTCGCGTCCCTGCCGCGCACCGCGCAGGGCTCCGGCCGGTACGTCAGCGCCCCCTACGAGTGGCGGCTGCTCGACGGGGTGGGCCACTTCCCCCACCTGGAGGCCGGCGACCTGGTGCTCGGCGAGATCCTGCGCTGGACCAAGTCCTGACCGTCCCGTGCCCGCCTCGACGGTCCCCCGTCGGCTGTCCCGTCCGTGCCGTGGCCGGCGGTCAGACCCGCTGTTCGCGCAGGTCGGCGACCTCGGCGGCAGGTGCCCAACCCTGGTAGACGCCGAAGTCGAAGACCTCCAGCCCCATCGCCTGCGCCACCGGCCAGCGACCACCCGTGTACTCGACCCGCAGCCACCCGTCGTGCTCGCCGAGCACGATGAACGGCTGCCCCTGCCAGGTGCAGGTGGTCCGCACGTATGCGAGGTCCTCGACCTCACCGGCCGGCACGACCCGCACGTACCGGCCGGGGCGTACCTCCTCGAAGCCGTCGGCGGGTTCCGGCTGGTAGATGCGTACGTGGTCGCCGTCCGGGCTGACCTGGTACTCGCGCCCCTGCCAGCGGGCCACGTAACCGTCGCGCATCACTCCTGCCCCACCTGTCGCCAGACCAGCGCGTCGGTGTCCAGGATGGCGATCACCCGTTCGGTGCCCTCCGTGCCGATCCGCCAGAGCTGTGCACCGTGCGGCAACCGGGCGCTGTCCACCTTGAACTCGGCCACCACGTCGCTGCTCTCCCCGGGGGCGAACCCGTTGCCCCGGAACGGCGCTCGTTCGATCACCCAGCCCTCCATGGCCCGCATCGCCGCCTCGTTCTGCCCGCCGTACGGAATGCGGTAGAGACTCGGCCGGTACGCGGGCCAGCGCAGCACGTAGGTGGCCTCGGCGTCGCGGGCGAACGGCGAGTCCGGGTAGCCCAGCCCCAGGGCGTCGTGCAGTTCCGCCGGGGTGGTCAGGTGGGCCAGTTCGCCGGCCCGGTGCACGAAACCGGAGACCCGGTCGTAGCCGCGTTCCAGGTAGTAGGCGAGTTGGCTCGGGGCGACCGCCTTCTGCATCACCACCGGACGGGACGGGTCGGTGACCGGCGGGGCGTACCGGGTGCGTTCGGCGGGTGCCTCGGCAGCGGCCACCGGCTCCACGTCCGCCTCGTCACCGAGCCCGACCTCGGCCGCCCAGCTGGCCAGGGCCACGATCTGCTCACCGGGCAGCTTTGCCCCGACCGGGGTGCCCGGGTTGACGGCGAACGCCCAGCTCGGGTCCGGCCACCGCCGGATCAACTGTACGAAGCGCACCTCGATCGTCTCGACCGGCAGCACGTCGTGCTCGGCCAGCCGCTCCGGTGAGGTGTAGACCACGACGTACGTCTCACCGTCGGTCGTCCCGGTACGCCACTGGAAACCGGGCTCGCCGGGGCGGCTGCCGGCCACCGAGTCGGGGTTGACCGGAAGCAGCACCCGGGCCAGCAGCAGGGTGGACAGGAAACCGTCGGTGCTGCCGACGCCGACCGCGTCCAGCAGGTTCTCCTCGACCTCGTTGGCCGGCAGGAACGCCTCGTCGACCGGCGGCGCGACATCCGCACCGGCGGTCGACGACGGGCTCCCGGGCGGCGCGCTGCCGAACGGAGCCGGATCGCCGGCCGGGCCCGGTGCCGCCGGGGAGGTCGGCACGGCAGAAGCTGTCGGCACGGCGGTGGCGGTAGGCCCGGTAGGGGCGCTCGGCCCCGCAGTGGCGGCCGGCACGGTAGTGGTCGGCAGCTCGGTGGCGGGTGCCGCCGGGGAGGTCTGCGCGGCCCGCTCGGCGGCGGGGGTCCACAGGTCGACCGGGGTGGAACGTGGGTCGGCACGGTCCGCTCCCGGCGCGGTGGCCGTCGGGGCCGTCCCGGCGGCGGTCCGGACCGGGCCACCGGCCGTGGGGGTAGGGGCAGCGTCCCCGGTCGGGGTCGGGGCGGCGGGCGCGCTGTCCGCCGGTACGGCGTCACCCGGCGGAGCGGTCCACGCCTGCGCTCCCCCAGCCGGCCGGGTGACCGGCGCGTCCGCTGCCGGCGCGGGCGGGTGGACGGTCGGCGCGCTGGCCGGCGGGGGGGCCACGTCCGGTGGGGCCGCCGCGACCTCCGGCCGGGCCTTCGAGGCGGCCCGCTCGGCGGCCGGGGTCCACAGGTCATCCGGGGCGGGACGGGGCCGGGCGGCAGGCGACGGGCTGGCAGGCGACGGGCTGGCGGGCGGCGGGTGGACCGGCCCGGATGCGGGCGGGCGGGCGGGAGCGCCGAACGGACCACCGGTCCCGTTCACGTTGACCGTGTCCCCGGCACCCGGCCCCCCGGCCGGCGGCACCGGGGTCGCCGTGGGCGCGGCGGGCGGCGGCGGCATCGGCGGTGGCACGGGGGCGGCGGGGGGAACGAACGGCGCGGCGGGCGGCGGCGGGACGACCGGGGGCACGGACGCCGCCGGGGGGACGAACAGCGAGCCCTGGGCGGCGGACGGGGCGGGCGCGGGAGCGACCGGGAGGTCCCGGGACTCCAGGATCACACCCTCTATCACGATGGGCATGAACCCCCGGCGGGACACCGGCGGCGCGGAGACCGGCTCGGCGACGGAGGGCGGCACCTCCTCCGCCTCGCCCCGGGCGGGGCCGGCCGGAGCGGTCGGCGCGGCAGGTGGAACGGCGAACGGGTCGGCCGGAGCGGCAGGTGGGACGGCGAACGGGTCGGTCGGCGGGCGGGGTTGGCGTGCCCCGGGCGAGCCGTCCGCGGTGGGCTGCCGGCGGGGCAACGCCTGGGTGGCCTCCGCCGCCGGTGGTGGCGTACGGAAGGCCCGGGTCGCCTCGTCCGCCACCGGGCCGACGTGGAAGGCCCGGGTCGGCTCCCCACTCGGCGGCTCCACCCGGAAGGCCCGGGTCGGTTCCTCGGCCAGCGGGTCCGGGGAACGGCCTGCCGGTGACGCCCCGTTGCCGGGGCCGGACCGGGCCGGCGGATCGGTCATCCGAAACGCGCGGGTGGCCTCGTCCTCGCCCGGCTGGTTGGGTGCCGGGCGGCGGCGGGGGAAGGGCTGACCACCCATCCCGGGTCGGGTCGGTGGGGCCGCCCGCTCACCCGAACGCAGCGGATTGTCCCGGGGCGACCGGGTGGCACCCCGGGCACTGGACGGCTCGAAGAACGAGGTACGCCCGTTGGCCGGGCCGGCGGACTCCTCGCCCAGCAGCCGGCGACGGGGAACCGCCGGCCAGCCGCCATTGGTCGCCGCCGGCACGGTGCCGGGCTCGGGGAAGGCGGGGCGGCCCTGTTCGGGTGGGCCGGCGGTGGTGGTGCGCGGGCCACCACCGGACGGGCCACCACCGGGCGGGACGACCGGACGCCCCCGCTCGTCGGTCAGCGATGTGCCCGTCGCCGGGCGGATACCACCCCCGGCGGGTGGAGCGGTGACGGACGACGCCGGCCGGGGCTGGGACCAGCCGGCGGAGAGGTCGGCGGTCGGCTCGACATCGGCCGGTCCGCCGGGCACGCCACGGACCGGAGGTTGGTCGGACTCCCGCTGGGACCGCACCACCGGGGCGCGGCCGGGCAGCCGGACGTCCCCCCGGGAGAGCTGCGAGACGAACCAGGCGGGCAGGTAACCCTCGACCGGCAGACCGGGGTTCACCGCCAGCCACCACTCATGGTTGGGCCACTCGACGGCCAGGTCGGCGTAGCGGCTGCGCCGGTAGGGGCCGGCGGAGGACCCGAGGCAGGCGTGCATCGCGGCGGCCGAGGTGAAGGCCAGCACGTGGGTGCGGCCACCGGTCGTCCAGGTGCCCCAGCCCATCGGTGTCGCACCGGCGAGGGCCTGGCCGGAGACCGGGAGGAAAAGCTCCGTACCAGCCAGGATGCGGAAGTAGAGCTCCTGGTCACCGGCGTGCAGCGCGTCCCGCATCGCCGTCTCGGCCTCGGTAGCCGGCTCCCAGTCGGTCACGGCCACCTCTCCTCCCGGATCAGGCCACAGGCGTCGCGTACAACCTACAAGGTGAAAACAAGATCACGATAAGTCGGTCAGCGGCCGGCCTGGGAGCGGACCGGGCGCTAACATCCCGTTGCGGAGTCGACACGATACGGAGGCGGTCGATGACCCGATCGGGCAGCCGACGAGCGTTGGTCACTCTGGCAGCGGCCCTGCTCGCCGCACCCCCGACGGCCGTCGTGGCGTCGGTCACCCCGGCCAGCGCCGCCCCCTCCTGCGTCACGTCGCCCGCGCCGGCCCGACCGGTCGCCGCCACCCCGTGGCCCCAGCGACGGTACGCCCCGCAGCGGCTCGCCCCGCTGGCCACCGGTGCCGGCGTCGTCGTGGCGGTGGTCGACTCCGGTGTCGACAGGCGGCACCCCCAACTGCGGGGGCGGGTGCTCGACGGGGCGGACTTCCTCGACCCGGGCGGCGACGGCACCCGGGACTGCGCCGGCCACGGCACCGGGGTGGCCAGCATCATCGCCGCCGGGGAGGCCAGCGGGGTGGCCTTCCGGGGGCTCGCACCCGGTGCCCGCATCCTGCCGGTACGGGTCAGCGAACAGCAGGTCGTCGAGGGTCGGGAGTCGGGGCGTACGGTCAGCGCCGCCGGTTTCGCCCAGGCCGTCCGGTGGGCGGTGGACCACGACGCCGACGTGCTCAACCTCTCCGTCGTCCTGTACGCCGACAACCCGGCCGTTCGCGACGCGGTCGACTACGCGCTGCGGCGGGACGTGGTCGTGGTGGCCGCTGCCGGCAACCTGCACGACGGCGGGGACCCGCTGCCCTATCCGGCGGCGTACGACGGGGTGCTCGGCGTCGGCGCGGTCACCCCGACCGGCGTGCGCGCCCCGTTCTCCCAGGTCGGCCCGTACGTCGACCTGGTCGCGCCGGGCGGCGAGGTGCTGATGGCCGCGCCGGGGCAGGGTCACCAGCGGGCCGAGGGCACCAGTTACGCCGCCCCGTTCGTGGCGGGCACCGCCGCCCTGCTGCGGCAGTACCGGCCGGACCTCGACGCCGTCGGGGTGGCCCGCCGGATCGTCGGCACCACCGATCCGGCACCGGGTGGCCGGGAGGGCGGCTACGGTGCCGGCGTGCTCAACCCGTACCGGGCGGTGGTGGAGACCGGTGGTGCTCCCCGGCCGGCCGCCCGCCCGACGACGGTCCTGCCGACGCCGCAGGCGGACCCGGCGCTGCTGGCGCAGACGCACCGGCGGGCGGCGGCCCGGCAGCGGGCGCTGCTGGTCGCCTCGTCCGTCGGCGGGACGGTGGTGGTGACGGTGCTGTTGGCCGTGGTGCTCCCCCGGGGCGTCCGCCGCCGCTGGCACCCGGCCGGCCCGGCCTGACGGCGACGCCCGACCGTCGACCGGCCGGGCGTCGCCGTCGGAGCACCACCGGCCGCGTCACCATCGGGGAGCCCGCCCGGCGGACCGGGCTTCGCGGCCCGCCGTCGAAGCCGCCGCAGAACCGCCGGGCGGCCGGGTCAGTGGAACAGGCCGGTGTTGCGCTTCTCGGTGTCGAGGTAGTCGGCTGCGGAGTCGTCCACGGCGAGTTTGATGTCCCGCAGCATCGCCTGGAGATCCTGCGACGCGGAGCGCCACCGCGACTGCCGCTGCTCGTACGCCCGGCGGGCCTCGCCGTCCCAGCCGGCGACCAGTGGGGCGGCGTCCCGTTCCAGCTGGCCGAGCTGCGCGTCGAGGGTGTTCAGTGCCTTCTGGATGTCCGCGCCGGCCTGGTGCAGCGCGGCGAAGCTGACGACCAGCACGCCATGGTCCATCGGATCGTTCCTCCCCGGGATGTGGATGTGGCTAGAGCGGCAGTTGGATGCCGCGACTGGTGCCGGCGACCCGGCCGGCGGCCTCGGTGTCCGAGACGTCGTACTGGCGGCCGGCGGTACGCAGGGCCGTGGCGGTTTCCCGCAGGGCCCGTTGCAGCGCGGCCTGGTCCCGCCCCCACTGCTGCTTGACCTGCTCGAAGGAACGCCCACCGGCGCCCCGCCAGGCCTGCTGCAACACCTCCAGCTCGGCCATCAGGCCGGTCAGCATGGCCTGCAACGACTGGTCCACCTGCTCGAACCTGGTGGCGGTGTGGTGCATCACCGCCGCTTCTGCCTGGGTCTGGGACACCCGGACGTCACCTCGTCTCCCCGGTCGGGGCCGACCGTTGGCCGTCCTGTGCGGACGGACCGCCCGTCGGCAGGGGACCGGACGGACCTGGTCGGCGAATCAGTCGCTGACGGTAGTCGCACCGTCGCCGATGTGCTACCCCGTCCGCCTCCCCTGTGGACAACGTGCCCCGACGCCGGAACGGCAGGCCCCCACCGCACGGACGGGAACACTACGATGGGTCACACCCCCGTCGCGTTCCGGTCCCGGCCGGGCACTCGCGGCGGGACGCCCGGGCGCAGCCGGGACGACCGACCCGGCGGGCACACGGAGGAGATGTGGTGACGGCGAGCACGACCGACCGCCCGCTCCGGCGGACCACCGAGGGCCCGCCCCGACCCCGCACCGGCACCGCCGTACACCCCGGTCAGGTCGTCGCCACGCAGGTCGCGCTGGCGCTACCGGTGGCCGCCTACGGTCGCGGGCCGGTGCCGGCGGTGCTCGCCGCGATCGGTGCGGTGGTGCTGGCCGGTCTCGGCTGGGGGCGCTGGCGCGGGCGGTGGCTGTTCGACTGGTGGGGCACCACCGCCGGGTTCCTCACCCGCCGGCACGGCCTGGCCGCCGACACCGCCCCGGAGGCCCTGCTGGACCTGCTGCTTCCCGATGCCGTGCTGGCCGGGGTGGAGTTGACCGACGGGCCGGCGGGGGTGGTCGACGACGCCACCGGGCTGACCGTCCTGCTCGACCTGGGCGATCCGGGCGACCTGCTCGGCGACCGGTCCCACCCGCTGCCGGCACCCGGCACGCTGCTGCCCCCGACCGGACCGGAGCAACCACCGGTACGGGTGCAGGTGTTGCTGCACGTCGTGCCGGCCCCGGCGGCGGAGGTCGGCGGCGCGGCCGGCACGTCATACCGCCAGTTGACCGAGGGACGGCTGCCGGGCCAGGAGCGGGCCCTGCTCGCCGTCCGGGTGATGCGGGCGTCCGGCTGGTCCGACGCGGACCTGCGCCGGGCGCTGGCCGGCACGGTGCGTCGGATCGTCCGCCGGGTGGGGCCGCTGCCGGCCCGTCCGCTGGGCGGGCCGGCAGCGCTGCGGGTGCTTGCCGAACTCGCCCACCACGACCCCGGCCGGCCGGTGCGCGAGAGCTGGTCGACGGTGTGCGCCGGCGACCAGCACCAGGCCACCTTCCGGCTGGTCCGTTGGCCGGACGCCCGGGTCGATCCGGGTCGCCGGTTGGTGTCCCGGTTGTTGGCCCTGCCGGCGACCGCCACCACCGTCTCACTCGGGGCCGGTCCGCAGGCCGGCGACACCGCACCACCGACGTGCCTGACGGTACGGTTGGCCGCCGCCACACCGGCCGCACTGCAACACGCTGCCGAGGGGTTGTGCCGGATCGTCGCCGACGCCGGTGGTGAGCTGCACCGGCTCGACGGCGCGCAGTTGCCCGGCCTGGCCGCCACGTTGCCGTTGGCGGTGCCCGGGGTGGTCACGCCGGCTGTCGAGCCGCCGGAGCTGACCCTCGGCGGGGCGGGGCTGATGGTGGGGGCCAACCGGCACGGCGGTGCGGTGACCGTCCGGCTGTTCCGCGCCGAGGGCACCCGGCTGGTGCTGGTCGGCGGGCTGGCGGCGGCCCAGTTGCTGGTGCTGCGGGCGTTGGCGCTCGGGGCCGGGGTACTGGTGCAGACCGGCCGGCCACGGGCCTGGGAGCCGTTCGTCCGCGGGGTCGGCGGGCAGCAGGGCGGGGTGGTGGTGGTCCCCACCGGGCGGGCGGTCGGCGTCACCGGTTCCCCGCTGCGTCCGCTGCTGGTGGTGGCCGACGCGGGTACGGCGGCCGGCGAACCGCCACCCGGGGCGGGATGGGTCTCCACCCTGGTGGTCCGGGACGGGTTGACCCCGGCGGACGTCGACACCCTCGGCCGGGCCGACCTGGCGGTGCTGCAACCCCTCGACCCGTCGGAGGCCGCCCTGGCCGGCACCGCGCTGGGGTTGGGTGGCGCGGCGGAGTGGTTGACCCGCATCCGGGACGACATGGTCGCGGTGGTCAACCGTCGGGCGCTGCGGTGGGCGCTGCTCTCGCCCACCCCGATCGAGTCGCATCTGGTCGGTCGGCCCGGCCGGCGCTGACCGCAGGAGCCACGGTGGTTTCCCTGGCTGGACCGCACGTGACACGATCCCGGCCATGGATTTTCTGAAGGGCCTTCTGATCCGGCTGGGTTCCACGGTGGTCGCCTTCTGGCTGGCGACGCTGCTCATCCCCGGTATCACGCTCGACACCGGCTCGGCCGGCGAGGCGATCGTCACCCTGGTGCTGGTGTCGGTGATCTTCGGTGTGGTGAACGCGGTGCTCCAGCCGATCATCAAAACCGTCGGCTGCGGCTTCTACCTGCTCACCCTCGGGCTGATCGCCCTGGTCGTCAACGGGCTGCTGTTCCTGCTCACCAGCTGGATCGCCGGCCAGGCGGACCTGCCGTTCCACGTGGACGGGTTCTGGCCCGAGGCGGTGCTGGGCGCGCTCCTGGTCGGCATCGTGACCTGGATCCTCGGGGCGATCCTCGACCGCGACTGACCCGGTCGCCGGCCACCGCTCCAGCGGGGCGGTGGCCGGCCCGGGTGGTCACCGACCGGGCCACCGTCGGCTGGCTCTGCGACCTCTACGTCGCCCCGCAGGCGGGGGGGCGCGGCCTGGGCACCTGGCTGGCCGGCTCGATCCGCGACCACCTCGCCGGGTACGGCGTACGCCGGATCGCGCTGTCGACCGCCGACGCCCACGGGGTGTACGCGAAGCTGGGCTTCACCCCCGCGCCCCCGGACGGGTGGATGGAGTGGGTGAACGAGCGGTGACCCCGCTCACCGGAAAGGAGCCTGATCCGGCTGTACCCCTTACGGTGGGGTCGTGACTCCGCTGCGTCTCGGCTACCTCTACGGCTTCGGTGCGTACCTGCTCTGGGGTTTCATCCCGATCTACCTGAAGCTGCTCCGGCCGGCCGGGCCGATGGAGATCCTCGCCCACCGGATCCTCTGGTCGGTGGTGTTCGTCGCGCTGCTGCTCGTCGCCCTGCGCAACGTCGGCTTCCTGCGGTCGCTGGCCCGCCGCCCCCGGACGCTGGCCGGGATCGTCGTCGCGGCGGCGCTGATCGCGGTGAACTGGGGCACCTACATCTACGGGGTGAACTCCGACCGGGTGGTGGAGACCGCCCTCGGCTACTTCATCAACCCGCTGGTGTCGGTGCTGCTCGGGGTGCTGGTGCTGCGGGAGCGGCTGCGCCCGGCCCAGTGGGTGGCGCTCGGGGTGGGCGCGGCGGCGGTCGCGGTGCTCACCGTCGACTACGGCCGGCTGCCCTACCTGGCGTTGATCCTGGCGGCCAGCTTCGCCGGCTACGGGTTGGCCAAGAAGCGGCTCGGGCTGCCGGCGGCGGAGGGGCTGTTCGTCGAGTCGGCGGTGCTGGCCCTGCCCGCCCTGGGCTACCTGGGCTGGTTGGCCAGCCGGGGCGGGTCGACGTTCGGCGGGGTCTCGGCCGGACACACCGCGCTGCTGGTGGCGGCCGGGGCGGTGACGGCCGTCCCGCTGCTGATGTTCGCGGGCGCGGCCAACCGGCTGCCACTGACCGCGCTCGGCATGCTCCAGTACGTGGCCCCGGTCCTCCAGCTCGGCTGCGGCGTGCTGATCTTCCACGAGCCGATGCCGCCGGCCCGGCTCGCCGGTTTCACCCTGGTCTGGCTGGCCCTGGTGATCTTCACCCTGGACGCGCTGCGCAACGGCCGACGCACCCGGGCCGCCGCCCGCGCCGCCGATCCGCTGCCCGCCACCGCCCACTGAGCCACCCGGCCGACGCCCTGGGATCAGCGGACGTCGTAGCTGAGCACCAGGGTCCCGTCGGCGCGCAGCAGTTCGAGGCGGACCAGTTCGGCGTCGGTGAACCGGGTCGCCCCGCGCAGGTTCACGTCGTCGCCGGGGGCGGCCAGCCAGGAGGCGATCTGCTCGGTCGCGTCGTCCGGCCCCCGGGCCACCAGCCGGAACGTGTACGCCTTGCCGTAGCCGGCCGTCGCGTCGTACCCGCAGTGCATGGTGACCTCGGTGCCCCACTTGGTGCCGCTCAGCCCGATCTCGGCGTGCACCGCCGGGGTCTTGGCCGCGACCGGTGCCATCGACACCATCCGTACCGCCTGGGTGGTCGGCGTGGGCGTCGGGGCCGGCCGCAGGGCGGACGCCCCGGCGACGCCCAGCACCAGGGCGAACCCGGCGGCGACGAGGGCGGTCACCGCGTACCGG
Source organism: Micromonospora sp. SCSIO 07396 (assembly GCF_053667945.1). Lineage (NCBI taxonomy): Bacteria > Bacillati > Actinomycetota > Actinomycetes > Micromonosporales > Micromonosporaceae > Micromonospora > Micromonospora sp. SCSIO 07396. The sequence goes on from NZ_CM132210.1 coordinate 6,047,108, forward strand.
CGGCGGTTGCGGGTCCGCTCGCGGCGGCGGCGGTCCCGGGCGGTGGCGATCAGGTCGGGCACCCGACTGACCTCGGGCGGTGGCGGGAGGAACTCCTCCAGCGTGGTCGGGTCGAGCCGGCCCAGCAGGCCCGGCAGCACGGCGATCTCGGCCACCGCGTCCCGGCACGCCGCGCACCCGGCCAGGTGCCGCTCGTAGGCGGCCCGGTCGGCGGGGGCGAGCGCACCCAGCACGTACGCGCCGTCGTCGTGTGCGAACTCGCAGCGGGTCATCCGGTCACCCCCATCTCGGCCAGCGCCAACCGTAGTGAACGCAGCGCGTAGTGGGTGCGGGACTTGACCGTTCCCGGTGGCACCCCCAGCCGGGCCGCCGCCTCGGCCACCGAACGGCCCTGGTAGAAGCACTCGACCAGCACCTCCCGGTGGGTGGGGCTGAGCCGGTTCAGCGCCTCGGCGATGGTCCAGGCCTCGACCGCGCGCTCCGCCTCGTCGACCGTCTCGGGTGGTTCGGGCAGGTCGTCGGTGAACACCTCGCCGACCCGGGTCGACCGGCGGCGCCAGGCGTCGATCGCCAGGTTACGGGCGGTGGTGAAAAGCCACGCGCGGACCGAGCCGCGACGTGGGTCCAGCGCCTCGGGATGCCGCCAGGCCCGCAGCAGGGTCTCCTGCACCAGGTCCTCAGCCCGGGTGCGGTCCCCGTTGACCAGCCGCAGCGCGTGCGCGTAGAGCGCCTCGGCGTGCTCGTCGTGCAGGGCGCGCAGCAGTTGGGCGTCGTGGTCGCTGATGGTGATCCCCTCGCTTCCCGCCCGACAGGTCCGGCGAACGTGTCCGCCGGTTATTACGCGCCGTGACCCCGATCGGTTCAGCGGTGACTGCTGTTCACATCCGGTTCACACCGCGTCCGGTGGCCGCTCACCCCGTCCTGGCAGCGTCCGCCCGGTACGCACGTCGCGCAGGTGAAAACGGCGTGCCACCGACCTGCTTCCAGGAGGCTCCCTTCCATGAGCGACCGTCCCCGGCTGCTCCCGCTGCTCGGCACCACCCGGCACGGCAGCCGCGATGCGATGACCTGCCTGTACCGCTGCGGCAACGCCTGTGACCACCCGGTACCCAACACCTCCGACAACACCTACTTCGGCGACCTGGTCGAGGGGGAGGTGACCCGGCGGGGTGTGGTCCGGGCGGGTGCGGTGGGCGCGCTGGTGCTCGGCTTCGGCGGTGCCGCCGCCGGTGCGCTGGCCGGGGCCGCCCCGGCCGGTGCCGCACCGGCCACCCCGGTGGTGCCGGAGGTGGCCGATCCGACCGCGCCGCAGCGCGGCGTCGGCAGCGGCGCGCTGACCTTCAAGCCGATCCCGCCGAACCAGCTCGACACCCTGGTCGTCCCCAACGGGTACGACCACCACGTGGTCATCCGCTGGGGCGACCCGGTGCTGCCCGGTGCGCCCCGGTTCGACCTGCACGGGCAGACCGCTGCCGCCCAGGCCAAGCAGTTCGGCTACAACAACGACTTCGTCGGGGTGCTGCCGCTGGACCGGCGGGGCAGGCGGGCGCTGCTCGTGGTCAACCACGAGTACACCAACGAGGACCTGATGTTCCCCGGCTTCACCGGCCTGGACAACCTCACCGTCGAGCAGCTGCGCACCGCGATGGCCGCGCACGGCATGTCGGTGGTGGAGCTGGAGCGGGTGGACGGCACCGGGCAGTGGCGGGCGGTGGGCCAGGGCCGGCGGCCGTACAACCGGCGGGTCACCGCGCTGGCCACGAAGTTCGAGCTGACCGGCCCGGCCGCCGGCTCGGCGTGGCTGCGGACCGCCGCCGACCCGAAGGGGCGCACGGTGGTCGGCACCCTGAACAACTGCGCCGGCGGGGTCACCCCGTGGGGGACGGTGCTCTCCGGCGAGGAGAACTTCAACCAGTACTTCGTCGGGGCCGACGCCGCGCCCGCCGAGCTGAAGCCGAAGTTCGACAGGTACGGCATCACCACCACCGCCCGCTACCCGAGCGGCAGCCGCAAGTGGGAGCGGGCCGACGAGCGGTTCGATCTGGCGAAGCACCCCAACGAGGCGCACCGGTTCGGGTGGATCGTGGAGATCGACCCGTTCGACCCGGAGAGCCGCCCACGCAAGCACACCGCGCTGGGCCGGTTCAAGCACGAGGGCGCCAACGTGATCGTGGCCCGCGACAAGCGGGTGGTCGCGTACATGGGCGACGACGAGCGCTTCGACTACCTCTACAAGTTCGTCTCCGACAAGAAGTTCATGCCCGGGGACTCCTGGGTGGCCCGCAAGAACAACCTGACCCTGCTGGAGTCGGGCACCCTGTACGTGGCGCAGTTCAACCAGACCAGCGCCGCCGAGATCGACGGCTCGGGCAAGCTACCCGCCGACGGCGCGTTCAACGGCACCGGCCGGTGGATCAGGCTGGTCAGCGGCAACCGCAGTTTCGTCGACGGGATGACCGCCGCCGACGTGCTCACCTTCACCCGGCTCGCCGGGGACAAGGTCGGCGCGACGAAGATGGACCGGCCGGAGGACGTCGAGCCGAGCCTGCTCACCGGCAAGGTGTACGTGGCGCTGACCAACAACTCCGACCGGGGCAAGGCGGGCAAGCCGGCAGCCGACGAGATCAACCCGCGCAACCTCAACAAGCACGGGCAGATCCTGGAGCTGGTCGAGGACCGGGGCGACAACACGGCGGAGTCCTTCACCTGGTCGCTGCCGATCGTCGCCGGTGACCCGGCCGACCCGTCGACCTACTTCGCCGGGTACGACAAGACGAAGGTCTCGCCGATCTCCTGCCCGGACAACGTCGCCTTCGACGCCACCGGCAACCTCTGGATCTCGACCGACGGCAACGCGTTGGGCAGCAACGACGGCCTGTTCGCCACCGCCGTCGAGGGGCCGGAGCGGGGGCACCTGAAGCAGTTCCTCACCGTGCCGCTGGGTGCGGAGACCTGCGGGCCGTTCATCACCGGCGACAACCGGTCGGTGTTCGTCGCCGTGCAGCACCCCGGTGAGATCACCGGCGCGTCGGTGGAGAAGCCGGCGTCGACCTGGCCGGACGGCGACTACGCCAAGCCGGGCGTGGTGGTCACCTGGCGGCTCGACGGCGGCCCGATCGGCAGCTGACGCCCGTCCCGGGTCGGCCCCGCCGGGCCGGCCGCGAAGGCCCTCTCCCGCTGCGGTCCGGGAGGGGGCCTTCGCCCGCGCGTCGGGCGTTGCCTCAGCCTGCGCACGCCGGACGGTGCCCCCTGTGGGCCGGGGCCTCCGCCTGCGCGCCGCCGGACGGTGTTATTTTTGATATGGGGGGAACCTCATGTCGGGTCGCCCCGATCGGCCCCGGGCGACCCCGACCCCGCCAGGGTCGCCCGGACGTCGGGGCGTCAGGCGTCGCTGCGCGTCAAGAAGTTGAACGCCACGATTAGGAGTGCGAGGGTCCCGCCGAACGCGGTACCCCCGGCGAGCAGGGCCTTGCCGAGGCTCTGCTCGATCTCCGACGTGATCCAGCCGGCGATAGTTCCGGTGAGGCTGGCTGCCAGGACGGCGATCAGCAGCAACATGACCCGGTTGGCGACAGTGTTAACCATCGAGGGCGAACCTCCACTAGACACAACGGTCCTTTTAGACCTGTGTCGGTGTCCAGCCCTCGGCTCTTCGCCTTGCTTCGCAAGATGCCATTCGCCCGTGGATCGTGTCAATAGGCTGTACACGTGTATCTCTGTGTCACCCCCGATCGTGCAGAGTCTGCCCGGCTCACGGGGGTTAGGCGCGTGTATGCTCCCTACTCTCGGTAGCCATTCGGGGCTTCCGCCTGCTGGGCGACCCTGGGAGAGTGCGTCGTGCTGCTTGCCGCCTAAACGGCGTGGTCGAATGCCGCATGATCAACGATGACACCGCGTTCACCGCCGTAACCCTCGTCAGGCTGCTACATCGAGACGGTCCCACCCGCGTCCACGTCCTCATCTCCGGCACCCACGAGTTCCGCAGGGTTGCCCGTGAAGCCCTGCCCCGGCTGGTGAAGGAGGGCATCGTCCGGCGCAAGCAACGGATGGAGGTGGGGGAACGTGTACAGCCTCGCCGTCGAATACACTCCCGAGCTGCTGGAGCGGATCAGACCCACCACCCCCCTGTTCGAGTTGGCCGAAGTGCTTGCCTCCCACTCCGGGAGGGCTGCGGCATGACCAGGAAGAGCACCCGACCCCGCACTCCATACCGACCCGGTGAGCCCGGGTGTCCGTGCTGCGCCGGCCCGAGGAACGTCAAACGGCGGATCACTCGGGGTCTGATGTACCGCCCCCGGGGCCGCTGGACCTGGCGCTACAGATCTTGAATGGTCAGGTTGTGTCGGGTTCGAGTGTCAGGCCGGTGTGAGCGAGGAAGCCGTCGAGTAGGTCGTTGCGGTACTGGATGCTCTTGAGACAGTGTTTGATGATCGCCTGGAGGTGATCGACGCCAGTGACGGCGAGGTTGCCGATGCTGCGTTTGAGGTGCGACCACACTGCCTCGGTCGGATTCAAATCGGGGTGTGGACGACGACCAGGCCCGTTCGCTGCACAACCTCGCAGAGGACCACGCCTGTCAGCCAGCAGACTGACCTCGATTCGGACAGAGGCTTCTGAGTCCCGCCCTGGTGTAGGTGCCGGGCGGGGCTCCCTCATTTCTCCCCGTGGCTCCGAGGTGCCCTGTCTAGTCCTCGTCCGTGGGGCGGGTCGGCCGGTGGGCGGCAATCCACGCCTCGATGTCGGCAGCCAACCAAACCTTCGTAGCCCGCAGCTCCTGATAGGGCTTCGGGAACGAAGGCCGCAGTGCGATCTGCTGGAAGCGGGACCGGCTGACGTTCAACCGTTGGCAGATCTCCCACGGCCCCATCAGTTCGCCTGGCCCGTCACCCATGAACCGAACTTAGGCAAGGGTGAGGCTCCCCGGATGGGGGTCCCCGCCAGGGGGTACCCAATCGGGGGTCCCCAGATTATTGACACGCGGGTAATGGCCGGTGTTCGCTGGATCACGCGGTACCCCCGCCTCGGTGGAGGCTGAGCCCGGCGGGGCGGGGTGCCGTAAAACCCGACCCCACCCCGGAGGCGTAGATGCAGAGGCACGCACCGCTCAAACCGATCTGGGTCTGCACGGCCGACGCGCTGCCCTGGCCCTGTGAACAAGCCCGGCTCGAACTGGTCACCCACTACGAGGGGGAACGGGTCAACCTCGCTGTTGACCTCGCCGAGCTGTTCCGGGAAGCGATGGCTGACCTCACCAGGATCTGCCCCGAGCCACCCGATCCGCTTGCCACCTACAGCCGGTTTCTCGGGTGGATAAGGACGGTGCCCCGTGCGTGACCCGGTCGGTACCGGGCTGCTGGTGGTCGCCTTGGCCGCCCAGGCTGCCGGCTGCTGGCTCGCCTGGGGTTGGGGTCGGGCGGCCAGGACCAACCTCCGTCGGACCCGCGAGATGGTCGAGCCGCAGAGACCGCAGGGTTGGCAGCCACGACACCGCCTAGCGATGTTGAACGAGCCGACCGACCGCTACCCCGTCGTCTGCCCTGGCCGCAGATAGTGCGCTCGGCTCGGCCCCCGGTGTAAAAGGCCGGGGGCCGAGCCATGCCCAGCGCCGGAGACACCGCCCACGCCGACAGTGACGCCACGGCGTCAGAGGTCGGCGGCGATGCCGTCGGCGACCGCACGGGCGGCGGTGAGCAGCTTGGCGCGCACCACCCGGGCGGAGGTCATCATCTCGCTGGCCGGCAGGGCGCAGGCCAGCACCACCCGTCGTTCCATGTCCTTGTCCGGGGTGACCAGGACGGCGGCGCACGCCACCCCCTGCCGGAACTGCCCCAGCTCCAACTGCATGCCCCGCCGGTCGCCGGCGGCCAGATCCGCCTCGAACGCCTCGGGACTGGTGAGGGTGGCGGTGGTGAACGGCCGCATGCCGTAGTCGCGCAGGTAGCGCAGGCGCTGCTCGGTGGTGAGGGTGGCCAGCAGCGCCTTGCCCAGGGCGGTGGCGTGCGCACCCTCGTCGAAGCCGGGGACCATGTCCTCCAGGTACGGCGAGCGGGCCCCCTCGGCGACGGCAGTGACCGCCACCTGGCCGCCGACGAACCGGCCCAGGTAGTGACTCCACCCGGTGTCGACGGCGGCCCGCCGCAGCGACTCGCCGACCGCCGCCGGGCCCCGGAACGCGGTGACCAGTTCCCGGTACCGGTCGGCGATCTCCAGGCCGACGATGTAGGTGCCGTCCTCCCGCCGGATCACGTAGCCCTCGTAGGCCAGGGTGCGGACCAGGTGGTACGTGGTGGCGACGGTCAGCTCGCACCGCCGGGCGATCTGCTTGACGGTCAGGCCCTTCGGGGCACGACCGACCGACTCGAGCACGCGTAGCGCGCGGGACACACTTCGGATCAGATCCGAAGGTTCCGCCAGGGGGTCACGCACAACCACCTCCGCAGCCGGGGACTTACACCATATGAAAAACCCGGCCGAGACGGAACGCCCGTTCGGGTGGTGGATGCCAGATCAGGCGGTATACGGCGGGTTCCCAGGCGACACGCCGAGCGTTGTCAGGAACACGACTCGCGTAGGTTGGGCCCACGATGACCCACACCGCCCCCAGCCGTACGCCGGCCGTCCGCCCGCTGCGGGCCGGCAGCGGGGCGGTCGCCACCACCATCGCCAGCGTCCTGCCGGTCTTCCTGGTCGGCGGGCTCGCCGTGCAGATGGGCGACGATCTGGGCTTCTCCCCCGCCGGGCTGGGGCTGGCCGTATCGGTCTACTTCGGCGTCAGCGCGCTCGCCGCAGTGCCGTCGGGCCGGCTGGTGGAGCGGGTCGGCCCGGCCGTGGTGGCCCGCGCCGCCGTCGGACTCGCCGCCGGCTGCCTGCTCGCCATCGCCGGGCTGGCCCGCTCGTACCCGGTGCTGCTCGGCCTGCTCGCGCTCAGCGCCGCCGCCAACGCGCTCGGTCAACTCGCCAGCAACGCCGCGCTGGCCCGGCACGTGCCCGCCCGGCGGCAGGGCCTGTCGTTCGGGGTGAAGCAGGCCGCCATCCCCGCCTCCACCCTGCTGGCCGGTGCGGCGGTGCCGGCGATCGCCCTCACCGCCGGCTGGCGCTGGGCGTTCGTGGCCGCCGCCGGGGCCGCGTTGGCCGCGCTGCCGGCCGTACCCCCGCAGCCGGCCGGACCGGTACGGGAGCGTGCGGCGGAACGCGGCGGCGGGGCCACCACGGCGCTGGTGGTGGTCGGCGTGGCGGCCACCCTCGCGGCGGGGGCCGCCAACGCGCTGGGCACGTTCGTGGTCGACTCGTCGGTGCACCGGGGCCTCGCCCCCGGCCCGGCCGGACTGGTGCTCACCCTGGGCGGCGCGGTCTGCGTGGCGGCCCGGATCGGCGTCGGCTGGCTGGCCGACCGGCGGGACACCGGTCACGTCGCGCTGATCGCCGCGATGCTGGTGGTCGGGGCCGTCGGGTTGGGGCTGCTGGCGGTGGCCGGGGCGGTGCCGCTGACCGTCGGGGTGGTGCTCGGCTTCGGGTTGGGCTGGGCGTGGCCCGGCCTGCTGAACTTCGCGGTGGTCCGGCTGCACCCGCAGGCCCCGGCCGCCGCCACCTCGATCACCCAGACCGGGGTGTACGCCGGCGGCTGCCTCGGCCCGCTCGGGCTCGGTGCGCTCGCCGGGACCGGCGGCTACCCGGTGATGTGGCTGACCGCCGGGGTCGCCATGCTCCTCGCCGCCGTCCTCATGCTCACCGGCAGCCGGTTGCTGCGCCGCTCCGCGACGCCCTGAGCGGGCCGGACCCGGGTGGCGCGGGATTCAGCTGGTGCGGTCGGCGATGTAGTCGCAGAGCGACTCCAGCGCCTGCCGGGCTGGAATCCGGGGCAGCGGCGTCAACTGGGCGCGGGCGTCCTCGGCGTAGCTGCGGACGGTCTCCCGGGCCCGCTTGAGCGCCGGGGACTCCCGGAGCAGGCCGAGCGCCTCGGCGTGCAGCGCGTCGTCGACCAGCGGGCCGGTGGCCAGGATCTCCCGCAGCCGCACCGACGCCGCGTCGGAGTCGTCACCGGCCAGCGCGTAGAGCACCGGCAGGGTCGGCACCCCCTCCCGCAGGTCGGTGCCGGGTGTCTTGCCCGACTGCACCGATTCGGAGGCGATGTCGAGCAGGTCGTCGGAGAGTTGGAAGGCGACCCCGATGGTCTCGCCGTAGCCGGCCAGGGCCTCGGTGTGTTCCCCGGTCGCCCCGCCGAACATGCCGCCGAACCGGGCCGAGGTGGCGATCAGCGAACCCGTCTTGTCGGCGATCACCCGCAGGTAGTGGTCGACCGGGTCCTGCGTGCGGGGGCCGACGGTCTCGGCGATCTGCCCGTGCACGAGCCGGGCGAAGGTGCGCGCCTGGAGGCGTACCGCCTCGGGGCCGAGGTCGGCGGCGATGTCGGCGGCCCGCGCGAAGAGGTAGTCGCCGACCAGGATGGCCACCGAGTTGGTCCAGCGGGAGTTCGCGCTGGGCGCGCCCCGCCGCACGGCGGCCTCGTCCATCACGTCGTCGTGGTAGAGGGTGGCCAGGTGGGTGAGCTCCATCACCACGGCCGCCGGCACCACCTGCGGGCCCGCCGGGTCGCCGAACTGCGCGCCCAGTGCCACCAGCAACGGCCGGAACCGCTTGCCGCCCGCCTCGACCAGATGCCGGGCAGCCTCGGTGACGAGCGGGTCGGCGCTGGACACGTTGGCCCGCAACTCCACCTCGACGTCGTCCAGCAGGCCCAGCACGGACGCCTCGACCCGTGGATCGGCCAGGTGCACGCCGAGTGCGCCGACCTGACCCCTGCCCGCCCGGCCCCGACGACCACCGGAGCCGACGGCACCTGAACGCTCCCCCGCCGGATTCACCACGCCATCAACCATGCCACACCCGTTCGACCTGCTCCGGACGGGGGATACGGCCGTGGGGCCGGCACGCCTGCGCGTACCGGCCCCACGGGCGTACCGGACGGATCACCTGACGAATGCCGCCGCGTCCGTCGCCAGATCGAGCAGAGGCGCCGGCAGCACGCCCAGGATCAGGGTGGCGGCCACCCCGATCATCAGCGCGGTGGCGGTCAGGCCGCCCGGCACCGCGACGGTCGGGGTGCTCTCGCCCGGCTCGGAGAGCCACATCATCACCACGACCCGCAGGTACGGGAAGGCCAGCACCATGCTGGTCAGCACACCGGCCACCACCAGCCAGGCGTGCCCGCTCTCCAGAGCCGGGCCGAAGACCGCGAACTTGCTCATGAAGCCGCTGGTCAACGGGATACCGGCGAAGGCCAGCAGGATGAAGGTGAAGACCCCGGCGTAGAACGGCGAACGGCGGCCCAGCCCGGCCCAGCGGGACAGGTGGGTGGCCTCCCCGTCGGCGTCCCGGACCAGGGTCACCACGGCGAACGCGGCGAGCACCGAGAAGCCGTACGCGGCCAGGTAGAACATCGTGCCGGAGACGCCCGCGCCGGTCGGGGCGAGCACCCCGACGAGCAGGTACCCGGCGTTGGCGATCGACGAGTACGCCAGCAGCCGCTTGATGTCGGTCTGGGTGACCGCCAGCACCGCGCCGATCAGCATGGTGAGCACCGCCACCACCCCGAGGACCGGGGTGAAGTCCCAGGCCGCCTGGTCGAACGCCACGTGGAAGACCCGCAGCAGGGCACCGAACGCGGCCACCTTCGTGCAGGCCGCCATGAAGCCGGTGACCGGGGTGGGCGCGCCCTGGTAGACGTCCGGGGTCCAGACGTGGAACGGGGCGGCGGCGGCCTTGAACAGCAGGCCGATGGCGATCAGCGCCATCCCGGCGAACAGCAGCACCTCGCTGGACGGGGACTCCTTCACCGCGGCGTGCACGGTGGCGAAGTCGACGCCTGCGGACCGGCCCGGGATGCCGGCGGTGAAGCCGTACACCAGCGCCACGCCGAACAGGAAGAACGCCGAGGCGTACGCGCCGAGCAGGAAGTACTTCATGGCCGCTTCCTGGCTCAGCAGCCGCCGGCGACGGGCCAACGCGCAGAGCAGGTAGAGCGGCAGGGAGAAGACCTCCAGCGCGATGAACATGGTCAGCAGGTCGTTCGCCGCCACGAAGATCAGCATGCCGCCGATCGCGAAGCTGGTCAGCGGGTAGACCTCGGTCGCCCCGTTGCGTCCCTCGGCCTGCTTCCGGTCGTCGGCCGACTCGGCGGTCACCGCCGCCTGGGCGACGAACGCGCCGCCGCGCTCCACCGACCGCTCGCCGATCAGCAGCAACGCCATCGCGGCGAGCACCAGGATGGTGCCCTGCAGGAACAGGGTGGGGCCGTCCACCGCCAGTGCCCCGCCCGCCGTCACCAGCCGGGCGTCGGCGCTGAGCACCACCATCACCAACGCGGCGAGCACCGCCACCAGGGACAGCGTCAGCTGCACCAGGTGCCGGCGGCGGCGCGGTACGAACGCCTCCACCAGGACACCGAGCAGGGCGACCCCCAGCATGATCAGGATCGGGGCGATCGCCGCGTAGTCGATCGACGGCAACTTGAGTTCGGTCATCGCAGATGCTGCCTTTCGCCCGCGACTGCGGGGCTCACTCGCTGCGCCCGTTCGCTCCTCACGCTCACTGTGCAGCCTCCTGGACGCTGCCGACCTCGGGGGCGGGATCGGTCTTGCCGACGTCCTGCATGGTCGCCTGGACGGCGGGGTTGATCACATCGGTGACCGGCTTCGGATAGAAGCCGAGCAGCACGATCAGGGCGATCAGTGGAGCGACCACGGCCTTCTCGCGCAGGGTGAGGTCGCGGTGCATCGCCTTGACCTCGGTCAACTCCGGGTTGAGCGTGCCCTGGGTGGTGCGCTGCACCATCCACAGCACGTACGCGGCGGCCAGGATGATGCCCAGCGTGGCGATCACCGCGACCGGCTTGTTGACCGTGAACGTGCCGATCAGCACCAGGAACTCGGAGACGAACGGCGCGGTGCCGGGCAACGCCAGCGAGGCCAGACCGGCGAAGAAGAGCACCCCGGCCAGCAGCGGGACCAGCTTGCCCGCCCCGCCGAAGTCGGAGATCAGCGACGATCCCCGGCGGGCGATGAGCATCCCGACGACCAGGAACAGCAGGCCGGTGGCGAGCCCGTGGTTGAGCATGTAGAGCACCGCGCCGGTGCCCGCCTGGGTGGTGAAGGCGAAGATGCCGACCCCGATGAACCCGAAGTGCGCGATCGAGGTGTACGACACCAGCCGCTTCAGGTCGGACTGGCCGACGGCGAGCAACGCGGCGTAGAGGATGCCGATCAGGCCCAGCGCCAGCGCCCACGGCGCGAACCACTTCGACGCCTCCGGGAACAGCGGCAGGCAGTACCGCAGGATGCCGAACGTGCCGACCTTGTCCAGCACGCCGACCAGCAGCGCGGCGGCACCCGCCGGGGCGGCCCGACCGGCGTCCGGCAGCCAGGTGTGGAACGGGAAGAACGGCGCCTTGATCGCGAAGGCGAGGAAGAAGCCGAGGAACAGCCAGCGCTCGGTGCCGGTGGAGATGTCCACCTGGGTCAGCGCCTGCCAGTCGAAGGTCTTGCCGCCGACCACCCACAGGCCGATCACCGCGGCCAGCATGAACAGCCCGCCGACCAGCGAGTAGAGGAAGAACTTCACCGCCGCGTACTGCCGCTGGTGGCCGCCGTAGCTGCCGATCAGGAAGTACATCGGCACCAGCATGACCTCGAAGAACACATAGAACAGGAAGACGTCGGCGGCGGCGAAGACGCCGATCATCGTGGATTCGAGGACGAGCAGCAGGGCGAAGTAGGCAGGCACCGACCGCTTCGAGGCGTCGGCGTCGTGCCAGGAGGCCAGGATCACCAGCGGCACCAGCACCGCGATCAGCATCAGCATGACCAGCGCGATGCCGTCGACCGCGAAGGTGAACTTGACGTCCCAGGTGGGGATCCACGGGTACGACTCGTGGAACTGGAGCCGGTCACCGTCGGCGGAGAAGGTGACCCACATCACCACCGACAGCGCCAGCACCAGCAGCGACCAGCCGAACGCCACCTGCTTGGCCAGGTCGGGCCGGCGACGCGGCAGGAAGGCCACGACCAGGGCACCGACCAGCGGTGCCACCGTCAGCACCGAGAGGAACGGGAAGTTGGACATTATGCGGCCTTACCTCCGTCGTGGATGCGGGGCCCGCCGGCGGGGGCTGTCGCATTGAGGTCGATCACGCCAGCCACCCCGCCTGCACCGCCAGGAACGCCGCCACCACGAGCAGCGCGCCGGTCAGGATCGAGGTGGCGTACGACCGGACGAAGCCGGTCTGCCACCGCCGGAGCCGACCCGAACCGCCCCCGACCCCGGCGGCCAGGCCGTTGACCAGCCCGTCGACGCCCCGGTTGTCGAGGAAGACCAGCGCCCGGGTGAGGAAGATGCCCGGCTTCTCGAAGACCACCTCGTTGAAGGCGTCCGTGTAGAGGTTGCGTCGGGCGGCGGTGACCAGCACCCCGGCCGGCTGCGGCGCGACGGCCGTGCCGTTGCGGAACAGCGCCCAGGCCAGCCCGGCGCCGAGCACCGTCACCACCAGCGACAGCGTGGTCAGCAGCCAGTGCGGCAGGACCGCCGCGTGCTCGGCGTGCTCGCCGCCCAGCCCGGCGGTGGCGGTCAGCCAGTCCGGCACCGAGGTGGCGAGCAGGAAACCGGCACCGACCGAGCCGACCGCCAGCAGGATCAGCGGGATGGTCATCAGCTTCGGCGACTCGTGCGGGTGCTCGATGTCCTCGGTCCACCGCTTCGGGCCGTGGAAGGTCAGCACGAACAACCGGGTCATGTAGAACGCGGTCAGCCCCGCGCCGAGCAGCGCCGCCCCGCCGAACAGCCAGGCCGTCCAGCCCTCCCGCTCGAACGCGGCCACGATGATCGGCTCCTTGGAGAAGAAGCCGGAGAACGGGAACATGCCGATGATGGCGAGCCAGCCCATCATGAAGGTGATCCAGGTGGTCTTCATGTACTTCGACAGCCCGCCGAAGCGGCGGATGTCCACCTGGTCGTGCATGCCGTGCATCACCGAGCCGGCACCGAGGAACATGTTGGCCTTGAAGAAGCCGTGCGCCAGCAGGTGCACGATGGCCAGCGCGTACGCCGCGCCGCCGAGGCCCACGCCGAGGAACATGTAGCCGATCTGGCTGACCGTCGACCAGGCCAGCACCCGCTTGATGTCGTCCTTGGCCGCGCCGATGACGCAGCCCATCAGCAGGGTCAACGCGCCGACGCTGACCACCACGAGCTGGAGCGTCTCGTTGGCCGAGAAGATCGGGTTGGAGCGGGCGATCAGGTAGACGCCGGCGGTGACCATGGTGGCCGCGTGGATCAGCGCCGACACCGGGGTCGGGCCCTCCATCGCGTCCGGCAGCCACGCCTGGAGCGGGAACTGGCCGGACTTGCCGGCCGCACCGAGCAGCAGCAGCAGGCCCAGCACCAGCACCGTGCCGCTGGCCAGCCCGCCCACGGAGGAGAAGACCTCGTCGTACTGGGTGGTGCCGAGGGTGGCGAACAGGATGAAGATGCCGATCGCCAGGCCGGCGTCGCCGACCCGGTTCATCAGGAACGCCTTCTTGCCGGCGGTGGCCGCGCTCGGCCGGCCGTACCAGAAGGAGATCAGCAGGTACGACGCCAGACCGACGCCCTCCCAGCCGAAGTAGAGCATCACGTAGTTGTTGCCGAGCACCAGCAGCAGCATCGCGGCGACGAACAGGTTGAAGTACGCGAAGAACCGTCGCCGGCCCTCGTCGTGCGCCATGTACTCGACCGCGTAGAGGTGGATCAGGAAACCCACCCCGGTGATCAGCAGGACGAAAACCGCGGCCAGCGGGTCGAAGAGCAGACCGAAGTCCACCCGCAGGTTGCCGACCGTGATGAAGTCCCAGAGGCTCAGCTCGACGGACTTGTTCTCCAGCCCGCGCAGCTGGAAGAACGAGGTGAGCCCCAGCACGAACGCGGCACCGATCGCCGCCACGCCCAGCCAGTGCCCCCAGCGGTCGGCCCGCCGGCCGAGCAGCAGCAGGATCGCCGCGCTGGCCAACGGGATCGCCACCAGCAGCCAGACGCTGCTCAGCAGGCCGTCCGCCGCCGCGTAGGTGACGGCACCGGTCGGCTCTGCCTGGGCGTACGTCAGAATCTCATCCACCGCAGGGCCCCTTTAGTACTTCAGCAGGTTGGCGTCGTCGACGCTCGCGGAGCGTCGGGTCCGGAAGATCGACATGATGATCGCGAGCCCGACCACGACCTCGGCCGCCGCCACCACCATCACGAAGAACGCCATGATCTGTCCGTTGAGGTCACCGTTGATCCGGCTGAAGGTGACCAGCGTCAGGTTGGCCGCGTTGAGCATCAGCTCGACGCACATGAACAGCACGATCGCGTTACGCCGCACCAGCACGCCGACCGCGCCGACGGTGAACAGCACCGCGGCCAGGATCAGGTAGTAGTCGGGGGTCACCGGACCGACCTTTCGTTCGCGACTGCGGGGCTCCGCTTCGCTGCACTCCTCGCGCTCACCGAGGCCACGCCGCCGTTCGCGACTGCGGGGCTCCGCTTCGCTGCACTCCTCGCGCTCACCGTTCCGTCCCCTTCAGGGTGGTTTCCTCGGCGGTCAGCTCCCGCTGCGGCAGGATCGCCGGGGTGCTGCGGTCGGTCAGCCGACCGTCGGGCAGCCGGGCCGGGGTGGCCACCGAGGAGGAGGTGGCGAAGACGCCCGGACCGGGCTTCGGGCCGGGGTAGTTGCCGGGGCGGAACCGGGCCTTCATCGTGGCGACCTGGTCCATCTTGTCTTCCTTGCGCCGCTCGATGTGCGCCAGCACCATCGCCCCGATCGCCGCCGTGATCAGCAGCGCGGAGGTCAGCTCGAAGGCGAAGACGTACTTGGTGAACAGCAGCCGGGCGATGCCCTGCACGTTGCCCTCCGCGTTGGCCTGCTCCAGACCGACGGCGGTGACCCCGTCCAGCGCCCGGTACAGGCCGGTGCCGACCAGCCCGGCGAAGCCGAGCCCGAGCACCACCGCGGCGACCCGCTGGCCGCGCAGCGTCTCGATCAGCGAGTCGGAGGCGTCCCGACCGACCAGCATCAGCACGAACAGGAACAGCATCATGATCGCGCCGGTGTAGACGATGATCTGCACCATGCCGATGAACGGCCCCGCCTGGAGCACGTAGAACACGCCCAGGCAGAGCATGGTGAGCACCAGGAACAGCGCCGAGTGCACGGCGTTGCGCGCCCAGACCATGCCGATCGCGCCGATCAGCGCCAGCGGGGCGAGGATCCAGAAGGTGACCTCCTCACCCCCGGACACCTGGCCCGCCGCGGCGAGCACCGTGGACGTGTTCATGCTCCGGCTCCCTTGCCCGCCGCCCGCTGAGCCGCCTGCTCGGCACCCGGGAAGGTCACCCCGGGGTGCTCCTCGACCCGGTAGCGGCCGGGCCCCATCGGCGACTGCTCGGCACCGGCCGAGGTGCCCGGGTTGGTCAGCGCGCCGACGTAGTAGTCCTTCTCGCTGTCACCGAGCCGCATCGGGTGCGGCGGCTGCTCCATGCCTTCGAGCAGCGGAGCGAGCAACTGCTCCTTGGTGAAGATCAGGTCCTGCCGGTTGTCCCGGGCCAGCTCGTACTCGTTGCTCATGGTCAGCGAACGGGTCGGGCAGGCCTCGATGCAGAGCCCGCAGAAGATGCACCGGGCGTAGTTGATCTGGTAGACGCTGGCGTACCGCTCGCCCGGCGAGAAGCGCTGCTCGTCGGTGTTGTCGCCACCCTCGACGTAGATCGCGTCCGCCGGGCAGGCCCAGGCGCACAGCTCGCAGCCGATGCACTTCTCCAGGCCGTCCGGGTGCCGGTTGAGGATGTGCCGCCCGTGGTAGCGCGGCGCCGAAACCGGCGGCTTGAACGGGTAGTCGGTGGTGACGACCTTCCTGAACATGTGCGAGAAGGTGACCCCGAAGCCCTTGAACGTTCCGGTGATCGCGCCCACGTCACACCTCCCTGGAGTCCGAGCCGGTGGCGATGTTGGCCGGCTCCCGCTCGGCGACCACGCGCTTGGTGCGCGGGCTCGGTGGTACCTGTAGATCCAGCGGGGGCAGCGGGAAGCTGCCGTACGGCCGGCTGTCGGCCTGTTCCTGCGGGGTCGGCTTCGGGGCCGGCTTGCGGCTCGGCCACAGCAGCGTCGCGAGCAGCAGCACACCGGCACCGATGGCGGTGGCGAGCAGCCGGTCCCGCGACTGCCAGTCCTCGATGGAGCGCAGCCCGGCCAGGACGAGGATCCAGACCAGGTTGATCGGCAGCAGCACCTTCCAGCCGAAGCGCATGAACTGGTCGTAGCGCAGCCGGGGCAGGGTGCCCCGCAGCCAGACGAAGACGAAGACCAGCATCAGCACCTTGCCGAAGAACCAGAGCATCGGCCACCAGCCGGTGTTGGCGTCGGCCCACAGGGTGATCGGCCAGGGGGCCCGCCAGCCGCCGAGGAACAGCGTCGTGGTCACCGCGGACATGGTCACCATGGCGACGTACTCGGAGAGCATGAACAGCGCGAACTTCAGCGAGCTGTACTCGGTCATGAAGCCGGCGACCAGCTCCGACTCCGCCTCGGGCAGGTCGAACGGCGCCCGGTTGGTCTCCCCGACGGTGGCGATGAAGAAGATGATGAAGCTGGGCAGCAGCAGGATCGCGTACCAGCCCGGCGCGGGGATCTCGGTGCCGGCGATGGTGAGCCGGGTGGCGTCCCCCTGGGCGGCGACGATCCCGCTGGTGGACATGGTGCCGGCGGTCATGAACACCGCCACGATGCTCAGCCCCATCGCGACCTCGTACGAGATCATCTGGGCGCTGGAGCGCAGGCCGCCGAGCAGCGGGTACGTCGAGCCGGAGGCCCAACCACCGAGCACGATGCCGTAGACGGCCAGCGACGAGCAGGCCAGCAGCACCAGCACCGCCACCGGCACGTCGGTGACCTGCAACGGGGTCCGGTGGCCGAAGATGCTCACCATCGGGCCGAACGGGATCACCGACAGCGCGGTGACCGCGCAGACCACCGAGATGACCGGGGCGAAGAAGTAGACCACCTTGTCGGCGGCCTTCGGGAGGATGTCCTCCTTGAAGGCCATCTTGAGGCCGTCGGCGAGGGTCTGCAGCAGGCCGAACGGGCCGACCTGGTTGGGGCCGGGCCGGACCTGCATGTAGCCGACGACCCGCCGCTCGAACCAGACGCCGAGCAGGGTGGCGAGCAGACCGAAGACGAAGGCAAAGACGATCTTGATAAGGACCAGCCACCACGGGTCCCTGCCGAAGTCCGCCAGTGTCGGGTCCTGCGCCAGGAGGGTGTTCACTGTGCACCTCCGGAGATCCGGACCACCGTGCCGGACGCGACGCCGAGGCTGCGCCGTACGGTCGAACCGGGCGAGTTGGTCGGCAGCCAGACGACACCGTCGGGCATCTCGGTGATGGCCGCCGGCAGGGTGACCGCACCCCGGTCGGTGCCCACCGTGACCGGGTCACCGTCGGCCACGCCGAGCGTCTCGGCGGTGCCCTTGCCCAGCCGGACCACCGGCGGACGGGCGGTGCCGGCGAGGTGCTCGTCGCCGTCGGTGAGGCTGCCCAGGTCGATCAGCTGGTGCCAGGTCGCCAGCACCGCCTCGCCCGCACCCGGCTGGGGCACGGTCGCCGGGGCCACCGACGGGCTGACCGGCCGGTCCGCCCGGGTCGGCGGCAGCGCGCCCAGCTCCCGGCGGATGCTCGACACGTCGCCGGTGCCGAGCCGGACGTCGAGCTGCGCGGCGATCGCGTCCAGCACCCGCGCGTCGGTCATCGCGGTGGTGTGCAGCACCGCCTCGAAGGTGCGCAGCCGGCCCTCCCAGTCGAGGAAGCTGCCGGCCTTCTCGACCACCGGGGCCACCGGCAGCACCACGTCGGCCCGGCGGGCCACCGCCGAGTTGCGCAGCTCCAGGCTGACCAGGAAGGGCACCGCGTCGAGCGCCTGCTCGGCCAGCCTCGGGTCGGCCAGGTCGGCCGGGTCCACGCCGGCCACCACCAGGGCGCCGAGCTGACCGTTCGCGGCGGCGGCCAGGATCTGGTCGGTGTCCCGACCGGCCTGGCTGGGGATCACCCCGGCCGGAATGTCCCACGCCTCACCCAGTTCGGCACGGGCCGACGGCTCGGTCACCGGACGTCCACCGGGCAGCAGGTTGGGCAGGCAACCCGCGTCGACCGCACCCCGGTCACCCGCGCGCCGCGGCACCCAGGCCAGCTTCGCACCGGTACGCCTGGCGACGTCCGCGGCGGCGGAGAGGCCACCCGGCACGCCGGCCAGCCGCTCGCCGACGAACAGGATCGCGCCCTCGGCGCTCAGCGCCTCGGCCACCGTGTCGTGCTCGGCGAGCACGCTCGCCTCCTCGCCCGGCACCACCCGGGCCAGCTTGGCCCCGAGCTTCTCCAGGCCGCGGGTGGCGAACGGGGCGATCGCGTAGACCGTCAGCTTCTTCTTCAGGTACGCCTTGCGCAGCCGCAGGAAGAGGATCGGGCACTCCTCCTCCGGCTCCAGTCCGACCAGCACCACCGTGGACGCCTTCTCCACGTCGGCGTAGGTCACGTCGGTGACCCCGGCGACGGTGCTGGCCAGGAAGTCGGACTCCTCGCGGGAGACCGGCCGGGCCCGGAAGTCGATGTCGTTGGTGTTGAGGGCGACCCTGGCGAACTTCGCGTACGCGTAGGCGTCCTCGACGGTCAGCCGGCCGCCGGTGAGCACCGCCGTGCCGCGACCCTCGTCGCGGGCGGCCCGCAGCCCGTCGGCGGCCCGGGTCAGCGCCTCGCTCCAGGACGCCTCCCGCAGCTCACCTGACTTCTCGTCACGCACCAGCGGGGTGGTGAGCCGATCGAAGGCGCGGGTGTACTGGAAGCCCCACCGCCCCTTGTCGCAGTTCCACTCCTCGTTGACCTGCGGGTCGTCCCCGGCGAGGCGGCGCAGCACCTTGCCCCGTCGCCAGTCGGTGCGCTGCGCGCAGCCGGCCGAGCAGTGCTCGCAGACGCTCGGGCTGGAGACCAGGTCGAACGGGCGGGCCCGGAACCGGTACTGCGCCCCGGTGAGCGCGCCGACCGGGCAGATCTGCACGGTGTTACCGGAGAAGTACGAGTTGAAGGGGACGTCGCCGGAGTCGCCCTCGGCACCGTAGGCGTCGTCCCGGTAGATGTTGATCTCCTCGGCGGACGACCGGCCCATCAGATCGATGAACTTGTCGCCGGCGATCTCCTCGGAGAACCGGGTGCAGCGCTGGCAGAGCACGCAGCGCTCCCGGTCGAGCAGCACCTGGGTGCTGATCTCCATCGGCTTGACGTACTCCCGCTTGTGCTCGTGGAAGCGGGAGTCGGTACGGCCGGTGGACATCGCCTGGTTCTGCAGCGGGCACTCACCGCCCTTGTCGCACATCGGGCAGTCCAGCGGGTGGTTGACCAGCAGCAGCTCCATTACCCCCTCCTGCGCCTTCTTGGCGACCGGGGAGGTGAGCTGGGTGCGGACCACCATGCCCTCGGCGACGGTCTGGGTGCAGGAGGCGACCGGCTTGCGCTGCCCCTCCACCTCGACCAGGCACTGCCGGCAGGCGCCGGCCGGGGCCAGCAGCGGGTGGTCACAGAACCGGGGGATCTCGGTGCCCAGCTGCTCGGCGACCCGGATCAGCAGCGCCCCCTTGGGGGCGGTGACCTCGACGCCGTCGATGGTGAGCGTGACCGTCTCGGTCTGCTTGGCTACGTCGGTCATCAGAGTCGCCTTCCCTTCGCGACTACAGGACTCGCGTTCATCAGTGCGCCCCCACCAGCTGCTTGTCCGACAGCTTCGGCGCGGTACGCCCCTCGATGTAGTCGAGGTAGTCCTGCTTGAAGTACTGCAACGACGAGGTCACCGAGCTGGTCGCGCCGTCACCCAGACCGCAGAACGAGCGGCCGAGGATGTTGTCGCAGGTGTCGAGCAGAGTGTCCAGGTCCTCGTGGGTACCCTGGCCGGCCAGGATGCGCCGGTAGACCCGGACCATCCAGTAGTTGCCCTCCCGGCACGGGGTGCACTTGCCGCACGACTCGTGGTGGTAGAACTCCAGCCACCGGTAGGTCGCGTAGACCGGGCAGTCCTGGTCGGAGAAGATCTGGGTGGCCGTGGTGCCCAGGATCGAGCCGGCCGCCGCCACCCCCTCGAAGTCCAGCGGCACGTCCAGGTGCTCGGCGGTGAGCAGCGGGGTGGACGATCCGCCGGGCGTCCAGAACCTGAGCTGGTGACCGGGCTGCATCCCGCCGGCCAGCTCGATCAGCTCGCGCAGGGTGACGCCCAGGCCGCACTCGAACTGGCCCGGGTTGACGATCCGCCCGGAGAGCGAGTAGATCATCGGCCCGGACGACTTCTCGGTGCCCATGGACTTCCACCAGTCCGCGCCGCCCAGCACGATGTACGGGACGCTGGCGATGGTGCCGACGTTGTTGACCACCGTCGGGCTGGCGTACAGGCCGTGGGTGGCCGGGAACGGCGGGCGGAGCCGGGGCTGACCCCGGAACCCCTCCAGCGAGTCCAGCAGCGCCGTCTCCTCGCCGCAGATGTATGCCCCCGCGCCGGAGTGCACGACCAGTTCCAGGTCGAACCCGGTGCCCAGGATGTTGCGCCCGAGGTAGCCCTTGGCCTGTGCCTCGGCCACCGCGTTGCGCAGCCGGCGGGCGGCGTGCACCGCCTCGCCCCGGATGTAGATGTAGGCCCGGCTGGCCCGGATCGCGTACGAGGCGATGATGACCCCCTCGACCAGCGAGTGCGGGTCGTGGGTCATCAGCGGCAGGTCCTTGCAGGTGCCCGGCTCGCCCTCGTCGGCGTTGACCACCAGGTAGTGCGGCTTGCCGTCGCCCTGCGGGATGAAGCCCCACTTCAGGCCGGTGGGGAAGCCCGCGCCACCCCGGCCGCGCAGGCCGGAGTCCTTGATCAGCTGGATCAGGTCGTCCGGGTGGGCCCTGAGGGCCTTGCGCAGCGCGGCGTAGCCGTCGAGCTTCTCGTAGCCGCCGATCCGCCAGGCGTCCGGGGACAGCCAGCGGCGGGTCAGCACCGGGGTCAGCTTGGCCAGGGTCTCCGGCCGGGGAGTGGTCACTTCTGGGCCCCCGTCTCGCTCGCGACGGCGGAGCCCGCGCCCGCAGCGCCCGTTTCCGCCTCGGCTTCCTTGAGGTTGCGCTCCTGCGCGCCGGCCTCGTCGCCGGCGGGCTTGCCGTCACCGGCGGGGGCGTTCGCGGCCACCCCGGCCGCCTGCGCCGCCTGCGCGTCGCGGGACGCCGGTGGCGTGCCGTCGGTCGGGACCTTGGTGCCGGGGGCGTCCGGCACGGCGGTGGCCGCGTCGGGCTGCCGGGTCTCGGCGGTACGCACCTGCGGCGACTTGTCGTCCGGGGCCTTCACGTCCGGCGCGGTGCTGCCGGTGACCTGCTCCGGCTTCGCCGCCGGAGCGGCCGGGGCGGGGGCCTTGGCGGCCTCGGCCTTCGCCTTGGCCTCGGCGGCGGCCCGGTCGGCCTCGGCCTTGCTGCGGATCGGGGTCTTCGGGTCGTAGCCCGGTGCCGTGATGCCGTGCTGCTCGGCCAGGCGCAGGCCACGCAGGGTGGCCTCGCCCGGCCCGCCGTCGGCGACCGCGCCGTCGCGCTCGTCGGCGAAGCCGGCGAGCTGGACGGCCATCTCCTTGAGCGTGCAGAGCCGGGCACCCCGGGTCGGCATCGGCCGGCCCCCGGCGCGCAGCTCGTCCACCACACCGACCGCGCCCTGCGGGTCGACGCCGTCGAAGAAGTCGTAGTTGACGGTCATCACCGGGCCGTAGTCGCACGCCGCCAGGCACTCGGCGTGCTCCAGGGTGATCTTCCCGTCGGCGGTGGTCTCGTCGTGCCCGACGCCCAGGTGCTCGACGAGCGTGTCGTAGACCTCCTGCCCGCCGAGCACGTTGCACATCGTGTTGGTGCAGACGCTGACCAGGTAGTCACCGGTGGGCCGGCGCTTGTACATGGTGTAGAAGGTGGCCACCGCGCCGACCTGGGCCTTGTTCAGCCCCAGCACCTCGGCGCAGAACGCCACCCCGGCCGGGGAGACGTAGCCCTCCTCGGCCTGCACCAGGTGCAGCAGCGGCAGCAGCGCCGAGCGGGACCGGTCGGCCGGGTAGCGGGCGATGATCTCCCGCGCCCGCACCCGGGTCTCTTCAGTAAACGTCGTCATCGGTCACATCCACCCATCACGGGGTCCAGCGAGGCGCCACCGGCGATCACGTCGGCGATCAGGCCGCCCTCGGCCATCGCCGGAAGGGCCTGGAGGTTGACGAAGCTCGGCTCCCGGTAGTGCACCCGGTACGGCCGGGTGCCACCGTCGGAGACCGCGTGCACGCCCAGCTCGCCCCGGGGCGACTCGATGCCGACGTACACCTGGCCCGGCGGGACCCGGAAGCCCTCGGTGACCAGCTTGAAGTGGTGGATCAGCGACTCCATCGACTGACCCATGATCTTGGCGACGTGCTCCAGCGAGTTGCCCATGCCGTCCACGCCGATGGCGAGCTGCGCCGGCCAGGCGATCTTGCGGTCGGCGACCATCACCGGGCCCGGCTTCAACCGGTCCAACGCCTGCTCGACCAGCTTGAGCGACTCCCGGATCTCGGCGAGCCGGACCAGGTAGCGGCCCCAGACGTCACCGTCCGGGTGGGTCGGCACGTCGAACTCGTACGTCTCGTAGCCGCAGTACGGCATGGTCTTGCGCAGATCCCAGGCCAGGCCGGCGGAGCGCAACACCGGGCCGGTGACGCCGAGCGCGACACAGGCGGTCACGTCGAGCACCGCGACGCCCTGGGTGCGCTCGGTCCAGATCGGCTGACCGGAGAGGAGGTCCTCGTACTCCTTGAGCTTCTTCGGCATCATCGCGAGGAAGTCGCGGATCTTGGCGATCGCCGCGTCCGGGACGTCCTGCGCCACCCCGCCCGGCCGGACGTACGCGTGGTTCATCCGCAGGCCGGTGATGGTCTCGAAGATGTCGAGGATGTACTCCCGCTCGCGGAAGCCGTACAGCATGATCGAGATCGCGCCCAGCTCCATGCCGGTGGTGGCCAGCCAGACCAGGTGTGAGGAGATCCGGTTCAGCTCCATCATCAGGACCCGGATCGTGGTGGCCCGCTCGGTGATGTCGTCGGTGATGCCGAGCAGCTTCTCCACCGCGAGGCTGTACGCCGTCTCGTTGAAGATCGGGGCGAGGTAGTCCATCCGGGTCACGAACGTCGAACCCTGCACCCAGTTGCGGTACTCGAGGTTCTTCTCGATGCCGGTGTGCAGGTAGCCGACGACCGAGCGGGCCTCGCGGACCGTCTCGCCCTCCAGCTCCAGGATCAGCCGGAGCACGCCGTGCGTCGACGGGTGCTGCGGACCCATGTTCACGACGATCCGCTCGTCGTTGATCGGGTCGGTGCCGGAGACGACCTGGTCCCAGTCCCCACCGGTGACGGTGAAGACCCGCCCCTCGGTGGTCTCCCGTTCGGTCGCGTAGTTGGACGTGGTCACTGGTATGACCTCCTACGGTCCGGCGGCGGGATCTCCGCGCCCTTGTACTCGACGGGGACGCCGCCGAGCGGGTAGTCCTTGCGCTGCGGGTGGCCCTCCCAGTCGTCCGGCATCAGGACCCGGGTCAGGTTGGGGTGGCCGTCGAAGATGACCCCGAACATGTCGTACGCCTCGCGCTCCTGCCAGTCGGCCGTCGGGTAGACGGCGGTGACGCTGGGCAGGTGCGGGTGCTCGGCGGAGACGGCCGCCTCCAGCCGGACCCGCCGCCGGTAGGTCATCGAGGTGAGCTGGTAGACCACGTGCAGCCGGCGCTCGTCGGCACCGAGGTAGTCCACCCCGGACACCGAGGAACACAGCTCGAAGCGCAGCGCGAGGTCGTCCCGCATCACCTGGCACACCTCGGCGATCCGCTCCGGGCGTACGTGCAGGGTCAGCTCGCCCCGGTCGACGACGACCTTCTCGATCGCGTCGCCGAACTGCGGGTACGCCTCCTCCAGCGCGTCGCGCACCTCGTCGAAGTAGCCCCCGTACGGCCGGGGCGCCTCCTCGATCGGGGTGCGGTGGCGGACCAGGCCGCCGTAGCCGGAGACGTCGCCGGTGCCCTGCATGCCGAACATGCCGCGCCCGGCCGGGCTGGACGGCGGCAGCTCGGCGGCAGCACCGCTGGTCGCACCGGCCGGGGTGACCGGCACCGGCACCCCGCCGTCGTTCTTCCTGTCGTTGCTCATTTGGGGCCAGCCTGGGTCTGGAGGTGGTTCTGGGCGTTCATCCAGTTCTCGATCCGCAACTGCTCCTCGCGCCCCTCACGGACCGCCTTCGTCCATTCGGCACGGCGGGCCTTGTCGTTGCGGTACGACGACGGCATCGAGCCGTACGGCACCACGGGCACGTCACCGCGCTCCAGCCGGGCCGCCTGCATCTTGCGGCCGTTCGGGCCCAGCGGCTCGTACATGATCTTCTCGCGGAGCTTGAGGATCGCGTCGATGAGCATCTCGGGGCGGGGCGGGCAGCCCGGCAGGTACATGTCGACCGGGACGACGTGGTCGACGCCCTGGACGATCGCGTAGTTGTTGAACATGCCGCCGCTGCTGGCGCAGACGCCCATGGAGAGCACCCAGCGGGGCTCGGCCATCTGGTCGTAGATCTGGCGCAGCACCGGGGCCATCTTCTGGCTCACCCGGCCGGCCACGATCATCAGGTCGGCCTGGCGCGGCGAGGCGCGGAAGACCTCCATGCCCCAGCGGCCCATGTCGTAGTGCGGGCCACCGGCCGCCATCATCTCGATGGCGCAGCAGGCCAGGCCGAAGGTGGCGCCCCAGACGGACGACTTCCGCGACCAGTTGACCAGCTTCTCCACGGAGGTGAGCAGGACGCCGGCGGGGAGTTTCTCCTCGATGCCCATCTGACGTTCCTCCCTCAGTCCCAGTCCAGCCCGCCGCGCCGCCACACGTAGGCGTACGCGACGAAGACCGCGACGATGAACAGGACCATCTCCACGAAGCCGAAGATCGGCAGGGCGTCGAAGGAGACCGCCCAGGGGTAGAGGAAGATGATCTCGATGTCGAAGACGATGAAGAGCATCGCCGTCAGGTAGAACTTGATCGGGAACCGGCCGCCGCCCACGGGCTGCGGGCTGGGCTCGATCCCACACTCGTACGCCTCGAGCTTGGCCTTGTTGTAGCGCCGGGGACCGGCGAAGCGGGCGGCGGCCACGGAGAACAGCGAGAACGCCGCGGCGAGGGCGAACAGCCCGATGATCGGTGCGTAAGGCGAGAGCGACATCTTTTCTCCTGCTCGTCCTTCCCCTGCCCCAGGTGCTTGACAAAATTCACACTATTCACGTCCCTCGTGACTGCCGTCAGCGGGGGTCGATCCCTGTCCGTGCCGGTGCCGCCGTTGGCCCTGGCCCGGTCACGCCTCACACGGCCGGGGCCGCCTTCGTCATCGCGTTGATGACCCGGTCCATCGCGTCCCCGCCGCGCGGGTCGGTCAGGTTGGCCAGCAGCTTGAGCACGAAGCGCATCAGCATCGGGTGCGGCATGCCGTGCTTGGTCGCCATCCGCATCACCTCGGGCCGGCCGATCAGCTTGACGAAGATCCCGCCGAGCCGGTAATAGCCGCCGAACCGGGCCTTCAGCTCCTGCGGGTACGCGGTCAGCGCCCGCTCCCGCTCCGGCCCGGCCGGCCGGGCCAGCGCCTGCACGATGACCTCGGCGGCCAGCTCACCGGACTCCATCGCGTACGCGATGCCCTCGCCGTTGAACGGGTTGACCATGCCACCGGAGTCGCCGACCAGCAGGACCCCCCGGGTGTAGTGCGGCACCCGGTTGAAGCCCATCGGCAGCGCCGCGCCGAGGATCGGGCCGTCGGCGTTGGTCTCGTCGGTCATCCCCCAGTCCGCCGGGGTGTTGGCCAGCCAGTCGGTCAGCAGCCGCCGGTAGTTCGTCTTGCCGAACGCGGAGGAGGAGTTGAGCACGCCGAGGCCGACGTTGACCCGGCCGTCACCGAGGCCGAAGATCCAGCCGTAGCCGGGCAGCAGCGCGTCGCTGCCCTTGCTGCGCAGCTCCAGCCAGGACTCCAGATAGTCGTCGTCGTGCCGGGCCGGCGAGCGGTAGTAGCGGCGGACGGCCACGCCGATCGGCCGGTCCTCCCGCTTGGCCAGGCCCAGGGCGAGCGGGAACCGGCCGGAGACGCCGTCCGCGGCGACCACCAGCGGGGCGTGGAAGGTGGCCGGTTCCCGGTCCGGGCCGACCTCGGCGGTCACCCCGACCACCCGGTCGGCCGCGTCGAGCACCGGGCCGATGACGTTGACGTTGGTCTGCAGTTCGGCGCCGGCGGAGACCGCCCGCTGGGCGAGCAGGTCGTCGAAGTCCAGCCGGGTGCGGACCAGGCCGTAGTTGGGGAAGCTGGCCAGGTCGGGCCAGTCCAGTTCGAGGCGTACCCCGCCGCCGATCACCCGCAGGCCCTTGTTGTGCAGCCAGCCGGCCTCGGGCGAGGTGTCCACGCCCATCCGGATGAGCTGCCGGGTCGCCCGGGGGGTGAGCCCGTCCCCGCACACCTTCTCGCGGGGGAACTCGGTCTTCTCCAGCAGCAGCACGCGTACGCCGTGCCGCGCCAGGTGGTACGCCGTCGCCGATCCACCGGGACCGGCGCCCACCACGATCACGTCGGCGTCGTTCTCCACCGATGTCATCTGCGCCTCCTCCCGCACGCTCGTGAAATGCTTCACAAGCCGATCGGGTTGGAGTCTATGACCGTGGTTACACAGCTGCCGGGTGAGGGGTACCTAACTTCCTGGAAACAGGCCGGTCGGGGTGGGTTCGTCCCTCAGTTCCGGGCGATGTCGAGCCCGTCGTCGGCCCGGACCGCCGCCGGCAGGTGGTCACGCAGCGCTCCGCCGGCCGCCCGGTCGAGCGCACCCAGCACCTCGGCCACCACCTGACGGACCTCGGCCGGGTCCGCGCCGGCCAGCTCCCTGAGCTGGGCGACCAGCTCGGCGGCATCGTCGTCGGCGGGGATCGCGGGGTCGGTGGGCACTACTCCGGTCATGCCGGGGAGCTTACGCCCCAATTTAGACCAAAGACAGACATTAGGGAAAAAGCGGCTTCACCCTCGGTCACGTCCGGATGGCCCGGTGCAGGGCCACCACCCCGCCGGTCAGGTTGCGCCACGCCACCCGGCCCCAGCCGGCCGCGCCGACCCGCGCCGCCAGGGCCGCCTGGTCCGGCCAGGCCCGGATCGACTCGGCCAGGTAGACGTACGCGTCGGGGTTGCTGGACACCGTCCGGGCCACCACCGGCAACGACCGCATCAGGTACGACAGGTAGACCGTCCGGAATGCCTGGTTCACCGGCGTGCTGAACTCGCAGACCACCAGCCGGCCCCCCGGCCGGGTCACCCGGGCCAGCTCCCGCAGCGCCGCGTCGGGGTCGTTGACGTTGCGCAGGGCGAAGGAGATCGTCACCGCGTCGAACGAGGCGTCGGCGAAGGGCAGCCGCAGCGCGTCCCCGGCCAGCAGCGGCACCTCCGGCCGGACCCGCTTGCCGGCGTGCAGCATCCCCTGCGACAGGTCAGCCCCCACCGCGTACGCCCCGGAGCGGGCCAGTTCCTGCGTCGACACCCCGGTGCCGGCGCCCACGTCCAGCACCCGCTCACCGGGGAGCAGCCCGAGCGCCGCCCGGGTGGCCCGTCGCCACGACCGGTCCTGCCCGAAGGACAGCACCGTGTTGGTCAGGTCGTAGCGGGCGGCCACCCCGTCGAACATCGCGGCGACCTCGTGCGGGGACTTGTCCAGGCCGGCGCGCTGGCCCTGCGGGGTACGGCTCACCCCTCCACTCTGCCAGCCTGACCCCACCCACCCGCCGGTGGGTCCGACCGACCCGGGGGTCGGCGACGGGCGGCACGCAAGGCGGGGCGGACGCGCGGCGGGCGGGGTGGTCGCCCACCCCGCCCGCCGTCCTGCCGTGGTGCGGAAAACCTGCCTCCGGTCAGCTCCGCGGCTTCTCGTCGCCCGGCGCCACCAGCACCAGCCGACGCCGACGGGCGAGCATCAGCATCGCGCCGCCCGCGAGCAGCACGACGACGCCGATGCCACCGATCAGGGTGGCCTGCGCACCGGTCACCGGCAGACCGCCGTCGCCGCCACCCGTGCCGCCACCGGTCGTCGGGCTGACGCTGGTGCTCGGGCTCGGCTGACCGCTGGTGCTCGGGCTCGGCTCACCGGTCGGGCTGGGGCTCGGGCTCGGGCCGGTGCTCAGGTCGACGAACACGTCGAACAACGAGGTGTTGTCACCGTCGTCGGTCTCGGTGAAGACCTTGCGCTGCGCCTTGCTGGCGACCTGCGGCTCCTCCTCCGGGGTGCCCTCGGCCTCGGTCAGCCCGGCGGCGAACAGGACGCCCGGGGTGAGCACCTTCTCGGTGACGCCCGTGCCGACCTTGATCCGGACGTCGGCGGTGTAGAACTCGCCCGGCCGCAGCACCGCGCCGGAGTCCTCGCAGTACGCCACCACGCCACCCAGGTCCTGCGTGACGCAGCTCTCCGGCAGGTCGACGAAGCTGGCGCCCTCCGGCAGGGCGATCCCGTAGAAGACGCCGGTCGCGCGGCGGCTGCCGCCGTTGTAGACCGCCCAGTCCAGCGGGGCGGTCCCGCCGGGCTTGACGCCGGTCAGTCCGCTCTCGCCGGCCTCGTCGCCGTCGACCACCACGTCGGCGTAGACGTCCTGCACCCAGGTGGTCAGGTCGTAGCCGGGCTTGACGACCATGATGTCGTGGTCGACCGAGTCCGACGTGGTGTTGGACCCGCTCACGGTCACCTTCAGCACGCCCGCCTTACCGCGCGAGTCGGTGCCGAACAGCGGGATGCCGAACTCCTCGGTGGTGCCGGCGGCGATGTCGTCGGTGGTGCCCCCCAGGTCGGACAGGGAGCAGGTGAAGGCGGTGCCGCTGACGTCGCAGGCGTCCGGTTTGAGCACCCCGACCTTGTTGGGCTTCAGGCCCGCGGTCTCGACGGTGACCTTCACGTTCTTGGCGTCGACCGTGCCGCGGACGTTCTGCACGGAGAACTTGAACGGCTTGGCCTTGGCCTCCTTGACGCCCAGGGCCAGCTGGGAGCTGAGTGGGACGAGGTCGAGCTGCGCCTGATCGGCGGCGCTGGCCGGGGCGGCGACGGTGGCCAGGCCACCGACGGCGAGCAGGGCCACGGCGCCGAGGCGGGCCAGGGCCGAGCGGTGGAACAGAGTCATCGATCCCCCGGGGGGCTAGGGACTGCTGGGAAAGGTGGGGCTGATGTGGCGAACCGAGCGGACGTTATCCGAGATCGACGCCGGTACGCCAGCCGTGACGTGCGTTTTTGTCCCAGACGGGGCCGAACGGAGGAGGAGCGGGGGCGGGACGGTCACCCGTCCCGCCCCCGTTTTATATGAACGGCCCTCCCGGGCCGATGGAGGACGTACGACACTCGTCATCCGCTCGCCGCAGGCGGTCAGCGGAGGTACGTCGAGCGCACGTTAGCGGGCACCGCCGCGCCGCGCCAACCCCCGCGCCGTAGCGCCGGCTGCGGAATATCCGCCCAGCGTGCCGCACGCCGCCCCAATTGCCGCGTCTTGTGGGGGCTGGTCCCGCGCCGCCTCGGCCGAACGGCGACCACGAATATCCCCTGGGCCGACACCCAGACCCGTTCAGCCAGTCACCGCAACGACCCGACCAGTTACTCGGGGTGACGGTCGGGGCAGCT
This sequence comes from Micromonospora sp. SCSIO 07396, assembly GCF_053667945.1. Lineage (NCBI taxonomy): Bacteria > Bacillati > Actinomycetota > Actinomycetes > Micromonosporales > Micromonosporaceae > Micromonospora > Micromonospora sp. SCSIO 07396. The sequence continues at coordinate 6,076,863 of NZ_CM132210.1, forward strand.
CAGCGGGCCTCGACGAGCGGCAGCGTACGGCCGGCACCACCGCCGGGCATGGCGATCGAGGAGAAGTGCGACACCACCCGCTCGTCGGTCGGGTCGTCGGCGGGGGTGTGGTGCACCGCCAGCCGCCGGTAGAGGGTGTCCCGCTGGGCGGGGATCCGGTCCGCCGAACGGATCATGCCGATCAGCTCGTGCAGGTTGGACCGGTGCCGCGCGCCGGCCGAGGAGATGACGTTCTCCTCCAGCATGATCGAACCGAGGTCGTCGACGCCCATGTGCAGGGCGAGCTGGCCGACGTCCTTGCCGGTGGTCAGCCAGGACGCCTGCAGGTGCGGCACGGTCTCGAAGAACAGCCGGGCCACCGCCACCAGGCGCAGGTACTCCAGGGTGGTGGCGTGGGTGCGGCCCTTGAGGTGGTTGTTCTCCGGCTGGTACGTCCACGGGATGAACGCCCGGAACCCCCGGGTGCGGTCCTGCACGTCGCGGATCATCCGCAGGTGCTCGATCCGCTCGGCGTTGGTCTCGCCGGTGCCCATCATCATCGTGGCGGTGGACTCCAGACCCTGCCGGTGGGCCAACTCCATGACCTCCAGCCAGCGCGCGCCGGACTCCTTGAGCGGGGCGATCGCCTTACGCGGGCGGTCCGGCAGCATCTCGGCCCCGGCGCCGGCGATCGAGTCCAGCCCGGCGGCCTTGATCCGGGCGATGGCCTCGTCCAGGCTGACGCCGGAGACCTTCGCCATGTGCAGGATCTCGCTCGGCCCGATCGAGTGGATCGCGAGCTGCGGGTACGCCTTCTTGACCGAGGAGAACAGCTCCTCGTAGTACTCCACGCCGTAGTCCGGGTGGTGGCCGCCCTGGAGCATGACCTGGGTGGCGCCCAACTCGACCGCCTCGCCGCAGCGACGCAGGATCTCCTCGGTCGGGTGGGTCCAGCCCTCGGCGTGCTTGGGGGCCCGGTAGAAGGCGCAGAACTTGCACGCCGTCACGCAGACGTTGGTGTAGTTGATGTTGCGGTCGATCAGGTAGGTGACGATGTTGTCCGGGTAGCGCCGCCGGCGTACCGCGTCCGCCGCCTCGCCCAAGGCGTGGAAGGGCGCCTCGGTGTAGAGCAGCAGCGCCTCCTCGGGCGTGATCCGCCCGCCGTCAGCGCCGCGTTGCAGGATGTCGTCGATCTCCCGGTTCGCCGTCACAACCCGAGCGTACGCCGGACAGCCCTCCGGTTCCGCACAGCACCGGCGACGGGTGACAAGCACCCCACCGGCGCCCGGTGCGCGCCGGGAGGCCCCCCACCTCGCCCGGCGCTGGCCGACGGGCCCGTCCGGGTGACCTGCCCGTGGCTCCGCACGCCATCAGGCGGCGAGATGACTTCTCAGCGCCATCAACCTGCCACGCATCTCCTCGATGTCGAAGGTGCGCCGACCCACCCGCGCCGGCACTGTCTCGGTGGTGTCCACCAGGACCGACGACCAGTCACGCGACAGCCGTCCCTGGAGCATGAGGGTGACGGTGGTGGTCGACGCCGCCTCCACCCGGTGCAGCAGGTCGTACGGCATCGAGTAGGACGAGCCCGGTGTGAGTTGGACTGCCAGGGTCTCCCGTACGGACACCACGTCCACGAGGTCGAAACGCCAGGCCGACTCGCCATCCCGGCTCGACTCCCGGTAGCGGGTGAGGACCGCTCCGCTCCTGGCCGGGTGGTAGTAGCGGCAGTCGAGTCGACCGGCGACCACCACCGAGGAAAAGTCGAAGCGGTGATCGTGGACATGTTCGCGCATCCTGGGCCGCCCAGGCCACCAGACGTGCATGCGCAACTGGCCGAATTCACCGAAGGTAGCCAGAATGAACTTGTCGAAGCCGAGAGCATGCGGATGCGAACGAGCGGCCACCGCGTCCGCGCGGGAGTCGTCGTCCAGCAACTCGGTGAGCAGGGCACTCAACCGTTCCGGCCGTCCCAGCCCTCGCAGGATGCTGATGGCGGACCCGGACGGCTGCCCCGCACTGTCGGCGAGTGCCGCCATGATCTGCCGCTCAACAGCCGACATCGAGTTTGTGTCCAGCACGAGCGACGACATGTCACCACCTCGACACGAGATCCACCACACATAGTTCGTGATCCGAGAAATTGGTCACCAGCTTTGGCTCGGCACCTCGCGACAGGTCGGCCGAGAAGAGAATGTCGTCGATCGCCATCCCGTTGTGCGTCGCCATCTCGCCGAACGCCCGCACCATCGGGCTCGCCATCGAGCCCAGCACCAGGTCGCGATCCTCCGTGTTGAAGTCACCACAGATGACCACCTGCCCCCCGACAGACCGGGGCAGTGCTGCCGACACCGACTTCCATATTCCGGAGAACGCCGGCTCGCGAGCGTCCCGACCAAACCGGTGGAAGGGGAATGAATGCAGCGAGGCGACGGTCACCTCGGTAAACCCGAAATCGAGCGTGCAGGACACCATTCCCTTGTCGTGCAGCGCCATGACGGTGCGGCCCCTGGTGGCGGAAAGCTGCGGGTTGGGCAGCACGACTCCACCGATCCGGCTGACCGGGTAGCGGCTGGCGATGGCGACACCCGCCCGCTTGCCCTGCTCGAACGACGACTCGGAGAGCGGCAGGGTGGCCGCATACTGCAACGCCGTTCTGGTGAGCAGCGCCGACAGGACCTCCGACTCGCCCTCAGTCGTGAAGTCCACCTCCTGCAGGGCAAGCACGTCGATGTCGAACTCGTTGACGAGATCGACCATCTCGGCCAGCGCCTCCGGCCGACGGGTCACGTCGTCACTGGCGGCGGGCAATCCCTCCCGGACGTTCCAGGTCGCAACCCGGATCCGATCGGTCAAGGTGGCCAGGGCAGATTCAGCATCGAGTAGTCCCGTACGACCAGCACCCCCTGATAGGTCATCCACGTGGGCTCCTTTCGCTCCTCTTTCCACTTCCACACCCCATTCTCTTGAAGGTCGAGCACTGCCCTGACCGCCTGCTGCAGGTGCGGCAGGCGCCGCTCATCGACCGCGCGACACATGAGCGCCCGCGCCACCCAGGCCGGCGTGAAGTGGCCGACGATGATGGTGTCCATCGCGTCGCCCGCACTGGTCAACCGCCGTAGCTGCTCGTCAGTGACGTCGTAGTGGGAGTTTCGGATCAGCCATTCGATGCCCGCGTCCACACACTCGTCGAGCTTCTCCCGTCGGTCACCGCGAACCGCCTGAGCGGCCTTGCGGAGAGCCACCACGGCTCTCGCGGTGTGCGGTACGGATGGCGCACTTCCGTGGTTCACCGTCATGCCCCAGGCCATGCAGGCCGGCTCCCCCTCCGCCTGCTGCCGGACGGCGCCCTCCACCAGGTGGGTCGTCAACTCATCGAGCTTGGCCGAGGCGGGCGCAACCTCGGCGAGCGCCGAGATCGCCGAGCTGAGAACCGTCACGCGCTGCCAGCCGACACCGTCGACCTCCGGCGTCATCATGCGTTCGAGTTGTCCCACCAACTCGGAGCGGATGGCGGGATCCAGGCCGGTTCGTACGAGTGCGGTGAGCACCCATGCCGTGACTTCCGGTCGGGCGACATCCTGTTGGGAGCGGGCGACCCAACCCCCTGCCGGCCGTTGTAGCGCCACCACGTTGTCCACCAACCGCCGGCGGTCGAGCCGCGCCTCCCTGAGGTCCAGTGCGAGGGCGATACGAAGGCCGTACGACGTCCCGATGGCGCTCGGCGGGACCTGCTCCCCCATGAACTGCGACCACCCGAAAACCTCACCCCGGGTCCCGCTGGCGGTACGCAGATCGGCCATCAGCCGGCTCCGGGTGCCCTCCATGATCTGCCGTGCGGAGACGAACGACCTCGGCCGCGGTTCCCGGGCCCCGGGCAGCATCGTGCCGGCAGCCAACGAGGGGCCCACGAATCTCTGCAGCCCCGGTCGCTGGACGAGCCATTTGAGGGTGATCCCCATACAGAGGGCGGCCAGCACGGCAAAGGCATAACGCACCCAGTCCTGGCTGAACCACTGATTGGGCAGGTGATCGACCAGAAGGCTGTACGTCGCGAAGATGAGCGCGAAGGGACCCAGATCGGCTATCCGCCGTCCGAGGCTCCGCAGCCGGCCACGAGTCGGGCCTACGGTCTCACGCTGAGGTTCAAGCGCCGACAACGGCTCGTTGCCACGGGCCGTCTTCTCACTCAGCGTCACGCGCTCTCCGATCACATCGCCCAGAGTGTGCGCCTTGGGACACAGCGTTTGATTGCCGGAGAACCCTAGCGAGACGCGTCAATGAAAAACATCGTGCGAGGGTACGGGGCAGGAATGGCCGAACGGGCATGGTTCTTCACCACTGTTGACATGTGTACGCCGATCTGATTTTCGCCGCCGGAGACCGGACACGCCGGCTCTCCCGTCCCGGCCCGTTACGCCGGCAGACCATTCCCGATCAGCGGCAATGGGCGCGACGGCCGTCCCTCAGTCGTACACCCGACTGCCACATCCATGGCCCGGCTGACCCACCAGACGCCTGGGTTGTCTCCAAACCGACACCCGGCTGGCTCCGTCAATCCCAGGATCCGAGCCCGGTCACCACTGCGTTGGGCGGCGGCACAGTCCGCCCACCGGGACCCGATACCGACCTACCCACCGTCACCCGCCGTAGTCGACCGTCAGCGCTTCGGTCACCGGGCTGGCCTGGCAGGTCAGCACGTAGCCGGCTGCCACCTGCCCACCACCCCGTCGAGGATGACCATCAACCGGGTGCACAGAAGTCAAAGAACGCGAACGGTTCGCCCGAACCGATGCCCGCGCCGCGACTCCGGTCGGCCGGCTTCGCCTCGGTCGCGTCGACCGGCGGCCGGCAGTTCCCACGATCAGTTCGACCGCCCGGAACGGCGCACCATCCACCCGACCTTCGTCCGCCGACACCGCCGCCGCGCCCCGACCCAAAACTCAAGATCCGATTGGGAAAAGGGAGAAGACACGCCGATGAAGATGCCCAAAAAGGCAATGTGATCACGCACCCCCACCCCTCAACCGCCCACAGCCGCCGTCAGAACCCGGAACGCACCGGCGGATGGGCGACGAACGCGCCCCAGGACCGGCGGTCGAAGGCCAGCACCGGCCCGGCCGGATCCTTCGAATCGCGTACGCCCACCACCTGAGCCACCTCGGCCACCTCGACACAGTTGGCGTTGGAGCCGCTGCGGGTCGACTTGCGCCAGGCCACACCGGAGAAGTCGGGGATGATCATCCGAGGCTCACTCTCGCTCGTGCTCCGTTGCGTACCGCGCAACGAGTTCCACCGAATCGACGGGGCTCAGTGCCACCTCCGCCAGCCTATCCACCTCCCGCCGGAAGTGCGCCACCTGCGCGGCCTCTTCCAGGAACAGCCCGGTCAGCTTGTGGTCGAGGAAGACCACCGACCGGTTGCGCGGAAAGTCGAAGAGCGCGAACGACCCGTCCAGCCCGGTGTGCCCGCCCACGGCCAGCGGCACCACCCGCAGGGTCAGGCCCGGCCGGTCGGTCGCCTCCACCAGATGCCGCAGTTGCCGGGCCATCACCCGGGACCCGCCGAGCGCCCGGCGCAACACCATCTCGTCGAGCAGCACGTGCAGGGTCGGCGGGGTGGGCCGGGTCAGGACCGCCTGCCGGCCGAGCCGGGCGGCCACCCGCCCCTGCGCCTCGTCGGCCGGCACCCCGCAGCCGACCATCACCGCCTGGGCGTAGTCCGCCGTCTGCAACAGGCCGGGCACCAGCATCGGCTCCCAGTTGACGATGGCGGTCGCCTCCGCCTCAAGCCGGATCAGGGTGCGCGACTCCTCGGAGAGCCCGCCGATCGCCTCCCACCAGCCGACCTCGGCCGACCGCTCGGCCATCCCGAGCAGCCGCTTGCGCGCGTCCCCGGTGACCCCGTAGATCACCAGCAGGGACGCGACGTCGGCGGCTGAGACGCCCTGGATGCCGTTCTCGATCCGCGACAGTTTGGACGGTTGCCAGCCGAGCCGGATGGCCACCCGCCGTTGCGCCAGGCGACGAGCGTCCCGCAACTCACGCAGTTCTCCACCGAGCCCCCGGCCGACCACCGTGGGCTGACCCGCCTTGGCCATGCTGATCCTTCCGATCGCACCGTGACCCGCCCGACCGACGGTCTCGGCGGCAACATGCGGCCGTGTCGCCACACCATCACCGTGGCGACATGGGCAGTGACGTTGAGTATTGACTCTCGACCGATCTCGCGCAAGCATGAGCAGCAACGTTGCTATCGACCGTGCACAGCTTGGAGGCCGTCATGCAGATTCCACAGCCCGCCTGGCTACGGCCGTACGATCCGGCTGACTCGCCCGGCCCGATCCCGTCGGTGGTGGAGCGGTTCCGGCGGCGCAGGCGGGACGAGCCGGAGCCGCCCAGCGAGGCCGAGCGGGAGGCCGCCCGCTACACAGTGGTGCTGGTGTCACCCGAGGGCGCGCAGGCCCTCGGTGACGACCGGGGCGAGGTCGGGCTGCAACTGTTCCGTGACGACGACTGGGACGGCAACCCGCCACACCTGGACGAGGCGGTCAAGCTGATCGAGGAGGCCTGCGGCGAGCGGGTCGCCCTCACCGAGCACCACTCCGACCTCACCTACTGGACCGCCCACCTCCGCCCCGGCTGACCGGTCGCGGGAACAGCGAAACCGGTGCAGATCGGTCGATCCCGGGTGAGTCGCTGACGTCATCAGCTCCATAGGACCCGCAACAGACAACAGGCCCGCCCGCCGGGGCGGGGCGGGGCGCGGCCGGCGACGCTATCCGTCGTAGTCGACCGTCAGGGTGTCGGTGGTCGGGCTGGACTGGCAGGTCAACACGTACCCGGCGGCCACCTCGTCCGGCTCCAGAGCGTAGTTGCGGGCCATCGTCACCGCGCCGGAGACCACCTTCGCCCGGCAGGTCGAGCAGACCCCACCCTTGCACGCGTACGGCAGTTCGCCGCGCACCTTCAGCGCCGCGTCCAGCACCCGCTCGTCGCGGCCCATCGTGAACCGGGACGACCGGCCGTCCAGCACGATGGTCACTTCCGCGCCGCCGGTCGACTCGCCGCTGCGGCGGACCGGCTCCGGTGGGGTGTCGACGTGGAACAGCTCGGTGTGCACCGCCGACTCGGGCAGGCCCCGGCCGGTCAGCACCGCCTTCGCGTCCAGCACCAACTGGTAGGGGCCGCAGAGGAACCACTCGGCGATCGCGTCGCCGGGCACGATGGTGTCCAGCAGCCGGGTCAGCCGGTCGACGTCGATCCGGCCGGACAGCAGCGGCGACTCGCCCGGCTCCCGGGACAGCACGTGCACCAGGTGCAGCCGGGTCGGGTAGCGGTCCTTCAGGTCGGCCAGCTCCTCGGCGAACATCACCGTGCCGGCCGTGCGGTTGCCGTACACCAGGGTGAAGGTGCTGGCCGGCTCGACGGCCAGGGCGGTCGCGGCCAGCGCGAGCACCGGGGTGATGCCGGAACCGGCGGCCACCGCGCCGTAGTGCCGCACCCGGTCCGGCGCGAACGCGCTGGTGAAGTGCCCCAGCGGGGGCAGCACGTCGACGGTGTCGCCGTGCCGCAGCGCGCCGCAGGCGTAGCTGGAGAAAGCGCCGCCGGGGATCTCCCGCACCCCGATCCGCAGCCGGCCGTGCCGGGCCAGGTCGTCCGGCGTCGAGCAGATCGAGTACGACCGCCGCACGTCCGCACCGGCCCCGGGCCCGCCGCCGGTGCCGGCCGCGTCCGACGGCGGCGCGGGCAGCCGTACGGTCAGGTGCTGGCCGGCGGAGAACGCGAAGGTCGCCCGCAGCTCCTCGGGCACCGCGAAGGTGATCGCCACGGCGTCGTCGGTGAGCCGGTCCACGGCGGCGACCGCAAGCGGGTGGAAGGCCGGCCGGCGACGGACCGGGCGGGAGATCGTGACAGTCACAGCGCCTTCAGGTGGTCGAAGGGTTCGGAACAGGACCGGCAGCGCCACAGCGCCTTGCACGCGGTGGAGCCGAACCGGCTGAGCTGTGCGGTCTCCGGCGACCCGCAGCGCGGGCAGCGCACCGCCAGGGTCACCGGCACCGCCGTGCCGTCGCCGCGCGGGGCGGGCGGGGCGATGCCGGCGGCGGCGAGCTTGGCCCGGCCGTCGGCGGAGATCCAGTCGGTGCTCCAGGCGGGGCTGAAGACCGTGCGGACCTCGGCGTCGGGATACCCGGCGACCGCCAGCGCCCGCCGGATGTCGTCCCGGATCACGTCCATCGCCGGACAGCCGGTGTAGGTGGGGGTGATCGTGACGACCACCCGGCCGGTCTCCCGGTCCCGGTCGACCGCCCGCAGGATGCCCAGCTCGTCGATGGTGATCACCCGGATCTCCGGATCCACCACCGCCGCCACGGCCGCCCTCGGGTCGGTCACCGCTGCCACCCCAGGCCCGCCCGGCTCACCACCGGGCCCCGGGGTGGGCGCGGTGCAGCACCTGCATCTCGGCCAGCAGGAAGGACAGGTGCTCGGTGTGCACGCCGGCCCGGCCGCCGCCCGGCGTCCAGCCGGTCTCCGGCCGGGTCAGGGTGGCCTCGGCCAGCACCGGGTGCACCACGGCGTCGAAGTCGGCCCGCAGGGTGGCCGGGTCGACCGGGGCCGCCGGGTCCGCCGTGAACAGCTCGTGGTGGTACGGCCAGATCTGGTCCAGGGCGGCCTGGGCGCGCCGGTGCGACTCGTCGGTGCCGTCGCCGAGCCGCTTCACCCACAGCGCGGAATGGTCCAGGTGGTAGGCGGACTCCTTGCGCGCCTTCGCGCCGATGGCGGCGAGCCGCTCGTCGGAACAGCCGGCCAGCGCGGTGTAGAGCGGCACCTGGTACGCCGCGAGCAGCAGCAGCTTCACCATGGTCACCGCGAAGTCGCCGTTGGGCAGCTCGACCAGCAGGCAGTTGCGGAACTCCCGGTCGTCGCGCAGGTACGCCAACGCGTCCTCGTCCCGGCCGGCGCCCTCCAGCTCCCCCGCGTACGACAGCAGCAGGCGGGCCGCGCCGAGCTGGTCGAGGGCGATGTTGGCCAGCGCGATGTCCTCTTCCATCTCGGGCGCACGGGTGGCCCACTCGCCGAGCCGCTGGGCGGCCACCAGCGCGTCGTCGCCGAGGGCGAGGGTGAAGTCGAAGGGGCCGTTCACAGGTGGGCCACCCCGTCCGGCACCTCGTAGAAGGTGGGGTGGCGGTAGACCTTGTCGGCGGCCGGGTCGAAGAAGGCGTCCTTCTCGTCGGGGCTGGACGCGGTGATCGCCGCGGCCGGCACCACCCAGATGGAGACGCCCTCCTGCCGGCGGGTGTAGAGGTCCCGGGCGTTGCGCAGGGCCAGCTCGGCGTCGGGGGCGTGCAGGCTGCCGACGTGGGTGTGGGACAGGCCCCGTCGGGCCCGGACGAAGACCTCCCACAGCGGCGAGGTCGCCGAGGCCCGGGGCGGTTCGTTCTGCTCGCTCACGCGGCCACCTTCTCCCGCTGCGACTCGGCCCGCTGCTTCGCGGCGTACGCCGTGGCGGCCTCGCGGACCCACGCGCCGTCGGCGTGTGCGCGGCGGCGGTGTTCCATCCGCTGCCTGTTGCACGGGCCCTCCCCCTTGATCACCCGCATCAGCTCGTCGTAGTCGGGCTGGGTGAAGTCGTACGCCTGCCGCTCGGCGTTCCAGCGCAGGTCGGGGTCGGGGATGGTGAGGCCGAGGACCTCCGCCTGCTGCACGCACATGTCGACGAAGCGCTGCCGCAGCTCGTCGTTGGAGAACCGCTTGATCTTCCAGGCCATCGACTGGGCGGAGTGGGTGGAGTCACCGTCGGGTGGGCCGAACATCGCCAGTGACGGGTACCACCAGCGGTCGAGCGCGTCCTGCGCCATCGCCCGCTGGGCCGGGGTGCCCTGCGCCAGGGTGTGCAGGATCTCGAAGCCCTGCCGCTGGTGGAACGACTCCTCCTTGCAGACCCGGATCATCGCCCGCGCGTACGGCCCGTAGGAGCAGCGGCAGAGCGGGACCTGGTTGACGATCGCCGCGCCGTCCACCAGCCAGCCGATCGCGCCCACGTCGGCCCAGGTGAGGGTGGGGTAATTGAAGATCGAGCTGTACTTCTGCCGGCCGTCGAGCAGCAGCTCCACCAGTTCGTCGCGGCTGACGCCGAGGGTCTCGGCGGCGGCGTAGAGGTAGAGACCGTGGCCGGCCTCGTCCTGGACCTTGGCCAGCAGGATGGCCTTTCGCTTGAGCGAGGGGGCCCGGCTGATCCAGTTCCCCTCGGGCTGCATGCCGATGATCTCCGAGTGGGCGTGCTGGGCGATCTGCCGGACCAGGGTCCGCCGGTAGGCGTCGGGCATCCAGTCGCGGGGTTCGATCTTCTGGTCGGCGTCGATCACGTCGGCGAAGTACGCCGCCGGATCCGCACCGGGCGTGGTGGCACCCTCCCGGGCGCGGGCCGCCGCCTCGCGCAGCGCCGCCTCGGCGGCCTCGACCTGACCGAGCAGGCCACCGCCGGGCGTGTCCTGCTCCGGGGCGAAGTCGTTGCCATACATTCGTCAAGTGTTACAGCTCGCCTCCGATGACACCAGAGGGTGTAACAGGATTTGAGTAGCGGCTTCCGTTACCAGGTGGATGCGCTCGGTCGACACCAGGACACCTGCTCAGATATGACTTGGGTCACTGATCAAAGATGAATACCTACAAGGGGCGCAAACCGTGCCTTTATCTCGACTTACCGGCAGTTTGCCGTGCGTCGGATTCTGGCGAGTCGGCTGTCCGGACGTAGACTTCCCCGGTCACCACCGATCGGCTACCGACGATCGCCAGCGAGACACAGGCCATTCCCCCGGCCTCGGCGGTCGAGCCGACACCCGCGGAAGCAGCCGGTCCCCCCGGCCTGACATCTGGAGTTCACCCACGCATGCGATCTCGCGTGATCATGGTGCTCGCCGTCATGGCGGTGCTGCTCGGCACCGGCCTGCTGGTGCCGACCGCGTACGCCAAGCTCGCCGGCGACGACCCGACAGGCGGTACCGGCGGCGGCACGGCGGAGAAGGTGCCCGCGCCCGCGCCTACCGCACCCCCGGCACCCACCCTGGCCGCCGGCCCGGTCACCGTGAACTTCAAGGGGGAGTTCTTCGCCTGGGCCCTGCAGGACCGCAAGACCGGTCAGCTCTCCGGCTCGAAGAACATGACCTCGACCAGCTCCACCGAGTCGATGCTCAAGGTCTGGATCGTCTCCGACTACCTGCGCGAGCTCGGCGACCAGAAGCCACCGGCAGCGATGTTGAAGAACGCGAGCCTGGCCATCCGGGACAGCAACGACGACGCCACCAACCGGATCTACGCGAAGTCGGGCGGCTCGTACCGGGCGCTGGACAACGGCCAGCCCGGCCCGGTGCTCAAGCGGGCGATCACCACCTGCGGCCTCAAGGACACCAAGCCCGGCAACGTCTCCGGCTACGAGGGCTGGTGGAGCTTCACCCGGATGTCCCCCCGCGACGCCGCCCGGCTCGGTGACTGCATCGCCGACGGCACGGCCGCCGGCCCCCACTGGACCAAGTGGGTGCTCAACGAGATGGCCCAGGTCCGGGGCAGCGTGAGCAAGCAGCTGGCCCGCGCCGGCGGCGGTCGGTGGGGCATCATCGACGGCCTGCCCGACGAGATCACCAAGCAGGGCCCGGTTGCCATGAAGAACGGCTGGACCCCCCTCAGCTACGACGGCAACTGGCACGTCAGCTGCCTCGCCGTCACCGACAAGTGGAGCCTCGCCGTGATGATGCGCTACCCGATACGCCAGCAGTTGACCTATGGTGCCAAGGTGTGCGCCAGCGTCGCCACCCAACTGGTCACCCCGCAGCCCGGTGCCGCACTCAAGGTGCCCCAGCCGCTCGGGAAGCTCTGATGCCGGGCAGCCGGCGGCCCGGCCGCTCCACCCGACGGGACCACCGACCGTTGAAGATCATCGCGGTCGCCGCGGTCCTCACCGGTCTGGTGCTCGTCTCGCTGCGGCTGCTCCCCGGCTCACCGATGGAGTCCACCGCCGCCTCACGCTGGGGTGACGCGTCCACCGAGTCCCGGTCCACCGGGTCGGCCGTCGACCGCCGCAGCCGGCCGACCCCGGCACCGTCGCCGACCCCCTCGCTCACCCCGCTGCCCTTCGCGGACCGGGACCTCGACCTCGACATCAAGGGCTGGTACGCCTGGAGCGTGCTGGACCGCCGCACCGGCGCGATCATCGGCTCGGACAACATGGCCGAGACCAGCACCACCGCCTCGCTGATCAAGTCGTGGATCGTCGCCGACTACCTGCGGCGGGCCGACGAGAGCGGGCAGACCCCGAGCGACGCCAAGCTCGCCGACGCCACCCGGATCATCCGGGACAGCGACAACACCCGGGCCGAGCAGTTCTACAACGGGGTCGGCCGGTCCGCCTCGATCAAGCGGCTGATCTCGCTGTGCAAGCTCACCGACAGCAGTGTGGCCGCCGACGGTGGCTGGAGCCGGACCAACCTCTCCCCCCGCGACGCCGCCCGGCTCGGCAACTGCATCGCCGACGGTCGCGCCGCCGGCCCCGAGTGGACCAAGTGGCTGCTCAACGAGATGCGGCTGGTCCGGGGCTCGGGTGACTTCGGCATCCGCAAGGCGTTCCCGGCCGCCCAGCAGAAGAAGATCGCCATCAAGAACGGCTGGATCGACCGGACCCGCGAGCAGGAGATGCACATCAACTGCCTGGCCATCGGCGACACCTGGACGATGGGTGTGATGGTCCGCTACCCGATCAACCTGGGCTACGAGTACGGCATGAAGAACTGCCAGAAGATCACCGAAGCCCTGATCGGCCCCAGCACCTGACCCGAACCGGCCGGTCCGGAGCCGGGTCGACGGGTCAGCCGGCGAAGAACTCCGGGCCGCCCTCGGGCAGGGCGGGGGCCTCGCCGGTCGCCGCCGCCCGCCTGGCGAACTCGCGCAGGCCGGCGACCTGCCGCCCGCCCAGTGAGAAGTCGAGGGCGCGGAAATACGTGGCCAGCGTCGCCGCGTCGAACGGCTCCCAGCGGGCCGCCGCCTCGGCCACCTGGTCCAGCTCGGCCAGGCACAGGTCACGGGAACGCAGGAACGCCTCGTGCACCTCCTTGACCAGGCCCGGGTGGGCGGCGGCGAAGTCCCGACGGACCGCCCAGACGGCGAAGACCATCGGCAGCCCGGTCCACTCCCGCCACGCCTGCCCGAGGTCGGTCACCGCCAGCCCCCGACCCGGCGCCTCGTAGAGCGCACGCAGCGCCACGTCGCCGATCAGCACCCCGGCGTCGGCCTCCAGCAGCATCTGGGTCAGGTCTGGCGGGCAGCGGAAGTACTCCGGGTGGACGCCGTACCGGTCGGCGAGCAGGAGTTGCGCCAGCAGCACCCCGGTCCGCGAGGTCGAGCCGAGCGCGACCCGGCGGCCGTCCAGCTCGGTCAGCGGCCTGGTGGAGACCACGTTGACCGAGAGCACCGGCCCGTCGCTGCCCACCGCCAAATCCGGCAGGAGCAGCAGTTCGTCGGCGTGCCGCAGGTATTCCACCTGGGAGATCGGGCCGATGTCCAGGTCACCGGCGACCAGCGCCGCGCTGAGCCGGTCCGGCGAGTCCTTGTGCAGGTCGACGTCGAGCAGCGCGCCGGAACGCATCAGCCCCCAGTAGATCGGCAGGCAGTTCAGGAACTGGATGTGCCCGACCCGGGGACGTGCCACGCGCTCAACCATGCCCCGACCGTATCCCCGCCGGCCCGTACCGGCTCACCGGGAGTCCCGGACAGTGGCCAAGCCCGCACCACCGGCCAGCGCCCGGGGCCGCCCCGTCAGGGGCCGTCACATCACCGGCGACGCAGCAGGGCGCGGGTGTCGATCTCGAACGGAAACGGGCCGTCGGCGGTCAGCGTCTCGCCGCCCTTCGCCACCACATGCTCGACATAGTGCCCACCGTCGAGGCGGAACAACCGCAGCGTCACCGAATCCGGCTGCTCGGATTCGACGAGTAGGTACCACCCGATCCGCGCAGCGGCGTAAAGCTGCATCTTCAGTAACCGGTCAGCGCCCGCATTGCCTGGTGAGACCACCTCACCGACCAGCACCACGTCCGAGGCGTCGATGATGGTGACGTCGTCGATCGGAGTCACCACGAGGTCGGGGATGAAGATCCGACCGGTGGCGAGGCGAACGTTCACCGCTTCGTAGACCCAGAGGCCGACCTCGTCGGCCGACGGGTCGATCAGATTGGCCAGCCGTCGCGAGATGTGCTGATGGCGTGTGGTGGGTGCCGGACTCACCAGCAGACTCCCGTCGAACAGCTCGATCCGATCGGCGGTCTCGCCGAGCGCGAGATACTCGTCCTCGCGCCACGGACCCACATGCTCAAGCACGGCTACGCTCATCGACGACTCACCTCCTGACGAATCCTGTCACAAGGGTGCCACGCGGACCGGCGCAGACGGCCGAAAACCGGGTGGAGCGGGAGGGAGGGCGGGGCGTAGTGTGGTTGACCGCTCGACGGCCGTGGTGAGGTAGCCACCGCAGCGGACGTCCCCACGCGCCAGGAGACCCTTCCTGGATACGCGGGCGAGCCGATCGAGACCGTCAAGAGGATCACCGTGCCCGCAACCGAAGAACGCGGCAGCGCACACCCCCGACCAGCACACCCCGGACAAGCACACCTCGAAACAGAACTGGCCGCCGAGCGGGCCCACCTGGCAACCTCCCGGCAGGCCCTGGGCCGGATGCGCGACCGCGCCGAGTCGCTCTTCGCCACCGGCGACAAGGTCGCCGGGGACGCGTACACCGCCGAGCAGCTCGGCCGGCACCTGGCCCGACGGGTCGCCGAGCTGGCCGACGACCCGACCACCGCGCTCTTCTTCGGCCGGCTGGACTTCGGCCCCGCCGACCCGGAGCACGCCGGCCGGGGCTACCACGTCGGCCGGCGGCACGTCACCGATGACCGGGGCGAACCGCTGGTGCTGGACTGGCGGGCCCCGGTCTCCCGATCGTTTTACCGGGCCAGCGCCCGTGACCCACAGGGTGTCGCGGTACGACGGCGGTTCGGGTTCAGCGCCGGGTCGCTGACCAGCTTCGAGGACGAGCACCTGGACCGGGGCGAGGAGTTGGGCACGGCCAGCCGCATCCTCACCGCCGAGATCGAACGCCCCCGGGTCGGGCCGATGCGGGACATCGTCGCCACCATCCAGCCCGAGCAGGACGAACTGGTCCGGGCCGACCTGGCTGACTCGATCTGCGTCCAGGGCGCCCCGGGCACCGGCAAGACGGCGGTCGGGCTGCACCGCGCCGCGTACCTGCTCTATCTGCACCGGGAACGGCTGCGCCGGGCCGGGGTGCTGATCGTCGGACCGAACCGGGCGTTCCTGTCGTACATCGCGGCGGTGCTACCCGCCCTCGGCGAGGTCGAGGTGGCCCAGGCCACCGTGGAGGACCTGGTCGCCCGGGTGCCCGTCCGGGCGGTCGACGATCCGGCGGTGGCCGCGCTCAAGCATGATCCCCGGATGGCCGAGGTGCTGCGTCGGGCGGCGGACCAGCTGATCACCCCGCCGACCGAGCCGATCATGGTGTCGGACGGGTCGTTCCGCTGGCGGATCGGCCTGGAGCCGCTGCATCTGGTGGTCGAGGAGACCCGTCGGGAGGGTCTGCCGTACGACACCGGGCGGGAGCGGGTGCGGGCCCGGGTGGTCGGGTTGCTGCAACGGCAGGCCGAGGCCCGCCGGGCCGAGTCGCCGGGCGATGCCTGGCTGCGCCGGATGGGGAAGGCCCGCCCGGTCACCGACTTCCTCGACGCGGCCTGGCCGGCGCTCACCCCGGAGGGGCTGGTGCACGCGGTGCTCGGTGACCCGGCCGTGCTCGCCACCGCCGCCGACGGCCTGCTCACCCCCGCCGAGCAGGCCCTGCTGCGCGGCCCGGCAGCCACCGACCCGACGGGCACCGGACCCACCGGCACCGGACCGGCAGGCACCGGGTCGGTCAGGCGTCGGTCGGGGGCCGGCCCGGCGGTGGGCACGAAGCTCGGCCGCACACCGAAGGCGACCCGGTGGACCGCCGCCGACACGGTGCTGATCGACGAGGCGGCCGGGCTGATCGAACGGCCCGTCGGGTTCGGGCACGTCGTCGTCGACGAGGCGCAGGATCTCTCGCCGATGCAGTGCCGGGCCATCGCCAGGCGCAGCGAGCACGGTTCGATCACCCTGCTCGGCGACCTGGCCCAGGGCACCGCGCCGTGGGCGGCCACCGACTGGCGGGAGTCCCTGGCCCACCTGGGCAAGCCGGACGCGGTGGTGGTGCCGCTGAGCGTCGGGTTCCGGGTGCCGGCCGTGGTGGTCGCGTTCGCCAACCGGCTGCTGCCGGCGCTGGCGGTCGACGTACCCCCGGCGGTGTCGTTGCGTCGCGACGGCGCGCTCGACGTGCGTACCGTGACCGATCTGGCGGCGGCGACGGTGGCCGAGGTGCGCACGGCGCTCGGGCACGACGGTTCGGTCGGGGTGATCGCCGCCGACGACGCGGTGGACGGGCTACGGTCGGCGCTCGCCGCGGCCGGGGTGCCGACCGCGACCGCCGACGACGTGGCGGCCTCGGCGCGGGTCACCGTGGTCCCCGCGTCCCTGGTCAAGGGCCTGGAGTACGACCACGTGGTGGTCGTGGAGCCGGCCGCGATCGTGGCCGCCGAACCGCGTGGCCTGCACCGCCTCTATGTGGCGTTGACCCGGGCGGTGTCCCGGTTGTCGGTGCTGCACACCGCCCCGCTGCCCGGCCCGCTGGCCGATCCGTCGGACGGCCCGACGGCCTGACCGCACCTGGCCGCCGGCCGGCCCACCGCACGTCGCCGGCCCGAGCCCCGCTGTCCGGTGGCCGACCCGGACGGCCGACGGCTCGACTTTGTGTTTTAAAGTAGTTTGCATGACCCCCGAAGACGACGCCCCGATCGACGCCGCCGCCGCGATGCGGCTGATCCGCGAGCAACAGGCCAGCACCGTCCGTGGGCTGGAACCCGACCCCCGGGTGCACTACTGGCCATGGGGGTTCGCCTGGCTGATCGGCTTCGGGGTCTACTTCCTGCGGTTCTCCCCCGACGGCCGCACCATCGTCGCGATGCCCGCCTGGCTGCCGCTGACCGTGCTCTTCGTGCTGCTCGTCGCCGCCGCCGTGGTGTTCGGCGTGGGCAGCGCCCGCGCCTACCGGCACGTCGCCGGCGAGTCGGCCCTTCGCGGCAGGTGGTACGGCACCGCCTGGGGCCTCGGATTCTTCGGCCTGTCCGTGGTGATCGGCCGGGTCACCGACAGCCTGCCGCCCGACCTCGCCGGGCTGCTCTGGTCGGCGCTGTCGGTCGGGCTCACCGGTGCCCTGCACATGGCCGGCGGCGCGATCTGGCTCGACCGCACCCTGTTCCGCCTCGGCGTCTGGCTCACCGCCGTCAACATCGTCGGCGTCATCGCCGGCCCCGGCTGGCACGCCCTGGTGGTGTCGGTGGCCGGCGGCGGCGGACTGCTGGTGGCCGGCGCGCTCGCCCGGCGGCGGCACGGATGAACGAACTGGACCCGGTCATCCACGCCCAGGCCCGGCTGCGGGTGGTGGTCACCCTGGCCACCCTCGCCGACGGCGACCGGATCACCTTCCCCCGCCTCCAGGAACTGCTCGCGATGACCGCCGGCAACCTCTCCGTCCACCTGCGCAAGCTGGAGGACGCCGGCTACGTCGAAATCGACAAGACCCACCGCGGACGCACGCCGACCACCCTGGTCCGGCTCAGCCGGCGCGGACGGCGGGCGTTCGAGGAGTACACCGAGAACATCCGCGCCCTGCTCGACCCCGCCGACCCCCGGGAGCCCCGATGATCCTCGCCCATGCCGACCAGGCCACCCGCCGGTACGGCGACGTCCTCGCCCTCGACCGGGCCGACCTGACCGTTTCCGCCGGCGAGCTCGTCGGCCTGCTCGGGCCGAACGGCGCCGGCAAGAGCACCCTGATCAATTTGCTGGTCGGGCTGCGCCGGCCCACCGCCGGGCAGGTCGAACTCTTCGGCGGCGACCCCCGCCGGCCGGCGTCGAGGCGGCAACTCGGGGTCACCCCGCAGGAGACCGGCCTGCCCGGCACCCTCCGCGTCGGCGAGGTCGTCGACTTCGTCTCCGCGCACTATCCCGACCCGGTGCCCCGGGACGAACTGCTCGACCGGTTCGGCCTCACCGACCAGGTACGACGGCAGACCGGCGGGCTCTCCGGCGGGCAGCGGCGGCGGCTCGCCGTCGCGCTGGCGTTCGTCGGCCGGCCCCGGCTGGTCGTCCTCGACGAGCCGACCACCGGACTGGACGTCGAAGCCCGGCACACCCTGTGGGAGGCCATCCGGTCGTTCCACGCCGACGGCGGGACGGTACTGCTGAGCAGCCACTACCTCGAAGAGGTCGAGGCGCTGGCGCAGCGGGTGGTGGTGCTCGGGCAGGGCCGGGTGCTCGCCGACGACAGCACCGACGCGATCAGGGGCATCGTCGGCGTCCGCCGGGTCAGCCTCGTCGCCGACGACCTGCCCGCGCTGCCCGGCGTGGTCGCCACCGAACACACCGAGGGACGTACCCACCTGCTCACCACCGACGCCGACCAACTGGTCCGCGACCTGGTCACCGCCGGGGTGACGTTCCGCGAGCTGGAGGTCCGCCCCACCTCGCTGGAAGAGGCGTTCCTCGCCATCACCGCCGACCCGGCCACCACCGGCCCGGCCACCACCGCGAGCGCCGCCGCCGGCGCCCGACCCACCGCCTGAGGAGTCGACGCCGTGCCGCTCACCCTGGTCCACGCCCGCTACCAGCTCCTGGAGACCCTCCGCATCCCCGTCGCCGTGGTCGGCAGCGCGTTCTTCCCCGCCGCCGCGATGCTCTTCTTCGTCGTCCCGTTCGCCGGGGACGATCCGACCGGCGCGACCTACGCCACCGCCGCGATGGTCACCTTCGCGGTGATGAGCGCCAACATCTTCCAGTACGGGATCGGCGTCGCCGAGGACCGCGACCAGCCGTGGAACCCGTACACCCGGACCCTGCCGGCCGGGCCGGGACCCCGCCTGGCCGGGCGGATCCTGGCCGGGCTGGTGCTGACCTACCTGTCGATGCTGCCCGTCGTGGTCATCGCGGCGGTCGCCACGGCCGCCCGGGTCACCCCGGTCGGGCTGCTGCTCGGCGCGGCCACCGTGGCCGTGGTGTCGGTGCCGTTCACCCTGCTGGGGCTCGCCATCGGCTACTCGCTGCCGAGCAAGGCGGCGATCGTCGTCGCGCAGGTCATCTTCTTCCCGCTGGCCTTCGGCGGCGGCCTGCTCTCCGCGCCGGGCGACGCGCCCGGCTTCATCCAGACGATCGCCCCGTTCCTCCCCACCCGGGGCGCGGTCGAACTGATGTGGGCGGCGGTCGGCGACTGGCGGCCCGACCCGCTCGCCCTGGCCATGCTCGGGGTCTGGATCGTGCTGCTCGCCACGGTCTCCGGCTGGGCGTACCGGCGGGACGAGGGTCGCCGGTTCAGCTGACCTGTACGCCGCTTCGGCCCGGGTGGCCGCCGCCCGGTGCCACGATGCCGGCAGGGCGTCCACCCGTACGCCCCACAGCCGAGAGGGGCCGACGTGCGCACCGTCGCCGCGGGCACGCCCTGCTGGACCGACCTGGCGACCCCCGACCTGGACGCCGCCAGGCGGTTCTACCCGGAGCTGTTCGGCTGGACCGGCCGGATCGCGCCCGAACCCGAGCGGGCTGGCTACACCACCTTCCACCGGGACGGCCGGGCGGTGGCGGGTGCCGGCCCACCTGCCGACCCGGGCCGGGAGCCGGTCTGGTCGACGTACGTGGCGACCGACGACGCCGACCTGGTCAGCACCCGGGTCGAGGCGGCCGGCGGGCAGGTGCTGGTCACCCCGTTCGACGTCCTGCACGCCGGCCGGATGGCGGTCTTCGCCGACCCGGCCGGCGCGGTGTTCAGCGTCTGGCAGCCGATGCGGACGCCCGGGGCGGAACTGCTCGACGCGCCCGGGGCGATGTGCTGGAACGAGCTGGTCAGCCCCGACCCGGAGGGCGCGAAGGTCTTCTACGAGCTGGTCTTCGGCTGGCACCCGGAGGAGCAGCCCGCCGGCGGACCCGGCTACACCGGCTGGCGGTGCGGGGCCCGGATCGTGGCCGGGATGCTGCCCACCCCCGACCCGGCGCGGCCGGCGTACTGGTCGGTGTTCTTCGCGGTGGCCGACGTCGACATGGCCACCGCCCGCGCCACCACCCTCGGCGGCACCATAATCACCCCGCCCCGGGACACCCTGCTGGGCCGCCGGAGCACCCTGCGGGACCCCGCAGGGGCCCGGTTCTCCCTGCTGTGCCCCGCCACCGAACCCGCCTGACGACGCGCCGCAGGTCAGCGGCGCGGTGGGCCGGGTCGGCTGGGCACCACCAGCGGACCGTGGTCGCCGGGGACGACCCGGACCCGGGCCCGGTAGTGCCGGGACAGCAACTCCTCGGTGAGCACCTGGTCGGGCGGGCCCGCCGCGACGACCCGGCCGTCGGCGAGCAGCACCATCCGGTCGGCGTACTCGCCGGCGACGGAGAGGTCGTGCATGGTGGCCAGCACGGTCAGGCCGTGCGTGCGGCGGAGCTGGTCGACCAGCTCCAGCACCTCCTGCTGGTGGCCGATGTCCAGCGCGCTGGTCGGCTCGTCGAGCAGCAGCAGGGTGGCACCCTGGGCGAGGGCGCGGGCCAGGAACACCCGCTGCCGTTCCCCGCCGGAGAGGGTGGCCAGCTCCCGCCCGTGGAACCCGGTCAGGTCGAGTCGGTCGAGGACGTCGTGCACGACCGCCAGGTCGGCCGCCGACTCCCGGCCCAGCGGCGCGACGTACGGGGTGCGCCCCAGCAGGACGTAGTCGAACACCGACATCCCCGCCGGCACCACCGGGGACTGCGCCACCGTCGCCACCACCCGGGCCCGCTCCCGGCGACGCAGCGCGCCGGACGGCGTACCGAACAGGGAGACCGCGCCCGGGGCGGGCAGCAGGCCGCCGACGGCGCGCAGCAGGGTCGACTTGCCGGCGCCGTTCGGCCCGATCACGGTGACCCACTCGCCGCTGTCGACCGTCAGGTCGACGCCGGCCAGGATCACCTCCCCACCGAGCCGCACGTGCAGCCCCCGCACCTGCACCGCCGGCACACTCATGGAAATACCCGGCGGGCGGTGCGCAGGACCAGGACGAAGAACGGGCCGCCGAGCAGTGCGGTGACCACGCCGATCGGGATCTCGGCGGGGGCGGCGGCGGTCCGGGCGACCACGTCGGTCAGCGCCAGGAACGCCGCGCCGAACAGCAGCGACAGCGGCAGGATCACCCGGTGGCTCGACCCGGCGAGCAGCCGTACGGTGTGCGGCACGATGATCCCGACGAAGCCGATCAGCCCCGAGGCGGAGACGGCGGCGGCGGTGCCCAGCGAGGCGGCAGCGATCAGCAGGTAGCGGGAGCGTTGCGGGTGCAGCCCGAGGCTGCTCGCCTCGTCGTCGCCGACGGAGAGCACGTCGAGTTCCCGCCGGTGCAGCAGCACCACCACGGTGGTCAGCACGAAGTAGGGCAGGATCAGCCGCACGTCACCCCAGCCGGCGGTGCCGAGCCGGCCGAGCAGCCACGAGTAGACCTGCTGGATGCTGTCGGAGTGCCGTTGCAGCAGGTACGTCTGCCCGGCGGCGAGGAACGCGGACACCGCGACCCCGGCCAGGATCAGGGTGGCCGGGGAGCGGTCCCGCCCGCCGGCCGCCCCGAGCAGGTACGTCAGGGCGACCGCACCGAGCGAGCCGACGAACGCGGCGAGCGGAATGGTGACCGGCATCCCGGTCAGCGCGCCGCCCGCCCCGATGCCGCCCAGCGTGATCACCGCGGTGACCGCGAATCCCGCGCCGGCCGCCACCCCCAGCAGGTACGGGTCGGCCAGCGGGTTGCGGAACACCCCCTGGTAGCAGCCGCCGGCCAGGGCGAGCAGACCGCCGACGAGCAGGCCGAGCACCACCCGGGGCAGCCGCAGCTCGGTGACGATCGCGATCTCGCGTTCGGTGAGCCCGCTGTCCAGGCGTACTCCGGGCAGCAGGTTGAGCAGTTCGGCGGCGACGCTGCCGGGCGGCAGGCTGACCGGCCCGAGGGACACTCCGGCTACGAGGGCCACCAGCACGGCGAGCACCCCGGCGGCGAGCCAGCGCTTGCGCAGGCCGGCCGGCCGGGGCGTACCGGTGACGCGGGCCGGCCGGGACGCGTCGCGCGTCCCGGCCGGTGCGGATGTGGTGGACCGCACGGTCACCGGACCGTCACGCGGGCACCTTGGCGGTGGCGTCGACGATCGACCGGAGCAGGTCGACCACGCGCGGGCCCCAGCGCGAGGCGACGTCGTCGTCGAGCGCGACGACCTGGTTGTTCTTGACGGCGGTGACGCCGGCCCAGCCGCTGCGGGCCTTGACCGTGTCGGCGCTCTGCTGGCAGCACTTGACGTCGGCGAGGAAGACGAAGTCGGGGTTCGCCTTGACGATGACCTCCTGGGAGAGCTGCGGGTATCCGCCGTTCTTGCCGTCGGCGTCGGAGGCGTCGGCGATGTTCTCCAGGCCGGCCAGCGCGTAGATCGAGCCGATGAAGGTCTTGCTGGTCGCGCTGTACAGCTCCGGCCCCAGCTCGTGGTAGTAGGTCAGCTTCGTCGACCGCTGCGGCAGGTCCTTGGTGAGCTTGCCGATCTCGTCCTTCATCCGGGCGGTGACGTCGGCGGCCTCGGTCGGGTGGCCGGTGAGGGTACCCAGGTCGGCGAGCTGCCGGTAGGTGTCGTCGAGGGTGGTCGCCGCCGGGGTGAGCAGCACCGGCACCTTCAGCGCGGTGAGCTGGGCGATGATCTTGTTGGTGTCGTTGGCGAGGACCACCAGGTCGGGGTTCTTGCCGGCGATCGCCTCGGCGTTGGGCTGGAAGCCGGACAGCTCGCTCTTGGGCGCGTCGGCCGGGTAGTTCGACTGGTCGTCGACGGCGGTGACCTGCTTGCCCGCGCCGATGGCGAAGAGCATCTCGGTCGCCGTGGGCGACAGCGAGACGATCTTCTCGGGCCGCTTGTCGAGGGTGAGGTTGCCCACCGTGGCCGGGAAGGCCGCCGCGCCTGAACTGCTGCCGCCGGTGGCGGGGGTGTCGTCCGAGGTCTTCTCGGCGCACGCGCCGAGGGCGAGGGCCGCCACCGCGAGGGTCGCGGCGAACAACCGGGGGGTACGTCGGAACATCTGGCCTCCTGTCGGTCGAGGAGCGTGGTGCTTCGCCGACAGGGAGCGTGTGCGCGCCCGTCCGCGAGGCGCCCTTCCTCGAGAGCGCGTGTCGCGACCGACCACAGGCGACCTGGCTCGTCCCCACACACGGCGACGCCGGCCACGTCGGGCCGGGCGTCGCGGCGGCTCCGGCGCAGGGCGGGGAGCCTCGGTGGGTCATCACAGTTGCGGGACAGCGCCGGTTTCGCACCGGCTTCGCTGCGGTCGATCGGGTGTCACGGTAGCGCACGACCAGCGAAGATCGTCCGGACGGAGGGGGTGGGTGGGGTCCCGTCGGGGGCTTACGGGACCCCACCCGGAGTCAGGTCAGCTGGGTCAGCAGTACGTGCTCTGCTTGTTGATCACCCGGTAGGGGCAGTCGGCGTACTCGGACAGGAGCAGCACCGCCTCCTTGTTGCGGGAGGTCTGCGCGGGGATCACCTCGTCGGGCGGGTAGAAGCCGCCGCCGGCCCCGGACTCCCCGGGGTACATCTCGAAGGTGTACGCCCAGATCTTGTGGGTCGCCCACATCCAGTCGAGGCTGTCGCCGTCGGTGATGTAGAGGTCGCTGGACTGCTCGGGGGTGTAGCCGTTGGTGGCCGCCATCCGCTGTCCGAGGGTGGCGAAGGTGTTGTACTGGTCAGCGGTCATCCCGCTGGGGGTGTTCGCCGTGGTGTAGCCGAACGGCCAGAGCACCAGCTGCGAGTAGGTGTGCCAGTCGATGTTGGCCTTGATCTGCTGCACCCCGCCGACGACCCGGCTGTTGACGAAGTCCCGCAGCGCCTTGGTCTCCGGCGCGGAGAACGCGGACGGCCCCCGGTAGGTGCTCGACGACGGCGTGCCGGACGAGCCGCCGCAGCAGCCCCAGTTGTAGCCCCAGTTGCGGTTCAGGTCGGTGCCGACCGCCGCCGCACCACTGTTGGGCTGCCGGTTCTTACGCCAGGACCGGTAGGAGCCGGTGGCGATGTCGTACTCGCTGCCGTCCGGGTTGACCGTGGGGACGATCCAGATCTCCCGGGAGTTGACGATGCTGGTGATCCGCGAGTCGCTGCCGTAGCTGTCGGTGAACAGGTTGAGCAGGTAGATCGCCATCTCGACGGTCAGGTGCTCGCGGGCGTGCTGCTGGGCGTTGAACAGGATCTCCGGTTCGGCCTCGTCGGTGCCGACGTTGTCCGAGATCTTCACCGCCATCAGGTCGCGGCCCTCGTACGACCGGCCGATGCTGATCTTGCGGGCGATCGCCGGGTGGTCGGCGACCACCTGGTTGACCACGGTGGTCAGCTCGGCGTAGTCGTGGTAGTTCGAGTCGGCCGGCGGGAAGGCGTTGGCGCGGGCACCCTCGGCGCGGGCCGGCTCGACCTCCCGTTCCAGCCGGAAGCCGAGCCGGGTGATGGCGGCGGCCTCGGACCGGTTGGCCGAGACGTACAGCACGCCATGCTCGGCGGAGTCGATGGCCGCGCCGGTGCGGGCGACCGCGTTGCGGTCGGCGAGGGTACGCGGGCCGAGCACGCGGTAGCTGACGGCGGTGGGCTCGGGCTCCGGGGCCGGGCGGGCGGAGACCGGCCCGGTGGCGACGGCGGTGAGGCCGAGGCCGGCGACGACGGCCAGCGCCAGGCGACGCCGGAAGGGGGAGGTGCGGAAGGCCATGGACGTCCTCCTCGGGGTACGGGGTATCCCGCTGTGCGCCCACTTCACCAGCAGTCACATGGTCATATCAATATCCGTGACTATCTCCCACCATCCCGACCGGATCGTCATATCGGCAATGGTTTTCCTGACGACACCCTCTGGCGAAACTTCCTGCCAGGCGGGACAGTGAACGGCAACGATTCCCCACCCTGCGGAGTTGCCATGTCCAGCAGAGCCCTGCGCACCGTCGCCCTGGTCGGCGTCGCCACCCTCACCCTGCTCGCCAGCACCGCACCCGTCCGGGCCGGCGGCCCCACGCCCGCCGGGGCGCACCCACCTGCCGGGGACCGTCCACCCGCCGGGGACCGCCCGCCTGCCGGTGGGCACGACGAGCAGATCACCTTCCAGGAGTGGTCCCGCTACCCCGACTGGCGGGCCGGCACCCACCGGGGCACCCACGCCGTACCCGGCGACCACGCCGGCCTCACCATGGGCCGACCCGCCGGCACCACCGAGTTCACCGACGAACACACCGGCACCACCCGCACCTGGGAATACGCCACCTGGACCTCCCCGCTCACCCCGATCGGCTTCGACGCCACCGAACTGGTCGCCTCCTGGAACGCCGACACCCCCGCCGGCACCTGGCTCCAGGTCGAACTCCAGGGCACCTACTCCACCGGCCAGAACACCCCGTGGTACGTGATGGCCCGCTGGGCCTCCGGCGACCGGGACATCGCCCGGGCCACCCTGGACGGCCAGGGCGACCCCTGGTCCAGCGTGTGGACCGACACGTTCGCCATCGACGACGCCGACGCCGGGGTGCTGCTGCGGTCGTACCAGCTCCGGTTGACCCTCTACCGCGCGCCCGGCCAGGCCGCCGCACCCCGGGTCCGGATGCTCGGCGCGATGAGTTCGTCCGTGCCGGACCGGTTCACCGTCACGCCGAGCCGGGGCCGCATCGCCTGGGGCACCGAACTGCCGGTGCCCGCCCGCTCCCAGATGATCCACCGGGGCAGCTACCCCGAGTGGGGCGGCGGCGGCCAGGTCTGGTGCAGTCCGACGTCCACCGCGATGGTGCTGGAGTACTACGGCAGGCTCCCGTCGGCGGCCGACCTGTCCTGGATCGACCCCGCCCACCCCGACCCGCAGGTTGTCCAGGCCGCGCGGATGACCTGGGATAACGAGTACGAGGGCGCGGGCAACTGGCCGTTCAACACCGCATACGCGGCCAGCTTCCCCGGCATCGAGGCCCGGGTGACCCGGCTGCACTCCCTCGACGAGGTGGAACGCTTCATCCGCGCCGGCATCCCCGTGGTCACCTCACAGTCCTTCCTCGACACCGAGCTGGACGGCTCCAACTACGGCACCTCCGGGCACCTGTTCGTGGTCGTCGGCTTCACCGCCGACGGCGACGTGATCGTCAACGACCCGGCGTCCGCGTCCAACGCCGAGGTGCGCAACGTCTACCGACGCGACCAGTTCGAGCAGATCTGGCTGCGGACCAAGCGGCACCGGGCCGACGGCACGGTGGCCGGCGGGTCGGGCGGCATCGCCTACCTGATCAAGCCGACCGACCGCCCCTGGCCGATCGTCCCCGGCTCGACCAACTGGTGACCCCTGCCGGGCGAGGCGTCGCTGATGCCCGGTGATCAAGAGATTTGCGTCAGGTTGAAGATCGAAGTTGACGCAAACCTCTTGATCACCGGGGCGGGCGGGGGCCGGAGAGGGCGCGGGGCGTGTCCGCGGGGGGGGGGGGGGGGGGGGGGATCAGGGGCGCGGGGCGTCCCCGCCGGGGTGGTCGTCGCCGGGGTGGTCGTCGCCGGCCAGGGCGGAGCGGAGCCGATCCTTCTCCGCGCGTCGCCGCTCGGCGGCGGCGGCCACCTCTTCGGCCATCTGGTCCCGCCAGCCCCGGAGCAGGAAGAACGACGCGGCGGCGGAAAAGATCAACGCCACCATCAGCTTCAGGAAGAGGTTCATCCCGACCGGCCACAACGCCGCCACGACCACCAGGAACAGCCCGATCCGGGCCAGCGTGTACTTCACCGCCGCGCTCACCGGACCATCCTCATCCGCGACCGCAGGGCTCGCACACCCCGCTCGCTGCTCGCGCCCACGTTGCCCACTCCTTGCTTCTGCGCTTCGGCGTCGGAACGCCGCCGTCGGGTGTGACTCAGCCCGTCCGTCGGGCCAGCCAGTGCACGCCCTGGAACCAGAGCACCGCGTACCCGACGGTGAACGCGAGCGCGGCCAGCCCGCCGGTGAACAGCGGCGCGAGCCCGGCCGCCAGGCCCGCCACCAGCAGCCCGGCGAGCACCGCGACCACCGCGGCGGACAACGCCGCGACCACCCGGGCCGCGCCGAAGTCCCAGGCCCGGAAGTCGTCCCAGAACAGCCAGGCCGGCAGGATCACCGCGAGCCAGCCGTTGGTCCGGCCGAAGTCACCCGCGCCGGCCACCGCGAACGCCCAGTCGAAGAGCACCAGCGCCAGCAGGCCGATCAGCCAGCCGGCCAGGCTCACCCCGAGCAGGTCACCCAGGGTCAGGATGCGTCCCTCGGCGTCCCGGCGGGGAAACCCGCTGCGCTGCTGCGCGGTCGGCTGCTGTCCGGTCATGGTGTGCCGAGCATACGGCCGGGTCAGGCCCAGACCTGCTGCGGCTCGGCACGCCGAGACGAAAGCGACGGCGCCCGGTCGTACTCGCGGACGACGTTGTAGCGGGTGTCCCGCTCCACCGGCTGGAAACCGGCGTCCCAGATCAGGTGCAGCAGGTCGTCACGGTGCATGGTGTTCGGGGTGCCGTACGAGTCGGCGTCGTGGGTGATCTTGTATTCGACGACCGAGCCGTCCAGGTCGTCCACACCGAAGTTGAGCGAGAGCTGGGCCACCGACAGGCCGTGCATCACCCAGAAGTTCTTCAGGTGCGGGACGTTGTCGAACAGCAGCCGGGAGACCGCGAACGTCTTGAGCGACTCGGCCGGCGACGCCATGGTGGTGCGCGCCTGGATCCGGTTACGGATCTTGCCGTCCGCCGAGTCGACGAAGTCGTGCTGGTAGCGCAGCGGGATGAAGACGGCGAACCCGCCGGTCTGGTCCTGCAACTCGCGCAGCCGCAGCACGTGGTCGACCCGGTGCCGGGGCTCCTCGATGTGGCCGTAGAGCATCGTCGCCGGGGTCTTCATGCCCTTGGCGTGGGCCAGCGCGTGGATCCGCGACCAGTCCTCCCAGTGGCAGGCGTGGTCGACGATGTGCTGGCGGACCTCCCAGTCGAAGATCTCCGCGCCGCCGCCGGTCAACGACTCCAGGCCGGCGTCCATCAGCTCGTCGAGGATCTCGTCGGCCGACAGGCCGCTGATCTTCTCGAACCACTGCACCTCGGTCGCGGTGAAGCACTTGAGCTTGACGTTGGGCAGCGCCGCCTTCAGCTCGCGCAGCACCTTGGGGTAGTAGCGCCAGGGCAGGGTGGGGTGCAGGCCGTTGACGATGTGCAACTCGGTGAGCTGCTCGTCCTCCATCTCCTTGGCCTTGCGGACCGCCTCCTCGATCCGCATCGTGTACGCGTCCTTCTCGCCCGGCTTGCGCTGGAACGAGCAGTACGCACACGAGGCGGAACAGACGTTCGTCAGGTTGAGGTGCCGGTTGACGTTGAACATCACCCGTTCGCCGTTCAACTCCGTACGCCGGTGGTGGGCCAACCGGCCCAACCAGGTCAGGTCGTCGCTCTCATAGAGGGCGATCCCGTCCGAGCGGGTCAGTCGCTCCCCCGCGTACACCTTCTCTTCGAGCTCACGCTTGAGTCCGGCGTCCATCGAAAAGCCACGTCCCTTCCACCTGCGGTCCGATCGAGCCTACGTCGGACGACCGACAGGTCGGCAGGACGGGCACCGCCAGCGACCTACCTCACCCGTACTCCCAGGCTTCTCCAAGCCGTCTCCGCATCGACATCGTTGTCCCGGTGCGGTAAGACAGGATGGGACGCGGCGCACACCGGCGGCGTTCCGGGTCGCCGCGCCCCACCTCACGCGGTGACACCATCACGCGGCACAGGGAGCGGAATGGTCGACAGCGGGCACGGGCGACGACAGCGACGACGCAGGGTCCCGGTGGTCTCCCCGGTGCTGCGGCCGGCGCTCTGGTCGGCGCTGCTCGGCGCGGTCGCCGCGATGGCCCTGGCCACCCCGGTCTACGCCGACCCGGCACTGCCCAACACCGTTCCGGACACCGGTTCCCGACCGGTGGCGACAGGCACGCTGCGACTGCCCGGTGCGGCGGCCCCCGGCTACCCGACCGTGGGCCAGCCGGGCAGCTCGACCGCGCTGCCCGTCGGCGGGCTGCCGACCAGCCCGCTGCTGTCCCAGATCGACACCCTGACCGCGCAGAACGGCCAGCTCGCCGACCAACTCCTCCAGCTCGAAAAGCAGCGCGACGACGCCCGGGTGCAACTCACCGGTGTGCAGGGCGAGCTGACCCGGGCCCGGAGCGCGCTGACCGTTGCCGAGCAACGGGCCAACGCCGTCGCCGCGGACGCCTTCAAGGCCGCCGCCGCCCTGCCGCCCGGCGAGTTCGCCCGCGACCTGCACGGGCTGAGCGTCCTGCAACGGGTCTCCCGGGGTGAGCAGGCCGACGGCGAGACCACGGCGGCCTCCGGCGAGCTCTCCCGGGCCCGTACGGCCGAGCAGGTCGCCGCCCAGGCGGTCACCGCCGCCACCGACCGGGTCCGGCGGGCCGAGGACCAGTTCGCCGCGGTGCAGAAGGCGCTGCGCGACAACGATGCCAAGATCGCCAAGCTGCGGGCCGACAACCAGGCCCAGCTCATCGCCCTGGAGAAGCAGCAGGAGGCCGCCGAGCAGAAGCTCGGGTCGGCGTACGTCGAGGGGCAGAGCAGCAGCGGCCTGAACGCCAGCCCGCAGGCGCTCGCCGCCGTGCGGTACGCGCTGGCGCAGCTCGGCGACCCGTACCTCTGGGCGGCCGAGGGGCCGGACCGGTTCGACTGCTCCGGTCTGATGTGGGCGGCCTACCGGTCGGCCGGCTACTACGACCTGCCCCGGGTCGCCCGCGACCAGTACTACGCCACCCGTGGCCGGACTGTCTCGCAGAGCGCCCTGCTCCCCGGCGACCTGCTCTTCTTCGCCTCGGGCAGCAGCTGGACGACCATCCACCACGTCGCGATGTACATCGGCAACGGTCGGATGGTGCAGGCGCCGCGCAGCGGGGACGTGGTCAAGATCTCCCAGGTGCGGTGGTCCGGCCTCTACGCCTCCACCCGGGTCGTCGGCGCGGTGACCACCCCCGGGGCCCCGGTCACCCAGCCCCCGCCGCCCACCCCGAAGCCCACCACGGCCTCGCCGAAGCCCACCACCCCCACTCCGAAGCCCACCACGGCGTCACCGAAGCCGACCACGCCCACGCCCCGGCCGACCGGCGGGTCGACCACCGCGCCGACGAAGCCGCCGGTCACCCCGAGGCCGTCGGCCACCACGGCGACGCCGACCCCCACGCCGACCAGGACCGCCGACCCGACGCCGAGCCTCACCGGTTCCGGCACCCCGGACCCGGAGGACAGCGGCACCGTGGAGAGCAGCCGGTCGGCGTCCGCCCCGGCGTCGGCGGGAGCCTCGGCGGGCACCGGGAACTGACCGGCCGGCACCGCCCCGACCGTCCCATCGGCACTCCGGCTGTGCCGACGGGACGAGATGTGGCACGGTGACACGAGGCACATCCGGTCACCGTTCGCGGGAGGCGGATGCGAGGGTGCACGGAGGGCGATCATGGGTGAGCAAGAGGTTCCGGTGGGGCACGTGGACCAGGGACCGGTGCCCGACCCGGCCGGCCCCACCGCTCGCGCCGACGAGGCCACCCCGGCACCCGGCGACGCCCCGCCCCGCCCCGGCCGGGTCACCAGCACCCCGGTCCGGCCCGGCCCGGCCGTGGAAGGCACGGCCCGCGCCACGGCCAGCGTACGTACCGTGACCGCCCCGCCCGGGGGTGGCGACCTGCCGGCAGGGCCGGGCACCGCGACCACCTACCGGGCCGGCACCCCGACCGCCGCCGAGCCGGCCGTCCCGGCCTCCCGAACACCCGAACCGGACGGCTCCGCCGGCGGCGACCCCATTCCGGGCGGTCCGGTCACCGTCCCGACCTCCCGAACATCCGACCCGGACACCGCCGGCAGTCCGGCCGGCCCGGCGAGTGTCCCCGGGCAGCGTGACGGCTCGGACGGCGGCCCGGCACGGGCCAGCGTCTCCGTCCCCGGGCTCAGCCGGGTCTCCGCCGCCGAGGCCGAGGACGCCGCAGCGGACGCGGGCACCCGGCCCGGCGACGCGGCCCCCGGGGTGTACCGGTCGACGCCGGTCAACCCGGAGCCGCCCGAGCCCGCGCAGCCCCGGGAGCCGGCACAGCCCCCCACCCCCGCCGACACCGCAGCCGGAGCCCGCCCCCGAACCGTCGCCGGCCCCCACGCCCGAGCCCTCGACGCCGGGCACTCCCGAGCCGCCGGCCCCCGGTCCGTTCCCCGCACCGGTCCCGCCGCTGCCCGGTCCACCGCCGGGCCCCGTTCCGGTTCCTCCCGGCCCGGTCCCACCCGTACCGGGGCCGCCGCTGCCGCCCCCGGGCCCGGCGGTGCCCCCGCCCCCACCGCCGCCCGGCCCGATGCCGACACCCCCGTTCCCCCCGCCGCCGGCCATGCCGGACGCCCCGACGGCGTTCCGGGCCAGCGCCTCCGTCACCGCGCCCACGACCGGCGGCACCGTCGCCCCGCCCACCTCGGCACCCCCGGCCGGCAGCCTCCCGACGCCTGCGGCTGCCACACCCCCGGCCGCCACCTCCCCCGTCTTCAGGCCGCCCGCCTCCGCACCCCCGGCCACGGCCCCCTCCGGGTCGACCCCACCGACTTCCGCACCCCCGGCCCCCGCCGCCTTCGCTCCGCCGACCTCCGCACCCCCGGCGGGTACCGGTGGAACGGGTGCCGCCGGCGTCAGCGCAGGCAGCGCGGAACCAAGCCGCACCGGAGCCGGCAGCGCGGGAGCAGCAGGTACGGCCATGCCGACGTTCCGGGCCCCGGTCGTACCCGATCCGGTGGGTGACGGCGCGACCTCGGTGCTGCCGGTGGTGCCGGCCCCGGCGCTGCCCACCTGGCCGGCGTCCGCATCCGCGCCGCGCCGCACGGCCGGCGACGCCGCCCGTCCCTCCTCCGGTACGCCCTACCGGGGCGGCCCGAACCTGGCCAGCGTCGGCTACGGCGGCACCGACGGCCCGGGGCACGCCACGGTCGCCTTCCCGGCCGCCAACCCGGTGGAGAACTCCGGCTCGCTGACCGGGCACATCCTGGCCCAGGGCTGGTCCGACACGCCGGCACCGCGATCCAGGACCACCCGGGTGGTGATCGTGCTCGCCGCCTCGCTGGGGCTGCTGGTGGCGATCAGCGTGCTGGTCGTCCTGCTCGCCAACGACGTGATGGACGGGCTGGTCGGCGGCATGCTGTCCCAGTGAGGCCGGGCGGCGGGTGACGCCGGTGGAGGGGGCACCGGCAGGTGGCTGACGGCCCGGAACGGGTGAGTCCGCCCACTACCGGCTCGGGGCCCACTGGCGACGTCACCGGATCGCCGTACACTTGTCGGGATCACTGACCCGGCACGCGTGGCGTGCCCCTGGGCGATCTTGCGGGCGATTCGGCGGCGTATTCCATGCTGCGGCGGGCCATCGCGAAGATGCGCCCCGCTCGAAAGGCTTTTCTTGACCACCTCCGTTGACCCCGGCACCAGTCCGTCCGCCCACGACCTCCCGACCGACGACCTCGCCGTCCCGGCCACCCCCGTCGGCTTCGCCGACCTGGGGCTGCCCCGGCAGCTCGTCGACGCCCTCGCCCGGCAGGGCATCACCACCCCGTTCGAGATCCAGCGGGCCACCCTGCCCGACGCCCTCGCCGGCCGGGACGTCCTCGGCCGGGGCCAGACCGGCTCCGGCAAGACTCTCGCCTTCGGCCTGCCCATCGTCGCCCGGCTGGCCGAGCTGAACCGGGCCCGGCCGCTGCACCCGCGCGCCCTGGTCCTCGTCCCCACCCGCGAGCTGGCGATGCAGGTGAACGACGCGCTGCTGCCGCTGGGCAAGGCCGTCGGGATCTTCCTCAAGACCGCCGTCGGCGGCGTGCCGTACGACCGGCAGATCGACGCGCTGCGCCGGGGCGTCGAGATCGTCGTGGCCACCCCGGGCCGGCTCGGCGACCTGATCAGCCGGGGCGTCTGCGTCCTGGACGACGTCGAGGTGACAGTCCTCGACGAGGCCGACCAGATGGCCGACATGGGCTTCCTTCCCGAGGTCACCGAGCTGCTCGCCAAGACCCCGGCGGGTGCCCAGCGGCTGCTGTTCTCGGCCACTCTGGACGGTGACGTCGACGCCCTGGTCAAGCGGTTCATGACCGACCCGGTGACGCACTCGACCGCGCCGTCGACCGCATCGGTGTCCACGATGGACCACCACCTGCTGCTGATCCCGCCGCACGACAAGTTCGCCGTGGCGGCGTCGATCGCGGCCCGGTCCGGTCGGACGATGCTCTTCGCCCGTACCCAGCTCGGGGTGGACCGGCTGGTGGAGCAGCTCGGCGCGGTGGGCGTCCGGGCCGGTGGGCTGCACGGCGGCAAGACCCAGCGGATGCGCACCAAGACCCTCGCCGAGTTCAAGGAGGGCCGGATGAACGTGCTGGTCGCCACGGACGTGGCGGCCCGGGGCATCCACGTCGACGGGGTCTCCCTGGTGCTGCACATCGACCCGCCGAAGGACCCGAAGGACTACCTGCACCGGGCGGGGCGTACCGCGCGGGCCGGCGAGTCCGGCGCGGTGGCCACGTTGGTGCTGCCCAAGCAGCGGCGGACCACGCTGGCGATGTTGGAGAAGGCGGGCGTGGAGCCGGCCGAGACCCGGGTGCGGGTCGGCGACGCGGTGCTCGCCGAGCTGACCGGTGCCCGCGAGCCCAGCGGTGTCCCGGTCCGTGACGAGCCCGAGCCGCGTCGGCACGGCGACCGCCCGCGCCGCTTCGGCGACCGGGACGCCCGGGGCTACGGCGGCGACCGGGGCCACGGCGGCAGCCGGGACGGCCGTGGCGGCTACGGCGGGGAACGGCCGCGCGGCAGCTACGGCGCGGAACGGCCGCGCGGCAGCTACGGCGCGGAGCGACCGGCCCGGGAGCGGAGCTACGGCGACCAGGGCGGCGACCGGCAGACCGGGGACCGCCGTTACGGCGACCGCCCGTTCGGTGACCGCGCCGCCCGGGACGACCGCCCCACCGGCGACCGGGGCTACGGCGACCGGACCGGGGGCGGCGACCGGGGCTACCGCGAGCGCACCGGCGGCTACCGCGACCACAGCGGGGGCGAGCGGGGCCACCGTGACCGCCCCACCGGCGGCTACGGCGACCGGACCGCCGCCGGTCAGGGGTACGGCGAGCGGACCGGCGGGGGTTACCGGGAGCGGCCGAGCGGTGAGCGCGGCTACGCCGAGCGGCCCCGGACCGACCGGAGCTACGGCGACCACGGCGACCGGGGTTACGGCGACCGGCGGTTCGGCGAGCGCAGCGAGCCGCGGTTCGGCGACCGGGACGCCCGGGGCGAGCAGCGGTCCGGTGAGCGCCGGTTCGGCGGCGGCGACCCGCGGGGCACCGACCGTCGGGGCGGGTTCCGCACCGAGGGACGGGTCCGTGACGACCGGCCGCGTGACGACCGGCGGGGCTTCGGCGGCCGGCCGCCGGCGCGTACCCACTGATCGGATCGGGAGCGGGCCGCCCCGGCCACGATCCCCTGCGGTTTCCGACGCCGCCCCGCCCGCTGCGGGGCGGCGTTCGCGCATGCGCTGCCGTCGACGCCCTGCTGGCGTAACGTCCGGACCATGCCGAGGTCACTTTTCTGGAGCCGGACCGACACCGCCGGGGCCGAGCACGCCGTCCTCGACGACGGGGCCGGATTCGCCGCGCACGGCACCCAACTGGCGGTCGACCCGATCCCCTACACCTGCCGCTACCGGTTGGAGACCGGCTCGGACGGGGCCACCACCTCGCTCGCCGTGGAGGTGGAGGGGGCCGGCTGGTCGCGGAGCGTACGGCTGGAACGCGGCGCGGACGGGTGGCGGGTGCGTACCGGCGAGCAGGGTGACCTGGACGCGGCGCTGCGGGCGGCCGGGCAGCCACCGGCCGGCCTACCCGGCATCGAGGACACCGACCGGTTGCACCCGGCGCTCGACGTCGACCTGGGCGGCTCGGCCCTGTTCAACAGCCTGCCGATCCGTCGGCTGGGGCTGGCGGGGGCCGCGTCCAGCACCGAGCACCGGATCACCGTGGCGTGGGTGCTGGTGCCCAGCCTGGAGGTGGTGGCCGGCGAGCAGGTCTACACCGCGCTCGGGCCGGGGCGGGTGGGGTTCACCAGTGACACGTTCCGCACCGAGCTGGAGGTGGACGGCGAGGGGCTGGTCCGGCACTACCCCGGGCTGGCCGACCGGGCCGACCTGGGCTGACGGCGGAACCGGGCGGGCAGGGCCGGGTGTCGGCCCGGCCGGCTCCGGGGGTCAGCCGGGCCAGCTCCCGGTGCTGAGGAACCGGTCGATGGTGGCCAGGTACGGGGCGAGGTCGAGGCCCTGTGCGGCCACCCAGCCGTCGTCGTAGTAGGTGTCGGCGTACCGGTCCCCGGCGTCGCAGATCAGCGTCACCACCGAGCCGGGTCGCCCCTGGGCGAGCAGTTCGGCGATCAGCCCGAACGCCCCCCACAGGTTGGTGCCGGTGGAGCCGCCGACCTGCCGGCCGAGCACCGCCGATCCGGCCCGCATGGCGGCCAGCGAGGCGGCGTCGGGCACCTGGGTCATCCGGTCGACCACCGAGGGGAGGAAGGACGCCTCGACGGTGGGTCGGCCGATCCCCTCGATCCGGGAGCCCCGGCCGGTGCGTACCGACCAGTCGGCGGCCTGCCACGCCGGGTAGAACGCCGAGTTCTCCGGGTCGACCACGCAGAGTTTGGTGGGCAGCCGCTGGTAGCGGGCGTACCGGCCGATGGTGGCGCTGGTGCCGCCGGTGCCGGCGCCGACCACGATCCAGGCGGGCACCGGGTGCCGTTCCAGGGAGAGCTGGGCGTAGATCGACTCGGCGATGTTGTTGTTGCCCCGCCAGTCGGT
The DNA here is from genome assembly GCF_053667945.1 of Micromonospora sp. SCSIO 07396. Classification (NCBI taxonomy): domain Bacteria; kingdom Bacillati; phylum Actinomycetota; class Actinomycetes; order Micromonosporales; family Micromonosporaceae; genus Micromonospora; species Micromonospora sp. SCSIO 07396. Next base: position 6,112,873 of record NZ_CM132210.1, read on the forward strand.
GGCCCGTTCGGCGTAGGTGAACTGGTCCATGAAGTGCCCGCCGCTGTCCTCGGCGAGCCAGCGCGCCTCGACCACCACCTTGGCCGGGTCGTCGACCAGGTGGCAGCGCCCGCCGTGGAACTCGATCTGGGCGATCTTCTCGGGTGAGGTGGAGGCGGGCATCACGGCGACGAACGGCAGCCCGAGCATCCGGGCGAAGTACGCCTCGGAGACCGCCGTCGAGCCGGAGGACGCCTCGATCACCGTGGTCTCCGGCCCGATCCAGCCGTTGCACAGCCCGTACAGGAACAGCGAGCGGGCCAGCCGGTGCTTGAGCGAGCCGGTGGGGTGCACCGACTCGTCCTTGAGGTAGAGGTCGATCCCCCACTGCCGGGGCAGCGGGAACGGCAGCAGGTGGGTGTCGGCGGACCGGTTGGCGTCGGCCTCCACGGCGGCGATCGCCTCGGTCACCCACACCCGGCTGGCCTCGTCGCACCGGTCGAGATGAGTCACGTCGGCAACGGTACAAGCGAGGTCGGCTCGGGTTCGGGCCGACCCGGCGTCGTCGCCGCTCGCACCAGCCGGTCAGGAGGCCGACGGCTCGATCGGCTGGGGCCGGTTCTCCCACTTGGTCGACAGGGCGATGCCGGTACGGGTGGAGGCCACCCCGGGGGTACGGCTCAGCCGTACGATCAGCTGTTCCAGCTCAGCGATGGTGCCCACCCGAGCCTTGAGCAGGAAGGACTCGACGCCGGCCATGAAGTAGCAGGATTCGATCTCGGGCATCTGCCGGAACGTCTCCAGCACGTCGTCGGTGTCCCCGCCGGAGTCCTCGACGATGCCGATGAGCGCGGTCACGCCGAGGCCGATCGCCTCCGGCTCGACCTCGGCCCGGTAGGCCCGGATGACGCCGCTGGACTCCAGCTTGCCGACCCGTTCGTGCACGGCCGGCGCGGAGAGGCCGACCTGCCGGGCCAGCTCGGCGTACGACAGGCGGGCGTTACTCCGCAGTAGTTCGACGAGGCTCCGGTCGATCGCGTCCACGGAGGGTGAGCCTATCCGTTGGGGCGTAACGTCCGGCGACCGGCATCCGTTGGATCTGACAGCAGGTGACAGTTCGCAGACCGACGGTCAAGGGAGTCCCGCGCCGGTACCATTTACTAACTTCCCACTCCGTGCGTTTTTCGCGTTTGGCGGACAGGCCAGTTCGCTGGTGCTGTAATTGCCATACGTCCCTCATGACGGCTCTGGGCTCGCACCGGCCGGGGGCAGTGTGTTCAGCCGAGGGCTTCGTCGACGCGAGGAGGGGGCTGTGGACACTGGAGATCGCCTGCTGACACCGGGTGAGGTCGCCGCACTGTTTCGGGTGGACCCGAAGACTGTGACGCGGTGGGCGGCGGCCGGCCGGATAGGCAGCATCCGGACTCCAGGCGGGCATCGCCGGTTTCGGGAATCCGAGGTGCGGGCCCTGCTGGAAGGGGAGGGCATGTTGGACGAGGCGGACGACATGGGCAAGCCACGCAACGTGGGCCCGGCCGCCTCGACCGGGCCGGGTCCGGCCAATGCCGGGATGTACTGAATGGTGCGAGACGGACGCACGGGCCGGCCGACGAGGCCGGCCCGTCGCCGCTTGAACGGCCCCGGGCAGCGCCACCTGCCCGCCGTCCGGGCCCTGCGCCAGGGCCGGCGGGCAGCGACCCGCATGGGCTGAGCACGGGCCGGCCAGCGGTCGGGCCGGCCAGCGGTCGGGGGCGGGTCAGCGGTCGGCGGCCAGCTCGCCCGACCAGCGGCGGAACAGGGTGTGCGGCACGCCCAGGGCGTCCAGCACCTTGCCGGCGACGAAGTCGACAAGTTGTTGGGCGGTGGCGGACGCACCCGCGCCGTAGAAGCCGGGGCTGGCCGGCAGCACCACCGCGCCGGCGTCGTGCAGCGCGATCAGGTGTTCCAGGTGGCTGCGGGTCACCGGGGTCTCCCGGGGCACCAGCACCACCGGGCGTCGTTCCTTGAGGTTGACCTCGGCGGCGCGTTGCAGCAGGTCCTTCGACAGGCCGATGGCGATGCCGGCGCAGGCCGCCGTGCTGGCCGGCACGACCGCCATGCCGCGTACCCGGTAGGAGCCGCTGCTCGGGCCGGCGGCGATGTCACCGGCCGGCCAGTGCCGCACGTCGTCGCCGGTGAGGTCGCGGCCCAGCCAACCGGCGAGGTCCTCGGCCCAGCGGCCGTCCCGGAACGGCCGGCCGGTCTCGTCCAGGACGGTCAGCCGGGCGGCCCGGGACACGATCAGGTCCACCGGCTGCCCGGCGTCGAGCAGGCCCCGGACGACGGCCGCCGCGTAGGGGGTGCCGGACGCCCCGGAAACCCCCACCACCCATGGTTCGCGCATACGCCCAGCCTGCCTGGTGTACGCCGACCGCCGACGCCCACCCCCGTGATCGCCCCGTCGGCACGGTGCGGGACCGGCCGGTCGACCCACCGTCGCCGTACCGGTGGGCCGCGCCTCCGACGGCGGGCCCGGCCGACAGGTCAGCGCTCGACCTGCGATGCTGCGGACTAAAGATCCACACGGCACGGGGGAGACATCGATAATGGTCGACAAGATCCTCTGGTCGTTACGGTCGACGTGCCCGATCCCGCCCCGGCTCTCCCCGTACGCCGACGGCGTGCAGGAGTGGTTGCTGGAACTGCTACCCCGGCTGGGTCTGCCGTTGAGCGTCGAGGCGTTGCACCGGCTCGACCGGGCCGGCTTCGCCAGGTACGCGGGCCGCCTCTACCCGGACGCCAGCGAGCCGGACCTGCGTACCGTGTCGGCCCTTTTCACCTGGTTCTTCCTGGTCGACGACGCCTGCGACGGGCCGGACCGGCTGCCCTCGGAGCAGATCCGGGCACTGCGACGCGGGACGCTGACCCTGCTGCACGACGGGCCCCGACGGCGGCACCCGGGATTCGGGGGGCCGCTGCGCCGGCTGCTGGTCGAGGCGTGGCGGGTGCCCCGCCGCCGGATGCCGGCGCGCTGGCGGCTGCGGTTCGCCGACGCGGTCGGCGACCACCTGGACGGCAACTGGCGGGAGGCGGTGGCGAAGGAGAGCGGCCGGCCGCCCAACGTGGCCGAGTACGTGACGCTGCGCCGGGCCACCTCGGCGGCGTACGTGTCGTACCCGCTGATCGAGTTCGTCGGGGGTCGGACGCTACCGGACGCGGTCTACCACCATCCGCTGCTACGCCGGATCGGTGACCTCGGCAACGACCTGCTCTCCTGGTACAACGACCTTGCCTCGATGGAACGGGACCGGACCACCTCGGGCGGGCACAACCTGGTGCTGGCGCTCGCCGACGAACAGGCCGTGCCGGTGGAACGGGCCGCCGAACTGGTCGCCGACCGCTGGCGGGACACGATGACCCGGTTCCAGGTGCAGTGCGCCGCGGTCCCGTCGTTCGGCCCGGCGCTTGACGGTGCCGTCGCCGCCCACCTCGACGGCATCGCGAACGCCGTCCGGGGCACCATCGACTGGACCCTGGAAAGCGCCCGCTACCCCGTCCACCCCCACCCCTAACCCCCCACCCCCACCGACCCCCGCCCCACCGACGCCCACCCCGCCCCGGTGATCAAGAAGTTTGCGTCAAGTTTGATCTTCGAGTTGACCTGAACCTCTTGATCAACTGACGCAAACTTCTTGATCATCAAGGACAACGGGCGGGGCGGGGCAGAGCGGGGCGCAGGACGGTGCAGCGCCGGAGATGAGCAGCCGGAAGGAGGCGGGATCAGGGGCGCAGGTCGAGGCGGATCACCAGGTCGAGCAGGGCGAAGACGAACAGGGCGATGCCGACGAAACCGTTCGCCGTGAAGAACGCCCGGTTGACCCGGCTCAGGTCGGTCGGGGTGACCACCACGTGCTGGTAGCCGAACGCGACCGCGGTGAACGCCAGCCCGATCCACCAGGGCCAACCGAAGCCGACCAGCGCGCCGAACCAGATGAACAGCGCGAACGTCACCACGTGCGCCCCGGTGGAGGCGTGCAGGGCGAAGCGCCGGCCGTAGCGGGCGGGAACGCTGCGTACCCCGATCTGCCTGTCGACCTCGTCGTCCTGGCAGGCGTAGATCAGGTCGAAGCCGCCGATCCACAGGCCGACGGCCGCGCCGAGCAGCCAGGCCGGCCCGGACCCGGCGAAGGTGCCGGTGACGGCGAGCCAGGCGCCGACGGGGCCGACCGCCTGGGCGACGGCCAGGATGGCGTGCGGCCAGTCGGTGAACCGCTTGCCGTAGGGGTAGACGACCAGCGGGATCACGGCGAGCGGGGCGAGCACCAGGCAGAGCGGGTTGAGCAGGGCGGCGGCGGCGAGGAAGACCACTAGGGCGACGGCCGCGCCGGTCCAGGCCGTCCGCACGCTCACCGCCCCGGTGACCAGTTCCCGCCCGGCGGTACGCGGGTTCCGGGCGTCGATCCGCCGGTCGAGGATGCGGTTGGCGGCCATCGCGAACGTGCGTGCACCGACCATCGCCACGGTGATCAGCAGCAGGTCTCCCCACCGCACCCGACCGCCGTTGACCTGCATCGCGGTCAGCGCCGACAGGTACGCGAACGGCAGCGCGAAGACGGAGTGCTCGATCGCGACGAGCTTGAGGAAGGATTTGACCCGGCCGGGGCGGGGGGCCGGGGCGACGGCGGTGGCCATCAGATGCCGTACTCCTTCCAGCGTTTGTCGACCAGGGAGGTGACCTCCGGCGACATCGTCATCTCCTCGGGCCAGCCCCGGGTGTAGCCCTCGGCGGGCAGTTTACGGGTGGCGTCGACACCGACCTTGCCGCCCCAGAACTGCTGGTAGGAGGCATGGTCGAGGTGGTCCACCGGCCCTTCGGTGAGCAGCAGGTCGCGGGCGTAGTCGACGTTGCCGAAGGCGCGGAACGCGACCTCGTTGTAGTCGTGCACGTCGCAGTCGGCGTCGACGATCACGATCAGCTTGGTCAGCGACATCAGGTGCGCGCCCCAGATGGCGTTCATCACCTTCTGCGCGTGCTTGGGGTAGCGCTTGTTGATCGACACGATCGCGCAGTTGTGGAACACTCCGGCGGCCGGCAGGTCGTAGTCGACGATGTCCGGGATCAGCAGCTTGAGCAGCGGTTGGAAGATCCGCTCGGTGGCCTTGCCGAGGCCGTGGTCCTCCTGCGGCGGCTTGGACGTGACGATCGAGTGGTAGACCGGGTTGCGCTGCGTGGTCATCGTCTCGACGTGCAGCACCGGGAACGGTTCGACCGGGGTGTAGAAACCGGTGTGGTCGCCGAACGGCCCTTCGGGCAGCCGCTCGCCGGGTTCCAGGTAGCCCTCCAGCACGATCTGCGCGTGTGCCGGCACCTGCAACGGCACGGTCAGGCAGTCGACCATCTCGACCCGTTCGCCGCGCAGGAACCCGGCGAACAGATATTCGTCGATGTCTCCGGGGAGCGGCGCGGAGGCGGCGTAGCTGACCACCGGGTCGCAGCCGATGGCGATGGCCACCGGGAGCCGCTGCCCGAGCCGTTCGGCGACCGCGTGGTGGGCGGTGGAATCCTTGTGGATCTGCCAGTGCATGCCGAGGGTGTTGCGGGAGTGCTGCTGGAGGCGGTAGAGCCCGAGGTTGCGCTTGCCGGTCTCCGGGTGCTTGGTGTGGGTCAGCCCGTAGTTGTGGAAGATCCCGCCGTCGCCGGGCCAGACCTGGAGGCCGGGCAGCCGGCCCAGGTCGACGTCGTCACCGGAGTAGACCACCTCCTGGCAGGGCGCGGTCTTCACCTTGCGCGGCGGCACCGACTTGAGCTGCATGACTTTGCCCAGGCCCTCGCGGATGCCGGACCAGCCGACCGGCAGCTCCGGCTTGATCAACGCGCCGATCCGGTCGCCGATCTCGTCGAGCGAGTCGACGCCGAGCGCCATCGCCATCCGCTTCTCGGTGCCGAACAGGTTGATCGCCACCGGCATCTCACCCCGGGTGGGCCGCTCGAACAGCAGCGCCGGCCCGCCGGCCCGGACCGTCCGGGTGACCACCTCGCTGATCTCCAGCGTGGGGTCCACCGGGACGGTCACCCGCCGCAGCTCGCCCGCCCGCTCCAGCGCCGCGAGAAAGTCCTTGAGATCGGTGTACGGGAAGCCACGAGCCGCCATACGGCCAGTCTCCCGCACCCCCGCCGGCCCCGCCCACGCCGGGTGGGACCCGGCGGTGTGCGTCTCCCCACCCGGCAGCTGCTCGTTGCACGGGTGACGGTGGGGCGGCTGGTCGGGCCGGCGACGTCGGGACGGGGGCGGGGATGGGCGACGGACGGGTTCCGGCGGGCTTCACCGAACAGCGGGCGCAGGTCGGTGACGTGGCGATCAACTATGTCCGGGGCGGCCGTGGACCGACCCTGGTGCTGCTGCACGGCTATCCGCAGTGCTGGCGGATGTGGCGGGGGCTGCTGCCGGAGCTGGCCGCGACGTACCACGTGGTCGCCCCCGACCTGCGCGGTTTCGGCGACAGCGACGCCCCACCCGACGGGTACGACAAGAAGACCGTCGCCACCGACCTGCACGGGCTGCTGACCGGGCTGGGCCTGGCCGACGACATCCGGCTGGTCGGCCACGACGTGGGCACCATGGTCGCGTACGCCTACGCCGCCGCCCACCCGGACGCGGTGTCCCGGCTGGTGCTGTCCGAGGCACCGATCCCGGACGAGGGCATCTACACGTTTCCCGCGCTGACCGAGGCCGGGCCGGCGGTGTGGAACTTCGGCTTCTTCAACCTCACCAACGGCCTGCCGGAGGAGCTGGTCACCGGCCGGGAGGCGCGCTGGGTGGACCGCTTCACCGACTCGATCATGGTGCACAAGGGCAGCATCGGCGCGGACGACATCGAGGAGTACGCCCGGCACCTGACCGACCCGGGGCACCTGCGGGCCAGCTTCAACTATTTCCGGGCCTTCGCGCAGGACGTCAAGGACAACACCGCGTACCGGAAGAATCCGCTGCCGATGCCGGTGCTGGCCGTCGGCGCGGCGGCCAGCCTCGGCGGTCAGGTCGCCGACCAGGTACGCCGCTACGCCCACACGGTCGACGGCCGGGTGGTCGCCGACTGCGGCCACTGGCTGTTCGAGGAGCGCCCGGCCGAGCTGACCGCCCTGCTACTCCCCTTCCTGCACGACTGACAGCCCCGGTCCGGCGGGAACTGCCCGCCCTTGAGCACCCAGGCATCGGTGTTCTGGTGAACGAGGCGCACCAGGAGCCGGGTGAAGGCAAGGCGACGACGGAGCCAGTTGGGGTCCCTGCCGAGCAGTCGCGCACGTTCGAGGATGCGGTTGTCGACGGCAGCACGCAGCGCGGAAGCCGTCGAGTATCTCCTGCTCATCGACCTGCCGCCGCCAGGGCGATATGCGCACCCAGCTCCGCCGTCGGACCCAACTCCGTGGCGGCGGCACGCAGACGCCGTGCAGTGGTGAGGCCCCGGCTGAGCGCCTCGGCGACAGCACCGTCGAGCCACTGTTGCTCGATCCTTGCCTGTGCGCACTCGGCAAGTGCGCGACTCGGGGTCGTCACCCGGAACCCTTCTCGATCTTCGATGTCCGCCTCGGGGGGAAGCGGTCGGTGCAGGACGATCTCCGGAGCCGAGCGTCGGAACCGCGCGGGAACCGACAGATGCACCCTGGCCGGGTCGAGATCACCAAGGTCGTGCACGGAGAGCGCGCTGGCATGACTCACCACGCCCACCGCCCCGCTCCACAGCACCCAACGGACGAGATGGTCCGCCGGATGCGCCGGCCAATCCATCAGCCGGAAAACTCCCCGGTCGACCCGCACCCAGTTGCCGTGATCAACGTGGTGTTTCTGCGCCTGATACGAGTATCCAATTTCCCGAGCCTGCGCGGCGGTGACGTAGCCGTGCTGACGGGCAGCAAGCTGGAACAGCGCTCGCCGGTTCGATGTTGACACTCGCCAAGGCTACCAACCTAAAGAAAAGCTTTAGGTTCCGTTCAGGTGAAGCCGAAGAACTAAAGTTGTTTTTTACTTTCGTGCCAGCGCAAGGTGTCCGTCCTCGACGGCGGCCGGTCGGTCAGGCCGCCGGCTCCCAGGCGTACGCGGCGAGGGGCGGGTCGAGCGGGGCGCGGGTGAGCCGGTTGGCGAGGGTCGAGATGGTGTACGTCCCGACCCCGAGCACCACGTCCAGGGCGTGCCGGGGCCGGTAGCCGGCGTCAAGGAAGGCGGTCAGCTCGTCGTCCGGCACGTCACCGGCGTGGTCGAGGACGGCGCGGGTGAACCGGCGCAGCGCCGCCAGCCGGGGTTCGGGCAGTTCGGTGCTGTTGCGCAACGCGGCGACGAGGGCGGGGGCGGCATCCAGCCGGTGCAGGGTGGCGGTGTGCATCGCCACGCAGAGGTGGCACCGGTTGCGGGTGGCGACGGTCAGCACCACCACCTCCCGTTCGACGGGCGCGAGGTCGGTGGTCTCGAAGGTCGCGGAGGCGGCGAGGAACCCCTTGAGCAGCTCGGGGGACTCGGCCATCAGCCCGACCGCGCCGGGCAGGTGGCCGAGTTTCCGCTGTACGCCGGCCATGGTCGGCCGGGCGGCGTCGGGCGCGGTGTCGACGGTGTGGGTGGTGAAGCCGGGTCGGGACATGGCGGTACCCCTCACGTACGATAGTCAACGTGGTTGTCGAAACAGTAAACCAGGTTGTCGAACATGTCGACGGGTGACCCCCAGCGCCCCGGTTTCGTGCTGCCGCTGCTGCTGCTCGCCGGCTTCCGCAGCCTGATCGACGACCTGCACGCCGAATTGGCCCGGCAGGGCCACCCCGAACTGCGGCCGGCGCACGGCTTCGCGCTCCAGGCCGTCGGGGTCGACGGCACCACGGCGTCCGAGCTGGGCCACCGCCTCGGCATTTCGAAGCAGGCCGCCGGAAAGACCGTCGACCGGCTGGTCGCCCTCGGTTACCTGGAACGCGCCGACGACCCGGCCGACGCCCGCCGCAAGCTGATCCGGATGACGGCTAAGGGCGTCGACGGGCTGCGCCGCTCGGCGACGATCTTCGACGCGCTACGGGAGCAGTGGGTTGGCCGGCTCGGCGCGGAGCGGGTGGCCGCCCTGGAGGACGACCTGCGCGCGGTCACCCCGCCGGACACCTTCCGCCTCGACGTCCCCTGCTGGTTCGGCAGCTGAAACGCCCTCCGGGCACACCTGCCCGGCGACCGACGCGGACGTCAGGAACGCGCCCGGAGTCACCAGTGGCCCAGCCTGTGCGACGGGAGTGCCCGCCGGCCGGCGGGCGGTCAGTGGCGGCGGGTCTGCGCGACGAAGGCCCGCCAGGCGGCCGGGGCGAAGGTCAGCACCCCGCCGTCGCGGTCCTTGGAGTCCCGGACGTGCACCCGACCGGGCAGGTTGTCGGCGACCTCGACGCAGGCGCCGGAGTCGTTGCCGCTGCGGGTGGCCTTGCGCCACCGGGCGTCGGTCAGATCCATGGCCTCACGATCTCCTCAAGCAGGTCGATCGACTGCTGTCGGGGCAGCGCCTCACTGCGCAGAGTTTCCCATCTTCCCAGCAGCGTCGCCACCCCGTCGATGTCGTCCACCACCGTGCCGCCGGTCTGCGTGTCGAGAAAGCCCACCCAGTCGCCGTCGGCCGAGCAGCCGAGAATGAACGGCCCGAAAAGGCCCGCATGCAATCCGACCGTAGCCGGCAGGACGTGCACGTTGACGTGCGGCCGGCGGGCGCACTCGATCAGGTGCCGGAGCTGACCGGCCATCACCTCGGCGCAGCCCTCGGCGAACCGGCGGAGCGCGGTCTCGTCGATCACGGCGGTGAGCTGCGGCGCGTGCTCCCGGTCGAGGATCTCCTGCCGGGCGAGTCGGGCCGCCACCAACTCCTCGATCCGCTCCGCGGTGTAACTGAGATCAAGTCGGAAGCCTGCCCGCGCGTAGTCGGCGGTCTGCAACAGGCCCGGCACCATGGTCGCGCCGAAGCAGCGCAGCTGGGTCGCCGTCCGCTCGGCCTCCAGCCACGGGCGGAACCACACCGGCTCACCGTCGCGCCGCCCCAACTCGCGCAGCGCGACGAAGAGGCCGCCACTGTCGAGGACGTCGTCGGCGCGCTTGAGATAGGAGTGGTTCGGCACGACCTGCCCCAGCTCCACCGCCGACACCGTCGACGGGGAGTAGTGCACCCGGCGGCCGAACTCCTCCTGGGTCAGGCCGGCAGTCGCCCGCGACCGGCGCAACTGGGCCCGGATCAGCTCCGCCGTCGACACCCGCTCGCTCATCCGGCACTCCTATCGGGACGGCGACCGTCCACCCGGCAGCGGACGGAATCACCGTGTCGCAGAGTAGTCATCAGGAAGCGCCCTGTCAGACCCCGCCGCTCCACAGTCCCGCCGGTGTTCCCCGGCCCCACTCCAGCACCGCTCCCGAATCCCCGGCATCCAGGGGAGGTCCGGCGACGCCCCCTCACCAATTCCGGGCTCTGCAATTCGTATAACTACACTTCTAAGAACTGTAGTTATACGTTCCGCAGGCCGTGGGGCGTCGACACAGCCCGCTTCTCCGGCGGAGGATGGGCGCATGGATGACGCGTACACCGTGGGCGATCCGGACGGCCTCTCCCCGCTCCAACGGGAGATCCGCGACGCGGTGGCCCGGGAGCTGCACGCCCAGCTCGCCCTACGGGCCGAGCACCTCGACCTGGCCGACGTCCCGGAGGTCGCCTACCAGGTGACCCTGGGCGTCGACCGGGTGCTCACCGGCCGGCTCACTCCACCCCGGCGTACGAGTGCAGGCCGGTGAAGAAGAAGTTCACCCCGAACAGGTTCATCAGCACGGTCAGGAAGCCCAGCACCGCGATCCAGGTCGCCACGTTGCGCCGGACGCTGGGCGTGGCGCGGGCGTGCAGGTAACCGGCGTAGACCACCCAGGAGATGAACGCCCAGGTCTCCTTCGGGTCCCAGCCCCAGGCCCGGCCCCACGCCGCCTCGGCCCAGATCGCGCCCGCGATCACCGCGAACGTGAAGATCGGGAACGAGAAGGCATGCAGCGCGAAGGTCAGCCGCTCCAGGTCGGCCGCTCCGGGCAGCCGCCGGGCCAGCGTGTACGGGAAGCTGCGCCGCCCCTGCTCGTAGCCGTTGCGCAGCAGGAACGACACCGCCGGCACCACGCCCAGCAGGAAGATGCCTGAGGAGAAGACGATCGTCGACACGTGGATGATGAACCAGTACGACTGGAGCGCCGGCATCAGCGGCACCACCGGGACGTAGAGCTTCAGCTCGGCGAACGCCAGCAGCAGCACCATGACCAGGGTGAGGAACAGCCCGAGCCGGCGCAGTGACGGCCGCTTCCCGAGCACCACGAGCCAGGCGGCGGTCCCGATCCAGGTGACCGTCAGCACGAACTCGTACATGTTGCCCCAGGGCATCCGGTCGGCGGCGATGCCCCGGGTGACCAGCGCGCCGAGGTGCAGCGCGGCGGCGAGCACGGTCAGCCCGGCGGCGATCCGCCCGGCGAGCCGGGCCCGACCGGCCGAACGACTCGGCCGGGTCGACGAGGGCGTGCCCGCAGGGGGCGCGTCGGCCGCCGGCCCGTCGACCTTGTCGACTCCCGCGCGACCCACGCCCGCGCCGACCAGTTCCCGCGCCGGGGTGACCCGGGCGGCGACGGCACGGACGTTGCCCAGGGCGTACTCGACGGCGTGGCTGATCATCGCGATCAGGTACACCAGGATCGCGAACGTCACCAACTGGTCGGAGACTGCGGACATCACTCGACTCCCTCTCGCGCCGGCCGGTCGGGCCGCCCGTCGTCGCGTACCGCCGCGACGAGAGACGCGAACTCCTCGGCGAACCCCGGATGATCGGTGCGCGGCAGCCCACCGGCCGACACCAAGCTACTACCGCCCGTCGGAGATCCACTGTCGGGGGGCGTCACCCGGAACCAGACCCGCCGCCGACGGCCGAACAGCGACCCCATCAGCCCGACCAGCAGCACCACGCAGGCACCCAGCATCAGCTTCTCGCCCGGGTCGTGCCGGACGGAGAGGGTGATGTAGCTCCTGGTGCCGAGGAACTCCAGCTTGCTGCCGTCGTCCAGGGTCCACGTCTCGCCCGGGGCCAGCTTCCTGTCGCCCACCTGCTTGAGCTTGCCGTTGGTCACCTGGCGCTGGTCGAGCTGGTAGACCGAGCCGGGGATGCCGGCGTCCAGCCCCAGGTTGCCCCGGTAGGCGGCCAGCACCACGGCCGGGTTGCGCTCCTCGGGGAACCGCGACGACGCGAACGGCCCGGTGTCCGGGGCGGTCGGCAGATACAGCCCTTCGAAGGCGACCTGCTGGTTGGCGTCCCGCCGGCCGGTCGCCGGGTCGACGTTGGCGTCCGGGAAGGCGGCCACCCCCTCGCTGGTGAGGTTGGCGTCGCCGCTGGTCAGGAACGGCACCGTGCTGGTCTGGCTACGGCCGTACCGGTCGGTGTACCTGAGGATCGGGGCGTAGCCGTGACCCAGCAGGTAGACGTTGGCGGAGCCCAGCCGTAGCGGCGAGTTGACCGAGAAGGTGGCGGTCCGCCGGTCCGAGCCGTCGGGGCGGTCGACGGTCACCGTGGCGCGGTAGCTCTCCGGCTGCCCGGACGGCAGGAACCGGGCGTCGAACCGGTCGAGGGTCAGGCAGAACGGCGGCAGGTCGGCGCTGTCGACGCGCGGGCCGAGCTTCGCCTCGGCGTACTGCTGGCGGGTGTTGCAGAACGCGTTGTCCGCGCCGGCCACCAGCAGCTTGTTGCCGTGCCAGCCGTACCACGAGCCGAGCGCGACCCCGAGCAGCACGGCGACCAGCGAGGTGTGGAACAGCAGGTTGCCGGTCTCCTTGAGGTAGCCCTTCTCGGCGGAGACCTCGTTGCCGCGCACCTGCACCCGCCACCGGCGGCGACGCAGCACCGCGGCGATGGCCTGCGGGTCGGCGGCGCCCGGCGACTCCAGCACGGTGTGCTGCGGCAGCCGCTCCATCCGCTTGGGCGCGGCCGGCGGCCGGGCCCGCAACGCCCGCACGTGCTCACGCATCCGGGGCAGGATGCAGCCCACCAGCGAGGTGAACAGCAACAGGTAGATGGCGGAGAACCAGACCGAGCCGAACACCTCGAACGCGCCGATCCGGTCCAGCTGCGGGGCCAGCTCCGGATGCTCGACGAAGTACCTGTCGACGTTCTCCGGGTTGACCCCGCGCTGCGGCAGCACCGAGCCGGGAATGGCCGCGACCGCGAGCAGGAACAGCAGGATCAACGCGGTACGCATGCTGGTGAGCTGCCGCCACGAGTTGCGCAGCAGGGCCAGCAGCGGATTCGGCCGGCGGCGGGGAGCCTCGGCGGGCGGGCTGGCCGGGCGGTCGTCGACGGTCGTCATCAGATGCTCACCTCGCCGGGGCCCACCGTCGTCTGCAACCAGATCACGAAGTTCTGCCAACCGCCGGTGACCAGCGCCAGACCGATCAGGATCAGCAGCACCCCGCCGATCCGGGTCACCCAGCGGCTGTTGCGTCGGACCGCACGGAACACCCCGAGCAGCCGGTGGAAGCCCAACCCGAAGACCACGAACGGCAACCCCAACCCGAGGCAGTACGCCACCGCCAGCACCACGGCACGGTCGGTCTGCCCACCGGTGGCGGCCATCCCGAGCACCGCGCCCAGCGTCGGCCCGGTGCACGGCATCCAGCTCAGCGCGAACACCGCGCCGAGCACCGGCGCACCGAGCAGCCCGGCGGCGGGCAGCCGACGGATGCGCAGTTCCCGCTGCATCCCGGGGAGCACCCCCAGGTAGCTCAGCCCGAGCAGGACGATCAGCGCGCCGATGACGACCTGGAAGGTGCGCTCGTAGTCGAAGAAGATCCGGCCGAACCCGGCGAAGAGGATCGCGGTGGCGGTGAAGACGACGGTGAAGCCGGCGATGAACAGCAACGTCCCGGCCAGCACCCGGCCCTTGACCGCCGCCACCGGACGGGCCGCCGCCCGGGTCGCCACCGCCACCGTGCCGCCGGATGCCGAACCGCCGCCGGGTGCCGAACCGCCGCCGGGTGCCGAGCCGCCCTCGGTGGCCGGGTCGCCACCGGGTGCCGGGCCGCCGCCCGGGGTGGGGTCCGCGTCGGGCGGGGTGGTCGGCCGGGCGCGGCCCTCCAGGTCGGTGCCGGCCAGGCCGGTCACGTACGACAGGTAGCCGGGCATCAGCGGCAGTACGCACGGGGACAGGAAGCTGACCAGCCCGGCGAGCGCCGCCGCGCCGATGGCCAGCAGCAGCGGGCCGGACTGGGCGAGTTCGCGGAACGTCTCGCCCATCAGCGGGAACCGGTCGACGCCGGCTCTTCGGCGGCGATCCGCTCGACGATCGGGCGCAGCCCGTCGGTGGTGACGGCGGCCCGGATCACGGTGGCGATCCGGCCCTGCCGGTCGAGCACGACGGTGGCCGGGATGGTGTTCGGCGGGATGTCCAGGGCCAGCGCCAGCCGGCTCGCCGGGTCGAACAGGCTCGGATAGGTGACCCGACCCTCCTCGAAGGCGATCGCCTTGTCCCGGCTGTCCTGCACGTTGATGCCGAGGAAGGTCACCCCGGACGCCCTGGTGGCCTGGTAGGTGGCCTCCAGGTCGTCGGCCTCGGCCCGGCAGGGCGCGCACCAGGAACCCCAGAAGTTGACCACCACCACCTGCCCCCGGGCCTGGGAGGTGTCGTACCGGCCACCGGTGAGCAGGTCACCGGCGATCGTCGGGGCGGCGGAGCGTTGGTCGGGGGCGCACTCGACGATGCCGCCGTTGTTGGCGCACCGGCTCTCCTCGGTGCCGGAGGAGCAGCCGGCCAGCGCCGCCCCGGCGGTGACGGCGGCGAGCAGGACGGCCAGCGGCCTCCGGGAACGCATCTCAGGCCCCCTTGGCCGTCCGGGCTGTCGCGGACATCGCGATCAGGTGCGCAGCCGGCTCGGAGTACCCGATCCCGACCACCTTCGCCCCGTCGAAGTGGAAGGAGGTGAGGCTGGCCAGCCCGCACTGCCGGCGGCGCGGGTCGTGCCAGAGCCGCTTGCGTTCGACGTAGCGGCGCAGCGTCCAGATGGGCAGTTGGTGGGAGACGATGACCGCTTCGCGCCCCTCGGCGGCCACCCGGGCGGCGTGCAGCCCGGCGAACATCCGCTCGGCGATGGCCCGGTACGCCTCACCCCAGCTCGGGGTCACCGGGTCGCGCAGCACCCACCAGTTGCGCGGGTCGCGGAACGAGCCGTCGCCGGGCGAGACCTTCTTGCCCTCGAACCAGTTGGCGCTCTCGATCAGCCGTTCGTCCACCCCGACCGGGAGCCCGAACTGGCCGGCGATCGGCTCGGCGGTCTGCTGGGCGCGTTCCAGCGGGCTGGCCACCACGTGCACGATCTCCCGTTCGGCGACGGCCTGGGCGGCGGCCTTGGCCATCTGCACGCCCAGTTCCGACAGCCGGAAGCCGGGCAGCCGGCCGTAGAGGATCTGGTCCGGGTTGTGCACCTCGCCGTGCCGCAGCACGTGGACGACGGTCTTGGTCATTGGTGTTTACCCCCCGCTGCCTGCCGCTGCCGCTGCTGTCGCCGCGCCGGGCAGGGCGGCGGCGATGTGCTCCAGGGCGGCGTCGTCGAGCGCCGCCGACACGAACCACGACTCGAACGCGCTCGGCGGCAGGTAGACGCCGGCGGCGAGCATCGCGTGGAAGAACGCCTTGAACGCGGGCACCTGCTGGGTGCGGGCGCTGTCGTAGTCGACCACGTCGGCGGCGGTGAAGAAGATCGAGAACATGCTGCCCGCGTACGACAGGCGGTGCGGGACCCCGGCGGCGGCCAGCGCGTCGGCGGCGAGCTTGCCCACGACGGCGGCCGTGTCGTCGAGCCGGCGGTAGAGCGCGTCGTCGGCGAGCCGCAGGGTGGCCAGGCCGGCGGCGCAGGCCAGCGGGTTACCGGAGAGCGTTCCGGCCTGGTAGACCGGGCCGGCCGGGGCGAGCCGGGACATGATCTCCGTGCGCCCGCCAAAGGCCGCAGCGGGCAGCCCGCCCCCCATCACCTTCCCGTACGTCCACAGGTCGGCATCCGACGGGTCGAGGCCGTGCCAGCCGGCGCGGGAGACCCGGAACCCGGTCATCACCTCGTCGACGATGAGCAGCGCGCCGTGCGCGTGGGCGATCGCGGCGAGCCGGGAGTTGAAGCCGTCGCGGGGGGCGACCACGCCCATGTTGCCGGCGGCGGCCTCGGTGATGACCGCCGCGATGTGCGGACCCTGCGCGGCGAACGCCGCCTCGACGGCGGTGAGGTCGTTGTAGGGCAGCACGATGGTGTCGCCGGCCGCCGCGCCGGTGACCCCGGGCGAGTCGGGCAGGCCGAGGGTGGCGACGCCGGAGCCGGCGGCGGCGAGCAGCCCGTCGGAGTGACCGTGGTAGCAGCCGGCGAACTTGATGATCTTGGAGCGACCGGTGAAGCCGCGGGCCAGCCGGATCGCCGACATGGTCGCCTCGGTGCCCGAGTTGACCAGCCGGACCTGCTCGACCGGGGTGCGCTCGACGATCTCGGCGGCCAGCTCCACCTCACCCGGGGTGGGGGTGCCGAAGCTGGTGCCGAGGGTGGCCGCCTCCCGCACCGCCTCGACCACCTCGGGGTGGGCGTGGCCCAGGATCAGCGGCCCCCACGAGCAGACCAGGTCGACGTAGCGTCGCCCGTCGGCGTCGTACAGCCAGGGACCCTCCCCCCGGACCATGAAGCGCGGGGTGCCACCGACGGCACGGAACGCGCGCACGGGGGAGTTGACCCCGCCCGGCACGATGGCCCGGGCGCGGTCGAACAGGGCCTCGGAGGCCGGCGCGTCGGCGGGGTAACGGCCGGTGCCGGCGGAAAAGGTATCGGTCACGATGCGGCCCATTGTGTCAGCGCCGGCCGGAGAATCCGCAGCCACCCCGGGGCCGGGTTACCCGGCTCACCCCACCCGGAGCCGGTGGCGGAGCTGCCGCCCGCGCGGTGGTCGGCACGGCGGATCGTCTCACCGGGCCGGGTTGGCGGGATCGCGATAGGCTGACGGCGTGGATCGTGCCGAGCTGTCCATCACGGTACACCGGACGGGCGACGAAGTGGTGCTGCGCCTGGCCGGTGAGATCGACATGCTCACCGCCGCCCAGCTGTCGACGGTCGTGAACGAGGTGCTCGCCGATCCTCCGCCGCGCATCGTGCTCGACCTGGCCGGGGTGACCTTCTGCGACTCGCAGGGGCTGGGCACGCTGGTGGTGCTCAGTCGCAAGGCCAGCCACTCCCAGTGCCTGTTGATGTTGAGCAACGTGGGCGACTTCCTGCTCCGCGTCCTCGACATCACCGGCCTCCGTTCCGCCCTGATGATCCGTAACGAGACCCCCTCCGGCTGACCGGTCAGCCGACCGGGACGTCGCGACGGCGCAAGGACGCGAAGCCGACCGCGCAGAGCACCCCGGCCAGCCCGGTCAGGACCAGCAGCGGGGTCACGCTCCAGCCCGCCCGCAACACCTGCGGGGTGTGCGTGAACGGCGACAGGTCCAGCAGCCACTGGCTCAGCTCCAGCACCGCGCCGAGCTGACCGAGCAGCACCACCACCGCGAGCACCGCCCAGGCCGCCGGGGCGAGCCGGGGCAGCAGCCCGGACAGCAGCACCGCCAGACCGGCCAGCACCCAGGCCGCCGGCACCTGCGCCAGGCCGGCACCCAGCATCCGGGGCAGCTGGCCCGGCACGTCACCGATGCTCAGCCCGTAGGTCAGGCCGGCCGCCAGCCCCGCCAATGCCAGCACCAGCACCGGCCCGGCCAGGGCGAACACCAGGTGTGAGGCGAGCCAGGTCGACCGGTGTACCCCGGTGGCCAGCACCGGCTCGGCCCGCCCGGCGGCCTCCTCCGACCGCATCCGCAACGCCACCTGGACGCCGTAGCCGGCGGCGGCCAACCCGGCCACCCCCAACGACACCCCCAGGTACGCCTCGGCCAGCCCCGACGCGCCACCCAGCCGGGCCATCACCTGCTCCAACGCGGCGTTGCCGGCGACCGACCGGCCGGCCGCCTCGGCGGCGCCACCGACCACCGACCCGAGCAGGAAGAACCCCACCGACCAGCCCAGCAGCGGCCCCCGGTGCAGCCGCCAGGCCAGCCCGAACGGCCCGGACAACCCCCGTCCGGCCCGCGCCGGGCCCGGTCGCGACGGCAGCACGCCGGCCCCGAGGTCCCGGCGCACCGACACCGGGTACGCCACCACCGCCAGCAGCACGGTCAACGCGACCGGCAGCGCCAGCACCCACCAGCGCTCCCCCGCGTACGCGCGGACGCGCGCGGCCCAGCCCAGCGGGGAGAGCCAGCTCGGCCACTCCTGGTCGGAGGTGTCGCCGACCAGCCGGAGCGCGAACGCCACCCCGAGCACCCCGGCGGCGATCCCGCGTGCCCCACCGGCGCTCTGGGCGAGTTGGGCGGCCACCCCGCCCACCGTGGCGAAGACCGTCCCCACCAGCGCCACCGACAGCCCGTACGCCAGCGAGCCGGTCGCCGGCAGGCCGGTGGCGGCCAGCCCGGCGGCGGTGAGCAGGCCGAGCACCAGGCTGGCCGCGTACGTCACCAGCAGCGCGGCGGTGAGCCCGGCGTGCCGGCCGAGCACTGTCGCGCCGAGTAGTTCCCGCCGGCCGGCCTCCTCCTCGGTGCGGGTGTGCCGGATGACGGTGAGCAGGGCGGCCAGTGCGACGATCACCTGGAGGAAGCCGCCCCGCTGGGCGGTCAGCGCGCCGATACTGTCGCCGTAGACCGGGCCGAGCAGGGCCACCACCGACGGGTTGCTGGCGGTGCCGGTGACGTACGCGGCCCGCTCGGCGGCGGTGGGAAACAGCGCGAGGAAGCTGCCCGCGTACGACACCGGCAGGACGGCCAGCGGCAGCACCCACAGCGGCAGGACGATCCGGTCCCGGCGCAGGATCAGCCGGGCCAGGTGACCGGTGCCGGTGAGGGAGCTCATCGCCGTACCCCGGTCGGCTGGTCGGCGTCCGACGCGGCGGCGGGGGCCGGGGGCGTCTCGTAGTGGCGCAGGAACAGCTCCTCCAGCGTCGGCGGCTGACTGACCAGGCTGCGGACGCCGATCTCGGTGAGCCGGCGCAGCGCGGTGTCCAGCGCGACGGTGTCGACGGCGAAGCGGACCCGGTCGCCGTCGACCCGCAGGTCGTGCACGCCGGGCAGGTCGGCCAGGCCGTCGGCCGGGCCGGCCAGTTCGGCGTCGATCGCGGTGCGGTGCAGGTGGCGCAGCTCGGTCAGGGTGCCGGTCTCGACGTGGCGACCGTTGCGGATGATCGTCACCCGGTCGCAGAGCGCCTCCACCTCGGCGAGGATGTGGCTGGACAGCAGCACCGTGCGGCCGTCGCGCCGGGCCCGGTCGATCCAGTGCTGGAACACCTCCTCCATCAGCGGGTCCAGCCCGGAGGTGGGCTCGTCGAGGATGAGCAGTTCGACGTCGGAGGCGAGCGCGGCGACCAGGCCGACCTTCTGCCGGTTGCCCTTGGAGTAGGTGCGCCCCTTCTTGCGGGGGTCCAGCTCGAACGATTCCAGCAGCTCGGCGCGGCGCTTCGGGTCGAGCCCGCCGCGCATCCGCCCGAGCAGGTCGATCACCTCGCCGCCGGAGAGCTGCGGCCAGAGGGTGACGTCACCCGGCACGTACGCCAGGCGGCGGTGCAGCGTGACGGCGTCGCGCCACGGGTCACCACCGAGCAGTCGGACGGCCCCCGCGTCGGCCCGCAGCAGCCCGAGCAGGACCCGGATGGCTGTCGACTTGCCGGCGCCGTTCGGGCCGAGGAAGCCGTGCACCTCGCCGGCCCGCACGGTCAGGTCGAGCCCGTCGAGGGCCCGGGTGCGGCCGAAGGTCTTCACCAGGCCGGTCACCGCTATCGGGGTTTCCACAATTCGGAAGCTACACTCGTTTCACAAAGTTGTGAAGACTCTGTTCGGTGCGGCACCATCGCCTGAACCGTCCCGAGCCCGAGGAGCAGCGTCCGATGCCTGACGACCGTCGACCCGGCCACGACGACGAGGTCCACCTCTTCGTCGAACGGATGGCGATGGCCTTCGCGGACGTCGGCTTCCCCCGGATGTCCGCCCGGGTCCTGTTCGCCGTGATGAGCGCCGACGGCCCGCTGACCGCCGCCCAGATCGGCGAACGGCTCGGCGTCAGCGCGGCAGCCGTCTCCGGCGCGGTACGCCACCTGACCCAGGTCAGCATGCTGGTCCGCGAACCGGTCCCGCGCTCGCGCCGGGACCACTACCGGCTACCGGACAACCCCTGGTACGAGGGCACCATCACCAAGACCGGCCTCTACAAGAACTTCATCGACATCGCCGACGCGGGCGTCACCGCACTGGGCGGCACCGCCACCCCGGGCGGCGAACGGGTGGCCGAGATGCGGGACTTCTTCCATTTCATCCAGGAGGAACTCGACTCGCTCGGCGAACGCTGGCGGGCCCGCCGGGCCGCCACCGGCCACGCCGAGCCACCCGCCGCCTGACCGTCAGGCGGTGTTGCCCCAGCGGGCCTGCTCCAGGACGTCCAGGGCACGCTGCCGGGCCTCCGGATCGTCCTCGACCCGCAGCAGCGCGCTCGCCTCGTCCACCGCGTCGGTGAGCACCCGCCACTGGGCGTCGCGCTCCCGCACCACGTCGGACTGCGCCGCCAACTGCCGGGTCTTCACCCACAGCTCCACGAAGACCGACACCTTGGCCCGCAGCACCCACGGGTCGAACGGTTTGGTCAGGTAGTCCACCGCCCCGACCGCGTAGCCGCGCAGCGCCAACTGGGCGTCCCGGTCGGCGGCGGTGAGGAAGATGATCGGCACGTGCCGGGTCCGTTCCCGACGCTTGATGTGACTGGCCGTCTCGAAACCGTCCATGTCGGGCATCTGGGCGTCCAGCAGGATCACCGCGAAGTCGTCCACCAGCAGTTGCTTCAGCGCCGCCTCACCGCTCTCCACGGCCACCGACTGGACCGGGAGCCCCTGGAGGATCGCCTCCAGAGCCATCAGGTTCTCCCGGCGGTCGTCGACCAGCAGCGCCTTGGCCGTCTGCGTCACGAATTCTCCCTGTCTCGGCGGCCACTGATCCAGGACGCCATCCGCTCGATCAGCCCGTCCAGGTCCACCGGCTTGGTGATGTAGTCGCTACCCCCGGCGGCCAACGCCGACTCCCGGTCACCGGGCATCGCCTTCGCGGTGAGGAAGACGATCGGCAGGTCGGCGAAGCGGTGGTTGCGGCGGATCTGCCGGGTCGTCTCGTAACCGTCCTGGTCGGGCATCATGGCGTCCATCAGCACGATGTCCACCTCCGGATGCTCGGCCAGCACGCGAACCCCGTCCGCGCCGTTGTCCGAGTACAGCACGGTCATCCCGTGCAGTTCCAACGCGCTGGTCAACGCGAACACGTTGCGTACGTCGTCGTCGACGATGAGTACGGTGGCGCCGTCCAACTGCCGGGTGGCCGGGGCCTCCGGCGCGGCCAGCAACTCCATCGGCGGCATCAGCAGCGACGACGGCAGGCCCGCCCGCTCCGGCGACGGCGTCTGCGGGGCCACCACCGCGTCCGGTGCCAGCACGTCCGGGACGAAGAGGGTGAACGTCGAACCCTGCCCCGGCGCGGAGGTCACCGTGATCGTGCCGCCGATCAGCCGGGCCAGGTCCCGGCTGATCGACAGGCCCAGCCCGGTGCCGCCGTACCGCCGGCTGGTGGTGCCGTCGGCCTGCTGGAACGCCTCGAAGATGATGCTCAGCTTGTCGTCGGAGATGCCGATGCCGGTGTCGATCACGGTGAAGGCGATCACCTGCCGGGCGTTGGTCAGCGCCGGCACGTCGAAGACCGCGTTCTCCGCCGCCGGGGCGATCCGCAGGGTGACCGCGCCGTTGTCGGTGAACTTCACCGCGTTGGAGAGCATGTTGCGCAGGATCTGCTGCAACCGTTGGGCGTCGGTCACCAGGGCCGGCGGCAACTCCTTGGCCACCCGCACCTGGAAGTCGAGGTTCTTCTCCTCCGCCTGCGGGGCGAACGCCTGCTCCACGTAGTTGCGGATCTCGGCGAACCGGATCTCCGTCGGCTCGACGTCCATCCGCCCTGCCTCGATCTTGGACAGGTCCAGGATGTCGTCGATCAGGCGCAGCAGGTCCGAGCCGGAGCCGTGGATCGTCCGGGCGAACTCGATCTGCTTCGGGGTGAGGTTGCGCTCCGAGTTCTCCACCAGCAGCCGGGCCAGCAGCAGCAGCGAGTTCAACGGCGTCCGCAGCTCGTGGCTCATGTTCGCCAGGAACTCCGACTTGTACGCCGACGCCCGGGTGAGCTGCTGGGCCTTCTCCTCCAGCCCCAGCCGGGCCAGCTCGATCTCCCGGTTCTTGGTCTCGATGTTGCCCTTCTGCTCGCTGAGCAGCTTCGCCTTGTCCTCCAGTTCGGCGTTGGTGCGCTGCAACTCCGCCGACTGGTCCTGCAACTCCAGCGCCAGCCGCTGCGACTGGGCCAGCAGTTCCTCCGTACGCCGGTTGGCCTGGATGGTGTTGACCGCGATGCCGATGGTGAGCACCAGCCGCTCCAGGAACCCCAGGTGCAGCTCCGAGAAGCGGGCCACGCTGGCGAACTCGATCACCCCGAGCAGTTCGCCCTCGAACAGGATCGGCAACACCACCAGGTCGGACGGGAGCGTGTCGGCCAGCCCGGAGCGCAGGGTGATCCGCCCGTCGGGCAGCGCGTTGAGCCGGATCGTCCGGCGGGAGAGCGCCGCCTGGCCGACCAGCCCCTCGCCGGGCCCGAAGGTCACGTCGTGCCCCCGCGCCACATAGCCGTACGACGCGGTCAGCCGCAGCCGCATCACCCCCTCGGAGGTGTCCGCCAGGAAGAACGCGCCGAGCTGCGCGTCGACCAGCGGGGTCACCTCCATCATGATCATGCGACAGACCTCGCCCAGGTCCCGCTGACCCTGGAGCAGGCCACCGATGCGGGCCAGGTTGGAGTCGAGCCAGCCCTGCTCGGCGTTCTTCTTGGTCGTCTCCCGCAGGGTGACGATCATCTGGTTGATGTTGTCCTTCAGCTCGGCGACCTCACCCTGCGCCTTGACCGCGATTCGCTGGGTCAGGTCGCCCCGGGTCACCGACGTGGAGACCTGGGAGATCGCCCGGAGCTGGGTGGTCAGGGTGGAGGCGAGCTGGTTCACGTTCTCGGTGAGGTCCCGCCAGGTGCCGCTCACGCCCTTCACCTGGGCCTGACCGCCGAGCTTGCCCTCGATGCCGACCTCGCGGCCGACCCGGGTCACCTCGTCGGCGAACGAGGAGAGCTGGTCCACCATCGTGTTCACGGTGTT
The DNA here is from genome assembly GCF_053667945.1 of Micromonospora sp. SCSIO 07396. Classification (NCBI taxonomy): domain Bacteria; kingdom Bacillati; phylum Actinomycetota; class Actinomycetes; order Micromonosporales; family Micromonosporaceae; genus Micromonospora; species Micromonospora sp. SCSIO 07396. The sequence continues at coordinate 6,136,162 of NZ_CM132210.1, forward strand.
CTTCAGTTCCAGGATCTCGCCCTGCGCGTCCACGGTGATCTTCTGGCCGAGGTCGCCCTTGGCCACCGCCGTGGTCACCGAGGCGATGTTGCGCACCTGGGAGGTCAGGTTCGACGCCATCGAGTTCACGTTGTCGGTCAGATCCCGCCAGGTGCCGGACACACCCTTCACCTGCGCCTGACCGCCCAGCTTGCCCTCGGTACCCACCTCACGCGCCACCCGGGTCACCTCGTCCGCGAACGAACTCAACTGGTCGACCATCGTGTTGACCGTGTTCTTCAGTTCCAGGATCTCGCCCTGCGCGTCCACGGTGATCTTCTGCGACAGGTCGCCCTTCGCCACCGCCGTCGAGACCTGCGCGATGTTGCGCACCTGACTGGTCAGGTTCGACGCCATCGAGTTCACGTTGTCGGTCAGATCCCGCCACGTGCCGGCGACCCCGCGTACCTGGGCCTGCCCGCCGAGCTTGCCCTCGGTGCCCACCTCACGGGCCACCCGGGTCACCTCGTCGGCGAACGACGACAACTGGTCCACCATCGTGTTGACGGTCGACTTCAGCTCCAGGATCTCGCCCCGGGCGTCGACGGTGATCTTCTGGCTGAGGTCGCCCTTGGCCACCGCCGTGGTCACCGAGGCGATGTTGCGCACCTGGGAGGTCAGGTTCGACGCCATCGAGTTCACGTTGTCGGTCAGGTCCCGCCAGGTGCCGCTCACGCCCTTGACCTGCGCCTGACCGCCGAGCTTGCCCTCGGTGCCCACCTCACGGGCCACCCGGGTCACCTCGTCGGCGAACGACGAGAGCTGGTCCACCATCGTGTTGACCGTGTTCTTCAGCTCCAGGATCTCGCCCTGCGCGTCGACCGTGATCTTCTGCGACAGGTCACCCTTCGCCACCGCCGTCGAGACCTGGGAGATGTTGCGGACCTGGCTGGTCAGGTTGCCGGCGAGCTGGTTGACGTTCTCTGTCAGGTCCCGCCAGGTGCCGGAGACGCCGCGTACCTGGGCCTGGCCGCCGAGCTTGCCCTCGATGCCGACCTCACGGGCCACCCGGGTCACCTCGTCCGCGAACGAGGAGAGCTGGTCCACCATCGTGTTCACGGTGTCCTTCAGCTCCAGGATCTCACCCTGCGCCGCCACGGTGATCTTCTGGCTCAGGTCACCCCGGGCCACCGCCGTGGAGACCTGCGCGATATTACGCACCTGGGAGGTCAGGTTCGACGCCATCGAGTTGACGCTGTCGGTGAGGTCCTTCCAGGTGCCCGCCACGTTCGGCACGTCGGCCTGCCCACCGAGCTTGCCCTCGGTGCCCACCTCGCGCGCCACCCGGGTCACCTGCTCGGCGAACAGGCGCAGCGTGTCGGTCAGCGAGTTCATCGTGTCGGCCAGCTCGGCGACCTCGCCCCGCGCCCCGACCGTGATCTTCTGCGACAGGTCGCCCCGGGCCACCGCCGTCGCCACCTGGGAGATCGACCGCACCTGGCCGGTCAGGTTCGACGCCATGGTGTTCACCGAGTCGGTGAGGTCCTTCCAGGTGCCGGCGACGCCCCGCACGTCCGCCTGACCACCCAACTTGCCCTCGGTGCCCACCTCCCGGGCCACCCGGGTCACCTCGTTGGAGAACGACGAGAGCTGCCCGACCATCGTGTTGACGGTCCGGCCGATCCGCAGGTACTCACCGCGCAGCGGGCGACCGTCGATCTCCAGCTCCATGTGCTGGGAGAGGTCACCGTCGGCCACCGCCATGATCACCCGGGCGATCTCGGTGGTCGGCCGGCCCAGGTCGTCGATCAGCGAGTTGACCGCCCGCTGGCCCTCCGCCCAGGAGCCGTCCAGGCCCTCCTCGTCGAGGCGTTCGGTCAGCCGACCGTCGCGGCCCACCACCCGGCTGATCCGGCGCAGGTCCAGGTGCTGCCGCTCCTGGAGCGACACCACCTCGTTGAAGGCGTCCGCCACCTCGCCGGCCGCACCCGCCCGCCGGGGCAGCCGTACCTTGAAGTCGCCCCGGCCGACCCGTCGCAGCGCCTCCGACAGCTCACCGAGGAGCGCGTCATGCTCGGAGGCGGACCCGTCCGCCGTCACCGACTGTTTCGCGGTCATCTTTCCTCGCTCGACTCGGAGGGCTCCCGACGTGCCGACACGCCGACTTCCCCTCATTGTGCCCGGGTCGCCGCCGGGCCCTGGATACGACGTGCCCCGGATACGGCCGCGCCGAGCGACGACGCGGCGTCCGCCCCCGCCGCGCGCCGACGTGGCCCGGCCCGCCAGCCCACCGACCGCCAGCCCACAGGCCGGACCGGCCAGGTGGCGGAGGGTGACCACCACCGACCTGGTCGGCGCGGCGGGTGTGACGGTACGTGGTGCGGCTTGGCACCCGGCCGGTGGCGGTAGAGGATACGGGGGTGTCAGCGGAGCCGGGGGCCGGGACAGACGCGGGACGGGACGAGCACGTCCGGCGCGTCCGGCTGCCCGCCGACAACCGCACCCCGGCCGCCGCCCGCGCCGTGGTCCGCTCCGTGCTCGCCGAAGCCGACCTCGACGAACTACTCAACGAGGCGCTGCTGCTGACCACCGAACTCTCCACCAACGCCGTCGAACACGCCCGCACCGAACTGGACATCGAGGTCGTCGCCGACCAGATCGGCCTGACCGTCACGGTTTCCGACTTCGCCGCCGGGCCGGTCGACGAACTGGTCGTCGGCATCCGCAACGACACCGACCAGATCGGCGAGGTCTCCGCGCGGGGGCGGGGACTGCTCCTGGTCGACCACTTCGCCAGCCGCTGGGGCACCACCTACCTGCCCACCGGTAAGGGGGTGTGGTTCCGGCTCGACCGGCACGGCGACCACGGCGACGCGCCACGCGCCACCTACCCGCCACCCGGGCGGACCGACAGCGAACCGGGGACCACCGCGCCGAGCGCCGCCGCGATGAGCGAACTCACCCAGACCCGCCCCGACCCGTACGCCGACGAGCCGCTCACCGACTTCGCCACCGATCTGCTCACCCGGGTCGCCGAGATGGTGGGCGCGGCCGGCGGGGTGATCCGGCTGGACCGGGGCGAGGGGGAGGGCCCGCAGGTGCTGGCCCGCTACGGCCGGCACCCCCGCCCCGGCAACGAGCTGCTCCGGGTGCCGCTGGCCGTGCACCGGCCGTACGTCGGGGAGCTGGAGCTGGACGCGGCACCGTCGGCGTACGCCAGGCCGTTGGCCGTCCTCGCCGCCGAACGGCTCGCCCTGCACCTGGAGAACGACAGGCTGCGCCGGGCCGACGTCCGCCGCTCGGCCTGGCTGACCTTCCTCGCCGAGGCCAGCGAACTACTCGCCCAGTCACTCGACGTCGACCTGACCATGGCGCTGATCCCGCAGCTGGTGGTGCCCCGGCTCGGCCAGTGGTGCGCGGTGCACACCACCGACGAGTGGGGCCGGCTCAGGCTCGCCGCGTCCAGTCACGCCGACGAGTCCGTCCTGCCCCAACTGCACAAGGTGCTTGAGGAGTCCGGGCCGGATTCGGTCCAGGCCCGGCTGCGGGAGGCGTCGCGGACCGGCTCCCAGGTGCCGCTCGGCGGGCCGATGGAGGGTTTCGCCGTACCGCTGGTCGCCCGCAGCCAGCGCCTCGGCACCCTGGCCGTGGGACGGCACCAGCGGCACCGGCACGACCCGGACGAGGTCGCGGTGTTGGAGGACGTGGCCCGGCGGGCCGGCCTCGCCATCGAGAACGCCCGCATCCACGCCGAACGGCGTCGGGTGGCGCAGACCCTCCAGCAGTCGCTGCTGCCGCCGGTGCTTCCGGTCGTCGAGCGCATCGGCTTCGCCGCCGAGTACGTCCCGACCGGTGACGAGGCCGAGGTCGGCGGCGACTTCTACGACGTGGTGCCGCTGCCGGACGGCCGCTGGCTGGTGGTGGTCGGCGACGTGTCCGGCAAGGGCGTGCAGGCAGCGGCGGTGACCGGGCTGGTCCGGGACGTGATCCGGGTGCTGGTCGGGGACGGCAAGCCGTTGCCCGAGGCGCTGGCCCGGCTCAACGACACGCTCGTCGAGCGGGGTGGCGGGCGGTACTGCACGTTGGCGCTGGCGGCGGTCGGGCCGGGCGACGGCGACCGGCTCGACGTCTCGCTGCACCTGGCCGGGCACGACCGGCCGGTCCTGCTGCACGGGGCCGGTGGGGCCAACTTCGTCGGCATCGGTGGCACGGCGCTCGGTCTGCTCGACGCGATCACCTCCCCGGCGGCGGAGATCGTGCTCGCGCCGGGCGATGCGCTGATCTTCTATACCGACGGGGTGACCGAGCGGCGGCGCGGCCGGGAGCTCTTCGGCACCGAACGGCTCCGGGAGGCCGCCGCCCCGCTGGCCGGCTACTCCGCCGACGTGGTCGCGGCCCGGCTGCGGTCCGCCGCGATCAACTTCTCGGTCGAGTCGCCCCGCGACGACATCGCCATCCTGGTGCTGCGCAACGACGCCCTCTGAGTACGCCCCCGGCCCGTTCCCCCTCGCCCCCGCTCCCCCGGCCCACCCGGGGGCGCGGGAGACCGGTCAGAGGCCGCCGGGCAGGCGGCCGGGGGCGAGCCGGCCGTGCGGGTCGAGGTGTTCCTTCGCCTCGCGTAGCCGGGGGATCACCGCCGCCTCGCCCCACACGTCGATCTCACGACGCACCGCCGGGGGCGCGGCGACCACCACGCACCGGCCCCGGCGGGTGAACAGCACCCCCCGGACGGCGGCGAGGATGCCGGCCACCCGGTCGACCGGGAGCGACCCGGGCAGCGCGGCGTGCACCATGCCCAGCCCGGCGGAGCCGCGCACCGACAGCGGGGTACCGGCGGCGTCGCGCAGCGCGTAGACGGCGGCGTGCAGGTCGGCGGCCGGCGCCTCGACCCGTAGCGCGGTGTCGCCCGGAGCGAACGGGTAGCGCCGCCACCAGACCGGGGCGTCCGGGGCGAGACTTGCCGTGCCGCCGAGCAGGGCCAGCAGGCGGTCGGCCCGCCCGGCCACCTCGGACCGGCCGCCCTCCAGCAGAACGGCCAGCTCACCGGCGTTGCCCCGGGGAGGTGGCACAGCGGCCCGGCGGCCGGCCATCGCGGGATGGTTGGCGCGGGCCGACGCCTCGGCCGCCGACATCGGGCGGCCACCCGGCCCCGAGGTCGCGCCCGCCGCCGGCGCGGCGGCCGGACGTGGCGGTGACCCGGCGGCCGGCAGGTCCAACTCGACGGCCGCCGGATCGAGGTCGGCCGCGAGCACCGCCCGGACCAGGTCGTGCACCTCCAACGGGCTCCACACCGGCCGGGTCACCCACACCCGGGCCGGCGGCAGGGTGTGCGCGCGCAGCGTCGCGGAGACGAGCACGCCCAGCCCGCCCTGCGAGCCGCAGAGCAGCCGGCCCAGGTCGAGGCCGACCGGGGCGGCCACCCCGGCCAGCTCGGCCGCACTGCGCCCGGCGCTGACCAGCTCACCGTCGGCGTCCAGCCAGCGCAGGCCGACGAGCTGCTCGCAGGCGGTGCCGTGCCGGTGCCGCAGCGGGCCGGACTCGTCGGCGGCGAGCACCCCGCCGAGGGTGGCCCCGGGTGACGGCGGGTCGAGGGCCAGCCGGCGGCCGGAGCGTGCCAGGGTGGCCTGCACGGCCCGCAGCGGGGTGCCGGCACCCACCTCGACCACCGGGGAGGACGCCGGTCGGTGGCCGACCCCGGCGAGCCGGCCGGTGTCGAGCATGATGTCGACCCGGGCCGGTGCGGCACCCCAGTCGATCTTCGTGCCGGCGCCCCGGGGCACCACCGACAGATCGTGCCGGGCGGCGAGCCGCAGCACCTCGGCCGCCGCCCGCGGCCCACCCGGGACGGCCACCCACCGGGCGAGCCGGCCGGCGACCTCGTCGGCCGCGCCCGCGAACCGGGCGAAGGAGGGACCGCAGATCCCGGCCAACCGCCGGGTGATCTCCGTTGCACCGACCGAACCCGCTGGCGTCGACATGGCAGTCATCGTACACATGTTCTAATGCGGCGCGTGGTGGTTCGTCCGCGCCGCGCCGCGCGACGGGCCGGTAACGTGGCGGCGTGACCACCGAGACCACCCCGCCCGTCGCCCGACAGGTCCCCGCGGAGCGCACCCACCACGGCGACACCGTCGTCGACGAGTACGCCTGGCTGGCCGCCAAGGACGACCCGGCGACCATCGCCCACCTCACCGCCGAGAACGCCTGGACCGAGCAGCGCACCGCGCACCTGGAAGCGCTGCGCGGCACCCTGTTCGCCGAGACGAAGCAGCGCACCCAGGAGACCGACCTGTCGGTGCCCACCCGCAAGGGCGGCCACTGGTACTACACCCGCACCGTCGAGGGCCAGCAGTACGGCGTGCACTGCCGCCGCCCCGTGCGCGACGGCGAGACCGATCCGCCGGTCAGCGTGGACGGTGCCCCGCTCGACGGCGAGGAGGTGCTGCTCGACGGCAACCAGCTCGCCGAAGGACACGACTTCTTCTCCCTCGGCGCGTTCGACGTCAGCCCCGACGGGCGGTGGCTGGCCTACTCGACGGACTTCTCCGGCGACGAACGGTTCACCCTGCGGATCAAGGACCTGAGCACCGGCGAGTTGCTCGGCGACGAGGTGCCCGACACGTTCTACGGCACCGCCTGGTCGGCCGACGCCAGCGTGCTGTTCTACATCACCGTCGACGAGGCGTGGCGGCCCAACCGGGTGTGGCGGCACACCGTCGGCACCCCGTCGGGCGAGGACGTGGTGGTGCACCTGGAGGAGGACGAGCGGTTCTGGGTGGGCGTCGAGCTGACCCGCTCCGAACGGTTCGTGCTGATCGACAGCACCAGCAAGGTCACCAGCGAGGTCCGGGTCATCCCGGCCGACAACCCGACAGGTGAGCCGGCGGTGATCGCCCCGCGCCGGCAGGGCGTCGAATACAGCGTCGAGCACCACGGCCACCGGTTCCTGATCCTGCACAACAACGGCGCGGAGGACTTCGCGCTGGCGTACACCTCGGCGGACACCCCCGGCGACTGGGTTCCGCTGATCCCGCACAGCCCCGGCACCCGGCTGGAGTCGGTCGACGCGTTCGCCGACCACCTGGTCGTCTCGCTGCGCAGCAACGGCCTGACCGGGCTACGGGTGCTCCCCGTCGGCGGCGGCGACGGGCACGACATCGAGTTTCCCGAGCCGATCCACAGTGTCGGGCTGGACGCCAACCCGGAATACCGCACCCGGCAGCTCCGCTTCCGCTACACCTCGCTGGTCACCCCCGACTCGGTCTACGACTACGACCTGGTCACCCGGGAGCTGACGCTGCGCCGCCGCAAGCCGGTGCTCCCCGGGCCGGACGGCCGCGAATACGACCCGGCCGACTACGAGCAGCACCGCGAGTGGGCGCTCGCCGACGACGGCACCCGGGTGCCGATCTCGCTGGTCTGCCGCCGGGACACCCCGCGCGACGGCTCCGCACCCGCCGTCATCTACGGGTACGGCTCGTACGAGGCCAGCATGGACCCGTGGTTCTCGATCGCCCGGCTCAGCCTGCTCGACCGGGGCGTGGTGTTCGCCGTGGCGCACATCCGGGGTGGCGGTGAACTGGGTCGCCGCTGGTACGACGAGGGCAAGCTGCTGGCCAAGAAGAACACCTTCACCGACTTCGTCGCCTGCGCCCGGCACCTGGTCAAATCCGGCTGGACGGCGGCCGACCGGCTGGTCGCCCGGGGTGCCTCGGCCGGCGGACTGCTGATGGGCGCGGTGGCCAACATCGCCCCGGACGCGTTCACCGGGATCGTCGCGCAGGTGCCCTTCGTGGACGCGCTCACCTCGATCCTCGACCCGTCGCTGCCGTTGACCGTCACCGAGTGGGAGGAGTGGGGCAACCCGCTCGCCGACCCGGAGGTGTACGCGTACATGAAGTCGTACACCCCGTACGAGAACGTCGCCGCCGTGGACTATCCGGCGATCCTGGCGGTGACCAGCCTCAACGACACCCGGGTGCTCTATCACGAGCCGGCCAAGTGGATCGCCCGGCTGCGGGCGGTGGCCCCGCAGGGCGACTACCTGCTCAAGACCGAGATGGGTGCCGGCCACGGCGGCCCCAGCGGCCGGTACGACGCCTGGCGCGAGGAGGCGTTCGTCAACGCCTGGATCCTCGACCGGCTGGGCCGGGCCTGACCTGGGCCAGGCCCGATGACCACGACCGACGAGGGCCGGGCGGACAACGACCCGCCCGGCCGATCTGCCATACGATGACCTGCCCGGCCCAGACGTACCAGACATGCCAGACGACGATCCGCCCAACCTCGATGTGCCACCGGAGCCGGGCTTCTCGGTGGGCCGGCACGGGCCGACCTGGCTGATCCTCGGCGTGGTCGCCGTCGCTCTGCTGATCTGCTGCTGCTCGGCCGTCGCCGGACTGGGCCTGGCCTGGTCGACGGGCCTGTTCCACCCCCGCTGACTGACGGGTCACACCGGATCCGCCACCCCACACGTCGCCGGCCGCCCCACCCGCCGCCAGGTCCGCCGGGGCGTCGTCGCGCGGACACCCCGGTCCGCACCCGTCCGCACCTCTGCGGCGGTCTTGGGCGCCTCTACGCGCGGTCGTCGCGTCCGTTGGTGGCGGTCGGGTACGCTCCTGTCACGTCGCCGAACACCCTGGCCTGCGTCAGGGAGGCATTAACTCTCAGCCAGCGTTCTTACTCAGGACGCCGGGCTGGGTTGGCTCTCTGTGCTCCGGCGGCAGAGCAGCCAAATTTCTACCCATAAGCACTATAAGTAGCACCATCAGCAAGCCCCGAGAGGCGAGTACTTCTCGGCACTGAGATCCACGATCGCCGGAACGCGGATTCAGCCAGACCAGTGTTCACGCACTGGCCGGGCTGGGTTGACGCGCCCTCGCCCGACCAGGGAGGGGGTATGCGGTGGGGCTCGGGAACCTTGAGCCGTTCGTCGGCGCTGGCCCGTGGGTGGCGGCTGCCGCTGTCGCCGTAACGGTCGCGGGGAAGATCATCATCACCGCCTTGGCCCTTCGCGGCACCGAGCCCAAGGACCGGCCCGGCATCATCAAAGCGGTAGCCGAGCTGTTCAGATGGCGTCGATGACGGTTAGCGCTGCGTGATGCGCTCGCCCGCCACGAGGTTGTTCGCGGCGGGCACCTACCCCGGCCGCCTCTGTCGGCGTTACATCAGGGCTCTTCCTTCGGCGGCTTCGAGGAAGGTAACGCCCGACGTCGAGCGCGAGGGGCACTAAGGAGATCACGCATGGTCTCCCGCGCATCATCACGACGAGCCTTGTCACGGTGCAGGACAGCCACGACCGCACACAGGAAGACCGGATCAGCACACTTCCTCGTCAGATAACCCAAAGTGGGCATTCCCAAAATGGTCGCAATGACAACTGGGTCAGTCGGCACCCAAGACCACACCGGACAGCTCCCTAAAAGAGGCGGGAGCGCCCTGGGTTAGAGGGTCAAGGGCTCCCAGCGGACAAGATCAACGAATGTCCGCAAGCCACCTGGGGCTCGACTGCGATGGCTTTCTATAGAACGAACCACCTCGGTAGAAGCTTGCTCAGCCCGAACAATCCTCGGCTTCGGCAAGCCGAGGATCCGCCGGATAACGATCTTGATGTGCCGCGCCAGCATGCGTTCGATGTCGAGGCGAGACCAGAGTCTCGCCCATTCCGCACGAATCTCTGCCGCACCATGATCGACAATGAGGAGCCGGGACTTGCCGGCACCGACACTGCTCGACATGACACTGCGCCTCGCGATGTTGCCGCGAAGCTGCTCCACGGTTGCGAACTCAGCCAGGTCTCGCTCAGCGCGCGACAGCTTCTTTGGAAGCGATCGGTAAAGGTCCTGATGCAGCCCGTCGGTCCCGGCGAGCCACCTTTGTTGATTCGAGTCACCAAATGCCGGGAGGACGTCCACCCCAGCACCATCGTCAGCAAAGTCGATCTTGAAAGAATTACTAGTGGACTTGGCGGAGGGCCGATTCAACCGCCCCAAGGCTTGGACCAGCAGATCAATGGGCTGCATCGGTGAGACGTAACCATCTACCGCAGCGCCCGTGATCTTGTCGTAGTACTTGGTCAGCTTGCTAGAGACCCTGTCGGCCACCTCGGGCTGAGCCAGAAGTGTTGTGACGTCCACGTCGCTGACTGACCACACGGTCGCAAACCGCGCGAACGAGCCAGCGAGGAAGTCCATGGGGATCAGAGTAGCGGGTCAATACGATCAACCCATCTTCCACCTCGTCGGCTCAGCCGGTGTATGAAACGTGGTCATCTGGGAAGCCCGCCCCGCGTCGCGGGTCGGTCAGCGGCCCGGTCGTCAGTCGGCGGGGGTGAAGCGGGTGAGGAACGACCGCCAGGAGGTCGGGGGGAAGGCCAGCACCGGGCCGGTGCGGTCCTTCGAGTCGCGTACGACGACCACGCCGGGCAGGTTGCCGGCCACCTCGACGCAGTTGCCGCCGGTGCCGTTGCTGCGGCTGCTGGTGCGCCACCGGGCAGTGCTCAACTCCATGGTTCTGCCTCCGTCGTCTCCGCGATCAGCTCGATCGACCGCTGGTGGGGCAGGGCCTCGCCCCGGAGGGACTCCCAGACGTCGACCGCCCGGCGCAGGTCCGCCGGTCGGTCGCTCACCTGACCGCCGAGCTGAGTCTCCACATAGACCATATCCTCGCCGAGCGGCGGCGTGGCGATGACGAACGGACCCTCCAGCCCGGCGTAGGCACCCACCGCGAACGGCACCACGTGAATCCGCACCCGGGGCAGCCCCTCGCCCACCTTGACCAGGTGGCGAAGCTGCTCCGGCAGCACCTCCGGGCCGCCCACCGGCCGGCGCAGCACCGACTCGTCGACCACCACGGTCAGCGTCGGCGGCCGGTCCCGGGTCAGGATCTCCTGGCGTTCCAGCCGGAGGGCGACCTGCCGCTCGACCTCCTCCGCCGAGAGCAGCCCGCTTCCGGAGAGGACCGCGCGGGCGTACCGCTCGGTCTGGAGCAGGCCGGGGACGTAGAGCGGTTCGTACCCACGCAGCGCGGTCGCCTCCTGCTCGATCCCCGCCCACTCGCGGAAGTACGGCACCACGGTCTCCCGGCTGATCCGGCGCTGGATACGGGCGAACCGGTCACCTCCCCCGAACACCGCGTCGCAGCGTCGGGCCAGGTCGGCGCTGGGTCGACGCTCGCCGGTCTCGATCTTGGCGATCAGGGCGGGTGAATAGCTCACCGCCTCGGCCAGCGCCGACTGGGACAGCTCGGCCGCCGACCGGGCCAGCCGCAGCTCCTCGGCGAAGTAGTCGAGCAGCGGCGATGTCTCCACGGGCAACCTCCGTGCACCCTCGGGACCTGCGGAAGGCCGCGACGCTGGACCTGCCCGCGCGACGGCCGTTCACACAGTAGTCGCCACATCAGCACAATGTGACCCCGGTCGACCCGCGCGACAGTGTTCCGGGCTGTTTCCAAACCGGAGGCGGTGACAGACCCCGCCAGCGGCGGCGGACCATGCCAGCGCGGCGGCGGCACGTGTCAGCGGCGGCGGACCGCCACCACCGCGACGTCGTCGTGGATCTCCGGCGGGGCCAGCTCGACCAGGAGCCGCTGGCAGAAGCCGTCCAGGTCGGCGTCGACCACCGTCGCGCAGGCCGCCAGCGCGGCCAGGCCGTCGTCGATGGTGGTGTCCCGCCGCTCGATCAGCCCGTCGGTGTAGAGCACCAGCGTCGCCCCCGCCGGCAGGATGAACTCCAGGTCCTCGGGGCGGTCCGCGCGTACCCCGAGCAGCGGGGCCGACTGCTGGACGAACTCCACCCGGCCGTCCACCGTCACCAACGCCGGCAGGTGCCCGGCACTGGCCAGCCTGATCCGACCCGTCGACGGGTGCAGCAGCAGGATGCACAGGGTCGCCAGCTCGTTGCGCAGCAGCGTACGCATCAGCACGTTGAGCCGGTCCACGATCACCCCCGGCTGGTGCCCCTCCACCGCGTACGCCCGCATCGCGTGCCGCAGCTCGGCCATCACCGTCGCCGCGTGCAGCGAGTGGCCCGCGACGTCGCCGATCGCCACCAGCAGGTGCCCGTCGAGCATCACCAGCTCGTAGAAGTCCCCGCCCACCTCGGTCTGCGCGCTGGCCGGCTCGTAGCGGACCGCCAGGTCGAGGCCCGCCACGTCGGGCAGCCGGCGGGGCAGCAGGCTCCGCTGGAGGGTGACCGCGATCCGGTGCTCCTCGTCGTGGGAGCGCTGCGCCTCCACCGCCGAGGCGACCGCCTGGGCGAGCTGCACCAGCACCGGCGTCCGGGCGGTCTGGGTGGCGGTGGGCACCACCACGTACAGCGGGGCGCGGTCCTCCCGCAGCTTGGCCGCGGCCACGGTCACCGTGTCGTCGGCCGGCCACCGCACCAGCCCCCACCCGTCGGGGGCGTCCACCCGGACGGTCGCGCCGGTCGGCACGCCGGTGTCGTCGACCACCCACGGCACGATCTGCGCCGCCGCCCCCGGACCGGCGGCGATCCCGGCCAGGCACTCCCCGTCGAAGGTCTCCGCGACCACCGCCGCCGGACTGCGGAAGATCTGCGCCGCACCCGCCGCCGCCTCCTGCAACAGGCGGGCGAAGGTGGACGCGGCGTGCACCGCCACGGTGGTGTCGGCCAGCCCGGTGAGCCGCTCGGCGAGCAGCTCGGCCCGTTGCCGCGCCTGGTAGTAGCGCAGCACCGCGTGCGCGGTGGCGACCAGTTCCTCCGGCTCGATCGGCTCGGCCAGGTAGGCGTCCGCGCCCCGGGTCAATCCCTGGGTCCGGTCCACCACGTCGACCGCGTGCGCGGACACGTGGATCACCGGGATCGCCGGGTGGTCCGCCTTGATCCGCTCGCAGACCTCGAAACCGCTCAGATCAGGCAGCCGGACGTCGAGCACCACCAGGTCGATCGGGTCCACCCCGACCCGGGCCAGCGCCTCGGTGCCGTTCTCCGCCTCCCGCACGGTGAAACCCGCCCGGGTCAGCCAACTCACCAGCAGGTAGCGCTTGGTGGGACTGTCATCGACCACCAGGATCGTCGCCGGGGCGCCGGCCACCTCACACTCCCGCCACAGGTAGGTCCACCGTGAAGCTGCTGCCCCGGCCCGGCTCGCTGGCCAGCTCCAGGGTGCCGCCGAGCAGCGTGACCAACCGCCGCGCGTACGGCAGGCCGAGGCCGGTGCCGCTGCGCCGGCTGGTCCCGGGCACCTGGTAGAACTCCTCGAAGACCCGTTCGTGCAGCTCGGCGGGGATACCCGGCCCGGTGTCCGAGACGCGGACGCGGACCCGGTCGCCGGCACGTTCGGCACGCATCCGCACCTCACCCCGCTCGGTGAACTTCACCGCGTTGTGCAGCAGGTTGCGCAGCACCTGGGCCAGCAGCACCTCGTCCGAGCGGAGCACCGTGCCCGGGGGCGGCTCCTCCACCACCAGCTCCACCTCGGAACGCAGGGTGAGCGCCCGCAGTGTCCCGCGCAGCTGCCCGAAGACCGCCCGCAGGTCGACCTGTGCCCACTCCGGCTCGATCCGGCCCGCCTCCGCCTTGGCCAGGTCGAGCAGGTCGTTGACCAGGGAGAGCAGATCGGCGGCCGAGGACCGGATCAGCTCGACCTGCTGGGCCTGCTCGGCGGTGAGCGGGTCCGACGCCGAGTCGGTCAGCAGCCGCCCCAGCCCGATGATCGCGGTCACCGGGGCCCGCAGCTCGTGGCTGACGTTGGCCAGGAACCGGCTCTTCGACTCGCTCGCCGCGCGCAGCTGGGCCGACTTCTCGTCCAACTCGGCGTAGAGCGCCACCACGCCCCGGTTGGTCTCCTCCAGCTCCTCGGAGAGCTGGGTGTAGAGCGCCATCACACCCCGGTTGGTCTCCTCCAGCTCGGCATTCAGCACGGCCAGCTCGTCCCGCTGGCGGCGTACCTCGTCGAGCGCGGCGATGAGCTGCCCGTTCTGGGTGGCCAACTCGTCCAGGGCGCTGGCCGGCGCGCTGACGCCCAGTTCGGCCCGCAGCTCCGCCAGGCGCTGCGGAGTCAGCGCCGCGGCTGCGGTCGGGACACGTCGGGACATCCTCACGACGGTATCCCCCTGCACGTCCGCCAGTCCCAGGGTGTCCACCAACCGCGCCACCGCACCGGACTGCGGCTCGTACCGGTTGCCCGGCAACGGGCGCAGCGGGGCGAGGTCGACGCTGAGCAGCCGCCGACCGTCCGGCTCCGTCACGCAGGAGAAGGTGACGTCCGCCCCGTCCACCGCGCGCAGCAGGTCCCGGGCCACCTCGCTGAGCGCGGTGGCGAACCGGACCTGGTCCTGGTGCTCCAGCCCGACCGCGGCGGCGACCTCCCGACCCCGCTGGCGTACGCCGAAGATGTCCTGTTCCACCCGCAACGCCATCCGCAGCAGGGGTTCACCGGCGGTCACGACGGGATTCTCGCGACCAGCACGCAGGCGTCGTCGCGGCGTACCCCGGCGTCGCGCAACAGGGTCGCCGCGACGACGACCGGCGCGCGCCCGAACAGCCCCGGATAGTCCTCGGCGCGCCACCGGTCCACCACCCCGTCGCTCTGCATCACCAGCGTCGCGCCGGGCGGGAACGGGTAGTCGTACCCGCGTACCGTCGGGCGCTGGTGACCGGCGATGCCGGGCAGCGAGACCAGCCCCCGCCGGGTGCCGTCCGGGGCCAGTACGGTCCCGGTGATGTTGCCCAGGCCGGCGTAGCGCAGCAGGCCCGCCGCCGGATCCAGCTCCGCCACCGCCAACGCGGCCCCCCGGGTGTGCGACATCGCCCGGTGCAGGTGCGTCACCACCGCGGCGGGCGGCCCGTCCGGCGCGGACCGGAAGGCGGCCACGGCCGCCTCGGCGGCGACGTTGGCCAGCGGCCCGTGCCCCAGCCCGTCGCAGACGAGCACCTGGTGCCGGCCGTCCCCGGTACGCACCGCGTGGCTGTCGCCGCTGACCTGCTCGCCGGTGATCGGGCGGGTCAACCCCGCCGCCCAGGCCGGGGTGGCCGCGACCTCCTTCGCCCACACCTGCACCGCGAACACGGTGCCGCGTCCCGGCCGGGACCAGGCGTCGTACCAGCTGGCCTGCCGGGTGATGGCACCCAGCCCGATACCCAGCGTGCCGGTGGTGGAGTGGCCGTCGCGGGAGGACACGGTCAGGTCGGCCATGCCGGGGCCGGAGTCGACGGCGACCAGTTCCACCCCGGCGGCGTCGGCGGTGCGCACCGGTCGCAGCAGCAGGACGCCCTCCTGGGCGTGCTTGACCAGGTTGCTGGTCAGCTCGGCGGCGACGATGGCCAGTTCCGCGACCCGGTTCTCGCCGAGGCCGAGCTGCCCGCCGAGGCGTTCCGCCGCGCGCCGCACGGTGCTGGCGGCGCTGCCGCTCTCCACCCGGTACCAGTGGCCCGCGTCCGGCACCACGTCGTGGGTCATCGGGACCACTTGGTGATGGTGATCCGGGTGCCCTCGCCGGGGGCGGTCTTGATGTCGAAGTCGTCGACCAGCCGGCGGGAGCCGCTCAGGCCGAGGCCGAGGCCGCCACCGGTGGTGTAACCGTCGGTGAGGGCGAGGTCCAGGTCGACGATGCCCGGCCCGGAGTCGGCGAAGACGATCCGCACCCCGCGTCGCCGGCCATCCTCGACGACCGTCACCTCGGCCGTGCCGCCGCCACCGTAGATGAGGGTGTTACGGGCCAGCTCACTCGCGGCGGTGACCAGCTTCGTCTGGTCGACGAGGGAGAGCTTCGCCGCCACCGCCACGGTACGCACCAACTGGCGGACCCGGACGACGTCCTCGTCGCTGCCGATCGCCTGGGTCTTCGGGCCCAGGTCGACTCCCGCGGTCATGGCGATGTCGCCGCCGTCCCGGACTCCGCGTCCTCGGGGTCGTCGTCGTACCCGAGGTCGTCGTCGCGGGTCGCCGCGATCAGCTCCATGCCCCGCTCCACGTTCAGCGCGGTACGGATGCCGTTGAGCGACAGGCCCAGCTCGACGAGGGTGATGGCGACCGCGGGACGCATCCCGACGACGACCGTCTCGGCGTCGAGGACCTTCGAGATCGAGGCGATGGTGGAGAGCATCCGGCCGACGAACGAGTCGACGATGTCCAGCGCGGTGATGTCGATGATGACGCCGTGGCAGCCGGTCGCCACGATCCGCTCGGCCAGGTCCTCCTGGAGGGTGACCGCGGTCTGGTCGGACATGTCGATTTGGATGGAGACCAGCAGGATGTCGCCGATCTTCAGGATCGGCACCCGTTCCATCACACCTCCCGGCGCGGGTGGCGGCGGGACGTCTCGACCCCGGTGAGGCGCAGCACGTGCCGCAGGGCGTCGGCCAGGCTCGCCTTGGTGGCGATGTCGCCGAACTCGATGCCGAGCGCGACGATGGTCTGCGCGATCTGCGGGCGGATGCCGGAGATGATGCAGTCGGCGCCCATCAGCCGGGCAGCGACCACCGTCTTGAGGATGTGCTGGGCGACCTGGGTGTCGACCGCCGGCACCCCGGTGATGTCGATGATCGCGTACGGCGAGCCGGTGTCCACCAGGGTCTGGAGCAGCCGCTCCATCACGACTTGGGCGCGCGCCGAGTCGAGGGTGCCGACCAGCGGCACGGCGACCACGCCGTCCCAGATCTTCACCACCGGGGTGGAGAGTTCGAGCAGTTGCTCGGCCTGGTCGGCGATCAGCCCCTCGCGGGTCTGCACGTAGGTCTCGAAGGTGAGCAGCCCCATCCGGTCGACCAGGCCGGTGAAGTCCAGGACGTCCCGCAGCGACAGCTCGACGCCGTCGGTCTCGGCCAGCTCGACCAGGACGTCCTTGAGGGCGTAGATGCTGATCGCGGTCTCGGTGGCGGTGAAGCTCTGCCGGGCCCGGCTGCGGGACAGGTCGGCGAGCACCGCCCGCAGCTCGCCCGCCTCGGGCGTCTGGAGGTCGGCCAGGCCCGCACCGCCGGCGTTGACAATGCTAGCGTGCAGTTCCTGCACCTGGAGGCGCAGCTCGGCCTGGCTCAGCCGACCGCGCAGCGAGGCGGTGACGAGTTCGGTCCACCGCTGCACGACCCGCTCACCGTGCTCACTCAGCAGCCCGACGAGCCGGTCGCCCCCGTCTGCGGTCAACGCCATGGTTACCTCCTGTGAGCTGGGCCGGCCGGACTCTATCACCGGAGGCAGACCCGGTAGTTGCCGCGCGGCAAAGGAATGATCGCTCCCACCGGAACCGCTCCCGTTCTGCGTGTCCCCCCGTTCGTGGGATACCGTTCCACCGATAACAGGAGGTCTGAATGTCCCTGACGGTGCACACGGAACAGCGCGGCGACGTGGTCGTCGTGTCGGTCGCGGGCGAACTCGACATGGCGACCGCACCGCAGCTCCAGGACCAGATCACCGACCTGCTCGACAAGGGTCGCAGCCGGTTGGTGTTCGACCTGGCCGAGGTGTCGTTCTGCGACTCGACCGGGTTGTCGGTCTTCGTCCGGGCCAAGAACAGCTGCGACGAGGCCGGCGGCGTGGTCCGGTTGGCCGCCCCGCAGCGTGGCGTGCTGCGCATCCTGGAGGTCAGCGGCCTGGTCGAGGTGCTGCACACCTATCCGACGGTCGAGCAGGCCGTCGCGGGTGACCCCACCCCTGCGTCGTCCTGACCGGTTTCCTCAGCGCTCGTCCTCGATGAATCGGGGACGGGCGATCACCATGCCCGCGGTCGTCTGCACCGCCAGCGCGCCGAGCAGGAAACCCATCGGCGCGGTCCAGCCGCCGGTCGCCTCGTAGAGCACCCCGACGAGCAGCGGGCCGAGCGCGGCGATCACGTAACCGGTGCTCTGCGCGAAGGCGGACAGCGCCACCGTGCCGTCGGCCGTGCGGGCCCGCAGCCCGATGGTGGTCAGGATCAGCGGGAACGCGCCCTGGCCGAAGGCGAGCAGCAGCACCCACAGCAGCGCCCCGCCCCGGGGCGCGAACGCCAACCCCAGGTAGGCCGCCGCGGAGAAGGCGGTCAGTCCGAACACCAGCGGGCGCAGCGTCCGGAGCCGGCCGGCCAGCGTCGGCATCAGCAGGGCCACCGGCACCCCGAGCGCGGTGACCCCGGCGAGCAGCAGGCCGGCGCTCTCCGGCCGGAAGCCGGCGTCCCGGAAGAGCTGCGCCAGCCAGCCCATCACCGCGTACCCGCTCAGTGACTGCGCGCCGAAGTAGACGGCCATCGCCCAGCCGAGCCGGGTGCGCGCCGGCCGGACCCGGGCGCGGGCGGCCGGGACCGCCGTCGGGGTGGCGGCCCGTCGGGCGGCGCGGGCCCGCAGCGCCAGCGGCACCCACGGGAGTACGGCCACCGCCGCCAACGCCGCCCACACGCCGAGCCCGGCCCGCCAGGAGCCGAAGGCGTGCGCCACCGGCACGGCGGAGGCGGCGGCCACCGTCGTGCCGGTGGTCAGCGCCATCGTGTACGCCCCGGTGACCAGCCCGGTCCGGTGCGGGAAGTGCTGCTTGACCAGCATCGGCAGCAGGATGTTCGCCACCGCGATGCCGGCCAGGGCGAGCGCGCTGGTGAGCACGAAGACCGTCGCCGAGTCGGTGAGCACCCGCAGCAGTTGACCGACGGTGAGCGCGAGCATCGCCACCACCAGCACTCGGGCGGCCGGCCAGCGCCGGATCAGCCACGGGGTGAGCGCGCCGAGGCCGGCGAACGCGATGGTGGGCAGGGTGGTGACGAACCCGGCCATCGCGCCGGAGAGCCCGAGTCCGGTGCGCACCTCGTCCAGCAGGGCACCGAGGCTGGTCACCGCGGCCCGCAGGTTGAGCGCGACCAGCAGCATCCCGACCAGCACCAGCGCGCCACCGGTGACCGGCGACGGGGTGCGGTGGGCCGGCCGGTGGGCGAGCGGCTCGGGTGCCTCGACGGCGGGAGCGGTTGGCGGGGTCATGACCTCGAACCTACAATCATGGGATGAATTTCGGCAGCTGGTGTAACCGGTGACACCGTCGGTCGATTCCCCACCCGTGCCCCCGCGCGGTCAGCGGGTGCAGCAGACCATCGAGCAGCTCCGGGGGCGGATCCTCGGCGGCGAGTGGCCGGTCGGCGGGCGCATCCCCACCGAGCCGCAACTGGTGACGGCGCTCGGGGTGGGGCGCAACACCGTCCGCGAGGCGGTCCGGGCGCTGGTGCACGCCGGGGTGCTGGAGTGCCGGCAGGGCTCCGGGACGTACGTGGTGTCGACCGACGAGCTGGCCCCGGTGGTGGCCCGTCGGCTCACCGACGACCGGATGGCCGAGGTGGTCGAGGTCCGCCGGGCGTTCGAGGTCGAGGCGGCCCGGTTGGCCGCGCTGCGGCGTACCCCGGAGGACCTGGCGGCGCTCGACGATGCGCTCGCCGCCCGGGAGGCCGCCTGGCGGTCGGGCCGGGTCGCCGAGTTCGTGGAGGCCGACGTCGCGCTGCACACGGCGGTGGTCGCCGCCGCCCACAACGCCATGCTGGCCGAGTTGTACGCCTCGGTCGGCGCGGCGCTGCGCAGCACCGTCGCCTACGTGACGGGTGACTCCCTGCAACCCCAGCGGTACGTCGACCACAGCCGGCTGGTGGCGGCGATCCGGGACGGCGATCCGGAGCGGGCGGCGATCGAGGCCGGTGCTTTTCTGGAGCCCCTGTCCGGGGCATAGGTTGTCCCCGACGGAGAATCGGACGGCACAGGAGTAGGGATGCTCAAGGGCTTCAAAGACTTCATCATGCGCGGCAACGTCGTCGACCTGGCGGTCGGTGTCGTCATCGGCGCCGCGTTCACGGGCGTGGTCACCCAGCTGACCAAGTCGTTCCTCGAACCACTGGTCCGGGTCATGATCGTGCTGATCACCGGCAACAAGAACGGCCTCAGCGGTTCGACGCCGACGTTCCGGGGCGTCCCGTTCGACTGGGTGGCCTTCGTCAACGCGGCGATCACCTTCGCGCTGACGGCAGCGGCGCTGTATTTCCTGGTCGTCTACCCGATGAACCGGCTCGCCGAGCGGCGCAAGCGGGGCGAGGAGCCGCCGCCCGCCGCGCCGAGCGAGGAGGTCAAGCTGCTCACCGAGATCCGCGACGCGCTGCTCGCCGGCGGGCACGCCACCCCGGGGCAGCGCGGCGCGCTGGACGACGTGCTGGGCCGCCACCCGGAGCCGCCCGCCCCGCGCTGACCCGACCGGCGCACATCGGCCCCTGCGGATTCCCGCAGGGGCCGCTTTTTGTCGTACACATGTTCGATAGAGTCCGGCCATGGAGCAGCGTAGGCACTGGTGGAACGGCAAATGGGGACGACTGGCGCGGCGGGACATCTTCCTCCGCGTCGACGCCGACCGGTGGCACGTCGAGCAGCGGGCCGGCGGCGCGGAGGGCGTCTCCCAGTTCTACGAGTACGGCAGCGCCGACGAGGCCGAGGAGACCGTCCGGGCCCTGCTGGAGGGGACTGATGCCTGGCGGGAGTTGTCCCCGCGTCCGCCCGGTGCCTGGGGCCCGGCGGTTTAGCGGTGGGTGGGGCAGGGAACCGCCCGGGGATGGAGCAGCAGGGCATGGCAGAGCAGGCGGTCATCTCCCAGATCACCACCGGCATGCGGGTGGTGGACACGGTCGGGGTCGAGATCGGCACCGTCGACCTCGTCCAGCGGGGGGATCCCAACGCGGTGACCGTGCAGGCGTCCACCGCCGACCCGGGTGGCAGCCTGGACGAGCTGATCGAGTCGGTGGCCGTCGAGGAGCCGGACGTCCCGGCCGACCTCGCCGCCCGCCTGCTGCGCACCGGCTACCTCAAGGTCTCCACCGGACTGGCCCGCACCGGCGCGGTGTACGTGCTGGCCGACCAGATCGCCACGGTCACCGACAACCAGGTACGCCTGCACGTCCCCGTCGGCGACCTGCCCCCGGAGGAGTGACCCACCCGTTCCCCACCCGCCGTGGCACCGACGCGCCGGCGGCATCCGCTGTGGGCGCGGAGCCCGCACCTCGGCAGCGGTGCCACCAGGGCACCAGTACCTGTTGCGCTCCCTTTCGAGCTGACGGCGTCAACGAATCACCGGCCTGAGGCACGGCCCGGCAGCGAAGCCGAGACCGGTAGCCCGGGCGACCGGGTGAACGCACGGCCAGGAGACGAGCCGGCGAACGGATAAACGGACAACCGGGAGACGAGCCGGCGAACGGATAAACGCACGGCCAGGAGACGAGCCGGCAGCCAGCATGGATGCGAACGAGTCGTTGACGCCGTCAGGTCGAAAGGACGCGCAGAGGTAGTTCCCCCTGGCTGAACGGTGGCCGAGGAGGTTCGGTGCGATGCCCTCCTGACGCGGGAGCGGGTGCCGGAAAGGCGGGCGGAACCGCGTCGCGTCCCGCCATCCCGGGTGGAGGCGCGGCGGTGGGCGGTCGGACCAGTCGACCGGACCGTCAGGCGGCGGGAACGGGCCTGCGGCGGTGGAAGAGCAGCAGCATCAGGCAGCCGGCGAGCAGTCCCCAGAACGCCCCGCCCACGCCGAGCAGGCTCACCCCTGAGGCGGTGACCACGAAGGTGACCACGGCGGCCTCCCGGCTGCGGGGATCCGGAACGACCGACGACGCCGGGTTCACCGACTTCCCGGTGCTGGTCAGGGCTGCAGAGAGGGCGCCGGCCAATGCGCCGAGCAGCGCGAGCCCGGCGACCGCCTCGATGAGCACCGGCGGGGAGAGCAGCACCAGCGTGGTCGCCGCGCCCGCGCCGAGCCCGAGCAGCGCCAGGCCGATGCCGGCGGTCACCGAGGCGATCCAGCGCCGGTCCGGATCGGGGTGGGCGTCGGGGCCGGCGGCGAGGGCGGCGGTGATCGCGGCGAGGTTGACCGCGTGCCCGCCGGTGGCGGCACCGAGCGCACTGGCCAGCCCGGTGGCGCGCAGCGCCGGGGCGAGCGGCGGCCGGTAGCCGAAGCCGCGCAGCACCGCCGTGCCTGGCACGTTCTGCGCGGCCATGGTGACCAGGAACAGGGGCAGCGCCAGGCCGACCACGGCGGGCAGGGTGAACGTCGGCACGGTCGGCGACACCACCGGGCGCAGGTCACCGGGGCTGACCCCCACGCCGGTCGTGGTCAGGGCGATCACCACCGCCGCCGCCACCAGCGCGGCGGGGACCGCCCACCGGGGGGCGAACCGGTGCAGCACCAGCCAGGTCAGGATCACCGGGGCGGCCAGGACCGGCACCTCGACCAACGCGCGTACCGGGGCGGTGCACAGCGGCAGCAGCACCCCGGCCAGCATCGCCGCCGCCACCGGGGCGGGGATGGCGGCCACCGCCCGGCCCAGCGCGGGGAAGAGGCCGGCGGTGACGATGAGCAGCCCGCACAGCGCGAAAGCGCCCACTGCGGCGGGCCACCCGCCGGGGACCGGCCCGGTGGCGACCAGCAGCGCCGCGCCCGGCGTGGACCAGGCTATCGCGATCGGCATCCGGTGCCGCAGGCCGAGCCAGGTCGCGCAGATCCCGGCGGCGACGCTCACCGTGAGCAGCCCGGAGGCGGCCTGCGCCTCGCTGGCGCCGACCGCCCGCAGCCCGGCGAGCACGACGGTGAACGAGCTGGCGAAGCCGACCACGGCGGTCACCACGCCGGCCAGCACCGGTTGCAACCGATCCCCCACCACACTCCCCCTCGCACCCGGCCGCCGCCCATCGTTCCGTTTACGGAACAGCGGCGTGTAGCACCATAGCCGGATGACCCCGTCCCGCCCAGCCCGCCGGCCCGCGCCCGACACCGACGCCGGGGCGGTCGGCCACCGGCTGCGCGCGCTGCGGATCGAACGCGGGGTCTCCCTCTCCACGCTGGCCCGAAGCGCCGGGGTCGGGAAGGCCACCCTCTCGGCGCTGGAGAACGGCACCCGCAACCCCACCCTGGAGACGCTCTACGCGATCACCGCCCAGCTCGGCGTACCGCTGGCGGCCGTACTCGCCGGGCCCGCCGCCACCCCGACCGTGCGGGGCACCACGGTCGTCGCCACCCTGCTGGAGTCGTTCACCGACACCGACGCCAGTTACGAGCTGTACCGGCTGCGGGTCCGCCCCGGCGGGGAACAGGTCTCCCCAGCCCACCAGCCCGGGGTCACCGAACACGTGACGGTCTTCGCCGGGGTGCTCCGCGCCGGCCCGCTCGACGCCCCGCTGACCGCCGCCGCCGGTGGCCACCTACGCTGGACCTCCGACGTACCGCACGGCTACGCCGCCCTCGGCGACGAGGAGGTCGCCGCCAGCCTGCTGCTGCGCTACCCCCGCACCTGACCCGCGCCGGGCACCCGGTGCTGCACCGCCCAGATCGCCGCCTCGGTACGCGACGCCGAACCGGTCTTGCGCAGCAGGTTCGACACGTGCACGGTCACCGTCCGCACCGAGATGCCCAGCGCCCGCGCGGCCTGCTTGTTGGACATCCCGGCGACCAGGCAGCCCAGCACCTCGACCTCCCGGCCGGTCAGCTCGGCCTCGGGTGGGGCGGTGGCCCGGGGCGACGGCATCCGCAGGTGCTCCGGCAACGGTTCCCGGACCAGCGCCTCCAGCCCCCGGCCGGCGTGCACCGCCAACAGCTCGGTGAGCGCGTACGGGTTGCCGCCGGTGCGTTGCCAGACGCCGGCACAGACCCGCGCCGGGAGTGGGCTGTCGCCGTACACCTGGGTGAGGATCTCGGCCACCTCGGCGACGCCGAGCGGGCCGAGGTGCTGGCGCACCGCGCCGCGTACCCCGCAGAGGCGGGCCAGGACGCGGCGGGTGAGATCCGGTGCGACCGCGTCGGCCGGCGGCCGGCTCGCCACCACCAGCAGCGCCGGCAACTGCGGCGCGGTGGCCAGCTCGACGACCAGGTTGAGGCTGGCCGGGTCGAGGTCGTGCAGGTCCTCCACCACCAGCACGGCCGGGCCCGCACCCACCAACGATCTGACGGTACGCACGGCGAGCCGGAGCAGCGTGCCGGGGGCGTACCGCTCGCGCGGCGCGGCCGGGTGCTGGGCCAACCAGGCGAGCGCATCGGACGGCAGGTCGAGCACGCCGACGTCGCGGACGCTGAGCACCGCCGCCAGCCAGTCGTAGGGGGCCGGATCGTGCACCCGTGCCGTCCCGGTGAGGATCACCGCCGGCCGCGGGGAGAGACCCTCGACGGCCGCCGCGACCAGCCGGCTCTTGCCCACCCCGGCAGCTCCGGTAATAACCGTGACGGCGGGTGCCGACCGGCCCGTACCGGCCACGGTGGACCACGCCCGGTCGAGCTCGGCGAGCTCTCCGACGCGACCCACCATGGACACCGGGATCATTTCTCCCACCCTACGTACTAGTGCGTAGAGACGGAGCGAGGGTGTATCCGGCAAGCTTGTCCCATGACGCTGATCCTCCGCTCGGCCATCCTCAACGACGTCGGCCTGGTCCGCACCAACAACGAGGACTCGGCCCTCGCCGGTGAACGCCTGGTCGCGGTGGCGGACGGCATGGGTGGGCTCCCCGCCGGCGAGGTGGCCAGCGAGATCGTCATCCGCATCCTGGACGAGCTGGTCCCGCCCACCGGCACCGACGAGGCCGCCGAGGCGCTGCGGGCCGTGGTCTCCACCGCCAACCGGCGCATCCGGGCGGCGATCTCCGCCGACCCGGCCCGCGAGGGCATGGGTACGACGCTGACCGCCGCCCTGCTCGCCGGGGACACCCTGGTCCTCGCCCAGGTCGGTGACTCCCGGTGCTACCTGCTGCGCGACGGGGAGCTGACCCAGCTCACCCGGGACGACACCTTCGTCCAGGCGCTTGTCGACCAGGGGGCGCTCTCCCCCGACCAGGCCCGCCACCACCCGCAGCGTTCCCTGGTCACCCGGGCGGTGCAGGGGGCCGACGCGCCCCCGGCGATCGGCGTGCTGACCGTGTTCGCCGGGGACCGGGTGCTGCTGTGCAGCGACGGGCTCTCCGACTACGTGGCCGACGAGGCGATCCACGGGGCGCTGGTCAGCTACCAGGACCGCCGGCACTGCGGTGAGCAACTGGTGAAGCTGGCCCACCAGGCCGGCGCACCGGACAACGTCACCGTGGTCGTCTCCGACGTGACCGAGGGCTGAACCCGGCCAACCGGGTTGCGGCCGACCGCCGGCCGGGTTGGGATGGACGGATGCTCATCCGTCGCCTGGCCGCCGAGGAACGACTGACCACCAGCTTCCCGCTCCAGGCGTACGCCTTCGAGGCGACCCCGCTGAGCCGGGAGCGGGTCGAGGCGTTCCACCGCTACCTGCCGTACAACAAGGGCAACCGGACCCTGGTCGTCGAGGAGGGCGGCGAGGCGCAGGCCACCGCCAGCGCGGTGCCGATGCGGCAGAACCTGCGCGGCGCGGTGCTGCCGATGGCCGGGATCGCCGGGATCGCCACCCACCCGCTGGCCCGCCGGCAGGGGTACGTGCGCGCGCTGCTCTGCCAGCTCCTCGACGAGATGCGCGACGGCGGGCACCCGGTGACCGCGCTGTATCCGTTCCGGGCCAGCTTCTACGAGCGGTTCGGCTACGTGGGGCTGCCCCGGGCGCGTACCGTCCGGTTCTCCCCGGCCGACCTGGCCCCGCTGCTGCGCGCCGAGCTGCCCGGCACGGTGGGCTGGGAACGGATCGGCGTCGGCTACCCGCACTACCGCTCGTTCACCGAGCGGTGCCTGCGGGAGCGGCACGGTTTCGCGATCTTTCCCGACTTCCGGGACGTGGGCCTGCGGGACCGGGACGACAGATGGCTGATCACCGCGACCGTCGACGGCAGCGTGGTCGGTGCGCTCACCTACCGGATCGACGACCACGGGGGCGAACTGGTCGGCGACGACCTGCTCGCCGCCGACCCGTACGCCCGCGCCCTGCTGTTGCAGTTCCTCGCCCGGCACGTCGACCAGGTGGAGCGGATCAGCCTCCGGGTCCCCGCCGACGACCTGCCCGAGTTGTGGCTGACCGACCTTGCCGTGCACGTCGAGGCCCGGGTGTCCCGGCCCGGCTCGCCGGCACCGATGGCCCGCCTGCTCAGCGTGGACGCCCTCGCCGGGCTGCCCGCCGGGCCGGGCCGGGTACGGGTGGACCTGGTCGACGACAGGTGGCTCGCCGGCACCCACCTGCTCGACGGCGTCGACGGCCGGCTGGCGTTGGCCCCCGGCGGCAGGTCGGCGGTGACCGGCGGCGGCCCGGTGCCCACGGCGACGCTCACCGCTGCCGGGGTGTCCGCGCTGGCGTACGGGGTGCTCGACCCGGCCGAGGTGCACATCCGGGGGCTGGGCGAGGTCGGCCCGGAGGCGGCGAACGAGTTGCGTCGGCTGTTTCCCCGCGCGCTGCCCTACCTGTTCGCCGACTTCTGAGCGGCCGGCCCCGGCGGGGCTGCCGGGTCTGGTTGACGCGGTGCGGGGGCGGGTACGGTCCCCGGAATGCCGCAGTGGTTGCAAGCCGGGGCGTGGGGCCTGTTGGCCGGGTCCGCTCTCCTGGTCGGGGCGGCCGTCGGGTTCTTCCTGCCGGTGCCCCGCAAGGTCGTCGCGTCGATCATGGCGTTCGGTGCGGGGGTGCTGCTCTCCGCCGTCTCGTTCGAGTTGATCGCCGAGGCGCACGAGCAGGGTGGGCTGCTGCCGACCGCGATCGGCGCTGCGGGCGGGGCGTTGGCGTATACCGGGGCCAACCTGCTCCTCGCCCGACGGGGTGCCCGGCACCGGAAACGCTCCGGCGGGGAGCAACCCTCCGAGCGGGAGCAGCCCGGTTCGGGCTCGGCGATCGCGGTGGGCGCGTTGCTCGACGGCGTACCCGAGTCGGTGGTGATCGGCGCGAGCCTGTTGACCGGCGGCCCGGTCAGCCTGGTCACCGTCGTCGCGGTCTTCCTCAGCAACGTGCCGGAGGGCCTGTCGAGCGCCGCCGGCATGCGCCGGGCCGGCCGTTCCCGCCGGTACGTCTTCGGGCTGTGGACGGCGATCACCCTGGTCAGCGGGGTCGCCTCGCTGTTCGGCAACACCCTGCTGGGTGGCGCGCCGCCGGAGCTGCTGGCCACCATCACCGCGCTGGCCGCCGGGGCGATCCTCGCGATGATCACCGACACCATGGTCCCGGAGGCGTTCGAGGACGCCCACCTGCTGGTCGGCCTGATCACCGTCCTGGGCTTCCTGACCGCGTTCGCCCTCTCCCACGCCTGACGGACCCCATGCCTGACGACCCGGCGGCCGGTGGCGCGGGTCAGTAGGGGTCGCCCTGGCCGGGGACGCGGCCCCGGAGCAGGCCGGCGGCCCGGCCGGGCAGGTCGGCGACACCGGACATCGGCGGGCCGGCGGTGTGCGCGCCGTCGGCCATCCCGGCGAACAGTTCCCGCAGCGCGGTCGCCGCGTCGACCTGCGGCTGCCAGCCGAGTTCGGTCTCGGCACGGGCGCTGGACATCAGCGGCGCGGCGAGCCCCAGCTCCACCCAGCCGGCGTCCACCGGTTGCAGCCGGCACCGCCAGGTCAGCGCGGCAGCGGCACGTAGCACCGGGGCGGCCACCGGCACCGTCCAGCCCTTGAAGTGCCGGGCCACCAGTTCCGGGGTCAGCACCGGGTCCGCGGCGACGTTGAACGCGCCGCGCGCCTCACCGAGGACCGCGCGGGCGTACGCGTCGGCGACGTCGTCGGCGTGCACCGCCTGCATCCGCAGCCGCCGGTTGGCCGGTACGAGCGGGATCCGGCCGTGCCGCAGCAGTCGTACCGGGGCCAGTGGTCCGAGGAAGTACCTGGTGATCTCGGTGCCGGCGTCCCGTTGGAAGATCAGTCCGGGGCGCAGCCGGACCACCCGGAGCTGCGGATGGGCGGCCTCGACGGTGTCCAGCATCGCCTCGACCTCGGCCTTGTCCCGGCTGTACGAGGAGCCGGGCACCCCGGTCGCCGGCCACCGTTCGCTGACCGGGTGGTCCTTCGGGCCGGGCGCGTAGGTGCCGACCGACGAGGCGTACACCAGGGCGGGCACCCCGGCCCGGACGGTCGCCGAGATCACCGCGCGGCTGCCGCCGACGTTGGTCCGGTGCAGGGTGCGCTGGTCGTGGCTGGGCTGGATCTGCCAGGCCAGGTGCACCACTGCTGCGGCCCCCGCGAAGATCGCGGTGAGCTGGTCGACCGCGCCCGGCGCGCCGATGTCGCAGGAGTGCCACCGCACCCCGGCGTAGGGCGCGCCGGCGTCGGGGCCGGGCAGCCGGCGGGCGACGCCGACCAGGTCGAGTCCCGGTTCCCGACCCAGCCGGCGCAGCACCGCCGTGCCCACGTTGCCGGTGGCCCCCACGATCACGATCCGCATGCCGGGTCCGGTACCCGCTGGGCCGCCCGCCAACCCCGCCGGGACGGATCGTGGGTCAGCCGCCGGCCGGGGTACGGGCCGGACCGTTGTCGACCAGCCGGAAGGTGCTGCGCAACGGCGCGTCGCCCAGCTCTTCGAGGATCAGGCCCCGGCTGGGCGAGAACTGGAGGAACGCCGAGTCGTTGCTGATCGCGTACGCGCCACTCCCCTTGCCGACGATGCTGAACAGCTGCGTCGGCTTCCGCTTGTCGCAGGCCGTCCCCTCGACGGTGAGCGGCGTGCCGTCGCCGGGGTTGACCACCTGCCAGCAGGCCGGGTCGTCGTTGGCGGGGTGGCCGTCGCGCCGGCCGTACGCCTTGATCAGGTATTTGCCGCCGCCGGCCGGCGTCGGGACGAACAGTTGGCGTCCGCTGTCGTCGTCGACCTCGACGAGCGAGCCGCCGTCCAGGGCCACCCCGGACTCGGCGGCCTGCACCCGGACGATGGTGACCTCCCGCTTGCCGGACAGCACCCCGCCGGCACCGGCCGTGGCAGACGGCTTTCCGGCGGGCCGGGACGGGCTCGCCGGGGGCGCGGTCGGGTCGGGCACCGTCGTGGCGGTGGGCGTCGCGGCGTCGGAGGGCGTCGCCGGCCCCGACGGCGTGGCCGTGCCCGACCCGGCTGGTGTCCCGCCACCGTCCCCGCAGGCCATCAGCGCCCCGGAGCACGCCAGCACCGCGACCCCGGTGATCCACTTCAACTTCGACATGCTGTGCTCCTCGGCCGGCGTTCCCGCGGGTGTCCGCGGGTTGTCCGCTGAGCTTGCCACCGGCGGTGATCAAGCCCAACGCGGACTGGACGCCCACGACCACCCGCCGGTTTCGTCATGACCGAGGAAGTGGGGATGACCGTCGACAACCCGACGTACAGGTGATCAGTGAGTCACCATAAGTGACTGTCGCTATCGGAGAGTAACCCCGACCGGCCGCCCGAATCTCGTCGCCCAGCGTGCCATCTGCATGACTTTTTGCTGTACGAGCTGCTCAAACGCTTGATCATCGATCTCTAGAAAGATTGTGGACAGTGCGGTATCTACATTCGCCAGCCGCCACGGATAGTAATTGACAGAGTGAGGCGACTGGGGAGAACGATGAACGAAGCGCTGGCGGAGATGTTCTCCGGCTCCGAGGCGATGGCGGCGGCCCTGGTCGTCGCCGGGACGGCGGCGGGGCTGATCCGGGCCTGTGTCACGCACCGGACGCGGTTGCAGGAGGAACGTGAGGCGTCGACACGCACCGCCGCCCGGATGAGCGGGCTGGTCAGGCTCGCGGCAACGGGGCACGACCTGGTACGGATCGTGGAACGTGATCGTGACGGGCACCGCGAGGTGGAGCTCGGCGCCTGCGGCGTGCAGCGGTGCGAGACCCCGGGGGAGACCGCATGATCGAGGTCGAGGGCACTGCCGCCCTGACGCCCGAGCCGGCCGACAGGAGGGCGCTGCGTCAGGCGGACGCCGCCCGCGTGAAGGCGGAGCACGACAGGGAGTTCGCCGCCTTCGCGGAGGACTCCTACCACACCGTGGAGCGTGTCCTCCGCGCGGAGTGCCGGGACCGTGAGGTGGTCGAGGACGCGCTCAACGAGGCGTACCTGCACGGGCGCGTCCAGTGGCACAAGCTCCGCAGCTACACCAGGCCGACCGGCTGGGTGATCGCCACGGCCCGGAACAAGATCCGCAAGGATCGCCAGCGACGTCAACGTGAGGCTGCGGTCGCGCCGGAAGACCTGCCCCCCACGCCACATCCCGACATCGCCGATGTGTGGGAGGCCCAGGACGCGCTGCGGACCTGGTTGCACCAGCTTCCCGCGCGGCACGCCGAGGTGTTCCAGCTGGCACGCGAGGGTTTCACCAATCCGGAGATCGCCCGCCTCCTCGGGCTGACCGAGAACAGCGTTCGCTCCTACAAGGTCGCCGCCCGGCGGAGGTTGCGTGAGCTGGCCGAGGAGGCCGGCTACCCGGGCCCGGACGGCAACCGGCGGCAGGGAGGAAGCCGTGGATCTCGATGACGTCCTGGCGCTGGCCGAGACGAGCCGACCCAGTCCTCTCGAACTCGCCCGCGCTCGCCGCGTCGCACGCGCGGCGCAGGAACGCTATGACGCCGCGGTCGCGGGCGGCTACCAGATATTCGTCGACAGCGACCTCTATGACCCGCTGAGCGAAGACGTCGACGAGGTGACCCGGGTCGCCCGCGCCGCGCAGTTGGCCAAGCAGGGCACGGTCACCTGGACGGCCGACCGGGTCCGGGCACAGGGGGCCGGACGTCTCTGCTGGTCGGACGAGATGGCGATGATCTTCGGACAGGCCCCGGGGACGGTCCACCTGACCCCGGAAACCCTCCTGCGGCTCGTCCATCCCGCAGACGTGGAACGGGTCCGCCATGCCGTCCGGACGGCATGGGAGCGGAGCATGCCTGACGACATCGGCTTCCGGGTCGTCCACCCCGGTGGCAGCGTCCGCCACGTACGTTGTCACCTCGAAGTCTTCAGCACCGCCGACGGGCCGGCGGGGATCATCGCCACGGGAGAGGACGTCACCGCAGCGGAACTGGCCCGGCAGGAGCGCCGTCGGCTCGCCATCCGCAGCGCAATGCTCTGTGCCGACCTGGCCGTGCCGGACACCGTGACCGGGCTGCCGACGCGTGGCTATCTCATCGACGAGGTGGACCGCGCCCGTCGGATCGGCGGTGGAACGCTCGTGGTCGTGGCGACCGAACCGGCCACCCGGCTGCCCGACGCCCTCACCGACGACGACCACGACGAACTGGCGGCGGCGATCGCCCAACTGCTGCGCACGACCGTCGGCGACGACGCGACACTGGGTCTGGTCGGCTCCGGCCTGTGGGGGGTGCTCCTCGGCTGCGTCGACGGTCTCCCGGAGGCCGCCGAGTCACTCGCGGACCAACTCGTGGACACGTTCCGCAGCCACCTGTTCGTCGTCCGCCGGAAAACCCTGCGCCTCAACACCTGGGCGGGCCTGGTGCACTTCGGCAGTGGCATCCCCGACACCGGGTTCGACCTCCTCGTCGACGGTGAGCACGCGGCCCGGGACGCGCGCCGCAACGGCACCACGGTCACGGTCCTCGATCAGCCGGTCGCCGCCGACGACCGGACCGCCCGGTGTCGGTCCCGGGTAAGGCGCGCGGTGTCGGCCAACAGGTTCGCCCTCTACGCCCAACCCATCGTCGACCTGCGCCTCAACCAGGTCACCCGCCACGAGATCCTGCTCCGGGTGCGTAACGACATCGGTGAGCCCACCGCACCCTGGGCCTTCCTCGACATGGCCGAGCGCGTCGGTGAGATCCTCGCCGTGGACAAGTGGGTCATCGACCACGCCCTGGCACTGATCGGCCGGGGTGCTCAGACTTCCCATTACCAGATAAATGTTTCCGGAAAGTCAATCGCCGATCCGGGCCTGCTCAACTATGTGAAGGAGGCGATCCGTCGGCACCGGGTCAAGCCGGAGTGCCTGACCTTCGAGATCACCGAAACCGCCCTGATCGAGAACCGTAACGAAGCGCTGGCGTTCGCCAGCGGGATCAGGCAGGCCGGCTGCCGCCTGGCGCTCGACGACTTCGGTACCGGATACGGGGCCCTCGCCCATCTGAAATATCTTCCGGTGGACCTGGTGAAGATCGACGGAATGTTCGTCGTCAACCTCTGCCGGTCACCGGCCGATCAGGCGGTCGTGTCGAAACTGGCGGAGCTGTGCCACAGCCTCGGCATCCACGTCGCCGCCGAGTACGTGCAGGACGAGGGGACCCTCGAACTCCTACGGAGCTGGGAGGTCGACTTCGCCCAGGGCTACGGGACCGGGCGGCCCGAGCCCATCCCGGCGAGCCCCAAGCCGCAGGCTCAGTCGATCGAACTCGAACTCGTGCTACCACCGCAACACACCGCAATGGGCTGAGCCCGGGGCCGGCGGGAGACCACCCGACCGCCTCGGGCGTGGCGTCGGTGTGTCGACCATCTCCCTTCTCGATCGCTGACCTGCACGAGCATAGGGATCTGTCCACAGTCGTCGAATCGTGGTCGGGTACGGGGTCCGGATAGACGGTAGGGTTGGCACACATCGGCGTCGACCAGTGGCGTAGGACCGCTGCTGTCTATGGCTTGACCAGGATTGGATACGACGACTTTGGCGCACAAACAGGCCGACCGCGAAGAACCGCGCCGCGCCTCAGACGACCAGGCCGCACCGACGACACCGGGTCGCGCCGGTCGACCGCAGTCGATCAAACGACGCGTGATCAGGCTGGTGCTCATTCCCAGCGTCGTCGCCCTGGTCGTCTGGCTCGTCGCCTCCGGCTACCTCATCTTCCAGGGTTTCTACAACCGCCAGGTCGCCAACAGCGTCCGGCAGGTGTCGATCCCGGCGGTCTCCGCGTTGTCCTCGATCCAGCAGGAACGACGGCTGAGCGTCAGCTACCTCACCCAGCCGTCCCGGGATCTCAGCCGGCTCATCGAGCAGCGGCAGCAGACCGACCAGCGGGTGGCCGCCCTGCGTCCCGCCGCAGCCTCAGCGCTGGCCGGCGCCCCGGACTCGATCGTGACCCGGTGGGAGACGCTCGCCGGCATGCTCGACGAACTGCCCAGCGTGCGGAGCACCATCGATTCCCGGTCGGCCAACGGGACGGGTGTCTACGATTTCTACAACCGCCTGCTCGACGCCGCGACCGACCTCTTCGACACCCAGGCGAGAATCGTCCCGGACGCCACCGCGGCCCAGGGCGGCATCGCGGCGACGGAGGCTTTCCGCGCCAGCGACCTGATGTCCCGGGCCGGTTCCACCATCGACGGCGCTTTCGGTGCCCGCACCCTCAGCCCGCAGGACCATCTCGACTTCACCAACCTGGTCGGGGCCTATCACGCCGACCTCACCAACGTGGCCCCGCACCTCGAACCGCAGGCCCGGGAACGCTTCGCCGCCATCACCGCGAGCGACTCCTGGAAGGAACTCGTCGCGGCGGAGAGTGCCCTGGTCAGTAATGGGCCGTGGCGTTCCGGCACCCCGCGTGCCCTGTCGTTCAACCGGGCCCGGTGGGAAGCGCTCACCCGGCAGGTGTCCGACGATCTGATCAACCTGACCGTGGTGCAGGCCGACACGGTCTCGGCGCGCACCCTGCGCACCGGCAACACCCAGCTGCTCACCGCCTCGCTGGGCAGTCTGGTCGCCCTGCTCGTCGTCATCGCCGCGATCATCTGGGCGATCCGGCAGTCGCAGATCCTGGTGGACCGGGCGTTGTCGGTACGCCTGGCCCAGCTCGGCCGGGACGCCGAGGCGGTGGTCGACAAGCAGCTGCCGGCGATGATGGACCGGCTGCGCCGACGGGAGAAGGTCGACCTCGCCTCCGAGCTGCCCCTGCCCGACTACGGCAGCGACGAGATCGGCCGGGTGGCCGAGGTGATCAACAGGTCGTTGCAGGCGGCGGCGGGGGCCGCGGTCGACGAGGCGAAGACCCGGGCGGCGGGTATCGCGATGCTGATGGGTGTGGCCCGCCGCCCGCAACGCCCCCTGCAACGCGGCCTGAAGGTCATCGAGGACCTGCAGAACCGGATCGGCGACGAGCAGCTGCTGGCCGAACTGTTCGACATCAACCACCAGCTCACCCAGACCCGCCGGTTCCTGGAGAACCTGGTCATCCTGGCCGGCGGTCAGATCGGCCGCCGCTTCCAGAACCCGGTGCCGGTACGCCGGGTGCTGCTGGCGGCCTTCGCGGAGGCCCAGCAGTACCAGCGGATCACCCTGCGCAGCGCGCCGGACGTGGCGGTCGCCGGGCCGGCGGTGGCCGGCACCGTCCACCTGATCGCCGAGTTGCTGGACAACGCGTTGGCGTTCTCACCGCCGGAGACCACGGTCTGGGTGACCTGCATCGAGGTCAAGCGCGGCATCGCGGTGGAGATCGAGGACGCCGGCGTGGGGATGCGGGCGGACGCGTTGGAGCGGGCGAACGACCTGCTCGCCACCGCGCCCACCCCGGACGTGACGGCACTGAGGGACGGCGCACAGGTCGGCCTGCACGTGGTGGCGGAGCTGGCCAAGCGGGACGGCGTCCAGGTGAGCCTGCGCGCGTCGGCGTACGGCGGCCTGCTGGCGATCGTGCTGCTGCCCGACCGGGTGATCGTCACCGAGTCGTACGCCGCCGAACTGGACCGTACCGACCCCGGCATCCTTCCGCTCGGCTCCGTCGCCACCGCGATGTCGCGGCCCGGCGTCGGTGCGGTGCTGCCGGTCGGCGGCGGCCGGCAGGAGTTGCACCCCGCGGCCGGGGCCCGGCCCACCGCCGTGGCGACCACGGCACCGGGCGGTGCCGGGCGGGTGCCGGCCGGTCCCACCGGGGAGCGACACTCCGACCGCAGCGGGGGCATCATGACCGAAGTTCCGGCGCAGCGTGGCGCGGTGCGCGGCGGTTCGTCCGGCCCGCAGGTCGCCGACCGGCCGCCGCTGCCGCACCGCCGGCCGCAGCAGCACCTCGCCCCCGAGTTGCGCGACGACAGTCTGCCCGGGCAGCAGCCCGACGCCACGCCGGCTCCCGCCAGGTCACCCGAGGAGGCCCGGGACCGGTTCAGCAGGTACCAGAAGGCCTGGGCCGCCGGCCGGGCGGCGAAAAACGGGGACTCCGCCAGCAGAGACGACCAAGGCAGGAACGTATGACCCACTCCGCATCGCAGAACGATCTGACCTGGATCCTCGACGATCTGGTGGAGGTCCCTGACGTGGTCTACGCGGTTGTCCTGTCCACCGACGGGCTGATCGTGCAGAAATCCACCTCACTCCCGCAGGACGCCGGGGAGCTGTTGGCCGCCGGCGCGTCGTCCCTGCACAGCATCGCCGCGGGGATGGGCCGCCGGTTCGACAGCGGCCCGGTCCAACAGGTCATCATCGAGTACGAGGGGCGGACGTTGTTCGTGGCCGCCGCCGGGCAGAACGCGCGGCTGGCGGTGCTCTGCGAACAGTCAGTCGACATGGGCACCGTCGCGTACGAGATGAGCCGCCTGGTGACCCGCATCGGCGACTATCTCGGCTCCGAGGTCCGCCTCGACGGCGCGCTGCTCGCCGACCGACCCGGGTCGAAACCATGAGTCACGACGTGTGGGACGGCGACGACGAGGCGGAGGCCGGCCGGCTGGTGCCGTTGTACATCCTCGTCAACGGGCGGACGAGTCCCCGCAACACCAGCCTCGACCTGGCCACCCAGGTCATCGCCCTACCGGCCGACCAGACCCGGCTGGAGCTGGAGTACCGGGAGATCCTGCACCAGTGCACGGGGTGGATCTCCATCGCCGAGATCGGCGCCTACCTGCACCGGCCGCTCGCCATCACCAAGGTGATGGTCGACGTGCTCCACGAGCAGGGGTTTCTGGACATCGGCTCACCGGCACAGGAGAAGATCGCCGACCGGTGGCTGCTGGAAACGGTTCTCGCCGGCCTTCAGCGGATATAGAAGAGGGACTGATACACGTGGATCGGAAATCGGTGAAGGTCGTCGTGGCGGGCGGCTTCGGCACCGGCAAGACCACCCTGGTCGGATCGGTCAGCGAGATTCCGCCACTGGTCACCGAGGAGGTCCTCACCCAGGCCAGCATCGGGGTGGACGACCTCACCGGCGTGGAGGGCAAGTCCAGCACGACCGTCGCCCTGGACTTCGGGCGGATCACCATCAGCAACGACGTGGTGCTCTACCTGTTCGGCACCCCGGGGCAGGACCGGTTCTGGTTCATCTGGGACGAGTTGGCCCAGGGCGCGGTGGGGGCGATCGTGCTCGTCGACACCCGCCGGCTCGGCACCAGTTTCCCGGCGGTCGACTACTTCGAGCGGCGGGGCATCCCGTTCGTCGCCGCCGTCAACCGGTTCTTCGGTGAGTGCCCCTACACCGAGGAGGAGATCCGCGCCGCGCTGGAGCTGGACGAGACCGTTCCGCTGCTGTGGTGCGACGCCCGGGACCGGGCCTCCAGCAAGCAGGCGCTGATCGAACTGGTGCGGCACGCCCTGTCCCGGCTGCCCGCCACCGCCTGAGCGACCCGGCGGCGTGCCGGCCGGCTCCGGCCGGGCGGACCGGAGCCGGACGTACCGGTTCAGTCGGTGCCGCCGCCTCCCGTCGGGAGCTGCGCCAACCGCACCTTGAAGTGGCGGAGCAGGGGCGGCGACGAGACCACCCGGTAGCCGGGGACCCGGCCGGGTTCCTTGGCGATGTCGGCGAGCACGGCGGCCACGTACTCGAAGTGGGTGTCGGTGTAGACGCGACGCGGGATGGCCAGGCGCACCAGTTCGAAGGGGGCCGGGGTGACCAGTCGGTGCCGGTCGTCCATCCCGCCGAGATAGAGCGAGCCCAGCTCGGCGCAGCGGATGCCCCCGTCGAGGTAGAGCTGGCAGCCGAGGGCGTGCCCGGGGAACTGCGCCGGGGACAGGTGGGGCAGCAACCGGCCGGCGTTGAGGTAGAGGGCGTGGATGCCGGCGGGTTGCACGGTGTCCACCCCGGCCTCGTTGATCAGCCGGGCCAGTCGGTCGGTGGAGGCGGCCCGCGCCCGCAGGTACGCGGGGTCGACCACCTCGCGCAGCCCCTGGGCGAGCCGTTCCAGGTCGTGGCCGGCCAGCCCGCCGTAGGTGGAGAACCCTTCGGTGGCGATCAGGTTGGCCTCGCACCTGGCGAACAGGTCGTCGTCGCGCAGCCCGATGAGCCCGCCGATGGCCGACAGGCCGTCCTTCTTGAGGCTCACCACGCAGCCGTCGGCGAGCCCGAAGGCGTGGCTGGCGATCTGCCGGGGCGTCCAGTCCCGGTAGCCGGACTCGCGCTGCCCGACCAGCCAGGCGTTCTCGGCGAACCGCGCCGCGTCCAGGAAGAACGGCACCCGGTGCGCCCGGCACAGGTCGCGGACGGCGGTGAGGTTGGCCATCGACACCGGTTGCCCGCCGAGGCCGTTGTTGGTGATCGTGATGAGGACCAGCCCGACCCGGTCGCGTTCCGGCCCGGTGAGCGTGGCGGCCAACGCGTCGAGGTCGATGTCGCCCTTGAACGGCTCCGCGCTGTCGAGGTCGAACGCGGCCGGGCAGGGCAGGTCCCGGGCCTCCGCGCCGGCCAGCGTGACGTTGGCGCGGGTGGTGTCGAAGTGGGTGTTGCTGAGGCAGAGCTGGCCGGGTCGGAGCAGGCTGGTGAAGAGCACCCGTTCGCCGGCCCGCCCCTGGTGCACGGGGAGCAGGTGCGGATATCCGGTGAGGTCGCGTACCTCGTCGCGGAACCGGAACCAGGAGCGTGCCCCGGCGTAGGACTCGTCGCCGAGCGCGGCGGCGGCCTCCTGCGCGGCCGAGGTGGCCCCGGTGCCGGAGTCCGACAGCAGGTCGATGGTGATCTGGTCGGCGCGCAGCTCGAACGGGTTGTATCCGGCGTCCGCGAGGGCCGCCCGCCGTTCCTGCGGGTCGAGGAAGGGGATCGGTTCGACCACCTTGATCCGGTACGGGGGCAGCATCGCGTAGGCGTCGACGGGCACTGTTCGCTCCTCGATGGACGGTCAGGGGTGTCCCGCGCCGGCCCGGCCGGTCGGGGTCGCCAGCGCGGTGCGGTCGACGGTCACCGGGCGGCGTGCCGGCGGGGTCACCTGGTACGCCTCGGCGGACAGGTAGACGGTCACCCCCGGGCGGGGGGCGCCCAGCCGCAGCGACAGGTGCGGGATCAGCCCGACGCCGTCGCGCAGCGGCCGCCGGGCCACCGCGGCGAGTGCCCGGTCCAGCACCGAACGACCGAAGCCGTAGCGGTCCAGCACCGCCACCACCCGGTCGTACGCCTCCTCGTCGTCGTCGACGTAGCCGCGGATCGGCACGTAGAGGCTGTAGCCGACCGGTCGGCCCGCCCCCTCGACGAGGGTGTAGCTGCCCACCAGCGGGAGGCCGGCGAACCGGGTCCGACCGCCACCGGCCAGCCTGGCGAACTCGGCGAGCCGGGTGGTGTCCACACCGTCGACCACCCCGGCCGCCCGGACGACGTCGGCCACCCCGGCGTCGTGGTGGGTCAGGTAGACCTTGACCCGCGCCTGGACGCTGTCGTGCAGGTCGAGGGCGAAGAACGTCAGCCGGTCCCGGCGGCCCAGTTCGCCCGGCCGGATGCCGTGGTCGAGCATCGCCCGGTAGGACCGACCCAGGCCGAGCCGGTGCAGCGCCTCGGCGACGAGGCCCGACGCCCGGTCGACCCCCCGCAGTTCCGGATTGAGGTAGACCTTGAACTCGGGTCGCCTACCGTTGCGGAACACCAACGAGCACCAGACGGCAAAGGCACCCTGCGGGTCGTACGTGGCGAACAGGTCGCGTACCGAGTCCAGCCGGGAGGTGGACAGGCCGGCGCGGTGCGCCTGCCGGTCGAGGAACCGCTGGGTGGCGAACATGTTGGTCAGGCGGCCGGGTGGCGTTCCCAACGTCTCGCCGAGAATCCGCACCGTCGGCGGTTCGGTGCCGCTGAAAGCGACGGAGAACTCCACCGGAGTGTGGTCGTCGGCAATGTTGGACGGCCAGCGTGGTGGGGCCGACAACGGCTGCGGGCCGGCCGGCCCGAGCAGGCTTTCCAGCAGTTCCAGCGGTTCTGCCGCACTGATTCCGCTGGCCTCGCACAATCGCCTCAGCTGGTCACTCAGACGATCGGAAAGGGAAACCTCATCCATCAGTTCTCTCTCCTGATCATGCCGGCGACCAAAATAGACCTTAAGAAGCATTAATCAATAAGGTCAAGATTGATCACAACTTGCAATGACATAACAGGATCGAGACTGGCAAATCGCCCTGATTGATCACTCAGAGTCGCGTACAGGATACGTCACACCGAGTTGACGTCCGTCGGCGAGGTCACCGTTGCGGTCCGACCCCGGCCGACGGCACCCCATCGGACGGCAGGACCCGACACATTCATGTGCGACACTGGCGGTCACTGTGCCCACACCTGACGGAAGGGCAGGCGATGGCCACCGCTGCGGCACCCTCAGTGCTGATCGGCGCGGTCGTCCGGGTCATGAGGGACCTGGCGGTCCACCCGCTCGCCCTGACGATCGACCACGCCGGTGCACACGTGCTGGCCACCATGCACGCGGACGCGCTGCGGACCCGCAGCCGGGGCCCGTACCGGCAGGACGACCTGCCGCCCGAGGCCCTGGCGATGATCGACCGGCTCAGCCTGCGGCTGTCCCTCGACCCCCAGCGGGTGGACGTCACCATCGAGGGCGGCGGACCATGGCCCCGCCTGCTGCTGGAGTTGCCCGCCAAGCAGGTCTCCGTGCGGTTCGTGGTGCCCGAGGACGCCCCGCTCGGCTACCAGCCGGACGCGAACAACGTCGGGCTGTCGAGCGACGTGAACATCGCCCTGGAGTTCCTCGCCGGGTCCCTGCGCGCCCTGAACGGGCGGCTGCGCGGCGAGCCACCCGTCACGCTGACCCTGACCTATCCGGACGATCCCCACTACGAACGCAACATCGCCGGGGTGCCGGCGGAGTTCCACGAGCTCATCCCGCCGGTCGTGGCCGACCTCGCGGTCGACCGCCGCCGGTTCTCCCGCAAGCAGCGGGCCGCCCACGACGACGCGCTGCGCGCGGCGGCGTACACCGACCAGGTGATCGAGCCGATGGCCGGCGGTGGGCTCAGCACCCGGCTCGGCTCGGCCCGGCTGCGGATCAGCCCGTGAAGTCGTAGTCCCAGTCCAGCTCCCACCGCCGGATCGCCGGTCGGTTGTCCGTCGACACCAGACTGCGGCCGTCCGCCGTGAAGGCCACCGACGACACCGGCTCCGGATGGCCGTCGCAGGTGTGCAGGCGTCGTCCCGTCCGGACGTCCCAGATGCGCAGCGTACGGTCCGCGTCGGCGGTCACCGCGTGCCGCCCGTCCGGGCTCACGTCGAACACGTCCGCCTCCGAGTCGAGTGTGCACACCACCCGCCCGGTCGCCGCCTCCCACACCGACACCACCCGGTCGTACGACCCGTCGTACGCCCGGACGAGCCCGATCCGTCCGTCCCGGCTTAGCGCCATGGCGTCGCCCCGGCCCGGTACGGCGTACCGCTGCCGGCCGGTGTGCACGTCCCACGCGGTCAGCTCCCCCGTCGAGTTGACCAGGAGCTGCCGGCTGTCCGGGGTGAACCGCACCGGCACCCGGTCGCCGAACTCGACGGAGATGGTGAGCACCGGCCTGCCGGTGCCCGTCCGCCACAACCGACACGTCCCGTCCTCGGCACCGACCGACGCGGCGTACCGGCCGTCGTCACTGAGTCGGACCGTCCACACCGGCCCCCGGTGCGCCACCATCGTGCGGATCAGGTGGGCCTGCTCCAGGTTCCACAGGCACAGGTTCCCCTCGGCGTCACCGACGACCGCGTACCGGCCCGCGCCGTCCATCGCGACCGCCCGCACCGCGCCCCGGTCGCCGTGCAGTTCGGCCCGCCGTCGTCCGGTCGTCAGGTCCCACAGGTGGGCGGTTCCGGCCCAGTCCGCGCTGACGGCGAACCGGGCATCGGTGGACAACACGATGGTGTGCGTGTTGCCCACCCGCTCCGCGAAGGTGTGCCGTTGCCTGCCGGTCCGCAGCTCCCACACCCGGAGCAGGCCGTCGGTGCCAGCTGTCACCGCCAGGTCGCCGTCGACGCTCAGCGCCGGGGCCAATCCGGCCACGAAGGTGAACTGGCCACCGCGCAGTTCGTACCGTTGCCAGATGCCCAGGGGCGCGGTCCGCCCGCCCGCCGTCCGCCCCAACCGCTCCCACAGTTCCCGCAGCTGCGGGTGACGCTCGAACCCGACCAGCTCGCGGGCGGCCCGCACCTCAGCGGCCGCGTCGGCCGTCCGGCCCTGGTGGGCGAGCGCCTCCGCACCGGCGATCCGCTGCCGGACCTGCGCCTCGGCCGCCAGCACCGCTCCCGCCGCCAGGGGCCGCTCGTAGCTCCACGGGGCACGCAGGTCGGGGCGGGGCAGCCGGTGGACGTGCAGCCCCCCGTACTCGTCACCGACGACGGCCAGCGCGCCGTCCCCGCTGATCGCCACGCGGGTGGGCCACACGAGACCGGCCAATTCCGGGGGTAGCCCGTCGGTGCGCATGGCGACGGTACGCAGGCACCGGCCGGAAACCGTCTCCCAGACCCGGGCCGGTTGGTCGGGGGTGCCGAACCCGCCGGAGACCGCCCGCTCACCATCCCCGCTGAGCACGATCTCCGCGTGCCGGTTCAGGTTGTTCGGCACCGGCCCCCGCACCCGGTTGGGCCGGGTCTCCCACAGGTGCACCATCCGCGACTGGTGCCCGATCAGCAGGGCGTACCGGCCGGACCCGCCCAACGCCACCTGGTTGACCCCGGTCATCCGCATGTCGGCGGCCTTGACCAGGCGGTGCATCCAGCGCCCGGTGTCGACCTCCCAGACCACCACACTGCCGTCACCTGGCGCCGCCGACACCGCTACCGCGCCGTCCTCGCTCAGGCCCAGCACGGTGACCCTGGCGGGGCTCTCCCGGATCTCCGGCAGGATCCGGCCCGCCGCATCCAGGTTCTGGTGGGTGCTCGGCGGATGTTCCAGGGTGCGCCGCAGCCGCCCGTCAGCCGTGTCCCGGATCTCGATCCGGCCGTTGTCGTACCCGATGGCGGCCGTGCCCGCCGCGGTGAGCGCCACCGCGGTCACCGCGGCCCGCTGGTCGGACGGCACCCGGACGCACCCGGCCCGCGCCAGGTCCCAGCACTCGACCCGGTCCCTCTCGCGGACGACGAGCGCGGCCCGGCCGTCCCGGTCGACGGTCAGGGCCGTGACGGCGGCACCCGCCCCGTCCGCACCGAGTTCGCGGACCCCGGGCCGCCCGGTCGGCGACCACACCCGGAGGCTGCCGTCCGCGCCGCCGCTGACGATCACCCGACCGGCGTGGTCGACGGCGACGGCTGCCACTGTGCCGCGGTGGCCGGACAGCCGCCGCGATCCGGGTTCCGTGCCGCGCCGGGCCACGGCGGCGGCCACCTCGGCGACCTCGGGTCCGGCGGGCGCGGCGGCCAGCAACGGCCGGGCCGCCTCGTCGTCACCCCGTTCGGCGTGCACCAACCCCAGCAGGTGGTCGGCCCGCCAGTCCTCCCCCGCGATCTCCCGCGCCGCCTGCAACTCCCCGAGCACCTGTTCGTCGGTGATCCGGCCGTGCCGCCACCGGTACAGCGCCCAGTTGTAGACGGCGGCAGGATGGTGCGGGTCGACGTCGACGGCGGAGCGCCACAGGTGTTCCGACTCCGCCGGCCGGTCGAGGTCGAGCAGCGAGAGCGCCTGGTTGGAGAGGCTGCCGGCGAGCAGGCCCGCCGCCGACGGCGGCACCCGTGGATAGCGGACGCCGAGGACGTCGGCGTACGTTCCGACGAGAGTCGTGGCCAGGTCGGCGAGGCTGTGCGGACGGGTCGACGGGTCGACGTCGAAGCACTCCCGGAGCAGGTCGACGACCCCCTGCGGCATCGGCTGCGCCGCCGGCCCGGTCCGGTCCGCCGCCAGGTAGTCGGCGAACGCCTCCCGCGCCGCCTGACCGTAGCGGCAGGGGCGGCGGCCGGCGAACATCTCCCACACGCACAGCGCCCACGACCAGACGTCGGTGGCCCGGGTGAGGGTGACCCGCGCGCCGGCCGCCGCCTCGGCCTGCTCGGGCGAGCAGTAGGCGGGGGTCATGCCGCCGAAACTCGCGCCCAGGCTGGCGTCCACCGCCGTGCCGGCGGCCCCGTCGGCGGCGGCGTGGGCACCGGCCAACCCGAAGTCGGTGACCTTCGCGGTCCAGTCGCCGTCGAGGCCGACCATGATGTTCGCGGGTTTGACGTCCTGGTGGATCACGCCCTGCCGGTGGGCGTGGTCGATGCCCCACGCCGACTGCACGGCGAGGTCGAGGGCACGGGCGAGGAACCCGCCGTCGGGGGCGTCCGGTCCCTCGTGCAGCCGCCCGGCCCGGACCAGATGGTCCAGTGACCCACCGGCGACCCACTCGGCGAACACGCAGGGCAGCCCGTCGACCCGGCGCACGTAGGCGCAGCTGACCACGTGGGGGTGCAGGCCCAGCCCGACCCAGGTGCCCGCCTCGGCCTCGAACCGGGCACGGTGCGCCTCGGTGGACAGTCGCCCGGGGCGCGGCACCTTGACCGCGAGGTCGATGTCCCAGCCGGGGTGCCGGACCCGGTAGACCAGGCCCATGCCACCGGCGAGGGGCTCGTCGAGCACCTCGTAGA
Organism: Micromonospora sp. SCSIO 07396; assembly: GCF_053667945.1. Taxonomy (NCBI): domain Bacteria; kingdom Bacillati; phylum Actinomycetota; class Actinomycetes; order Micromonosporales; family Micromonosporaceae; genus Micromonospora; species Micromonospora sp. SCSIO 07396. The sequence goes on from NZ_CM132210.1 coordinate 6,179,584, forward strand.
GATCCAGAATCCGGTCCCCGGGACGCCACGGCATGGTCTGAGCCTGGCACCCGCCGGCGTACGGGACAACTGTCGGTTGGTCGCGGACGGTAACCTCGGGGGTCGGACCGCGTCGTCAGGGAGTGACCGTGAGTTTTCGTTACTACCTCTACGTCAGCGACGCCAAGGTGGACATGCTGCTGTCCCAGATCGACCCGGGTCACCAGCGCAGGCGGGCCGCCGAGTTCAGTGTGAACCTCACCGTCGTCGGGGTGAAACGCAGCGTCGAGAACCCCGGCACCGACCGGTTGGCCCGCCTGGAACGGGTCACCCGCTACCTGGACGAGCACGCCGACGTCGGCTCCGTGGACGAGCCGGGGCAGTTCTTCAGGGGGTTGCTGCCGATGCGGTGGGGAGTCGTCCCGACCACGGGCGAGCAGTCGCTGGTCTACTTCGGTGGCCGCACCGACGACACCGTCGTCGGGCTCGGCGGGTCACCGTTCCACCTCGTCGGCGGGAGCGCGACGGCCGAGTCCACCGCACGCGGGTTCGCGGGATCGTCCACGATGCCGGCGCTGCTCGCCGGGCTCGTCGACGAGGGGGCCGAACCGGTGCCTGACACCCCGCACGACACGGTGGACGGGCCGGACCCGGCCGAGGTGGCGGCGCTGGCCTCGGTGCACCAGGCCGGCAGCCGCCTGCGCGGGCCCACCCAGAACGTCGAGTTCCTCGCCAAACGGCTGCTCCACGGACCCAGCCCGTACCCGGAACTCGACGGGCGGCCCGGCATGACCGTGCTGCTGGGCAGCCCGCTGTACGTGGCGCTGGTCGACTGACCGGGGAGCCGGGCGTGGACACCGACGACGCAGCGGCCGGGCGACCCACCGGGTCGGCACCGGTTCCGCCACCGGTCACGGTGACCGTCCGGGCCGGGTCAACCGTCGACACGTACGTCTTCCCCCGGCCCGTCTCGGTCGTGGTGGGGCGGGCCGCCGACTGCGGGATCCGGGTGGACGACGGGCAACGGCGGGTCTCCCGCCGGCACTGCCGGCTCGACGTCGACCCGCCGCACGTGTGGGTACGGGACCTCGGCAGTCGGCACGGCACCTGGCTCGACGGCCGACCCGTCGACGGTGCGCGGCTCCTGGCGGCCGGTGCCGAGGTGCGGATCGGGCTGGCGACGTTGACCGTCGACCCGACCGACGACGGGTCGTGGGGGCCCGCCGGGCAGGACCAGGACCTGGCGCTGCCGGCGCTGGCGGCGGCCGCCGCGCACGGGGCCCCCGACATGGAGGGGTTCACCGACCACCGGGTGCTGCGGGAGCTCGGACGCGGCGGTCACGGCGTCGTCTACCTGGCCCGACACGAGCCGTCCGGCCGGCTCGTCGCCCTGAAGACGCTGCTCGCCGACCGGGCGGTGGACCCCGCCGCGCGGGACGCCTTCCGCCGCGAGATCGCCTGCACCCGCGGGCTGCGGCACCCCAACATCGTCGCCCTGCACGGCAGCGGCGCGGCCGACTCCGCGTTCTTCTTCACCTGTGAGTACTGCCCGGGTGGCAGTGTCGCCGAGTTCGTGACCCGGCGTGGTGGCCGGCTCACCGTCGACGAGGCGCTGCCGATCACGCTCGACGCGCTGGACGCGCTGGCCTACGCCCACCGGGCGGAGCTCGCGGTCGTGCTGGCCGACGGCCGGACCCGGACCGCCCATGGGCTGGTGCACCGGGACGTCACCCCGCACAACCTCCTGCTCGGCACCGGGCCCGCAGGTGGGACCGTCACCAAGGTCGCCGACTTCGGGCTGGCGAAGGCGTTCGAGAAGGCGGGCCTGTCCGGGCACACCGGGACCGGTGCGACCGGCGGCAGCCTCGCCTTCCAGCCCCGCGCCCAACTGGTCGACTACCGGTACGCCCGCCCGGAGGTGGACCTCTGGGCGGTCGCCGCCTGTCTCTACTGGATGCTGACGGGGGCGACGCCCCGGGACTTCCCCGCCGGGGCCGACCCGGTCGCGGTGGTCCTGCGGACCCGGCCGGTGCCCGTCCGGCAGCGGACCGGGGCCGTTCCGGCGCGGCTGGCCGAGGTGATCGACGAGATGCTCGTCGACCAACCCCGGGTCACCGCGACGACGGCCACCGAACTCGCCGACGCGCTCCGGCAGGCCCGGTGACGGTCCGCCGTGGCGGCACCCACCGACCTGCCGGGCCCGCCGGGCCGGTCACTCGTGGATGACCTCCTGTTGCAGCACGCCGAGGTAGCCGTGGGCGGCGATCCGCTGCGCGCGGTCGGTGTAGAAGTCCGGGTCGTCAGGCAGGACGGTGGCCAGCCCGTCGACGTAGCGGTTGAACATGCAGAACGCCGCCGCGATCAGCACGGTGTCGTGGATCTCCACGTCGGTGGCCCCTTCGGCCCGGGCTGCGGCCACCAGGTCTGCGGTGACCTCCCGGCCACCGCGCTGCACCGCGCCGGCCACGTCCAGCAACCTGCGCATCTTGGCCGACACCGGCGCGCTGTCGACGTCGTCGTGCACCTGCTCGACCAGGGGCATGCCCTCGGGGAGTTGCGCCGCCGCGTACGCCGCGTGAGCCGAGTAGCAGTACCGGCACTCGTTGAGGCCCGACACATAGGCTGCGATGAGTTCCCTTTCACCCCGGGTCAGGGTGCCCGGGCCACACAGCAGCGCCTCCACCAGGCCGTTCAGCGGCAACGCCGTCTCTGGCCGGAAGCGGAACAGACCGCGAATTCCGGGTTCATCGGTATTGAGCGTGATGTGTGGCATCTGAACTCCTTCGCCGACGCGGGGAAAGCCCGGATCTTTCGACCCGGCCGGCGTCAGATTGAGCCATCGCCATGGTCACCGTCAATGTTGTGCGGATTCTTGCCGATCGGCTGGCCGAGTACCGGAAACGCCGCAGCCCCCGGGGGTGTGACGGGGCGGTGAGCTGCCCGGATCAGGCACGCTAGCCTCTGCCGGCATGTCAGCATTCGGCAACTCGCCCAACGTCCTGTTCGCGACGACGGTGACGGCGACCCGGCGGCTGTCGCCCGGGTTCGTCCGGGTGACGCTCGGCGACGCGCGGCTGCGGGAGATGGCCCCGCACCACCTCGACCAGCGCATCAAGATCATGCTGCCGGTCGACGGCGGCTATCCGGCCGAGCTGCGGGCGGGGCTGCCCGAGCAGACGTGGCGACGCGAGTGGCGGTCCATTCCCGGCGATGTGCGCCCGAGGCTGCGCAGCTACACCGCGTACCGGACCCGGCCGGCGGCGGGCGAGCTGGACCTGGACTTCTACCTGCATCGGCCGCACGGCCCGGCGAGCGGCTGGGCGGCGGCGGCCCGGCCGGGTGACCGGCTGCTCCTGTCGGGCCCGCACGTGGCGGCCGGCCAACCCGGGTACGGCGTGCAGTGGGAGCCGGGGCCGGCGACGCGGGTGCTGGTCGCGGCGGACGAGACGGCGTACCCGGCGGTGCGCGGCATCCTGTCCGGCCTCGGCCCGGGGGTACGGGCGACGGTCCTGCTGGAGGCCGGCGACGCGGCGGACGCCGGCACCCTCGACGACGTGACCGCCGGCCACCGGGTCGAGGTGCGGCTGCGGGGCGACGCCCGGGGCGGGACGACGCTGACCGGGCTGGTGGCCGACTGGCTGGCCGACGACGGCCGTACGGCGGCGACGGCGGGAACGGACTTCTACGCCTGGGCAGCTACGGAGAGTAGCAATATTGCCGTGTTGCGCCGACTGTTCACCGAAGCGCACATCGATCCGGATCAGGTGCACACCCAGGGCTACTGGCATGACCGACCGGCCCGCGAAGAGATCGATGATTAGGTAATGCTAACCTAAAAATCGCCGTGATTAGTCACTGTCAGTAGCCAGACGGGAACCTGCACCATGCGTACGCCGACCCCTCGAACAATCCGCCGACGTCTCCTCGCCCTCACCGTCGCCTCGGCGGCCGTGCTCGCCGTGGCCGCCTGCGGCTCCGACGACTCCGACCCGGCGGGCAGCGTCGGCGACACCCGAACCGTCGAACACGCACGCGGCAAGACCACCGTGCCGGACAAGCCGACCCGGGTCGTCGTCCTCGAACCGGTCCAGCTCGACACCGCCGTCGCCCTGGAGCTCACCCCGGTCGGCGCGGCCGTGCTCAGCGAGGCCGCCGGCGTGCCCAAGTACCTCGGCGACAAGGCCGCCGGCATCAGCACCGTCGGCACCGTCCAGGAACCCAACGTGCAGAAGATCGCGGCCCTCAAACCCGACCTGATCATCGGCACCGAGTCCCGGCACTCCGCCCTCTACGACCAGCTCACCGACGTCGCGCCGACCGTGTTCATGGCGTCCCAGGCCGACCCGTGGCAGGACAACGTGAAGTTCACCGCCACCGCGCTCGGCGGCGCGGACTCCGCCGACAAGCTCCTCACCAGCTTCCGGCAGCGGTGCGCGGAGATCGCCGAGAAGTTCGGCACCGCCGGGAAGACCGCGCAGCTCATCCGTCCCCGCGACGGCGTCCTCACCCTCTACGGGCCCACCTCGTTCGCCGGCAGCGCGCTGGAGTGCGTCGGCTTCACCACCCCGAAGCGCGACTGGGAGAACTCCATCTCGGTCGACGTCTCCCCGGAACGGGTGCTGGAGGCCAAGGCCGACCACGTCTTCGTCACCACCGTCGACGTCAACGACCGCAGCACCATCCCCGCCTCGGTCACCGCCAACGCCGCCGCCTTCCCCCGCCTGCACCTCGTCGACCAGTCGTTCTGGATCACCGGGGTCGGCACGGTCGGTGGGCAGGCCGTCCTCGACGACCTCGAACGCATCCTCACCGCGTCGCGTTGACCGCCACCACACCCGCCCGCGCGGTACGGCCGGACAGCGGCCGTACCGCGCGTCGTCGTACCACCCGGCGGTGGCTGGTGGGCGCGGTCGTCGTACTCGTGGGGTCGGTGGTGTTGTCGGTCTTCGTGGGCGCGAACCCGGTGCCCCCGGCGGACGTCTGGGCGGCGCTGCGGGGCGCGGGCAGCGACACCGCGCAGTACGTCGTCTGGGGGCAGCGCCTCCCGCGCACCCTCGCCGGGCTGCTGGTCGGTGCCGGTCTCGGCGTCGCGGGCGCGCTGATGCAGGCGTTCACCCGCAACGCGCTCGCCGAACCGGGCATCCTCGGCGTCAACGCCGGCGCCGCCGCGTTCGTCGCCGCCGGCATCGCCTTCTTCGGGATCACCTCGCCGGCCGGCTACATGTGGCTCGCCCTGCTCGGCGCGCTCCTGGTCGCCGTCGCCGTGTACGCCGTCGGCGGTGCCGCCGACCTGCGGGCCACCCCGACCCGGCTGCTGGTGACCGGGGTGGCGACCGGTGCCGTGCTGGCCGGCCTGACCACCGGGATCACCCTCACCCACCCGGACACCTTCGACCGGATGCGCGGCTGGAACGCCGGCAGCCTGCTCGAACGCGACACCGCAGTGGTGCTGCCGGTGCTGCCGCTGATCGTGGCCGGGCTGCTCGCCGCGCTCGTCGCCGCCCGCAGCCTCAACGCGCTGACGCTCGGCCCCGACCTGGCCGCCGCCCAGGGCGTCAGCCTGGTCCGGACCCGGCTGCTCGTGCTCGGCGCGGTGACCCTGCTCGCCGGCGGGGCCAGCGCCATCGCCGGCCCCATCTCGTTCGTCGGGCTCGTGGTGCCGCACCTGGTGCGCTGGGGCGTCGGCACCGACCAGCGCCGCATCCTCGCCGGGTCGCTGCTGGCCGGCGGGATGCTGGTGCTGCTGGCCGACGTGCTCGGCCGGATCGCCGTGCTGCCCAGCGAGATGCCCGTCGGCATCGTCACCGCGTTCGTCGGCGCGCCGATGCTGATCGCGCTGGCCCGACGCCGACGGGCGACCGCGCTGTGAACCGGCCGGTCCGCCGCACCGCCGGAGGTCGCCGGCTGCTGCTCGGCGCCGACCACCGGCACGTGACCATCGGCGTACGCGAAGCCGCCGTCTGCGCCGCCGCCGCGCTCGTCGTCGCGGCGCTGGCGGTGGTCGGCCTCTGGCTGGGCGACTTCCCGCTGCGCCTCGACGAGGTGCTCGGCGTGCTCGGCGGCCGGATCGACGGCCTGACCCGTACCGTCGTGCTGGAGTGGCGGCTGCCCCGCATCGCCGCCGCCGTCGCCTTCGGCGCGGCGCTCGGCGTCGCCGGGGCGATCTTCCAGACCATCACCCGCAACCCGCTGGCCAGCCCGGACATCATCGGCCTGGCCAACGGCTCGTTCACCGGCATGCTGATCGCCCTGCTGCTGCTCGGCGGCGGCTGGCACCTGCTGATGCTCGGTTCCCTGGCCGGTGGCCTGCTCGCCGCGCTGGCGATCTACCTGCTCGCCTACCGGGACGGGCTCTCCGGGTTCCGGTTCATCGTCGTCGGGGTCGGCGTCTCCTCGATGCTCGCCGCCACCAACACCTGGCTGCTGCTGCGCGCCGACCTGGAGACGGCACTCTTCGCCGCCGCCTGGGGTGCCGGCTCGCTCAACACCGCCACCGCCGACGTGGTCTGGCCGGCCGCCGCGATCATCCTGGTGCTGCTGGCGGTCACCCCGCTGTGGGCGGCGGCCCTGGCCCAGCTCGAACTGGGCGACGACGTCGCCGCCGCCAGCGGAGTCGCGGTCGAGCGCAACCGCGCCCTCCTGGTGGTCATCGCGGTCGCCCTGGTCAGCGCCGTCACCACAGTGGCCGGCCCGATCTCCTTCGTCGCCCTGGCCGCCCCGCAGATCGCCCGCCGGCTCGTCCGGGCACCCGGCCTACCGCTCGCCACCACCGCCGGGGTGGGGGCGCTGCTGCTGCTCGGCGCCGACCTGATCGCCCAGCACGTGATCCCGCTGACCGTGCCGGTGGGGGTGGTCACGGTCACCCTCGGCGGCGCGTACCTGCTCTGGCTGCTCGTCCACGAGATCAGGAGGACCCGATGGTCGACCAGCTGACCGCGCGGCTACGGGCCGAGAACGTCACCCTCCGGTACGACCAACGGACCGTCAGCGCCGACCTGTCGTTCGCCGTGCCCGACGGCTCGTTCACCGTGCTCATCGGGCCCAACGCGTGCGGCAAGTCGACGCTCCTGCGGGCGCTGTCCGGGCTGCTCCGCCCCGCCGGGGGCCGGGTCACGCTCGACGGATCGGACCTGGTCACCCTGCCGGCCAAGGAACGTGCCCGGCGGATCGCGCTGCTGCCGCAGACCATGACCGCGCCCGAGGGGATCACCGTCCGCGAACTGGTCGGCCGGGGCCGCTACGCCCACCAGCGGGTGCTGCGCCGCTTCTCCCACGCCGACGAGGAGGCCGTCGAGTCGGCGCTCGACGCCACCGGCACCAACGACCTGGCCGACCGGCGGGTCGATGAACTCTCCGGCGGGCAACGCCAACGGGCCTGGATCGCCATGGTGCTCGCCCAGGAGACGCCCCTCGTCCTGCTCGACGAGCCCACCACCTACCTGGACGTGGCACACCAAATCGACGTGCTCAACGTGCTGCACCGCCTGGTCACCCGGGGACGCACCGTGGTGGCCGTGCTGCACGACCTCAACCACGCCGCCCGGTACGCCAACCACCTGGTGGCGATGCGCGACGGCCGGATCGTGGCCGAGGGACATCCGGCGTCGACGGTCGACGCCGGGCTCGTCGCCGAGGTGTTCGGGATGTCGAACCAGGTCGTCCCCGACCCGGTCACCGGAGCGCCCATGGTCGTACCGGCCGACACCCGGGAACCGGCTGCCGGGTGAGGTGGGCGACGGGAGCCCGGCCGTCAGGGCTGCCCGCAGGCGTACCCGACCGGGAGGGCGTGGTCGGGTAACCTGTGGGCGAACGGGCCGCTAGCTCAATGGCAGAGCTGAGGACTTTTAATCCTTAGGTTCAGGGTTCGAGTCCCTGGCGGCCCACTCTTGACCGCCTCTGAGCTGGGAACGCGCCAAACAAAGATCATCGGGCACAGCCAGGGCACAACTCAGCTCGAATGTTGGTCGGCGCGAGGTTCCCGCCGTGTGCTGTCTGCGTTCCGCAGGAGGCCACCGACCAGGCCACGCGGCCGGTCCTTCTTTGGCATCCAGTGGACGTAGGTTTCCAGCGTGATCCGCAGGTTGGCGTGTCGGAGCGCGTTCTGCACCTCCTAGGGCTCGACACCATTACTCATCAGGGTGGTGGCGAAGAAGTGGCGCAGGCAGTGAAAGGTGCCCTCCTTCGGCCAGCCGGCGGATTCGCGCCAGCCCGCCCACAGCTCCGACCAGTAGGTGTCGGTCAGCAGCTTCCCCCGGGACGAGGTGAACAGAAGGGCGACCGAACGAGTCCGCCGCTCCCCCGCAGTGATGTCGGGAAGGACGAACTCGACGGGGCCGACGTCGCTGACGTGGGCGGTTAGTTCCTCGGCGACGACCGCGTCCAGGTCGACGGTGCCGGTGGAACCGCTCTTAGGTGTCGAGAGGTAGAAGCCGCCAAAGTGCTCCGGAGAGTGCCGCAGCTGCTGGACGACATGCAACTCTCCACGGTCGAAGTCCGCGCAGCGCGGGCCGTGTTCCATGCCCAGTACCTCACCGAGGCGAAGCCCTTCCCCCGCTCCCAGCCAGATGGCGGCCCGGTACCGGCGCGGGACCACCTCGACGAGCTTGAGCACCTGATCACCGGTCGGGACCCACTTCGGTGCCCGCGACAGACCGCGCAGGATCTGGGCAAGCTTCACGCCGTTGCACGGGTTGTCGGGGATCACCTTGTCGACAACAGCGGCGTTCATGATGGTCTTGAACAGGCCGAAGTACAGGCTGACCGACGACTTCGGCGTTCCGTCATCGAGTAGGCGGCTGAGCCATGCCAGCACGTCAGTCAGGTTGATGGAGCGTATCGGCCTCGCACCGAAGACGGGCAAAAGGTGCTTGCGCAGGTTCTGCGGGATGCGCCGTCGCGTCTCCGTGGCCCAGCCCGACTCCCGCGCTTCCCTCCACCGCTGCGCGTACTCGGCGAAGGTCAGCCGCTCCGTCTCACGCCTGGTCTTTACCTCCGCCGCCACGCCCGAACGGCATTCGAGGTCGAAGGCTTCCGCGTCGACCTTGCGCTCAAACAGGCGCTCCCGAGGCTCACCGCCACCGTCGGCGTAGCGCACCCGCCACCGCTTGCCCCGGCCGTGTCGCTTCGACGGGAGCCGCTTCTTGTCCGGCCCGCGCTTGGTCAGATACCACAGGTCATCAATAGGCATGTCAGGCCGCCCTCTGGTCAAACCAGGCGCGGACATCGGCAGGGTCGTATCGGAGGTGCCGGCCGACCCGGGAGGCGCGGGGACCGATCCGGCGGTGCCGCCACTGGTAGAGGGTGCCGACCGGGATTCAAAGGAACGCTGAGACGTCGGTGACGCTCCACAGCCGTTCGGGGGTGGCGTTCATCGGGGTTCCTTCCTGGCTTGCTGTCGGGTCGTGCGGATGCGATCACCGATCGCGGAGGCGAGTTCGAGTTGCTCGGGGGTGTCGTAGCCGATGCCGAGGATCTGCCAGTCGTTGGCGACCAGGACGTCGGTGTCCTCGGGCAGCCCGGCATCGGCCAACGCCGTACGGAGCTGGTGGGCCATGCTCCGCGAAGCGCTCATGCGCCACCGGCTCACCACCACCGGCGAGCCACTCCCACGTGTCAGCCACCGTCTCCATCAACGACCGGGTACGAAGCCCCGCCGCCACCGCCCGGTCGACGTTCATGCCCCACGGCGCAGCCGCGTTCCGCCACAGCGGCAACTCGGTCCACTGCCTCACCCCCTGGGCGACCAACCAGTCCTCATCCACCCACACCAACTCGGCAGGCTCCACCGCCTCGTCGGCTACGGCGCGTGCGCAGGCGCGCAGCAGGTCACCATAGGTCTCCCCGCCCGGAGGCGCCGCGACGTTGAAGACGCCGGCCGCCCCAGCGTCGACCAGGTCGAGCAGGAAGCGGGACAGGTCGCGTACGTCAACCGGCTGGATCGACCGGTCCGGGTCGGGTGCGAGGACCCGACCGCCACGTCGCATCCGGCTCAGCCACCACGGCAAGCGTCCCACGTATTCGTAGCGGCCGAGCACAACATGCGGGCGCAGGATCAGTAGCCGATCGTCGCCGAAGGCGCGGCGGCACGCGAGCTCGCACCCGACCTTCAGTGGGCCGTACGCGTCCGGATTCCAGGCACGGGTACCCGGGTCCAGATCCGGATCGCAATCCCACAATGCCGAGCCCTCGTCCACCGGTGCGTGCGGCCAGTCCCGGTACGCCGAGATCGTCGAAACGAACACCACCCGCTCCACCACGTCGGCCAGGATCTTCGCCGAGGCGCTCACGACCGCCGGAACGCTGCCGGCCACGTCGACCACGACGTCCCACGGCCCCTGCCGAGCCAGCCGCCGTAGGTCGTCGGTGTTCTCACGGTCCCTTCGGATCACCCGCACGCCAGCGGGAGGCGCATTGGACAGGCCGCGGTGGAACACGGTCACCTCAGGTCCGCGCTGGACCGCGTCCTCCACCACTACCCGGCCCACGAACCACGAGCCGCCCAGAACCAGCATCCGCACGCACATATCGTGCCCGCTGTCCGCTCCGGCCGGTATCGGCAGCGCCACCCGCGTTCCTGGTTCGCGCTGCGGCGGAGCAGCGTAGCGCGCCGAGGTGGGGGTGCGGTCCACCCGTGCGCCGCACGGCAGCCCTAGGCTGGGTCGCGCGCTGGCGATCGTGCGCGGATGGAGAGAAGACACGTGCGGAAGTTGACCTTGCCCCAGCTGGAGCGGCACCTGTACGCGGCGGCGGACATCTTGCGCGGCAAGATGGATGCTTCCGAGTTCAAGGAGTACATCTTCGGGATGCTGTTCCTCAAGCGCGCGTCGGACATGTTCGACGCCGAGCGGGAACGCGTTCTGGAGCGCTTTAAGTCCCGTGGGCAAGCCGAGGCCGAGCACCGGGCCGAACAGCCCGAGTCGTACCGTGAGGCGTTTTTTGTCCCGTCCATCGCCCGCTGGGACCATCTGCGCCGGCTGCACGACAACGTCGGCGACCAGATCAACAAGGCGCTCGCCGCGCTAGAGCATGCCAACCCGGAGTCCCTCGAAGGGGTGGTCCAGCACATTGACTTCAACCGGCAGGTCGGCAACTCGCGCATCCCGGACAAACGGCTACGGGACCTGATTACGCATTTCAGCCGGTACCGGCTGCGGACCGAGGACTTCGAGTTCCCCGACCTGCTCGGCGCGGCGTACGAGTATCTGATCAAGGAGTTCGCCGACTCGGCCGGCAAGAAGGGCGGCGAGTTCTACACCCCGCGCGCCGTGGTCCGCATGATGGTCCGGCTGGTGAAGCCTGAAGAGGGTATGAGCGTCTACGACCCGTGCTCCGGCTCCGGCGGCATGCTGATCCACACCAAGGAGTATGTGGAGGAGCACGGCGGCAACCCGCGCAACCTGGTCCTCGCCGGGCAGGAGAACGCTGGCAGCGTCTGGTCCATCTCGAAAATGAACCTGCTGCTACATGGCATCCCCGACGCGAAGATCGAGAACGACGACACCCTAGCCAACCCCCGCCACGCGCACGGCGGGCAACTCGACCTGTTCGACCGGGTGCTGTCCAACCCACCGTTCTCGCTGAACTACTCGCAGGACGGCATGCGCTACAGCAACCGCTTCCGCTGGGGCTGGGCCCCCGAGGGGGGCAAGAAGGCCGACCTGATGTTTGTGCAGCACATGGTGGCCGTGCTGAAGGCCAAGGGTGTCGCTGCCACCGTCATGCCGCACGGGGTGTTGTTCCGGGGCGGCGCCGAGCGGGAGATCCGTACCAACCTGCTCGACGACGACATCATCGAGGCGGTCATCGGCCTGGCGCCGAACTTGTTCTACGGCACCGGCATCCCCGCCTGCGTGCTCGTGCTGCGCGCCCCCGGATCCAAACCGGCCGAGCGGGCTGGCAGGGTGCTGTTCATCAACGCCGACCACGAATACAGCGCCGGCCGCGCGCAGAACTACCTGCTGCCCGAGCACATCGAGAAGATTGTGTACGCCTACGAGGCGTTCGCCGAGATCCCCGGCTACGCCCGGGTGGTGATGCGCGACGAGCTGCGCGACAACGACGACAACCTCAACATCCGCCGGTACGCCGACAACGCCCCGCCGCCAGAGCCGCACGACGTTCGCGCCCACCTGCACGGCGGCGTGCCGAAGGCCGAGGTCGCCAACAAGGCCGACCTGTTCGCCGCGCACGGATTCACCCCCGAGGCGGTCTTCGTCGACCGCGACAACGCCTACTACGACTTCGCCCCCGATGTCGACCACGCCGCGCTTGCCGCGCTGGTCACCGACCATGCCGGGGTACGCTCCCGCGAAGCCGAACTGGCTGCCGCCCAAGGGGCGTGGTGGGAGGAGCACCGCAAGCTCGTCATCGAGCTGCCGTCGACCAAGCGGCTGATGGCGGCCCGTACCGAACTCATCGAGTCGTTCACGACCGCGCTACTGCCGGTCGGTCTGCTCGACCGCTTCCAGATCGCCGGCGTCATCGTCCGCTGGTGGGACGAGGACCAATACAACTTGCGCACGCTCGTCAGCCATGGCTTCGGAGGCGTGGTTGATAGCTGGATGATCACTATCGAAAGTTCTCTCGGCGCCGACGCCCCGTACAGTCACTCGCTTCCGCTACGGCTGGTCCCGGAGTACCTGGAAGAGCTGTCATCGGTGGAGTTGGAACAGCAATCACTGGAGTCTCAGATCGCGGCAGCCAGGTCTATTGGTGACGACAGTGACGCGAGTGATGTCGAAGAGATGCTCAGCCCAGCTGAACTGAAACGCCTCCGGGCTGACCTAACCAGGGTGAAGCGCCGGCACAAGGAACTCCAGGCAGCCTTGACTGCGAAACTCGAGAAGGCCCGTACCGCTCTCACTGACATCGAAGAACAAGACCTCGTTCTCGGCATCTGGTGGGAGCACCTGGCCACCCACCTCGACCGATGCGTCGCGGCCCACAGTCGGACACTCGTCGCATGTCTAGAAAATTGGTGGGACAAGTACGCCATCTCTTTCGACCAGGTCGAGGCGCAACGAAATGCGGCCACCGCTCAGCTGAACACCTACTTCAAGGACTTGGGATATGCGTAGCTTGCCGCCGCCCTGGTACTGGTCGAACGTTTCCGCATTATTTGATGTGTATCCCGGGATAGCACTTGGCCCCCATCGCGCGCCACGCAAGAATGCCACCCCATACCTCCGTGTCGGCAACGTGCAACGCGGCCGAATCGACCTTTCTGAGGTGTCGCATCTCGAATCCTCGCCGGGAGAGGCGCGTAATCGCGCCACCAAGACAGGCGATCTCCTGATCGTGGAGGGTCACGCCAATCCGAAGGAAATCGGACGGTGCGCAATGGTGGACAATGCCGCCAGTGGGCTCCTGTATCAGAATCACCTCTTTAGGCTTCGTTCCCGTTCGCTCGATCCAAATTTCGCTTCCGCCTGGATGAATTCAAATGATGTCCAGCAATACTGGTCGAGAATGTGTGCCACAAGCTCAGGTCTATATACGATCAATTCGCGCCAGCTAAAGGCTCTTCCCGTTCCCGTGCCACCGCACCCAGAGCAGCGGCGGATCGCGGAGATCTTGGACTCGGTGGACGAATCGGTCCGCTCCACCGAGCGGCAGATCGTTAAGGTGTGTCAGGTCGAGAAGGCTCTCGCACATGAACTGATTGGAGAAGGGGGAGCCCGGTGGAGACTACGCCCATTAGGTGACCTGCTCTTCGATATTGAGGCCGGCAGGAGTCCGAACGTTCCCGACCGACCCGCTAAACACGACGAGTGGGGAGTGCTAAAGGTAAGCGCCATACGAAGCTACGGTTTCGAGGCAAACGAAAACAAGGTCGTAACCGATCGGCGCTACTTCGATAAACGAATCGAAGTTCGGCCGGGGGACCTTCTGATTAGTCGCGCAAACACGCCAGAACTCGTTGGTCTCGCCTGTCATGTCGCCGAGGTCCGTCCGAATTTAATGCTGAGCGACAAAACTTTGAGGCTAATTGTCAAGTCGGACAAGGCTAACGCGCTGTACCTCGCCCGCACACTCGCCATGCCATTCTTGCGTCGTCAGATCGAGAGCAGTGGCACCGGCAGCAGCGGGAGTATGAAGAATATCAGCCAGGAGGAAATCCGATCACTTGCCGTGCCTTGTCCTTCCGTGAAGGAGCAACGGGCTATCGTCACGCGTCTGGCGGCGGTTAACGAACGGGTCGAAACAGGGCGGCGGCACCTGGCAAAGTTGCGGGTGCTCAAGCAGGGAATGATGGAGGACCTGCTGACCGGGCGAGTACGGGTGAAGGCGGCGGAGGCGTAGGACGTGAGTTCGGGGTCGGAGTACGAGCGGGTCGAACTGCCGCTGGTCACGCAGCTTCGCGGGATGGGCTGGCGGCACGTCGAGTGCACGCAGTCGTCCCCGCCGGGCGTTACAGGGCGGGAAAGCTTCCGCGATGTACTCCTGCTCGGCCGACTCGGTGCCGCGCTGCGCCGGATCAACCTGGACGACGACGGCAACGAATGGCTCGACGATGGCCGGATCAACCAGGTGATCTCGCAGATCACCCGGCCCCAGGCCACCTCCCTACTGGAGGTCAACGAGGAGCTGACCGAGAAGCTCCTGCTCGGCGTAACGGTGGAGGGTGTGGACGGTTGGGACGGCGGGCGCGCCCGTACCGTCCACTTCATCGACTGGAAGAGCGAAGACCGCAACGACTTCATGGTCGTCAACCAGTTCCGGGTCGATCCGCCCGGCAGCCGTACGCCGATCTATCTCGACGCTGTCCTGTTCGTCAACGGCATCCCGCTGGTCGTGATCGAGGCGAAGTCGCCCACCAAGCCAAACCCGGTTGGTGACGCGGTTGAGCAGCTGCGCCGCTACGCCAACCAGCGCGGCTCAGTCGAGCCGGAGGGCAGCGAGCGACTGTTCCACACCAACCAGTTCGTGGTGGCGACCTCCTTCGAGGAGGCCAAGGTCGGCACGTTCACCTCGCTGGCCGAGCACTACGCGGAGTGGAAGACGACCGCACCGGTACCAGAAAAGGATGTCGAGGCCGAGCTCGGTGTGGCGCGGCTGTCGCCGCAGCAGCGCCTGGTCGCGGGCATGTTGCACCCGGCTCGGCTGCTGGATCTGGTACGGCATTTCACGCTGTTCATGCAGCCCGAGGAGCACAAGATCAAGGTGATCGCGCGCTACCAGCAGTACCGGGCGGTAGGCGCGACCATCGACCGTCTCGTCACCGGACCGACCCGTGCCCAGGACGGAGAGCACGACCGGCGCGGCGGGATCATCTGGCACACCCAGGGGTCTGGCAAGAGCCTGACGATGGTGTTCCTGGTTCGAGCGATGCGCTCGCACCCTGCCCTGGTCGGGTTCAAGGTCGTCGTGGTGACCGACCGCAAGGACCTGCAGAAACAGCTCGCCGCGACCGCCGAACTGACCGGCGAGACGGTACGGACCGCGACGCGGGTGGCCGGGGCCAAGCAGATGCTGGGCACGCCGGGCAAGGCGCTAGTTTTCGTGATGATCCAGAAGTACCGCAACCCGGAGGCGAAGAAGACCGACGACGCCCTACTGAAGAACATCGGCGAGCTGGACCCGTCCACCGAGGTGTTGGTGCTGGTCGACGAGGCGCACCGGTCGCACGCCAGCACTCTGCACGCGGCGCTGCGCAAGGCGCTGCCCAACGCCGCCCGGGTGGGCTTCACCGGCACGCCGATCATCATGGGTGATAAGCCCAAAACCCACGCGATCTTCGGGGACTACCTGGATCGGTACGACATCCGCCAGTCCGAGGCCGACGGCGCGACCGTGCCGATCGTGTACGAGGGCCGCACCACCCGCGGCGGCGTCACCGACGCCGACGACATCGACGAGTTCATCGACCTGTACGGGTTGACCCCGGAGCAGACCGAGCAGCTCAAGCAGCGGTACGCCACCAAGCGGCACGTCGCCGAGGCCGAACAGCTCATCGCCGCCAAGGCGAAGAACATGCTGCGGCACTACGTCGGCACGGTGCTGCCCAACGGGCTCAAGGCGCAGGTGGTTGCCACCAGCCGGAGGGCCACGGTCCGCTACCGCACCGCGCTGCTGGCGGCCCGCGACGCCCTCGTCGCCGACTTGGACGCCCTCGATCCGGTGTGGAAATCTCCGGACGCGTTGGAGCGCATCGACCGGCTGCCCGCAAAGCGGGCCGAGATGGTGCGGGCGTGGCCGTACCGCGACGTCATCGCACAGCTCGATTTCGTCCCGGTGATCTCCGCGACGCAGAACGACGAGTCCGACATCGCGCAGTGGACCAGCGGCCACGACCAGGTCATCGAGGACTTCAAGACCAGAAAACTGCCGATGGCCGGCGTGCCGGCCGTGCAGACCAGCCCGGTCGCCATGCTGATCGTCAACGCGATGCTGCTGACTGGCTTCGACGCCCCCCGCGAACAGGTGCTCTATTTAGACAAGGCAATCCGCGAGGCCGACCTGCTGCAAGCCATCGCCCGGGTCAACCGGACAGCGCCGGGCAAGCAGGTGGGCTACGTGGTGGACTACTACGGAGTCTCCCACCACCTGGCGCAGGCGCTGGAGGCGTACGCCGCGGACGACATCGAAGGGGCGCTGACCAGCCTCAACGACGAGGTGCCCCGGCTGGCTGCCGCGCACGAAGCCGTACGCCAACTCTTCGCGCCGATGCGCGGTTTCAGCACCGCGGCTGCGCAGGACGCCTGTGTGGAAGCCCTGGCCGATGAGCGGCTACGAGCCCGGTTCGAGACCGCGCTGAAGGCGTTCACACGCAGCATGGAGATTGTGCTGCCGTCAGAGAAGGCCCTGCCGTACGTGGCCGACGCGAAGGCGTTCGGCACCATCGCCCACCTGGCCCGCCGCCGCTTCCGCGACCACACCCTGTTCGACGTGCGGGTGTACGGCGAAAAGGTACGGGCGCTCATCGACGCCCACGTCCAGGCGCTGGGCATCGAGCAGAAGATCCCGCCGATCTCCATCACCGCCGCCGACTACGCCGAGAAGGTGAGCGGGCTGACCAGCCCGCGCGCCAAGGCGTCGGAGATGGAACACGCGATCCGCCACCACATCAGCGAGCACATGGACAGCGACCCCGCGCACTACCAGCGGCTGTCCGAACATCTGGAACATGTCCTGACCGAGCTGAAAGACCAGTGGGAGCAGCTCGCCTTGGCCCTGGCCGACTTCCTGCCGGTGGTCACTGCCGGCCGAACAGAGGCCACCGACGGCCTGGACCGCAACACGGAAGCGCCCTTCCGCGACCTGATCGCCCAAGCGCTCGCCGAGCACGACCTGCCGGTCACCGCCGAACGCGCCGGCCCGCTGCGGCAGGCGACCATCGACGTCGTGCACGTCATCAGGGATGACATACGACTGGTCGGCTTCTGGGACAACCCGCACAAACGCGAACAGCTGCGTCGCAAGGTCATCCAACGGCTGGACGATACCCGCCTGGAAGACGGCAGCGACCTGTTCGACTACGCCTGGCTGCGCCCGCTTGCCGATCAGCTCCTGGAACTGGCCAAACACAACCACCATCGATTGGTGTCCTCGCCGTGACCGTGGCCGAGGCGCTGCCCGACACGATGCTCATCGGGGACCTCCAGTTCGAGGTCACCGAGTCACCGCGACGCGCCACGGTCGGGATCACCGTCGACCGCGACGGTTCCCTGCAACTCCACGTCCCGGCCGGCTGCCCAGCCGACGCGCTCGCCGCCTGGGCGCACTCCAAACGCATGTGGGTCTACCGCAGGCTTGCCGAGAAAGACCTGCTGTTGTCCGCCAAGCCAGCGAAAGAGTTCGTCAACGGGGAAGGCTTCGCCTACCTCGGCCGCAGCCACCGCCTGCTGATCGGGGACAGCGACCGAGTCCGGATGGAACGCGGGCGCATCGTCCTACCGCGAACGGGCACCGGGCAGGCTCGCACGGCTTTAATCGGGTGGTATCGCGACCGCGGACGGCAGTGGCTGCCCGGACGGCTGCGTCCCTGGGCCGAACGGATGGACCTGCACCCGTCAGCCCTCGACGTCCGCGACTTGGGCTACCGGTGGGGCTCGCTCGGGAGCCAGGGCCGGCTCAACATCCACTGGGCCACCCTCCAACTTCCGCCCAGCCTTGTCGATTACGTGCTCGTCCACGAACTCGCCCACATCGCCCACCCCCAGCACACACCCGCGTTCTGGGCCACCGTTGAGCGCGCCCTCCCGGACTACGAACGCCGCAAGCAGGATTTGCTCGTCGCCGGTGCCGGCCTTTGGCTGGGTTGACTGATCGTTCTAACTGAGCAAGCTGTTGATCCGGCTGAAGAGTTGGGCGAACCGCTCGATGGTTGCCTCGTCGACCTCGTCGCGCAGCTTCGTGGCCGAGCGCATCAGGTAGCTGGCGGGCTGGTAGTGGTCGAACCGGCTGCCGAGAGCCACCTCGACCTGCTTGACGATCCGTCCTCCGCCGGTCAGCTTGGTCCTGGCCAGGGTGCCGACCTTGCTCTCCTTGAGCAGCTTTAGATACCAGCCGGTCTCGAAAAGGTCCTCGATGTCCGCTTCGGCGGTGCCGGTGATGTCCGTAAGTGGGATGAGCTGCTCCTTTGGCAGCAGTCCACGTTGGACCATGTTCGTCAGCTTCTGGTTGCCGCCGGCGGCGACGTCCATGAGCACGGTGACATTCAGGTCGCTGCCGCCGAGCAGCGCGACGAATGTAGGGATCTTGTCGAGGCCGCCGACCGGAGTGATCGTCCATCGGGGGTCGAGGGCTATCTTGCCCTTCTCCCGTGCCAGGTCGCTCATCACGGTCAGGTAGGCGACGTCGGCAGGCCCTTCGACCGCCAGCTGGTCCGGGCCGATGATCAATGCCTGCGACATGTCCACCCCGAGCGCGCCAAGCAGCGGGAAGACGGTCTCGGGCCGGGCAGCCCACACGTCATCGCTGATCTTGGTGCCCTGCCGAGGGAGGTCCTCGACGGTGCGGCACCGTTCCAGGTGCCGTGGCTGGATCATGAACAGCGAGTGGGTCGTGTAGATGACTTGGTGGTCCTCGGCCAGCCGTTCGTCGATGTAGCGCAGCAGGTCGTTCTGGGCCTTGGCGTGCAGGTTCAGGCCCGGCTCGTCGAGCAGGATGATCCGCCGGTCCTCGTCGGCGTATTCGGAGAACGCGGCGAGAAACGAGAAGAACCAAATGAAGCCCTTCGACCGCTCCGCCATGTTCAACGTGACCCGGTGCGTCTCGTTGCGGACCCGGATCTGCAGCCACGGCTCCGGCTGGTGAGGCCGATCAGGGCGAGGGCGCCACTCGATGTCTAGCTCGACCGACAGGCCGTTGTTCTGCGTCCAGTACTCGAACAGCTCGTCGGTGAGCGAGTTCGCCGCCGCTTCCAGGGCGGCCTTGCGCGCCTCGTAGTCCGATTCCGCGAACTCCTCGCTAGCCACGCCTGCCAGCCGCAGCAGCGCCAACGCAGTGCGTTCACCAGGCTCCAGGTCCTCCTGAGAGTTCTGCAGGCGCTCGATCGAGACGGAGCCTGGGAGCACGCTGTACTCGTCGAAGTACTGGATCTTCGGGAGACGGCCGATAAGGATGCTGCGGGCCTCGGCAACGAGGTCCCGCTCCTCCAAGTCGCCGGCGAGTTCGGCGGCTGCAGGTGGCGGCTCGCTCTCGGCGCGCAACGCCTCGACCGTCTCCTCCAGAGTCTTCTTCGCGTACTTGCCGCGATCGAGGCCGGCCTTCTCCACCAGGTGCCCGATCGCCTTGGCCTCGCTGATGATCGAATCTGACCACCAGGTCTTCGCGCTGCCGTAGTGGCGGGAAACCGTCACGTGCGTGGCGATCACCGATGACTTGCCGAACCGGGCCTCCACCGCGGCGATATCGTCGGCACCGAGCGCGAAGGTCAACTCGATGGGCTTGACCGTGCCGACCTTCGCCTTGTCTCGGGCGTAGCTGCTGCGAGGGTAGTCCCGCAGCGGCTCGAACGTCGTCGGGTGACCGCTGGGCAGCGGCTTGAAGCGGTAGATCGCCTCCAAGGTTGCGGTCTTGCCGGCCTCGTTCTTGCCCACCAGCGCGGTGATGCGCTCGTCGACGGCGAACGCACCCGAATCGGTGATGCTCTTGTACTTCGTGATCTGCGCCTTGGTGACGCGCATTCGGTGACCTCTCACTCCCTAGTCGATCTTTGTGGCGGCTGCGCACGCAGCGTAGCGGCTACCACCGACAAGAATTGAGGGTGAATCATGAACGGGAGGAGCCGACAGTGGGTGAGAAGCGCGGGCGCCCCCCTTGTTCATCTTCGCGGCACCAGGGTCGGCATCCTCCTCCCGGATACCGAGCCGGTCGTCAGGCAAGCCCCAGGCGAGTTCGAAATCGCCCCGGCTCCATCAGTAGCAATTGGGTCTCCCGAACGGGAGCAGGGACGGACCGTTCGTCTGCCCCTGCGAGTTGTCCATCTTCAGCAGTCGCCGCCGATGCCGGTTGACCTCGTCGTGCCGGCCTAACCCGTCTCTGCCCGGGCGGAGGTCAAGAGCCTGCGGACATGTCGTTCGGTGACTCCAATGTGCGCAGCGATGTCCGCGGCGCTCGCGTCCGGACGCTCCGCCCGCATCCTCCGTACGACCTCGGATGTCCGCCCAACGCGTTGACGTCGACGTCCGGGTGTGCCTGATCGCCGGAGGGCGTCCGATGCCCCCATCGTCATGGACATGTCGGTCGCTGGAGTTGGGTCAGGCGTTGCCTGCACCTCCTCAGCGGCCACGACGGTGGCCGCGCCGCCAGCCTTGCCGACATCGCCGGCCGGCGCCTTGGACACTGGTGCTCGCCGAGCGCGAGAGAGCATCTCCACCACCAGGAGTAGGGCCACGGCGGGCCAGGCCGCGACGATGCGGGCGCCGAGGGTAGGTTGAGCTGCGGCGATGTTCGCCGCGACGCTCGCGCCGACGCCAGCGAGGAAGGCAATCCTGGCCGACCAGCGCACCGGGCGTCCCGCGCGCTTGTCGTCCACCATCGCGGTGGAAGCGACGATCAGCATCCCGTCGACCGAGATCGGCAGGACGTACGCAACTTCCGGACGCTCGCCGAATCTCAACGCGACGTGGACCATGTGGCTCCAGGACGACCAGGCCGCAATGGACGCCACCGCCACCGTGCTGGCATCCCGTGCGAAGCGAGTCGGGTTCATAGGTTCACCTCCTCTCCGATCCGCTGTCGGATGGTCCGGACCTCGTCTGGGTCGAGCAGGGGACGTCCGCCGATGACCATGCGGGTCTGGACATCGCTCCATCGCTCCCATCGGCGGACCACCTCGTCGGTGTCCAGTCCGGTCGCGGCGGCGATGTCCGCGACGGCAGCACCTACTCGCAGCGCAGTGTGGATCATGGATGGCTGCCACCGACTCCACCACGCCACCACGGCGGCGGACAGCGCCAAATCAGTCAGCGCCTCGTCGCGGGACGGCCGCAGCGGATGCCCTGTCGCGTGGTCGTGGAGGTCGATGAGGGCTTGGAAGGCGTTGATCTTCTCGGCGTCGTCGAACCGGGTCGGCGGAGCCGAGGCGAGGGTTACCGGATCTTCCGGCCGGCGGCGGATGGTGTTCATCGGGCACCGCCTCGCGCCCGTGACCTGGTCAGACGTGCCGGGAGCGGGTTACCGGCGACCGTGATGTGCGGTGTTCGCAGCGACGCGTCCGGCCCACTCGAAGCGGATACCCGAAGGGAGGGGCCGCGAGCCGCGAAGGCGCAGTTCAAGGCCGGCTCTCGCCGCGCTGCCATGCCCGGGCAAGTTTCATGCCGGGGGTGGTCTGGCGCGTGGACCCCGTAGCATTGTCATGCTGCCCCACACTGTACGGCCGAGCGTCGTGGACGTTGTGCCGGGTCAGTCCGTCGCGTTTCGGGCACGTTCCAGGCCATCCAAGATCAGTTCCAGGCCGTAGGTGAATTGGGCGGAGTGGTCGTAGCCAGGCCGCAGGATGACGTCGCTGCCGAGCTTGGCCAGATGCGGGTAGTCCTCGGGACGGAACTGTTCCATGATCGAGCCGGTCAGCTCGATCAGTTCGCCGGGGGTGTTGAACGGCATGCTGACCTCCTGCGCCGCAAAGCCGTAGATGTAGCTGTCCAGCAGCGACAGAGCGCGGGCGGCCAGGTCCAGCGAGAAGCCCGCCCGGCACAGGCTGCCGATGACCGAGTCAAGGTTTCGTAGCATCGCCGGCCCGGGGCGGCTGCGGCTGAGCAGAACGGTCCAGCACGGGTGGCGGGCCAGCGCGGCGCGGGCTGAGACCGCACGTCTGCGCATGCCCTCCTGCCAATCCATGTCCTCGGTCGGCAGTTCGAACTCACTCAGCACGAGCTCGGCTATGCCATCGAGCACCTCGTTCTTGTGGGCCACGTGCTTGTACAGCGACATCGCCTCGACGCCCAACTCCTGCCCCAGCCGGCGCATCGTCAGCGCGCCGAGGCCGTCCCGGTCGGCGAGAGTGAGAGCGGCCAGCAGGACCCGCTCCCGGCTCAACGGCCGACGCTGTCCGGTGTCGGTTCGGATCGGCATACCCACCTCCATTGACAGCTTACTTAGTAGGCCTTAGCTTACAAAGTAAGCTCGATCTGGAGGGAAGCCACCATGGAAAGAGCACCGAGGCCCACCATGAAAGCCGTCATCCATCGCGAGTACGGGCCGCCCGACGTCCTCCGCCACGCCGACCTCGGCCTTCCCGCCGCCGTCGGCCCGGACGAGGTGCGCATCCGGGTGTACGCGGCCGGCGTCGACCCCGGCGTCTGGTTCTTCCTGACCGGCCGGCCGTGGTTGGTCCGTGCCGCGGCGGGCATCCGCAGGCCGCGGCACACGGTGCCTGGAGGGGCTCTGGCCGGCCGGGTCGAGGTGGTCGGTGCGCAGGTCACCCGCTTCCGCGCGGGTGAGGATGTCTACGCCGAAGGGCTCGGCGCCTTTGCGGAGTACACGGTCGTCGCCGAACGGATGCTGGCCAGGAAGCCAGCGAACCTGACCTTCGAGCAGGCCGCCGCCATCCCGATATCGGCGACTACCGCACTGCAGGGCCTGCGCGACACCGGCCGTCTGCGGGCCGGCCAACACGTACTGGTCAATGGCGCGGCGGGTGGGGTCGGCACGTTCGCGGTGCAGATCGCCAAGGCGCTGGGCGCGGAGGTCACCGCGGTTTGCGCGCCGAACGCGGCCGAGCTGGTCCGTTCTCTCGGTGCCGACCACGTCGTCGACTACACCCGAGAGGACTTCACCGCCGGCACCCGGCGATACGACGTGGTGTTCGACCTGGTCGGCAGCCACTCGCTGGCACAATGCCGCCGGGTGCTCACCCCGGACGGCCGACTGGTGCTCTCCGCTGGCCCGCCAGCGCCGTGGCTGCGCCGCCGGCTCGCCGCACTCGTTCTGTCACCACTCGTGAGCTGCACGATGGCGGCTCTCGACGCACGACCGAACGCCGCCGACCTCGACGCCCTCCGCGACTTGGTAGAGGCCGGGCAGGTCACCCCCGTGATCGACCGCGTATTCCCGCTGGAAGACGTCGTCGACGCACTGCGCCACTACGGCTCGGGCCACGCCCGTGGCAAGACGGTGTTGTCGATCCGGTAGTTCGTCGTACGGGGATCCTACCGACCGCTGGCCGGACGACTCCGATCCGCCACCGGCGTGAGGCCTGCCGTTGGGGAGACCCGGAACCAAGAGCCTCGAGCGGTTCGGCATCGACGCGCAACTCGCCGAGATCCTGACCAACACGGCCCGGCACCTCGGCTGGATCCCCGACGGGACCACCCGCACCGACCGATAGGCCGGCCGTGCGACACCGGCCCGGCCGGCCGCGCTCCACCCGTTCGATGACGCGCGACAGGTGGGTCCTGGCGTCACGCATGTCGTCACCTGACGTCCCACGACGCCGTCGGCACCCGTTCAGGCGGGCCTCCGGCTGAGGGACGCTTCGCCGGGAACCACGTGGCGGCGACGGCTCGGCAACATCCAGGTCGGGTGCGACATGCTCCAGGCAGCGCCCCGACAGATCAGTTCCTTGACGCGTGCGGCCGGCCGGCCGGTGAGCGCCGACGGTTTGGGCCGGTCGTCCGGGGTCACCCATTGCACGACCGCGTCGCGGCGGCCGAGGCTGACGCACTGCCCGGCATAGTGGATCGTGTTCGGGGGGACCCGGCGACCGGTCAGTCGCGCGGCAATGACGTCGGCCGCCAACTGGGCGGACGGAATCCCCGAAGCGCAGGACATCCGCAGTGGTGCGCCGCTGACGCCACGTGCGGATGCGGCGTCACCCACGGCGTACACGTCGGGGTGGGAAACCGACCGCATGGTGTCGTCGACGACGATCTGCCCGGTCGCGGAGACCTCCAGGGTCGTGGCCGCGGCGATGGGGTGGACGCCGAATCCGGCGGTCCAGACGGTCACCCGGGCCGGGATCGTCCGGCCGCCGTCGGTGACGACGCCGGTCGGCTCGACGCCGACGACGTCGGTGTGCTCGTGCACGGTGATCCCGAGCCGGTCGACGACCGTACGCAGGTGGTTGCGGGCCTTGTCGCTCAGCCAGTCGCCGAGGCCGGCCCGGGTGGCGAGGGAGACCTCGAGATCCGGCCGGGCCTCGGCGATCTCGGTGACGGTTTCGATGCCGGTGAGACCACCACCGACGACCAGCACGGTGACGCCCGCGGGGAGCTCACCGAGGCGGCCACGCAGTCGGAGCGCGGCTTGCCTGTCCGCGACGAAGTGGGCGTTCTCGGCGACCCCGGGAACTCCGTGGTCCGTGGCGGTGCTGCCGAGGGCGTACACGAGCTGGTCGTAGGCGATCTCGCCGGGACCGTCGGCCTCGACGAGGGCGACGGTCCCGCGCTCGGCGTCGACGGCCGTGACCTGTGCGATCCGCACCTGCACGCCGGTGCCAGCGAAGACGTCGGTCAGCCGGCGGGGCCTCAGGTGCTGGCCGGTCGCCAGCTGGTGCATGCGGACCCGCTCGACGAACTCGGCGTCCGCGTTGACCAGGGTTATCTGGGTGTCGGAGGGGTGCAGCCGCTTCGCCAGGCGTGCTGCGGCGTTGGCTCCGGCGTACCCGGCTCCGAGAACGACGATGCGGTGCTTCATGGTTCCGCTCCTGTCCGGTCGGTGTTGCTTCCTGAACCGGACGGCGGGGCGAAACCTGACAGCTGCCGTACGTGACCCCGGTCACCAGTCGCCGGTCAACGGCTCCCCGGGCCGGGCCAGGGCCCACTGACGGGTCGCCCGCTGGAGCTTCTCCGGGTTCACCTGGGCGTGGACCGCCGCGATGCCGTCGGTGGTCACGTCCAGCGACAGGATCCCGACGACCCGGTCGTCGACCACCATCACGAGCGCGGGCACACCGTTGGCGAGCGCGGCGAACACGTCGGGGCGACCACCCACCAACTTCCACTTGGCCTCGCCGGGCGTGAACAGCGTGCGCAGGAACCTCGCCACCCGCAGGCCACCGGTGATCGGCTGGCGCACCGCGAGGACCGTGCCGCCGCCGTCGCCGATGCTGACCGCGTCGTCGGTCAGCATCCGTACGAGCGAGTCGGTCCTGCCGCTGAGCGCGGCGGCCAGGAACTCCTCGACGACCTTGCGGGCCGCGTCCGCGTCGACCGCCACCCGGCGTCGGCCGTCGGCCACGTGCTGCTTCGCCCGCCGGTAGATCTGCTGACAGTTCGCCTCGGTGAGGTCGAGCACCTCGGCGATCTCGGCGTGCGGGTATCCGAACGCCTCGCGCAGGACGTAGACGACCCGTTCCCTGGCCGAAAGCCGCTCCAGCAGCGTGAGCATCGCGATCGACACCGACTCCCGCTGCTCGACGGTGTCGGACGGGCCGAGCATCCGGTCACCGGCGAAGACCGGCTCGGGCAGCCACTGACCCACATAGGTCTCGCGCCGGGCCCGTGCCGAGGTGAGCCGGTTGAGGCAGATGTTGGTGAGCACCTTCGTCAGCCACGCCTGGGGCGTCTCGATCAACTGCCTGTCGGCGGACTGCCAGCGCAGGAACGTGTCCTGCACCGCGTCCTCGGCGTCGCTCGTCGACCCCAGCATGCGGTACGCGAGCGCCTCCAACCGGGCCCTGGCTTCCTCGAAAACCTCGACCTCGTGCTCCCCCACCGGCATGGCCCCCAGTCAACCATCCACACCCGAGGGTGCGGGAGATGCGAGCCGGCAGCCGGCGGGGGCGCGGCGGGGACCCGGGGCGGCAGGGAGTGTCGCGGTTGACGCGGACGGGGTGTCGTGGTGTGCTCACCACGTTAGCGCTAACGACAATCATAATCGTTATCAGCTGAGGAGCACCCATGTCTCTCACCGTGCCATCCGCCCTGCTGGAAGCCGCCGAGGCGGGCCCCGTCGACGACCGGGACTTCGTCGCCTGCGTACGGGAATCGCTGCCGTACGCCTGGCAGACCGTGAGTCGGGTCGTCGCCGACCTGGAGTCGTCAGGCGCGGACCGGGCGGACAACGTCGTACCGCCGCCCGGTGACGCGGAGCGGGGGCAGTTGCTGCGCGCGATGGCCAGCGACGCCATCCGGGCCAGCCTGGAGCGCCACTTCGGGGTGAAGCTGGCGTTCCAGAACTGCCACCGGGTCGCCGCGTTCCGGCCGGCGGCTGTCGACTCGGAGCCCTACCGCCGGTTCGTCTCCACCCGGGGTCAGCTCCTGAACCAGTCGCCCGAGCTGCGCAACTGCTGACCCGTCGCCCGGGTGCGCCGGAGCGGGAAGAACCCTCCCGGTCCGGCGCACCCGGCGGCCCTGGTCGTCAGCGGGCGCACTCCGCGCAGGTGCCGAAGATCTCGAAGGTGTGCCCGACCTCGGTGAAACCGTGCTGGGCGGCGACCTGGTCGGCCCACCGCTCGACCGCCGGCCCGGCCACCTCGACGGTGCTGCCGCACCGGCGGCAGACCAGATGGTGGTGGTGGCGGCTCTGGCTGCACCGCCGGAACAACTGCTCGCCGCCGGGCAGCCGGGTGGAGTCGATCTCCTGGGCGTCGACGAGCAGCTGGAGGGTGCGGTAGACCGTGGTCAACCCGACCCGGGCCTTGCGGGCCAGCAGCATCTGGTGGAGCTGCTGCGCGGTGTGGAAACCGTCGACCTCGCGCAGCAACGCCAGCACCTCGCCGCGCTGACGCGTGTTCCGGGTCACGTTCGGCATCGCCTGGGTCACCGTACCGCCGTCTCCGCTCGTCGCCCCGGCCCCGCCCGGCGGCCGTCGCTGCTCCCCACCCCCACCGGTCCACGCGGAGGCCGTACCCATTATGCGCTGCGGATACGGGCACCCCACGACCCGTGCGGGCCCGGGCGGCGCGGACGGCGAGCAGTCCGCTGCGCATCTGTTCGGTGGCGGCGAAACCCATCCGGGGGTGCTGCGGGCGCTGCGGCGAAGCAACGAACGGGTCGGCCGGTTCTGGTTGGCCTCCGACCAGCCCGGCCCCGGGGCGTCGTACCCGGGCGGCGACGTCGATCCGGTGCTCGACGGCCGGCGGGTGCTGGTGGTGGACGCCGAGGACAGCTTCGCCGTCATGCTCGGCCAGCAACTGCGTTCGCTGGGGCTGGACGTGACGGTACGCCGGCACGACGAGCCGTTCACCGTCGACGCGTACGACCTGGTGGTGTCGGGACCCGGCCCGGGTGACCCGCGCGACGGGGCCGATCCGCGGGTACGGCTGCGAAGCTAACCAGGACGTGTAATATCCTGGTTATGCGGATGAGCGAGCAGGTCGAGTGGGGGCTGCACTGCTGCCTCACCCTCGCCTGGATCGGCGGCGAACACCCGATGCCCGCCGTCCGGCTCGCCGAGTGGTTCGAGCTGCCCCCGGCCTACCTCACCAAGTGTCTCCAGGCCCTCACCAGGGCCGGCATCCTCCAGTCGGTGCCCGGCGCGCGCGGCGGGTTCCGGCTGGCCCGCCAGCCGGCGGACGTGACCGTGATGGACGTGACGGTGGCGATCGAGGGCGCCGACAACCCGTTCCGGTGCACCGAGATCCGCCAGCGCGGCGCGGGGGTCGACCCCTCCGCGCCGGAGTTCCGCACCCCGTGCGCCATCAGCACCGTCATGCACCGCGCCGACCTGGCCTGGCGACGCGAGCTGGCCGGCCACACCCTGGCCGACCTGCTCGCCTCGGCACCGGCGGAGGCGGCCGAACGCACCCGCCGCCGCTACGCGCTGCTGCGCGGCTGACGAACCGCCAGCCACCGGCACGACCGTCGACCGGCCCGCCCAACCGCCGGTCACCGGTCCACCCGCACCCGACCGCCGGGTCCGGGCGGATCCCCCCACCGCCCGCACCCGGCGGTCGTCCACACCCGAATCCGTGCCCGGCGTGCCCCGCCGCGCCGCCGCATGCCGTCCCGCATCCGGAGACCTCATGTCCCACCTGCACACCCGTACCGGCCCGGGGCCGGACACCGCCGCCGGGCCCGGCCGGGGCCTGCGCTTCACCCTGATCCTCGCGGCCGGCACCTTCGCCGTCGGCACCGACGCGTTCGTGGTCGCCGGGCTGCTGCCCGACATGGCCGCCGCGCTGCGGGTCTCCACCGCCGCCGCCGGGCAGTCGGTGACGGTCTTCGCCATCTCGTACGCGGTCCTCGCCCCGGTGCTGTCCACCCTGACCGCCCGGCTGCCGCGCCGTACCCTGCTCGTCGCCGCGCTGCTGGTGCTCGCCGCCGGCAACCTGGTCTCGGCCGCCGCCGACACGCTGCCGGTACTGATCGTCGGGCGGATCGTCGCCGCCGCAGGTGCCGCCGCGTACACCCCGAACGCGGGTGCGGCAGGCGCCTCCCTGGTCCCACCGGCGCTCCGTGGGCGGGCCCTGGCCGTGGTGATCGGCGGGCTCACCGTCGCCACCGCGCTGGGCGTCCCGCTGGGCGGGCTGACCGGCCGGTGGCTCGGCTGGCGGGCCGCGCTCGTCGCGGTGGCCCTGCTGGCGCTCGCCGTCGCGGTGGCCGTACGGCTGGCGATGCCCGCGCTGCCCGGTGCCGCGGCGGTGCCGCTGCGCGCCCGGTTGACCGCGCTGCGCCGGCCGGCCGTGCTCGCCGTGCTGCCGCTCACCGTGATCGGCATGGCCGCCTGCTACACGGTGTACGCCTTCGCGGTGCCCACCCTCGGCACGCTCGGCGTGAGCGCGTACCAGGTCAACCTGATGCTGCTGCTCTACGGGGCGGGCGCGGTCGTCGGCAACGTCGCTTCCGGCTACGCCACCGACCGGTGGGGCCCGGTGCCGGTGCTGGTCGTCGGGTACGCCGCGATGGTCGTCTCGTTGGGCGCGCTCGGCGCGCTCAGCACCGTCGGGTCCGCGCCGATGCCACTGGTCGGGCTGCTGGTCGGCGGGTGGGGCGCGGCGAGCTGGTGCCAGACCCCGGCGCAGCAGCACCGGTTGATCGCCGCCGCGCCGCAGCAGGCCCCGCTGGTGGTGTCGCTGAACTCGTCGGCCATCTACCTCGGCATCGGCCTGGGCACCACCGCCGGTGGGGCGGCCCTCGCCTCCGGCGTGCCCACCATGTACGCCCTCGGCGCGGCCGGGGCGGTGCTGGCCCTGCTGGTGCTCCACCTCGGACGGCGGATCACCGGGCGCACCCCGGCGGTGCCGTCGTGACCTGCTGCCCACCCCACCCTGACCACCACCGGAGGGCCGGGTGGGGCGGCAGCCCGGCCGGGCGTCGGGCGGGGCGGCCCGGCGGTCAGCGGCGCAGGCCCATCCCGGCGTAGCCGTGGGAGATCCGCTCCCGGGGTTCCCCGTCGGGCCGCCACTCGGCCACCCGGACCAGCCCCGGGTCGACGAGGTCGTACCCGTCGAAGAAGCGCAGCACGTCGGCGCGCGGGCGGGGCACCAGCGGGGCGCTGCTGCGTTGGTAGACCGCCTGCCCCTGCCGGGTGGGCAGCGGCGGGGCCCCGTCGGTGGTGAGGTGGGAGACCACCAGCGGGCTACCGGGGACGGTCGCGTCGCGCAGCCGGGCGACGGCGGCCCACGGCTGCTCGGCGTCGGTGACGAAGTGCAGCACCGCCACCAGCAGCACGGCCACCGGGCGGTCGAAGTCGATCGCCGCCCGCACGTCGGGGTGGGCCAGCAGTTCGTCGGGCCGGCGCAGGTCGCCGTGGACGACGGTGGTCCGCCCGTCGGCCGGCAGCAGCCGTCGGGCGTGCGTGACGGCGACCTCGTCGTAGTCGACGTAGACCACCGTCGAGTCGGGGGCGACCTGACGGACGATCTCGTGCACGTTGCCCTGGGTGGGCAGCCCGGCACCGATGTCGAGGAACTGGCGTACGCCCAGCTCGGCGGCGTGCCGGACGGCCCGGCGCAGGAAGTGCCGGTTGGCCTGGGCGGCGATCCCGGTGTCCGGGAAGATCCGCAGGATCTGTTCGGCGGCGGCCCGGTCGGCGGCGAAGTTGTGGCACCCGCCGAGGTAGTAGTCGTACATCCGGGCCACGTTCGGTCCCTGCTCGGCGTCGGTCGGCGCGGTCACCGGCCCTCTCCCTCCACTCGCGTCGTCGCTGCGGGACGGCCACCGACGGGCGGCGGGCACCCCGCGCCCTGATGTCTAGCACCCGGGGCGACGACATGTTGACCCCCCGTGTCGGCGAGCCGGCAGCACCCGACCGTCACCTGCCGGTATGACGGTGACACCGACTGTCGGCGAGGAGGCAACCGATGAACACTGCCCGGGAGACCGTGGAGGTGGACCCGGCCCTGTTCCGGGCCGTGTACGACTCACCCGCCTCGCTGCCGGGGCGGCACCGCTGGACCACCCCGGAACACGACGTACGCCGGCTGGAGAAGCTGCTCGGGATGCCGGCGCAGAGCATCGGCGCGCCCCTGTGGGTCAGCGGCGACGAGCCGGACTGCCCCAAGTGCGGACGCCGGGCCACCTGGCTGGACATCGTCGCCTCGGCCCTCAAGGGGGTGCACGACCCGCTGATGATCGCCACCGTGATCCTCGGTGAACGCCGCTACGTCAACACCGAGATCCCGGACGCGATCGCCGGGGTGCACTGCCTCGACTGTCACACCCCGGTCACCGGCCTGCGCAGCTTCAAGTGCCACAACTGGGCGTACGCCTTCGAGGAGCTGGCGGTGGTGCGGGAGCGGATGCGCAGCGGGTCAGGCCCGGCGGGCGGGCCGCCGACCGTGCGGTGACGGCGGTTCCGGCCCCGGGTCGGGCACCTGCGGCAGCGGCCGGGTGACCGCCGCCGTGCCGGTGACCGTGACCGGCTCCCCGGCGTGCCGCAGCGCGACTGTCGTCTCCGGGTCGGCGTCGGGCAGCTCGTAACGGGCCCCGTCGCGGGTCAGCGTGACCCGCAGCCGCTGCCCGTGCCAGCGCAGGTGGAACGCGAGCCGGTCGATCCGGGCGGGCAGCCGGGGGTCGAACGACAGCTCGCCGGTGTCGTCGCGCAGCCCGCCGAAGCCCTCCACCACCGCCGTCCACGTCCCGGCCAGGGCCGCCAGGTGCAGCCCGTCGCTCGTCTTGTCGCCGAGGTCGGCGAGGTCGTGCAGGGCCGCCTCGGCGAACAGGTCGTACGCCAGGTCGAGATGGCCCAGTTCGGCGGCGAGCACCGCCTGCGAGCCGGCGGACAGTGACGAGTCGCGGACGGTGCGGGCCTGGTAGTAGGCGAAGTTGCGGGCCTTGTCCTCGGCGGTGAACTCCCCCGGGCAGCGTTGCATGGCCAGCACCAGGTCGGCCTGCTTGACCACCTGCCGCCGGTACAGCTCCAGGTAGGGGTAGTGCAGCAGCAGCGGGTAGTCGTCGTCGGTCATCGCCGCGAAGTCCCACTCGGGTTGCTCGGTGAAGCCGGCCGCCTGCTGGTGCACCCCGCGCTTGCGGTCGTAGGGCAGGTGCACGGCGTCGGCGGCGGCCCGCCAGCCGGCGATCTCCGCCGGGTCGACGCCGAGCGCGGCGGCCCGCTCCGGGTGCCCCTCGGCGGCGTCGGCGGCGCCCCGCAGGTTGCGTCGGACCATCAGGTTGGTGAAGACGTTGTCGTCGACCAGGGCGGCGTACTCGTCGGGGCCGGTGATGCCGGTGACGTGGAACGCGCCGTCGTCGGACCAGTGGCCGTAGCCGGCCCACAGCCGGGCCGTCTCGACCAGCAGTTCCAGCCCGGTGTCGGCGAGGAACTCCTGGTCGCCGGTGACCGTGACGTAGCGCAGCACCGCGTCGGCGATGTCGGCGTTGACGTGCAGGGCGGCGGTGCCGGCCGGCCAGTAGCCGGAGCACTCCCGGCCGCCGATGGTGCGCCAGGGGAAGGTGGCCCCGGTGAGCCGCAGCTCGGCGGCGCGTTCCCGGGCCTGCGGCAGGTGGGCGTGCCGCCAGCGCAGCGCGCCCCGGGCCGCCCCGGGCAGCAGGTACGTCAGCACCGGCAGCACGTAGCTCTCGGTGTCCCACAGCACGTGCCCGTCGTAGCCGTTGCCGGTGAGTCCCTTCGCCGCGATGGTCCGGTCGCCGTCGACCCGGCCGGCCTGGAGCAGGTGGAACACGGAGAACCGGACGGCCTGCTGGAGTTCCGGGTCGCCGTCGATCTCCACGTCGGCGGTGCGCCACCGCTCGTCGAGGGTGGCCCGCTGGTCGGCCAGCAGCGCGTCGAACCCGTGCCGGCGGGCGGCGTCGGCCTCGGCGGTGACCAGGTCGGCCAGCTCGTCGGGGGTGCCGTCGTCGACCGGCGCGCACTCGTACGCGGCGTACTTGGTCAGTCGGAGCCGCTGCCCGGGGGCGAGCCGCCCCTCGACGGTCGTGCGCAGCCGGTCCGGGGTGTGGTCGTCGCCGTCGGTGAACCCGGCCGGCGCGTCCGTGTCGTGGGTGACCGCGACGGCGACCCGTTGGGCGCTGCGGTCGGTGCGGTGCACCAGCACGCCCCGGTGGCCGTCGGGGCGGTGCAGTTCGGCGTCGAGCGGGTCGGGCACGATCGAGGCCGCCCGGGGATCGTCGGCGCGTTCGGGCACCCGCTCGTTGGCGAGCACGTCCGAGCAGACCCGGATCTCGACCGGACGGTCGTCGAGCGGTTCGACCTCGTAGCGGACGGCGGCGACGGCGTGCCGGGGCAGGGAGACCAGCCGGGTGCTGCGGACCCGTACCCCGTGCCCGGCCGGTGAGATCCACTCGGTGCACCGGCGTACCACGCCGGCCCGCAGGTCGAGGGTGCGCTCGTGGGCGCGGACGGTGCCGGTGCGCAGGTCGAGGGGCTCGCCGGCCACCCAGAGCCGGATCAGGGCGGCGTTGGGCGCGCTGATCACGGTGTCGCTCTCCTGCGGGAAGGCGTACCCGTCCTCGGGGTAGCTCTGTCGCCGCCGTTCGTGGAACCCGTTGAGGTAGCTGCCCGGCATGCCGTAGGGCTGGCCCTCGTCGAGCGTGCCCCGCCAGCCCACCCAGCCGTTGGCCAGGGCGAAGACCGACTCGGTCTCGCCGAGCCGGTCCAGGTCGGTGGCGGTCCGCCGGATCTGCCAGGTCTGGTCCATCTGCACGGCGGGGAGGTACCCGGCGGTGGTGGGCGGCCAATCGCGGGGACCGCTGTGAACTCGCTGTGACGGGGGCGGGGACCCGCCGCGGTGTCACGCACCATGTGACCGGTCCACACCTCGATGGGACTAAAAGGGGTATGACACTTTGGTGAGGTGAGCAATGATTCAGATGATTACCACGGACATTCCCGATATCAGCGAGGAGTGGTACCGCGACGTCGTCGACGTGGCCGACGCCGCCCCGACCCCGGTGCAGTGGTTCGCGGTGCACTTCACCGAGGCGGTGATCCTGCTGCTCGGCCTGCTGCTGGTGGCCGTCGCCGTGCCCCGGCTGCGCCGTGCCGACCCGTGGAGCCGGGCACTCGCTCTGGTCGCGCCGGCCACCGTCGTCCTGGCGTACGGGTGCAGCGAACTGCTCAAGTCGCTGGTCGACGAGGAGCGGCCCTGTCGGGGAGCGGTCACCATCCTGGCCGCGCCCTGCCCGCCGACAGGTGACTGGTCCTTCCCGAGCAACCACGCCACGATCGCCGCGGCGCTGGCCACCGCCGTCCTGCTGCTGTCCCCCCGGTGGGGTCTGCTGGCCGCCCCGCTGGCGCTGCTCGCCGCGTTCTCCCGGGTCTTCGTGGGCGTGCACTACCCGCACGACGTCCTCGCCGGCCTGCTGCTCGGTCTGGCGGTGACCCTGCTGGTCACCCTCCCCGCGGCCCGGTACCTCGCCGGGATGCTGCGCCGGCACTCCGGCCCGGCTACCCGGGAGGTCGACCAGGGTCAGCGGGTCGGCTGAGCCCGCTCAGCCGGTCAGCAGGAACGTCGCGCAGGTGCCGGCGACCAGGAACGGCCCGAACGGCAGGTGACTCGACCACCCGACCCGGCGACTGGCCAGCAGCACCACCCCGACCAGCGCCGACAACAGGAAGGTCAGCACCAGCCCGGTGACCGGCACCCCCCACCCCTGCCAGCCGAGCAACGCCCCCATCCCGAGCGCGAGTTTGGCGTCGCCGAGGCCGAAGCCCCGCCGGCCGAGCAGCAGCGTGGTGGTGGCGAAGGCCAGGCCCAGCGCCACCCCGGCGGTCACCGCCCGCAGCCACGCCCCGGCACCCGCCCCGGTCACGGCCGCCACCCCGAGCAATGCCCAGGTGCCGACGGCGGCGGGCCAGGTGAGCCGGTCCGGCAGCCGGTGCACCGCCAGATCCACCAGCACGAGCGGGACCGCCCAGCCGAGCCACCAGGCCAGCGCGACCCGTTCGGCCACCGGGCCGTCGACCAGCGCCAGCACCGCCACGGCCACCACCAGCAGCGCCTCGACCGCGAACGGCGCGGCACCGATCCGGCCCGCGCAGGCCGGGCAGCGGGCCGTCGGCCCGAGCGCCGGCAGCGGCCGGTCCAGCCCGACCGGCGCGCCGCAACCGTCGCACCCGGTCCGGTCGGCCACCCCCGGGGGTACGGCGTACCTGGCGACCGCGAGCCGCAGCACCGGGGCAACCGTCAGCACCCCGGCCAGCCTTCGAACGACAGACACGGAGCGTGACGTCCGGATGGGGGCGACGTAACGGTCCGATATCAGGTCGGTGTCCGTAGTGGAGAACTGAGCGTCCCCCACCCCGCCGGGCGTCTGCGGGGCATCGACAGTGACCTTCCCGGAACGGATCGGACCAGCCCGCTCCACCCGTCCCATATCCTCCGGCGACGCTGGCGGTTCGCCGGCCGGGCCGACCCGATCGGCGGGCACCGCCCCACGATCGGCGGGCACCTGTGCCACCGGCTGGACACCCTGGACATCGCCCACCTTCGGTCACTCCTGTCCGTCACGGTGAGTGCTCGGATGAATTGCCTCTGTTGCATCGGCGCACGTCAGCCTATGCTCCCCCCTTGGGTACGACGCAACCCCGCGCAGCCGCGTCGGACGCCACACCCACCCGTTCACGCAAGATCCACACAGGTAAATGCCGCAGCACCCGGAACTGTCCGATCGACATCATCCCGGAGTACCGCCGCAGGCCCGGAAGCCGCCACGATCGTCGCCACCGGGCGCTACCGAGGAGGGCACGGCAATGCGTACAGGGCGATCCCGCCACTGGACCAGCTGCCTGGTCGTCGCCGTGGTGGCCGCCCTCGCCGGCTGCGCCGACCCGCCGGAGACGACCTCCGCCCCCGCCCCCCGACCGGCCAGCGACGACCGCCGGCCCACCGAGGCGGAGCAGGCCGCCGAGCGGGCCGCGCTGGCCGCGTACGCCGGATATCTGGAAGCCTCCCGGGAGGCGAGCCGGGACAGCGACCCCCGCCATCCGAAGCTGACCCGGTTCCTGGGCGACCCGCTGCTCACCCGGGTCCGGGTGGCGATCGACGACGCCCGCCGGCACGGCGCGGTCCGCACCGGGACGTTGACGTCGGAGCCCTCCGTCACCTCGGTCAGCCTTGACAGCGACCCGCCGACCGTGGAGATCCAGGACTGCCTGGACGCCACCGGCTACCGGCTGGTCTACCGCAAGGACAAACGGGTGGTGCCCGGCTCGGCCGGCACCCGGCACCTGGCGACCGCCACCGCGACCCGCTACCCGGACGGCCGCTGGCTGATCAACTCCGGTGCCGCCCACGAGGACCAGCCATGTTGACCCGGGAAGGAACGCCCGTGCCGACCCATTCCGCCACCGTCCCGGCCGCCCCCGCGCCCGCCGCGCGCCGTCCGCTCCCACCCGGCCTGCCCCGCCGGATGCTCGCCGGCCTGCTGCTCGCCGTACTGGTGGCGGTGGCCGTGCCACCCGCCCCGGTGCAGGCGGCCGGCCCGGGGGTGGAGTGCCCACCGGGCCAGAACGACTGCAGCGTCTGGGACGACGACCCGGGCACCCCCGGCGACCCGGGCGGTGGCACCGGACCGGGCAGCCCGAACAGCCCCGGCGCGGCCCCGAAGTGCCAGTGGAACGGCAAGCCGCTGCCCTGCTACAACCCGAACCTCGGCTGGTTCGACAACTCCAGCGGCTGCTACTACAAGGTCGCCGAGCCGCAGGAGGAGGCCCCCGAGGGTCAGGTGTGGTACGTCCGGACCTGCAACGGGGGTGACCTGGGCGCGCAGTCGATGGTGCTGCTCGACGGGCCGCCGCCCGGGTTCGGCACCCCGCCCGACCCGGAGGAGTTGGCCCGTCGGGCGCTCGCCTCGATCAGCCTGCTACCGCCCCGGGCGTCGGTCGCCCCCCGGCGCAGCCTCGGCCCCGGCCTGGTCGGCCTGCCGGTCTGGATGTGGGCCAGCAGCGGCGAGAACTACTTCGGCCCGCTGCGCGCCTCGGCCAGCGACCGGGGTCTGACCGTGGAGATCACCGCGCGGGTCCAACGGATCGTGTGGGACATGGGCAACGGCAGGAAGATCACCTGTAGGGGCCCCGGCACGCCGTACAAGGCGACCGGTCCGAACGCCGGCAAGAAGTCGCCGACCTGCGGCTACGACGGTTACGCCAAGGTCGGCAACTACCGGGTCAGCGCCACCACGTTCTGGAACGTGCACTGGGTCGGCGGCGGCCGCAGCGGCGACATCGCGCAGACCCGCACCAGCGGTGTCGTCGACATTCAGATCAAGGAACTTCAGGTGGTGACCCGATGAGCGCCCGTGCCGAGCTGATCTTGCGAGACCCTCAGTCGCGAACGGAGACGTACCAGTGAGTCTGGCCACCCGCGATGGCGCCCCGGTGGACGCGCCGATCGCCCCGCCCAAGGTGGTCCGGCAGCGCCGTACCCGGCCCGGCCTGCTCGGGCTCGCCGTGCTGCTGATCGCGTTGGGCGGCCTCGGCGCGGCCTTCGCGGTCACCTCGGTACGGGCCACCGGCAGCTACCTGGCGATCGCCCGCCCGGTCGAGGTGGGTCGCATCCTGACCGCCGACGACCTGGTCAGCGTGCAGGTCTCCGGGGGTGCCGGGCTGTCCCCGGTGCCGGCGAAGAAGCGCGACGAGGTGGTCGGCAAGCGGGCCGCCGTGTCGTTGGTCCCCGGCTCGCTGCTCACCATGGCGCAGCTCACCGACGCCCCGCTGCTCGGCCAGGGGCAGCAGCAGATCGCGCTCGGCCTGGAGCCGAGCAGGGTGCCGGCCCGCAAGCTGCACCCCGGTGACAAGGTGCTGCTGGTCAGCACCCCGGACGAGGACTCCGACAGCTCGCCGTCGTCCACCCGGTTCACCGCCACGGTGATCGATACCCTCACCCCGGAGAACGACGACGTGGTGATCTACCTGGCGCTCGCGGTCCGGGACGTCCCGGCGGTGGTGGTGCTGGCCGCGCAGGAGCGGATCGCCCTCGTGCTGACCGAGGCGGCCTGACCATGGCCATCATCGCGCTGGTCTCGGCGAAGGGGTCGCCCGGCGTCACCACCACGGCGCTGGCCTGCACCCTGAGCTGGCACCGGCGGCTGGTGCTCGCCGAGTGCGACCCGGCCGGCGGCTCGGTGCTCGCCGGGTACCTGGGCGGCCAGCTCGACGGGCCGCGCGGCATCGGCGAGCTGGCCGTGGGTGAGCTGCGCGACGGCAGCCTGGAGTCGACGTTCTGGTCGCAACTGGTCGACCTGGACGCGCCGCGGCGGGAACGGCTGCTGCTGCCCGGGGTGGTGGACCCGGCGCAGGCCGGCAGTGTCGCCCCGCTGTGGCAACGGTTCGCCGACTTCTTCCGCACCCTGGAGAAGGGCCGCCCCGGCTACGACGTGATCGTCGACTGTGGACGTCTCCAGGTCTTCGGGCCGCCCTGGCCGCTGCTGCGCGCCGCCGACGTGGTGCTGCTGGTGACCCGGGCGCAGCTTCCCGGGCTCTCCGGCACCCGGTCGATGATCCGGGCCATCGAACGGGACTTCACCCACCACCGGGTGCCCCCGGGCACGCTGCGGCTGGTGGTCGTCGGCGACGGGCACGGCAAGGCCGAGATCGGCAAGGCGTTGGGGGTACCGGTGATCGCCCGGCTGCCGGAGGACCCGCGTACCGCGCAGGCGCTCAGCTTCGGCGGCACCGTCCGCGCCGGACGGCCGCTGATGCGCGCGGCGGCCGGGTTGGAGGCCCCGGTACGGGAACTGCTGGAGCAACGGCGGGCCCGGTTGGCCTGGCCGGCCCCGGCGCAGGGGGTGCCGGATGCGGTTTGAGCCGGTCTCCCACGACCCGCGAACCCCGCCGCCCGGGGTCACCTCCACGATGCCGCCGCTGGCCCCGGTGAACGGCCGGCACCACACCCCCGCGCCACCGCCGGCCGCCGCCCCGCCGACGCCCGCGCCGGTCGTGCCACCCCGGCCGAAGGTGGACTTCGCGGTGGTCCGCGAGCTGCGCCGGGAGCTGAGCGAACGGCTCACCCAGTGGCAGCGCGGCCGGGAGTTCGACGCCGACGCCGAGGAGGTCGAGCGGGCCCGGCTCGCCGTCGCCGTGGTCTCCGGCTACGCCGACGCGGTACGCCGGGCCGGCACCCCGCTCAGCGCCGACGAGGAACGCACCCTGCTCGACCAGGTGACCGCCGAACTGGTCGGGCTGGGCCGGCTACAGACCCTGCTGGTCGACGACACCATCGAGGAGGTGCACATCCTCGGCTGTGACCAGGTGCGCATCACCCGGCACGGCGGCGGCGTCGACTGGGGTGAGCCGATCGCCGACAGCGACGACGAGCTGGTGGAGATCCTCCAGGCGGCGGCCCGCCGGGCCGGGGCCACCGAGCGGTCACTGTCCACCTCGAAGCCGACGCTGGACCTGCAACTGCCCGACGGCAGCCGGTTGGCGGCGGTGTTCCTGGTCAGCCACCGCCCGTATGCGGTGATCCGTAAGCACAACACGCTCGACGTCAGCCTCGACGACCTGGCCGGCAGCCGCCCCGACCTGGACGAGATGATCGACCCGCTGCTGCGCGACTTCCTCCGGGCGTCCATGCGGGCCGGGTTGAACATCATGGTCGCCGGGCTGGCCGGGGCCGGCAAGACCACGGTCATCCGGGCGTTGATGGACGAGATCCCGCCCGACGAGCCGTACGTGCTGCTGGAGGAGAGCCGGGAGTTGCTGCCGGCCCGGCGCGGCGACAAGCACCGGGCGGTGATGAGCTTCGAGGCCCGGGAGGGGCACGGCGAACGCGGCCTGGACGGTCGGCCCGCCGGTGAGGTGAGCATCGCCGACCTGATCCCGCTGTCGCTGCGGATGGGCGTGCTGCGGATCATCGTCGGTGAGGTCCGGTCCCGGGAAATCGTGCCGATGCTCCAGGCGATGACCACCAGCCGTGGGTCGATGTGCACCATCCACGCCCGTACCCCGGCCGGGGTCAGCGAACGGATCATCGAGCTGGCCCTGGCCCACGGCCGGGAGATGACCGTCGACCAGGCCCGCCGGATGGCCGGCAACGCCCTCGACCTGATCGTCTACGTCACCGTCGAGGACGAGACCGCGATCGGCGGACGCAAGCACCGGTTCGTCTCCCACGTGGAGGAGGTGATCGGCGTCGGCGACGCCAACCGGATCACCACCACCACCGTCTTCGGGCCTGGCCCCGACGGTCGGGCCATCCCCCGCCACCTGCCGGAACGGGTCCGTGGGCAACTGCTGCGGGTCGGCTACGACGCCCGGCTGCTGTCCCGTTTCATCGAGGCCGGCGCGGGCGCGTGGCGTCGGCCCCGGCACAGCCGCCTCGCCCCGGCGGTACGCCGATGAGCACCATCGAACTACTCGCGGTGGTCTCCGGCGCGGCCTGCGTCGGCGGGATCGTGCTGGCCGTGGTGGCGCTGTTCGGCACCACCAAACCGACCCGACCGGCCCGGAGCTCGACCACCGGGCTGAGCCGGCTCTGGCTCGGCTCCGGCACCAACCGGCGGGACCAGCGGGCGCACCAGATGACCCTCGGCGCGGCGGCGGTGGCGGGGGCGCTGGCGTTCCTGCTGACCGGGCTGCCGGTGGTGGGGCTGATCGTGGCGGTGGCGGTGCCGGGCGTGCCCTGGCTGTTCGCGGTGGGTCGGGCCGAGGAGCGGGCGATCACCCGGATCGAGGCGGTAGGCGAGTGGACCCGCCGACTCAAGGACGTCTCCAACACCGGACAGGGCCTCCAGCAGGCGATCGTCACCACCATCGCCACCGTCCCGGAGGAGATCCAGGAGGAGGTACGGCTGCTCGCCGCCCGCCTCCAGGCCGGCTGGACGGCCCGGTCCGCCCTGCTGGCGTTCGCCGACGAGATCGGCGACCCGGTCTGCGACCAGGTGGTCGCCGCGCTGATCCTGCACCTGACCGACCGGGGCGAGCGCCTCGGCGACGTGCTCGGCTCCATCGCGTCGGCCGCCTCCGCCGAGGTGGCCACCCGGCGCGAGGTGGAGGCCAAACGCACCCAGCCCCGGTTCGC
Source organism: Micromonospora sp. SCSIO 07396 (assembly GCF_053667945.1). Taxonomy (NCBI): domain Bacteria; kingdom Bacillati; phylum Actinomycetota; class Actinomycetes; order Micromonosporales; family Micromonosporaceae; genus Micromonospora; species Micromonospora sp. SCSIO 07396. The sequence goes on from NZ_CM132210.1 coordinate 6,220,313, forward strand.
GGTCCGCTTCCTCACCGGGATGACCCTGGCCGTGCTGGCGTACGGGCTGGTCAACACCGAGTACGTCAGGCCGTACGGGACGTTCTTCGGTCAGGTGCTGATGGCGGTGCTCGCCGCAGCGTTCATCGCCCTGCTGGCCTGGGTACGCGCGATGAGCCAGCCCCCACCGCCGCCCCGGTTCCTGCCCAGGCCCGACCCGGCGGAGGTGATCGCGTGACGCTCAACTGGCAGCTCACCATCGCGGTGCTGGGCGGGGCGGCCATCGGGCTCGGCCTGTTCCTGCTGGTCCGGGAGGCGCTGCCGGCCTCCCCGGCGCTCGGCCCGGCGCTGCGCCGGCTGCACCAGCCAGCGGGCACCGCCATCGCCGCCGGGCGGGGGCCGGACTGGTTGGGGGGCTTCTCCCGCTGGCTACGCCCGCCGCACCGCCAGCTCGCCCTGCTCGACCAGACGCCCGAGCAGTACACGATGTCGATCCTGCTCTCCGCCCTGGTCGGGTTGGCCACCCCGACGGTGGCGGGGGCGCTGCTCTTCCTGGCCGGGGTGGGCATGCCGGTGGTCGTACCGGTGCTGGGCAGTCTGGGGTTCGCGCTGGTCTGCGCGCTGCTCGCGCACCGGTCGGTGCTGGCCAAGGCGGACACCGCCCGGGAGGAGTTCCGCGCCGCGGTCTGCACCTACCTGGACCTGGTGGCGTTGCAGCTGTCGGCGGCACACGGCCCGGTGCAGTCGCTGGAACGCGCGGCGGCGGTCTGCGACGGCTGGGTCTTCGCCCGCATCCGGGAGTCGTTGCGGATCGCCCAGATGCAGATGCACTCGCCCTGGGACGAGTTGCAGGAGCTGGCCGAGAAGATCGGTATTCCGGAGCTGGGCGACGTCGGGGCGATCATGCGGTCCTCCGGCAGCGAGGGCGCCCAGGTGCACGAGACGCTGCGCAGCCGCGCCGAGTCGCTCCGGGACCAGATCCGCACCGACAACCTGGCCCGCGCCGAGGGCGTCACCAGCCAGCTGGACATTCCCGGCTCGCTGCTCGTCTTCGTACTGCTGGCCTTCGTCCTCTATCCGTTCATCGCCCGCCTCTGATCAAACCCTCCCCAAGGAGTCCCGCCATGCACCTCGTCACCTTCCTCTACGTGGCCACCGTGGCCCGCCTGGCCGAGCTACGCCGCGAGGCGGATCGGGGCGACAGCCCCGTCCCGACCGCCGTGATCATCGCCGGTCTGGTGGTGGCCGGGGCCGCCGTCACCGGCATCGTGTTGACCAAGGCCACCAACTGGATGAACAGCATCGCGAACCCGTGACCCGCATCCCCCTGGCCATCTCGCGCCGGGACCGGACGGCCCCCACCGCCCGGTCCCGGCGCGCACCCCGGCGTGCACCCGACGCCGGGCGTGCCGTGCCGGCCCGGCTGCGTGCCACCGGCCGGGCCGCCCACCGCCGGCTCACCGCCGGGGGTACGGACCGGGGGGCCAACCCCGTGGAGCTGGCCGTGGTGATGCCGGCGGTGCTGGTGCTGCTCTTCGGCTCCGTCCAGATCGCCGCCTGGTTCGTGGCCCGGTCGACGGCGATGCACGCCGCCCAGAGCGGGGTGAACGCGCAGCGGGTCCTGGAGGCGCCGGCCGGGGCGGGTGAGGCCCGCGCCAAACACTTCCTGGGTGCCGCCGGGGACTGGCTGGTCGGCGCGAAGACCACCTGCGCCACCACCGCGACCGAGGTGACCTGCACGGTCACCGGGAAGTCCCTGAGCGTCATCCCGGCCGTCCGGTTCGACGTCCGGCAGACCGCCCACGGCACCGTCGAACGGTGGACCACCCCGTGACCGCCCACCCGCCCCGGCGCACCTGGCGCGACGTGCTGACCCGACCCGCCCGACGGCGGGTCCGGGGCGACCGGGCCGTCGTCCCCACCCCGCGACCCGGCTACCCCGACGGGATAATCGGGCGGCCCGCCGGGCGTCACCGGGACGACGTGTCGGTGGACCGGGCGGCGGGGCGTACCCGGGGATCGGTGTCGGTGGAGGTGGCGGTGCTGGCCCCGGCCTTCCTGGCGCTGCTGATGCTGGCCGGGGTGGCCGGCCGGGTCGCGGTGGCCGACGAGGCGGTGGAGGCGGCGGCGCACGACGCCGCGCGGGCCGCCTCGATCGCCCGCGACGCCGGCACGGCGGAGAGCGCCGCCCGGTCGGCCGCCCGCCGTCAGCTCGACTGGCGGGGCCTCAACTGCGCCAGCGCACCCCAGGTCACGGTCTGGGGTTCCACCCGCAACTCCGACCACACGTCGCTGAGCACGGCGTTCCGGCAGCAACTCGGCGAACCGGTGAGCATCTGGGTCCGGGTGAGCTGCACGGTCTCCTTCGCCGGGATGCGCTTCCCCGGCCTGCCGATGGGCGACAAGCGGGTCGAGGCCACCTTCGGCTCCCCACTGGACCGTTACCGGAGCCGGCAGTGACCGCCCGCCCCACCGGTGACGAGGGCCGGATCAGCCTGTTCCTGGCCGTCACCATGATCGGCGTGCTGGCGATCATCGGTGTCGCGTACGACGGCGCGGGCCAACTGCGTACCCTGCAACGCGCCGACGACCTGGCCGCCGAGGCGGCCCGCAGCGGCGGCCAGGTGATCGACCGGGCCGCCGCCATCGAAGGCCGGCCCAAGGTGATCGACGAGCCGGGTGCCCGCGCGGCCGTCGCGCAGTACCTGCGGGGCAACTCCGACGTGACCGGCCAGCAGGTCAGCTTCCCGGTGGTCGCCGGCGAGAAGCAGATCAGGGTACGCGTCACCGTCGTCTACCGCCGGCACCTGCTCGGTCTGATCGGCATGGACCGCACCGTCACCGTCGCCGGCGAGGCGACCGCCCGCACCCTCACCGACCGACCATGAACCCGCTGGCCCGGCGGACCCGTCGGCCCACGCACCCGGTGCCCCCGCACCGGCCGACCGTAGGAAGGAGGGCAGCATGACCACACCGCGTGGCTCCACCGCCCGACGTACCGGCCAGTTGCTCACCGGCTTCGGATCACTGGTGGTCCTGATGGCGTTGCTGGTCGGCGCACCGGTGGCGCTGCTCGCCTTCGCCGGCAACCCGCTGCCCGACCACCTGCCCACCCTCACCGAGGTCGGCACCGTACTGACCAGCCGGGACGACGGGCAGCTCTTCATCCGGGCGCTCGCGCTGGTCGGCTGGTTCGGCTGGGCGACGTTCACCTTCTCGGTACTGGTGGAGATCGGTGCCCAGCTGACCCGCCGGCAGACGCCCCGGCTGCCCGGTATGCGCCGGCAGCAGCGGGCGGCGGCGGCCCTGCTGGGCTCGGTCGCGCTGATCATCGCGGCCAGCCCGGCGGCGAGCGCGGCGGTGACCCTGACCCAGCCGATGCCGGCCGCCGCCGGCACCGGGGTGGCGACGACGCTGGACACCTCCCGTACCGGCCTGGGCGCCGCCCCCAGCGCCGGCATCGGTGGCGCCGTCCTCGGTGCCGTCCCCGGTACCGGCCTCGGTCCTGTCCCCGGTGCCGAGAAGCCGGCCGCGAAGCCGGTGTACCGGGTGGCCCGGGGCGACTACCTGGGTGAGGTCGCCGAACGCTACCTGGACGACTTCGACCGCTACCCCGAGGTGGCCCGACTCAACGACCTGCACGACGCCGACCGGATCCGGCCGGGTCAGCTCATCAAGCTCCCCACCGAGGCCGACGACACGGGTGCCCGTCGGCACGCCAGCGGCCACCTGGTCCCGAACACGCCCCGCAAGCCGTCCCCGCGCCCGTCCGCCACCACCCCCGGTGGCCAGGCCGACCCGCAGCACCAGGGTGCGCCTTCCACCCCGGGCAAGCCGACCGGGCCCGCCGCCTCGAAGCCGACCGGTCCGGCCACCCCGAAGCCGGGGAAGATCGGGCCGGCCACCCCACGGACGGCCACCCCGCAGACCGCCCAGCCCCCGGCCGAACGGCCGGTCGGCGTGCCACCGGCGATGGCCGCCGGGGCGTCCCGGGCCACCCCGGCCGACGCGATCAACAGGCCGCTGGCCGTGTCGGCGGTACTGGCCGTGGCAAGCATCGTCGGCGCACAGATCGGTGCGGTGCTCGGCCTGCGTCGCCGCCCCGTCCGGGTGACCGCCGGCCGCACCTCGGCCGCCCGGATCGCCGCCGCCCGGATGTCCACCAGCCGCACCACCACCGGTCGTACCCCGGGCCGTTCGATGGGCAGCCGCGCCTCCGCCGCCCGAGACCTGGTAACCGGCCGCCACCGCCGCGACTGACCCGACTCCCCCTCGCCCCCCGCGCTCCACCCCGGCCCACCCCGGTCCGACCCGTCTCCCCCCGGCAGGGCCGCCCCGGCAGGCTCGCCCCGGCGATCAAGAGCTTTGCGTCAAGTGATCAAGAGGTTTGCGTCAAGTTGGAGATCAACTTTGACGCAAACCTCTTGATCAACCGTCAAATTGCGGGGGCGGGCGGTTTAAGGCGGGAGCGGGTGGGTCGGGGAAGGTGGCCTGGAGGGTGCCGACGATCGCCGTTGGCAAACGGCCAGCAGCTAGCTGCGACGGGAACAACGCTGCCAGCACAGCCCGCTCAGGCGCTCGCGAGATCACCTCGCGCCTAGAGAATGCTTAACGGGCGAAATCATGATCGAAAATACAGCGCCTAGCCCTTTTCCCGACACGGCTCGGGCCGTGCGGACCGTTGCGACCATGGTCGCTCAGTAGGTAAGTTCTTTATTTCGCCTCCCGCTAAACCCAACTGGTTCGGCCAGAGCGCCGGGTCGACCGAAGAGCATCCGTAGTCTTCGCCAACTTCCCTTGGAGCGTGCAGCGGCATGCAGTCGTGCATCGAGCGGTACCGCGTCGTCGAAGCGCATTACCATCGAGAACAGCCCAGCCTCCACGAAGATCTCGCCCTGCTCGACTTTCAGCTTCGGTTCGTGACGCTATGCGCGGCCAGCCTCCTGCGTGGCGCAGACCCGGAGCAAGTCAACCTCAGCCGCGCGCCCGGATTTGGCACCTGGATTGCCTTTCTCCGTCGCACCGCGTCCTTACTTGGTACCGAGATCCGCTCAGGGGGCAGAGGAAAAGCCGAACGCAAGATCTTCGATCTAGTGTCACAAGTACTCCAGGTGCAACAGAGTTACAAGGACCCATCCACAGCCTTTCATACACTGGAAAGGCTGCGCAACCACTTGAGTCACGGCGGACCAGTGCCGGTCGGAATTCATGCTGACGAACTCCTCATGCAAACTCAAGCGGCAACCAAATCCACTTCTGCCGCAATATACAGCTTCCTTTCCGACGCAGCCGAGTCGACACAAAGCGGCGAACACTCCTACACGGAACTGAATTTCGTATGGCCCGACGTCAAACTAACCTTATGGCCATTCATATGCGTGGACGCTTCCGGAAATTGGTGCTTCTACGCGCAGTACACGGGCGGGGTTCCAGTCTTCATTCGACCGGGCCCCCACCCGGTCCGATTGGACCTAAGGGACGAGCACCTCATCTTGGCGCTATCGACCTCACTGTCTACCGTGCGCGAAGACCGGACAGTCTCGAATTTCATTTCAGAACTACGGGAAGACCTATCCGGATTCCGGGACCGCGACTTCGAGCCTCATCATCACTTCGACACCAATGGTAGCGTGACCTTCATCTGGCTCCGAGAGGTAGCCGACAGCAACGAAGAGAGAATTGACAGCTTCCGTATTGAAGTCGACGGACAACGCCAATGGCGTTCTGCGGACGGAACCTGGCAGCCCTACTCCTACTTCTTACGCGAGCTTGCGAATTGGCCAATGGTCGCCAGGCGGATTCGGCAGCAGCTCGAAGAATTTGAGGCACGGCTTTCAACGGAGGAAGCAACGACGCTGGGCTGGTCACAAGAAATCGAGACTTCCATCGAGCCTGAAATCCGCCTAGCAGATCTGCACGGAACACAACAGCCGGAGCGACTGAACTTCGAACAGCTACGGCAGCGCCTTGACGACGGAATCAAGACGGTCTCCGGGCAGACGCATATCTATTTCATGACGGGAGAGGCAGGCATTGGCAAAACACGCACCCTCGTCAAGGCAGCACTAGAACGTGCTCGCCAGGTCGAAGACGACTCTGGGCCAATCGACCATCTCCCCTTGTTCCTCTACGTCCGCTCCACGGGGCAGGTACTCGACAGCCTGCAGACGGTTGTTCAGGCTGCGGTTGCGGCGACAAAAAATCTTACAGAAGCCACCGTGCGCACACTGAGTCGCAATGGGTTGATGGTGCTTCTGATCGATGGTTTCGATGAGTTGCTTGGCGGCGTCGGCTACCAGGATGCCCTGGGTTCCCTGAGGTGGTGGATCGAGAGCCTTAGGGGACGTGGGGCAATTGTTGTATCCGCGCGGTCCTCGTACTATCTGAATCAGTATCGATCTAGCCTGAGACAAAACTCGGGGATTTCCGACCTAGCGGTGGCGCATCACGTCGCTGAACTGCAAAGGTGGAGCACCGGGCAGGTCCTGGATTACCTGCAGTCTCACGGACTCAGTCCGCGTGACCTACTCGGACTGGGCGAAAACGACAAGAAGCTCCTGCGCCTGCCCTTCTTTGCCCGCGTGTTCGTTGAAGACCGACGAATTTCTCGGGCCGGCGCTCTATCCAGGCCACTTCCCGAGCGACTTTTGGAGCAGTATCTGATTCGGGAGGAAGCTAAGCTTTTGGGTCCGGCGGGTGCCCGAGACGCGCTCCTTAGCCGCGACGAGCTAAGGCAAATGTTCGAGAACCTTGCCGACCTGATGGCGGAGCAACACGAGCGCGAGGTAACGATAGAAGAGCTCCGCTATGCAACCCAGATCGCCATCAATAACGATGACCTAGAGAGCCGCCGAGGCTTGACGAATCGCCTTTCCGTCTTGTGCGGATTGGCCGTATCGACCAATTCAGATATGAAGGAGCGCCGCTTCGCCTTCCAGCATGAGCTGTTCTACGATGAGTTCCTCGCAGGAGCAATCCTGCGTCAGCTAACCGACGGCGGAGTTGAGACCGTCTACCAGACACTGAGCAAAGCCCAGTGGCGTGCCGCCACAGTAGCCAGTGTTGTCCGAACGGCGCAGTCTGAGATACGAGATTTGCTGCGTTCGGCGGGCGGCCGGTCAGCGCAGCTATCAACAGATCGAGTGACCGCTTTTAGGTCAAATATCGGATCTTTGTGGGCAGAACTTGCCCGCGAATCCGGCCGGCTGGACAACGAGATCATAGAAGAGGCAGTGTTCGACACACTGGACCTTCGCGGTGTCTCATGCGAATCCACAAAGCTCGTGCGGTGCCACTTCGGCATCCTGAGTCTGCCGCCCGCCGGTCCGTGGCGTCTGGCAATTCAGGACACGACCATCGATACCCTAAAAGTTCAGGGAACTGGCGAGGTGCTGGCCTCACTATCAGGTATCAACCCTGAACACGTCTCACAAATCCTAACGGCCGAGACATTTGCGGAGGCACCACGAGATGTCGTGGCAGCACTTCACCGGCTGGGTGTTGCACTACCCGTGCAGCAAGAAGAACAGCAAGACAGTCAACTCGTCGAAGCAGTCCGCTTCTTTCTGCGAAAAATGGAGGACCGCGTCGATTCGATCGTTATAACCGATGCCACCCTGCAGCACAACACCGACAAGGAGCGCTGGAGTCGCATATTTGGCACCGGCACGTGGGCTGACTTCGTGAGGGCGATGAAGCAGGCCGAAGTCGTTGAGCTTGAATCGTTACAGGCAGGTGGGCCCTCCAAGTCTCGCTTGCGCTTCCTTCGACCGCCTGCTCTCCTGCTGGATAGTGACAACGAAGACGATCGCGTCCGCGAGTTTTGGCGGCTCGTTAGGCGTGCCGGCTAGAATGGACCACATCGTGTATTTGCCATTGTTGGTTTGAAGTATGCCGCGCTACCCAGGGCCGGCTGGCCCGGGGCGGACGTCAGCACCACATCGCCCGGCAGAGCTTCGCCGGGTCCTTCGCTCAGCCGTCCGGCGTGATCCGCTACCACCACTCGCCCCGGTCATCGACAGAGCCCGCACGAACACTTCAGGGTTTCCATCCCCCGCTACGAGCTTTCACACCTGGGCAGACGGCTAGGGGAGGCGGGTTTGGAGGGTGCCGTCGACCACGCGGGTGGGGAGGATCTGCTGGTCGGTGGCGGAGGGGCCGTGAACGACCTCGCCGCCGTTGAGCCGGAACGCTGAGCCGTGCCAGGGGCAGACCACGCAGGCGTGCCCGTCGATCTCCTGCACCTCGCCCTCGCCGAGCGGGCCGCTCTGGTGCGGGCAGCGCTCCAACATGACGGTGACCTCGTCGCCGTGCCGGTAGAGGATCACCGAGACGTCGTCCACCTCGCGGGTCACCAGCTTGCGTTGCGGCAGCCCGGCCAGGTCGGCCACCGGCCGCCACCCGTCGCCCATCCGGTGCAGCTCGGAGACGCTCTGACTGACCTGCGCCCCCTGCTTGTACGCCAGGTGCCCGCCGAGGTACGCCCCGGCGCTCGCCGCGCCCAGCCCCAGGTAGGCCAGCGCCCGCCCGACGCCGTGCCGGCCGGTCAACCGGGCCGCGAGGGAACCGGCGTAGAGGGTCAGGCCGACGGTGTTGGCGGCGGCGTGGACCAGCCCCACCCGGCGCTGGTCCCGGGAGAGTTCCGCCCAGTCGTTGAGCCCGGCCACGGCGGCGGGAACCGCGCTCACGGTGCCCAGCGCGACCAGCGTGGTGGCCGCCCGACGCTGGCCGGGGAGCAGGTCGACCACTGCGGCGCTGATCCAGGCCCCGACCGGCACCTGCACCATCGCCGGGTGCAGCGGATGGCCCAGGAAGACGCCGTGCAGCAGATCGCGTACCCGCTGCGGGCGCAGGGTCGCCTGGACGGCACGCTGCAACCGGTCGCCGGTACGGTCCAGTGCGGTGGCCTGTTCGAGTTTCGTCATCAACGCTCGCACCCTGTCCGACTTCCCGGCTGACCGGGTCGCAAACCGGGCGACCGGCACCAATCCGGTGCTCCCCGGCTCGATCGACCCAACGACGGCCAGGTAGCGGTACAAACGCCTCCCGGACACCGCACCATCGCCCCACCAGCGCCGACGGACGGACCCGGGGAGGCCGCGGCCCAGCGGACGGGGTCAGGACGATCCCCGCGCTCGGGCCCAGCCGAGAAACCGGGCCGTCAGGTTCTCGGGGACGACGTGCCCGTTGAGCTGGGAGAGTTGCGCACCTGCCTCCGCCATCAGGGTGCTCAGGTAGACGAGCAGGCCGGTCCGGTCCTCGCGGTACTCCACCAGCAGGGCGAGCCGGGCGGGTTGGCACGGCCACTCCGCGCCGCAGCCCCGGCACCGCCACAGCGGGCGCATCGGCAGGTGCGGTCGGCCCGCCCGGCTCACGCCGACACCCCACGCCGCAGGCCCAGCCGGAACAGCCGCAGGCCCCGCCGCAACAGCAGCCACCAGGACGGAAGCCACCCGGATGACGACCGCCCGGACAGGGACCGCCCGGACAGGGACCGCCAGAACAAGGGCCGCCCGGACGGGTCCAGGCAGGACGGAGGCCGTCCGGACGGGCGACGGGTCGGGGCGTCCGGTCGGCGGTGTGGTCGGCTGTGGTGCGGGCAGCGGTGTCGCACTGTGGTCTCCTTCCGGGTGGATCGGGGCCGCCCCACCCGTCCTCGGTGGGGCGGCCCCGGGCTGGACGTCGACCACCGGGTTCCCTCACCTCCACCGGTCGCGCCGCCCTCCGCCACAGCTTGTCTCTTCGTGGTCGGACAGATACACCGCGTAGGCGTATGGTAAGCGGAAATCTGAGACGTCCAATGGAGGAGTCGTGAACGATGCGCTGCGCGCGGCACTCAACGAAACCGGCTACACCGCCGAATCTCTCGCCGAGCGGGTCGGTGTCGATCCCAAGACGGTGGGTCGCTGGCTGAGTGAGGGGCGGATACCACATGCCCGGCACCGGGTGGCCGCAGCGGAGGCACTGCGGCGGGACATCGTAGACATTTGGCCGGACACTTCGAGACGTCGTGAGCCGGTGTGGTTCCGTCCCTGGCAGGAGATCGAACGCGACGCGCTGTCGCTGCGCTCATTCGAGTCCACCGTGGTCCCCGGTCTTCTCCAGACCGAGGCGTACGCCCGGGCCGTCCTGCTGGGGGCCGGCACCCTGCCCCGGGGCGACGTCGACCGGCACCTCACGGCCCGGCTGGCCCGCCAGTCCATCCTGAAACGCGACGATCCGCCGCAGCTCACGGTGGTGCTCGACGAGACGGTCCTGCACCGGCCGGTCGGCGGCCGGCAGACCATGCACGAACAACTGCTCGCCCTCGCCACGGCCTGCGACCAACCGCACGTCCGGGTGCACGTCGTGCCGGCCACCGTCGGCGAGTACGCCGGCCTCAACGGGCCCTTCGTGATCGCCACCAACCCCGAGCACCGGATGGCCGGCTACCTCGACAACCAGCTACAGGGGCAGGTGATTAGCGATCTCGATGACCTCGCCGCCATGATGACAGCGTGGGAGAACGTGCGCGGCGAGGCGTTGTCCCACCGGCAGTCCGTCGATCTGATCACGAAGGTGGCCCAGACATGGAACTGAACCACGCCCGCTGGCGCAAGAGCACCCGCAGCAGCGGCAACGGCGGAAACTGCGTCGAGGTGGCCGACAACCTGCCCGGGATGATCGCCGTACGCGACTCCAAGGACCCCGCCGGCCCCGCCCTGACCTTCACCCCCACCGCCTGGCGCTCCTTCCTCACCCGGGTCGCCGACCGCCCCTGACCCACCCCGGCCCTGACCCACCCGACCCCCACCGTCGCGCCCGTCGCCCGGTCACTCGGAGATCCACTCAACGGCGGCCAGGTAGCGGCATCACCCTGCCCCGGACACCGCACGCCAGCCCCCCGCCAACCCCGTGCGTGCGGGATGCTGGGCGGATGGCGGTGCATGTTGTCCGGGACGGGGCGGTGACCACGGTGATCCTCGACCGGGCGGCGTCCCGCAACGCCGTCGACGGGCCGACCGCGCGGGCGCTCGCCGACGCGTTCCGCGCGTTCGAGGCCGACCCCGAAGCCCGGGTCGCGGTGCTGTGGGGCGCGGGCGGCACGTTCTGCTCGGGCGCCGACCTCAAGGCCATCGGCACGCCGAGCGGCAACCGGGTCGAGCCCGACGGCGACGGCCCGATGGGTCCGACCCGGATGGCACTGTCCAAGCCGGTCATCGCGGCGATCTCCGGGTACGCGGTGGCCGGCGGCCTGGAGCTGGCGCTCTGGTGCGATCTGCGGGTCGCCGAGTCGGACGCGGTGTTCGGGGTGTTCTGCCGACGCTGGGGGGTGCCGCTGATCGATGGCGGCACCGTACGGCTGCCCCGGCTGATCGGCCGGAGCCGGGCGATGGACCTGATCCTCACCGGCCGTCCGGTGCCCGCCGACGAGGCGTACGCGATGGGGTTGGTGAACCGGGTGGTCGCGCCGGGTGAGGCACGGACGGCGGCCGAACGGCTGGCCGCCGAGATCGCCGGGCATCCGCAGACCTGCCTGCGCAACGACCGGGCGTCGGTGCTGGCCGGGGAGGGCCGGCCCGAACCGGAGGCGCTCGCCATCGAGCTCGCCTACGGGATGGACTCGCTCGCGTCCGACGCGCCGGCCGGCGCGGCCCGCTTCGCTGCCGGTGCCGGCCGCCACGGCGAGTGAGTCGGCCCGCCCCCGGCCACCGCGCGATCAGGGGCCACGCAGCGGTCCCGGCCGGGCGTACCGCCGGGCGGGGGCACCGGATGCGGGCGGGCCGGCCGGCGCGGCGGTGAGCCGGGCCGGCCGGTGCGCCGGGTTCAGCTCAGATCGTCCAGGGCGCTCTGGATGGCCCGGTGGAACGTCGGGTACGCGTAGATCATGTGCCGGAGCTGGCTGACCGGTACGGCCGCGTGCACCGCCACCACCAGCGCCGAGAGCACCTCGCCCCCGGCGGGGCCGACCGAGGTCGCCCCGATCAGCACCCCCTGGTCGGCGTCGGCGATCACCTTGATGAAGCCGCCCGGCTCGCTCTTGTGGATCCAGCCCCGGGTGGACGACGACAGCTCGGTGAACCCGACCTGCACGTTGATGCCCCGCTCGCGGGCCTGCCGTTCGGTGAGCCCGACCGCGCCCACCTCGGGGTCGGTGAAGGTGACCCGGGGCAGTGCCCGGTAGTCGGCGCGGGGCACGGTGCCGGCTGCGCCGCTCGGGCCGGCCGCGCCCATCGAACCCCCGACGGCGCTGGCCGCGCCCATGGCGCCACCGACCACGCTGGCGGTGCCGCTGGCGTCGGGGCCGGCCTCGGCCCGCCGGACCCGGTCGAGCACGTCGGCGACCACGATCGACGCCTGGTACATGGCGATGTGGGTGAACGCGCCCTCGCCTGTCACGTCGCCGACCGCCCAGATCCCGTCGGTGACGTGCATCCGGTCGTCAACGGGCAGGTAACGCTGCCCGGCGTCGATCCCGACGGTGTCCAGCCCCAGTTCGTCCAGGTGGGCCCGGCGGCCGGTGACCACCAGCAGTTTCTCGGCGCTGAACGACCGGTCACCGGCGTGCACGGTGAACGTGTCGCCGTCGTGCTCGACCCGGTCGGCCCGGACCTCGGTGGCGATCTCCACCCCGTCGGCGCGCAGCGCGGCGGCGGCCACCTCGGACGATTCCGGTTCCTCCAGGGCGAGGATCCGGCCGGACGCCTCCAGCACGGTCACCGCGACCCCGAACCGGGCGAAGACCTGCGCCAGTTCCGCCCCGATCGCCCCACCGCCGAGGACCAGCAGGCTCGCCGGCAGTTCCGCCACCTCGATCGCCTGGTGGTTCGTCCAGTACGGCGTGCCGGCCAGCCCGTCGATCGGCGCGATCGACGGGCGGGTGCCGGTGCCGAGGACGATGCCGTGCCGGGCCTGGAACACCTGGTCGCCGACCCGGACCCGGCCGGGGCCGTCGAGTCGGCCGCTGCCGCGCAGGAACCGGCCGCCCTTGCCGGTGAACCGGTCCACCGCGGCCCGGTCGTTCCAGGTGTCGGTGGCCTCCTCCCGGATGCGCTTCGCCACCGGGGCCCAGTCGGCGCGGACCTGCGCCGACCCGGCCAGCCCGTCGACCCGGCGGGCCTCGGCCAGGGCGTTCGCCGCCCGGATCATCATCTTGCTGGGGACGCAGCCCCAGTACGGGCACTCCCCGCCGACCAGGTCCCGTTCGACGCCGACGACGCTGAGGCCGGCCTCGGCGAGTCGCCCGGCCACCTCCTCGCCGCCCACGCCGAGCCCGACCACGACCACGTCCACCAGTTCCGGCTCTGCCATCCCGCCAGCATTCCGCACCGCCCCGCCCCCGGCCACCGGTCCACCCCGGAATTCCCGCCCCGGTGCGCCGACCGCCCCGGGCCGGCGGAGCCGACGACGGCCGGCGGGACCGGACCGGGCAGCGGGGCCGGCCCGGATCAGCGCAGCCAGACCGGGTCGGCGCCGGGCACCTCCAGCGGCGGCGGGTAGTCGATGGTGCGGCGTACCTCGGGGGGCAGCCGCCACGGCTGGTGCACGGCCTTGCCGGCGACCGTCGCCAGCTCCGGCACCCAGCGGCGCACGTACCCGCCGTCGGGGTCGTAGCGTTCGGCCTGGCGGACGGGGTTGAGGCCCCGGTAGGGGCGGCTGTCGTTGCCGGTGCCGGCCACCCACTGCCAGTTGCCTGAGTTGTCGGGCACGTCGCCGTCGAGCAGCCACCGGGAGAAGACCGCGAGGCCGGGCCGCCAGTCGAGGCCGAGCACCTTGGTCAGGTAGCCGGCGGTGATCAGCCGGGCCCGGTTGTGCATCCAGCCCTCGGCGTGCAGTTGGCGCATCCCGGCGTCGACGATCGGCATGCCGGTGCGGCCGTCGGCCCAGGCGTCCAGCGCCGCCGCGTCGTACCGCCACTGCTCGGTGGCCCCGCGCCGGTACGCCTTGACCGCGATCTCCGGGAAGGCGGCGGTGACCTGGTGGTAGAAGTCCCGCCAGCAGAGCTGCCTGACGAACGAGTGCCCCCGGTCGTCGGCCCGGTTCGCCACCGTCAGCGGAGACAGACAGCCGAACCGCAGGTACGGGCTGAGTCGGGAGGTCTCGTCGGCGGCCAGGTCGTCGTGGATGTCGTCGTACCGGGGAAGGGTGGGTAACCACCTGGTGAGCCGGCGTCGCCCGACGGACTCGCCGCCGACCGCGGCGTCCGGCGACTCGCCCTTCGGTGCCGCCGGGAGCCGACCGACGGCGATCCCGTCCGGCAGCGTGACCCGCCGGGGCGCGGCCAGCTCCTCCCGCCACCGCGCCCCCGACCAGACCCGGTGGTACGGGGTGAACACCCGGTAGTGGTCGCCGCCGCCGGGCCGCAGCTCCCCCGGTTCGACGACGGTGACGCCGGGGAACAACCGCAGGAACAGCCGGTGCCTGTCGCATTCGGCGCGCAGCCGGCGTTCCCGACGGCGGGCGTAGCGGCTGACGTCGGCGGAGAGGCCGATCCCTTCGGCGTCGACCTCGCGGGCGAGCCGGATCGTCTCGGCCACCGGGTCGCCCCGGCGGATCACCAGGTCGCCGCCGAGCCCGCGCAGGGTGTCCCGCAGTTCGGCGAGGCACTGGTGCAGGAACCGGTTGCGGTTGGGCGAGTGGCCGGCCAGGGCCGGGTCGAGGACGTACAGCGGCACCACCCGGTCGAAGGCGGCGCAGGCCGTCGCCAGTGCCGGGTGGTCGTGCACCCGCAGGTCGCGGGTGAACAGCACGACCGCCGTACGGCCGCTCACGACACCGCCGGGCCGGGCACCACGACCGGGGTGCCGGTACGGGTGAGCAGCGCCTTCGCGGCCACCGCCAGCCGTCGCCGCTGGGGCACCACGGCCCGCTGGACGAACACGTCGTAGTCCTGGGCGGCGACCTCGTCGAGGATGCCGCCGTAGAGGGCGTAGGCGGTGCGCATGCACGCCTGGGAGGCGGGGGCGAGCAGGGTGATGCCCGGTGCGGCGGCGGCGTAGTGGGCCTGGGCGCGGGTGACCTCGTACTCGACGAGGTCGCGGATCCGGTCGGTGCTGCGGCCGGCGGCCCGCGCGGCGAGCAGGTCCTCGCGGGTGACGTTGAACTTGGCCAGGTCCTCGTCGGGCAGGTAGGTGCGGCCCCGGTCGAGGTCCTCGGCGACGTCCCGGATGAAGTTGGTGAGCTGGAAGGCGAACCCGAGCTGCCGGGCCGGTTCCCGGGCGGCGGCCGGATCGGAGCTGCCGAGGATGGGCAGCATCATGGTCCCGATGACCGCGGCCGACCCTTCCATGTAGTCGAGCAGGTCGTCGTAGGTCGGGTACGACATGACGGTCAGGTCCATCGCCATGCTGCGCAGGAACGACGCGAAGTCGGCGCGGTCCAGGTCGAACACGGCGATGGTGTGCAGCACCGCCGGCAGCAGCGGGTCGTCGACCGGTTCGCCGTGCAGGCCGGCGACGAAACGGGCACCCCAGGCGTCCAGCCGGGCGGCGCGTTCGGCGGGCGGCAGGTCCTCGGTGCGGTCGACGATCTCGTCGGCGTAGCGGGTGAATCCGTACAGGGCGTGCACGTGCCGCCGTTTCCAAGCGGGCAGCAGCCGGGTGGCGAGATAGTAGGTGCGGCCGTGGTGTCGGTGCAGCTCCTGGGAGCGGGCATAGGCAGCGGTGAGATCGGTGTCCACCGGGCCTCCTCGGATTCGACGCAGCAATCGACGCAACTCGTAACCCTAGGGTACGCTCCCCCACATGGCCAACGACGCAGTTGCGGGTAATGCGCTCCGCGTCGCACCGGCACAGCCGGAAGCGACGGACGATCCGGTCCGCGGCGTACTGGCCGCTTACGCCCGCGACCTGGTCAACAGCGTCGACGACACGCTGTCGGCGTTCCTCGCCCGTGAGGTCGACGCGCTGACCGAGATCGACGCAGCGATGGGCGGTTTCGCCGCGACGGCACGTGACTGCGTGCTGGCCGGCGGCAAGCGGGTCCGCCCGACCTTCGCCTACTGGGGCTGGCGGGGGGTGGTGGGCAGCGACGAGCCGCTGCCCGCCGTGCTGCCCGCGCTCGCCGCACTGGAACTCCTGCACACCTTCGCTCTGGTGCACGACGACGTGATGGACGCCTCCGACACCCGGCGCGGCCTGCCCACCGCGCACCGGGCCGCCGCCGAGCGGCACGTCACCGCCGGCCACACCGGCGACCCGCACCGGTTCGGCGAGTCGGTCGCCGTCCTCATCGGCGATCTCTGCCTGGTCTGGGCCGACCGGCTGCTCGCCCACGCCACCGTGCCGCCGTCCCGGCTCATGGAGGTGCGGCGCTGCTACGACCAGATGCGGGTCGAGACCATCGCCGGGCAGTACCTCGACGTGCTCGGCGAGAACGACGCGGCGAACTGGTCGGTGGACCGGGCGCTGCGGGTGGCCCGCTACAAGACGGCCAGCTACACCGTGCAGCGTCCGCTGCTGTTCGGCGCCTGCCTGGCCGGCACCGACGCCGACACGCCGCTGATCGCCGCGTACACCCGCTACGGGCTGGCGGTCGGCGAGGCGTTCCAGCTCCGCGACGACCTGCTCGGCGTCTACGGCGACCCGGCCGCCACCGGCAAACCGGCCGGCGACGACCTGCGTACCGGCAAGCCGACCACGCTGCTGATGCTCGCCCGGCAACTCGCCACCGGCAGCCAGCGGCGGGCGTTGGAGCGGGCCGGCGGCGTCACCGGCGGCCGGGAGCTGGCCCGGCTGGCCGAACTCGTCGCCGACACCGGGGCGGTCGCCCGGGTGGAACTGATGATCTCCGACCGGGTCGCCGACGCGCTGGCCGCGCTGGAGACCGCGTCGATCGACGAGACCGCGCGCACCGCGCTGACCGGTCTCGCCACCGCCGCCACCACGCGGCGGGCATGATGGGCAACTTCGTGAAGGAGGTGGTCGCGTGCGGACCGTGACGGGACGTACGGACCGGGTGGTGGTCGTGGGCGCGGGCCTGGGTGGGCTGGCGTGCGCGCTGCACCTGGCCGGCAGCGGCCGGCAGGTGACCGTGCTGGAACGCGAACCGGTGCCGGGCGGCCGGGCCGGGCGGCTCAGCGTCGACGGGTACGAGTTCGACACCGGCCCCACCGTGCTCACCATGCCCGACCTGATCGCCGAGGCGCTCGGCGCGGTCGGCGAGGAACTGCACGACTGGCTCGACCTGACCCCGCTGGACCCCGCCTACCGGGCCTACTACCCGGACGGTTCCACCCTGGACGTGATCACCGACACCGCGCGGATGGCGGCCGAGATCTCCCGGGTCTGCGGACCCCGCGAGGCCGACGGCTACCTGCGGTTCGTCGACTACGCCCGCAACCTGTGGAACTGGGAGCGGGCCGACTTCATCGACCGCAACCTGGACGCCCCGACCGACCTGCTCACCGGCAACCTGCTGAAGTTGCTGGCGAACGGGGCGTTCCGCCGCCTCCAGACCAAGATCAACCAGTTCTTCTCCGATCCCCGCACCCAGCGGATCTTCTCCTTCCAGGCGATGTACGCCGGGCTCGCGCCGCACGACGCGCTGGCCATCTACAGCGTCATCGCGTACCTCGACTCGGTGGCCGGGGTCTACTTCCCGCGCGGCGGCATCCACGCCGTCGCCAGGGGGATGGCCGGCGCGGCCGAGAAGCACGGCGTCCAGATCCGCTACGACACCACTGTCGCCCGGGTGGAGACCGCCAACGGCCGCGCCACCGGCGTGGTCACCGCCGACGGCGAACTGGTCCCGGCCGACGTGGTGGTGCTCAACCCGGACCTGCCGGTCGCCTACCGCGACCTGCTGCCCGAGGGTCGGCAGCGGAAGCTGACCTACTCGCCATCCTGCGTCGTCCTGCACGTCGGATCGACCCAGGGGTATGGGAAGATCGCTCATCACAACATCCATTTCGGACGGTCGTGGAAGGGCACCTTCGACGAGGTGATCGGGCGCGGCGAGCTGATGACCGACCCCTCGCTGCTGGTCACCAACCCGAGCCGGACCGACCCGTCGGTCGCCCCGGCCGGCCGGCACACCTACTACGTGCTGGCCCCGGTGCCCAACCTCGACCGGGCCCCGTTCGACTGGCGGGGTGACCTGAGCCGGCGCTACGCCGACCAGCTCGTCACCACCCTGGAGGAACGCGGGTACGTCGGGTTCGGCGCCGGCATCGAGGTGTTGCGTACGATCACCCCCGCCGAGTGGGAGGAGCAGGGAATGGCCGCCGGTACGCCGTTCGCCGCCGCGCACAGCCTCTTCCAGACCGGGCCGTTCCGCCCGTCCAACCTGCACCGCGGCCTACCCAACGTGGTCTTCACCGGTTCCGGCACCCAGCCGGGCGTGGGCGTGCCGATGGTGCTGATCTCCGGCAAGCTGGCCGCCAACCGCATCACCGGCGCGGGTCGGTGACCACGTGAAATCCCGGGAGGGCCACCTCGTCGAGTTGGTCGACGACACCGGTCAGGTGCTCGGTGAGGCCACCGTCGCCGCCGCCCACCAGGCGCCCGGCCAGCTGCACCGGGCCTTCTCGGTGCTGCTGGTCGACCCGGACGGCCGGGTGCTCCTGCAACGACGGGCCGAGGTGAAGACCCGGTTCCCGCTGCGCTGGGCCAACTCCTGCTGCGGGCACCCGCTGCCGGGCGAGTCCCTGGCCGAGGCGGCCAACCGCCGGCTCGCCGAGGAACTGGGCACCGGGCCGGTGTCGCTGACCGGGGTCGGTGTCTACCTCTACTACGCCGAGGACCCGGCCACCGGTCGGGTCGAGTTCGAGTACGACCACGTGCTCCGGGCCGACGTGCCCGTCGACCTGCCTCTCGCACCCGATCCGGACGAGGTGGCCGAGCTGCGCTGGGCTGACCCGACCCGGTTGCTGGCCGAGATCGACGCCGATCCGCGCGCGTACGCCCCCTGGCTCGGCGGGGTGGTGAGCCGGCTGCTCCACCCGGCTCCGGCCGGCCCCGACGCCCCCGCAGGCGGCCCCCGTGCCGCCTCCGCCACCCCGTCCGGCCACCGGGTGGACCACGCGTCGGAGCGGTCGGGTGGCCGATGAGCCGCTGAGCGCAGGGGCCGTGGCACGCCGCCTGGGTGTGGCGGTCACCACGCTGCGCACCTGGCACCAGCGCTACGGCCTCGGCCCCAGCCAGCACGTCCCGGGCCACCACCGGCGCTACACGCCTGCCGACCTGGCCCGCCTGGAGATCATGCGCAAGCTCACCGCCGAGGGGGTAACCCCGGCGGAGGCGGCCCGCTGGGCGAAACAGGGGCCGGTCGTCCCCGGCCCCGGGGTCACCTCCCGGCTACGGGCCGGCAACGGCCGGGACGGCGGCGGGCAGACCATCCCGGTCGGCCGGGCCGGACCGGCGGCCCGGGGACTGGCCCGCGCCGCCATGCGGCTGGACGCGGAAGTGATCAGCGACACGATCTCGCACGCCCTGGCCGCCGACGGGGTCGTCGCCACCTGGGAGGGGTTGCTCCGGCCGGTGCTGGCCGGCATCGGGGAACGGCACGTCGCCACCGCCGGCCTGATCGACGTGGAGCACCTGGTGTCCCGGTGCGTCTCCGAGGCGTTCGCGGCGGTCGCCCGGTCCGGCCGGGCCACCGGACCGGCCCGCATCCTGCTCTCCTGCGCCGACGAGGAGCAGCACACCCTGCCGCTGGAGGCGCTCGCCGCAGCGCTGGCCGAGGCGGGGGTGGCCTACCGGATGCTCGGTGCCCGGGTGCCGGCGGCGGCACTCGTCGAGGCGGTCAACCGGACCGGGCCGGCGGCGGTGGTGGTCTGGTCGCACACCCGGCCGACCGCCGATCCGGCGCAGTTGTCCGCACTGCTCGCGGTGCCCCGCCGGCCGCTGCTGGTGCTCGCCGCCGGGCCGGGCTGGCGGGCCGACACGCTGCCCGCCGGGGTGGTCCGCCCGGTCGACCTGGCCGAGGCGGTCTCGCTCGCGCTGGCCGTACGGGACTCGCTGGACCAGTCGACGGGGGCCGACCGGGCCTGACATATTTCGCTTTCGTGAACTACCGTCGGGGCCGTCCGCGTACCCCATCCCCCGGAGTGACGATGCGTTCACGCCCCGTTCTGGCGGTCGCCCTCGGCCTGCTCCTGCTGGTCGCCGGCTGCGGCGACCAGCACCGGAACGTCCGGCCGGCAGCGGCGCCCGCCCCGACCACCACCGCACCGGAGCCGGCCCACACCCCGTCCCCGAAGCCGTCGCCCACCAAGCCGAAGCCCCGGCTCCGGCCTAAGCCCAAGACGCTCCCCGCCGGGCTGCGCAAGGCGACCGGGGTACGCGCGGTGGCGTTGACCTTCGACGACGGCCCCGACCCGACCTGGACGCCCCGGGTGCTCAACCAGCTGCGGGCGAACAAGGTGAAGGCGACGTTCTGCGTGGTCGGCACCCAGGTGCGCAAGCACCCGGAGCTGGTGGCCCGGATCGTCCGGGAGGGGCACCAGCTCTGCAACCACAGCTGGCACCACGACGTCGACCTGGGCCGCCGGCCGGTCGCCGACATCCGGGCCGACCTGGTGCGCACCAACCAGGCCATCACCAAGGCGGTCCCGGGCGCGAAGGTGCCGTTCTACCGCCAGCCGGGTGGCCGGTGGACGCCGGAGGTGGTGCAGGTCGCCAAGGAACTCGGCATGCGGTCGCTGCACTGGACCGTCGACCCCCAGGACTGGGCGAAGCCCACGTCCGGGGTGATCTCCGGGCGGATCAGGAGTGCCTCCCGCCCCGGTGCGGTGGTGCTGATGCACGACGGCGGGGGCGACCGGAGCCGCACCCTGGGTGCCGTGCCGCAGGTCATCGGCGACCTCAAGCGCCGTTTCGGCATCGCTCCACCTCGCTGACCTGCTGCTTTGCCGGGCCGCACCCCGGCGGGCATACCGGTTTGGTCGACCGCCGGGGCATGGCATATGCTTCTCATGCCTCCGGCGGGGCCGGATGGGAGCAAGTCCGCTTGAAGTTGCGAGTGTGCAATGATGGCGGGGCCGCCCTCATCGTCTAGCGGCCCAGGACGCCGCCCTTTCAAGGCGGTAGCACGGGTTCGAATCCCGTTGGGGGCACGGTCCGGCTCAGCCGGAGGCAACAGAGCAAGGTCCTGTGGAGCAGTTGGAGTGCTCGCCGCCCTGTCAAGGCGGAGGTCGCGGGTTCAAGTCCCGTCAGGACCGCCAGCGCCGACGCCGCGTGTACCAGTGCGCGGCGTTCTGCGTATCGGGGCGAGGCACCCTGTCGGCGGATAACCCGCCCTCCGGGTACCATGTCCCGAAGCACCAGGCCAGGTAGCTCAGTTGGTACGAGCGTCCGACTGAAAATCGGAAGGTCGGCGGTTCGACCCCGCCCCTGGCCACATAGCCTTTCGCCGGGCTACAGAAAACGGTGACCTGCGGAAACGCGGTCACCGTTTTCGTGTATCCGGCCCTGCCCCGGCATCGACCACCGCAGCAGGCGACCCACCCCGGAAGATCCAGCACCCTCGTTGGGTCGCTGGCTGCCCACTGACCGAAAAGAGCCGGTAAGGGGCGCTGCAGAGCGCACCCCCAGCCGGTATGGTCCGGGCCTATGGGGCAGGAGAACGTGAATCCGGAAGGCGTCCGTCAGGACGTCGACCGGTACTCGCTGCGCTCCACGCTCCTCGTCCCCGCCCCCGCCGAGCGGGCGTTCGCGGTCTTCACCGGCTCGTTGGCCGACTGGTGGGTCCGTGAGTACACCTGGTCGGGGCCGGCGGCCCTGGCCGAGCTAGGGATGGAACCCCGGGCCGGCGGCATGCTCTACGAGATCGGCCCGTACGGCTTCCGGGGCGACTGGGGACGGGTGCTCACCTGGGACCCGCCGCGGCGGCTCGTCTTCACCTGGCAGCTCGGCCCCGACCGGGTGCCGGTGCCCGATCCGGCGCGGGCCAGCGAGGTGGAGGTGCTGTTCCTGCCGGACGAGTCGGGGCGGACCCGCATCGAGCTGGAGCACCGCCACTTCGACAGGCACGGTGAGGCCGCCGAGGGCTACCGCGCGGCGTTGACCGCCGGCTGGCACGAGTTGCTCGGCCGCTACCTGGACACCCTCACCCGGGCCGTCCCCGACCCGCGCTGAGCGACGCCACGCGGCCGAGGTCCGCCGGCCCGACCCGGGAGAACCAGGCCGGTCAGCGGGGCGGGCCACCGAGGGGTGTCCGACCGGTCGGGCGGCCGACCGGATCGGGACCGCCGAGGTCGGCCCGGTGGCCGGCCGCCGCGCCCGCGCCGAACCCGGAGCCGGCGAGCCGGCGGGTCGGCGCGGTCCGTAGCCGGGGATAGACCTCGGCGACCCGGCGGGCCACCCGGTCCGAGCGGTCGGCCAGCACCAGCGCGACCGAGGGCGTGCCGCGTTCGGCCGCCGCACCCGCCTCGGCGGCCCGGAGCCGTTCGGCGACCACCCGGGCGAAGCCGGCCAGCCAGGAGCGGCGGAACGCGGCCGGGTGTTCGCCGGAGGGGACCACGGTGCCGGCGAGCCCGTGCGCGGCCTGCACCAGCAACGAGGTGAAGAGCAGGTCGACCCGTTCCAGGTCGCTGGCGAAGCCGAACAGGTGCAGCACGAACCCGCTGCCGTCGGGTCGGCGTACGCAGCGGCAGCGCAGCGGGTCGGCCACCGCGGCGAGCAGCCCGGCCTTGTCCCTGGCGTACGGGGCGACGACGTCGACCACCCGGTCGCCGACCGGGTCGGTGGTCGGGTCGCGGGCGGCCAGCAGGGCCCGGTCGACGCCGTACCGGGCGATCAACTCGGTGGCCTTGGCGGTGAACGCGGCCGACTCGGCGGGGGTGCAGGCCGGGTCCTCGGCCTGGGCCAGGAGCTTGCGCACCTTGCTGAGCATCGCCTCGGACATGCGTCACTGGTACCACAGAAGGTTCACCGGTCTGTCACAGCGGGATCGGAGATCGACAGATATCATCGCCACTCACCGCGCCCTGTCCACGACACAGGGTCCGTCCTCTTCCCTGGAGGCACCACCATGGCATCCCGGACCGCCCGCCTGACAGCGATCGTCGCCACCCTGCCCCTGCTCTGGTACGGCGCACCCGCGCACGCCGCGCCGGAGGCGAACCTCTTCGCGTCGGCCGCCACCTGCTACGGCGGGGCGGTCCGCTCGTACTTCCAGGTCGGCGGGTGGGGTGGAGACGCCGGGCCCTACAAGGCGAGCACCAGGTGCCAGGACGTCAACGTCAAGAACAGCAGCGAGTTCGGCACCGAGGCGTGCGTGGTCTTCATCGACAAGACCAGCAAGTGCAACTACCTCACCTACCTGCCGGCGAAGTCGGACTGGATCACCGTCGCCACCAACGTGCGCGACGGCGCGAACTTCAAGGTCCGCTTCTCCAACCTGCGCTACGAGTACGAGCCGCTGGTGGCGTACCACGCGTACTGAACCCTGCCGTCGGCCCTGCCGCCGTGGGGACGGGCGGTGGGGCCGGGTGGGTCAGCCGGCCCGGCTGCGCAGCGTCGCCACCGCCGAGCCGGCGAGGGTGAGCAGGCAGTCCGGCAGTTGCCCGTCGGCGACCGCCGCCCCGAACAGCGCCTCGCCGGTGTCGGCGTCGTGGTTGGCGTACGCGCTGACGAACCGGGCCACCCAGCGGGTGTCGTACCCTGCCTCGTCGATGCCGGGGAAGTCCAACGCGCAGCTGCCGGGCGGCGGCGGGTCACCGACCATCGTCGCGGCCAGGGTCCAGGCGACCGTGTAGGCCCCGGCGAGCCCCGACCGGTCCACCACGGCGTCGAATGTGCCGACCACGGCGTCGCCGTCCCCGTTCAGCGCCGAATGGAGTACGGCGGTAGCGTCGGCGAGCGTCTGATCCGGTACGTCGGTCACCTGCGGCACAGTAGGACGCCAGGTCAAGCGGGCGGACCCCGGAAACGGTGACCACCTGCCGGCACAGCGTGACGGAGCGTGCGTTGCACTGTCGGGCCGGCGACGGGGGCCGCCTCCCTGCTCCCACGGCCCCTGCCGGCACGCTATGGTGCGCACCGGACCTGCGCCGGAGGAAGGACCACCATGCTCGTAACCCGCGGCCCGCGCGCGGCCATCCTGGCGGCCTGTGCGTCGTTGCTGCTCGCCGTCAGCGCGTGTGGAACGACCGACAAGCCCGAGGAGGCGGCCACTCCGCAGGTGCGTCTGTACGGCACCGACGGCAACATGCAGAACTCCTTCGCCGCCGAGTTGAAGGACCGGGCCGACCTCGTCGACGGCATGAAGGGCACCACCCCGCTCACGCCGCTCAGCGACGACTTCAAGCAGCGGCTCCGTACCGTCGACTCGAAGCTGACCGACTACCTCTATGCGGCGGAGTCGTACGACGCGGTCATGATCAGCGCGCTGGCCGCCCAGCTCGCCGGCAGCACCGATCCGGCCGACATCGCCAAGCAGATCGTCGGGGTGACCACCAACGGCCAGCGCTGCACCGACGCGGCGAGCTGCCTGGCCCTGGCCCGGGACGGTCAGGACATCGAATACCGTGGCCCGTCGCTGAACCGGGCCGGCTTCACCGATCTCGGGGAGCCGGCCACCGCCAGCTACGCCACCCTGCACTTCGACAACCAGAAGATCAACGACGCGAAGACCGAGTTCGTCGGTGCCGGGGACGAGTCCGGGGTCAGCACCAAGGCCGCACCGAAGGCGAAGAAGCAGCGGGGCGGGGGCAACGACCGCAGCGACGGCTCCCCGCTGATCATCGGCGGCCTGCTGCCCAAGACCGGCGACCTGGCCCTGGCCTATCCGCCGCTGGCCGCCGGCGTGGCGCTGGCGATCAAGGAGATCAACGCCGCGGGTGGGGTGCTCGGTGATCCGGTGACCTGGTTCGACGGTGACGACGGCACCAACCCGGCCGTGGCCAAGGCCACCGTGGCCTCGCACGTCAAGAACAAGGTGCAGGTCATCATCGGGGCCGCCGCGTCCGGGATCTCCGCCGCCGTGTTGCCTGACGTGGTGGCGGCCGGCAAGATCCTCTTCTCGCCGTCCAACACCGATGCGGGGTTGAGCCAGGCCGACGACAAGGGCCTCTACTTCCGGACCGCGCCGCCGGACAGCCTCCAGGGCCGGGCGCTGGCCGACGTGATCCTCCGCGACGGCCCGCACAAGATCGTGGTGGTCGCCCGTAAGGACTCCTACGGCGAGGGCCTCCAGGAGACCGTCCGCGCCGAGCTGGAGCGGGCCGGCTTCGGCAACGACCGGGTGAAGCTGCTCACCTACGAGCCGCCGGCCGACGCCAAGGCCCCGCCCGTCGACTTCGGCAGCCTGGCCGGCGAGATCAAGAACTACCAGCCGGAGGCGGTCCTGGTCATCGGCTTCGGTGAGTCCGCCGGGCTGATCAAGGCGCTGGCCGACGCGGGCGTGCCGATCCGCCACTGACACCGGCGGGGGCGGCACCGGTCCGGTGCCGCCCCCGCTCCCGGCTCACCGGGGCCGGCGACGCTCCAGGAACTCGGTCATCCGGCGGTGCTTCTCCTCGTCCTCGAAGAGCACCGCCTGGCTGACCAGGTCGAGCTGCGGGTGGGCACCGGGCGGGGCGTCCACCGCGAGCTTGGTCAGCCGCAGCGCCAGCGCGGAACCCTTCGCCATCTCGTCGAGCAGCCCGTGTGCCGTGGGCAGCAGCTCGGCCGGCTCGGCCACCACCCGGTTGACCAGGCCGATCCGCAGCGCCTCGTCGGCGTCCACCCGGCGGCCGGTGAAGAGCAGTTCCTTGGCCCGGCCCTCACCGACCAGGGCCGGCAACCGGTGGGTCGCCCCCGCGCCGGCCAGGATGCCCAGCCGCACCTCCGGCTGGCCGAAGACCGCCCGTGCCGTGCACACCCGCAGGTCGCAGGCGTACGCCAGTTCCGCGCCGCCGCCCAGCGCGGGGCCGTCCACGGCCGCCACGCTCGGCATCGGCAGCGCCCGCAGCCGGGCGAAGGCGGCCGAGTTGATCGCGGCGAGCGCGTCCAGCCGGCCCCGCTCGCGGAGTTGACCGATGTCGGCCCCACCGGCGAAGAGCCCGTCGGTGCCGCCGGTGAGCAGCAGCAGCCGGGGCCGGGCCTCCAGCGCGGCGCAGACGTCGTGCAACGCGCCGATCAGGTCGGCGTCGATGGCGTTGCGTTTCTCCGGCCGGTCCAGCGTCACCACCACCCGGTCGGGCAGTTCCTCCACCCGTAGCCCGCTCACTGCCGGCGACCGTCCTTCCACACGTAGAAGCCCTGGCCGGACTTCTTGCCGAGTTTTCCGGCGGCGACCATCTCGACCAGCAGCGGGGGCGGGGCGAACCGGTCACCGTAGGCGGCCTGGAGGGTCCGGGCGATGTCCAGCCGCACGTCGAGCCCGACCAGGTCGGTCAGCTCCAACGGGCCGACCGGGTGCCGGTAGCCGAGCACCATCGCCTTGTCCACGTCGGCCGGTGCGGCCACCCCGTCGGCGACCATCCGGATCGCCTCCAGGCCGAGGGTCACCCCGAGCCGGGAGGTGGCGAAGCCGGGCAGGTCGCGTACGACGACGGGGTCCTTGCCCAGCCGACCGGCGAGCGCGACCGCCGCCGCGGTGGTCTCCGGCGCGGTGGCCGCGCCGACCACCACCTCCAGCAGGGTCATCGCCCAGACCGGGTTGAAGAAGTGCAACCCGAGGAAGGACTCCGGCCGGGCCAGCCCCTGCGCCAGCTCACCGATGGGGATGCTGGAGGTGTTGCTGCCCAGCAGCGCCGGGCGCAGCCGTTCGGCCTCGGCGAGCACCGACCGCTTCAGGTCGGGCCGCTCGGGCACCGCCTCGACGATCACCTCCGGCGCCGGGGCGACCTCGGCGAGCGCGCCGCGCAGGGTGATCCGGGCCCGCTGCGCGGCAGCCTCGTCGGCAGCGAGCTTCCCGCGCTGCACCGCCCGTTCACACAGCTCGTCGAGGCGGACGGCGGCGGCCTCGGCCCGCCCCCGGTCCACCTCGACCAGTTCGACCGGGTAGCCCGCGCCGGCCGCCACGTAGGCGATGCCGAGCCCCATCGTGCCGGCCCCGACGACGACAAGACGACTCATGGACGCTCCCTCACTGCGTACGGCGGCGTGCGGGGTCTCCGGCACGCCCTGCCGCTCGCTCCGCTGGCTCATGGGTGCGACCCTATGCAGCACCGTTCCCGGCGGCATGCGTGGGGGACCGCCGCACCGGGTACTGACGGCCCAACGTCAAGGGAAGGAACCAGTCGACATGAGCCAGGCACCGGAGACCGTGGACAGCGGCACCACCGACGGCACGGCGGTCGTGGAGACGCGCGGCGACGAGCGCGTCGACCTGCTCCGCGCCGACACCAACAACGACGGCAAGACCGACGTGTGGGTGGTGGACACCGACGGCGACGGCCGGGCGGACCTGTTCCAGTTCGACACCGACGGCGACGGCAAGGTCGACATCACCATGGTCGACCTCGACGAGGACGGCACCCCGGACGAGGTGGTCGACGGCGACGGTGGCCTCCCCCCGGAGCAGCTCCCGCCGACCGTCCAGGTCTGACCGGAGGGCGGGGGGCCCGACCGGGCCCCCGCTCACCTGCCACGCAACCGAAGGGTGGCCAGGTAGTACGGGGCGTCGCGGTCGTCCACGTCGGTCAGCTGCCACGGGGTGCCCCGGACCAGCTCGGCCAGTTCCTCGGCGGAGCACACCAGGTAGTCGAACCACTCGGTGCCCAGTTCGCGGTAGCGCAGCCGCAGCCGCAGTTGCCCGCCGAGTCGACCCCGCCGCCGGTTCCGCTCGTGGTAGCCGGTGTGCACCGGATCCGTGGTGCCGTACGGGTCGGTGCCGTGCGCGATGACCTGCGCGCCGGGCCGGGCCAGGGCGGCCAGCGCGGCGAGGAACGCCGGGGCCCGCTCCCGCCCCTCGAACAGCCCCAGGTTGTTGCCGAGCAGCAGGAACGTGTCGTAGCGCCGGCCGTCGGCGACGTGCTCGTCGACGGTGCCGAGGACGAGGTCCCGGACCCCCCGGTGCCGGCTGACCCGCAGCGCCCCCGGCGAGGTGTCCAGCCCGGTCACCGGGATGCCGCGCTCCTGGAGCAGCAGCGCGATCCGCCCGCCGCCCACCCCGACGTCCAGGGTGGCACCCCGGGTCCGGTCCACGGCCCGGTGGTCGTACGGCTGCCAGTGTTCCGGCCCGTCCAGGTAGTGCGCGGCGGGGGCCCCGTTGACCAGTCCGTCGTCCCGTTCGATGATCTCGATGACCGGTCGGGGCAGCCGTCCGCCGACCAGCGGCCGGGGGCCGATCCCGGTGTGCACCGCGTACGCGTCGCGCAGCAGTTCGCCGAACACGTCGCCGAGTCGAGGTTCTCCGCTCACGGCCTGCACGCTATCCGGGTCCGGCCGCCGTATCCTGGGCGGCGTGACCGACCTGGACCGCCTGGCGGCGGAGAAGTACGTCCTGCTGACGACGTTCCGCAAGGACGGCCGTGCGGTGTCCACCCCGGTCTGGGCGGTCCGCGACGACGACACGCTGGCGGTCTGGACGGTCGCCGACTCGGGCAAGGTCAAGCGGATCAGGCGGGACGGCACGGTGACGGTGGCCCCGTGCGACGTGCGCGGCCGTCCGCTGGGTGAGGCGGTGCCGGGTCACGCGGTGCTCTGCGGCCCGCAGGAGAGCGGCCGGGTACGCGACCTGCTCAAGCGCAAGTACCGGCTGCTGGGGCGGTTGACCCTGCTCGGCAGCCGGCTGCGCCGGGGCGAGGCGGGCACCGTCGGCATCCGGATCAGCCTGACCGCTCCGCCCGGGTGACCGGGTGCCGGCCACGCCGGTGGCACTGCCCGGGGGTGGAGAACGACTCAGGGGCGGTGGTACGTCGCTGCTGCGACGTCCGCCCGCCCCTGAGGTCCGTAACGTTCTGACCGGGTCAGTCCCCCTGGCGCTGCTGGGGGATCTGGCCCTGTAGCAACGCCCGCACCTCCGACTCACGGTACCGACGGTGTCCGCCCAGGGTTCGGATCGCGCTGAGCTTCCCCGCCTTGGCCCACCGGGTCACCGTCTTCGGGTCGACACGGAACATCGACGCCACCTCGGCCGGCGTGAGTAGCGGCTCTGGTTCGTGCGTTCGCGATGCCATCGGTCACTCCTCCACATGGATAGACATCGGCCGGGGTCCCGCCGGCCGACGCGTCTCCCATGGTCCGGCTAGTCCCCGATGTCCGACATGGGCCGAACGGCCGAAGGTCCCTAGACGGACGGATGAACCATGCCCGATTTATCTGACTTTTACACGGCAGAAAGTACCTTATTCGGACTCATGATCACGGTTCGTGATGCGTCAACTACGAGTATGACTCATAATTGACAGGAGGAATGGGCGATATCTGGTTAATTGCACCGCTCCAGCAGCTGGATCGCGCGCCACCTGGCCACCAACCGGTCGTACGCCGCCGACGCCTCGTCGGTCTCGCCCCGGGAGAGCCCGGCCAGGCCGCCTGCCACCAACTCCGGCGAATCGTCAGCGGCGAGCGTCTCGTCGGAGAGCAACTGCACCAGGCCGCCGTAGTCCAACTCGACCACCGAGCGGGGATGGAACTCCTCCAGCCAGCGGGCGGCCTCCTCGACCGCCTCGGTGATCGGCGCGGCCCCGACCGACTTCTTGAGCACCGACAGCGCCCGCGAGGCCCGCCGCCGGGCCTTGGAGATCTCCGTGCGGTAGCGCAGCGTCCGCCGCTCCGGCCGGGTGACCAGCTCCCGCTCGCCCGCCTCGACGAGCACGAACCACCGCAGCGGCACGCCCCAGGTCGCGATCTGCTCGTGCAGCCGGGGCACCCCGTGCTCCAGCACCCGGGCGCCGCTGCGCCAGTCCTCCACCACCGTCTTGGCCTGCCCGGCCAGAATCGGTGGGACGAACGCGTCGGCGATCACCGACGGCACCCCTTCCCGGGCGCTCAGGGCCGCCTCGGCCACCCGGACCCGCAGGTTCCACGGGCAGACCAGCAGCGCGTCGTCGACCTCCAGCACGTACGCCTCGTCAGGCAGGTCGGGCAGCCGGGTCCAGCCCGCGCCGAGGGCCGCGATGACCGCGGTCCGTTGCCGGCCCGGACCCTCCAACGGGGCCACCGCCCGCCCCTCCCGAACGTAGCGTCGCCAGTACGACTGACGGTCCCGGTCGAAGGCGGTCAGCGGCTCGTACACGCGCAGGTAAGAAGCGAAGAGCGACGGCACCGCGCGATCCTTTCACGAAACCCGGTACCGGTGCCGCTGCCGTCGTGCGCGACCGGAACACCCGGCGGGCGGCTCCCGGCCGGCCCGGTGGCGCACGACGTGGACGACGGCCCGGTTCCCGACCGATATTAGGCTGACCAGCGCCGGCAGCATCCCCGCCGGCGACCGGGTCCACGCCCCACAAGGGCGTACACCGACACAGGAGCGAGCCATGGGCGTATTCGTGAGCACCGACGACCCCGGACCGGCCGGCCACGAGCAGGTCGTCTTCTGTCAGGACAGGCAGAGCGGCCTCAAGGCGATCATCGGCATCTACTCGACCGCGCTGGGGCCCGCGCTCGGCGGCACCCGGTTCTACCCGTACGCCAGCGAGGAGGCGGCGCTGGCCGACGTGCTGGACCTGTCGCGCGGGATGGCGTACAAGAACGCGCTGGCGGGGCTGGACCTGGGCGGTGGCAAGGCGGTCATCTGGGGCGATCCGAACCAGGTCAAGAGCGAGGCGCTGCTGCGCGCGTACGGACGGTTCGTGCAGTCCCTGGCCGGGCGCTACTACACCGCCTGTGACGTGGGCACCTACGTGGCCGACATGGACGTGATCGCGCGGGAGACCCGGTACGTCACCGGGCGCAGCGTGGAGCACGGCGGGGCGGGCGACTCCTCGGTCCTCACCGCCTGGGGCGTCTTCCAGGGGATGCGGGCCGCCGCCGAGCACGTCTGGGGCACCCCGAGCCTGCGCGGACGCCGGGTCGGGGTGGCCGGGCTGGGCAAGGTCGGCAGGCACCTGACCGGGCACCTGGTCGACGACGGGGCCGAGGTGGTGGCGACCGACGTCGACCCGCGGGCGCTGGAGTGGGCGCGGACCAACCACCCCGGGGTCGCCCTGGTCGCCGACGCCTCCGCGCTGGTCGCCGCCGACATCGACGTGTACGCCCCGTGCGCGCTGGGCGGCGCCCTGAACGACGACACCGTGCCGGCCCTGCGGGCCCGGGTGGTCGCCGGCGCGGCCAACAACCAGCTCGCCCATCCCGGCATCGAGAAGCTCCTCGCCGACCGGGGCATCCTCTATGCCCCCGACTACGTGGTCAACGCCGGTGGGGTCATCCAGGTCGCGGACGAGATCGAGGGCTTCAACTTCGACCGGGCCAAGCTGCGGGCCACCCGGATCTTCGACACCACCCGGCAGATCCTCCGGTTGGCCGACGACGAGGGGGTGCCGCCGGCGGTGGCCGCCGACCGGCTGGCCGAGCGCCGGATGGCCGACGTGGGTCGGCTGCGCGCCATCCACCTGGGCTGAGCGCGCGTCCCGGGCGCGGTGACGGTCCGCGCCCGGGAGGCGACCACCCGTACCGGCCCGGTTTCCGTGCGGCTGTCGGCCCCGGCGGGTGGACCACGCGCTAGCATGGCGTTTCGCGGCTTTTGGGGCTGCTTGACCGGCGTCATGGGCGGTTCGCCACTGACCCCTTACCGGGTACACTCGGTGACGGGTGGGTGACTGCGACGCGCAGGGCCGGCAGACGGTAACCCGAGGTGCCGAACGGTGGCATCCCCATGTACCGTAAGAGCCACGAGAGATGCCTGACGTCATCGGGGCCCGCCTTCGGGCTGCCCCGCATTCTGTGCGAGGGGGTCGAGCCATGGGGCGCGGCCGTGCTAAGGCCAAGCAGACGAAGGTGGCGCGGGAGTTGAAGTACCACTCCCCGAACACCGACCTCACCGCCTTGCAGCGCGAACTGGCGGGTGCTGGTGGGAAGTCTGAGCAGCACTTCGACGACGACTACAAAGAGTATGTCGACGACGACGATGAGGATCATGCGGACGACGACCCGGACCCCTGGGCTCCTCCGACCCGCTGACCTCCGGTCACACTGAGCACGCGGCAACTTTCCGCGTGCTCACGCATGTGCCCGACCAGAGCAGCGTCACCACCGACGATCAGGGACCCGCCACCCCCGGAACACGCTCCGGCAGGTAGGCGCGGTCCCTGATCGGGGTGGCCGGGGCCCGTCGCCGTACGGCGAGGCCGGTCACCACCGCTCAGCGCGGCCGGTTGTTCCAGTTGTAGAAGGTCGGAATGTTCTCGAAGTGGTTCCAGGCGCAGACCGCGCCGGCACCCTCCGGGTCCGACACCTCCGCCCGGTGGCGACGCGCGGCCTCGGCCTCGTGGAGCAGGGCGGAGAGCCCCGAAGCGGCCTCCCGCACCCGGTCGGCGACCTGGTCCGGGCCGACCCCGACCCGCTCAGCCGGCTGGTGACTCGTGGTCTCGGGCATGCTCCAACACTCCCTCCAATAGGCGGATCTTGCTGTTGCGGCAGTGCTCGGTCTCCGTACCGTCGAACCGCCCCTGCTCGAAGTAGCGGTTGGCCGCGTGGCCACCGCCGCAGAAGCCGAAGTACGGGCAGGACGACCGGCACGCCTCGACGCCGGTGAGGAACTCACCCACCCAGCCCGTTCCCGCCGCCCCGGCCAGGATCTCGGCCAGCGGGGTGGCCAGCACGTTACCGCTGCTGAAGTCGCCGTACCGGGCGTCGGTGAAGCCGGCCAGCTCGGGGGAGAGCACGGTCACCGAGCCGTCGTGGCCGATCGTCGGGATCGGGTCGAGCTGCCGGGGCAGCAGGTCGCCCTCCGCGCCGGCCAGCACCGCCGCCGCATATCGCAGCGACCACTCGACCTCACGCAGGTGCACCCTCGGTGCCCGCCGCCAGGCCGCCACCAGCTCCGCCCAGAACGCGGTCACCGCCGCCGCGTCGTGCGCGTTGCTGCGGGTGTTGACCCCCTCGGTCTCCTCGATGTTCAACCCGAGCACGTCACACCCCAGGTCGAGAAAGTAGTCGTACAGCTCGGTGGCGAGCCCCGGCGTCGGCCGGCTCACCACCGCCAGCGCCGAGAACGGCAGACCGTACCGGCGCAG
Organism: Micromonospora sp. SCSIO 07396; assembly: GCF_053667945.1. NCBI lineage: Bacteria > Bacillati > Actinomycetota > Actinomycetes > Micromonosporales > Micromonosporaceae > Micromonospora > Micromonospora sp. SCSIO 07396. Next base: position 6,253,317 of record NZ_CM132210.1, read on the forward strand.
CGCCGCGACCCCCCGGACGATCCGGTCGTACGCCGGCCGGCCGGCCCGGGTCACCCGGTCGCCGTTGCGGGCGGCCGGACCGTCCACGCTCACGCTCACCCGCACCCCGTGCGCGGCGAAGAACGCGCACCAGGCGTCGTCGATCAGGGTGGCGTTGGTCTGCACGTGGTGCTCCACCCCGGCGGGGAACGCGGCGATCAGCGCCGCCAGGTGCTCCCGGCCGGCGGCGAGCGGCTCACCACCGTGCCAGACCACCGAGAACCGCCCCCGCGCCACCCACGGGGTCACCGCGGCGGCGACCGCCTCGGCCACCGCGAGCGGCATCCGCCGGTCGGCCGACCGGTGCGGCAGATAGCAGTACGCGCAGTCGAGGTTGCACAGCGTCGTCGGCTGCATCACCACGTACGACGGGATCGCCGCGATCCCCTGCATGCCCGTCACGGACCGGCACCGAGCAGCCATCGACCCTCCTCCCCCATGCCCGAAGTGTCCTTCAGGCTAGGCGGCGACGGCCGCTCGGGTGAACCCCCGACCAGGCGTCCGGCCGAGCAGCCCCGCCGGTCAGCCCCGGGTGTGCTGGCCGATCATCTGCACGTTGCCGGTGCCCTCGATGATCTCGCCGGCCTGCCAGGCGTCCACACCCCGGCCGGCCAGGGTGGCCAGCGCGCGGTCGGCGTCCTCGGCGGAGACGATGGCGAACATGCCGACGCCCATGTTGAACGTCGACTCCATCTCCGGGTCGTCGATCCGGCCCTTGGACTGGATCAGGTCGAAGATCGGCTGCGGCTTCCAGGTGGCCCGGTTGACCACCGCGTCGACGTGCTCGGGCAGCACCCGGACCAGGTTGCCGGGGATGCCGCCGCCGGTGACGTGGGCGATCGAGCGCACCTCCGCCTCGGTGATCAGCTTCAGGCAGTCCTGCGCGTAGATCTTGGTCGGGGTGAGCAGCTCCTCGCCGAGGGTGCGCTGCCGGCCGAAGTCGTCGATCACCACGTCCAGCCGCATCCGGCCGGCCCCGAGCAGCACGTGCCGGACCAGGGAGTAGCCGTTGGAGTGCAGGCCGGACGAGCGCATCGCGATCACCACGTCGCCCACCTCGACCCGGTCCGGGCTGAGGATCTCGCTCTCCTCGACCACGCCGACCCCGGTCGCGGAGACGTCGTACTCGTCGGGACGCAGCACGCCCGGGTGCTCGGCGGTCTCGCCGCCGAGCAGCGCGCAGCCGGCGTACCGGCAGCCGTCGGCGATGCCCGCGCCGATCTCGGCGACCCGGTCCGGCACGACCTCGCCGGTGGCGATGTAGTCGAGCAGGAACAGCGGCTCGGCCCCGCACGCCACCAGGTCGTCGACGACCATCGCGACCAGGTCGATGCCGATCGTGTCGTGGATGTCGAGCTGCTGGGCGATGACCAGCTTGGTGCCCACCCCGTCGGTGGAGGACGCCAGAATCGGGTTCTTGTACTTCTTGGTGTCCAGCCGGAACAGGCCGGCGAAGCCGCCCAGGTCACCCATGACCTCCGGCCGCCGGGTCTCCTTCACCTTCGACTTGAGCAGCTCGACCGCCCGGTCGCCCGCCTCGATCGACACCCCGGCGTCGGCGTACGAGACCGAGCGTTTGCGGGTGGTGCGGCCGGTCCCCGCCGTCCAGGGCTGACGGTCGCCACCGGCGCCGCTCGGGCTGCTTCCTGCGCCGCTGCGCTCGGACACGTAGGTCACGGTTCTCCCCTTTGTGGTTCTCGGTGCCGCGCCGACGGTGGCCGGGCGACCCCGGTGTACTACGGGCGGTGGGCGGTCGCGCCGCCCGGAGTGGCGACGAGCGGTGTGTGGTGCTCCGGGGTGTCCGGGGCGTCGGCGACCCGCCGGCCCACCCCTTCGAGCACGTGCTTGCCGATCAGGTTCCCGGCCGGCAGGTCGATCGGGTACTCCCCGTCGAAACAGGCCCGGCAGAGCCTGCTCCTGGGCTGTTCGGTCGCGGCGATGAGACCGGGGAGCGAGACGTAACCGAGGGTGTCGGCGCCGATCGAGCGTCGGATGCCCTCGTTGTCCAACCCGTTGGCCAGCAGTTCGGCCCGGGTGGCGAAGTCGATGCCGTAGAAGCACGGCCAGTTCACCGGCGGGGAGGAGATCCGGACGTGGACCTCCAGCGCGCCCGCCTCGCGGAGCATCCGGACGATCGCCCGCTGGGTGTTGCCGCGCACGATCGAGTCGTCGACCACGACCAGCCGCTTGCCCCGCACGTTCTCCCGCAGCGGGTTGAGCTTGAGTCGTACGCCGAGCTGGCGCAGGGTCTGCGACGGCTGGATGAAGGTCCGCCCCACGTACGGGTTCTTCATCAGGCCGGCGCCGTAGGTGATGCCGGACGCCTCGGCGTACCCGATGGCGGCCGGCGTGCCCGATTCGGGCACCGGGATCACCAGGTCCGCCTCGACCGGGTGCTCCTTGGCGAGTTGCCGGCCGATCTGCACCCGGGCGGCGTGCACGTTGCGGCCGGCGATGGTGGCGTCCGGGCGGGCGATGTAGACGTACTCGAAGAGACAGCCCTTGGGCTCCGGCGCGGCGAACCGGCTGGAGCGCAGCCCCTCCTCGTCGATCGCGATCAGCTCACCCGGCTCGACCTCGCGCACCACGCTCGCGCCGACGATGTCCAGCGCGGCGGTCTCGCTGGCCACCACCCAGCCGCGTTCCAACCGGCCGAGCACCAGCGGGCGGACGCCGTGCGGGTCGCGGGCGGCGTAGAGGGTCGACTCGTCCATGAAGACGAAGCTGAACGCGCCGCGTAGCTGCGGCAGCACCTCCAGCGCGGCGGCCTCCACCGACAGGTCGGGGCGGCTGGCCAGCAGCATGGTCACCAGGGAGGTGTCGTTGGTGGCCCCGTCGTCGAGCAGGCCGCGCTCGGCGACCTCCTTCTGCAACTCGGCGGTGTTGACCAGGTTGCCGTTGTGCGCCAGGGCGATCGTGGTGCCGGAGGTCGTCGACCGGATGGTCGGCTGGGCATTTTCCCAGGTCGAGCCGCCGGTGGTGGAGTAACGCGCGTGCCCGATCGCCAGGTGGCCGCGCAGGCTCTTCAGCGTCGGCTCGTCGAACACCTGGGCCACCAGGCCCAGGTCCTTGTAGACCACCACACCCGAGCCGTCGCTCACCGCGATGCCGGCGGCCTCCTGGCCCCGGTGCTGGAGTGCGTAGAGACCGAAATAAGTGAGATTGGCGACCTCTTCACCCGGGGCCCAGACGCCGAAGACGCCGCAGGCGTCCTGGGGGCCGGGTCGCTGGGGGTCAAGGTCGTGGCTCAGCCGGCCATCGCCTCGGGGCACTGCCGCTCCCTCATGCTGGTCTGGACTGGCCTGGCGGAGCCGGGGGGCTGCTCCGCGCCTTTCGGCCCTGGACCACTGTCGTCGCCTGACAGTGTACGCGAACACGAGTCGATACAGAAAGTCACGATCCACCTCCACCCCGTCACCTCATCCGGCGGAACGGCGCAGCTAGAGCGGCAGATGGTCGGAGAGATCCGCCCGGTTTCCGCTCACCTGTATGCGACCGTCCGTGACCGCCTGCCCCCACGACAGCCGTCCGGTGGCCAGCGCCAGCCAGGTGTCCGCCGCCATCTCCACCACGTTGGGCGGGGTGCCCCGGGTGTGTCGAGGCCCAGGAACGCATTGAACTGCACCGTAAGGTGGGACACGCACCTCCACCGATCGGCCGGGGGCACGCTCCGCGAGGGCGGTCAGAAGGGTACGGACCGCCTCGCGGTACACCTGACGTTCGGGCGTACGCCCCTCATCGAGCGCCGTCAGCGCCGCCAGCACCACGGCGGACTTAATGTGCGGAGAGGACACGACGGGACGATACGACCCGAGGTCGAAGTGGGTGACGCTGGCCCCTGGGTCGCGCCGATCCGGTCAGACAAGGCATAGTTGCCGACGGCGTATTCGTACCGTGATGATCCCCGGCCCCCGCCGGGGAAGTCAGACCGGAAGGCGGTGGACGTGTCAACACACCGACGTGCCTGGACGCAGCGGGCCGGTGTGGTCGTAGCGCTGGTGGCCGGCGCCCTGCTCACCGTCCCCGCCACACCCGCTTTCGCCGCTCCGAGCGTCAACAACGTGTCGGCGTCCCCGAGTTCCGTCGAAGCAGGGAAGACCACCCAGGTCAACTTCTCAGTCACCGTCAGTGATGATGCTTCGGTTGACATCTCGGTGACCTCCAGCAATGGCAAGCTGCGCTGCGTGAACGGCTGCAACCGCAGCAAGGTCAACCAGAGCGGCAACTTCAGCGCCGGCTTCACCCTCGCCGACGACGCGTCCAACGGCTCCGCCCAAATTACTGTCCGAGCCGTCGATGCCAACGGCGAAGATTCGGGCAGCACCACCGTGACCCTGGTGGCCAAGGCCGCGCCGCAGACCACCCCGCCGCAGGACAAGCCGACTGTGAAGTCGATCTCCGGCAAGGTGGTCGTGGCGGCCACCGGCGACGCGGTGCCCAACGCGGTGGTGGGCCTGGAGGACTCGACAGGCAAGCAGTTCAACACCACCAGCGACGGCAGCGGCAACTTCCGGATCACCGGGTCGAGCGCCAACCCGATCGCGCCCGGCTCGATGGTGCTCGGGGCCAGCAAGGACGGCGTCGTCGCCACCAAGCCGATCAGCGCGGGGGCCGGGCAGAGCCTGAGCAACCAGCGGATCAGCCTGGCGTTGAAGGTCGAGGTGAGCCCGAGCGCCACCCCGTCGACCACCGTCGAGGCGACCCCCTCGGAGGAGACGACCGAGGAGACCACCGAGGAGTCCACCGAACCGACAGGCGGGCAGCAGCAGGCCGCGTCGCAGGACGACGACAGCGGATTCGGCTCCTTCCTGATCATCCTGCTCGGCGGTCTGCTGGTGGCGGCCGGCGTCGGCACCATCGTGCTGCTCTGGATCCGCCGCAAGAACGCCGACGACGACGGCAACGGACCGGCCGGCGCCGCTGCGGCGGGCGACGTCCCCGGCCCCCGGAGCCCACGCGGCACCGACGACCAGACCCGGGTGGTCAACCGGGTCGGCGGCGGCCCCGACCCGACGATGGTCGGCAGTTCCGCGCTCAGCGACGCGCCGACGATGTTGCAGCGGCCGGTCGTCGACGACGTCCCGCCGGACCCGTATGGCGCGCCACCGCAGCCCTACGGTGCACCGCAGGACAACTGGGCCGGTGCCGGCGGCTACGGCGACGAGCCCGGCGGCCAGGGCGGCTACGGCGGCCAGCCGGGCGGCTACGGTGCCGCACCCGCCTCCGGTGGCGGCTACGGTGCGGCCGGCGCGGCGGGTGCCGCCGCAGGCGCGTACGGCGCGGCGAACCCCCCGGCCGGTGGCTACGGCAACGCGCCGTCCTCCGGGAGTGGCTACGGTGCCGCCCCCGCCTCGGGCGGTGGCTTCGACAACGCCCCCGCCTCCGGGGGCGGCTACGGCAACGCCCCCGCGTCGGGCGGCGGTTACGGCAACGCGCCCGCCTCCGGGGGCGGCTACGGCAACGCCCCCGCCTCCGGCGGCGGTTACGGCGGTCGGGACTACGGGGCGACGGCCGGTGCCGGCTACCCGGCGCAGGAGCAGGCCGGCGGCTACGGCGGCGACCAGCGTTACGACGAGCCCACCGGCCGGTACACCGGCGACAGCACCGCGTACGCGCCGGCTGCCGACCCGTACCCGACGAGCACCTACCAGCCGGAGCCCGACGCGTACGGCCAGCCGGGCGCGGGTGGGGGCTACGGCCAATCCGAGCAGGGCGGCTACGGGCGGGGTGCCGAACCGACAGGTGGTTACCCCGGCGGCGGCTACGGTCAGCAGGCCGGTTACGACGCCGGCCCGGCCCAGGGTTACGGCGGCGGCCAGCGCGGCGGCTACGACCAGCCGACCGGTGCCCACCAGGGCGGCCAGCACGGTGGCTACGACCAGCCGACCGGGTACGACCAGCCGACCGGGTACGACCAGCCGACGGGCGCCCACCAGGGTGGCTACGACCAGCGCGGCGGCGGGTACGACCAGCGCGGCGGCACCCACCAGGGCGGGTACGACCAGCAGGGCGGCTACGACCAGCGCGGCGGGGGCTACGACCAGCAGCCCGGCTACGGCTCGCCGCAGGGCGGCGGCTACGGCCAAGCCGGCGGCTACGGTGCCGAGCAGCAGCAGGGCGGCTACGGCCAGGAACCCCCGCAGCAGCGCGGCGGCGGGTACGACCAGCAGGGCTACGACCAGCAGCAGGCCGGCTACTACGGCGAGCAGGGCCAGCCGGGTCGTGACCAGCCGCCGTCAGGTCGGGCCCGGCCGGACGGCCCGCCCCCGGAGCGGGGCGGACGCCGCCTCGACTGGCTGGACGACTGACCCACAGGCGACAACGACGACAGTGGGCCGCCCCGACACGGATCGGGGCGGCCCACTGTCGTTTCCGGTCGGGGTCAGCCGGCCGAGAAGACACCCTGGCGGAGCACCGGCACCACGGTCGAGACGTCCCGCTGGACGGCCGCCTCGACGTCCCCGGCGAAGCCGCTCTCGATCAGCTCCCGGCCGGAGACGCAGCCACGTACCGCCGCCGGCACGTCCGGGGTGCTGGCCAGGGCAGCGAGCGTCATCGCCGCCTCCACGGACAACCCACCGGGCACCCCGGAGACGGCGTCCAGCACACTGGCCGCACCCAGCAGGTCCTCCACCGAGGGGCGCAGGGTGCCGTCCGGCCAGCGTTCACCGGCGGCGATCACCCCGACCGGGGCGTCCGTCGTGCCGTACCCCTGGTGGTGCAGCCACCGTCCGACGGCGCGGGCGTTGCGCAGGCAGGCCGCGACCACCGGTCGGCCGGTGGCGCTGGCGGCGGCGCTGATCGCGGAGCCGTTCGGCGACGGCAGCACCAGGTCGGCGACGGCGGGCGCGCTACCCAGGGCCGCCGGGGACAGCGACCACGGGTGCGCGGTGGTGGTCTGCCGACGACCCACCGCCGCCACCGCGCCGACCCGTCGCGCGTAGTCGGCCGCCTGCTCGCCCCAGGGGAACGGGTGGACCCGCACCCCCCGGGCGACCGCGACCTCGACGGCGGTGGTGAACGACAGGACGTCCACCACCACCAGTACGGCACAGACCCGGCCGAGTTCCGCCGCCCCGGTCAGCCCCCAGTCGAAGCGGGCACCCGACCCGGGTTGGACGTGGACGGCCGAGGCCACCGCCTCAGCGCTGATCGGGCGTCGGGCGCTGCCCGTCGCCGGCCTCGGAGGTCGCCGCGTCGGCCTGCGGGGTGGACCCGGTCGTCGGGGCGGCGGGAGCGTCCGACGTCGGCGCGGTGCCCGCCGGTGCCGGCACGGAGCCCGCGACGTCGTCCGACGAGGCGGCGTCGTCCGCCGGGTCGTCCGACACCGGGTCGGTCGACGTCGGCCCGCCCGACACCGGGGCGTCGGTCGTCGGAGCGGCCACCACCTCGGCGGCCGGGTCGTCCGCGTCCGCCGGCTGCTGCCGCTGCGGCACGTCCACCGGCTGCGTGGCGGTGGCCGGCGCGATCGTGGTGGTGCCCGTGCGGACCGCCTCGACCTGCACCTGGGCCGCCTCCGGGCCGCCGAAGAGCCGGGGCAGGGTCGCGGTGTGCGCCGCCCGCAGCTCGTCCAGGCCGATCCGGAACTGGCCGTGCACGTCCAGGACACCGCTCGCCGGGTCGGTCACGCCGATCTGCTCCCACGGCACGCCCCGCTCGTCGCAGAGGGCGGTGAACGCCTTCTCGTGCCCCCGGGGCACGGTCACCAGCGCCCGACCGGCCGACTCGCTGAACAGGAAGACGAACGGCAGCGAACCGTCGGCGAACCGCTCCGGCACGCCGATCCGGACCCCGACGCCCCGGCGCAGGCTCGACTCGACCAGGCTCTGCGCCAGGCCGCCGTCGGACAGGTCGTGCGCGGAGCTGAGGTGACCCACCCGGGCCGCCTCGGCCATCAGCTCGGCGAGCTGGCGCTCCCGGCCCAGGTCGACCTGCGGCGGCATGCCGCCGAGGTGCTCGTGCGTCACCCAGGCCCACTCCGAGCCGGACAGCTCCACGTGCGTGTCGCCGAGCAGGTAGACCTGGTCGTGGTCGCCGTTGGCCCGGGGCACGAAGCCCATCGGCACCCGGTCGGCCACGTTGTCCAGCACGCCCAGCACGCCGACCACCGGGGTCGGGTGGATCGCGGCGGCACCTGTCTGGTTGTAGAAGCTGACGTTGCCGCCGGTCACCGGGATGCCCAGTTCCAGGCAGCCGTCCGCCAGGCCACGGACGGCCTCGGCGAACTGCCACATCACGCCCGGGTCCTCAGGCGAGCCGAAGTTGAGGCAGTTGGTCACGGCGATCGGCTTCGCGCCGGTCACCGCCACGTTCCGGTACGCCTCGGCGAGCGCCAGCTTGGTCCCCTGGTAGGGGTCGAGGCGGGCGTACCGGCCGTTGCCGTCGACCGAGAGGGCGACCCCGAGGCCGGTGCTCTCGTCGATCCGGATCACGCCGGAGTCCTCCGGCTGGGCCAGCACGGTGTTGCCCAGCACGTACCTGTCGTACTGCTCGGTGACCCAGGTCTTGTCGGCCAGGTTCGGCGAGGCGATCATGCGCAGCAGGGTCTCCCGCAGCGCGTCCGGGTTGCTCGGCCGGGGCAGCGTCTCGGCCCGGTCGGCCTGGAGCAGGATCAGGTCGGCCGGCTCCCGCATCGGGCGGGCGTAGACGGGGCCGTCGTCGACCAGCGAGCCCGGCGGCACGTCGACCACCACGTGGTCGTTCCAGGTGACCAGCAGCCGGCCCGGCCGGCCGTCGGGCGCGGGCGGGGTGACCTCACCGATCGCGGTGGCCAGCACGCCCCACTTCTCGGCGGTCTTGAGCACCGCCTCCAGCTTGTCCGGGGTGACCACCAGCAGCATCCGCTCCTGGGACTCGCTGGCCAGGATCTCGTGCGGCTCCATCGACGGCTCGCGCAGCGGGACCCGCTCCAGCCAGACCCGCATCCCAGTGCCGGCGGACGCGGCGGTCTCGGTGAGCGCGCAGGTCAGGCCCGCGCCGCCGAGATCCTGGATGCCGACGACCAGCTCGGCGTCGTACAGCTCCAGGCACGCCTCGATCAGCAGCTTCTCGATGAACGGGTCACCGACCTGCACCGACGGGCGGCGCTGCTCGCTGCCCTCGTCGAAGGTGGCGCTGGCCAGCACCGACACGCCGCCGATGCCGTCCCGGCCGGTCTTCGCGCCGAGCAGCACCACGACGTTGCCGGGGCCGGCGGCATCCTTCTTCTGCAACCGGTCGACCGGCAGCACACCGAGGCAGAGCGCGTTGAGCAGCGGGTTGCCCTGGTAGCAGGGGTCGAAGACCAGCTCGCCGCCGATGTTGGGCAGGCCGAGGCAGTTGCCGTAGCCGCCGACGCCGGCCACCACGCCGGGCAGCACCCGGGCGGTGTCCGGGTGGTCGGCCGCGCCGAACCGCAGCGGGTCCATCACCGCGACCGGGCGGGCGCCCATCGCGAGGATGTCCCGGACGATGCCACCGACACCGGTCGCCGCACCCTGGTAGGGCTCGACGAAGCTCGGGTGGTTGTGCGACTCGACCTTGAAGGTGACGGCCAGCGTGTCGGAGACCCGGACGACGCCCGCGTTCTCCCCGATGCCGGCGAGCAGCCGGTCGCTGGGCGGGGCCTTCTCGCCGAACTGGCGCAGGTGCACCTTGCTCGACTTGTAGGAGCAGTGCTCGCTCCACATGATCGAGTACATGGCCAGCTCGGCCTGGGTGGGGCGGCGGCCGAGGATGTGCCGGATCCGGTCGTACTCGTCGTCACGCAGGCCCAGCTCGGCGTACGGCTGGAGCTCGTCGCCGGTGGCGGTGGCCCGCTGCACGGTGTCCACGCCGTCGGCCCAGTCGGTGACCGGCGTCGGACCGTCGGGCCGGGAGGTGGCCGGCGGCGCGACGGCCGCGTGCGGTTCCGCCGGGGCGACGCCCGCGGCTGCCCGAACGACCGGGTCCTGGTGGGTGGTCATGACCTCTCCTCGCTGCGCTCGTACCCGCCGGTGGGGCGGTGGAGCCGACCGATGTTGCCGCCGCGCACCGTCACGCCGGCGTCCCCACCAGGTGCTTGAGCACCGAGGTGAAGAAGCCGAGGCCGTCCAGGGAGGGGCCGGTGAGCGCCTCGACCGCGTGCTCCGGGTGGGGCATGATGCCGACCACGTTGCCGGCGGCGTTGGTGATCGCGGCGATGTCCCGCTGCGAGCCGTTCGGGTTGCCGCCGACGTAGCGGGCGACGATCCGCCCCTCGGCCTCCAGCGCGTCGAGGGTGGCGGTGTCCGCCACGTAGCAGCCCTCGCCGTTCTTGACCGGGATGAGGATCTCCTGGCCGGGCTGGAAGGTGTTCGTCCAGGCGGTACCGGCGGACTCGACGCGCAGGACCTGGTCCCGGTTACGGAAGTGCAGGTGCTGGTTGCGGGTGAGCGCGCCGGGCAGCAGGTGGGCCTCGCAGAGGATCTGGAAGCCGTTGCAGATGCCGAGCACCGGCAGGCCGCCCCGGGCAGCGTCGACCAGGGTCTCCATCACCGGGGCGAACCGGGCGATGGCGCCACAGCGCAGGTAGTCGCCGTAGGAGAAACCACCGGGGAGGACGACGGCGTCCACCCCGTGCAGCTCCGGGTCGCCGTGCCAGAGCCGGACCGGCTCCGCGCCGGCGATCCGCACGGCGCGGGCGGCGTCCCCGTCGTCCAGCGAGCCGGGAAAGGTCACCACACCGACGCGGGCGGTCACGAGTGCGCGTCCGCGGTCTCGTCGGCCTCGACCCGGACCGTGAAGTCCTCGATGACGGGGTTGGCGAGCAGCTTGTCGGCGATCTCCCGGGCCCGGTCCAGGTCCGGTTCGCCGGTGAACTCGATCTCGATCCGCCTGCCGATGCGGACGGAGGCGACGTCACCGACGCCGAGCCGCGGCAGCGCGTTTGCGACGGCCTGGCCCTGAGGATCGAGGATCTCGGGCTTGAGCATGACGTCGACGACGACGCGAGGCACTGGGCACTCCTGACTGTGTACGCAGTTGGGTGCCGGCCCACTACGGGCGAGCGCAGCCAGCGTACCTGGCAGATTCCGGTCCGGACGCACCGGCCGGGCGCAGTTCAGGCAGTGATCGACATTACCGGACGCCGGGACGTGTGGTCGAGATCCGTTCGTTGCCGCTCTGATACGGGATTGTTGCCGATCGTCGTCGCGTCGCCCCGACACACCCTACCTGAGCAGGCAATACGCGGCTCAACGCCAGATTTGCGACCGGTATCCGACAAACAGGGACGAGCACATCCCGGGTCATTCCTGTCACATTGGTCGATCTCGATGACAGTCTTGTGAAGCCGCTCACCGCCCCCTAGCCTCAATCGCCAGATATCGATGCCTGGTCGACGTCAACGAGGGGCCACCCCCGCCCCGACGCCCGACCCGCCCGGCGACCCCGGGCCCGACCCGAAGGAGTCCCCCCCGATGCGTCTCCGCTCCACGCTCGCGGTGCTCACCACCGCCCTCGCCGGCGTCCTCGTCGCCGCCTCCGGGGCCACCGCCGCCCCGGCCGGCCCGCAGCCGATCATCGGCGGCAGCACCGTCTCCTCCGCCCCCTGGGCCGCCGCGGTCTTCAGCAACGGGTCGTTCACCTGCTCCGGCAGCGTCATCTCCGCGCAGTGGGTGCTCACCGCCCGACACTGCGTCAGCGGCACCATGTCCGTCCGAGTCGGCAGCGTCTACTACGCCTCCGGCGGCACCACCCGCACCGTCAGCGCCTCCTACACCCGCAACGACCTCGCCCTGCTCCGGCTGTCCAGCACGGTCAGCACCACTGCGGTCAGCCTGGCCAGCAGCAACCCGCCGGTCGGCTCCACCAACACCATCTACGGCTGGGGCATGACCTGCTACAGCGGCTGCGGGGCGTCCAGCCAGCTCAAGACCGCCTCGGTGCAGGTGACCAGCACCAACGCCACCGACGCGTACGGCGGCCAGGCGATCCGCAGCACCCGGATCAACGGCAACGCCTGGCGCGGCGACTCCGGCGGCCCGCAGTTCTACAACGGCCGGCAGGTCGGCGTCGCCTCCACCGCCGACGGGTCGAGCATCCAGAACTACGGCAGCGTCGCGTACAACCGGGCCTGGATCACCTCCACGGCCGGTGTCTGACGGTTACCACCCCGGGCGGCGCGGATGGCCGGTCGCGTGCCGGCCGTCCGCGCCGCCTCGTTTTGCAGCATCCGACCAGGTGCCGACGGCACGCTTCGACACCGCACGGCTACTGACAGCATCGAACCGTGCTGGTCGTGACGACGGATCAACTGCCCGGCTACGAGATCCGCCAGATCCTCGGCGAAGTGGTGTCGTCGATGGCGCGGACCCGGAACCCGTACCGCGAGGGGGTCAAGAACCTGCGCGGCGGCGCGTACGACCCGATGGCCCCGGACAACCTCACCCGCTGGCGTACCGACTCGGTGGCCCGGCTCGGCGAGGAGGCCCTGCGCATCGGTGCGAACGCCGTGGTGGGGATGCGCTTCGACAGCCGGGACTGCGGCGAGATGTGGATGGAGATCTGCGCCTACGGCACGGCGGTGATCGTGGTGCCCAAGGTCCCCGACGTCATGCCGCACGACCAGCCCCTGGTCGCCGCCGAGACCGCCCACGACCCCGGGTTCGCCGAGGCCCCCGGCGGCATCGCCGAACCGGCGAGCGCCCCCAACCTCTCCTCCGCCGCCGAAACCCCCACCCGAGACTCCTGACCCACCCGCTCCGGGTCCCCTGGTCCCCCGGTCCCCCGCCCCGCCCGGCCCGGCCCCGGTGATCAAGAGGTTTACGCCAATTCGATCTTCAAAGCTGACGCAAACTTCTTGATCACCGGCCAGAGCCGACGGCCGCCCAGGCCGGAGTGACGTGATCAAGAGGTTTGGGGCAGGTTCAGCGCTGGCAGTGACGCAAACCTCTTGATCACCGGTGAGAACACCCCGCCCCCGCCGGGCTTGGGGGCGTGATCAAGAGGTTTACGCCAATTCGATCTCCAGCGGTGACGTAAAGCTCTTGATCACCGGGGAGAGGCGACAACCGCCCGGGGCTTGGGGGCGTGATCAAGAGGTTTGGGGCTGGTTGGGCTTGGGTGGTGACGTAAAGCTCTTGATCACGGGAGAGGTCGGGTGGGGAGGTCGGGTGGGGGAGGGAGTGGCGGGAGGGGGGAGGGCGGAGGGCGGGAGGGGTTAGAGGATGGGGGGTGGGGAGTAGGTGGCGGCTTCGGGGTGGGCGGTGACGACCGTGGTGATGCGTCGGGTGATCGCGTCCACCTGGGCCTGGGCGGCACCGGTGAAGGTGGCGGGATCGGCGACCAGGGTGTCGATCTCGCTGCGGGTAAGGCCGAGGCGGGAGTCGGCGGCCAGCCTGTCGAACAGGTCGTTGTCGGGGGTGCCCTTCTCCCGCATCGCGAGCGCCACGGCGACCGCGTGCTCCTTGATCACCTCGTGGGCGACCTCCCGGCCGACGCCCCGGCGTACCGCAGCGACCAGGATCCTGGTGGTGGCCAGGAAGGGTAGGAAGCGCTCCAGCTCGCGGCTGATCACCGCCGGGTACGCCCCGAACTCGTCGAGCACGGTGAGGAAGGTCTGGAACAGCCCATCGGCGGCGAAGAAGGCGTCCGGCAGGGCCACCCGGCGGACCACCGAGCAGGAGACGTCCCCCTCGTTCCACTGGTCGCCGGCCAGCTCGCCGACCATCGACAGGTAACCGCGGATGATCACCGCGAAGCCGTTCACCCGCTCCGACGACCGGGTGTTCATCTTGTGCGGCATCGCGCTGGAGCCGACCTGGCCCGGCTTGAAGCCCTCGGTGGCCAGCTCCTGACCGACCATCAGCCGGATCGTGGTGGCCAGCGACGACGGCGCGGCAGCCACCTGCGCGAGCGCGGAGAGCACGTCGAAGTCCAGCGAACGCGGGTAGACCTGCCCGACGCTGTCCAGCACCCGGGCGAAACCGAGGTGACCGGCGACCCGACGCTCCAGCTCGGCGACCTTCTCCGCGTCCCCGTCGAAGAGGTCGAGCTGGTCGGCGGCGGTGCCGACCGGGCCCTTGATGCCGCGCAGCGGGTAGCGGCCGATCAGGTCTTCCAGCCGCTCGTACGCGATGAGCAGTTCCTCAGCCGCCGAGGCGAAGCGCTTGCCCAGTGTGGTGGCCTGCGCGGCGACGTTGTGCGACCGGCCGGTCAGCACCAGGCCGGAGTGCTCGTGGGCGAGCCAGGCCAGCCGGGCCAGCGCGGCGACCACCCGGTCCCGGATCAGCTCCAGCGAGGCGCGCACCTGGAGCTGCTCGACGTTCTCGGTGAGGTCGCGTGAGGTCATCCCCTTGTGCACGTGCTCGTGCCCGGCGAGCGCGCTGAACTCCTCGATCCGGGCCTTCACGTCATGCCGGGTGACCCGCTCCCGCTCGGCGATCGACGCCAGGTCGACCTGGTCGACCACCCGCTCGTACGCCTCGACCACACCGTCGGGGACCGCCACGCCGAGGTCCCGCTGGGCGCGGAGCACGGCGAGCCAGAGCCGCCGTTCCATCCGGACCTTCTCCTCCGGGGACCAGAGGGCGACCAGTTCGGGTGAGGCGTACCGGTGGGCGAGCACGTTCGGGATCGTCGTCACGTACCTCATTCTCGCCTACCCAACGGCCGGTGGCCTGGTCGGGCCGACCAGGGGCGGAGCGGCAGGCCCTGCTGGCAGCGGCCGGCGGGGCCAGCCGGACCGCGCGGGCCACGCAGTTCGGCGTCAGACCTTCGGAATGTCGTGCACCGGCGCGGTGACCACGAGGGTCCTCGTCTGCTTGCCGTGCGCGTTGCGCGCCGTCAACGTGTACGTGTGCCGCTGGGTGTCACCCTCGCGACCCGAGCACGGGAAGGTGAGCTCCTCACTACCGGTCGACGGGTAGTCGTCCCGGTAGACGCCGGGGCCGTCGACCGACAGGGCCACCGAGGTCGCGTCGCCGACCCGCCACTCCATCCGCACCCCGCTGCCGGGGATCGGGTTGACGCTGGTGCCGGCCGGGCAGCTCGGCTTGCGGGTGACCCGGAAGGAGCTGATGGTGGGGCCGTTCGCCTTCGTACCGGACGGGACGCCCTCGGTGTCCCCGCCACCGCCGGTCGAAGGGCTGCCGGTGGGGTCGGCCTCCTTGATCCCCACGCCCGGGGCCCCGCCGTCGGTGACCGTGCCGGTGTCGCCGGAGCCGGTCCCCGCGTGGCCCGACCCCGCCGGACCGCCGGCCGACCCGACCGCCGGGGGTCCCTCGACATCCCTCGTGGTGGGGGCACAACCGCCGGCCGCGAGCACGACGGCAACGGCAACGGCAGCGGTACGCAGCAGGGCACGACCGGGCATGACACTCCTCGACGGGGCACCGCCACCAGGACGTCCGGGCGGGCTGACACCACGGTAGGAAGCCCCGACAACACCGCCCCGAACTGCGCGAACACTCAGTAGGTCACAGCGGGCGGTCAGGGATTCGAGTGGTGGCGTGGGCGCACCAACTGCGCCTGGCCCGGTGAATCCGACGACTGTCAGATATGGAAACCGTAACGAAGCTCGTGCAGATGACTGCCCTTGATCAGCACCGACACCTCGACGGGCTGTTTCGTCGCGGTAAGAACCACCCGCAGTTGGCGCAGCACAGGCACGTACGGCGGCAGCGCCAACCTCTCCACTTCCTCGGAGGTCGGCATTCGGGCCGACACGTGATCGACCACCTCATACTCCGGATGGCCGAGGTCCGCCAGGACCCGGGCGGCCCCACCGCTGATCTTGCGGCGTTCGGCGAGTTCGGTGCCCCGCGCGATCGAGGCCGGGTAGTACGACCAGCACAACTCCGTCGGCTCTCCGCCGTGCAGCATCAGCCGCTGTCGGAGCACCACCTTGTCGTCGCTGCCCAGCGCCAGTAGCCGCGCCACCTCCGGGGAGGGCTCCACCTCCTCGACGGCGAGCAGGCGGTAGCTGATCCCGCTCGGCTGCGGCGCGAGGTATGCCGAAGCCTCCATGACAAGAGGCTGGCGGTCACGTACGTAGACGCCTCTGCCCATCTCACTGCGCACCGCTCCCTCCGCCTTCAATGCGGCAAGCGCCCGTTGGACAGTTGCCGTGGCAGCGGCATACCGCGTCGTCAAGGTGGGGATCGACGGCAGTTGAGAGCCGGCAGGAAGATCGCCAGACATGATGCGGGCCCGAAGGTCGGCCGCGATCTGTTCATGCCGAGG
Source organism: Micromonospora sp. SCSIO 07396 (assembly GCF_053667945.1). Classification (NCBI taxonomy): domain Bacteria; kingdom Bacillati; phylum Actinomycetota; class Actinomycetes; order Micromonosporales; family Micromonosporaceae; genus Micromonospora; species Micromonospora sp. SCSIO 07396. The sequence goes on from NZ_CM132210.1 coordinate 6,269,538, forward strand.
ACGGCCGTCGCCTTCGCTGGCCATGTGCCGCTCCCTCGATCCGCTATTCGACGATCAGTTCGTACCGTAGGCGCCGGCCCTGCGGCACCATCGTCATGACGCTCAACTCGACAGGCACGCCCTCGGCGGTGCTGAGTAGCCGGGTCAGCCCGAGCACCCACTCTCCGGCCGCCAGCCCGAGGGCGCTCCGCTGGGATTCGGTGGGCTGCCGGGTGTAGACGTCCTCCGTGACCCGCCCGGGACGATAGCCCAGTTCGGCGAGCAGGCTGACCGCTCCTCCCCGAATCTTGCGGGGCTCGCTCAAGGCGGTGCCACGAGCGATCGAGGCCGGGTAGTACGAGTCGGTCAACTCGACCGGTTTCCCGTCGAACATCATGAGCCGCCGTCGAACGATGACCGGTGTGTCGGCATCCACCAGCAGCGCTTCCGCCACCTCAGCCGCTGGCGGCATCTCCGCCACCTCCAACAGGCTCTGACTGCCGACCCCACCCTGCTGCGCCGCCTCGGCGGCCCACGCGTCCCCACCTGCGCGCGATCGGGGCGTCACGTAGGGCATCGAGACACTGATCCACTCGGGGCGACTCACCTTCGACTCCTCTGCACCGGCACTGACCAAGGGTAGTTCAGCAGAAACGATCTACCCATCCATCCTTAATGCTTTATTGGATAGGCAGTAAGGTTGTCGACGCCAGTGAAGCTGCCCTGCGTGCATCCGCGAACGACAGGAGTGGAAGATGGGCGTCTATCGGTCGACGAACAGCCAGGGCACGCCCCGGCAGGCACCACTATTGACCTTCGCCTGGATGTTCCGGCTGTGCGCAGCCGCCACCGGGCCGCACTCCCCGGTGTCGTCATGACCGTCCGGCCGGTGGTCCCGTTCGGGATCGGCGACGTGGTGACGGTGGCCGAGCAGCACTACTGCTACGGGCTCGGCACCCTGACCCTACGGATCGTGGAGGTGGGTCGCCGGGAACAACACAGCGACGGTCTGTGGATCCGTCTGCGCGGCATCGAACTGGGTCATCCATCCGGGGCACAGCAGCGGCGGGTGCTCGCCCGGCTGGAGGCGATCCGGGTCCAGCTGGTGCCTGCCCTGGTCGCTCACCTGCCAGCCCGTCCCGGCTGGCAGTGCACCGGATGCGGCGAGTCCTGGCCCTGCCGGGTCCGACGCGACCGACTACTCAGCGAGTACGCGGACGATCGCGCCGCCCTCGGCGTCTACCTCGGCCTGCAACTGGTCGAGGCGTTGACGGACCTGAGCCGGCAGCCGGCCGGCGACCTGCACACCCGATTCCTCGGCTGGCTGCGAACGAGGTGAGCCGGTACGGCAGCGGGCAGCGCCCACTCAGCGTTCCAGGATGGCGGTGACGCCCTGCCCGCCGGCCGCGCAGATCGAGATCAACCCCCGGCCGCTGCCCTTCTCGGCGAGCAGCTTCGCCAGGGTCGCCACGATCCGGCCACCCGTGGCGGCGAACGGGTGCCCGGCGGCCAGCGACGAGCCGGTGACGTTGAGCCGGTCCCGGTCGATCGCGCCCAGCGGGACGTCCCGCCCCAGCCGGTCCTTGCCGAACTCCGGCGACTCCCAGGCCGCCAGGGTGGCCAGCACCTGCGACGCGAACGCCTCGTGGATCTCGTAGAAGTCGAAGTCCTGGAGGGTCAGCCCGGCCCGGTCCAGCATCCGGGGCACCGCGTAGGCGGGGGCCATCAGCAGCCCCTCGTCGCCGTGCACGAAGTCGACCGCCGCCGTCTCCGACCAGGAGAACCGGGCCAGTACGGGCAGCTGGTGCTCGCGCGCCCACTGCTCGGAGGCGAGCAGCACGGTGGACGCGCCGTCGGTCAGCGGAGAGGAGTTGCCGGCGGTCATGGTGGCCTGCTCGGCGTCCGGGCCCCGGGTGCCGAAGACCGGCCGGAGCGCGCCGAGCTTGTCCAGGCTGGTGTCGGGGCGGAGGTTCTGGTCCCGGGTCAGCCCCAGGTAGGGCGTCATCAGGTCGTCGAAGAACCCTCTCTCGTACGCGGCGGCGAGGCGCTGGTGCGAGCGGAGCGCCAGCTCGTCCTGGGCCTGCCTGTCGATCTGCCAGCGCAGCGCCGTCCGGGCGGCGTGCTCGCCCATCGACAGTCCGGTACGGGGCTCGGCGTTGCGCGGCAGCTCGGGCCGGAACGGCTGGTGCGGGCGGAGCTTCGCGGCGATCTTCAGCCGCTCGCCGAGGTTCCGGGCGCTGTTGAGCTTCAGCAGGGTGCGGCGCATGTCCTCGTTGATCGCCAGCGGCGCGTCGGAGGTGGTGTCGACGCCACCGGCGATGCCCACGTCGAGCTGCCCGAGGGCGATCTTGTTGGCGACCAGGATCGCCGCTTCCAGGCCGGTGCCGCAGGCCTGCTGGATGTCGTACGCGGGGGTGTGCGGGTCGAGCTTCGAGCCGAGCACCACCTCCCGGGTCAGGTTGAAGTCCTTCGCGTGCTTGAGCACCGCCCCGGCCACCACCTCGCCGACCCGCTGCCCGGCCAGCCCGAACCGGGCGACCAGCCCGTCCAGCGCCGCGCCGAGCAGGTCGGCGTTGGATGCGCTGGCGTAGCGGGAGTTGGACCGGGCGAAGGGGATGCGGTTGCCGCCGATGACCGCGACCCGCCGGATGCTCTGCACGATCCCGCCTCCGTTTCAGGACTTGCCCACAACCTACTGACCAGTAGGCTACGCCCATGACCGACAGGTACGCGAGCTTCGTCCAATCGGGGGCCGGCCGCGCGCTGGTCAAGCGCCTCGGGCTGCCCGACCCGCCGCGACTGCGCCGGCACACCCCCGGCGACCCGTTGCTGCCCGGCCCGGTCCTGCTCGGCGCGGCCACCGGCGGACGGCTCACCGAGCCGGTCACCGCCATCCTCACCGCCGCCGGGGTCGACGTGCGCACCGGCACCGGCACCACGCCACCCGCCGCCGGGCACGACGACGCCGTAGCCGACGGGCCCGCCGGCCGGGACGAGCGGGCGGGGAACGGCGGCGCACCGGCCGCCCGGTTCGGCGCGCTGGTCTACGACGCCACCGGCATCACCGACTCCACCGGCCTGCGTCAGCTCTACGACTTCTTCCACCCGCAGGCCCGCTCGGTGCTGCCCAGCGGTCGGGTGATCGTGCTGGGCACCCCGCCGGCCGGGTGCGGCTCGCCCCGGGAGGCCACCGCCCAGCGGGCCCTGGAGGGGTTGACCCGCAGCATCGGCAAGGAGTTCGGTCGCGGCGTCACCGCCCAACTGGTGTACGTCACCCCGGACGGGGACGCCGGCACCCCGACCAGCCTGGAGGCGACCCTGCGGTTCCTGCTGTCCGGCCGTTCCGCGTACGTCTCGGGGCAGGTGGTCCGGGTCGGCACCGGGCCGGCCGCCGTACCGGCGGACTGGGACCGGCCGCTGGCCGGGCAGGTGGTGCTGGTCACCGGCGCAGCCCGGGGCATCGGCGCGGCGGTGGCCCGGGTGCTGGCCCGCGACGGCGCGCAGGTCGTCGCGCTGGACGTCCCGGCGGCCGGCGACGCCCTCGCGGCGGTCGCCAACGAGATCGGCGGCACCGCCGTACAGCTCGACCTGACCGGCGCGGACGCCCCCACCCGGCTCGCCGACCACCTGGCCGACCGGCACGGCCGGGTCGACGTGGTGGTGCACAACGCCGGCATCACCCGGGACCGGACGCTGGGTCGGATGGACGCCGACCGGTGGGACGCGGTGCTCGACGTCAACCTCTCCAGCCAGGAACGGATCAACGACGTGCTGCTGGAGCGGGGGCTGATCCCCGGGGGCGGACGGCTGGTCGCCGTCTCGTCGATCGCCGGGATCGCCGGTAACCGGGGGCAGACCAACTACGCGACCAGCAAGGCCGGGGTGATCGGCCTGGTCGACGCGCTCGCCCCGGCGCTGGCCGGGCGGGGAATCAGCGTCAACGCGGTCGCCCCCGGGTTCATCGAGACCCGGCTGACCGCCCGCATTCCGCTGGTGATCCGGGAGGCGGGCCGCCGGATGAACAGCCTCGCGCAGGGCGGCCTGCCGGTGGACGTCGCCGAGACGATCGGCTGGTTGGCCTGGCCGGCCTCGGCGGCGGTCAGCGGTAACGTGGTCCGGGTCTGCGGCCAGAGTCTGCTGGGGGCGTGATGGCACGGCGCAGGAACCGGCCCGAGGAGTCGGGCGACGGCGAACTGTCGGTCAACGACCTGATCGACGGGCCGACCGAGGTCATCTCACCGGCCGCGCTGGCCGCCGCCCGCGCCGCCGGCCCGGACCGCAGCGTCGACGAGACCCACGACCTGTCGGCGTACGCCACCGGAGGGCCGGCGGGCCCGACCGGCGGGGACCCGGTGGCGCGGACCGGGCGGGCCCGGGTGGAGTTGCCCGGTCTGCCCAGGCCCGGCGTGCTCTACCGGCGGGCGTTGCGCGATGCGCTGCCCGGCATCGGCCGGTCCCGCCGGCCGGACGCCGCACCCCCGGTCGAGCTGGCCGTCGCCGGCGTCGCCGTCGATCGGGCCCACCTGGCCGAGTACGACCGGGTGTGTGGTTTCCGGTTGGCCGACGCGCTGCCGGCGACCTACCCGCACGTGCTGGGGTTCCCACTGGCGCTGCGGTTGATGACCCTGCCGGAGTTCCCGTTCCCGCTGGCCGGGGTGGTGCACGTGGGCAACCGGATCACCGTGCGCCGGCCGGTTCCGGCCGACGTGCCGTGGGACTTCGTCGCGTACGCCGAGAATCTCCGGCCGCACGCCCGGGGCCGCCAGGTCGACGTCGTCCTGGTCGGCTCGGTCGGCGGTGCGGAGGTGTGGCGCGGGGTGTCGACGTACCTGGGTCGGGAGCGCGGGGCCGGAGGTGTCGGGCGGGATCCGGGTGAGCGGCCCGCGCCGCCGGCCGCCACCGCGCACTGGCGGCTCACCCCCCGGGTGGGTACGGACTACGCGCGGGTCTCCGGGGACCACAACCCGATCCACACCTCCCGACTGGGGGCGCGGCTGTTCGGTTTCCCCCGACCGATCGCGCACGGCATGTGGAGCAAGGCACGTTGTCTGGCCGCGGTGGAGAGCCGGCTGCCGGAGGCGTACACGGTGGAGGTGGCGTTCAAGCTGCCGGTGCCGTTGCCCTCGACGGTGGCGTTCAGCGCCGTCCCGGGCTGGGACTTCGCCCTGCACGATGCCCGGACCGGCCGCCCGCACCTGGTGGGCACCGTCCGCTGAACGACGCACGGCGGTTGCCCACCGCCGCTTCGTGAGCTAAGTTGTTCTCAGATCGAGTAATTCTCAACCTGAGAGGGACGCCGTGAACGAGCAGGAATTCCTCGCCGGATACGACCCCAGCGCCTACCCCGCGACCGCGATCACCGTGGACGTGGTGGCGCTGACCATCCGCGAGGGCGCGCTGCACCTGCTGCTGATCCGGCGTGGCCAGCCCCCCTACCAGGGGCACTGGGCGCTGCCCGGCGGGTTCGTCCAGCCCGACGAGGACCTCGCCACCGGGGCCCGCCGCGAACTCGCCGAGGAGACCGGCCTCGGCGGCGACCGGCTGCGCCGCGTCCACCTGGAACAGCTCGCCAGCTACGGCGCGCCGGAGCGGGACCCCAGGATGCGGATCGTCTCCGTCGCCCACCTCGCCTTCGCCCCCGACCTGCCCGACCCGGTCGCCGACAGCGACGCCGACGAGGCCGGCTGGCTGCCGGTCACCGCCCTGCCCAGCCGGCAGCTCGCCTTCGACCACGCCCGGATCGTCGACGACGGGCTGGAACGGGCCCGCTCCAAGCTCGAATACACCCCGCTGGCCACCCGCTTCCTCGGCCCCGAGTTCACCATCGCCGAGCTGCGCGGCGTCTACGAGACGGTCTGGGGCCACCCGCTGCACGCCGGCAACTTCCACCGCAAGGTGCTCTCCGTCCCCGGCTTCGTCGAGAGCACCGGCGTCAACACCGAACGCGGCGGTGCCCGGGGCGGTCCGCGCGCCCGCCTCTACCGGGCCGGCGACGCCCGGCTGCTGCACCCGGCGCTGCTGCGCCCCGCCCGGGAGGAGACCATCAGGTGAGGACCGACGAGGCGATCCGACTGGTCGCCGCAGCCCGCACCGACGCCGACCTGTTCGGCGTCGACACCCCGGCCCGGCGCTACCGCGAGCTGGTCGCGGCCCTGCACCCCGACCGGCTGGGCACCCTCGACCATCGGGTACGCGCCGCCGCCACCGACGCGTTCGTCCAGGTCACCACCCGCTGGCAGGCCACCCGTACCCCCGCCCCCGGCGACCCGACGACCACCGCCGGTCGGCCGGCACCGGACGGCGGCACCGACCCCGCCACCGTCGTGCTCGGCGGGTACCGGCTCGGGGCGCTCGCCCACGCCGGTGACCTCGCCGACCTCTACGACGTCGGGGCGGAGCGGCTGCTCAAGCTGCCCCGCGACCCGGCCGACAACGACCTGATGGCCCGCGAGGCGTACGCGCTGCGGCAGATCGAGGACCGGGGCGACCCGCGCCACCTGCCGTACGTGCCCCGGCTGGTGGACAGCTTCCGGCACCGCGACGCCGCCAGCGGGGCGGAACGCCGGATCAGCGTGCTCGCCGCCGTACCCGGGCTGCACGACCTCGACGCGGTACGCCGGGCGTACCCCGACGGGCTGGACGCCCGGGACGCGGCCTGGATGTGGCGGCGGCTGCTGGTCGCCCTCGGCCTGGCCCACCGGGCCGGCGTGGTGCACGGCGCGGTGCTCCCCCGGCACGTGCTGATCGAGCCGGACGCGCACGGCGTGGTCCTCGTCGACTGGTGCTTCTCCGCCGTCGACGGCGGCACCGTCCCGGCGCTGGTCCCCGGCCACGAGGACTGGTACCCGCCGGAGGTCACCGCGCGGCGGCCCGCCGGCCCCGGCACCGACCTGGCGATGGCCGCGACGTGCATGAGCTGGCTGATGGGCGACCGCGCCCCCCGTGAACTGCGCGCCTTCGCCGACGGCTGCCGCCGCCCGGCGCTGGCCGCCCGACCCGACGACGCCTGGCGACTGCTCGGCGAACTCGACGAGGTGCTCGACCGGCTCTACGGGCCGCGCACCTTCCGACCGTTCACCCTCAACCCCTAGGGAGGCTGCCATGGGCAGCGGAATCTGGTCCACCGACGTGTACGACGCCGCCGACCGCTACCGGAAGAAGAAGGGCAAGAGCGCGTTCTCCTACAGCGACGGCGGGGCGCGGACCGTGCACCCGGCGCTCGACCCGCGCGACGCGGTCCGGGAGAGCCGGGACTCGGCCGAGCACCCGCAGTCGACACCCATCGCGGTGCTGTTCGACGTGACCGGCTCGATGGGACACGTGCCCCGCACCCTCCAGGCCAAGCTGCCGCAACTGCTCGGGCTGCTGCTGCGCCAGGGCTACGCCCGCGACCCGCAGGTGCTGTTCGGCGCGATCGGCGACGCCACCTGCGACCGGGTGCCGTTGCAGGTGGGGCAGTTCGAGTCGGACAACCGGATGGACGACGACCTCGGCCGGATCGTGCTGGAGGGCGGCGGCGGCGGTCAGATGACCGAGTCGTACGAGCTGGCGATGTACTTCATGGCCCGGCACACGGTCACCGACAGCTGGGAGAAGCGCGGGCGGCGCGGCTACCTGTTCATCATCGGCGACGAGCTGGCGTACCCCCGGGTGAACCGGCGGGAGGTGCGCCGGCTGATCGGCGACGACCTCGGCGAGGACGTGCCGCTGCGGCAGATCGTCGACGAGGTGACCCGGCGCTGGGACACCTACTACCTGCTCCCCGCCGGCAGCCACTACGCCGGCAACGCCACGGTGCTCGACTTCTGGCGGGACCTGCTCGGGCAGCGTGCCGTCGTGCTCGACGACCTGGACGCGGTCTGCGAGACCATCGCGCTCACCGTCGGCCTCGGCGAGCAGGCCATCGACCTGGACGAGGGGCTGCGCGACCTGGACCGGGCCGGTTCCACCGCCGGCCGTACCGTGTCCAAGGCGCTGGCCCCGCTGGGCGGCGGCCGGCGGGCCGAGGTCTCCACGCTGCCGGCCACGTCCCGCCGGGCCGGTGGGGTGACCCGGCTGTGACCGCCCTCCCCGACCCCGGACAGGCCGGCCGGCACGTGATCGTGGTCGACCTCGGTTACGGCGACGCCGGCAAGGGCACCGTCGTGGACTGGCTCTGCGCGATCCGCCACGTGCACACCGTGGTGCGGTTCAACGGGGGTGCGCAGGCCGCCCACAACGTGCTGCTGCCCGACGGCAGGCACCACACGTTCGCCCAGTTCGGGGCGGGGACGTTCCACCCCGGGGTACGCACCCACCTGGCCCGGCAGCAGGTGGTGGACCCGCTGGCGCTGGCCGCCGAGGCCGACCACCTGGCCTCGGTCGGGGTGCCCGACGCCCTCGACCGGCTCACCGTCGACGGGGAGGCGCTGCTGGCCACGCCGTACCACCGGGCCGCGAACCGGCTCCGGGAGATCGCCCGGGGGGCCGCCCGGCACGGCTCCTGCGGGCTGGGGGTGGGCGAGTCCGTCAGGTACGGGCTCGCCCACCCCGACGAGGCCCCCCGGGTGGCCGACTGCCGGGATCCGGAGCTGCTGCGCCACCGGCTCACCGTGCTCCGGGAGCGGCTCACCGCCGAACTCGGCCCGCTGGACGCCCCGCCGGTGGCGGACTGCCTGCCGGCGTTCACCGGCTTCGCCGACCGGGTGGCGATCGTCGACCGGTCGTACCTGGCCGGGGTGTTGCGGGCGGGGACCTGCGTCTTCGAGGGGGCGCAGGGGGTGCTGCTGGACGAGTGGCACGGCTTCCACCCGTACACCACGTGGAGCACCACCACCTTCGCCAACGCCGAGACGCTGCTCGCCGAGGCGGGGGCGGCCGGGTCGGCGTACCGGCTGGGGGTGGTGCGGACGGTGACCACCCGGCACGGGCCCGGTCCGCTGGTCACCGAGGACCGGACCCTGCCGTTGACCGACCCACGCAACCCGACCAACCCGTGGCAGGGCCGGTTCCGGTTCGGCCACTTCGACGCCGTCGCCCACCGGTACGCCCTGGACGTGGCCGGCGGGGTGGACGGCCTCGCCCTCACCCACCTCGACCTGACCCGCCCCGACCCGGCCCGCCCGGCGCTGAAGCTGTGCCGCCGCTACGACGGGACCGACCGGTTGCGCCCCGGCCCGCCCGGTGACCTGGAGCGGCAGGCGGACCTCACCGCCCGCCTGCTGACCACCCGCCCGGTGTACGACGCCCCACCGACCGACTGGCCGGCGGCGGTGTCCGAGGCGCTGGCCGCCCCGGTGGTGCTCACCTCGCACGGCCCCACCGCCGCCGACAAGCGGGAGCACGGCAGGTCGGCCGCCGATCCGCTGCCGGTTTCCCGGCGGGTGGCCTGATCCGGCGACTGGGCCCCCGGCCGGGGGCCCAGCGTCGAGCATGAGGGCATGCAGTCGGTGCTCGACCTGCTCCACCACACCGTCACCTCGCCCTGGGTGTACCTGGTGATCTTCGTGGTGACCGCGGTCGACGCGTTCTTCCCGGCGGTGCCCGGCGAAACCGTCCTGATCACCGCCGGGGTGTTCGCGGCCAGCGGCCACCCGAACCTGGTGGCCGTGATCGCGGTGGCGGCCCTCGGCGCGCTCGCCGGCGACCACGTGTCGTACGGCATCGGCCGGGGCGGCGGCGCGGAGCGGTTGGCCCGGCTGCCCGACGGCAGCCGCCGCCGCAGTGGCTCGGACTGGGCCCGCCGGGCGGTGGACCGGCGGGGCGGTTCGATCCTGACCACCTCCCGCTTCGTGCCGGGCGGCCGGACGGCCGTCACCCTGACCATGGGTGCCGTCCGGTATCCGCTCCTGCGCTTCCTGGTGTTCGATGCCGTTGCCGCCACCGTCTGGAGCCTGTACTGCGGGCTGCTCGGCTACTTCGGTGGGCTGGCCTTCGAACGCGATCCGCTCCGGGGGCTGCTCGTCGGCGTCGGGCTCTCGCTGGCCGTCACCGGGGTGTTGGAGCTGGTCCGCTGGTGGCGTCTGCGGGCCCGTCGCCGCGCCGCCGCCCACCGCTGACCCCTCGGAGCCGGGACCGGCGGGCGGGGGGCGGTCAGTCCGCCGGGGGTCGCCAGGTGACGCCGTCGAGGAGTTGGGCCGCGCCGAGCCAGGCGACGTTCATCATCCGGGTGGCGGTCTTCTCCGGTTCGGCCTCCGGGTGGTCGGCGAGCCAGTCGGCGAGCGACTCGCTCGCGCCGACCAGGGCGTACGCGACGACCTCCAGTTCGGTGCCGGCGACCTCCCGGCCCCTGGCGCGCAGCGCGTGGTCGAGCATCCCGGCGACGACGTCGACGAGCCGGGCGCGCATCGCGGCCAGCTCGGCGGCGAACGGTTGGGAGCCCCGGGCCTGCCGGTAGAGCACGGCCCAGCCGTCGCGGTGCGCCCCGACGAAGCCGAAGAAGGCCCGCAGGCCGCGCCAGAGCCGCTGGTCGGGTGGGAGGTCGGGGGCGGCGGCCCCGGCGATGGCCAGCATCATCCGGGCGGTCTCCCGGTGCAGGCAGGCGACGAAGAGTTCCTCCTTGGTGCCGAGGTAGGCGTAGACCATCGGCTTGGAGATGCCCGCGTCCTCGGCGATCTCATCCATGCTGGCGGCGTGGAAGCCGCGTCGGGAGAAGACCTTGACCGCCGCGTCGAGCATCTGCTGCTCGCGGACGGCCCGGGGGAGGCGCTTGAAGCTCGGCGTGCTGGACACCCTTGCGAGCATACCTACTCGTGCGTAGGGTTACGCGGGAGTAACCAGAACCGGCCCGTCCCGAGAGGTGCAACTTCCATGACTGACTTCGACCCGGCCAACTTCGCCAACTACGGCCCGAAGGAGTTCGCCCAGCTGGTCAAGTCCACCCCGGATGACAAGATCGCCGAGGTGATGTCCGGAGACCTGCGCGGCAAGGTGCTCAGCGAGGTCTTCGGTCGGATGCCGCAGATCTTCCGCGCCGACCGCGCCGGTGCCACCAGCGCCGTCATCCACTGGAACATCACCGGCCGGCCCGACGGTGGCAGCGACACCTACGAGATCGTCATCGAGAACGGCACCTGCACCGTCTCGGAGACCCCCACCCGCGACCCGAAGCTCGCCCTCACCATGGGCCCGGTCGAGTTCCTGAGGATCGTCTCCGGCGGGGCCAACCCGGTGATGATGTTCATGACCGGCAAGCTCAAGGCCAAGGGCGACCTGGGCCTGGCCGCCAACATCGCCAACCTGTTCGACATCCCCAAGGCCTGACGATGGCCGAGTTCTCGCTCGACCTGAACGAGGAACAGCGGGACCTGCGGGACTGGGTGCACGGCTTCGCCGCCGAGGTCGTGCGCCCGGCCGCCGCCGAGTGGGACGCCCGGGAGGAGACCCCCTGGCCGGTCATCCAGGAGGCGGCGAAGATCGGCCTGTACGGCTTCGAGTTCCTCGCCACCTGCTGGGCCGACCCCACCGGGCTGTCCCTGCCGATCGCCAGTGAGGAACTCTTCTGGGGCGACGCCGGCATCGGGCTCAGCATCTTCGGCAGCTCCCTCGCCGTCGCCGCCATCTACGGCACCGGCACCCCCGACCAGATGGTCGAATGGGTGCCGCAGTGCTTCGGCACGGCCGACGAACCCGCAGTCGCCGCGTTCTGCACCACCGAACCGGAAGCCGGCTCCGACGTCGCAGCCATGCGCAGCAGAGCCGTCTACGACGAGGCCACCGACGAGTGGGTGCTGCGCGGGCAGAAGGCGTACGCCACCAACGGCGGGATCGCCGGCGTGCACGTGGTCACCGCCTCCGTCGACCCCGAACTGGGCTCCCGTGGGCAGGCCGCGTTCGTCGTACCGCCGGGGACGGCCGGGCTGCACGCGACCCGCAAGCTGAAGAAACTCGGACTGCGCGCCTCGCACACCGCCGACGTCTTCCTCGACGACGTCCGGGTGCCCGGCCGCTGCCTGCTCGGCGGCAAGGACGCGCTGGACGAGCGGCTGGCCCGCGCCCGGTCCGGGCAACGGGCCAGCGGCCAAGCCGCGATGCGCACCTTCGAGCTGTCCCGGCCGACCGTCGGCGCACAGGCGCTCGGTGTCGCCCGCGCCGCCTACGAGTACGCCCTCGACTACGCCAAGGACCGGGTCCAGTTCGGCCGGCCGATCATCGAAAACCAGGCCGTCGCGTTCGCCCTGGCCGACATGAAGATGGAGATCGACGCCGCCCGGCTGCTGGTCTGGCGGGCTGCCTGGATGGGCCGCAACAACCGGCCGTTCACCGCCGGCGAGGGCTCGATGTCCAAGCTCAAGGCGGGCGAGGTGGCCGTCGCGGTGACCGACCGCGCCGTGCAGCTCCTCGGCGGGGCCGGCTTCCTGCGCGACCACCCGGTCGAACGCTGGTACCGGGACGCCAAGATCTACACCATCTTCGAGGGCACCTCCGAGATCCAACGGCTGGTCATCTCCCGCGCCATCTCCGGCGTCCAGATCCGCTGACCGCACACTCCCCGCCACGAACCGCTATCGCACCTCGAATTATCTGATTTCAACTCGCGTTCGCGTAGGCTTGTGCAGTTAGGGTAATCTGGCACAGCACGGCTGCCGTTCACTTGGCCACCGTGTCGGACCTCAACTCAGCCAACTTCGGAAGCCAGTTAATTTAGGGCAGGCGCCGCCGACGGACGACTGCTCACTCAATTTATATACGGCTTGAAGATGGTAACGGCCCAATCGGGCAGCATTCTAAATTGCGCCTAGCAACAAGAGGACCCTGCTCAGTCGGCGCAGGACCTCAGCTTCATCGGTACGCAAATGACGTGCTGATCGAGTTGAGTCCTGCGCGCCTCACTCGATCACTGTGAGGAAGGATGCGTTGGTGGGGTTCCCTCTTGTCGAAACAATTCTGACTGCTTGCCCGTGGGCGGCGGTCGTGCTCGCGGTATGCATGGTGTCGAGGCTAATCATCGCCAACGTGGCATTGCACAAGGTCCCGGCCGATCGCCTCCCTTCAGTCTTGAAGGCATTGGCAGACCTGTTCCACGTCAGGTTTCGGCGTCGATAGGGTAGCGAGCTGTTGCGGTGGTCGGGTGGAACTGTTAGTCCCACCCGACTACCGCCCTCGGCCCGCCAAACCAACGAACTTCCAGAAGCTGACCCGGGCTCACTCTCAGCCCTGCATGCCTCAGGGCCACCAAGTCAGCCCTGTTCATCCTCGTCCGCCGGCGGCCTAGGGGGGCGGTGATCCCTGATGTACGCCTCGACGTCGGACCGCAGCCACACCGAGCCGCCGATCAACTTCTGAAACGGCGCGGGGAACTTGGGCAGCAGGATGAGCTGCCGGAATCGCGACCTGCTCACGCCCAGCATCTGCTGGATCTCGGCGGCTCCGACGAGCGGACCTGGAACTTCTTCCTCGCCCATGACCCCGAAGGTATGCACAGTGAGTCCTACCCTTTAGGGCCTGCCTTACACGGCCCGCCATGAGGGTTAGAAACCTTCAGGGCCTGCCCTACATGGCCTGCCTTAGTTGACAGATGGGTCACTGGCGGTGTGGAATCGGTGACGCGGTGCCCCCGCCCTGGTGGAGCGGGGCTCGGTGGGGCGGGGTGCCGCAAAGACCCCGACCCACCGAGCCCCGGAGGCGGAATGCGCAGACATCGAGAGGTGCCGCATCTGGTCGAGCTGTCCTGGCGCTGCTTGGATCAGCACCGCAACGCGCACTGCGACAAGTGCACCGAGACCGGCTTCTGCCCGGTCGCGGAGGCTGCCCGTACCCGGATCCGGACCTGGCGCAGGTACCGCGTCGTGTTCGGTAGGCCATGACCGCGCCCCTGCCAAGCGCGGGCGACCTGCTGGAGGTAACCCGCGCTGCCAGCGTCCAGTTCCTCAGACCGATCCGGTTCCGGGTGATCCGCGTGCTCAACTGGCCCACCTACGACGGCTGGGTCTGGCTCGACGGCTACCGGCTTGACGCCAAGGGCGACGCGGTGACCCGCCGGTCGATCTTCGTTCAACCGGCCGGGCTGGTAATCCACCAACGCACCACCCCCGCACCACCGCGACGGTCCGGAGCGTGGCAGCGACCTTGAACGGGCCCGTGTACACCCCATATGGGGTATGTCACCGTCGGCCACCGGTCGGGCTGCCGTCCGCAGTCGACCCGCCCGGCCTGTCACGTTCGATTGACGAGCAGGTCACCCTCTGTCCAGGACGTGTGGTTCCCACCCGGCACCGGGTGGGCTCTCCATTGGAACAGGAGCATGATCGAGAGAGGAAGCCCTGGTGAGGCCACACGCCTGATCCCGGAACGCACCCCGAAGGAGGTCGTCGGATGGACCTGCCGTTCATCGTGGCCACACTGACCAGGCGGGGACTGCTCACCCCCGGACGCCCCGTCCGGGTCGCCTCGCAACTCGCCGCGCTGCGCCGGTGGGGCTGGGGCATGGCCGGCGAACTGCGGCAGGCCGCCGCCCGGGACCCGGGTCGCATCGCCGTCGTCGACGAACACGGCCACGAACTCACCTACCGGCAACTGCTCGACCGGGCCGAACGGCTCGCCCGGTCGATGCGCAGCGTGCTCGGCGTACAGGCCGGGGACCGGGTCGGGCTGCTGTGCCGCAACCACCACGGGCTCGTCGAGGGCATCGTCGCCGCCACCCTGATCGGCGCCGACGCGGTGCTGGTCAACGCCGGACTGTCCGCCGCGCAGCTCGCCACCGTCGCCGAGGAGCAACGGCTGCGGGTGCTGGTGCACGACACCGAGTTCGCCGAGCGGGTCCTCGGCGTCCCCGCCGAGGTGCAGCGGGTCGACGAACCCGGCCTCGACGCCCTGATCGCCGCCGCGCTCCCCGCCGACCGGCTCACCCCGCCCGCCCACGACGGCCGGACCATCGTGCTGACCTCCGGCACCACCGGCACACCCAAGGGTGCCCGCCGGCCCGTCCCGAACGGTTTCGGCCCACTGGTGTCCATCATCGACCGCATCCCGCTGCACACCCACGACACCGTGCTGATCGCCGCCCCGATCTTCCACACCTGGGGGTACGCGGCACTCCAGGTCGCCTTCGCGCTGCGCGCCACGATCGTGCTGCACCGCCGGTTCGACCCGGCCGCCACGCTGGACGCGCTCGTGACCCACCGGTGTCAGGCGCTGTTCGCCGTACCGGTGATGGTGCAGCGCCTGCTCGACGTGCCGCCGCCGGAGCCCCGACCACCGCTGAAGGTGGTCGCGGTCAGCGGCTCGGCGCTGCCCGGCGGCCTCACCACCCGGTTCATGGACACCTACGGCGACGTCCTCTACAACCTGTACGGCTCGACGGAGGTCTCCTGGGCCGCCATCGCCGGCCCCGCCGAGCTGCGCCAGGCCCCCACCACCGCCGGTCGCCCCCCGCACGGCACCCGCCTGGAGATCGTCGACGACGACGGGAAGCCGGTGCCGGCCGGGCGGGTCGGCCGGATCCTCGTCGGCAACGAGATGCTGTTCGAGGGCTACACCTCGGGGGCCCGCCGGGAGACCCACGACGGGCTGCTCGACACCGGTGACCTCGGCCGGGTCAACGCCGACGGGCTGCTCTTCGTCGACGGCCGGGCCGACGACATGATCGTCTCGGGTGGGGAGAACGTGTTCCCGTCCGAGCTGGAGGACCTGCTCGCCCGGCTGCCGCAGGTCCGCGAGGCCGCCGTGCTCGGCGTGCCCGACCCACAGTACGGGCAACGGCTCGCCGCGTTCCTCGCCCTGCACCCCGGCGAGACCCTCGACCCCGAGGCGGTACGCGAGTACGTCCGGCGCTACCTGGCCCGGTTCTCCGTACCCAGGGATGTGATCTTCGTGAAGTACCTGCCGCGCAACGCCACAGGCAAGGTGCTCACCCGCGAACTCCGCCGCTACTACGGCTGACCTGTCCCTGACCGTGTCGGGCGACGGTCCGCGGTGGGCCGACCACTGCGCCGGGAACGATCCGCCGCGCTCAGCGTCGGTGGCTCCCCGGCCATTACACCGACGGCGGTCAGTCCGGAACGGTGATCCGGCCGTCGATCGCGGTGGCGGCGATGTCGTTGCGGTGGTGCGAACCGGCCAGCTCGATGCCGCGTACCAGGGCGTAGGCGGCGTCGCGGGCGGCGGTGAGGTCCGGGCCGGTGGCCGTACCGCAGAGCACCCGGCCGCCGGCGGAGAGCAACGCGCCGTCGGCGGCCCGGCGGGCGGTGCCGGAGTGGATGACACCCGGGTGGTCGGCGCCGGTGATCACGTCACCGGTACGCGGAGTGGCCGGGTAGCCCTCGGCGGCGACCACGACGGTCACCGCCGCACCGTCGCGCCAGCGCAGCGGCGGGTGCGCGGCCAGCGTGCCGGTCGCGGCGGCGTGCAGCAGCCCGGCCAACGGGGTCTCCAGCAGCGCCAGCACCACCTGGGTCTCCGGGTCGCCGAAGCGGGCGTTGAACTCGATCACCCGGGGGCCGGCGGCGGTGAGCGCCAGCCCGACGTAGAGCAACCCGGAGAACGGGGTGCCCCGGCGGCGCATCTCGACCAGCGTCGGGTGGACCACGTCGGCCAGCACCTCGTCGACCAGGCCCGGCGGCGCCCACGGCAGCGGCGCGTACGCCCCCATGCCGCCGGTGTTCGGGCCGCTGTCGCCGTCGCCGGCCCGCTTGAAGTCCTGCGCCGGCAGCAGCGGCAGGGCCGCCTCACCGTCGGTCACCACGAACAGGGACACCTCGGGGCCGGACAGGTACTCCTCGATCACCACCCGGCCGCACTCCTGCGCGTGCCGCAGCGCGACGTCCCGGTCGTCGGTGACCACCACACCCTTGCCGGCGGCCAGCCCGTCGTTCTTCACCACGTACGGCGTGCCGAACTCGTCCAACGCCCGCCCGACACTGTCGGCATCGGTGCAGGTGTACGCGCGGGCGGTCGGCACCCCGGCCGCCGTCATGACCTCCTTGGCGAAGGTCTTGGAACCCTCCAGCCGGGCCGCCGCGGCCGACGGGCCGAAGACGGGGACGCCCTTGGCGCGTACCGCGTCGGCGACCCCGGCTACCAGCGGCGCCTCCGGCCCGATCACCACCAGGTCGGCACCGACCTCCACGGCCAACCCGGCGACCCCGGCCGGATCGACCGGATCGACCTGCCGCAGCTCCGCCACACCCGCAATCCCCGGGTTACCGGGCGCCGCGAACAGGACCTCGACAGCCGGATCCTCGACCAACCCCAGCGCGAGCGCATGCTCCCGCCCGCCACCACCCAGAAGAAGTACGCGCACGGCGACGAATCCTACCCACCACCCCGCCCCCGCCCCCGCGCCGTCCCGCCCTGCCCCGCGCCTGACCTCGACTCGCCCCGTCCCGCCTCGCCCCGTCCCGCCTCGTCCCGCCTCGCCCCGTCCCGCCTCGCCCTGCCCCGCTGATCAAGAGGTTTGCGTCACGTTGAAGATCGACTTTGACGCAAACCTCTTGATCAGCTGACGCAAACCTCTTGATCACCGTCCGAGGGGTCAGGGGTCAGGGGTCAGGGGTCAGGGGTCAGGGGTGAGGCGAGGTGGAGGCGGGTTGAGCTGGGGCGGGGCGGCATGCCGGGGCGGGGCGGTGCCGGGCCGGGCTATGCCGAGACGGGGCAGAGCGGGATGGGATGGGGCAATGCCGAGACGGAGCGGCGCCGGGACGGGGCGGGTGAGGGCCTAGCGCCGGGAGTGGGTGAGGGCCATCGCCTGACGGACGGTGTGCGGGATGTAGTCCGGGCGCAGGGCGTCGGACCAGGTGAACCGGAGCACCCGCCAACCCGCGTTGACCAGGCGATTCTGCCGGCGGCGGTCGGCGAACAACGCCTCCGGGGTGCCGTGTGGGCCGACCCCGTCGGCCTCGGCGATCAACCGTGCCGCCCGCCACCCGAGGTCACCGATGCCGAGCAGGTGACCGTCCCCGTCCCGGACCTCCTGTTGGAGCACGTCGGGCGGGACACCGCCGTCGACGCAGCGCAACCGCGACCAGGTCTCCAGCGGTGACTGGGCGCGACCGTCAACTTCGGCGAGGTGGCTGCGGGCCGCGGGGGCGCCCCGGCGACCTCGGACGAGCGACGGCACGGTGGCCAGGTCTTCCGGGGTGACGAGCCCCCGGTTCAACGCCGAGTCGAGCACGGACACCGCCGGGTACCGGTCGAGCCGGAGAATCATGTCCGTCACCGTGCGCAACGGCGAGGTCGTGGGGATGCCTGCCACGTCGACGAGGTCACCCGGGGCGACGGTGAACTGGTGGACGACGAGCGTGGGGTCGGTGTGCCGTTGCGGCCGGGGCTGGTCCACCGGCACCGACACGTGGACGGCGGGTCGGCGCGGCCCGGCGATGTCGTGCAGCGCGAGGGCGCTGTCGAGGACGGCGAAGGCTCCGGTGCCGAGGCTCGTCACCGCCGCCCGGATGCGGGCCCGCCAGGCGACCGGGTCCGGTTGTTGCCCGGCGGGGGCGTAGCAGCCACGGGACAGTCGCGTCCACCGCCCGGAGCGGCAGAGTTGCCGGACATGGTTCCGGGTCAGCCCGGCCGCGAGGGCCTGCGTCATGGTGATCATGCCGTCCTGCCCGAGGGCGATCCGACGGAGAATGTCGAGCGGCATCACCCCACCACCCTCACGCCCCACCCACTCCCACTTCCACCCCTGTGGATAACCCTGTGGACAACCCTCGGGTTTCCACAGCTGATCAAGAGGTTTGCGTCACCGGAAGGCGAATCCGTGACGCAAACCTCTTGATCACCGGGGCACAGCAGGACCGGGCACAGCATCACCGGGGCACAGCGGGACCGGGCACAGCGGGGCCGCGCGCAGCGCAGCGCGGGGCAGCGGGGACTGTCAGGGGAGGAGGGGGTGGCGGACGACGTTCTCCTCGCGGCCGGGGCCCACACCGACCACGCTGACCCGGGTACCGGTGATCTCCTCGATGCGGGCGATGTAGCGGCGGGCGTTCTCCGGCAGCTCGTCCTCGGTGCGGGCCTTGCTGATGTCCTCCCACCAACCGTCGTGCTCTTCGTAGATCGGGGTGGCGTGGTGGAAGTCGGTCTGCGTCATCGGCATGTCGTCGAAACGCTCACCGTTGATCTCATACCCGATGCAGAGCGGGACCTTGGGCAGGCCGGTGAGCACGTCCAGCTTGGTGATGACCAGGTCGGTGACGCCGTTGAGCCGGCAGGCGTACCGGGCCACCACGGCGTCGAACCAGCCGCAGCGGCGTTCCCGGCCGGTGGTGGTGCCGTACTCGTGGCCGACCTTGCGCAGGTGCTGGCCGTTGTCGTCGAACAGCTCGGTCGGGAACGGGCCCGACCCGACCCGGGTGGTGTACGCCTTGCTCACCGCGATCACCTTGTTGATCGCGGTGGGCGGGATGCCGGCACCCACGCACGCCCCACCGGCCGTCGGGTTCGACGAGGTCACGAAGGGGTACGTGCCGTGGTCCATGTCGAGCATGGTGGCCTGGGCACCCTCCAGCAGCACCGTCTCGCCCCGGTCCAGGGCGTCCCAGAGCATCACCCGGGTCTCGGCGATGTACGGCCGCAGCCGCTCCGCGTACCGCAGGTACTCCTCGACGGTCTCCTCGACGTCGATCGCCTTGCGGTTGTAGACCTTGAACAGCAGCTGGTTCTTCTCGCGCAGCGCGAGTTCCAGCTTCTTACGCAGGATGCCCGGGTCGAGCAGGTCCTGGAGCCGGATGCCCATCCGGGCGACCTTGTCGCCGTACGCCGGGCCGATGCCGCGCCCGGTGGTGCCGATCCGGGCCGAGCCGAGGTAGCGCTCCACCACCCGGTCCAGCGCCCGGTGGTGCGGCATGATCAGGTGCGCGTCGCCGGAGATCCGCAGCCGGGACACGTCCACCCCGCGCTCGGCGAGCCCGTCGATCTCGGCGAGCAGCACCTTCGGGTCGACCACCACCCCGTTGCCGATGACGATCATCGCGCTCGGGGAGAGCGCGCCTGACGGCATCAGGTGCAGCGCGTACTTCTGCCCGTCCGGCGTGATCACCGTGTGGCCGGCGTTGTTGCCGCCGGAGTAGCGCACGACGTAGTCGACCCGCTCACCCAGCAGGTCGGTAACCTTGCCCTTGCCCTCGTCGCCCCACTGAGCACCGATGAGCACGATCGCTGGCATCTTGTCCGCCTCCAGAAGGCTCGGGTGCCAGGTGGCGACCGGTTGGCGAGCCCGGGGTGTCAGGCTAACAAGTAGAAACGGCGTGGCCGGCAGGGGTTCACGTCGCAAGGCAGGAGGCCCGGAGTGTACGACGTGGTGCTGCTCACCCTCGGCTCCGAGCGGGACGCTCCCGGCGGGGGCTGCGGCGGCGGCGACGCCTGCTGCGGCGGTGCTCCGGAGGCCACCGGGAAACCGGCCACACCGCCGGGCGGGGAGCGCTGCGAGACGCCGCGCGTACCGGTGCTGGCCTGCGCGGACGCGCTGACCGCGCGGGGTGCCCGGGTGGAGACCGTCGTCGCCCGCTCCGACGCCGAGGTCGACGAGGTGCTGGTCCGGCTGGACGCCCCGGCCCGCCCCGACGGCCTCGCCTGGCCCGATCCGGACAGCAAGACCAGGCTGGTCGTCGCCGTCGCCAGCGACGCCCAGTTGCGCGCCGTCGTGCGTCGGCTCGTCCGCCGGTACGCCCCACCGCCGAGCCGTCGTCCCGCCGAGTTGGCCGGCAACCGTACGGTGCCCGACCTGCCGCCGATCGGCGTACTCCCGCTCGATCCGGCCCGGGGTGGCCCGCACCGGGACCTGGCCGCGCAGCTCGGCCTGCCCCGGGACCCGGCGGCGGTGGCCGCGGCCGTGCTCGACGGCGGGGTACGCCGGCTCGACCTACTGCGTAACGACGGTGGTTCGGTGACCCTGGACGGGGCGCTGCTCGGTGCCACCGACGAGGCGGGCCGGCCGCTGCACTGGCGTGGCCGGGTCGAGGTGGACGACGCGGTGCTCTCCGACGGTGCGGACCCGATCCTGGCCTGCGCGATCGGCAACGCCGGCGGTTACGCCACCCTCGACTCGCTGCCGCTGCTCACCGCCGGCGACCCGGCCGACGGTCGGGTGGAGGTCGCGGTGGCCGTTCCCGTGCCGACCCGCCCGACGTTGGGTAGGAAGAAGAAGATCCGGTACGAGGTCCGACGGGCCCGGGGCCGGGCGGTGGCGGTGATCCCCCGAGACGAGCGGGTGCCCTTCCTCGACGACGGCGTCGAGGGTGAGCTGAGCCGCAAGCGGTCCTGGTGGACCGAGCCCGGGGCCTGGGCGGTCTTCACCGGCTGACCGCTCCCCGCATCCGTCACCCGGCGTAACGGGAACGGGACGGCCTATCCTCGGCGGGAGGAGTGGGGAGGATCCGTGGTGGACGACAACACCGGCCGGGCCGGACAGCCAGGCCAACAGCCGGGGCCGGAGCGGGACGTCGAACCTCTCTGGCCGCCCGACCCCCCGGTGCCGCACTGGGCCGCCGAGCCCACACCTGTCTACCCGCCGACGGCGTACCCGTCGCTCGCGGCGGAGGTCGCGCCGCTGCCGCCCGACGGCGGCTGGGCCCCGACGGGTGACGGCTGGGTGCCCGACCTGCCCGAGCCGACCCTCCCGACCGGTCTCCCTCCGAGGGACGACGGTTCCCCGGAGTACAACGGCTCCCCCGGTTACGACCCCCTGCCCGGCTATCCCCCTGCTGGGAACGCCGTCCCGGCGGATCGTGGCGGTACGGGCCGGCCGCCAGCACCGGCCGGTGGAGCAGGTCCGGGCCGGGCCGGACGGGTGGATCTCGACCTGCCCTTCACGTTGGACCCGTCGCTCGCCGGTCCACCGGTCTCCGTCGAACCGCCGGCCCCGGTCGCTCCACCGACCTACGTCACACCGCCGGCCGGGGCCGGTCACGGGGCCGGACCGTCCACGTCGGCTGCTGCGACGCCCCCGCCGAACAGCCCGTCCCACCCCGCCCCACCGTCCCCGCCGCGCAACGGGAGCGTCGTGGCGCACGGAGACGACCCGACCGAGTTGAATCTCGGAAAGTTCGGGCCCTCCGGGGGGCCGAAATCCTCCACGATCCAGGAGGTCGGCCCGGCAGTCGTGGCGGCGGTGCCGGCACAGTCCACGGGGCGGGGCGATTCACCCTGGGCGTTGCCGCCCCAGCGGCTCTCGACCGTAACCGACGAGCCCGACCGGGCCACCGGTCCGATGCGCGGGGTCGACCACCCACAGGCAGCCGCACCCGGACCCGGCGGGCCGGAGCACACGCCCAGCGGGTCAGGGCACGTACCCAACGGACAGCAGGTGCCTGTGGACCGCGCCACCGTCGGCCCGCAGCCGCCCCCGCAGCATCCGAGCGCAGCCGACGGGGCTCCCCACCCGGCCCCTGCCGGACCGCCACCGTTCCCGCCCGCCGTCACCGACCCCGCTGTCACCGGAGAGTTCCGGCCCGCCACCGGGGACAGCGGCCCGGACCGGCCGGACCCCACTCCACCGAGCTGGACCGAGTCGCGGGAAGCCGGCCCGCCACCGCCCGAACAGCCGACGCCCCAGCTCTCACGGTCCGAACCGCCGGATCCGCCGGAGCCCGGGCTGTCGCTGCCCCAGCCGTGGAACCCTGACCTGCCGCTGCCCGAGCAACAGGTGCACGGGTACCGGGCACCGGGGCTGCAACCCGGGCCGGACCAGCCGTCCCCCGAACCCCAGCCGGCCGTGGGGCAGCAGGCCGGACCACACCAGACGCCTGGGCAGCAGACCGGGCCACAGCAGACGCCGGAACAGCACGCCGAGGCGCACCAGACGCCGGGGCAGTCGGTTCCGGGGCCGCAGCCGGCGGCGGAGCAGCCCGTACCGGGGCAGCAGGTGACCGGCGGGTGGTATCGGCCGTCCTGGCCGGAGCCGTCGACCTCCGGCGGGACGCTCCCGGCGGTCCCGTCCGCGCCGGCCTATCCCGACCCGCTCTCCCCGGCCGGCTACCCCGAGATGGGGTGGTCGCCGGAGAGCGGGATCGCGCCGACCGCCGAGGATTTCGCCCGTCGTCGGCAGATCCGGCCGGCCGAGCCGATCGCCACGATGGGCGTCCGGGCCATGGTCAACAGGATCGGCCTGGTGAAGCTCCCACCGGGACAGCACGAGCAGGAGGTGAAGCGGGACATCGAGATGGTGCGCCGCAACTTCGGCGGGCTGCGCCAGGTGACAGTGGTCAATCCCAAGGGTGGGGCCGGCAAGACGGTGGCCATCCTGCTGCTCGCGATGACCTTCGGGCAGAAGCGTGGGGGTTACGTGCTGGCCTGGGACAACAACGAGACCCAGGGCACCCTCGGGATGCGGGCGCAGCAGGACTTCCACTCCCGTACGGTGCGCGACATGCTGCGGGACCTGGGGCAGTTCCAGGGCCCGCACGGCCGGATCGGCGACCTGTCGCAGTACGTCCGCTCGCAGGGCGAGGGGATGTTCGACGTGCTCGCCTCGGACGAGTCGGCCACCGGGGGCGAGATGCTGACGGCGGCGGCGTTCGCCGAGATCCGCGAGGTGGTGAGCCGGTTCTACAAGTTGATCTTCGTGGATACCGGGAACAACGTCCGGGCGCAGAACTGGCAGGCCGCGATGGACGCCACCGACCAGTTGGTGGTCACCATGTCGGCCCGTAACGACTCGGCGGAGACGGCCGCCCGGATGCTCGACCACCTGGAGCAGAGCGGCCGGCACCGGCTGGTCCGGCAGGCCGTCACGGTGGTGTCGATGCCCCCGTCGCGCAAGGAGATCGACCTGCCCGCCATCCAGGAGCACTTCGCCGCCCGGACGAGGGCGGTGCTGCTCGCGCCGTACGAGCGGCTGATCGACACCGGCGAGCCGATCCGGTACGGCGGGCTCTCCTCGGCCACCCGGGACGCCTGGCTGAAGATCGCAGCGGCGGTCGCCGAAGGGCTCTGACCGGCGCAGGAAACGGCGACGCGGGAAACGGCGACGCAGGGAACGGCGACGCCGGCCCACCCGTACGAACTGTCGGGGCGGGCCGGCGTCGACCGGCCGGTCAGGCGCTGGCGAGGGCGTCCCCGGCCGCCGGGTCGCAGTCGCGCAGGAACTGGGCGCAGCGGGCGGCCTCGTCCGCCTCGCCGATCTCCCCGGCCGCCCGGGACAGCACATAGAGGCAGCGCAGGAAGCCCCGGTTCGGGGTGTGCGACCAGGGGACCGGGCCGTGCCCCTTCCAGCCGTTGCGCCGCAGCTGGTCCAGGCCACGGTGGTAGCCGGTGCGGGCGTACGCGTACGCCGCGACCACCTGGCCACCGTCCAGGGCCCGGGTGGCCAGCGCCGCCCAGGCCGCGCTGTGGGTCGGGAAGCGGGCCGCGACCTCGGCGTACGCCTCGTCGGTGCCCTGCTCTGCGGCGGCGGCCAGCGCGGCGTCCGCGTCGTCGTGCGCGGGCAGGAGGGTGGCCGGAGGCTCAGGCAACAGGTTCTGCATCGCCCCATTCAACCCGCTTCGCCCTGCGGGGCGCGAGGGGGTCGGGTGGGTACGCTGGCTGAACGGTGGAGGTCTACGTCACGTCGGGACCCTACCGGGTGAACCGTCGGCCCCGTCGGGTGAACCCTCGGCCGACCGTACCGGCCCTGCGGCCCATGCCACCCGAAGATATTTTCCACTACAACTATTGGTCCGGAGCCTCCCCAGGACCCGGTTACGCAGGAGCCCGGCGGCCTCGGTCGCCGGGCTCCTGTCGTCGGTACCCCTGCCCCGGCGCGCGGTGGCGGGGTGGGGGCAGGATGGCGGGGTGCCCACCCCACCTCCCGCGGACGTCATCGCGCCGCACGACACCAGTCATGACGAGATCGAGACCCGTGCCGAGTTCGACAGGCACCTCGCCGCCGACAGCCTCGCCGGGCTGACCGTGCAGGGGCTCCGCCTCGACCTCGACCCCGTCCCCGACCTGACCGCCACCGACGTGGCCGGCACCCTCTTCGTCGGCTGCCGGTTCGCCGGCCGGGAGGTCGGCGCGGACCTGGTCCGGCGCGGCGCGAACGTGGTGCCGCCCTTCTCCGGCCTGCCGTACCCGACCCAGCCGGCCCACCTCTACACCCCGACCGACCTGGCCGAGGGGTTCGCCGATGCCGGGTTCGCCGGTATGTACGACACCCGGGTCTACGACCACTTCCGCACCCACGGTGGCGCGCTGCCGGACGTGAAGGAGGCGCTCGGCCAGCGGCTGCACGACCACGGGGTGGACAACGCCCTGGCCGACGCCACCCGGACCTGGCTCGCCACCCACGGGCCACAGTCGGTGGTGGGGGTGATGGGCGGGCACGCGGTGCCGCGCGGCAGTGTGCCGTACCGGATGGCGGCGGTGCTGGGCTGGGAGCTGGCGCGGGCCGACCGGCTGGTGGTGACCGGCGGCGGTCCCGGGGTGATGGAGGCGGCCAACCTGGGCGCGTTCCTGTCCGCCTGGCCGGTGCAGGAGCTGAACACGGCGATCGACCTGCTGGCGGTGGCCCCCGACTTCACCGACCACGACCGGTACACGGCCGCCGCGCTGACCGTGCGGGACCGTTACACGGCGACCGTGCCGCAGCAGCGCGGCCCCGGGCTGGACTGGGCCCGTTCCGGTGGGCTGGCCATCCCCACCTGGCTGTACGGGCACGAACCGGCGAACCTGTTCGCCGGGCGGATCGCCAAGTACTTCTCCAACGCCATCCGGGAGGACACCATCCTGCGGCTGGCCCGGGGTGGGATCGTCTTCGCGCCCGGCCGGGCCGGCACCGTGCAGGAGGTGTTCCAGGCGGCGACGAAGACGTACTACGGCACGGACGGGGCGAGCGGGGCGTACGTCTTCCTCGACCGGGCGTACTGGACCCGGGAGTTGCCGATCGAGTCGCTGCTGCGGCCGTTGTTCGCCGGGTCGCCGGCCGGTGACCTGTCCGGCAGCATCCATCTCACCGACGACGTACGGGAGGCCGTCCGGGTGCTCACCGCGACCGCCTGACGTGCGGCCCGGCCGGCCGGGCCGCGACGGCGACGGCCGGCCCCCGGGTGGGGAGCCGGCCGTCGACGGGGTACGTCAGGGTCACTTCATCCGGGTACCGGTGGAGCGCAGGTGCTCGCACGCCTCGACGACCCGGGCGGCGAGACCGGCCTCGGCCAGCTTGCCCCAGGCACGCGGGTCGTACTGCTTCTTGTTGCCGACCTCGCCGTCGATCTTGAGGACGCCGTCGTAGTTGCGGAGCATGTGGTCCGCGACGGGCCGGGTGAAGGCGTACTGGGTGTCGGTGTCGATGTTCATCTTCACCACGCCGTAGTCGAGCGCCTCCCGGATCTCCTCCAGCAGGGAGCCGGACCCGCCGTGGAAGACCAGGCTGAGCGGCTTGTCCTTGCCGTACTTGGCGCCGACCGCCTCCTGGATCTGGTTGAGGATCTCCGGCTTGAGCTTGACGTTGCCCGGCTTGTAGACGCCGTGCACGTTGCCGAAGGTCAGCGCCGCCATGTAGCGGCCCTTCTCGCCCAGGCCGAGCGCCTCGACCATGGCCAGGCCGTCCTCGACGGTGGTGTAGAGCTTGTCGTTGATGGCGTTCTCGACGCCGTCCTCCTCGCCACCGACGACGCCGACCTCGATCTCCAGGACGATCTTGCCCTTGGCGGCCTCGTCGAGCAGCTGCGCGGCGATCTGCAGGTTCTCCGCCACCGGCACGGCCGAGCCGTCCCACATGTGCGACTGGAACAGCGGCTCCTGGCCGCCCTTCACCCGCTCCTGGGAGATGGCCATCAGCGGCCGGACGAAGCCGTCCAGCTTGTCCTTCGGGCAGTGGTCGGTGTGCAGCGCGATGTTGACCGGGTACTTCTTGGCCACCTCGTGCGCGTACGCGGCGAACGCCACCGCACCGGTCACCATGTCCTTGACGGACGGCCCGGACAGGTACTCGGCACCACCGGTGGAGACCTGGATGATGCCGTCGC
Organism: Micromonospora sp. SCSIO 07396; assembly: GCF_053667945.1. Taxonomy (NCBI): domain Bacteria; kingdom Bacillati; phylum Actinomycetota; class Actinomycetes; order Micromonosporales; family Micromonosporaceae; genus Micromonospora; species Micromonospora sp. SCSIO 07396. Next base: position 6,296,378 of record NZ_CM132210.1, read on the forward strand.
TCTCCGCGTCGGCGAAGCCCTTCAGCGCCGCGTTCAGGGTCTGCGACGAGGTCACGTTGATCGCGGGGTACGCGTACCGGCCGGCCTTGGCCCGGTCCAGCATCTCCGCGTAAGCCTCGGGGGAAGCGATGGGCATGTGAAACGCTCCTTACTTACCGCTCTCGGCCGCGCTGGCCGCTGTCTTCCATGGGTGCGCCGGACCGCGCTGTCCACCGTCGGCAGTATCCCGTAGGAGGCGACGGCGGACACAACCGCCCCGGTGACCGTCCACCCGTCGGCCTCACCGACGCTCCCACCGGTCCGGTACGGCGACGCTGATCAACCAGGTGACCACGGCCATCACGATGGCCCCCCAGAAGGCGGCCCAGAAACCGTCCACCCGGAACGGCAGGTCGACCGCCCGCGCGAGCCAATCGGTCAGCATGAACAGCAGGGCGTTCACCACCAGCGCGAACAACCCGAGGGTGAGCAGGTAGAACACGCAGCCGACCACCTTGATCACCGGTTTGAGAACCGCGTTGACCACACCGAAGATCAACGCCACCAGCAGCAGGGTGAGAGCGGTGTTCGCGCCGTTGCGCCCGGTGACGTCGACCCCGGGCACGACCAGCGTGGTGACCCACAGCGCGATCGCCGTGATCACCAGTCGGATCAGGAAGCCCACCGATCCATCCTGACACCGGCGGTCGTCCCGGGAGGGGCGTTCCCACGTTCCCGCGCCCACCGGGCGACCCGCGCCACCAGCCCGTACGGTGGGGTGGACAGGCCGCCGCAACCAGGGAGGGACGATGGGTCAGCCCGACGAGGACTTCACCCCGAGCGACCACCTCGACCCGCAGGAACGCGACCTGGAGGCCGAGCCGGCCGACGCGGTCGAGCAGGCCGCCGTGATCGGCCCGGACGAGACCGACGCCGAGCCGCACCGGGGCCTGGAGGTCGCCGACTGGGACGCCATGGAGCAGGCCCGAGTGGTCACCGCCGACGAGGACGACTACCGCTGACGGTGCGGGCCGAGCGACCACGTCCCGGCGCGGCGGGGCGACGCGGAACATGGTCAGCGTGAGAGGCTGACCACGCTCCGTCACCCGCCGGAAGGTAGTCCTCATGCTTCGGCACCACCTGCGGCGCTGGTTCGCCACCTTCGTCGCCGTCGGCGCGTTCGTCGGCACCACCACCACCCCCGCCCTGGCCGCTGGCGCGTCCGTCCCCACCGCCGCCGCGCCGGCCGCCGCCGGCGGGGTGAGGATCGAGGCGCGGGACCTGCTGGTCGCTCCGGGGCACAGCACCTCGGGCCAGGTCCGCGTCGAGCTTCCGTTCGATGCCCAGGGCAAGCCTCTCCACCTCGCCCTGGACCTGTCCGAGCTGGACACCGTGGGCCGCCTCACCACCTCGGGCGACGGCTGGAGTTGCGCCCGACCCGCAAGGCACCTCAGCTGCACCGCCGACAAGGGCACGCCGGCCGACTCACACGTGTTTCCCACCCTGTTCTTCCAGATCGACGCCCGGTCGGACGCGCCGTTGGACACCCGGGTCGAGCTTCGCTTCCACGTGACGTCGCCCGAGGCCGACGGCACCCGGACCGCCACCGTGACCGTCGTCGAGGGAGTCGACCTCCAGACCACGCCGAAGGCGGAGCTGAGCGTCGAGCCCGGCGACCTGCTCGACGTCACCGGCACCGTGCGCAACGCCGGCCCCGGGCCCGAACGGGGTGTCGTGCTCACCATGGATCCGGACTGGCTGTTGACGTACCGCGACAACTTCCGGAACTGCCGGTGGCAGGAGGGCACCCCGCTCGTCTGCCACTTCGACACGGAACTCGAACCGGGCGTCACCTACCGTCTCTCGGATCCGCTGCCGTTCAGGGTGAACAGGATCGCCCGCAGCGGCCTGGTGGTGACCAACCGGCTGCATTGGTGGACCACCGACGACTGGGCGCTGGTCGAGAAGGACCCGACTGCACCGAAACCACCCGAAACTCCCGGCAACGGCATCGAGCTGCGCCTGGTCGCCCAACCGTCCGCAGCGCGGACCGATCCCACCGTCCGCAACAACTGGACCGACGTCCGGGTGACCATCACCGGTGACCGGAAGGCGGACGCCGCCGCCGTGGGCGACGAGGCCCGGGTGCGGGTCGGTGACCGGGTGAGGATGACGATCGGCTTCCGCAACCTGGGGCCGACGATCGTGGAGACGTGGCGGGAACAACCCCTGATACAGGTCGATATCCCGGACGGCCTGACGGTGGTCGACATCGTCGACAACTGCTACCCGGTCACCGACGGGAAGTGGAACGGCGGCGCCCCAGGCGAGCCCGGTGCCCGGTCCTACGGGTGCGGTGGTCCCGGAGACCTCGCCAGCCCCGGGGAGACCTTCTCGTACGAACTGACGCTGCGCGTCGACCGACTGACCCGGCGGACCGCCGGGACGGTGACCACCGCCCTTGACGGTGACACCGATCACCGCAACGACCGGGCGGAGATCGTGTTCCTGCCGGCCGCCGACGGCACCGGTGGCGGGGAACCGGACGGGGACGGTTCACTGCCGATCACCGGCAGCGCCGCCGCATCTCTCGCCGCACTGGGTGGAGGGCTGCTCGTTGCCGGACTCGGCGGCTACCTGGTGGCCCGCCGTCACAGGACCCGCTTCGTCGCCTGATCCTCCTCCACCATCCGAGTCCCGCCGGCGACCCGGTCCGGCTGGTCGCGGCAACCGTCCACGGACCCGACCCGGCCGTTGTGTCGGTTCAGCCGGCCGTTCGGCCCATCTCTGGACCCACGCGGCAGCACGGGCAGCACGGGAAGCGCGAGATCCATAGGATTCGCAGGCTTCGCTGCTCATCCACGGGAGGAAATCCATGATGCTCAAGCACTCGACCCGGCGCTGGCTCGCCGGGCTGAGCGTGGCCGGAGCATTCGTCGCCGCCTCGGCCACCCCGGCATCGGCCGAGAGCGCAAAGGTCGATCTTGGCATCTACTTCGATGACACGACCGTCGCACTCGGCTCCGAAGGCAAGACGAACTCGCCCACGCTGCACAGCTCCGTGCCGGTCGTCCTGCGCGGCCTGAGCGTGCGTTACGACTTCGCCGGGCTGAGCGGCAAGGTGACGGTCAAGCCGGAGAGCGGGGCGAGCGGTGACTGCACCTCCCCGCAGCAGGGCGTCCTGGTCTGCACCGACCCGTTCGAGGTCGAGCTGGCCGAGTGGGGCATCGGCGGCTACTTCAGCGTCGTCATCGCACCGACCGCTGACGCGCAGGACGGCGACAGCGGCGAACTGAAGGTGACGGTCAGCGCGGACGGTGCCAAGTCGGCCAGCCACACCGCCAAGGTCCGGGTCGGCGAGGGTGTCGACCTCGCCGGCGGCACCGAGGTGACGCGGTCCACCGCCCCCGGTGGGAGTTTCACCGCCCCGCTGACGGTGCAGAACGTCGGGCAGAGCACCGTCAAGGGTGCCGTGGCGGTCTTCGACCACGACCGGGCCATCCGCCCCGGCAAGAAGTACCGCAACTGCACCTACGAGGGTGACCAGCTGCGCACGTGCAGCTTCACCGACCTGGTCGCGGCTCCCGGTGAGAGCTGGACCGCTGACGTCCCGTACCTGCTCGGCAAGGACGCCTACGCCCCGGGCCGCAGCTACGGCTACCACAACTGGATGACGGTGGCGGAGTTCGAGGACTTCACGACGTACCTGACGCATCTGGGCATCTCGATCGGCAAGCCCGGCGACGGCGGTGACCTCAGCCTGGGCAAGGGTGGCAACCGGCGGGGTCTCCAGTCCGACACCGACCCGTACAACAACTGGTCCGGCGTGGTGGTCAAGGCCACCGGCACGAACGGGACGGACCTGGCCGCGCTCGGCGACTCGGTGAAGGGCAAGGCCGGTGCGGTGGTCGGGGCCACCGTCGGCGTCCGTAACGACGGACCGGCGTCGCTGGACTTCAGCCGTAGCGGCAGCCCCGTCACGAAGGTGGACGTCGTCGTGCCGACCGGCACCACCGCCGTCGAGGTGCCCGACACCTGCGTGCCCTTCGACGACGGCGACGCGGACTGGTCGGAGGCCGGCACGCCTGGTGCCAAGGCGTACCGCTGCCTCCCGGACATCTACCTCGCCGTGGACGAGAAGCAGACCTTCCCGTTCGGCCTGCGGATCGACAAGGTCGTCCCGGACGCCGCAGGCAGCGTGACCATCAACGCCAAGTGCGAGTGCGACGGCTTCACCGAGGACACCAACGCGGCCAACGACGTCACGAAGCTGCTCGTCAACGCGACCGGCACCGACGGCGGCACGGACGGCCCCGGCGGGGGTGACGGTGGCACGGGCGCCGGTGACGGTGGCCCGCTCCCGATCACCGGTAGCTCGACGGCCCTGGTCGGTGGGGTCGGCGCACTGTTGCTCGTCGCCGGTGCCGCCGGCTACCTGGTGGCCCGCCGCCGCCGGACCCGCTTCGTGGCCTGATCTCCGCCGCATCTCTGACGCCCCGCCGACCCGCCCGGGTCGGCGGGGCGTCGCGTTGCACCGCCCGCGCACCCGGACCGCTGAGGCCCCGAGGTGCGGCGGCACCGGGGGAGAAATGAGGACGACGCCGGATCGACCACGCTGGGATCATGGGCGCGTGCTGCTCACCCTGACCACCACCCACGAACCGGCGACCGACCTCGGTTACCTGCTGGTCAAGCACCCCGACCGGGTGCAGGAGTTCGACCTGCCCACGGGTACCGCGCACGTGTTCTACCCGGAGGCGACGGAGCGTCGGTGCACGGCCGCCCTGCTGGTCGAGGTCGATCCGCAGCGCCTCGGGGTGGGCCGGCGGCGGGCGGCGTCCACCCCGGAGACCTTCACCCTCGGGCAGTACGTCAACGACCGTGCCTACGCTGCGTCGAGTCTGCTCTCCTCGGCGCTGTCCACGGTGTTCCGTTCCGCGCTGCGCGGGGTGTCCCGGGACCGCCCGGAGCTGGCCGGCGTGGCGATCCCGCTGAGCGTCCGGGTGCCGGTGCTGCGCTGCCGGGGCGGCGCGGAGCTGGCGGTACGGCTGTTCGCCCCGCTCGGCTGGGTGGTGACCGCAGCCCCGCTCCCGCTCGACGAGCAGCACCCCGAATGGGGTGACAGCCGGTACGTCGACCTCCGCCTGACCGGCACGGTCCGGCTCGCCGACGCCCTCAACCACCTGTACGTCCTGCTGCCGGTGCTGGACGACGCCAAGCACTACTGGGTCGCCCCGGACGAGATCGACAAGTTGCTGCGGGCCGGGGCGGGCTGGTTGGCCGACCACCCGGAACGGGCGTTGATCACCCGCCGCTACCTGGCGCACCGGCGGGCGCTGGCCGGGCGGGCGCTGGCCCGGCTGGCCGAGTTGCGGCTGGCCGACGTACCCGTGCCGGACGACAGTGTCGACGAGGCCACCGGGCCGGCGGAAGGCGCGGCGGCGGCCGATCCCCGGCGGGCGTCCCTGGCGGCCCGACGGCGCGAGGCGGTGCTCGCCGCGCTGGCGGCCAGCGGCGCGAAGCGGGTGGTGGATCTGGGGTGTGGCGGCGGCGCGCTGCTCACCGGGCTGCTCGCCGACCGGCGGTACACCGAGGTGGTGGGGGTGGACGTCTCCGCGCAGGCGCTGACGACGGCCGCCCGCCGGCTGCGGCTGGACCGGCTGCCCCAGCGACAGCAGGACCGGGTTCGGCTGTGGCAGTCGGCGTTGACCTACCGGGACGACCGGTTGCGTGGCTTCGACGCGGCAGTGCTGATGGAGGTCGTCGAGCACCTGGACCCGGCCCGGCTGCCCGCGTTGGAGGACGCCGTGCTGGGTCACGCCCGGCCGGGCACACTCGTGGTGACCACCCCGAACGCGGAGTACAACGTGCGGTACGAGGGGCTACCGGCGGGGCGGTTCCGGCATCCCGACCACCGGTTCGAGTGGACCCGGGCCGAGTTCGCGGCGTGGGTCGACCGGGTGGCCGCCGAGCACGGCTACACGGCCACCGTCAGCGGGGTCGGCGACCACGACCCCGAGCTGGGCCATCCCACCCAGCTCGCCGTCCTCACCGCCGTGGCCAGCCGGGAGACGACCCGATGAGCATTCTCGACATTCCCGAACTCGCCTTGGTGGCGCTGGTCGGCGTCTCCGGCTCGGGCAAGTCCACCTTCGCCGCCCGGCACTTCGCGCCCAGTCAGGTGCTCGCCTCGGACGCGTTCCGGGCGATGGTCGCCGACGACGAGAACGACCAGTCCGCCTCCGCCGACGCGTTCGGGGCGCTGCACCACGTGGCGGGGGTCCGGCTGCGGCGGGGCCGGCTCACCGTGGTCGACGCGACGAACCTCCAGCCGCACGCCCGCGCCGGGCTGGTCAGGGTGGCCCGGGAGCACGACGTGCTCCCGGTGGCGATCGTGCTGGACGTGCCGGAGGCGTTGGCCTGGGAACGGACCCTGTCCCGCGCCGACCGCACACACGGCCGGCAGGTGCTGGCCCGGATGCAGCGGGACCTGCGCCGGTCGTACGGGCAGTTGGCCCGGGAGGGGTTCCGCAAGGTGCACCTGTTGCGCGGGGTCGAGGAGATCGACGCCGCGCGGATCCGGCTGGAGAAGCTGTTCAACGACCGGCGGGAGCTGACCGGGCCGTTCGACATCGTCGGTGACGTGCACGGGTGCCGGGCGGAGCTGGAGGAGCTGCTGGGGCGGCTGGGTTTCGTGCTGCACCGCGACGACGCGGGTCGCCCGGTGGACGCGGTGCACCCGGCTGGTCGTACCGCGGTCTTCGTGGGTGACCTGGTGGACCGCGGCCCGGACTCCCCCGGCGTGCTGCGCCTGGTGATGGGCATGGTGGCGGCCGGGCACGCGATCTGCGTGCCGGGCAACCACGAGCACAAGCTGCTGCGCAAGCTGCGTGGCCAGGACGTCAAGCTCACCCACGGCCTGGCCGAGACGATGGCACAGCTCGACGCGGAGGACCCGGCGTTCGTGGCCGGGGTGACGACCTTCATCGACGGCCTGGTCAGTCACTTCGTGCTGGACGGCGGCCGACTGGTGGTGGCGCACGCCGGTCTGAAGGAGGCCTACCACGGCCGCGCGTCGGGCCGGGTCCGTTCGTTCGCGCTCTGGGGCGAGACCACCGGCGAGACCGACGAGTACGGCCTGCCGGTGCGCTACCCGTGGGCGCGCGACTACCGGGGTGCGGCGACGGTCGTGTACGGGCACACCCCGACCCCGAACCCGGAATGGGTCAACAACACGATCTGCGTCGACACCGGTTGCGTCTTCGGCGGGAAGCTCACCGCGCTGCGCTACCCCGAGCGGGAGCTGGTCGCGGTCGACGCCCGGCGGGAGTGGTACGCCCCGGCCCGGCCGCTGTTCGCCCCGACCCGCCCGGACACGGTGCTCGACCTGGCCGACGTGACCGGGCGGCGGCACCTGGAGCACGCCTACGGCACGCTGACCGTGCCGGCGGAGAACGCCGCCGCCGCGCTGGAGGTGATGAGCCGGTTCGCGGTGGACCCGGGCCGGCTGGTCTGGTTGCCGCCGACCATGGCCCCGTGTTCGACGTCGACCGTGCCGGGGTTCCTGGAGCACCCGACGCAGGCGTTCGCGGACTACCGGTCGGCCGGCGTGCAGCGGGTGGTGTGCCAGGAGAAGCACATGGGTTCCCGGGCGGTGGTGCTGGTCGAGCGGGAACCCGGCCGGTTCGGCGGTGGGGTGGTGCACACCCGGACGGGTCGGCCGTTCTTCGGCCCGCCGCTGGACGGGGAGCTGCTGGACCGGGTCCGGGCGGCGGTCGGCGCGGCCGGGCTGTGGGACGAGTTGGGCACCGACCGGCTGCTGCTGGACTGTGAGCTGCTGCCCTGGTCGGCGAAGGCGGACGGGTTGATCCGCGAGCAGTACGCCGGGGTCGGGGCGGCCGGGCGGGCGGCGCTGCCGGCGGCGCTGGACGCGCTGGACGCGGCGGCGGCCCGGGGGCTGCCCGTGGCCGCGCTGCGCGACCGGATGACGGCCCGTCGGGCGGAGGTCGACGGCTACTCGGCGGCCTACCGCGCGTACGTGGCACCCACCGAAGGGCTGCGCGGGGTGACCCTGGCGCCGTTCGCGGTGCTGGCCGGGGCGACGGTGACCTTCACCGACCGGGACCACGGCTGGCACCTGGCGTTGGCCGACCGGCTCTGCGCCGCCGATCCGGAGTTCTTCACCCCGACCCGACGACAGGTGGTGGAGCTGTCCGACGAGGCGGCGGTGGCGGCGGCCACCGAGTGGTGGTCGGCGCTGACCGGGGCCGGCGGCGAGGGGATGGTGGTCAAGCCGTACGACGGCCCGGCGGCCCGCTCGGCCCGGGGCTCGCTGCTCCAGCCGGGGATCAAGTGCCGGGGCCGGGAGTACCTGCGGATCATCTACGGTCCCGGCTACACCGACCCGGCCCAGCTCGCCGCGCTGCGTCGCCGCTCGCTGGGTCGCAAGCGGGGGCTGGCGCTGCGTGAACACGCGCTCGGCCTGGCCGCCCTGGACGGGTACGCCGCCGACGTCCCGCTGTGGCGGCGGCACGAGCTGGTCTTCGCGATCCTCGCCTGCGAGTCCGAGCCGGTCGACCCCCGGCTCTGACCCTCCCCGGGGTGGGGCGGTCCACGGCGGCCCGGGTGGGTGGGGTGGGCCGTCCGGGGGGATTCGTCGGCTGTTCGGCCCATTCTGTCGCCACCCGTCGGCGCGGGGCACTCGGACGGGGACGAACTCCCTAGGCTGCGACGACCGTCGTAGCACCTCCTCAGGACAGGATCCGCTGATGCGCAAGCACGCGACGCGTCGTTGGCTGGCCGGACTTGCGGTGGTGGGCGCGTGTGTCGCCGCCTCCGCCACTCCCGCCCCGGCCGCCCCCGCGAACCCCGGGGCCTCCCCCGGCCAGGTGGTGACGGCCGGGTTCACCACGTCCGCCAACAACGTCACCCTGGCTCCGGGTGGGCCCGGTAGGACGGTGGTGCTCCGGGTGCCGGGCGAGAAACTCCAGGACAGCTACACCATCACCGTCGACTACGGCGCGGTCGACGCCTTCGTCGAGGTGAGCGGTTCCGCCGCCTCGGCCTGCACCCGTACCGGCACCGTGCTGACCTGCCTGGCCTACCAGGAGGACGCACCGGACCTGCTCTCGTTGTCGGTACGCCCGCGCGCGGGTGCAACGGTGGGTCGACAGGGCCTGCTCCGGTTCACCGTCACCACCGGCAGGTCGGGTACGAGCACCACCACGTCGACGGTCCTCGTCGGCGAGGGGGTCGACCTGGTGGCGGGTCCCGCGGTGACGCTGACCGGCGGCCCCGGTGCCACGGTGCCGGTGGGCCTGTCGGTCGCCAACCGGGGGCAGGAGACCGTGCGGGGCGTGGTGCTCCTCGTCTCGGCCGCGTACGGGCTCACCCCGTCGAAGCGCTACCAGAACTGCCGATACGGCAGCAAGGGTGGGTTGGTGCACTTCACGCCGAACCTGTTCGCCTGCACCTTCGACGACGAGATCGCGCCGGGCCGGGCGTTCCGGGTCGACGGCGGCTTCGGTGTCACCGTGCCCCGGGACGTCTCGGCACCGAACGTCCAGCCCGGCACCGCCACCTGGTTCACCCCGCAGGACTGGGCGGACGCGCAGCCCAGCTACACGCTCGACCAGCAGGGCAGCGGCGGTGTGCTGCGGCTGGAGCAGGTCGGCACCCGACTGCCCGGCGGCACGTCCCGGGCGGCGCAGACCGACGTCAGGCCGAACGACAACGAAACGCCCGTCGAGTTGACCGTCACCGGCAACCAGCGGGCCGACCTGGCGGCCGACGAGGTACGCATCACCGCCAAGGTGGGCGAGACCGTGCCGGTCACGATCGGTTACACCAACCGGGGGCCGGCCTCGTCGTCCAACGGCGGCCGCGACTTCTACACGATCGTCGAGATGACCGTGCCGAAGGGCGTCACCGCCGTCAAGGTGCCCAAGAACTGCCTCGACGCCGACATCCAGGACGAGGAGGGCGGCCGGCCGGGTGCCCGCGCCTACCTCTGCTACCAGTACGACGTCATCCACAAGGGCGGGAGGGTCGCCCTGCCGTTCTCGTTCCGCATCGATCGGGCAGGCCCCCTGACGGGCACGGTCCAGCTGAGAAGCGGCCCGGTGGGCACGAAGGACCTCGACCCGAGCAACGACACCGCGAAGATCCTGGTGAATCACGCCTCGGGCGGTCAGGGCGGCGACGACGGCTCGTTGCCGATCACCGGTTCCCCGTCCGGCCTGGTGGCCACCGTCGGCGGCCTGCTCCTGGCGGCCGGGATCGGCAGCTACCTGGCGGCCCGCCGCCGCCGGTCGCACTTCGTGGCCTGATCGGGCCCGCCCGGCCGGGCCATGGAGCGCCGGGCCGGGCGGGCCCGGACCCGCCCGGCCCCGCGCCCGGCGGTCCGGCCGGGCGGGTCCGGTGGGGTGAGTTGCCGGTCGGAGGGACGCGTGCCGCGACCGTGCGTTCGTGGGCTCGGTATGGTGTGTGGCCGTGGACACAGGTGAGAAGACGCGGGTGGTCGCGGAGACGGTCGCGCTGAACCCGCTCGACCCCAAGGATCTGCTCCAGACCTTCGGGCTGGTCGGCGTGTGGGTGATCCTCTTCGCCGAGACCGGCCTGCTGGTGGGGTTCTTCTTCCCCGGCGACTCGTTGCTGTTCCTGGCCGGGGTGGCCGCGTCGCCGGTGGCCGACGCGATCTTCGGCAGCGGCACCCGGCTCTCCCTGGCCGGGCTGCTGATCGGCGGTCCGCTCTGCGCGATCGCCGGTGCCCAGCTCGGGCACTGGCTCGGCGCCCGGTACGGCCGCAAGATGTTCGAGCGCCCCAACTCCCGGCTCTTCAAGAAGGAGTACGTGGAGAAGGCGGAGTTCTACTTCCAGAAGTTCGGCCCGGCCAAGGCCGTGGTGCTGGCCCGGTTCATCCCGATCGTGCGGACGTTCCTCAACCCGGTGGCGGGCGCGCTCGGCATGCCGGCGAAGCAGTTCCTCCTCTGGAACGTCGTCGGCGCGGTCCTCTGGGTGGACGGCATCCTGCTGATCGGCTACCTGCTCGCCGACCAGATCTACAGCGCCATCGGCGACAAGATCGACAGGTACATCCTGCCGGTGGTCGCACTGATCATCCTGATCTCGGTGCTGCCGATCTTCTTCGAGTTCCTCCGCGACCGTAAGGCACGTCGGCGCGGTGAGGCCGTCGCCGTGATCGCCGCCGCGAGCGCGGTCGGGGCGGTCGAGGCCGTCCGGGACGCCGTCGAGCACCACCACCACGACCAGCCCCCGCAGCCGCACCCCGGGCAGCCCGCAGGCGGCGCGCAGCCGTACGGCGGGCAGCCCGGCCCCGACCAGCGGTTCCCCCCGCAGACGTACGGGCAGCGCCCACCGTCGGACGGCGGGCGGTACCCGGAACACGGGCAGGGCCACTGACCGGCGGACGACCAACGGCCGGCCCTCGGGGAGAGGACCGGCCGTTGCGTACGCGTACGCCACCGCGGGCACGGTGGTGGATCAGCAAACTGACCGGTGACGGGCAGCCGTCACCACCCGATGACGCCACCCCTGGTCCGTCATCGGACGTCGCCCCTGGACGGGACGAACGGGTTCAGTCAGCGGGCCTTCTTGGTGGCCCGCTTGCGCGGCGGCGTGAGCAGGTCGGCGATCGTGGCGATCGCCGACGGCACCAGCCGGTAGTAGGCCCACACACCACGCTTCTCCCGCTCCAGCAAGCCGGCCTCGGTGAGGATGCGGAGGTGGTGGCTGACCGTCGGCTGCGAGAGGCCGAGCGGCGCGGTGAGGTCACACACGCACGCTTCGCCCTCGGGCGCCGACTGGATCAGGCTGAGCAGCCGCAGCCGGGCGGGGTCGGCGAGGGCCTTGAGGACCCCCGCCAGCCGCTCGGCGTCGGCACGTTCGATCGGCTCGCCGGCAAGCGGCGAGATCTGAGGCATGGTCATTTCAGCCAACGCAGTTCCCACGTATTCCATCCTTCCACCAGCAGCATCGATCCGCCTGCATATCAGCAGATCCGAATCGGCAAATTTTTACGCCACAAGGCCGAGGTCAGCCAACGTATAGGCCGCCCGATACGGCAGTCCGGCGGCACGTACCACGTCGCTGGCGCCACGGTCGACGATCACCGCCACGCCCACGACCTCCGCCCCGGCCTCGCGTAGAGCTTCGACGGCCGTCAACACGCTGCCGCCCGTCGTCGAGGTGTCCTCCACCGCCAGTACCCGCCGGCCGGCCACCTCAGGACCCTCGATCCGCCGTTGGAGACCGTGCGCCTTGCCGGCCTTGCGGACGACGAAGGCGTCCAGGGGTCGATCGGTCTCTGCGGCGGCGTGCAACATCGAGATGCCGATCGGATCGGCACCCAGGGTCAACCCACCGACCGCGTCGTAATTCCAGTCGGCGGTCAGCTCCCGCATCACCCGACCGACCAGGGGAGCGGCCCGGTGATGGAGAGTCACGCGACGCAGATCGACGTACCACTCCGCCTCCCGCCCCGAGGAGAGCACGACCCGGCCATGGACCACAGCCAGGTCAGTGATGAATTTACGCAGGTCGTCGTGGTCCCCCATGGCGATAGAGGGTACTGCTCAAGTCTGTGGGTCGTGTGTGCGGCCCACCCGGAGCGGCCATCCGGGTGCTCGATGACTGGCGATGGACGGCTACGCTGCGCGACCACATCGGCAGGGTTTCGCTGCCGCTCCAGGTCACCGGCGGGTCGACCGGCACCGCCTGTCGGTCACTGCCCGGCCGGGTCGGCCTGCCCGCGCCGGTCCCGGAAGGCACCGCGCAGCAGCCGACGCGGTACGTGCCGCAGGCTCGCCACGGCCAGCTTGTACTTCCAGTCGGGCACGCTCACGGTTTTGCCTTTTCGCAGGTCACGCAGGGCCTCGGCAACCACGTCGTCGGCTTCGAGCCAGATCCACCGCGGCATTCCTGACATGTCGATGCCGGTACGTTCGTGGTAGCCGGTACGGGTGTAGCCGGGGCAGAGCGCCATCACGTGCACCCCGGCTGAGCGGGCCGTCTGCCCGATCGATTCACTGAAGCTGGTCACCCATGCCTTGCTGGCCGGATAGGTGGAGCCGGGCATCACCGGGCCGAAGCCGGCGACCGAAGAGACATTTATCACTGTCCCATTACCGCGCCTCGTCATGGGCCCGAACGCCGCATGGGTGAGGCGCAGCACCGCGTGCACGTTCAACCGGAGCAACCGTGTCTCGTCGGCGACGGTGGATCGCATAAACGGCTGGTTCAGGCTCAGTCCGGCATTGTTGACCAGCAAATCCACCGGGTCACCGGTGGCCAGTCGCCGTTCCACCAGCGCGCAACCGTCGTCGGTGGACAGGTCGGCGGAGACGACCTCCGTCCGGTTGCCGTACCGGCCGGTCAGCTCGGCGGCGGCGGCGTCGAGCCGGGCGGTGTCCCGGGCCACCAGGACCAGGTCCCAGCCCTCGGCGGCGAGTTGTCTGGCGAACGCCGCGCCGATCCCTGCGGTGGCACCCGTGATCAACGCGCACCGGCCGGACCCGGATCGGTCGACTGTCACGGTTGCTCCTCGGTGGGACGGCGGATCACGTCGGGCCCGGACGCGGACCCGGGCTCAGGCTGGGGCGGTACCGGTGTGGCGGCGGCGGGGCCGGGCTCCGGCGCGGACAGCGGGGACTGGTAGGGCGCGGCGGTGAACGAGGAGGGCCCGTATCCGGGACGCACCGGCCACCTGCCGGTGAACCAACTGTTCGCCGGTCGCAGGGCCAGCAGCACGGCCACCACGAGGTAGCCGAGGCCCTGGGCCACCGAGACGCCCGCGTTCACCGGCACCCACCACGAGGGATAGGCGTCGTCCAGGGTGGCGAAGAGGTCGGCCACCCCCTGGTCACCGCTGCCCAGCCGCAGTGGCCTGACCCGCTGGCCGACCAGCACGGCCAGGGCGCACCCTCCGGCGAGCAGACCCAGCCCGCAGACCACCCAGACGCCGACCCGGGCCCCCCGACGCCTGGCGAGCAGCCCGCCGGCGAGGCCGACCAGCAGCAGCGCCACCAGCACCGTCACCACCGCCGAGCCGATCGTGCTGAGCCGCAGCAGCCGGACCACCCCGTCGACGTCGCCCGGGTCGGCTGCGGTACCGGCGGCGGCGCCCCGGAACCTGTCGACCGTGCCGCCCAGGGCGAGCAGGCTGGTGACGGCGTAGACCCCGGCGGCGAGCGCCATCAGCCCGAGCAGCGCCGCCGCCACGGTGACGACCGGCGGGCGGCGGTCCGGCACCTGATCCGGGTACGACACGACGATTCCCTCCGGTAGGCGTCGGTGTGCAACCTACTCGGAGGGAATCGTCGGTGTCGCTGTTACGCGCCCGTCAGCTGCCGGCGGGACGCTGCGGGTCGTCCGGGCCGCTGCCTCCGGTGGGCCGGTCGGGCTCGCCGCCCGACGGCGGCGACCAGGACGGGCCGTCGGACGACTGCGGCTGGTCCGGCACGCCGGGGGCGGCCGGCGACGGGCCGGGCTGGCCCGGGGTCGACGACGGGCCGGGGGCACCGGGTTGCAGGTAGTCCGGGGTGGCCGGGTAGCCGGGGGTGGGCGGGTAGCCGGGCGCGGCCGGGTAGGTGGCACCCGGAACCGGCGGCTCCCAGCCCGCCTTGGGCTTGCGGAAGAACTCGTTGGACTGCGGCAGGGCGAGCAGGATCAGCGCCGCCAGCAGGGCGAGCAGGCTGACCACCCCGAGCAGGGTGCTGACCGGGTTGTACCAGGACGGCAGCACGGCGTTCATGCTGCGTTCCAGTTCCTCGGCGCTCGGCGCGTCCCCGGAGGTGGAGCCGGTGGAGCCGCTGAACCCGGCGGCACCGTTGATCAGCCCGCCGCCGACGCAGCAGACCATGATGCCGCCGACCACCCAGGTGGCGATCCGGCTGCCGTTCTTGCCCCGGTTGTTGAAGATCGCCAGGACGACGAGGGCGAGCGCGATCAGCAGCAGGACGGCGGACGCGCCGACGGCGAAGACCACGACGGCGGTGCCGAGGCCCTCGACCTCGCTCGCGGTCCCCTCGAAGGCGTCCTCGAACGCCTGACGCAGCTTCCCGCTGATCGCGAGGGTCAGGATCAGCCCGATCAGTTGGAGCACCGCGAAGAACATCAGCAGGTAGCTGGAGAGCGTCACCAGACCCGGACGGGTCCGGGCGGGCGTGCTGTGGGAATCGACCATGATTCTCCTTCCTAGATCACCGCACCACGGTAACGTCCGCAGTCCCGTCGCACCGGGTACGACGGAGCCGTACCCGCTGGTCGAACCGCCGAATCACCGGCCGCGGTCACGACTGGCGGACCAGTCGGCGGTGTTCGGCGGTCACCACGGCGAGCAGGAGCAGGTCCACCGCGAGCCCGGTCACCGCGTCGAACTGGTTGACCGTGAAGTTGAAGATCTGCCCGAACAGCAGGTCGACCAGGAGCGCCAGCTTGAACAGCCGGAACGCGGCCCGCCGGTCGTTGCGGAGCAGGAACGCGGCGCGGATGCTCAGCACCCCGGCGACCACCGCCGAGGCGGACACCCCGAGCACCGCCCCCCACTCACCGAGCTGGTCCAACTCGCCGGTCACCCCCTCGGTGGTCACCACCACCACCGTCGCCACCGGCTCGACGACCAGGTAGGCCACCACCAGCAGGACCACCCAGCGCTGGGCGGTCAGCCGGACCAACGCGTCGCGCAGCCGGGCCACCCAGGGCTGCCAGAACCGTCGCGGCGGTGGCTCCCGGCGCGGCACCACGTCCAGCAGCGCGGACACCCCCGACTCGACCTCCGGCCCGGCACCCCGGACCAGCCGCAGGGTGGCCGCCCGCTGCCGGTCGGTGAGCCCCCGGCCGACACCGCCGACGATCACGTCCAACGCGTTGGCCACCCGTTCGCCGGGAGTCGGGCGCAGCCGTTCGCGCAACGCCTGGGTGATCACCACCAGCAGGGCGAAGACCGCGTAGATGATGCCGGCGGCGGGCCGGTAGAAGTAGTCGGTGCCGGCGGTGACGAACTTGCCCACCTCGTCGATGAAGAGCCCGAAGCCGATCCCGGCGAGCACCGCGCCGGTCATCCGGGCGGCCCCGCCGAGGAACACCAGCGCCACACCCAGCCCGACGGTCATCAGCAGCCCACCCCAGAGCACGTGCGCGATGTGCAGGCCGCCGCCGCCGAGCTGCGGGTAGCCGGTGGCGTGCAGGAACGCCCGGGTGACCAGCACCGTCGCCACCCCGGACAGCACGAACGCCTGGAGGTACGCGGCAGCGTCCACCGCGCGCGGTGGCAGCCGGCGGCGCAGCGACGGTGACATCGCCTCCGAGGCTAGTAGCCGCGCCACTCGCTGCGGGCGTAGTCGAGCACCCTGGGCCGCAACAGGGTGGAGGCGGGCACGTCGAGGCGGCCCCGGTCGGCGGGGAAGGCCGCCGCCGCCCGCAGCACCGCCGGGTCGAGGAAACGCAGCCGGGGCGCGTCGGCCGGCAACTCCAGCGGCGGCGGGGTCCCGCCCGGGGCGGCGAGCACGAAGCCCCAGTCACCGAACGAGGGCACGTCGACGTGGTACGGCACGGTGGCGAAGCCGGCCTCCCGTACCGACGCCTCGATCGACCAGTACGACCGGGGCGCGAAGTACGGCGACCCGGACTGCACCACCAGCCGGGCCCCCTCGGCGAGCACCGAACGGATCAGGGCGTAGAACTCGACGGTGTAGAGCTTGGCGGTGGCCGTCTCGTCCGGGTCGGGCAGGTCGGCGACGACCACGTCGAAGCGTTCGCCGGCGGTCCGCAACCAGCCGAAGGCGTCGGTGTTGAGCACCCGGACCCGGGGGTCGTCGAGGGAGCCGCCGTTGAGCGCGCGTAGCTGCGGCTCGGAGCGGGCCAGCGCCACCACCGCCGGGTCGAGGTCGACCACGGTCACCCGGCGCACGTCCGGGTAACGCAGGATCTCCCGGACCGCGAGGCCGTCGCCGGCACCGAGGACCAGCACCTCACCGCGCGGGCCGCGCATCGCCGGGTGCACCAGCGCCTCGTGGTAGCGGTACTCGTCGATCGAGCTGAACTGGAGGTCGCCGTTGAGGAACAGCCGCAGATCGGTGTCGGGGTGGCCGATCTCGCGTACCGACCTGGTCAGCACGATCTCCTGGTAGCGGGAGCGTTCGGCGTGCACCACCGGGTCCCGGTAGAGCTGCTGGCGGCTGGTCACCTCGAAGTCGGCGGCGGTGACCCAGGCGTACCCCAGGCAGAGGGCGACCACGACGGAGCCGACGCCCAGCACGAGCCGGGCCCGGCGGCTCAGCTCGGCGCGGAACACCGTGCAGACCAGGGCCAGGCCGGCCACCGCGTTCACCGCGCCGACCACCAGCGCGCCCTTGAGCTGGCCGAAGACGGGAATCAGCAGGAACGGGAAGGCCAGCCCGCCGAGCAGCGC
The DNA here is from genome assembly GCF_053667945.1 of Micromonospora sp. SCSIO 07396. Taxonomy (NCBI): domain Bacteria; kingdom Bacillati; phylum Actinomycetota; class Actinomycetes; order Micromonosporales; family Micromonosporaceae; genus Micromonospora; species Micromonospora sp. SCSIO 07396. Next base: position 6,313,785 of record NZ_CM132210.1, read on the forward strand.
GCCCACGTAGTCGGCGGCGAACAGGTCGGCGACCGCGCTGCCGGCCGCCTGCTCGCGGATGCGTTGCAGCATCACCATCAGCAGCGGGATCTCCGCGCCGATCAGCAGACCCAGCACGAACGCGGTGCCGACCAGCGCCGGGCCGTACAGGTCGAGCCAGGCGAACGCGGCGTAGAGGCCGAGCACCGACAGGCCACCGAGCAGGGCCAGGGTCAACTCGATCACCGCGAACGCGGCGGCGGCCCGGGGCTGCAACGGTTTGGCGACCAGCGCGCCAACCCCCATCGCGAAGACCATCACGCCGAGCACGATCGACGCCTGCCCGACCGTGTCACCGATCAGGTAGCTGCCGAGCGCGACCAGGGCCAGTTCGTACACCAGGCCGCAGGCGGCGCAGACGAAGACCGCGAGCAGCACCGACGCGCGGGCCCACCGCCAGCGCGGCCCGACCGCCGGGGTGTCGTCGACAGTGGTCACCGTGTCCCCCGGGGACGCCCGGCCGACGCCGCCGCCCGCTGCCGGCCACGCTGGACGAACCCGACGGTGATCAGCAGCACGGCGACCAGCAGCAGGCCGGCGGCGGCCAGCACCGTACCCCAGCGGTCCCGCCAGAAGTCGCTGCCGGTGTCCGGCAGCGGGGCCACCGCCGCGCCGGGGTCGGCGGTCGGGGTGGCCGCCGGTGGTGCCGCACCCGTCTCGGCGACCAGCAGCGGCAACGCCACGGCGGCGCGGCAGATCGCCCAGCCCGGGTCGTCCACGAACACGTCCTCGTGCAGGCCGAACCGGGTCAGACCGTTCTGCACGGCGTAGAGGTCGGCCCGGGAGAAGTCGCCCGAGCCGGAGACGGTGACCGTCGCCCAGTCGTTGCTCTCACTGCTCTCTGCGGTGTACATGACCCGGGCCCGGACCTCCACCCACCGGGGGCAGCGGGCGTCCTCGGTCACCGGCACCCCGTCGCCGAGGTTGGAGCCGACGCTCACCTCCGCGCCGGACGACCTCTCCAGCCGCCAGCCGTAGCAGATGCCCTGACTGTCGGCCGCCTGCACGAGCAGCGGCACGGTGTCGGCGCGCTCGTCGGCCGCCGGGGCGGGCACGGTGGTGCCCCCGGAGTCCCGGTTGAAGATGCTGCTGCCCACGCAGACCACCACGACCAGGCCGAGGACGATCCAGACGACCCAGGCACCCGCGTTCTGTTTCGGCTTCGCCGGCTGCTTCGCCGTGGTCATCAGCTGATGGCGGCGGCGATGATCGCGCCGGTGGCGAGGTGCACCACCGCCGACACCCAGACCGCCGGATGCGGCTGTGGGTCGACCAGCAGCGTGCCCAACTTGCCCGGGGTCAGCGCGTCGAGCAGCACGAACGCCAGGGCCATGATGACCAGACCGACGATCCCGTACGCGGCGGCACCGACCAGGCCGAGCAGGAAGTCGTCCTCGCTCGCGGCGATGGCGGCCACCACGATGGTGCCGACGCCGGCCAGGTTCGAGGCGAGCAGCAGCGCGGCGTTACGGTTGCGTTCGGTCCAGATCAGCTCGTGGAGCTTGCCCGGGGTGGCCACGTCGACCAGCACGTAGCCGACGGCCATCAGGACGACGCCGACCACCCCGTAGGCGAGGGTGACCAGCAGATCGGTGACCAGGTTCTGCACAGCGTGCTCCAGGGGTTCGTTCGGTCGGGGTCGGTACGCGTCACTTGCCGGAGCCGGGGCCGCCGCCGCGTACCGTGCTGCCCCGCCCCCAGCCCCAGTGGTTGCCCACCGTCGAGTGGTAACGCGGGTACGCGGTGCGCATCCGTTCCAGCAGGATCACCGAGCCGGCGGCGATCGGCAGGATCACCAGCGAGTCGTCGTCGTAGCGCAGGTAGACGCCGCTACCGTCGACGTACTGGTCGGCCGGCTTCCAGGCGCCGGTGACGTCGTCCGCCACCTGGCTCGGGGTCCGGTTCGAGGTGTACGCGATGGCGTCCCGCCCGATGTCCCGGCTCGCCGCCCGGGTGTAGCGGTCCTCGATGTAGCCCCGGGGCGAGAAGTTGCCGTAGAAGATCGCGAAGGCGGCGACCAACGCGCCGACGACCGCGAAGGCCACCCCCACCACGAACCAGCGCCGGTACGTCACTGTGTCTCCTTCGTTCGCGACTGCGGGGCTCGCAAAACCGGCTCGCTCCTCGCGCTCACAGGTCCTCCATCGCTCGCGACTGCGGGGCTCGCAAAACCGGCTCGCTCCTCGCGCTCACAGGTCTCCCTCCGTTCGCGGCTGCGGGGCTCGCGGAAGGGCCACCGCCGTCTCGGTCAGGACCAGTTCGTTGGTCTGCGGGTACGCGTGCCAGGTGCGCCAGCGCACCGACCCGCCCGGCGCGTCGGGGCGGACGGCCAGCGCGGTGACCGCGTCCGGGTCCCCGGGAAAGACCCCCACCAGGGCGTACGGGTCGTCGGCCAGGTCGGCGCGGAGCGCGGCGATCCGGGTGTGCAGCTCCCCCTCGGCGGGGCGCAGCACGGTGGCGGTGAACCGGTAGCCGCCCGCCTCGTCGTGCAGGTCACCGGGTAGGTGCGGGGGCCGGCCGGGCAGGCAGGCAACCGTCTCGACCAGCCCGCCAGCCCCGCCGGGCCGGTCGGGGGCGGGCGCGTCGGCACCGGCGGCCGGGACGGTGAGGACGACCTGGTGGGACGCACCGAGCAGGCGTAGCCGCAGCCGGACGCCACCGGGCAGGGTCAGGTCACGGACGTGCAGGGCGGGACGTTCCGGTCCGCCGAGCGCCAGGCTCAGGTCGGCGGCGCAGGTGTCGACGTACGGGGTGTTCAAGCTGACCAGCACGATCAGGACCCCACCGGGCCGGACTGCGGATACACCATCACGTCCGTACGGTGCAGCCGCTCGCCCCGGCCCACCTCCCAGCCGGCATCCCCGTACGCCTCGAAGGAGAGCCGCTCACCGCCCTGCCCCCGGTAGTCCTGGTAGCGGACGGTGCCGTACGGGTCGAGGCCGGTGCTGCCGGTGGCCGAGTAGCGGGCCTGGCCGGACTCCTCCCAGGAGTAGCGGCGGCCGGCGAAGTCGAGGGTGGGTGCGCCGGGGGTGACCGTCGCGGCCGGCTCGGCCGTCCATAGCACCAGTTCCAGGTCCGGGTCCTCCTCGACGGAGAGCCAGCGCTTGTCGCCCTCGACGGTGTCCAGCAGATGTTCGGCCCAGCTCCAGCCGCCCTCGACCAGGTGCACCGAGCCGCGGACCGCGTACGACACGCCACGGATCTCGACGATGTCGCCGGGCTTGAGCTTGCGGGGGTCACCGCGCAGGGCGTCGGAGTCGGTGTCACGGAACGGGTCCTTTACCGGCGTCGGCCGGGCCGGTTTGCGGCTCCGGCTGAAAGCCACCGCCGCCACCACGATCCCGGCGACCCCGATCAGACATCCCAACGCCGCCACGACGTACGCGACTGAACCATTCACCCCGACCACCTCCCCAAGTGCGTCGGCGGAGACGGTAACAACCCCGCGCACCCCACGCACCTGGGGAAACTCAGCGAATTCTGAGTGAGTGGTCAGCTACCGAGCGTCGTCGTCGGTGCGGTTGCCGGCCAGCCGGTCGGCCGCGTACCCACGCAGCGTGGTGGTGCCCATCGTGCAGCCGGCGAACGTGGTGAACTCGGCGTCGTCGTCGACCAGCGCCGTCCAGGCCGCCCGGGCCGCCGCCGGGTCGACCTGCTCCAGCAGCGTCGCCGCGTACGCCCGGCCGGCCGGCGACCCGTGCCGCAGCAGCCAGTCGACCTGCTCGCGGGCCTGCCGGGGGCGCTGCGCGAACGCCTCCCCGACCCGCCGGTACGCCTCGGTCGCCGGCAGCAGCGTGCCGGCGAACCCCACCCCGCCGAAGGCGACGGTGTCCGCCCCGGCGAGTTCCCGCACGGCGGCGTCCAGCTCCGGATCGCCACTCTTCTTCCGCATCCCGAACATGCCCCTCTCCTTTCCCCGCCCCGCCCCTAACCACCCACCGCGCCCCCACTCAACCCCCGCCAACCGCCCCACCGACCGCCCCGCCGACGGCCCCGCCGACTGCCCCGGTGACTGCCCCGCCGACCGCCCCGGTGATCAAGAGGTTTGCGTCACCGGGAGCGCTCTCCGATGACGTAAACCTCTTGATCACGGGGCGGGGAGGGCCCGCGCGGAGTCGATCAAGAGGTTTGCGTCACGGGAGTGCTCTCCGGTGACGCCAACCTCTTGATCACCGGGCGCGGGAGGGCCAGCGGGGGTCGATCAAGAGGTTTGCGGACGGGGAAAGCGCTCTCGTGACGCAAACCTCTTGATCACCGGGGCGGTCGCCCCGGGGCCGTCGGCGGGGCGGTCGCCCGGGGTCGTCGCCCGGGGCGGTCGGCGGGGCGGCGGGGGACGGGCCGATCCCCGCCGGGGTGGCGGGGTCGGCCCGCCGGGGTCAGGAGGCGGTTACGGTGAGGGCGTTCTTGTCGTCGGACAGGTCGACCCGGACCGTGTCGCCGTCCCGGACCACGCCGCCCAGCAGGGCCTTGGCGAGTTGGTCGCCGATGGCCGACTGGACCAGCCGGCGCAGCGGCCGGGCACCGTAGATCGGGTCGTATCCGTGCTCGGCGAGCCAGGTCCGGGCGGTTTCGCTGACGTCCAGCGCCAACCGGCGGTCGCCGAGCCGGCGACGTAGCCGGTCGAGCTGGATGTCGACGATCGACCGCAGGTCGTCCCCGCGCAGCGCGGCGAAGACCACGATGTCGTCGAGCCGGTTGAGGAACTCCGGCTTGAAGTGCGAGCGGACCACCGCGAGCACCCCCTCGCGGCGCTGCTCGTCGGCGAGCGTCAGATCGCTGATCACCGACGACCCCAGGTTGGAGGTCAGGATCAGGATCGCGTTGCGGAAGTCGACGGTACGGCCCTGGCCGTCGGTGAGCCGGCCGTCGTCGAGCACCTGGAGCAGGATGTCGAAGACGTCCGGGTGGGCCTTCTCCACCTCGTCGAGCAGGATCACCGAGTAGGGGCGGCGACGCACCGCCTCGGTGAGCTGCCCGCCCTCCTCGTAGCCGACGTAGCCGGGCGGGGCACCGACCAGGCGGGCGACGGAGTGCTTCTCGCCGTACTCGCTCATGTCGATGCGGACCATGGCCCGCTCGTCGTCGAAGAGGAACTCGGCGAGCGCCTTGGCCAGCTCGGTCTTGCCGACGCCGGTAGGGCCGAGGAACAGGAAGCTGCCGGTGGGGCGGTCCGGGTCGGCGACGCCGGCCCGCGCCCGGCGTACCGCGTCGGAGACGGCACCGACGGCCTCGGCCTGGCCGACGACCCGGCCGCCCAGCGACTCCTCCATCCGCAGCAGCTTGGCGGTCTCGCCCTCCAGCAGCCGGCCGGCGGGGATGCCGGTCCAGGAGGCGACGACGGCGGCGATGTCGTCCGCGCCGACCTCCTCCTTGAGCATCGCGCCGTCGGCCTGGAGCCGGGCGAGTTCCTCCTCCGCCGTCGCCAGGTCGGCCTTCAGCGCCGGAATCCGGCCGTAGCGCAGCTCGGCGGCGCGTTCCAGCTCGCCGTCGCGTTCGGCCCGCTCGGCCTCGCCGCCGAGCCGTTCCAGCTCCTCCTTGGCGGTGGAGAGCTTGGCGATGTGGCTCTTCTCGGTCTGCCAACGCTCGGACAGCGCGGTGAGCTGCTCACGCTTGTCGGCCAACTCCTTGCGCAGCCGCTCCAGCCGCTCGGCGGAGGCGGCGTCGGGCTCCTTGGCCAGCGCCATCTCCTCGATCTCCAGCCGGCGTACCGCCCGCTCGATCTCGTCCACCTCGACCGGCCGGGAGTCGATCTCCATCCGGAGCCGGGACGCGGACTCGTCGACCAGGTCGATCGCCTTGTCCGGCAGGAACCGGTCGGTGATGTACCGGTCGGACAGCGACGCGGCGGCGACCAGGGCGGCGTCGGTGATCCGGACGCCGTGGTGCACCTCGTAGCGTTCCTTGAGGCCGCGCAGGATGCCGATGGTGTCCTCGATGGTCGGCTCGCCGACCAGCACCGGCTGGAAGCGACGCTCCAGCGCCGGGTCCTTCTCGATGTGCTCGCGGTACTCGTCGAGGGTGGTTGCGCCGACCATCCGCAGCTCGCCCCGGGCGAGCATCGGCTTGAGCATGTTGCCGGCGTCCATCGAGCCTTCGCCCTTGCCCGCGCCGACCACGGTGTGCAGCTCGTCGAGGAAGGTGATGACCTGGCCGTTGGAGTTCTTGATCTCCTCCAGGACGGACTTGAGCCGCTCCTCGAACTGGCCCCGGTACTGCGCCCCGGCGACCATCGCACCGAGGTCGAGCGAGACCAGTTTCTTGTCCCGCAGCGACTCGGGCACGTCGCCGGCCACGATCCGCTGGGCCAGGCCCTCGACGATCGCGGTCTTGCCGACGCCGGGCTCGCCGATCAGCACCGGGTTGTTCTTGGTACGCCGGGAGAGCACCTGGATCACCCGACGGATCTCCGAATCCCGGCCGATCACCGGGTCGATCTTGCCGTCCCGGGCGCTGGCGGTGAGGTCGACGCCGTACTTGGCCAGCGCCTGGTAGGTCTGCTCCGGGTCGGCGGTGGTGACCCGCCGGTCGCCGCCGCGCACGGTCGGGAACGCGGCGACCAGGTTCTCCTCGGTGGCCCCGGCGGACTTCAGCGCGTTGGACACCGCGCCACCCACCCGGGCCAGGCCGGCGAGCAGGTGCTCGGTGGAGGTGTACTCGTCGCCGAGCGGCCGGGCGATCTGCTCGGCGGCGCCGATGGCGTTGACGAACTCGCGGGCCAGGGTGGGCTCGGCAATGCTGGAACCCCGGGCGGCGGGCAGCGCGTCGACCGAGCGCTGCGCGACCCGGCGCAGCTCAGCGGGGTCGGCACCCACGGCGCGCAGCAGGCCGGCGGCGGTGGAGCCGTCGGTGTCGAGCAGGGCCAGCAGCAGGTGCCAGGGTTCCACGGTGGCGTGACCACGCTGGTTGGCCAGCGCGACCGCACCGGTGATGGTTTCGCGGCTCTTGGTGGTGAGTCGTTCCGTGTTCATGGGCTCCCCCGGGATCGGCGTGTCCACTAGTAAGAGACACCATCAGAGTTGAGCCTATTCCACTCAACTCTGCCAACGTGGCGTGGGTCACATCCAGCCGGACCGGACACGCCGACCCGGCCCGGCGAAGTACCCAAGGAAACTAATAAACTAAATAATCTGCTTCTTCATTAGGCACTTTCCGGGAGTCTGCCGTGCTCAGCTTCGCCGACCTGGACCGCTGCATCGGTCATGTTCCCGGCCCGGTCGTAACGGCACTCGGCACGGTGGACGTCGGCCGAGGATCGGAGGATCTCTACCGCGACCAGCTACCCGGGCTGCTCAAGCAGTTGGCCGACCGCGCCCGGGTAGCGAGCATCACCGCCTCGTCAGCCATCGAGGGGATCGTCGTCAACGACAGCGCCCGGGCTGATCGCATCCTCGCCGGACGGGTAACCAACCTGAGAAGTCGCAGCGAGCAGGAGTTGGCCGGCTACCGGGACGCGCAGGACTACCTCTTCCAGGGTGCCTGGCGACCGCTGAATCCCGGCCTCCTGCTCCATCTGCACAAGTTGCTCTTCGCCCACACCGCCGCGCCAGGCGGTCAGTTCAAAACTGAGGACAACGTCGTCGTCGACCGCACCGCCACCGGCGAAGTGACTGTCCGCTTCCGCCCCGTACGAGCGTCGGACACGCCCTACTTCGTGGCCGAACTGATCGAGCGTTACACCGCCGAGAGGACAGCGCGACGTCACCATCCGGTGCTCCTCGTCGGCCTCTTCGTGCTCGATCTCCTCGTCGTGCACCCCTTCGAGGACGGCAACGGCCGGGTGACCCGGGCACTCACCAACGCGCTGCTGATGGATGCCGGCTACTCGGTGTCGAGGTACGTCAGCCTGGAGCACCAGATCGCCGTGAGCGCGGACGGCTACTACCAGGCACTGCTGGACTCGACCCACGGCTGGCATGACGGCGAGGCCGATCCCTGGCCGTGGCTCACCTACTTCGTCAACATCCTGGCGAACGCCTACCGCACGTTCGCCGAACGAGCTGCATCGGATCGGGCGGACGGTTCGAAGCAGGACCGGGTGCTCGACTACGTGCTCCACCACGCTCCGCGCATCTTCCGGGTCGCCGACATCCGCACGGCGCTGCCCGGCATCAGTGATCCGACGATCCGCGTCGTGCTGGACCGCCTACGTCGTGAGGGCGCGATCGCTTCGGAGGGGCTGGGCCGGGCGGCAGCTTGGCGGTGCCTGCCGTCCTGATCCGGCGGAAGGCGCCCGCCGGTCGAGAGGCAGACAGGGGCTCACAGTCAGCTCAGGTCAACGGGGCGGGCGGGCGGCGTTCGGTGGCCAACGGGGCAGGCGAGAGGTGCAGGGGGTCTCGTGGTCGGCCCGGAGCACGCACCGCCGACCACTGTCCAGCCGGTTGTCGCAGAAGACGCGGTGGCGTACCCCCTGATCGTCCTCGGCGGAGACGGTGGTCTCGCCGGGGTCGACATGAGCGAGGAAGACCAGCGAGCGGGCCGCCGTCCGGGCCAGCACCTTGGCCCGCGCCAGATCGGTGGCGACGACCGGCAGGTGTACGACGTACCGCCCGGTCACGCCTCCCCACCCGCCCGACCCGGCTCAATGTCGCTCCAATGGCGATATTGCGATGGCTCGGACACCGCAATATCGCCCCAACTGAGTTGACCAAGGTCGAGGTTCGGTGGTGGGTGCGGTGACTCGTACCCCATGGACGCTCCCTTGCTGGACAGTCTTGACAGTTCGGTGTCGCGGTACTGGAAAGGCAGCCCGGCCGGGCTGCCCGCCCTGCCGTCGCAGCCCACCCCGGCGGTACGACGACAGGGCCGACGACGCGGTCGGGACGGGCCACGGGGGATGCCCGCCCCGACCGTTCGAGCGCCCCGAGTGCCATCCGGGGGCGTTCACCACGAACCTACAATCGGTACCAGTTGTAGGTCAACGATCCACCCACGATTGCTTGAGGTTGGAGGTCGGGGCGTGATCGAATGGGCGTGCCATCCGGGGAGTGACGCATGCCCAAGCAGCAGTACCAGGTGCTCGCAGACGAGCTCAAGAGCAAGATCGATTCGGGAGAGTGGCCGCCCGGCACCAAGTTGCCGAGCAGGTCGCAGTTGTGCAGGGAATACGGCGTGTCGGACACCGTGGTCGGCAAGGCCATGATGATCCTGCGCGCCACCGGCCTGACCGAAACCCTGGAAGGGGTCGGAGTCTTCGTCGCCACACCCGCTGAGGCCTGACCCTGAACGGGCCGCCCGGCCCCGCAGGGTTACCGACCGGCGAGCCGGCGACCACAGCCGGTGCCGGCCGGAAAGCGCTCACCAGCAGCACAGACGTCCAGCAGGCCCAGCTTGGGCGCAGGGTATAGCCTCTCGTCCGTGCGAGTACGTGTCGAACAGACCGCCCTTCCGGGAATCGGCGTCCGTCATGACCTGATGACGGAGTCCGGCCGCCGGCTCGGTGTGGTCTCCCACCGCAATGGCCGCCGCGACCTGGTCCTCTACGACCCGGACGACCCCGACTCCTGTCAGCACGACATCCCGCTGACCGACGACGAGGCCGAGGCGCTTGCCGACATCCTCGGCGCGTCGCTGATGCTGGGTCAGCTCTCCGGTCTGCGCGAGCAGGCGGCCGGGCTGCTCACCGAGCAGATCGCCATCCCGGCGGGGTCGAAGTACGTCAACAAGCGGCTCGGTGACACCAAGGCACGCACCCGGACCAGCGCCTCGATCGTGGCGGTGCTGCGGCAGGGCGAGGTCAACGTCTCGCCCGATCCCACCTTCCGCTTCGCGGCCGGTGACGTGGTGGTCGTGGTCGGCACCCGGCAGGGTCTCGACGGGGTGACCGCCATTCTCGCCGACAGTGACCCGGACGGCTGAGGCGGATGCACGAAACCACAACTCTACTGGTCGAGGTCGGCGCTCTCCTGCTGCTACTCGGGCTGCTCGGTCGGCTCAGCCGCCGGTTCGGTGTCTCCCCCATCCCGCTCTACCTGCTCGCCGGCCTCGCGTTCGGCCACGGCGGTCTGCTGCCGCTGGCCGCGAGCGAGGAGTTCTTCGCCGTCGGCGCCGAGATCGGCGTCATCCTGCTGCTGGTCATGCTCGGCCTGGAATACAGCGCCAACGAGCTGGTCGGCAACCTGCGCTCGGCGGCCCCGGCCGGCCTGATCGACGCGGTCCTCAACGCCCTGCCCGGGTTCGGCTTCGCGCTGCTGCTCGGCTGGGGCTGGGTGGCGGCCGTGGTGCTCGGCGGCATCACCTGGATCTCGTCCTCCGGGGTGATCGCCAAGGTGCTCGGCGACCTCGGCCGGGTCGGTAACCGGGAAACCCCGGTCATCCTCTCCGTGCTGGTCATCGAGGATCTCGCGATGGCGCTCTACCTGCCGCTGGTGACCGCGCTGCTGGCCGGCGTGGGCCTGGTCAAGGGCGGCGTGGCGCTGGGCATCGCGGTGCTCACCGTGGTGGTCGTGCTGGTCGTCGCCATCCGCTTCGGTCACCTGATCTCCGCCGCCCTGTCGGCGAAGGACCCGGAGGCGCTGCTGCTCGGGGTGCTCGGTCTGACCCTGCTGGTGGCCGGGATCGCCGCCCGGCTCCAGGTCTCCGCCGCCGTCGGGGCGTTCCTGGTCGGCATCGCCCTGTCCGGGCCGGTGGCGCACCACGCCACCGAACTGCTCTCCCCGCTGCGGGACCTGTTCGCCGCCGTCTTCTTCGTCTTCTTCGGCCTGGTCACCGACCCCCGGGACATGCCGCCGGTGCTGCTGCCCGCGTTGCTGCTGGCCGTGGTCACCATGGGGACGAAGCTGGTCACCGGCTACCTGGCGGCCCGGCGGGCCGGGATCGCCGAGCCCGGCCGGTGGCGGGCCGGTTTCGCCCTGATGCCCCGTGGTGAGTTCTCCATCGTCATCGCCGGTCTGGCGGTCGCCGCCGGCACCGTCGAACCCAAGCTGGCCGCGCTCGCCACGGCGTACGTGCTGATCACCGTGGTCACCGGCCCGATGCTCGCCCGGCTGCCCGACATGCCCTGGTTCAAGCAGCGGGTCCGGCGGCGGATCGCCGCCCGCCAGGCCCGGCCGGTGCCGGCCACGGACTGAGTTTCGCCTGGCCAGGTCGACCGCGCGGGTCGGCCTGGCCAGGGCGTCCGTTGCCGAATTGCTTCCCGGCAGGTCTTCCGCCGGCCGGGGGCGGCGGCTAGCGTTGCGCCCCAGCAGGCCAGGGGCTCGTGGGCGGACGGAGGCATCCCGCGGGCGTGAGCGGGAAGGTTGCCGGGTGAGCGCGCACGGTCCGACGTTCCGCGGCTTCGCCAACCCTGTCGACCCGTCACCGGCGGAGTTGCGGGCCTGGGCGTACCAGCCCGACTCGGTGCCGTTGACCTCACTGCCCCAGGACTGGGACCTGCTGGTGGCGGGTGACCACCTGGTGCTCACCCTCTTCGAGCTGGCCCGGGACCCGGCCTGCCCGGCCCGCCGGTTCGCCCTGCACTGCCTCTACATCTACGCCGCCGACGGAATCCGGACGAAGTTCCGCGCCCACCCCCGGCGTCGGTTCCGCAAGCTGGTCGAGCAGGCCGAACGCGACGGCGACGAGTTGGTACGCAACTGGGCGCACAACAGCCGGATGCTGCTGGCCCGGGAGGAACTCTTCACCTACCACGACTGGTGCGAGGGCGGCCTGGTCCGGGACAACCGCCGCCTCGGCTGACGTCGCGGTCCGCCGGGCCCGACCCGCCCGTACGGCGAACGGGCCGGGACCCCCCGTGGGTCCCGGCCCGCACGTCGGCGGATCGTCAGTGTTGCGATCCGCCCTGGTCACGGCGTTTCGGCCCGGCCTTTTCCCGGTCCTTGCCGGGGGCGGGCCGGTCATCGAACCTGCCGTTCTTCACCGTGTCGGAGAACTTGCCCTGGGTGACCCGGTCGAACTTCTCCCGTACGTTCTCGGCCACCCGGTTGAGCCGTTCCTCCGCCTGCCGGGCCACCTTCTTCGCCGATTCCGCCACGATTCCCCCGCCGTCGGAGTCCGGATTGACCTGGTTGGGACTGATCACAGGCTAGCCGGAACGACAACCCCGCCGCCGGAAAACCCCGACCCCCGACCGGCGATCACCGCCGACCGTGAGGGAAACTCCTGCCCGGATGGCCAGGCGGGGCGGGCCGGGCAGGCCGGGCCCGCCCCGAGCGACGGGACGGAACGGAAGGGATCAGCGGCCGGGGGCACGGCGGGGACGCCAGACCACCAGCGCCGTCGAGGTGCGGTTCGTGGGCACCAGGTCGCCCCGGGAGAACCCGCTGGCCAGCGTCTCCAGCTCGGCGATCCGCCGGTACGCGGCATCCAGTTCCGCCTCCAGCCGGGCCACCCGCTGCTGGGCCTGCTCCACCAGGCGTTCCAACCCGATGATCCGCTTCACCCCGGCCAGGTTGACGCCCTCGTCCTGGCTGAGCCGCTGCACCTCGCGCAGCAGGACGACGTCCCGCACGCTGTAGCGGCGACCGCCACCGGCCGCCCGGCCGGCCTGCACCAGGCCGAGCCGGTCGTACTGGCGCAGCGTCTGCGGGTGCATCCCCGCCATCCGTGCCGCAACCGAGATCATCAGCACCTTGGCCTCGTAGGCAGGGTCACCCGAACCGACGAACCCGTCCGACATCCCACTCACCTCCGCACCCGTCCACCGGTCAACCGACCCGACGCACCCGCGCGTCGAGATGTTCCCGGGCCGCCGGCGGCGTCGCCCCGGCGAACGACTCCAGCGCCGCCCGCGCCTCGTCCGACACCGTCGCCGGCACCACCACGTCCAGCGTGACCAGCAGGTCGCCGGCCCGCCCGTCCCGTCGTACGACACCCTTGCCCCGGGCCCGCAGCACCCGCCCGGACGGGGTGCCCGGCGGGACGCGCAGGGTCACCGCGCCGTCCAGCGTGGGTACCCGCAGGTCGGTGCCGAGCACCGCCTCGGCGAAGGTGATCGGCACGGCCAGCGTCAGGTCGTCACCGGTACGCCCGAACAGGTCGTCGGGGCGGACCTTCACCTGCACGAACAGGTCGCCCGCCGGCCCGCCGCGCTGCCCCGGCTCGCCCCGCCCGGCCAGTCTGATCCGCTGGCCGTCGGCCACCCCGGCGGGGAACCGGACGTTGAGCGTGCGGGCCTTGGTGACCCCGCCGGTGCCCTGGCACTCGGGGCACTTCTCCTCGACGACCGTCCCGACACCCTGGCAGTTGCGGCACGGCTCGGAGAAGCTGAACGAGCCCTGGTCCCGGGTGGTCACCCCGGCACCGTGGCAGACCGGGCAGGCGGTCGGCTGGGTGCCCGGCTTCGCGCCGTTGCCGTGGCAGGTGTCGCAGACCCCCGGCGCGCGCAACGTCAACGGCAGGGTGACACCCCGGACGGCGTCGCCGAAGTCGAGGGCAACCTCGGTCTCCACGTCCCGGCCCCGGGCCGGACCACGCGCCCGGGTCGGGCCGGCACCACCGCCACCGCCGGAGAAGATCGAACTGAACAGGTCGGTGAAGCCGCCGCCACCGAACCGGTTGTCCCCGCCACCGCCGCCGAACAGGTCGGAGACGTCGAACGGGGCCCCGCCGGGCTGACCCGGGCCGCGCGCGCCCCGCCGGAACGCGCCCGAGCCGAACAGCGAGCGCATCTCGTCGTACTCGCGGCGTTTGGCGTCGTCGCCGAGCACCGCGTACGCCTCGGAGACGCCCTTGAACCGTTCCTCGGCCCTGGGGTCACCGGGGTTGTGGTCCGGGTGCGACTCCCGGGCCAGTTTCCGGTACGACTTCTTGATCTCGTCCGAGGAGGCGGACTTCTCCACGCCCAACGTGGCGTAGAAGTCCTTCTCGATCCAGTCCTTGGAACTCACCGGTCCACCCCCTTCCGTGAGATGTGGCCCGGTCGCCCCGTCCACCGTTGGGGGTGGGCGGGGCGACCGGATGGCCGTGCACTATTCCGGGTCGGCGACCGCGACCATGGCCGGCCGCAGCAGCCGCTCACCGAGCAGGTAGCCCCGACGCATCACCTGCACGCAGGTGGGCTCGTCGACGTCCGGTGAGGTCTGGTGCGCGACCGCCTCGTGCCGGGTCGGATCGAACGGGTCGCCCTGCTCGCCGAAGGGCGTCAGGCCGAACTTGCCGAGCGCCGTGGTGAGCTGCTCGGCCACCGTGCCGAACGGCCCGACCAGGTCACCGTGTTCCCGGGCCCGGTCCAGGTCGTCCAGGATGGGCAGCAGCGCGGCGAGCACCGAGCCGGTCGCCTGCTCCTGGACCACGCCCCGGTCCCGGTCCACCCGCTTGCGGTAGTTGGCGTACTCCGCCGACACCCGTTGCAGGTCCCGGGTCCGCTCGTCCAGCTCGGCCCGGAGGGCTTCCAACTCGGCGCCGAGCGGGGAACCGGTCGGGCTGCCGTCGACCGGCTGCGCGGGGGCGTCCACCACCGGCGGACCGGTCGGTGCCGGGCCGTCGAGGGCGGTGGCCTCGGCCTCGATCTCGTCGACCACCACCTCGGACTCCTCGACCAGCCCCTCGGCCGGGACGTCGGCCCCGGCGTCGGCGGCGGCGGGCGTCTCCTCGGTCCTGCCGAGCTTGCGGTTGTCCCGGATGACGACCCGCGGCCCGTCGTCGGTGGGCGCGGAGCCACCCGGCGTCGACCCGGAGGTGCCCGGGTCGGCGGCTCGTGGCTTCTCCGTCATACGACTACCTCGTTCCCTGTGCGGTGGCGTGGACCGTCACTTCTTGTCCTCGTCCACGATCTCCGCGTCGACCACGTCGTCCGGGCCGCCCGCCTTCGGTGCACCGGCGGCACCGGCGGCACCGGCACCCGCACCGGCCGCGCCCGGCTGCTCAGCCTGCTCGGCCTGCTGCGCGTAGAGCAGCGAACCAGCCTGCTGGGAGACCTGGGCGAGCTTCTCGTGGGCCGCCTTGATCTTGTCGATGTCCTGGCCGCCGAGCGCGCCACGCAGCTCGCCCAGGGCCTCGTTGAGCTGCTCCCGGTTCTCCGTGGGCAGCTTGTCGCCGCTCTCGGCGAGGAACTTCTCGGTCTGCCACTGGAGCGCCTCGGCCACGTTGCGGGCCTCGGCCTCCTCCCGGCGACGCTTGTCGTCGTCGGCGTGCTCCTCGGCGTCGCGGCGCATCCGCTCGATGTCGTCCTTCGGCAGCGAGGAGCCGCCGGTGATCGTCATCTTCTGTTCCTTGCCGGTGCCCAGGTCCTTGGCGTGCACGTTGACGATGCCGTTGGCGTCGATGTCGAAGGTGACCTCGACCTGCGGCACGCCGCGCGGCGCCGGCGGGAGGCCGGTCAGCTCGAAGGTGCCGAGCTTCTTGTTGTACGCCGCGATCTCCCGCTCGCCCTGGAACACCTGGATCAGCACCGACGGCTGGTTGTCGTCGGCCGTGGTGAAGACCTCGGAGCGCTTGGTCGGGATGGTGGTGTTGCGCTCGATGAGCTTGGTGAAGATGCCGCCCTTGGTCTCGATGCCCAGGCTCAGCGGGGTCACGTCGAGCAGCAGGACGTCCTTGACCTCGCCCTTGAGCACACCGGCCTGCAGGGCCGCGCCGACGGCGACGACCTCGTCCGGGTTGACGCCCTTGTTCGGGTCGCGGCCGGTGAGCTGCTTGACCAGGTCGGTCACGGCCGGCATCCGGGTGGAGCCGCCGACCAGGATCACGTGGTCGACGTCGGCGACCTTGATGCCGGCGTCCTTCACGGCCTGCTCGAACGGGCCCTTGCAGCGGTCCAGCAGGTCCTGCGTCATCCGCTGGAACTCGGCGCGGCTGAGCGTCACGTCCAGGTGCAGCGGGCCGGCCGAACCGGCGGTGATGTACGGCAGGTTGATGTTGGTGGTGGTGGCCGCCGACAGCTCGATCTTGGCCTTCTCGGCCGCCTCACGCAGCCGCTGGAGCGCCATCTTGTCCTGGCCCAGGTCGATGCCGTGCTCGCCCCGGAACGTCTTCACCAGGTGGTCGATGATGCGCTGGTCCCAGTCGTCGCCGCCGAGCTGGTTGTCACCGCTGGTCGACTTGACCTCGACGACGCCCTCGGCCAGCTCCAGCAGGGACACGTCGAAGGTGCCGCCACCGAGGTCGAAGACCAGGACGGTCTGCTCCTTGGAGCCCTTGTCCAGCCCGTACGCCAGGGCCGCCGCGGTCGGCTCGTTGACGATCCGCAGCACGTTGAAGCCGGCGATCTCGCCGGCCTCCTTGGTGGCCTGGCGCTGGCCGTCGTTGAAGTAGGCGGGCACGGTGATCACCGCGTCGGTGATCTGCTCACCCAGGTAGGCCTCGGCGTCCCGCTTGAGCTTCATCAGCGTGCGCGCCGAGATCTCCTGCGGGGTGTACTTCTTGCCGTCGATGTCGACGGTCCAGTTGGTGCCGATCTCCCGCTTGACCGAGCGGATGGTCCGGTCCGGGTTGGTCACCGCCTGGCGCTTGGCGACCTCACCGACGAGCACCTCGCCGTTGCGGGCGAACGCGACGATCGACGGGGTCGTCCGCGAGCCCTCAGCGTTGGCGATGACGGTGGGCTCACCGCCCTCCAGAACGCTGACGCAGGAGTTCGTCGTGCCGAGGTCGATACCGACCGCACGTGCCATCTTCGCTTCCTCGCTTCGTAACGGGTGGGCAGGTCAGAGGGCCTGCCCGGTGGGCCGCCCGCAGCGACCGCACCACAAGTTGAGTGAACTTGACTCAATAGTGCCACGCGATCGCCAAAGCGCAAGTCGAGTTGAGCCGACCCGACGCAACCTGACCGTTACTACCCTCCGGTTGTCTCTGTTGCATCGGTCGGGCACGCTTTAGCGGTGACGACGCACGGCGATCCCGCCACCCGGTCCGGCGCGCCCACCGTCGCCGCCCGCACCGGGTCGTCGGAGACCGACGAGACGCCGCCCGGCCCCACCGGGGACGGCCTGCCCGCCGCCCTCACCGGCCTGCGGGCCGCGATCGGCGCGGCCCGGTTCCCGCTGGCGCTGCCCTCGGCCGAGCCGGCACGGCACACCGGCCGGGCGCTGACCGACCAGCTCGACGACTACCTGCTGCCCCGGCTGGCCCGGCTCGACGCCCCGCTGCTCGTGGTCGTCGGCGGCTCCACCGGCGCGGGCAAGTCCACACTGGTCAACAGCCTGGTCCAGGCCCGGGTGAGCGCCGCCGGGGTGCTGCGCCCCACCACCCGTTCCCCGGTGCTGGTCTGCAACCCCGCCGACGCCGCCTGGTTCCGTCAGGGCGACCTGCTGCCCGGCCTGACCCGCACCAACGAGCCCAGCGAGGACCCGGGCACCCTGCACCTGGTCACCGCCCCCGCGCTCGCACCGGGGCTGGCCTTCCTCGACGCCCCCGACATCGACTCGGTGGTCGACGCCAACCGCGCCCTCGCCGGCCAGTTGCTCGCCGCCGCCGACCTCTGGCTCTTCGTCACCACCGCCGCCCGGTACGCCGACGCCGTCCCGTGGGAGCTGCTGCGCTCCGCCCGCTCCCGGGGGGCCTCGATCGCCATGGTGCTCGACCGGGTGCCCCCCGAGGCCGCCGACGAGATCGCCGCCCACCTGTCCGAGATGCTCGCCGCCCAGGAGCTGGGCGCGGCGCCGCTGTTCGTCCTGCCCGAGACCTGGGTCGACGGCCAGGGCCTGCTGCCCGACCGGGTGACCGCGCCACTGGGTGGCTGGTTCGCCCGGCTCGCCGCCGACGCCGAGGCCCGCGCCGCCGTGGTCCGGCAGACCCTGGACGGCGCGCTCGCCTCGCTGCACCCCACGGTCGAGGCCCTCGCCGACGCCGCCGACGAGCAGGTGGCCGCCGCCGACGCGCTGGACGACCGGGTCCGGGCCGCCTACCAGGGCGCGCACCGCACCGTGAGCGAGGGGCTGAAGGACGGCCGGCTGCTGCGCGGCGAGGTGCTCGCCCGCTGGCAGGAGTTCGTCGGCACCGGGGAGTTCTTCCGGACGCTGGAGGCCCGGATCGGCCGGCTGCGCGACCGGCTCGTCGCCGCAGTCACCGGCCGGCCCGCCACGCCCGCCACCGACCTGCGCAACGCCATCGAGTCGCAACTGGTCACCCTGCTACGCGGGGTCGCCGCCGAGGCGGCGGAGCACACGTACACCGCCTGGAAGGCGCACCCGGCCGGGGCCGCACTGCTCGAACCGCCGCTGGCGCACGCCGCGACCGACCTGCCCGAACGGGCCGAACGGCTGGTCCGGGACTGGCAGCGGGCCGTGCTGGAGCTGGTCCGCGACGAGGGCGGCGACAGGCGGTTCGTGGCCCGTACGGCCGCGTACGCGGTCAACGCCACCGGGCTGGCCGTGATGATCGCCGTCTTCGCCTCCACCGCGTTCATCCCCACCGGTCTGGAGGTGGCCACCGGGGCGGGCACCACCGTCGCCGCGCAGGCCGTGCTCCAGGCGATCTTCGGCGACCAGGCGGTGCGTACCCTCGCCGCGAAGGCCCGCGGCGACCTGCTGGAGCGGGTCCGCGCGCTGCTCGACGAGGAGGCGGCCCGCTACCTGGGCCGCACCGACGCCGCCCGGCCCGGCCCGGAGGCCGCCGCCGGCCTGCGCCGGGCCGCCGCCCGGGTCGAGGTGGCCCGGCACCGCAGCGGGCTCGCCGACCAGGCCGGCCCGGCGCTACCGACCCCGACCCCGACCCCCGAGGACGGCATCCGGTGACCAACATCGTCGGCCGGATGCGCGAGGCGCTCCGGGGTGACCAGCGTGTCGACGCCGACGCCCTGGTGGCCCGGCTCGACGCGGTGCGCCGCTTCCTCGACGCGGTCGACGGCGAGGTGCCCGACACCCGGCTGGTCGGCGCGCACACCCTGGTCGAGCGGGCCGGCACCCGGTTGTCGCTGTCCCGGGACCACACCGTGGTCGCGCTGGCCGGGGCCACCGGCAGCGGCAAGTCCAGCCTGTTCAACGCCCTGGCCCAGTTGGAGCTCTCCCCGGTCGGGGTGCGCCGGCCCACCACCGGCGTCGCGCACGCCTGCGTGTGGGGGCCACTGGACGGCGGCACCCGGCTGCTCGACTGGGTCGGCGTCCTGCCCCGGCACCGGTTCGTCCGGGAGAGCGCGCTCGACGGCGACGACGAGTCCGCCCTGCACGGGTTGATCCTGCTCGACCTGCCCGACTTCGACTCGGTGCAGCGGTCCCACCGGCTGGAGGTGGACCGCCTGCTCGGCCTGGTCGACCTGGTGGTCTGGGTGGTCGACCCGCAGAAGTACGCCGACCGGGTGATCCACACCAGCTACCTGCGCGAGTTCCACAGGCACCGGGACGTGACGGTGGTGGTGCTCAACCAGGCCGACCGGCTGCCCCCGGCCGAGCTGCCCCGGGTGCTGGCCGACCTGCGTCGGCTGCTCGACGTCGACGGGCTCGACGGGGTGCCGCTGCTGGCCACCACGGCGGTCGAGCCGAACGGGATGACCGGGCTGCGGGAGGCGTTGGAACGGGCCGTGTCGGACCGGCAGGCCGCGCTGCGCCGGCTCTGGGGTGACGCCGACACGGTGACGGCCGCGCTGGGGGAACTGGTCGCCGTCGAGGCCCCCGGGCACACCCCGGACGCGGCGACGATCCGCACCCTGGACCGGGCGCTGGCCGACGCGGCCGGGGTGCCCACCGTGACGGGCGCGGTCGAGGGGGCGTACCGGCAGCGGGCCGGTGCCGCGACGGGCTGGCCGCTGGTCCGCGGCTGGCGGCGGCTGCGCCCCGACCCGCTGCGCCGGCTGCACCTGCCCGGTCCGGCGGCCGACCCGCAGCAGCCGGTGCCGGCCCCGCTCGCGGCGACCTCGGTGCCCGAACCGACGGCCGCCCAGCAGTCCGCCCTCGGGCTGGCCATCCGCGCGGTCGGCGACCGCTCCGGCGATGGCCTGCCCGCCCCCTGGCCGGCCGCGGTGACCGCCGCCGCCCGGTCCCGCCTGGCCGACCTGCCGGACGCGCTGGACGCGGCGGTCGCCGGCACCGACCTGGGCATGGAACGCCGGCCGCTGTGGTGGCGGCTGGTGGGCGGCGTCCAGTGGCTGGTCACCCTCGCCGCCGTGGTCGGGCTGGGTTGGCTGGTGCTCGGGTACGCGCTGCGCGCCCTCGGGCTGCCCGCGCTCGACTACCCCCGGGTGGGCCAGACACCGTTGCCCACCGTGCTGCTGCTCGGCGGGTTGCTCGCCGGCCTGCTGGTGGCGGCGGTGACCGGGCCGGTGATCAGATGGGCGGCCCGGCGGGCCCGGCAGCGGGCCGAGGGGCGACTCACCGAGGAGGTCGCCCGGGTCGGCGCGGAGTACGTCCTCACCCCCGTGCGGGACCTCGTCGACCGGTACGCCCTGGCCCGTCGTGCCTGGCAGGACGCCGCCGGCTGAATCCCGGCGGGGAAGGCCCGGCGGCATCGACGGACGCCCGGGCCCCGGCCGGTGAACGCGGACGTCGGCACGGGTGTCCGGGGCGGCGCGGCGGCGTAGGGTCGTGCCAT
Source organism: Micromonospora sp. SCSIO 07396 (assembly GCF_053667945.1). Lineage (NCBI taxonomy): Bacteria > Bacillati > Actinomycetota > Actinomycetes > Micromonosporales > Micromonosporaceae > Micromonospora > Micromonospora sp. SCSIO 07396. The sequence continues at coordinate 6,334,221 of NZ_CM132210.1, forward strand.
GGCCACGCCACAGACCCCCTACGACGCGGTGCTGTCCGCCGCCCGCGACGTGACCAGGCTGGACTGCGCGCTCGACGCCGAGATGCTCGGCACGGCGCTGCTGGGCAGCGTCTACGCGATCGCCGAGACCGACCGGGAAACGGCGGTCCGGGAATTCGTCTCCGGTTTCCTCGCCGCCACCTCCCGCCGCCGCACGGCCGCCGCCACCACCATCCGGCAGGTCTTCGCCGCGCTGGTCCCGACCGCCGAGGGCGCGGCGAAGGTCCGCCCCGGCGCGCAGGCACCGGCCTGGGCCGGCCAGCTCGGCCGGGTCCACCTCACCGGCACCTGGTCCTACGGCGACGTGTACGGCGACCAGACCTCCTACCTGGCCACCTTCGCCTACGACGACGAGTCGGGTGGCCCGGAGCACGCCCTGGTCGCGCTGGTCGACCACAACATCGGCATCACCAAGGACGTCTTCGTCGGCGGTCCGGCCGAACGCATCCTCGCGCAGGTTCGGCAGATGTGCGCCGACGACGACCTGACCTGGTTCCGGGAGGAGGACCCGGCCCGGATGCGCGGCGAGGTGGGCCGTCACCTGGAGATCACCGACGACCTCGGCGACCTGCCGGCCGAGGGTTCACTCGCCACCGACCGGGCGCTGGTCGGGGCGCGGTTGGCGGTGTTGCCGCAGGCGGGCGTCGACACCACCGGCTGGCCCGCCGAACCGCTTTCCAGCGACGAACGTACCGAGCTGGTCCGGGCCTTCCTCGCCGCCCCCGAGGCGGCCCGGTACGGCCTGAACACCCTCGACGGCGACGCCGAGTTGGCCTCGCTGCACTTCTGCCTCGGCCTGCTCTTCGACCACGCGGCGAGTTTCCCGGACGCCGACCCGCTGCGCTGGAGCCCGGCGGTGGCCGGGCTGTTCCTGCTCGACTGGGTGCACCGGCGGGCCGTGCTGGACATGGACGACGCGGCGCTGCTGCCCCGGGTGCTGCGCGCCTGGACGGCGTTCGCGGCCCGGCGACGCGGGCTGCCCGAGCGGGCCGTCACCCAGACCGACGAGGCGATCGAGGAACTGGTGCCGGAGTTCGCCAGGCTCTATTCGACTGGTGAGCGGCGCAGCCCGGCGACGGCGGCGGTGGCCCAGTTGATGGCCGACGGCGTCGACCCGGACGACCCGGTCGCGTTGGACGCCTGGATCGAGGCCAACCGGCAGCGCCTCGGCGACGACACCCCCTGACCGGCCGGACCGCCGGTCAGGGCTCGACCAGGGCCAGCCGGCCCGGGGCGACGTCGAGGCGGATGCGCTGGCCCCAGCGCAACGTCAACCGGTCGGTCTCCAGGCCGTCGGCGAAGGCCACCAGGCCGTCCGACTCGGCGGTCAGCTCCAGCGTGCCGGTGCCGTCGAGGCGGCCGGCGACCAGGTCGGCCCCGGTGACCGGGGACGGCCACGCCTCCCGGACGAACCAGCACAGCGCCGGCTCCTGCGGAGCGGGGAGCGCGACGGCGGCCGGTCGGCCCCGGGCGATCGAGGCGCACCAGCCGGTGGCTCCGGTGCCGGTGCCGACGACCACCCCGGAGGACGACTGCCGTTCCCGGCGGGGTCGGCCGTCGGAGGTCACGTCGAGCAGGTAGCGGGCCGACTGGTGGGAGGGGTGCCCGACGTACACCTCGTTGAGGCCGACCAGTTCCTGACCGTCGTCGAGGGTGGCCCGGACCATGGCCCGGTGCCGCAGCGGCACGGTTCCGGCCACCACCGCCGGCAGCAGGGCGGCCACCTGGTCGCCGGTGCACCGGACCAGCACCCCGGCGTTGCGGCCCGGCTCCGGGTCGACGCCGAGGACGGGTTGCCCGTCGAGGTACTTCGCCACGTTGGCGACCAGTCCGTCCGGCCCGACGGCGACGACGATGTCCTCCGGCCCGAACAGGAACCGGGGCAGGTCGTCCCGGTTCACCGTGCCGCGTCGCCAGTCGGCGGGGACGGCGGCCCCGACGGCGGTCAGCGCCGCCTGGAGTGCCTCGTGCCGGTCCACCACCTCGGCCAGGTCCCGCCCCCGGGCGCGCAGGTACCACTGGGCCGCCGCCCGGGTGCCGTGCCGGGCGAGCAGTTCGTCCAGCTCGCTGGGGCGACGGACGACCACCACCCGGGGGGCCAGGGTGGCGCTCACCGGTCGACCGTCCCGGTCGGGCCGGTGGGCGTCCCGGTCGGGCCGGTGAGTCGGCCGAGCAGGTCGGCGAGCAGGTCCGGGGTGACCGTGAGCTGGCCGATCGGGGGGAGCTGACCGGCGAGTTCCCGCACGGTGAGGGCCTGGAGCACCGCCGACGGCAGTTCGGCGTACGTGGTCAGCTTCGCCGCCTCCGCCTCGGCCTCGGCGGCCCCGACGGCGCGTACCGTCTCGGCCTTGGCCAGGGCGAGCACCCGTTCCTTGTCGGCGGCACCGGCGGCGAGCAGGCGGTCCTTCTCGGCCTCGGCGGTGGCGAGCACCCGGGCCCGGTCAGCGGCGGCGGTGTTGGCGACCTGTTCCCGTTCCGCCTTGCCGTGGGCGGCGGCCAGGTCGGCGGCGGCGTCGAGTTCGGCCCGGCGACGGGCGTTCGCGCCGTGCTGCTCGACGAGCTGCTGTTCCCGGCGGGCCAGCTCGATCTTGTTCTGGAGTTCGTTCTCGGCGATGCCGCGTTCCTGCTCGACGGCCTGGGCCCGGCGGGCGTACGTGGCCCGGTCGGCCTGCACCTGCACGGCCTCCCGGGTGGGGGTCTGCAGGGCGCGTTCCAGTTCGGGTTCGGGCCGGACGGCGACCACCCGGGCGCTGACCACGGCGACGCCGATGTCGGCGAGCCGGGGTTCGGCACCGAGCGCTGCGGAGACCGCCTCCCGTACGGGTGCCACGGTGGTCAGCGCCTCGGCCAGCGGGACCCGGGCGAGCAGGTCGAGGGCGGGTTGCTGGGCCAGCTCGGCCAGCAGCGTGGCCACCTGGTCGAGCGGGCGGGAGCGGGCCCGGCCGGTGCGCGGGTCGACCGAGAAGTCGAGCCGGGCGGCGGCCAGCGCCGGGTCGGCCACCCGGTAGGTCACGGTGGCCTGGACGGTGATGTCGGCGAAGTCGCCGGTACGGGCGTGGAAGAGCAGCGGCAGTTCCCTGTCGTCCACCGGCACCTCGCTCAGGACGGCGGTCAGCGGCCGGTACCAGAACGACTGGCCGGTGCCCTCCCGCCGGACCCGCCCGGCGACGTGCAGCCGTACCCAGTTGGTAGGTGTCCCGCGCAGGTGGCGCAGGAAGAGTCGTCGTGTCACGTCGGCCATGGCTTCACCCTCCCCTTTTTCGTCTTCTCGACGATAACCACTCTGCTATCTTATCGTCAAGGTGGTGATAAAAACGTGACCGACTACCCGTCCATCGCCGTGACCGTCGACCTGGTGGTGCTCACCGTGCGTGCCGACGCGCTGCACCTGCTGCTCGTCCGCCGGGGCATCCCGCCGGACCGGGGCCGGTGGGCGCTGCCGGGCGGCTTCGTCGGCGTCGACGAGGACCTGCCCGACGCCGCCGCCCGGGAACTGACCGAGGAGACCGGGCTGCCGGAGCCGGTCGGTCACCTGGAACAGCTCGGCACGTACGGCCGGCCCGGCCGGGACCCGCGCGGGCGGGTGGTCACCGTGGCCTGGCTGGCGCTGCTACCCGACCTGCCCACCCCGGTCGCCGGGTCGGACGCCGCCTCGGCCGAGTGGGTGCCGGTCACCCGGCTCGCCCCCGGCCAGCTCGCCTTCGACCACGACCTGATCGTCGCCGACGGCCTGGAGCGGGCCCGCGCGAAGCTGGAGTACACCCCGCTGGCCGGGGCGTTCTGCCCACCCGAGTTCACCGTGGCGCAACTGCGGGCGGTCTACGAGACGGTCTGGGGGACCCGGCTGGACCCGCGCAACTTCCACCGCAAGGTCACCGGCACCCCCGGCTTCGTCAGCCCCGTCGGCCGCGCCACCGAGGGCGACCGGGGGCGACCCGCCCAACTGTTCCGCCGGGGCCCGGCGACCCGGCTCCACCCGCCCATGCTCCGCCCCGGGTCCTGACCGCCCCCCGCCGGCCCGGGGGTCAGGAGAGTGCCGCGAAGACCAGCCCGGCCACCAGGGCACCCACCAGCCCGCCGGCCACGACCTGCGCGACGGTGTGGTCGCGCAGCCGGACCCGGGACCAGCCGACCAGGCCGAGCAGCGCAACGGCCGGTAGCAGCCGGGGGCCGAAGGTGAGCACCAGCACCACGAGCGTGCCGGCGGCCACCGCCGAGTGGATCGACATCTTCCACAGGTGGCTGACCGACACCGCCACCACCAGGCCGACCACCCCGGTGGCGACCAGGGCCAGCACCGGACGCGGCGCACCGAGCGCCGCGAGCAGGGCCAGCCCGGCGGCGGCCGACACCAACCCGAACAACAGCGGCACCCGGCGCTGCTCGCGCCGCCCGATGTGGTGGTCGGTGAGCCGGCCCCGCCGCACCCCGCGCAGGACGTACACGAACGGGATGCCGGCGGCGAAGACCGTGGCGAGCAACCCCCAGGCCAGCCCCCGGACGCCACCCGCGCCGTGCCAGCCGATCACCACGGTCAGCCCGGTGACCAGCACGGCCGGTGCGGTCACCTCGGTCACCCACCGGGCCACCCGGGTCGCCGCCCCCGCCGGCCCGACGGGGACCGGGTCGGGGCGGGGCGGGACGTCGCGGGTCGGGGAGGGCCCGGGGTCGCCCGCCGACCGGTCACCCTCGTCGCGCGTACTCAGCGTTCCGCCCCCGCAGGTCGTGCCGGCCGGTCCGTCGCGCCGGGGTGATCGGCCGGCGGTGTCCGCACCGTGGGCGGTTCAGCCGGCGTCGTTCGTCACCGTACCGTCCGGGTCGGTGCCGTCGTGGCTGGTCAGCGCGGGTACCGCGGGCGTCTGCGGCGCGGGGGCCGGGGTCGTCGACGGGCGGGCGGCCGACACCCGGGCGGGGGCCGGCCCGACGCGCGGCACCGGGCGGGCGTCGTCGCGCAGCCGGGCGGGACGGGGGGCGCGGGTCGGGATGGCCGTCACGGTGGGCCGGGGGCGCGGGGTGGGGACCACGGTGACCGTGACGGTGGGGCACGGTCCGACCGTGGGCCCCGGCGTCGGGTCGGGTTCCAGGGTCGCCGTCGGGCCGGGGGTCGGCTCGGGCGTGGGTACCGGCGTGGGGGTGTCCGAGGGGGCCGACGTCGGCGACGGGTCCGGCGGCGGTTCGGAGAAGGTGGCCGTCGGCTCGGCGCTCGGTTCGGCGCTCGGGCTTGGTTCCGCGCTCGGGCTCGGCGCGGTACTCGGGCTCGGCGAGGTGGGGGTGGGGTGGGCCGGGGCGGCCGGCGCGTGCGTCCGGGGGACGGGACGGGGGGTGCCGGCGGGGGCCGCCGGGGGCGGCGCGGGACGGTGGGTGGCACCGGTGCCGCCGGTGCCCGCGACGGGGGCCGGCGTGGCTGGCGGGGGTGCGTCGGTCGGGGCGATCGGCGGCAGGGCCGGTTGGCCGGTGGCGGGCACCGGAACGACGACCGGGCCGACCGACGGGGTGGGCAGGAACGGGGTACCGCCGTCCGGCAGCGCGGTGCTGCCCACGGTGGCGGAGCCGGCGCTGATCGCGGCGAGGACCGGCATGGAGGCGGCCCCGGCGAGCAGGGCGACGGTGAACAGATAGCCCCGGTGCTGCCCGCCCGGGCCCGGGGCCCGGTGGACGCCGATCATCCGCCGGTAGCTGCCGCCGCCGGCCCGGTGCCGCCCGAGCAGGGGGATCGGAGGACCGTCACCTGGCTCGGACACCGCACACCCCCTCGTCGACCTGCACGTGTTCGTCGGCGGGCAGCACGGAGCAGAACGGACATTATTCTCCAAACGCCCACCGGTACCGGTCAGCTTGACCCAGTGACGCCCAGTTCACCAGGCACCACCGCGTGTCGACACACAAAAAGTCCGTCACCCGACCGGTCCGACGACGACAGTCCGGTGGCAGCGCGGGCGATGTAGGCGCGGTGCCGCGCGGCACCGCGCCGCGCCGCGCGGCGACAAAAAAGTCCACGGGTCACCAAGCGGACATGCCACCACCGATGGGAGGGCCATACTGTGGGGCCGCTCACCTCCTCTGCAATCATTCAGGCACGACGGCAACGCAGCCGCCCCTCCGCGCACCCCGTGGCAGGCGTGGCTGGTGGCCGACGCTCCCGAACCGGGTTCGACCCATGGATCCGGCTCAGGTCGTGCGGCAACCCCTACCGGGGCTAGGCACGACAGCCAGGAACCAGTCCGGCAACAGCCGGGCCGGCGCACGTTGTGCGCGGACGGGTGACCCCCCGGCTCGGGCACAGACACGACAGGGAGAGACGGATGGCAAAGGGCGACCCTGCGGTCTCCAGTCGCGGCCGGCGAGCCGCACCCCGGTCCCGACGGGCCGCGACCGGCGAGCCGGAACTCGTACAGCTGCTCACCCCGGCCGGCGAGCGGATCGAGAGCGCGACCGGCCCGGACGGCACCGAGTACCGCGTCGACTTCACCGACGACGAGTACCGCGGCCTCTACCGCGACCTGGTGCTGGTACGAAAGCTCGACGCCGAGGCGACCGCGTTGCAGCGGCAGGGCGAGCTGGGCCTGTGGGCCTCGCTGCTCGGCCAGGAGGCCGCCCAGGTCGGCTCCGGGCGGGCGCTGCGCAGCCAGGACATGGCCTTCCCGACCTACCGGGAACACGGCGTCCTCTACTGCCGGGGCATCGACCCGATCATGCCGCTCGGCCTGTTCCGCGGCGTCGACCAGGGCGGCTGGGACCCGAACGAGTTCAAGTTCAACATGTACACGATCGTCATCGGGGCGCAGACCCTGCACGCCACCGGGTACGCCATGGGCGTCCACATGGACGGCAAGACCGGCACCGAGGACGGCGAGGCGGTGATCGCCTACTTCGGCGACGGCGCCACCAGCCAGGGCGACGTCAACGAGGCGTTCGTCTGGGCCAGCGTCTTCAACGCCCCCCTGGTCTTCTTCTGCCAGAACAACCAGTACGCCATCTCCGAGCCGCTGGAACGCCAGACCCGGGTCCCGCTCTACCGGCGGGCCGGCGGTTTCGGCTTCCCCGGCGTCCGGGTCGACGGCAACGACGTGCTCGCCTCGTACGCGGTGACCCGGCACGCGCTGGACAACGCCCGGCTCGGCCAGGGGCCCAGCCTGATCGAGGCGTACACCTACCGGATGGGCGCGCACACCACCTCCGACGACCCGACCCGTTACCGGATCGCCAGCGAGGTCGAGGCCTGGCAGGCCAAGGACCCGATCGCCCGGATGAAGGCGTTCCTCGACAGGCAACAGATCGCCGACGCCGACTTCTTCGCCGAGGTCGACGAGCAGGCCCGCACCGAGGCGGTGCACCTGCGCGAACGGGTGCTGAACATGCCCGACCCGCAGCCGGTCAGCATGTTCGACCACGTCTACCCGCACGGCTCGCCCGAGTTGGACGCCCAGCGGGACCAGTTCAGCAGGTACTCGGAGTCGTTCGAGGGGAGCGCGCACTGATGGCCACGGAGACGCTCACCCTCGGCAAGGCCCTCAACACCGGCCTGCGCCGGGCCCTGGAGAACGACCCGAAGGTCGTCATCATGGGCGAGGACGTCGGCAAGCTCGGCGGCGTCTTCCGGATCACCGACGGGTTGCAGAAGGACTTCGGCGACCAGCGGGTGATCGACACCCCGCTGGCCGAGTCCGGCATCATCGGCACCGCCGTCGGCTTGGCCATCCGGGGTTTCCGGCCGATCTGCGAGATCCAGTTCGACGGCTTCGTCTACCCGGCGTACGACCAGATCGTGTCGCAGGTGGCCAAGATGCACTACCGCTCGCAGGGCAAGGTCACCATCCCGATGGTGATCCGGATCCCCTACGGCGGCGGCATCGGTGCGGTGGAGCACCACTCCGAGTCGCCGGAGGCGTACTTCGCGCACACCGCCGGGCTGAAGGTGGTGACCTGCGCCAACCCGCAGGACGCGTACGTGATGATCCAGCAGGCCATCGCCTCGGACGACCCGATCGTCTTCCTGGAGCCCAAGCGCCGCTACTGGGAGAAGGGTCCGGTCGACCTGGACGCCCCGCTGTCCGGGGCGTACCCGTTGCACGCCGCCCGGGTGGTGCGGCCGGGCACCGATGCGACAGTGTTGGCGTACGGCCCGATGGTGCGCACCGCGCTGGACGCGGCGACCGCCGCCGCCGAGGACGGCCGGGAGCTGGAGGTCGTCGACCTGCGTACGCTCTCCCCGCTGGACCTGACCGCCGTCTACGAGTCGGTGCGGCGCACCGGCCGGTGCGTGGTCGTCCACGAAGCCCCGGGCAACCTGGGGCTGGGCTCGGAGATCGCAGCGCGGATCACCGAGGAGTGCTTCTACTCCCTGGAGTCCCCGGTGCTGCGGGTCACCGGCTTCGACACCCCCTACCCGGCCAGCCGGGTGGAGGAGGAGTACCTGCCCGACCTCGACCGGGTGCTCGACGCCGTCGACCGCACCTTCGGCTGGTGAGCGCGATGTCCCGGATCAAGGAGTTCAACCTGCCCGACCTGGGCGAGGGCCTGACCGAGGGCGAGATCCTCGCCTGGCTGGTCAAGGTGGGTGACGTCATCGAGCTGAACCAGCCGATCGTCGAGGTGGAGACAGCCAAGGCGGCCGTGGAGATCCCGGCGAAGTGGGCCGGTGAGGTGCGCTCGATCTTCCACCCGGAGGGCAGCACCGTCGAGGTCGGCACCCCGATCATCGCGATCGACACCGACCCCGGCGCCGGCCCGGTGCCGGAGTCGACGACCTCCGCCGCCACGTCCGACCTGCCCACCCCCTCGCCCGCCTCCCTGGCCGCAGTCCAGATAGCCCCGCCCGAGGGCATGGTCGAACCCGGCCTGATCGGCGGCGTAACCCCGGGCGGCCGCACCGCCGTCCTCGTCGGCTACGGCCCCCGCACCACCCCCGCCAAACGCCGCCCCCGCCGCCCCCCCACCCCCACCCCCACTCCCACCCCCGCCCCCGCCCCCGTCGATCATGGAGTTGTGGTGGGGGGCAAAAGCGCCCCTGTAGCCGCAAATCCGGCACCACGAGTCCATGATCGACCGAGCACGGGTGGTCCGGTGCTGGCGAAGCCGCCGGTACGCAAGCTCGCCAAGGATCTCGGGGTCGATCTGGGTGCGCTGGTGGGGTCGGGGCCGCTGGGGTCGATCACCCGGGAGGACGTCCAGCGGGCGGTGGCCGGGAGCACGGCGGTGGCCGAGCCACTGGCGGCGGCACCGGTCACCTCGGGCGCTAGCTTCGGCGCGGACCGCGAGCAGCGCATCCCGGTCAAGGGGGTCCGCAAGCTCACCGCCGAGAACATGTCCCGTTCGGCGTTCACCGCCCCGCACGTCACGGAGTTCCTGACCGTGGACGTGACCCGGACGATGAAGGCGCTGGACCGGCTGCGCGAACGGCGGGACTGGCGCGACGTGCGGGTCTCGCCGTTGCTGCTGGTCGCCAAGGCGGTGCTGTTGGCGGTCCGGCGGCACCCGATGGTCAACTCGACCTGGGCCGGCGACGAGATCGTCGTCAAGGAGTACGTCAACCTGGGCATCGCGGCGGCCACCGAGCGGGGCCTGATCGTGCCGAACATCAAGGACGCGGGCCGGCTCACGCTGCGTGAGCTGGCGGATGCGCTGACCGGTCTGGTGCAGACGGCCAAGGCGGGGAAGACCTCCCCGGCGGACATGTCCGGCGGCACCCTGACGATCACCAACGTCGGGGTGTTCGGAGTGGACACCGGCACCCCGATCCTGCCGCCCGGCGAGTCGGCGATCCTGGCCTTCGGCGCGGTCCGTGAGCTGCCGTGGGTCCACAAGGGCAAGGTCAGGCCGCGTCAGGTGACCACCCTGGGGCTCTCCTTCGACCACCGGATCATCGACGGCGAGCTGGGGTCGAAGTTCCTGCGGGACATCGGGGACTTCCTCGCCGACCCGGAGGCGGCGTTGCTCGCCTGGACCTGACCTGTGACGTCCGGCGACGGCCGGTGTGCCCTGGGTGAACGCCCGGCACACCGGCCGTTGCCGTTGGGGGAAGAAAGAGTGGCCCAGATCGCTCTTTGACCTACGATCCTTAGGCCCGTGTTGCAGCTCACCTAATAATCGATGGCGATCGCCGCCCGATGGGTGTTGAATGGAGTCATCAAGGGGCTGACAACCGAATAGCCGGAGGAGAGACCACCATGAGCATGATCGAGCGAATCCGCACCCGTCGTGACGCCAACCGTCGGGCCCGTGCCATCGAGCACGCGCTGCGCTCCGCCAACTCGCCGGCGGTCCGCGAGGAGATCCTCGCGATCGCCCAGCGTCACATGAGCTGACCCGGCACCTACTTTCCTCTCCCTCCTCCAGATCGATGACCCGCCCGGGCCCCGGGCGGGTCATCGGCGTTCCGGACCCGTTGAGACCGGGATTCCACCCCGCCACGACGCCCGGTACGGTGGTTCCGGTCGCCACCCGCCGACCCGGACACCGATCGCGCCCAAGGGAAGCTGATCGACACCGTCCGATGACGCGGAGTGACGGCCGGTGCTGCATGGGGGCCGCGCGCGCGTACCGGATACCGTGCGGGGAGACCGCACGGCCGAACCGCCGGGCACCGGCGACACGGCCGACCGGACGGACGGCATCGGCGGCCGACATGTGATGGAGGAGGCGCACCCATGACGTCCGAGGGCCAGCACCGTCCCGGCCAGGAGCCGGGCGAGGCGCCGCCGGGCTCCGGTGGACCGGCGCCGTACGGCGACCGGCAACCGCAGCAGGATCCGGGGTACGGCGTCCCCGCCACCCCCGACCTCGGCTGGGCCCCACCACCCCCCACCGGCCGGGCCAACCCGCCCGGTCCGTCCTGGTCGGCACCCGATCAGCCGGCGGCCTGGGGCGGCGCACAGGTTCCGCAGCAGTCCGAGCCGACCGAGGCGTGGACCCCGCCGCCCGGCGCGGCACCGTCCACCGAGGCGTGGAACCCGCCGGCCGGCCCGCCGCAGCCCGCCTGGGCCGGGCAGCCCGAGCAGCCGGCCTGGGCCACCGCGCCGGCCGCCGGGAAGCCCGACGCCGCGCCGCAGCCCGGCTGGACGCCGTCGCGCGAGCCCGGCTGGCCGCAGGCCGAGCAACCCGCACCCGCCTGGGCGCAACCCGAGGCCGGTGCCCGGGGTGCCGCCCGCGTCCCGCAGCCTGACAACCCGGCCGGCGGCGGTTGGTCCCCGCCGGCCGACCCCGCGCCGACCTCCCCCGCCGGTTGGTCCGGTCAGGACCCGCCGGCCCGGGAAACCGCGCCGGGCGCCAACGGCTGGGGCACCGCCCCAAGTCCACAGCAGCAGGACGAGCCGACCCGTTCCGCCGGCTGGCCGGCCGACGACCGGGCCGGGGCGGATCCGGCCCGGGGTGGCTGGCCGGCCAACCCCCAGGACGCCCCGGGCACCTCCGGCGGATGGGCGGCCGGGCAGCCCCGCGCCGACGAGGCGCCCCGCCCCGCCGGCCGCGCCTCGGTGCCCGTACCGGCCCCGGCGGAGCCCACGAACCAGACGGCGGCGTGGCCGCAGCCGGAGGCCGGCCGCCCCGGCGCACCCGTGTCGCCGGCCCCCACCCCGGGAGCCGAGGGCTGGTCCACCGAGGACGATCCGGCCCGCTCGGGTGGCTGGGCCGCCAACCGCCCCGGCCCGGACGATTCCGGCCGGTCCGCCGACCGGCCGAACGGCGCGCCGGGCGACCGGCAGCCACAGTGGGGGGCACCGGACGAGCCTGCCACCGCCCGCTGGGAGGGTCAGCGCGAGCAGGCCACCCCGGACGGCTGGCCGGGCGGCGCGCCCGCCCGGGCCGACCAGTCGCGTCAGGACGACCCGGCGTCGGGTCAGGAGTGGCCGGCACCGGCCGCGCAGCGGGGTGCGGCCTCCGTACCGGCGCCGGAGCGCCCGGAGTCCGGGGCCGGCTGGGCGGCACCGGAGCAGCCCGCGCGCTCGTCCGCACCGGACGGTCCGCCCGCCTGGGCCGGTAACGACCACCAGCAGCCGCCGTGGGCCGGTGCCGAACGCCCGGTCGTGCCGGAGGGCGAGCCGTGGGCACCCGAGCAGGCGTGGGGTCGCGCCGAACCCGCCGGTCAGCCGGCCGAGGGCGGCTGGGAGCCCCGGCGTGGCGACGACCAGCCGATCTACCAGCCGGGGCCGGCTCCCGGCATCTCCCCGGCCAACATGGTCCCGCTCCCGCCGCAGGAGCAGCGCGTTCCGGGGGCCAGCCTGGCCGCTGCGCCGCCGGCCGACTACGTCCCGCCGGCCCCGTTCGGTGGCCCCGGCGAGCAGCAGCCGCACGGCCGGGAGGCGGCCGGTTGGGGCGCGCCGGAGCAGCCGCAGTTGCCGGCCGGCCCGGCACTGCCCGCGCCTCGGCTCTCGCCCGAGTCCGAGGGTGCCGGCCGCGCACCGGTACCGACGGCCGATGCCGGGGAGCCGGGTGCGGTCGGCCGCGCCTCGGCCAGCGCGTCGGTGCCGACGGCCAGCCGGGTCGCCCCCCCGAGCGACCAGGGGGCACATCCGGGTGGCCCGGTCGTCCCGCAACCCCGGGTGTACGGCCGACCGGCCCGTCCGGAGCCGCCGGAGGAGGCCGACGAGCCCGACTCCCGCCGGCCCGAGCACCACGACGCCCGGTTCGCCGACCAGGACCGTGCCCGGTTCGACGGCCCCGAGCAGCCCCGCTTCGACGAGCCGGAGCGGCAACGCTTCGACGACCAGGACCGGACCCGGTTCGACGGTCCCCGGTTCGACGAGCCGGAGCGGCAACACGGCTTCGGCGGTGACGCACCGTCGTCCGCCCCGCCGGCCGCGCCCCCCGCGTTCGGCGGCGGCATCCCCGCCTTCGCCGACCCGGCGGGCAGCAACCGGCCGATGAACGGCACCCGTCCGCACGGGCCGACGGACCGGCCGGCCGAGCCGTTCGGTGCCGGCCCGACCAGCGGCGCGCCGGCCGGTGCGGCACCGGTGCCGGGGTACGGCCACCCGGCGCACGACCCGGCCCACGGTGGGTACGCCTCACCGTTCCCGCCCGCCGGTCAGCAGTACGGGCCGGGCGGTCAGCAGTTCGGGCCGGGTGGCCAGCCGTCCGGTTCCACCGGTTGGCCGGGTGAGCCGGAGCAGGAGCAGGGGCGGTTCGAGGCGTTCAAGCCGGAGGCTGAGCCGGAGCAGAAGGCCGAGCAGCCCACCCCGAAGGTACGCAACGGGCGGGTGTTGGCGCTGGTGCTGATCGTGGCGGTGCTGATCCTGGCCGTCCCGCTGGGCCTGCTGATGCTCCTCGGCAAGATCGGCTCGGACGATGCCGAGCCGGCCTCCTTCAACCCGGCCATCGGTTCCTGCGTCAAGCAGTCGGGCACCGGCGCGAGCGCGGCGAGCTGCGACGAGCAGGGTGCCTTCACTGTCGTCTCCAAGGTGGACGCCAAGGAGAAGTGCACCGACCCGACCCAGCCGCATGTGGTGTTGCAGGGCGGCGGGGTGGACCGGGTGCTCTGCCTGAAGCCGGCCGGCCAGTAACGACGTACCGACGGCGGGGGCCCGGGTGGACCGGGTCCCCGCCGTCGGTGTTTCGGGCCGTACGGACTGGGCAGTCTATGGGGACATTGACGTAGCCCGAGGAGGTCACCCCATGGCAGGCAACGAGAACGAGGTCAACCGCAGCGCCCGCAGCGGCCGTTTCGTCACGGAGGGCACCACCGAGCGGGACCCCCGGCACACGACCACTGAGCAGGTGGGCGGCGGCGGGGACCAGGAGGTCCACCGCAGCGCGAGCACCGGCCGTTTCGTCACCGGGACCACCGCCGAGCTGCACCCGTCGACGACCGAGACCCAGCACGTCTGACCGACCTGCCGACCACTGCCCTCCGCACCGGCGCGGGGGGCAGTGTCATGTCCGGGCCCCGAGCTGCACGCAGGGGGTACGCGCGCTGGCCAGGACGCTGCTGTTGTCGGCCGCGGTGATGTCGACGGTGACCGACACGCAGCCCTTCGTGGTCCGCAGCACGTTGCCGAACACGCTGTACACCTGACTTTTGATCATGAACGGATAGTCGAACCGGCTGGATGCGCCGTCGGCGGGGCGGGTGGCCGCCAGCCGGATGGTCGCCCCGGTCGGCACCCGCTCGGTGGAGACGAACAGTGGCCAGGCCGCCTGGCAGCGCGGGGAGTAGCGCAGGGTCAGGTTGCCGTAGGAGGGCTGCGTCGGGTCGGGGTCGGGCACCGGGACGGTTTCCGCGCTGACCGCGTCGACCTGGCAGCGTTCCTCCTGCGGGTCCGCCCCGTCGGCGGCCGGCGTGCCGGCGGTGGGTGCGGCGGCGTCGGGTGCCGGGCCGGAGGCGTCGACCGCCCGGTCCGCCGGACGGTTCGTCCGGGTTTCCCGGTCGGCGATCATCGGTACGACCGAGCCGGCGACGACCACGGTGAGCCCGGCTGCGGCGACCAGTGCCCAGCGGGGCACCGGTGGGCGTCGGGCCGGTGACCGCAGGACCTCCGCTGTGGACCGTTGCGGTGGTTCGGCTGCCGGTCCGCCGGGGGCCGGTCCGCTGGCCTGGTCCGGTGCGGCCTCCCGGTGCCACCGGTCCCGCCAGGCCGCCTCGTCGCCGCCGCAGGCCCGGACGAAGGCCAGGGTCAGCTCCAGCGACGGCAGGCGGGTGCCGGAGAGCACCCCCGCCAGCGCGGTGTGTGAGTAGTGGGCGGTCGCCGACATCCTGCGCAGCGACGGTTGCCCGGCATCGCGCCGGAGCCGGGCGAGATCAGCGATGAATTCGTGGTGCCGGGCATCGCCGGCAGCCTGCTCGCCGACTCGTCCGCTTCGACCCGTCATGGACCCTCCCCCTGCGTGTAAACCCTGGTGTCAACGCACGTCAAGCCAGTGCTTTACAGGCGGGTGCCACGACAGGATCGACCCCGGAGCAGCCACCCGCCGGATAGGTGCCGGTGAATATGATCTCACGGCGAGTGTCGGGCCTGACACGCATCCGTTCGGCTCGAAATCGACATTCGCCCCGGGGATACCGCATCGCACGGACCACCGTCCGACGGGTACGCCGCACCACTTCCGGTGCGGCGCCGACCTCTCGACAGGAGAACCGCGTGTACCAGCCGAACGGCTCGAACCCCCCGGGCCGCACACCCCGCCGAGCACTGCCGAGGTTCGTCATACGGGTCCTCGCCGCCTGCGGCGTCACGGCGATGGTCCTGGTGGGCACGGCCGCACCGTCGTTCGCCGGCATCTCCGGCTACAGCGTCGCCGGCACGGGCGGCGCCGGCCTGATGGTGCGCACCAGCCCCTACGACGCCAACGCCGGCTCGGTGGCGCTCCTTGCCGACGGCACCGGGTTCGTCGCCGAGTGCGCGGTACGCGGGCGCAACATCTCCGGCAACTCCGTCTGGCACCGGATCAGCTCCCCGGCCAGCGGCTGGATCAGCGACTACTACACCAACACGCCGGGGTTCAACCAGTACCTGCCCAACGAGCCGGAGTGCTCCACCACCCCGCCGCCCACCGGCACCCGCGAGGACCGGGCGATGGCCTGGGCCCGGTCGGTCATCGGCCAGGCGTACACCAACGGGGACCTGGGTGACTCCAACCACCAGTGGGACGGCTGGTGCGACAACTTCGTCGGGCACGCCTACGGCCGGGCCGCCAGCGGTTACGCCTCGGCGATCGTGCACTACAACGCGCTGCTGTCGCGCGGCATGATCCGCACCACGGGCACCCCGCCGGCCGGTGCGCTGGTCTTCTACGCCGCCGCGTCGATCAACGGCTACTACGGCCACGTGATGCTCTCCGAGGGCAACGGCAACTACATCACCTCGGCAGCCACCGTCCGCCGCGTCTCGCAGACCTGGCCGGGTGCGCCGTACCTCGGCTGGTCCTACGCCGACCCGGAGTGGACCGGGCGCTGACGCCCCCACCCTGCCCGGCTCCCCTCCCGGTCGTCCGTTGAAAGGATCCTGATGCGTCTCCCCCTTCCCACCCGCGCGGCCCGGCGTGCCCTGCGCCTGGCCCTCGGCCTGACGCTGGTCGCCGCCGTCGGCGTCGGTGTCATGCCCACCCCCGCCACCGCAGCACCCGCCACCACCGGCCCGGCCGCCCACGCCGCGTCGGCCCCCCGCCCGGCCGACCAGGCCAGGCCGGCCAGTGTCGGTGGCCCCGCCATCGGCGCGAAGGCGAACCGGGTCGGCGTCAACGCGGTCGGTATCGACCTGTGCGCCCAGGTGGCGTACGCCGCCGGCTTCCGCAACAACCCGCTGGTCACCGCCGTGGCCGTGGCGATGGCCGAGTCCTCCTGCAACCCGTCGGCGGTCGGCAGCAACGGCCCCACCGCCGGTTGCTCGAACGGTTCGCTGGACCGGGGGCTGTGGCAGATCAACAACTGCTACCACCCCACCGTCACCGACAGTTGCGCCTACAACGCCCAGTGCAACGCCAACGCCGCCTACAGCATCTCCAGCGGCGGCAGCAACTGGCAGCCCTGGTCGACGTACAACAACGGGGCGTACGCCGCGTACCTGTCTGCCGCGCAGGCGGCGGTGGCCCGCCTGGGTGGCACCGGCGACCCGCCGGCGGTGACGGGCACGATCCTGGCCAACCCGTCGCTCAACATCCGCACCGGGCCGGGCACCACCTACGGCATCGCCGGCTCCGTCGCCTACGGCACCACCGTGCGGATCGCCTGCTACACCTTCGGCGAGTACGTCAGTGGCGGCTACTGGCCGTCGTCCACCTGGGACCGGATCACCAACCCGGCGACGGGCGTGACCGGCTACGTGGCCGACACCTGGGTCAACACCACCTACGACGTGAAGACGATGGTCGGTCGCTGCTGACCGTCCCGTCCGGGGGCCGCGCGGGTGGGGTTCGCACCCTGCCCGCGCGGCTCACCCGTGACCGCCCTCTTGCCCTTCCCGCTGGCGTGGCGGCGGCACCCCGCCGGGCGTGGCGGCGGCGACCCATGCCTCACCTGGAGAGCGGTATTCCTGACAGGCATAGATATGACTGACAGGCATACCGGTGTACGCCGGTATCACTCCCCCGGCCCCTGCGGCGGCCGGCAATCGCGGCCCGCACTCACGTTCGGCGGGACCGGGCAGTGTTACGGTCGGCGTGAAGCTTTCATGTCGACCGATGGAGGGCCCGAATGGGTCGCGGATCGTTTCCTTCGGGACTGGCGCGGTCGTTCAACGCGCGGATCATGGCGCTGCGGTCGTCGCCACGCTGGGGGCGGTTCCTCCGGCGGCACCTGGCCGTGGTCACCTACACCGGTCGCCGTTCCGGGCGGACGTTCAGCACGCCTGTCGCCTACCGGCAGACCGGCGACGCGGTGGTCATCCAGGTCGCGATGCCCGACGCCAAGCAGTGGTGGCGGAACTTCCTGGGCGAGGGCGGCCCGATCTCGCTGAACCTCGACGGGGCCGACCGGGCCGGGCACGCGGTGGCCCGCCGCGACGACCGGGGCCGGGTCACCGTCACCGTCGACCTGAACCGCTGACGCTGGCGGCCGTCGTCCGGGTCACGATGCCCGGTCGGCCAGGGCGACGTGTGGCCGGTCGATCAGACTCGATCAGGGACTCGGGCGACGAATGCCCGCCAAGCTTCGGGAGTGAAGGCGAGAGCAGGGCCGTTCGGGTCCTTGCTGTCCCGTACGCCGACCACAACGCGCAGATTGTCGGCCACCTCGACGCAGTTGCCGCCGTTGGTGCCGGACCTCGTGGACTTGCGCCATCGCGCGCCGGTCATGTCCATTTCTCCGCCATTTCCTTGATCAGACTCAGAGACGGCCTACGGGGAAGCGCATCCCGCAGAACCGCCTCCCAGGTCTTCTGGAGCGTAGCAATCTCGGTTTTTCCGCTGACGGTCTGCGATCTCACCTGATGATCGATGTGGCCGACGGTGGTCTCATCAGGCATCGTGGCGAGGATGAAGCCGCCTTGCAAGCCAGGGTAGAGCCCGGCATCGTCCGCGACGATGTGAATTTGGACGTGCGGGAGTTCGGCGACAGAAGCAAGGTGATCAACTTGCTCGCGCATCAGGGGCCGGTCGCCGTTGACCGTCCGGCGAAGCACAGCCACGTCAAGAACGACCACCACGTGCGGCGGGTCCTCCCTACTCAGGATCGACTGGCGCTCCATCCTGGACCGGACTCGGTGAGAGACTTCCTCAGCGCCGAGTAGGCCGCTGGCCCGAAGCGTCGCCTGCGCGTACGTCTCCGTCTGAAGGATGCCGGGGACGAATGCTGGCTCGTACCATCGCAGGGCCTTGGCCTGATCTTCGAAGTTGATCCACTCACGTAGCCATACCGGAGCCATGTCGAGCGCTGCGAGTCTTTCCAGAAGTCGCCCGAACATGCCACCCGTCCTGAGCGCCTTGTCGATCGCCGCCACGTAGTGCTCTGTGGGCGGACGAGTGCCCGTCTCTACCGCGCTGACGTGTGTGCCCGAGTAGCGGATGAACTTGCCGAACTCACCTTGGTTCATTCCCCGCGACGTCCGAGCATGGCGCAACTCGTCGAGCAGGATCTCCGCCGCCGACATGCTCACATTCCCCAAGCCTCCCCCAATACCCGACGGACTTACGTCAATCGGCCTTCAGTAGCGGTGTCGCATCCTGTCGGTGGCTCTCCATGTTGGCCGATTTGCTTCCGAGACTAGGGCTTCGCCGACGAGAGTTCCACCAACGAAACCGCTGTTGACGCCCGCTGCGACGAAACGGTTTCGGCGGAGGGGGGCACTGGCCTCCTCCCATTGACATCGGACAGAGGGGACCACCGTGCCGACGGACGACAAGCCGAAGCCCGCTCCGAAGCCCCAACCCCAACCAACCCCGCCGCCCCCACCACCACCGCCCGCGCCACCGATCGTCCCCGGCCCGATCGGGCCGTTCATCCCGCCCTACCGGGGACCGGGCCGGATGACGAACGTCGTCTTGGCGGGTCGCTGGACGGAGAGCCGGAACCGAGGGCCGGGGCGATGAGGGAACCGAGACTAAGGGGCGGCGACCTGGTCCACCTGACCCGCGAGGCCAGCCCGCAGTTCGTCAGGCCGATCACGGTGCGGGTGATCCGCGAGCTGACCGACCGCCACACGTACGACGGCTGGACCTGGATCGAGGCGTACGAGCTGGGGCCGGACGGCCTGGCCCGACGACGGCGCGAGCTGTACGTCCGCCGCGCCGGGGTGCGTTGGCTTCCCTCCCCGCCTCCGGCAGCGGCCCGGCCGCCCGCCCCACGGGCAGCGACCAGGTCGGCAGCTCGCGGCTCGGCGGTGCCGGCGTGACGCCGCTCGACGGGCTCGCCCATCGGCCGCTGCGCCCGATCTGGCTGTGCCGCCTCGACGCGAACCCGTGGCCGTGCGGGGAGGCGAAACTCGCCCTGCTCACCGTGTTCGCCGACGACCGGCCGGCTCTGCTGGCCCTGCTGTCGACGCTGCAACGGGAGGCGGAGGATCACCTCACCCAGCTCGACAGCGGCCGGTCGAACAATCTCACCGACCGTTTCCTGTCCTGGGCACAGCCACCCGACCACTGAGCCCTTCGTGCGACTCTTCGGCAGGCGGTGCGGCACGATGGGGGCATGAGCGCACGGGTACGGGCACCAGAGTTGCGTGGTCGGGGTTGGTTGAACACCGGTGGGCGGGAGCTGAGGCTCGCCGACCTGCGGGGAAAGATCGCCTTGTTAGATTTTTGGACCTTCTGCTGCATCAACTGCCTGCACGTGCTCGACGAGTTGCGCCCGCTTGAGGAGAAGTACGCCGACGTGCTGGTCGTCGTCGGGGTGCACTCGCCGAAGTTCGAGCACGAGAAGGATCCGGCCGCGTTGGCCGCCGCCGTCGAACGGTACGGCGTGCACCACCCGGTGCTCGACGATCCCGAGCTGGACATGTGGCAGCAGTACGCGGCGAAGGCATGGCCCACCCTGGCGGTGGTCGACCCGGAGGGTTACGTGGTCGCCACGATGGCCGGCGAGGGCCACGCCGAGGGGCTGATCCGGCTGGTCGACGACCTGATCGCCACCCACGAGGCCAAGGGCACCCTGCACCGGGGCGACGGGCCGTACGTGCCGCCGACGCCACCCGAGACGACGCTGCGCTTCCCCGGCAAGGCCGTGCTGCTCGACGGCGGCAACCTGCTGGTCTCCGACTCGGCCCGGCACAGCCTGGTCGAGCTGGCCCCGGACGGCGAGACGCTGATCCGGCGGATCGGTTCCGGTGAGCGGGGTCGGGTCGACGGCCCCGCCGGGTCGGCCAGTTTCGCCGAGCCGCAGGGGCTCTGCCTGCTGCCCGCGCACGTCGCCGAGGTCGCCGGCTACGACCTGCTGGTCGCCGACACGGTCAACCACCTGCTGCGCGGCGTACGCCTGGAGACCGGCGAGGTGACCACGGTGGCCGGCACCGGCCGGCAGTGGCGCTCCACTGTCGACGACCACGCCCACGACGCGCGCTCCGTCGACCTCTCCTCCCCCTGGGACCTGGCCTGGTACGACGACACGGTCATCGTGGCGATGGCCGGCATCCACCAGCTCTGGTGGTTCGACCCGATCAAGCGGACCGCCGGCATGTGGGCGGGCACCACGGTCGAGGCGCTGCGCGACGGTCCACTGACCGAGGCGTGGCTGGCCCAGCCGTCCGGCCTGTCCGTCTCGGCCGACGGCGCGCGGCTGTGGGTGGCCGACAGTGAGACCAGCGCCATCCGGTACGTGCAGAACGGCGTGCTCGGCACCGCCGTCGGGCAGGGGCTGTTCGACTTCGGGCACGTGGACGGGCCGGCCGACCGGGCGTTGCTCCAGCATCCGTTGGGGGTGTGTGCGCTGCCCGACGGCTCGGTGCTGATCGCCGACACCTACAACGGCGCGGTCCGCCGCTTCGACCCGGCGACCGGCCTGGTCGCCACGGTGGCCGACGGGCTGGCCGAGCCGAGTGACCTGGTGCTCACCGCCGACGGCGGGGTGCTGGTGGTGGAGTCGGCGGCGCACCGGTTGACCCGGGTCGCCCCGGGCGCGTTGACCGCTGCCGGGGCGGACACCGTGGACGGTCCCCGGCACCGGCTGGAGCGTAAACCCACCGACGTCGCGGCCGGCGAGGTGACCCTGGAGGTGATCTTCACGCCGGCGCCGGGGCAGAAGCTGGATGAGACGTACGGGCCGTCGACCCGGCTGGTCGTCTCGGCCTCACCGCCGGAGCTGCTCATTGAGGGGGCGGGCACCGGCACCGAGCTGTCCCGCCGGCTGGTGGTCGACCCGGCCGTGCCGCAGGGGGTGCTCCAGGTGACCGCGCAGGCCGCCACCTGCGACGCCGACGTCGAGCACGCCGCCTGCCACCTGACCCGCCAGGACTGGGGCGTCCCGGTACGGGTCGTCGACGACGGCGCGACCCGCGTCCCGTTGGTGCTGCGCGGCCTGGACACCTGAACGGGGACGGTCAGGCGAACGGGGTCGGGGTGACCCCGGCGTCGATCAACGCGGCCCGCACCACGGCGGCCGAGGCGACCGCGCCGGGGCTGTCCCCGTGCAGGCAGATCGAGGCGACCGGGCAGGGCACCACGGTCCCGTCGACCGCCACCACGGTGTGCTCGGTGGCCATCCGGACCGCCCGCAGCGCCACCTCCTCCGGGTCGGTGACCAGCGCGCCAGGCGCGGTACGCGGCACCAGCGCCCCGGTGGGCAGGTAGCCCCGGTCGGCGAAGCCCTCGGCGACCACCCGCAGTCCCGCGCCGACGGCGAGCTGGGCGAGGGTGGAGCCGGGGGCGCACAGGATCGGCAGCTCGTGGTCGTACCCGGTGACGGCGGCGACCACGGCGGCGGCCTGCACCTCGTCGGTGGCCGCCGCGTGGTAGAGCGCGCCGTGCGGTTTGAGGTAGCGCACCCGGGTGCGGTACGGCCGGCAGAACGCGTCGAGCGCCCCGAGCTGGTAGGTGACGTCGTCGCGCAGCTCGTCGAAGCCGTACGCGATGTGCCGGCGGCCGAAGCCCGCCAGGTCCCGGTAGCCGACCTGCGCGCCGACGGTGACACCGCGTTCGGCGGCGGCGGCGCAGACCCGGCGCATGGTCGACGGGTCGCCGCCGTGGAAGCCGCACGCCACGTTGGCGGAGGTGACCAGGTCGAGCAGCGCCTCGTCGTCGCCGAGCCGCCAGATGCCGAATCCCTCGCCGAGGTCAGCGTTGAGGTCCATGGAACCTCACCGTAGTCCCCGGCCGGGCCTGCGCGAGCCCGGTCACGTCGTCCACCACGCCGATCACCGGGTAGCCGCCGGTGGTCGGATGGTCGGCCAGGAAGATCAACGGTTGGCCGTCGGCGGGCACCTGCACCGCCCCGAGCACCACGCCCTCGCTGGGCAGTTCCCCGGCCACCGCGCGGGGCAGCGCCGCGCCGACCAGTCGCGCGCCGACCCGGTCACTGACCGGGCTCACCGCGTACGCCGTGCCGAGCAGCAGCGCCATCGCCCCGGCGGTGAACCAGTCGGCACGCGGGCCGGGGCGCAGGGTCAGCCACAACTCCGCCGGCACCGGTCGGCCGACGGTGAAGTCCACCGGTGCGGGCGGCCCGGCCGGTCGGCCGAGCGGGAGCAGGTCGCCGTCGCGGACCGGGGGCGGGCCGAGGCCGGCGAGGGTGTCGGTGGACCGGCTGCCGAGCACGGGCGGGACGGCGATCCCGCCGTCGACCGCCAGCCAGTTGCGCAGCCCGTTCCGGGGCGTGCCGATCCGCAGCACCGCGCCCGCCGGCACCGCCAGCGGCCGGCCCACGTCACCGGGCCGACCGTCGACCCGGACGTCGACGTCGGCCCCGGTCACCGCCACCGTGCCGGCCCGGGTCAGCCGCAGCTCACCACCGCCGAGGGTCAGCTCCAGACCGGCGGCGTCCGCCTGGTTGCCGACCAGCCGGTTCGCCAGCGCCAGCGCCGCCGGATCCAACGCCCCCGACCGGGGTACGCCGAGATGCGCCCACCCGGGCCGCCCCAGGTCCTGCACGGTGGTACGCAGTCCCGCCCGCCGCACCTCGATCGCGCCGCCGGCCGGGTCGGCCGACCTGCCGTGCGGCCCGGTCACCCGGCCACCAGCCGGAGCGGGTGGCGGATGGTGCGGCCCGGTCACACCGTCACCAGCCGGACCCGGGTGCCGGGGGTGAGGGTGGCCGGCGGATCGGCGGACACGTCGAACAGGGTCAGCGTGGTCCGCCCCACCAGCAGCCAGCCGCCCGGCGACGCGCTCGGATAGATCCCCGCGTACGGCCCGGCCAGGGCCACCGAGCCGGCCGGCACCCGGGGGCGCGGGGTGGGCAGTCGGGGCACCGCGTACTGCGGGGGCAGCCCGGTCAGGTAGGCGAAACCGGGGGCGAACCCGCAGAACGCCACCCGGAACTCGGTGTCCGCCAGGCGGCGCACCACCTGGGGCACGGTCAGCTTCCAGTGCTCGGCGACCCGGGGGAGGTCGTCCCCGTCGTACACGGTGGGCACCTCGACCAGGCGGGCGGCGGCCGTGGTGGTGGCCGGGTCGGGGGTCCAGCGGGTGATCCGGGCGGCTGTCGACGCCGGGTCGGGCACCCCGTCGAGCAGGACGGTGCCGGCGGCCGGGACGATCTCGGTGGCGGTCAGCTCGCCGGCTTCCCGGCGTCGCCACAGCTCGGCCCGCCACTGCTCCACCTGGGCGGGGTCGTCGCAGTCGAGCAGGAGGGCGTGCCGGCCCACGGGTCGGATCCGCATTGCGCCATACTCTCCGATCGATGGGCCGTCCAGGGCAGGTGGACCCGATCCGGGTCGTGACGGGTCGCACTACCTAGAAGTAACCTACGGTGCCGTAACCTGTTTGCGTGACCACCTCCGCACCGCTTCGACTCAAGCCTGTCGACATCGGTAAGCCCCGGATGCGCGGCTGGCTGCACACCTACGCGTTCTTCGTCGCGCTCGTCTGCGGCATCGTGCTCAGTGCGATCGCGGCCACCAGACCCGGCTGGACACCCCTGGTCAGCTGCCTGATCTACAGCGTGACGGTCTGCGGCCTGTTCGGCACCAGCGCCCTCTACCACCGCCGGGTGTGGTCGGAGCGCGGCTACCAGATCATGCGCCGGATGGACCACTCGATGATCTTCGTGTTCATCGCCGGGACGTACACCCCGCTTTGTGTCCTGCTGCTCGACAGGCGGATGGCCATCCTGATGCTCGGCCTGGTCTGGGGTGGGGCGTTGGCGGGTGTCGCCGTCAAGCTGATCTGGCCGCACGCCCCGCGCTGGGTTTCCGCGCCGCTCTACCTGGCCCTCGGCTGGGTGTCGGTGGCGATCCTCCCGCAGATCCTGCGCCAGGGCGGGGTCACCGTGCTGGTGCTGCTCGCCGCCGGCGGCGCGGTCTACAGCATCGGCGCGGTCTTCTACGCGCTGCGCCGGCCGAACCCGTGGCCCACCGTCTTCGGCCACCACGAGTTCTTCCACGCCTGCACCCTGATCGCCGCCCTCTGTCACCACATCGCGATCTACTTCGCCCTCTTCGCCTGACAGCGGAGAGGAACCACAGACAGTTCGGGGGCCCCGCGCCGTTGCGGGGCCCCCGAGATCGTGGGGTGCGGGACGGTCAGACCGGGTAACCCGAGCCACGCGTCTCGCGGTACTCCTCGCGTACCACCTGGCCGCCCTGCACCGGAACGACCGGGTCGGCGACAACCTGGTCCTGCCGCACCGCGGTGGTGACGACGGCCCGGCGGCGGCCGTTCCAGAAGTAGAGGGTGGTCAACAGCCCGACGACACCGGCGAGCATCAGCACCCAGCCGACCACGTCGAGGTTGAGCCATCCCAGATTGGCGTCGACGGCGAACGCGAAGATCGCGCCCACCGCGATGAGGAAGATGCTGGCACCGATGCCCATGACGTCGCCTCCTTGGCTGTCAGCTGGCGTTACCCACCCGGCCACGGCCATCGAGGGCATCGATGAGCGAGTGGCATCCATCGACTTACCCAGGCGGCACCCGCGCCAATCAGGCAAGCTGGTGCAATGACGGACGGCGAGGCCGCGACACGGACCCTGGTGCTGCTCCGGCACGCCAAGGCCGAACAGCCCACCACCGGCCCGGACGTGGAGCGCAGGCTGACCGCCCGGGGGCATGCGGACGCCGCCGCCGCCGGTGCGTGGCTGGCCCGGCAGGGTCTGCTCCCCGACGTGGTGATCTGTTCGGCGGCCCGCCGGACCAGGCAGACCTGGCACGACGTGGCGCTGGGCATGACCGGGTCCCCGCCGGAGGGTGGCCCGGCGGGGACGGCTCCGGTGGTGCGGTACGCCGCCGCCGCGTACGAGGCGCACCCGGACGACCTGCTCGACCTGGTGCGGACGGTCGAACCGGAGGCGGGCACGGTGCTGCTCGTCGCACACAATCCGGGCGTCTCGCTGCTGTCGGCGCTACTCGACCCGCAACGGGCCGACCGGGAGGGGCTGCGCACCACCGACCTGGTGGTGCACCGGGTGGCGACGCCGTGGGCGGAGCTGACCCCCGGCGACGCCCCGATCACCGCCCGGCACACCGCCCGCGGCTGACCCTCCCAGCCAGCCACCGGGACGGCCGCGCGTTCAGGACGGAGGTGCGGTAGGCGGCGGCGGGTCGGGCGGCGGCGGCATCATCGCGGTCGGGTGGGAGAGCCGGTTCTCCTCCACGATGAGCGTGCGGGCCCGCTTGCGCCGGTCCTGCCAGAACCACAGCGTGGTGAGCAGTATGGCCAGCCCGGCCAGGATGAACACCCAGCCGACTGCGCGCAGGTCGATCCACCAGACGTTGGCCCGGATCGCGAACGTCATGATCGCGCCGAGCGCGATGAGAAAGATGGCGCTACCAATACCCATGTGCGCTGCACTCCCCCGTGCGGTGGCCGTTGGGCGTGCCCTGACGACGTGGTCCGCGCGGCTTACCCGCCCAGCCCCCCGCCTACCGGGATGGGGGCGGGCAATCCGGGGGGCGGTCAGCGCAGAAAGGCCGATGTTGCGGTATCCGGACGATCGGATACCGCAACATCGGCCCATGCTGAATCAGCTCGGCGGGATCAGAACGCCTCCTCCGGGAGGTCCATGATGTCCAGGTCGGCGCCCTCGATGATCCGCCGGTCGGCGCCGATGCGGGGCAGCACCTCACGGGCGAAGAACCGGGCGGCGGCCACCTTGCCGGTGTAGAACGCCCGGTCGGTGGCGGAAACCTCACCGGCCAGCGCCTTGAGGGCCACGTCGGCCTGCTTCTGGAGCAGCCAGCCGACCACCAGGTCGCCCAGGGCGAGCAGGAAGCGGCGGCTGCTCAGACCGACCTTGTAGAGGCTGCGCGCGTCGCCGCCCTGGGCCTCGCCGAGCCAGCCGGTCAGCACGCCGATGATGTTCTGGATCTCGCCGAGCGCCCGGCCGAGCGCCAGCCGCTCCTCCTTGAGCTGCCCGTTGCCGGCCTCGCTGGTGATGAACTCCTGGATCTCACCGGCGACGGCGGTCAGCGCCCGGCCGTTGTCCCGGACGATCTTGCGGAAGATCAGGTCGAGGCTCTGGATCGCGGTGGTGCCCTCGTACAGGGTGTCGATCTTGGCGTCCCGGACGTACTGCTCCAGGGGGTAGTCCTGGAGGAAGCCCGAGCCGCCGTAGGTCTGGAGCGACTCGTGGCCGAGCAGCTCGTACGCCCGCTCCGAGCCGACGCCCTTGACCAGCGGCAGGAGCAGGTCGTTGACCCGCTTGGCCAGCTTGGTCGCCTTCTCGTCGCCGGCCGCCTCGGCGACGGCGACCCGGTCCTGCCAGCCGGCGGTGTAGCAGACCAGCGCGCGCAGGCCCTCGGCGTACGACTTCTGCATCAGCAGCGAACGGCGCACGTCCGGGTGGTGGGTGATGGTGACCCGGGGGGCGGTCTTGTCGGCCTGTTGGATCAGGTCGGCCCCCTGCACCCGGTTCTTCGCGTACTCCAGGGCGTTGAGGTAGCCGGTGGACAGGGTGGCGATCGCCTTGGTGCCGACCATCATCCGGGCGTACTCGATGATCATGAACATCTGCCGGATGCCGTCGTGCCTGTCGCCCAGCAGCCAGCCCTTGGCCGGTACGCCGTGCTCGCCGAAGGTCAGCTCGCAGGTGTTGGAGACCTTGATGCCCATCTTGTGCTCGACGTTGGTGGCGTAGACGCCGTTGCGCTCGCCCAGCTCACCGGTCTCGGCGTCGAAGTGGAACTTCGGCACGACGAACAGCGACAGCCCCTTGGTGCCGGGTCCACCGACGCCCTCCACACCGACCGGGCGGGCCAGCACGTAGTGCACGATGTTCTCGCTCAGGTCGTGCTCACCGGAGGTGATGAAGCGCTTCACGCCCTCGATGTGCCAGGAGCCGTCCGGCTGCGGGATCGCGCGGGCGCGGCCGGCCCCGACGTCCGAGCCGGCGTCCGGCTCGGTCAGCACCATCGTGGAGGCCCACTGCTTGTCGATGAAGAGCTTGGCCCACTTCTGCTGCTCCTCGGTGCCCTCGACGTGCAGCACGTGGGCGAAGGACGGACCGGAGGCGTACATCCAGACCGGGGCGTTGGCGCCGAGGACGAGCTCGGCGAGCGACCACCAGAGGGCGCGCGGGGCGCTGCTGCCGCCGAGGGCCTCGGGGAGGTCCAGCCGCCAGAACTCGGAGTCCATGAACGCCTGGTACGACTTCTTGAACGACTCCGGCAGCGGCGCGGTGTGCGTGGCGGGGTCGAAGACCGGCGGGTTGCGGTCGCTGTCGGTGTAGCTGGCCGCGAGATCCTCACGGGCCATTCGGTCGACCTCGGAGAGGAAGCTGCGGGCGGTGTCGACGTCCAGGTCCGTGTACGGCGCCTGGCCGAACGTCTGGTCCGCCCCGAAGACCTCGAACAGATTGAACTCAAGGTCCCGAAGGTTGCTCTTGTAGTGGGTCATGTTCGCGGCCCCGCTTCCGGACAGGTGTTACCGATCAGTAACCCACACTGTATTACTCACGGGTAGGCAGCGACAACCCGCTCGCGGAAGTGACGGCGATTACACACCCGGCTCAGCTCTCGGCCGCGCCGACCTCCCACGAGGGCACCGCCACCGTGACCCCGCTGCGCGGGCCGGTGTACTCCATCAGGACCAGGGCGATGTCGTCGTCGAGCCGGCCGTGCACCCACTCGACCAGCGCGGTCTCCAGCGAGGCCAGGCCGTCGCCGACCGTGCCGTGGCCGAGCAGCCGCCAGGCCCGGTCGGCGGTCGGGAAGAACTCGCCGTCGCGCCGCGCCTCGCCGAGACCGTCGGTGAACAGCAGCAGCCGGTCCCCCGGCTCCAGCCGCTCGACCCGGGGCCGGACCACCGGCATGAACCCCAACGGCGGGGCGGGGGCGGGCGGTTCCAGCGGGATCACCGCACCCCGGCGCAGCAGCAGCGGGGCCGGGTGACCGCAGTTGACGATGGTCAGCGTGCCGCCGCGTTCCTCGACCACGGCGGCGGTGACGAAGTCCTCGTCCCCCACGTTGCGGGCCACCGCCCGGTCCAGGTCGGCCACCACCGCCCGCAGGTCGGGCCGCTCGTACGCCACGTGCCGGTAGGAGCCGAGCACGATGCTGGCGAGCCGGACCGCGTCCAGCCCCTTGCCCCGCACGTCCCCGATGATCATGCGGACGCCGTACGGGGTGTCGATCGCCTCGTACAGGTCGCCGCCGATCTCGGCGGTGGCCGTGGGGGAGATGTACCGCGCCGCCACCGCCAGGGTGCCCACCTGCGGGCCGAGCGGACGCAGCACGGCCTGCTGGGCCACCGAGGCCAACCTGGACAACTCGCCGATCCGCTCCACCTGCCCCTGCCGGACCGCCGCCACGCTCGCCGCCACCACCGTGGCGACGGCGATCCCGACCAGGGACACCGCCGTGGGTAGTTCCATCGCCGGATCGGCCACCGCGAAACCGACCCCGACCAGCAGCGCGAGGAAACCCACCCCGGCCACCGCACGCCACGAGGCGAAGCCGGCGGCCAGGATCGGTGCCACCGTCATCAGCGCGACGTAGTGCACCGCACGGCCGTCGGCCGACTCGATCGCCGAGACGAGCGCGAGCAGCCCGACAGCCGCGCCGACGCCGGCGCGGGACCCGGGACTCAGTGGGCCTCGGCCCAACTGGAAGGCATGTTTACGTACGTGGGACAGCATGCCTGATGGAACCGGGCCGGAGAATGAACCTAGCCCCACGATTGAGGGTGTTCTACCCGGCCGTCCCGCCGACGCCACCGTTCGCCGTCAGCCCAGCACCTCGTACCTGACGGTCAGTTCCCCCAGGTCGACCGAGGCGATCGCGGCGAAGGCGGCCCGGGACAGGTCGATGCAACGCCCGTCGATGAACGGGCCACGGTCGTTGATCCGTACGGTGACGGACTTGCCGTTGGCCGGGTTGGTCACCCGGACCTTCGTGTTGAACGGCAGGGTCTTGTGGGCGGCGGTCAACGCGCCCGGGTCGAAGTTCTCCCCGTTGGCGGTCAACTGACCCTCGTCGTAGAAGGACGCGCCACAGGAGCCGCTGTCGACGACGTTGCTCTTCGCGGCCGCCTTCTTGGTGGTGGCGGACGGCTTGGGCGCGGCCGTGCGCGGCTTGCTCCGGGAGGCGGCCTGGGTCCGGGTCGGCTTCGGGCTGGCCGTGGCGGTGGGCGACGGGCTGGCGCTCGGGGAGGCGGTGGCGCTCGGGCTCGGGGTCGGGGTCGGCGCGTCGGTGGTGGCGACGGCACCGGGGGCGACCGTGTCCACGATCACGGGGGCCGGCGCGTCGTCGGCGGTCAGCTGCACCGCGCCGACGGTGCCGCCGACGGCGAGCGCGACGCCGAGCGCGGCGGTGGCGGCGATGCCGGCGGGTGAGGAGAAGATCCGGGTACGGGTATGCCTGCCAACCACCGGCTCGGTCCTTTCGTATGCCTGCATAACGGCTCGGACCGTAACGAGAGAAGCACTTCCGAAGTCAACGTGATCATGGTGGTATGCCCGGAATTACAGTGATACGTGTGACCGATCAGCCGAGGACCGCTGGGCCGCACGGGCCAGAATGCCACCGATGGCATTCACCGCCGAAGATGTGGACATGACCGTGACACTGCGTGACCGCCTGGCCGAGCTGTTCGCCTGGGTCGATCCAGGCCCCGGCAGCAGCCACCTGGTCAGCGACGTCTCGGCCTGGTGGCGGGACCCGCAGGTGCTGGCCAGGCTCGGTCCGGCCCTGGTCACGCCGTTCCGCACCGACCGGCCCACCGTCGTCGTCGCCCCCGCGGTGACCGGGCTGATGCTCGGGCCGCTCGCCGCGACCGCCCTGGGCGTCGGCTTCGTCCCGGCCCACAAGCCGGGCGACGGACGCCTCCCCGCCGGCCCGCTGACCTGGGCGCAGAGCCCACCCGACTTCCGGGGCCGGCAGGTCGACCTCGCGGTACGCGACGACCGGCTCGGCGCGCACGACCGGGTACTCATGGTCGACGACTGGGTCGCCACCGGCGCCCAGGTGCGGGCCGTCCGGGACCTGTGCGCCGCCCGGGGCGCGCACTGGGTCGGCGTCGCCGCCGTGGTCGTCGACCTGCCCGAACCGGTCGCCGCCGAACTGGGCGTACGCGGGCTGCTCACCCCCGCCGACCTGCCCTGACCCACGCTCCGGTGTCAGCCCGGCCAGGTGAGCCGCACGAACTCCTCGACCGCCGTGCAGACCTGTCCGAGCACCTCGGCCGAGCGGGCCAGTGGGCCGGGCACCAGCAGTCCGTGGTCGGCGTCCGGCACCTCCAGCACGTGCGGGGTGAGCCGCCGCGCCACCGCACCGTCCCACGCCCCGTCGGCCGTACCGCCGACCAGCAGGAAAGGCGCGGACGCCCGGTCCAGCGCCGCCACCACCTCGGGGCGGTGCAGCAGCGGCGTCAACCAGATCGCGGCCAGCCCCCGGTCGACGACGAGCGGGGCGGCCAGGGTGCCGAGCGACTTGGCGACCAGCAGATCAGTCGGTGTTTCCAGGGTCGGGGCGACCTGCCCGGCGACCCAGTCCATCGCCACCGACGGGGGCGCGCCGTCCGTACCGATCCCCTCCGGCGGCTGCCAGCCGATCTCGTGGACGTCGAAGCCCGCCCGGCGCAGGCCCTCACCCGGGTAGGCGAACAGCGGGTAGTGGGTGTCGTAGCCCCGTCCGGGGACGAGTACCGCGCGTCGGTCCATGGTTCCTCCCGTCGTCGACCCACCGTAGCGACGGCGGAGCCGACCGTGGGGGCGTCGAAACCGGGCGACGGGAGATCGACGCGGCGGTAGCCTCGGCCGCATGTGGCCACGGATCGGCGGACTCCGCACGCTCGCCCTCGGCACCCCCGGCGAGGTGCGCACCACACTCAACACGCTGGTGCTGGCCGGGGTGAAGACGGCCACCGCCGGCCTGCTCACCGAGTACGCCGACGAGAACGAGGAGTTGGAGCACGTCGGCGAACGGCTGGCCCTGGTCGACGACCGGGACGCCCTCGTCGGGGTGGTCGAGGTGACCGGGATCGAGATCGTCCCCTTCGCCGGGGTCTCCTGGGACTTCGCCCGCTCCGAGGGGGAGGGCGACCGCTCGATCGGGGACTGGCGGGCGGGGCACGCCGGGTACTGGGCGCGGGTCGGCACCCCGGTCACCGACGACACCGAGATCGTCTGTATCCGGTTCCGGCTGGTCTCGGCCGGCGACGGCGGGACGCCCACCGGCGACCTCGGCACCTGAACCGCCCCGGGAGGGGCCGCCCGTCAGGGCGTACGCAGCTCCGGCAGCAGCCGGGTCGCGACGTCGACCAGCACCGCCTCGTCGCCGGCGTACCAACTGTCGGCCCGGGGCCAGTGGGTGATCACGTCGGTGAAGCCGAGCGCCGCCGCCCGCGCCACCTGCTCGGCGAAGAAGTCGGCGCTGCGCAGCGAGAAGACCGGTGCCGAGTCCAGCGAGAGGTAGCGGGGCAGGCTGGCCGGGTCCCGGCCGACCTCGTCGAGGGTACGGTCCATCCAGGCGCAGAGCGTCGCCACCCCGTCCCACCAGGCCGTCAGCTCCTCCTCACCGGTGCCGGTGGTGACCCAGCCCTGACCGAACCGGGCGGCCAGCCGCATCGACCGGGGCCCGTTGGCGGCCATCACGAACGGCACCCGGGGCTGCTGCACGCAGCCGGGGTTGTTCCGGGCGTCCACCGCGCTGAACCAGTCGCCACGCCAGGTGGTGCCGTCCTCCCGCAGGATCAGGTCCAGCAGCTCGGTGAACTCGCCGAACCGGTCCACCCTCGGCCGGGGCGGCAGCGTCTCCCCACCGAGCACCGCCGAGTCGAAGCCGATGCCGCCGACGCCGAGGCCCAGCAGCAGCCGCCCGCCGGAGATGTCGTCGAGGGTGGTGACCTGTCGGGCGAACGCGGCCGGATGCCGGAAGTTGGGCGAGGCGACCAGGGTGCCCAGCCGGACCCGTTCGGTCACCATCGCGGCGGCGGTCAGCGTCGACATCGAGTCGAACCAGGGACCGTCGACCAGATCCCGCCACCCCAGGTGGTCGTACGTCCAGGCGTGGTCGAAGCCCCACGCGTCCACCTGCTGCCAGCGCCGACGCGCCTGTGGCCAGCGCTGGTCGGGGAGGATCACGATGCCAATCCGCATGATCGCCAGCGTAGGCAACAGGCCCGCCTCCGAGAGGGCCGAGGGTGGCACCTCATTCGCGCCGCGCCGCCGATTGTCGATCATCTGCCAGTACGGAGTGCTGTGCCGCATCTGCGCCCACAGTAGGGTGGGCCACACCGAAAGGATGGTGCTGCCGTGAACGTGCTTGACCTTATAGGTCACGTTGCCGACATATCGGCAGTGCCAGTCGCGATCATCGGCTTCGGGGTCACCTACAATCAGGTAAAGAAGACGCGCAAGGCTGCGGAAGCCGCCGAAAGCGCCGCCCGAAATTCGCAGAAGGCCATCGGAAGAAGCAGTCTTTTGGGCCTGATCCCTCAGTTGCAGCGAGTCGAAGAGGAACTGGACCGCGCGATCAGAAGCGGCTCGGAGCCCGTCGTCGCCTCCTCGCTTCAATCCTGGCGCTGGCAGGCGGGCCAGGTACGCGGCCTCCTACAGGTTGGCAAATTGGCAAGACGTGAGCTGCTGGTCGACATCCAGGATTCCGTGTCGGCCGCGTCCCAGGCCCAGATTGAGCTGAGTGGGTCAGGTGGTGACCTGAACTTGGCCGCGGCAACAAAGGACGTGCGGGACGCGATAGCCAAGGTAACGAACGAGCTGGGCGCAATTGCGACCGTGCAGGGCATCCAAGCTGGAGGCGTTGACGATGCAAGGTGATTTTACGATTGGCCGCCTGCTCCACTTGGTTAGACTGCTGAACACAAGAACCGACCGCGGGTCCATCGAATGGAAACCCACCCCACGCATGAACCCGTTCGGCTCCAAGGCGTTCCGAACTTCCACCCCCTCCTCCTCCCTGACCCTCTCCTTCAACGGTCGTCGACACAACATCCGGATCATGGACGAGAATGGAAGTATCGTCGCAGAGTATTCAACCGGGAGTGACTCGCCCGAATCTCATGAGCTGGATTCTGAACTCGAACGGCTCTACGATCTGGTTCACGTCGAGACGTCGCGGGTGAACGAATCGATCGAACGGGTGATTCGCGAACTCGAAGGCGGGCTCTAGCACAGGGACCGCAGCTGCGCAGCGGTGGGCGTTGGGGTACCTCCGCGCTCCCGTGGGTCAGCGACGTCGGAGCCGGTCGTCGGGCTCCGGCCACGGGGTGGCCGGCATCTCGACCGGCCGGCGCGCCGACGCGCGGTCGACGACCTCAGTGGCCGTCAACTCGGGGACGGTGGTGAAGATCAGATCGGAGACGTCCGGACAGGCCAGATCACGGCCGAGCCTCTCCAGCCAGTCGTACAGTTCGACGTCGTCGGCGTAGTCGAGCCGCATGATCCGATCGACGAGGGCCACGGCCTCGTCCCGGGTCAGCTTCGCCGGCACGGCAACCTCCTCGGAGCAGGGGGGACGGCACCCGCATGAGCCTCGACGGAAAGTGCCGTCGTTTCCACCTCGGCCTGTCGCCCGGGTCATCCTGGGCAGGGTAGTCCTGGCGCGTCCTTTCGAGCTGATGTCGTCAACGAATCAGGCAGCAGGCGACGGACGGCGGGATAGGCAGCAGGCGACGGACGGCGCGCTGTGCTGACGTCTGACACCGCTGCGGTCATCGGTGTGAATCGTTCACGTCATCAGGTCTAAAGGGCGCGCACGGGCATATGTCCCCGCCATGCTCACCCGTGGGGCGTCAGGCCGCCGGGATCCCGGTGACCGGCGGGCAGTGGGGGTGGCGAGCGGTGGTTCGGACGGGGTGGGCCCGGCGCGCCACCCGCGCCGTCGCCGGCACCAGAGGCGGGCCCGCGCGCCATCACGGTCCGGATGAGACACCGAAGGCCCTGACCCGGATTCGCATCCGGGTCAGGGCCTTCGTGGTGGAGCGGGTGACGGGAATCGAACCCGCACTGTCAGCTTGGGAAGCTGATGTTCTGCCATTGAACTACACCCGCAAGCGGGACCACTGTACCTGAGGTGACCGCGCCCGCGCACCCGGGCACCCCGCACGCCACCGATCACCTTGCGTAGGCAACCAGCCACCACCTGCTGAAACAAAACGGTCAGATGTTTCACAGAAGCAGCTTGGGGACGTTCTCAAACGTGTCGATCAGTTGTAACGTCACCCCCACGTTCACGACCTCGGCGCGACATACCCCCTGCCGCGCCGCCAGAAAGAGGTGGGCCCATGGGACTGCGTCCCAACCTGCTGACCCGGCGTGCCGCCGGTGTCGCGTCGACGACCTTCGCGCTGCTGTTGAGCACCGCTGCGGTGGGCGTCGTACCTGCGGCTTCCGCGTACTCCGCAGCCCCCGACAACACTTCCTGCGCGGAGCCGGCCGACGCCCACGCGGACGTCCACTCCGACGCCCGCGTCCGTGGCGGCAGCAAGGCTGCCCACAAGCGGCACGACCCCAACGAGCTGACCGCCAAGCAGGTCCAGGAGCGGGAGGCGGAGTTCGCCGCCGCCCTGCGCAACAGCGCCCTACAGTCGAAGTCCAGCTACCGCAGCGGCTCGACTGAGGGCACGACGGTGGCGCTGGCCCCGATCAGCATCCCGGTCGTCGTGCACGTCATCCAGCGGGACAGCACCCGGGCCGGGGGCAACATCCCCGACTCGATGATCAACTCGCAGATCAGCGTGCTCAACCAGGCGTACAGCGGTGCGACCGGTGGGGCCGCCACGGGTTTCACCTTCCAGCTCCAGAAGATCAACCGGGTCACCAACGCGTCGTGGTACCCGATCGTGCAGGGTTCCTCGGCCGAGCGGGCGATGAAGACCTCGCTGCGCACCGGCGGCAAGAACACCCTCAACATGTACCTGGGTGAGCTGAGCGACGACCTGCTCGGCTGGGCCACCTTCCCCAAGCGCACCCTGGACGTGATGGACGGCGTCGTGGTGCTCGGCGAATCGCTGCCGAACGGCACCGCCACCAACTACAACCTGGGCGACACCGGCACCCACGAGGTCGGCCACTGGCTGAACCTCTACCACACCTTCCAGGGTGGCTGCTCGGGCTCGGGCGACGGCGTCTCGGACACCCCGGCCGAGCGTGAGCCGGCCTACCAGTGCCCGACCGGCCGGGACACCTGCACCGCGACCGGCAAGGACCCGATCACCAACTTCATGGACTACACCTACGACTCGTGCATGTACCAGTTCACCGCTGGGCAGGCGAGCCGCATGGTGAACGCCTGGACCGCGTACCGCGCGTCGGCCTGACCGGCGGCACCGCACAGCGTCAGGTGCCGGCTCCGTCCCCTGGGGACGGGGCCGGCACCGTCGTTTCCGGGGTCAGGCGGCGGTGCGACGGGTGTCGAACCCGTGCCTGCCGCGCCGGGACGGGCGCTGGTCGGGCAGGCCGGCGACACCGTGCCGACCGGGCACCGGGTCGAGCCAGACCTGCACGGCGGGACGCCCGGCGTCACCGCTGAACGGGCCACCGTGCTCGCGGCGGGTGAGCATGGCGACGTCGACGCTGAACTCGAAGAGCCGCCAGTCGACCTGGGGCGCGGCCCGGCCGATCTCGGCCACCAGCGCCACCCGGGCCGGGTCGGTCACCGGCTCGGCGCGACCGGCGACGTACGCCTCGTCGTCGCTGTCCTCAGGCGGAAACGAGTGGAGCGCGTAGCGGCCGTCGCGTTCGAGGTCACGCCGCTTGGGCGAGTCGACGACGAAGCAGAACAGCCCGCCGTCGGTGACCAGCGGGCAGACCGGGTGCACCCGGGGACCGCCGTCGGCGCGGACGGTGGCCAGGTAGCCGAAACCCGACCCGTACTGCTGGAGGAGAAGGCGGATCCCGTCGGCGAGTCGGGGCTCGTCGGCGGCGAATGCGGACCAGGATGCCATGTCGTCATCCTATCGAACAGGCGTTCGAAAATCAGTCCGACACGCAGGTCGAACGGCCCGACGTACGCCTCGGAGCCGGCGACGACGCCGGCCGGTGGGGCGGCCCGGTGGGCGGGTCCGGCCGGGGCGCTGGATATGGTGTCCCGATGCTGCTCTCCGACCGGGACCTCGTCTCCGAGATCAAGGCGGGCGCGCTGGCGCTGGAGCCGTTCGAGCCGAGTCTGGTGCAGCCGTCCAGCATCGACGTGCGCCTCGACAAGCTGTTCCGGGTGTTCAACAACCACCTCTACACCCACATCGACCCGTCGGTGCAGCAGGACGACCTGACGTCGATGGTCGAGGTGCCGGCGGGCGAGCCGTTCGTGCTGCACCCGGGCGAGTTCGTGCTCGCCTCCACGCTTGAGGTCATCTCCCTCGGCGACCAGCTCGCCGGCCGGTTGGAGGGCAAGTCGAGCCTGGGCCGGCTGGGGCTGCTCACCCACTCGACCGCCGGTTTCATCGACCCGGGCTTCTCCGGCCACGTCACGCTGGAGCTGTCGAACGTGGCCAACCTGCCGATCACCCTCTGGCCGGGCATGAAGATCGGCCAGCTCTGCATCTTCCGGCTCTCCTCGCCGGCCGAGCACCCCTACGGCTCCGCGGTGTACGGGTCGCGCTACCAGGGCCAGCGGGGGCCGACCCCCAGCCGTTCCTGGCAGAACTGGCGCACCTGGACCATCGGCTGACGCGGCGTGCCGTGTCGGGGCCCCGGGTCCGGGGCCCCGACACGGTGGCTCAGCCGGGTCGGCCGTAGCTGTTGACCGGCCCGTCGTCGACCCGCTTCATCGTGATCGGTTTGCCCGCCTGGGACGCGTGCACGACCCAGCCGTCCCCGACGTACATTCCGACGTGGTGCAGGTCGGAGTAGTAGAAGACCAGGTCGCCGGGGCGCAGGTCGGCCCGGCTCACCCGGTCGGTGACCTGGCGCTGCTGCCGGGCGTTGTGCGGCAACGACACCCCGGCCTTCGCCCAGGCCGCCATGGTCAGCCCGGAACAGTCGTAGTTGTTCGGTCCGGCCGCGCCCCACACGTACAACTTGCCGATCTGGGCGCAGGCGAACTTGACCGCCGTACCGGCCGGACCACCTGGGTAGCCTGCGGGGCACGGCGCCGGGCGCAGCGGCCCGCCGCCGCCGTTGCCGTAGACCTTGAGCCGCAGCTTCTGCAACCTGTCGATCTCGGTGTTGATCTGCTTCTTGCGGGCCGCGAGCTGCGCTTCGGTACGGCTCAACTGGGCGACCATCTCGTCCAGCGGCGCCTTGGTCGCGGCGAGTTCGTCGCGCAGTTCGGCGACGGCCCGCACCTCGCGCTGCTGGCGGCTGGCGAACCGGTCCAGCAGCCCCAGCTGTTCGACCACCTGGCTCGGGTTGCGGCTGCCCAGCAGGGCGTTGACGGTGGACATGTTCTCGCCCTTGTACGCCTGCACGGCGAGGCCGCTGACCTGGTTCATCGCCTGGTCGACACGGCGTTGCAGGGGGGCGATGCGCTTGCCGAGCGCGTCGGCCTGCCGGCGCTTGGCGGCGAGGTCGATGCGGGTGGCGTTGTGCTGTTCGATGAGCGGTTCGAGCTTGTTCCAGTCCTGGTCGATCTGCCGTTCGATCTCGGCGACCGAGGGGTCGGCGTGCGCCGCCGTAGGGCCACCGGTCAGTACGACCGCTGCGGCGGCCAGGGTGGCGAGGGTGGTGGTGAAGCGGGACCAGCGTGGGCGCGGCACCGTCGTGTTCCGGGCGACCTGGGTCGTCCGGTGCGACGGCGGCCGCGGGGCATGGTGTGCCACCGGGCTCCGGGCTCCTTCTTCCTCGACCGCCTACCGGGTTAGCTGACGGGTTCGGGCGGGAAGGGAGCGCCCTACCGCGGCGGTCGCGGATTCACCCCGGCGTACCTGGGTCCCCGGCTCGCCCGAAGGCGACTCGGCGATGCCGGCCGACGCCACCCCGGGCGGGGCGGACCTGGTGCCGACCGACGATTGACCAGAGTAGAGATGGTCGTTATCGATCCGCAACCCGCCGGGCCGGCACACTCGGTGACCGAAAAACACGCAACCCCCGGCCCATCGGGCCGGGGGTTGACGTCTGCGCTGGTCAGGGGCGGCGGAAGCCGGCCACCGGCATGTAGTTGATGCTGGTCACCTGGACCGGCTTACCGGTCCGGGGCGCGTGCACCATCATGTCGTTGCCCAGGTAGAGCCCGACGTGGTGCAGGTCGCTGAAGAAGAAGACCAGATCGCCGGGGCGGGCCTCGGAGCGCGGGATGGCCTTGCCCTCGTTCCACTGCGCACCGGTGAAGTGGGTCAGCGAGATACCTGCCGCCTTGTACGCGAACTGGGTGAGCCCGGAGCAGTCGAACGAGTTCGGCCCGGTGGCGCCCCAGACGTACGGGTCACCGACCTGCGCGCAGGCGGTCGCGATCGCGGTCCGGGCGGCGGAGCTGACCACACCGTTGATCGTGGGGCAGCCGTTCACCTTCACCGTGGTCTTCGGCATCGCCGCCTGCAGCCGCTTGATCTCGGCATTGATCTGCTTCTTCTTGGCCGCGAGTTCCTTCTCCTGCTTCACCTCGGCGGCGATCAGCGTGTCGAGCTTCTGCTTCTCGGCGTCGTACTTGCGGCGGACCACGAGCACGGCCTCGACCTCCCGGCGCTGCTCGGCGGCGAGCCGGTCCAGGATGGTCAGCTGCGTGGCGAGGGTGCCCGGCTTGGTGGTGGTGAGCAGCGCGCTCAGCTCCTGCGAGGGGCCAGACTTGTAGTAGCGGGAGGCGAGGTCACCGACCCGGCCCAGGGCGAGTTCACTCTGCAGCGCCAGCGGCTCGATCTTCTTCTGGAGGTCGGCCGCCTTCTTGCGGTTGACCTTCAGCTGCTCCTGGACTTTGTGGTGGCTCTCGATGGTCGGTTCGATCTGCTCCCACTGCTTGTCGAGGGCCGCCTCGATCTCCTCGGGCGACGGCGCGGCGTGGGCCGGCACGGCGAACATCCCGGCACCGACGGCGACCGCCGCGACCAGGGTGAGCAGGCGGCGGGCGATCCGCCGGAGGGCTGCCGGCCGTACGGGCGGCTGGCCCTGGGCGTGACGGTGAGGGGGCATGGTTGCCACCGGCGTCGACTCCTTTGCAACCGACCGCCGGGCGCCTCGCTAAGGGGAAGAAGGAGGCAGACGTCCCACAGCGGCCGGTGCAACATTAGGGGCAGTCGCGGTGGGGAATCAAGGCGGGTGGGCAATCCATCACATCAGTGCAATCGCTTGCACACAAAGGGTGTCCACTCAATTTCCAACGATGGCAGTCAATACGTCGTCGAGCGTGACCACCCCCAGCGGGCGGCGACCGTCGCTCACCAGCACCATGTGCCGCCGCTCGCGCCGCATCGCCAGCAGCAGATCGGCCAACGTACGGTCCGGCGGGACCACCGCCAGCGGCCGGTAGACCTCGGCCGGCACCGGCGCGCGACGGGCCACCCCGGCGTACCCGAGGACGTCCTTGACGTGCACGAACCCCAGCACCCGGCGGGTGGAACGCTGCACCACCGGGAACCGGGACCGGCCGGTGCTCGTCGCCAACACCTCCAGCGACGCCGGTGAGACGTCCTCGGCCACCGTGGTCACCGTGGACCACGGTTGCAGCGCGTCGGCCGCCGTCCGGTCGTGCAACGCCAGCGCCCCGGTGATCCGGGCGTGTTCCCCGGCGTCGAGCAACCCCTCGGTGCGGGCCTGGGCGACCAGCCCGGCCAACTCCTCGGCGGTGAAGACCGTCTTGACCGCGTCGGCCGCCTCCACCGCCCACAGCCGCAGCACCTGCCGCGCCGCCCACTTCATCGCCAGCAGCAACGGCTTGGTGGCCAGGCAGAACGCCAGCATCGCCGGCCCCAGCCAGAGCGCCGACGGCTCCGGCCCGGCCAGGGTGATGTTCTTGGGCACCATCTCGCCGACCACGGTGTGCAGGAACACCACCACGCCCAGCGCGATCAGGAAGGAGACCGGGTGCACCGCGCCCGCCGGCAGCAGCACCGCGTGGAACACCGGCTCCAGCAGGTGGGCCAGGGCCGGCTCGGCGA
The DNA here is from genome assembly GCF_053667945.1 of Micromonospora sp. SCSIO 07396. Lineage (NCBI taxonomy): Bacteria > Bacillati > Actinomycetota > Actinomycetes > Micromonosporales > Micromonosporaceae > Micromonospora > Micromonospora sp. SCSIO 07396. The sequence goes on from NZ_CM132210.1 coordinate 6,374,692, forward strand.
TCGCGCCCAACCCGAGCGAACAGACCGTGATGCCCAACTGCGCCCCGGCGATCATCAGCGGGATCTGGTTCATCGCCGACAACGCCCACCGGGCCCGCTTCGAGGTGGCGGCCAACGGCTCCACCACCGTACGACGCGACGCGATCAGGGCGAACTCGCTGCCCACGAAGAACGCGTTGCCGAGCAGCAGCATCACCGCCACCAGCAGCTCAGTCATCGGCGTGCGGCTCCTCGGGGCGGACCACCCGGACCTGTTCGATCCGGTGCCGCTCCACCTCGACGACGGTGAACGCGTAGCCGTCCGCCCGGGTCGTCTCGCCCGGCAACGGAATGTGCCCCAACCGGGCCATCAGGAAGCCCGCCAGCGTCTCGTACGGGCCCTCGGGCAGCCGGAAGCCGGTCTGCTCGAACAACTCGTCCCCACGCAGCACCCCGTCCACCAGGACCGTCCGTTCCCCGCCCGGCACGGTCAGCCCGGTGTCGTGGACGTCGTCCACGGTGGCCGGGTCGAACTCGTCGGCGATCTCCCCGACCAGTTCCTCGACCAGGTCCTCGACGGTCACCACGCCGTCGGTGCCCCCGTACTCGTCGACGACGATGGCCAGGTCGGACCCGGCGGCCTTCAACGCCGCCAGCACCCCGTCGAGGTCCAGGCTCTCCGGGACGTACACCGGCTCGCGGGCGACCGAGGCGACGGTGGTGCGGGCCCGCGCGGCCAGCGGCACGCCGAGCGCGTCCGGCACGGCCGCGACCCCGGTGACCAGGTCGAGGGTCTCCTCGAAGACGGGGAACCGGGTGCGGCCGGTACGCCGGGACAGGTCCAGCAGCTCGGCGACGGTGGCGGTGGCCCGCAGCGCGATCACGTCCACCCGGGGGGTCATCGCCTCGGCGGCCCGTTTGTCGCCGAAGCGGATGGTCCGGCGCAGCAGCATCGCGGTGTCCGGCGGCAGCGCGCCCGCGCGGGCCGAGATGGCCGCGAGCAGCCCGAGCTCCTCCGGGGAGCGGGCGCTGGCCAGTTCCTCCTGCGGTTCCACGCCGAGCTGGCGGACCAGCCGGTTCGCCGAGTCGTTCAGCCCGCGGATCAGCCAGCCGAAGGCCCGGGAGAAGGCCCGCATCGGGCCGGCGGTGGCCAACGCCGCCGGCATCGGCCGGGCCAGCGCCAGGTTCTTCGGCACCAGCTCACCGAAGAGCATCGAGAGCAGGGTGGCCAGCGCCAGGGCGAGCAGCGGGCCGAACCGGTCCGTCCCGCCCAGCGGGGCCAGCAGCGGGGCGAACAGCCGGGACAGGGCGGGTTCGGCCAGGTAGCCGGTGAGCAACGCGGTGAGGGTGATACCGAGCTGCGCCCCGGAGAGCTGGAAGGACAGCTCGCGCAGCGCCCGGCGGACGGTGGCGGCGGTGGCGTCGCCGGCCTCGGCCCGCCTGTCGATCTCCGCCCGGTCGACGGTGACCAGGGCGAACTCGGCCGCGACGAAGAACGCGTTGCCGGCGGTCAGCAGCACGAAGCCGGCCAGGGGCAGCAGCGTGCCGAGCAGCAGTGAGTCGATGGACGTAATTGTTTCAGATCCTCCCCCGGCGGTCACCGGGGCGTGGCAGACGGTCACCGGCGTCACCGCCGGGTCCGCCCACGGGCGGGGTTCGCGGCACGGAGTTAGCGTGGACGGCATGGCACCGCTGACCCTCGCTGACGAACTGGTCCTGCTCGCCTACGACGACACCGGCGTGAACCGGCTCGGCCGGCCGCACCTCGACTATGGGCTGTCCGGTGCGGTGCTGCTCGAACTGGCTCTCGCCGGTCGGGTCGAGGTGGCCGACGACCGGCTGGTGGTGACCGACCCGACGCCGGTCGGCCGTCCGCTGCTCGATGACGCCCTCGCGCAGGTGGCCGCCGACGGCAGGCGTCGCCGGCCCAAGGACTGGATCAGCCGGCTGGCCAAGGGGCTGCCCGACCGGGTGCTGTCGGGCCTGGTCGACGCAGGGGTGCTGCGCCGGGAGTCCGACCGGGTGCTGCTGGTCTTCCCGCGTACCCGTTACCCGTCGCCGACCGGCGCGGAGCCGGCGGCGGAGACGGCGGCCCGGCAGCGGATGGTCGACGCGCTGCTCGCCGACGGCCCGGTGGAGGCCCGGACGGCCGCGCTGCTCGGCCTGACCCGCGCGGTGGGGCTGGACCGCAAGCTCTTCCGGGAGCTGCCGAAGGAACGGCTCAAGGCCCGCGCCACGGAAATCGCTGACGGGGACTGGGCGTCCGCGGCGACCAAGAAGGCGATCGAGGAGACCCAGGCCGCGATCATGATCGCGACCACGGTCACCACCACGGCCGCCATCATCACCACCACGTCGTCCTGAGGGCCGCTGCGGCGGCGGCACCGGGTGGGGTGCCGCCGCCGTCGTGCGTCCGCCCCGGCGGTGGTACGGCCTCAGCCGGCGGTCGGCGCGGTCTGCTTCTCGCCGGGCGCGGTGTCCGGCCTGACCGAGCGCAGCAGCACGCTGGCCACGTCGACCACCTCGACCTGCTCGCCGGCGCCCTTGCCGTTGACCCCGTCGTTGAGCATCGTCGAGCAGAACGGGCAGCCGACGGCGACGGTCCGCGCCCCGGTGGACATGGCCTCCTCGACCCGGTCCACGTTGATCCGCTTGCCGATCTTCTCCTCCATCCACATCCGGGCGCCGCCGGCACCGCAGCAGAAGGAGCGTTCGCTGTTGCGCGGCATCTCGATCAGGTCGGAGCCGGTCCCGCCGCCACCGTTGAGGGCGCTGCCGAGCACCTCCCGGGGGGCGGCGAAGACCCGGTTGTGCCGGCCCAGGTAGCAGGGGTCGTGGTAGGTGACGCCGCCGTCGACCGGCTGCACCGGGGTGAGCCGGCCGGTGCTGACCAGGTGGGCCAGGAGCTGGGTGTGGTGGACCACCTCGAACTCGCCGCCGAGCTGGCCGTACTCGTTGCCGAGGGTGTTGAAGCAGTGCGGGCAGGTGGCGACGATCTTGCGCTTGGCCCGATCCCGGCCCTCGAACGCCTCGTTGAGGGTCTCGACGTTCTGCTGGGCGAGCATCTGGAAGACGAACTCGTTGCCGATCCGCCGGGCCGGGTCACCGGAGCAGGTCTCGCCCTCGCCGAGGATGGCGAAGGAGACGCCCGCCTCGTTCAGCAGGGTGGCGACCGCCCGGGTGGTCTTCTTGGCCCGGTCCTCGAACGCGCCGGCGCAGCCGACCCAGAACAGGTACTCGAAGTCGTCGACCTCGCCGACCCGGGGCACCTCGAAGCCCAACCCCTTGGTCCAGTCCTCGCGGGTGTTCTGCGGGGCGCCCCACGGGTTGCCCTTGTTCTCCAGGTTGCGCAGCATCACGCCGGCCTCGGACGGGAAGCTCGACTCGATCAGGACCTGGTAGCGCCGCATGTCGACGATGTGGTCGACGTGCTCGATGTCGACCGGGCACTGCTCGACGCAGGCCCCGCAGGTGGTGCAGGACCACAACACGTCCGGGTCGATGACGCCACCGGCCTCGGCGTCGCCGATCAGCGGCTTCTCGGCCTCGGCGAGGGTGAGCACGTCGAGGTGGGCGAGCTGCGCCGCGGTGGCCTTCTCCTCGCCGGTGAGGTCCTTGCCGCCGCCGGCCAGCAGGTAGGGCGCCTTGGCGTACGCGTGGTCGCGGAGGCTCAGCACGAGCAGCTTGGGCGACAGCGGCTTGCCGGTGTTCCAGGCCGGGCACTGCGACTGGCAGCGCCCGCACTCGGTGCAGGTGCTGAAGTCGAGCAGGCCCTTCCAGGTGAACTGCTCGACCTGGGCGACGCCGAACTGGTCGGACTCGGGGTCGGCCTCCTCGAAGTCGAGCGGCTTGCCCTGGCTGGTCATCGGGCGCAGCGGGCCGAGCCCGGAGCCGGCGGGCCGGGCCGGCTCGCGCTTGAAGAAGATGTTGAAGAACGCCAGGAAGCGGTGCCAGGCGACGCCCATCGTCACGTTCAACGCGATGACGATCAGCCAGGTCATCGAGATGGCGATCTTGATGAGGGCGGCCACGCTGACCCCGGCCGGCCAGGCGGGCAGCAGCGCGCCGACGGCGTGGCTGACCGGGGTGGCCCAGACCGGGTACTCGAAGTGGTCGGTGGCGACCTTGAAGCCGCGGATCACGAACCCCATGATCAGCACGGCGAGGACGACCGCCTCGACGAAGTAGCCCTGCCACATGGTGGAGCCGGTGAACCGGGAACGCCCGCCCGGACGGGTCGGCCGGTTGCGGACCCGGATCGCGATCAGCACGACGATGCCGATCGTGCCGAGCACCGCGATCACTTCGGTGACCAGGCCGTAGACGGCGAGGCCGCCGATCAGCGGCAGGCCGCCGGTCGGCGAGACGACCTCGAAGTACGCCTCCAGCACGAGCAGCGACAGCACGATGAAGCCGACCATCACGAACCAGTGCGCGGCCCCCACCACACCCCACCGGAGCATCCGGGTGTGGCCGGCCGTCTCGACCAGCATCGTCTTCGCCCGGGTGCCCTTGTCGGCGAACCGTTCCGGCGCGGGTTGCCCCAGCCGGATGACGGCCACCATCCTCAGCACCGCGCGCACCGCGAGCCACACCGCCACGGCGGTGATGGCGGCGGCGAGGACCGTGGTGACGATCTGGACGCTACCCATCGAGTTGGCCTCCCGGTCTGCTGCCTGTCGAGCGGCTCGGCGACCGGGGGCCGGCTCAGGGGGTGGCCGGCGTGCTGCCGCCGCACCCCCGACCGGACCGGTCGATGACCTCGCTCCGCTCGGTCATGCAGTGCAGCCTACGCGAAAGTTACCCGACGGTAACGTGAATCTTCTCGCACCAGGCCACGCCGCCCTGCGGACACCATAGGGCTCCCGACGCCGAAGCGCCGGGCTGGGGCCGTCCGGGGTGACCTGGGACGTGTCGCGGGACGCGGCGGAGCGCCGCGCTCAACGCCAGCGGGAGAGCAGGACCAGCGAGCCCACCATCGCGCCGAAACCGACCGCGAGGTTCCAGTAGCCCCACGAGGCGACCGGGTACTCCTGCTCGGAGAGGTAGTAGACCACCAGCCAGCCGATGCCGCCGACGATCAGCGCGACAGCGGTCGCCGGCAGCCACACCGGGCTAGGCTTGCGCGTCGCCGCCGTCGTCGTCGGACGGACGTCCGTCGGCGGGGTGTACACCTTCTTCTTACGGACCTGAGACTTGGGCACGACGCTCTCCAGAGGGGTGACGACCTCGTCCGGCCTGACAACCGGGCGCGGGGGCGACGGTCCATGGCCAATAATGTTCGACAGCTAGCGTAGTCCGGAAGGCCGCTCCAGGCCATGAATGGGGTCGATCCGGTGCCCACGGTGACCGGATTCGGGCGGGTCGACGCGATGCCGGTGACCGTCCCGGGTCGTGACGGGCGTCACCACACGACGGGAGAGGAACGCTCGGTGGAGTACACATCCGGTGCCGCGTCCTGGCAGAAGGCCATGCGCCGGGCGGTCGCCGCCTTCCTGCCACGACGCCCCCGGCAGCGCCGGCCGGGCTGGTCGGTGGGCGTGCCGCTGATCGCCGCCGCGGCCGGGCTGCTCTTCACCACCACGGCGACCACCGCCGGCGGCACCGCCCTGCGCGAGGACCGCCGACCCCAGCTGACCCAGCTCATCGAGGACCGCCGGGAGCAGGTGGCCGAAAGCGAGCTGCGGGCCGCCCGGCTGCGCGCCGACGTCGAGGGCGAGACGGCAACCCTGGCCGACACCGACGAACCGATCAAGGAACAGCGCGACCGCGCCCAGGCGATCCAGCAGGCGGCCGGGTTCACCCCGCTCGCCGGGCCCGGGGTGACCGTCGAACTGAACGACGCCCCGAGGCGCAGTGACGGCACGTTACCCAAGGGCGCCACCAACGACGACCTGGTCGTCCACCAGGGTGACGTGCAGGCGGTGGTCAACGCGCTCTGGGCCGGAGGTGCGGAGGCCATGTCCATCATGAACGTCCGCGTGCTCTCCACCAGCGCGGTACGCTGCGTCGGTAACACCCTGCTGTTGCACGGCCGGGTGTACTCGCCACCATTCAAGATCGTAGCAATCGGCGATCCCGCTGCCCTCCAGCAGGCCCTCGCCGGCTCTCAGGGAGTCGGGTTGTTCAAGCAGGCGGTCGACCACTACCAGCTCGGTTACTCCGAGCGCGTCGGCTCCGTCGGCGTGCCCGCGTTCGAGGACTCGACGGCGCTGCGATCGGCGACGGTGCCGCGATGACCCGGCAGGGCGGGGACCCGCGCCGCGGCGACCAGCACGACGGGCCGACCGCCTTCCTCCCCCCGGTCGACCGGTCCACGCCGCCCGCCCCCGCCCGCCCGCAAGCCGGCGGCCCGCAGACCGCCCGTCCGCATACCGCCGACCCGCGAACCGCCCGTCCGCAGGCCGCCGGCCCCTGGCCCGCACCGGTGCTGCCCAACCGCCAGCCGCCGCCCGCCTGGCCGGGCCACCCCACCCCACCCGCGCCCACCGGCCGGCAGCCGGACCGCACGGTCGACCCGGCGGCGACGGCGCTGCTCCCGGTGCTGCCGGCCCGGCCAACCGGCCCGGCGCTCGACTCCACCGCGCTGATGGGGGCGGTGCCACCGGCCCCCGAACCCGACGGGTCAGGCGACCCCGTCCCGCCCCCACCCCCGCCCCGCCGCGGTGAACGGGTGGTGCAGCTACGCCCGGAACAGACCGGGGAGGGCTACAAGAGCGTCTACTCGGAGCTGACCCGGCCCACCTTCGCCTCCCGGCTGCGGACCGGCGTCCGGGTCAGCGGCGAATTGCTGATCACCTTCGGCCTGGTGGTGCTCCTCTTCGCCGGCTACGAGATCTGGGGCAAGTCGGCCCTGGTCGACGCCCATCAGAGCAAGCTCAACAAGCAGCTCGCCCAGGCGTGGGGCCCGACCGGCGACCCCACAGTCGGCCCCACCGGCCCGGCCAAGGCGGTCGCCCCGGCCGAGGGCCAGCCGATCGCCGGGCTCTACATCCCCAGCCTCGACAAGAACTGGGTGGTCGTCGAGGGCGTCACCCAGGAGGACATCCGCTACGCCCCGGGCCACTACCCGAAGAGCGCGCTCCCCGGCGAGGTGGGCAACTTCTCCGTCGCCGGGCACCGCAACCGGGCCACCTTCTGGCGGCTGGACGAGCTGAAGACCGGCGACGCGATCCTCCTGGAGGGCAAGCAGGACTGGTACGTCTACAAGGTGTACCAGTCCCGGATCGTCCGCCCCGACCAGGTCGAGGTGGTCGCCCCGGTGCCCGGCAAGCCGAACGTGAAACCCACCCGCAAACTGCTCACCCTCACCACCTGCAACCCGAAGTTCGACAACTACCAGCGGCTGATCGTCCACGCCGAACTCGACCGTACGCAGCCCAAGTCGCAGGGGCCCCCGCCGGAGCTCGAGGGCTGACGGCGATGTACTCCTGGATCTGGCGCAAGCTGCCCTTCGGGCTGCCCGGCAAGCTGCTCGGCTCGGTGCTGATCGCCACCGCGACGGTGGCGCTGCTCTGGTACGTGGTGTTCCCCTGGGCCGAGCCGCTGCTGCCCTTCGACGACGTGCAGGTCACCCAGGACTCCGGCAATCCGGGCGGCGACTCCGCCGTCGACCCGGACGCGCCGGCCGGTGACGGGCACGACCTGCCGTACGACACCGACCAGAACAACACCCCACCCGCCCCCTCCCCAAGCCGGTGAGCCCATGCGTGTCCTCGTGATCGACAACTACGACTCCTTCGTGTTCAACCTCGTGCAGTATCTGGGGCAGCTCGGCGTGGAGTGCGAGGTCCGGCGCAACGACGAGATCGACGTCGCCGAGGTCGGCCGGGTCAGCGCCGCCGGCATCCTGCTCTCGCCGGGGCCGGGCAGCCCGGACCGCGCCGGCATCTGCCTCGACGTCATCCACCGGTACGCCGGCGAGCTGCCGATCTTCGGCGTCTGCCTGGGCCACCAGGCGATCGGGGAGGCGTTCGGCGGCACCGTCACCCGGGCGCCCGAGCTGCTGCACGGCAAGACCTCCGAGGTGCGACACCACTCGGTCGGGGTGCTGGCCGGCCTGCCCGACCCGTTCACCGCCACCCGCTACCACTCGCTTGCGGTGCTACCCGAGACGCTGCCCGACGAGCTGGAGGTCACCGGCTGGACGGCCTCCGGCGTGGTGATGGCGATGCGGCACCGGACGCTGCCCATCGAGGGGGTGCAGTTCCACCCGGAGTCGGTGCTCACCGAGGGCGGCCACCTGATGCTGGCCAACTGGGTCGCCGCCTGCGGCCACCCGGAGGCGCTGGAACGCGCCCCGGAGCTGGCCGCCGAGGTCGACGCCCGCCGCCGGGCCGCCTTCGCCACCCTCTGACGGGTCGCCGCGCCGGCTCCCGTCCTGTCCGCCCCGTCCCGTCGGCAGATCCGTGCCCGCCGTCCCCGACGGATGTCCGTCCCGACCCGCGCCCGCCGCGGCTCCCGAAAGAGGCGGGCTCGGCCCCTACGGACCGGGCCCGGCACGACGGGCGATACGGGTCAGTCGTCGTTGCTGCGGAACGGTGGGGTGGGTAGCGGGAACCCGCCCCCCGTGCCGTCGCCGGGCGGCGTGGTGGTCGGCGCCGGCGTGGTCGGCGTCGGCGGCGTCGGCGACTCGGTCACCTCCGGCACGCTCACCACGATGGTGACCGTGCTCCCCTTGGCCTTCTTGGTGCCGGCCTTCGGGTTCTGGCTCTGCACCTTGCCGGCCTCGTCGGCCGGAACCTCCGAACCGAGTTCCGGGTTGACCTTGAAACCGGCGTTCTCCAGGGTCCGGGTGGCCTCCGTCTGGCTGAGGTCCTTGACGTCCGGCACCTCACGGACGTTGCCCCGGGAGACGGTGAGGGTCACCTCGGTGCCCTCCGGCACCTTCTCGCCCTCGGGCGGGGCGACGTCGAGGACGATGTCCTCGCTCTCCTCGCTGTCCTTCGTCACCACCTTGACCCTGAACTTCTCGTCCTTGAGCCGGGTCTCGGCGCTCTCGACCTTGCTGCCCTTGAGGCCGTTGGGGATGCTGACCTCGGGCTTGCCGCCGCAGAGGCTCACCGTCACCTGGCCGTTCTCCTCCAGCGCGGTGCCGGCCGGCGGGTCCTGCCTGACCACCGTGCCCACCTTGCAGGTGCTGTCGAAGACCTGGTCGCCGGTCGCCGGCACCAGGCCGGAATTGCGGATCTCGGCGAACGCCACGTCCTGCGTCTTGCCCGCCAGGTTGGGCACCGGGCTCTTCTTCGGCTCCTGGCCGTTCATCAGCAGCGCCGCGACCAGGGCGATCACCGCCAGGACGCCGACCGCCGCGAACGCCGCGATCACCCAGGCCGAACTCTTGCGCCGCTGCGGGTCGCCGACCCGGGCCGGAATCTGCCGGGTCTGCTGGCCGACCACCTGGGTCGGGTAGCCGCTCGCCGCCGCGGCCATCGGGGTCGTCTCGTCCTGGCTCAGGACGGGGGTGGCCATCACCGGCCGGCCGGCGGCGGCGCGGAGCAGGTCGGCCCGCATCTCACCGGCGCTCTGGTAGCGGTTGAGCGGGTTCTTCGACAGTGCCTTGAGCACGATCGCGTCGATCGCCGGGGTGACGTCCGGGTTGATGTCGCTCGGCGTCGGCGGGGCCTCCCGCACGTGCTGGTACGCCACGCTGACCGGACTGTCGCCGACGAACGGCGGGTGGCCGCAGACCAGCTCGAACAGCACGCAGCCGGCGGCGTAGACGTCGGAGCGGGCGTCGACGGCCTCACCGCGCGCCTGCTCGGGGGAGAGGTACTGGGCCGTGCCGATCACCGCGCTGGTCTGCGTCATCGTGGTGGCACCGCTGGCCAGCGCGCGGGCGATGCCGAAGTCCATCACCTTGACCTGGCCGGTCTGGGTGAGCATCACATTACCGGGCTTGATGTCGCGGTGGATGATCCCGTGCCGGTGGCTGAACTCCAGGGCCGCGCACATGTCGGCGCAGATCTCCAGCGCCCGGCGCGGCTGGAGCCGCCCCTCGACGCCGAGGACCTCCTTGAGGGTCCGCCCGTTCACGAACTCCATCACGATGAACGGGAGGGTCTCCCCGGTCGGGGCGGTCTCCTCACCGGTGTCGTAGACGGCGACGATCGCCGGGTGGTTCAGCGAGGCGGCGTTCTGCGCCTCCCGACGGAACCGCATCTGGAAGGTGGCGTCCCGGGCCAGGTCCGTCCGGAGCATCTTGATCGCGACGTCCCGACCGAGCCGGAGGTCCCGACCGCGGTGCACCTCGGCCATGCCGCCGTAACCGAGCAGCTCGCCGACCTGGTACCTGCCACCGAGCAGGCGGGCCTGGGCTGTCATCGCGTTCGTCGTCCTTCGCTCGTCGTCGTCTCGCCGGCATCCGGTCCGAGCCGTACCACCCGACGGTACGACGTCCCGGCCGGATCGTCGCGTCCGAGGGCACTCAGCGCGCCGGACGTCGTGCCCGACGTACCGGGGTCGCCGGTGCTCGTCCGCTGCCGCGCCGCGTAGGCGAGCACACCGGAGCAGACCAGCACCAGCACCGCCAGCAGGATCGCCAGGGTCACCATGCCGGACCGGGAACGGGCAGGTGGGGCGGGGGGTGGCAGGGGCTGTCGGGCGTACACGGGCCGGTCGGCGCGCAGCTGGGCGGGCGGCACCGAGGCCGCCCCCCGGAGCTGCTGCGGATAGGGCCGGGTCATCGGGGTGGCCTGGACCGGCGGACGCTGCGGGGTCACCGGCGGCTGCGGGTGCCGGGCGGCGACCGGCGGCCGGGCCTGCCCACCCATCGGCGGCCGGGCCTGCCCACCGACCGGGGGCCGCGCCTGCCCGCTCACCGCCGGCCGGTGCGGGTGCGCCGGCACGCCGGGCTGCTGCCGGGGTACGCCCGGCACCTGGGCGCGGGCCATCGGGCCGGCCGGGGAGGCCGGTGCCCCGGAGACCGGGCCACCGGAGACCGGGCCGGGATGCCCACCGTTACCGGCGCGGGCCTGCTGGGAGAGGGCCTGCTTGGCCTGCCGGGCGACGGAGGCCAGGGCGGCGGCGCTCGGCCAGCGGTGGCCCGGCTCCTTGGCCATTGCCCGCTCCACGATCGCCTTGACCTGCGGCGGAATGTCGCCGGGCAGCGGCCGGGGAGTGTCCCGCACGTGCTTCATCGCGATTTCGAGCGGGTTGTCCCCCTCGAAGGGCCGCCGGCCGGCGAGGCACTGGTAGGCCACCACACCGAGCGCGTACACGTCGGAGGCGGGCGTGGCGGTGGCGCCGGTGGCCTGCTCGGGGGAGATGTACGAGGCGGTGCCGAGCACCGACCCGGCGGCGGTGAGCTGGCCGACCAGCTCGGACCGGGCGATGCCGAAGTCGGTGAGCACCAGCGTGCCGTTCGGCCGGACGAGCAGGTTGCCCGGCTTGACGTCGCGGTGCACGATGCCCTTCTCGTGGGCGGCGTGCAGGGCGTCGGCGGCCTGGGCGAGCAGGGCCATCGTCCGGGCCGGGGTGAGCCGGCCGACCCGGCTGAGCGTCGCCGACAGGGCGTCACCCTCGACGTACTCCATGACCAGGAAGGCGATCTGCTGGTCGCTGCCGAAGTCGTACACGTCGACCACGCCGGGGTGGTTGATGGTGGCCATGGTGCGCGCCTCGCCGCGGAAGCGTTCGGCGAAGCCGGGCTCGTCGAGCAGCGCCGGGAGCAGGCTCTTCACCGCCACCGTACGGCCCAGCACCTGGTCGGTGCCGCGCCAGACGTCGCCCATGCCGCCGCTGGCGATCCGCTCGTCGAGACGGTAGCGGTTGCCGAGCTGCACCCCGGGGCTGAGCATGTCAGCGGCCCCCCGCATCGGCGATGGCCGCCTGCATGATCTTGCCACCGATCCGGGCGGCCTCGGCGCTGCCGCCGCTGCCCGCCTGCTCCAGCTCCACGCAGACCGCGGAGACGGCGTTGCCGTTCTTGTCCAGGGCGAAGCCGATGAACCAGCCGTGGTCGGGCCGGTCCGGGGCGGACTGGGCGGTGCCGGTCTTGCCGCCGACGGTGTAGCCGTCGATGGCCGCCGAACTGCCGGTGCCGTTCCTCACCACGCTGACCATCATGTCCCGCAGGTCGTCGGCGACCTGGCCGCTGACCGGCTGGCGCAGTTCCCGGGGCTGGGCGTTGTAGTAGCTGGTGGTGCGGTCCGGCCCGAGCAGCTGCTTGACCAGGTAGGGACGCATCTGCCGGCCCTTGTTGGCGACCGAGCCGGCGATCAGCGCCCCCTGCAACGGGGTCATCCGCACGTTGTTCTGGCCGATCGAGGACTGGGCCAGCGCGGCCGGGTCGGTGCCGCCGTCGGGGTTCTGCATGTCGCCGGTGCGGCTGGCCGCCACCGGCAGGCCCCCCTCGCCGAGCTGCCCGACGGTGAGGTCGTCCTGCTCGAAGCCGAACTGGCGGGCCTTCTCCTTCACCGTGTCCGCGCCGAGCCGGACGCCGAGCTGGGCGAAGCCGGTGTTGCACGACTCGGTGACCGCGTCGATCAGGGTGACCTGCGCCTCCGGGCAGATCGACGCGGCGGCGTTGCGGATCGGCGTGCCCGAGGTCGGCGGGGTCCAGCTCGCCCCGGCCGGGATCTCGGTGTCCTTGCCGACCCCGTTCTCCAGCGCGGCGGCGGCGATCACGATCTTGAAGGTGGAGCCGGGCGGCAGGACCTCCGACAGCGCCCGGTTCTTCAGCGGGCCGTCCGGGTCCTGCTCGTACTTGTTGTACGCCGCCGAGGCCACGTTGGTGTCGTGGTCGGCCAGCGGGTTCGGGTCGAAGCCGGGCATCGAGACGAGCGCCTGAATCGCACCGGTACGCGGGTCGATGGCGATCGCTGCGCCCTTCTTGACCCCGTTGCGGTTGTTACGCAACTGCTCGTAGGCGGTGTCCTGGGCGCGCTTGGAGATGCTCAGCAGCACGTTGCCGCCACCGCTCTCGTCGCCGGTGAACATGTCCTTGATCCGGTTGCCGAGCAGGGCGTCGCTGGTGCCGGCGAGGAAGTCGTTCTCCAGCCGTTCGATGCCGGTGTCGCCCAGGTTGACCGGCTTGTAGCCGAGCACGTGCGCGTACTTCGACCCGCCGGGGTAGGTGCGCTGGAACTTCAGCTTGCCGCCGGTCTCCTTGCTGGTGGCCACGGCGGTACCGCCGGCCTCGATGTTGCCCCGCCGACGCTCGTACTCGGCCACCTGGACCCGGCCGTTGTAGTCGCTGTTGCGGTACTCGTCCGCCTTGTAGGCCTGGATCCAGTTCAGGTTGGCGAAGAGCAGCCCGAACAGGACCATGACGACGACGCCGACGCGGCGCAGGGGCGCGTTCACGGGCGGATCACCTCCGTGGGAGCACCGTGCAGCTGTTCCGGCGGCCCGCCACCGGGCCGGCCCGCCGGGCCGCCGCCCTGGGCCACCGGCCGCCGGGCGGCGTCGGAGATGCGCAGCAGCACCGCGATGAGCAGCCAGTTCGCCATCAGCGACGAGCCACCGGCGGACAGGAACGGGGTGGTCTGACCGGTCAGCGGGATGAGCTTGCTGATACCGCCGACGATCACGAAGACCTGCAGGCCCAGGGTGAAGGCGAGCCCACCGGCGACCAGCTTGCCGAACGAGTCCCGCACCGCCAGCCCGGCCCGCAGCCCCCGCTCGACGATGAGCAGGTAGACCACCAGCAGGGCGGTCAACCCGAACAGGCCGATCTCCTCACCGATGCCGGCGAAGATGAAGTCGTTCTGCACCTCGGGGATCTCCAGCGGCTCCCCGGCGCCCGGCCCGGAGCCGAACAGGCCCCCGCTGCCCAGGCCGAGCAGCCCCTGCACCAACTGGTAACCCCGGTCGTACGGCTCGGCGAACGGGTCGAGCCAGATTTCGGCACGGGTGTAGAAGTTGGCGAACGGCCCACCCACCGTGCCGCCGAGCACGTACGCGAGGTAGGCGCCGCCGAAGAAGAGGACCAGACCGATCAGCAGCCAACTGACCCGTTCGGTGGCGATGTAGAGGGTCACCACGAACATGCCGAAGTAGAGCAGCGAGGTGCCGAGGTCCTTCTCGAAGACCAGGACCAGCAGACTGATCATCCACACCCCGAGCACCGGGCCGAGATCCCGCCCGCGCGGGAAGTCGATGCCGAGGATGCGGCGGCTGGCCAGTGAGAGCACCTCACGCTTGCGGACCAGGTAGTAGGCGAAGAAGACCAGCAGCGCCAGCTTGGCGAACTCACCGGGCTGGATGCTGAACCCGCCCACCCTGATCCACAGCTTCGCGCCGTTGATCTCGGAGAACCGGCCGGGCAGCACCGCCGGGATCATCACCAGCACGATGCCGGCCAACCCCAGGGTGTACGCGTACCGGGAGACCGCCCGGTGGTCGCGCATCAGCACCAGCAGGCCGGCGGCCAGGATCACCGCCGCCAGCGTCCAGGCCAACTGCCGCCCGCCGGTGCCGGCGAAGATGGCGAGCGTCTCCCGCTCGGCCGGGGCGGCCTTGCCGAGGTCGAGCCGGCGCAGGAAGCCCACCCCGATGCCGTTGAGCAGGGCGACCGCCGGGAGCAGGGCCGGATCGGCGAACGGCGCCCGCCACCTGATCACCAGGTGCATCCCGAGGAAGACCAGCCCGAGCGCGGCGGCAGGCATCCAGAAGTCGCGGGTGACGGTGTCGAGCAGGTTGGCCTCGACGATCGCCCCGTACGCGGCCACCAGCACCATCGCCAGCACCAGCAGGGACAGTTCGGCGTTACGCCGGGACCGCGACAAACGTACGCCGGGCCGCTCGCCCGTCGTGGCGGGCGAGACTACCGGGTGGGCCGCTGCGGTCAAGGAGGTGTCCCTCGGATCTCAGCCGACGGTCACTCGGGCGACCGGCAGCCCGCCGGGTCTCCGGCCGGCGGAACCGCGTCGGAGGCCGAGGCGTCGGGTGTGGTGGGCGGCGTGGGAGTGCCGTTGGCACCCGGGACCCCGGTCACGTCAGGGCTGGGTGAGCCCGGGACGACCGGCGTCGACGGGTTCGCCGGCACAGGTGAGCCGGTGACCAACGACGGCACCGGCGGGCAGACCGGCTTCAGGTTCGGGTTGGTCGGGGTGTCGCTGGTCAGCTCGGCCAGCCGGCGCAGCGCGTCCGGTCGGCTCTTGGCCTGGATGCCCTGCTTGACCTGCTCCTGGGCGGCCGGGGTGAGGTCGTCGAGCTTGGCCTGGCTGGTCGAGTGCACGCTGGACAGGTCGAGGCCGACCACCTGGCCGGGGACCCCGCGGAAGACCGCGAGCTGCCCGCTGTCGGTCGCCCCGACGTAGTACTGCCGCTGGGTGTAGCTCCACCCGGCGAAGAGGCCGCCACCGAGGATGACCAGCAGGGCCGCCAGCATCGCCGCGGTGCGCAGCGGCCGGCGCGGGCGCTCCGGGTCGTCGTCCCGGTTGGCCGCCGGCTCCTCCGGCGCGGGCGGACGCGGCGCGGACAGCGCCGACGCACGGGCGGCCGGGGTCGAGTCGTCGGCGGCGGTGGCCATGCCCCGGTCCCGGGCCGCGGCCCCGCCGACGATCGGGCTCGCCTCGACGATGTCCTGGTCGGTGGCGTCCGCGATGATCACGGTGATGTTGTCCGGGCCGCCGCCGCGCAGGGCGAGCTGCACCAGCCGCTCGACGCACTGCTGCGGGTCGGTGTACTCCCGGAGGCTGTCGCCGATGGTCTCCGCGCTGACCACACCGGAGAGGCCGTCGCTACAGATCAGGTAGCGGTCCCCGGGCAGCACCTGCCGGACGCTGTATTCCGGGTCGATGTCCCGGCCGTCGAGGGCGCGGGTGAGCAGCGAGCGCTGGGGGTGGCTGCTCGCCTCCTCCGCGCTGATCCGCCCCTCGTCGACGAGCATCTGGACGTAGGTGTCGTCCTTGGTGATCTGGGAGAACTCGCCGTTGCGCAGGAGGTAGGCCCGCGAGTCGCCGATGTGGACCATGCCGAGCTTGCTGCCCGAGAAGAGGGTCGCGGTGAGCGTGGTGCCCATCCCCTCCAGCTGCGGGTTGGCGTCCACGGTGTCGCGGAGCTGCTGGTTGGCGGTGCCCACGGCCGATCGCAGCGCGTCGACGAGCGCGTCCCCCGGGACGTCCTCGTCGAGCGGCGCCATGGCACCGATGACGATGTTGCTGGCGACGTCACCGGCGGCCATGCCGCCCATGCCGTCGGCGACGGCGAGGAGCCGCGGCCCGGCGTAGACGGAGTCCTGGTTTCCGTCTCGGATCAGACCGCGGTCGCTGTGGGCCGCATAGCGCAGGGTCAGAGTCATGGCCGTAATTCGAGAGAGGTGCGGCCGATACGGATCGGCACGCTGAGGGGGACGGGGGTCGGTCCGGTGACCTTAGCGCGATCGAGGTACGTGCCGTTAGTCGAACCGAGATCCTCGACGAACCACTGCCCGTCCCGGGGCACCAGCCGGGCGTGCCGGGCGGATGCGTAGTCGTCGGTGATGACGAGGGTGGAGTCCTCGGCCCGGCCGATGGTGATCTGCGCTTCGCCGAGGGTGATCCGGGTGCCGGCGAGCTGGCCGGCGGTGACCACCAGCTGGTGGGCCGCCCGCCCCCGCTTCACCTTCGCCGGCTTCGCCGGCGGCTGCTGGGTGGCGGCCCCGACCGTGCGCGGCGCGGCCACCAGCCGCCCCGACCGGGCACCCGCGAAGAGATCCCGACGGATGACACCGACCACCGTGAACACGAAGATCCACAGCAGGATGAGGAACCCGAACCGGGCGACGGTGATGACGAGTTCCGGCAAGGCGGGTCAGCCGTCCACGCGGAAGGTCAGCGTCGTGGTGCCGAGCTGGATCATGTCGCCCGGGTTCAGGGCGACCGCCGAGACCCGCTGGCCGTTGACCATGGTGCCGTTGGTCGACCCGAGGTCGGTCAGCACGACCTGGCCGCCGTCGAAGTCCAGCCGGGCGTGTCGCCTGGAGATCCCGACGTCGGGCAGGCGCAGGTTGGCCTGGTCGCCCCGGCCGATCACGGTCGAGCCCATCTGCAACGGATAGGTACGGCCGTCGCCGGAGACCAGCCGGACGTTGCGCGCACCGCCGCCGTGGCCGGGCGGCGGCCCGTAGCCACCCCCCTGGTCGTACGACGGGTAGGCCGGCGGGCCGGGGTCGTAGCCGCCGGGGGAGGAGACCGGAGCGACCTCGCCGCCGGTGTAGACCTCGGCGGTGACCCGGAACATGCCGGTGTCCAGCCCGTCGCCGCGCTCGACCTCGACGATCACGTCGCCGTAGACCGTCCACGCCTGCTCGCCGATGAACTCCGCCTGCGACTGGGCCAGCTCCTGGGCCAACGCAGCGGCGTACGGCGCCAACCGGCTGTGGTCGTACGGGGAGAGATCGATCACGTAGCGGTTGGGCACCAGGGTGCGGCCACCAGCGAGGATGGCCTTGTGCGCCTCGGCCTCCCGCTGCATGGCGTTGAGGATCTCCACGGGGTGGACCACCCCTTTGAAGACCTTGGCGAAGGCCCCTTCGACCAGGCCTTCCAGACGCTTCTCGAAGCGTTGCAGCACGCTCACCGGCTCCTCCTCGGGTCCCGAGGACATGATGGTATCTGGACGGCGCGCGTGCAGCTCGCGCGCCGCTCGGCCACCGCGCGGCGGCCCGTTCGGAGCGGCCCCCACGCCCGTGCTACTCTTTCGTCCGCCACGAAGGGTGACCGCTCGCAGGAACGGTAACCGGTCGAGGCGAGACCGCAGGACCGGGTAGCATGTTTGCCGGCCCGCCGGAGACGGCGAAGTCGACATGTGACACCGCGTTCGACGGTTGTGCCACGGGGATGTGGCGGAATGGCAGACGCGCACGGTTCAGGTCCGTGTGTCCGAAAGGACGTGGGGGTTCAACTCCCCCCATCCCCACCACCAGATGAGGGCTCCGCAGCTGCGGGGCCCTCACTTCGTATCGGGGCGTAGCGGACGTCAGGCTATGCTCCGATGGTTTTTTCCAGCCTCCTACCTTGACCAGGAGTGTCGTGTGAGTGTCGCGTTGGTGACCGGGTCGGGCGGTCTGATCGGTTCCGAGGCGGTCCGGCACTTCGCCGGGCTCGGCCTGGACGTGGTCGGCATCGACAACGACATGCGGCAGGAGTTCTTCGGCGCCGAGGCCTCGACCGCGTGGAACGTCCGGCGGCTGACCGACGAGCTGGGGTCGGCGTACGCGCACCACAGCATCGACATCCGCGACCGGGACAGCCTCGGCAAGCTCTTCGCCCGGTACGGCCGGGACATCGCCGTGGTGATCCACACCGCCGCCCAGCCGTCGCACGACTGGGCGGTGCGGGACCCGTTCACCGACTTCGACGTCAACGCCGGCGGCACCCTCAACATCCTGCAGAACGTGCGCGAGCACTGCATCGACGCGCCGGTGATCCACTGCTCGACCAACAAGGTCTACGGCGACCGCCCCAACAGCCTGCCGCTGGTGGAGCAGGAGACCCGGTGGGAGATCGAGCCGGGGCACCCGTACGAGCAGGGCATCCGCGAGGACATGTCGATCGACGCCTGCCTGCACTCGGTCTTCGGGGCCTCCAAGGTCGCCGCCGACGTGATGGTCCAGGAGTACGGCCGCTACTTCGACATGCGGACGGCCTGTTTCCGGGGCGGCACGCTGACCGGCCCGGCGCACTCGGCGACCGAGCTGCACGGCTTCCTCGGGTACGTGATGCGGGCCAACATGGAACGTCGTACCTACAAGATCTTCGGCTACCAGGGCAAGCAGGTCCGCGACGCGATCCACAGCTCGGACGTGGTGTCGGCGTTCGAGGCGTTCTTCCGGGAGCCCCGCTCGGCGGCGGTCTACAACCTCGGTGGCGGCCGGCACTCCAACACCTCCAACCGGGAGGCGTTCGCGCTGGCCGAGCAGATCACCGGCCAGGAGATGATCACCGAGTACGTCGACGCGAACCGGATCGGCGACCACAAGTGGTGGATCGGCTCGAACGAGGCGTTCCAGGCCGACTACCCGGGCTGGAAGCAGGTCTACGACGTACCCATGATCATGCGGGAGATCTACCAGGCCAACGTCGACAAGTGGGTGCCGGGAGCATGACCGCCCAGGGCAAGCGCAACGTCCTCGGCGTCCTGGTCGACGCCACCGACTACGCCTCGGCCACCGAACAGGTCGTCGCGGCGGCCCGGGACCGCCGGCCGCTGGCGCTGACCGCGCTGGCCGTGCACGGGGTGATGACCGGGGTGCTCGACCCGGCGCACAACGCCCGGCTCAACTCCTTCGACGTGGTCACCCCGGACGGCCAGCCGGTGCGCTGGGCGCTCAACCTGCTGCACCACGCCGGCCTGGCCGACCGGGTCTACGGCCCGACGCTGACCCTGCACGTGCTGCGCCGCTTCGCCGACGAGGGCCTTCCGGTCTACCTGTACGGCTCGACCGAGGAGACGCTGGCGAAGCTGCTCCCGGCGTTGGAGCGGATGTTCCCGGCGCTGAAGATCGCCGGGGTGGAGCCGTCGAAGTTCCGTGCGGTGCAGCCCGGCGAGGACGTCGAGATCGCCAACCGGATCCGGGCCAGCGGCGCCCGGCTCGTCCTGGTCGGTCTGGGCTGCCCCCGCCAGGAGGTCTTCACGTACGCGATGCGGCCCCTGCTGGACATGCCGCTGATGGCCGTCGGCGCGGCCTTCGACTACCACGCCGGCCTGCTCCGGCAGCCGCCGCCGTGGATGCAACGGGCCGGGCTGGAGTGGTTCTGGCGGCTCGGGTTGGAGCCGAAGCGGCTCTGGCGGCGGTACGTCATCCTCAACCCGGCCTACCTGACCCGTCTCGCCGGCCAGAAGACCGGCCTGTGGAAGGCCCGGCCGCCGGCTCCGGCCACCGAACGGCCGGCGACCTTCGCGGTCTGATCCGTCCACTGCGGACGACCGGCCGGGACGACGAACCGGCCGGTCCGGTGCCGTTGGGCCGACCGGTCGGGGCACGGCCACCCCTACGGGATGCTCCGGGGTGGGAACAGGGGCCTGTCCCGGATTCGCCGCCCTCCGTTGTGGGCAAGGCTGTATCCATGGATGGGCATCTTGTCGTGCTGCTGTCGATCGCCGCCGTCTGGCTCGCCGCCGGCGTCGTCGCGGACGGACTACCCCGGCTGGACCGGGCCCGCGCCCTGCGCCGGCGTACCGGATGGCTGCTCGCCCTCTCGGTCGCCGGGCTGGCCCTGACCGCGACGGTGTTGGCCGCCGGCACGATCAGCGGCGGGGACACCCCGGTCGACCGGGCCACCGGGCAACTCCCGCTGGTGGCGGTGCCGGCACTCGCGGTGGCCGCCTGCACGGTGCGCCGGGTCCGCCGGCTGCGGGCCGGAGCCGGCGCGTTCACCGCCGCGCCGGAGACCCCCGCGCCGTACGGCCTGCGGGCCGCCGCCGGGCACCCACTGATCGGGCTGCCGTTGCAGGTGACCGCGTTGGCCGCCGTGCCGGGCCTGTTGCGGGCAGGCGGGCTCGACCTGAGCGCCGGCAACGGGGTGACCGGAGTGGCGCTCACCGTCGGCGGGTTGGCCGTCCTCGCCATCGGGGTCCGCCACGGACTGCGGCACAACCGGCTCGCCGAGCGGACCCTGCCGGGTGCCCGCCCCGCGCTGGCCGGGCTGCCCGCCTCATCGGCTGCGGCCGGCTCCCTGCACGTATAGCAGTTCCAGGATCGCCCGGGTCGCCTCGAACCACCGGTCCAGCCAGCCGGGCGGCGGGACGCTGCCCTTCGGCGGCAGCTCCAGCAGCAGTCCGCGCAGCAGCGGGTGGTCGATCATCGATTCGGGTGCCTCGGTGAGCCAGGCGTCCCGGGCGGGCGACGGCTCGGCGAGCAGGTTCGGGTCGATCGACATCGGCGGCCCGACCTGTTCGGGCGCGGTGACACCGTCGTGATCGAAGTCGATGTCACCGGCACCCACCTCGGTGAGCATCGTGTCGCGGCGGACACTGCGGTACTTGCCGCCGAAGCGCTCGGCCCGGCCCGGGCCGTGGGTGAGGTTGTCTGAGCCGATCGTCGTCATCTGCGTATCGCCTGCCTCGCTCGGTTGCCGCCGTCTGCGGCGGATCGTCGACCAGCGCCGTACCGAGGGTTCAACGACCCGGGGCGCGAGTGGCGACGGGCCGGCCGGGGAGTGTCCCCCGACCGGCCCGCGGTCAACGCCACGCTGCGTTGGTCAGTGTTGGCCGAACGCGCCGTTCCGAGCGTCGGCGACGAAGGCGTTCCATTCCCCGGGGGCGAATACGAGGGCGGGACCTGTCTTGTCCTTCGAGTCCCGTACCCCGACCGCCCCGATCACGTAAGCCACCTCGACGCAGTTGTCACAGTTCGGCCCACTTTTTGAGCTCTTGAACCAGGTTGCCTGCGTCAGGTCCTCGGGGAACCTCTTGGTCGCCATTTCCACAACGGCTCCTCTGCCAGTTCTGCGATGTGTGCTATGGACTCCTCGGGCTGCCTGGCTGCTGCTCGAATGTGATCGAAGATGAAGCTGTACTTCTGTAGCTCGTCGCTCTTCTCCAGGAAGAGCCCACCCGTGGCGTTCTCCGCGTACACGACATCCGGATCAACCGATTCGGGAAAGCTGAGAATGGTGAACGTCCCGTCCATGCCGGCGTGCGCCCCCACCTCGAAGGGCAGGACCTGCAACGTCACGTTCGGCAGTTCGGCCACCTCCACCAGCCGCCGGAGCTGGTTACGCATCACCGCGTCACCGCCCACCGGCCGACTCAACACCGCCTCATCGAGCACCACCCAAAGATCGACCGGATCGTCCTGGGTCAACAACGACTGACGGCCCAGTCGGACACGCACCCGTTGTCGCACCTGGTCGGCGGTGAAGTCCGGACGGGCCGCCTGGATCATCGCGCTGGCGTACTCCTCGGTCTCCAACAGACCGGGCACGACCTGCTGTTCGTACGCCCGGATGTGGCCGGCCGCCGCCTCCAGGCCGACGTACGCGCCGACGAGCACGGTGCTGTAGGGGTGCCACCACCCCTTCTGCCGCGCCTCGCGGGCGATCTGCACCAGTTCCTCGCTCTCCGCGCCGACCACCCCGTAGATGCGGAGCATGTCCCGCACGTCGCGGGGCGTCGCGGAGGTGTGCCCGGTCTCGATCCGCGAGATCTTGGAGGCGGAGCACTCCAACTGCTCGGCGACGACCTCTATGGTGATGCCGGCCCCGTCGCGCAGGCGGCGCAGCTCGGCCCCGAGCCGACGACGCCGGATGGTGGGACTCCGCCGTTCGCTCATCGCATCGCCCCAGGTGCCGATGACGGGGGAAGCTGCTGCCTCGCGCTCACCCGGTTACCTCCGGTCGATCGCGCCTACGTCCACACCCGCCGGAGGCGCGATCGACGGGCGGCGGGCGATCGTTCGCGGCAAGGGGGTGGAACCGGTCGTCGGCCGGCCGCGTCGGGCGGAACCGCGTCCAGTGTGCCGCTCCGGAGTCGGCGTGATCAAGCGCCCGGTTCACGTGTCGCCCTCACGTATCGGCAAAAGTCGACGTGCAACTTGCATCCCGCATCACACTGATGCACTCTGTCCGTATGGTTCGAGTCACTCACCGTTTCCGGTCGATTTCCCGGTGTGATCAACGCCCCGGGCTCGCCCGGCCGGGTGGGTGCCCCGGGCCGCAGGATTCCACGAGACCTGCCCCGGGTTGATGACCCCGCCGCTGCACGCCCGAAGGCTGCGGCGGCGGGAGCGGTAACACCCGTGAGCAGCCGGGTGATGGCCGGGTGGCGCGATCCACCACCAGCGGGTACGCCCCCGGCCAGCACCACATCGAGCACCGGCCCGCGAGGCACAACCCCGTCGCCGGACCCGCAACCGTTCCCGTTCCGCACCGGCCGGCCACGCGACGCCGGCCATATCCTCCCAGGAGCCCATGTGCTTCCCCGCTCCGGTGACGTTCTGCACGTGACCCGCGCCGCCAGTGTGCAGTTCCTCAGGCCGATCACCTTCCGGGTGATCCGGGTGCTCGACTGGCCGACGTACGACGGCTGGCTCTGGCTCGACGGCTACCAGCTCAACGCCGCGGGCGACGCGGTCAGCCGCCGCTCGATCTTCGTCCAGCGGGCCGGGCTGACCCAGCTGCGGGCCGCAGCCGTACCGCGTCAGCACACCGCACGGTCACGCCGGCCGGTCAACCGCGCGCCGATCGCGGTGGGCTGACTCCCCGAATACCCGGCCGGAGGGCGTACCGCCGCCATAGAATCGGTACGCCCACCCCGGCGAACGTCTCCACCCCGCGCGTATCCGGCCCCTGAACCTGGGATGGCCATGGTCTATCTGCCCGCCGCGCGGCGGCACCACAGGTCCCGCCTCGGACCGGCCTTCGGGCTACTGGTCCTGATCGGCGTGGTCCTCACCCTCGTGGTGGTGACCCGTTACCCGGCCGAGTCGGCCACCCGGCTCGCCGAGCCGGTGCCGGCCCCCGAGATCACCGTGGCCGGGCCGGCCGACGCCCCGGCCGGCGACGACGGTACCCGGCCCGGCCTGCCGCCGCCCGTCGGGAGCAGGCCCGACACCCCACCCCCCGACACCTCATCCGGGGACGACCTGCCCGCCGACGGCGACGAAGCGGCCGACCCGGGCGGGGACGCGGCGGCCGACCGGGGGACCGCACAGTCCGGCGTCGGCGGCGGCGGTGCGTCCCCGCTCGCCGAGCCCCGACACCCGTCGGACGACCCGCAGACCGTCGTCCAGTCGCTGTTCTACTCCGGCCTGCTCGGGCTGGCCATCTCGCTGGCCGGGCTGGGTCTGGTGGGGACCAGACGCCGGATGTGGTGAGCCGGGCCGACGCGGGGCCCCGGCTCCGTCACCCGGTGGGGGTGGTGGTCGGGGTGGCGGTGCCGGTCGGCGACGTCGCCGGCTCGGCGGCCACCACCAGCGTCACCTCGTCACCCGCCGACACCTGCTGACCAGCCTCCGGATCGGTGGACAGGACGGTGCCGGGTGGCCGGTCCGACTCCCGCGTCTGCACCCGGGCGGACAACCCGAGCCGCCCCAGCAGGGCCTCCGCCGTCTCCTGGGAGAGGCCGACCAGCGGCGGCACCGCGATCTTCGCCGCTTCGGTCGACGGCGCGGTGGTCGGTGGGGTCGTCGGTGGCCCGGTGGTCGGTGCGGTGGTGGGCGGTGCGGTGGTCGGGGCGGCACCCGTCGTCGGCACTGCCGTCGGTGGTGGGGTCGGTGTCCCGTCCGAGGGCGTCTCCACCGCCCGCAGGGCCAGCCAGATCCCCACCCCGACGAGCCCGAACAGGACGAGCCCGAGCACCCCCAGGAGGATCGGCGTCCACCAGCGTCGGCCGCGCTGCTCCTCGGCGTACCACTCGGTCGGCTCCCGGGGACCGGCCGCCCGTGGCGGCGGCACCCCGGCCCGGCCGGACCAGACAGGCGTACCGGCCGGCTCGGGCCGGGTCGTCGCGTCGGCCGGGGGCAGCGGGCGGGTCGCGTCGTCGGCGGGCGGATCCTGGCGGTCGTCGCTCATCGCACGTCCTCTCACCACCTGGCGGACGGCGGGCGCTCGACCCACGTGCGCGGCCCCGGGCCGGCCGGGCGGTCGTGGCCCTCGGCCCACCACGGTAACGGTCGGGGCCGGCATCCACCGGGACCGGCGCGGCGACCCGCCCGGTCAGAGCGTCGGCGTCGCCCCGGGGGTCGGCGTCGGCGTCTGTCGGTCACCGCAGGAGATGGCCACCTGGTCGTTCCAGTGCGCGGTCGCGTCGGCCGCCGGCAGCTGGGCGGTGACCTCACCCCGGTTGCCGGTGGGGTACCGGGGGAACAGGCCCACCTCGCCCAGTTCGTCGGCGGCGTCGTCGCAGTCCTCGCCGATCAGGTCCGGCACCTCGACCTCGGGGGCCGGCCCGCTGACCTCGACCCGCACGGTGGTGCCCGCCTTCACCGACGTGTCCTGGGCGGGCACGGTACGGGTCACCGTCCGGCCCGACCCGGTGCCGAACACCAGCCGCCAGCCGAGCTTCCGGTCGTGCAGCGTGTCCCGCGCCTTCTCGAAGTCGAGCCCCACCAGCCGGGGCACGGTCAGCCCGCCACCGGTGGCGGCGGGTGGCGGCGGTGCGCCGGTCCGCGCGGCGGTCGGCCGGGCGGTGGTCGGTTCGTCGACCGGGGTGGACGGCCCACCGGCATCCGCTGCCCCGGGGGTGCCGGTCTCCTGGGCGTCGGGTTCGGCAAGCGCCCACCCGACGGTGCCCCCGACGGTGGCCAGCAGGACCGTCGCCAGGGTGCCGCCGAGCAGCAACCTGGCCCGGCCCGGCCGGTCCCGTCGCACACTGTCCTGTTCGGTGTAGTCGTCGTCCATGCCGCTCCCGCCTCGTCCCCGAAACGGTACCGGCCGCTGCCCAGTGGTCACCGGCCGTGCTCCGATGCTCGTCCGACTCGCCGCCCCGACCGGGGAACGCTACAGTCCCGGCATGGCGGGACGGGGCTGGGGAGGATCGGTGCTCACCGCGCTGGGCGTCGCCGCCGGTGTGGGCGCCGCGCAGCTGGGCTTCGGCTACGGCCTGGGCATCATCAACTGGGCGCCGGTCGACGTCGGGGCCACCGAACCGTCCTGGTTCGCCAGCCTCGCCTGGGCTACCTGGATCGCCGCCGTCTCCACCGTCGCCGGGGCGGTCTGCGCCCAGCGGCTGCACGAGCGGGGCGGGGACGTCGCCGCCGGCAGTGCGCTGCACCGGGTCACCCTCGCGGTGGCGGGCGCGGTCGGCGCGCTGATCACCGTGCTGCTGGTCGCGGTGCCGTCGCGGGCCGCCTCGGTACCGGAGACCTTCTCACCGCAGACCGTCGCGGCCGGGTACGCCGGGGTGGGCGTGCTGGTGGGCCTGGTGGCGGCCGTCTGGGCGCTGCACTCGCGGGCCGCCGCGACGAACGTGATCGCCACCGTCGGCTGGCTCTGGCTGCTGGCCGTGGTCTCCGTCGTCGACGGGGTGCTCGCCGGCCGGGGGCTGACCAGCGCCCAGCTCGGCATCTGGCAGATCGCCCAGGACAGCCCCCGGTTCTGGTGGCGGGACCACCTCTACTGGCCGGGCGCGCTGCTGACCCTGGGCTCGGCCCTGCTGATCGGCGCGTCGGCCGCCCGACGGGCCGCCCGAACGCCCGAGCTGCGGCTCGGTGCGGTGGTCTCCGGGGCCGCCGGGCCGCTGCTCGTCGCGGTGGCCTACTTCCTCGCCGTGCCCCGACTGGCCACGATCTCCCCGGCCCAGGTCTCGGCCCACCTCGTCGCGCCCTACGCGGTCGTCGTCGGCGCGGCCGGGTCGGTGCTGGTGGCCTCGCTCGCCCAGCGGGCCGAACGACGGGCCGCCGCCCGGACGACGCCGTCGGTGCCCCGTCCGCGTACCGGCGGACCGGACGACCTGCCGGCCGGCACCGACCCGGTCGCGCCCTCCGAACCGGACACCCGGCCCGACCTCCCGGCCGACGCGGCGGAACCGTCGACCGGCACTGTGGTCGACGCCACCCCCGACCGGCAGCCGACCTCCGTCGCCGGCACGACCGGTCCGGCCGACCCGGGTGGTCACGCCGTGCCGACGCCGGCCGCCGGGGACGGTTCCCCCACGCCCGTGCCGGACGCCGGGGGCGGTTCCGCCGCGCCGGCGGTCGGTCGGGCCCGGCCGGTCCGTCGGGGCCGGAGCGCCCCGGCCACCGGTGCGCCATCCGCCGGCCCCGGGGCGGACCAGGACGCCGGAGCGCCGGGCGACGCCCAGCCGGGCGACGGGCCGGCGGGGGTACGCCCGACGGATCCGCCCGCCGTGCCCAGGCCCCGCCCCGGTCGCCGCACCCCCTGACCGTCGACCGCCCGCCGGTGGTTCAGTCCACCGGCCAGGTGTGCACCGGTTCGTTGCTGCGCTGGAGTTCGGCGTACCGGTTGGCCATGTGGCGCAGCGCCGCGTCCCGGTCCAGGTTGCGGTGCCGCTGCGCGGCCCACACCGTCTCGGTCTGCCAGACCGCGCCGTTGCGGCCGGTACGGCAGCGCTGTTCGATGATGCCGAGCAGGCGGTCCCGTTCGGCCGGGGCGACCCCGAACCGGTCCAGCCCGGTGGCCGCCTTCGGCAGGAGGGTGTCGAGGACCAGCCTGGTGACCGGCACCTCGCCGAGCCGGGGCCAGTGCAGCACCGCGTCGAGGCCCCGGCGGGCGGCGGCGTGGAAGTTCTCCTCGGCGGAGCTGAAGGTGAGTTGGCTCCAGATCGGCCGGTCGGACTCGGCCAGCCCGCGCGCCAGCCCGAAGTAGAAGGCGGCGTTGGCCAGCATGTCGACCACGGTCGGGCCGGCCGGCAGCACCCGGTTCTCCACCCGCAGGTGCGGACGGCCGTTCATGATGTCGTACACCGGGCGGTTCCAGCGGTAGACGGTGCCGTTGTGCAGTCGCAGCTCGGACAGTTGCGGGACACCACCGGAGTGCAGCACCTCGACCGGGTCCTCGTCGGCGCAGATCGGCAGCAGCGGCGGGAAGTACCTGACGTTCTCCTCGAACAGGTCGAAGATCGAGGTGATCCAGCGTTCCCCGAACCACACCCGGGGGCGTACCCCCTGGGCCTTCAACTCGTCCGGGCGGGTGTCGGTGGCCTGCTGGAACAGGGCGATCCGGGTTTCGGCCCAGAGTTGCCGGCCGTAGAGGAACGGCGAGTTCGCGCCGACGGCGACCTGGACGCCGGCGATGGCCTGGGAGGCGTTCCAGTAGTCGGCGAAGCTGTCCGGGGCGACCTGGAGGTGGAACTGGAGGCTGGTGCAGGCGGCCTCGGGGACGATCGAGTCGGTGTGCGTACGGAGCTGCTCCACCCCCCGGATGTCCAGCTCGATGTCCTCGCCCCGGGCACCGACGATCTGGTCGTTGAGCACCCGGTAGCGCTCGTTGGTGGAGAGGTTGTCGGCCACCAGGTGCTGCTCGGTCAGGGTGGGCAGGATGCCGACCATGACGATCCGGGCGTCCGACTTGGCCGCCCGCTCGTCGGCCCGGTCCAGGCTGCTGCGCAGGTCGGTCTCGTAGTTGGCGAACCCGGCCCCCTCGATCAACCGGGGCGTCGCGTTCAGTTCCAGGTTGAACTGCCCCAGCTCGGTCTGGAAGAGCGGGTCGGCGATCGCGGCGAGGATCTCGTCGTTGCGCATCGCCGGCTCGGCGTCCGGGTCCATCAGGTTGAGTTCGATCTCCAGGCCGGTCATCGGCCGGTCGGCGTCGAAGCCGAAGTCGTCGAGCATCAACGCGAAGACGTCCAGGCAGCGCCGCACCTTCTGCCGGTAGCGGACCCGGTCCTCCCGGGAGAACGCGCCCTGCTCGACGTCCCTACCCATGTTTCCTCCAGGCGTGAGACGCGCGGGACGGTGACCGTCCCGGCGCGCAGTGTGAACCACCATAGGAGCGCCCACGCGCCGGGGCCAGTGCCCACCGGGTATGCGCTGTCCCGCTTTTCTACCCAGCGGCCGTCCACCAGCACCGGATGCCGCCGTCGCCGGACAGTGACAATCCGCACGCGGACACGGGGAAGCCCCCGCTCGCGGTGAGCGGGGGCTTCCCGTGCCGGGCTCAGGCCTGCCGGATGGCCTCGCCCTCGATCTCGATCTTGATCTTTTTGCCGACCAGCACGCCACCGGTCTCCAGGGCGACGTTCCAGGTCAGGCCGAAGTCCTCACGGTCGATCTCGGTGCTGGCGGTGAAGCCGAACACGTCGGTGCCGAACGGGGTGCGGCCGACGCCCTCGAACTCGACCTCCAGCTCGACCTGGCGGGTGACGCCCTTGATGGTCAGGTCACCGAGCAGGACGAACTCGTTGCCGTCGTGGGACTTCACGGCGGTGCTGCGGTATTCCAGCGTCGGGAACTGCTCGACGTCGAGGAACTCGGGGCTGCGCAGGTGGCCGTCCCGGTCGGCCTGGGCGGTGTTGATGCTGGCCGCCTGGATGGTGGCGGTGACCGAGGACTGCAGCGGGTCCTCGGCGACGGTGATGGTGGCGGTGGCGTCGGCGAACTCGCCGCGTACCTTGCTGACCATCATGTGCCGGGCGACGAAGCCCACCCGCTTGTGCGCGGCGTCCAGCAGGTAGGTGCCGGCGGCGGGGATGGTGAGGCCGTCCCAGTCGCGGGTAACCGACTCGGTGCTGGTCATGTAACTGCCCTCCGGGGAAGATTGTTTAGTAGCCCAACGACTGCCTGAGCAACTATAACCGCAGCAATATTCCCCGTGTCAAGCACTGCTAGGATGGCCAGGTGGACGAGACTGTGTTCGACGACCCCCGGATCACCGCCGTCGGCCTGCTGGTCGAGGCGCACGCCGGGCTGACCGCCCGGTTCACCGCACAGTACGAGGAGCACGGCGTCTCCGCGGTCGAGTTCGAGGTGCTGATGCGCCTGGCCCGCTCCCCCGGTAACCAACTACGGATGACCGACCTGGCCGCCCAGACCTCCCTGTCCACCAGCGGCGTCACCCGGGTGGTGGACCGGATGGAACGCGACGGGCTGCTCCGCCGCCGCGCCTGCCCCTCCGACCGGCGCAGCTCGTACGCGGTGGTCACCCCGGCCGGCATGCAGCGGCTGGACGAGACCCTGCCCGGCCACCTCCAGATCATCGAGCAGTGGTTCACCGGCCAACTCGAACCCGCCACCCTCGCCGCCATGCTGGACGGCCTGCGCCGGGTACGCGACGCCGTCCACCCGGGGGCGACCGCCGGCAGCACCGACCAGGCACCGACCGACGAGCCGCCGGCATCCTGCTGACCGCCCGTCACCAGGATGCCGGCGGACCGGCAGAAAAAGCGGCAGAACCCGTCCGACCCACCGGTCGCAGAGCCGCCGATCGCCGCAAAACGGACGGTCCGGCTGGCTAGCCTTCATCCCGCGGGGGAGCACCGGGGGGTGCCGGCGCGAGCGATCGAGCGAGGGGTTTGACCAGGGGGCTCGCTCGCTCGCGCCACCCCCGCGTCTAGCCCAGCAGGCGTTCCTCGTCCGGCAGCAACCGGATGCCGCCGCGCCGGCACGCCTGCGCCAGCCGCTCCCGCACCTCGGCCGAGCCGGTGCTCACGGCCAGCCCCACCAGGGCCTCGACCACATCCCGCCGGTCCTGACCGGCCGCACCGGCGGTCTCCGCCACCGCGAACCACTCCGCCGCCAACTCCCGGTCCCCCCGGTGCCGGGCCATGGTGCCCTCGATCAGCGCGCAGACCGACTCCTCCGCCCGGACCGGCCCGCCACCGCCGGGCCGGCTCCCGGCCGCGCCCGGCTCCGACCGGGACCCGGGCGGCGTCGGACGACCGTCGCAGCGCAGCTCGGCCAGGATCTCGGCGGCCTCGTCGAGCCGGCCCGAGCGGGCCAACGCCAGCCCCACGGTGCCGAGCACCCGCCGCCGGTGCCCCGGATCACCCACCCCGGCCAGCGCGGCGACCACCCGCCGGCCCTGGTCCACCGCGTCACCGTGACGGCCCTCCAGCCGGGCCACCTCGGCCAGGTCGGCACGGGCCAGCAGGCGCAGCCGGGGCTCCCCGCACTGGGCGGCCAGCCGGTCCACCGCGGCCAGCCGACGCCGGGCCGCCGACAGGTCGGCGAGGCGGATCTCGTGCCAGGCCAGATGGTGCTGGGCGACCGCCATGTCCCGGGTCCGGCCGTGCCGGGTGGCCAGGGTCAGCACCGCGTGCGCCTGCTCGGCCGCCTCGTCGTAGCCCCCGGTCGCGACCAGCAGGGTGCCGAGGACGGTCCGCGCCGCCAACTCCCCGGCCACGTCGGCCCGCCCGGCGAGCACCGCGAGCGCGGCCCGGGCGGCGGGCAGTTCCTGCGCCGCCGCGCCGTGCTCGGCGGCCAGCCGGGCCACCCCGAGCAGCGCCCAGGCCCGCAGCACCGGATCGGCGTCGGCGGTACGGGGATCGGCCAGCAGCCGGCACAGCCACTGCCGGCCGCTGACGTCCCGCCCCCGCATCCGCCACCAGCGGGTCAGGCAGGCGGCCAGCCGCAGCGCGGTGACCGGATCGTCCCCGGCGGCGTGTGCCAGTGCCGCGCCGATGTCGCCTGTCGCCTCGTCGAGCTGACGGACGGCCGCCGGCTGTCGCGCCCCGACCAGGTCCGGCGCGGTACGGGTCACCAGCCTGGTGATCACCACGGCGTGCCGGCGACGGACGGCGGTCAGCTCGCCCCGGCCGGCGGCCTGCTCGACGGCGTACTCGCGGACCGCGTCGAGCAGCCGGAACCGCAGCGGCCCGGCACCCCGGACGCTGAGCAGGCCCAACTCGACCAGCCGGTCGAGCAGCGGCACCGGGTCGACCACCACCGACGGGTCCGGGTCGTCGGCGAGCAGTTCCTCGGCCAGCTCCACCGACCACCGGTTGGCGAACACCGAGAGCCGGCGCAACGCCGCCTGCTCCCACCCGTCGAGCAGCCGGTAGCTGGTGGCGACCGCCTCGCGCAGGGTCACCGCGACCGTGGACCGGGCCGGGTCGTCGGTACGCCCCGGCGGCGCGGCCTCCCAGCCCCGTCCGCCGAGATCCGGGCCGGCCAGGTCGAGCACCCGGTCGCCGTACCGGTCGAGCAGTTCGGGCAGGTCGAGGATGCGGCCCCGGGCCGCCATCAGCTCGATCGCCAGCGGCAGGCCGTCGAGCCGGCGGACCAGCGCGGTGAGGGCGGGCAGCTCGTCCGGGCCGGGCGGTTCCGGGCGGACCCGGGTCAGCCGGGCGGTGAACAGGGCCGCCGCCGGCCACCGGCCCAGCTCGGCCGGGTCGACCACCCCGGCGGGGGGCACCTCCAGCGGCGCCACTGGGCGGACGAGTTCGCCGGGGATGCCGACCGGGTGTCGACCGGTCGCCACCACCCGCAGGGTGGGCACCGCCGCGACGAGCAGGTGCACCACCTCGGCCACCGGGTCCGGGGCCCGCTCGACCGCGTCCACCAGCAGCAGCGCCGGGCGGCCCCGCAGCCGGGCGGCCAGTTCGGCGAGCCGGGCCGCGCCGAGCACCGCGCAGGCCGCGGCGAGCACGTCGTTGGCGTCGGAGCCGGTGCCGACCAGCACGCCGGCCACCCCGCCCGGGTGGGCGTCGGCCACCGCGTGCGCCACGGCCAGGGCGAGCGCGGTCTTGCCCACCCCGGCCAGGCCGACCAGGCTCAGCACCGGCGGCCAGCCGTCACCGGTCAGCAGGCCGGTCAGCTCGGCGAGTTCCCGTTCCCGGCCGATCAGCTCGACCGCCGGGGGCAGCGCCATCGGCGTACCCGGGAGGTCGGGGTCGCGGGGGACGGTGCCGACGCCGGGCGTGCGGTCCGGCAGCCCGGCGACGCCCGGGGCGACCGGGGTGGTCGCGGCCTGGCCGCGGGCGCTGGCGAGGAAGGCGGCGCGGGCCGCGCCGGTCAGGCCGAACGCCCCGGCGATCAGCTCGGCGGTGGTGCGGTGCGGCCGGTGGGCCCGGCCGCGTTCCAGGTCGCGGACCGTCCGCACGCCGACCCCGGCCCGCTGGGCCAGGTCGGTCTGGGTGAGACCGGCGGCCAGGCGGTGGGCCCGCACCAGCTCCCCGATCGGGGTACGACCACCCGCGGGCGAGTGATCATGATCCGGGGTCATGGGCAGGAAGGGTACGGACGGGATACGACGTCGGGCAGCCCTTCGTCGGCCTACTGACGAAGGGCTGCGGATACCCGACAGAGCACCGTTCCCGGCCGGCGGCGGACCCGTCGCGCAGGTATGGTCACAGCCCCAGGTCGCGGGCGATGATCATGCGCTGCACCTCGGAGGTGCCCTCGCCGATCTCCAGGATCTTGGAGTCCCGCCAGAACCGGGCCACCGGGTACTCGTTCATGAATCCGTAGCCGCCGTGGATCTGGGTGGCCTCCCGGGCGTTGTCCACGGCGATGGTGCTGGCGTGCAGTTTGGCGATCGCCGCCTGCCGCTTGAACGGCTCACCGGCGAGCATCCGGGCGGCGGCGTCGTGGTAGGCCAGCCGGGCGGTATGCGCCTTCGACTCCATGTCGGCGATCTTGAACTGGATGGCCTGGTAGTTGCCGATCGGCTGACCGAACGCCTGGCGCTCCTTCGCGTACTTCACCGACTCGTCGACGCAGCCCTGGGCGAGGCCGACGGCCAGCGCGGCGATGGCGATCCGCCCCTCGTCGAGGATGCGCAGGAACTGGGCGAAGCCCCGACCGCGCTCGCCGAGCAGGTTCCCGGCCGGCACCCGGCAGTCGTCGAAGGTCAGCTCGTGGGTGTCCGAGGCGTTCCACCCCACCTTCGAGTACCCGGGCGCGACGGTGAAGCCGGGTGTCCCCGACGGCACGATGATGGTGGAAAGTTCCTTCGAGCCGTCCGGGTTGGTGCCGGTGACCGCGGTGACGGTGACCAACGCGGTGATGTCGGTGCCCGAGTTGGTGATGAACGCCTTCGACCCGTTGATCACCCACTCGTCGCCGTCCAGGACGGCCCGGGTCCGGGTGCCACCCGCGTCCGAGCCGGTGCCCGGCTCGGTCAGCCCGAACCCGGCGAGAGCCTCGCCGCTGAGCAGCTTCGGCAGCCAGCGGGCCTGCTGCTCGGCGGTGCCGAACCGGTAGATCGGCATCGCGCCGAGGGAGACCGCCGCCTCCAGGGTGATCGCCACGCTGGAGTCGACCCGGGCCAGTTCCTCCAGCGCCAGGCAGAGCGCGAAGTAGTCGCCGCCCATGCCGCCGTGCTCCTCGGGGAAGGGCAGGCCGAACAGCCCCATCTTGCCCATCTGCCGGACGATCTCGTACGGGAAGGTGTGCCGCTCGTAGTGCTCGGCGATCACCGGGGCGACCGTCTCGCGGGCGAAGTCCCGCACGCTCTCCCGCAGCGCCTCGTGCTCCTCGC
Organism: Micromonospora sp. SCSIO 07396; assembly: GCF_053667945.1. NCBI lineage: Bacteria > Bacillati > Actinomycetota > Actinomycetes > Micromonosporales > Micromonosporaceae > Micromonospora > Micromonospora sp. SCSIO 07396. Next base: position 6,408,417 of record NZ_CM132210.1, read on the forward strand.
TGAGCCGGAAGTCCATCGGTTCCTCCTGGTACGGGTGCCGCCCCCGGGCGCTCGTGACGCCGGGAACGGCGGATCGGGTGGGCGACCGGTCGGACCCGGTCGACGGTGGTGGCGGCGGCTCGACCGGGCGGGCCGGTAGGGGTCTGGCGGTCGGTCAGACCGGGGTGACCCCGTGCCGGCGGCGGGAGAAGTGCCGGTCCTTGCTGCGGGCGGCGGCGAACCGGCGGACCAGTTCGGCGCGCAGCTCGTGCGGTTCGACGATCGTGTCGATGACCAGTTCGCTGGCGAGCCGCACCACGTCGATGTCCCGCTCGTACTCGGCCCGTTTGGCGGCGACGAAGGCGGCCCGTTCGGTCTCGTCGGCGATCGCCGCGATCTTGTTGGCGTAGACGGCGTTGACGGCGGCCTCGGCCCCCATCACCGCGATCTTCGCGGTGGGCAGGGCGATCGTCGCGTCCGGCGCGAAGCCGGGGCCGGCCATCGCGTAGAGACCCGCGCCGTACGCCTTGCGGACCACCACACAGATCTTGGGTACGGTCGCCTCGGAGATCGCGGTGATCATCTTGGCCCCGTGCCGGATGATGCCCTGCTTCTCCACCGCGCTGCCGACCATGAACCCGGGCACGTCGCTCAGGAACAGCAGGGGCACGTTGAACGCGTCGCAGAGCTGCACGAACCGGGTCGCCTTGTCGGCCGAGTCGACGAAGAGCACCCCGCCCTTGAACATCGAGTTGTTGCCGACCACGCCGACGACCTCACCGTCGAGCCGACCGAAGCCGACGGTCAGCTCCCTGGCCCAGAGCGCCTGGATCTCGAAGAACGAACCCTCGTCGAGCAGGCCCTTGACGTACCGGCGCATGTCGAACGCCTGCCGCTCGCTGGCCGGCACCAGCGCGGCCAGGTCGGCCTTGGCGGGCGCGGCGACGGCCGGGGCGGCCGGCGGCTGCTGTTGCCAGTTCGACGGCAGGTACGACAGGTAGGTCTTCACCACGTCGAGCGCGTCGGCCTCGGTCCTGCACAGGAAGTGCCCGACACCGGACTCGGCGCAGTGCACCCGGGCCCCGCCCATCGCCTCCAGGGTGGTCTTCTCCCCGGTGACCATCTCGACCATCCGGTCGGAGCCGAGGTACATGCTGGCGTTGCCCTCGACCATGGCCACCACGTCGCAGAACGCCGGAATGTACGCCCCGCCGGCGGCGCTCGGCCCGAACAGCGCGCAGACCTGTGGGATCGCCCCGGAGGCGCGGACCTGGTTCCAGAAGATCTTGCCGGCGCCCCGGGGGCCGGGGAAGAGGTCGACCTGGTCGGTGATCCGGGCGCCGGCCGAGTCGACCAGGTAGACCATCGGCACGCCTGTCGAGTAGGCCCGCTCGATGATCCGGATGATCTTCTCGACGGTGCGCGCGCCCCAGCTGCCGGCCTTGACCGTGGAGTCGTTGGCCATCAGGCAGACCGGCCGGCCGTCGATGGTGGCGGTGCCGGTGACCACGCCGTCGGCGGGCAGCCCCTCGGCCAGGGCGTTGGCGTAGAGGCCGTCCTCGACGAAGGAGCCCTCGTCGACCAGGAGCGCGACCCGTTCCCGGGCGAACAGCTTGCCCTTGCCGGCGTTGGCCGCATGGTATTTGTCGGCGCCGCCGGAACGGGCCCGCTTGCGTAGCTGCTCCAGTGCCTCACCGTCGAGCGTCACGCCGACCCCCTCGCCCCGCGCCTCGTGGACGCGCCCGACCGCCATGCCGCCGTGGGCGTCGTAGTGGACGCGCCGACCAGCCTGAACGATCGTTAGGCTAGCGCATCCGGGCCCCGCCCGACCACCCGACCGACTTCCCCCCTGGATATTGATACTCAACTATCGATATGGCTACGCTCCAGACACCCCCTCCGGATTGGAGTGAGTCATGAACTCACGCGTCAAGCGCCTCGCCGTCGCCGCCCTGGCGACCGCGACGGCGACCCTCGGCATCACGGTCGCCAACCCCGCGCCCGCCTCCGCCGCGATGACCATCTGCTACAACACCAGCCAGGCGCCCAGCTACGCGAGCATCGCCAACCAGGCCGCGTCGATCTGGAACAACGCCACCACCAACCTGACGCTCACCGCGAACTGCGGCACCAACCTGCGGATCTACCAGATCACCGGCGGCGGCTCGTACGCCCAGCGCACCAGCCTCGGCAACGGCCGGGTCTACATCGACACCCAGCAGGCCGCCCAGTACAGCCCGCTGCGGATCATGACCCACGAGATCGGGCACATCCTCGGCCTGCCCGACAACTACAACGGCAACTGCGCGATCCTGATGTCCGGCGGCAGCGCCGGCACCAGCTGCACCAACCCGTACCCGAGCACCACCGAGGCGAACCGGGTGAGCAGCCTGTTCGCCGGCACCCTCAGCGCCAACGACCGCCGCAGCGGCACCGGCAGCCAGGTCTTCAAGGACAGCTGGCCGGGTCTGCTCACCGTGGGCTGACCCGCGAGGCGATCCGACGGAGGGGCCGGCACCACGCCGGCCCCTCCCCGCGTCTCTCCGGTCTCCCAGCCGCGCGGTCGGCCGCCCCTCAGCGGGCGGTCAACCGGGTACGCGGGCCGGCCCGCAGCACCCCCGACGGCAGCCGCTTGCCGAGCAGTTCCTCGGCCAACTCGGCGACCCCGACCAGGGCGTCCAGGTCGATGCCGGTGTCGATGCCCATGTCGTGCAGCATGTGCACCGCCTCCTCGGTGGCCAGGTTCCCGCTCGCCCCCGGCGCGTACGGGCAGCCACCCAGGCCGCCGACGCTGGCGTCGAACTCGGTGATCCCCAGCTCCAGGGCGGTCAGCAGGTTCGCCAACGCGGTGCCCCTGGTGTTGTGGAAGTGCAGCAGCACCGGCACGTCGGGCTCCCGGTCGCGGACGGCGGTGACCAGCTCGCGGACCCGTCGGGGCGTACCCATGCCGGTGGTGTCGCCGAACGCGACCCGGTCCGCGCCGTCGCGGACCACCCGCTCGACGATCCCGGCGACCCGCCCCGGGTCGACGTCTCCCTCGTACGGGCAGCCGAAGCTGGTCGCCACGATCACCTCGGCCCGCGCGCCCGCGCCGTGCAGCAGGTCGATCAGCGCGGCGATGTCGTCGAGCGACTCGGCGGTGGAGCGGTTGACGTTACGCCGGTTGTGCGTGTCGCTGGCCGAGACCACCACCTCGATCTCGGTGAAACCGGCGGCCAGGGCCCGCTCGGCACCCCGGGTGTTGGGCACCAGCGCCGAATAGCGGACCCCCTCGACCTTCCCGGCCCGCCGCCACACCTCGTCGGCGTCGGCCATCTGCGGGATCGCCTTCGGGTGCACGAACGACACCGCCTCGATCCGGCGCACACCGGTGCCGGAGAGCGCGTCGAGCAGCCGCACCTTGGCCCCGGTGGGGATCGGCTCCTCGTTCTGGAGCCCGTCGCGCGGCCCGACCTCGCGGATCGACACCGCCGCTGGCATCTGACTCATGGTCACCTCGCTGTGACATCTGGTCGCCGGGGGTGTCCCGCGTCGCCGCCCCTCGTGGGGACGACGACCGGCGACGCCGGACGACAGGTGGTCCCTCCAGGGAACCACCACGCCGGCCGCCGCCGCCACGCCACCCCCGGACCGCCCGGGTGCCGGGCCGCCCCGGGAGATCACCGGGCCGGCGGTCCCTCCACCAGCTCGGCAGCGCTACGCAGCACCGCCGCGACCGCGCCCGCCCAGGCCACCGCGTCCTCCCGGCCCAGGACCAGCGCCATCGCCACCGCACCCTCCGCGAACAGCGACATCGACCGCAGGTACCGGCCCACCCGACGACGGTCGGGACGCGGGCACGCGCCGTCGGTCAGTCTTCCGCTTCCCATGTTCTCCGCCCCCACGCCGCATGACAGGCGATGGCCTCTCCACCGCCCGGGTGGCGCGACCGGTTCCCGCCGCGCGGGCGTCGACCGACCGCCGACGAACGCGCGGCGACCGATCCGGTCGCACGACGGGCCCAACGACCGGCCGGGCCGCGCCGCACGCCGTTCTGGCCGGGCAGCACCGGGACGGGCGGCCAAAGTGGACCGTCCACCGACTGCTGCCGGACACCGGCACCGCACCGGGCCCGGGACCGTCCAACCCGGACGGCACCCGGCCCTACCCGGACAACGACCCGGCCAGAAACTGACCACGGAAACAGGCCGAAACGCTCACGATTTGCGGATGGAGGGTACGAATACCTTCCCGGGTCAGGCAGCTCTCCGCACGAAAGGTCCGCCCATGTCCTCCCCCACCAGCACGCCGTCCCCGGACCGGGGGCGGCACCAGCGGCACTGGCTCGTCCCACGCGAGCACCTGGCCGCCGGCTACGCGGCCCGGTACGGGTCGCCGGCGGTGTCCGAGTACGCGCTGGCGGTCCGCGACCTCATCGAGCGGTCTCCGGAGTTCGGGACTGTCGACACCTGGAGCAGGCTGGCCGAACGGATCTGCCGCAACCGGCCGGGCCGGGACCGGGACACCTGGCGCAAGCGGCTGTCCCGGCACTTCACCACCGAGACCAAGGGACCGCCGTGGCAGACCGTGGTGCTGGTGGTCGAGTGCACCGTCGCGGCAGCCGACCGGGCGGCCACCCTGAGCCGGTTCGAGCGGCTCTACGAGGCGGCCCGGGGTGAGCCGCCGACGGACCGCCGACCGGCCGCCGACCGGGCCCACCCCGACGGCTGCGGGCCGCCGGGGACCGCCACCGGCGGGGCAGCCCGTGCCGAGGGTGACGCCGGGCTGGTCATCGCCCAGCTCCGCGCGGAGAACGCCGTGCTGCGCCGTACGGTGGCCGCGCGGGAAGCCGAGAACGAACTGCTCCGCGCCACCCTCGACGCCGTGCACCGGACGGTTCCGAAGGGCCACCCCCACCGGCTCCCCGACGGGGGCACCCACCCGGCGGACCCGTCCGGACGGGAGGCGGCCCTACTCGACGGGCTGGCCCGCAAGGACCGCAACCCGGGGCACTTCCCCGCTGGCCCGACCCCGACCAACGACGCCCCGGCCGGTCGGCACCGCCCACCCCGGATCGACACGGTGTCGCTGCCGCCCCGCCTCGACGTCGTCGGCCCGCCACCGCACCGGCCGATGCCCCGGCCGTACCCGCCGGGCGGGACGCGGCGGGCCTGATCCCCCGGGCCCGCTCCAGGCGGACCCGGGGGATCAGGCCGGCCCGACCACGGGATCCGGGTCGGCGGACCCGTGGTCGGCCACGCCGGGGTCAGCGCATCCGGCCGACGATGCCGGTGTCGTAGTCGCCGGAGACGAACTCCTCGTTGGTCAACAGCTCGGTGAAGAAGGGCAGGTTGTTCTTCGGGCCGGCCAGCGCGAAGTCGGCCACCGCCGTCCGGGCCCGCTCGATCGCCTCGGCCCGGTCCGCCCCGCTGACGACGAGCTTGGCCAGCAGGCTGTCGTAGAACGGGGTGACCGTGTTGCCGGCGACGTAGCCGGAGTCGACGCGTACCCCCTCACCGGTCGGCTCCACCCAGGTGCCGATGACGCCGGGGCCGGGCAGGAACCGCTTCGGGTCCTCCGCGTTGATCCGCAGCTCGATCGCGTGCCCGCGCGGGGTCAGCGCGTCCGGGTCGAAGGTCGGTGGCAGGCCGGCCGCCACCCGCAGCTGCTCCTCGACCAGGTCGACGCCGTAGACCAGCTCGGTCACCGGGTGCTCCACCTGGAGCCGGGTGTTCATCTCCAGGAAGAAGAACTCCTGCGTGGCCGGGTCGAGCAGGCATTCGACGGTGCCCGCGTTGCGGTAGCCGACCGCCTCGCCGGCCCGTACGGCGGCGGCCAGGAACCGCGCCCGCAGTTCCGGGGAGACCGCCGGGGAGGGGGACTCCTCGACCAGCTTCTGGTTGCGCCGCTGCACCGAGCACTCCCGCTCGCCGAGTGCCACCACCCGGCCGTCGGCCAGGCCGAGGATCTGCACCTCGACGTGACGCACCCGGGGAAAGTAGCGCTCGATGAGCACCGAGCCGTCGCCGAACATCCGCTCGGCGAACGCGCGGACCTTGTCGTACTCGGTGCGCAGCGCGGCCTCGTCGGCGGCCACCGCCATGCCCATCCCGCCGCCACCGGCGGCGGCCTTGACCATCACCGGGTAGCCGATCTCCGTGGCGGCGGCGACCGCCGCGTCGAGGTCGGTGGCCGGCTCGGTGGTGCCGGGCGCGACCGGCACCCCGGCCGCCGCCATCAGGTTCCGCGCGTTGATCTTGTCGCCCATCGCGGTGATCGCGTCCGCGCCGGGCCCGACCCAGACCAGCCCACGGGCCTGCACCGTACGGGCGAAGTCGGCGTTCTCCGACAGGAAGCCGTAACCGGGGTGGATCGCCTGCGCGCCGGTGGCCTCGGCGGCGGCCAGGATCGCCTCGACGTTGCGGTAGCTCTGGGCCGGGTTCGCCGGTCCCACGCACACCGCCTCGTCGGCCTCGACCACGAACGGCAGGTCGGCGTCGGCCTCCGAGTGCACCGCGACCGCCCGGACACCGAGCCGTTTCGCGGTACGGATGATCCGGCGGGCGATCTCGCCCCGGTTGGCGACCAACAGCGACTCGATCATGTTTCCTCCAGCGTCCAGGGTGGGGACGGTTGCTCGACGTCCAGGGGTGCGGACGGATGCCAGGAAACCACGGTCGGGCCGTCGGCCACGAGTCGGGCGGGAGGGTCAGGAGTCGGTCTCGGCGAGCAGGGCGGCCGTCGCGGCGGCCCGCAGCAGCGCCGCCCGACGCCGCCGGTCGACCTCGCCGCCGAGGAACGGGGTCGAGTTCATCAGGCCGAACGCGGCGTGCGCCAGCACCCGTGCCTCGCCGTCGGGCAGCCCCGGGTGCAGCGCGGTCAGCACGGTCACCCACTCCTCGACGTACAGCCGCTGGAGCTTGCGGATGCGGCGGCGCGGCTCGTCCGGGAGGCGGTCCAGCTCGTGCAGGTGCAGGGCGATCACGGCCGGGTTCGCCAGCGCGAAGTCGACGTGGAAGTCGATCAGGGACTCCAGCGCGCCACGCGGGTCGCCGGGACGGCTGGCCGCCCGGTCCCGGCCACCGTCGAGCAGCCCCTCGCTGACCGGGATCAGCGCGGCGGCGAGCATCGCTTCCTTGCCGGCGAAGTGGTGGTAGAGGGCGGGGCCGGTCACCCCGGCGGCCGCACCGATGTCGTCCATGGAGACCCCGTGGTAGCCGCGGGCGGCGAAGAGCCCGACAGCGATCTCCAGGATCTCGTCGCGCCTCGACCGGCGCCGGCCCGCGCTGCCTGCGCTGCCCCTAGCCTGCTGCCCCACAGTCACCCGGCAAGCGTAGACCTCGGGCCGGACACCGGGGCCCCTCGGTTACCCGCGGGTTCACCAGGCGGACAGTGGCCGCGTGCGGGGGTGCCGCCGGCAGCCGTCCGGCCGGGTGCCGCCGGTGATCGCCGGACGGCACGCCCCACCGGCCCTAGCCTGGGAAGGGAGGGAGGGTGGGATGACGGCACGACGGCCGGACCGGTCGCTGCTGCTCGCCGGTGGCCTACTGGTCGGCGCGGGCATCTTCGACGTGCTGTCCGGGTTCGGCGACGTCGACAGCGGCGACGTCTACGTCTCGCTGCACGCCGACGGGCTGGTCTTCTACGACCTCACCAACTGGGCCTGGCTGCACGTGGCGAGCGGGGTGCTGCTGGTGGCGACCGGCCTGGTCGTCACCTTCGGTCGCCGCGGGTGGGTGACGGCCGCCCTGGTGGTCGGGGCAGCCGTCGTCGTCGTGCACGTGCTGTTCGCGCCGTACCACCCGATCGAGGCGTTGATCGTGGTGGGACTGACCCTCGCCGCCGTCCGGCTGGTCGTCCGGCACCGGCGCGGCGACCGGGACGGCACCCGGGTCAGGACGGCTGGCAGACCTTCCCGGTGAAGGACGGGTCCGGCTGGCGGGCGTCGTTCCAGGCCGGGTTGACCCGGATCGCCAGCGGCGGTGCCTGCCAACCCGCACCGAGCTGCTGGAGCAGCGGATACTCCCGCCGCATCCGGCTCTCCGGCACCCCGGCGAGGAAGTGGATCAGGCGGTCCTGGACCAGGGACCGGCCCAGCAGCCCGCCGTGCACCCCGGGCATCTGGAACACCGGAATGCCTGTGTATTCGCCCGGGGGCGCCTCGGTGGCCGTGGTGGTCGGCAGGAACGCCACCATCCGTACGCCCGGCACCGGGCACATCAACTGGTTGCGGTAGAACGGCGCGTTGTCCAGCAGGGAGCGGATGAACGGCTCGTCCGGCCCGGCGTCGGTGACCCCGAACAGTCCGATCGCCCCGAGCAGGGCCCGGAGCTGCCAGCCGGTGGCCACCCCCCAGCCGTGGGCCGCCCCGGCCGGCGGGTAGTACGCCCGCCCAGCGTTGATCAACGGGCTGAACATGACCAGGGTGTCCACCGCCGGGTGCGGGTGCTTTGCGAGGTAGGTACGGGCGAGCATCGCCCCCTCGCTCTCCCCGATCAGCGCCACCGGCCGGCCGGTACGCCCGTGCAGGCGGTCCACCTGTGTCCGGAGCAGGGCGGTCCCGCTCTCCAGCGACCGGTTGGTGTCCGACGACCGGTACGGCAGCGGTCGACCGTCCCCGTCCAACCCCCGGTAGGAGAACCGTTCCACGTTCGCGTCGACGGGCGGGGTGCCGTCGTAGGCCGACCCGTGGCCGGCGAGGACGATCACCGCGTGCCGGACGTCGGCGGGCAGCCGCTGCCCCAGCACCACCTGCTCGATCGTCACCCCGGCCGGGACGACCTGCACCAGCAGCGGGATCGCCAGCGGTACGGCGAGGGCCAGCGCGACGGCGATCGGGGTGACCGGCACCCGCGCCCAGCGCACCCGGGGGGCCAGCACGGCGACGTGCACGGTGCGTTCCCAGAGCAGCCCGTTGGCCGCCCCGGCGACCAGCGCGACGGGCACCGTCCACCAGCCGGGGACGCTCCAGCACAGCGCGCTGGCCACGGTGATCACCACGAAGTTCAGCAGCGACCAGCCGACCAGGGAGATCGACGGCAACCCGCGCCACCACGGCCCGACCACGGCGGCACGTTGCAGGAACGGCGCGAGCAGGAACATCGGCAGCAGCGAGGCGAGCAGCACCCAGGAGAGCGCGACCACCGAGGCGGCCACCGAGATCAACGCCCACGGGGCGACCAGCACGATAACCACGCCGGACAGGCCGAGGTTGCGGCCGAGCAGCCAGCGCAGACCGGGCCGGTCCACCCCGGCGGGCCAGGCGAGCGTGACCAGTCCGGTGGTGAGCAGCGCCCGGAACCCGATCACCAGCAGCAGTCCGACCAGGAAGTCGGGCCACGAGTCGTGGTAGACGTACAGCCAGCGCAGGTCGTGGTAGGTGTCGTACGGCCAGACGGCGGTGACCTGGGAGGACAGCCCTTCGGCGGCGACGAACCCGAGGCGCACCAGCAGCACCGCCTCGATCGCCGGGGGCAGGGCGGCCAGGGCGCACAGCGCCGTCAGCCGGGCTCGCGGTCTGCGCACACCCTCTCCTCACCAGGTGACCGGGGTTCCCCTAGCAGGTTCCCCCGCCCGACGACCGCGTGTCGGGTCTACCGCCGAACTACCGCCGACCGGCTTGCCGCTCGTCCTCCCGATGGGGGGGTCGTCGCGCGCTGCTGGAGGCCGGCGAGCCGCAGCGCGATCCGGCGGCGTACCGGTGGCATCCCCGACACCGCGCGTAGCGCCAGGTCCCGCAGCGGCCGGCCGGCGGGCGGCAGGGTGGCCAGCCGGGTCAGCCTGGCGGCGAAGCCGACGACCTCCTCGGCGAGCGGCCGACGGCGGGCGGCGTATTCGTCCAGCAGGGTGTCGGGGTGGCCGGCGAGGACGTCGCCGAGGGCGGCACCGAGGGCCACCGCGTCGCAGATGCCGAGGTTCATCCCCTGCCCACCGGCCGGGCTGTGCACGTGCGCCGCGTCCCCGGCGAGCAGCACCCGGCCACGGCGGTAGCGGTCGGCGATCCGGTGGTGGACGCGGAACCGGGAACTCCAGAGCACGTCGGTCACCCGGTCCGGCCGCCGGGTCGGGCCGCGTTCGTCGAGCAGCGCCTGGAGCCGGGCGGCGTCCGGGTCGCGGGGCGCGTCGGCGACGGCGGCGACCAGCCGGACCACGCCGTCCGGCAGGGGTGCCCACACCAGCGGACCCGGCCGGGCGAGAAAGAGGGCGACCTCGTCGCGGGGGAGCACGCTGTTCACCCGGACGTCGGCGAGCAGGAACGACTCGCCCCGGTCGGCCGGCCCACCGAAGCCGATGCCGGCCAGGTCACGGACGGTGCTGTGCATGCCGTCCGCGCCGACCACCCAGCGGGCCCGCACGCTCGTCCCGTCGGCGAAGCCGGCGACCGCCCGGTCGCCGTCGTGGTCCAGGCCGGTGAGCTGGTACGGCCGGTGCACCTGCCCGCCGAGGGCGGCCAGCCGGTCGGTGAGCACCGCCTCGGTCACCGACTGGGAGACCAGCAGCGCGTACGGGTACGTCGACGGCAGGTCCCCGAAGCCGAGGGTGAGCAGCACCCGGTCGCGGTCCCGCACGGTGAAGCGCGACGCCCGCAGCCCCCGGGCCACCAGTGGCGCGGTGACGCCGATCCGGTCCAACACCTCAAGCGTGTACGCGTGCACGACGGCGGCCCGGGAGGTGACCGGCGGCGCGGACGCCCGGTCGACCACTGTCACCTCCACGCCCTGTCGGGCGAGGGTGGCCGCGACGGTCAGTCCGGTCGGGCCGGCTCCCACCACCAGGACGTCGGTCTGCGCGGGCAGCATCTCCCACCTCCGTTGCCAACGAGCGTTTGCCAACACTTGTTGGCAACGGTAGGCCGGGTGGACACCGGAGGTCAACGCCTGTTGGCATAGAGTCGGGGACATGACCACCCGCCGATCGGACGCCACCCGGGCCGCGATCCTGACCGCGGCCCGGCAGCGGTTCGCCGCCGACGGATACGAGCGCGCCACCATCCGGGCCATCGCCGCCGACGCCAGGATCGACCCGTCCATGGTGATGCGCTACTACGGCAGCAAGGAGGGGTTGTTCGCGGCGGCTGCCGAGTTCGACCTGCGGCTGCCGGACCTCACCGACCAGCCCACCGACCAGCTCGGTGAGGTGCTGGTCCGGCACTTCCTCGACCGCTGGGAGGGCGACGGGACGCTGGTCGCGCTGCTGCGTACCGCCGCCACCAACCAGGGTGCGGCCGACCGGATGCGGGCGGTCTTCACCGACCAGCTCGGCGCGGCGGCGGCCGCCGTCGTACCCGATCCGGCGCAGGCACCCCGGCGGGCCGGTCTGGTCGCCAGCCAGATGCTCGGCCTGGCGCTGACCCGGTACGTGCTACGCCTGCCCCCGGTCGTCGACATGCCGCCGGCCGACCTGGTCACCTGGCTGGCCCCCACCGTCCAGCGCTACCTCCGCGCCCCCACCTGACCCCCGTCCGCCGAACGGCCGGCCGCCGGGTGCAATTGGGCGGATGTTGCGGTGTCCCGGGGCTGGGATACCGCAACAGCCGCCCAAGCGTGATCCAGCCGGGGGCGACCCGGGGCCCGGCGGAGGGCTGGTCAGCCGGCCAGGCCGCCGGGCTGGTCGCCCCGCACCACGGGGGCCCGGACCAGGTTTCCCCACTCGGTCCACGAACCGTCGTAGTTGCGCACCTGCGGGAAGCCCAGCAGGTGGTGCAGGACGAACCAGGTGTGGCTGGACCGCTCGCCGATCCGGCAGTAGGCCACCACGTCGTCGGCCGGGCTCAACCCGAGCTGGTCGGTGTAGATGGCCCGCAGCTCGTCGGCCGACTTGAAGGTGCCGTCGTCGTTCGCGGCGGACTTCCACGGCTTGCTCACCGCGCCCGGGATGTGCCCGCCGCGCAGCGCGCCCTCCTGCGGGTAGTCGGGCATGTGCAGCATCTCGCCGGTGTACTCGCCAGGCGACCGGACGTCGACCAGCGGCCGGCCCGCCGCCACGTGCGCCATCACCTGCTCCCGGTACGCCCGGACCGGCGCGTCGTTGCGCTGCGGCACCGGATAGTCGGCGCGCGGCCGGACCGTCTTCTCCCGGGTCAGCTCGCGCCCCTCGGCGATCCACTTCTGCCGGCCGCCGTCGAGCAGCCGGACGTCGGCATGACCGAACAGGGTGAACACCCACAGCGCGTACGCGGCCCACCAGTTGAAGTTGTCGCCGTAGAAGACCACCGTGTCGTCGCGGCCGATGCCCTTGGCCGCGCACAGTTCGGCGAAGCTCTCCGCGTCCAGGTAGTCCCGGGTGACCTGGTCGTTCAGCTCGGTGTGCCAGTCGACCTTGACGGCCCCGGGGAGATGACCGGTGTCATAGAGCAGCACGTCCTCGTCGGATTCGACCACGACGAGGCCCTCGTCGCCGAGGTGCTCGGCCAACCATTCGGTGGTGACCAGCCGCTGCGGGTCGGCGTACGACTGGAGGCGGGGATGCGGATCACTCGGCACAGACATGAGCCCCAAGTTACGCCGGAATCCGGGTGCCGACCGCCCAACGGGACGGGACCGCAGCCCGTCCCCGCCGGTCGGCGCACCCGTCCAGCGGGGCCGGGCGGCCGAGGGGGCCGGCGGTCAGGCGCGGCGGTGGACCAGGCGGCCGGCGACGACGGTGGCGAGGCAACGGCCGTCGTCGGCGAAGACGGCCAGGTCGGCTCGGCCGCCGACGGTGAGGGCCGGGGGCCGTGCCGCGTCGAGGACGGCGACGTCGTTGCGGGCCGCCGCCGCGCGTACCGCCGGGTCGGTGAGGTGCACGGCGAGCACCGCGCCGACACCCGATCGCAGCAGCGCGTGCACCCGTTCGCGCGGGGTGGGGGCCGGCGGCAGCGGCCCGTCGTGCACCAGCGCCGGCCCGAGGGTGCCGGGCCACCGCCGCACCCGCACCGTCGGGTACGCCTGCGTCAGCTCCCCGACCGGCCCGACCGCCTCGATCCGGTCCCCGTCGACCAGCACCGCCCAGCCCGAGAGCGGCCCACCGTCGCCCAGGGTCGACCGGTCCGGCTGTGACCCAGCGGAGACCTGCGCCGGCCGGCCCAACTGCGGCTCGTCGTCGGCCGGGACCGCCCGGCCCGGCGATGGCGCGTCGCCTGGCGTCACCCGGACCGACGGCGGCTCGTCGCTCGGAATCGTCCGGCCGGGTGGTGGCTCGTCGTCGAGGGTCAGGCGCAGCAGGGGGGCGGTGTGCAGGGTGCGCACGTCAGTCGGCGACCGGGCCGAGGATGGGGCGCTTCGCGGTGATCGTGTCGCCGGAGGACCTGCCGGTGAGTCGCCGGGTGATCCACGGGGCCAGGTGTCGGCCGACCCAGCTCAGGTCGGCGGCGCGGGCGGCGAGCCACGGGGTGGCGGCCGGGCGTTCCGGCACCATCAGCCACTCCTCGTCGCAGCCCACCCCGAGCGTGGTCAGCACCTGGCCGGCGACCCGCCGGTGCCCGGCGGCGGACAGGTGCAGTCGGTCGGGGCTCCAGAGGGTCGGGTTGAGCCGGAACGTGTCGTCGGCGAACAGGTCGATCAGGATCGCGCCGTGCCGCTCGGCGATCTCGCCGATGAGCCGGTTGATCAGCGCGATCCGGGGGGAGACGAGGCGCTGGCCGGGCAGCCGGGCCAGCACGTCGGCGAACCGGAAGAGGATCACGTCGGCACCGTTGGCGCGCAGTCGGGCCACCACGGCGTCGAACCGGGTCGCCAACGCGTCCGGGTCGAAGGTACGGCGCAGCACGTCGTTGCCGCCGGCCGCGAAGCTGACCAGGTCGGGTTTCATGGCGAGCGCGGCGGGCACCTGCTCGGCGACGACGCTCGGGAAGAGCCGGCCTCGGATGGCCAGGTTCGCGTAGCCGAAGTCCGGCCCGGCCTCGGCGGCCAGCCGGGTGGCCACCAGGTCCGCCCAACCCCGGTAGGTGCCGTCCGGGTAGGCGTCGTCCATGCCCTCGGTGAAACTGTCCCCGACCGCCACGAAGCTTCGCCAGCGCACGCCGCCCCCTCATGCCCTCGTTGCCTGCGGCGACCAGTCTGTCACCGGCAGACCGTCGTGCGTCGCCGCCCACCGCCCCAACGTGGCGCAGGTCATCGACCAGCACTACGGGGGTGGGCCGGCCGGTCCCCGGCGGTAGGGGGCCCAGGCGACGAACCGCTCGAAAAGGTCACGCGGCGTCGGCCCGTCCTGCGGGTTCAGCCGGAACAGGTCGTGGCTCGCCTCGTGATAGAGCCCGGACAGATAGACGGCCAGGTCGACGGGGTGTGCGTCGTACTCGATGCGGAGCAGCAGCCGGGCCTCGGCGCACGGCCACGGGCCGCCGCAGGCCCGGCACACCCACAGCGGTCGCAGCGGCAGGTGCGGCCGGCCGCCCGGCGGGTGGGAGCGGGGCCGGTCGGCGTACGGGCCGAGACGCGGCACCGGAAACGGACGGAAGTTCACCGGTCTCGACCTCCTGGTGGTGGGAACGGGGCCGCCCCCTGCACGGGGAGGGTCACCAGCGGGCCGGAGGGAAGGCGACCCGCTGGTGACATTCTGGTGATGACACCACTACTGTCGGAAGGCATCGACGCCGGCCGGGGCGAGGCCGGGTCGACGGAGAGGGCCGCCCGGTCGGACCGGGGAGGCGGCCGGGACAACCGTGGAGGACGTGTGGAAAGTGAACCGACCGCCGACCTGATCCGGGCACAACTGCGCAGACTGCGGCTGCATGCGGAGCTGAGTCAGGAGGAGTTCGGCAAGCTGGTCCACTTCTCCGGCTCGCAGATCTCCGCCATCGAGCTGGGCCAACGCCCGTTCGACAGGCTGTTCCTCAGGCGGGCGGACGAGGTCCTGACGACCGGTGGGCTGCTCACCTCACTGCTCAGGCTGGCCGAGCGCTACTCGCAACCGAACTGGTTCCGGCCCTGGCTGGAGGCCGAACGCCAGGCACAGCAGCTCTGGTGTTACCACCCGACGCTCGTCCCGGGTCTGTTGCAGACGGAGAACTACGCCCGTGCGGTGATCCGGGCCGACGACATGCTCAGCGACGACGAGGTGGAGCGGCGGCTCGCCGTCCGGATGGACCGGCAGAGCGTGCTCAGTCGTCAGCAGCCGCCGAAGCTGATCGCGGTGGTGGAGGAGGCGGTGCTCCGGCGCGCGGACGAGGGCTTCCGGGGCCTGATGGTGCAGCAGATCGCCCATCTGTTGGAGTGCGTCGACCAGCCGAACGTCAGTATCCACGTGATACCCGCCGAGGTCAGCACCCATGTGGGTCTCGCCGGCCCGTTCACGCTGGCACTCGGCAACGACAGCGGTTGGGTAGGCCATCTGGAGAATCAGCTCAGTGGCACCACGATCGACAAGGACGGGGAGCTGACTATCCTGATTGCACGGTGGGAGAGCGTCCGCAGCGAGGCCCTGCCCCACAACCAGTCGGCACTGCTGATGAAGGAAGTGATGACGTCATGGAGCTGACCGGTGCCACCTGGCGCAAGTCCACCCGCAGCGGCAACGGCGAGTGCGTCGAGGTCGCCGACGGTCTGCCCGGCGTCGTCGGGGTGCGCGACAGCAAGGACCCGACCGGGCCCGTCCTCACCTTCGACCGCCGGGCCTGGCGCTCGTTCGTCGCCGCCACCGGCAAGGGTGTCGGCACCCACTGACCCGTCCCGGCCCGCCGAGGCCGGCCGGCTACGTCGGAGGCCGGCGGTCGCGTCGGAGGCCGGCGGTCGCGTCGGAGGCCGGCGGTCGCGTCGGAGGCCGGCGGTCGCGTCGGAGGCCGGCGGTCGCGTCGGAGGCCGGCGGCTAGGCCAGGCGGTAGACGGAGACGTGGGAGCGGGATTCGGCGGTGAACTCGCCGCCGGTCCAGTCCGCGTGCCGGCTCTCCAGGGTGAAACCGGCGAGCTGCCCCATCAGGTCCAGCTCGGCGGGCCAGACGTAGCGGTGCGGGGTCCGGAACAACTCCGCCTGCCGGCCGTCGTCGAACCGGAAGTGGTGCGACACCAGGTGCTGGTTCAGCACGTCGTAGGTGTCCAGGCCGACGTAGCCGGGCTCGGCGTGCCACACCACGGCCTGCTGCCCGGGTGGGAGTTTGCGCAGCTCAGGCACCCACAGTTCGACAACGAACCGGCCACCGGGGGCGAGGTGCTGGGCGGCGTTGCGGAAGCACGCCACCTGTTCGGCCTGGGTGAGCAGGTTGGCGATCGTGTTGAAGACCAGGTAGACGAGGGAGAACTCGCCGGGGGCGACGGCGGTCGCCATGTCACCGGCGACCACCGGGACGGTGTCCGCGTCCACCTTGGTGCGGAGTTGGGCGATCATCGGCGCCGACAGCTCGATCCCGGTCACCGGCACCCCCCGGGCGGCGAGCGGAACGGCGACCCGACCGGTGCCGATGGCGAACTCCAGTGCCGCCCCGTCACCGGCGAGCGCGGCCAACCGGTCCACCGTCGGCCCCAGCACGTCGGGTGCGAACATCCCCTCGCCAGGCGTGTCGTAGTGCCGAGCAGCCTCGGCGTCCCAGATCTCGTCCTGCCGCATGCCCCGATGCTCACCGCCCCGGAAACCCATGTCCATCGAATTACCCCCACGCCACCCCGCCGCCCCTCGCCCTCTCACCCCGCCCCCTCGCCCCCTCGCTCTCTCGCTCTCTCGCCCTCTCGCTCTCTCGCTCTCTCGCCCCCTCGCCCCCTCGCCCCGGTGATCAAGAGGTTTGCGTCAACTGATCAAGAGCTTTGCGTCAACCTGAAGATCAAAGCTGACGCAAACCTCTTGATCACCGCGAAACGGCGGGGGCGGGGGGCGGGGGCGAGGGGCGGGGGCGGGGGCGCGCAGGGTGGGAGGGGGTGAAAGGGAATGCTGGGGTGGGGGGTGCGGTCTTACGCTGCGTCGATGTTGCTTCGTACGTCGACCATGCTGCTGCGGACCCTGCGCGAGGACCCGGCGGACGCGGAGGTGCCGAGCCACCGGCTCCTGCTGCGCGCCGGTTACATCCGTCGCGTCGCCCCGGGCGGATACGCCTGGCTGCCGCTGGGCAAACTGGTGCTGGACCGGGTCACCGAGATCGTCAGGTCGGAACTGGCCGCGATCGGCGACCAGGAGGTGCACTTCCCGGCGCTGCTGCCGGCGGAGCCATACCGCATCAGCGGCCGGTGGGCGGAGTACGGCGACGACATCTTCACCCTCGCCGACCGGCGCGGAGCCGAGCACCTGCTCGCCCCGACCCACGAGGAACTGGCGACGCTGCTGGTCAAGGACCTGGTCTCGTCGTACCGGGACTTCCCGGTGACGGTGTTCCAGATCCAGACGAAGTTCCGCGACGAGGCCCGTCCCCGGGCCGGGCTGCTGCGCGGGCGGGAGTTCCTGATGAAGGATGCCTACTCGTTCGACCTGGACGACGACGGCCTGCGCGCGTCGTACGCCCGGCACCGGGCGGCGTACCGGCGGGTCTTCGACCGGTTGGGGCTGGCGTACACGGTGGTGCGGGCGGTCTCCGGGACGATGGGCGGCTCGGCCTCGGAGGAGTTCCTGGCCGGCACCCCGGTCGGTGAGGACACCTACGTCGGCTGCACGGCCTGCGACTACGCGGCGAACACCGAGGCGGTGACCACCCCCGCCCCGGCCGTCGGTGACCCCGGGGCACAGCCAGCGACCGAGGTGCACGACACCCCGCACACCCCGACCATCGCCGCGCTGGTGGATCTCGCCAACGAGCGGAAACTCGCCGGGCGGCACGACTGGACCGCCGCCGACACCCTGAAGAACGTGGTGCTGACCGTACGCCGGCCCGGCGCGGACACCCCCGAGGTGCTGGTGATCGGGCTGCCCGGCGACCGGGAGGTGGACCTCAAGCGGGTCGCGGCGGCCCTGCACCCGGCCGACGTGGCGGTCTTCGACGGCTGGGCCGCCCACCCCGGGCTGGTCCGGGGCTACCTCGGGCCGCAGGTGCTGGCCGGGCTCGGCCTGCGCTACCTGGTCGACCCCCGGGTGGTCACCGGCTCCGCCTGGCTGACCGGCGCCAACGAGCCGGGCCGGCACGCCACCCACGTGGTGTGCGGCCGGGACTTCGTCCCCGACGGCACCATCGAGGCCGCCGAGGTCCGCCCCGGTGACCCCTGCCCGGCCTGCGCCGCCAGCGCCACCGCCAGCGGCACCGCCGCCGGGACGGACGGTGTCGGCGGTGAGCTGACGATCCGTCGCGGGATCGAGATCGGGCACATATTCCAGCTCGGTCGCCGGTTCACCGACGCGTTCACCCTCGACGTGTCGGGCCCGGCAGGCAGACCGGTCCGGCCCACCATGGGCTGCTACGGCATCGGGGTGTCCCGGGCGGTCGCGGCGATCGCCGAACAGCACCACGACGAGCGGGGGCTGGTCTGGCCGCCGGCGGTCGCGCCGTGTGACGTACACCTGGTGGTGGCCGGTAAGGGGGCGCAGCTCGACGCGGCGCTCGACCTCGGCGGCCGGCTGTCGGCGGCTGGCTTGCGGGTGCTCGTCGACGACCGGGCCACCGTCTCGGCCGGGGTGAAGTTCACCGATGCCGAGCTGATCGGCATCCCGTGCGTCGTCGTGGTCGGCCGCCGACTCGTTGACGGGTACGTCGAGGTGCGCGACCGGGCGACCGGCGGACGCGACGAGGTGCCGTGGGACGGCCTGGCCGACCAACTGCTGAGTCGGGTTCGCGGCAACGGGGTGTAGCGGACGCGCCACGGGGTACCAAAGTCGGATCGACTACGGGTGTTGTGCGGAGGCTCTCATGTACCGGGTCAGTGACGTGATGACCAAGCAGGTGGTCTATCTGTCGGCGGAGACCACTCTGGACGAGGCGGCCAGGGTGATGAAGGAGGCCGACATCGGGGATGTGGTGGTCACCGACGGTTCCACGCTGGCGGGTCTGCTGACCGACCGGGACATTGTGGTCCGGGCCGTGGCCGAGTGCAGCGACCCGGCCAGCACCTCGATCGGCTCGATCATCACCCGGGAGGTGGTGATGATCGAGCAGCACGCCACGGCCGGCGAGGCGGTGGCGTTGATGCGCGAGCGGAACATCCGGCGCATCCTGGTCTGCGACAACGAACGCAAGCTCGTCGGCATCGTCTCCCTGGGTGACCTGGCGATGCAGCTCGACCCCAGCTCGGCGCTTGCCGACATCAGCGAGGGCGCCCCGAACAACTGAGCCCGAACGAACTGAGCCGGACACGACGGCCGGTTACCGGGCGGGTGGCAACGACGGCCGGTGCGCACGGGTGACGTGGCCGGGGGCAGGTGGACCCACCCCCGGCCGGGCCGGGTGCCCGGGGCGGGCCGACCGTCGGGCGGGGACGGCAGGGGACGGCGGTAGCCTGGCGGAATGCCCGAGATGCCGACGAAGCTGGCCGAGATCGTCGAGGAGTTCGCCGACGCGCCCCGCGACGTGGTGCTGGAGATGCTGCTGGAGTACGCCGACGTGGTCCCGCCGCTGCCGGCCGGGGTGGACCGCGACGACCTGGAGCAGGTCCCCGAGTGCCAGACGGCGTTCTTCCTGCGCGCCGAGGTCGCCCCGGACGGCACGGTGACCACCGTGTTCGACTGCCCGCCGGAGGCGCCCACCACCCGGGCCTTCGCCGGCATCCTCGCCGAGGGGCTGGCCGGGGCGAGCGCCGCGCAGGTGCTGGACGTGCCGGACGACCTCTACCAGCGGATGGGCCTGGCCCAGGCGATCAGCCCGCTGCGGGTACGCGGCGGCACCGCGATCCTGGCCCGACTCAAGCGGCAGGTACGGGAACAAGCAGGCTGAGCTGGGGGTTGTCTCCGGTCATGGAGATCGAGATCTACGCCGACGTGGTCTGCCCCTGGTGCTACATCGGCAAGCGCCGCCTCGAACAGGCCCTCGCGTCGTACGACGGCGAGGTGACCGTCAGGTACCGGCCGTTCCAGCTCGACCCGTCGCCGGTGACCACGTCCCGACCGCTGCTCGACGCGCTGGCCGCGAAGTTCGGTGGCCGGGAGCGGGCCGAGTCGATGGCCGGCCAGGTGACCCAGGTGGCCGCCGGGGTGGGGCTGACGTTGAACTTCGACCGGGCGGTGAGCGCCAACACCTTCGACGCGCACCGGCTGGTCCGGTTCGCCGACGAGCACGGTCGGGCGGGTGAGCTGGTCGAGGCGCTCTACCGGGCGCACTTCACCGACGGGGTCGACGTCGGCTCGCCGGAGGCGTTGGTGGCCCTGGCCGTCTCGGTCGGGCTGGACGAGGGCGAGGCGCGCGAGTACCTGGCCTCGAACGCGGGTCGTCGTGAGGTGGCCGCCGACCTGACCACCGCCCACCAGCTCGGGGTGTCCAGCGTGCCGACCTTCGTCCTGGCCGGCAAGTACGGCGTCACCGGTGCGCAGGAGCCCGAGACGCTGCTCGCCGCCCTGACCGAGGTCGCCCAGCGGGAGTCGGCCGCCTGACGCCCCGCGCGCCGGGGCGACATCGACAGGCACGATGTTTCACGTGCAACAACATCGATGAATGCGAATGACTATGCGGGCCGGGCCAGGCCCTCCACCACCCGCGCCCCGGGCAGCGCGCCGAGCGCCGGCCCCGGCAGGGCGATCTTGCTGTGCCGTACGCCGGAACCGATGATCACATGCGGGGTGGCGATCACCCGGGCGTCGACCAGGATCGGCCAGGACTCGGGCAGCCCGATCGGGGTGATCCCGCCGTACTCCATCCCGGTCGACTCGACCGCCTCGGCCATCGGGGCAAAGCTGGCCTTGCGGACGTCCAGCGTCCGGCGGACCACCCCGTTGACGTCGGCCCGGGTGGTGGCGAGCACCACGCAGGCGGCGTACCGGATCTCGCCCTCCCGCTTGCCTGCGATCACCACGCAGTTCGCCGACACGTCCAGCCCCACCTCGTACGCCGCACAGAAGGCGGCCGTGTCGGCCAGCGTGGCGTCGATCGGGGCGACCAGGACGGCGTCCACGTCGACGGGGGCCTGTGCCGGCCACGCCGTCAGCGCGGCGGCCACCGGTGCCGCCAACAGGTCGGGGCGGGTCCGGGCGGGCTCGGTCTGCAAGGTTCCCATCACGGCAGCGATCCTCGCACCCCTGGCGACCGGCCGCCCGACGGGCCACCCCGCAGGTCAGCGCGGAAGCGCCACGGGCCGGCAGGTCAGTTGCCGCCGAGGAAGCTGTTCTCCCGCAGGAACGCCCGGTCGTCGGCCGACGCCGACTGCGCACCCCGCAGCACCTGGGGCCGACGGGCCTCCAGATCCTCCATGCCGTGCCGCACGGCGAGACGGATCACCCCGTAGAGGAAGACCAGACCGAAGATGTAGAGCAGCACCGTGACGACGAAGACCACCATGGGGTCACGGTAGGCAGGACCGGAACCCGTAGCCGGCTCATCTTCGGCCGGTCCCCCGTACGTGTCGACCTCACTTCAGCAGGTCCACGACGGTCAGCACGAGGAAGAACCCCACCACCGCCTCGCTGATGATCCACGAGTGCCGGTCCGCCCAGTCGCGCATCCGGGGCAGCACCCGGTCCGCCCGCTTCCCGAGCAGCAGCAACGCCAGCAGGGGCAGCGCGAGCAACAACAGGGTCAGCAGCACGAACGGCACCAGGTGCCACCACGGCAGCCCGTGCCGGGCGGCGGTCGCCCCGACCGTCACCATGGTCAGGTCGTCGGAGGGCATCACCACGAACAGCAGCAGGCCCAGGCGGAACGCGTACCCGAAGCCGGCGTGCTGGAGGCGGCCCAT
The DNA here is from genome assembly GCF_053667945.1 of Micromonospora sp. SCSIO 07396. Classification (NCBI taxonomy): domain Bacteria; kingdom Bacillati; phylum Actinomycetota; class Actinomycetes; order Micromonosporales; family Micromonosporaceae; genus Micromonospora; species Micromonospora sp. SCSIO 07396. Next base: position 6,430,079 of record NZ_CM132210.1, read on the forward strand.
CCACGCCGGCTCCCCGGCCGAGTGCCGGCGCAGGAACACCACCACCGCCAGCACCACCAGCAGCGCCAGCACCACCCAGTCGATGACCGTCTCGACCGGCTTGCGGCCACCCCCGCCGCCCCCGCCGGCCGCACCCCTGACCAGGCGGAAGACCAGCCAGGCGAGGGTCGTACCGGCGGACACCACGAGCGCCGCGCCAGCCAGGAAGCCCAGCGACGCCCGGCGGGGCCGGTCACCGGAGGCGAGGAAGACCGCCGCCACCAGCTGCGTACCGGCCACCATCACCACGGCCATCGGCAGGATCGTCAGGACGTTCATCGCCCACCATCCTCGCCGCCGGGCCGGCCCGTCCGACGGGATTCCCCGGGATCAGGCGGGACCTCCCCGGGCCGGCACCACCCGCCCGGCGAGCAGCGCGCCGAGCAGCGCACACGCCACCGCCACGGCGAGCGTCCCCGCGTACCCGGCCGGGCCGGGCGTCGTCCCGGCGGCGAGCACCGTGCCGGTCAGCGCCAGCACGGTGGCGGTGAACAACGAGTCGGCCAGTTGCAGCGAGGAACTGTTGCGGCCCTGCTCGTCGGGGGCCGACAGAGCCAGCGTCAACACCGACAGCGACGGGAACGTCAACCCCATCCCCAGCCCGGCCACCGCCCAACCGGCCACCGCGACCGCCACCGGCACCGCCGGCCAGACGGCGAGGGCGACGGTGGCCGTGCCCGCCGCCACGCAGGCCAGCCCGAGCCGGGGCAGGGTCGCCGAGGACCGGGGCGGCGGCAGCCGACTCTGCGCCCAGGAACCCACCGACCAGGACAGCGCGCCGACGGTCAGCACCAGCCCGGCGGCGGTCGGCGAGAAGCCGCGTTCCCGGGACAGCATCAGCGGGATGACCACCTCCGCGCCCGCGAACGCCGCCGCCGCCAACCCGCGCAGCCCCACCACGGTGGGCAGGCCCCGGGCCGCCCGCAGGAACCCCGCCGGCAGCAGCCGGGGCGCACAGACCCCCAGGCCGGCCAGGGCCACCGCCACCAGGGTCACCGCGAGCACGCCGCGCTGCTGCCCCCCGTGGTGCAGCAGTGCGGCGCTCACCGCCGCCCCGGCCGCCCACCCGATCCGGGCCGCCGCGCCCGCCGGTGGCCCGGCCGGCGACGGGCGGTGCAGCGTCCGCAGGCCCGACTCGACCAGCAGCACCGCCGGCAGCGCCACCACCGGCACCGCGAGGAACACCCACCGCCAGCCCAGGTACTCCACGATCAGCCCGGCCACCGCCGGCCCGACCAGCGCCGGTATGACCCACGCCGCCGCGAACGCGGCGAACACCCGACGCCGCAACTCCTCCGGGTACGCCTGCCCGACCATCACGTACAACGCGACGGAGAGCAGGCCGGAGCCGAAGCCCTGCACCGCCCGGCCGACCACCAGGGTGCCCATCGCGTCGGCGCTCCCGGCGACGAACAGGCCGGCGACGAACAGGCCGACCCCGGCCCACATCGGCCCCCGCGGCCCCCGGGCGTCGCACCAGATACCGGAGAGCACCATGGCCAGCACACCGGCGGCGAACGAGCCACCGAAGGCGAGCGCGTACAGCCCCAGCCCGTCCAGCGCGCGGGCCACCGTGGGCATGGCGGTGCCCACCGCCAACGCCTCGAAGGCGAGCAGCGACACCAAGGCGACAATGCCCACCGTCATCGCCCGCAGGCGCGGGTCGTACAGGCGGGTGGCCGGGGTGAGGGTGGCGGTCACCGGACGACGCCGGGCGGTACGTCGGACATGCGCCCAGCCTGCGACCTGCACCCCGGTTCAGGTCAAGGGTGAGCCCGGTCTCGTCAGGCCGACTCCAGCGCCTCGCCGAGCCCCTTGGCCAGCCCCGACAGGTGCTGGTCGGCGAGTAGGTGGCCGGCGGTGACCACCAGGGCCAGCGGCCACTCGATGACCTGGAGGGCGGCGAGCAACCCCACCCCGGCGTAGTAGGCGAGCTTGTCCGGTGGCGGCACCGCCACCTCACCGAGCATCGGCACCTCCACCCGCCTGGTGTACGCCCGGACCGTCTCCCGGGCACCGCTGAGGTCTCGCGTGATCGTGCTCATTCCGGCCTCCCTGCCTAGCCGTCGGGTCGTCAGCCGGATTCCACGGGCAACGCCGTCCATGCCCCGCCCCCGACGGAAACTTCCCCCGCCCGGGGGGCATAACGGACGCCCGGCCGGGAAGCCAGGCCGCCTGACGAACGCGGGAGGCGAGATGGCGTACGGCGGCAGTGGGCGGGACCGATCCGGCCGTACCCCTCGATGACCACGCTGGGCCGGGTAGTCGGCCGGGTGCTCCCGTCGGTGCCGGTGCCACCGCTGCTCGGCGAGGCGTCCCGTACCGTCGGTTCGGCCGCCGGCCGGCTGGCCCGGGTCGCCGGGTTGGCCCGCCGTCAGGTCTGGTCCCGCGACGGCCGGCACCACATCGAGGTGCACGGCGTCTGCCAGGACGGCGGCGACCGGCTGGCCCGTCAGGTCGAGGCGGCGTTGGAGCGGATGCCCGGGGTGGCCTGGGCACGGGTGAACGCCCCGTCCGGCCGGGTGGTGGTGGCCGTCGGGGAACCGAAGCCGAAACTGCGCGACCTGATCGACACGGTGACCCGGGTCGAACGGATCTGCCCGCACGAGCCGGACCCGGAGATCCCGCCCCCGCACCCGCCGGAGGACGGGCCGCGTACCCCCCGCACGCTGGGCGCGCTCGCCTCCGACGCGCTGGGCCTGACCATCTCCGCCGCCACCCGCATCCTGCCGTTCACCCCGGTGCCGGGTGAGGTGGCCGGCCTGCTCAGCGCCGTCGACCTGCACCCCCGGCTGCACGACCTCGCCGGCCGGGGCTGGCGGGCGGACCGGCGCACCGAGGTGCTGTTTCCGCTCGCCGAGGCGGTCGTGCAGGGCCTCACCGGCGGCTGGGCGGGCATCGTCCTCGACGGCGCGCAACGGATCGTGCAGTGGGGTGAGGCGCGCGCCCAGCTCACCGCATGGACCCGCGCCGAGCCGGGGCTGACCGGTGACCCGGAACGCGCCGTCGCCCGCTCACCAGGCCCCGGGCGGCCCTGCCCCCGGCCCGACGGCCCCGTCGAACGGTACGTCTCGACGATGCTCGCCACCGGGGCAGCCGCCGGGGCAGCCGCGTGGCCGGTAGTCGGCCCGAAACGGGCCGCCGCGCTCGCGCTCGCCGCGCTGCCCAAGGCCCCCGGCAGTGGCCGCGAGGGGTACGCCGCCCAACTCGGTCGGGTGCTGGCCCGCCGCGGCGTGATCGCCATGGACCGCAGTGTGCTGCGCGAACTCGACCGGATCGACACGGTGGTGCTGGACGCGGCCGTACTCGGCTCGGACCGGGGTGTCCTCGCCGACCTGGCCCCGCTGGCCGGCACGGACACCGGGGAGGTTGCCGGCCGGGCGTTCGCCCTCTTCGACCCCGACCGGCCGGACGACGTACGCGAGGCCGACGGCTGGCGACTCGGGCCGCTCGCCCGCCTCGACGCCGCCGACCCGGGTGACACCCCGCAGAGCCGGCGGCTGCGCGCGACGGACGGCCCCCTGCTCGGCCTCGTCCACGACGGCACCCTCGCCGCCGTCGTCCGGGTCGCCCCCGAGCCGGCACCCGGCGTCGACGTGCTGCCCGCCGCCGCCCGGCACGCCGGTCTGCGCCTGGTGGTCGCCGGCCCCGACCCGCAGCGGTACGGCTTCGCCGACGCGGTGCTGCCCGGCGGGGACCGGCTCGCCGGCTCCGTCCGGGCCCTGCAACGCGACGGCGCGGTGGTGATGCTGGTTTCGGGCGACCGGGCGGCGCTGGCGGCGTCCGACTGCGGGCTCGGCACGGCCGGCCCCGACGACCTGCCCCCGTGGGGTGCCCACCTGCTCGTCGGCACCGACCTGCGGATCGTCGCGCTACTCATCGAGGCGGCCGGGGTGGCCCGACGGATGACCGGGCAGAACATCAGGCTCGCCATGGCCGGCACCGGCCTCGGCGCGCTGGGCGCGTTCACCGCCGCCGTGCCGCAGCTGCCCGACCGCAGCCTCTTCGCCGTCAACGGTGCGGCGGCGGTGGCCTTCGCCAACGGGGTGTGGCGGGCCCGCCGGCTGCCCGGCCCGGACGGGTCCCCGGCACCGGCCGCCACCGCCTGGCACCTGATGCCGGTCCCGACCGTGCTGCGTCACCTCGACACCGGCCCGAACGGGTTGACCGACGCCGAGGCGCAACGCCGGCACCGGGTCGACCCGGACCCGTCGGGCGGACCGGTCGGCCTGTTCCGGGCGTTCGTCGACGAGCTGGCCAACCCGCTCACGCCGGTGCTGGCCGCCGGTGCGGTCCTGTCGGCGGCGTTCGGCTCGCTCGTCGACGCGGCCCTGGTCGGCGGGGTGGTCGGCGGGTCGGCGCTGGTCGGGGCGGTGCACCAGCGCAACACCGACCGTGCGCTGGCCGAGCTGCTGTCCCGCTCGGCGGTCACCGCCACGGTGCTGCGGGACGGGGTCGAACGGGTGACCGCCGCCGAGGACCTCGTCCCCGGCGACGTGGTGCTCCTCGGCCCCGGGGACGCGGTGCCGGCGGACTGCCGGGTGCTCACCGCCGACGGTCTGGAGGCCGACGAGTCGTCGTTGACCGGTGAGTCGCTGCCGGTGCCCAAGGGGGCCGCCCCGGTGGTCGCCGCCGCCCTGGCCGACCGTTCCTCCATGGTGTACGAGGGCACCACCGTCGCCACCGGTCGCGGCACCGCCGTGGTGGTCGCCACCGGTTCCGCGACCGAGTCGGGGCGGAGCCTCGCGCTGGCCCGGCAGGCCCCACCGGAGAGCGGGGTGGAGGCCCGGCTCGGCCGGCTCACCCGCTCGGCGGTCCCGCTGGCCGTGGCCTCGGCGGTCGCGGTGGCCGGGGCGGGGCTGCTGCGGGGCGTACCGCTGGGGCAGACGGCGGCGACCGCCGCGAACCTGGCGGTGGCGTCGGTGCCGGAGGGGTTGCCGTTCCTGGTCAGCGCGGCCCAGCTGGCCGCCGCCCGACGGTTGGCCGAGCACGGCGCGCTGGTCCGCAACCCGCGCACCATCGAGGCGCTGGGCCGGGTCGACGTGCTCTGCTTCGACAAGACGGGCACCCTCACCGAGGGTCGGCTGCTGCTCGCCGGGGTCGGCGACGGCGAGCGGTTCGCACCCGTCGACCGGCTCGACGACGGGTTGCGCCGGGTCCTCGCCGCCGGGCTGCGGGCCACCCCCGACGCGGCCGATCCGCAGGAGCTGCCGCAGCACACCGACCGGGCGGTCCGGTACGGCGCGCGGCAGGCGGAGACCACGGAGCAGACCGGCGCGGCCGGCTGGGCTGCGGTGGGTGGGCTGCCGTTCGAGCCGTCCCGGGGCTACCACGCGACAGTCGGGCGCGCCGCCGACGGTCTGCTGCTGAGCGTGAAGGGCGCCCCGGAGACGGTGCTGCCCCGGTGTGGCGCGTGGCGTCGGCCGGACGGCCGGGACGAGCCGCTGGACGACGAACGCCGGGAGCGGCTGCACACCGTGCTCGCCGACCGGGCCGGGGCGGGGCACCGCATCCTCGCCGTGGCGGAGTGCCGGGCCGGTGCCGCGACGGTCACCGACGACGAGGTACGCGGGCTGGTCTTCGTCGGTTTCCTCGCCCTCGCCGACGGGATACGCGACAGCGCCGCCCCGGCGGTCCGCCGGATCAGGCAGGCCGGCGTGCACACCATCATGATCACCGGGGACCATCCGGCCACCGCCGAGGCGATCGCGTCGGCGATCAGCCCGGATGCCGACGGGCAACGGGTGGTCACCGCCACCGACCTGGACCAGTGGGACGACGCGGAGATCGGTGAACGGCTGGGCCGGACCGACGTGGTGGCCCGGTGCACCCCGGCGCACAAGGTACGGATCATCCAGGCGTTGCAGAAGTGCGGGCGGACCGTGGCGATGACCGGGGACGGCGCCAACGACGCCCCGGCGATCCGGCTGGCCGACGTCGGCATCGCCCTCGGCCAGCGGGGCACCCCGGCCGCCCGCGCCGCCGCCGACCTGGTGGTCACCGACGACCGGCTGGAGACCATCATCGCCACCCTGGTCGAGGGACGGGCGATGTGGTCGTCGGTACGCCACGCGCTGAGCATCCTGGTCGGCGGCAACCTCGGCGAGATCGCGTTCAGTGTGCTCAGCGCCGCCGTCACCGGCCGGTCGGCGCTCAACGGCCGGCAACTGCTCCTGGTCAACCTGCTCACCGACCTGGCGCCGGCACTGGCCATCGCGGTCCGGCCCCCGGACGCCGACCACACCGACGGGTTGCTCCGCGAGGGCCCGGACGCGTCCCTCGGCGGCACCATGACCCGGGAGATCGGGTTGCGGGCCGCTGCCACCACCCTCGGGGCGACCGCCGGCTGGACGGTGGCCCGGTGGACCGGCCGGGAACGACGAGCCGGCACGGTGGCCCTGGTCTCGCTGGTCGGCACGCAGCTGGGGCAGACCGTCCTGGCCGGGGGCACCAGCCCGACGGTGCTCGCGTCGACGGCGGCGTCGGTCGGGGTGCTCGCCGCCGTGGTGCAGACGCCCGGGGTGAGCCAGTTCTTCGGCTGCACCCCGCTCGGCCCGGTGGGGTGGACCATCGCCGCCGGGTCGGCGCTCGGCGCGACCTTCGCCAACGGCGCGCTGACCCGGCTGGTGGAGCAGCTGCCGACCCGGGGACGGCCCGCCGACCCGAAGCCGGCGGGCTAGATCTTCGGCGGGGGTCAGGCCGGGGGCGGGGACCAGGTGGCGGCGGCGCGGCCCAACCGGTCGTTGACCGCCCGCCCGACCCCCTCGTCGGGGGCCGGTTCGGCGAGGATCTCGGTCACCCCGGCCGCGTCCAGCCGGTGCAGCGCGTCGAAGAGGCGGGCGGCGGCCTCGGTCACGTCACCGGTGGGCGACAACACCTCCACCGCCGCGTAGCCGGCCGGCGGGGCCGCCCGGAAGGCCAGGTAGCCCCGCCGGACGCCGCCGTTCGCCGCCGGCACCGCACCCGCCACCACCCGCAACGGGGTACGCGGCGCGTAGTGCGCGGCCAGCGTGCCGGGGGCCACCGGCTGCCCGGAGCTGCCCGACCGGACCGTCACCGGGCCGACTGCCGCGACGAGGTCCTCCACGGCGAGCGCACCGAGGCGCAGCACCACCGGCTGCGGGCCACGCGCGTCCACGATCGTCGACTCGATCCCGCACCGGGTCGGACCGCCGTCGAGCACCACGTCGACGGCCGCGCCGAGCCCGCGTACGACGTGCTCGGCCCGGGTGGGGCTGAGCTGCCCGAACCGGTTGGCGCTCGGGGCGGCCACCGGCACCCCGGCAGCCCTGATCAACGCACGGGCGGACGCCTCGTCGGGCACCCGCACGGCCATCGTGTCGAGGCCGGACGTGACGATCGGCGGGATCACGGCCGGCCGGTCCACGATCAGGGTGAGCGGCCCCGGCCAGAACCGCTCGGCCAGCGCCGCGACGGTCGGGGGCAGCCCACCGACGAGGGCCGGCAGGTCGGCGGCGTCGGCCAGGTGGGTGATCAGCGGATCGAAGCTGGGCCGCGCCTTCGCCTCGAAGATCCGCGCCGCGGCCCGGGCGTCCAACGCGTTCGCGCCGAGCCCGTAGACCGTCTCGGTCGGGAAGGCCACCAGCCCGCCGGCCCGCAGCACGTCGGCGGCCTCGGCGATGCCGTCGTGTTCGGCGGGCAGGACGCGGGGGAAGCCAGTGGTCACCCCCCGACGCTAGCCTGCCGTCGACGCCCGGACCGGTGCGGGTGGCCGTCGCCCGGCCGGTGGGGCGACGGTCGGCGCTCCCGGCCCGGTCACGCTCGCCGGCCAGCCGGGGACGACGTCGCGATGCCGCCTCACTCCGCCCGTCGGACCGGCAGGGACGGTTGTCCGGCCGGGTCGGGGCACGCTGGCGGCCGGCCGCGCCGGGTCGCTGGAGGGTGACCCGGCAGGACTATTCCGCCGGGTCCGGTGCCGTCGCGGGCCGCCCGCCCGTCGGGGCGAACGACGCGCGTGGCGGGCCGGTCTCCGCCCAGCAGACGCCGCCCCGGAACTCGACGCCCGGGATGGTGTCGACGACCCGGGTGACGTCCGCGACGGAGGCGAGCGCCCGGGTGAGGTCAGCCCGTAGCTCTGCGCTGGCGGACGGCAGGTCGTCCTCCTCCTGCGCCCAGTCGACGTCGGCGGCGTGCAACTCGGCGACCGCGTGGTCGGTCAGCGCGGTCGGGTCGGTCACGGTGACGTCGATCCGGCAGTAGAGCTGGAGACGGCGGCTGCCCGGGTCACCATCGGTCGTCATGCGGCTCAACGGCTGACTGCTCCCATCGTGTGGAGGCTAGGGGATGCCCGCCGACCGTGCCGCCCCGCGCGGTCGGTCACCCTGCTGGAGAATTGCCGGCATGCTCCGCTCGCCGCGCGCCCTCCTGCTGGACTTCGGCGGTGTCCTGGCCGATGCGCCCCCGCAGCCGCCCGCCCCACCGGAACTCGTCCGACGGCTCTCCCGGCTTGTCGACGGCGCGGTGTCCGAACGGCAGATCGCCGCCGACCTGACCGGGGGCGCGCGACGGTACTCGGCCTGGCGCGACGACGCGGGCCGGACGGCCGACCCGGTGGAGCTGCCGCACGCCCGGGTGTGGGCGGAGTTCGTCACGGCATCGTGGCCCCGCCCGGCCCGCGACGCCGTCGACCGTGAGGCGACCCCCCTGTCGTACGCCTGGACCTGGCGGGCGGACTGGGCGGTGCGCCCAGGTATCCCCGAGGCGCTGGCGGCGGCCACGGGAGCGGGCCTTCCGCTGGCCGTGGTGAGCAACACCCTCTGCGGCGCCGCGCACCGGGATTTCCTGGCCGCCGAAGGGCTGGCCGGGTCGTTCGCCGCCCAGTTCTACAGCGACGAAGCCGGTCCCCGGAAGCCCAACCCGCGCCTGGCGCTGCTGGCGGCGGAGGCCGTCGGGGTTCCGATCGGTGACTGCTGGTTCGTCGGGGACACCCTCGGTCGGGACGTCGAGTGCGCCCGCCGGGCCGGGGCGGGGGCGGCGATCCTGATGCGTTCCCCCCGCACCGACCGGGAACCACCACACCCCGCGGTCACCCCGGACGCCCGGGTCGAGGACGGCCACGGCCTGCTCGACCTGCTACGTCTGGCCCGAGGCTCCGCCGGCTGAGGAACGACCCGCCCGCATCGTGACGTCCGGGGTGCCGGAGGTACCACCCACGACATCCCGCATTTTGGCGGGTTCTCCTTTGCCATCGACTGGTAGGAATTCCGCGACCGGGCAATGTTGCCAGCGAAGGGTGGAATGGTGGCTGACGCGGGGAACCCGACCCGACACGTCGTCCTCATGGTCGACATCGAGCGTTACAGCGGGCGGAACAATGTGCTCCAACACCGCGCACAGCAGGCACTGGCAGAAGTCATGCGGGCGGCCTGAGAGGAGTTGGGCATCGTGCTGCCCGGGACGTTGCGCCAAGACAACGGTGACAGCCAGCTCGCGGTCCTGCCGCCGGAGACGAGTGAGCGGCGGGTCCTTCGGATCGCACCGCTCCTGGACCGGTTGTTGCGGGAGCACAACCAGGGCCTGTCCGCCGAGGCCCGGGTCCGGGTGCGGGTCGGCGTCCACCAGGGGCTGGTCCATCTCGACAGCGCGAACGGCTTTGCCGGCAGCGCTGTGGTGACCGTCTGTCGACTGGTCGACTCGCCGCAGCTCAAGAGCATGCTGCGCCGCTTTCCCCGGGCGGAGGTCGCGCTGGTCGTGTCGGATCTGATCTATCAGGACGTCGTCCGCCAGTATCAGGACCTGCCGCAGGATCAGTTCCTGCCGATCACCGCCAGCCTGCCGGACAAGGGTTTCGCGGCCCCCGCCTGGGTCTTCGTGCCGGGACAGGATGCCGCCGCATCGACCGTGCCGGACGCGTTCCCCGCCGATCCGCAGGAACGGACGGACCTGAACCGGGTGGACCGTCCTCAGGAGGTCGGCACGCCACAACCGCCGGCTGCCGGGCAGGTGTTCCAGCACATCACGTCGCACGGACCGGCCGCGTTCGGCAACGGGAACACCGTCACGACGTACGGTTCCGCCGACGACACCCGTCCGGGGCGGTCACCGCGGTGAGTACCGTCGACCCCCCTGCCGACCAGCCGGAGGAACCCCCCGTCCCGGCCCCGGGGAACGTCTACTCCGGGAACACCTCCCACGGGCCGACCGCCTTCGGTGACCACAACACCATCAACCAGGTGAACTACGGGAGCGTTCCGCCCACCCACTCGAGCGACGTCCTGTTGTCGAAAGCTCTGGAGACCCTGGCCGACGAGGTGGCGGTACGACGTCAGCGGGACGAGGAACGCAGCGGGGTGCTCAGCCGCCCGCTGCCGGTGCGATGGGCGGCAACCGAGGTCGCCGAGGCGTCGATGGGCGAGGTCACCTGGTCGTCGCTCGGCCTGACTCCGGCACAGCCTCCCACCGGCGGCCTCGACGATCTCGCCGACCTGCTCACCCACCGGCTACCCCATCGCCGTCTGGTGATCCTCGGTGCGGCAGGGTCGGGCCGGACCGTGCTGGTCACCAGGCTCGTCAGCACCCTGCTCAAGGAGCGGCTTCCCGGTCAGCCGGTCCCGGTGCTGTTGCCCGCCGGGACGTGGAACCCGGGCAAGCAACTCCTGCGCGACTGGATGGCGGAGCAGTTGGCCGGGGACTACCCGCATCTGCGAGCGTCGGTGCCCCTGTCCGGACCCCGCAAACGCCTCTTCGGCAGCCGTAGACGCCGGACGCTGGCGGCCTACCTCGTCGACAGGAACCTCGTGCTGCCCGTCATCCAGGGCCTGGACATGATCGGTGACGGGCTACGCGAAGAGACGATGAACGCGTTGCACGAGCTGGGGTCCACGGTCCCGCTGGTGGTGACCAGCCTCGTCGCGCCGTACCGGAGGGCGGTCGAGAGCGCGGAACGCGGCCTGTCCCGCGCCGCGGTGGTCGAGGTGTTGCCGCTCGCCTTTGCCGACATCCGGGGGTACTTCGCCCCCGAAGGGGTGAACAGTCGGTGGGGGCAGACGTTTCTCGATCTGGATGCCGATCCGGAAGCGCCGTTGACCAGAGCCCTGCGCACGCCGTTGCTGGTCTGGCTGGCCCGCACCACCTATGCCGGTGCCGCCGCCGACCCACGCGAGTTGTGCGACCGGGTCCGGTTCCCCGATCAGGCCGCCGTCGAGAATCACCTCCTCGACGGTCTGGTGTCGGTCGCCTATCCACCACAGCCGACGCCGGCCCGTCGGCGGGACACGGACGAGACCTGGCATCCCGACGATGCGAGGAGTTGGCTGCGCTTCCTCGCGCGGCACCTGCGCGACACGGATACCCACGAGATCGCCTGGTGGCAGCTGCACCGGACAATGCGGTTCCTCAGGCCGGCGCAGTACGCGGTGACGAATCTGCTGTTCTGGGCGTCGGTGTGGCTCGTCCACGGCAATCTCATCGTTACGGTCCTGTTCGCGGCCGTGACCACGCCGGTTGCGGTGAGTGAGCGACTCCGGACCCGACTCGGCTTCGTGCCGGCCACGCCGATCCACCGGGTGCAGGTCAGTGGACGCCGGTTGCGGCACCTCCTTCGTACGACATCCGTCAGGCTCATGCTGGCGTCCTTGCTGGCCGGCTCGGGAGTGGTGTTGTGGTACCTGTCAGGTGACAGCCTGCCGGGCATCATCGGTGGGCTCGGCCTGATGGCGTCGGCCGTGGTCGTTCCCGTCTGGAGCCTCCACCGACACAGGGTCCACGACCCGTCCCGCGAGATCGTGATCGCCGAGGATCCCGCCCGCGCGGACAACCCCCTCGCCACCTTGCGGGCCGACCGCAGATCGGTGCTGGCACCCGCTGGCGCCCTGCTTGTCGCGGGGGCCACCCTGGCGCTGCTGTTCGGTGGTGGACTGCGGTCCCCGGTCGCCTACATGCTCGCGTTCGCGATCGGCTGGGTGGGCTACGGCGCCTGGACCGAGTATGCGATCGCGCGGGCCGTCCTGGCGATGCGGGGTCGGCTGCCCTGGCGGACGATGGCCTTTCTCCGCGACGCGGCCGAGCGGGGCGTACTCCGCCAGGTCGGTGCCGTCTACCAGTTCCGTCACCCCCGGCTTCGCGATCGGTTGGCCGCCGACCCTCCCGCACCGCCACGTCCCGACCACCTAGCCCCGCGGTAGCGCGCCGTCCACGGACGACGCGCCCGGCACCTGGTGGACCGCGACGACAGCATCGAGCGGCAGAGCCGAGTAGACGTGCGGGAAGGGCTCACCGTCGGGGACGCCCTCCCAGCGCACCGCCGCGCCGAGAAGCCGGGCGTCGAGAGCGGCGACCACAAGCGCCGGCTCCTGCGCGAAGAACCGCAGCGCGGTCGCACCCACCTGCTCGCGCGAGGAGCAGTGGATGAAGCCGCTGCGGTGGTCGAGCGGTGAGCCGTCGAAGCGGCCGCCGGCCTCGAACTCGGCCCACTCGGCGGGCAGCAGGATCTTGTAAATCAGCACAGCCCAGGGTGGCAGACGGCCGGGTGATCCGCAGCCACCGCAACCCGTCAGCCTGGCCGAAGTTGGTCTGCGCCGGCGAAGGTACACGTGGGTTGTCCGGCCGGCGTCGGGTGCTGCACGTGCCCGGTATCCCGCGCCTGTCCGGCCCGGCGGCTGCCGCTGTCGATCGCTTCCGCCTGCTATGCCGGTGGCGTGACCGGCCGCCAGGCTGCACGGGCCCCAGGACCTGCGGCCATCATGTGCCCGTTGATCTTCACGAGCTGTAACGCCTGGTCAAGGGTGATGCTGGTGGAGCCCAGGGGACTCGAACCCCTAGTGCCTAGAGACGAACGGAGATCGTCTCAAATCGGATGGAGCCGACCTCCGACCAGGGCAGGAGATGCCAGCGCCTCACGGCGTCTTACACCCGTTTCCAGGCTCGGTTGTGCCAAATCTGTGCCCGATGATCATGCTTCGGACATCGAAGGCTGTTGACCATCCGGCTTGACGAACGTTCCGCGTTGCGGCACCACGAACAACACGCCCTGGTCCACGAGTACCGCGATCGCGCGTCGCACGGTCGCCCGAGCAAGGCCGTACTCCTGGACAAGCTGAGACTCGGACGGGATAGCCCGGTTGGGCTGCCAGTCACCCCGACGAATCCGGGCCGCGAGGATGCCGGCCAGTTGACGATACGGCGGCAGTGGCGCGCCGTGATCGATGTCAGCGTCCGGATCGGGCTCCATGCTTCTGACGCTAGAAGTCCTCCCATGATCGGCGTCGACCTTCTACGTATCTAGACGTAGGCAGTCCAGCGTTGGTACGTTGCGGCTATCCCGCTGTGCTGGTCGTGGAGGCCCGAACCCGCCCCGGTGCGGCGGTCCCCTGCCCGGCCGGTCTCCTCCGACACCGGTCGGGCAGAGCCACCGCAGGGAGGGAAGAGCATGTTTCCTGACGCACGGGGCCTTCCCCGTCTCCAGCCCCCGACGCCGGGTGAGGAACTGCTGATCAGCCGGGAAGCATCGGTGCAGTTCGCGAGGACACCGGCGTTCGTGTTCCGGGTGATCTCGGTCTGCCCCCGGCCCACCTATGACGGCTGGGCGTGGGTGACCGGCTACCAGCTCGACGGCCAGGGCCAGGCCGTCACCAAGCGGGAGATCTTCGTGCGGCTGGCGGGCCTCAAGCGGGTCCGCCGTTCTGATGGGCGCCTGACGTCGGGCTCGGCTTTCGTGTCACGGCCGAACACCCGGTGGACACCGCCACAGCAGCGCCTTTGACCTGACCCCGACCAGCCACGCAGCCGGCCCCTGGTCGACCACCCCGCCCACCGCGGCTCCCCACCCCCTTCCCAGGTGCCGGTTTTGAACTGACCTGGACGGCGGTAGGAGCTGGCACGGGGGGTCACCAGCTCGGGCACCGCGACCGCCGCCCCCATGCTTGGGGCTTGCCGGTTCTCCCCCGCGCGGCATTCTCGGAGCCCAGCTCCGGCGGCGGCCCGTCGTAGCGCCGGGGTACACGGGGGTTGTCCGGCCGGCGTCGGGCGCTGCGCGTGCCCCGGCATCCCGCGTGCGTCCGGCCCGCCCGGCTGCGGCTGTCGATCGCTCCTCTTGCTACGCCGTGCGCCGGGGCGTGACCGGCCGCCAGGCCGCACGCGCGCCCCGGCGCGAACACGGCGGCGGGCCGCAGGCCCGCCCTTGACCAAGTAAAGAAAGTCTGAACACACTACGCCCCGGCCACGCGCTACAGGTGACAAACCACCGCCGTGGCGTCGTCCCGGTGCTTATACCTCGGCCAGATCAGACCATCGGGATCACGGTCCTCATATTCGCGGGTGGCCGCAATCAGGGCGGATGGGCCTTGCTCGTAGGCGAAGGTGAGTAGCCCGGACCAATCCATCGCACTGAAATCGGTAACGAGAAGAGCGGCACCATCTGACAGCAGGGCAGCGCCGCGCACGTCGTCCACAACTCCGGAAATCGCATGAGCAGCGGCCGACGGGTCAACCTGCGCCACCCAGTAGCCACCGGGCCGGTTTCTCACCTGTTGCTGCTCGCGAATCAGTGTGAAGAGCGCACTTTTATCACTCTTGTCCTTGCCGGAACTGGCGGCCCGCGCACTATCCGATGCGAAGGCTTCAACCGACTTGTCCTGCATCACCAACGGTCCGCCGTTGTTCCGATCAAGCACTATCACGGAATCCGAGAGAACGAGATACTCTAGCGAATCCCCGACGTGCCTCACCATTGCCACTGTCGAGCACGGAGAGCCAGGGTGGTCAAGGTCGCAGGACTCACGGTGCATGGCTGCTACGGCATCGATGGACTCCGCTAGTACCTCCTCCAAGCCTCGACCAGAGCTACCCGCCAGCCACAACAGCTTGCTTCCGAGCTGGTGCACGTACCAGGGCGTTCCATGCACGCAGCCTGTCTCCGACGCCTCAGAGAGTCCGTCAAGGACTACGGCAGTGCTCGTCGTGGCTCCGGCCCAATCCTCGTTCCTGCCGTCGGGACGTCCGGATTCACTAGCTACGCTTACGTGCACTCTTCCTCCCGGGCTGATGGATTGGTGCCAGCAGTTCCGCCCGCTGAATCTGGCGCGATTCAGGTTCCCATTCACACTCGACCAGACATGACCAGCGAGTAGCCTTCACGTCCCGATACAGGTCACCTAGCTCCTGTTCGAGATACATTGCCGCACCCTGACCGCCTGGCGCATGAATTCCAGCCATGTAAAGCCAGTAACCCCGCCCGTCCGGCCTCGGTAGGCGACCTAGATAGGCGTAGTCACCGGGCTTACCCGAATCCTCTGGGGAACGGTACTGACGTCCGGTCGCCTTATCGTAGAGATACCAGCCATCGGAATCCTGCTCGAATCCGTAACGCTCATCTGCTGCAAGCATTTGCGCAATCAGCGGTGACCGTCGCGGACCGCAGATCACCACCAGGCCCTCACGGTTGAGGTCAATCAGCCCGGGAGGAACGATGTACTCGACCCCGGCGGGCTCCAAGCCAGTTCGGCGAACGGTGCGGTTAAGGATCTCGATGGCGGCTGCGTGCTCCTGGTGCACGACCGGACGCCCAGACCCGCTCTCCTGCTTGGTGTCGACTGCGAACGTCACGGTCGACCCCTCCGAGAACAGGATGCGCTCCGGGGCTCTCTTCGGCGCGGCGCTGAGCTGTGACAGCCGTGCGCGACTTACGCCTGCTTTGTCGGCAATCTCCGCCAACGTCATACCTTGGCTGCGCAGGTAGTCCACGGCGTCCCGGCGCAGCTTGCCGAACTCAGCGATCGCAGCCTGATAGTCGGCCATCGCCTCGGTTGCCAGCCGAACCCGATCCAGCGGGTCCGGGGTGTCTCTGACCCTCTGTAGCTCTTCCACAGACTCTCCCTCCGGGGTGGTGAGGCCAGTCTAGTAAGGGGGGTTACGGAAACCTAGAGTGGCCCCTTGACGAAGACGGAAGCCCGACTTACGGTTGTGGCGTAAGGGGGGTTACGGAGACGCCTCCAGACCCCTCCGAGCCTGGGCACCGCTGTATTCGCCCTACTCGGACCCACCAAAGGCAACGACGTCCGACCACCTGAGGGTCGACCGAAGGAGAGAAGCCCAGATGCGGAACATCCCTGTGAACCTGTCCGGCTACAAGCTGCGTGTGGTGGAGGAGCCGTCGATCAAGGCGGATCAGGAGGGGAAGGTGCTCACGGCGTACGGCACGAACGACCCGCTGTTCACGGTGGCGGTGTTCGCCAAGCCGGTGGCGACGGAGGACGGCTACCGGGGCAAGGGCGAGGAACTGAAGGTCACGCTCTCGGCTGACCCCGGCCAGGTCGAGGAGGGGGAGCTGGTGGAGCTGATCGGGCCGACGGTGTCGCACTGGGAGCGGGATGGTCGGTCGGGTCTGACGTGGAAGGCGCAGGGCCTCAAGACCGCGCGGTGAGTTGGTCGCGTTTCTGATCGTTCGCCCCGCCCCTGTGTGGTGGGTGACCCGTTCGAGTCGGGTCGGGGCACTTTGTCGAGGCACTGGGCCACCTGTCGGTTCATCCTCGGCTGCATGTTCTTTGAGAATTCCACAGTGGATAGAACCTTGCCTAAAACAGGTTGATATCACTATTCGAGAGTTGAAGGGAGGTTGCTATGTCTGATTTCGAGTTGGCTCTTATCGGGTTGCTGATTCTGTCGGTTTCGGTGAACGTCGGTTTGATTCGTCGTGAGACGCGTCGGTGGCGTCGGGTGTGGCGTCTGACGGGCCGGGAGTGACTGCCTGGTCGGTGGTTTCCATCCCTCCCGGGTGCAGGTTCCCGGGGGTGGGTGGTGTCCACCGATCGTGTGGGCTTCCGTGACCGGAAAGGGGCAGGTGTGGATTTGGTGCCGGAGTTGGTGAAGTCGATGACCGGCCGGCGGCGGTACGAGGCGCTGGTGGGCAACGTGCAGGGCCTGGCGATGCTCCTCGACGGGGCGAAAAGCCTGATCAAGTCGTGTGAGCCTCCGCCGGGGATGGTGTATCAGTTCGCCGCCCGGGTCGAGGATCTGGAGGAGGCGCACGGGCAGGCGGTGGAGTCGCTGCTGGCGTTCCAGGTGCGGGTCAAGACGTATGAGGCGGATCTGATCGCCAAGCCGTGGAAGGTGAATTGATGTCGTACCGGGTCACTGACACCTACGACGGGGTTGATCAGGCGATGCGTTTGCTGCGCCGGTCGATGAAGGGAATGCCGGAGCGGTACCGCTACATGAAGCACTACGACGAGTTGCGTCGTTCGGTGGCGGTGCTGCTGATTCTCCTCGAAGAGGCCACGCCGTGGCTGGAGGAGACCGAGAAGGCGAAGCGGGCGACGACGCTCGCGAAGAAGATGCTCGAAGGGGTCCGCTGACCGGCGGTTGTTCGACGGAAAAGGCCCGGGTTGGTAATCCGATCCGGGCCTTTTCCATGCCCAAATACGCCGGTATTGGAATTGCATCCGATTTGGTGAAGGTAGGTGCGGAATGGGTAAGCGTGTTCGGGGTTGGGAATGGCGTGTGGCGGGGTGGGCTGCCAGGCACCCCGGGTTCGTGGCGGCTCCGGCCGCTCTGGGCGCGGGAATGCTGGAGTTCGGGCCGGCGACCACGGGCGGCGTGATGGCCGGTGCGATCGCGGCCGGGGTGGGCTGGTACCGGGGTCACCCGGACTCCTGGGAGCTGGTGGCGGCCCCGAGGTTGCGGGCGGTGCGGCGGCGGTGGCTGTCCCGGGCTTACCTGGGGCCGTGGTGGAGCCGGGTGGTGGAGGCGTGCAACCTGGTCACGGTCCACCGCACGACGGGCGTGATCAACGTGCCCCGGATCATCCGCGTCCGCTCACACTCCCCGTCCACGGAAACCGTCTACGTGCGGCTGCTGCTGGGGCAGACGCCGAAGATGTGGGAGGAAGCCGCCGACGCTCTGGCGGTCGCGTTGCAGGCGGAGCGGGTCGGCGTCGAGCGGGTGCGCCCCCAGGTGATCGCGTTGGTCGTCCAGCGCAGCGAGCCGTTCACGGAGCCGATCATTCCGCCGGACCTCCTGGGCGACTCGGACGCGGTGGACCTGTCCCGGGTGTACCTCGGGGAAACCGAGCACGGCACCGATTGGGTTGCGCCGCTGCTGGGTCAGCACTGGCTTGTCGGCGGGGCCTCCGGGTCGGGGAAGAACTCGGTGACGTGGATGGCGTTGCGGGCGTGCGCGCCGCTGATCCGTGACGGCCTGGCCCGCCTGCACGTGGTCAACCCCAAGGGCACCGAGTTGAACGCCCTCCAGCCGGTCTCCCACCGGTACGCCGAGACCGACGGCGACATCGTCGACGTCATCCAGGGCTTCTGGGCCACGATGCAGGAACGCAAGCGCACCTTGGCCGAGCAGGGCCGGCGGACCTTCGCTATGTCCCGGGAAACCCCGCTTGACGTCCTGGTCCTTGACGAGTTGGGCGCGGTGACCGGGTACGGCGACCGGTCGTTGACCAAGGGCGTTCAGGCTGTTCTGCCGCTGATCCTGTCGCAGGCTCGCGCTCTGGGTGGCAGCGTGGTCGGCGCGCTCCAGGAACCCACCAAGGACGTCATCCCGCAGCGTGACCTGTTCTCCCTGCGGGTGTGCCTGCGGACCACGTCGGCCGGGCACGTCGACATGGTCCTCGGTGAGGACATGCGCCGCCGGGGTGCGCTCGCTGATGAGATTCCGAACGTGCCGGAGTCGGCGGGGATCGGGTTCGTCGTGAAGCAGCGTTCCCGTACCCCGGTGCGGGTCCGGGCCGCGTACTGCGACGACTCCGACATCGCCGAGCTGGTGCGTGTCGCTGGCTGGCCGGTGTCCGAACTCGCCGCGACGGGGCAGCGATGAGCGACGTGCCGGAGGGCGCCAAGCCGGCTCGTCCGCCTCGGCCGGTCCGCAAGCTGTCCCGCCGGCTGGACGTGGCGCGGCAGCTTCACGACCTGGAGCAGGATGCCGCCGCGCTCGACATCGTCGACATCGAACGCCTTCGGGTGTCGGTGACCCGGTCGCTGTGGGTGTTCCTGGCGGTCGGGTCGGTGTTCACCACCACCGGCGTTCAAGACTTCCTGGCCGGGCACCTCACCCCGGCCGACCCGGTGTGGTGGGGCTGCTGGGGCGTGGAGCCGTGCCTGGTCGGCATCCTCATCACGATCCTGCGATGGGAAGCCGCGATGATCGCCCGGAGCATCGACATCGACTCCGGGGCCGTCGACTGGCTCAAACGGTTCCTCCTCGGCTCGACGCTCGTGATGAACGTCGTACCGGCGGTCTGGCCGCGTGAAGGCTCGATCAGCGCGGGCATGCTCGCCGCGCACATCATGGTGCCCGTCCTGGTGTTCTTCCTCGCCGAAGTCATGCCCATCGTGCAAGCGCGCTGCACCCAAGCACGCCGGGCCATCGTCCTGACCAAGCCTGACGCCAAGGTGTCCGAACCGACCGTGTCGGCTCCGGCTGCGGTGGTCGACGTCCCGACCGTTCCGGTCATGCCCCAGCAGACCACCCCCACCCCGGCCCCGGTCCCTCGGGCGGAGACTCCGCCCCCGCCCCTGCCCCCGGCTCCGGCTGCGGTGGTGGAGCTGCATGGGCTGGGCATCCCGGCCGGAATGCAGGCACAGATCCGGCAACTCGTCGCGGACTCGCCCACTCCGGTGACGGCCGTCGACGTCCAACGCGCCACCCGCCTACCGCTGCCGATCGCGGCCCGGGTCGTCGACCGGCTCACCCCGGTCACCGCCAACGGCTACCAGCACTGACCTTCACTCGCTACGGCCTGCCGTGCCCCTCCAGACAACCAGGGGCACGGCAGGCCCGTCCCTGGAGGAATTCCATGTCATCACCACCCCGCACGCCCCAACGGGCGTACGACGGGCACGACGCTGAGGCGGCCCTGTCCCGGTGGATGCGGTCGCCGGCGTACAAGGAATGGCGGGCCGGCGTCGAGAGCGTCAAGGGCTGCCTCCAGCCGGTCCGCCTCGTCGGCAAGTGGGAGGTCCGCCACCTCGGCACCGGAGACCTGATCACCGCACGGCAGGGCCGGGTGTGGGCCTCCTGCGGCACCCGCCGCGCCGCCGTCTGCCCGACCTGCGCCGACCGGTACGCCGCCGACGCCTGGCACCTCATCCACGCGGGCATGTCCGGCGGCAAGGGCGTCCCCGACACCGTCGCCCGGTCAACCCGCCTGTTCGTGACCCTCACCGCCCCGTCGTTCGGCACCGTCCACAACCGGCCCGGCAAGCGGCCCTGCTCCTGCGGACGCTGGCACCCCGAAGGGCATCCGCTGCTCGGCAGTCCGCTTGATCCGGGCACCTACGACTACGTCGGGGCGGTGCTGTGGCAGGCCCACAGCGGCCAACTCTGGCACCGGTTCACCATCGCCCTACGCCGAGCCGTCGCCGCCGCCGGTGGCCTCACCGTCCGCGCCTCCGGAGCACACCTGCGGATCTCCTACGCCAAGGTCGCCGAATACCAACGGCGCGGCCTGGTCCACTTCCACGCCGTCATCCGCGCCGACGGACCCTCCGGACCCGACTCGACACCCCCCGCCTGGCTCACCCCCGACGTGTTGACCGACGCGGTCCGTACTGCGGCTGCCGCCGTCGAGCTGGACACCGCACGACCCGACGGAACCGCGCTGGCCCTCCACTGGGGCAGCCAGGTCGACGTCAAGGACATCACCGCCACCGACATCGACATCGATGGCGGAGACGACGGCGACCAGGTCGTCAACGACACCCGCCTGGCCGGCTACATCGCCAAGTACGCCACCAAGGGCACCGGGGCCACCGAAACCGGAGACCGACGCATCCGCTCCCAGGAACACATCGCGCTCCTACGGGTGTCCGACCACCACCGGGCGATGATCCAAACCGCCTGGGACCTCGGCGGCCTCGACCAGTACGCCGAACTCAAGCTGCGCCACTGGGCGCACATGCTCGGGTTCCGGGGCCACTTCCTCACCAAGTCCCGCATCTACTCCACGACCTTCAAGAACCTCCGCGCGGAACGTCAGGCCCACCAGCTCCGCACGGCGCTGACCGATGCCGGGCTGCCCGAGGACACCGACGTCCTGGTCGCCAACGACTGGCAGATCCTCGGCATCGGCTACGACACCCCCGAGCAACTCGAACTCGCCGCCGCCATCGGCGACCGCATCCGGTCGGCACGACAGCAAGCCAGAAAGGAACCCCGATGAACGCCACCCCCGAACGGCTCTGGAGCGTCGCCGACGTCTCAGCGTTCCTCGGCATCCCGGTCGGCACCCTCTACCAGTGGCGGCACCGCCGGATCGGTCCCCGCGCCTCCCGCGTCGGCCGGCACCTCCGATACGACCCCGCCGACGTCCGCGCGTGGCTCAACCAGAAGGCGGCCTGACATGGCAGTCGATGACCTGTGGTACCTGACCAAGCGCGGGCCGGATGGTAAGCGGCTTCCCTCGAAGCGGCACGGCCGGGGCAAGCGGTGGCGGTGCCGGTACGAGGATGCCAGCGGCCAGGCTCGGGAGCGGTTGTTTGAGCGCAAGGTCGACGCTGACGACTTCGATGCCCGTGCTCGTGCCGGTGTGGCCGAAGAGGCGAAGGTGCAGCAGTCAGAGCGTCACCTGACCTTCAAGGAGTACGGCGAGCGCTGGCGTCTCTCCCGGGAAGTCGGCTGGGCACTGGAGACGCGGAAGCGGGTCGAGTCGAACCTTCGATGTCACCTGTACCCGGTCTTCGGTGATCGGCCGTTGCGGGCCATCCGTCTGACCACCGTTCTGGAGTGGTTGACTCGCCGGCTGGGCGAGGGCACGCCGAAGTCGTCGCTGAAGCTGTACGTCGAACTCCTCGACGCGGTGCTCAGCGCTGCGGTCACCGACAAGCTGATCCCGGACAACCCATGCGACGGTGTGAAGCTGGCCCAGGTGCTCCGCGGCTTGACCCACGCGCCGAAGTGGGTGCCCACCGAGGATGAGGTTCTGGCGCTCCTGGACGTCGTGCCGGCCCGATACCGGGCGGCGGTGTGGTTGGGTGCCGGCCAAGGCTGCCGGTTCGGTGAAGCCCTCGGAATGGAGCACAGCGCACGCTGTGTCGACCAGGATCGGGGAAAGCTGCACATCATTCAGCAGTTGCGGTACGCGCCCCAGGAGTACGGCGGCTTCTACATCTCCGAGCCGAAAGCGGGTTCCGCCGGAACCATCGATCTCGACCCGGTCGTCGGCCAGATCCTCACCGAGCATGTCCAGCAGTTCCCGCCCGTGCCCGTCGACCTGGTCGACATCACCACGGGCGACCCGGTCCGACGCATGGTGCCGCTGCTGTTCACCACCAGTCGCGGTAACCCGTTCACGGACCGAACCTGGTCCCGGGAGTGGGCGGACTGGCGAGACGCCGCCGGCTGGCCGAAGGAACACGGCACGTTCCACGCCCTGCGGCACTTCTTCGCCACGACCCTGATCACGAACCACGCCGAACCTCAGGAGGTGCAACGGCTGCTGCGGCACAAAACGCTGCGGATCACCTTGGAGACGTACGTGCACTGGTGGCCGAAGCGGGAGCGTCCGAAGGGCTTGGTCGGCGCAGTGCTACGGGCGGCAGGTTCCAGAGGGATTCAAGATCAATCCTGACCTGTGCCCATCGTGTGCCCGTTGATCTTCACGAGCTACAACGCCTGGTCAAGGGTGATGCTGGTGGAGCCCAGGGGACTCGAACCCCTAACCCCTGCCTTGCAAAGGCAGTGCTCTGCCAGTTGAGCTAGGGCCCCGAGGGCGGGTCGAGCCGCCGGGTGCTGGCTGGTCAGCGCAGGTCGGGCGAGGTGGTGGCCTCGTGCCAGAGGGCGCGCTCGTCGTTGGATTCTTTGACCTTCTTGGCCACCACAGCGGCGACGCCGATGATGCCGACCAGGAACAGAAGCTTCTTGAACATGGGGCGACCCCTCGCGCTCGACTCGACTGCCCGTCGGAACGGTGTGCGGTGGGGCTAGCTGGAATCGAACCAGCGACCTCAGAGTTATCAGCTCTGCGCTCTAACCGACTGAGCTATAGCCCCGCGTGGCGACGAGCAAGATTAACCCATCGCGTCGTCCGCTCCCAAATCGGGGTGGCCGACGCTCCCGCGCCTTCCCGACCGTACCGGTCGGCCCGCGACGGGGCGAGCCCTTTCCGCCCGGTCCCCGGGCCGGAGATCGACTCCGTTGAGCGGAGACAGCGGTATCGGGGCGGCCTGGACCACGGCTGGATCGACCCACGAGCGAGCGCCCCGAGCCAGGCGGAAAGCACGACGCCGGGGCGGCCGCTGTTCGCGGCGCCCCGGCGTCGGGTCGGATCAGTCGCGCTCGGCGAGCGTCAACTCGATCCCGCCGACCAGGTCGGCGCAGACGTTGTAGACGAACGCCCCCAGGGTGGCGAGCGCGGTGAACAGCACCACGTTGACCAGCCCGACGAGGGCGGACGTCAGGATGACGCCCTTCGCGGTGATCTGGAAGCCGCTGTCGGTGCCCTGCCCGCCGCTGGCGCTGACCAGGTCGGTCAGGCTGTCGTTGACGCTCTGGAACACCCCCATCGCGTCCAGCGCGAGGTAGAGCACCGAGGTCGCCACGACCACCACGATGAAGAGCACCACGGAGACGGCGAACGCGAACTTCATCACGGACCACGGGTCGATCCGCTTGAGGTTCAACCGGGCCCGGCGCGGCCCCCGGGAGGCGGCCGAGCTGACCGAGGTACGCGCGGCGCGTACCGCGTCACCCACCCGCGCCGCACCGACGGCGGCCGCACCACCGATGCCCGGGGGCAGGCCGCCGCCGTTGGCGGGTCGGGTGGTGTCCGGGCTCGGCCGGAAACCGCCGATCTTCGGCTGGGTGCCGGTCGTGGACGGGGAGGTCGCGGCCCCGACCGTGATCGGCTGTGTCGTGTTGCTCGACCGGCCCGCCGCAGCCACCGGCTGGGTGGCGGACGAGGGCGCATCGGTGCCGCCCGTCGGCTGGGGCTTGTCGGTCGTCCCCGAACCCTCACCGGGCTTGTCCGGCGGCGGTGCCATGCCGGGTGCCCGGGTGAACTTCGGGGCAGGCGCGTCGGCGGGGACGGTGGCCCGACCCACGGCGGCGCGGCCGGCGGGGGTTGTACCGCTCTTGGCGGCCTCCTCGTCGACCGGGGTGGCCGAGGTCCCCTTGTTCCCCGACTTCGCCTGTGTCTCCGTCATTCAACTAGTCCTGTTCGTCAGGCTCGTCGGCATTGCGAGCAATCGCCACGATAGTCACGCCGTCCGGGAGGTCCATCAGCTTGACCCCCATTGTGTTCCGGTCACGGGTACGGCGTACAGGCTTCACCGGAGTCCGGATGACGCCGCCGTTGCTGGTGATCGCGAACAGCTCGTCGTCCGGGTCGATCACGACCGCGCCGACCAGACCACCGCGGCGCTCGGTGATCTTCGCAGTCAACACGCCCTTACCTCCCCGGCCCTGGACCGGGTATTCCTCGATGGGGGTGCGTTTCGCGTATCCCCCGTTCGTGGCCACCAGGACGTCCAGGCCCTCCCGGACGACCTCCATGGCCAGCAGGACGTCGTCGTCGGTGAAGCGCATGCCGATCACACCCGAGGTGGCCCGGCCCATCGGGCGCAGCGCCTCGTCGGAGGCGTTGAACCGGATCGCCTGGGCCTTCTTGGAGACGAGCAGCAGGTCCTCCTCCGGCGCCGCGAGCACGGCACCGACCAGCTCGTCCTCATCGCGCAGGTTGATCGCGATGACGCCGCCGGACCGGTTGGAGTCGAACTCCTCAAGTCGGGTCTTCTTCACCAGGCCGTTTCTCGTGGCCAGTACCAGGTAGGGAGCCACCTGGTAGTTCGGGATTTCGATGATCTGCGCAATCTGCTCGTCCGGCTGGAAGGCGAGCAGGTTGGCCACGTGCTGGCCCTTGGCCACCCTACTGGCCTCGGGCAACTCGTACGCCTTGGCCCGGTACACGCGGCCCTTGTTGGTGAAGAACAAAATCCAGTCGTGGGTGGAGCATACGAAGAAGTGGCTGACAATGTCGTCCTGCCGCAGCGTCGCGCCGCTCACTCCCTTGCCGCCGCGCCGCTGTGAGCGGTAGAGGTCGACCTTGGTGCGCTTGGCGTACCCGGTGCGGGTGATGGTGACCACCACGTCCTCGCGGGCGATGAGGTCCTCCATCGAGACCTCACCGTCGAACGGGACGATCTTGGTGCGCCGCTCGTCGCCCCACTTCGCGACGATCTCGCTGAGCTCCTCGGAGACGATCTTCCGCTGCCGCTCCGGCTTGGCGAGGATGTCCTTGAGGTCGGCGATCTCCAGTTCGAGCTTGGCCAGGTCGTCCAGGATCCGCTGCCGCTCCAGGGCGGCCAGCCGGCGCAGCTGCATGTCCAGGATCGCGGTCGCCTGGATCTCGTCGATCTCCAGCAGCCGGATCAGGCCCTGCCGGGCGTCGTCGACCGTGGGCGACCGCCGGATCAGGGCGATCACCTCGTCCAGCGCGTCCAGCGCCTTGGACAGACCGCGCAGGATGTGCGCCCGCTCCTCGGCCTTGCGCAGCCGGAACGCGGTCCGCCGCCGGATCACCTCGATCTGGTGCTCGACGTAGTACCTGATGAACTGGGCCAGGTTGAGCGTGCGCGGCACCCCGTCGACCAGGGCCAGCATGTTGGCGCCGAAGGTCTCCTGGAGCTGGGTGTGCTTGTAGAGGTTGTTCAGCACCACCTTGGCGACCGCGTCGCGCTTGAGCACCAGCACGATCCGCATGCCGGTACGCCCGGACGACTCGTCCCGGATGTCGGCGATGCCGCCGAGCTTGCCCTCCTTGATCAGCTCGGCGATCCGCTCGGCCAGGTTGTCCGGGTTGACCTGGTAGGGCAGCTCGCTGACCACCAGCGCCGGCCGGCCCCGCTTGTCCTCCTCGACCTCCACCACGGCGCGCATCCGGATCGACCCGCGACCGGTCCGGTACGCGTCCTGGATGGCCGACTGACCGACGATCAGCCCGTGGGTCGGGAAGTCCGGACCCTTGACGATCTCCAGCAGCGCTTCGAGGGTGGTCGCCTCGTCGGCCTCCGGGTTCTCCAGGCACCACTGCACCGCCGCGCCGATCTCGCGCAGGTTGTGCGGCGGGATCTTGGTGGCCATCCCGACCGCGATGCCCTCGGAGCCGTTGACCAGCAGGTTGGGGATGCGCGACGGCAGGATGGTGGGCTCCTTGGCCCGGCCGTCGTAGTTGTCCTGGAGATCGACGGTGTCCTCGTCGATGTCCCGCAGCATCTCCATCGCCAGCGGGTCGAGCTTGCATTCGGTGTTGTGGCTGACGAAGCCGTCGGAGACGAAGGAGTGGTCCTCGGTGTCCACCCGGACGCTGTAGACCGGCTGCACCCCCGCGTCGGTGATCTCGGTCACCTCGGCGTAGTAGAACCGGCCGTCGACCAGCGGCTCGACCACGTCGAGCACCCCGGCCTCGGTGATCCGGGCGGCGATCTCGTCGCGGTCCCGCTCCCAACGCTCGATGCGGTCGACGTTGTGCCGGCGCAGCCAGTCGCGCTCGGTCCAGCGGGTCGCGCCGTGCTCCCGGATGAAGTCGCCCACCAGCGGCACATGGTCGCTGGACAGCGCCGTGCTGCTCGCCGGCGCCTGAGCCAGCTCGGACTCCAGCTTGGCCTGCTTACGGCCGAGGAAGCCGACGTGGGTGGCGAAGATCCGGGCGTCCCGGCGGTTGGTCACCACGACCTTGATCTCGCCGTCGTCGTACCGGGTCTGTCGGCTGATCACGCCGAACTCCAGCAGCAACTGCTGGACCTCGCGGGCCAACCGCTCGCTGCGGGTCGAGTACGAGACCTGGATGGTGTTGCGCGGCAGCAGCGACGAGGAGCCGTCACCCTCGAAGAGCGCCTGGAGGAACGCCCGCTTGATCGCGGCCGGCCCCTGCCACACGAACTCGGGCACGAACTTCGCGGCGCTGCGCGCTCCGGCCAACTCGCCGAGGATGCTGGCGCGCAGCGCCGACAGGTCCTGTACGTCCAGCTCGTGCAGGGTGCTGCCGGAGGCGATCACCCGCTCGCTGACGTACCGGGGGCCGCCGACGGCCAGGTCGTAGGCGGCGACGACGCGCAGGAAGTAGTCCCGGTCCACGTTGTTGAAGCCCGCGCGGGCCGCCGACACCCAGCCCTCCGACACGAACGCGCCGGCGAGCACGGCCGCCTCGACGTGTTCCAGCGTCGGGTAGCCGATCTCGTCCGGCACCGTCCGCTGGAGCACCACCCGGTCGCCCGGGGAGATCTCGGCGAGCAGCTTCCACAGCAGGGTCGGCACCCCGGCCACGTCCACCAGGCAGAGCACCGGGTGGTTGTGGGTGCCGGTCAGCTCGTACCCCTCGCGGGTGCGCAGCCGCAGCGTCGGGTGCTCGCCGGAGTGGAAGAACTTCGACGCGCGGACCAGGTCGCCGTTGCGGTCGCGGACCTTGAGGTCGACGTCGGTCTCGCTGCTCGGCGCGACGCCCGGCACGATGTCGCCGAGCCGCACGCTGCCGTCGGCGGTACGAATGCGGACGTCTGCGGTCAGGCAGTAGCGCATCGCGGCAGCCGGATCGTTACCGGGCGAGCCGAAGTTGCCGTTGCCGTCGACCAGCGGGTAGCGCAGCGCCCAGGGCTGGGCCATCCGGACCAGCGCGTCGTAGATGGCCGAGTCGCCGTGCGGGTGGAACTGCCCCATCACGTCCCCGACGACCCGGGAGCACTTCACGTAGCCCCGGTCCGGCCGGTAACCCGAGTCGTACATGGCGTAGAGGATCTTGCG
This sequence comes from Micromonospora sp. SCSIO 07396, assembly GCF_053667945.1. Taxonomy (NCBI): domain Bacteria; kingdom Bacillati; phylum Actinomycetota; class Actinomycetes; order Micromonosporales; family Micromonosporaceae; genus Micromonospora; species Micromonospora sp. SCSIO 07396. The sequence continues at coordinate 6,457,814 of NZ_CM132210.1, forward strand.
GTGGACCGGCTTGAGCCCGTCCCGGACGTCCGGCAGGGCCCGCCCGACGATCACGCTCATCGCGTAGTCGAGGTACGAGCGCTGCATCTCGACCTCAAGCCCGACCGGCTCGATCCGGTCGTGCTGGACGACCGCCGCGAGTGGTGTCTCGGCGGTTTCCGGCTCGTTCGGGGTGGACTCGGGAGTATCGGTCACTGTTAACCCTTATCAGACTCAGAGTCGTGTTCGTGCTGTGGATAACGCTGTGGAAACCGGCCAGGCTGTGGATAACCCGGTGGACGACGGCCGGCCGGTGCGGCACCGGCCGACCGGGCCGTCAGATGTCGAGGAACCGCACGTCCTTCGCGTTGCGCTGGATGAACGAGCGGCGGGCCTCGACGTCCTCACCCATCAGCACGCTGAACAGCTCGTCGGCGGTGGCGGCGTCGTCGAGGGTGACCTGACGCAGGGTCCGGGTGGCCGGGTTCATCGTGGTCTCCCACAGCTCGGGGTAGTTCATCTCGCCGAGACCCTTGAACCGCTGGATGTCGTCCGGCTTGGCGTTGGGCTTCTTCTGCTGGCGCAGCGCGATCAGCCCGTCGCGTTCCCGGTCGGAGTACGCGTACTGGGCGTCGTCGCCCTTCTTGTTCCACTTGATCTTGTAGAGCGGCGGGGCGGCCAGGTAGACGTGGCCCAGCTCGACCAGCGGACGCATGAAGCGGAACAGCAGGGTGAGCAGGAGCGTCTGGATGTGCTGGCCGTCGACGTCGGCGTCGGCCATCAGCACCACCTTGTGGTACCGCAGCTTCTCCATGTCGAAGTCGTCGTGGATGCCGGTGCCCAGCGCGGTGATCAGCGCCTGGACCTCGTTGTTCTTGAGCACCCGGTCGATCCGGGCCTTCTCCACGTTGAGGATCTTGCCGCGGATGGGCAGGATCGCCTGGGTACGCGGGTCGCGACCCTGCTTGGCCGAGCCGCCGGCCGAGTCGCCCTCGACGATGAAGACCTCGGACTCGCGCGGGTCGGTGGACTGGCAGTCGGCCAGCTTGCCGGGCATCGAGCCGGACTCCAGCAGCGACTTGCGGCGGGCCAGCTTGCGCGCCTGTTGGGCGGCGATCCGGGCCCGGGCCGCCTGGGACGCCTTCTGGATGATGGTCTTGGCCTCGGCCGGGTTGCGGTCGAACCAGTCGACCAGCCGGTCGTTGCAGACCCGCTGCACGAAGCTCTTGACCGGGGTGTTGCCCAGCTTGGTCTTGGTCTGGCCCTCGAACTGCGGGTTGGCCAGCTTGACCGAGATGATCGCGGCCAGGCCCTCGCGGATGTCCTCGCCGGAGAGCTTCTCGTCGCCCTTGAGCAGCTTGCGGTCGGTGCCGTAGCGGTTGACCACGCTGGTCAGCGCGGCCCGGAAACCCTCCTCGTGGGTGCCGCCCTCGTGCGTGTTGATCGTGTTGGCGAAGGTGTAGACCGACTCGCCGTACGACTCGTTCCACTGCATGGCGATCTCGACCGACATGCCCTCTTCCTCGGCGGCGAACTCGACGACCGTCTTGTGCATCGGGTTCTTCGAGGCGTTGAGGTGCCGGACGAAGTCGGCGATGCCGCCCTCGTAGAAGAAGGTGACCTCGCGGGGCTTGCCCTCCTCGCCCTCGGCGACCCGCTCGTCGAGCAGGTGGATGGACAGGGCCCGGTTGAGGAAGGCCATCTCCTGCAGGCGGCGGTAGATGGTCTGGAAGTCGAAGTCGACCGTCTCGAAGACGTCCGGGTCCGGCCAGAAGGAAACCGCCGAGCCGGTGCGGTCGGTGGTCTCGCCCTTGTCGAGCGGCTCCGGCTTGGAGTTGTGGTACTTCTGCCGCCACACGTGGCCGGACTTGTGGATCTCGACGGCCATCCGGGTGGAGAGGGCGTTCACCACGGAGACGCCGACGCCGTGCAGACCACCGGAGACCGCGTACGCCTTGCCGTCGAACTTGCCACCCGCGTGCAGCACGGTCAGCGCGACCTCGACACCCGGCTTCTTGAGCTTCGGGTGCAGGTCGACCGGGAAGCCACGGCCGTTGTCGGTGACCCGGACCCCGCCGTCGGCGAGCAGCACCACGTCGATGGTGTCGCAGTAGCCGGCGAGCGCCTCGTCCACCGCGTTGTCCACGACCTCCCACACCAGGTGGTGCAGGCCACGCTCGCCGGTCGACCCGATGTACATGCCGGGTCGCTTGCGGACCGCCTCCAGCCCTTCGAGGACGGTGATCGACTCTGCGCCGTAATCCTGCTTGTCCTGCGCTGCCACCCTCGGCCACTTTCTCGCACCATCCGCGCCGGGGCGCGGGGGCGCGGGTTCGGCGGACAGGACGCGACGTCGGCGTGCACGGACGACGGCCCCGCAGGGCCGTCGCGGCTCGTGCGCGCCGGTCGCCGCGGTTGCCCGCGGATCGCGATCGGCCAGACCCGACCCGGGACGTTGATCAGGAGCCGGTGAGGGCCCCTGTCCGTCGCACCGCGTCAGGTCGTCGTCTCAGCGTCAATCTTACTGTGCGCACACGACAGAACCGCCACTCGGCACCCCTTGAAGGCGGCTCAGACCCTCGTAGCCGGCCGAATCTCGCTGTCCGCGACTCCCCCTACACGCCCCGGTCCGGCTTCCGTGCCCGCCGCCACCGGATCGTCCGGCTCGCCGGGTGGCACGGGGTCGCGTCGGGCGGTGGTCGTACCGTAGCTTTGCGGCGCGCGACGAAGTCGCTCGTCTTGATCTTTTCCACCCGTAACCGGGACGATGGACCCGATCGATCCGACACGTGCTCTCGAAAGGTGACACCAGATGGGGCTGGACAATGTCGCGGTGCACTGGCCGCGGACCGGCCGCTTCTACGATCCGGTCGCGCCGGCCGAGTTCGTCGACTTCGGCGAGATCGTCGACATCCCCGGCATCTCCGCGCCGACCGCCGCGCTCGCCGAGCACATCGCCAAGACCGGCACGGTCCGGGCGACCGCCTACACCGAGCTGGTCGACCTGATCCTCGGGCTGGAAAATGTGCTCTACGCCACCGACGCCGCCGCCGAGGACGAGGACCCGGTGATCGACCCGGACGGCTGTGCCTGGATCGCCGGCGGGGTGGAGAAGTTCGTCGCCCAGCACCGGCCGCACGGCGAGACGGTGACCTTCGAGTCGGTCAGCGACGTGCTCCGCGCCCTGCTCGGTGACGGCCGCCTGGCCGAACAGCAGTTGCGCTGGCTGGGCAGCCGGCTCGACCGGCTGCGCGACGAGAACGGCGACCCGCCGCAGTGGGACTTCACCTGCGCCGAGCTGGGCGTGCTGGCCGCCTTCTACCGGCGCTGCGCCGACCGGGGGTTCGCGATCTACGCCGACGCCGAGCCCGGCCGTCGTCCCGGTCCGCAGCCCTGAGCCGACCCGGCAGCGGGGTCAGCTGTCCGGCGGCGTGGGTGCGGCGGTGACCGCGCCGTTCGCGGCGCCGATCACCCGGGTCAACGCCGCGTGCAGGTCGCGTAGCTCGGCCAGCGGCAGCCCGAGCCGGGCGACGACCGCCGGCGGGATCTGCTCGGCGCGTGCGCGCAGCGCCCGACCGCTTCCGGTGAGCGACACGGCCAGGCTGCGTTCGTCGGCCGGGTCCCGCTCGCGGCGCAGGTAGCCGGCCACCTCCAGCCGCTTGAGCAGGGGCGACAGCGTGCCCGGGTCGAGTTGCAGCAGCCGGCTCAGCTCCCGGACCGACAGCGGCGCGTACTGCCAGAGCGCCAGCATGACCAGGTACTGCGGGTGGGTGAGCCCCATCGGCTCCAGCAGTGGCCGGTAGACCGCGACGACGCCCCGGGCGGCGACGGAGAGCGCGAAGCAGACCTGCTCCTCCAGGGCCAGCGGGTCCCCGTCGGGCTGTCCGTCCACGTGTGCACCTCCTCGTCGCCGTTGCGATGCTACCAACGATTGGTGTACCAATGGTTGGTACACCAATCGTCGAGGAGGGGTCGGTGCCGATGAGCGAGGACAAACCGGCGGCGAAGGCACCTGGCGAGGGTGGCCGGCTGCTGGCCTGGGCGTTCAAGAACCTGGCCGGCCCGCCGGAGGTGGCCGGCGCGGTGCAGGGCGGCTCCCGGCAGGCCCGCGACGCCTGGAAAGAGGACCTGGAACGACGCAAGCAGTGGAGCCGCGAGCAGCGCGAACGCAAACGCGCCGAGCGGGAGGCCCGCCGCGCCGAACGGTGAATCTCAGCCGTAGGTGTCGCGCGGCCCCCGACCGCGCACCCGGCGCGGACCGCGCGACCAGGACGGTGCCGCCGGCCCGTGGATGTGCAGCTTGCGGACCACGTTGTGGCCGACCTCCCCGGCGATCCGCTTCAACAGCGATCCGGCGAGCAGCCGCAACTGGGTGGCCCACGCGGTCGAGCGGGCCTCCACGGTCAGCTCGCCGTCCTCCAGCTTGACCGGGCGGCTGTGCTGGGCGATCTCCGGCCCGACGACCTTCTCCCAGGCGCCAAAGACGGTCGCCTCGGCCGCCGGTTGCTGCCAGCCCCGGGCCTTCATCAGCCGTTCCAGCACCGCGCCCAACGGCTGCGGGTCACGCGGGTCCGGTCCCGGCCCCGAATAGCCGCGCAGCCGTCGCCCACCGCCGTCGGCCGCGCCGGTCACCCCCGGCCGCCGGTTACGGGCCGCCGACTCCCGCCGGGCCCGCGCCGCGTCCAGCACCGCCCGTGCCAGTTCCGGCCCGCTCGCCTGCGCCGCCCCGGCGTCGGCACCCGACGCTCCGCCGGAACCCGCACCACCACCGGCCCCGTCGCGGCCCCGCGAGGTGGCCTCCGAACCACCGGCCCCGGCGTCCGCGCCGGTCCCGGCCGGTCGGCCCCGCGCGCCGTCCGCACCCCCACCGGCTCCCCCGGGGGTACGCGCACCGCGTGCCCCGCCCGGGGCGGTGCGCCCCGGGCGGCCCGTCGACCCGGCGGGCTGCTCCGGTTCAGTCGACACGACGCACCGTCCCCTCCCCGACGGCGTACCGGGTGCCGCGCAGGGCCACCGGGACGTCGTCGTCCACCGCACAGGTCACCAGGAGCTGACCGGCCCCGCCGACCAGTTCGGCCAGCCGTTCCCGGCGGCCCGTGTCCAGCTCGGCGAAGACGTCGTCGAGCACCAGCACCGGTTCGATCCCGTCGGCGCGCAGCAGGTCGTACCCGGCCAGCCGCAGCGCCAGCGCGTACGACCAGGACTCGCCGTGGCTGGCGTACCCCTTGGCGGGCAGCGGGCCAAGAGTAAGCACGAGGTCGTCGCGGTGCGGCCCGACCAGCGTGGTTCCCCGTTCGATCTCGGCCGACCGGGACTCGGCCAGCGCGGTCGTCACCGCCTCGGCCAGCGCCTCCCGGTCGGTGCCCACCCCGGTCAGCTCCACCGACGGCCGGTACGCGATCCCCGCCGCCCCGGTGCCCGCCGCCACCGCGTCGTACGCCTTGGCCACGTGCGGGGTGAGCGCGGCGACCAGTTCCAGCCGGCCGGCGAGCAACTCGGCCCCGTGCCGCGCCAGGTGGGCGTCCCAGACCGCCAGGGTCGACAGGTCACCGCCGCGCGACCCGCCCGTCTTGCGGGCCAGGTACGCCGTGCGCAGCAGGGCGTTGCGCTGCTTGACCACCCGGTCGTAGTCGGCGCGTACCCCGGCGTACCGGGGCTGCCGGAGCACCAGCAGGTCGTCGAGGTAGCGGCGGCGTTCAGCCGGGTCGCCCCGGACGAGTTCCAGGTCCTCCGGAGCGAACAGCACCAGTCGCAGCGCGCCGATCACGTCCCGGGCCCGCCGGGCCGGGGAGCGTCCGAGCCGGGCCCGGTTGGCCTTTCCGGGGACGATCTCCAGCTCGATCAGCAGTTCCCGGCCATCGTGCACCACCGCGCAGCGGATCACGGCGGCGCTCGCCCCCAGCCGGACCAGGGGGGCGTCGGTGGCGACCCGGTGCGAGTCCAGGGTCGCCACGTAGCCCAACGCCTCGACCAGGTTGGTCTTGCCGACACCGTTCGCGCCGGTCAGGACGTTCGGCCCCGGCTCCAGATCGACGCCGACCCGCTCGTACGAGCGGAAGTCGACCAGTTCGAGCCGGCGGACGTACACAGCCTGTGGATGCCGCTCAGCGCTTGTGCACGGCGTGCCCGCCGAACTGCTGACGCAGCGCGGCGACCGCCTTCATCGCGGGCGAGTCGTCCTGCCGGGAGGAGAACCTGGCGAACAGGGCGGCGGTGATGACGTTGAGCGGGACGGCCAGCCGGATCGCCTCGTCGACAGTCCAGCGCCCCTCACCGGTGTCGTCGGTGTACCCGGTCAACGTGGCCAGGTCCGGGTCCTCGTCCAACGCGCGGTCGAGCAGGTCGAGCAGCCAGGACTGGACGACGGTGCCCTCCCGCCAGGACTTGATGATCCCCGGCACGTTCGTCACCATCTCGGCGGCGGAGAGCAGCTCGAAACCCTCGGCGTAGGCGTGCATCAGGCCGTACTCGATGCCGTTGTGCACCATCTTGGCGTAGTGGCCGGCACCGACCGGGCCGGCGTGCACGAAGCCGTGGTCACCTGCCGGCTTCAACGCCTCGAAGATCGGCATCAGGTGGTCGACGTGCTCCTGCGCGCCACCGACCATCAGGGCGTAGCCGTTCACGTTGCCCCAGACCCCGCCGGAGACGCCGACATCGACGTAGCCGATGCCCCGGGCGGCCAGCCGTTCGGCCCGGGGGGCGTCGTCGCTGAACCGCGAGTTGCCGCCGTCGATGATGATGTCGCCCTCGCCCAGCACCTCGGCGAGCGCGTCGATCGTCGCGTCGGTGACGGCGGCGGGGACCATCACCCAGACCGCCCGGGGTGACTGCAGCTTGTCGGCCAGTTCGGCGAGGCTCGTGACGTCGCTGCGGTCGGCGTTGCGGTCGTAGCCGACGACCTCCTGGCCGGCGGCGCGCAACCGCTCGCGCATGTTGCCGCCCATCCGGCCGAGTCCTACCAGGCCGAGCTGCATCTGCTCCTACCTCCGTGCGTCCGGGTGCTGCCGGTGCCGATCAGCGGGACACGCGGATCGGCATGATGAGGTACCGGTACCCAGGGATGACCTCGCCATCCTCACCTGCGGGGGAAATCACCGCCGGCTTGAAGGCGTCCACGAAGCGCAGTAGGGCGTACTGGGCCCCCAGGTTGGCCAGGCCGTCGATCAGGTACTGCGGGTTGAACCCGATGGTCAGCGGCTCGCCGGTGAAGGTGGCCTCCATGGCCTCGCTGGCGCGGGCCTCCTCGGTGCCGCCGGCCTCGACGACCAGCCCGTCGGAGCTGAAGCTGAGCAGCACCGGGGTGGTCCGCTCGGCGACCAGGGCGACCCGCTTGACCACCTCGATCAGGGTGCTCACCGGCACCCGGGCCTCGGCGTTGCTGGTGGCCGGGAAGAGCGAGCGGACCGGCGGGTAGTTGGCCCCGTCGAGCAGCCGGCTGGTGGTGCGGCGGGTGCCGCCGGAGAAACCGATCATGCCTTCGCCGGCGCCGCCCTGGGACAGCGCCATGGTGACCTGGCCGCCGAGCGGGCCGAGCGCCTTGGCGGTGTCGTTCAGGGTGCGGGCGGGAACGAGCGCGTTGATGCTGATCTCGGGGTCGTCCGGGTTCCACTCCATCTCGCGCAGGGCGAGCCGGTAGCGGTCGGTGGCGAGCATCGCCAGGGTGCCGCCGGAGAGTTCCAGCCGGACGCCGGTCATCATCGGCAGCGTCTCGTCCCGGCCGGCGGCGATGGCCACCTGGCCGACGGCGGCGGCGAACGCGGCGGCCTCCACGGTGCCGGCGCTCTCCGGCATCTCCGGCAGGGCCGGGTAGTCCTCCACCGGCATGGTGGGCAGGGTGAACCGGGCGCTGCCGCAGACCAGTTCCAGGTGGGCACCGACCGCGGCGATGTCGACCGGCTTGGCCGGCAGCGCCTTGGTGATCTCGGCGAGCAGCCGGCCGGAGACGAGGGCGGCCCCGTCGGCGTCGCCCTGCACCTCGACGGTCACCTGGCTGGAGACCTCGTAGTCGAAGCCGGAGACCTGGAGGTTGCCGTCGGTGACCCGCAGCATCACCCCGGCGAGCACCGGTACGGACGGCCGGCTGGGCAGGCTCTTCGCGGTCCACGCCACCGCTTCGGCGAGCGCGTCGCGCTCCACTCGGAACTTCATCAATGCCTCCGCGTCGACGTCAGCGACAACTCTCTCATGCCGACCGCTGCCCACCGTCCCGCCCGACCGTGCGGGTACCCATCGCACCTTAGGGCGCGTGGGCATCGGCTGTGCGCCCGACCCCGTGCTTCCGGTGCCGGGGCGACTGCCGACGGCAGCGCTGCGGCCCGATCCACAGGAAGTCCAACGGTGATGATTGGTTTTTGATTCTTCAGAAGAGATAACTCATCGTCTTCATCGCACCTGTGCAAACTGTGGGTAACTCGCGTCGTCGCAGCTCAGACACGTTATCCACCGGTGGGTTCGCTGTGGAGAACCGGGGGGTAAACCCCCTGCGCCCTCCACAGGCACCCGGTGTCCCCAGAGTTGTCCACCGTTGTCCACCGGTTGTCCACCGGTAATCCACCGGGTTTACCCCCAGCGCTGTGGACAACCGGTCGGGCCCGGACCGCCGTCGTCCCCAGAACCTTCAACAGGTTGCCCACAGGCCCACCGTCGTCGGTGGACAACGCCGAGGTTGTCCCCAGCCGTCCACAGCACTGTCCCCAGGGTTTGTCCACAGTCTGTGGGTAACCGGCTCCGGACGGAGCGTGGTTATCCACCGGTTGTGGAACAGGGGGTGTGGACAACCGGGTGGTCCTGTGGACAACGACGACGCCGTCATACCCCGATCGTGGCCCCTCGACCCGGTCGAGGGTCAACCTCGCCGGGGCGTACCGCCACGCAAACGCCCGGCCGAGAGGATCGGCCGGGCGTCGGTGGTGCAGCGGGAGTGGCGTACGTCTCAGGTGTTCTGCTTGATCCGGTTGGTCAGCTCGGCGATCTGGTTGTAGAGCGAGCGTCGCTCCGCCATCTGCTGGCGGATCTTCCGGTCGGCGTGCATCACGGTGGTGTGGTCCCGGCCGCCGAACGCCTGCCCGATCCGGGGCAGCGACAGGTCGGTCAGCTCCCGACAGAGGTACATCGCCACCTGGCGGGCGTTCACCAGCACCCGGGAGCGCGAGTGCCCCCGCAGGTCCTCCAGGCTCACCCCGAAGTACTCCGAGGTGGAGACCATGATCTGGTCGGCGGTGATCTCGGGCCCGGTGCCGTCGGGGATGAAGTCCCGCAGCACCTCCTCGGCCAGCGACAGCTCGACGTTGGAGCGGGTCAGGCTGGCGAACGCGGTGACCCGGATCAGCGCCCCCTCCAGTTCCCGGATCGAGTTCGACACCCGGGAGGCGATGAACTCCAGCACGTCCGGTGGGGCGTACAGCCGCTCCTGGGCCGCCTTCTTCTGCAGGATCGCGATCCGGGTCTCCAGGTCGGGCGGCTGGATGTCGGCCAGCAGCCCCCACTCGAACCGGGTCCGCAGCCGGTCCTCCAACGTCGCCAGCTGTTTCGGCGAGCGGTCGGACGTGATCACGATCTGCTTGTTCGCGTTGTGCAGCGTGTTGAAGGTGTGGAAGAACTCCTCCTGGGTCCGCTCGCGGTTCTCCAGGAACTGGATGTCGTCGATCAGCAGGATGTCGACGTCGCGGTAGCGGCGCTGGAACGCGCTGGTCTTGTCGTCCCGCAGCGAGTTGATGAAGTCGTTGGTGAACTCCTCGGTCGAGACGTACCGGACCGAGCGGGCGTTGCCGAGCGTCTGGGCGTAGTGCCCGATCGCGTGCAGCAGGTGGGTCTTGCCCAGCCCCGAGCTGCCGTAGATGAACAGCGGGTTGTACGCCTTGGCCGGTGACTCGGCCACCGCGACGCTCGCCGCGTGGGCGAACCGGTTGGACGAGCCGATGACGAACGTCTCGAACATGTACTTGGGGTTGAGCCGGTTGCCGCTGGACTCCGTACCGCCGGGGCGTCGGTCACCGGCACCGGGGCGGTGGTCGACGCCGGCCCGACCGGGCCCGCTGTCGGTGGTGCCGTCGCGGGCCAGGCCGCGCGGACCCTGCGGGTCACGCGGCGCGCGCCCCTGGTCCCGGTACGCGGGCTCGTAGCCGCGCGGGTCGGCGTCCGGCCCGGGAGGGCGGTGGCGTTCCTCGACCCCGTGCCGCTCAGGGGCGGGGTGGTGCGGCGGGGGCTCGGCGAAGGCGACGCCGAAGAGGGTGTCCTGGCCGCCGTCGCGGCTCACCGGTACCTGGGGCGGGCGGTGCCCGTCGCGCTCCGGCGGCCCGGCCGGTGGCGGCTCCTCCCCGGCCTGCTCCGAGGGCCGGGCCTCCCGCTGGTACGGCGGCGCGGGGTCGTCGTAGGCCGGCGACCGGAAGCCGGGATGATCGTCGACGGACGGTCCGGTGACCACCGGGGCGGCCTCGGGTCCGCTGCGGTAGACGGTGCCGGCGGGTCGCCCGGAGGCGTCCTCGGCGATCCGCACGGTGACCGCGACCTGGATCGGGCGGCCCAGCCGACGGGTGAGCGCCTCGGTGATGGCCGGCCGTAACCGGGACTCGATGACGTCCCGGGTGAAGGCGTCCGGCACCGACAGCAGGGCGGTGTCCTCGACGATCGCCCGCAGCCGGGTCAGCCGGAGGTAGGCGCGCTGCTGGGCGGAGATGATCTCGTCGGCGAGTTCGTCCGTCGCCGCGGTCCACACCGCGGCAAGGTCGATCGTTCCGGCCACCGTCGTGCCACCCCCTCGCCTCTGCTCCCGGCCGCCGCTGTGGTCCAGCGGATCGTGCCGGGCCCGCCACCGCGTTCGAGCGGGTGGTTCCTCTCACCCACCGGACGGCTGACCGGCCGGCATCCACAAGTTATCCACAGCCTGTGTGTACCGACCGATTGTGGCCGCCCGCCGGACGCGGGTCGGACCTGCCCCCCTTGTCGCGAGGGCGTTGAAGCGGGTTCACCGTGCCGAACGATTCACTGCCGGGTCCGGTCTTGCGCTCCGAACGACAACCCGGACCTGAAGCTGACCGCAAACGCGCACGGTAACAGCGACGGCGGGCCGCCATCAACCGACACCGCCCCGACGCCCCGTCGGAACCGGGACGCTGGGCCGGATCGGCGGCGGTGCCGACCTGCGGAGCCGCAGCCCAGGGCGGTTTGACGGGCATTGCCCCCCTGCGTAGGCTGGAGGGGCTGCTCTGTCGCCCTCTGCTAGGGTGATGGGTGCTCGCTGTCCGTGGTCGCCGCCTCGCCCGCCGAGGTTCCGTGCCGCCGGGCAGCACCGATCGGAGGCCACCACCGAGGTGGTCTGGTCCATCAAACGACCCCGGGCGAACCCGCACCGGGGACGTACGAAAACGGAGAGCCTGACGTGAGCAAGCGCACCTACCAGCCGAACAACCGCCGGCGCGCGAAGACCCACGGCTTCCGGCTGCGCATGCGCACCCGGGCCGGCCGCGCCATCCTGTCGACCCGCCGCGCCAAGGGTCGCGCCCGCCTGTCGGCCTGAGGCCGACCGGTCCGGCGACGTGGACAGTCGTGCTGACGGCCGCACAACGACTGCGGCGTAGCACCGACTTCGCCGCAGCGGTCCGGGGTGGTCGACGCGTCGGTCGCGGCGCGGTCGTCGTGCACCTGACGCTGCCGGCGGCCTCCACATCCACCGCGGCCACACCCATCGGGACAACCTCGCCGGAGCCGGCGCGGACCACCGACCCGGAGTTGATCTCCGAGTCGAGCCGCGCCGGCTTCGTCGTGTCCAAGGCCGTCGGCCCCGCCGTGGTCCGCAACAAGGTCCGCCGCCGGCTGCGGCACCTGGTCCGCGAGCGGCTGGCCACCCTGCCCGCCGGCAGCACCCTGGTGGTACGCGCCCTGCCCACCGCGGCCGGGACGCCGTACCTCCGGCTGGCGGGCGATCTGGACGCGGCCATCGCCGCCGCACGGCAGCCCAAGCCGCGGAGGCCGCGGTGAGCAACAGCCCGATCGCGCCGCCGCGCCGGAGCATGGGTGCCCGGATGCTCAGTGGCCCTATCATCGCGTACCGTCGTTGGATAAGTCCGGCGTTGCCGGCCCGCTGCCGGTTCTACCCGTCGTGCAGTGCCTACGCCCTGGAGGCGGTGACCCGTCACGGTGCACTGCGGGGAGCCGGCCTGACGGTCCGGCGGCTGTCGCGCTGCCACCCTTTCCACCCTGGTGGACACGACCCGGTGCCGGAGCCGGGCCGCCGCCGACGCGCCGACGTGACTGGAGTCTGAGAATTGAGTCTCGACTGGATCTACTACGCGATCTCGTGGATCCTGCTGACCTGGCACTCGGCGTGGGACGCCATCGGGGTGCCTGTCGACGCGGTCCTCGGCACCAACTGGTCGTGGATTCTCGCCATCGTCTTCCTGGTGGTCACCGTCCGGGTGATCCTCTTCCCGGTCTTCGTCAAGCAGATCAAGTCCCAGCGGGCGATGCAGGCGCTCCAGCCCAAGGTCAAGGAGCTCCAGGAGAAGCACAAGGGTGACCGGGAGACGCTCCAGAAGGAGATGATGGAGCTCTACCGGAAGGAAAAGGCCAACCCGCTGATGGGCTGCCTTCCGATGTTCCTCCAGATCCCCGTCTTCCTGGGCCTGTTCCACGTGCTGCGCCGGCTCGACCCGGCCAAGGAGGCCAAGAGCCTCTACGGCTGGACGGCCGAGCAGTTCGACAGCGCCTCCAGTGCCAAGATCTTCACCGCCCCGATCGCCGGCAAGTTCGGCTCCACCGCCGACGAGTTGGCCCGCCTCGGTGCGAACGGCACCACCGTGAAGGTGATCGCCGGCATCCTGGTCCTGGTCATGATGGGCACCACCTACCTGACCAGCCGCCAGATGATCCTCAAGACCGGCTGGGCCGAGGACCCGCAGCAGCGGATGATCCAGCGGCTGATGCTCTACGGCATCCCGCTCTCCCTGCTGGTCTCCGGTTCGATCTTCCCGATCGGTGTGATCATCTACTGGGTCACCAACAACCTGTTCACCCTCGGCCAGCAGCAGTGGGTGCTCCGCAAGTTCCCGCCGCTGGTGACCAACAAGGGGGTCACCGGCACCAAGGCGACGACCCCGGGTGGTCGGAACCCGGTGCAGCCGGCCAAGTCCGGTGGTTTCCTCAACCGGAACAAGCCCGCCGCGCAGGTGCCGGCCAAGCCCGCCGCGCCGAAGGTCGCCGGGCCGAAGCCCGGTGCCAAGCCGGCCAACCCGAAGAAGGGCCCGGCCAAGCGCCAGGGTTGAGCCAGCCGGGCTGCCGCCGGCACGACGGCGGCAGCCTCCGGTACCGCGCAGCCGCCGTGACGGCCGGCGCCGGGCCGGATGCGCCGCGCCCGACGCGGCAGCCGGGACTGCCCCTACCAGACGTGCCCGTGTCGACCGGCCCCCTTCCGCCGGCCGTCCCGGGAGACCAACGGACCCGACGGTCCGGCCGAGCTAGTACGGAGATGACACCGTGACCGACACCAGCATCCCCAGCGCGGACGCCTCGCTCGACGAGGAGACCGTTCCGACCGCCGCGACCGGTGAGGGTGAGCCCGCCGACGGCGGCAGGGAGAAGAAGTCCGCAGGCGAAGGCGAGTTGTTCGCCCAGAGCGAGATCGCCGCCGACTACATCGAGGGCCTGCTCGACATCCTCGACTACGACGGCGACATCGACGAGCTGGTATCCGGTGGTCGTCCGGTCGTCGAGGTGGTCGGCGGCCGGTTGCAGAACCTGGTCGGCCAGCGGGGTGCCACCCTGGAGGCGCTCCAGGAGCTGGCCCGGCTGGCGGTGTTCCGGCAGACCGGTTCGCCGAGCCGGCTCCTGCTCGACGTGGGTGGCTACCGCGCCACCCGGCGTAAGGAACTCGCCGCGGTCGCCAAGAACGCGGTGGAGAAGGTCAAGGAGCACGGTGAGCCGGTCCGGCTGGAGCCGATGTCGGCCTTCGAGCGCAAGTGCGTGCACGACGTGGTCAACGCGATGAGCGGCGTGGAGAGCGAGTCCGAGGGTGTCGAGCCGACCCGACGCATCGTCGTCCGGCCGGCGGACTGAACTGGTGTCCACCGACGACGCCACGACCGATACCGCTGCCGGCCCGGGTGGACCGCCACCCGGGCCGTCGCCCGAGCGGCCCGTACCCTCGGCGCAGGACGCCGCGCTCCCGACCGGGCTGGCCGCCGCCGCGCGGACGCTCTTCGGTGACCGGCTCGACCTGGCCACCGGGTACGCCGAACTGCTCGCCACCGACGCAGTGGTACGCGGCCTGATCGGCCCCCGTGAGGCACCCCGGATCTGGGACCGGCACCTGCTCAACTGCGCGGCCGTCGCCGAGCTGATCCCCGAGGGTGCCAGCGTGATCGATGTCGGCTCCGGTGCCGGACTGCCCGGGGTGGTGCTGGCGATCGCCCGTCCGGACCTCAACGTCGTGCTGGTCGAGCCGCTGGCCCGGCGTACCTCGTTCCTCGTCGAGACGGTGGAACGGCTCGGGCTGGCCAGGACCGTCCGGGTGTTCCGTGGCCGGGCCGACGAGGCGTCCACCGGAGCGAGCGGTGTCGGCCCGTTCACCGCCGACGTGGTCACCGCCCGCGCGGTGGCGCCGCTGGACCGGCTCGCCACCTGGAGCCTGCCGCTGGTCGTCCCCGGTGGGCGGCTGATCGCCCTCAAGGGGGCCTCCGTAGCGGACGAGATCGTCGAACATGCCGGGGCGGTCGCCGCGCTGGGCGGCGGCGAGCCGACGGTACGACTCTGCGGAGCCGGCCTCCTCGACCCGCCCACCACCGTGGTGGAGATCGTCCGGGAGCGGGTGCTCCGCGCTCCTGGCGCGAAGAAGGCCCCGAAGCGGTCGCGTAGCGGTCGCAAGCGCGTCCGCTGAACCCTGACCTGTCGGTCTGGAGCGCCACACGGTGTCACGGACTGCCCGACGGGTGGGGGAGCATCCATCCATCCGACAACGAAGATGGACCCGCCGCGCCCGTCCCCCGTAGGCTGACCGCGCGTCGATAGTGTGGGGCGGGCGGATGTTCGGGGGCACCGGGTACCGATCGCCCCCGCCGGGCCGTACGCCCCGCGGTGTGAGCGCGTGTACGGCAAGCGAGACGGGGTGCGGACCGACCATCCGGAGCGGGTAGGGATGACAGGTGCATGACGACGGCAGGTACGACGACCCACGGGTGAACCGGCCCGAGGGGCCGGGCTCAGGCGTGGACCCTGTTTCACGTGAAACCGACCATCAGCAGGGCTGGACAACCGGCGGGCAGCCCATGATCCGTCCGCCGGAGCACGACCCGGGGGTACGCCGGGAGCCGCCCGCGGTCGGTGCCGCCCGTCCGGTGCCCGAGTCGTACGTGCCACCGCCCCCCGTGCCGGCCGGGCCCGACGGTCGACCGGTCAACGCCCCGGACGACCGGGCGACCACCGCGGTACGACGGAACGCGGGGGCATCCTCGCGCTTCGATACACCGGTGCACGGCAACACGCCACCGGTGCCCGTGCAGCCCTCTCCCGGCGCGGTGCCCGATGCCGTGACCGTGATCGGTGCCCCCGCTCCCGGGGCTGCCGGTGCGGCGCAGGCCGCGTACGTTTCACGTGAAACCCCGACGCGCGAAGAGGATGATCCACCGTTGGCTATGGAGGCGATGCGCGCCGTGCAGATCCTTAATCCGAGTGGCGAGGTGACCATGCCCCGTCCCGAGCGGACCCGGGTGATGTGCGTTGCCAATCAGAAGGGCGGCGTGGGCAAGACCACGACCACGGTGAACCTGGCGGTGGCCCTGGCCCTGCACGGGAACCGGGTGCTGGTGGTCGACCTCGACCCGCAGGGCAACGCTTCCACCGGGTTGAACGTCCCGCACCATACCGGTGTGCCGGACGTCTACGACTGCCTGATCGACAGCGTGCCGCTGGCCGAGGTCGCCCAGGAGGTGGAGGGCATCCCCAACCTGTGGTGTGTGCCGGCGACCATCGACCTGGCCGGCGCGGAGATCGAGCTGGTCTCGGTGGTCGCTCGGGAGTCCCGGCTGAACCGGGCCATCGAGGCGTACCCGGGGCACTTCGACTACGTGTTCATAGACTGCCCGCCCTCCCTCGGACTGCTGACGGTCAACGCTCTGGTGGCCGCCCAGGAGGTGCTGATCCCGATCCAGTGCGAGTACTACGCGCTGGAAGGGCTGAACCAGTTGATAAACAACATCAATCTGGTACGCCAGCACCTGAACCCGAAGCTGGCCGTCTCGACGATCCTGCTCACCATGTACGACCGCCGTACCCGGCTGGCCGACGCGGTGGAACAGGACGTCCGTAACCACTTCGGCGACAAGGTCCTTCAGGCCGTCATTCCCCGCAACGTCCGCGTGTCGGAGGCCCCGAGCTACGGGCAGTCTGTGATGACCTACGATCCCGGATCGCGGGGGGCCACGAGTTACTTCGAGGCCGCCCAGGAGATTGCCGAGCGCGGTGCCAAGGAGCCGGTGATCCGGAATGCGTAGTGCGGACGAGTCGCTGGGAGGCGTCGCATGAAGAACCGTCCACGGGGCGGTCTGGGTAGAGGGCTCGGTGCGCTGATCCCGACCGGGCCTGTGCAGGAGAGCAGCACGGCCACGGCAACCATGCCCGTGGAGGTCGACCCGGCGCGTCCGGTGATCGAAACGTCCGCCGATCCCGTGAGCCCGGCCCTGTCGATGCCCACCCCGACGGTCAGCGCGCCGCCGCCCGAGGAACCCCAACTCAGCCCGGTGCCCGGCGCGCGCTTCGCGGAGATCTCCGTCGACGCGATCGTGCCGAACCCCAAACAGCCCCGGCACGTCTTCGACGAGGAGGCGTTGGAGGAACTGAAGACCTCCATCCAGGAGGTCGGCTTCCTCCAGCCGATCGTCGTGCGTCAGCTCGACGGCGAGAAGTACGAACTCGTCATGGGCGAGCGGCGCTGGCGTGCCGCCCAGGCGGTCGGCCGGGAGAGCATCCCGGCGATCGTCCGGGAAACCAAGGACGACGCGATGCTCCGGGACGCGCTCCTGGAGAACATCCACCGGGCCAACCTCAATCCGCTGGAAGAGGCCGCCGCGTACCAGCAACTGCTGGAGGAGTTCGGCGCCACCCACGAGGAACTGGCCCGCCGGATCGGACGCAGCCGGCCGCAGATCTCGAACACGATCCGACTGCTGAACCTGCCCCCGCAGGTCCAGCGTCGGGTGGCCGCCGGTGTGCTGTCGGCCGGCCACGCCCGTGCGCTGCTCAGCCTCGACGAGTCGGAGGCACAGGAGCAGCTCGCCCTGCGCATCGTCGCCGAAGGACTCTCCGTGCGGGCAACCGAGGAGATCGTTGCTCTGGCGCTCAGCGACGGCCCCACGAAGACGCCGGCCGCCAAGCGTCGGGCCAAGCCGCACGCGCCCGCGTTGACCGACCTGGCCGACCGACTCTCCGACCGGTTCGACACCCGGGTGAAGGTGGACATCGGTCGGAGCAAGGGCAAGATCACGATCGAGTTCGCCACGGTGGACGATCTGGAGCGGATCGTCGGCATCATCGGCGTCGGTGAGGAAGAACAGGCAGAACCCGAGGACTGACGAGAGTCCGGCACACCACGTCCGGCCCGCCGGCACAGCCCCGTCCGCCCGAGCCTGCCCTGATCGTCGTTTCCGGCCGCGTACCCCGAGTGGGTACGCGGCCGGTCGCTTCTCCCGTGGAACTGCCAGTCGGGGTTGCTCGACCGTCCGGCTTGCTGTCGACGGGGGACACGAGGCTCGGCATGGTGCACTCAGGGATTCCCGACCTCCCATGCCGTCGAGGGCGGCGGATGGTCGGTCGACCTGACACCTGCGGAAGAGGACGTCGGCGTTGTCCGCCCGAGCGGACGGTTTCCCGGTGGAGGTCCGCTTCCGGGGTGGCATCAACTCGGCTGCCGCTTCCGGGGTGATCGGTGGCTGCCGCGGGCCCGACTGGCCGTGGCGGCGACGGCGCCCTCTGGCCTACCCCGAGGTCCGTTTCACGTGAAACCCGGGATGCGGCGGCGACGCCCGGCTCGCCGTCACCGCGTGGCAAGCGGTGCTCTGGTGAACGACCAACCAGAGAGAACCAGACCCGACGGGTACGGGCGGTGGCGAGCCAGCGAGCGCCGCGCTTCCGATGTCGGTACGACCGGGCTCCGAAGCAGTGAGGGGGGTGGTCGACGGCGCGCGGGCCTCGGCTGTCCGGTGCGGGTGGCGGGAGTCTCGCCTCCCCCGTCCGATCCGGTGAGCCCTGTGAGGCATGGACGACGACGGCAGAGGTGGAGCCAGCCGCAACCGCAGCGCAGAGATCAGCCCGGGTTGGCTGCTCAGATCGCCTGGGACGCGATGAACGCCGCGCCCCACAACTGGGTCTGTCCGGGAGGCGTGAAGGCCGGCACGATCGAGCTGAGGGGCCCCACGGCGCGATCACGCCCGACCGGGCGTCGAAGGAGTGACCAGAAGGGTCCAACATCGCAACGTTTCACGTGGAACACCGGGTCAAGCGGCATTCATGACCACCCGCCACTCCGCCGAGGTGACTCTCGCCCGCCGCCAGCAACAACCGCGCCGCGACTCCCCACCCGATGACCTGCCGGGCCTACACCCCAGGTTGTCGACCACGCGGCGACCCAGCTACCGCTCACCATCCGGACCGGATCCGCGACGCCACTCCCTTGTCACCACCCGGCTGATCTCCTCGGCGCACCTCCGCGCGCGATCCGACCGATGGCCGGCTCTGACTGCGGGCCGTTGCGGGTGTGGAATCCATCGGCAGCGGCACGTCCATCCGGGTGACGTCGAGACCGGCCGAGTGGTGCGGGGCCGCCCCGCCGAGGACGCGACGCCGGCCCACCTGCACCCTCGAACACGCAACGCGGGGCGCTGTTTCACGTGAAACCCGCCCGAGCAGGTACCGGTCGGCTGCTTACTCGGTGCCGATCGCGGTGTCCCGCAGCCCCCTCCACCGAGGAAAGCAAAGCGGTCGAACCGGACCCCGCCGGTTGCCGCTCCTGCCTGCCCGCGCCGCGCCAGGGGGCAGAAGAGTGGACCCGGTGACCTGATCCCCGGCACCCGTTGCGGAAAAACGGCGGTCACCCAGCAGCCAGGCGAAGCCCTCGATCGTTGAGGAAGACGGACCCCTGCATCCTGTGAACAGTGCTGTGGATGAAGCGCCGAAGTTATCCACAGAAGTTTTCCACAGGCCGCACCCGTTTCACGTGAAACAGCGCGTCAGAACCCTCCCCAGCCTGTGGATGACGGGGTGTGGTGGTGATCTCATCAGCCTGTGGACAACCGTCGTGACGCCCACTCGCGCCCACCCGTCAGCCGCCTCCCACTGGCCGAAATCACCTCATGATCAGCGGCGTTCGGGGTAGGGACAGCGGTCCTCGTCTCGGTTAGGGTCAGCGTCGTGCACGACACCCCTTCCCCCTCAGTTCCGGACTTCACCCAGTGGCCGTCGTTCCCCTTCGAAGGTGACCTGCGGGTCAAGCAGCTCGACGAGCCGGTAGCGGTCGAGCCTCCCCGCAAGGGCGAAGGGCTTCGGGAATGCATCGCCTGCAACGCGCCGGATGACGCGTACATCTGGGTGGGTGAGCGCTGGCGGGTCCGGGCGATGGATCGCCCCACCGGTCTGCCGATGGTGCTCATCCTGGAGTCGCGGTCCCACCTCGACCTGGGCGACCTGCCCAACCTGCTCGCCGCCGAACTCGGGGTGATGACCGTTCGGCTGGAGCGCGCCATCCGCTCGCTGGACGGGGTCGCCCGGGTGCACGTGAACCGGTGGGGCGACGGGTCCGCCCATCTGCACATGTGGTTCCTGGCCCGGCCCTACGGTCGGCTCCAGCTGCGTGGCACGTTCCTGTCGCTCTGGGACTCGATTCTGCCCCCCATCTCGGAATCCCAGTGGCGGGAAAACCTCGCGCACGTCGCGGCCTGGCTGGCCGAGTTCGGTGGACGCCCGCTCGCCGAGCCGCCGCGCATCCAGTGGCAGACGCCCTCCAGCATCGCCGCGCAGTCGTCGGCCGAAGCCGCAGCGGCAGCCGCCGAGGACGCCGTCTCGGTGATCGAATCGGAGGAGGAGACCCCGCTCCCGCTCCCGAACTACGGGGCCACCCCGGACCTGCCCACCCCGCCGCCAGCACCCGCCGTCGCGGAGGACGCCGCGTCGGGAAACGCCCAGGCGGAGCCGCCTGGCAACCGCACGCGGGGCGACGACGGTGCCCTGGGCGACGACCTCGGCCCGGAGACCGACCGGGACAGCGGTCAGCCCACCGAGGCCGCAACCCACCCGCGCAGCCCGGCAGGAAACCCGGGCACCGATCCGGCCACGAGCGGCCCCGACGATCCAACGGTGGAGGCCGCCCGGACCACCACGACCGACGACCCGACCGGAACCGGGGACCACACCGGCGGAACGGTCACCCCGGACCCCGTCCGGCGCTGACGGAGCCCCGGCGGCGGGCCGGTGGACCGCCGCGGGGCCGGTGGACAGCAGAGGGTCAGGATCGGCGGGCGGCGGCCCGGCCGACCAGCGTGCCGAGGACCTGACCGAGGTCAAGCCCGGCAGCCTGGACCGCCAACGGCAGCAGCGACGTCTCCGTCATGCCGGGCGAGACGTTGACCTCCAACACGTGGGGCTGGCCGTCCCCGTCGACGATCAGGTCGACCCGGGACAGATCACGCAGCCCGAGCGCGGTGTGTGCGGCCAACGCCACCTCGGCCACCGCGCCGGCCACGACCGGATCGAGCCGGGCCGGCGCGTGCCAGGTGGTACGGCCGGCGGTGTAGCGGGCCGCGTAGTCGTACACCCCGTTGCGGGGGACGATCTCCACCGGCGGCAGCGCCTGCGGTCCGTCGCCGAGATCGAGCACCGACACCGCGACGTCCATGCCGGCCACGTACCGCTCGACCAGCGCCGTGGAGTCGTACGCGAAGCAGCCGACCATCGCGGCCGGGAGGGCGGCGGCGTCCTTGACCACGGCGGCGCCGAGGCCCGAACCGCCCTGCGTCGGCTTGACCATCAGTGGCAGCCCGAGCCGGTCCACGATCCGGTCGAGCACGGCCACCGCGCCCAGCTCGGAGAAACGGTCGTGCGGCAGGGCCACCCAGTCGGGGGTGGGAATGCCGTTCTCCCGCAGCACCGCCTTGGCCGACGGCTTGTCCCAGGCCAGCCGGGCGGCCCGCGCGTCACACCCGACGTAGGGCGTGTCGCAGAGGTCGAGCACGCCGCGCAGTGAACCGTCCTCGCCTGTCGCGCCGTGCAGGGCGATCACCACCGCGTCGGGCGGGTCGGCGGCGAGCGCGGGCAGCAGCGCCACGTCGGCATCGCGCAGTTCCGCCTCAACCCCGGCGCTGCGCAACGCGTCGAGAACCCGCCGGCCGGACCGCAGGGAGACGTCCCGCTCGTAGGACAGGCCACCGGCGAGCACGAGCACGTGCAGGTCGGTGGCGGTGGAACCGGTCACGAGGGAGCGTTCGACGGGGGTGACAGCCATGCCGGAATCATGCCAAGTCGGGGCCGGGGACGTCCGGACCACCCCGCCGGCCACCGGTCGGGGTGACCGGCCCGAAGACCTGCCGCATCGCCAGCTCCTGCTCCATCACCCGGGCCAGCCGGCGCACCCCCTCGCGGATCCGCTCCGGGGCGGGGAAGGAGAAGTTGAGCCGCATGTTGCCGGTGCCGGTGCCGTCGGCATGGAAACCGGTGCCCGGCACGTACGCGACCCGGGCGGCGATCGAACGCGGCATCATCGCCTTGGCGTCCAGCCCGTCGGGCAGGCTGGCCCAGACGAACAGCCCACCGGTGGGCCTGGTCCAGGTGGTGCCCTCGGGCATCTGGTCGTGCAGTGCGCCAAGCAGCGCGTCGCGGCGCTCCCGGTAGAGCTCCCGGTAGACCTTGAGCTGTTCGCGCCAGGGCATCGTCGACAGGTACGTCGAGACGGCGGCCTGCGCGAAGGCGCTGGGGCAGAGGATCTGCGCCTCGCTGGCGATGACCAGCTTGTCGCGGACGGCGTGCGGGGCGAGGATCCAGCCCACCCGTAGCCCGGGGGCGAAGGTCTTGGAGAAGGTGCTCAGGTAGAACACCCCGTCGCGGCGGCGGGCCCGCAGCGGCGCGGGCGCGTCGCCCTCGAAACCCAGCTGGCCGTAAGGGTCGTCCTCGACCACCAGCAGGCCGGCCCGCTCGCAGATGTCGAGCACCCGTTCCCGCCGTTCGTCGCTCAGCGTCACGCCGGCCGGGTTCTGGTAGGTGGGGATGGTGTAGAGGAACTTCACCCGCCGGCCGGCGCGGGCCTGGTCGGCGATGGCCACCTCCAGAGCCTCCGGGATCAGCCCGTCGTCGTCCATCGGCACGTGCACGACCTGGGCCTGGGCGGCCTGGAACACCCCGAGTGCGCCGACGTACGTCGGGCCCTCGGCGAGCACCACGTCACCCGGGTCGAGGAAGAGCCGGGCCACCAGGTCGAGCGCCTGCTGCCCGCCGACGGTGACCACCACGTCGTCGGGGGAGGCACCGCAGGAGGCGTCGATGCCGGAGAGCGTCATCACCTCGCAGATCCGTTCGCGCAGCTCCGGGCTGCCCTGGCCGATGCCGTACTGGAGGGTGGTGGAGCCGTGCTCGGCGCCGAGCCTGCCGAGCATCTCGCCGACCGCGTCGAGCGGCAGCGCGGCGATGTAGGGTGCGCCACCGGCGAGCGAGACGACCTCCGGCCGGCTGGCGACCGCGAAGAGGGCCCGGATCTCCGAGGCGGTCATGCCCCGGACCCGCCGGGCGTACCGGTCGGTGTAGTCGTCGAGCGTCGTTCCGGTCATGACATCACCTCGATCGGGTGTCGGTCGGGCTCCCGCCCGCTGGGGTACCCGCGGTGCCGGCGACCATGGCGGCGCGGGACGCCGGTCGGCCGATCGTAGTCCCCGCCCGGCAGCCCAGCGGTCACGATTCGGGTCGGGTCCACATCCCGGACGCCCCGTCCCCGTCCCGGGTGGCTATTCGCGCGTCCCCTCCCGTACGGTTGGCAGGCGGCGTACGATCGCTCGTCGGGGACGCAGCGGGCGATGCTGCCGCCGCGGGCTGGTCTCGCCTCCGAGCCTAAGTGTGGGGATGCTCTGATGTCGCGACGTCTGGTCAGTCTGACCCTCGACACCCTGGAAGACCTGCCTCGCCCGTGCCGGCAGTGCGTCTACTGGGAGCTGGACCCGGTCTCCGCCGAGCGGGCCTGCGCCAACGGCGACCCGGGGCTGGAGAAGGAGGCGTGGGTCTCCCAGACGCTGCTGGAGTGGGGTTCCTGCGGCAAACTGGCGTACGTCGACGGGATGCCCGCCGGGTTCGTGATGTACGCGCCGCCGGCCTACGTACCCCGGTCGATGGCGTTTCCGACCTCACCGGTCTCGGCGGACGCCGCGCTGCTGATGACCGCCAACGTGGTGCCCACCTTCGCCGGGGGCGGGTTGGGCCGGATGCTGGTTCAGGGTGTCGCCCGGGATCTGACGAAGCGGGGCATCAAGGCGATCGAGGCGTTCGGCGACGCGAAGTTCGGTGACGAGCCGGACGACACCCGGGCCTGTGTCGCCCCGACCGACTTCTTCCTCTCGGTGGGCTTCAAGACGGTCCGCCCGCACCCCCGCTACCCACGCCTGCGCCTGGAGCTGCGCACCGCGCTGAGCTGGAAGTCCGACGTCGAGTACGCGCTGGAGAAGCTGCTCGGCTCGATGAGCCCGGAGAGCCTGCTGCGGCCGGTGCGCCCCGCCCCGGCCACCCGCTCCAGCGCGGGCTGACCGGGCGTCGACGCGGGCCGCGCCCGGCTCAGTCGCGGACCGCGCCGGCCGCCACCACCGCCCGCAGGGCGCTGACGTCGATCGAGCCGGTCGGCACGTCCCGTTCGACCGGGAAGAACATCCGCTGTACGGCCGCCACGAGCGCCTCGACGATCCGGTCCCGGAACCGGGGGTCGACCAGCCGGGCCCGGTCCTGCGGCGAGGTCAGGTAGCCCACCTCGACCCGTACGGCGGGCATCCTGGTCAGCCGCAGCAGGTCCCACGCCTTGGCGTGGGTACGGCAGTCGCGCAGCCCGGTCCGCGCCACGATCTCCCGCTGCACCAGCCCGGCGAGCCGCTCCCCGGTGGCCGAGGTGACACCGTTGTCGGTGCCGTAGTGGTAGGTGGCGACCCCGTCGGCGGCCGGGTTGGCGTGGCCGTCGGTGTGCAGCGAGATGAACACGTCGGCACCGAGGGAGTTGGCCAACTCGGCCCGGTCGATGTCCGGCAGGCAGGTCCGGGGCGCGGGACCCCGGGTCAGCTGCACCCGGACGCCGGCTGCGGCGAGCCGCCCCTCCAGCCGGCTGGCCAGGTCGTGCACCAGATCCGCCTCGGTCCAGCGCAGCGTCCCGTCGGCCACCACCACCCCCGGATCGGTGCCGCCGTGGCCGGGGTCGATGACGACGGTCCGCCCGACCAGGGTGGGACCGGACTGCCGGATCGCGTCGGATTCGCGTAGCCACTGGGGTCGTCCGCCGACCACCTTGCGGCCGAGCCGGCGCAGCGCGCCCATCGTGTACGGCCCGCAGGAGCCGTCGGGTTTCAGCCCCACCTCACGCTGGAACTGCGCCACCGCCCGCGAGGTGCGTACGCCGTAGACGGCGTCGGCACCGCCGACGTCGTACCCCATCTCCAGCAGGCGTTCCTGTAGGGACCGGACGTCCTCGCCGATCAGCGGGTCGGGCACCGCGTGGTAGAGGGTCCGGGCGCCGAGCCGCCAGCGGGCGGCGTCCAGGGCCCGCCAGGTCTCGGCACCGACCCGCCCGTCCGCGCTGAGCCCACGCGACTGCTGGAAGGCCCGGACGGCACGTTCGGTGGCGGCGTCGAACTCGTCGCCGGGCGCGGTGAGGAGGTCCAGGCCGGTCAGGACGGCACGGATCTCGGTCACTGCCGGTCCGCGGTCACCGGGTCGGATCGGACGCACGCAGGACCCCCTCAGAGGTTGGCTGCCGGGCACCTTCGCTGACGGCCACGCTTGCGCCTCCGGTAGGACCAGCGCTTACGGAGCGTACCGTGACCGGTTGCCGCCGGCCGGTGGTTCGTGCAGGTCAGCGGCCCGAACGGCCGGAACCCCGCACCCGGAGGGGTGCGGGGTTCCCGGTGGTGGAGCGGGGTTTACAGGGCCGACTCGATCAGCCGGACCAGTTCGCCCTTCGGCTTGGCACCGGCGATCGACTGCACCGGCTCGCCGTTCTTGAAGATGGTGAGGGTCGGCACGGACATCACCCGGTAGGCGCGGGCGGTCTCCGGGTTCTCGTCGATGTTGAGCTTGACGATGGTGACCTGACCGGCCATCTCGCCGGCGATCTCCTCCAGCAGCGGCGAGACCTTGCGGCACGGCCCGCACCACTCGGCCCAGAAGTCCACCAGGACCGGCTTGTCGGACTTGAGCACGTCAGCGGTGAAGCTGGCGTCGGTGACGACCTTGGTCGCTCCCACTATGACCCTCCTTCTCAGTTGTGGTGTTGCAGTCGTTCAGCTCAGGGTGGCGATGAACCGCTCGGCGTCGAGTGCTGCGGCGCAGCCGGTGCCGGCGGCGGTGATCGCCTGCCGGTAGGTGTGGTCGACCACGTCACCGGCGGCGAAGACGCCCGGCACGCTGGTGCGGGTGCTCGGCGACTGCACCTTCACGTAACCCTCGTCGTCCAGCTCGACCTGGTCGCGGAAGAGTTCGCTGCGCGGGTCGTGGCCGATCGCCACGAAGACGCCGGTGACGTCGAGTACCTTGACGTCGCCGGTGTGCACGTTGCGGACCCGGACGCCGGTCACCTTGCCGTCGTCGCCGAGCACCTCCTCGACGGTGCTGTTCCACTCCACCCGGATCTTGTCGTTGCTCAGCGCGCGGTCGGCCATGATCTTGCTGGCCCGGAACGAGTCGCGCCGGTGGATGATGGTGACCGACTCGGCGAACCGGGTGAGGAAGCTGGCCTCCTCCATCGCGGAGTCACCGCCGCCGACCACCACGATGTGCTGGTTGCGGAAGAAGAACCCGTCACAGGTGGCGCAGGACGACACGCCGTGGCCGAGGTACTCCTGCTCGCCGGGCACGCCCAGCGGACGCCAGGCCGAGCCGGTGGAGAGGATGACGGCCTTCGCCCGGTAGGCGGTCTGCCCGACCCATACGGTGCTGACCGCGTCGGAACCGGTGTCGCCGGTGTCCTTCAGCTCGACCCGGGTGACGTCGTCGGTCAGGAACTCCGCACCGAACCGCTCGGCCTGCTTGCGCATGTTGTCCATCAGCTCGGGGCCGAGGATGCCGTCGGCGAAACCGGGGAAGTTCTCCACCTCGGTCGTGGTCATCAGCGCACCGCCGGACTGCACACCCTCGATCACGAGTGGCTTGAGGTTGGCGCGTGCGGCGTAGACCGCCGCCGTGTACCCGGCCGGCCCGGAGCCGATGATGATCAGGTTGCGGACCTCGTCCACTGCCGTCTCCCGATGTGTGTGTACGACATCGGCGGCGCACCGACGTCGATCCGAGCGCCGACGGTTCAACGACGTCGGCGGCTGACTTGCAGAACGTCATCGTACGAACCGGGGATTCCCGGACCGGTCGTCCGGTGGGTCACGTCACGCCATGCGGGACGAGTGGTGACCGGGCCCTCACCCTACCCGCGACTGGTAGCGGGTGTCCGCGCCGGATCCCGGCACACCGCACTCCGCGCCACTCACCCACGCCCACCGCGCGCCCGTGGCATCGACGAAGTGGACCACCAGCGCCGGCTCGCCGTTGAACGTGGCGTAGTCGACCACCTCGACGGTGACCGGACCCCGCCGGTGCGCCGCCGCGATGTCGGCCAGGCAGGCGTCGAGCGCCGCCCGCCCGGTCAGCCGGTCCAGCCCGGCGGGGGCGGCGAGCCGTTTGCTCTCCGGTGCGCCGGGGCTGATCTGGGTGGTGACCTCCGGCTCGTCACCGGGCTGTAGACCCGGCGGGGTGACGGGTTGGACCAGCGGGGAGTCCGTGCCGCCCCGCAGCGTCGACGGGGACCAGTCGACGCCGCTGCGCCGGGTCTCGCCGCTGAACCGGAATCCGCGCTCCGCGTTCTCCTGCGCCGGCCGGGCCATCGAGGTGGCCGCGTCCCGGCCGGTCGTACCGTCGATCAGGTGGGCGACGCCGAAGCCCACCGCGGCCAGCGACGCTGCGGCCAGGGTGACCGGCCCGGCGAGCCGTACCCAGCGTCGCCGCCGGCCGGGGCCCGACGGATCGGCACGCCCGTCGCCGGGTCGACCGCCGGGGGTACGCCGACCGCCCGGCTGCGTCGGCACCGGGCCACCCGCCCCGACCGGCCGGGTGTCGCCAGGTGCGGCCGGGCGCGCGGCCCGGCGGGACGGCTCGACGTCGTCGTCGGCGGCCGGACCGGCACCGGCGAGCACGGCGGTGAGCCGTTCCACCACGGCCAGGGGCATCTCCGGTGCGGCAGCACCCCAACCCGTCAACTCGTCGTGCACCCGGGCCATGGCGGGGGCCAGTGCGTCGTGTGCGTCGGCCCAGGCCGGGTCCTCGGCCACCAGCCGGGCGACGGCGGGGTGCTCCGGGGTGCCGTCCAGTGCCCCGCCCAGATAGTCGGCGAGCAGGTCGTGGTCGACCTCCCTGAACTCCCGGCCCGTCACGTCTCCTCCTGGATGGCGTCCCGCCGGGCCTGCCCCGACCCCGATCGGACGCCGCTGGCCGGCTGCCGGTTCCCGGGTGTGACGTCGGGAACGCCCCGACTCGCCGGGTGGGGGCCGGTCGACCCGGCCGGGGGCGGCGACTGCCGGTCCCCGCCGGTACGCAGGTGCCCCAGCACACCGGCCAGCCGGGCCCGGCCCCGGGCGCACCTGCTCTTCACCGTGCCCTCGGCCACGCCGAGGATCCGGGCGACCTCGGCGACCGGATAGCCCTGCACGTCCACCAGGATCAGCGCGGCCCGCTGCTCCACCGGCAAACCGGCCAGCGCCTGGCGCACCACCAGTGCGGTGTCGTGGTCGGTGGCCGGGGCGGCGGGCTCGACGCCGCCGGTGCCCCGGGCGTCGTCGGTGTGGTTGCCGTCGGGCAGCGGGACGGTGGGGTGCGCCTGCCGGCGGCGGAGCCGGTCCAGGCAGGCGTTGACCACGATCCGGTGCAGCCAGGTGGTGACGGCAGAGTCGCCCCGGAACCGGCCGGCGGCGCGGTGGGCGGAGAGCAGCGCGTCCTGGAGGGCGTCGGCCGCCTCCTCCCGGTCGCCCGTGGTCCGCAGGGCCACCGCCCAGAGCCGGTCGCGGTGCCGGTGGAAGAGTTCGGTGAAGGCGTCGCGGTCACCGGCGACGTGGGCGCGGAGCAGATCCAGGTCGGTGGTCTCGGGCTGCGACACCACGACCGACGCCGGCCCACCGGTCGCCGGGTCGGGTGACTGCCCGCCGCGACCGACCATCACCACGTCCGGCGGAGGCGGCGGCGGTGACGGAGGCGCGGCGGGCGGATCACGATCCCTGGACCGAGATCTCCTGGACGCCCAGCTTGAAACCCCGCTCGGTAGAGGGCAGTTCGGTGATCCAGAAGAGCAGGTACTGGTATTTCTGCTCGGGGTCGAACCCGTCGAAGGCCATCTTGGTGCCGTCGTGCTGCTCGAACGGCTGGCCGATCCGGGTCTTGAAGCCCTTGACCAGGTCCTTGTCGCCCTGCGAGGTGGACGGGAAGTCGCCGTCGCCGGTGAACAGCGCGGCGGAGACACCGGAGTCCGACAGGGTGGCGGTGAGCGACTTGACCGTGTGCGGGGCACCGAGGTCGATCCAGACCCCCATGCCCTTCTTGTAGTTGCTGAAGTTGGCCGAGTAGTAGGTGTCGGTCTCCCAACCCTTGTCCTCGTCGCCGTCCATCATCTTCTCGGCGTCGTCCAGCTCGTTGCGCTGCCGGCTGTCCGGGTCGATGATCCGGATGTCCTGGATGGCGAGCTTGCGCACCACGGGGGCCGGGGTGGCGTCGCCGGCCGGCGCGCTGGTCGAGGGACGGGCCACCGGCTCGGTCTCCGGGCTGTCGTCGCCGCCCAGGGTGGTGATGCCGATGAGCAGGCCGACCAGGGCGACCGCCAGCAGCCCGGCGATGCCGATCGCGACCTTCCGGCCGCCCGCGGCGGCGAGCGGCGACCGGTCCTCGACGCCGTCGGCGGTGAACCGGATGGTGCCGGTCTGGTCGAGGAAGTGGTCCTCGGCGGGGATGTCGAGCCGACCCAGCTCGGCGGAGAGCACGTCCGACGACGGTGGGGCGATCTCGGCGTCGAGCAGGTCCATCGTCAGGTCGTCGAGGTACGCCGGCACGCCGGCCCGGACCTGCCGGGGGGCGGCGATGGCGCCGCTGGCGTCGCGGACGGCGTCGGGGATGGCGGCCCGGCCGTGGCCGGCGGTCGCGCCGCGCAGCGGGGCCTCGGCGTGCGGCCAGTGACCGGTGAGGGCGAAGTAGAGGACGCCACCCACCGCGCGGATGTCGGCTTCCTGGCTGTCGTCGCCGTCGGTGCGGGCGTCGGCCAGGACCACCCGGCCGTCGTCGCTGATCATCACGGTGCCGGGGTGCACGTTGCCGTGGACCATCCCGGTGGCGTGCACGGCGGCGAGGGCGCTGGCGACCGCGTTGCCGACGGCGGTGGCCCGGGCCGGGTCCAGCGGACCTTCGGCGACCAGGTCACGCAGGGACCGGCCGTCGACCCACTCCCGGACGACGTACGCCCGGACGTCTTCGTCGATCGCGTCGTAGACGCCGACCAGGTTGGGGTGGATGACCCGGCTGGCCGCCACGGCGGCCTGGAGCATCTCGGTGGCCGAGTCGCCGCCGGGGTAGCGGAGCACCACCGCCACGGGCCGGCGCAGGATGACGTCGACCCCCCGCCAGACCAGACGCCCGGCGCTGTCGTTGTTGATGTGCTCGACCAGCTCGTACCGCTCGGCGAGGATCTCACCGGCCGTGGGAGCACCGAAGGTCATGACCGGAGGAGCAGTTTCCTCCGCCTCCTGACCCTCGCCGACCTGGGTCACCCGTCCTCCCTCGGTGATCGTGTCGATCGATGGACCCGCGCTGCTGGGCATGTGGCTTCCCGCTCCGCCGTCGCTGGAACCGACCGGCGGCGTCGACTCGGGCGTCGGCCACCTGCCGTGTCCGTCGACAGCGACCTTACCCGGACCGCCCGTCATACCGACATGTCATCTTCCCGCCGCGCTCGACGGCCTGTCGCATATGGGGTGGAAAGTCCGGTTAACGCCACTCTCTCCCACGTTGCTGACACATGTACTGGCCAATCTAGACGCCCGTCGCAAACCGTCGACCTCCGGGCCGACCCACCGGCGACAATCAGGTGTCGACAGGTCTGGTTCCCGCCGAACGGCCGTACATGCTCAGCCTTACGGTTGGTTATCCACAGCCCTTTACGGTGACTGAGCGGCCAGTCACCAAGTTATCCACAGGCGTGTCCCCAGGCTGGTGATCCTCGTTCACCCAGCGTGTCCTCTGCCCGGCCCCGGGCTGGCCGGCGGCTCAGCGGCCGAGCCGCCGCCGCACCATCGCGACCACCTCGGTGATCTCGCCGATCCGCAGCACCATCGCCAGGCCCAGGTACGTGCCGCCGATCACCACCCCGCCGAGCACCAGCCGCACCGCCGCCGCCGTCCAGCTCAGGTTGCCCGGGTCGCCGGGCAGCAGGTTGACCACCAGCAGGCCGACCAGCGCCGCGCCGAGCGCCGCCACCAGCACCTTGCCCATGGTCCGCATGATCCGGCCCAGCCCGATCCGGCCCACCCGGGGCCGCAGCAGCACCGCCGAGAGCACCGCCGCCGCCACGTACGAGATCGCGTTGCCGAGCATCATGCCGGCCGCCGCGAAGGTGGCCGAGAAGGCGACGAAGACCCCGATCTGCACGGCCACCCGCAGGATCACCACCGGGATGTTGACCAGCGCCGGGGTACGGGTGTCCGGCAGCGCGTAGAAGGCGAAGGTGAACAACTGGCTGATCGCGAACGGCACCAGGCCCAACGCGGCGACCAGCAGCACCAGCGAGGTGGCCAGCGCGTTGTCACCGGTGAACGCGCCGTACCGGAAGACCACCACGGATACCGGGCCGGCCAGCACCGCATAGCAGACCGCGATCGGGGCGAGCACCGCCGTCACCATCCGGGTGCCCCGGGACAGGTCGGCGGTGACGTCGGTGAACCGGCCCTCGGCGGCGGCGGCGCTCATCCGCGGCATCAGCGCCGTGATGATCGAGACGGCGATGATGCCGTGCGCCATCATCAGCAGCAGGAAGACGTTGTTGTAGATCAGCAGGCCGGCGTTCTCCTCGTCGCCACCGGCGGCCCGGGTGAGCAGGTTGACCACCACGAACAGGCCGAGCTGGTTGACCGCGACGTAGCAGAACATCCAACCGCCCAGCCGGGCCAGCTCACGCAGGCCCAGCTCACGGAAGTCGAACCGCAGCTTCCACCGGAAACCCACCTTGCGCAGCGCCGGCAGCAGCCCGGCCGCCTGCACCGCCACGCCGAGCAGGGTGCCCCCGCCCACCAGCAGGATCCGGTCCCAGCCGATGTCCTCCGGACCCAGCGCCTGCGCGCCGTACACCGCGATGTAGAGGCCGAACGTGCCGATGACGACCAGATTGTTCAGGATCGGGGCCCACATCGGCGCGGCGAAGTGCCCCCTGGTGTTCAGCACCGCCGCGATCAACGCGCTGACGCCGGTGAAGAACAGCATCGGCAGCATCAGGTACGACAGGTTGGTGACCAGGCCCGTGTAGGCCGCGTTCTTGCCGCCGGCGTAGAGCGTGGTCAGGGTCGAGGCCAGCAGCAGCGCCAGCACCACCGTCACCGCGAGGGCCAGCACCGCGAGGGTCAGCAGCCGCTGGGCGTA
This sequence comes from Micromonospora sp. SCSIO 07396, assembly GCF_053667945.1. Taxonomy (NCBI): domain Bacteria; kingdom Bacillati; phylum Actinomycetota; class Actinomycetes; order Micromonosporales; family Micromonosporaceae; genus Micromonospora; species Micromonospora sp. SCSIO 07396. Next base: position 6,489,656 of record NZ_CM132210.1, read on the forward strand.
CGCCTCGCCCCGGTCCGGGTCGGCCTTGCGGCGGCGCACCAGCACCGGGATCAGCACGCTGGTCAGCACGCCACCGAGCAGGAATTCGTACACCTGGTTGGGCAGGAACTGGGCGGTGGTGAACGCGTCGCCGACGGCGCTGCCCAGCGCGGCGCCGATCATCAGGTTCCGGACGAAGCCGGTGCCCCGGCTGACCAGGCTGCCGATCGCCATCACCGCGCTGTTCGCCGCCGCGCTGGTCTCGGCGACCACCTCCTGCGGCGGCGCGGTCGCCTCCACCCCCGGCTGGTTCAACGGCTCGGCGGAGATGAAGGTCGCCCCGTCGTACGGCCGGGGCCCGTCGCCCCCCTGCGCGGCGTTCGCGCTGCGGTAGAGCCCGCCGCTCATCTCCAGCCTCCCCGGGGTACGTCGGAGCCGGCACCGGTCCGCACGTCCATGACCATAGTCAACCCGCACCCGACACCCGCGCCCGGCGGATCGGTTCCCGTCCCCGCCCGATAGGCTGGCGATCCCATGTCCGAAGCCTCCACACCCCACGCCGCCGCACGCCGTGAACTGACCACCGTGCAGCGCAACGCCGTCGCCGAACTGCTCCGCGTCTCCCCGGTCGCCGACGAACTGGGCCGCCGGTTCGCCCGTGCCGGGCACGAACTGCACCTGGTGGGGGGTTCCGTACGCGACGCCCTGCTCGGTCGGCTCGGCGACGACCTGGACTTCTGCACCGACGCCCAGCCCGAGCAGACGCTGCGGATCATCAAGGGCTGGGCCGAGTCGATCTGGGAGACCGGTCGGGAGTTCGGCACCATCGGCTGCCAGCGCGACGGCCTCCGGCTGGAGGTCACCACCTTCCGCGCCGAGGCGTACGACCAGGTCAGTCGCAACCCCGTCGTCGAGTACGGCACGAACCTCACCGACGACCTGAAGCGGCGGGACTTCACCGTCAATGCGATGGCGGTCAGCCTCCCCGACCACCGGTTCACCGACCCGTACGGCGGGCTGGACGACCTGGCCGCGAAGATCATCCGCACCCCGGGCACGCCGGCCGAGTCGTTCGGCGACGACCCGCTGCGGATGCTGCGGGCCGCCCGGTTCGCCGCCCAGCTCTGCTTCGCCGTCCACCCCGACGTGCGGGCGGCGATGGTGGCGATGGCCGCGGACCTGGACCGGATCACCGCCGAGCGGGTCCGCGACGAGTTCACCAAGCTGCTGTGCGGGGCCGACCCGATCACCGGGCTGCGGCTGCTGGTCGACACCGGGCTGGCCGACCGGTTCCTGCCCGAGCTGACCGGCCTCAAGCTCACCATCGACGAGCACGCCCAGCACAAGGACGTCTACGAGCACACCCTGACCGTGGTGAGCAACGCGGTGTCGTACGAGACCGACGGCTGCGACTTCGTGCTGCGGATGGCCGCGCTCATGCACGACGTGGGCAAGCCGGCCACCAAGGCGGTCGGGCCGGACGGCCGGGTCAGCTTCCACCACCACGAGGTGGTCGGTGCCCGGCTCACCAAGAACCGGATGAAGGCGCTGCGCTACCCGAAGGACGTCACCGCCCAGGTCACCAAGCTGGTCGGCCTGCACCTGCGGTTCTACGGCTACGGCCGGGGCGAGTGGACCGACTCGGCCGTGCGCCGGTACGTCACCGACGCCGGTGACCTGGTGGACCGGCTGCACAAGTTGACCCGCTCCGACTGCACCACCCGCAACCGGCGCAAGGCGGCCCAGCTCGCCGCCGACTACGACGCGCTGGAGGAGCGGATCACCCGGATCGCCGCCGAGGAGGACCTGGCCCGGGTCCGGCCCGACCTGGACGGTAACGCGATCATGGAACTGCTCGGGGTGCCGCCGGGGCCGGTGGTCGGCCGGGCCTGGCAGCACCTCAAGGAGCTGCGCCTGGAACGCGGCCCGCTCGACCGCGACGAGGCCGAGGCGGAACTGCGGCGCTGGGCCGCCGAGCAGGGCCTGAGCTGACCTGAACGACCCGAGGGGCCGCCCGGCACACGCCGGACGGCCCCTCGTCGCGTACGGTCAGCGGGTCTCGACCGCGCTGCCCTCGACCGAGGACTTGCCGTTGGCCGGGGAGCCGGCCGACGCCGCGCCCAGCTTGGCGAGCAGACCGGCCAGGTCGATGCCGGTGAGGTCGGAGCCGAGCTGGAGGCCCTGCGCCACGTTGCCGGCCACCGACTTGGTCAGCGACGACGCCCCGTCGGTCGAGATCACCGTCATCTTGTCGATCGCGCCGATCGGGGCGCTGGCCGCCTCGACCACCTGCGGCAGCACCTTGACCAGCAGGTCGAGCACGGCCGCCTCGCCGTACGCGGCGAACGCCTCGGCCTTGCGGGCCATCGCGTCGGCCTCGGCCTGACCCCGGGCCAGGATGGCGGTGGCCTCGGCCTGACCCTCCCGCTCGACCGCCTCGGCGATCGCGGACCGCCGACGCTGCTCGGCCTCACCCTCCTTGGCACCCTCGATCGCGTTCGCCTCGGCCAGCGCCGCCCGGCGGGCCCGCTCACCCTCACCGGTGAGCCGGGCCTGCTCGGCGGCGGCCTGGGCGGCGGCGATGGTGGCCTGCCGCTGCGCGTCGGCGTTCAGCACCGCCGCGTTGCGGGCCGCCTCCGCCTCCTGCTCCACCTTGTACCGGGCCGCGTCGGCCGGCTTGCGGACCTCGGTGTCGAGCTGCCGCTGCTTCAGCTCGGCGTTGCGCTCGGCCACCTTCTGCTGCTCAGAGAGGATCGCCTGGTCCCGCTCGGCCTGGGCGAGCGGCCCGGCCGCCGCCGACTTGGCCTTCGCCGCGTCGATCTCGGCCTGGATGCCGGCCTGCTTCAGTGACAGGTTCCGGTTCGCCTCGGCGATCGCCTCCTCGGCCAGCAGCCGCTCCTGCTCGGCCTGCTGCCGGGCGCGCGCCTCGGCGATGGCCGCGTCCTTGAGCACCCGGGCCGCCTCCGGTCGCCCCAGGTCCTGCAGGTACGACCCTTCGGCGAGGATGTCCTGGAGCTGGAAGGTGTCCAGCACCAGGCCCTGGTTGGTCATCGAGTGCTCGGCCTCCTCGGCGACCGCGTTGGCGAACGCGGCCCGGTCCCGGATGACCTCCTCGACGGTGAGTCGGCCGACGATCGAGCGCAGTGCGCCGGCCAGCACCTCCCGGGTGAAGTTGTCGATCTCGTCCTGCTGGTGCAGGAAGCGCTGGGCGGCGGCGCGGATCGCGTCCTCGGTGCCGCCGACCTTGACGATGGCCACACCGTGCAGGTCGGCCCGGATGCCCTGCTTGCTGACCGCGCCCCGGATGCCGACGTCGATCCGACGGCTGGACAGGTCGAGCGACTGGAGCTTCTGCACCACGGGCAGGACGAAGACCGACGCGCCGAGGACGACCTTCTGGCCGGAGTTGTCGGTGGACCGGCCGCCGTCGGCGGTCTGCGTGGTCCGACCCTTGCGGCCGGTGACGATGAACGCCTCGTTCGGCCCGGCCACCTTGATCCGGGAGAGCACGAACAACACGAGGACGAGGGCGAGGACGACCGCGCCGACGATGGCGATGAGGAGAGGCATGGTGGTTCCGTCTCTGCGAGAAGAGGGGTCAGTAGGTCTCGACGTGCACGCTGGTCTCGCTCAGCGTCTGCACCACGAAGATCTGCGCGCCGAGCGGGATGGGCCGGTCGGCGCGGGCGTTGAGTTTCACGGGTTGGCCGGCGACGCGGACCCGGACCTCGCCGTAGCCGGCGTCCGGGATCGGGGTGACCACCAGGCCGAGCGCGCCGACCAGGTCGTCCCGGGTGGGGGTGGCGTCGGTGCGCATGTCGCGCGCCGCCCGGCTCAGCCGCCCCGCCAGCCACGCGGTGGGCACCGCGGCGAGCGCGCCGCCACCGACCGCCGCCGCGATCATCCCCGGGGTACGCCCACCGAGCAGTTCGTTGACGATGGCCGCGCCGAAGCCGAACGCGCCGAGGAAACCGGCGACCGCCTCGACGGAGACCGGACCGTCGACGTCGGGATGACCGAAATGCAGAAGTTCACCGCCGAGCAGGGCGAGCGCAAGCACGCCGACGCCCGCCCCACCGATGATCAGAAAGATGAGCGTCCCCGTGGCCACGACCTGCACGGTAGCGACCGGACGCAACGTCCCGCGTGATCATTTGGGGGCGACGGACACCGTCCGTTCGGCCAACTCCCGCGGCAGCGGCAGCCGTTGCAACTCGTGTCCGGCGGGGTTGGCAAGCACGACGTCCCGGTAACCACCTGGCCGCCGGTACAGCAGCCGGTCGTCGTCGACCCAGGCGACGTCGGCCACCGGCAGCGTGCCGAGCACCGTGCCGGTGACCGCGTCGACCAGCAGCGGCTCCCGCTGCCCCTGGACCACCACCCGGTTCCCGTCGGGCGACCAGGACCACGGACCGGCCGGGTCGCCGGGGATCTTGACGAACCGGGTCGGCCGCCCGTCGTCGGCGGAGAAGAACTGCACCCCCCAGCGCGGATGGCGGTTGCTCTCGGACTGTGGCGCGAAACTGTCGGTCAGGGGCAACGTCAGCTCCCGGCCGTCCCGGGTCCAGGTGAAGACGCAGTGGTCGGTGCAGCGGTACCTGACCGGGTCGATCCGGTACTCCCGGTACCGCCCGCCGACCTCCAGCACACCGAGGCGGTTCACCCCGCCCCGCAGGACGGTCACCGCCAACCGGCGGCCGTCCGGCGACCACTGGACGGCCAGCGCACCCCGGACCCGCTGCCAACGCAGCTTTCCGGTGGCCGCGTCGGCGAGGCCGAGCTGGCCGGGGTGCTGCTCGTCCCGGACGGCGGTGACCGTGCCGGTGGGGGCCGGCCACACCTCGGCGTATCCGCCGGCACGGACGTAACGGGACCGGGTGCGGTCCAGCACGTACCCGGTGCCGCCGGTCACGCCGCCGGTGACCACCCAGCCGCCGGGCAGCGCCAACGGCCGGGCCGGCCAGTCGGCACCGGGGGTGGGCAGCAGCGTCGTGCCGGGGGTGGGGCTCGGCGTGGGCTGAGCCGGTTGGACCGGTCGGTCCGGCCGGAGCAGCACGAGCGGCACCAGCAGGGCCGTGACCGCCGCCACCGCGACGCCCGCGGCGGCCACCCGCCGCCGGGTCCGCCGCCGTCGGCCCCGGATCAGCGCCGCCAGGGCCAGCCCCGGTGCCGGTCGCGCCTCCTCGGCGAGATCGTGTACGGCTGCCCGCAGCGCATCCTCCGCCGGCCGGTTCATCGCTCCACCTCCGGACTGCTGGCGGGATCGAAGGACGGCACCAGCTCCCGCAGCCGGGCCAGGGCGCGCGACGCCTGGCTGGCGACCGTGCCGGCCCGGCATCCGAGGAGCGCGGCGGTCTGCTCCACGCTGAGGTCCTCCAGGTAGCGCAGGGTCAACACCGCCCGTTGTCGGGGCGGCAGGCTCCGCAGCGCTTCGCGCAGCAGCATCCGCAGCTCGCTGTCGTGGCCGCTGTCCCGATCCCCGGGCCGCTCGGGCAGGACGGGCATCGGCACCTCGCGTCGCCGGGCCAGCCGTCGCCAACCGGAGACCTGGTCGTGGTAGAGGATCCGGCGCACGTACGGCTCGGCGTCACCCCGGATCCGGGGCCACCTGGCGTACGCCTTGGCCAGCGCGTTCTGCAACAGGTCCTCGGCGGCGTGCTGGCTGCCCGCCAGCGCGTACGCGACGCGCAGCAGCGCGTCCCCCCGTTCGTTGACGAACGCGGTGAACTCCCCGTCGGTGCCTTCGGTCACCGTTCACCTCCGTACCAAAGACGCCCGGCGGTGGCTGAACCTTGCCTCGTCCGACACACTTTGTCGCCGTCGCCTGCCGACCGCTGCCGCCTGGTCCCGCTCGGGACCAGGCGGGGAGGCGTCGGGCGCCCGTCCCGGGATCGGGCGGCGGTCCGTTGCGCCGCACCGCACCTGAAGCGCCTTCCGCTGCACAGCGCGTGTATAAAACTACTTTCCCGCGCAATTATCGGCAGATGGGAGTTGACCGTTCCGGGCGAGGGGGAATGCCTTGCGCTAGCGGTAACTCCTATCTAACATATTGACAACGCCGAATTGCTGATCCGAGGTGAAGATCCGGATAAATCGAACCTTGACGCGTACCTCTCCTCTCCAGGGGGCGCCAGCAGGGGCGTTCCTTTGCGAACGAGGAGGAATTCATGAGGGAATTCAGAATCAGTCGACGGGACGGGCTCACCGCGCTGGCCGCCGGCCTGGGTGCCGCACTGCTCGGTACGGGCCCTGCCGGTCGGGCCACCGCCGGGGTGGGCGGGGACGTCGGGCTGGCCACCGCGTCCCCGAAGGACCCGGTCGGGTACGACATCACGATTCTGAACGAGTCCGCGCTCGACGGCATGAATGCCATCCTCTTCCAGGAGATGCCCCAGCTCCCCAGCGACGCGGTGACGCTCGCCTGGATGTCGAAGATGTGCCACCCGTCCACCACGGTCGAATACCAGTGGACCATCGACTACAACTTCGTCTGGGGTCAGGTCGGCACACTCGTACCCGGAACGCAGTTCGTGGCGGGCCAGACCCTGTCGGCCGACCTGACCCAGAACAACCTGGTCACCCTCTCCTACGTCAAAGGCGGCTTCGAATTCGGACCGACCAGTTCCTCCGGAAAGAACGGAAGCCTGATAATCAAGGAGGACGACACCGTTCCCGGGCCGGGCAACCAGGATCAGGGAAGCGTGGGCATCGGCATGTCGGGGGCCGGTACGTTCGTCGTGCCGACCCTGACGAACGCCGGAGTCGAGTTCGACCCGAAGCCCACCTACTGGGTCGCCTTCGGGAGCTTCGAGAGCAGCGAGGTGATGGACGTCTCCGAACTCACCACGCCCGCACAGGTGTCGTACCCCGACGGCATGACCAGCGCGAAGGCCGCCTTCGACGGCAAGAGCTGGAGCATCTCCTACGGGAACTAGGGCCGACCCCGCCGCCCTGCCACCCCCGGTGTCGGTCGGGGCGGGAAGAATGGTCGGTATGCGCTGGACCGTGCTCGACTCGCCGATCGGGGAGTTCTCCGTCGCCACCGACGACACGGCGGTCTGCGGCACGCACTTCGGTCGGGTCACGTCGGCCGCCGACCGGCCCGCCGACGGGCTGGCCGGCCGGGCGGTCGCGGAGCTGCGGGCGTACTTCGCCGGTGAACTGACCGGGTTCACGGTGCCGGTGGAGGCGCCGCGCGGCTCCGAGTTCGAGCGCGCCGTGTGGCGGGAGATGACCCGCATCCCGTACGGCGAGACGCTCACCTACGGCGAGGTGGCCCGACGGGTCGGCGATCCCGGGGCGGCGCGGGCGGTCGGGGTGGCCTGCAACCGCAACCCGGTACCGGTGATCGTCCCCTGTCACCGGATCGTCGGCGCGGGCGGCAAACTGGTCGGCTTCGGTGGCGGGCTGCCCCGCAAGGTGACGCTGCTGGAGTTGGAGGCGGGGGTGGCGCTGCGCCGCGCCTGGCTGCCCGAGGGGTGATCGCACAGTCCGTCCGCCCCGATCCGAGCGATCCTCGCCACCATCGTCCCGGACGATGACCCAGCGAGGAGGAGACGTGGCGTCGAGCGTGGTTGACCAGCCGACCGACGAGTTATACAACTCTGGTATGGCCTTCACCCTGAACCTGAAGCCCGAGGTCGAGCAGCGACTCAAGGAGCTCGCCGAGGCGGAGCACCGGTCGATGCACAAGACGGTCGAGGTGGCGGTACAGGCCTACCTGGACCGGCACGACCGGGACGAGTGGACCCGCCAGGCCGCCCGCCGGGTTCGCGAGCGGAACGCCGAGTTCTACGAGATGCTGGGCGACCGGTGACGCGGGCCTGGCCGGACGCCGAGGATCTGCTGCTCCTGCTCGCGGACAGCACCCCATCCCGAACCATAGTGCGTGACGGTGGGATTCTCTTCGCCTCGGCAGCGCGTCCCCATGCCCAACTGTTGCAGGGCCGGGTCTATCCGACACCGCTGGACCAGGCGGCCGCACTCCTGCACGCGATCATGATCTGGCGTCCCCTCGACATGTGGAACGCCAGTCTCGCCTGGACGGCGGCGGACGTTCGCCTGGAACGTTCCGGCTTCGTCCTCACCATGCCGGCCAAGGACCGGATGGCGTTGACCGACGCGTTGACCAGTGGCGAGGTCGACTCGGTCGAGGAGTTGGCGCTGCGGCTGTCGCCGTACCTGGAGATGGCGGACTGAACGCGCGAGGGCCGGGTCCGTGCGGACCCGGCCCTCGGCGGTGCGGTGGTCGGCGGGTCAGCGCTCGACGTCGCCGGTGATGAAGCCCTCGACGGCGGCGTGCGCGTCGTGGTCGGCGTACTGCACCGGCGGGGACTTCATGAAGTACGAGGAGGCCGACAGGATCGGGCCACCGATCTTGCGGTCCAGCGCGATCTTGGCGGCCCGGACGGCGTCGATGATGACACCCGCCGAGTTCGGCGAGTCCCACACCTCGAGCTTCAGTTCGGCGTTGAGCGGGGTGTCACCGAAGGAACGACCCTCCAGGCGGATGTACGCCCACTTGCGGTCGTCCAGCCACGGCACGTGGTCCGACGGGCCGATGTGCACGTCGCTCTTGACCATCTCGTGCGGGATCTGGGACGTGACCGACTGGGTCTTCGAGATCTTCTTCGAGACCAGCCGGTTGCGCTCCAGCATGTTCATGAAGTCCATGTTCCCGCCGAAGTTGAGCTGGTAGGTGCGCAGCAGCTCGACCCCACGGTCCTCGAACAGCTTCGCCAGCGCGCGGTGCACGATGGTGGCGCCGACCTGGCTCTTGATGTCGTCGCCGACGATCGGCAGACCGGCGTCGGTGAACTTCTGCGCCCACTGCGGGTCGGAGGCGATGAAGACCGGCAGCGCGTTGACGAAGGCGCAGCCGGCGTCGATCGCGGCCTGGGCGTAGAACTTCGCCGCCTGCTCGGAACCGACCGGCAGGTAGCAGACGACCACGTCGACCTGGGCGTCGCGCAGCGCCTTGGTCACGTCGACCGCCTCGGCGTCGGACTCCTCGATGATCTCGCGGTAGTACTGGCCCAGGCCGTCGAAGGTCGGGCCGCGCTGCACGGTGACGCCGGTGGGCGGCACGTCGCAGAGCTTGATGGTGTTGTTCTCGCTGGCGACGATCGCCTCCGCGAGGTCCATGCCGACCTTCTTGGCGTCCACGTCGAACGCCGCGACAAAGTCCACGTCCGATACGTGGTAGTCGCCGAAGGTGACGTGCATGAGACCCGGGACGCGGTCGTTCGGGTCGGCGTTGCGGTAGTACTCCACGCCCTGCACGAGGGACGAGGCGCAGTTACCCACACCGACGATGGCGACGCGGACGGAGCCCATAGCGTCTGCCTCCTTCTTCTTCATCACGGCCGCTCTTTCCTGGACTCTCCAGGCGGAGGCGGGCTGTTGTTGTCTCGTGGACCGTCGGCCACCCCGGGTCGCGGGGCGGTCGGGGCACGGCCGGAGCGCTCGTTGGCGATGAGCTCCTCCAGCCAACGGACCTCACGCTCGCAGGCGTCGAGGCCGTGGCGTTGCAGTTCCAGGGTGTACGCGTCGAGTCGCTCGGCCGCCCGGCCCAGCACGTCCCGAAGTCCTTCGCGACGTTCCTCGATCGTGCGCCGGCGGCCCTCCAGGATGCGCAGCCGGGTCGCCTGGTCGGTGCGGGCGAAGAACGCGAAGTGCACGCCGAAACCCGTGTCGTCGTACGTCTCCGGGCCGGCCTGCGCGATCAGCTGCGCGAACCGTTCCTTGCCCTCTGCGGTGATCTTGTAGACCACCCGACCGCGTCGGCTGGTCAGCGCGGGGACCTCCTCGGCGGTGGCAGGTGTCCCGGCCGCCTCGGTGATCCAACCTGCCGCCTGCAACCGGCGCAGGGTCGGATACAGGGAGCCGTAGCTGATCGCCGCCCGGATGGCGCCGAGCTTGGCGGCGAGCTCCTTGCGGAGTTCGTAGCCGTGCATCGGGGACTCCTGAAGGAGGCCGAGGATGGCGAGTTCCAGCACGGGCCACCCTTCCCCTGCCGTCGGGGCGGAAGGTTAACCGCCTCGATGTATCGGACCGATACATCGCACGTTAGTACCTCGATCGGCGTCCGGGCAAACCCCCGTTGTGCGCCGACCTCTTCACGGATCGTGACGGTGGTCGCCCCGCCCGACCGGAGCGCGTACCCTTTGCCGCATGCGCACGTCTCGCCAGGTGGTCGACTACTCGCTCCAGAAGCGGGCGGTGCTGCGTGACCTCCATGCCGGGCGGGTCGGCACGTACGACGTCTGCGACGCGTCGCCGTACCTGAAGAACGCGGCCCGCTTCCACGGCGAACCGACCGAGCAGCGGTGTCCGATCTGCCGGAGCGAGAACCTGATCCACGTCCACTACATTTACGGGGACGAACTCAGGCAGTCGGCCGGCCAGGCACGTTCCCTGGCCGAATTGCCCGTGCTGGCCATGACGCTGCGTGAGTTCCAGGTCTTCGTGGTGGAGGTGTGCCCCGGCTGTGACTGGAACCATCTCGTCGAGCAGTTCCTGCTCGGCCGGGACGGGCTGGCCGAGGGTGGCCCGGAGCAGGGCACGGCGGAGGCCACCACCGCTGCCACGCAGGGGCGAAGGCGAGAGGCGCAACGGTGAACCTGGCTGATCCGGTCAACTCGGGTGGCGTACGACACAGTCACCGTGACCGGCGGCCCCTCGGCCCGAATGGCCCGAATGATGTGGAATTTGCAGCGCGTCCCCGGCTCCGCGCCGGCCTCCCGACGCGTGTGTCAACTCACGGCAACCCGGTGGTGACGCCCCCGCGTCCCACCGCGACCGGCAGGGTGTGAGGAATGAACTCGTACGGCGATCCCAGTTCCCCGCGTGCGCGGGCCCAGGTACCGGGTTCGAACGGCGGCCCCGGACCGGGGGCGGATGACGGGTACCCCCGGCGGGGCGGTGACGCCCGGGGCGCGGCCCCGGCTGGCCGGGCCCCGGTCGGCGGTGCCGCGCCCACCGGGCGGGCCTCGGCGGCGGTCCCGCCGCCGCGCGCGACAGGTGGCGCCGCCGGATCGGCCTCGGTCGGCCGGGCGACCCCGGGCCGGGCCTCGGTGCCGGTCTCGCCGGCCGGGCCCGGCCGGGCGTCGGTGCCGGTCTCCCCGGCATCGCCGGGATGGGGTGGCCCGGGTCGGGCGTCGGTGCCGGTCTCGCCAGCGGGCGGACCGGCCGGCCGGGCCTCGGTGGGGACAGCCTCTGCGGGCCGGGCCAGCGTCGGCGCGGCCTCGGTCGGCTCCGCCGGGCGGGCCTCCGTGGCGCGGGCCGGCGTCGCGCAGGTCGGTGGCGGGCCGGGTGGCCCGAACGGGCCGGGGCGTGGCTATGGCGGTGGTGGCGGGCGCGGACGCGGTCCGGGTGACCCGGACGCGATGGCGCGGGCGAAGCGGCGCAAGCGGATCAACCTGCTGATCGCCGGCTTTGCCGTCTTCATCATGCTCGCCGGCCTCGGCGTGGTCGGGTTCACCTACTACTCCACCACCGTGGTACTGCCGAACCAGATCAAGCTGCCACTCGCCACCACCATCTACGCGAGCGACAACAAGACGGTCATCGCCAAGGTGGGCGAGCAGAACCGCACCTTCGTCTCGATCAACCAGATCCCGCAGCACATGCGCGACGCGGTGGCGGCGGCGGAGGACAAGAACTTCTACGAGCACGCCGGTGTCGACTACAAGGGCATCGCCCGCGCCGCCTGGAACAACCTCTCCAACGGCGACAAGCAGGGTGCCTCGACGATCACCCAGCAGTACGCCCGCAACGCCTACGAGAACCTCCAAGACGACTCGTACGCGCGGAAGGTGAAGGAGGCGATCGTCGCCTCCAAGCTCAACGATCAGTTCACCAAGGAACAGATCATGGAGCACTACCTCAACACCATCTACTTCGGTCGCAACGCGTACGGCATCGAGGCGGCGGCGTGGGCGTACTTCGGCAAGTCGGTCTCGAAGGTCGACGTGGCCGAGGCCGCCGTGCTCGCCGCGTTGATCAAGCAACCGGAGCCGAGCGCCACGCACAAGGGCTTCGACCCGTCGATCAACCCCACCGAGGCCAAGGACCGCTGGGACTACGTCATCAAGAACATGATCGAGATGCACTGGGTTGACGCCCCCGGCCGGCCGGCGCATCCGACGGAGTACCCGACGAAGACGTTGCAGACCCCCAAGGAGTCCCGGTCGGGCGTCAAGTTCGGGGTCAACACCCCGATCGGTAACGTCATCAACTACGTGTCGGCGGAGATGCGGGAGAAGAAGCTCTGCACCGACAACGACGCGGAGGTGACGGAGCGTAAGCCGCGCTGTTCGGCGATGCTCCGCGAGGGTGGTTACCGGATCAGGACCACCATCGACAACAAGGTGCAGAAGGCCGTCACCAGCGCCGCCCAGCGCAGCACCAAGGGCTCCGAGCTGGACGGTGCCCGTAAGAACCTGATGGCCGCCGTGGTCTCCATCGACCCGCGCAACGGTCGGGTGCTCGGCTACTACGGCGGGGACGACGGCACCGGTACCGACTACGCCGGCACCAACACCGACACCAACGGCAACGTCACCGGTGGGCACTCGCCCGGCTCCAGCTTCAAGATCTACACCCTGGCGGCGGCGCTGGAGGCCGGCAAGTCCGTCGAGTCGCGCTGGAAGGGCCGGGCCTTCACCCCGGAGGGCGTGGAGTTCCGGGTCAGCAACGCCGGCACCGACAACCCCACCTGCGGGGACTCCTGCACGCTGCGGGAGTCGACCCTGAAGTCGTTGAACGTCCCGTTCTACCACGTCAGCCTGGACATCGGTCCCGACAAGATCGTCGACATGGCGGCCAAGGCCGGCGTCAGCATGATGTGGCAGACCAACGTGAGCCCGCCCAAGGGGCACGACCTGACCAAGGAGAAGGCCGCCGACCTGGCGCCCGACCCCTTCTACCACGTGGTCGCCTACGGTCAGTACCCGATCACCGTGCTGGACCACGCCAACGGCATCGCCACCTTCGCCAACAAGGGCATCTACAACAAGGCTCACTTCCTGATCTCCGCCGAGAAGCAGAACAAGGAGACCGGCAAGTGGGAGAAGCTCGGCGGCGAGCAGCTCAAACCGCAGAAGCGGATCAACCCGGACGTGGTCGCCGACGTGACCGACGTGCTGGAGGACTACCCGGGCCGGATCAACCACACTCTGGCCGACGGCCGGAAGGCGACCGCCAAGACCGGCACCTGGGAACTCAAGGAGGGCACCACCCTCAACGGCGACGCCTGGACCGTCGGGTACACCCCGCAGCTCGCCACCGCCGTCTGGGTGGGTAACAAGGGCAAGCGGGAAGCCATCAAGCTGAACGACGGGACCAACATCAGCGGTGCCAACATGCCCGGCGAGATCTGGGAACGGGTCATGAACGGCGCGCTCAAGGGCGAGGAAAAGCTGGACTTCCCGCCGGCGGCGAAGGTCGGCGACCCGGAGTCCGGCAACGGCACCCCGCCGCCGCCCCCGCCGCCGCCGTCGAACCCGAACGGGCAGAACTGCGCCCCGACCGACCTGCAGTGCCTCCTCGGCGGCGGCAACCAGGGCGGCAACCAGGGTGGGAACCAAGGCGGCAACCAGGGCGGAAACCAAGGCGGCAACCAGGGTGGTAATCAGGGTGGGAACCAGGGGGGCGATCCGCCGAACCCGCCCAACCAGAACCTCCCCGGCGGAAACGGCGGCGGCCTCCTGCCGACCCCACGCGCCCGGGACTGAGCCGAACCCGCACCGACAAGCATCAATGCCGCTGCCGGCGACCCGCAGACCTGCGGTCGCCGGCAGCGGCATGTCGCGGATGGGATGGTCCGCGTCGGGCGAACGGATTCCGCACCGCGACATGCTGCTCGTCCGGGAGCCATTCATAGGGCAGGATGCATTCTCATGAGCACCCAGCCGACGGCCGGCATCGACGACGCCGGGAGCAGCGACCACCCGTCCCGATCGGACGGCTTCGTCCGAGGCGTCTCCGAGGCGATCGGCGGGCCGCTCGGCGACCATGCGGTCGCCGTCGACCGGCCCGCCGGTCGGGAGAGCCGGTTCTGGACGGCCGCCCGGATCGTGCTGGCCCTGGCCTGCCTGACCCTGGCCCTGCACTGGGTGCAGAAGGCGCCCTGCCAGAACGGCGCCTGGCAGAACAACATCCAGTACACCCGGATGTGCTACACCGACGTGCTGGCCCTCTACTACGCCGAGGGCCTGCACGAGGGCAAGGTCCCCTACCGGGACCACCCGGTGGAGTACCCGGTGCTCACCGGCTACATGATGGGCGCGCTCGGCCTGCCAGTGCATTCGCTCGGCGTCGACGACCCGACGATCAACCAGGGCCGCTGGTTCTACAACGCCAACGCGTTGGCCCTCAGCGCGCTCGCTGTCGCCACCGTCGGGGTGATCCTCGCCCTGCGCCGTCGACGACCCTGGGACGGGGCCCTGTTCGCGCTGGCCCCGGCGCTGTTCCTCACCGCCACCGTCAACTGGGACTTCCTCGCCATCGGACTGGCCGCCTTCGGGCTGGCCGCCTGGGCGAAACGACAACCCGCCCTGGCCGGCATCCTGCTCGGCCTCGGCGGCGCGGCGAAGATGTGGCCGCTGTTCCTGCTCGGCCCGATCCTGATCCTCGGCCTGCGCGCCGGTCGACTACGGGCCGCGCTCACCGCCGTCGCCACCGGCCTGGTCGCGCTGGTCGCGGTGAACCTGCCGGCGGCGATCCGCTACCCCGACAACTGGGGACGCTTCTTCGAGCTGAACACCACCCGGCCCATCGACTGGGGCACGTTGTGGTACATCGGGCGGTACCTCGACGGCAAGGTGAACACCGGCAGCCCCGGCGACCAGGGCCCGTTCCAGTGGCTGAACGCCAACATCCCGACCCTCAACAACCTGTCGTACGCCCTGTTCGGGCTGGCCTGCATCGGCGTGGCCGTACTGGCGCTGCGGGCACCCCGACGGCCCCGGCTGGCCCAGCTCGCGTTCCTGGTGGTGGCCGCATTCCTGATCTTCAGCAAGGTCTGGTCGCAACAGTTCGTGCTCTGGCTGCTGCCGCTGGCGGTGCTCGCCCGGCCCCGCTGGGGCGCCTTCCTCGCCTGGCAGTTCGCCGAGGTCTGCTACTTCGTCGCCTTCTACGGCGAACTGCTCGGCTCGGCCACCAGCCGTCCGGTCTTTCCCGAGGGGGTCTTCGTGCTGGCCTCGTCGCTGCGGCTCGGCACGGTGGTGGTGCTCTGCGTCCTGATCGTCAAGGACATCCTGCACCCGGAGCGCGACGCGGTCCGCCAGACCTACTCCGACGACCCGGACGGCGGCGTGCTCGACGGGGCCCCCGACGCCCCCTGGCTGGACAGATTCCGCCGCAAGACCCCCACCCCCGAACCCGAACCAGCCCCCACCCCCGCCTGACACCACGCAACCCCAACCCCCACCCAGACGCGCAAGTCCAAGACGGCCGTGCGCCCGTCAGGTTTGCGGGGGAGCCCAGCCGGCGCAGGGATCAAGCCTGACCGCCCGGAGCCGGCTGGGCTCCCCGCAAACCCCCCACCGCAACCTGACCTCAGAGACGGAACACCACGGCGTTGCCGACCTGCTGGCGGGTGATGCCCAACTGTTCGACGGACGCCTCCACCGTCACCTCCCACGGCGTACCGACGATCTGGTCCCGCAACACCACCACGTTGCGGACGCCGAGGGTGCGCAGGTAGTCGACGCTGGTCTGGTCGGGGAAGGCCGCCGACACCCGGCGTACGTCGTCGAGCTGCTTCGGGGTGAAGCCGCTGCCCCCGTTGACCACCTGCTGGAACCGGCTGGTCGACCAGAGCATCACCGGCTGGTCCTGGTTCTGACCGCTGGGCAGCACCAGCAACGGACCGTCCACTGTGCGCATCGCCTCCGGCTGTTCCGGCACCACCGGGTGCGGGGTGTTGTTCAGCCCCTCCACCAGCACCAGCAGCAGCGGCAGCAGGGTGACCGCCCGCAGCCACGGCGACGGCCGGGCGGGCACCCGGTCGGTGCTGATCTCGCGTACCCGCCGGGCGAAGGCGCTCACCGCACCGGCCGCGAGCAGGCCGAGCAGGAGCGTCGTCCAGAGCATCATCCGTCCCGGGGTACGCAGCCCGTTGAACCCGGGCAGGTGTTCGAACAGCGGGGCGTAGGTGAAGGTGCCGTCGAAGAACCGGGTCCCCATCGCGAGGACCATGGTGACGATCACCCCGGCGAGCATCAGCAGCCGGTGCCGCAGCCGCCACACCGAGAAGAACAGCCCACCGGCCGCCAGCGCGTACAGCACGAAGCCCGGCAGCAGGGTCATCTCCGGATGCCAGGGCAACGCGGCCCGAGCCCCCTCGTGCAGCCCGCCCCAGATCCACGACTCGGCGGGCGCGGTGAAGAAACCGCTGGCCGGCGGCGAGTAGACGCCGATGTCGCCGAGGGTGCGTTCCGCGTTCGGGTGCAGCTCGGCGACCTTGAAGTACGGCACCGCCAGCAGCGCGCCGACGGCGGCGAAGAGCAGCCCGCCGACCAGGTCGGCGACGAACAACCGACGACCGAAGGGCCGCCGCGCGCCCCGTAGCCGCCGCCAGAACCACACCGCCGCCGCGACCAGCAGGACCAGCGCGAGGACGTACGCGAAGACCAGGCCGATGCCGAAGCCCAGGCTGAGCTGCCAGGCGGCCACCGCCCACCCGGCGTACGCCCAGCCGACCCGGCGGCGCTCGGGACGGTAACCGTGCCGCAGTGACCAGCCGTGTCCCCGGGCCAGCATGGCCAGCGCCAACGGGATACCACCGTTGGAGACGATGTGCAGGTGACCGGCCTGGGCGAGCAGCCACGGCGCGTAGGTGTAGCTGACCCCGGCGACGGCCGATCCGATCCGGCCCGCGCCCAACTGCCGGGCCAGCACGTACGCTCCGAACGTGGCCATCGCGTGGGCCAGCACGAACATGATGTTGTAGCGGAGCACGGCGGCGTCCGGACCGGTGCCGAGTAGGCCGGCTGGGGCGTACCCGAGCAGCATGTCGGAGAAGGCGAAGCTCCACGGTTCCGGGAAGAACGTGTTGGACTGGAACAGCTGCCCGGGGTTCGTTCGCAGGGCGTGCCCGGACCAGGCCATCTGCCAGGCCTGGAGACTCGGATCCCAGTAGTCCTGGGGGAGCGTGTAGAGCGGGTAGCGCAGCGTGGGCCAGGTCAGTCCCACGGCCAGGGCGAGCGAGGCGAGGACGGCGAGCGTCCACTCGTGCACCAGGAACCGGCCGGTGGCGCGGACGGTGCGTCCGGGGCGGCCGGGCACCGGCTCCGGCGCGGGCGCGAACGAGGTCCACGGATCGGCCTCGGCGGCCGGCTCCTGCCGCTCCGCTCCGCTCCCGGCCGGCTCGTCGCTTCGGTCCTTGCCGGCCTCGTCTTTCCCGGCCTCGTCTTTCCCGGCCTTGTCCTCGCCGGGGTCGTCCTTCCCGGCCTTGTCCGTGCCGGCGTCGTCCTTGCCGGCCCTGCTTCTGCGGAACATGTCCTTCCAGGTCCTGCGCCTGCCGGTCTGGTCGGGCGTAGTGCCGGTCTGGTCGGCTGCCGTCGCTGCGGGCTTTTCCGTCGTCGTCCCCGCCGGCTGGGCCTCTGCGCCGGACCCGGCCGGCTTCGGGTCGGACCCGGCCGGCTCTGCGTCGGAGTCGGTGGTCGGGGGTGGCCCGTTACCGTCCGGCTCGGAGCTGTCGCGCGCGTCGGGTGCCGGCCGGTCCTGCGGCGACCCCGCCCCGGAGGTCTGGTCTGTGCCGCCGGTCTGCCGTGAGGGCGGGCTGCCGCCCGTCGCGTTGGTGGTCATCGGCGCTCAGGCCCCCGCCCCGAGCTGCTCGCGGAGGAAGGCGATGTCCGCGCCCTGACCCGTGGCCCCGCCGGGGGTCTCCACGATGACCGGGGCGTCCGCCGCCCGGATCACCGCCACCAGCAGCTCCGGGTCGATGGTGCCGCCGTCGAGGTTGTCGTGCCGGTCCTGCCCGGAGTTGAATCCGCCCTTGGAGTTGTTCGCGTGCACCAGGTCGATCCGGCCGGTGATCGCCTTGACCCGGTCGACCAGGTCGAGCAGTTCCTCGCCCCCGGCGTACGCGTGGCAGGTGTCGAGGCAGAAGCCCACCTCGTAGTCACCGAGGGCGTCCCAGAGCCGGGCCAGTGCGTCGAGCCGCCGGGCGCAGGCGTTGTCGCCGCCGGCGGTGTTCTCGATCAGCACCGGTACGGGGAATCCGCCGGAGTCGGCCGCGTACGCGAAGGTCTTGCGCCAGTTGTCGAAGCCGACCGCGAGGTCGTCACCGGCGTTGACGTGGCCACCGTGCACGATCAGCCCCCGGGCGTCGAGCTGCGCCGCCGCGATGGCGTGGCCCAGCAGCAGCTTGCGGCTGGGGATGCGGATGCGGTTGTTGAGGGTGGCCACGTTGATGACGTACGGGGCGTGGACGTAGACGTCCACAGCGGCGGCGCGCAGCCGGTCGGCGTCCTCCCGGGGTTTCGGGGCCTTCCAGCCCTGCGGGTCGGAGAGGAAGAACTGCACCGCCTCGGCGGCACGGGTGGCCGCCTCCGCCAACGGGTCGGCCTGGTCGACGTGGGCTCCGATACGCATGCAGGCGAGCCTACGTCCCACCCCCGACGTGCGAGGGGTGACGGTGGTGGGCAAGTCGCGCCCGCGGGACGTGCGGCGTCACCGGTCGGGGCCGGCGATCGTTGAGGGGAGTGGAACAGCCGGACGAATAGTTTCAATTCGGCTATCACGTGACGATCGCCGTTGTATCGTCAGATAACAACAGGATGAAGCTCCGCGGGGTGTCCTCGATCCAACCTCATCGGTGTGGTCGTTCCTCCCCAGGTCCCACCCAAGGAATGCGGACGGGACGCCCCGCGGCCCCGTGGACAGGGGTCCGCCGTCGGCCTTCGGGTGTCGCGGCGGGCCCCTGTCACCGTCGTCGTCCCCACCGCCGACCTGCCGGGTCGACCTGCCCGGGGGTGATCGTCGGGACCGGGTATCCTGGTCCGGTTGTCCGCGTCCGGCCGGGTTCCCCCGGCGCGGGGCGGGTACGACGCACGACCTCCTGCCACGGAAGGACCGTGGCCGCCTAGCCCACAGGAGGTGAGCACGTCTTGCGTCACTACGAAGTCATGGTGATCCTCGATCCCAGTCTCGAGGAGCGCACCGTCGCCCCGTCGCTCGACACGTACCTGAACGTGATCCGGACCGCGGGTGGCTCGGTGGAGAAGACCGACGTGTGGGGCCGCCGGCGCCTCGCGTACGAGATCAACAAGAAGGCCGAGGGCATCTACGCCGTCGTCGACCTTCAGGCGACGCCGGAGGCGGTGGCCGAACTCGACCGCCAGCTGCGGCTGAACGAGTCCGTGCTGCGCACCAAGGTCATCCGACCGGAAATGCGCTAAGCATCCAACCCGGTTCGCCCGGATCAACCTCATCGTGATGTCGGAGGGCTCTGAGAGCCTGTACGGCAGAACGCTGAGTGCGCGAGGAGTTGGTCATGGCAGGAGACACCACCATCACGGTCATCGGCAATCTGACCGATGACCCCGAGCTGCGGTTCACCCCGTCCGGTGCGGCGGTCGCCAAGTTCCGGGTCGCATCGACGCCCCGGTTCATGGACAGGACCACCAACGAATGGAAGGACGGCGAGCCGCTCTTCCTGGCCTGCACCGTGTGGCGGCAGGCGGCGGAGCACGTCGCCGAGTCGCTCCAGCGGGGCGCCCGCGTGATCGTCTCGGGTCGGCTGCGCCAGCGGTCGTACGAGACCCGCGAGGGTGAGAAGCGCACCGTCATCGAGCTTGAGGTCGACGAGATCGGCCCGTCGCTGCGCTACGCCACGGCGAAGGTGCAGAAGATGTCGCGCTCCGGTGGCGGCGGTGGTGGCTTCGGCTCCGGTGGCGGTGGCAACCAGGGCGGCGGCGGAGGCAACTTCGACGACCCCTGGGCCTCTGCTGCTCCGGCCCCCTCCTCCCGCGGTGGTTCGGGCGGCAACTTCGACGAGGAGCCTCCGTTCTAATGGCGCCGAGCGCCCGCGATCGCAAACCAGGAGCACGTGCAATGGCCAAGGCTGCGGCACTTCGCAAGCCGAAGAAGAAGGTGAACCCGCTCGACAAGGACGGGATCACCTATATCGATTACAAGGACACCGCGCTGCTGCGCAAGTTCATCTCCGACCGCGGCAAGATCCGCGCTCGGCGGGTGACCGGGGTCACCTCCCAGCAGCAGCGGCAGATCGCCCGTGCGGTCAAGAACGCCCGTGAGATGGCGCTTCTGCCGTACACCGCCACGGCCCGCTGAGAGGAGGCACCGACATGAAGATCATCCTGACCCAGGAAGTTTCCGGTCTCGGTGCCCCCGGCGACATCGTCGAGGTCAAGAACGGCTACGGCCGTAACTACCTGCTGCCGCAGGGCTTCGCGATCAGCTGGACCAAGGGTGCGGAGAAGCAGGTCACGGTCATCAAGCGGGCCCGCTCGGCCCGGGAGATCCGCGACCTCGGCCACGCCAACGAGGTCAAGGGCCAGCTCGAAGGCCTGAAGGTCAGCCTGAAGGTCCGCGCCGGCGACGGTGGCCGGCTCTTCGGCTCGGTCACCCCGGCCGAGGTCATCGACGCCGTCAAGGCGGCCGGTGGCCCCGTCCTCGACCGTCGTCGGCTGGAGATGCCCGGTCACATCAAGTCGACCGGCTCCTACCCGGTGAAGATCAAGCTGCACCCCGAGGTGTCCGCCACGTTCGACCTCAACGTCGTCCAGGGCTGACCTCAAGCACCAGCAACATCCGTAGTGGCCCGCACCGGCATCCGGTGCGGGCCACTACGCACTTTCCACACTCCACGCCGCGGTGCACCGGGTCCGGCCGGGCCGCGCCCCGACACCCGTGCGGTCAGCCGATCGGCTGACCGGTGACCGCGCTGATCATCACGGTGGACAGGCCGCCACCGACCACCGCCGCCGCCAGCGCCACCGTCGCCGGCCGCCAGGTCGTCCCGACCCGGCGCAACAGCACCGCCACCACCAGGCTGCTCAGCAACGACAGACCGAACCGGGGACCACCCGCGACCAGCGAACCCAGCGCATGGGCCCGGGGCGGCTCACACCCGCCACCGCTGATGTCCGTGACACAACCGGCCGGCGGCTGACCGTCCAGGGTCAACAGCCACAGGAACACCAAAACCGCCGGCACCAGGTAGCAGGCCGCCGTGTAGACCAACGGACGCAGCGGACCACCCGGATCCGGGTCCAGTAGATCGTCCTCCAGGCGACGGTTCCACGAACCGGCACCCACCGCGCCGATCCGCTCCCGCAGCGAGGACGCCGACGCCGCCCGCCCGGCCGCCCGCCCGGACACCGGCTCCGCCCGACGACGGGGGGCCGCCCGGGGGCGCGGCGCGGTGTAACCCACCACCGGCGACCGGGGCGCCGAGGTCGGCGGATCCATCCAGCGGGGATCGTCACCCGCCAGGCGGGTACCCGACCAGAAACCCTCCGGCTGCCCACCCCACGGCCAGCCCTCACCGGTGACCGGCTGCGACGACCGGGGCGGCACCGACCGCTCCCACCGGTCCACCCCACCCGCGTCCCGCCGGTCGGGCCCAACCCGGTCCCACGGGCCCACCTCGTCGCGGTCCGGACGGTCGACCCGGCCCGAATCCCGACCGTCCCACCCGGCACCCTCCGCCGCCACCTGACCCCACCGGCCGACGTCCGTCCGGTCCCACTGGGCGGTGTCGGTGAAGCGGTCCCACTGGCCGGTGCTGTCGCTCTGCCCCCACCGCGACGACCCGCCGAGGCGGTGCCACCGGTCGTCGGTGGGCGGACTCTGCCAACCGTGCACGCCGGAGGCGTCCCACGGGTCCACCGCCGGGCGGTACTCCGGCTCCGCTTCGGCCGACCGGCTCCACGGGTCGGCCGCCGGGCGGCTCGCCGGGTCGGTCAGCGGCCGGGCCCACGACTCGTCGGTGTTGCGTCGCCGACGCCGGGGCGGCTGCTCGGGAACGGCCTCCACAGGCAGGTCGGAATCGTCACCACCGGACCAGATCACCTCGGGACGGCGGGACGACGCCCGACGCGGGCGGGCCGTCGGGGCCGCCCCGGACACCGGCTCACCCTCGTCGGCGTCGGCCCGCCGGCTCCCGACGTACCCCTGCTCCTGCTGGGGACGGTCGAAGGTCCACTCCCGGGTGTGGTCGTCGGACCCGGGGCCCGCACCGACCGCCCGTGCCTCCCGGCGTTCGCTCTCCCGCCGCCGCCGGGCCGCCCGCCGACCCACCCCGGCGACCCGCCGGGTGTCGTCCTCGTCGTCGTCCGGGGCGGCGTGCCGACCCCGGCCGTCGGCGTGCGCGATGCCCGACTCGACCGCCCAGCTCGGCAGGTAGGCGTCGACAGGCTCCTGCTGCCCACGCTCGACCGCCCGACGCCGACTCGGCGTACGGTAGCGGTCCGTCGAGGAGTATGAATCCGACGGAACCGGGTCGCCGAGGTCGTCCCACGGGGCGATCGGCTGACGCGCGCGCGGGCTGCCCTCCCCGCGCTCCCAGTCCCGGTAACTCACGGCCGGAGCGTGACCCTTCTCAACCGAAAGTGCAATCCGCTGTCCAGGTGTAGCCGTTTCGCAGAGATAGTACGGGAAGACCGACCCAAGAGCCTTACCGGAAAATATTCGTCCACAGGCTGTGGATAGTGAACCCCCAGGTCGCAGCGCCTACCCTCAGAATTCCCCCACAGTTTTCCACAGGCTGTGCACACGCTGCGCACATGGTTGTCCACGCGCGTCCACAGGTTGTCCCGAGGCTCGTCCACCGCGCCGGTTGAGGGTCTGACCTCGGGGTCCGTATCGTGGGGCACCGACCGGTCGCGCGATGGCCCCCCGATCGACCTGACCGGACGGTGTCACACCGCCGGCGTACCGCCGGGCCGACCGCGACGCTGTGGAGGGGGAACCGTGTCGATCACCGACGACATGCGGGCGGAGCCCCGGGTCGCGGGGCAGTCGTCCGCCCCGCCGCCCCGCGACGGCCAGTTCGACAAGACCCCACCCCAGGACGTCGCCGCCGAGCAGTGCGTCCTCGGCGGCATGCTGCTCTCCAAGGACGCGATCGCCGACGTGGTCGAGATCCTCAAGTCCACCGACTTCTACCGGCCCGTCCACGCCACCATCTTCGACGCGATCCTCGACATCTACGGTCGCGGTGAGCCCGCCGACGGCATCACCGTCGCGGCGGCCCTGGCCGACTCCGGCGACCTCGCCCGGGTCGGCGGCGCCCCCTACCTGCACACCTGCATGGCAGCCGTGCCGACGGCGGCGAACGCCTCCTACTACGCCCGGATCGTCGGCGAACGCGCCGTGCTGCGCCGCCTCGTCGAGGCCGGCACCCGGATCGTGCAGCTCGGCTACGGCACCGCCGCCGGTGGCAGCCGCGACGTCGACGACGTCGTCGACCTGGCCCAGCAGGCGGTCTACGAGATCACCGAACGGCGGGTCAGCGAGGACTTCGCGGTGCTCGCCGACATGCTCCAGCCCACCCTGGACGAGATCGAGGCGGTCGGCGCGCAGGGCGGCGTGATGACCGGGGTGCCGACCGGCTTCACCGACCTGGACCGGCTGCTCAACGGCCTGCACCCCGGGCAGCTCATCATCGTGGCCGGCCGCCCCGGCCTCGGTAAGGCACTGGCGCTCGACACGCCGCTGCCCACCCCCGACGGCTGGACCACCATGGGTGAGGTCCGCGTCGGCGACCGGCTGCTCGCCGCGGACGGCACACCGACCACGGTCACCGCCGCCTTCGCCGTCATGCACGGGCGACCCTGCTACGAGGTCGAGTTCTCCGACGGCAGCGTGATCGTCGCCGACGCCGGGCACCTGTGGCGGACCACCACCCGGACCCGGGCCCTCGCCCCGGCGGGCGGCACGCCGACGGGCGCAGCCCAGGACCCTGCCGAGGACGGCGTGTTCACCACGGCGCAGATCGCGGCGACGCTGCGTACCGGGCCGCAGGGACTCCCCCGCCACGCCGTCGCCACCTGCGCCCCCCTGCAACTGCCCGAGCGGGCGGTGCCCATCCCCCCGTACGGCCTGGGCGGCTGGCTCGGCGACGGCCGGGCCGACCCGGGCCACCTCGCCGGGTCCTTCCTGACGACACTGCGGGAGGTCGGTGTCCTCGCGGACAAGCACATCCCCCGCGACTACCTACGTGGTTCCGAGGCGCAACGTCGGGCACTGCTCGCCGGGCTGATGGACACCGCCGGCACCCTCACCCCGACCGGCGAGCACCGGTACACCTCGACGTCGCGGCGGCTCGCCGGCGACGTGCGGGAACTCGTGGTGGGTCTCGGCTACCGCTGCACGTTCACCGAGCGGCCGGCACCGGGTCGGACCGGGACGTCGTACACGGTCGCCTTCGCCACCCCGGACGCCGTCTTCCGGCGGGAGCCCAGGGCGTCCGCCGAGGCCGTCCGCCTGCGCACCGACCCGGGTGTCCGGTACGTGGTGGACGTCCGGCCGGTGGCCAGCGTGCCGGTGCGCTGCGTGACCGTCGACAACCCCGACCACCTCTACCTGGCCGGCCGGTCGATGATCCCCACCCACAACAGCACGGCCAGCATGGACTTCGCCCGTAACGCGGCGATCCGGGCCAACCAGGCCGCCGCCATCTTCTCGCTGGAGATGAGCAAGGTCGAGATCGTCATGCGGCTCCTCTCGGCCGAGGCGCGGGTCCCGCTGCACGTGCTGCGCAGCGGCCAGCTCTCCGACGACGACTGGACCAAGCTGGCCCGTTGCATGGGGGAGATCAGCGAGGCACCGCTGTTCGTGGACGACACCCCGAGCATGAACCTGATGGAGATCCGGGCGAAGGCGCGGCGGCTCAAGCAGAAGCACGACCTCAAGATGATCGTCGTCGACTATCTCCAGCTGATGACCTCACCGAAGCGCACCGAGAGCCGTCAGCAGGAGGTCGCGGACCTGTCCCGTGGCCTGAAGCTGTTGGCCAAGGAGGTCGAGTGCCCGGTGATCGCGGTCAGCCAGCTCAACCGTGGTCCCGAGCAACGCACCGATAAGCGACCACAATTGTCCGATTTGCGCGAATCGGGCTGTCTGACCGCGGAGACCCGGCTGATCCGGGCCGACACCAATGCGGAAGTCACCATGGGTGAGCTGCTAGAGGCAGGGACGAGAGAAATCCCGGTCTGGGCGCTGGACGAGAATCTGCGGTACTCGCCCCGGACCATGACGCACGTCTTCCCCAGCGGTCGGCGCGAGGTGTTCCGGCTGACCCTCGCGTCGGGAAAGCAGATCGACGCGACGGCGAACCACCCCTTCCTCACCTTCGCCGGGTGGGTGCCGCTCGGTGAGCTGGCTGTCGGAGCGCGGCTGGCCACGCCGAGACACCTGCCCCCGCCGCTGGCGATCCGGCCGTGGGTGGAGGCGGAGGTGGTATTGCTCGCGCACCTGCTCGGTGACGGTTCGTTCGTCAGACGCCAGCCGATCCGGTACGCCAGCAGGGACGAGGAAAACCTGGTGGCCGTGGCCGAGGCCGCGAAGCACTTCGGGATCAGCGCCATACGGGACGAGTACGAGGCCGCCCGGGTCACGACGCTCCGGCTGCCCGCCCCGTACCGACTGGCCCGTGGACGGCGTAATCCGATCGCAGAGTGGCTCGACGGGCTGGGGCTCTTCGGGCTGCGTTCGCACGAGAAGTTCATTCCGCAGGCGATCTTCAGCATGCCCAAGGAACAGATCACGCTTTTCCTGCGCCACCTCTGGTCGACCGACGGCTCGGTCCATGTCAACAAGTCGGGTAGGGGCGGGCGTGTCTACTTCTCCTCCACCAGTCGCAGAATGCTTGAGGACATCTCCCGCCTCCTCCTGCGGTACGGCATCACCGCCCGCCTCAAAGTCGTTCCGGTAGCTGACCACCGTCCCCAGTACACCCTCGACATCTCGGGTCGGGACGACCAACTGCGGTTCCTGCGGGAGATCGGGGTGCACGGCGAGCGCGCGGCTGCCTGCGAGGCGCTGCTCACCGTGTTGGAGACGGTCGTGAGCAACACCAACGTCGACACGGTACCGACCGAAGTGTGGAACCAGGTTCGGGATGTCCTGGTAGAGCGGGGCATCAGCCACCGCGAGTTCGCGCAAGCAATAGGCACACAATTCTGCGGCAGCGCGCTGTGGAAGCGCGCACCGAGCCGGTCCCGACTGGCGAAGATCGCCTCGGTGCTCGACGCCGCCGACCTCGAACTGCACGCGACCAACGACATCTTCTGGGACGAGATCACCTCGATCGAGTCGCTCGGCGAGCAGGACGTCTTCGACGCGACGGTACTCGGCACCCACAATTTCGTCGCCAACGGGATCGCCACCCACAACTCGATCGAGCAGGACGCCGACGTCGTCATCCTGTTGCACCGCGACGACTACTACGACAAGGAGTCGCCGCGCGCCGGGGAGGCGGATTTCATTGTTGCCAAGCACAGAAATGGACCCACCGACTCGATCACGGTAGCGGCCCAGCTGCACCTGTCCCGCTTCGTCGACATGGCGATCGTCTGACCCGACGCCGACGCCGAGATCAGCCGAGCAGCGGAAACCAGCCGGCGGCCTCGCCCAGCGCCAGCCGGTCCCGGTCGGTCAGCGCCTCCCGACCGGTGGCCTTGCCCAGGTAGGTCAGGTCGTCCCAGTCGGCGGGCCGGACGGTGTCGTCGCTGAGCAGGCCGTCCATGGTGGCGACCGCGACCTCGACGGCCAGCGGACCGGGCGGCGGCGCGGCGGGCAGGTCGGACACCAGGTCGAGGTGGTGCACGACGGCCTCGGTGGTCAACGTGGCCAGGAAGTCGGGCACCCGCAGCACGTGCCCCTGGGTGGTGACGTGGCCCCGCGGGTCGGCGGCACCCGCCGCGCGGACGGCGGCCGGGGCGGTGTCCGCCCAGATCCGGACCACGCCGGTGGGCCGGTCGAAGGCGGCGGCCGAGCGGCGTACCCACCACGCGTGCCGGGCCCCGGCGTCGGGGTCGGCACCCGCCGGGAACGAACGCCAGTAGCTGACATCGTCGGTGTCGGCCGGCCCGTCGACCGGGCTGGCCAGGGTGACCAGCGCCCGTCGGGCGTCGCCGAGCAGGTGGAAGAGCAGGTCGGCGACGAGCCAGCCGCGACACCGGGTGGGGCGTTGCAGGGTGTCGTCGTCGAGGTCGGCGACCACCCGGGTGATGCCGTCGTAGGCCTGCGCCAACGAGGTGTGCTGCCTGACGAACGTCATGCCGTGCAGCGTCGCACGCCCGGCGCGGTCCGGCATCCGGACCCGGAACCCGCCTGCCGGAACCCGGGCGGCCGGCGGCGGTGACGGGACCGGGCCGGGCGCGGGAGGACCCGGCCCGGCCGTCGACGGAACCGGTCAGCCGAACATCTCGTCGAGGAAACCCTTGTGCTTCTTGCGCTTGTAGTGGCCGTGGTAGCCGTAGTGCTGCTGGTGGCCGTAGCCACCGTGGCCGCCGTACGCGGGCTGCGGCGGGTAACCCGGCGGGGGCGGAGGCGGCGGCACGGCACCGTAGCCCGGCTGGTGGCTCGGGACGGGCGGCGGCGGGGGCGGCGGCGGATACCCGCCCGGTGCCTGGACGTGCTGCTGACCGGGGACGGTGCCGGGCTGACCGGGCGCGCCCGCACCGCGCTGCCGGTTCCAGTTCGCCTCGGCCTCGAACAACTTTTCGAGTTCGCCGCGGTCCAGGAAGATTCCCCGGCACTCGCCGCACTGGTCGATGACGACTCCGCTGCGCTCGTACTGGCGCATATCTCCGCGACACTTGGGACAGGTGAGCTCCATCGCTCGACGGTACCCGGTCGGCGCAGCATTTCAGGCGGTGGTGATCAGCGCCGAGGTCACCTCGTCGTCGTCGACCTCGTGGAAGTCGTCGTAGTAGGCACTGACCGCGGTGAAGTCGACCGGGTGCTGCGGGCAGACCACCTCGTCGGCCTCGGCGGCAAGCATCTCGTACGCCTGTTGTGCGCCCACCGGCACCGCGACCACGACCCGCCGGGCGCCGAGCCGCCGGGCGACCTGTACGGCGGCGCGGGCGGTCGCGCCGGTGGCCAGGCCGTCGTCGACGATCAGGGCGGTACGTCCGGTCAGGTCGAGCGGGGGTCGGCCGTGCCGGTAGCGGGCCTCCCTGCGGTCGAGTTCGGCCTGTTCACGGCGTTGCACCTCGGCGCGGTCGGCGGGGTCGAGCGGGGCGGCGACCTGGTCGTTGAGGACCCGGACCCCGCCGGGGCCGAGCGCGCCGAAGGCGACCTCGGGTGCCCGGGGCAGGCCGAGCTTGCGGACCACCAGCACGTCGAGCGGTGCGCCGAGCCGGTCGGCGACGACCCGGGCCACCGGCACCCCGCCGCGTACCAGGCCCAGCACGACGACGTCGGGCTGACCGGCCAGGGCGGTGAGCCGTTCGGCGAGTCGGCGGCCGGCGTCGGCGCGGTCGCGGTAGCTGCTCATGTCCTCAGGTCTACGCCCTGTGGGCAGGGTGCGCCGGGAACTCGGCGGAACCGGTGCCGGGCGGGTGGTGAGGGCGGGGGCCCAGGCCAGCAGGGCGATCGGGTAGAGCAGGTAGCCGAAGCGGGTGGTCGGCATCAGCAGGATCGCGGCGAGCAGGCCGTACCCGCAGATCAGTGCGGTGGCGGCGGCGGTGCGGGGCGGGCGGCGGAGGAGCCGGACGGCGATCGCGGCGCCGACGGCGACGAGCAGGGCGGCGGCGACGACCCGGCCGCCGGGCAGGGCGGTGGCGATCAGGTGGCCGGGGAACGGGGACTGGGCGGGGCTGGTGACCTGGCCGTGGCCGAGTGGGAAGCGCAGCACGTTCTCCACCAGCGCGTCCCGGTCGACCAGCAGGGCGGGGAGCAGGGCGAGGGCGGGCAGCCCGAGCGCGCCGGCGGCCACCCGCAGCCCGGCCCGTCGGGTCGTCCCCCAGAAGATCAGGACCAGCGCGACCGGCCAGGCGAACAGTTTCAACGCGCCGGCCAGCCCGACCGCCAGCCCGGCCCCGCCGGGCCGCCCGGTGGCGGCGAGTGCCAGCGCCAGCAGGCAGAGCGCGAGGACGGGCAGGTCGTCGCCGCCGGTGGCGAGGGTGAGTGCGCAGATCGGTAGGACGGTGGCGGCCTGTACGCCGCGTAGCACCGCCGCTGCTCCGGCTGCTGCGCCGGTGGTGGGGGCGGGGCGGCGTAGTGCGACCACGGCCCAGGCCAGGGCTGCGGCGGTGGCCAGCGCGAACCAGACGCGGGAGTCGGTCCACCAGGTGTCGGTGGCGGCCCGGGGCAGCCCGAACAACGCCATTCCCGGCTGGTAGGGGGTGTAGCCGAGCAGCCGTTCGTCGGCGGGCAGCGCGGCGATGGCGTCCGGCCCGAGGTAGGGGGTGCCGTGTTCGGCGAGCCGGATGCCGGCCTGCTCGACCACCACCACCTCCTCCTGGGCCCGGTCGGTGCGCCCGGCGGCCCGCTGCCCGGCCTGCATGATCAGCGGGAGCAGGGCGGTGCCGGCCCAGGCGAGGCCGGTGACCACTGCGCGGGCGGTGGTGCCGACGAGCCCGGGTCGGTGGCGGCGGAGGAGGAACTGGGCGGCGCCCAGGACGGTGGCGGCGAGGTAGCCGACGGCGGCGATGCCACCCCAGGCCCGGTGCGGCGGGAGGGTGGAGGTGGCGGCGGTGACGGCGGCGAAGATCGCCGAGAGCAGGTAGAGGCCGAGGTCGAGGGCGAGTCCACCGGCGGCGGTGTCGACGGCCCGGAGGCGGCGGGCGGCACGGTCGGCGGCGGTCACGCCGGCAAGTGTGGCAGACCCGTCGAACGGTTCCGGGCGGGCTGGCGGCGGCCGGGGGTGCTGAGCCGGATGACCGCGCCGGTGTCGTGCAGCGGGGTGGCGAGGCTGCCGGGGCGGCCACCGGCGCCGCGTTGTAGTGCGGCGAGGAGTGCGCCGGCCGGCAGCGGGCGGGCGAACAGGTGCCCCTGGCCGGCGGCGCAGCCGAGCGACCACAGGGCCCGGCGCTGTGGTTCGCTCTCGACGCCTTCGGCGACGACGGCCAGGTCGAGGCTGCGGCCGAGGTCGAGGGTGGAGCGGATGACGGCCGCCGCTTCGGCCGAACTCTCCATCGCGGTGACGAAGCTGCGGTCGATCTTCAGCTCGTGTACGGGGATGCGGGAGAGCAGGGACAGTGACGAGTAGCCGGTGCCGAAGTCGTCCAGGGCGAGCCGGATGCCGGAGTCGCGCAGCCGGTTGAGCACCCGGTCGACCACGTCGAGTTGGCTGAGGGTGAGGGTTTCGGTCAGCTCCAGGACGAGCCGGTCCGGGGGGAAGTCGTGGGCCTGGAGCCGGGCCAGCACTGCGCCGGGGAACCGGGCGTCGAGCAGGCTGCGGGGCGAGACGTTGACCGAGACGGGCAGGTCGAAGCCGGCGGTCCGCCAGCCGACGGCGGCGACGAGCGCCTGGTCGAGGATGGCCTCGGCGAACGCGGGGAGCATGCCGGAGCGTTCCACCGCCTCGATGAAGCGCAACGGGTCGATCACCCCGTGCCGGGGGTGGTGCCAGCGGGCCAGCGCCTCGGCTCCGGTCACCTCGCCGGTGCCGAGGTCGACGATGGGCTGGAAGTTGACGGTGAACTCGTGGTCGGCGACCGCGCGGGGCAACTCACCGCCGAGGGTGAGCCGGCGCAGGTCGGCGGTGTCCCGGGTGGGGGCGTACGTGGCGATCCGTTGGCCGGCCCGCTTGGCCTGGTACATGGCGACGTCGGCGCGGCGCAGCAGTTCGGGCATGCCGCCTGTGGAGGGGGCCGCCGCGATGCCGCCGCTGGCCTCCACGCTGATCCGCATGCCGTCCACGTCGATCGGTTCGTGCAGGGCGCCGAGCAGGGTCTCGGCCCGGTGGGCGGCGATGGCGGGGGCGGGCAGGTTGCGCATCAGCACGGCGAACTCGTCGCCGCCGAGGCGGGCGACCAGGTCCTCGTCGCGGGCGGCGGCGCGTAGCCGGTCGGCGACCCGCATCAGCACCTGGTCACCGGCGGCGTGGCCGAGGGTGTCGTTGACCTCCTTGAAGTGGTTGAGGTCGATCAGGACGAGGGCGGTCACCCCCTCGGCGTGCCGGGTGCCGAGTTGTTCGGTGCCCCGGTCGAGCAGTTGCCGGCGGTTGGCCAGGCCGGTGAGGGCGTCGTGGCTGGCGGCGTGGGCGTGTTCGGCCGCGACCCGGGCGAGTTCGGCGTACGCCTGGGCGTTGCGGACGGCGGTGCACAGCGCGGAGGCGAAGGTGCGCAGGGTGTACTGCTCGCGTTCGTTGAGCCGGACCGGCCCTCGGAAGCGCAGCCGCAGCATGCCGACGTCGACGGTGCGGTCGTGGCCTTCGAGGCGGGCGGGCAGGACGGTGCCCTCGATCTCGCTGGGGGTGCCGGACGGGCCGTCGTAGGTGATCGTGCCGCTCGCGCCGCGGACGGTGCGGCCGGCGTCGCGCAGTTCGATCTCGACCTCGTCGGCGGAGAAGAGTTCGGTGGCCTGGGTGACGGCGGTGGTGAGGACCTTGTCCAGGTCGACCACGTTGAGCGCGTCGGTGGTGCGGGCCAGCCGTTGCCAGGCCTGTTGTTCGGTGCGGGACTTGACCTGGTTGGAGTAGAGCAGGTGCAGGCTGAGCACCAGGGGTGGCACGGCGAGCAGGAGCCGGGGGTCGGCCTGGAGGATGGCCAGGGTGACGGCGATCAGGAAGAAGCGGGCCAGCGCGCTGGTCAGGCGCAGGCCGAGGTCGTCGGCGAAGAGCCGGGGCAGCGGGGTGCCGGTGGCCAGCGCGATGACGGGCAGGGTGAGTAGTTCGTCGAGGACCACGGCGACGACGTAGGCGAGCCCGATCATGCCGATGGCGTTCGGCAGGGCGGTGTCCTGCGGGGACCAGCCGAGGGTGTGCAGGGCGACGCCGCCACCGGCCGCCAGCA
Organism: Micromonospora sp. SCSIO 07396; assembly: GCF_053667945.1. NCBI lineage: Bacteria > Bacillati > Actinomycetota > Actinomycetes > Micromonosporales > Micromonosporaceae > Micromonospora > Micromonospora sp. SCSIO 07396. Next base: position 6,521,581 of record NZ_CM132210.1, read on the forward strand.
GCATGCTCTTGGCGATGCCGAAGGTGGTCTTCAACGGTCCGCGTTTCATGGACAGCAGGGCTATCGCGACGCCGGTCCCGGTGGTCAGGACGACCAGGGGCGCCGGTGCGACGGCCAGCCCGAGGACGATCGCGGTCTCACTCCAGGAGACCGCGTGGACGGTGGCGCGGATGCGGATCTGCCAGTTGATCCGGACGCTGAGTGCGGCCATGAAGGCCAGTGCGACGGAGCGGGTGAGGTCGCCGCCGGTGAGGTCGAGGTGGACCAGTTGGTAGAGGGCGACGACGGCCGCTGCGGTTGCCACCACGCAGACGAGGCCGACGTGCAGCGTCAGCTGCCGCTCGGCCTCCGTCTTGCCTTCGTCCGGTCGCGCCACCGTGTCCTCGACAACCACTCCGTGTCGCTGAGCAGAGGCCAAGGCTACGTGGGGTCACGCCACCACCACAATCGTTCAGAGCCACTCGTGTGCGGACATCGCGTTCGCCCCCCCCTGGTCGTTGTCGCCGACCCTTGCGGTCGGGATCTGACAGGGGACAGCCTAAGGGCGGTTAGGCCGATTTTGGAGGTATAAATGTAACTATGAGCGATAGGTGAGAATTGAGTGCACCTTGGTGACTTTCCGTTTCCATGGGGAAACGGAGTGCTGAGCGCTCCCGACGGTTCTCGTTAACGCTAGATAATGGTGCAGACGGCGGCTTCGCGACATCGGACGAGAGGAGTCGTTTGCCGTACGTCGAGGTGGCCGGTTGTGCGAGTGCGACAGATCACCCCATTGCGGAACGCAGCGTAGTCGGGTCGGCGCGGTGGCGCCAACGTCGTCGAAGTGGCCCGGTGGCGATTCGCGGTCACGGCGCGACGTAGGGTTTCTCGGGCATGACGATCTCGCGCGTGATGGTGTTTCCCGCTCTGTCGTCGATGCCAGAACCTATTAGTGGCGACCGATGAAATCGACGATGAACTACCGATCACGAATCGTCCCCGAGCGCTCGGTGTCGCTGTTCCCGGTCGTCGTCGCGCACCGGGCCGTACCCTCTGGTCGGAGCGCACCGCTAGGCTTCCGGACGTGACCGATCCCGCGCAGCTCAGCCACGTCGACGCCGCGGGCGCGGCCCGCATGGTCGACGTCTCCGCCAAGCCGGTGTCCGGCCGGGTCGCCGTGGCCGCCGGGCGGCTGCGCACCACCGCCGAGGTGGTGGAGCTGCTGCGCCGTGACGGGCTGCCCAAGGGCGACGCGCTGGCCGTCGGCCGGATCGCCGGCATCATGGGCGCCAAACGCACCCCCGACCTGATCCCGCTGTGCCACCCGATCGCCCTGCACGGCGTCACCGTCGACCTCGAACTCACCGACGACACCGTCGAGATCACCGCCACCGCCCGCACCGCCGACCGGACCGGGGTGGAGATGGAGGCGCTGACCGCCGTCGCCGTCGCCGGGCTGGCCCTGATCGACATGGTCAAGGCGGTCGACCCGGCCGCCGCGGTGGACGCCGTCCGGGTGCTGCGCAAGACCGGCGGCAAGACCGGCGAGTGGGTCCGCCCGCAGGACCGGCCGTGATCCGGGCCCAGGTCGTCGTGGCGTCCAACCGGGCCGCCGCCGGGGTGTACGCCGACACCAGCGGCCCGCTGCTCGTCGCCGGTCTGCGTGAGCTGGGCTGCCAGGTCGACGAGCCGGTGGTGGTGCCCGACGGCGAGCCGGTCGGCGAGGCCCTGCGCGCCGCCCGCGCCGACGGGATCGACGTGGTGCTGACCAGCGGCGGCACCGGCATCACCCCCACCGACCGGACCCCGGAGGTGACCCGGGCGCTGCTCGATTACGAGATCCCCGGCATCGCCGAGGCGATCCGCGCGTACAGCCGGGACCGGGTGCCCACCGCGGCGCTGTCCCGGGGGTTGGCCGGGGTGCTGGGCCGGATGCTCGTGGTCAACCTGCCCGGCTCGCGGGGCGGCGCGAAGGACGGGCTGGCCGTGCTCGGGCCGATCCTCGGCCACGCGGTCGACCAGCTGCGCGGCGGCGACCACTGACCACACGCCCGACGCGGCGGCGATAGGCTCGCGGAGGTGTACGCGTCCCGTTCGAACGGAGGCCCCCGGTGAGCACGGAAACCGCCGCCGCCGCGGCCCAGGTCGCCGCGCCGCCGCCGGCCGGATGGGAGGAGGCCCGCTCCCGGGTGTACGCGGTCGGCCTCGCCGCCGCCCTGCCTCCGGTCAACCGGTCGCTTGCCGACGCCGACGGGTACACCCTGGCCGAGCCGCTGACCACCCGGACCGACCTGCCCGCCTTCCCCACCTCCAGCGTCGACGGCTGGGCGGTGCGCGGGGCCGGCCCGTGGGACGTGGTGGGACGGGTGCTCGCCGGGCAGACCCCGGCGGGGCTGACCGCCGACGGCACCACCGTGGAGATCGCCACCGGCGCGATGGTCCCCACCGGGACGACCGCCATCCTGCGGATCGAGGACTCGGGGCGTACCCCGGACGGGCGGGTGACCGGCACGCCACGCCCGAACCCGGAGTGGCGGGAGCCGGGCGAGGAGGCGGTGGCCGGTGAGGAACTGGTGCCGGCGGGCACCCCGGTCGACCCGGCGCTGATCGGGCTGGCCGCCTCCTGCGGGCACGACCAGCTCACGGTGCGCCGCCAACCACGCGCCGCGCTGCTGGTCTTCGGCGACGAACTGCTCACCGCCGGGCCGCCCGGGTCGGGCCGGGTCCGCGACGCGCTCGGCCCGGCGGTGCCGTCCTGGTTGCGGCGCTACGGCTGCCAGGTGCGGCCCTCCGACGTGGTCGGCCCGGTGGCCGACACCCTCCCCGCCCACGTGGCCGCCCTGCGCGCCGCGCTCGCCGGGGCCGACCTGGTCTGCACCACCGGCGGCACCATGCACGGACCGGTCGACCACCTGCACCCCGCGCTGGAGGCGCTGGGGGCCGACCACGTGGTGAACACGGTCGCCGTGCGGCCCGGCTTCCCGATGCTGCTGGCCCGGCTGGTCGACGCCGACGGGCGGGTGCGGTTCGTGGCCGGGCTGCCGGGCAACCCGCAGTCCGCGATCGTCGCCCTGGTGTCGCTGGTCGCGCCGCTGCTCGCCGGCCTCCAGGGCCGGGCGCTGCCGGCGCTGCCCCAGGCCACCCTCGCCGGGCCGGTGCCCGGCCGGGGGGATTACACGCACCTGGCGCTGGTCCGGCTGGACCGGGCCGCCGGCACCGCCCACCCGGTCCGCCACGTCGGGTCGGCGATGCTGCGCGGGCTCGCCGGCGCGGACGGGTTCGCGGTGATCCGGCCGGGCACCTCCGGCGAGGTCGGGGCCCGGGTGCCGGTCGTACCGCTGCCGTTGCTGCCCGGGGAGCGTACGTGGTGACGACCGGCCCGACGACGGCCCTGCTCGCGGTCACCGACCAGCCGCTGGACCTGGCCGCGCACGAGGCGGCGGTGGCCGACCGCCGGGCCGGCGCGGTGGTCTCCTTCCAGGGCGTGGTCCGCGACCACGACCACGGTCGAGCGGTGACCCTGCTGGAGTACGAGGGCCACCCGAGCGCCGTCGAGACGCTGCGCGCGGTGGCCGCCGAGATCGCCGCCGACCCCGACGTCTACGCGGTGGCGGTGTCGCACCGGATCGGCCGGCTCGACATCGGTGACGTGGCGCTGGTGGCGGCGGTGAGCACGGCACACCGGGCGGCTGCCTTCGCGGCGTGCGCCCGGCTGGTCGACGAGGTGAAGGCGCGGCTGCCGATCTGGAAGCGGCAGGTCTTCGCCGACGGCACCGAAGAGTGGGTCAACTGCCCCTGACCCGCCGGGGCGCACGCTCACCCTCGACCGGAGAGGTGCCGGTGCGCGAGCGTCGCCGGCCGGTGGGGTCAGCGGCGGCCGGCGGTGGCGGTGGCGCGGGCCAGCCGGTCGGCGTAGAAGGCGGGTTCGGCGCCGGGCCGCCACGGCAGGGCGGCGACCAGCACGATCAGCGCCAGTGCGAGCGAGTTCTCCATCAGCGCGCCGAACAGGCCGTTCTGGTAGTGCGACACCTCGGGGAGCTTGTGCTCGTACGGCCAGATCGGTGAGATCAGGAAGAGCAGGTACAACCCGAGCGCAGCAGCCCCGTGCCGCAGCCCGGTCAGCGTCGGGTACCAGATCGGCGGGCGCAGCCCGCTCACCCCGGGCGGCCCGCCGAACGCCTGCTGGCCGGTACGCAGCGACAACCCCCGGCTCGCCTCACGGCGGCGCACGGCGGCGTCGGCGAGCACGACGATCGCCGGGATGACCCAGACCAGGTGGTGCGACCAGGAGATCGGGCTGATCACGTTGGCGGTCAATCCGACCAGGGTGAACGCGGTCAACTCGTCGCCGTCGGCGCGGGCGTTGGCGGCCCGGGACAGCCCGACGGCCAGGATCAGCACCGAGAACGCCAGCCAGAGCAGGCCGGGCGTCTCGATCGAGTCGTAGAGCCGGGCCAACAGGCCGGCCAGCGACTGGTTGGGCGTCATGTCGGCGGCCCCGACCCGTTCGGTCTGCCACAGCACCCCGCCGAAGTAGGCCCGCGACTCGGTGCCGACCAGCGCGAAGCTGCCCAGGGTGACGCCGATGGTGGTGCCGACGGCGGTGGCGGCGACCCGCCACTGCCTGGTGATCAGGAGGTAGGCGATGAACAGCGCCGGGGTGAGCTTGACGGCGGTGGCCAGGCCGATGCCGACCCCGGCCCAGGAACCGCTGTAGAACAGCCGCAGGAACGGGCCGTCGGTGTCGCGGCCGTGGGTGCCCCGCCGGGAACGCCAGCGCAGGCCCACCAGGTCCGCCATGATCAACGCGAACAGGAGCAGGTTGACCTGGCCGTACCCCAGGGTCTCCCGGACCGGTTCGATGGCGGTGGCCATCGGCGTGGCGATGGCCACGGTGAACCAGAGCGGCCAGCCGAGCCGGTCGACGATCGGACGCAGCAGCGCGGCGAGGACCACCGCCAGGGCGGCGATGCTGCCGGCCGCGTTGACCCATCCGGCCACCTCGATCGGCAGCCCCGCCATCGGCAGCATGGCCAGCGCGGCGAAGGGCGGGTAGGTGAAACCCAGCGTGGTGGTGGGCGCGATGAACTCGTACAACTCGTGCCCGCTCGCCCACCACACCACCGCGCCGTGGTAGATCTTCATGTCGAAGAAGTTGTACGGCCGCCCGAAAGCACCGATGGCGAGCCATGCGGCATAGGCGACGGCGGCCACGATGCCGATCCGTACGACTGTCCTACGATCGATCCCACGCGTTGCGCGACGGACTGGGGCGAGGCGGTCCGCACGTCTACCGACGGTTGTCGGCATGGCGTGGCCACCCCCGTACCAAGGTCGTCCTACCCGTCCAGGTCCGGTAGGGAGCCTAGAACGGCGCCTCACGTTGCTGCCTCCCGCGTTATCCGACCGTGTCCGATCCCACACCAGTTTTTGACATTTCCACCGCGTTAACGGGTGTCGGGTGGTTCAGGTAATTCGCGGCCTTACGGGGGGTGGTGGCCGAATCGATGCAGGTCAGCCGGGAAGCCGGCGGGCAGCGGCGGCCGACCGGACGGCGATCCGGGCCTCCCGCCGGGCGGTACGCACCGCACGACCCACCGACCGTCGGGAGTGGCCGATGCGGTGACCGGCCCGCCAGCGCAGACCCGGCCTGCCCTCGGTGTCGGCGGCGGCGAGCAGCAGGCCACCGAAGAGGCCGAGGTTCTTCAGGAAGTGCACCTGGTTGTTGTTCCGGGTCGTCGGGTCGTCGTTGCTCCAGAATGGGTGACCGGCGGCGGTGGTGGGCACCAGCGTACCGGCCAGGACCAGCGCGGCCGGGCGGGTGAACTTCCCGGTGGCCAGCATCAGGCCGGCGGTGAACTGCACGGCGGCGTTGGCCCGGATCAACGTCTCGGTGTCGGTGGGGAGCTGCGGGGCGACCTGCTGGATCAGCGGCGCGACCCGGTCGGTGACCGGCTTGGCCGCCGGGACGAGCCGGTGGGGGTGCTGAAAGTTGCGGGCGCCGCTGACCACGAAGATGCCGCTCAACATGACACGGGCGAGGGAGCGCACGGGTTTCATGGCTCAGTCATACCCCGTTTGACGCTCCACTATCCGGGCAATGGCCGATCCGCGGCGGTCTGCGTGTCGACGGTCCGCACCGGTGCGTCGTCGTCCACCACCTCGCGGAACGGACGCGCGTACCGGCGGGCGCGGGCGCTGCGCCACGCCGAACGAAGCGACCGTCGCTGATGAACGCGCCCCGGCCGGTAACGTCGCGCGGGTGACGACCCTTCGGCTGCGCCCCGAGGGCCCGGCCGACGCCGGCCCGGTCCGCCGGGTGCTGGCCGCCGCCTTCGCCCGCCCCGACCGCACCACCCCCGGTGAGGTCGCGCTCGTCGACGACCTGCGCGGCAGCGCGGCGTGGCTGCCGGAGCTGGCGATGGTCGCCGAGTACGGCGGCGAGGTGGTCGGGTACGCGCTGCTCACCCGGGTGCAGGTCGAGGCCGAACGGACCCGCGTCCCGGCGCTGGTGCTCGGGCCGGTGGCGGTGGCCCCGCACCGGCAACGGGTCGGGCACGGCACGGCGGTGGTGCAGGCCGCCTTGGAAGCCGCCACCGAACTGGGCGAACGGCTGGTGGTGGTGCTCGGCGACCCGGCGTACTACAGGCGGTTCGGCTTCACGCGGGCCGACCGGATGGGGCTGGTCAGCCCCTGGTCGGGGCTGGGCGAGCCGTGGCAGGCGCTCGTGCTGCCGCCGGAGGTCAGCGACGCGCCGCCGCCACCGCGCGGCGAGGTGGTCTTCCCGCCCCCCTGGTCCCGGGTCTGAACCCGGCGGCTCCCCGCCCCCGCGGCCGGTACCGGCCCTCCGGCGGGTCGGTCGCCGCGTGGCCGACGTGGATCAGGCCGGCTGGGTGCGCAGGTAGCGGCCGAAGTGCGGGACGGTGAAGGCGACCGTGCCGCGCTCCCCGGAGTAGATCAGCCCTTTTTTGATCAACGCGTCCCGGGCCGGGGAGAGGCTCGCCGGCTTACGGCCCAACGCGCGGGCGATCTCGGCTGTCGGCACCGCGGCGTCCATGTCGTCCCGACCACCGCCGTCGACCTCGCCCGCCACCTGGGACAGGGTCGCCATCGCCCGCATGTACTCGCGTTCGGCAGGGGTGGCCCGCTCGAACCGGGACCCGAAGAAACCGACAGCCAGCTCCGCCTCCGCCTCCGGCGCGGCGACCCGCACGTCCGCGTCGGTGATCGGTGACCGGGGCGCATGGTCCCAGGTCGCCTTCCCGTACGCCTGCACGAAGTACGGGTAGCCGCCTGACGATTCGTAGAGCAGGTCGAGGGCCTTCTGCTCGTACTCCACCTGCTCCCGGCCGGCCGGCGCGCACAGTGCCTGGTCGGCGGCGATCCGGTCCAGCCGGTCGATCCGCAGGTAACGGAACAGCCGCTCCGAGTACGACTTGGCGGCGCTGAGCACCGCCGGCAGGTGCGGCAGACCGGCACCCACCACGATCAGCGGCGCGCCGAGCTGGGACAGTTCGTGGCAGGCCGCGCAGAGCGCCGAGACGTCCTCCGCGCCGAGATCCTGCATCTCGTCGATGAAGACGGCGATGCCGGTGCCCACGTCCCCGGCGACCGCCGCCGCGTCGGTGAGCAACTCCACCAGGTCGATCTCGATGTCGCCGGAGTCGGCCCGGCCGCTGCTGGCCGGCACGTCGATGCCGGGCTGCCACCTGTCACGCAACCGGGCCGCGCCGGCCCGCCCGGTGGTCGGCGCGCTGCGCTGCGCAAACGCCTTGAGTACGCCGAGGAAGGCGTCGATCCGCTCCGGTGCGCGGTGCCGGGGGGCCAGTTCCCGGACCGCCATGTGCAGGGCGGCGGCGACCGGTCGGCGCAGCGACTGGTCCGGCCGGGCCTCGATCTTGCCGGTGCCCCAGAGCCGGTTGATCGCCTGCGAGCGCAGGGTGTTGAGCAGGACCGTCTTGCCGACCCCCCGCAGGCCGGTGAGCATCAGGCTGCGTTCGGGACGACCCCGGGCGATCCGTTCCAGCACCACGTCGAAGACGTCCAGCTCCCGCCCCCGCCCGGCGAGTTCGGGCGGGCGCTGACCGGCACCCGGGGCGTACGGGTTGCGGACCGGATCCACACATCGCACAGTATCGGGCCCTCTAGCCGGCGGACTAGAGATGCGTAGACGGGGCTACCGGCGTGTCGCCGACCCGCCCTCGACCGGAATATGGGGCTGTCTAGCATCCACGCTAGACAGCCCCATACTTTCCTGTTCAGCTCCGCTTGCGCAGGCAAAGCACGTAGTCGAAGAGGTCCACCGAGTTGTCGTGCACGTAGTTGGCGTTCGACTCCGGTGCCAACGTCCGGCACCGCTCCCCGTTCGTGGACGCCGGAATCCGCAACAGCACCTCGTACGTGTTCGGGCCGCACGGCACCTTGCGCAGTTCGGCGTCGCTGGCCGTACCGTCGTTGACCACGCAGTCGCCCCGGGCGATCTGTGCGGTCCTGGTCGGGGTGGGGGTCGGCTCGGTCGTCGGTTCCCCGGTCGGCTCCGCAGCGTCCGTCGGGGTGCTCCCCGTCGGACCGTTCGCGGTGGGGGTGGCGGAGCTGCTCGTCGGGGTCGCCGGATCGTCGCCCTCATCCGACGCCAGGAACACCCAGGCGCCCATCCCGACGCACGCGCAGAGCAGCAGGACCACCACCAGCCCGATGATCAGCGCGATCCGGCCGCCCCGTCCCTTCGCCGGTGGCGGGGCCGGATACCCGGCCTGCCCCGGGAAGGCCGGCGGCTGCTGTCCCGGGAAGCCGGGCGCGGCCTGACCGGGATACCCGGACGTGGGCGCGGCCGCCCCGGGGAACCCGGAGGACGGCGGGGGTGCCGGCTGGCCCGGGTAGCCGGACGTGGGCGCGGATGCCCCGGGGAACCCGGGCGACGGTGGTGGCGGCGCGGCCTGGCCGGGATAGCCGACCGGTGGGGGCGACGCGGGTGCGTTGAACGCGCCCGCCGCCGGTGCGGCCGTCGGCCCGGCGGGCGGGAACGGCCCCGGCGGCGGGTAACCGGCCCCCGAGGACGCCGCCGGCTGCCCGGTCGGCGGCAGATAGGTGTCCGGCGGCGGGTAGCCCGCTCCCGAGGTGGGCGGCGGTGGGTACCCGGCGCCCGAGGTGGGCGGCGGCGGGTAGCCGGCTCCCGACGTGGGTGGTGGTGGGTAGCCCGCCCCGGCCGTGGACGGTGGCTGGGGGGCCTCCGCTGCCGGCATCTGCGTCGTCGGGGAGTACCCGCCGGTCGCCGCCGGCAGCTGCGTGGTCGGGGAGTAGCCGCCGGCAGGTGGAGGCGGGGTCGCCTGACCGGCCCCCGACACCGGCAGTCGGGTGGTCGGCGGTTCCGGTGACGTGGCGATCGGAGTGGTCGCCGCATCGCCGGTCACGGGGGCCGTCGGCGGCTCGTTGCGCAGCACCGTGGTCGGCGCGTCGTCCGTACCGGCCCAGATCGGCGCGGTCGGCGGCTCCGGCGGGGCCGCCGACATCGGTGCGGTTGCCGGTTCCGGCGTAGCGGCAGAGAGGGGGGCCGTCGGTGGTTCCGGCGGGGCCGAGATCGGCGCGGTCGGTGGTTCCGGCGGTGACGCGGCCATGGGGGCGGTCGGGGGTTCCTCCACCGCCGGCACGGGTGCCGTGGCCGGCTCGTCCGCCTCCCGCGACACGGACACGGTCGGCGGTTCCGTTTCCTGTGCCCGGATCGGCTCGGTCGCCGCCTCGACCGGGGCGGTGTCCGGTTCGGTCGCCGAGCTGGCCGACACGGCGGTCGGCTCGTCGTCCGGACCGGTCGGGACCTGCCCGGCGGACAGCGGCGCGGTCGGCTGGTCGTCGGCCGGGACTCCCCCGGTCGCGGGCACGGACCCGGACTGCCCGAGGGGCGTGGTGGGTGGCTCGGGCTCGGACCGGGCGAGGGGTTCCGTCGCGGGTTCCGGGGAGATCGGGGCGGTGGGTGGTTCGGAGCCGAAGGGTTCGGTGGGTGGCTCGGACTCGGAGGCCGTGGGCCGGTGTTCCTTGTCGGGACGGCCGGAGTCGGGTGGGCCGAAGGTTGACAATCTCTCTCCCCAGGGGTGGGCTCAGCGCTGCTTCAGGCAGAGGACGAAGTCGAGGGTGTCCAGCTCGCTGTCGAAGAAGTACCAGTTGGTGTAGCCCTCCACCACGCCGCACTTCGCCTCGGCGTCCCTTTCACCACTGGTCGCCCCGTCGAAACGGCGGAGCACCTCGTACGTCTTCGGAGCGCACGGGGCGATCAGCAGCTTGGGCTTGCCACCGGCCGGGCCCTCGTTGCGGACGCACTGGCCCGCCTTGACGAACCGGGGGTCGGCCGACGAGGCGGGGGCGGGCGTGGTGGCTGCCGGACCGGAGGTCGCGCCGTCCGGCTCGACAGGCGTCGTCGGCAGGACGGCTTCGGTCGTGGACGTCGGTCCGTCGTCGTCGCCCAGCAGGTACCACAGGACGCCACCGCCGACGACCAGCACCGCGAGCACGACCAGCACCGCGACCAGCGGGCCACGGCCGCGCCCCGGCGTCGGCGCGTCCGGGTACGCCGCCGGCCCGCTGACCGCGTAGGGGTCCACCGACCCGTACGGCTCCGGCTGCCGGTACGACGGGTCGTACGAGCGTCGCCCACCCCACGGGTCCGGGGAACCCCCCGGTGGTCCGTAGTTCGCCATGCCCGTCCTCCCGCGTGCCGAGATGCCGGTTATCCGGAAGACGCCACCGACGTGGTCACCGTAGCGTGGTCCTGCGATGACCTCATCTCCCTCGGCCGCGACACCCGTCCGACCAGCCCTGATCTGGACGGCACTGATTCTCGTCTACGTGCTGTGGGGTTCCACGTACCTCGGTATCCGGGTCGTGGTGGAGTCGATGCCGCCGCTCGGGTCGGCCGCCGCCCGGTTCGGTGGTGCCGCGCTGGTGCTGGCGGTCGTGCTGCGGCTGCGCCGGGGCAGGGGTGCGCTGCGGGTCGACCGCCGGCAGCTCGGTTCCGCCGCGCTGGTGGGGGTGCTGCTCCTGGCCGGGGGCAACGGCCTGGTGGTGCTCGCCGAGTCCGGTCCGTCCGGGGTGGCGGTGCCGTCGGGGATCGCCGCGCTGCTGGTGGCCACCGTTCCACTGCTGGTGGTGCTGCTGCGGACGGTCACCGGGGACCGCCCGCCGGGGTGGACGTTCGCCGGGGTGACGCTGGGCTTCCTCGGCCTGCTGCTGCTGGTGCTCCCCCGGGGCGGGTCCGGTGCGGTGCCGCTGGTCGGGGCGTTGACCGTGGTCGCGGGGGCGGTCTGCTGGTCGGTGGGGTCGTTCCTGTCCAACCGGCTGCGGATGCCCGCCGATCCGTTCGTCGCCACCGTCTACGAGATGGTCGCCGGGGCGGTGGCCCTGTCCGTGCTGTCGCTGGCCCGGGGTGAGCTGCGCGGGTTCTCGCCGGCCCAGGTGACCGTCCGGTCCTGGCTCGCGTTGGCGTACCTGCTGGTGGCCGGGTCGCTGGTGGCCTTCACCGCGTACGTCTGGTTGCTGGCGAACGCCCCCATCTCGCTGGCCGCGACCTACGCCTACGTCAATCCGGTGGTGGCGGTGGCGCTCGGCGCGCTGCTGGTCGCCGAGCCGGTGACCGGCCAGGTGCTGCTCGGCGGTGCGGTGATCGTGGCAGGTGTGGCGCTGGTGGTGACCACCGAGCGGCCCCGCCGGCCGGCCGTCGGCGGGGCTGTCCCGGTGCCGTCCCGCCGGTAACGTCGACGGCCGTGCCCCTCGGCCCGCTGACCACGAGCGTGTTGCCCGCCGCACTGCTGCCCACCGTCGGGTTGGTGGCGGCAGCGGCGGCCCTCGGTGCCCTGGCCGGCCTCGCCGCACCCGGTGTCGCCCGTGCCGTCCCGCCCGCCCCGGGCCGGGGTGCGGTGTCGGTCGGGCACGGGAAGCTCCCGGTGGTGGGGGCGGTGGTCTGCGGCGGGCTGGCCGCCGCGCGTGGTCCGGAGCCGGCACTGCCGGCGTTCCTGCTGGTGGCGTCCGTGGGACTGGTGCTGGCGGTGGTGGATCTGACCAGCCTCCGCCTGCCTGACCCGCTGGTGGGTGCGGCGGCGCTCGGCGGCGGCACCGCACTGACCGTGGCCGCCGTCGCCGCCGGCACTCCCGGCCGCCTGGCGCTCGCGCTGGTCGGTGCCGCACTCTCCTTCCTGCTGTACGTGGTGCTGGCGTTGCTGCCCCGGTCCCGACTCGGCTTCGGTGACGTGAAACTGGCGGCGGTGCTCGGCCTGCCGTTGGGTTGGCTGGGCTGGCCCACCCTCTGGCTCGGCCTGCTGCTGCCGCACCTGCTCAACGGGGTGCTGGCGTTGGCGCTGCTGGCCGCCGGCCGGGTACGCCGGGACACCGCCCTGCCGTTCGGCCCGGCCCTGCTCGCGGGTGCCTGGCTCGCCGCCGTCCTCGCCTGACCCGCGCCCCCGGACGGGTGGGCAGCAACATCGCGCACCGAGCGACATCAGCGCGGGCGGATACCGCTACCTCGCCCTGTAGGTCGGTCGACGGGCCGTCAGATCAGGCGGAGCTGACGGTCCTTGGGGCGGCGGGGCTCGGCCTCACCGAACCGTTCGAACAGTCCCGGGTCGACGACGTCCAGGAAAGTCGACGGTCGGCAGTCGCGTTCGGTGCCGTGGCGCACCCGGCGGGCGGCGTGGCTGACGTAGAGCCGGTCCTGCGCGCGGGTCAACCCGACGAAGAACAGCCGCCGCTCCTCGGCGATCGCGTCGTCGTCGGGTGTCGAGCCGGGCCAGCGCAGCGGCAGCAGAGCGTCCTCCACGCCAACCAGGAAGACCACCGGGAACTCCAGCCCCTTCGCGGCGTGCAGGGTGAGCAGGGTGACCGCCTCGGCGCGCGGGTCCAACGCGTCCACCTCGGCCCCGGTGGCGAGCTGGGAGAGGAAGAGTTCCAGGTCGTCGCCGCAGCGGCGGGCCAGCGGGGTGAGCAGGTCGACGGCGGTCCGCACGTCCTCGGGTCGGACGGTGCCGGCGGCGTCCAGGGTGGGGGCGGCGAACCGTTCGGCGAGCACCTGACCGGCGGCCCGGACCCGGGCGGGCAGCCCGCCGGTGGAGCCGTCGGCGTGCCGCAGTTCCCGGGCGATCGCCAGCACGCCGGGCCGGTCCCGCAGCCGGTCGTGCGACCGCTTCTGCACCGGGATGTTGGCCCTGGCCAGGGCGTCCACGATCGGGGCGGCCTGCGCGTCGGTACGGTAGAGCACCGCGATGTCGGAGAAGGACAGGCTGGTGGACCGGCCGTCGATGCGTCCGGAGTCCAACGACCGGTGGGAGAGGCCGCCGACCAGGTCGTCGACGGTGCGTACCACGAAGTCGGCCTCGTCGGCGACGGACGCCGCCGGGTAGCGGCCGACCAGCGGGGCCTCCGGGTCGAGCCGGGCCGGGTCGAGCCGGCGGCCCCGGACCAGCGACGACGGCGCGATGGCCTGGACGGCGGCGGCGAGGATCGGCGCGGATGAGCGGTAGTTGCGGTTGAGCCGGACCAGCCGGGCGTCGGTGAAGTCCTCGGAGAAACGCAGGAAGTAGCCGACGTCGGCGCCCCGGAACGAGTAGATCGCCTGGTCCGGGTCGCCGATCGCGCAGAGGTTGCCGTCGGCGGGGCTGAGCAGCCGCAGCAGGTCGTACTGAACGGCGTCGACGTCCTGGTACTCGTCGACGAAGATCCACCGCCAGCGTTCCCGGTAGTCCCGGACCAGCTTCTTGTCGCCCTTGAGCAGCCCGACCGGCAGGGTCAGCAGCTCGTCCAGGTCGACCAGGTCCTGCTTGCGCAGCAGCGCGGTGTAGCGGGCCGGGTCGTCGCCGGCCTCCGTCCGGGCGGCCGACCGCTCGGCGTCGTCGGCGATCCGGAAACCCTCCGGCAGGCCGGCAGCGGCGGCGTTCTCCCGCAGGATCGTCAACCCGAGGGAGTGGAAGGTGCCGACGGTGACGTCCTCGGCGACCGGGCCGAGCAGCCCGTCGAGCCGGTGCCGCAGCTCCTCGGCGGCCCGCCGGGTGAACGTGATCGCCAGGCACTGCTCGGGGAAGACGTTCAGCTCCGCGCAGAGGTAGGCGATCCGGTGGGTCAGCGTGCGGGTCTTGCCGGTGCCCGGCCCGGCCACGATCAGCAGCGGGCCGCCGGGCGCGGAGGCGGCCACCCGCTGCATCGCGTCCAACCGGTCCAGCAGGCCGGTGCCGACCTCCTCCATCCCGGCGAGCATCGGCTCGAACGGCTCGTGCGGCGACGGAGTCGGGGCGATCGGTGGCGGCGGCGGGGTCGGCGCGGGCTTCGGCTTCGGCTCGGCCTTGGCCGCCGTCGGCCGCTTGGCCTTCGGTTTCGCCGCCGGCTCCGTCGGCCTGCGCTGCGCCGGCACCGGTACGTCGAACAGCGTCTCCTGCCCCGATCCACCCGACCCGCCCAGCTCGGCCGGGTCGAAGAGGGTGATCACGCCGTACTCGCCGTCGTAGCCGGGCACCCGGCGCACGTCACCCCGACGCAGCCGGCCGATGCCCTCGGCGAGCAGCTCCCCACCGACCCGGCCGATCTCGTCGACCGGGGTACGGGTGAGGATCTCCAGCTCCGGGCCGAGCGCGGCGACCAGCTCGTTGAGTTTCCCCTCGACCTTCTTGGACCGGGGGCCCACCTTGTTGATCTCGCCGAGGATCTCGGCCAGCGGCACCAGGTGGGTCACCTCGCGGGCGTGCTCCGGGCGGTGCCCGTCGGGCCGGTCGGCGAGCTCCTCGACCCGGCTGAGCACCCCCACGGTCAGCGGCTTTCCGCACTCCGGGCAGCGCCCACCGGCCGCCCGGGTGCGCTCCGGCGACCAGTTGACGCCGCAGAGCCGGTGCCCGTCGGCGTGGTACTTGCCCTCCTCGGGGAAGAACTCGATCGTCCCGGCCAGCCCGTCACCGGTCCGCAGGGCGTCGCGGATGGCGAAGTAGTCGCGGGCCGACGAGAAGACGGTGGCCTCCCGGGCCAGGGCCGGTGGGGAGTGCGCGTCGGAGTTGGAGACCAGCCGGTAGCGGTCCAGGCTGCCGACCCGCCAGTTCATCGCCGGGTCGGAGGAGAGCCCGGTCTCCACCGCGAAGACGTGCTCGGCCAGGTCGGCGTAGCAGTCGGCGATCGCGTCGAAGCCGGACTTGGAGCCGAGCGCGGAGAACCACGGTGTCCAGATGTGCGCCGGCACCAGGTAGCCGTCTTCACTGGCCTCCAGGGTGATCTCCAGCAGGTCCCGGGAGTCCAGACCGAGGATCGGCCGGCCGTCCGAGCCGAGGTTGCCGATCCGGCCCAACGCGGTGTTGAACCGGGCCACCGCGTCCAGGTCGGGCAGGTAGATCAGGTGGTGCACCTTGCGGGTCCGGTCGTCCCGCTTGTAGATGGTGGAGATCTCCACGCTCAGCATGAACCGGACCGGGTCGGCCTCCGCCGCGTCGGCCAGCCGGGGCGGCAACCGCCTGGCGATGTCCGCCTCGGCCTCCGGGCCGAGCCGGTACAGGCCGGGCTCGGCCGGTTGCAGGGTCTCCCGCAGGTGGTCGTACCAGGCGGGATGGGTGAAGTCCCCGGTGCCGAGCACCCCGATGCCCTTGCGTCGGGCCCACCAACCGAGGTTGGGCAGGGTGAGATCGCGGCTGCACGCGCGGGAGTACTTCGAGTGGATGTGCAGGTCCGCGACGAACGGCGGGACGCCACCAGGGGGAGCGGCGTTGAACGGAGGCACGCCGCATCCTGTCACGGCTGGTCCACTACCCGCCTGCCGCCACGCGTACGCGTGAGGAGAGCAATCCGGTGCTGGACTCCACCGCCCGGACGAGGTATGAGCCGGGCTGACCGACCAACCAGGCAGGTCACGGGGCGCGCAGCTCGACCAGGGTCACCTGTGGCGGTGCGCCGACGCGGACCGGGGGACCCCAGAAACCGGCCCCGTTGGTGACGTAGACCTTGGTGCCGTCGACCTCGCCGAGGCCGGAGACCACCGGCTGTTGGAGCTTGACGGCCAGGTTGAACGGGGCGAGCTGCCCGCCGTGGGTGTGCCCGGACAGTTGCAGGTCGACGCCGAACTTCGCCGCCTCGTGCACGGCGATCGGCTGGTGGGCGAGCAGCACCACCGGGCGGTCGACGTCCCGGCCGCCGAGCGCGGCGGTGAAGTCGGCGGGGCCGGCGACGCCGGTACCGTCGGCGGTGACGTCGTTGATCCCGGCCAGGTCGAGCACCCCGCCCCGGGCCCGGATCTCCTGCCGCTCGTTCTGGAGCACCCGCAGGCCGAGCCGGTCGACCTCGGCCACCCACTCCTCGACCCCGGAGTAGTACTCGTGGTTGCCGGTGACGAAGAAGCTGCCGTAGCGGGAACGCAGGTCACGCAGCGGCTCGGCGGCCTCGCCCAGCTCGGCGACCGACCCGTCGACCAGGTCACCGACGACCGCCACCAGGTCGGCGTCCAGTCGGTTGATCATCGCGACGATCCGCTCGGTGTGTACCCGGCCGCGCAACGGACCGAGGTGGATGTCCGACACGGTGGCGATGCGCAGCCCGTCCATGCTGCGGGGGAGCTTCGCCAGCGGGATGCGTACCCGGTCGAGTTGCGGCGGGCCGAGTGCGGTGCGGACCCCGTACCCGGTGATGCCGGCGGCGGTGAGCCCGGCGAAGATGGCGGCCCCCCGGGCGAGCAGCAACCGTCGTGACTCGTCGTGGTCGGGGTGGTCCACCGCCTCGGCGGCCGGCGGGTCGACGCCGCCGGCCGCACCCACCAGCGCCGGTTCCGGTGCGGCCGTGGTCGCCTCGGCGGCGGCGCTGCGGCGGCGCAGGACCAGCCGGGCCACCGCCATCGGCACTTCCAGCACCACCAGCACGATCAGCAGGTAGAACATCACCGCGAGCCAGAGGTAACCGGGCCAGGCCAGCCAGAACGCCCCGGCGATCTGGGTGCCGGCCATGGTCGCCGGGACGAGCACTGCCAGCAGGAGCGCGACGACCGTGCCGACCCGCCGCCACCGGCCGGGCCCGGTGGTGTCCTTGACCAGCCGCTTCCACAGGTAGAAGTGGATCAGGCCGGTGATCAGGGCGAGCGTGCCCACGAACCCCAGAATCGCCAACACGGCAGCCCTTCCTCAGCCGCCCGCGAAGGGGGGCAGCACGTCGATCGTGGTCCCGGCCGGCAACGGTGTCTGACGGTCGTGGCAGGCCACCCCGTCGACCAGGAAACTCGCCACCTGGAGCACCGCGGCCAGCCGGGGGCCGTGCCGCTGGGCGAGTTCGCCGAGGAGTTCGTCCAGCGGGCGGCCGGCGGATGCGGTCTCCTCGCTGCGGCCGGCGGCGGCCCGCGCGCCGGCGAAGTACCGGACGGTGAGGTCCACCCTCAGCCTCCGATCGCCGACATGGGTCGGACGGGTTGCAGGAACGTCGGGTCGTCGATGCCGTGGCCGGCCCGTTTGACCACCGTGGCGGCCTGCCAGCGGCGGGCGATGTCGGCGTCGTCCGCGCCGGCCCGCAGCGCGCCACGCAGGTCGGACTCCTCCGTGGCGAACAGGCAGTTGCGGATCTGGCCGTCGGCGGTGAGCCGGGTCCGGTCGCAGTCGCCGCAGAACGGCCGGGTCACCGAGCCGATCACGCCGACCCGGGCCGGCCCGCCGTTCACCAGCCAGGTTTCGGCCGGGGCGGCACCCCGGTGCGCCGGGTCGGGGGTGAGCGGGAACCCGGCGGCCAGCGACGTGAGGATCTCGTCGGCGGTGACCATCGTGGCCCGGTCCCAGCCGTGCTGGGCGTCCAACGGCATCTGCTCGATGAACCGCAGCTCGTAGCCGTGGTCGAGGGCGAACCGCAGCAACGCCGGCGCCTCGTCCTCGTTGACCCCGCGCATCAGCACCGCGTTGACCTTCACCGGGGCGAGCCCGGCGGCGGCGGCCCCGGCCAGCCCGGCGAGCACGTCGGGCAGCCGGTCCCGCCGGGTCAGCGCGGCGAACCGGGCCGCGTCCAGGGTGTCCAGCGACACGTTCACCCGGTCCAGCCCGGCGTCGCGCAGCGCCGGGGCGAGCCGGTCCAGGCCGAGACCGTTGGTGGTCAACGAGATCCGGGGCCGGGGGGTGAGCGCCGCCACGGCGGCGACGATGCCGACCAGCCCCGGCCGGATCAGCGGCTCGCCCCCGGTGAACCGCACCTCGGTCACCCCGAGCCGCTGCACCGCGACCCGGACCAGTCGGACGATCTCCGCGTCGGTGAGCAGCTGCGGGCCGGCCAGCCAGGGCAACCCTTCGGCAGGCATGCAGTAGGTGCAGCGCAGGTTGCACTTGTCGGTCAGCGACACGCGCAGGTCCCGGGCGATCCGGCCGTACCGGTCGACGAGGACGCCGGCGGTCGTCGGGGCGGCGGTCACCCGTCGACCGTAGCGCGGCCGACGCCCCGCAGCGCCGCTCGGGCGGCACCGACAACCGCATCGCGGTACGCCCCGCCGAACAGGGCGGTGTGCACGAGCAGCAGGTGCAGCTGGTGCAGGGGCACCCGTTCCCGCCATCCGTCGGCGAGCGGCCACGCCTCCCGGTAGCCGGCCATGATCCGGTCGTGGTGCGGCGGCCCACCGAAGAGCGCCAGCTGGGCCAGGTCGGTCTCCCGGTGTCCACCGTGCGCCGCCGGGTCGACCAGCCACACCCGCTCGTCGGCACCCCAGAGCAGGTTGCCCGGCCACAGGTCGCCGTGCAGCCGGGCCGGCGGTTCGTCGCCGCCGAACTCGCCGATCCGCGCCACCACGTCTTCGACAAGCGCGGCGTCCGGGCCGTCGAGGGCACCGCCGTCGACCGACATCCGCAGGTACGGCAGGAGCCGTCGCCGGGCGAACCAGTCCGGCCACGGCCCGTCGTCGGGGGTGTTGTCCTGCGCGAGGGTGCCGATGAACCCGGGCCACGTCGCCCCGAACCGGTCGGCCCCGGCCCGGTGGGTGCCGGCCAGTTCCCGGCCGAACCGTTCGGCCGCGTCGGGCGTCGGCTCGCCGGGGTCGACCCAGTCGAGCGCCAGCAGCTCCGGCAGCGCCACCACCACCTCCGGTACGGCCACCGCGCCGGCCTCCCGCAGCCAGCGCAGCCCGGCGGCCTCGGTGTCGAAGAAGCCCGTCGGTACCTGGCGACCGGTCCGCTCCGGCCAGGTCTTGGTGAAGACCGAGTGGCCGTCGTCCAGGGTCAACCGGGAGGCCACGCAGCTGTCCCCGCCCGCCACCGGGGTCTCGCGGATGCGCTGGTGGGTCAGGAAGGTGGGCAGGTGCTCCGGGTGCGCCCGCAGGTACGCCAGGTTCATGAGCGCAAGGTAGCCGCTCGGACCGACCCCGGTGGGCCGCGTAACCTCCAGAATCGCACCGACCTGCACAAATACTCTCCGTATCTGTGGATAACCCGTGTGTCGTCCACAGGGCCTGTCGGAGCGGTGCCCGCCCACCGCACGCTGCCGGACATGAACGCGACCGACCGCCCCCGGCTCACCGTCCGCTCACCCGCCGACCTGATCACCGCCGTGCCCTACCTGATCGGCTTCCACCCCGTCGACAGCATGGTGGTGGTGGCGATGCGGGGCCGGCGGATCGTCTTCGCCGCCCGTGCCGACCTGCCCGGACCGGGCACCGATCCGGCCCTGCCGGCGCGACATCTCGGTGACGTGATCGGTCGGCAGGACGCCGAATCCACCACCGTCATCGGGTTCGGCCCGCCCGAACGGGTCACCCCGGCGGTGGACGCCGTCCGGTCGGCGCTGGCCGACCTCGGCCTGCCCGTGCTCGACGCGCTGCGGGTGACAGATCGTCGCTACTGGTCCTACCTCTGCGAAGCGCCTGACTGCTGCCCACCCGACGGCACCCCGTACGACCCGGACGCCAGCCAGGTCGCCGCTGCGGCGGTCTACGCCGGTCAGGTTGCGCTCCCCGACCGGGCGGCACTCACCGCCCAGGTTCTTCCCGCCGGGGGCGTCGACCGGGGTGCCCTGCGCCAAGCCGGCGACCGGGCCGAACGTCGCCTGCTGGGTCTGCTGGAGGAGGCCCCCGACACCGACGAGTTCGGCGAGCGGACCATCCGCAGGGCCGGCACCACGGCGGTACGTCAGGCGCAACGCCGGCACCGGCGCGGCGACCGGCTCACCGACGACGAGGTGGCCTGGCTGACCCTGCTCCTGACCCACCTGCCGGTACGCGACCACGCGTGGGAACGCACCGACGGCCGGGAGGAGGACATCGCCTTCTGGGGTGAGGTGCTGCGCCGCGCCGAGGAGGAGTTGGTGCCCGCTCCCGCCTGCCTGCTCGCGTTCGCCGCGTGGCGGGCCGGCCAGGGTGCGCTCGCCGCCGTGGCCCTGGAGCGGGCGCTGGCCGTCCGCCCCGACTACACCCTCGCCCGGCTCCTCGACGATCTGCTGCGGCGTGGTGTTCCGCCGTCCGACCTGGACGGGTGGCCGGCCGTGACCGAGCCGGAGGTGCTGCGCCGCCGCCGTCGCCGGCCCCGCCGCCCCCGCTGACCCAGCGGCCCCTGAACTGGCGGCCCTGCTGACTCGGGCGGGGCCCTGCCGGCCCCGTCGGCCTGCTGATCTCGGCGGCCTGCTGATTTCGGCGGCCCGCCGGCCTCGATGGCCCGGCCGGCAACAGGGTCACTGCCGGTGAGGAGGGTCGGGGCCAGGTGGTCTCGAAGAGAGATATTCCTGGCAGTCATATCTATGCCTGACAGGAATACGGCTGTCAGTGGCATGGTGTTGGAGCGGACACGGTCGGCATCTGCCGGGTCGTTCCCTGACGCGACATGCCTGCCCCCGGATCTCGGGGCAGGCATGTGTCACCGGGCAGGTCGGTCAGGCGCGATCGGCCAGCCCGGCGACGAACGTGCGCCACGAGGTGGGGGCGAACGTCAGGGCCGGCCCGTCCGGGTCCTTGGAGTCCCGCACGGCGACCGCGCCGGGAAGGTTGTCGGCAACCTCGACACAGTTCCCACCGCTCGCACCGCTGCGGGTGGACTTCCGCCACGTGGCGTTACTGAGGTCCATGTTGGCTCCCAACTTCCTTCAACAGATCGATGGACTGCCGACGCGGGAGGGCCTCGTTCCGAACGTTCTCCCACCGCGCTTGGAGCGTAGCCAACTCATCATCCTTGTCGACCACAACGCCGCCAAGCTGGTTCTCAAGGTGTCCGACCCACACTCCACCGACGGACCGTGCCAGAGCGAAGGGTCCGGACAGTCCGACATGCAGCCCGGTGACTGCCGGGATGACGTGCACATGAACATGTGGCAGTTCTGCCCTGGCGATGAGTTGCGCGATCTGCTCCCCCATGACGACACCGAAGCCCTCTCCGGCGAGGCGTACCGCCCTCTCGTCGAGCACCGCCACCAATTGCGGAGGATGCGCGTCGGTTAGAATTCTCTGCCGGTCGATTCGTGCCGACACCCGTTGTTCCACCTCGTCGTCGGTGAGGCTGTCGACGGTTCGAAGAACCGCGCGGGCGTAGGCCTCGGTTTGTAGCAGGCCGGGAATCAGGTTCGGTTCGAAATACCTGAGTTGGGTCGCGTTGCGTTCGGCGTCGAGCCACGGCAGGAACCACGACGGTGTGCCGAGCTTGCTCACCAGCCGTTCGAAGAGCCCACCGGTGCTGAGCGCCCGATCAGCTCCCTTGATGAAATCCAGGGTCAGCGCCCGGGTGCCACCCTCGATGGCACTGACGTGCGACGCGCTGAAGCCGGCACCCCGCCCGAACGCCTCCTGCGTCATCCCGGCGGCGCCCCGGGCACGGCGGATCTCGGCAACGACGAAGTCGGCGAGCGGATCTGGTACGTCAGCCATGCACAGCACCCCAATTTGAAGATCGACTATTCATGCCGCCACCCGCTCGGCGGCCCTTCATCCAGCTCGGCCCGGACTCCCGCTGCACCTTTCGAGCCTAGCGGCCTCCACATCAGAGTGTCACCAGGGCGGCGCTGTCGGTAGTGGTCGAGAGCTGGCGGTGGCGTCTGCCGGAGGGGCCGTCCGTGGAAGGGCGGCCGGCCCCTCCTCCACCCCGACACGGACACACCGACACGGACACACCGAACGCAAAGGAGACGCCGTGCCCAGGGAGAAGCCGAAGCCCGACAGGAGCCCGAAGCCCGCACCCCGCCCCCAACCCGTACCCGATCCCGGGCCGCCAGCGCGCCCGATCGTGCCCGGACCAATCGGACCGTTCGTGCCGCCGTACCGGGGGCCGGGACGGATGACCGACGTCGTGCCGGCACACCGCTGGGCGTACGGCCGGAACCAGGGGCCCCGGTGACTCCGCCGGGGGTCAGGTCGGGAGATGTGCTGCACCTGTCGCGTACCGCCAGTGTGCAGTTCATCCGGCCGATCACGGTCCGGGTCATCCGGGTGCTGGCCGACTGGCACACGTACCACGGTTGGGTGTGGATCGACGCGTACGAACTGAATGCCGCAGGCGACGCGGTCCGGCGGCGGACCCTGTTCCTGATGCCGGCGGGCGCGCGCCGGCTCGCGCAGCCGGACCGACCGGCAGGGGCGTCGCTCCAGCGGGGTGGCCGGGGGCGGCGGCTCAGGCCGGTGGGGGCGCGGTGACCGGACCGCTACCCGGCCGGCACACGCCGCTGCGGCCGATCTGGCTGTGCCGGGTCGACGCGAACCCGTGGCCGTGCGGGGAGGCGAAGCTCGCCCTCCTCGCGCGGTACGGTGACGACCTGCCCGGACTGTTCGCCCTGCTCACCGGGTTGTCGGCCGAGGCGGCCGAACACCTGACGCAGCTCGACAACGGTCGCCGGATCGACGTGACCGACCGCTTCCTCACCTGGGTCCGCCCGCCCTCCCGCTGATCCCTCTCCCGCTGTCGGGGTCGGCAACGGTTGCCGGTGGATTGTGGAGAGTTGTTGCGGCCCTGGCGACAAGAAATCTCCACGATCACGCCGCCCGACTGACGACCCCGCCACGAGTCGGCCGGCCGCGAGCGGGTCAGGGTGTCAGGGGGTGACGCGGTGGGTGCCGGTGTAGACGTTCATGGTCCGGCCACGCAGGAAGCCGACCAGGGTCAGGCCCGCCTCGTCGGCCAGGTCGGCGGCGAGGGTGCTCGGCGCGGAGACCGCGGCCAGCAGCGGCAGTCCGGCCATCCACGCCTTCTGGGTCAGCTCGAAGCTCGCCCGGCCGGACACCATCAGCAGGTGCCCGGCGAGCGGCAGCCGTCGCTGCCGGACCGCCCAGCCGACCACCTTGTCCACCGCGTTGTGCCGGCCGACGTCCTCGCGCAGCACCACCAGTTCCCCGTCGGCGGTGAACAGGCCCGCCGCGTGCAGGCCGCCGGTACGGTCGAAGGCGCGCTGCGCCGCGCGCAGCCGGTCGGGCAGTTCCGCCAGCAGTTTCGCCGGCACGGTGAGCGGGTCGTCGGCGACGGTGAACCGGGACCGGGTACGGATCGCGTCGATGCTGGCCTTCCCGCACACCCCGCAGGAGCTGGTGGTGTAGAAGTTGCGCGCCGGGTCCGTCGCCGGTGTCGGCACACCGGGGGAGAGCACCACGTCGACCACGTTGTACGTGTTGGGTGTCTCCACCCCGGAGCAGAGCTGGGCGGTGTGCACGTCGGCGTCGCTGCGGATCAGCCCCTCGGTCAGCAGGAAGCCGATGGCCAGGTCGAGGTCGTCCCCGGGGGTACGCATGGTCACTGCCAGCGGTCGGCGTCGACCCGGCCCGCCGGGGCCGACCCGGATCTCCAGCGGTTCCTCCACGGCGAGCGTGTCCGGCCGGCGCAGCGCCACCCGGGCGTCGTCCGCCGCGTCGAGGTCGATCCGGAGCACGCTCCGCCGGTCAGTGGCCCGTCCCATCCCGCCATCCTGCCCCGCCCGCCCGACCCCCCGCACGCTGACCACCCTGGCTGCGTCCACTGCGCCCGCCCGGCAGCCCTCGGCCGCCGGCAGCCCTCGGCCGCCGGCAGCCCTCGGCCGCCGGCAGCCCTCGGCCGCCGGCAGCCCTCGGCCGCCGGCGTCGGCACGGCAGCCGGGGACGGGACGGAACCGGGAGGCCGCGCGACCGGAGCACGAGGGTCGGGCCCGGCGGCTACCGTGGCCGGGTGACGGCGTACGCGGCGGTGGTGCTGGCCGGTGGGGCAGCCCGCCGGATGGGCGGGCGGGACAAACCGGCGGTGCCGGTGCATGGCCGGCCGATGCGGGACCTGGTGCTCGCCGCCGTCGCCGACGCCGTACCCCGGGTGCTGGTCGGCCCGGGTGGGGCGCTCCCGGCCGACGTGCTGGTGACCCGGGAGGACCCGGCAGGTGGGGGTCCGGTGGCCGCCGCGTCCGCCGGGCTGGCCCTGCTCGGCCCCGGTACGGCGGTCGTCGCCCTGCTCGCCGCCGACCTGCCGTTGCTCACCCGCCCGGCCGTCGGGGTGCTGCTCGCCGCGCTCGCCGCCGAATCCGGCCCGGCGGCGGCGGACGGTGTCTGCCTCGTCGACGACCGGGGGCGACGCCAGCCGCTGTGCGGGGTGTGGCGGGTGCCGGCGCTACGCGCCGCGCTGGACCGGGTCGCCGCCCGCCGAGCCCAGGCCGGTGCGCTGGCCGGGGCGTCGATGCGGGACCTGCTGGGGGAGCTGACGGTACGCGAGCTGGCCTGGTCCGCTGCCGGCCCGCCACCGTGGTTCGACTGCGACACTGACTCCGACGTACGCCGGGCGGAGGAGTGGATGCGATGACCGTGCTGGACGACTGGGTGACGGCGGCCTGCGCCGAGCTGGGTCTCGACCCGGCCGAGGTGTCGGTGCCGACCGTGCTGGACCTGGCCAGGGACGTCGCCCACCAGGTGCTACGACCGGGTGCGCCGGTCACCGCGTACCTGCTGGGGGTGGCGGTCGGACGCGGCGCGGACCCGGCAGCGGCGGCGGCCCGGCTCACCGGGCTGGCCGCGCAGTGGCCGGTGGAGCTGGGCGGCGAACGTCCCGACCGGTGATCCCGTCACGGCGTGATCCCCCGCCGCCACGATCGTCGGCGACGGTGTCCGATGGCGGTCGCGGTGGATTCGTTCTCCGGCCCGCCTGGGTAGGGTGACCTTGACGGACGGAGGCGATCATGACGGCGGACCACCCCGCGAAGCCGACCGGTGACCAGCCCGGCACCTCGCCGGCGCACCACGACCACCACGAGTCGGTCCTGCTGGACGAGCCGAGCACGGCTGACCTGCGGGCCAAGGTCACCGAGGCGTGGCGGGAGTTCGCCCGGGCGCTGGCCGCGCGGCTGCGTGAACTGCCCGCCGGGGCGCAGCTCGAACTGACCCTCGACCCGACCGCCTCCGGCACCGGTGACGCGGTCTACTCGATCAGTGTGACCGTGGGTGAGCAGGGCCGGATCTCCGCGCGGGCGGTGGGCAACGCCACCCTGCCGCAGGGCTTCCGGCTCGACCGCGCGGCGGTGGCCGACATGATCGCCCTCGGCTGGTCGCCGCCCGGCGTGGTGGCGGGCTCCGGCGAGCACTTCGGCCTGGACGGGTCGACCGGGGACGCCAGCAAGCTGGCCGGGCTGCTCTCCCGCACCCTGCGTGACGTGTACGGCGCACCGCACCCGGCCTTCCTGGTCTACCTCAGCCAGGACGCCGAGGGGGAGCCGTTGCCGATCGAGGCGCTCGGCACCGCGCGCGGCGAGTTCGGCCCCGACCGGGACGTCGAGGCCGACCTGGACGAGGCGCTGGCCGCCGCCGCGAGCGCCCAGAGCGCTGAGCAGGAGGTGCTGGACCTGCCCGAGCGGGTCCGGACGGTGGTGTCGACGATGCTCAAGTCGACCTCCGAGCACCTTCAGATCGACTCCGACGGGGACATCAACATCCGGGCCGGGTCGGCGATGGTTTTCGTCCGGGTACGTGACAATCCGCCGCTGGTGGACGTCTTCTCGCCGGTGCTGACCGAGGTCGAGCCGACCGAGCGGCTCTACGTGAAGCTCTCCGAGCTGACCAACCGGATGCCGATCGGCCGGTTGTACTGCGCCGACGACACGGTGTGGGCGTCCATCCCGGTCTTCGGCCGCAACTTCCAGGCCACCCACCTGATGCTGGCCGTGCAGGTGATGACCGGCCTCGCCGACGAGCTCGACGACCGGTTGCACGGCGAGTTCGGCGGCAAGCGGTTCTTCGGCGAGGGCGACAAGCCGAGCCGGGGCGACGGCGAGCACCGCACCGGCATGTACCTCTGATCCACCGCCCTGCGCGAGGGACACCGGCGCGCCGCAGCCGGGCCGGGTGTCAGGGGGTGGACGGGCCGACGCCCGGCGACTCGACCAGCCGGGACAGCACGATGGTGCTCCGGGTGGAGGTGACGAACGGCTCCGCCCGCAGGCGTTCGAGCGCCTCCTCCAGGTGCGAGATGTCGGCGGCCCGCAGGTGCACGAGCGCGTCGGCCTCACCGGAGACGGTGTACGCGCCGACCACCTCGGGGTGTCGGCGGGCGGCCACCCCGAGCTGGGTGGGGGTGGTCCGGCCGGCGCAGAACAGCTCCACGAACGCCTCGGTGGTCCAGCCGACGGCGGCCGGGTCGACCACGGCGGTGAAGCCCCGGATCACCCCGCTGGCCCGGAGCCGGTCGACCCGTCGCTTGACCGCCGGAGCGGAGAGTGACACCCGGGTGCCGATGTCGGCGTACGAGGTACGGGCGTCCGCCACGAGCAACGCAATGATTCGCTGGTCGACCGCGTCTATCTGCAACGTTCCGCCTCGGGGAAGCAATGGTTCTGGCTGTTACCAAACTTCTACGCTACCTACCCTTGGTGACCGTGAACCAGCAGCGCGTCCCGCGAAAGCGGACATATCTCATGTGTGCCCCGGAGCACTTCGCGGTCGAGTACGCCATCAACCCGTGGATGGACCTCACCGTCGGCGTCGACGTGGCACTGGCCGTCGAACAGTGGGACCGGCTGCGGCACACCCTGGTGGACCTCGGTCACGACGTGCACGTCCTCACCCCGCAGCCGGGGCTGCCGGACATGGTCTTCGCCGCCAACGGGGCGTTCGTGGTGGACGGGACGGTCTACGGGGCGCAGTTCAAGCACGAGCAGCGGGCCGCCGAGGCCGCCGCGCACCGGGAGTTCTACCAGAAGCACGGCTGGCACTTCATCGCGCCGAGCGAGACCAACGAGGGTGAGGGTGACTTCGCCTACCTGCCGGAGGCGCACGGCGGGCTGGTTCTCGCCGGCCACGGGTTCCGCACCGAACTGCCGGCGCACGCCGAGGCGCAGGAGGCGCTGGGCCGGCCGGTGGTGTCGCTGCGCCTGGTCGACCCGCGTTTCTACCACCTGGACGTGGCGCTCGCCTCGATCGACGACGGCAACGTCGCGTACTTCCCGGGGGCGTTCTCGGCGGCCAGCCAGCGGGTGCTCACCCAGCTCTTCCCCGACGCGGTGCTCGCCGACGACGAGGACGCGCTGGCCTTCGGCCTGAACCTGGTCAGCGACGGGGCGAACGTGGTGCTCAACAGCGACGCGACCCGGCTGGCCGGCAAGCTCAAGGCGGCCGGCTACACCCCGGTCCCGGTAGACCTGGCCGAGCTGAAGAAGGGCGGCGGCAGCGTCAAGTGCTGCATCGCCGAGCTGCGCCCCTGACCGACGCCGGCACCACGAGCGGCCGGCCCGACCGGGGCCGGCCGGCTCAGCCGAGGGTGGCGATCTCGTTGATCAGGACGTTGGAGAGCAACCGGCCGTCGAACTGCACCTTGCGCAGGTACCACTTCTGCTGCGGGGTACGCGGCTGGTTGAACTGCCACGGCCCGCGCGGGCTGTCGATCTGACCGATCTTGCCCAGCGCCAGGTTGACCTGCTGCGCGGTCGGCTCCGCGCCGGCCAACCGGATCGCCTTGTCGAGCACCTGCGCGGCGTCGTACGAGGCCATCGCGTATGTGGTGGGCGAGACGTTGTAGGTCTTCCGGTAGGCCGAGGCGAAGACCCGGTTGGCGTTGTTGTTCAGGTCGGCCGAGTAGTTCAGCGCGGTCTGGATGGTGCCGGCCTTGAGGCTCTCGTCCGCGTTGACCAGGGTCGACCGCAGGTCGGCGAGGATGTTGCCCTCGGTCAGGAAGCCTGGCGCGTAGATGTCGCCGAACCAGCGGCTGCGGCGCAGTTGCCTGATGAACTGCTCACCGGCGGTGCCGGAGTAGAAGCAGAAGATCCCCTCGGGCTGGCGGCTGAGCGCCTCGCTGATCTGCGCGCCGAACTCGTCGTCGCCGGGGGTGGGGTTGGCGGTGGTGAGGATGGGGTCACCGATGATCCGGGGGTCGTCGGTGCCGAAGCCGTCCCGGAAGCCGTTGATCACGTCCTGGCTGGCGGTGCCCTCGGGGGCGACGATGGCGAGCCGGCTCCCGGTGGGAAGTGTTCGCCGCAGGTACGACCCGAGCGCCCGGCCCGGCTCGTCCAGCACGTACGACGTCCGCCAGATGTAGACGACGCTCTGCAGGCTGGGCGGGGAGGCGTTGGACCCGATCAGCGGCACCCGGGCCTTCTCCACCGCGTCCCGGATGCCGGACATCACTGTCGAGTTGACCACGCCGGTCATGGCGAGCACGTTCTGGCCGAGCAGGTTGTCGACGGCGGCCTGGCCGCTCTTGGCGTTGTCGCCCTCGTCGACGGTCACCACCGTCGTCGGGTGGCCGCCGAGCTGCTGCCCGTTCATCGCCAGGAAGAGCTGGAAGCCGTTCTCGATGTCGATGCCGATGGTCTTGCCGTCGCCGTTCTCCGGCCGGATCAGCCCGATCTTGATCGGCGTGCCGGGGGTCGGCGTCTCGGTGTCGTCCGTGCCGCAGGCGGCGGCGAGTCCGGTCGTGCCGAGCGCGGCCAGCAGTTGAAGGGCCCGCCTGCGGTTCATCTGCGACACCGAAATCCTTTCGGGAGCATTGCCGGGCGTCACCGCCCCTCCGGCGTTCTACCTGGCGGGCGACCCTGCGTCAATGGATCTTGATCTTCAAGCAACGACTGCAACGCAGCCCTTACCTGCGGCCAGGCCGCCGAGAGCGGGTCGATCAACCCGAAGTGCTCACATTCCGGCAGCTCAATGAGGGTGACCGGCGAGCCGGCGGCCCGTGCGGTGGCAGCATATGACCTGCTCAGAGCCGCCGGCACCTGGCGGTCCCGCATCCCGTGCAGGATCACCGTGCGTGTCCGTGGCGGCACCGAAAGGCGGGGATCGGCCACCGCGTACCGCTGCGGGTGTTCGGCCGGGCCGCCGCCGAGCAGCGCGGCCACCGCCCCCGAATCCAACCCCAGCCGGTACGCCTCGGCGAGGTCGGCGACCGGGGCCAGCGCCAGCACCCCGGCCACGTCCTGCGGGGCGTGCGCCGCCACGTGCAGCGCCAGCTGCCCACCCGCCGAGTGCCCCAGCAGCAGCGGCGGCCCCGGCGCGACCAGCCCCGGCAGGGCGCGGGTGGCCACCCCGGGCAGCGCCGCCACCCCGGCCCGGACGTCGGCGAGCGTGTTCGGCCAGCCACCGCCCGGTTGGCCGGTGCGCCGGTACTCCAGCTGGGCCACCGGCCAACCCGCCTCAGCCAGGGCGGCGGCGAGCGGGCCGGTGTGGGTGCGGTCGTACTCGGCCCGCCAGAAGCCCCCGTGCACCACCGCCACCAGCGGCCGGGCCGGACCACCACCGCCACCTGCCGGTCGGCGCAGGTCGACCAGCTGCTCCGGCGCGTCGCCGTAGGCGACGGTCAGGTCCGGCGGCGGGGCGGGCCGGCTGAGCACCGTCCGGGGGTCGTGGGACATGCCGGCGACGGTAGCGCGGCCGGTGGCGGTCCGGGTGGGTGCGACGGGAGCGGGTGGGTAAAGATGGGGCCATGACCGAAGCGCACCCCACTGGACAAGCTGACGAGCCGGGCCGCCCCGACGGGCAGTCGGGCACCGTGGTCGTGGTCGGCCCGGACGGCCGCCCGGTCGGCACCATGCAGACCGACGAGACCGCCGAGGACCCGACCCGCCTGGTCGAGCAGCCGGCCAAGGTGATGCGGATCGGCAGCATGATCAAGCAGTTGCTGGAGGAGGTGAAGGCCGCCCCGCTCGACGACGCCAGCCGGCACCGGATGCGGGAGATCCACCAGCGGTCGATCGTCGAGTTGAAGGATGGCCTCGCCCCCGAACTGCGCGAGGAGCTGGAACGGCTCTCGCTGCCGTTCGCCGAGGACCAGGCGCCCAGCGAGGGCGAGCTGCGGATCGCCCACGCCCAGCTGGTCGGCTGGCTGGAGGGGCTCTTCCACGGCATCCAGGCCACCCTGGTGGCCCAGCAGATGGCCGCCCGGATGCAGCTGGAGCAGATGCGCTCCGGTGGCCGTCCCGCCCTGCCCAGCGGCCCCGGCGCGATGATCCCCGGCATGCCCGGCATGGGCCAGCCCGGTGGCGAGGGCCACAACACCGGCCAGTACCTCTGAGCGTGCGCCGGGGCGTCGCCGCGCGGTGACGCCCCGGGGCGCTCAGCCCACCCCGAAGACCTTCTCCAGGTACGCCGCCACGCCGTCGGCGGTGTTCGCCCCGGTCACCTCGTCGGCGATCTCCAGCACGGCCGGGTGTGCGTTGGCCACCGCCACCGCCCGTCCCGCCCAGGTGAGCATCGGCACGTCGTTGGGCATGTCACCGAACGCGAGCACGTCGGCCTGCGCCACCCCGACCCGGGCCGCGTACCAGGCCAGCCCGGCGGCCTTGGTCACCCCGGCGGCGGAGATCTCCACCAATCCGCTGTACGACGAGTGCGTCGCCTCGGCCAGCCCCTCCAGCGCCCCCGCCACCACCTGCACGAAGGCGTCCGGGTCCTGGGTGCCGGCGCGGGCCAGCAGCTTCACCGCCGGCACCGAGGCCAACTCCTCAGGCGACTCGACCGCCCGGATGGCCTCGTGGTCGGCGTCCCAGCGCAGCGGGTAGTGCGCCTCGTGCCGCATCTCCCGGCTGTCCACGATCTCCACCGCGAAACTGACCTCCGGCACCGCCGCCCGTAGCCGGCGGGCCACCTCGGCGAGCAGCTCCGGGGCCAGCGGGTCGGCCCGCAACACCTGGTCGGTGTCCGGGTCGTAGACCACCGCGCCGTTGGCGCAGATCGCCGGCAACGGCGCGGCGAGCTGGTCGTACACCAGTTGGAGCCAGCGGATCGGGCGGCCGGTGACCAGCACGACGGGGGTGCCCGCCGCGGAGATCCGCTCCAGTACCGCCGCGGTGCGGGCGCTGAGCCGGCGCTCGTCGCCGAGCAGGGTGCCGTCGATGTCGCTGGCGACCAGCCGTGGTGTCTCTGCCATCACCGGGAGAGTAGCCGGTCGAGGTAGACCGCCACCCCGTCGTCGTCGTTGCGCAGGGTCACCTCGTCGGCGGCGGCCCGCACCAGCGGGTGCGCGTTGGACACCGCCACCCGCGACCAGCCGGCCCAGGCGAACATCGGCAGGTCGTTGGGCATGTCCCCGAAGACCAGCACGTCGGCCGGGTCGACGCCGAGCCGCTCGGCGACCACGCTCAGGCCGCTGGCCTTGTCCACCCCGGCCGGGGTGATCTCGACGAAGCCGAGCCCGGCCTGGGTGAGGGTGGCGACCTGCGGCGGGACGATCCGACGGGCGGTGGCCAGCAACTCGTCGACGTCGTGGTCGGCGGTCCGGACGAACGCCTTGATCACGTCGAGGGCGAGGCACTCCGCCCGGCTGCGCGCCTCGAACAGCTCGGGGTAGGGCCAGGACGGGTGATAGTCGCCCCACAGCGGCGCGTCGTGCTCGTCGGACCCCTCGACCATGACGGTCAGCGGGCCGACGACGGCCTCCAGGTCGGTCAGCAGGCCGGCCAGTACCCCGGCGGACAGGCGCTCGTCGCGCAGCACCACCGGGCCGGTCGGGTCGCTCTGGTCGACCACACAGCCACCACCGGCCATCACCAGGAAGTCGGCGGCCCGGATGTCGTTGCGGGTGAGTTCCTTGAGCCGGGGGCCACGACCGGTGGCGCCGACCACCGGGATACCGGCGGCCCGCACCCGGTCGAGCACCCCGTGGGTGTACGCCGACACGGTGTCGTCGCTGCGCACGAGGGTGCCGTCGAGGTCGGTGGCGATGAGTTTGGGCAGTCCCGGGCGGGTCATCGTTCCTCCTTGCCCGCCGCCGTCCGTACCGGTCTTCCGACCCGGTGTGACGGCGGGCAGCAACCGTACCTCGCCGTCCGGATCGCAACCACGGCTTCCGGGCGAATCAGCCGGCAACGCCCGGTGACCGTCGTACGACGCCCCGGGCGTCCACCCCGGCTGGGGCTCAGGGGTGGGATTCGCGGCGGGCGAACGGGACAGTCGGGGTGACGGTCAGCCCGGTGGGCGCGGCCGGCCGGGTGTAGTCCGCGTCCGGGTCGTCCGCGTCCGGGTCGAGCCCCTCCGGGTCGGTCTGCGGGCCGACGGCGTCGACAGGCGGACCGTCCGGCTGCCGGACGGTGGTGAGCAGCGCCGCCCCGACCAGCGCGACGGCGACGAAGGCCATCACCAGGCCCCGGCCGTAGTCGACCCGGAACCCGTCCTCCGGGGAGTAGAACAGCGCCCGCTGGCCCGAGTCGTCCAACGAGAAGGCGGTGACGGTGAGCAGGATCACCAGGACGCCCGCCACGGCCAGCCCGGCCACCCGGGCGTCCTGCCGGACCGCCGGCCGTCCGCGCAGGGTCAACGCCACCGTGACACCGAGCAGCAGGAGCCCCACCAGGTAGGCGATCCCGAAGCCGCCCACCTCGGCCACGCCACCGGGCACCCGGATGGTGCCGCTGCCCTCCGGCCCACCGTTCGGCACGGTCATCACCAGCCACTCCCCGGCCGCCGACGCCGTGCCGGCGACCGCACCGAGCAGGGCCAGCACCGGGGGCAGCCGCCGGTCCCGGCGCAGCGCGGCGGGCCAGTGCCCGAACCGGCCGACCGGCCGTCGTCCGGGGGCGCCCCACTGCGGCACCGAGGTGTCATCCGAGCGGTCGTCCTGTCTCGGGATGGGGAGATCCTGGGACATCGGCTACCTTCCGCGTCGCGGGCCTGACCCGCATCATCCCACGTCGGCCCGGTGTGGGCCGGCAGCGTCGGGCCCGGAACGGCGCACGTCGGCCGCCGCCCGTGGTCGCGACCGGCACCCTCCGGCCGGCGCCCTCCGGCCGGCGGCGGTGGCCGGCCACCCCGCCCGGTCGGTCACCGCGGGCGAGGGCTTTCGACTAGCGTTCGGGTCATGCCTATCCGTACCGCATCCGCACGTTGGCAGGGCAACCTCACCGAGGGCGCCGGGACCGTCCGCACCGGAAAGGGCGGCCTGGAGGGGAACTACTCCTTCAAGTCGCGCTTCGAGGAGGGCGAGGGGACCAATCCGGAGGAACTGATCGGTGCCGCCCACGCGGGCTGCTTCTCGATGGCGCTCTCCAAGCAGCTCGCCGACGCCGGGGTGTCCGGCACCTCGGTGGAGACCACCGCGAAGGTGCACTTCGACAAGACCGACGCGGGAATGACCGTCACCCGGATCGACCTGGAGACCGTCGGTCAGGCCCCGGGCCTGGACGAGGCCCAGTTCACCAAGCTGGCCGAGGCCGCCAAGGAGGGCTGCCCGATCTCCCGGCTGCTCTCCCCCGGCGCGCAGATCAGCCTCACCGCCCGCCTCGCCTGATCCGTCCCGTCCGCCGTCCGGCCCGCCCGGGTCGGACGGCGGACGGGGTAGGCCGGCGGGACCGGTGGGCGGGCGGCGGTTCGGGCACAATGGGTGAGGTGCCCGTGGAGATGAGCCGTGAACGCTTCGAGGAGCTGGTCGGCGAGGCCCTCGACGAGGTGCCCGAGGGGTTGCTCCGGCTGATGAGCAACGTGGTCATCCTGGTCGAGGACGACCCGCCGCCCGGGGAGGACCTGCTCGGCCTCTACGAGGGGCACGCGCTCACCGAACGCGGCTGGAACTACTCGGGTGTGCTGCCCGACCGGATCTTCATCTACCGCCGGCCGATCCTGCGGATCTGCGCCACCGAGGACGACGTGGTCGACGAGGTGGCGGTGACCGTGGTGCACGAGATCGCCCACCACTTCGGCATCGACGACGAGCGGTTGCACGCGTTGGGCTGGGCCTGAGCCCGCCCCCGGCCCCGTCGGTCCGGTCGTCTGCGCGTACCTGACCGGTTCCGTGCGCGGAGCCGGGCTTGCCCGCCGCTCGGCCGATGCAGCGGGTTGCGGGGGCTGCCTACCGTGTGGTGAGCACACCCCCAATCAGGAGGAAGACCCAATGCGCAGCGCGCTGTTCTCCGCGGAGAACCTGGAGAAGGAGTCCGCCCAGCCCGGCATGCGGCTGCAGAACTCCAAGATGTTGAAGATCGAACTCAACGGCGAGGCGATGGCCCGGGTCGGGTCGATGGTCGCCTACCAGGGGCAGGTGCAGTTCCAGGCGTTGGGCTCGGGCGGCATCGGCAAGTTCATCAAGCAGCGGCTCACCGGCGAGGGCGTGCCGCTGATGAAGCTCAGCGGCCACGGCGACGTGTTCCTGGCCGAGCTGGCCAAGGACGTGCACATCATCGACCTGGAGCCGGGCGACGCGCTGTCGATCAACGGGTCCAGCGTGCTGGCCTTCGACTCCACCCTGTCGTACGACATCAAGATGGTCGGCGGCGCGGGGATGGCCTCGTCCGGCCTGTTCAACTGCGTGTTCAGCGGCTACGGCCGGATCGCCATCACCACCAAGGGCACCCCGGTCGTGCTCAACGTCGACGCGCCCACCTACGTCGACCCGCAGGCGGCGGTGTGCTGGTCGGCCAACCTCCAGACCGGCTACCACCGGGCCGAGCAGCTCGGCCTGGGCACCCTGCTCGGCCGCAGCACCGGTGAGGCGTTCACCATGAGCTTCGCCGGGCAGGGCTTCGTCGTGGTCCAGCCGTCGGAGGAGCCGCCGGTCCAGGGCAGCGGCGGCCAGCAGCAGCAACAGGGACTGCTCGGCGGCCTGCTCAGCTGACCTTCCGCGACGTGGGGCGGTTCCGGTCGGGACCGCCCCACGTTCGTCTGCACGGCCGGACCGGTGCGGCCCGCACCCGTGCCGCCGCCGGGACCCGGGCCGCGTGGGGTCAGCTCAGTTCGCCGGCCCGCAGCCGGGCCAGCCAGGTCGCCGCGTCGGTGTAGTCGGTGTCCGAGAGGCCGGCCGGCGCGGGGACCGGCCGGTCACCCGCCGCGTCGGCCCACCGGTGCCTGGGGTACGACCCGAGGAACCGCACCTCGGCGCAGACCCGCCGCAGCCCCTGCAACGCCTCACCGAGCCGGACGTCCGCGACGTGACCGGTGCAGTCGAGGAAGAAGACGTACCGGCCCAGCGCCTCGCCGGTGGGACGGGACTCGATCCGGGTCAGGTTGACCCCCCGCACGGCCAGTTCCATCAGCACCGACAGCAGCGCGCCCACCCGGTCGTGCGCGATGTAGACGGCCAGCGAGGTGAGGTCGTCGCCGGTGGGCGGCGGGGGCGGGCCGGGGCGGGACAGCAGGGCGAACCGGGTCACCGCGTCCGGATGGTCGGCGATCTTGTCGGCGAGCAGGGCCAGTCGGTGCCGGGCCGCCCCGATCGGGGCGCAGATCGCCGCGTCGTACTCGCCGGTGGCCGCGCCGGCCGCCGCCGCGCCGTTGGACAGCACGTCGATCACCGTGGCGTC
The DNA here is from genome assembly GCF_053667945.1 of Micromonospora sp. SCSIO 07396. Lineage (NCBI taxonomy): Bacteria > Bacillati > Actinomycetota > Actinomycetes > Micromonosporales > Micromonosporaceae > Micromonospora > Micromonospora sp. SCSIO 07396. Next base: position 6,557,137 of record NZ_CM132210.1, read on the forward strand.
GGGCAGGTGCGCGCGCAGCCAGTTACGGCACTGGGTGGACGCCTGCGGATGGGCGGCCACGCTGCGCACTCCGGCGGGGTCGGTGCCGGGGCGCGCAGCGAGCACGAACTCCACCGGCAGGATCACCTCCCGGGTGATCACCAGCGGGTCCCCCTCGGCCAGCTCGTCCAGGGTCACCCCGACCGCGCCGCCGATCGAGTTCTCCATCGGCACCAGCGCCGCGTCCGCCTCACCGGCCCGTACGCTCTCCAGCGCCTCGCCGACGCTGCGGGCGGGCGTACGACTGCCGCGTTCGGCGGCCGGGACGGTGCGCAACGCCTGCTCGGCGAAGGTGCCCTCGGGGCCGAGGTAGACGTAGCGGGTCGGCGGTGTTCCGGGCATGCCGCCCAGCCTACGCACCCGGTGGCAGCCCGGTCCCGCTGTCGCAGGCCAACGTCCGGATGGCGGGCGGCGCGACGGCCTTCACCTCGATCGAGCAGACGTCGGTGCCGGCGGTGACCAGCCGCAGCGCATCCGGTTCCCCCCGGCTGACCGCCTGGAGTTCCTCGTGCCCGCTGACGGACAGCACGGTGTACTGCCAGCCGTCGGCGCACAGCGGGCCGTCGACGGCCCGTACCGACACGTCGCGGGGCAGCACGTCGCCCCGGAGCAAGCCGATCACCCGGTCGGCCGACGGGCGGCCGGCGCAGGCCATCGCGACCGCCGCGACGGTGGGGCTCGGCAGCGTCGACGTCGGCGGCAGGGTGGGGGTCACCGGCAGCACTGGGGGCGACGTCGTCGGCGGCAGGGTCACCACCGGCGTGGGTGGGGCGACCGGGGCCGGCAGCTCCCGGTCGGGCGGGGCGGCGCAGCCGGTGAACGGCGACACGGCGAGCAGGGCCACGGCGAGCCGGGCGGCGACCGGCCGCCGGTACGGGGGGCGGCGGTGGGCGGGGTCAGGCGGCACGGGCCGGTCCTCGGGGGATTCGGGCGCGGGGCGTCGCGACGGGGGCCGGCCGTCACGGACCGTGGGAGGGGGCAGGTCGTGTGGCCGGTGGGGTGAACCCATCGTAGGAAAAACCGTCCGCCCGGTGAAGGCCGGCGCGACGCCCGACGCTCGCGCCCGACGCCGCCGCCCGGCGCGGGGCGGACCGGCGCGGGCGGTGCCGGGTCAGATCGGGGAGAAGAAGGTGAGTGAACCGGTGACCGAGCCGCCGGTGAGCATCGGGGTGGAGACGGCGTCGACGGTGGCGTAGGTGCTGGCGTCGCCGGCGGGCTGCACCCGCAGCAGACCCCGGGCGAGCCGACCGGAGTGCAGGGCGAGCAGCGGGGGGATCTTGTCGGTCTCCTGCTCGGGCAGCTCGTGCCGGGCGGCGGTGAAGTCGAGCAGCCGCAGGCCGCCTTCGAGCAGCGGCAGGCCGACCACGTCCTCGGGGGCACCGAGGCAGAGCAGTTCACAGCCGGCGGCGGAGATGGCGACCACCAGGGTGTCGGCGTCGATCAGGAGGCAGGGTTCCTCGGCGTGCGAGACGCTCGCCGACCACTTCCCGACGTTGTCGCACCCCGGCCCTGTCGGCGTCCGCGCCGGCGGCACGAACACGTCCGGGAGCGAGAGTTCGACGTGGGCCACCGCGCCTCCTAGGTACACCGACGGTCTGTCCACGCTAGCCGGTCTTCGTGACGGTCGCCGACCGCGCGGGAGCCACCGGCCGCCGGTGGAGGGATCAAGTGCCCTGGCGGGCGGCCGGCGACGGCGCGGACCGGCATGTCGGGGGGACCGGCACCGCGGGGCGTCGCCGGTGACGTTACCGGCGACCCGCCGGCTTGTCAGCGGCCGTTCGGCCCTCGTCGTACCACCGGTAGTCGCCGGTGGGACGGTACGTGCCGTTGTGCCAGGTCTGCGGGGCCTGGGCGACCCGGGACAGCTTCTCGGCGGTGGCCGGGCTGATCCGGTTGCCTCCGGCGACGAGGAGCCGGTCGAGCTCCCGGTGGGTCGCCATCATGCAGTCCTTCGGCAGGCCGTAGACGCTGATGACGCCGGAGCCGACGAAGGTCAGCACCGGCGTCACCGGGATCGGCAGCCCGACCGCCTGGCTGAGCGCCTTGCTGGCCCGCTTGGCGTCCCGCCGGGCCTCGGCCACGTACGGCGGGCGCTTGCCGTTGATCTGCACCACGTCCCCGGCGACCAGCACCCGGGCCCGGCCGTGGTCGGCGATGCTGACCGCGAAGAGCCCGCTGGGGCCGATGGCGAGGAACCCGGCGCGCTCGTCCTGCCCGTGGTCGCGCAGGACGTCGGAGACGTCGGTGCGCGGCCACTCGATGACGTGCCAGGCGGGACCCAGGTGGTCGAGCTGACCGAGCGCCCGCGCCCCGGCGGCCTCCAGCCGGCGGGCGCCCCGCTCGGCCCGGCGTCGACGTGCCCACTCCAGTGGGGTCGGACGGGCCGGATCGAGAGCCGCGGACCCGTCGGGACGGGGGTGCGGCACCGCCACGGGCGGCAGTGCCCGGGTGGGTACGGCTCGACGAGCGGGAAAGACAGTCATCGCGACCTCCGGCAAAAGGTCCCTCGAAAGTTATGTTCTCACTACCCTACGTCGCCACTGTGGGGGTTCGGCAAGTTGGAACGCCGGAATGAGTGCGGATGAATGCCATATTCATCCGCAGTTCTTCCGCTGAACATCGTTCATCACTGCCCTACGCTGCGGGGGTGACCCACTACGTGGACAGCGAGGTCGGTCGACTCGGCACGGTGCTGTTGCACCGACCGGGTCCGGAACTGGCCCGCCTCACCCCCCGCAACAACGACTCGTTGCTCTTCGACGCTATCCCATGGGTCGGCCGGGCCCAGGAGGAGCACGACGCCTTCGCCGCCGAGCTGCGCGGACGCGGCGTGGAGGTGCTCTACCTCGCCACCCTGCTCGCCGAGACGCTCGCCGTCGCCGAGGCCCGCGCCGAACTCACCGAGCAGGTGCTCGCGTCGCCCCGGCTCGGCGACACCCTGCGCCGCCGGGTGGCCGACCACCTCGCCTACCTCGACCCCGCCGGGCTCGCCGACGTGCTCATCGCCGGCCTCGCCCACGAGGAGGTACGGATCAGCGCCGAACGCCCCGGCGGTCTGGTCTGGACCATGATGGACCGGCACGACTTCGTCATCGACCCGCTGCCCAACCTGCTCTTCACCCGCGACTCGTCACTGTGGATCGGCGACCGGGTCGGGGTCACCAGCCTCGCCATGCCGGCCCGCCGCCGGGAGACCACGCTGACCGACGCGATCTACCGGCACCATCCCCGCTTCGTCGGCACCCGGACCGTCTACCACCCCGGCCTGGAACACCTCGAAGGCGGCGACGTGCTGCTGCTCGCCCCCGGCGTGCTCGCCGTCGGGGTGGGCGAGCGGACCACCCCGGCCGGCGCCGAACGGCTGGCCCGGCAGGTCTTCGCCGCCGGCCTGGCACACACCATGCTGGTGGTGCCGATCGCCCAGGAACGGGCCACCATGCACCTCGACACCGTGTGCACCATGGTCGACGTCGACGCGGTGCTGATGTACCCCAACGTGGCCAGCACGCTGTCGGCGTACACGGTGATCGCCGGGCCGGACGGCGAGCCCCGGGTGGACGGCCCCGCGCCGTTCCTGCGCGCGGCGGCCGACGCGATGGACCTCGACCAGCTCCGGGTGATCGACACCGGCCTGGACCCGGTGACCGCCGAACGCGAGCAGTGGGACGACGGCAACAACACCCTCGCCCTGGCCCCCCGGCTCTGCGTCGGCTACGAACGCAACGTGGAGACCAACGCCCAGCTGGAGCGCGCCGGCATCGAGGTCATCCCGATCGCCGGTTCGGAGCTGGGCTCCGGCCGGGGCGGCCCCCGCTGCATGTCCTGCCCGCTGGTCCGCGAGCCGCTGCACCCGGCGGCCGGCTGAACCGTCCCACCCGGGCGGCCCGAACCGACGGAGCCGGCGCACCGGCCCGCCCGGCGGGCCGAGACGGCAGGGGCTAGCTAGCGGAGGGTGAGCTGGCGGCCGAGCAGGCCCTGACGGGCCCGGCGGCCGGCGGCGTCCAACGGCTCCTTCTCGGCCAGCGCGTCGGCGTACCGCTCGGCGAACGCGGCCACCGGCTCCTCCCACTTGGCGGCCGGGACGTCCTCCGGCAGGTCCCACACGGGTGCCAGCCGGCCGTGCGCCCGGAACATGCCGGCGAACTTCGTGCCCTCGCCGAGGGTGAGCGCACCGGCGGCGGAGAGCCGGGAGAGCGCGTCCAGCGCGGCGTCCTCGTCGTCGCCGAGCACCCAGCGCACGTGCGCCTTCTCCGGCACCTGGCACCAGTAGGCGGCCCGTGCGGCGGCCAGCTTCACGGTCGGGTAGATCGCCGCGTTCGCCCGCTCCAGGGACGCCTGCACGGTCGGGTCGTCGGCCGCGCCGGGGTCGAGCCAGAACTCGAACCCGTCGTGCATCGTGATCTCCAGCGGGCCGTCCACCAGGATGTCCTGCAGGCGCGGGCCGGGGCCCGGCAGCGGCGGCACCGTCACCGCCCCGCCCGGCTCGGTACGCAACGCGCACAGCAGCGCGTCGGCCAGGTCCCGGGAGACGTCGCCGGACTGCTGGTGCCGCTGGAGGCCGATGAACACCCGGCCGTCCGGCTTGGTCATCGCCGGGGCGGCCATCGGCAGCACCGTCGCCAGGGTGACCGGGCGGTCGCCGTGCTCCTCGACCAGGTCGGGGGTGAGCCGCAGCGGTGCCGAGGCGGCCGGTACGAGTTCGCGCAGGGCGATCCACTCCGGCTCGTCCACCAGCCCCTCGAACGGACGGGGGACGAAGACGTCCCGGATCTTCTCCCGGCGGGGAGCGGCCTCGGCGCGCTGGTTCTTTCGACGCTTGCTCACGGCGAGACAGCCTAGAGCCCGACGGGCGGCGGTGGGGGAAGGACCCGCCCCGCTCAGCCGGCGGCGACCAGGTCCGGCCGGCAGTCGGCGGGGTCGAACTCGGCCCAGACGCTCTGCCCCAGGCCGTCCCGGTCGACCCCCCAGCGGCTGGCCAGGCCGGCCACGATGTGCAGGCCCCGTCCGTCGACGGCGTCCGTGCCGGCGGCCCGCATCCGGGGGCCGGCCCCGGCGCCGCCGTCGGTCACCCGGACGGAGACACCCGGCCCGGTCCGGGTCGGACGCAGCCGCCAGGCGACCCGGACCACCCCGCCGGGCAGCGGGTCGGCGTGCCGGACCGCGTTGCCGACCAGTTCGGCCAGGACGGCCACCAGATCGGCGAGGAGCGGCGGGGGCACCAGGTCGGCCAGTTCGTCGGCGAGCCGGTGCCGGGCCAGCCGCGCGCCGGTGGGGTGGTGGGGGACCACCACACACCACGAACGCTCGACTCGTCCCGTCGACACTCCGGCTCCTTCTCGGCCCGTGCCCGCGGTGGGTCGTCCGGCCCACCTGGCGGCTCACCCGCGGGGGAGCCGCACCTCTGCGACGGTACCGCCACCGTCACGTGGACGTAGGGATACCCATCCATTCTGCTGTTCAACGATCCGGCGGACGAGATAGAGGCCGAGTCCGGCACCCGGATAGGCCCGCCGGTCGCCGGACTCGCCCTGCCAGAACCGGTCGAAGGCGCGTTCGACGTGTTCCGGCCGGATGCCCACCCCCCGGTCGGTCACCCGGAACGACACGGTCTGCCCGTCGGCCGAGGCGAACACCTCGATCGGGGAGTCCGCCGGTGCCCACTTGCCCGCGTTGGTGCACAGCTCGGTCAGCACGGTGGTCAGGCTGCGCCGGTCCCCGAGGGCCTTGGGCAGGTCGGCCGGCACGTGCAGGAACAGGCGTCGACGCAGGTCGCCGGGGAGGTCCAGGACCGCCGCGCGCAGCGCCTCACCGAGGTCGAACGGGACGGCCGGCTCGTCGTCGGAGCGTCCGTCGGTGGCCGAGGTGAGCAGCCGGTCGACCAGCCGGGCGAGTTCGTTGGCCCGTTGACCGATCACCCGGGCCGCCTGCCGCCGGTCGTGGTCGGTCAGCGACTCCCAGTGGTCGGTGAGGGTGTCGGCGTACCCCTTGATGACGGTGACCGGGGTACGCAGCTCGTGGCTGGTCACCGCGACGAAGAGGTCGCGGTCGGACTCCCGGCGTCGCTGGTCGGTGATGTCGCGGAAGGTGATCACCCGCAGCGTGCCCGGTCCGACCAGCTCACCGGCGGTGATCCGCAGCCACCGCCCGTCCGGGAGCTGGTGGTCGAGCAGCTGGCCGGCCGGGGGGAGCGGGAACGGCAGCGGCCGGTTCATCGCGTCCCCGGCGCTGCGCCCGGTGACCTCGGTGGCGGCCGGGTTCCACAGCCGGACCCGACCGTCCCGGTCGACCACGGCCAGACCGTCGGCCAGCGCCGCGACGACCGGGCCGTCGCCGTGCACCGGCAGGCCGCTCTGGTCGCCGTACATGTGGGCGATGCAGGAGGCGAGGTAGCCGAGGGTGGCGTGCTGGACGCGGTCCTCGGTCTCGTCGTCGTCGGTGTAGAGGGCGTGCAGGGTGCCGACGGTGAGCCCGTTGAGTTCGGCGCGGGCGACGATCATGCGGCGCAGGCCGTTGCCGACCAGTTCCGCGGCGAGCGGACCGTCGAGATGGTCCAGCCGGGCCTGGCGGACCCGGGGCCCGGTGAGCAGGCAGACGGTGGCCGGGTCGGAGGCGGGCAGCGGACGGCCGATGGTCCACTCGGCGCAGCCGCTGGCGGCGATCACCCGGCCACCGGTCGGGGCGAACTCGACGAAGGCCACGCAGGCCGCGCCGAGCGTGGGGCGGGCCGCCCGGAGCAGCGAGGTGAGCACCGGCAGTCCGGCCTCACCAGAGTTGATCATCTCGATCACCGCGCCGTGGTCGGTGATGAGGGCGGCGAGGTCGGGGCGTTCCGGCATGCCCCGAGTCTGCCCCGTACCGGGCGGTTCGGGCACCCCCCGCAGGTCACCGGGCTCGGGCAGCCGGTGCCGACCCGAACCCCCGGCGTCGGCCGGGGGCCGGTGTGCCCCGGGCGTCACCGGCCCAGCCGGGCCAGGGTGTGCGCGGGCCGGTCGGTGATCACCCCGTCCACCCCCGCGTCGAGGACCAGCTCCAGGTCGGTGGGCTCGTTGACCGTCCAGACGTACACCGGGTGGCCGGCGGCGCGCAGCGCGGGCACCAGCCCCGGGCGGGCCCGGACCAGGCCGATGCCCGGCCCGGCGATCCGCGCCCCGAACGGCAACCGGCCGAGCCGCAGCCAGCGCGGCAGCACCTCCAGCAGCAGCACGGTCGGCAACGCCGGGGCCAGTTCGCGGACCCGGCGGACCGCCAGCGGGGAGAACGACATCACGGTGACCTGGACCGGATCGTCCGGGCCCGGCTCGGCCAGCCCGTGCCGGCGCAGCAGGGTCACCAGCCGGCGCTCGACGTCCCCCCGGTAGCGGGACGGGTGTTTGGTCTCCACCAGCAGCCGGACCGGGCGGCCGGCGTCGCGGACGGCGGTCAACAGCCGGTCCAGGGTGAGCAGCCGGGTACGGCTGTCGTCAGGTGCCACGCCGCCGTCGTCCGGCGCGCAGCCGGGATGCCAGGAGCCGAAGTCCAGGGTCTCCAGCTCGGCCAGGGTGCGGGCGCTGACCAGGCCGTGACCGTTGCTGGTCCGGTTCAACCGCCTGTCGTGTACGCAGACCAGGTGCCCGTCGCGGGTCAGCCGGACGTCGCACTCCAGCCCGTCGGCGCCCTCGTCGAGGGCCCGCAGGTAGGCCGCCAGGGTGTGCTCGGGCAGGTCGGCCGACGCGCCCCGGTGCGCGAAGACCAGTGGATCAGCCATCCTCCGCTGCTCAGATGACCTGGCCGGGCTGCCCGTCCCCGGTGACGACCGGCCTGCCGACGGCCGCCCACTGCCGCATCCCGCCGTCGGCGTTGCGGACCTGCTCCCAGCCGTTGCCGAGCAGGTAGCCGACGACCTGGGCGGAGCGCCCGCCGGAGCGGCAGATGACCGCGACGTCGCGGTCGGTGGGCACCTCGGCGAGCCGGGCCGGCAGTTCCATCATCGGTACGTGATGCGCGCCGGGCGCGTGGCCCGCCGCCCACTCGTCGTCCTCGCGGACGTCGAGCAGGTAGGTTTCGTCGTCGATCGCGGTCACGGGGACACTGGGAACCTGGGATCCGAACACGGTCGAAAGCCTAGATCCTCGGTGCCGTCGGCGGCACGTCGGCGCTCGGCGTGGCGGCCTGTCGACGGTGGGACGGTCAGAGCCGGTTGACCCAGCGCGGGTTGGCCCGTGACCACTCGGGCAGCCGGTCGGTGCGGACGGCGTCGAAGAGTCCGCCGCCGCCGTTGTCGAGCACCACGTACGAGATGCCGTCGATGGTCTGCGGGTAGGACGGGAGCTGCACCCCACGTAGCGCGTCGGCGGGCAGCGACCGCAGGGCGAACAGCAGTTCGTCCAGGGGTACGCCGTTGGTGTCGACGGTGAGTGCGCTGCCGACCGCCCGCAGCACCCGATCGAGTTGCACCGGGTCGGTACGCAGGTGGGTCTCGCCGGCGCGGTCCATCATCGCCCGCAGCATCTGTTGCTGGTGCCGCTGCCTGTCGTAGTCGCCGTTGGGCAGGTCGTAGCGCTGCCGGGCGTAGTCCAGCGCCCGTGCGCCGTCCATCTGCTGGCAGCCGACCGGGAAGAGGACGCCGGTGTGGATCGAGCGGACCTCGGTGTCGACGCACATCCGGATGCCGCCGAGCAGGTCGATGACGCGTCGGAAGCCGTCGAAGTCGACCAGGGCCGCCCCGTCGAAGCGGATGCCGGTGAGCTGGTTCAGGGTGGCCGAGAGCAGGCGGGTGCCGCCCTCGCCTCCGCCGCCGTGCTCGTACGCTGCGTTGATCTTGTCCTGGCCCCCGGCGTAGCCGACGCCGTCCGGGGGGATGGTGACCAGCAGGTCCCGGGGGACGGAAATCAGGTACGCCTGCCGCAGGTCGGGTGGCACGTGCACGATCAGGATGGTGTCCGACCGCTGGTCCGGCCCGGATGCGCCGGGGCGTTGGTCGGAGCCGACGATCAGGTAGTTCAGCCCGGCTTCCAGTTCGGTGCGGGCCTGCCGGGCGTCGGGGGCGAGCAGTTGTTCCTTACTGACCGTGCGGTCGTAGCGGTGGGTGAGCAGTCGTACCCCGACCACGGCGAGCCCGGCGAGCAGCACCAGGGTTAGGCCGACGCCGAGCAGGACCCGTGGCCAGCGTGTCCGGCGTCGGACGGGCGGCGGTGTGCCCCGCCCCCGGTCGGATCGCGCTGACCTGGCCGTGACGTCCTCCCCGTGGCCGCAACGTGAATATCTCTCACGTCAGGCTACGGTCGGGTGACCGGCTCCCGGGCCGGTTCGCCGTGACTACCGGCCGGTCACTTGCGGGTGGACAGCACGCTCGGGTTGGCGTAGACGAACTCGCCCAGCTTGTCTTCCTTGATCGCCTGGAACATGTCCAGGGTCTGCTGGCTGAGCGCCTCACGGTTGTTGGCGTTGCCGTTGAACGTGCCGCCGTTGGTCCGCAGCATGGTCAACTCGTTGGCGGTCACCCCGCGCATGGTGAACACCAGGTCGGCCACCGGCACGCCCCCGGTGTCCAGGATGAACGCCTTGCCGGCCGCCTTGATCAGCTGGTTGACCTTGACCGGGTTGGTCAGCATGCCCTTGTCGGTGGCCTTGCGGGCCATCGCCTTGATCAGCTGCTGCTGGTTCTGCTGGCGGTCGTAGTCGCTGTTGGGCAGGCCGTAGCGCTGCCGCGAGTAGTCGAGCGCCTGGAGGCCGTTCATCTCCCGGCAGCCCTTCTTGTAGACCACCGGGGTCATCGGCCGGCCGGTCTTCTTGGCGTCCGCGTTCCACATCTGCTTGCCGTCCACGATCATCATGTGGTGCGACTTCACCTCGTGGCTGACGCAGATGCGCACCGTGCCGAGGGTGTCGATGACGTTCTTGAAGCCGCCGAAGTTGATGATCGCGGCGCCGTCGAAGCTGACCCCGGTCATGTTCTTGATGGTCTGGGCCATCAGCTGCGCGCCGCCCTCCCAGCCGCCGCCGTTGCGCGCACCGGCCTGGAACGCCGCGTTGATCTTGTCGGTCCCGCCCTTGAAGCCGCTCTTCTTGAACGCCGGGATCTGCGCCTCGGTGTCCCGGGGGATCGAGACCAGGTACGCCTGGTCGTGGCTGGCCGGGATGTGCAGCACGATGATGCTGTCCGAGCGGACGTCGTCGGCGGCCCAGCGCTCCCGGGCGTCCACGCCGAGCAGCAGCATGTCGATCGGGCCGTCCAGGTTGGCGCCGCCCTCGGCCTCGGTCTTGCCCGCCCCGCCGAGCAGGTTGCGCTGGGCGATGTTGCCGGTGGCCTGACTGATCAGCGCCTTGCTGCCGACGATCGCGACACCGCTGGTCAGCATCAGCACCGCGCCGAAGACCACGGTCAGCCGGGCCCACAGCGGGTCCTTGCGCCGGGTGCGCTTGCGGGCCGTACCGGAGGGCCGACCGCCGCGACCGCCGGATGACGGGACGGCGGCCGACGCCCGGTAGGGGTCGGCGCTCAGCGACGATGGGCGGGGGCTGGTCTGAACCGGCATGCGTGCTCCAGCTCGCGTGATCGGGGGGCGGGACCACTTTACGTACCGCTTCCCGGCAAGGCGAGGTCGTCACACGCACAAATCCCAGACAACCTGACCTTTAGCCCCATGATTCATCCGTTCGGGCGAATCGATGCGACCGGACGGCCGTTGGCGTCCGATGATCAAGCGGTCCGGAAACGACCTCTGATGACGTCCGTCGAAATCTGCCTGACACATGGGGGCGGACCGCGCCGGCCCGCCCCCGCCCCGTCAGTTGCCGGCGGCGGCCTTCTTGTCGGCCGCCACCCAGTCCGCCATCGTGTCGGCCGACATCGCCTTGAACATCGCGAGCGCCTTCTCCCGGTCGGAGACCACCACCGACTCGCCGTTGATGGTGTCGCTGCCGAGGTTCGGGCTGGTCAGGAACGTCAGGTTCTCCCCGCGCAGGTTGCGGAACTGGATCGCCATGTCGCCGAGGGAGAAGTCGTTGTCGACGGTCACCGCGTCGGTCACCGACTGGAGGAACGCGTTCAGCTTCTTGGGGTTGGTCAGCGTGCCCGTGCTCGCCGCCTTGTCCATCAGCGCCCGCAGGAACTCCTGCTGGTGGCGCATCCGGGCGAAGTCGCCCTGGGGGAACTGCTTGCGCTGGCGGATCCAGTCCAGCGCCGTCGCGCCGTCCATGTGCATGGTGCCCTTGGTGAACTTCCGGTACGGCTTGTGGATCGAGGTGATGCTCTGGTCCACCTTCAGGTCGACCCCGCCGAGCGCGTCGGTGACCTCCTTGAAGCCACCGAAGTCGATCGCCATCACGTTGTCGATCCGGACGTCGGTGAAGCACTCCACGGTGCGGACCGCCAGCGGCAGGCCACCGAAGGCGAACGCCGCGTTGATCTTGGCACGCTGACCGGAGTCGCACGCCGCGCCCGCGCTCTCGGGGATCGGCACGTACAGGTCACGCGGGATGGAGACCAGGTAGGCCTCCTGGTGGTCGGCCGGGATGTGCATGACGATCAGCGTGTCCGCCCGCCACTCGCCCGGCTTGTCGACAGCCGCGTCCGGGTCCCGCGAGTCCGTTCCGACGAGCAGGATGTTGAGCGCCCCGTCGACCGCCTTCGCCGGCCGGCCGCCGGTGATCTCCGAGAACGGGTCGGTGCGGGCCAGGTCCTCGTTGAGGTTGCGGGTGTAGAACCAGGCCCCGATCCCGCCGAGCAGCGCCACCACCAGCACCGTCACACCGGCCACCAGGGCGATCCGCCCCCAGCGCGGGCGCGGCCCGCGCCGGCCGTAGTTCCCCGGCCCGCCCGGCCCCGAGGGTGTGCCGGGGCCGCCCGGTCCGCCCGACCGGGGCTGGTTCTCCTGGTACGACGGGTACCACTGCGCGTCGGACTGCCGGGCGGGCCCGGTGGAGCCCCGGTCGGCACCGGGCACCGAGGCCCGGCCCGCGCTGCGGTGCAGGTAAGGGAGCGAGGCGCCGGCTGACGAGGTCGCTGACATGCGTTTCAGCGTACGTAGGCAGGTCGAGCGTTCGCCGAATGTGAAGCCCGTCGACAGCCCCGCGTGGCGCGGGGGAGCTACCCTAGCCGGTCGCGGAAATGGTCGATGGTGCGTCGCAGGCCCTCTTCGGGCGAGACCTCCGGCTGATATCCGAGCAGGTCCCGGGCGAGGGTCAGGTCGGGACGGCGCATCTCCGGATCGTCCGCGCTTCGAGTGACGTAGGTCACCTGTGACGTGCTGCCGGAGAGTGACACGATCATCTCAGCGAGTTGCCGCATGGTGAGTTCGTGTTCGGTGCCGCAGTTGATCGGGCCGGTCTGCGTCGAGTCGAGCAGCAGCAGGATGCCGCGCACCAGATCGTCGACGAAACAGATCGAGCGGGTCTGCTCGCCCGTGCCGTGCACCGTGATCGGCTCGCCCCGCAACGCCTGGGAGATGAAGGTGGGGATCGCCCGGCCGTCGTCCGGACGCATCCGCGGGCCGTACGTGTTGAAGATCCGCACGATCGCCGCGTCCAGCCCCCGGCTGCGGTGGTAGCCCATGGTGGCCGCCTCGGAGAAGCGCTTCGCCTCGTCGTAGACGCTGCGCACCCCGATCGGGTTGACGTTGCCCCAGTACGTCTCCCGCTGCGGGTGTTCCTTCGGGTCCCCGTACGCCTCGGAGGTGGAGGCCATCAGGAACCGGGCGTCGTCGGCGACCGCGCGGTCGAGCAGGTGCAGGGTGCCCACCGAACCGACCCGGAGGATCTCCACCGGCAGCTTCGCGAAGTCGGTCGGGCTGGCCGGGGACGCCATGTGCAGGATCGCGTCGAACCGCTGCGCCAGGGCCGGGTGGTGGGTGGGCAGCCCGTCGGAGATGTCCGCCTCGACCAGGGTGAACCGGGGCTGCTCGGCCAGGTGCGCGACATTGTCCTTGGAGCCGGTGACGAAGTTGTCCAGCGCGACCACCGTGCACCCGCGTGCGATCAGGGCGTCCACCAGGTGCGACGGCACGAACCCGGCACCGCCGGAGACCAGGACGCGGTGACCGTTTCCGAACCGCTGGGCAACCTTCATGGCGGCCAGCCTACTTCTCCCCACCGCCCGGGGCCCGGTCGACCCGAGGCCACGGCGCGCCCGTAGCCTGCCCGTCCCCGCCCGGTGGGTGTCGCGTGCGGGGTGACCGACGGGTGGGCCCCCGACGCGACCGCTCGCGTCGGGGGCCCGGTGCCGGTCGTTCAGTGCGCGCCCGCGCCGGTGAGGGCACGCACCTCCAACTCGGCGTACTTGTCCTCGTCGTGCTCCTTGGAGATCACCGTGCCGATCCAGCCGCAGAGGAACCCGAACGGGATGGACAGCAGACCCGGGTTCGACAGCGGGAACCACTGCCAGTCGTGGTCCGGGAACATCGAGGTGGGTGCGCCGGAGACGACAGGCGAGAAGAACACCAGGAACACTGCGGAGACCAGGCCGCCGTAGATGGCCCAGACCGCGCCCGAGGTGTTGAACCGCTTCCAGAACAGGCTGTAGAGGATCGCCGGCAGGTTGCCCGAGGCGGCCACCGCGAACGCCAACGCCACCAGGAAGGCCACGTTGAGGCTCTGCGCGTAGATCGACAGGGCGATCGAGACCGCGCCGATGACCAGGGCCGAGATCCGGGCCACCCGGACCTCCTGACGTTCGGAGGTCTGCCCCTTCTTGATCACGTTGGCGTAGAAGTCGTGCGCCAGGCTGGACGACGAGGCCAGGGTCAGGCCGGCGACCACCGCCAGGATGGTGGCGAACGCGACCGCCGCGATGATCGCCAACAGGGTCGCCCCGCCCAGGTCGCCGCCGAGGAAGGACCTGCCCAACTCCTCGGCGAGCTGCGGCGCGGCGGTGTTGCCGGCCTTGTCCTGCGCGACGATCTCCTTGCCGCCGACCAGCGCCGCCGCACCGAAGCCCAGGGCCAGCGTCAACAGGTAGAAGGTGCCGATGATGCCGATCGCCCAGAGCACGCTCTTGCGGGCCGCCTTGGCGGTCGGCACCGTGTAGAAGCGGATCAGGATGTGCGGCAGGCCGGCGGTGCCGAGCACCAGGGCGATGCCCAGCGACAGCAGGTCCATCTTGTTGTAGAAGGTCTGGGTCGAGTTGCCGGCAACCTCGACGCCGTAGCGAAGCCCGGGTTCGAGGAACGCGCTGCCCTTGCCCGACGTCGCGGCGGCGTCACCGAGCAGCGCCGACAGGTTGAAGTTGTACTTCGCCAGCACCAGCACGGTCATCACCAGCGCGCCGGTCATCAGCAGGAACGCCTTGACGATCTGGACGTACGTGGTGCCCTTCATGCCACCCACGGTCACGTAGATGATCATCAGGGCGCCGACCATGATGATGGTGGCGACCTTGGCGGTGTCGGCGTCCATGCCCAGGAAGGTCGTGCCCGGCTTGATCCCCAGCAGCAGCGCGACCAGGGCGCCCGCGCCGACCATCTGGGCCAGCAGGTAGAAGATCGACACGGTGATGGTGGAGACCGCCGCGGCGGTACGCACCGGCCGCTGGCGCATCCGGAACGCCAGCACGTCGGCCATCGTGTACCGGCCCGAGTTGCGCAGCAGCTCCGCGACCAGCAGCAACGCCACCAGCCAGGCGACCAGGAAGCCGATCGAGTAGAGGAAACCGTCGTAGCCGTACAGGGCGATGATGCCGGCGATGCCGAGGAACGACGCGGCCGACATGTAGTCGCCGCCGATCGCCATGCCGTTCTGGAAACCGGAGAAGGACCGGCCGCCGGCATAGAAGTCGGTGGCCGTCTTGGTCTGCCGGCTGGCCCAGATCGTGATCGCCAGGGTCACCGCCACGAACACCAGGAACAGGGTGATGGTCAGGTTGCGGGCGGTGCCGCCACCCGCCTCAACCGCGAGGACCGGATTCATGGGTCACCTCCCCGATCTCGGCGCGGATGCGGTCGGCGGTCGGATCGAGCTTGCGGTCGGCGTACCGCGAGTAGAGCCAGGCGATCAGGAACGTCGAGACGAACTGGAGCAGACCGAAGATCAACGCCACGTTGATGTTGCTGCCGAACAGCTTCGTGCCCATGAAGTCCCGCGCGTAGGCGGAGAGGATCACGTAGAGCGCGTACCACAGGAAGAACGCGACGGTCATCGGGAAGACGAAGCTGCGCAGCGCGCGGCGCAACCCGACGAACTCGTCCGACCGTTGTACGGCCAGATAACGCTCCGCCGTCGAGTCGGCCGGGGCGGGCGTGGGTGTGTCCGTGGACATCTGTGGATCACCACCTTCACAGGCATCGGGAGTTTCGCGCACCGTAGAGAGCGGCCTGCCTGCGAGAAAAGGTGCAGATCGATCCCGGCAGTCCCCTGCGCCGAACGGTCCCCCACCTGCGCCCAGTGACCTACGTCACCCCGCTCACCGGCCCGCTCCGGCCCGCTCCCGCCCCGCCCGCCCTGGCCGGCCGTGATCCACTCCCGGGGGTCGATGCAGCGGTATCCGGCCGCCCGTGACACCGCTGTGTCGGCGACATGGCGACGCCACCCCCTCCACCCGGGCGGCTCGGGTCAGGGAAGCTGGTGGTACCGGCCCCGATGGTGCAGGAGGGGCGGGGTGTCGGTGACGATCTCGACCGTCTCGATGGTCGCCTCGACGAGGAGGGCCCAGCCGTACTCCCGGGCGGTGTCCAGGCGGCAGCCGGCCCAGCTCCCGGCGTCGGCGGGCACCGGCCCGTAGGGCGTGTCGGTCCACGCGTCGGTGGCGAACAGCCCACCCGGCGAGGGGAAGAGCCCGGCGAACCGGTCGGCGAGCTGCCGGTGGGACGGCCCGAGCGGGGCCACCGCGAACCGGCCGGCCTCCTCGATCGCCGGCCACAGGTCGGCCTCGGGGTCGACCAGGCCGAGCAGCCGGTCCGGCTCACCCTCGGCGACCAGGGTGGACGACACGGTCAGCCCGGCCGGGCCGGGAGCGGTCCAGAGCGTCACCGGCGCGGCGAGCCGTCCCCGCAGCCGACGGGCCGGCGAGCGTTGCCCGGTCGGCACCGCGAACGGGTCGGTGTGGTGGATCTCGGCACCGGGGTTTGGATTCACGTGAAACATTGTGGCCCCCGCCCCGTCCCGCGTTGCCCGGTCGGGGCGAGCGACGGCCGCGTCTTCATGATCGTCTACGCCCGGGTGATCACGACACGCCGGTTCGGTGCCGCTCAGCCGTAGACGATCATCGGAGCTCCCCGCCGAGCGGGCGCGTGCCCAGCCGAGGAAGCGTTCGTGCAGGTCGGCCGGCTGGGCGTGGCCGTTGAGCTGGCCGAGGTGGTCGCCGGCCTCCACCATCAGCGCACCCAGGTAGAACAGCAGGGCGGTCCGCTGGCCCCGGTACTCGACCAGCAACGTGAGCCGGGCCGGCTGGCAGGGCCAGGGCGCGCCACAGGCCCGGCAGCGCCACAACGGTCGCATCGCCACGTGCGGCACGAACCTTCTCACCACCTGCTCCACCCCCCACCGTGCCGACATCCCGGGTACGCCAGGAAGGATCTCGGAGAGTTCCGGCCTCCCTGCGGGCCGTTCTCCGCCAAGATCCGGGCCACCTCGGGCGGGGAGTGTGAGTGCCGGTGGCCGGTGCGGTGCCGCGAGCGGTAAGCGGTGCCGAACGGGGTCGATGATCTCGCCCGGGTGGGCCGGCGACGCGGATGCGGCACTGAAGCCTCCTTCGCGGGGTGGGGGTCGCCCCGGCCGGAGTTGACCGGGGCGACCCGCGCAGGACCGGTCGCCGGGACGCTCCCTCCACCGACCGGGCCGCGTGCCCTCCACCCTGGACTCGGCAGCCGGGGCAGGGGAGGATGCCAGCGGTTACTACGGAGCGCGTTCGCGTACTTACCAGATGGGTGAGTGATGGACTTCGAGATGTGGGTCCGGGCGTTGAAGGCGGCCAGGGCCGGTGCCGGAGTGTCCCAGGAGGGCCTGGCCGGCCTGGTCAAGTGGAGCCCGTCGTTGATCGCCGCGATCGAGACCGGTCGCCGCCGGCCGACAATGGAGTTCGCCGTCGCGGCCGACGAAGCCCTCGGCACCGGCGGCCTCCTCGCCGGCCTCCTCACCGACCACGAGGGGGAGCGGGCACCGTCATGGTTTCTGCCCTGGCAGAGTTACGAGGTCCAAGCGGTCCGGCTGCGTAACTTCGAGCCGTGTCTGGTACCCGGGCTGCTCCAGACCGAGGACTACGCCCGAGCCGTCTTCTCGGCCGGCGGGCTCCAGCGGGACGAGCGGGTGGAGGAACTGCTCGCGCTCCGGATGAGCCGACAGGCGGTACTGGGCCAGGACGACCCACCCGAGTGTGTCTTCGTCATCGACGAGAGCGCACTGCGGCGGTCGATCGGTGGGCCGGCGGTGATGGATCGGCAGTTGGGACGGCTGCTGGAGGCTGCTGAGCTGCCCCATGTGCGGCTCCATGTGCTGCCGCTCGATGCCGGCGCACACGTCTCGCTGGGCGGCGGGTTCGTGCTGGCAGAACTGCCTGGGAGCGAGCAGGTCCTGTGTCTGGACAACACCGCCCGGGGGCAGATCGCGGACCATCCGGAATGGATTCGACTGATGCTGCGCAAGTGGGAGAGTCTGTTGGGTGAGGCGCTGGCCGAGCGGGCCTCGCTCGATCTGGTCAACAAGCTGAAGGTGACCCCATGACCTCTGACGAGCCATGCTGGCGGACCTCGTCGCGTTCCGACGACTCCGGTAACTGTGTCGAGGTGGCGGACAATCTGCCCGGGGTGGTGCTGGTCCGGGACAGCAAGGACCGCTGTGGCCCGACGCTCCACTTCACCCCCGACACCTGGCGTTCGTTCGTCACCTCGGCGGGAACCGCCGCCGGGCTGAAGGGACGACGGGCGTGCCGCTGAGCGCCGATGACCGGCTGGCGATCCACGAACTCGTCGCGCTGCACGGCCACCTGATGGACGACGGGGCGTTCGACCGGTTGTCCGAGCTGTTCACCGACGACTTCGCCTACGACGTGACCGCCTACGGGTTCGGCGTCCTGCGGGGGTACGCGGCGTTCGCCGAGGCGGCGCGGGCCCTGGGCGACGGCAACCCGCTCGGCCACCACGTGACCAACGTCGTGGTCAGCGAGGACGCCGACGGCACCGTCCGGGTCCGTTCGAAGGGGCTCGGCGTGCCGGTCGACGGCCCGGTGGGCACCGTGGTCTACGAGGACGTGGTCCGTCGGGTCGAGGTACAGCCCCCGGCAGGGACGGACGGTGCGCGGCGGCCGGCGACGGGCTGGCGGATCAGCTACCGGAGGGTGGTCCCGCGTCGTCGACCGCTGCATCCCGAGGGGCGGGGTCAGCACCCCGAGGGGTGAGGTCCGTCGCCCGGGGCGTGCCGTCCGTCTCGACGGACAGGGTGGCGCGGGCGGCGGCCAGCACCTGCGGGTCGGCGCAGCCGGCCGCGTAGCCGGCGATCCGGCGACGGATGTCCCGGGTGAGCAGCCAGACGCCGATCCGGTCGGCGACCGGCCGCAGGAAGGCCGGCCGGCAGCGGAAGCTGTACCGCCAGGTGGCGACCGTGTGCCCCGGCTCGGGTGCCGGGGCGAACCGCCAGCCACCGGCGAACATCTCGAAGAACCACGGGCCGCGCACCATCTTCATCCCCACGTTCGTCGGTGGGGCGAAGGAGACGTACTCGCTGACCATCGTCAGGCCGTGCCGGGACCGGGTGAAGGTACGCACCCCCTTGCCGGGGCGGGTGGCCCCGTCGACGAAGTGCTGCTCGCGGACGAACGGGTCCCACCGGTAGCGCACCGGCGCGACGGTCTGCGACACCGCGAACGCCACCTCCGGCGGGACCGCGACGGTGGTGACCGCCTCGACGACGGGCATCAGCGGCGGGGGGTGACGGTCGACAGCAGCTCCGGCATCCGGCGGTCCAGCACGTCCCCGGCCAGGTACGCCCCGAGCAGCGCCGCCCCCACCCCGTACGCCGCGCCGACCGGCAGGGCCAGCCAGAGCCAGACGTCGCCGAGCAGCCCGGCGGCCACCACCATCGGTACGGCGGCAGCCGCCGAGCCGACCATGGACAGCAGGGTGAGCATGCTCTTGGCGACCCCGGAACCGCCGTTCATCGCGAACGGGTTGCTCGTCTCCGGCAGCGAGTACGCCCCGAGCACCGAGATGAACCCGTTGATCGCCAACCCCACCCCGTACGCGGCGAGCAGCGCGCCCGCCGCCACCCCGAACCATTCCGGCCGGCCGAGCACCCCGCTGATGACCAGGGAGACGACGCCGAGCATCGGCAGCACGTACACGGAGAAGGCGGTCATCCGGGCGCGTAGCTCCAGCCGACCCGGCACCCCGGCCACGACGTTGGCCGCGTAGGCGCTGCCGTCGAAGCCGAACTGGTTGGCCAGGGTCACCGAGGCGAGCACGCCGACGAAGAGCATCGAGATGCTGAGCAGCACCGGCGACGGGTCCCCGGTGGCCTCGAAACCCTCCTCGCCGACGGCGAACCCGGCGCCACCGAGGTTGACCATCACCGGGACGAAGATCCCGACCACCGCGATGGTGATCAGGTTGGCCCGTCGTCGGGCGTCCCGCCACCAGTAGCGGCACTCGCGGGCCACCAACGCGCCGAACCGGTCCCGGCGGGCCCAGCCGACCGCCCGGGGGAAGAGTTGGGCGACCGCGCCGCCGGTCGGTGCCTGGCGGGCCTTGGCCGGGGCGGCGCTCGCCGCGCCGACCATCGCCGACTCCAGCGACCGGGACCACCAGAGCAGCAGCACCCCGATGGTCACCGCGGTGATCAGCAGCTTGACCGGTACCGCCCAGGCCCGGCCCTCGGCCACGTCCAGGCCGATCGTCCAGGGCGCGCCGAACGGGGTCCAGCCGACGATCCGGGCCACCCCGACCAGCCGGTCCCAGTCGGCGGTGCGGACTGCGGCCAGCACCACGAGCTGCAACGGGCCGAGCAGTGCGGCGACCACGGCGAGTAGCACGGCGGCCAGGTCGCGCACCCGGCGGGACCGCAGCATGGTGGCGAACGCGCTGGTCACCGCGCGGCTGGCGGCGACGCAGAGCAGCACCCCGGCGACCACACCGACGGCGGCGACGACCCCGGCGACCGGGCCGCCGAGCAGCCCGGCGCTGACCACCAGCCCGGTGACCGCGACCAGCACCGCGAACACCGGGACGCTGACCAGGGCCGCCGCGAACAGCCCGGTGACCAGGGTGCGGCGGGACAGCGGCAGCAGGGCGAACCGGGCCGGGTCGAGGGTCTCGTCGACACCGAAGAAGACGAGCGGCAGCAGCAGCCAGCCGAGCACCAGCACCCCGCCGCCGAACGCCGCCGCCATCACCGCGTACCGGGGTTCGTCGGCGAAGCCGGGCGCGGCGAACATCAGGAAGCCGCCGGCCGCAAACCAGAGCCCGACCAGCACGCCGGTCACGAACAGGGCGATCCGCCAGCCCTGGCCCCGGAAGTTGTTGCCCATCACCCGCAGCTTGAGCCGGACGAAGTGGCGCGGGGAGACCGGGCGGACCCGCTCGGCGGGTGTGCTCACCGGGACAGCCACGCCAGCTCCTCACCGGTCGCCGTCCGGCCGCCGACGACCTCGACGAAGACGTCCTCCAGGGACCGGTCGCCGCGTACCTCGGCGAGGGTGCCGACCCGCTTGATGGTGCCCTCGGCGAGGATCGCCACGTGCGAGCAGAGCCGCTCGACGACCTCCATCACGTGGCTGGAGAAGACGACGGTCCCGCCGCCGACCACGTACCGGTGCAGAATGTCGCGGATCAGCGCCGCCGACACCGGGTCGACCGCCTCGAACGGCTCGTCGAGCACCAGCAGCCGGGGGCCGTGCAGCAACGCACAGGCCAGGCCGATCTTCTTCTTCATACCGGCGGAGTAGTCGACCACCAGGGTCCGGCCGGCGTCGGTGAGGGCCAGCACGTCGAGCAGCTCCGCCGCCCGCTGGTCGACCACCGCCGGGTCCATGCCGCGCAGCAGACCGTGGTACGCCAGCAGCTCCGCGCCGCTGAGCCGGTCGAACAGCCGCACCCCGTCGGGCATGACGCCGAGCAGCCGTTTCGCCCCGACCGGGTCGCCCCAGACGTCGTGCCCGAGCACCCACGCGTTGCCGTGGTCGGGCCGCAGCAGCCCGACGGCCATCGACAGCGTGGTGGTCTTGCCGGCGCCGTTGGGGCCGAGCAGGCCGTAGAACGAGCCGGCGGGGACGGCCAGGTCCACCCCGGCGACCGCCACCTTGCCGTCGAACTGCTTGGCGAGACCACGAAGTGCCAGCGCAGGGTGTTCACCAGTCATGCTCCGACCGTATCCGGACCGGGCGAGGAGCCGCTCCCGCCAGGGGACGATCCCGGCTCATCCCGCAGGCGGACGACCGCGCAGGGTGGCTCCGGGGAAGACGAGGGCCGATCGGGACGAACGGTCAGGAACGGAGCGACTCGGGGGCGTGTAGGCGGAGCATGGTGACCCCGACGTCGACCGGGGTGCGGCGGCGGGTCGCCATCGACACGGCGATCATCACGGTGAAGGCGAGCGGCACCGTCCACGCGGCCGGTTGGGTGGTGAGGGTGGCCGGCCATCCGGTCAGCGGCGGCCCGAGCACGGTGACCAGCACCGCGCCGATCGCCGCGCCCCCGCCGACCAGCACCCCGGCCGCCGCGCCGAGGTCGGTCAGCCCGCGCCACCAGATGCCGAGCACCAGCAGCGGGCAGAAGCTGGACGCGGCGACCGCGAAGGCCAGCCCGACCACCTGGGAGACGTCCAGCCCGGAGACGTTGAGCGCGAGCACCGCCGGCACCCCGCCGGCGATCACCGTGGCCAGCCGGAAGCCGCGTACCGAGCCGTGCCCCAGGACATCGGTGGAGATCACCCCGGCGACGCTGGTGAGCAGCCCGGACGAGGTGGACAGGAAGGCGGCGAACGCCCCGGCGGCGACCAGGGCGGAAAGCAGCCGCCCGGTGACGCCGTCGCCGAGCGCCGCTTCGGGCAGCAGCACCACCACCGCGTCGGTCTGCCCGCTGACCAGCAGTTGCGGGGTGTAGATCCGGCCGAGCACGCCGTACAGCGTGGGCAGCAGATAGAAGACGCCGACCATGGCCAGCACCACCAGGGTGGTCCGCCGGGCCGACGCGCCGTCGGGGTTGGTGTAGAAGCGCACCAGTACGTGCGGTAGTCCCATGGTGCCGAGGAAGGTCGCCAGGATCAGCGAGTAGGTGGCGAACAGACCCCGGTCGTCGTCCCCGGCGGCGCTGGGCAGCAGCCAGTCGGTGGCCCCGTTGGCGACCCCGGACACCTCGGGCACCGGGTCCCCGGCGGCGAAGCTCAGCTCGTCGCCAGGGCGTACCTCACGGATGGTGCCGTCGGGGAAGGTGAGGGCCGCGCGGTGCTCGACCACGACGGTGGTGGCGGTGCGGAACGCCGGTCCGTCGGGCGGGGTCACCGCCGGGCGGGCGTCGGCCTGCCACTGCAGGGCCAGGAAGATCGCGGGTACGGCGAGCGCCGTCAACTTCAGCCAGTATTGAAAAGCCTGCACGAAGGTGATCGCCCGCATCCCGCCCAACGCCACGTTGGCGGTGACCACCGCCGCGACCAGCAACGCCCCCACCGGGTACGGCGAGCCGGCGACCGTGGCCAGGGTCAGTCCGGCGCCCTGCAACTGCGGCACCAGGTAGAGCCAGCCGATGAAGATGACGAAGACGGTGGCCAGGGTACGCAGCCGGCGGGAACCGAGCCGCAGCTCGCAGAAGTCGGGCAGGGTGAACGCCCCGGACCGGCGCAGCGGCGCGGCGACGAACAGCAGGAGCGCCAGGTAGCCGGCGGCGAAACCGACCGGGTACCAGAGCACGTCGACGCCGTACTTGAGGATGAGTCCGGCGATGCCGAGGAAACTCGCCGCCGACAGGTACTCCCCGCCGATCGCGGCGGCGTTCCAGGTCGGACTGACCGTCCGGGACGCCACCAGGAAGTCGGAGGTGGTGCGGGCCAGGCGCAGTCCGTAGAAGCCGATGCCGACGGTGATCAGGGTGACCGCGACGATCGCCGGTACGACGTACCCGTTGCCCATCTCAGCGTTCCGGTCGTTGGACGAGGTCGACGAAGTCCTGTTCGTTGCGTTCGGCGAGCCACACGTACGCCCAGCCGACGACGATGAGGAAGGGGAACGAGACCACCCCGAGCAGCAGCCAGGGCAGGTTGACGCCGAGCACGGTGACCCGGCCGACCGGGGGCGCGATGGCGAACAGCCAGGGCAGCCCGCCCAACCCGACCAGCACCAGCAGGCTCAGCCGCAGGGCGAGGGTGAGCTGTGCCCGGACCAGGCCCCGGACCAGCGCCTCACCGACCCGGGTCTGCTGGGTCAGCTCGGTGCGGGTGTGGGCGGCCCGGGTGTCCCGGCGGGAGACACCGGCCAGCACGATCCGTACCCGCCCGGTCGACCGGGGGGCCGGCGGCCCCGGGTCCACCGGTGGCGGTTCGGGGTCGTGGTCGGCGGTCACCCGGGCAGTCTCGTCGGCCCCACCCGAATGTCAAGTGTCGTCCACCGGGGGTGTGGACAACCTGTGGACAAGGCGGACCGGCCTGTGGACGACGGTGGGCGACCCGGCGACCACCGTAGCGTTAAGTCTGATTCGTCCTCACCGGAACGTCACCAGGAGATCATCTGTAACGGCCTTGCCGGCATTGACCCAGGCCCCTACGCTGGGGCAGCCAATCCCTTTCTCATCGAACACGGGGTCTCTATGCGCAAAATTCGCACTCTCCTCGGCGTCGGTCTCGCCGGAGCATGTGCACTCGCCGTGGTGCCGGGTACGGCCTCCGCGGCTCCCGTCTCCGCGCCGCTGCAGAAGGCGGCGGCCCTCGACGACGTGACCGGCGCCTACTACCCGGTCTCCCCGGCCCGGCTGCTGGACACCCGCGACGGCACCGGCGCCCCGGTCGGCAAGATCGGCGCCGGCAAGAAGGTCGACCTCCAGGTCGCCGGCCGTGGTGGCGTACCGGCCAGCGGCGTCGGCGCGGTCGTGCTGAACGTGACCGTCACCGGTCCCAGCGCCGCCAGCTTCCTCACCGCCTACCCGACGGGCGAGTCCCGCCCCACCGCCTCCTCGGTGAACTTCGCCAAGGGCTGGCTGGGCTCCAACAACGTCACCGTGAAGCTCGGCTCCGGTGGCAAGGTCTCGGTCTACAACAACAGCGGCTCGACCGACGTGATCGTCGACGTGGTCGGCTTCTACGCGGGCGACAACAGCCTCACCAACCGCGCCGGCGGCCAGTACGAGTGGTACCTGCCGGAGCGCATGTGGGACAGCCGGGAGGACCCGGAGGGCAAGCCCCCGGCCGGTCAGGTGCTGGAATACTCGCTCAACTTCGGCCCCGACTACAACCCGCACGTCAAGTCGTTCGTCTTCAACGTCACCGCGGTGTCGCCGGCCAAGTCCGGCTTCCTCACCGCGTGGTCCGGCAGTGGCGCCCGCCCGGCCGCCTCGACGGTGAACTACCTCGCCGGCAAGAACGTGCCGAACCTGACCTTCGTGCAGACCACCCCGTGCACCGGCACCGAGCAGTACAACTGGTGCACCGCTGGTGCGCCGAAGTTCAGCATCTACACCTCGCAGTCGGCGCACGTCCTGGTCGACCTGGTCGGCGTGGTCGACGACGGCGAGTCCTCGTACGGCATGCGGTTCGCCCCGCTGAGCCCGACCCGGATCGTGGACAGCCGCTCCAACCTGGGCATCTCCGGCGCCATCCCGGCCAACGGCACCCGCAAGGTGACCGCCCCGGAGGCGCTGGTCACGCCCGACACCGAGGTGCTGGCGATGAACGTCACCGCCGTCACCCCGACCAACAACACGGTCATCACCACCTGGCCGGCCGACTTCGACGGCATCGGCAAGCCCGCCACCAGCAACCTGAACCCGTACGCGGGCCAGGTCGTCTCCAACGGCGTGCTCGGTGTCATCGGCCCGAACTACGCGTTCAACGTCAACAACCTGTCCGGCAGCACGCACCTGGTCGCCGACGTGGTGGGCACGTTCTACTACCCGCCGGCGTCCACGGCCAAGTCGGCCACGTCGCTCAAGGGCGGCAAGGCCAAGCCGAGCGCGGTCCCGGCCGCGAACCGGCGCTGACCGACAGTCGCCACGACGGCTGACCATCGGCCGTCACCCGGAGCGCCCCGACCCACCCGGTCGGGGCGCTCCCGCGTTTTCCGGCGGTGAATGCTTCCATCGATATGGCCTTGCCGCTCGTGATCACCGCCCATAGTGTGTGGTCCACAATCACTCTTCCTTCTTCACGGGGTAATGCATGCGCATTTTTCGCGCCCTACTCGGCATGAGCATTGCCGGGACCTGTGTGCTGGCCGTACTGCCGGGGGTGGCGCTGGCCGCGCCCACCGCGCCGTACACGGTCCTCACCGTCGACGTCGGTGACCAGACCGGCGGCTATCCGATCTACCGCTCCGACGTCTTCGACCGTGACAACTCCACCGTCTCCGTGGTCCCACAGAGCAACGACCGGCTGGCCTTCGAGACCAACCGGGCCGGCTCCTACGTGCGGCTCACCATCCAGCCGCCGGCCGGCGAGCAGTGGACCGCCGGTCAGACCTACCAGGCGACCTGGCAGGGCGACGGCGGCACCGCCGCCATGGACCTGGCCTCGGACGGGCGCGGCTGCGGCCACGTCACCGGGTGGATCAAGGTCCGGCAGGTCGAGCGGGACGGCGACACCGGTCTGGTCGACGCCTTCGCCGCTGCCTACGAGTACAGCTGCCGGGACAGCCTCTACTACACCGGCACGGTCAGCGGCGAGCTGCGCTGGAACTCGTCGGTGGACTACGTGGTCGCGCACGGCGAGCCCAACCCGGTGAGCTTCAACTACCAGGAGCTGGCGGTGCCCAGCGCGGCCAGGACGGTGACCTTCCGGGCCGTCGGCAGCGCCCCGATCACCTTCGGGGCGGCCAGCCTCGGCGGCCCGACGCCCGAGGCGTTCGCGCTGCTCGGCTCGAACTGCACCGGCCGGACGTTGGCTCCGGGCCAGACCTGCACGGTCTCGGTCGCGGCCAACCCGACCAGGGAGGGGGTGCAGCAGGCGAGCCTGCTGCTCGCCGACGACAGCGCCTCCGGCACCCGCCGGGTGCAGTTGGCCGTGGAGGGCTTCCGGGGCGTCACCGGCAGCTACTACCCACTGGCACCGAAGCGGCTGATGGACACCCGGTCCGGGTTGGGCGCGGCCAAGGCCAAGATCGGCCCGGGTAAGAAGGTCGACCTCCAGGTCACCGGGCGGGGTGGGGTGCCGAGCAGCGGTGTCGGCTCCGTCGTGCTGAACGTGACTGTCGTCGGCCCGACGGCGGGGAGCTTCCTGACCCTCTACCCCGCCGGTCAGAGCCGTCCGACCGCCTCCTCGATCAACTTTGCGAAGTCGTGGCTCGGCTCGAACAGCGTCACCGTCAAGGTGGGCTCCGGCGGCAAGGTGTCGGTCTACAACCACGCCGGTTCCACGGACGTCGTGGTCGACGTGGCGGGCGTCTGGGCGGGGAACAACTCGCTCTCCAGCCGGGGGCAGGGCGGCCAGTACCAGTGGATCAAGCCGTACCGCCTCTACGACACCCGGGAGGAGGGCGGTCCCCTGAAGGCCGACTACATCATGTGGAGTTGGCTCAGCTTCGGTGACCTCAACACCCACGTCAAGGCGCTGGTCGTCAACATCACCGCCGTCTCGCCCCGCAAGGCCGGCTACCTGACGGCCTGGAACGGGCAGGGTGACGTGCCGAGCGCGTCCACGGTCAACTATCCGGCCGGCAAGGTGGTGCCGAACCTCGCCATCGTGGAGACGGTCGAGTGCACCGAGTGCGGCGGACGGCGGGCCCCGGAGTTCTCGATCTACACCTCGCAGACCACCCACCTGGTGGTCGACGTGGTGGGTGTGATCGACGACGGCACCGTCCCGGACGGCCTGCGGTTCACCCCGATGTCGCCGACCCGGATCGCGGACAGCCGGATCGGCCAGGGCCTGCCGAGCGTCCTCGGGCCGACCGCGGTCGGCAAGGTCACCGCACCGGCGAGCATGCTGACCCCCAGCACGCAGGTGCTCGCGATGAACGTCACCGCGGTCACCCCGACCAGCAACACCGTGCTCACGGTGTGGCCGGCCGACTCGGCGATGACCCGGCCCACGGCGAGCAACCTCAACCCGGCCGCCGGGCAGACCGTCTCCAACGCGGTGCTGGGCATCCTCGGTCCGACCCAGGGCTTCAACGTCTACAACCACTCGGGTAACACCCATGTGGTCGCCGACGTGGTCGGCACGCTCTGGGTCTACCCGGGTACGGCCGCACCACCCACGGGCCGGGCCACGTCCCCCGGCGGCAGGCTCAAGGTGATCGACTCCGGCGTGGGCGCCCCCTCCCCACGCTGACCGTCACCAACGACGAAGGGCGTCCCGGCCTCGGCCGGGGCGCCCTTCACCCTTCCCGCGCCAGGGGGCCGATGTTGCGGCATCCGGGCACCCGGTCACCGCAACATCGCCGACATTGCGACGATCATGACGGCCAGCGCGCCGGCAGCGCGCACCCGGCTCAGCGGTTCCAGTCCTGTTTGGCGGCGCGGACCAGCTTGTCCTTCAGCTCCCGGGTGTGCCGGCGACTCACCGGCAACTCGGCGGCGTCGATCAGCACCACGTACCCCGAGTTGACCAGGCGCAGCTCCGCGATCAGCCGCAACTGCACCAGGTACGACCGGTGGATGCGGACGAAACCCGCGTCCGCCCAGCGTTCGGCGAGGGTGGCCAGCGACACCCGCACCAGGTGCGACCCGTCGGCGGTGTGCAGCCGGGCGTAGTCGCCCTGCGCCTCGACCCAGCGCACCGCCGAGCGGGGCAGCATCCGGGTCGTCCCGGCCAGCTCCACCGGGATCGTCGGGTCCTCCTCGGCGCGGGCCAACGCCGCCGGGTGCGACGGCACCACCCGGGAGCCCATCACCCGGCGCAGCGACTCGGACAGCCGTTCGGCGCGTACCGGCTTGCGGACGTAGTCGGTGGCCCCCAGGTCGAACGCGTCGACCGCCCCGTCGTCGTACGCGGTGACGAAGACGATCGCGGGCGGCCTGGCGAACCGGCGCAGCACCCGGGCCAGTTCCATGCCGTCCAGGCCGGGCATCCGGATGTCGAGGAAGACCACGTCGACGTCGGTGTCCCGCAGCACCCGCAGCGCCTCGGTGGCGTCCCCGGCCGTGTGCAGCCGGGCCACCCGGGGATCGGCCCGCAGGTGGTACGCCAACTCATCGAGCGCCGGTGGCTCGTCGTCGACGGCCAGCACCCGCAGGAACCCGGAGGCGTTCACCGCGCCGGTCCGCTCGTTCACGCGCCGGCCCGTACGCCGGGGTGGAACTTCGGGATCCGCAGGCTCACCTTCGTACCCGAACCGGGGCCCGTCTCGACGACCAGGCCGAACCCGTCGCCGAACACCGAGCGGAGCCGCTCGTCGACGTTGGAGAGGCCGACGTGCTGGCCCGGGTCGTCGGTCGGGTCGCTGCCGGCCCTGCTCAGCTCGGCGATCCCCGCGGTCAGCGTGGCCGGGTCCATCCCCACTCCGTCGTCCTCCACAGTGATGTGACACTCGGCACCCGCGTCCCGGGCCTCGATGCTCACCATGCCGGTACCGGGCTTGCGCGACAACCCGTGTCGTACCGCGTTCTCCACAAGCGGTTGCAGGCACAGGAACGGCAGGGTCACCGGCAGCACCTCCGGGGCGACCTGCAACCGCACCTGCAACCGGTCACCGAACCGGGCCCGTTCGATGGTCAGGTAGCGATCGATGGAACGCAACTCCTCGGCGAGGGTGGTGAACTCCCCGTGCGCCCGGAAGGAGTACCTGGTGAACTCGGCGAACTCCAGGATCAGCTCCCGGGCCCGCTCCGGGTCGGTGCGCACGAACGACCCGATCGCGGTCAACGCGTTGTAGATGAAGTGCGGGCTGATCTGCGCCCGCAACGCCCGGATCTCGGCGCGGGCCAGCCGCGCCCGGGACGAGTCCAGCTCGGCCAGCGAGAGTTGGTTGCCGGCCCAGTGCGCGGTCTCCAGGGTGGCCTGCACCAGGCCCGGCGCGGGCGGCCCGTCGGCGATCGCGACGAGCGCACCGACCACCCGGCCGTCGGCCGACAGCGGTGCCACCACCGCCCCCCGGACCAGGCAGTCCACCCGGTCGCAGTGCAGCTCCGACTCGCCCAGCACCGTCGACCGGCCGGTCTCGGCCACCCGCCGGGCCGCCGCGAGCAGTTGCCCGCCGTGGTGTCCGCCGCGCCCGTCGAGGGCGAGCAGCGTGTCGGCGTCCGTCAACGCCAGCCCGGCCGCCCCCACCAGGGCCCGCAGATGGCGTACGGCCTTCGCCGCGCCCGCCGGGTGCAGCCCGGTACGCAGCGGCTCGGCGGCCAGCCCGGCGGTGTGCAGCACCTCGTAGGTGGCCCGCTGGGTGGCGGTGGCGATGCCCCGTCGACCGCGTAGCCGCAGCGCCGCCCAGAGCGCGGCGGCGAGCGCGGTCACCAGCGAGACGACGCCGACCACGGCGGAGAGGTTGCCACCCACCCCGCGATCCTGGCCTGTCCGGCCCGCCACGCCAAGGGGTTCAGTACGCGCCCTTGCGGGCCAGCACCACACCGACCGTGCGCCACAGGATGCTCAGGTCGTACGCCAGCGACCAGTTGTCGACGTAGTAGAGGTCGAGCCGGACCGCCTCGTCCCAGGACAGGTCGGAACGGCCGGACACCTGCCACAGCCCGGTCATCCCCGGCCGGACCAGCAGCCGCCGCCGCACGTCGCCGAGGAAGTCGCCGTCGTCGGCGGGCAGCGGACGCGGCCCCACCAGCGACATCTCCCCCCACAGCACGTTGATCAGCTGGGGCAGCTCGTCCAGCGAGGAGGCCCGCAGGAAGCGGCCCACTGGGAACACCCGGGGGTCCTGCTTCATCTTGAACAGCATGCCGTCGGTCTCGTTCTGGTCGACCAGGCCGGCCAGCCGTTCTTCGGCGTTGACGTACATGGTGCGGAACTTCCACACCCGGAAGGTCCGCCCCTCGTGGCCCACCCGGGGCTGGCGGAAGAAGACCGGCCCGGGGTCGGACAGCCGGATGGCCAGCCCGATGGCGAGGAAGACCGGGACGAGCAGCAGCAGGCCCAGCCCGGCGGCGATCCGGTCCATCAGGTTCTTGGCCAGCAGCGCCGGCCCGGACAGGGTCGGCTCCTCCACGTGCAGCAGCGGCAAACCCTCGATCGGGCGGATGTGCACCCGGGGGCCGGCGATGTCGGTGAGCTGCGGGGCGACCACCAGGTCGACGCCGGAGCCCTCCAGTTGCCAGGCCAGCCGGCGCAGCTCACCCGGTTCGGCGCTGGCCGAGCCGCAGACCGCGATGGTGTCCCCGCCGACCTCCCGCACCAGGGCCAGTACGTCCCGGCCGGCGTACACCGGGACGGGGGTCTGGATGCCCCGGGCGGCGGCGTACCCGTCGGTGATGTGGATGGCCACCGGCACCAGGCCGGCGCTCGGGTTGCGGGTGACCGCCGTGTAGACCTCCAGGCACTCCGGCAGGGTGCCCACCAGCACCATCCGGTGCCCGGCGTGCCCGGCCCGCCCCCGGATGCGGTGCAGCACGAACCGCGCGGTGATCCGGAAGAGGAGCACCAGCACCAACGCCCCGGCCAGGGCGAAACCCACCGTGTAACGCGAGAGGTCGGTCTTGGTGGCGAAGGCGACGAACGACACGGTCGCGGTGACCGCGACACCACCCCGGATGACCCGCTTGTACTCCTCCGGCCCGAGGCCGAGGTAACGCCTGTCGTAGGCCCGGTTGCCCCAGAGCGCCACCAGCCAGCCGAGCGGCACCAGCAGGAAGACCACCGTGTAGAACCAGGTCGGGTCCGCCTGCGCGTTGTAGAAGCCGGCCCGTGCCTGACCGAACGCCTCCTGGGCGATCCAGTCGGCCAGCACCACGGCGGCGAAGTCGAGCAGCAGCAGCGCCGCCGTGTACGGGCGGTGCCAGCGGGACACCCGACGTCGGGCGCGGGCCCAGGCCGACCGGGGCACCCCGTTGTGTGACGGCGGTGTCGGCGGCTGGATCTCGAAGCTGTCGACGTGCCGCACGAGTTTGCTCCGGCCTGTGTTGGTTACCGGGCGCTGGAGGCTTGTCGTCACCTCAACCCATGTCCTCCCGCATGACTCGCGCCGCTCACTCGCCGTGAGGGGCCCGGGTCGCCCACCGTTCCAGTCTCCCACGCTGGCAGCGGGTCAAACGCGGAGCCGGGGGGCTTTGCGTCTGGGGTCGCCAACGGGGAACCGGCCGACTTCACGTCAGTTTTCGAAGCCGGGGACCGAGCCACTATACCGATGGACGGCCACCGGGGTAGAGCGCGGACGGGGACGTTCCGCGCGCCAGGGACGATACCTCTCCGTAACAATGGCGCGGTGTGACTCACCGTACGAGACGGGACAACCGACGGTCAGCGAGCGGTTTGCCCCCGGTCTGGCAGGTCGGGCAGTACTGGAGGCTGGAGTCGGCGAACGAGACCTCCCGGACGGTGTCGCCACAGACCGGGCAGGGCAGCCCGGTGCGGGCGTGCACCTTCAGCCCGGACCGCTTCTCGCCCTTCAGCTCCGCCGCCCGGTGCCCGGCCGAGCGGCGTACCGCGTCGCCCAGCACCGTCCGGGTCGCGGCGTGCAGGGTGGCGAGCTGGTCGTCGGTGAGCCGGTCGGTGATCGCGAACGGGGACAGCTTCGCCGCGTGCAGGATCTCGTCGGAGTACGCGTTGCCGACCCCGGCGAGCACCGCCTGGTCGGTCAGCACCCCCTTGACCTGCCCCCGTCGGCTGCGCAGCCGTTCGGTGAAGGTGGCCAGGTCGGCGTCGAGCGCGTCCGGCCCGAGCTTGGCGACCCCGGGGACCTGCGCCGGGGCGGTCACCAGGTAGGCGGCGAGCTTCTTCTGGGTGCCCGCCTCGGTGAGGTCGAACCCGGAGCCGTCGTCGAGGCGTACCCGTAGGGCGATCGGGCCCTTGCCGGGGCGTAGCGGGGTGGTGGAGGGGAACGCCTCCCGGTAGTGCAGCCAGCCGGCGCGGGCCAGGTGCACCACCAGGTGCAGGTCACCATCGAAGATCACGTCGAGGAACTTGCCGTGCCGCCGGGCGTCGGCCACCGCCCGGCCCGACACCGCCGTGGGCGCCGGGTCGTACGTCTTCAGGGCGCTGATCGCGGCGACCTCGACCCGGTCGACGCGTCGCCCCACGGCACGCTCGCGCAGGTACCCCGCGAGCGCCTCCACCTCCGGTAGTTCGGGCACGAGCCAACGGTAGCCTTCTTTCCCGTGAGAATCGTGGTGGCGCACAACCGGTACCGGGAAGCCCAGCCGTCGGGTGAGAACACGATGGTCGACTCGGAGATCGGGCAGCTCACCGCAGCCGGGGTGGAGGTGCTGCCGTTCATCCGCAGCTCCGACGAGATCCCGTCGATGCCGAAGTCGGCCAAGGCGCTGCTGCCGATCTCACCGATCTACGCCCCGCGTGCCCAGCAGGAGCTGTCCCGGCTGCTCACCGAGCACCGGCCGGACGTGCTGCACCTGCACAACCCGTACCCCCTGCTCTCGCCCTGGGTGGTGCGGACCGCGCACAAACATGGCGTGCCGGTGGTGCAGACGGTGCACAACTACCGGCAGGTCTGCTCGTCGGGGATCTACTTCCGCGACGGCGTCATCTGCCAGGACTGCAAGGGCCGGGCGCTGGCGGTGCCGTCGATCGTGCACCGCTGCTACCGGGACTCGCGGGCGCAGAGCGCGTTGATGGCGGCCACCCTGGCCGTGCACCGGGGCACCTGGCGTTCGGTGGACCGGTTCATCGCGCTCACCTCGGCCATCGCCGATCACCTGACCGACTACGGCATCCCGGCCGAGCGGATCGTGGTCAAGCCGAACGCGGTACCCGACCCGGGCGCACCCACCCCGCTCGGCGAGGGCTTCCTCTATCTGGCCCGGCTGACCCCGGAGAAGGGCGTCGACCTGCTGTTGGACGCCTGGCGGCGGCACCCGGTGGGCAGCCTCGGCACGCTGCGGGTGGCCGGTGACGGCGAGCTGCGTCCGCTGGTCGAGGCCGCCGCCGCCGAGCGTGCCGACGTCGTCTACCTGGGCCAGCTCGACCGGGCCGGGGTACGCGCCGCCGTGGAGGCGAGCGCCGTGGTGATCGCCGCCTCGATGTGGCACGACGTGCTGCCCACCGTGATCATCGAGGCGTTGGCCAGTGGCCGGCCGGTGCTCGGCACCGCGCTCGGCGGCATCCCGTACCTGGTCGGCGCGGACGTCCCGCACGAGCCCGCCGGCACCGGCCCGGCGGCTGTCGCCTCGGCGGTCGCCGGTCACGCCCCGCCGCCGGCCGGTCCGCCGGCGGTCCCGGCCGGCCTGCTCGGCGGCACCGCCGGCTGGGTGGTCCCGCCGGACCCGGCCGCGTTGGCCGCCGCGCTCCCGGTCGCGCGGGCCGGTGCCGCGCTGCTCTCCGCCCCGGCCCGGCTGCGGTACGAGCAGACGTTCCACCCGGACGTGGTCCTGAAGCGCCACCTCGCCATCTACGCCTCCCTCACCCGCCCCCACTGACCGGTCGCCGCCAGCGGCAGACCTGGCGGGATCTCGGTGGAAGTGACCCCGACAGGATCCCTTTCCGGCACCAGACGCCTGCCGCTCTGCTCCTGCGCCTGGTGGCCTGGTGGCCTGGAAGGGCGGTCGGGCGTGTCGCGGCTGGTGGGCATAACTACTCGAAGCGATATGACTGGCTGGCATATTTATGCCGGACAGTCATATCGCTCTTCAGCACATGTGTCTCTTGGCGCTCTCCTCGGCGGTGCGGACAGCGGCGGCAGCCTGGATGACGTTGTGGGCGGCGGTCGACACCCGGCAGTCCGCGACCCGGCAGAGCCGGCAGCGGCCGTCGGGGTCGGCGCGGTGCGCGCGGGCGGTGAGGACCAGCCGGTTGCGGATCTGCGCCAGCGACAGGTGCGGCGCGGTCATGGTCAGGTCACCCCGAGGGCGGCGGCGAGCGTGACGATCGTGGCCGGGGCCTGCGGGGTGCGGGCCACCCGGGCGAGCACCTCCCGAACGGCGGGCCGGTGGCGTACCTCGGCCGGGGCCATCCGCTCGGCGTCGGCCAGCACCCGGCCGGCGTTGGCCGCGTCGATCAGGTGCGCCGCCCGGTGTTCCAGCGGCAGCCACCGCCAGGCGTCCCGCCGGGTCGCCCGCTCGTGCCAGGCCACCGCCTCGCCGGCCTGGCCCAGGTCGAGGGCGGCGGCGGTACGGGCGAGGTCCACCGCCGTCGGCCCGAACGCCGTCCGGTGGTGGTCGTGGCCGTCGCCGACCTGCGCGGCCATCCCGGCGGCCTCGTCGAGCAGGCCGGTGGTGGCGCGGTCGTCGCCCCGCCGGGCCGCCCCCAGCGCGGCCTGCACCAGCAGCGCCCCGCACAACGACAACTCGCCGGGGCCACCGTCGTCGGGGCCGGACAGGGCGATCCGGTACGCGGCGGCGAGCGACGCCGACACCGCCGCGCGGGCCCGCCCCGAGGCACGGAACACGTGGCAGAGTTGCACCGTGGCGGCGGCCACCAGCAGGGGATCGCCGGCCCCGGTGGCCATCGCCCGGTCGGCGGCCAGCCAGCCCAGGTCGGCCTCGCCGAGCTTCACCAGCAGGGAGGCGGTGAGCCGGTACACCTCCACCAGTAGCGGTCGGTTCGACTCGTGATCGTCGGCGGAGATCCGCTGCACACCGGTCAGCAGGCCCGGCAGCACGTCGACCACCTGCGGGTACCTGGCGTACTGGAACTGCACCCAGGCGTGCCCGACGTCCCGCACCACCCGGCCGGCCGGCACCGCCGGGCGGGTCGCCGGTCGCCCGAGCGCCATCTCGTACGTCGACAGGGCCGCCCGGATCCGCTCCACCCCCTCGATCCGGGCGGTCGTCGTGGCGGGTCGGGCGTCCCGGCCGAGCAGCACGGCGGTGTCGATCCGCAGCACGGCGGCGATGTCCCGCAACGTCGACACCTTGTCCAGCGACCGGACACCCCGCTCGATCTTGTCCACCCAGGATTTCGACCGGCCGAGCCGGTCGGCGAACACCTGCTGCGACAGTTGCCGCCGCCCCCGCCAGTACGCCACCCGCCGGCCGACCGGCAGCAGTTCACTGCTGTCCACGACGCCACCGCCGGTCCGGTACCGCCCGGGTGGTCTCCTCGGCCGGTATCCGCTCCGCCTCGGCCTGGGCGAGTATCCGTTGCCGGGCCGCCTCGCGTTCCGCCGCCTGGATCTGCTCGCCCCGGTCGTCGTGGTCGGGCCCGCGCCGCGCCGTCACGACCAGCACCCCGCCCGGTATTCCCCGGCCAGGGTCAGCAGCGGCCGTTCCGGCAGGTCGGGCACCCGCGCCACCCCTGTCACCCGGTACGCCGCGACGCGTTCAGCGTGGTTCGTCGCCGGCCGGAGGCGGTCCAGCGGGTTCACCCGCCGTCGGAACGGCCAGCACTTCGCCAGCAAACCGGAGCGCGTCAGGTGCTTCGCATGCCGAGCCATGGGACCTCCCGAGGTGTAAGGACTTCTGCACTGAGAGTGACAAAGTTGATTCGAGAAGTCTAGACTTCCATGGAAGATTCTTGGTAGACGTTCTGAGTTCGCTCCGTGGTTCTTGATCTCGGAGGTGGAAAGGAGAACACTGGCTGTGTTCACGATCCTGGAGGTAGACGTGGCGAGGGCAAGCGGCCCGACGATCGCACGGTGGCAACTCGGTCGGGAGCTGCATCGGCTCCGCGAGGCGGTTGGCGTCTCGCATAGGGAGATCGCGACGGAGCTGGGCTGCTCGGAATCGAAGATCTACAAGATCGAGTCGGGCGATGTTGGCGTCAGCCGGGCCGATGTGCTCGTGATGCTGACCCACTACGGCGTCAGCGACGAACGGACGCGACAGGCCGCTCTCGATCTTCAGCGTCAAGGCAAAGAGCGCGGTTGGTGGGCGAAGTTTGGACAACTCCCGAACCCGTACAGCATGTACATCGGGCTGGAGTCCGCAGCGACGGCGATACGAAACTTCGAGTTGGCGGCCGTGCCGGGCCTACTCCAGACCGAGCGATACGCCCGAGCGATTTTCGATCAGCAACGGATGACCGAGGCGGTAGCCGAACGGGAGAAGCGACTCCAGGTGCGGATGGCGCGGCAGGTCTGTCTTACCGAGGAGCCGTTGCTCAACCTCTGGACGATCATCGACGAAAGTGCACTCCACCGCGAGGTCGGCGGACGGGAGGTGTTGCGGGAGCAACTCCTGCACCTGGTGGAGATGAGCGAGCGCGACAACATCGACATCCAGGTACTTCCCTATGTCGAGGGTGCCCACCCGGGAATGCTTGGCTCGGTCGCCATCCTGGAGTTCCCGCAGGACGTCCATACTCCGGTCGCCTACGTCGAGAGCTTCGGCGGTGACGTGTATCTGGAGCGTGAGGAGGACATGCGTCGAGTTACCCTGGCCTATACACACCTGCACAGCTCGGCGCTCAGCTCGACAAAGTCTCGTCAGATGATCGCCGAGGTAGCCAGGAGCCTGGCGTAGAGAGGGAGGCCGGTCGTGGAGCCGAAGTGGCGCAAGAGCAGCAGGAGTCAGAGTAACGGCCAGTGCGTCGAGGTGGCCAACCTCCGCAACGGGGTGGCCGTACGGGACAGCAAGGACAAGTCCGGCACCACGCTCGCCTTCGATGCCCAGGGCTGGCGCACCTTCGTCGACTCCCTCAAGAGCAACTGACGCCGCCGCTCGTACCGACTGCGGCAGTGACACGCCCCGGCCCCCGTCTC
This sequence comes from Micromonospora sp. SCSIO 07396, assembly GCF_053667945.1. NCBI lineage: Bacteria > Bacillati > Actinomycetota > Actinomycetes > Micromonosporales > Micromonosporaceae > Micromonospora > Micromonospora sp. SCSIO 07396. The sequence goes on from NZ_CM132210.1 coordinate 6,593,966, forward strand.
GGCGGCCGGGGCACCCTGCTCTCCTGCCACGTCGAGGCCCGGTAGTGGCCTGGCGGAGGAAGCTCTACGGCAGTGCCGAGCTTCAACAGCGACTGGGCGTGTCGCGCGTCCGCATCGTCCAGCTCACCAGCCGGCCCGACTTCCCCGAGCCCTTCGACCGGTTGGCCGGCGGATCGGTCTGGCTGGTGCACGACGTGGAAGCCTGGATCACCGACCACCAGCCATGGAAGGCCCGAGGCGCGGACGAACCCCCGCCGCCCGACATCTGAAGCGGCCCAAACCCGTGGGCCGAAGTAGCGGTATCCCGGTGCAGTCGATACCCAACTTCGCCCCAACCGAGTCGACCAACGCAGGTCACAAAGACCAAGAACACAAACCCCCTAAACCACCGCGAACCCCCAGTGCCCGAACCCGACCTTCCACCGTGATCAAGAGGTTTGCGTCATCTAGGAGATCAAAGTTGACGCAAACCTCTTGATCATCGGTGGCGGGTGACGCAAACCTCTTGATCACCAGGGGCAAATGCTGGCGAGGAGGCGGATCTGCGATGCCAGACCTACGTGCAGGTGACGAAGAACGGGCCTACCGGCGGATGAAGGGCGCTGACCCTACCCTGTAGACGATGTTCGATCTGGCGGATAGCAGGCGAGATGAAGTAGAGGCTGACATGTCGAACCCGGACCTCACCGGCGCGGTGTGGCGCAAGAGCAGCCGGAGCGACGCCAACGGTCAGTGCGTCGAGGTGGCCGACCTCCGCAACGGGGTGGCCGTCCGGGACAGCAAGGACAAGTCCGGCCCCACCCTCGCCTTCGATGCCCAGGGCTGGCGTACCTTCGTCGACTCCCTCAAGCACAACTGACGCCGCCCGTCATACCGACTGCGGCAGTGACTTGGCCCCGGCCCCCGTCGGGGAAACCGGGGCGGGCTGCTTTCTCACCTCGTTGAGGCTCGACGGTGGGCTGGTAGGCACCGGAACCATCGCTGTCCGAGATCGAGGGCAGCCCGTAGCGCATCTGGCCCACCCCCGACGTCATGGCCACCCTTGGCTGGTGCCCGGCGCTCGCCGACAGCGAGCATTTCGTAGCCAGGCTCTTGATTACCGGCGCTTCGCGCGTTCCTGGCGTAGTTGTTCGAGGACGCGGGTGTCGGCTTCGAGGTCGGGGTGGTCGACCTGCCGGTCGAGGTCGACGACCTGTTCGAGTTCGCGGATCGCCTGGTCGAGGTCACCGTCCGCCCGGTGGACCATCGCGATGTTGTACCGGGTGACGGCTTCGCCGGCCCGGTCGCCGACTTCCCGGCGGATGGGTAGGGCTTGGTGGTAGTGGTCCAGGGCCCGCTGTCGATGCCCCAGGTTGTTGTGCACGTGGCCGATGTTGTGGAGGGTGGTGGCTTCGCCGGCTCGGTCGCCGACTTCCCGGCGGATGGGTAGGGCTTGGTGGTAGTGGTCCAGGGCCCGCTGTCGATGCCCCAGGTTGTTGTGCACGTGGCCGATGTTGTGGAGGGTGGTGGCTTCGCCGGCTCGGTCGCCGACTTCCCGGCGGATGGGGAGGGCTTGGTGGTAGTGGTCCAGGGCCCGCTGTCGATGCCCCAGGTTGTTGTGCACGTGGCCGATGTTGTGGAGGGTGGTGGCTTCGCCGGCTCGGTCGCCGACTTCCCGGCGGATGGGGAGGGCTTGGTGGTAGTGGTCCAGGGCCCGCTGTCGATGCCCCAGGTTGTTGTGCACGTGGCCGATGTTGTGGAGGGTGGTGGCTTCGCCGGCTCGGTTGCCGACCTCTCGGGTGATGGGGAGGGCTTGGTGGTAGTGGTCCAGGGCCCGCTGTCGATGCCCCAGGTTGTTGTGCACGTGGCCGATGTTGTGGAGGGTGGTGGCTTCGCCGGCTCGGTTGCCGACCTCTCGGGTGATGGGGAGGGCTTGGTGGTAGTGGTCCAGGGCCCGTTGCCGATGCCCCAGGTTGTTGTACACGCTGCCGATGTTGTGGAGGGTGGCGGCTTCGTTGCCCCGGTCGCTGGCCTGCTGGTACATAGTCAGGGCCTGCCGGTAGTCCTCCAGCGCCGTCCGGGGTCGACCGGTCGACGACCGCGCCCAACCACGGTCGTAGAAGGAGCTGGCGTCCGGGCCGAGGGTCAGGGTCGCGGTGGCCATAGCCTCGACGGCGGCGAAGCGCGAGGTACCCAACCACACCTGACCCACCCGGTGACCGACATCCCGGGCGATCCGCGGCTGCCGACCGGCGACCGCGAGCCGGTGCACCTCCACGTGTCGGGCGAGCGTGGTCGTCGCCGGGGGAGTGGCAGGGCGTGGTCCTGCCGGTTCCCGGTCCGCGATGCCCGCTCCCACTCCGCTCCTCCTGCTGCCTCCGGTGGTCGACGCCACGGTTGCCGAGGGGCGGACCATGGCGTCATCCGCGTGGGGTGGTGACACGGTCATCATCGTTCTTACCCCGGTGGCCGGGGCACGGCCAGTGAGTCGGAAAGCCGTCACCTGAGCCGGGTTCGCCGGGCGACCCCGGGACGCGCCTGCGGCAGTGACCTGCCCCGGCCCTCGTCCCGACAGCCAGGCAGGCGCAAAACCCGTGGAAAGAAGTAGCGGTATTCCGGTGCGGTCGATACCCCAACTTTGCCCCAAACGAAGTCGACCAAGGTGGACACCAAACTCAACGGCGCCCCCGACACCACCCCCCGACACCACCCCCGACCTCCTTCCCGCCAAATCGCCCGGAACTCTCGCCCTACACCCCGGTGATCAAGAGGTTTACGTCATCGGGAAGATCAAAGTTGACGCAAACCTCTTGATCACCCGGCAGATCCGAGGGGGTGGGCGCGGGGCGGTCAGGGGGTGGCGGAGCGTAGCCGTTCGACCTCTGCCGCCGCGCTGACCTGGAAGACCTCGATGAACCGCAGCAGCGTGCGTAGCTCCTCGTCGTCGAAGGCGGCCAGGTCCTGGAAGGTCCGCGCGGTCAGGCCCGCGTAGTAGGCGTCGATCCGGTCGAGCCCCTCGCGGGTCGGCTCGATGAGGACGCGCCGCCGGTCGTTCGGGTCGGGTGTGCGGCGGACGCAGCCGGCGTCGGCGAGCCGGTCGATCATCCGGGAGGCCGATCCGGGGGTGATGCCGACCTGCCGGGCGAGCACCCCGGCCGTGGTCGGGCCGTGCTGCTGCAACGCGTGCAGGCAGTGGAAGTCGCTCACCACCACGCCCATCCGGCTCGCGACCAGGCTGTTGATCTGGATCAGGTGGGTGATCCAGTCCGGCAGCCGGCGGACGACCTCCTCGGCGAGCGGGTCGGTGCCGGCCCGGTCTGCCTGACCCGTTTCCCGCGTGGTCATCGCGGAGCCGGCGCGTGGGGCATAATTCCTCCTATCGTTGCGCGGCGCAACTGTTGCGTCCCGCACTCATCATTGCACCCTCCCCGACCTAGGAGTGGGTCTTGCCCCGTTGCTCGCCGAACCGACGCCCCGACCGACCCCGACGAGGGGCTGGACGATGACCGACCTGCCCGGCACACTCCAGGCCACCTTCGTCCCCGCCGAGAACGCGATCGCCTGGTGGGGCGTCACGCCGCTGACCGGGGCGATCCGTGCCCACGGCCTGCCCGAAGGCCGCTCCGGCGTCTGCCGGCTGGCCCTGCCGGTGGCCGGCCGGATCGCCGTGACCAGTGTCGCGGTGCAGCTCGCGGAGCTGGACGAGGCGCTGCCGGCCCTGCGTACGCTCGACCCGGGCGCGACGGTCGGCGAGTCCGTCCGGGCCTGGCGGGACGCGGCCGGCCTGTCGCCGGGTGACGCCGAGGGCTACGCCACGCTGGGCACCCGGATGCCGGTGGCGGCCCATGCCGTGGTCAACGACGACGGCACCGCCATCACCGCCGCGTCCGCCCTGCTGACCCGGTTCCGCCAGGCGGTGACCACCCGGGACGCCCTGCGCGGCACCGACATCCGGGCGACCCTGCGGCCGTACCAGATCGACGGGGTGGCCTGGCTCGCCGCCCGACCCGGGCTCGGGCACGGCGGCGTGCTCGCCGACGAGATGGGCCTGGGCAAGACCCTCCAGGCCATCTGCCTGCTCGCCACCCGCCGCTCGCCCGAACCGCACCTGGTGGTCTGCCCGACGTCCCTGGTCGGCAACTGGCGCAGGGAGATCGCCCGCTTCGCCCCGGCCGTGCCGACGGTCAGCTACCACGGTGCGGACCGTCGGCTGCCCGACACCTACCGGCCGGGAACGGTGGTGATCACCAGCTATCCGGTGCTGCGCCGTGACGAACCGTTGACGGCCACCGACTGGGACGTGGTCGTCCTCGACGAGGCGCAGCAGATCAAGAACCCGGAGGCGTTGGCCAGCCGGGCGGCGGCCCGCCTGTCCGCCCGCTCCCGGATCGCCATGACCGGCACGCCCGTGGAGAACCGGCTGGACGAACTCTGGTCCCTGCTGCACGTGACCAACCCCGGCCTGCTGGGCACCCGCGCCCGGTTCCGGCAGCGGTTCGTGACGCCGATCGAGCAGCGCCGCTCCGTCACCGCCGCCACCGCCCTCGGCACCATCGTCCGGCCGCACCTGCTGCGCCGTACGAAGGCCGAGGTGGCGACCGAACTGCCAGCCAAGCAGTATTCGACGACGATCTGCACCCTCACCGACGAGCAGGCCCGGCTCTACCGGGAGGCGGTGGACCGGGCGTTCGCCGCCGGCCTGGGCGTCGGCATCGAACGCAGCGGACGGGTTTTGGCCCTGCTGACCTCGCTCAAGCAGATCTGCAACCACCCCGCCCAGTTCCTCCGGGACGGTCCCGCCCGGCCGGGGCGCTCCGGCAAGTTCGACCGGGCGACCGAGATGCTCACCGAGATCGTCGAGGACAACGACCGCGCGCTCGTGTTCACCCAGTACCGGGCCATGGGCGGCCTGCTCGCCGACCACCTGACGGACAGCCTGGGAGTGGGCCCGGTCCCGTTCCTGCACGGTGGCCTCCCCGCCGCCCGGCGCGACGAACTCGTCCGGGCGTTCCAGGAGGACGACGACGCTCCCGCCGTGCTCCTGCTCAGTCTGCGGGCGGCCGGCTTCGGCCTGAACCTCACCCGGGCCAGCCACGTCATGCACTACGACCGCTGGTGGAACCCCGCCGTCGAGGAACAGGCGACCGACCGGGCGCACCGGATCGGCCAACAGCGCACCCTGAACGTCTACACCCTGGTCACCGGCGGCACCATCGAGGACCACATCGCCCGGCTGCACGACAGCAAGCGAGGGCTCGCCGAGATCGTCTCCGGCGACGCCGAGGCGGCCCTGTCCCGGCTGTCCGACGACGAACTGCACGCGGTGCTCGACCTCGACCCGGGAGGCTCCCGTTGATCCCCGCCGAGTTCGGCGCGACCCCCTGGGGCCGCTCCTGGGTGCGTACGGTCGCCTCGACGGCCGCCGTCGGCCCCAACGCCCTGCTGCCGAAAGCGCGCAGCCTCGCCCGCAACCACGCGGTCACCCTGTCGGCCGACGGCGGCCACCTGGAGGCCGACGTACGGGTGTCGGGCGTCGGCAACCGGGTCCGCCTGGTGCTGCCGCCCTGGCCCGTCGAGACCCGGGACGAGGCGACCCGCCTGATCGCCACGGCGCTGGGGGACAACCGCGGGCTGGCCCCCGGCGACCTGCCGGACAGTCTCGACGGCGACTTCCGCCGGCACGGCATCAGCGTCGGCGTCGGGCTCGACGAACTGGTGTCCGAGTGCGACTGCCGGAGTCGCCGCCGCCCCTGCCTGCACGTCCTGGCCACGATCTATGCGTTGTCCCAGCTGGTCGACGAGCGGCCGGCACTCGCCGTCGAGTTGCGGATGTCGCCCGCCGCGCTCGCCCCGCCGCTGGACCCGGACTGGGTTGCGCTGGCCGACGTCGACCCGGCCAGCTTCTACGGCGGCTGAGACCCGGTCACCCGGCGGACCCGCCCGACCGCCACAGCCGGGCGACGCGCGACGCCCGTCGTGCGGCCCGCTGCGGGAGGGCATCGCCCCTACGGGCCTTCCGCGCGTTGCTGGCGGAGCTGCCGCAGGAGAGCGCTGTCGGCTTCGAGGTTGGAGTGACCCATCTGCCGGTCGAGGTCGACGACGCGTTCAAGTTCCCGGATCGCCTGGTCGAGGTCGCCGTCCGCCCGGTGGAGCCGGGCGATGTGGTACCGGGTGGTGGCTTCACCGACCCGGTCGCCGACCTCGCGCCGGATGGGGAGGGCCTGGCGGTGATGGTCGAGGGCCCGCTGCCGGTCCCCCAGCGTGTGGTAAGCCGCGCCGATGTTGTTGAGGATGGCGGCCTCGCCGGCCCGGTTGCCGACTTCCCGGATGATGCGAAGGGCCCGGTGGAACTGGTCGAGTGCTCGTTGAAGATCTCCCGACCTGACGTACGCGTCGCCGATGTTGTTGAGGACGGCGGCCTCACCGGCCCGGCTGCCGACGTCCCGTTGGATGGTGAGGGCCTGGTGGTAGTGGTCGATGGCCCGCTGCCGGTCCCCCAGCCTTTCGTACGCCGTGCCGATGTTGTTGAGGGTGGTGGCTTCGCTGGCCCGGTCGCCGACCTCCCGTTGCAGGGGTAGGGCCTGCCGGTAGTGCTCGATGGCCCGGTGCGGGTCCCCCAGGTTGTTGTAGATGGAGCCGATGTCGGTGAGGGTGGTGGCTTCGCCGGCCCGGTCGCCGACCTCCCGCCGGATGGTGAGGGCCGGGCGGTAGTAGTTGAGGGCCCGGTGCGGGTCTCCCAGACTGCTGTAGACGGCGCCGATGCTGTTGAGAGTGGTGGCTTCGCCGGCCCGGTCGCCGACCTCCCGTTGGAGGGGGAGGGCCTGGTGGTAGTAGTCGATGGCCCGCTGCCGGTCCCCCACGTCGAAATACAGGTGACCGGTTTTGCTGAGGGTGGCGGCTTCGTTACCCCGGTGGCCGGCCTGCCGGTACATGGTCAGGGCCTGCCGGTAGTCCTCCAGCGCCGGCCCGGGCCGACCGGTCGCCGACCGCGCCCATCCCCGGTCATAGAAGGAGCCGGCATCCGGTCCCAGGGTCAGGGTGGCGGTGGCGAGGGCCTCGACGTCGGTGAACCGCGAGGTGGGCAGCCACACCCGACTCACCCGGTCACCGACGTCCCGGGCGATCTGCGGCTGCCGCCCGGCGACCGCGAGCCGGTGCACCTCCACCAGGCGGGTAACGGTGGCCGTTGCAACGGAGACGGGCGTTTCCCGATCCCGGCTCTCCGATGCCACAGCGCTCCTCCTGATGCTCCCTGTTGCCGGCCCGGTCACCACCGGACCGTGACACCACCCGGCAAGAGGCAGTGAACGTTCTACCCGCCCGGACACGGCCGGTGAGTCGGAAAGCCGTCACCCGAGGCGGGTCCACATAGCAGTTGCGGGACGTGAGGGAAACGTACAGTGGCCACCCAAGGTCCACCGTCGACTACCCGGCGCACTGAACTGACCACCACGACGGGGATGGGCAGATGAGCACCTTCGACCTGGAGGTCTTCGAGCAGACCTCCCATCACTACGAGCTGCGGCTGTCCGCCGAGGGCCAGCCACTTCGGGTCCGCGGTCTGGACCGCGCCGCGGTCGACGAGCTGCTTACCCTGGTACGCCGTGACTACAGCACCGACGCCACCGCCTACAAGGTGTACGGCGCGGCCCGGCTGGCCGAGCTGGGAACCCGGCTAGCGGAGTTCCTCGACGGCGATGAGCGGTGGCTGACCCCGATCCTGGCCGGTCGCACCGGGGCGGTGCTGCGGATCACCGCCGAACAGCGACTGCGGCACCTGCCGTGGGAGTTGCTGGCCCGGCAGGGGGCGTTCTTGACGGTGGCCGGGCGGGCACCGCTGTTGCCGGTCCGGACGGTCGGCACCCACGCGGCGTTGACCGGCCAGGTTGCGCCGGGTAACCGGCCGTTGCGGGTGCTGTTCATGGCGGCCTCGCCCGAGGGTGTGGAGCCGGTGCTCAACTTCGAGGCCGAGGAGGCGGCGATCCTGGCCGCGACCCGACGTACCGGCACCGATCTGGTGGTCGAGGAGAGCGGCAGTCTGGAGGGGCTGCGGTTCCTCAACCGTGACTACGGGCCCGGCCACTTCGACGTGCTGCACCTGAGCGGACACGCCACCACCGCCGGCGGACAGCCGTTCTTCCTCCTGGAGGACGAGTACGGCAGGCTCACCCGGGCGACGGCCGACCAGCTCGCCGAGGCGATGCAGGGCCACTGGCCGAGGCTGGTGTTCGTGTCCGGCTGCCTGACCGCCGACGCCCCCGACGGCGGCGTGTTCCCGTCGATGAGTGAGAGCCTGGTCGCCGCCGGTGCCCCTGCGGTGCTGGGCTGGGCGCTGCCGGTCGGGGACGTCTCCGCCACCGACTTCGCCGCCGCGCTCTACCAGGCCCTGGCCGACGGCGGGTCGTTGGACCGGGCCGTCGTCGCGGCCCGCCGTCACCTGTTCCACGAGCGCAAGAGCAGCTACTGGCATCTGCTCCGGATCTACGCCGACCGGTCCCCGCTGGCACCCCTGGTCACCCCGCTGCACACCAAGGGCCGTAAGCGGTTGCAGGTGCGCGCCGCCGACCAGCAGTTCCTGGACCCGCAGACCCAACTGTCCCGGGTCGCGTCCCGCGCCGAGTTCGTCGGCCGGCGGCGGGTCATCCAGCGCTGCCTGCGCGTTCTGTGGCAACCCGCCGACACCCCCGGCGCGGCGCAGGGCCTGCTGCTGGCCGGCATGGGCGGGCTCGGCAAGAGCAGCCTCGCCTCCCGGCTCCTGGAACGCATGCCCACCCACCAGCGTGCCGTCTGGTACGGCCGGGTCGACGCCATCAAGTTCCGCGAGCTGACCAGCAAGATCCGCTTCGACAGCCTCGACCAGAGCATCGAGGCCGCCGCACTGCTCGACAACGAGCAGGTTCCCCTGTCGATCCGGCTACGGCACCTGCTCGACGTCGACGGGCCGCTCGGCGACACGCCCTGCCTGTTCGTGTTCGACGACTTCGAAACCGGCAACCTCGACACCCGCGACGACGGCAGCCGGGTCCTCGCCCCGGCGATGGCCGAGATCCTGCCCGCCCTGCTGGCCGCCATCCGCGACACCGGCAGCCCGAGCCGCGTCATCATCACCAGCCGCTACCGCTTCCCCACCCCGGTTGGCACCACCATCGCCGTCGAGGCGCTGGAAACCCTCACCCCGGTCGAGCAGACCAAGAAGATCGCCAACCTGACCAACCTGCGCCCCGAATCCATCATCAACCCCACCATCCGGATCCGGGCGATCGAGGCCGCAGCCGGCAACCCCCGCCTGCTCGACTGGCTCGACCGGATCGTCGACGATGCCACCCTCGACGTCGACGGCCTGCTCACCGCCATCGAGAACGAAGCCGACCGGTTCCGCCGGGAAACCGTCCTGGCCGACAACCTGCTTGACTCCCAACCCCTCGAACTGCGCCGGATGCTCGCGAGGATCAACGTCGTCGAACTACCGATCCCCGCCGCCACCGTCCACGCCCTGCACCCGCACCCCGACGCCGCCCGGCACCTGCGGCGGGCCGTCGAACTCGGCCTGCTCGAAGAGGGCACCGACCCGGAGAGCCGCGAGCCCCGCTACTTCGTTTCCAACCTCCTGCACCCCCTCGTCCGCCCCCTGCTCACCGATGAGGAGCACATCCAGGCCTGCGCCGACGCCGCCAAGTCCCTCTATCAAATCTGGGTCCTCGACCCCACCCCCGCCGATGGCCACTGACCCGAAGGTCCTCGCCTGTTGGGTCGAGGTGCATCGGCTCGCAGTCGCCGGGTGGCAGCCCGCTATCGCCCGGGACGTCGGTGACCGGGTATGCCGTGTGTGGCTGCGTACCTCGCGGTTCGCCGACGTCGAAGCCATGGCCACCGCGACCCTGACCCTCGGCCCGGACGCCGGTTCCTTCTACGACCGGGGTTGGGCCCGGCGTGCGACCGGTCGGCCGCAGCCGGCGCTGGAGGACTACCACCAGGCCCTGACCATGTACCGGCAGGCCGGCCACCGGGGCAACGAAGCCGCCACCCTCAACAACATCGGCAGCGTGTACGACAGCCTGGGGGATCGGCGGCGGGCCTTGGACCACTACCACCAGGCCCTACCCATCACCCGGGAGGTCGGCGACCGGGCCGGCGAAGCCACCACCCTCAACAACATCGGCCTCGTGTACGACAGCCTGGGGGATCGGCAGCGGGGCCTGGACCACTACCAGCAGGCCCTGCCCATCCGGCGGGAGGTCGGCGACCGAGCCGGCGAAGCCGTTACCCGGTATAACATCGCGATGGTCCACCGGGCGGACGGTGACCTCGACCAGGCGATCCGCGAACTCGAACGCGTCGTCGACCTCGACCGGCAGGTCGGCCACCCCGACCTCGAAGCCGACACCCGCGTCCTCCAACAACTCCGCCGAGAACGCGCGGAGGACCCAAGATCCGGACCGCTCCCAGGACCGTGACGGCAGCGGTGTCAGTGGATGATCCGCACCACCTGTCCGGCGATGGCATATTAGTTCGCGCCGGGGCAGGCGGAGATCCAGGCGTACAGCAGGGCTTCGCCGGTGCGCAACGGGACACCGGCGACATTGGCCGGGATCAGCGCCGACAGCGGCTGCGTCTGCCCGGTGCAGGTCCAGGTGCGGTACTGCCGAACGGACCCGTAGGCGATGCGGTTCCCCACGGCCTGAATGATCGTGGCGCGCAGCTCGCCGGAGGAGCCCTCGTCATAGGTCACCGCGTAGTCCAACTGCACCCAAGACGTGGAAGGCCAGCAACGACCCCGACTTCACCTCGAAGATGCGCCGCATCCTCGACCTCTACGACCACCCACCAGCCGACGGCAGGGTGCTCTGCGTCGATGGGTTCGGGCCACTCAACCTCCAACCCCGCCCCGGCCACGCATGGCGAGGCGTCGGACATCCGGTGCGACTACGCGCCACCTACCAGCGTGACCAGGGCGTACGGCACATGATCGCCGCCCTTGACCTCGCTACCGGACCGCCTGCATTACCGCATCCGCGACCGCAAACGGTGGTGCGATTTCCTCAGCTTCCTCAAGACCCTGCGCCACCGCTGGCCCGACCAACACTTCTACCTGATCCTGGACAACTTCTCCCCGTGCAAGCACCGTCAAGTCCGCGCCTGGTGCTTCGCCAACCAGGTCGACCTGGTCTTCCTGCCGACGTATGCGTCCTGGCTGAACTGGGTCGAGGCCGAGGACCCGTGCGCCGGAGTAGCGGTATCCCGGCGGGGTCGATACCCCTACTCCGTCCCAAACCGAGTGGATCAAGGTGAGCGCCATTCGGCATCGGAGCGTTGATCGACGGGGTGCCAATGCTGCTCTCGCCACTCTGGCGGTGTGGGCCGGTCGTCACATCGTCGGCACACCGATGTCGTGGCCGAAGTCGGCGGCTCGCCGCGCACGCCTGCATCGGAGTGCGCGGCCCGCCTCGGCGATGACCGTTCAGGCTGGGACTTTGCCGGCCTCTGTGGTCGGGGCTTGTTTAATTATGGCCGAGCTGGTGGTTCCCAGGAAAGTAAATGAGGTGGAGTCGAATACCAGCGCTTCGAAACCACCTGCGGAGATACCGATTCCTCGCCGACCTGAACCATCCTGGACGTCGTTTACCGTGCCGACACCCGGGAGCTTTGCCAGAGCCTTGAAGATTACGCTGCGCTGTTCTGGCTGTAGGTAAGTCCCTGTCATGAGAAGCGACCTTGCTGTTTCGAACGCTAAGCCGTCCTGCCCACTGATCGGGTTGGGAATCGAGGGCTCCGGGCTAGGTGAACCACCTGGGCGATCCCCGATGAGCCAGGCCAGCACCGCAGAGGGGTCAGTAGGGAAATCAATTGGTAAGACGCCCCTTGTGCAGGGTGCGGCTGCACCTCCTGGTACGGCCGGCTTTTGCGCCTCCGGACATGGGGCGACCGGAAGCCAAGGCCCCCACTCGCTGCCGCCCTCTTCGGGGCGCTGTCGTTGCTGGCCGCTCTTCGCTGGGTCCACCGGGAGCCAGATCTGGGTCACGACCGGGCTATTTCTGACGACCTTGAAGGAGCCGTCAGGCTGCTCAACTTGGCTCGGGTAACTGCTGACCGTCTCGGTAAAGATGTACTCGCTGGCCTGGAGGGGAAGAAGAGTGGATTGGCTGCTGACGGCGGCGGCCTTGTCGAGGATGGTAGTGGCCCCGTTGGCCGCCGTCTGGCCAGGCGATATTCGTGGCGGACTCGGCCATACGACCGCCAGCGCCGCAGTAACTCCTGCTACCGCAAGCGTTGCGACTCCGGCGTGCCATATCTTCAACGGTCGCCTACGAGGTGGGTCGCAGAGGGTGGCTGGGGAAAATGGAGCAAGTGGCTCACCCTGGCCCGGGGCGAGGTCCTCTCCCAGCTGCTTGATCAGTTCTAGATCCTTCACGTCAGCTCCAGGGCGATGTCGTCGGGCAGATACTTGCGGATCTTCTGACGGGCGCGATGCAGCCGCGATCGAACTGTGCCGGGCGGTACCTGAAGCGCCCTGGCTACTTCCTCGTAGTTCAGACCGGCCCACGCGACCATGAGCAGCACGTCCCGGTCGCGACGAGAGAGCTTCGTGAGCGCCTCGATCAGCGGCTTCCGTAGCGTCCGAGCTGATACCGCATCAGCCACCTGATTGGCAATACTCTCCGTACGTTCCTGATCTTGATGGATGGAGCGGAGGAGGGTGCGATACCTGGCCTTCTCCACACGGTGGTGGCGGGCGATCTCGTTGATCGCTATGGCGAAGAACCACGGCCGAGCATCGCTGTGTCTGAGGTCGTACGTCTGTCTGGCGCGGAACGCCTTCAAGAAGGTCTCCGCGACGACGTCCTCTGCTGCCTCCCGTCCGAGTCTTCGATAGGCATAGCCGTGCAACACCCTGGCATGTCGCTCATATAGCACACCGAAGTGGCTGGGGTCCAGCATCGACTCCTTGATGACCTCGGAGTCGGTGCGTTCCGCTGTAGCCGGGGTGCCGTGAACGTGGCCTTCCGTATTGATCACCTGCTTCAAATCCGCCTCCTGTGTTCCGTGGCCGCCCTGTCTATGCAGCAGAGGGTCAACGCGTTCGCCCTTTTCGGCCCGCCTACACTATCGTTATCGATTCGTTACACTGACGTAGTGTTACCTGAGTTTCGAGTGGATGGGCCGTGACCTGCCCGGCCCTCACGTAAAGATTAACCCTAAGTGATAGATGTCAAAAAGTAAAAGCAGTCTTTAATTGTTGGAGCATTGTGGGCGGATCCGCGGCAATTCCGCTGCTAGCGTAAGGGTCGACGGGGAATGTTTGCGCTGGCAGAAAATGGCGGTCCGCGGGCTGGCATGCCCTCGCCTTAATTCCTAATTACCCTGGACGGAGAGGAATCAATGGCGAAATCAAGAAGACTGGTTCGTGTCCTGCTGGCGGCATCTGCTGCCGCTGCAATCAGCGTCAACGGTGTGCCCGCTCACGCGGGTGGCGCTACCGTGGCCTCCGCCTCCGAAGTGTCGGTGGCCCTCGGGTCACTAATGGAGCTCTATCCGGGCTCGGTAGTGGTGAGTGAAGACACTCTTCGGATTGCTCCTGGTGTCGAGATCACCATGCCGGCGAGCCAGCCGCGAAACAAGAGAGTGTTGTCAAAGGCTGCTGTCAAGGCGGCCCTCGATGCCCCAGCCCGCCAACGACCTGCACCCTCTGCTCCGTCCGAAAGCTGGATCAAGACACCGGCCCAGCGCGGCGCAACTGCCGAGCCACCCCATTACGGATGTAACTATCAGTACCTGTGCCTGTTTGCGGATCAAGGTTTCCTCGGGTACAGCATCAGCTTCTACACCTGCGGGTTCAGGGATCTGGCGACGTTCAACTATCCGACGGGTGGAAAGTGGAACGACCGGATCACGGGCTATGTCAACAATCAGACGAGCGGGACCGTCAGCACCTTCTCCAACTGGAATGGCAGCAGCTTCGTCAAGCTCTTTTCGAGTGAAGCGATCGACTGGAACAGCAACATTGGCCTTGGCGGCTTGTCATACAACGACATCATCGATGGTGTGCGTGTCTGCTAGACACTGAATCGAGATTGGACGCGCGAGGCAAATCTGTGATGTGTGGATCACAAGCCGACAGGGACATGCTGTCGCGCGACCCTGTCGGCTTGGTCCCTGCGACGGTTTGGCATCGTGCCGTCGACGGCGATGGCCCGCGCAGGCCCTCTCGGGAACGTGCGCGGGCCCGCCTCACCGGTGGGCGGAACTGGATTCCCTGCCCTACCTGTGGACGATGTTCGACGACGTGTACTTGCAGTACGTGCCGTCGGGGCCGCTGCCGGTCTTGACCGGTTCGGCACCGGAGCTGTTGCCTGTGTGCCGCCCTTGAACGTCGCAGCGTCCTCGCCGACGTCCTACCACCACACGTTGACCAGCGTGCAGCTGCCCTTGCAGTGGGATGCCATCAGCGGCCGGCGAACCGATGATCACGTTCTTATGGTCGCGGCGCCGGCCTTGTAGCGCACCAGACCAAAGCCGCGGGTGCCGCTGATCGACTGGGTGCTCTTGGCGGTGGGCCAGGTGGTGGCCTGGGCGCCGCTGGGTCACGACCAGGCCGGCGGCGACCACCCCTACGGTGGCGAGCGGCACCAGGGCGAGTCGCCACCGCCGGTCGCGTGCTGGTGCGCCGTTCTCACGTCTCCTCCGAGTGGATCAAAGGATCTCCGCTCCGGACGCCAAGACTCTGATGCTCAGAGATCACCTGCAGCGGCTACTTGGGACCAGCCTGACTCCATTGGGGGCGATGTAGCGGTATCGGGCGCGCTTGATACCGCTGTATCGACCCAGTCGAGTCGATCAAGCTGGGCGGGGCCGACGCGGCCCGCGCGAGTGCTGGTCCCTACAGCGAGGCGCGGGCCGAGAAGGCGATGCTGGCCAGCAGGAAGCCGCCGTTGACGATGGTGAACGCCACGACCACCCAGAACACCAGCGCCGGCACGAGCATCAGCACCAACCCCGCCACGAAGATCACCGCACCGTAGTCGCGGACCAGTTTGACCAGGCGTACCGGCAGGGAGGTGGAGGTGACCATGCTGGCGGCGTTGGGGCCGGACTGCATCACCGAGGTCACCAGGTTGACCATCCAGGTGCCGGCGAAGGTCGCCACCAGCCAGGTCGGCGTGGAGGGGCGCTGCGCCACGGCGGTGGCCGACAGGGCGGCGACCAGGGCGATCTGGGCGGCCACGTCGCAGAGCACGTCGACCCGGGCACCGGCCGCGCTGCCCTGACCGGTCACCCGGGCGAGCTGCCCGTCGGCGCAGTCCAGGGCGTACGCCACCTGCCAGCCGACCAGCGCGACCAGCCCGACCAGCCAGGCCGGTACGGTGCCGGCGGCGACCCGGTCGGCGAGCGCCACCACGGTCACCGAGGCGGCCAGGCCGAGCACCAGGTTGGTGATGGTCAGCGCGGTCGGGCGCAGTCCGAGGCGCTGGGCGACCAGGGCGAAGACGGCACCCAGCCACTGGCTGACCGATTCGCTGAACAGGCCGCCGCCCCGGTTGACCCGGTGGAAGTCGGCGACGGTGGGACGGGGTTCAGCCACTGTGGTCGCGGAGTGCACCGGCGTAGTCTGCCAGCCGCTCCCGCGTCTCGGTAACCGACATGGCCAGGTGCTCCAGGATGGTGTACCGGTCGGGGCGGGTGGCCGGGGCGAACTGCACCGCCTCGACGAACTGGTCGTCGGTGAGGCCCACGTCGGCCGGGTGCCGGGGCAGCCGGTGCCGGCCCAGGCAGGCCGCCATCTCGACGAAGCGCCGCTGGTCGCCGCGCAGGAACGTGCAGAACAGCGCACCGAGCCCGGCCAGCTCGCCGTGCGACGAGGTGCCGGGGAAGAGGGCGTCGACGGCGTGC
Source organism: Micromonospora sp. SCSIO 07396 (assembly GCF_053667945.1). NCBI lineage: Bacteria > Bacillati > Actinomycetota > Actinomycetes > Micromonosporales > Micromonosporaceae > Micromonospora > Micromonospora sp. SCSIO 07396. Next base: position 6,609,830 of record NZ_CM132210.1, read on the forward strand.
ATGATCTCGTGGCAGCCGCCGCTGGCCGGCCGGCTGCTGCCGCAGACCGCCATCGCCAGGCCGCTGGAGATCAGCGCCTCGGCCAGCACCGTGACGAACGCGTCGTCGGTCATGTCGCCGGTGTGCGCGAGCACCGCCTCAGCGCCCATCCGGGCCAGCGACGCGGCCAGGCCGTCGACCGGTTCGCCGCGTACCTGGCGGGCCAGTTCCCAGTCGGCCAGGGCGCTGATGTTGCTGACCACGTCGCCGATGCCGGCCCGGTTGTGCTGGTCGGGGCCGGCGGCCACGAAGTCCAGGTCGACGATCACCGCGATCGGGATGTGCACCCCGTAGGAGCCCTTGAGTCCGCCGGTGATCAGGCTGGCCACCGGGGAGGCGATGCCGTCGTTGGCGAGGCTGGTCGCCATCGTCACCATTGGCAGTCCGCGCCGGGTGGCGGCGTACTTTGCCACGTCGATGGTCTTGCCGCCGCCGATGCCGACCACCGCGTCGTACGAGCGTTCGCGGAGCTTGCCGCCCAACTCGTCGGCGGCGTCGAGGGTGCCGCCGGCCACGGTGAACACGTCCGCCGAACGCAGCGACGGCCGCAGCAGGTCGGCGATCTGCCCGCCCTGACCGGGGCCGACCACCACCGCCACGTCACCCCCGGCGGAGATCCGCCCGTCGGCGAGGATCGTGGCCAGGTCGGCGACCGCACCGCGCCGCACATCGATGTGCAGCGGGGTCAGGATGGTACGGGCTAGTAGCGGCACGCGATCTCCCGCGCCCGGGTCAGGTCGTCGTGGTTGTCGACCTCGACCCAGGAGACGTCCCCGATCGGCGCGGCCCGCACCTCGCCACCCCGGTCGGCGAACTCCTGGTAGCCGTCCTCGTAGTAGAGGTTCGGGTCCCGCCGCCAGGTCGCCTCCAGCGCGTCGGCGAGCGCCCCGGCCACCTGCGGCTCGATCAGCGTCGCGCCGATGTACTCGCCGTACGCCTCGCCCGGGTCCATCAGCTTGGTGATCCGGGTGAGCTGGCCGGCGGCGTCGAAGGTGGTCTTCATCTCCTCGTCGGCCAGCGCCTTGAGGGTGTCCACGGCGAGCAGGATGCCCGGCCCGCGCTCGGCCAGCAGGGTCTTCTCCACGCTCACCGGGTGCACGGTGTCGCCGTTGACCAGCAGCACGCCCCGGGCGAAGTGCTCCCGGGCCAGCCACAGCGAGTAGGCGTTGTTCCACTCCTCGGCCCTGTCGTTGTGCACCAGGGTGAGGGTGACGCCGTACTTCTCCTCCAGCGCCGCCTGCCGCTGCACGACCGCGTCGGCGGCGTAGCCGACCACGATCACGATCTCGGTGAGCCCCACCTCGGCCAGGTTGCGCAGCGCGATGTCCAGGATGGTGGTCTCACCGTCCACCGGCACCAACGCCTTGGGCAGGGTGTCGGTGTACGGGCGCAGTCGGCGTCCCGCACCGGCCGCGAGCACCATCCCGATCATGCGGGGCCTCCCTCGTACGACTCCAGGTCACCGTGGAGGATAGCCCCGGGTGACCGGCCGGCCGCCGTCAACCGGGAGTTCACCCGGGCCGGCCGGGGTTCAGCCGGGCAGGGCGGCCAGGTCGGCGAGCACGCCCAGCCGCTCGTCGGCGGTCAGCGTGGCGTACGGGCCGGCCGCCCGACGGTCGGTCTCCAACTCGATGGCCCGCCGCTCCGGCCCGTCCGGCAGCTCGCCGACGCTGGCGGCGGTGTGCCCGGCGGCGGTCCACGCCTGCGCGTACGCGTCGGCCCGGTGGTACCGCAGCGCGCCGATCCGGTTGAGCAGCAGCACGCCCGGCGGGGTGCCGTCCGGCTCGTACGGCGGGGCGACCGCCGCGAACGCGGGCCCCGGCCCGGCGTCCGGCTCCCCGGCCAGCAGCACCGCGTACGCCACCACCCGCCCGTACGCCTCGACGAGCCGGCGTACCCGGTCGTCGTGCCCGGCCCACAGTTCCTCGGTCACCTCGGCGTGCACCTGGTACAGCTCGGTGAGGAAGTCGACGCCGCGTTCGGTGGCGGTGATCCCGCCGTCCGGCCGGCGGGCGATCGTGCCGTGGGCGACCTGTTTGTCCAGCGCCCGCTGGCAGGCGGCGGGGGTCGCGGTAGCGGTTGACGGCGGCGAAGCCGGCCCGGTCGACGGTGCCGCCCGGTGCGGCGAGCCGGGTGCGGAACTCCACCAGGAAGCCGGTGGCGGCGGGCCCGCCGTACCGTTGGCTCAGTTCGGCGCCGCCGCCGTCGCGGCCGGCGAGCATCCCGGCCACGAACGCCCGCTCGACCGCCGGGGCGACCAGCCCGGCGAAGCGGTGCGGTGCCAGCTCGACGCCATCGTCCGTGATCAACGCGCCGGCGTTGCGGAGGGGCTCGGTGGGCACGCTTCGACAGTAGCGAGCGGGGGCGGGCCGTGCCGATGCCCGGTCCCGTCCCGACCTGCACCGGAGTCGACCGGTTCGGCCCGTCCCGCCCCGTACGGCGTGCCCGCATGTTGAACTTGGCGTGTATGCCGGCCGGAGCGGCCCGGACAGGCCCTAGGCTCGTGCGCATGACCGCCGAGCAGCTGATCTCGTTCGCCCGTGGCGCGCCCTCGCTGGACATCGTGGATGTCGAGGGGCTCAAGGCCGCCGCCGTCCGTGCCTTCGACGCCGACCCCGCCGGGGTCACCGCCTACGGCACCTCCGTGGGTTACCCGCCCTTGCGGAAGTGGATCGCCGAGAAGCACGGCGTCGAGGCGGATCAGGTGCTGGTCACCAACGGCTCGTTGCAGGCCGACGCGTTCCTCTTCGACCACCTGGTCCGGCGCGGGGACGCCGTGGTGGTGGAGCGTCCGACGTACGACCGGACGCTGCTCAACCTGCAACGGATGGGCGGCGAGATCCACGGCGTGGGCATCGAGCCGGACGGCCTGGACACCGCCGAGCTGCGCAAGCTGCTGGAGTCCGGGGTACGCCCCCGGCTGGCCCACGTGATCCCGAACTACCAGAACCCGGCCGGCGTGACCCTCTCCCTGGACAAGCGCCGTGAGCTGCTCGACCTCGCCGCCGAGTACGGCTTCACCATCTTCGAGGACGACCCCTACGCCGACATCCGGTTCCGGGGCGAGCCGCTGCCGTCGATGCTGTCGATGGACACCCGGGGGGTGGTGGTGCACGCGTCGAGCTTCACCAAGACCGTCTGCCCCGGGGTCCGGGTCGGTTACCTGGTCGGGCCGGCGAGCCTGATCGCCGACATCGCCAAGAAGGCGACCAGCCTCTACATCTCGCCGGGCATGGTGGCGCAGTCGATCGTGCACCAGTTCTGCGTCTCGGGCGACATCCAGCGGTCGATCGCCACGGTGTCGTCGGCGCTGGGTGAGCGGGCGGGGGTGCTGGCCGAGTCGCTGCGTCGGCACCTGCCGGAGGTGACCTTCGTCGAGCCGGACGGCGGCTACTTCCTCTGGGTGGAGTTCCCCGAGGACGTGGACGTGGACCGGTTGGCCCCGGCCGCCGCCGAGCGGGGCGTCGCGGTGGTCAAGGGCAGCGACTTCATGGTCGACGGCGGGCGGCACGCGTTGCGGCTGGCCTTCTCCGCGGTGACGGCGGACCGGATCGACGAGGGTGTTCGCCGGTTGGCGGACGCGGTGGCGGCCGTACGCGGCTGAAATATCTGTCGGGTTTCTGACAAAAGCACGACGTGGGCCGGTTGAGGGCTCCCCTTGGCCGGCCCGGCGACCCACAATGCTGCGAGCGTCACTCACGTTCGGCCGGTGACCCGGTCGTTCCCGCCGGACGGGTGGGCGACGCGGCAGCATTACCCCCGCCCCCAACGGTGCCGGGTGGGTCGGGTCGCCCCCTCACCCCCCTGAATGCGGCCCGACCCGCCCGGCGCCCACACCCGCCATCCACGGCGGCGGCGTAGCCTGCAAGCCGCAGCAGGACACCCGGGAGGGGGAACGCCATGACGGACCGGGCGGCACGGGAACGGTCGGCGACACTCCACGGCGGTCGGGTGCTGAACCCCCGCGCCTGGGTGTCCCCGGTGCGCGCGATGTCCCGCATCCTCAATGCCGACGGCTCCCCCCGTACCCCCACGCCCACCGGCCCGGGACGCAGCGGGGTGGTCGACTGCGGCCTCTACGTCGACGGCGAACGCCGCCCCGGCCAGTGGCAGTACGCCGAGGCGCTGGCCGCCGCCCGCGACGAGCGCGACGGGTTCGTCTGGCTCGGCCTGCACGAACCGGAACTGGCCGAGATGACCGCCATCGCCGAGACGTACGGCCTGCACGAACTGGCCGTCGAGGACGCGGTGAAGGCCCAGCAGCGGCCCAAGCTGGAGCGCTTCGGCGACGTCAGCTTCCTGGTGCTGCGTACCGCCAGGTACTGCGAGCACAGCGAGCTGACCGAGACCTCCGAGGTGGTGGAGACCGGCCAGGTGATGCTGTTCATCGGGCCGAACTTCCTGATCAGCGTCCGGCACGGGGACGCCTGCCGGCTGTCGCCGGTCCGGGCCGACCTGGAGGCCAAGCGGGACCTGCTGCGGCACGGCCCGTGGGCGGTGGCGTACGCGATCACCGACCGGGTGGTGGACCTCTACCTGGAGGTGGCCGACCAGTTGGAGGACGACCTCGACGTGCTGGAGGCCGACGTCTTCGACCGGCAGAGCAGCGGCCGGATCCAGCGGATCTACCAGATGAAGCGGGAACTGGTGGAGTTCAAGCGGGCGGTGATCCCGCTGCAACGGCCGCTGCTGACGCTGACCGCCCAGGTCAACCGCGAGGTGCCGCAGGAGGTACGACGGTACTTCCGCGACGTGCAGGACCACCTCAGCCGCACCGTCGAACAGGTCAACTCCTACGACGACCTGCTCAACTCGATCCTCCAGGCCCGGCTGGCGCAGGTCACCGTCGACCAGAACAACGACATGCGCAAGATCGCCGCCTGGGCGGCCATCGCGGCGGTGTGGACCGCGTTCGCCGGTGTCTACGGCATGAACTTCGAGAACATGCCCGAACTGAAATGGACGTACGGCTACCCGGGGGTGCTCGCGTTGATGCTCACCATCTCACTGGCGCTCTACCGGTGGTTCCGCCGCAACGGCTGGCTCTGACCGACCCCCGGTCAGTGGGCCGGGGCGGGCACCGGGGTGGCCGCCGCCATCAGCTGCGAGACGGTGACGAACTCGAAGCCCCGCCGCCGCAGCCCGCTGATCATCGCGGCCAACCCCCGGATCGCGACCAGCCGGTCCACCGGCCCGGTGTCGTGGGCGAGCAGGATGGTGCCCGGCTCACAGGAGTCGACGACGTAGTCGACCAGGCCGTCCGGATTCTGGGTGAACCGGGATTCGAGCATCTGCCGGTTCCACAGGACCACCTGGTAGCCGAGGTCGTTGGCGGCGAGCAGGGTGCTGCCGGCGAGGTGCCCGTACGGCGGGCGGAGCAGGGTGGGCTCCCGGCCCCAGAGCCGGGTCAGCTCGTTGTGCGCCCGGCTGATCGCCGTGCACGCCTGCTCGTAGGTCATCTTCGCCAGATCCTGGTGGGCCCAGGTGTGGTTACCGATCTCGTGACCGTCGAGCCGGTGCGCCACCAGCCGACCGTACTCGCGGGCCCGGCGGCCGACCATGAAGAAGGTGGCCGGGGTGTCGGTCTGCGCGAGGATCGACAGCACCCGTGGGGTCCAGTTGGGCGCCGGGCCGTCGTCGAAGGTGAGCGCGATCAGCCGGCGGGTGGTGTCCACGCTCCACACCACGTCGACCCGGGACGACCGGGGCGGGGTGCGCCGGTCGGCGTGCACGGTGGCGGCGTACCCGCCGTAGACGGGCAGCTTGCTGTCGGCGGTCGCCTCCGCGTACCCGAACTCGCCGGTCAGCGCCACCCCGGCGCCGGCCAGGGCGGCGGCGGTGCCGGAGAGCACCCGCCGCCGGGACAGCGCCCGCTCACGCCCGGCCGGGCGCTGGGCGGACTGGTCCGAGCGCCCCGTCGAGGGGGCACCGCTCGGCTCCGGAGCCGGACGCTCCGGATCGGTGGTCGGCGACATAACGAGCACTGTAGGAGCCGGACGCCCGCCGGGTGGGCCCGTAACGGTCGGGGGGAACCCTGAAAAATCCTTACGTTCTTGTGGGGGTCGCCGCCCTGGGCAGGCTGGATGACGGTGCCGGGCCGTACCGTGCCGGGGGCTGCGGGCGGCGCGGCCCGCGACCCGCCGGAAGTCGGCTGCGGCGCGGGACGACCTGTGGGGTCGTCGCCGCGCCGCCGACGTGGTGCGGGGGATCAGCGCCGGGTGCCGGACTGCGCCTGGTTCCGAGCGGCGTCGAGCGCCTTGCCGAGGTCGTCGGCCGGCCGGCCGGAGACGTCGGTGGCGCCCTCGGCGACCGAGGGGACCTTGTCGTTGGGGTGGATCACCGGCTTGCCGGCCGGGGTGCCGGACGCCACCGCGGAACTGCCGACGCCGGTGGCCGGGGTGGCCGAACCGGTGGGCGTGGTGCCGCCCGCCGACGGGGTCTCCACCACCAGGATGTCGACGTCGTCGCGGGGGGCGTCGACGCCGGCGGCGGCCGGGGCGGTGGAGACGCCGGTGGCGGCCGGACCGGTGGAGACGCCGGTGGCCGCCGAACCGGAGGTGGCCGACGGGACGGGGGCGGTGCCGATGCTGCGGGTCGGGTCGTACTCGGCCCACTCCTGCTGCTCGCGGCGGCGACGCAGGGCCATCGCGCCGGCCACCCCGGCCACCGTGCCGGCGACCAGCAGGCCGGCCATCATGCCGCGCGAGGTCCGCTTCTGCTTGCGGGCCTTCGGGCTCTTCGCCTTGATCTTCTTGGTCACCCTGGCCTGCTTGGCTGCGGCGGCCTTCTTGCCGGCCACCGCCTTGCCGGCGGCCTCGGCCTGGGCGTGGCGCACCGCCAGGGCCACCGGGGCGAGTGCCGCGGCCGTCGTCGCCAGGCCGCTGGAGGCCCGGTCCCGCACCGCGACGGCGGTCGGTGCGACGGCACTACGGGCCGACTGGACCCGCGGTCCGACCGTGGCGCCGGCGCCCTTCGCCGCGTGCGTGGCGGCCTGCCTCAGGTGACCGATGCCCTGGTGCAGCTCCACCTTTGCCAGCTGCCCCTGGGTCTTGCGCCGCCCGATTCCAAACACGGTCCCACCTCCTGGGAGTTGTTCCTTCGTCATCCTCCACCAACGGATGCCTCCGCACTGCCAGATGGGGCACATGGGAGGATCCGCATGGAACTGACCAACGAGTGAGGAGTACCCGTGGCCGAGGCTGTCTACGCCACCTTGCACACCAACGCTGGCCCGATCCGGCTGGAACTCTTCGGCAATCACGCTCCGAAGACGGTTCGTAACTTCGTGGAGCTGGCCGAGGGCAAGAAGGAATACACCGATCCCCGCACCGGTAAGCCGGGCAACGGGCCGTACTACGACGGCACCATCTCGCACCGGGTGATCAGCGGCTTCATGATCCAGATGGGCGACCCGACCGGCACCGGCCGGGGTGGCCCGGGTTACACGTTCGCCGACGAGTTCCACCCGGAACTGCGCTTCGACCGGCCGTACCTGCTGGCGATGGCGAACGCCGGGCCGGGCACCAACGGCTCGCAGTTCTTCATCACCGTCGGGGCGACCCCGCACCTGAACAACCGGCACACCATCTTCGGCCAGGTGGCCGACGAGCAGTCGGCGAAGGTGGTGGACTCGATCGCCAACACCCCCACCGGCCCGAGCGACCGGCCGTTGCAGGACGTGGTGATCGAGCGGGTCGAGATCGAGCGCACCGGGGCCTGACCGCGGCTGCGAGGTACCTTTGCACGCATGACTGAACGCTCCGGGCCGGCCGGCGACGCCACCGGTGGGTCGGTGCCGACCACCCCGGTCTGCTACCGCCACTCCGACCGGGAGACGTACCTCAGGTGCTCCCGCTGCGACCGGCCGATCTGTCCGGACTGCATGCGGGACGCTCCCGTCGGCCACCAGTGCCCGGAGTGCGTGAACGAGGGACGCCGCAGCGTACGGCCGGCGCGTACCGCCTTCGGTGGCGGTGCCGCCGGCCGTCGCGGCCTGGTCACCCGCACCCTGATCGCGCTGAACGTGCTGGTGATGATCGTCTCGGTGCTCAGTGACCGGGGCGGGGACTCGCTGATCGGTGGTTCCGGCTTCGGCGGCCTGCTCGGCGGCGGCACCCCGCTGACCCAGTGGGGTTCGGTGCTCAGCTACGCCTCGTACGTGCCGTTCGGCGAGGCCCACGGGGTCGCCTCCGGCGAGTGGTACCGGCTGGTCACCGCGATGTTCCTGCACTACGGCGTGGTGCACCTGCTGCTCAACATGTGGGCGCTCTGGGTGCTGGGGCGGGAGCTGGAGGCGCTGCTCGGGCCGCTGCGGTTCCTCGGCCTCTATCTGATGGCCGGGCTCGGCGGCAACGTCGCGGCCTACCTGTTCAGCAGCCCCAACACCGCGTCGGCGGGTGCCTCGACGGCGATCTTCGGGCTGTTCGCGGCGGTCTTCGTGCTGATGCGCCGGCTCGGCCGGGACACCTCGGCGATCCTGCCGATCCTGGTGATCAACCTGATCTTCACGTTCACCGTGCCGGGCATCTCCATCCCGGGCCACGTCGGCGGGCTGATCGTCGGGGCGCTGATGGCGCTCGTGTTGGCGTACGCCCCCCGGATGCGGCGCTCGGTGTTCCAGGCGGTCGGTGCGGGGGTCATCCTGCTCGCGCTGCTCGGACTGGTGATCGTCCGCACGGTGATGCTGCTCGGCTGAGCGGTACCGGGGCGGGGCCGTGCGCCACCTTAGGGACGGGCGGCCCGGACCGCCTCGGCCACCTCGGCCGGGGGCGCGCCCAGGTCGGCCCGGCCGAGCAGGTGCAGGGTCTCGCCAGCGTCGATCTCCAACGTCTCGCCGGTCAGCCCGAACCGGGTCCGTCGGTCCACGGTGACCGCCTCCACCGCCTCCCACGGCAGGTGCCGCCGGCCGGCGTACCCCCGCGCGACGGTGATCCCGTCGGCGTCGACCGCGAGCCGGACCGGGGCGAGCAGGTCGCGTACCGCCCAGGCGGTGATACCCACGGCGGCGGCGACGGCCAGCGCCAGCCGGACCGGGTCGCCGTCGGCGAGCAGTAGTCCGAGGGCGACCAGCCCGACCGCGCCGGCCAGCTTCACCGCCGGGACCGTCGGGGGGACCCGCCACTGACGGGCCGGAGACGTTGGTGGATGCACCGTCCCAGCATGCCAGCCGCGCCAGGCCGGCCCCGGCGACGCGGGCGGCGGACCGGCGTCCGGGGACGTAGTATCGACACAGCCGAAGTTACCGGGGAGTAGTCATGAGTGACGCAGTCATCGTCGGTGCGGTGCGTACCCCGGTCGGGCGACGCAAGGGCGGCCTGGCCGAGGTGCACCCGGTCGACCTGTCGGCGCACGTGCTGCGCGCCCTCGCCGACCGCACCGGCATCGATCCCGGCCAGGTCGACGACGTGGTCTGGGGCTGCGTGTCCCAGGTCGGCGAGCAGTCGTGGAACGTCGCCCGCAACGCCGTGCTCGCCGCCGGCTGGCCCGAGTCGGTGCCCGGCACCACCCTCGACCGGCAGTGCGGTTCCAGCCAGCAGGCCCTGCACTTCGCCGCCGCGACGGTGGTCTCCGGTCAGGCCGACCTGGTGGTGGCCGGTGGCGTCGAGTCGATGACCCGGGTGCCGATGGGGTCCAGCGTCGGCGACGGCATGCCGTTCAGCGACCGCATCCGGGCCCGCTACCGGGGGGTCGAGGGCTTCGCCGACGACCAGCCGCTCCCGTTCAACCAGGGGGTCGGCGCCGAGCTGATCGCCGCCCGGTGGCGCTTCTCCCGCAGCCAGCTCGACGAGTTCGCCCTGGCCAGCCACGAGAAGGCCGCCGCCGCGCAGGACGCCGGGGCGTTCGACCCGGAGCTTGCCCCGGTGCCGTTGAGTGACGGCCGTTCGTTCACCGCCGACGAGGGCATCCGTCGGGACACCTCGCTCGCCGCGCTCGGCGAGCTGAAGACCCCGTTCCGCGCCGACGGGGTGGTGACCGCCGGGTCCGCGTCGCAGATCTCCGACGGGGCCGCCGCGCTCGCCGTCACCACCAGCGAGTGGGCCAGCCGCCACGGCCTGCGCCCGCTGGCCCGGGTGCACACCGCCGTGGTCGCCGCCGACGACCCGGTCGCCATGCTCACCGCCCCCATCCCGGCCACCGCGAAGGCGCTGCGCCGCGCCGGCCTGGGCATCGAGGAGATCGGCGTGTACGAGGTGAACGAGGCGTTCGCCCCGGTGCCGCTGGCCTGGCTCGCCGAGACCGAGGCCGACCCGGAGCGGTTGAACCCGCGCGGCGGGGCGATCGCGCTGGGGCACCCGCTCGGCGCGTCCGGTGCCCGGATCATGACGACGATGCTCCAGCACATGCGGGACAACGACCTCCGGTACGGCCTGCAGACCATGTGCGAGGGCGGCGGCATGGCCAACGCCACCATTCTCGAACTCCTCTGACGCCGTCCGCCGATCCCCCGTAACGGGGCCGATGTGGCGGTGTCCGGGTGGCTCCGCTGCCGCCACCTCGGCTCCCTCGCGATTCCGTCCGACCGAAAATGGCGGGTGCCGGGGTGGGTGGGTGGCCTACTCTGCGCGGCGTGACGATCGTCTCCGTGGCCCCCGGCTGGGCCGACCCGCAGTGGCGGGCCACCGCGCTGGACTGGGTGACCGGGCAGCTCGACCGGCACGGCCGGCGGGTCACCGGCCCGGTCGAGGCCCGGCAGCGCCCCTGGTCGCTGGTCTGGCAGGTGCCCACCGACGCCGGGCCGTACTGGTTCAAGGCGAACAACCCCGGCACGGCGTACGAGGCGGTGCTGCTGGCCGAACTGCCCCGGCTCGCCCCCGGCCTGGTGCTCGACCCGGTGGCCGTGGACCCGGCGCGGGGCTGGTCACTGCTGCCCCACGGCGGCCCGTCCCTGCGTGACCTGGCCGAACCCGACCCGACCCGGTGGGCCGACGTGCTGGCCGCCTACGCCGACCTGCAACGGACGGTGTCTCCCCTGGCCGACGACCTCGTCGCACTCGGCGTGCCCGACCACCGGCCGGCGGCCCTGCCGGCCCTGCTCGCCGGGCTGCTCGACGACCGCGCCGCCCTGCTCCTCGACCCCGGACCCGGCGACCCCGACGCCCGCCCGGAGGCCACCACCGGCGACGGCGACGGGAGCGACGACGGGGGGCTGGACGCGGCGACCTACGAGCGGCTTCGGGCGTACCAGCCGCGTTTCGCCGAGGACTGCGGGCGGCTCGCCGACACCGGCATCCCGGCCAGCGTGCAGCACGACGACCTGCACGACGGGAACGTGTTCGCCGCCGACGGTTACCGCTTCTTCGACTGGGGGGACGCCTCCGTGGCGTACCCGTTCGGCACCCTGCTGGTGACCCTGCGGTCGGTGGCGCACACCTACTCGCTGCCCGAGGGGGACCCGGTGCTGCTGCGGCTGCGGGACGCCTACCTGGAGGCGTGGACCGACCGGCACGACCGGGCGGCCCTGCGGGAGGCCGCCGGGTTGGCCGTCCGGGTGACCACGGTGAGCCGGGCGCTGTCCTGGCGGCGGGCGCTGGCCACCACCGACCCGGGTCGCGCCGAGTACGCCGACGCGGTGCCGGGTTGGCTTGGTGAACTGTTCGCGCCGATGCCCGTGTGACGTCCCGGGGCGGGTCGTCGGCGCGGAAAGACGCACCGGCGGTGCGACCCGCAGGAGTGGAAGTTCCAAAAGTCGACAGTGACCCACATCACCCCGGGTCACGGCTCGTTGGCCAGGTATGGACGTCTTCTCGCGCACCTTCCTCCCGGCCGCCGCCGAGACCGGGCTGGCGGTCCAGACGGTGAGCCGGCACATGCCGGTCTTCCGCCAGTGCGTCGGGTCGGGGGACGCCACCATCCTGGTCGCCCGGTGTGCCCGTCCCGACCGCCCGGTCGACGGCGACTATCTCCTGCTGCTCACCCACCGTCGGCTGGTGGTGACCCGGCAGACCCGGGTACTGCACCGGTTGCGCCTGCACCTCAACACCGAACTGCGGGAGCTGAGCAACGTCACCTGGAGCCCCGACCCGCGCGCCCAGGCCGTCGAGCTGGCCGCCACCGCGATCGACGGGGTACGCGAACGGTTCGTGATCCGTACCCAGCACCCGAAGCAGGTGTGGCAGCTCGACACGCTGCTGCACCACGCGTTCCGGACCCGGCTGCGCCGACCCGAGGAACGGGTCGTCGCCACCATCGGTGACGCACCGACCGTCGCGCCGGCCCCGCTGCTGCGCCCGCTGCCGGCCCGCTGACCGCCCGTCGCGTCACCACACGCGCTGCCGCCCCGCTGACCGGTTCCTTACCTGACCCGAACACGGCCCTCCGTTGCGCCCGAGCCCCTGTCGGTCATCATGGGCCGGTGACCGTCGATGCCACACCGCCGCGTGGGCTCGTCCTCGTCGTGGAGGACGAGCCGGCCATCGCCGACCTGGTCCGGCTCTACCTGGACCGGGACGGGTTCGGCGTACACCTGGAACGGGACGGCACGGCCGGGCTGTCCGCCGCCCGCCGGCTGCGCCCGGTGGCCTGCGTCCTCGACATCACCCTGCCGGGCCTGGCCGGCACCGAGATCTGCCGGCGGCTGCGTGAGTCCGGCGACTGGACCCCGGTGATCTTCCTCACCGCCCGCGACGACGAGGTCGACCGGATCGTCGGCCTGGAGTTGGGCGCCGACGACTACGTGACCAAACCGTTCAGCCCGCGCGAACTGGTGGCCCGGGTCCGGGCGGTGCTACGGCGGACCGTCGGCGCCCCCGACGGCGCGGACCGGCCCCGCACCGTCGGCCCGGTCACCCTCGACCCGGCCCGGCGCACGGTGCTCGCGGCCGGCACCCCGGTCCAGCTCACCTCCACCGAGTTCGACCTGCTCGCCCACCTGATGGCCCGCCCCGGCCGGGTCTTCACCCGGGAGGAACTGCTGGCCGGGGTCTGGGGGTACGCGGCGCACGCCGGCACCCGTACCGTCGACGTGCACGTCGCCCAGGTCCGGGCGAAGCTCGGCGCGGCCAGCGTGATCCGCACCCACCGGGGCGTCGGGTACGCCGCCGATGGCTGAACCCTCCGCCCCCCGCCGGGGCACCACCCCGCGCCGCCGCCGGTCCCTGCACACGCTGACCGCCCGCGCGGTGCTGGTCACCTGTGCGGTGGCGCTGGTGTCGGTGCTGGTCACCGCCCTGGTCGCGGTTCCCCTGGCGGTACGCGGGGTGGAGCGCCGCGACCAGGAGGCGCTTGCCGCGCAGGCCCGGCTCGCCGCCGACGTGCTGAAGGTGCGGCCCAGCCGCCAGCGCGACGCGGCCGGCGACCGGCTGATCCGCCAGCTCAAGGACCAGCAGATCGAGGTGTACGTCGTCCAGGGCGGGCTGGCCGACCGCCCCGGCCTGCCCCGGCAGGTGGTGAACCGGGTCTCCGCCGGCCGGGACGTCTCCGGCCGACGGTTCGTCAACGGCCAACGGACCCTCGTCGAGGGGCGGGCGCTGCCCGGCGGGGAGGGGGTGGTGCTGACCCGGGCCACCCCGCAGGGACCGTGGCGGCAGGTGCTGCGCGCCCTGTGGCTGCCGCTGCTGGCCGGGCTCACCGCCGGGGCGGCGGCCGGGCTGCTGCTGGCCCGTCGACTGGCCCGGCCGATCCGGCACGCCGCCACCGCCGCCGCCCGGCTGCGCGCCGGTGACCGGGCCGTCCGGGTGCCCGTCGAACCGCCCGACGAGGTCGCCGACCTGGCGTACGCGTTGAACGGGCTGGCCGCCGCGCTGGCCACCAGCGAGGGCCGGCAGCGGGAGTTCCTGCTCTCCGTCTCGCACGAGCTGCGGACCCCGTTGACCGCGATCCGGGGGTGGGCGGAGGCGCTCGCCGACGGGGTGATCGGCGCGGACGAGGCGACCGCGACGGGCCGGACCATGCTCGCCGAGGCGCAGCACCTGGACCGGCTGGTCGCCGACCTGTTGGCGCTGGCCCGGCTGGAGGCGGTGGACTTCCCGCTGGAACCGGTGCCGGTGGACCTCACCCGGCTGGCCGCCGACGCCGAACGCACCTGGTCGGAGCGGTGTGCGGCGGTCGGGGTGCCGTTCCGGCTGGAGACGCCGGGCACGGCGGTGCCCGCGTACACCGATCCGGGACGGATCCGGCAGGTGGTGGACGGGCTGCTGGAGAACGCGCTGCGGGTCGTACCGCCGGGGGCGCCGGTGGTGCTCGCGGTCCGGCCGGCCGGTGCCGGGCCGACCGCCGGTGGGCTGGTGGAGGTCCGCGACGGCGGACCCGGTTTCACCGACGACGACCTGGCGGTGGCCTTCGAACGCGGGGCGCTGCACCAGCGTTACCGGGGGCTCCGCAAGGTGGGCAGCGGGTTGGGGCTGGCGTTGGCCGCCGGGCTGGTCCGCCGACTCGGCGGGGAGATCGTCGCCGGACACGCCGCCGAGGGGGGCGCGGCGTTCACCGTCCGGCTACCCGCAAGTCCTTACCTGACCCGAACATCGGCCTGACCCCGCGCCCATCCCGTTCCGCCAGGCTGGTGGCATCACGGACGAGAGGACAGTCATGGCTTATCGGGGAATCGCCGTCACCGCCACCTCGCTGCTCGCGGCGCTCACGTTCGGCGTCGCCGGCTGCGGGTCGGCCCAGGTCGCGCAGGACGGTACGAAGGCCGCCACGGTCGACGTGGCCGCCGCCCTGGGCGTCGAGGGGTTGGCGCTGGCCGCGTGGGGCCTCGACCCGGCCGAGTTGGATCTGCTCGCCGAGCCCGCCGAGCCCGCCGCGTCCGCCACCCCGTCCCCGCAGGCCGGGGAGAAGGGCAAGCGTGGCGAACGGTTGAAGGAGCTGCGGCAGCGCCGGCAGGCCCGGGTGCAGCTGGGCCGCAACGGCCTGCACGGTGAAGCGGTGGTGCAGACCAAGGACGGTACGAAGACCGTCGTCGTGCAGCGCGGCGAGGTGACCGCGATCGACGGGGACTCGGCGACGGTGAAGTCCACCGACGGCTTCACCCTGACCTGGAAGCTGGGCGACCAGCTGCGGGTGGTCGAGCGCCGGACCACCGTCAAGGCCAGCGACGTGAAGGTGGGCACCAAGGTCAACGTGGCCGGGGCCAAGGACGGGGACGCCAGCGTCGCCCGGCTGATCGTGGTGCCGATCAAGCAGAAGTGACCCGTGGGGGACCGGTCGGGGTCGGCGTGGACCACCACGCCGGCCCCGACGTGTGTTCCCGGTGGCTCAGCGGGCCGGGGGCAACGCGTAGCCGACGTGGTCGCGGTACTCGATCGTCCAGCCGGCCGGAACGAGTCGGGCGCACTGGGTGCGGGGGCCGGTGCAGACGATCGCGTCGACCGACGTGGGGTCGGCCGGTGGCCGGTCCGGCAGCACCGACTGCAACGCCACCAGGTCGGGCGACCGACCGTCGTCGGCGCGCAGCAGCAACCACCAGGGGTACTCCCAGTTGTCGTTCTGCTGCACCAGGCCGATCCGTCGGGCGTCGCTGGCCCGTACCGCCGAGGCGGCCCAGCGGAACTCGTCGGCCCACTGCGGGCGGCGTAGGAACCGGGTGTCCCACTCGCCGGTGGTGACGACCGAACCCGCGCCGACCAGCCGGCGCGGGAAGCCGTAGGACAGGGCCAGCACGCCGGCCAGCGCGGAGGTGGCAAGCACGGTCACCGCCAGCCCGGCGGCCACCGACCGGCGGCCCGTCCCGGCCCGCCGCCGCAGCACCGCGTCGACCCAGAGCCCCGCCAGGGGTACGGCCAGCACCAGCGCGTACAGGAGCAGCCGGTTCCCCCACGGCTGCCACTTGATCATCGCGGTGTGTAGGACCACCGCGCCCACCACCACCCCCGCGTACGCCCGCAGGGCACCCGACCGGCCGGGGACGAGCCGGCGCGGGCGGGCCAGCGCGACGACCGCCCCGACCAGCGCCAGCGCCCCGGCCAGCGGGAAGGCCACCCGGTCCTCGTCGGGATACCAGGAGGGCACCGGAAAGACCTCCCGGCCGAACGTGATGGCCCGGTCCTGCGGGTCGACGCCGACCGCCCGGGAGCCGTCCATGATCGCCTCGGCGGTGCCGGCACGCAGCGGAGCCAACGGGGTGTCGAACGCGGTGTGCCCGATCCGCAGCGCGTTGACCAGCACGGCGGCCGGGTCGTGCCGTTCCATCGGGATGGACTCCCGCAACCGGGGCGGCCCCAGCGGGTGACCGAACTCGGCCGTCTCCCGGGCCAGGAACGGCCCCACCACCGTCGCCGCGACCAGCACCACCAGCAGCGAGCCGCCCACCGTCCGGGCCACCTGCCGGGCCCCGCTCGGTCCCGGCCGGTCCGTCGGGTCCGACCTGGACCGACCGAGCGCCCGGCCGGCCGGGTCGGCGGTGACCCCGTCGGGGCGGACGGCCAGCCGGAGCTGGGCCAGGCCCCAGAGCAGCAGCAGCGGCCCGACGGCGATCAGCCCGCTGGTCTTGGTCAGTGCGGTCAGGCCGGTGGCCGCGCCGAGCGCCAGCGCGTCGGTCAGCCCGGCCCGGCGGCGCAGGCCGTCCAGCACCAGGGTGGCGGCGCAGGCGGCCCAGGCGGCGGCGACCAGGTCGGTCTGGGTGCTGGTCGCCTGGAGGGCCACCATCGGCGTGGTGGCTAGCAGGAACGCGGTGAGCAGTTGGGCCCGCCGGCCCCCGCCGAGCTGGGCGGTGATCCGGGTGGCCACGAGCAGGCAACCGAGGCCGGCGGCCCACTGCACCAGGTTGTGCAGGGCGTCCCCGCCGGTGAACAGGCGCAGATGCAGCAGCAGGTACTCCGCGCCGGGCGGGATGGTCACCTGCCGGTGGATGGCGGTGGGCCAGAACTCCAGGCTGCCCTGGGCCACCCAGTGCTCCACCTTCGGCAGGTGGTACGTCTGCGAGTCGAAGTTGTTCGGCTCGGCCAGCAGCGCCACCACCAGTTCGGTCAGCACCACGGCGAGCACCGTGCCGGCGAGCAGCCGTTCGCCCCGGGTCGCCGTACGCCGGAGGTGGGTCAGCCGGTCCGCCCAGCCGGAAAGCAACGCCGCGACGCCGCCCCGGACGGTGGTCGGGGGTGCCACGGCATCGGCAGGCGGCTGCGGCCCGGACGTCGCGCTGCCGGTCCGCCGGTCCGCCGCAGGGCCGCCGACGGCCGCGCCGACCAGCACCGCCCGCCGGCTGCCCGCGACGGCGGCCGGGGTCGCGGCGGGGTCGCGTCGCCGGCCGACCGCCACCGCGACCCCCGCGACGAAGAGCACCCAGGCCAGGGCGAAGGCGGGCAGGGTGAGCGCGTCGAGGGCGCCCAGCACCTCCACGGTCAGCACGGCGAAGACACCGGTCAGCAGGGCGGCCCGGACCAGGCCGAGGCGGTGCGGGGCGACCACCCCGGCGGCCCGGGGGCGCAGGAGGGCGGTGAGTGACACGAGCGCGGCGACGGGGGCCGCCACGAGCATCCAGCCGGCTGCCGACATGGGCGGAAGTAAACACCATTCCGCGCAGTGACCGGGTGCCGGCCGGTCCGATGACGGGCACCAGCCGCTGTGGTGGCGACCCTCGCGCGGCTGACCTGCCAGGCTAGGCTAGGCCCGACTTACTGTCGCCACCGTGGAGATTCCCGTGAAGCTCTCGATCCTCATGCCGGTCTACAACGAGGAAGAACGCATCGCGGATGCCCTCAAGCAGGCATTGGCGGTCGATTATCCCTGCGAGATCGAGCTGGTCGTGGTGGACGACGGCAGCCGGGACGGCACCGGGGAGATCCTCGGCCGGGCGGACGACTCGCGGCTGCGGGTGATCACCCACCCCCGCAACGCGGGCAAGGGCGCGGCGATCAAGACGGCCGTGGACAGCGCCGAGGGTGAGTACATGGTCATCCTCGACGCCGACCTGGAGTACGACCCGCAGGACATCCCCCGGCTGCTCGCCCCGGTGCTCGACGGGCGGGCCACCGTGGTCTACGGCAACCGCACCTTCGGCAGCCACAGCGCCTACAGCTTCTGGTACGTGATGGGCAACAAGGGCGTCACGATGGCGGCGAACGTGCTGTTCAACTCCTACATCGGCGACCTGGAGACCTGTTTCAAGCTGATGCCTGTCGAGCTGTACCGGTCGCTGGGCGTCCGGTCCCGGGGCTTCGGGATGGAGGCGGAGGTGACCGGCAAGTTGCTGCGCCGGCGCATCCGCCCGTACGAGGTGCCGATCAGCTACCGGGCGCGCGGGCGCGAGGAGGGCAAGAAGATCACCTGGAAGGACGGGGTCGAGGCGATCTGGATCCTCGGCCGGGAGCGGACCCGCCGCCGGCCCGACCGCACGCCCCGCTGACCCGTCCTCCCGGTTCGCCCCCGGTCATCCCGCCCGGGTCAGGAACCTGCCGACCGCCCGGCGTAGTCCGGCCGGGTCGAGGCCGTGCCACCGGTCGTGGTCCCCGGCGGTGCCGTAGCGCCGCAGTTCCGCCCGACCCACGCCGAGGCTGAGCAGCCGGTGCGGTCGGTCGGCCAGCGCCTCGGCCACCACCCGCGTCGAGGTGCCGGCCAGGTAGGGCTCCACCACGACCACCTCACCGCCGGCCAGCGCCCGCAGCCCGGTCACGTCGAACGGCCGGGGCCGGTGCGTGTAGGCCACCGTCACCGGCAGGCCGGCCACCGCCGCGAGCGCGGCGTCGAGCACCGGACCGACCGCCACCAGCAGCGCCGCGCCGGCTCCGGCGTCGCGTACCACCTGCAACCCACCCGCCTTCGGGTACGCCCGCGCGTTGCTGCGCAGGGACAGCCGCAGGTAGGTCGAGTGCTGCCCGCAGACCGCGTCGTGCAGCAGCTCGGGTACCTCGTCGGGGTGGCCGGGCACGTGCACCGTCCAGCCGTCGAGGGTGTCGATCAGGGCGACGTCGGCCGGGGCGAGGTGGGTCCGGCCGGCCTCCGCCCGGTCGTACGACGCGCCGATGCTGACCAGCACCGCGCCGACCCCCTGGTGGTCGAGGTCCAGCTTGATCTGCTCGTACGCCCGCTCGACGAGGAACGGGGCGTAGCTGTGCACGATCGGGCGCTGCCCGGTCAGGGCGAGCCCACCGGCCACCCCGATCATCAACTGTTCCCGGATGCCCACGTTGACCACCCGGTCCGGATACCGTCGGCCCGCCTCGGTGAAGGCGTCGGCGGAGATGTCGGCCAGCACGATCGTGGTCCGGGGGTCGGCGAGGAACCCGGTGGCGCTGGCGACGAAGGTGTCCCGCATGGTCATTTCCCGCTCCCCGGGGTCGGTCCGTCGACGGCGACGACGACGTGCGGGCGGTGGCCGTCGTGGCCGGTGAGGGCGGCGTGCAGGGCGTCGTGGTCGTGCCCGTCGACGGTGGCGGCGGTCCAGCCGTTGACGGTGAACCGGCTGGCCACCCCACCCGGCCAGCCGTGACTGGCCGACGCGTTGTCGACCACGATCGCGGTGAGCCCGGCCAGGCCGGTCGCCCCGGCGTACGCGATCGCCTCGTGGTTGGAGCCCTCGTCGAGTTCGGCGTCGCCGAGCAGGACGTACACCCGGGGGGTGGTGCGGCCCTGGGCGCGCAGGCCGAGCGCGGTGCCCACGCCCAGTCCGAGGCCGTGGCCGAGCGAGCCGGAGCCGATCTCGACGCCGGGGACCAGGGTGCGGTCGGGGTGGCCGCCGAGGCGGCTGTCGGGTCCGCCCGCGTCGTCGAGCCAGTCGAGGGGGATGAACCCCTTGGCGGCGAGCACGGCGTAGTAGCCGGCCACGGCGTGCCCCTTGGAGAGCAGGAAGCGGTCCCGGTCCGGGTCGTCGACGGTGGCCGGGGTGACCCGCAGCACCCGGTCGTAGAGCACCCAGTGCACGTCGACGGTGGAGTACACGTTGGCGTCGTAGTGGCGTCCGGCGCGGAGGCGTTCCAGCGGCGCGACGACGGGGGCGGGCAGGGCGTGGCCCGGCAGGTGGGTTGCGGTCGGTGCGGTCATGTGGCTAGCGTGCAACTTGAAGTTAACTTCAACTCAAGGGCAGTGATGCACGAATCGCTCACCATCGGTCAGCTCTCCGCGCGTAGCGGGGTGGCCCAGTCGGCGCTGCGCTACTACGAACGCCTCGGGCTGATCCACGCCGAACGCACCGGCGGCAACCAGCGTCGCTACGCCCGCACCGAGCTGCGCCGGGTGGCGTTCATCCGGATCTCCCAGCAGGTCGGCATCTCACTCGACGAGATCCGCGCGGCGCTGGACTCGCTGCCCTCGTCCCGCGCCCCCAGCCCCGACGACTGGGCCGCCCTGTCCCGCACCTGGCGGGAACGGCTGGACGAACGGATCAAGCTGCTCGGCAAGCTCCGCGACGACCTGGACGGCTGCATCGGCTGCGGCTGCCTGTCGTTGCAGCGCTGCACCCTCTACAACCCGGGTGACACGCTGGCCGGCGAGGGCCCCGGCGCCCGCCTGGTGCTGCCCCGCCGCGACGGCCCGCGCCCGCCGGCCTGAGTGGCCCCGGGGCCTGCGCCCTTGCCGACGCCTGGTCGTCCGGCAGGCTCACCGGGGCACCCCGTGCCCCGGCCGGAGCCGTCACCCGGTGGTGAGCAGCACCTTGCCCACGTGGTCGCTCGACTCGACCAGCCGGTGCGCCTGCGCGGCGTCGCGCATCGGCAGCCGCCGGTCCACGATCGGCCGGATGGCGCCCGCCTCCACCAGCGGCCACACCTGCTCCCGCACACCCCGCACGATCTCCGCCTTGTCGGCCAGCGGGCGGGACCGCAGCGCGGTCGCCGTCACCGACGCCCGCTTCGCCAGCAGTGCGCCCAGGTCCAGCTCCGCCTTCCGGCCGCCCTGCATGCCGATCACCACCAGCCGGCCGCCGTCGGCCAGCGCCGCCACGTTCCGGCCAAGATAGGACGCGCCCATGATGTCGAGGATGACGTCCGCACCCCGCCCGTCGGTGACCCGCCGGACCTCCGCCACGAAATCCTGCTCGCGGTAGTCGACGGTGTGCGCGGCCCCCAACTCCCGCAGTCTGTCGTGCTTGGTCGACCGGGCGGTCGCCACCACCGTCGCGCCCAGCGCCGCGCCGAACTGCACCGCGAACGTGCCGATCCCGCTGCCGCCGCCGTGCACCAGCAGCGTCTCGCCCCTGCCCAGGTGGGCCACCCGGACCAGGTTCGACCAGACCGTGCAGGCCACCTCGGGCAGCGCGGCGGCGTCGACCGGGTCGACACCGGCCGGCACCGGCAGCAGTTGCCCGGCCGGCACGGCCACCCGCTCGGCGTACCCGCCGCCGGCCAGCAGCGCGCACACCGGCTGACCCACCGCCCACCCGGTCACCCCCGCGCCGAGCGCGCCGATCACCCCCGAACACTCCAACCCGGGGTACGCGGGCACGCCCGGCGGCGGCGGATACTGCCCCTGCCGCTGGAGCAGGTCGGCCCGGTTCACCGCGCTGGCGGTCACCTCGACTACCACCTCACCCGGGCCGGGCTCCGGGTCGGGCACCTCCGCCCAGACGAGCGCGTCGGGTCCACCGGGTTCCGGGATCGTGATCGCGTGCATGGCCCAGTCTTACCCGATCCGGGCCGGGAACCACGCCCGTCTGTCGACAAGCGCCATGTGGGCAGGTCCGGCCGGCAATATCCACCGGCCGTCGTCCCGGGCGGTCCACCGCTCGCCCACGACGGCCGGAAATTCGGCCACAGTGGACCGTCCGGGTGAGGTCATGCTGGTCATGGCAGGGATCAAGGACCCTCTTCCGGTACGCCGGACTGCGCCCGACGGCGATGGGCCGGCTCGTCCGGACGCGGTTCGTGGCAGACTAGGCACGGGCCGCACACCCCCGGGTGGCGGTTCGGGAGGGTTCGCCTAGTGGCCGATGGCGCTGGTCTTGAAAACCGGTAAGGCAGCGATGTCTTCGTGGGTTCGAATCCCACACCCTCCGCTCCCTGGACAGCACAAACGCCCTGAACAGCTCAGATACCAGTCATGGGGGGGCGGCTCCCGGTTCCGTGCCACCGAGACTCACCGCCCCGTGTCACTCCTTCTGGTCCTGGGGGAAGGGCCCCGCCTGGTCGTCGCCGGGAACATCGATCCCGGACCGTAACGAACAGCAACGCCGCGGGTCTGTTCTGATGTCCGGGTGAGCAGATCTCGCTCGACCAGATCCTTGAGGATGTCGCGGGCGGCATAGACGTCCACGTCGAACAAGCGCTGCACAGTCCTGTTGTTGATCTCGCCGTAGTCCCGCATGTGCTCGATCACTTTTCGGTCCACCTCGTCGCTGCTTCGCCCGTGATAGGCCACGGCATTTCCGAGACGGGAGAGGGCGTCGGCCGTCAACCGGTAGGTCGGTTGGGTGCGGTTCGCTGTTCCCCTGGTTGGCTCTAACAGCATCGAAGGATGGTTCGACAACCGTCGCAGGGCGGCTTGGGCCTCCGTCTCCGACCGTTGGATGATCGGGGCGAGTTGCTTCGCACCGATGGTGCGCTTGGTGCAGAGTAGGAGGACGATCAACAGGGCGTCCGTGTCCTCCTGTTCGTCCGGAGGGAGGGTGGCCAGGAACTTGGTGATCCGGGTGTTGGGTGCCTGTCCTCGGAAAAGGACGACGACTTGATCGTTTTCGTCGGTGATGAGCGGCGTGTCGCGCCCCGAACGGATCATCTCTCGGTACATCCGGTCGACTCCCTGGCCAACTTCTTCCGCCAAACCCAAGAGCCGGAAAGCGGCAGCCAGTGCGGGATGGCGGGCGCGCGAGCCCTTGGTCAGGATGTTGTCGACTGTTATACCGGCCACCAGTGGGCCCGGAGACGTCACCTTCAGATATTGCGTCGAATGCTCGATTGACACCGGCAGCCGGGTGCGCCAGTCGCCATGAATGAGCGCATTGGCGACGGCTTCCCGGACCGCCGTCATCGGATAGTCCTCAATCTGAAGCTGCTGCCCGTCCGGCAGAGTGACAGGCGTGATCCCTTGGCGGGCCCGGATGGCTTGGAGGAGCTCGTCGAAGGCAAGAACGAGTGGAGTGCCCAGACGCATGATCGCGTCAGGTTCGCCGGACTGGGTTTTCCGGTGTTGGTACACCAGTCCATCCGGCGGAACCGACGAGGCCGCTGCGCATAGGAGAAGTTCGCCGGTGCGGGTCAGATAACCGTCGTCGCCCACCGCCTTCAGCGCGCGCAGTAGATCATGGTCCGACAGTCGGGCATAAGATTGGCGTCGGGAATCGACGGAATTGGTAAGAAGCCGCCTGCACTGCCTGAGCGCCAAGGGGTCCACGTCATCCAGGGGACGGGTGCTGGAGGCTGCGGACCAGTCGATCCCCCGGCGTTCTTCGGAAAGACGGGTGACCTCTGCGGGGCGCATGGGCAGGCACTCGTCGTTGACTCTGTGGTAGGTGTACCCACGAACGGTGGAGTAGACCTCAATCCCCTCAGGCACCCGGATTGCCAGGAGGCGGCTGTCGGCGAAGTGGATGACGTCAATCTCGACGAGCAGCCCCGGGGTTGTCAGGTGATAGATGCGCTGACGTAGCGTCTGCTCGTCCAGTTCGCATCCGACGAACGCTCGCCGTCCGCCGGGTGTATCGGCGACCCCGACGACGATCGTCCCGCCCGAGGCGTTCGCGAAGCACACGGCAGCCTCGGACAGGTCAACCCACGCCTCCTTGAGGTTGGGCTTTGCCACCTTGAAGTCGAGAACACTGCTCTCCCGCTTTCCCGCTGCGGCTCCCGCGAGGATGGCCTCAAGATCCGGTAGTACGTCGTGGAACATCCTTTGCGGCTCCTTTGGGGGAAGTGACAAAAGCAGACTAGCCCCAAAGTCGACGCAAAGGGCGGTAGCGCGCTCCCCACAAGCCGGATTCGTCAGCTGGGTCAACTGGGTGGTCAGGGGGCGGGGCTGAGGTGGGCGGCGAGGATGCGCCAGCCGTACCCGTCGTCGTAGGCCCAGGTGCGGGTGTAGCGCAACCGCGCTGCGAACGGTGCACCCTCGAAGGTGCCGCTGACCCGTCCCCGGAAGAACGTCACCCCGGTCGTGCCGGCCACGACCAGCTCCAACTCCTCCTCCACCAGCTCGTCGAGCACCGAGGTGCCACTGCGGTGGGCGGCCAGGTCGTCGGACTTGCCGAAGGTACGACCGTCCGGCCCGACGGCGATCAGGCGGTCGTCGAGCAGGGCGTCGAGCGCGGCCACGTCGCCGGCCCGCTGGGCGGCCTGGAGGCGGCGCTCCGCCTCCAACAGTTCCGCCTCACGTTCGGTGTCCTGCATGTGCCCTCCCGGTCGTCCGCCGCGTCCCCTCATTCTGGCGGCCCGACGCTGCGTGGTGCTTCCGGTTCGTCGTGCCGGCCCGGCGGGGTAAGAAGGGGCAGAGGAAAACGCGCACACCGGAAGGACCTTCCCGATGACCCTGGAACGACCGATCGCCCCGGACCCGTACGAGCTGCTGCCGACCGTTCCGTCGTTCGACCTGACCAGCGACGACGTGCACAACGGCGAGCCGATGGAGGCCCGGTACGCGCACGGCAGCACCGGTGGCGAGAACGTCTCCCCGCACCTGGCCTGGTCGGGCTTCCCGGCCGAGACGAAGAGTTTCGTGGTGACCTGCTTCGACCCGGACGCCCCGACCGGCAGCGGCTTCTGGCACTGGGTGCTGGTCGACGTGCCCGCCTCAACGACCAGCCTGCCGACCGGCGTGCGGGAGGCGGACCTGGGCGGGGCGTTCAGCGTCCGCAACGACTACGGCGACACCGGCTACGGCGGCGCGGCCCCGCCGCCGGGCGACCGCCCGCACCGGTACGTCTTCGCCGTGCACGCGGTCGACGTCGACACGCTCGGCGTCGGGCCGGACGCCAGCCCCGCGTACGTCGGCTTCAACCTGGCGTTCCACACCCTGGCGCGGGCGGTCATCAGGCCGACGTACCAGATCAAGGAGTGAACGGTGGTCCGCCGGTCCCGCGTGGGCGGGACCGGCGGGCGTGCGGGGCCCTCAGCCGGGCACCCGGGCGACGGCGAAGACGGACTGACCGAACGGGGGCCGGACGAGCTGCTCGGCGGCCTTGGTGGCGGGCAGGACGAGGGTGTCGTACACCTTGACCATCGGGCCCTCCTTCGGCATCAGCCGGAAGACCTTGGTGGCCATGAAGTAGCCGATCAGGCCGAGCGCGTTGGCGTAGTGCATCGTCTCGACCCGCAGCCCGGCCGCGGTCATCGCGTCGCCGAGGGTCTTCTTGGTGTAGCGGCGCACGTGGCCGGTGGCGATGTCGGCGGGGCCCATCGCGAACTGGAACGCCGGCACGATGATGATCACCGCCCCGCCGGGCCGGACCAGGTCGCGCATGCTGCGCAGCGCGCCCACGTGGTCCTCGATGTGCTCCAGCACGTTGTACGACACGGCCGCGCTGTAGTCGCCGCCGCCAGGGTGCGGCAGCAGCATCTCGCGGACCTCGATGGTCGGCTCGTCGACCAGCCGCTCCTTGAGCAGGACGAGCCGGTCCGGGTCGGCCTCGGTGGCGGTGAAGCGGGGAACGTGTTTGGCCCATTCCAGGGCGTAGTCGCCCAGGCCGCTGCCGATTTCGATGGGGTCGTCACCGAGGTGGGGCACCGCCAGCTCGACGAACCACCGACGGTGGTTGACCGCGGTGGCCAGACCCTCCAGCACCTCTGCCTGGACGCGCTGATCCCCAAGGATTTCTACCATGCGTCGATTCCTCACGATATGACTGACCCGCGCCTGGACCGACAGAGTGAATCATCCGCAGCAGGGGCGGAGGAAACAGGGCACTGTGAGGGCCGAAATGTGGTCGGGGGAGGGCACGTGATCGGCGGTCGGCGAACCCGGCACATAGTACGGCAGTACCCGAAACATGTCACGTGACGGCCATAGGCCAACTACGCTCTGAATTGTTATGACTACTCCCGAATCGGAGCGCGGGACCGGTCGATCCGACGTCGGGGACGCCTTGTCGACGCCGGCCCGACGGGTCGTCCGGCGGCGCTGGCGGCGGGTGCTCCCGGCAGGCCGTTCACCGCGTGCCGGGCCGTCGGTGCCGGCCCGTCCGTCGGCCGCCGGGTGGCGGTGGGACGCGTTGGCCGTGGTCAGCTACCTGATGCTGGCGTTCTGGGTGACCGCCAGGCTCTGGCGTGACCCGGCGGCCGGGGTACGCGACAACCGGTCGGACCAGGCGCAGTTCGAGTGGATGATGGCGCACGGCGCGCGGGTGGTCACGGAATGGAGCTATCCGTTCGCCTCGGACCGGATGAACGTGCCCGACGGCGTCAACCTGATGGCGAATACCTCGGTATTATCCGTCTCAATCCCGATGACCCCGGTCACTGTC
Organism: Micromonospora sp. SCSIO 07396; assembly: GCF_053667945.1. Taxonomy (NCBI): domain Bacteria; kingdom Bacillati; phylum Actinomycetota; class Actinomycetes; order Micromonosporales; family Micromonosporaceae; genus Micromonospora; species Micromonospora sp. SCSIO 07396. Next base: position 6,636,120 of record NZ_CM132210.1, read on the forward strand.
CTGTTCGGGCCGCACTGGTCATTTCTTGTTTTTCTCACCCTGGGAATGGCGGCCACCGGCACCGCCTGGTACTTCTTCCTGTCCCGGGTGGTCACCCGCTCCCGGGGGCCGGCGTGGCTCGGCGCGGCCTTCTGCGCGTACGCCCCGGCGATGGTGTCGCACGCCAACGCCCACCCGAACATCGTCTCCCAGTTCGTGGTGCCGCTCATCATCTGGCGCACCCTGCGGCTGGCCGAGCCGGGCCGGTGGCTGCGCAACGGACTCCTGCTCGGCCTGCTGATCGTCTGGCAGGCCTTCCTCAACCTGGAGATCCTGCTGATGACCGCGATCGGCCTGGCCGTGGTGGTCGGTGCCCTCGCCATCGGCCGGCCGCCGCTGCGCGCGGCGATCCGCCCGTTCCTCGCCGGGCTCGGCGTGGCCGCGCTGCTGTCCGTCGTGCTGCTCGCCTACCCGCTGTACGTGCAGCTCTTCGGGCCGGGTTCCTACCACGGCCTGTCCCGGCTGATCCGGGGGTACCGCACCGACCTCGGCGCGTTCGTCGGCTGGTCGCGGGAGTCGCTGGCCGGGGACGCCCGGTCCGCCGACCCGCTGGCCCGCAACCCCACCGAGGAGAACGCCTTCTTCGGCTGGCCGCTGGCCGTCCTGACCGTCGCCCTGGTCTGGTGGTTGCGGCGCAGCGCCTTGGTGGTCGGCCTGGCCGTCCTCGGTCTGCTCTTCGCCGTCCTGTCGTTGGGTCGGGAGGTGCAGCTCAACGGGCGCGACACCGGCGTACCCGCCCCCTGGGCGCTGCTGGAGGACCTGCCGCTGCTGCACTCCGTGGTGCCCACCCGCTGGTCGCTGGCGATCACCCCGATCGTCGGGGTGCTGCTGGCCCTCGGTGCCCAGCGGGCCCGGGATCTCGCCCGCCGGCACCAGGGGGCCCGGCAACAGATCCGCTTCGCCACGACGACCGTCCTGCTGATGGCCCTGCTGCCGCTGCTGCCGACCCCGCTGCCGGCGACCCGGCTCGACCCGGTGCCGCAGTTCGTCACCGGCGGCGGGTGGCGGCCGTACGTGGCGGGAGGGCGCAGCGTGGTGACCCTGCCGCTGCCCGACAACACCTACGCCGATCCGTTGCGCTGGTCGGCCCGGACCGGGCTGGAGATGCCGCTGGCCCGGGGCTACTTCCTGGCCCCCGACACCCGGCCGTGGTCGCCCGAACCGGACGTCGCCCTGTTCACCGCCCCCTACCGGCGGACCAGCAACTTCTTCGCCGAAATCGCGCGGACCGGCACCGTCGGGCCGATCACCGCCGCCGACCGGCGGTCCGCCGTGACCGACCTGCGCTACTGGCGGGCCGGCGTGGTGATCCTCGGCCCGCACCGGCACGCCGACGCGTTGCGCCGGGCGATGACCGCGCTGACCGGCATCACCCCCGTCCGGACCGGCGGGGTGTGGCGGTGGGACGTCCGGCCGCTCACCGGGTGAGCCCGGGTCAGGCCGTGCGGACGCAGCAGCCCTGGCAGACCTTCGGGCTGGGCAGGGTGAACGCCAGGCAGCAGGTGCGCCGCTGCACGGTCGGCTCACCGCCCCGGCCGGGCACCAGCTCGACCAGGTCGGCCAGGCCGAGGGTGCCGAGCAGGGTGTCGATGGTGGTCACCGACGGGCCGGGCAGGGCGTCGCTCGCGCGCAGGATGCCGTGCGCGATCCCCGAGGCCACCGAGCCGAGCAGGGTACGCGCACCCACCCGTACCTCCGCCTGGATCGCGGTGACCATCGGGGCGAGGTGGGCGTCGAGCAGCGAGGCGCGCAGGAGGCCGAGCAGTTCGGCCTCGTCGGCGGCGACCCGGACGCCGGGCTGGCCGGTGAGGGCGAGCGGGTCACCGGGCAGCACCGCGACGGTCGTCGAGCGGTGCAGGCCCATGGTGAGCAGTTGCCGGTGGTCCTCGAAGTGGATCAGCACGTCGGCCGGGTCGAGCAGCGGCACCCGGCGGGCCGAGGCCCAGCCGAGCACCACCGGCAGCGCCGTCCAGTAGCTGTAGGACTTCCAGGCCAGCGCGGCGCAGGCGTGCGGGGTGCCACCCCAGCGGCGGGCGGCGGCGCGCAGGAACTCGGGCATCCGGGTGCCGTCGACGAGTGTGGTGGCCGGGCTCCAGCCGATCTCGTCGGTGACCACCAGGCCGGGCGCGAGGCCGGGCAGCACGTCGGTGCCGAACATGGCGCGCAGGGTGGCGGTGACCGGGGCGAGTCGGCCGGCGAGATCCTGGCCGGGCAACACCGCCGTCATCCGTACCCCTCCCGTCCCGCTCGGCCCGCCACGGGTGGTGGCGGTTAATAAGGCTAGCCTAACCATGCTCGGGGCTTCGAGGGAAGACTCTGCGGAGGCGGATCGGGAGGCCGGGATCACCATGTCCGTCCCGTCGGTGCGGATCGGCCCGGTTCGGCTACTACCCGGCCGAACGCGGGGAAAACGCGGGCGATGTCAAGGCATATGTCGGCAACGTGCCAGTTCGCTACAGGGCGACGGGAAGAACGTGAAGACTTGTCATCCCGGCTGCGCTGCGTGAGGAAGCTGATGACGACCTCTCCCCTGGAGCGGGCCGCCGATTCGTTCGCGGCGGAACTCGCCCGGCACCGGACGGGGCGAGGGCTGACCAAGAAACAGCTCGCCACGATGATGGGCTTCGACCCGTCGTACGTGAGTCACGTCGAGGGGCGACGACACCGGCCCACCGAGGACTTCGCCCGCCGCGCCGAAGCCGTCCTCGACGCCGGCGGCGTCATCTGGCAGCGGTTCCGCGAGTACGACCAGCTCCGCCAGACCCGGGCCACCCCCGGCCCCCGCGAACCCGCACCCCCCGGCCGCTGGCTCCCCCCGGGCACCGGGCTCGTCGTCGAACGGGAGACCGCCACCCTCACCCTGGTCGACGGCACCTACCGGTGCGTGATCCGCCGTCGGCTGCACAACGCCGGCACCGAACCGGTCACCCGGTATCTCGTCCGGGTCGCCGTCGACAGGTGGCCCGACGACCCCGGACGCTCCAACCGGCACCACCGCGAACACCCGCTCACCTTCGCCGAGCTGCGCTTCCGGGCCGTCCACCACGACGACGGCGCCCGCGAACCGATGCACTGGCGGGTCCGTCACGACCGGGACGCGTACAAGGAGATCTGGCTGCTGTTCGAGAACGCCGACGGGCGGTTCCCGCTGCACCCCGGCGAACGTGCCGAGGTCGAGTACGCCTACCGGGTCGGCCGGGTCAAGTGGGGCCCCTGGTTCCAGCGGGCCGTCCGCCTGCCCACCCGGCACCTGGCCGTACGGCTGGACCTCCCGGCGGCCCTCGACCCCCGGGTGTGGGGGGTGGAGACCTCGCTCTCCGCCGACGAGGGACCGCTGCGCACCCCGGTCCGCCGCCACGACCGGGGCGACCGGATCGTCTTCGACTGGTCCACCGACGACCCGCCGCTCAACACCCGGTTCCGCCTCCAGTGGCGGTTCCGGCAGGAAGCCGTCGAGTCGCCCCCCGTGCCGGCCCGCCCGGCCGACCGGATGCGCGCCCTCGGCGTGCTGCCCCCCGACGCCACCCCGCCCGGCCGACCCGCCCGCCCGCTGCACCTGCCCCGGGAGGCCGCCGCCGCCCGCGAGGTGGCCGACCGGCTCACCGACGTGCTGACCCGGGCCGAGGAGGTGCACCCGCTCAGCGCCGGCACCGGCCTCGCCGCACCGCAGCTCGGCCTGGACGTCGCGGTCGCCGTGGTCCGCCCCGCCGACCGGTCCGCCCCACCGGTCGTCCTGGTCAACCCCCGGGTGGTCGGCGAGAGCCCGGAAACCGTCGAACAGTACGAAGGCTGCCTCGCCGCCGCCGACCACCGTGGCCTGGTGCCCCGCCCGCTACGCATCGACGTCGAACACGCCCGCGCGGACGGCAGCCGGATGATCACCTCGTTCGCGTACGGGATGGCCCGGTTGGTCGCCCACGAGATCGACCACCTCGACGGCCGCTCCTGGACCGACCGGATGGCCCCCGGCATGCCGCTGGTCCCGGTCGAGGAGTACCGCGAGAGCAACGTCTGAACCCTGCCCCGGACGCGGTCCGGGCGGGCACGGAGGGGACCGGGGCGCGTGCCCCAGGGGGCGGGGGCACGCGCCCCGGTGCGGGGGGAGTAAAGCTCTACAGGTTGCCGAACGTGTCGTACCGGATGTGCTGCGGCGGGACGTCGTCCTCGGCGAGCGCCCGCAACGTCGCCCGGACCATCGCGGCGGAACCGGAGACGTAACAGTCGTGCGACGTCCACGGGCCGTACCGGGCCACCACGTCAGGGACGTCCCCCTGCTCACCGTCGAAGTCCGGGTCGTCACTGCACGACGGGGTCACCGACAGCCACGGGTGCGCGGCGACCAGCTCGTCCAGACCGGCCAGGCCGTACAACTCGTCGGCGTGCCGGGCACCGTAGAAGACGTGCACCCAGCGGGCCCGGTTCCAGCCCGCCAACTCCTCCACCATCGCCTTCACCGGCGCCAGGCCCACCCCGCCGGCCACGCAGAGGATGTCCCGCCCGGAATCCCGGTCCACCGTCATCGACCCCATCGGGGCGGCCACCCGCAGCAGGTCACCCGGCTTGGTGCGGCGCACCAACGCCCCCGAGACCCAGCCCGCGCCGACCGGCGTACGGACGTGGAACTCCAACACGTTGTCGTCGTTCGGTGCGTTCGCCACCGAGTACGTCCGCCACACCCGGGGCAGGTGCCGGGGCACCTCGACGCTGACGTACTGGCCGGCCTTCCAGACCAGCGGGTGCTGCAGGGCGCGGACGGTCAGCACGGCGGTGTCGCTGCCGTACCGCTCGTGGGTGAGCACCTCCGCGTGCCAGTACGGCGGGTTCTCGTCCGACTCCGCCCCGGCCAGCATCGTCGCCGTGATCGCCGCGTACGCGTCCCGCCACGCCTGGTCGTACTCCAGGTTCCAGCCGTCACCGGCGGTGGTACGCAGCGCGTCGAGCAGCGCCACCCCCATCGTCGCGTAGTGCGCGGCGTCGACGTGGTACTTACGGTGGTCCCGACCCAACGAGCGCAGGTACTCGTCGAAGCTCTCCGGGTCGTCCATCACCTGGCTGGCGGTGACGATCGCGTCCAGGATCCGGTCGCCCTGACCGGTCATCTCCGCCGGGAACAGCCGGCGCAGCTCCGGATCGAGCAGGAACAGTCGGGCGTAGAAGCGACCGCTCAGCCGGTCCCGGTCCTCCTCGACCAGGGTCCAACTCTCCTTCAGCAGCCGAGCGAAGTTGTCCACGGGGGGCGGTCCTCCTCCTGACGGCGGATCGGGCCCCGATAGAATGTCCACGGAGCGTATACACCGGTCGCACAGAATGTGCGATCGGCTCATCTGGGCCCACCGGCCGGTGCGATCGGGCCACCCCGTCGGGCAGAGTGGTGCGGTGACCGTTGAGCAGCACACCCGCCCGGCGTCCAGGCGGGTCCTCGGCACCGAGACCCTGCTGGTCCTCGGGCTGTCACTCGGGCAGTCGGCCGTCTACGCCGTGGTGTCGCTGACCGCGAAACTGACCGCCGACGGGCCGCTGTCGAAGCAGACCGCCTCGCTCAACACCTCACAGTCCGCCCGCCCCTGGCTCGACCTGACGTACCAGCTGCTCGGCATCGTCTTCGCGCTGCTGCCGGTGCTGCTCGCCGTACACCTGCTGGCGCGCGACCCCGGCGACCCGGCGCGGACCCTCGGGGTGGACCTGCGACGGCCCGGGTCCGACCTGGCCCGGGGCGCCGGGCTCGCCGCGCTGATCGGCCTGCCCGGCCTGGCCCTGTTCTGGGCGGCGGCGCAGCTCGGCGTCAACGCCACCCTGGTCCCTGCCGGCCTGCCCCCGTTGTGGTGGGCGGTGCCGGTGCTGGTCCTCGCCGCCGTGCAGAACGCCGTGCTGGAAGAGGTGATCGTGGTCGGCTACCTGGTCACCCGGCTGCGCCAACTCCAGTGGCGGCTCGGCGCGGTCATCGCGACCAGCGCGCTGCTGCGCGGCTCCTACCACCTCTACCAGGGCTTCGGCGCGTTCGTCGGCAACGCCGTGATGGGCGTGGTGTTCAGCCTGTTCTACCTGCGCACCCGGCGGGTGATGCCGCTGATCGTGGCGCACACCCTGCTCGACGTGGTCGCCTTCGTCGGCTACTCGCTACTGCCGAAGGACTGGTTCGACTGGCTCTGACCGCCGCTGCGTTGCTGCTCGCCGCTGCGTTGCTGCTCGCCGCCGCTCGGCGGGCGGCCTAGCCGCCGCTCCGGGCGGGCCGGTAGCTCGCCACCGCGCGGGCGGCCAGCAGGTCGGTCGCCGCCGCGTCACCCGCCGCCGTCGCCAGCACCGCCGCCCCCGGCAGCAGCCGGGCCGCCAGCCGGAGCGCGGCCCAGCCGCCGGCCTGCGCGGCCAACGGCGCCGCCAACCGCCACGCGGCCTCCGCCGCACGCGGCCATGGCCCGTCGCCGGGCCCGTCCGCCGCCCGCGCCGCGTCCAGTGCGGCACGGGCACTGTCCGCGTCCGGGTGCACCCGGGTCAGCACCAGCAACTCCACCGCCCGCTCCGGGTCGGCCGGGTCCCGGCCGTACGCCGCCGCCACGTGCAGCACCAGCGCCGACTGCGTCCAGAGCACCGCCGCCAGTTCGGCCAGCGGCGCGAACAGCCCGGCCACCGCCGCCGTCGCCCCACCCACCCCGGCCCACCTGACGAACCGCCGGGTGGCCAGCCGGGCCAGCCCGTCCGGGTCGGCATCCGGGTACGCCGCGCGCAGCCCGCGCACCCACTCCCGGGCCTGCGGTCCGATCCCCTCGACTGTCGCCAGGGCCAGCAACTCCGGCGCGAACCCCGGATGGGCCAGCAGCCGGGACCGGATCACCGCCAGTTCCAGACGCCCCGTCGCCGCGCCGCCAGGGTCCGCCGTCGCCGTCGCCGTCGCCGGCACGGCGGAGGCGCCGGTGGCGGTGGTCGGGGTGCCGACGGGGTCCGGCCCGGCGGGCGGACGCTGCCGGGCGGTCACCCGTCGCCTCGCGGGCGGGGTGGGTTCCGTGGTCGGTTCGGAAGCGGGTTGCGGTGCCGCCTTCTTCGGTGGGGTCGCCCTCGTGCGGGGTGCGGGCCGGCCGGTGGTGGCCGGGGTGGCCTCCGCCGGCGTCGCCTTCCGCGCGGCCCGTTTCCGTGGCGGTGTGCCCGGTTCTGTCGCTTCTGCGCCCGGCTCTGCCGGTGTGGCTGGTTCCGGGGGTGTGCTCGCGGTGGCGGGGCCGGCGGCCTCATCCGCTGGCAGTTGCCCCCGGGGTGCTTCGATGGCGCTGCCGGCGGCCGCGCCGCCCGTGCGGGTGCGGGCGGTGCGTCGCACGGCCGGTGTCGTGGGGCGTGCCGGTGCGCCGGCGGCGTCGGGTGTCGCGGTGGCGGCGTCGGGTGCCGCTGCATCGTCCGCGAGGGGCGGCGTCGGTGCCGTCGGCGGGTCGTCCGCCGCGCCGGTCGGTTCCGCTGCCGCACGGCGCGGTCGGGCGGGAGCCGCCGGTGGTGGTACGGGCGACTCGGCAGCAGGCGGTTGGAACAGCACGGCCGGTGCCGCCTTCGTCGGTCGGGTGCGTTTCGGTCGGGTCGTCGAGTCTTCGGCGGAGGGCTGCTGCTGCCGGGGCGGCGCGGGTGGCGGTGTGAAGGTGGCCTCCGGCGAGCGGCGACGCGCCCGGTCGCTGGCGGGGCGGCGGGGCGGGTCGCTCGGCGGCTGCTCCTGCATGGAAAAGGAGCGTAGCCGCGAACGTGACCTCGCACACGCGGGAATACTCCACGCCGGGCGGGCTGGCGGTGCCCCCGGCGCGGCCCCCACCAGGGGTTGCCGCCCGTGGGGATAGTCGCTTTGCCCCGGGTGGGGGCGGGCCTGTATCCTCGTCCGCGGTGGTCCGCAGGGTCACCGAGGAGACTTCGCCTAGTCTGGTCTATGGCGCCGCACTGCTAATGCGGTTGGGGTCTTAAAGCCCCTCCCGGGTTCGAATCCCGGAGTCTCCGCGCAAAACCGGTTGTGTAGACTGGTCGAGCACCGGGCGCCCGTAGCTCAATGGATAGAGCATCTGACTACGGATCAGAAGGTTAGGGGTTCGAGTCCCTTCGGGCGCACAAGATCATGAGGGGTCTGACCTGCCGAAATGGCGGTCAGGCCCCTTTGCTTTTCTGTCCCTTGTGGTCGGTTGGGTGCTCGGTGGGTGCTCGTGCGACGAGCATCCCTCACGTCCGGCCCGGTCCGGCGGTGTTCCCTCCGGTCCGGAGGCGTTTGATCATGGTTGATCGGGTCGGTCCGCTTGTGCGGGTGGTGGGTTGCGGGCTTCCTGGATAGCGGGGTTTCGCGGCGTGCTCTGTCTGTTTGGCTGGGGTGTCCGGTGGTATTGCGGTGAGTTAGTGTCGGTTTGCCGTTGGTTATGGCAGTGGTGGCCGATGCTTCGATGTCGCTGGAGGGGTTTTCCTCGTGGATCCGCAGCAGCTCAGGGATGTGAAACGGTCGCTGGGTGGTGCGTTGGCGCGGTGGCGTCGGGCGCGTGGGTTGACGCAGGATGATGTGGCGCGGCGGGTGCACAGCACGCGGAGCACGGTGGCGAACGTGGAGTGCGGTCGTCAGGTAGTCGACCGGGTTTTCTGGGCGCAGTGTGAGTCGCTGCTCGCGGCCGGCGGTGAGTTGATCTCCGGTTACGACGACTACCGGTCCCTTGAGGTCCAGTTCCGGCGGGACAAGGCCGAGGCGGCCCGCCAGGCCCGATGGGCAGGGGTGCTCGATCCTGCGACTCTCGCCGAGACGGCTTCACCCCGGGGGTTCCGGGATCATGGAGAGGCGCTGCTGGCGGAGCTTCGCGGGCCGACGGGCGGTGAGCGGACGGAGGGCGACATGCGACGTCGGATCGTGCTGCAGCACGCGTTGATCGCTCTGTCCGCAGGGGTGGCGGGGCCGGCTCTGGATTCGATCCGCGCCGGGCTAGCGTCACAAGCGCCGGGGCAGGAGCCGGCTGATGTCGACGTCGCGGAATGGGAAGAGGTCGCCGAGGAGTACGGGCGCGGCTACTACAGCATGACGCCGGTGTCGCTGATGCTCCATCTGGCCGCCGACCTGGCGGATCTTCAGCAGACGATCGAAGCAAGCCGGGATAGCCGCCGCGCGGACCTGTCGCGGGCGGGCGCGCGACTGGCGGCGATCATGGCGATGTCTCTGGTCAAGACGGGTCAGTTCCAGACCGCGCGCAGGTGGTGGCGTACCAGCCGGGCGGCCGCCGACGCCTCTGGTGACCCGGCTGTGCGGGTGTGGGTGCGTAGCCAGGACGCCGTCCACGCCCTGTACCAGCACCGCTCGACGCGGGCGGCGATGGATCGGGCCGGTGAGGCGGTGGCGATCAGCGGTGGGCGTGCTTACCCGGGCACGGCCGAAGCACTCGGCGCTTGCGCCCAGGCCAGCGCCCTGGCCGGTGACGCAGCGGGCGCCCAAGGCTATATCGATCTGCTCACCGACGTGTTCGACAAGCTGCCTGACAAAGTGACCGCCGACACCGGGAACATCTATCACTGGCCGCAGCGGCGGCTGTGGCACACCGCCAGCTACGTCCACAGCCACCTCGGTCGTTCCCTAGACGCGCAGCGGGCGCAGGAACAGGCGCTGTCGTCGACACCCGATTGGGCGCCAGCCGCCCGCGCGCAGGTGCACCTGCATTCCGCGATGTGCCTGATCCGAGACGGCCACCTCGACGACGGCGCCAACCACGCACGACAGGCCATCACTGCCCTACCCGAATCCCGGCGAACCACCCTCGTTGTCCACCTCGCACGCGCGGCGCTGGACGCGGTACCCCACAGCGAACAGCGTCGACCGGCGGTCACGGACCTCCGCGAGCTGATCACCGCCTGCGGACCGGTGCCCCGGTGACCGGACACGACGGCATCCGGCTACACCGCTGGGAGGGTGCTGACGTCGACCGGTTCATCGCCGAGATGAGCGACCTCTACGAGACGGTGTACGCCGAACCGCCCTACAACGGCAGCCCCCTGTTCACCCGGGACCGGTTCCAGCAACGCACCGATCGCCAGAAGCAGACGCCAGGATTCACCCTCGTCACCGCCCACACGGGCCATGTCCTGGTGGGCTTCGCCTTCGGTCTGCCGTTCGGCGAGGGCAAGTGGTGGGGTGGCACCAGCACACCGCAACCCCCCGCCGAGGTAGTCGCTGGGACCAAGTTCGCCGTCATCGAACTCGTCGTCCACCCCGATTGGCGCGGCCATGGACTCGGCCGCACCCTACTCGACAACCTCTTGGACCAACGGCCGGAACGCTACGCCATCCTTCTAGCCGAGCCCACCGCCCCAGCCCGACAGATCTACCACCGATGGGGCTGGCAGCAACTCGGCGACGTACAACCCGCCACGGACGCCCCCCACCTCAACGCACTCGTCCGCCCCCTCAAGTCCGAAGCACCCTGACGCTTCACTGCTCCCACATTATGACGAACGGTCCATTTTCTTAGTTGATCGTTCTGTCTGAACGTGAGGAGGGGTGCGCAGCCGCCGTGGATCGTCTCGGACGACCTGTGGGCCGAGGTCGAACCGTTGCTGCCACCCCGCCAGCCTCGCCGGTACCGCTACCCCGGGCGGAAGCCCCTGGACGACAGCAAGGTGCTCTGCGGGATTCTGTTAACAGCGACAGCTGTCTCCAGCAGCCCGTCAACGCCCAGATCATCGAGGATGCTATCGCCGGCTCCCGCGCCTTCCTCTCCAGCGCGTTCGGCAGTGTGCCCCGCTGACGGGCGCGCCGCCGCGCGGGCTCGGTCCACAATGGCGTAACGTGTCGGTCCGGTCGCCGTGTGGAGGGGAGAGGCGTGCCACCACGCAGACCCAAACGGGTGAAGGGCCAGCGCAGGCCGGCGGAGCCACAGCAGCCGCAGCAGGCGGTACCGCATCAGCCGACGGTTCCCCAGACGGAGTCACCGGCCGCGCGGCAGCAGACGGAGCAGCCGGCCGCGCCGCAGCCGCCGTCGGACGGTCAGCCGGATGCTGCGGCTGACCGGTCCACACGCCGGAAGCTGCTGCTGGCGGCAGGTGGGGCGGCGGCCAGCGCGGTCATCGGAACGGTAATCGGCGCAGTCGCCAACCGGATCACCTCCTCAGAGCAGGCCGTACGTGACGACCGCGCGGTCGAGCAGGCCAAACGGACCGACGCTCAGCGGAAGCCGCCGATCTCGGTCAACGCCTACTACTACAGCCGCTCCAGCGAGCCGGCGGCCTGGGTCCTGCCCGCGCCGCTGACCATCGACCAGCGGCAGGAACTCCTCACCGTGCCGCGGTCACCCGAACGCGAGGGTCCGGAAGATTTCCCGGAGGTCGTCTCCGGGAGGCCGAGTGACGCGGGTGGACGCTCCCGACTGCTCACCCGGATCCGGATCTCCGCAGTCGGCCAGTGGACCGGTCCAGTGTTCGTCAAGCAGATCCGCGCTCGAGTGCTCAAGCGCTCCGCGCCGATGTCTGGCACCTTTCTCTACCGGGGAAGCCAGGGCGACGGACCACCACTGGAGATCGGGTTCAACCTGGACGAGCAGGACAGCATCGCCCGTGTCATCAGTGAAAAAGACCAAACGCTCGGAGTGGCCTACGTGGACCGCCGCGCGCTGACCCTCGCGCCGGGTGAACCGCTGACCATCGATGTTCAGGCGTATACCGACCGGTCGTACTGCGAATGGATAATCGAACTGGATCTCGACCTGAACGGCGAAAAACGCGTCCAAGTGGTCGACGACCATGGCCGGCCGTTCCGCAGCAGTGGCTTGGCCTCCCGCTATCAGGATCGGTACTACGTGCACATCGTCAACGGCTGGACTCCGGACGGCGCCGGACCACCCGACGGGAAATTTTGAGCACCGGCTGCCGGCAGACCGCCCTGCTCGTCGTCATCCTCATCCTGCCCGCGTTGTTGGCCTTCGGCGGGGTCCGGCTGCTCGGGACCCGGGACAGCGGAGAACGCGAAGCGGAGCCACCCCTGCCATCGAGTCCGGTCGTCCCCTCCCACCCGGTCATCCCCTCCGGCGCGGTCGACTCCGGCCCGGACATCGACCTGTCCGCCCGGATCACCGGCACCAGGCACGGCACCGAATTGACCTTCCTGATCTCCCGGGATCGGGCCGCGGTGGGACCGCCGCCGCAGATCAGAGACTGTCGCCGATTCGCGGAGTGGGCCGTGCAGAACGGCGGCATTCCTACAGGCTTCGAGCCCATTCACACCCTGTCGATGCACGCGCGGCGCAACGTCGACGTGAGCGGGGTATCGGCGACGGTGGTGCCTATCGCCAAGGTGCAACTCACCGAGCAGGACGGCCCGTTCGCGGAGTTGGCCTGCCGCGACGATACCCCGGCCCCCACCGCCACGCGACGCAACGAGGACGAGGCCCTCGACCGGCCTCACGTCCTCACAGCCGGACAGACGATCGAACTGTCGGTCCCACTCAAGACCTCGTACGACACCGGCGAGACGTTCCCACACGGAGTGGTCGACTACCAACTCAAAGTGCGGATAGAGATCGATGGGGCGGTTAGGGAACACCTGCTACGCAACGGCTCCGCTCCCTTCCGGTGCTGTGGGCGCACCACCGCCGTGGGCTACAAGGCGGCCCGGTACGAATGGCGGCTGGCGCCCGTCCGCTCGCTGCGGTACTGCGCCGAACTGCGGTATCCCATGCCTCCGCCACCGGAGGAGTGTGCGATCAGGCAACGCTGAACCAGGTCCGGGCCGCCTCGGGCCGGGCATGGGTAGCCCGAGTGGGCGTGTGGGCTGCCGGTCACCGCGACGAGCGTCCGGACCTCCTCGTTGTCGGGATGCGTGGCTACACCGACACCGGGGTCATCGGCGCACCATCCCTTGCCACCGCGAGTAAGGGGAAGGCGGTCCTGGACAGCCTGACCGCCTCGTTCGCGAGCGCCCTCGCTGTGCTCCGAGACCCTGCACAGCACTGAACGACCTCTGGGCAAGAATCGAGGCGCGTTCGATGCAGCGAGGCCCGGCGTCTGCGGCATCGGCGTTCGCTCATGTTGCTGCGCGGGCACCTGAGGGCCGTGCTACAGGATGGTGACGTCGACCGCCCGGGCGGGGTAGCCGTCCTGGCCCGGAACCTCGTAGCGGCATCGCACCCGCTGGCCCGCTTCGAGGCTGCGGTACTCGTTCGGTCCGGCGACAATGTGCGAGAAGTGCACCCATACGGTCAGGTCGACGTGGTCGAGAACGACACTCCCCCAACCTTCGTCGAGGTGCCAGGTCTTCACCACTCCGGTGTCCTGTAGGCCCTGGTCGCTCATATGCCTCAAGGTATCGCCCTCGGCGAGGGCCTGGCAGGGGATCGGGGGTTACGCCCAGGCGATGACCCAATCGGACGCCCTCCCGTTCCGCCCGGCATCGGCTCATCCCGTCCACCCGGACCGGCCGTCTCACACCTGTCAGTGGGGGCGGCGGTCGGGCCAGGGCCCGTCAGGTCGGCGTGCCCGTAGCTGTGGTCAGATGCCCGTGCATCAGGATCCCGTCCCGTTGCAGTCCTGTCTCGATGTCCCGTGCGGGGTAGCGGGCGACACCCGCGTCGTTGAGGATCTGCATCACCGTCGGATGCGGCTGCACGTCGTCGACCGCCGCCTGGAGCACGCCGTCCACGTGATGCCCGCCGGCCGTCACCTGGGCCGCGGTGCCGGCATGGAAGGCGAACATCACGAAGTGGTAGGAACCATTCTCGGCGCGAATCTCGTACACCCCGGTCAGTGTCAGCTCGCCCGCCTCGAAGCCGGCTTCCTCCACCGTCTCCCGGCGGGCCGCGTCCTGCGCCGACTCTCCGAACTCGATCTTGCCGCCGGGCAGCAGCAGCCATCCTGCGTACGGGCCGCGCTGCTGCTGGACGAACACCACCTCACCAGCAGCGGTGGAGATGATCGTCAGCGCGGCGACGGTGGGCTTCGTAGTCACAACTGCCTGCCCTCGGTGCCCGGGCTGATGGTGCCGCATCGCGTATCAGCGGTTCGCTGGGCGTTCATGGCGCCTTAACGGCGACGGTAGGAGCCTTCAATCATGCCCGGCCTCGGTGGTGTCGGCTCATGGGTGGAGCGCACCGCGCGGTCGGGTCGCGGGACATCCACCATGTGCGCCGACAGTGCGGCGCGTTTCGCCCTGCCCGGCCTCCATGTCGGACTGAGCTGTCGGAGTACCGGGGTTCGGAGCCTGCGGGTGCGATGAGTTCCCGTTTGCTCGTCTGGGGTGGGACCGCCGGGTCGCGCGTCGAAGGTTCGTGTCGAGGGTGTTCGACACGCGGTCGGGCGCGTCTACTGGTTCCTGGCATCACGGATGCCGGACCGGTATTCGGGGCGGCGAAGCGCGCGCCCTGTGGCCGGCGCGACGGCTGCGCGCTCCGCAACCTCTCGCGAAGCTGCCTGCAGGGTTGATTCGGCTTCGGCCGGCGACGGCAACGAACCACACAACCAGGAAGTGATGACATGACTACCGCAAGTGGGAGCGTTGTGCGGGATCCCGTGGCGCTGCGGGCGGCGATGGTGGCGGAGTTGGGAGAGGACACGATCAGGTCACAGGCGGTGGCTGCGGCGTTCTCGGCCGTGCCGCGCCACCTGTTCGCCCCAGGAGAGCCGCTGGACATGGTGTACGACTCGAACACCCCGCTGGTGACGAAGACCGGTCCGGACGGCAAGGCGCTCAGCTCGGTGTCTGCGGCGCACATCCAGGCGGTGATGTTGGAGCAGGCCGAGATCGAGCCGGGGATGCGGGTTCTGGAGATCGGCTCGGGTGGGTACAACGCGGCGCTGATCGCGGAGCTGGTCGGCCCGCAGGGGGCGGTGACGTCCGTGGACATCGACCCGGAGATCGTCGCGCGAGCCCGCGCCTGCCTGCAGGCCGCCGGCTACGAGGACCGGGTGCGGGTCGTGCACGCCGACGCCGAACACGGTGTGCCGGAGCAGGCGCCGTACGACCGGATCATCGTCACGGTCGGCGCGTGGGACATCCCTCCGGCCTGGATCGCCCAGCTATCCGAGCACGGCCGGATCGTGGTGCCGTTGCGGTTCGCCGGCCTGTCCCGCTGCGTCGCCTTCGACCTGGCCAGAGGGCGTCTGGTCAGTCACAGCTACTGCCTCGGAGGGTTCGTGCCGATGCAGGGCGAGGGCACGTACTCCGAGACGCTGGTGCCGATCCACGGTGATGCGACGCTGCGCATCGACGGGCCGGATCCGGGCTTCGACGTGCCGGCGCTGCGTAAGGCGGTGCACTCGCCGAGGATCGAGCGGTGGTCCGGGGCGGCGTTCGACATGCCCGACGAGCTGGAGCTGTTCGTGGTGACCAGCGCACCCCACGTGCCCTTCCTGTACGCGAGCCAGCAGCTGGTGGACCAGGGCGTGTTCACCCCTGCGGTGACCTACGGCACGGCCGTCGTGGTCGAGGGCGGCAGTCTCGCCTACCGCACGAAACGGGAGAACGAGGACCTCGGCGGGTGGGAGAGCGGTGTCTACGCCTACGGCCCGCAGGCCGAGGCGGTCGCTGACCGGTATGTGGGGCTGTTGCGCCGCTGGGCGGCGGACTTCCGCCGTCGCGGGGCCGCCCGGATCGAGTACCTGCCTACCAGCGCGGGCGTGCCGGACGGCTGGTACGTGCCGAAGCGCCACGGCGTCGTCGCGGTGTCCTGGCGTTGACAGCTACCGGCGTCCCGGCCGGGACGCCGGGTGGAGCACAAACCCCTCGAAGGAGGCTGTCGTGTCGATCATGACCGAGGAGCGGACCGCTCCGTCCGTGTCGCCGGTGGCGGTGGACGGGAAGAAGGACGAGTTCGGGCCGGACGACTGGGAGCTGGACATCAGCTTCGTCGAGTCCGGCGAGGGCGTCGACAAGCTGATCTACATGACGAACGACGGGTGCGGCAAGACCTGCCAGTCCGCCTGCACCAGCTGCCCGAAGTAAGACGCAGATCCGGGGTGCCTGGTCGCGTGGCGTTCGCCGCGCGGCCGGGCGCCTCACGTTCGCAGGGGAGGACGTGTGTACCGGCACCTGGACGCGCTGGTGGTGCGCGCGACTCCCTGCCCTCCCGACCGGCTGGTCGGCTGGTGGCCGGACCTGACCGGCGCGCAGGACGCAGCGTCGTGGCGGTGGTGGTTGGGGCAGGTGTTCGCGGCGCCGCGGTTCGCGGAGGCGGTGGAGCTGGCCAGTCCCGTGCTCGCCGACCGTGTCCGCGCGGTGTGCGACGGCCGGGTCGGGGAGGGCGAGGCTCGGCGGGTGGTGATGTCGGTCCTGCGTTACCTGTTGCGGATGCGTGGGCGGGCGACGCCCTACGGCTTGTTCGCCGGGGTCGCCGCCGCGGGTCTGGCCCCCACCGCCGCCGTCCGGTTCGGTGACGGGCACCGGGCGGTGCCACGGGTACGGGCGGCGTGGCTTTCGGGACTGGTCGACGGGCTGGAGGCCGATCCGGTGCTTCGGCCGCACCTGATGGTCCGCGCCAACAACCTCCTGACGTGCCGCGACGGGCAGATCGTGCTCGAGCACCGCACCCACCAGAAACCCGGGGAACGGCCCACCCAGGTGCACGTGCGCGCCACGGGCCCGGTGCTCGCGGCGCTGACGGGGGCGGCGGACCCGATTCGACTGGGGGATCTGGCCGTCGCGCTTGCCGCCGACCACGGCGCCCCCGTCGGGGTGGTGCATTCGCTGCTCGCGCGGATGGTGTCGCAACGGTTCTTGCTGACCGCGCTACGGCCGCCAACCACCTGCACCGACCCGCTGTCCGCCGTCACCGCCGGCCTTCAGCAGGCGGTGGCCGACGCCGACGCCGGCACCCCCGGCGACAGCGCGCTCGCCCAGGCGCGTGCGACGCTCGCCGTGCTGCGCACCCTCTCCGAATGGGCCGTGTCGGACACCGCGACGCCTGGTGCGCGGCTGGCCGAGACGATGACGGGTCTGCACCCCGCCGACGAGCCGCCGGTCGCGATGGACCTGCGGCTGGACGCCGACGTGCGTGTTCCCGAGGTGGTAGCGGTAGAGGTGGCGAGCGCAGCCGGCGCGTTGGTGCGTCTCGCCGCTGCCGGTAGTGGGGGGTGGGTGGCGTGGCACCGCCGTTTCCTCGAGCGTTACGGACCCCAAGCGGTCGTGCCGGTTCGGGACGCGGTGGACGCTGATCTCGGCCTGGGTTACCCCGCCGGTTACCGCGGCGCTTCCCCCGCGCCGCCGCCGGCCCTGACCGCGCGGGACCGGAAGCTGATGGCCCTCGCCCAGGACGCGGCGCTGCGACGCGAGCATGAGGTCGTGCTCGATGACGTCGCCATCGCCGACCTCACCGGCGGCGCACCCGTCGTGTCTGTCCAGCCGAGCACCGAGCTGACCGTGACCGTGCATGCCCGTACCGCCCGGGATCTCGACCGGGGCGAGTTTCAGCTGGAGGTGGTCGGCGTGTCCCGCAACGCCGGCACCGTCACCGGCCGGTTTCTCGACCTGCTCGACCCTGCGGACCGGAAGCGAATGACCGGCGAGTACGCGGCGCTACCGCAGGCGACCCGTGGCGGGTTGCGAGTCCAGGTGTCGGCGGCGGCCCTCTACACGGTCACCGAAGACGTGGCCCGCGCCCCCCACGTGATGCCGCACCAGGTCTCGCTTGGGGAATACCACGACAACGCGCCCGACCGGATCGCGCTGGACGATATCGCGGTCACCGCTGACGCCGACCGGATCTACCTGGTGTCGGTCTCCCGACGGCGCGTGGTGGAGCCGATCGTGCTCAACGCGGTCGAACAGGTGCACTACACCCTGCCGATCGTGCGGTTCCTCACCGAGGCCCCCACTGCCTTCACGGCACCGTGTGACGGCTTCGACTGGGGCGCTGCGAGCGGTCTGCCGTTCCTGCCCGCCCTGCGCTACCAGCGGACCATCCTGTCACCGGCACGCTGGCTCCTACCAGCCAATGCCCTGCCCGCCCCCGCGGCGAGCTGGTGGGAGTGGAGCCGGGCACTGGCATCCTGGCGTGACACCACCGGCTGCCCGCCGGAGGTGTACCTCGGCGACAGCGACCAGCGCATCCGGCTGGATCTCGCCGAGCCGGCGCATCAGGCCCTGCTGCGCGACCACCTGCGCCGTACCCCGACCGCCGTATTGCGCGCCGCGTCCCCGTCTGACACGGCCGGCTGGATGGGCGGACGCGCACACGAGATCGTCGTCCCCTTGGCCGTCACAGTCGATCCGGCGCCACCACCACATACGCTCGCCACCGCACCCGTGGTCGACGTCCGCGAGCACGGGCATCTCCCCGGCGTCGGTGAACACCTCTTCGTCAAGCTGTACGGCCATCCCGACCGGCAGACACGAATCCTCACCCGCCACCTTCCGTCCCTGCTTCGCCAGCTCGACCCACAGACATGGTGGTGGTTTCTGCGCTACGGAGACCCGGATCCACACCTGCGGCTGAGGTTGACCGGTTCCGCGAACCTCGCCACGCTCGCCGAGTGGACGGCCGGGCTGCGCCGCGTCGGCCTGATCGCCCGCGTGCAGATCGACACGGACTACCCGGAGACCGGCCGCTTCGGCGGTCCCACCGCCGGCACCGCCGCCGGGGTCTTCGCCGCCGACTCCGCAGCCGCCGTCACCCAGTTGGCTGCCATCGACCGTGGACGGGCATCCGATGTTCGTGCGGTGACCGCAGCGAGCCTGCTGCACCTCACGACCGCCCTGATCGGTGACACCACCGCCGGCATGCGGTGGCTGATCGACCACACCCGCCCGCAGCGATCCGCCCCACTCCGCGACGTGTACCAGCGCACGATCACGCTCGCCAACCCCGACCAGACCGGCCTGGACGTACTCGGTGACGGCACCGAACTGCGGGCTGCCTGGCAGCGGCGCCGCGAGGCGTTGACCACCTACCGTGCCACCATGCACGGTGCCGGGACCGCCGCAGACAGGGTGCTGCCTGACCTGCTGCACCTACACCACACCCGCATGATCGGCCCCGACCCGGACAGCGAACGGGCCTGCCTGCACCTGGCCCGCGCCGCCGCGCTGAGCTGGACCGCCCGACCCCGGAACGAACCATGAGCCCTACGCACCCGCACGCGCTCGCGGCGTCAACATCCATCGCCGAGGCATTGGCCGATCCACAAGCCGTCCCACTCGCATTCGCGGGGCGGGCGAGGCCCCAGTCCCTCGCGGGCGGCGCGGTCGGTATCGCCCTGCTGCACATCGAACGAGCCCGCACCGGCCACGGCGACGACGTTGCCGCCCACGCCTGGCTGAAACTCGCCACCTCCCAGCCGATAAGTACCGGAGGCAACGCCAACCTGTTCCACGGCGCACCCGCACTCGGCCTCGCCCTGCACGCCACCGGCGCATCCCGCTACCGGCGTGCGCTGGCCGCACTCGACGACACCGTCCTCGCCCTCACCCGAGCGCGCTTGGCCGCCGCTCATGCCCGCATCGACCGAGGCGATCCGCTGCCGATGCGCGAGTTCGACCTGATCCACGGCCTGACCGGCCTCGGCGTCTACCACCTGCACCGCCACCCCGGCCACCCCGTCACCCGCGACGTGCTCGCCTACCTGGTCCGCCTCACCCACCCTCTACCCGGCCAACACGACACCACCGGACTGCCACCGTGGTGGATGCGGGTCGGCCTGTCCGGCGAACCCGACCCCGACCACCCGCACGGGCACGGGAACCTGGGAGTCGCCCACGGCATCAACGCCGTCATCGCGCTACTGGCCCTCGCCGTCCTTCGAGACCTGACCACCACCGGCCTGCGCGACGCTCTCGCCCACCTCTGCTCCTGGACCGACCAGTGGCGCCAAGACGACCATCTTGGCCCCTGGTGGCCCGGCTACCTCATCCTCGACCACACCGGCCGCCCCGCACCGTCGCACCATCCCCGGCCCTCCTGGTGCTACGGCATCGCCGGCACCGCACGGGCCCAACAGTTGGCCGGCGTCGCTCTCGACGATCCCCGCCGGCAGGCAGTCGCCGAGCGCGGGATCCTGGCCGCGCTGCGCGAACCGAACCGAACCGACCTCCTCCCCGAGATCGGCCTATGCCATGGCAAAGCCGGCCTGCTCCACGCCGCATTCCGCATGGCGATCGACGCCCGCAGCCCCGCGCTGGCCGCTGAACTACCCAATCTGGCTAGCCACCTCGCCGCCCAGCTACTGGGCGAGCCGACGACCGACCCGGAACTCATGGACGGCGCTACCGGCGCCGCACTCGCGCTGCACGCCGTCGGCACCGGAACCCCACCCATGTCCAGGTGGGACACGGTCCTCCTGCTCGCCTGACACCATCCGACCCGCACACCGGCCCTTCAAGGAACGCAATGATGCCGTCGCCGTGGCTTCAGATCACCGTCGAGCTGCCCGATCCGGACCGAGCCGAGCACACCGCTGTCACCCACCTCGCCCCCATGCTCATGCAAGCGGAAGCCGACAGACACATCACTGGCTGGTTCTTCATCCGCAAGACACCCCAGTGGCGGCTGCGCTACCTCCCCACCAACGCGACCACCACAGCGCGGAAGCACCTCTTCAGCCGCCTCGACGCCCTCATCCGGGAAGGGCACATCACCCGCGCGGTCGAGGTCGTCTACGAACCCGAGACCCAAGCCTTCGGCGGTGACCACGCGATGGCGGTCGCCCACAGACTGTGGCACGCCGACAGCCGACACCTCCTCGGCTACCTCGCCACCACCGCAACAGAAACCACCAGCCGTCGCCGCCGTGAGATCTCGATCCTGCTCGCCAGCACCCTGCTGCGCGCGGCCGGCCTCGACTGGTACGAACAAGGCGACGTCTGGTCCAAGGTCGCCCACCACCGCCCCCCACCCGACACACCCAGCCCAGACAAGACCCCGGCTCTCCAGGCAGCGCTGCGCCGGCTCATGAGCACCGACGCGAGCAGCCTCACCCACCCGGCCTGGCCACACCTGACAGGGGCGATCTGGGCCGCCGCGTTCACCACCGCCGGCCGCGACCTGGCCCACCTCGCCGGCACCGGCGACCTCCACCGCGGGCTGCGCGACGTTCTCGCCCACCACGTCATCTTCGCGATGAACCGGATCGGCCTGCCCGCGACCACCCAGGCTGCCCTAGCCACCAACGCCGCCACCGCCATCTTCGGCCCATACCCCACCACCCCACCAGCCACCGACCACCACGGGACGACGGTCACCACAGCCAGGGAGGAAACCGCTAACTGATGGACCCGACCGGGGCACAAGCCCGCAGATTCCCCCTCGTCGCCCGGCCCCGACCCGCCTGCACCCCACTGCCCAAACGGGTCGCCGACCTGACCCGCCGCGCTGCCGCCGCCACCCGCGACCACGACCCCGCCACCGCGACCGCCGTGATCAACCTCGCCGCGCTGCTCGCATCAGACTGCGGACGACCCGACCTGGCCCACCAATGGTCGACACGCCTCGCCCACACCGCGCTGGCCCACCCCGCCCCCGACTTCCGAACAGCAAGTCACAGCCTCGAACCCATCATCAACCTCGCCCGGCTACGCACCCGCGCCAGCGACGGCACCGGAGCGTGGAAACTCCTCGAAACCCTCCACCGCGCCATCGCGTCCCACACCGACACGACCATCGACGGCATCCTCATCCCCGCCGCACGCCTCGCCCCAGACCCCACCGCACACCGCGAACTCCGCCAGTGGCTCTGGACAGTCCTGCTGTCCAGCGGCGCACACGCTCTCGCCACGGCCGGCCGATGGGACGACGCCTACCGCCGGCTCCACCACCACAACGGCATCGGTCGACGCATGCTCGACGGCCGGCAGATCGCCGTCATCTCCCACGCCACCACCGGCAAACACACTCGCGCCCTGGAACTCCTACGCGACACCGCACCAGGCGAACCATGGGAACACGCCGTCACCGCAGTCCTGACCCCGCTGTGCCAGCCAGCGCCCACCGCGAGCACCACTCGACAACACGCCGTGGCCGCTTACCAGACGCTGGACACCACAGCGCCAGGCCTCGTCGTGTTCCACACCCGCCTCGGAATGTGCCTCATCGACGCGCTCGGCGGCTTCGCGCAGCCAGCCGCACAACCCATCGCCGCCGACCTCATCGAACGAGCCAGCGACGATGGATACGCCGCCCGCGACGTCCTCGCTCACCCCGGATGCCACGCCATCCTCACCCAACGACAAGCCGAACAACTCACCGACCAGGTCACCGCCTGCGGCCTGGGCACCGGCCGTATAGCCGCACCCTTGTTGGCCGAACTCGCCGTCGCACTGGAGGCCGCCGAAGCCGTCATCCGTGAATGACCCACCGAGACTGGACGGCTCCCGGATGCGGACGACGCGAGAAGCCGTCCGGCGAGTCATTCCTTGTAACGGGCCTAACCGTAGGCCAGCCCCAGTACGGAATGCTGGCACCTGAGCAGTGGATAGAGCTGTTACCGCCTCAGCTTGCCAGTGACGTGGCCGTGGGTCGTGGCGGTAGGGGGTGCTGAGGCATCGACGTTGGGTGTGGGGACGGTACAGAATGGGCGGTTCGAGTTCGGGCTGGCTCCCAATCATGGATGCTGGGCACCCGCAGGGACAGTTGCACCGCCGCTTCACCGTCCGGCACTGCGGCCATCCGCTGCCACGCCACCGCCTTCAACAACTCCGCGTCCGTGTGCGCGGACCCGTTGTGCTCGATATCCGCGATCCCGGTCGTTGGGAGCGCACGATCTGCATCGCCGCCCCGGAAGCCGTCTTCACTCCGTACGTACGCCCACGGCCCCGCACGTGAGAACCCGACCCGTTTGGTGCGCACCTCCCGACACGACATCCGAGGTCACAGTCTTGCGGCCACGAAGTCAGCCAACCGTGGCCCAAGCCGGGTGGCTTCCTCGCATCCGGTCATGGTTTCAGCCCGCGCCACCGTTTGAAGATTTACTTCCTTGATGTCGCGATGGGAGGTTCTGTCCAGCTCATATTGTGGCGAACCTAAGCCCTCCCGTCGCGAAACGAAAAAGACGCAAAGCTGGCGGTCAACCCTCGCCCTGCAGATACTCGACATACAAAAGCTGCTTACGGTATTCGATACTTGGCTGGTTGTCTGCACGCTGGCGACCAATAGAGCTTGAGGCGGCAGCGAATGCGTCTACGAGCCAGTCGACTGCAGGTCCTTCCTTCTCAGCTTCAAAGAAGGCCTCGACCTCGATCGTGCCCTGCTGAGCATCACTGGAGGTTGCGAGGTCCGAGAATCTAGGCGGATCCTCGACGGCGAGCATCTCGTCCATAAATTGCGCCGCCTCGTCGTGCAGTTCGCTTGCGGAAAGTCGCCACCCGTCTCGCCTTCGCGGAATGACTCGTAAGACGATTCTGCCCTCCATTTCTGCGTCAGCCCCCTAATGATACCGAGTTGGCACGGCCGGGATTCAGCCCAGCTCAGTAGCTGATCTGCATAGCGCTGAGGCCTAATTGGGTCTTGGTGTACTTGACGGGAATGTTGGCCGCATGGGCAAACAACTCCCCGTCCCATTTCACCCTTCCAACCCCTAAACCCGCGATAATAGATCGTTACGAGTACTGCTTGAATCTGAACCAGAGGGTGGTTCGGGTATCCGGCGAGCCGGCTCACAGATCCTCCTTGGATGGCTGTCTTTACCACAACGACAACCATTCAGGTGGGTTACGAGGAGCTGGCCCTAGACCACCTTGAGCGAAACACGTCGTTCATCGGCTATGGATCAGCCAAGAGAGCCAGATTAAGCATCATGTGCACCATGCCACCTACTCTCGCCCCCACCTCTCGCAGCGAGTCGCACAAAGAGTGCGTCGCGCCGCACCGGATAAATTGGAAATACTTGGGCAATTACTCCTACTTGACAGGGGTCCATTGGATTCAGTCCAGCTTGGCGCACTAGTGCGAAACAATTCATTCGAGATGTGACCCTCCTCACCTGGAGGCTCTGCCCTTGATGCCTTACCGCCAGGGTCGCGTCCCTGCCGGAGCGAGCAGGTCGAGCGCATCGGGCCGGGACAGCCGAGCGCACGGTTCGGGCCGCTCAAGCGGGCGGCGAGTTGACTCCACTGGACGCCGTACAGCTCCCTGATACCTGGCCGGCATCGCTCGAAGTGCTGAACTCATCCGACCTGACATGCCAGGCGGTGTCGAAGGTTCGTGTCGAGGGTGTTCGACATACGTCGACCAGCTTCTACTTGTCCCGTCGACAAGATCTCGGCTGCTGCCAGCAGTCGAGCGTTGGCCAGTCGGTGATCCCTACGCCGAGCTTGGGCGCCGTCGTGCTCGAACGGCTTTCCTGAATACCGCGATCGACACTCCGTTGACCCGGCGGCACAATAGTCCCATCCGGGCTAGTGTCAGTCCCGGTCGTGCCGACCACTGTTGACGGAGCAGTCGTGTACGCGAACAGTGCACGGTGAAGAGGCCACTCTCATGATCGATCCGCAGCAGCTTCAGGATGCGAAGCACGCCCTCGGCGGAAAGCTCCGTGAGCTGCGCAAGGGGCGCGGCCTTTTGCAGAGAGATGTCGCGCAGCGGGTGTGCAGTACCCGCAGCACGGTGGCGAATGTGGAGGCCGGCCGGCAGGTGGTCGACCGGGTCTTCTGGCAGCAGTGCGACATGCTCCTCGGCGCCGACGGCGGACTCCTCGGCGGCTACGACGCCTACCGCCGGCTGCAGGAGCGCTATCAGTCCGAGCGGGCCGAAGCGGCACTACGCGCCCGGTGGGGCTCTGCTGCGGTGAGGGCCTTGGAGTCGAACGAGACCAATCCGAGCCTTGTGTCGGTTCGCCGACGGTCCGCCCCCACTGCACATTCCGGCGGCGATCTCGCATCGACGATCGTGTCCATGCTCGGGCAGGCTGCCCATGGCGCCAGGGCGGATCACACTCTCGCCGCGCCCGGTGGACGCTACTTCCCGAGCGCCCCTGTGGCGGTCGAGATCTATCCGGCGGTCGATGACGGGAGGATCGTCGCCACGATTCCCAGGTCCGATGCCGGCCGGCAGTGGCGGTGGCCGCTGCAGCGTCGACTCGTCGCCGGACGAGTGTCCACGGCCAAGGGCGAGGGGGTGTTCGTCTTGGACTCCCGCCAGGCGTCCCAGCGCATGGTCGGCATCGGCGACGGTGTCCGCCTGCTCATCCCTCGCGCCTACCAACTGGACGAGATCACCGCTGCGGTGTTGTGGGCCGTGGCGAATCTGGACCAGTCGCTGCTGCTCGACGACGCTCGCCTCGACGCCTCGCGAGCCGCCACAGCGGAGTACAGCCGTCTGACCAGGTCCGCCGTCAGCGGCGACATCGTCCAGGACCTGGAGGACGTGTCACGGCTGTGGCTCGGCTCGGCGTTCTGCGCCGACCACATCAACCGCCAGTCGGCCGACCTGACCGAGGTGCCCCATTTCTGGACCCGTGAGCAGACCGGTGAGGAGGCCAGCACCTGGCTGCTGTTCGGGCATAAGCTGCGCTATCTGGCCGCGACCGCGGCACGGTTCAACAGCAGCTCGCAGCAGGCGACGAGGCTGTTCTGCGTCCCGCGGGCGGCGGTGGACGCGACGACGCAGTCAGAGCGGGTTCTCCTGCTGCTGGCGGTCGCGTTGATGGAGTCCTTCGGCATCGACGTCGCGGTCACCGACGAACCCGAGTACAGCGCGCTGCCCGGCCTCGTTCTCACCCGGCAGCGCGCGATTGTCGCGACGTGGATCCGCGCCGATGGCGTGTGGCACGTCGATGTCACCGGCCAGCGCGCCGCGCTGGCCGAGTACCACGACGCCATCGGGTACGCACGAGCTCATTCCCTGGTCGCCGCTGACACGGCCGGTTCAAGGCTGCATGCCCTCGCCGACTATCTGGACCTCGACTGGACCACACTGCGGAGCCGGTGCGCCGAACTCGGTGACTACGGGCTGGCCGGGATAGCCGAGCCGCGCAGCCGCCTGCTGTCCCTCGACGGGGCTGATCGGGCGTGCCGCTTCGTCGGCTCCCTCCCGTAATAGGCTCCCGTCACCACCACCGCCGTATGCCTGGGAAGGATCCCGGTGTCCTCGAACCCGACAAAGTCTGCGCCACGCGTGGTGGTGTTCGGCCTTGGCGGCACTATCGCCATGACCAGCAGCCCCGGCGACGCGGTGAGCCCCACCCTGTCCGCCCAGCAACTCGTCGACGCCATACCCGGACTTGCCGCGACCGGGATCGACATCGAGGTGGTGGAGTTCCGGCGTCGTCCCGGCGCCTCCCTGACCTTCGCTGACGTCACCGAACTCTCCGCCGCCGCAGCCGATGCGCTGGCCGCAGGTGCGACCGGCGTCGTGGTCACCCAGGGCACCGACACGATCGAGGAGACCGCCTACCTGCTCGACCTGCTCCACGACCGGCCCGAACCCCTCGTGGTCACCGGCGCGATGCGCAACCCCACCCTCGCCAGCGCCGACGGGCCCGCTAACATCCTCGCGGCCATCCACACCGCCACCTCCCCGCACGTGCGAGGTCAGGGCTGCCTCGTCGTCCTCGCCGACGAGATCCACGCCGCCCGCTGGGTCACCAAGACCCACTCCACCAGCGCAGCCACCTTCCGCTCACCGGACACCGGACCCCTCGGCTACATCCTGGAGAACGCCGTGCGGATGCTGAACCGGGTGCCCCACCGGCTGCCCGTGCCCGTGCCGAACCCCGCCCGACAGGCGACCGTCGGCCTGCACACGGTCACCTTCGATGACGACCCCGCCCTCCTCGGCGCCGTCGGCATCCACATCGACGGCCTCGTCGTCGCCGGATTCGGCGTCGGCCACGTTTCCGAATCCCTCGTCGACACCCTCACCACCCTCGCGGAACAAATCCCCGTCGTCCTCGCCTCCCGCACCCCCGCCGGGCCGACCCTCACCCGCACCTATGGTTTCCCGGGCTCCGAGCAGGACCTCATCGCACGCGGCCTCATCCCCGCCGGCTGGCTACACCCCTACAAAGCCCGCATCCTGCTCCGCGCCCTCATCAACGCCGAAGCGAAGCCCCAGGACATCGCGACAGCGGTAACCACCGCAGGCGGGCTCACCGACTTCACCGCGTGGCCCTGGCCCATCGCCCTCGACAGCAATGGCCATTCGGAGAGGAGCACCACGAATGCGTAGTCACGAACTCGCCCCAGGCCGCATGATCGGCGTCGTCTTCGACCACGGCGACGACTTCTTCACCGCCCTCGCCGACACCTGCCGAACGCATGGCATCAAGCAGGGCTACATCCCCGTCTTCATCGCCGGCCTCAGCACCGCGAAGATCGTCGGCACCTGCCAGCGGCTCGACAACCCCGACGCCCCGGTCTGGTCCCACGTCGACCTGACCAACGTCGAGGCACTCGGCGGCGGCACCATCGCCTGGGACGAGACCACCCAGACGATCACACCCCACATCCACATCACGGTCGGACTGAAAGAACACAGCGCAACGGCCCACACCAGCCACCTGTTGGACGCCACGGTCCAGTTCCTGACCGAGATGCTCATTATCGAGATCAACTCCCCGACGATGAGCCGCCTACCGAACCCTGACCTGTACGACGTGCCACAACTGCGGTTCGACCAACGAGGCGGCACCGAGACGTAGTCCCTACCTGGACAACCTGATACCGACTCGGCCCAGCCGGGTCCGCAGAGACTTTCGGCACCTACGCACGAAGACCGCCTGGCCCCGCAGCAGTACCGAAATCCACCCGACCAGGCCCGGACGCCCTGCCGGACAACGCAACCAACGACCCACCACAGGCCACGACGTCCACATCGTCACGGCCCCACCCAGCACTAACACATCAAAAGAACACGACAACAGCCAAGCCTCGACCCCGACGATGAGGTTAAAGATCAAGTTAGGCCTGGTCATACTGCTCCCAGAACCGTGCCCGAAGCTGGTGTCGCGCGGCTTCACTCAGATCGACTTCACCGAGCCGTTCAGACAGGTCGGTTAGTAAGGCTTTGTCGATGTCGCGGGGGATCGATGGTTTCCCGGCGGTGAGTTCCGCCAGGGCCTCCGGCGTGGCGGAACTGCGGAAGGTCGTCAGGACGTTGGTGACGACCGAGCTGATCTGTTCGGCAAGGTCAGAGGGATCCTCGTGATTCGTCGTGTCCGTCCTGATGTCGAGGGCCCCGCTGGACGCGGGCACGGACGACAGGCGGGGTGCTCGTGAGCCTTCCTGCGCGGTGAAGCCCGTCAACGGGGCCTTGGCGCGCGGGTGCCCGCCCGGCGGCACCGCCATCGGTGACGGCACCGCCGAGGGTATCTCCGCCTTCGTCACGGCGGTGTCGATGGCGTCCGGAAATATGATCTTGAGCCCGTCGGCCGCCCGGATCAGATGCCGGCTGATGCCATGGGGCCGGTCCTGCCCGTTGGGGACGGCGAGCAGGATGACCTGCACCCCGTGCACCTGGGCCTCCTCCACGGCCTCGGTCAGGTCATCGTCTCCCGAGACGAGGACGAAGACGTCCGCAACCGCGTTGCGCGCGTGCATCACCAGGTCGAGCCCGATGCGCAGGTCGACGCCCTTCTGCTGGCCGTCGACGCCGAACCGGCCGAGCCGCAGCTTGACGTTGGGCAGTTCACCGATGAACTGCTGCGAGCCGTCGGGTACACCGTCTCTCGCGGAGTCGTACCAGTGCACGCGCAACATCGGTAGCTCCGACAGTGCCTCGGCCTGCTGGACGAGCGCGTCGATCAGTGACTCGTAGTCGACCTGAATCCCGTTCCGCAGCGACGTCCCCGTCACCCGGACCGCTGCGGCGCTGAGCAGGTAACCGACGTCCACGTACAGGGAGCATTTGGGCCTCACGATCCACAGGATGCCACCCCCGTGCCGCAACTCTCGAGGCCGCGGCCCGGCGGCGCAGTGCGGCCGCCCGCAGGCAGTGGCGTCCGCGATCGTGACATCGCGCCGTCCTGGGGTCGGGGCGTAGCACCACGCCTTGGTCAAGGACAGGACCAGGCCGACGGTCGAGCCGGCGATGAGGGACCGTTTCAGGAACGACGCCGAGCAGCCGGCCGTCGGCGCTGGCGCAGTTGACCGGGCCGGCCGCGACAACGGCGATGAGGCGGGCGTGGCGGCGGAGCATGGTGAAGCCGTGCGAACGCGACCAGCATGGTGGGGCAGCGGCACCGCCAGAGACAGGCTCCGGCGATCTTGATTCGGGCCGGTCAGCTGGTGCTGGACTCTGCCCGCTTCGTACAGCATTGAGGGTGTACACATCCAAGAAGGGAAGGACCGCACCACAACGAACCTGAGATGCGGCTCGACGCCTTTGTCTACCGTCTTCGTAAGATCATCGATCTTGCACACATGATCTTGATCGATATCGACTACCTTCGTTCGCCACCGAATGTGAGACAAAGTCGTCGTTTGACGGGCCCTGGGCTAACCGGAAGACGATGGTTAGGTGGCGTTTCGAGACCTTGCTTGTTCTTGGCGTACCTTTTCGAGGAGGGCGGTGTCGGCCTCAAGGTCGGGGTGACCGACCTGTCGGTCGAGGTCGACGACGTGTTCGAGTTCCCGGATCGCCTGGTCGAGGTCACCGTTCGCCCGGTGGACCATCGCGATGTTGTACCGGGTGACGGCTTCGCCGGCCCGGTCGCCGACATCTCGTTGGATGGGTAGGGCTTGGTGGTAGTGGTCGAGGGCCCGCTGTCGATCCCCCAGGCTGTGGTACACGCGGCCGATGTTGGTCAGGGTGGCCGCTTCGCCGGCCCGGTCGCCGACCTCCCGCTGGATGGGTAGGGCTTGGTGGTAGTGGTCGAGGGCCCGCTGCCGATCCCCCAGCCCGTCGTACACGCGGCCGATGTTGGTCAGGGTGGCCGCTTCGCCGGCCCGGTCGCCGACCTCCCGCTGGATGGGTAGGGCTTGGTGGTAGTGGTCGAGGGCCCGCTGCCGATCCCCCAGCCCGTCGTACACGCGGCCGATGTTGGTCAGGGTGGCCGCTTCGCCGGCCCGGTCGCCGACCTCCCGCTGGATGGGTAGGGCCTGGTGGTAGTGGTCGAGGGCCCGCTGCCGATCCCCCAGCCCGTCGTACACGCGGCCGATGTTGGTCAGGGTGGCCGCTTCGCCGGCCCGGTCGCCGACCTCCCGCCGGATGGGTAGGGCCTGGTGGTAGTGGTCGAGGGCCCGCTGCCGATCCCCCAGCCCGTCGTACACGCGGCCGATGTTGTTGAGGGTGGCCGCTTCGCCGGCCCGGTCGCCGACCTCCCGCCGGATGGGTAGGGCCTGGTGGTAGTGGTCGAGGGCCCGCTGCCGATCCCCCAAACCGTCGTACACGCGGCCGATGTTGTTGAGGGTGGCCGCTTCGCCGGCCCGGTCGCCGACCTCCCGCCGGATGGGTAGGGCCTGGTGGTAGTGGTCGAGGGCCCGCTGCCGATCCCCCAAACCGTCGTACACGCGGCCGATGTTGGTCAGGGTGGCCGCTTCGCCGGCCCGGTCGCCGACCTCCCGCCGGATGGGCAAGGCTTGGTGGTAGTGGTCGAGGGCCCGCTGCCGATCCCCCAAACCGTCGTACACGCGGCCGATGTTGTTGAGGGTGGCCGCTTCGCCGGCCCGGTCGCCGACCTCCCGCCGGATGGGCAGGGCTTGGTGGTAGTGGTCGAGGGCCCGCTGCCGATCCCCCAGCCCGTCGTACACGCGGCCGATGTTGGTCAGGGTGGCGGCTTCGTTGCCCTGGTCGCCGGCCTGTTGGTACATGGTCAGGGCCTGTTGGTAGTCCTCCAGCGCCGGCCAGGGCCGACCGGTCGACGACCGGGCCAGACCCCGCTGATAGAGGGCATCGGCGTCCGGGCCGAGGGTCAGGGTCGCGGTGGCCATAGCCTCGACTGTGGCGAACCGCGACGTACGTAGCCAGAATCGGCATGTCCGGCCACCGATGTCCCGCGCGATCTCTGCCTGCTGGCCGGCGACAGCGAGCCGGTGCACCTCAACCCATCGGGCAAGGAGCCTTTGTCCGGTGGGGTTGAGGATCCAGAGTTGGTAGAGGGACTGGGCGGCGTCGGCGCATGCCTGGGTGTAGTCGTCGTCGGTGAGCAGGGGGCGGACGAGGGGGTGCAGGATGTTGGAGACGTAGTAGCGGGGCTCGCGGGTCTCGGGGTCGGTGCCCTCTTCGAGGAGGCCGAGTTCGACGGCCCGCTGGAGGTGCCGGGCGGCGTCGGGGTGCGGGTGCAGGGCGTGGACGGTGGCGGCGGGTACGGGTAGTTCGACGACGTTGATCCGGGCGAGCATGCGGCGCAGTTCGAGGGGTTGGGAGTCGAGCAGGTTGTCGGCCAGGACCGTCTCGCGGCGGAACCTGTCGGCTTCGCCCTCGATGGCGGCGAGCAGGCCGTCGACATCGAGGGTGGCGTCGTTGACGATCCGGTTGAGCCAGTCGAGCAGGCGGGGGTTGCCGGCCGCCGCCTCGATCGCCCGGCTGCGGATGGTGGGGTCAATCCTGGATTCGGGGCGCAGGTTGGTCAGGTTGGCGATCTTCCTCTGTTCGACGGGGGTGAGGGTGTCCAGTGCCTCGACGGTGAGGGTGGTGCCGGGCGGGGTGGGGAAGCGGTAGCGGCTGGTGATGATGACGCGGCTCGGGCTGCCGGTGTCGCGGATGGCGGCGAGCAGGGCGGGCAGGATCTCGGCCATCGCCGGGGCGAGGACCCGGCTGCCGTCGTCGCGGGTGTCGAGGTTGCCGGTATTGAAGTCGTCGAACACGAACAGGCAGGGCGTCCCGCCGAGCGGCCCGTCGACGTCGAGCAGGTACCGCAGCCGAATCGGAAGCGGGAGCTGCTCGTTGTCGAGGAGTTTGGCGGCCTCGGTCCTCTGGTCGACATCGTCGAAGCGGACCTTGTCTATCAGTTCGCGGAACTTGATGGCGTCGACCCGGCCGTACCAGACGGCGCGCTGGTGGGTGGGCATGCGTTCCAGGAGCCGGGAGGCGAGGCTGCTCTTGCCGAGCCCGCCCATGCCGGCCAGCAGCAGGCCCTGCGTCGCGCCGGGGGTGTCGGCGGGTTGCCGCAGGGCACGCAGGCAGCGCTGGATGACCCGCCGCCGGCCGACGAACTCGGCGCGGGCCGCGACCCGGGACAGTTGGGTCTGCGGGTCCAGGAACTGCTGGTCGGCGGCGCGCACCTGCAACCGCCTACGACCTTTGGTGTGTAACGGGGTGACCAGGGGTGCCAGCGGGGACCGGTCGGCGTAGACCCGCAGCAGATGCCAGTAGCTGCTCTTCTTGTCGTGGAACAGGTGGCGGCGGGCCTCGACGACGGCCCGGTCCAACGGCCCGCCGTCGGCCAGGGCCCGGTAGAGGGCGGCGGCGAAGTCGGTGGCGGAGACGTCCCCGACCGGCAGCGCCCAGCCCAGCACCGCAGGGGCACCGGCGGCGACCAGGCTCTCACTCATCGACGGGAACACCCCGCCCTCCGGGGCGTCAGCGGTCAGGCAACCGGAGACGAACACCAGCCTCGGCCAGTGGCCCTGCATCGCCTCGGCGAGCTGGTCGACCGTCGCCCGGGTGGGTGCGCCGTACTCGTCCTCCAGGAGGAAGACCGGCTGCCCGCCGGCGGTGGTGGCGTGACCGCTCAGATGCAGCACGTCAAAGTAACCGGGCCCGTAGTCACGGCTGAGGAACCGCAGCCCCTCCAGACTGCCGCTCTCCTCCACCACCAGATCGGTGCCGGTACGTCGCGTCGCGGCCAGGATCGCCGCCTCCTCGGCCTCGAAGTTGAGCACCGGCTCCACACCCTCGGGCGAAGCTGCCATGAACAGCACCCGCAACGGCCGGTTGCCCGGCGCGACCGGGCCGGTCAACGCCGCGTGGGTGCCGACCGTCCGGACCGGCAACAGCGGTGCCCGCCCGGCCACCGTCAAGAACGCCCCCTGCCGGGCCAGCAACTCCCACGGCAGGTGCCGCAGTCGCTGTTCGGCGGTGATCCGCAGCACCGCCCCGGTGCGACCGGCCAGGATCGGGGTCAGCCACCGCTCATCGCCGTCGAGGAACTCCGCTAGCCGGCTTCCCAGCTCGGCCAGCCGGGCCGCGCCGTACACCCGCTGGGCGGTGACGTCGGAACTGTAATCACTCCGTACCAG
This sequence comes from Micromonospora sp. SCSIO 07396, assembly GCF_053667945.1. Taxonomy (NCBI): domain Bacteria; kingdom Bacillati; phylum Actinomycetota; class Actinomycetes; order Micromonosporales; family Micromonosporaceae; genus Micromonospora; species Micromonospora sp. SCSIO 07396. The sequence goes on from NZ_CM132210.1 coordinate 6,669,166, forward strand.
CGCGATCAGCTCATCGACCGCGGCCCGGTCCAAGCTGCGGGTGCGGGGCGGCTGGCCGTCGACGGACAGCCGCAGCTCGTAGTAGGTCGAGGTCTGCGCGAAGATCTCCAGCTCGATGTCTTGGGTATGCTGCGCTGAGCCCTTGGCGGCGACCTTCCGCTGCAGTAGGGAGGGCACATCACTGGCTGCGAGCTGGGGCGGCGTTCTGGGTGGTGCGGCCGGCTGGGGCAGGAGACGGCGAAGCGCTTGCGGGTTGATGAGGGCGAACGGTTGCCCGCTCGCAGCCTGGGCCGTGTCGGCCCGATCATCGCTGACCAGCGCACGAAACCTGCGGGCGGCCAGCCCCACGTCACGTTCGATGGCGGAAGAGACCCGGGCGAGTACGCTCATTGTTGTCGCGGCCTCCGACCTGGTGGCGGCGTTGAGCAGCAGCTCCCGGACGCCGTCGACGAATTCGTAACGGCCGGCCGGTCCTTTCACGGCGCGTAGTAGTCCGCTGAGCACCACTTCGGCGATATGGGCCGGTACGGTCTGTCCGAACACTGCGCGCTGGACCAACCCCATCACCGGCAAGGCAGGCGTCGTGGTCGCAAGGCATCGGGCAAGCTGGTACGCCTCCGGGGAGGCGGCGGCGCGGAAATCAACGACCCGGCGCCGTGGCGAATTCTCCGCCAACGGTTCAATGGGGCGGTTTCTGCTGCCCCCGCCCAGATAGGCGACGGCCACCGGTTCCCAGGCGCCGCCGTTCGCGACCGCAGTCGCCCAGCGTCCGAGCCACTTTCGGTTGATCTCGACCACCGGTACCGCGACCACGTTGGGTGGTGGTCCCGGCAGGCCGTCGTAGGGTGCGAAGCTCAGCTGGACATTTGGGCATGCGGCCGACAGCGCGACAGCGCGCCCGAGCGTTGCCGGCGCCCCGGTGCGGTGCCACAACCGCTCAGGTAGCGGCTGCAGGATGACCACCGGCCCCCGACGTCCCCAGGTTGCCAGAGCATCGCCGGCGGCACCGCCGTGCCAAGCGGGCCCCGCGCAGTCGCTGAGCACCATGATCAGATGACGGCTGCCGGACCGCAGCACCGCCCGGGGTGACTGATCGTTGGTGCTGCCAATCGGTGCCACGGTGACCCGCGAAGGTCTGTCGGTGGTGATGCTCCAGACGGTCACGTTCCGGAAGATGCCGGACTCGACGAGTGTGTCCCGTAGCTCCTCGGCGAGTTGTTGCCACAGCGTCATGGAGGCGCCGGCGTCAACGACCAGGGAAAGATCAAGCCACCGCTCGTGAGCTGGTCGGACTACCGGTAGCCACACTCGGTGGCCGAGGGCTTGGTCGGCGATGCGGTCGGCGGTAGCCTGCTCGTCGATGGTCACCCCGTACGGTGAGGGGACCTGGCGTTTCAAGGGCCGCAGCGCTCGTTGCAGCGACAGCCGCTCGCCGAGGGCCGGCGCGGCCGGCGCCAGCAGATCGGTCGTCCCGGGACCGTCGCCATCGCCTGCCGTACTGGTACGGATGTGAAGCGCGTGCAACGACGGATCCTCGCCTGGCAGCTCCACCAGTAGGTCAGAGCGGGGCGGCAACGCGGGTGGGACCTCCGGGGGGACAGGTGCGGGCGAGCTCATGGTGACCTGGCCCGCCGCCAGACCGTCCGGTGACTTGGGAAGCGGGGCCGGCGCTGACCCCTTGAGTTGATGCGCCAGCCACAGAATCTCCGCCAGCTCTCGGGGACTGGCGGTTGTCCCCCTCAGCGCCGTGAGCGCGGCGCTGAGCTGGTCAATCTTCATCGAGGATCGATACCGGCGCGGATAGGTACGGCATCATGTCCTGCGCCAGCGAGGCTCGGTCTGGCGCGGAGGCTACGCTGGTGAGGTAGATGGCATTGAGTAACTGGTCGGTGGCGAGTTCTCCGCTGGCTTGGCGGGTCAGGAACTGCTCGATGATGTCGGCGCTGTCGGCTGCTTGGCCTGCCAGGTGCGCCTGGACGATTTCCTTCAGTTTGTCCTCGTCCGGCTGCGGCAGCTCGACGCGAATGCAGCGGCGCAGGAAGGCGGGCGGAAACTCGCGTTCGCCGTTGCTGGTCATTACCACCAACGGGAAGCTGCGGCACCGAACGCGGCCTCGGGTGATCGTGATCTGGGTGGTGCCCGCCACGTCGAGGATGTCGGCGCTGTCCAGGGTGGCCCGGACGAGCTCGGGAATCTCGTACTCGCCGTCCTCGAAGATGCCGAGCAGATCATTAGGCAGGTCGAGATCGCTTTTGTCGATCTCGTCGATGAGCAGGACGCGGGGATGGTCGCGTGGTGCAAGTGCGGTCCCCAGCGGTCCCAGCCGCATGTGCGCGCCGATGTCCTCCACGCGCGCATCCGACTCCGCTTCCCGCCGGCTTGCGGCGTACAGGCGACTCAACGGGTCGTACTGGTAGAGGCCGTCCCGCAGAGTGGTGCGGCTGCTGATCGACCACCGCAGCACCGGACCGAGTCTCAGCTCGTGGGCGACGGCGTACGCCAGAGTGGTCTTGCCAGTGCCGGGAGGACCGGTGACCAGCAGCGGCCGGCGCAGATACAAAGCGGCATTGACCTGCTGCACCGTGCGTTCGTCCGGACGGTACGTAGTGGCCCGCACCAGATCAGCAGGGGAGATGTCGGCTGGTGGGGCCGCCAGCGCCGGCCCACCGTCGAAGACCCGCCACGGTGGCGGTGCGGGGAGGCGCTCGATGCCATCGTGCGGTTCGCCCGTGCCGGTGTAGATGTGCCAGTCGGTCATCATGGCGCCTTTCTCAATCGGCCATCGCGAGGCGAAAAGGCGGAACTACCTGCTCCGGCGGGTCCCACAGAAGAGTGAGCGCCCGACCGCAATGCAGCTCGGCGTCGGGAACCTGGCCAGCCGCCGCGCGCAGGCGACGGACCAACTCGGGAAGGTCGCGAATCGCCGCGTGAGCGAGAAAGGTGGTGAGTCTCTCGCTCACGGCAGCCTCGAAGCGTTGACCATGGCAAGGAGCCGACTCGTCGTGCTGCTGACAGGCGACGCGTGGCCAGAGAATGGCGGGCATCCCGCTGTCGAAGCCGGCCCGCAGGACGGGACTGGTGCCAATCGGCGTGGGCGGGCTGGCCAGGGCCAGCACCACACGATCCGAGTGCTCGGCGAGCGCGGCCGCGATTTGCTGGTCGGTTGTCGCGTCGCGACAGCTCACCCAGTGCACCGCAGCGGCACTGGCAGAGGCGGCCATGCGCGCCCAGCGCAGACTCAACTCACGATCCCGTACCCGGGCCAAATCCCGAACGACGACGGGATGTCGCCAGCCGATCCGCACCGTACCGCGCCGGCCCAAGGTCCACTCGTCAACTGGCTTGGACAGCCACATCCGCGGCAGCACGAACTCGACAATAAGCGCACTTTCTGGTGGCACGTGCTCGTCAATGACTGTAGGCAACAAGTCCTGCACCCGATTCTGCACCCGGCCCGATGGGACTCGTTCACTCACCACGCAGTCGGGCTGCTCCCCGTCCCGCCGCACGGCGACCTCTAACAAGCGACTGTTCGCGCCGGCACCACTGCGGCTGAGCCGCACGGAAACCCGCTGCGGGGACAGGAGGCGATCCTGCGGCCGACGGTCAGCCGCCTGCTGGCCACAGTGCTGGGCGACCCAGGAACGCAACCCAACGACCGTGTGGCGGTCGCTCACCTCGTCCGCGACCCGCAGGCACAGTCGCGCCAACGCCGCCCTGACGGTCTCGCCGCTGTCATCCAGGAAAAGCTCTTCGGCAATGTATCGGGCCACCGCGTACGCCAAGTCGCGGTTCGGCGAGTCGGGCGGAAGCGGGATTAGGACGTCGTCGACGGCGTGCCGGTACGCCGCATCCGGATTCGCCAACAGCCGTCCGGACAGCAGCGCGCGCAGCGCCCGGTGACCATCCGCGCTGATCGGCCCGAGCGGCATCAGATCCGCCAGACCTTCGTGGTACTCCACCAGCTTCGGCAGCGGCAACATCAACCCCAACCGGTCCGCCCGGTCCGCCGCTGTGATCATGCCGACCACTTCCAGCGTGGACCGTAGCGCGACAGCCCCGCCGCTGTAACCCTTGCCGACGTTGGGGCCGAATTCCCTGGCACTCTCCAGCTGCATCCATTCGCCTTGCAGCAGATACTGGGAAGTGGTGGCGGTCACCGATGCGACCCGACCGCGACCGTCAGCGGTGGCCGGGAACCCGATCGCTACCAGGTCACGCAGCCCCAAATCCAGCATGTGGTGCGGGGCGAACCGGGCCGGCCGAATGGGCACCTCGGACGGGAGGGTGAGCACGGCCAAATCCCCGGTGTCGTCGCCGCGCTCCCACCGCTTGGCGATCTCCGCGGTCGCTGGGAGATCATCCAGGTCTGGCCGCGCCGGAAAGGCTACCGTCGGTCTAGCCATGCCTTCGACGACGTGCGCGCAGGTCAGCACCCGTCGAGTATCGATCAGTAGCCCGGATCCGCCGCCGTTCGGCCGCTTTTCGTCGAAGACGCGGACCGGCCAGTCATTCTCCGGCATCCCTTGCCTGCATCGACTTCCACGCCAGCTTGATCTGAAAGTGACCTTCTACGGAGGTCTTCGCGATGATTGCACCGGCCTCGGCGTTGAGCTTGACGCCGAACTCGACCTCAACCTCGTCCGGGTTCAGGGAACTGTCACGGAAGACCCGCAGCGCCGCCTCGGCGCCGTCGCGCACCTCGGCGAACGCACCCTCCAGCTTCCTCCGAGTGTCGGCGATGACGCTGTCACGGTCCACGAGCTCGAAGCCGATCTCACCCTCGGCGACCTCGACGACCACAGAGCCGGAGTCGGTCTGGAAACGCATCAGTTCACTCATGGACGATCCCATCGGGAGCGGTTGGAACGGATGCCCAAACTACCGGTGCGTGATGTCGGATGAGTGTCGACTTCACGACTCTGTCCCGCAGTTACGCCCCGCTCGGCTGAGTGTCCACATGGCGCGGAGGCCGCACACGAGCCCGACGGTGGAGTGCGGCACTGCCGTCCGCAGGCTCCCCAATGCGGCCGACACGAAAATTCACCCCGCGCGGTGGTTCCCGCTGACCGATACGCGTTGTCGGACCGCCGGTCCCGCCCGCCGGAGTCCTCGCACCCTAGACAACGCCGGCGACCGGTGGCCGGGCGTAGCCGCGCGAACGTGGGGTCCGGACCGTCCCGGGCGCGGGCCCCGGTGTAGGCCCGGTCGAGGGCGGACTGCGTGATCGCCAGGTTCCTGCGGTACCGGCCACAGCGGCGGCCCCGGGGGCCGTGGTGCTCCCGGGGCCGCCGCTGGTTGACGAGCACGGTCTACGGCTGCTCATTGGCGGTACTTGGTGCGGGCCTTGCGCGTGCTCGGTTCGGTCGGTGGCAAGCCGTAGCGGTGACCTCGTGGCGGACCGAATCGGTGGGGCCCTTCACCCTTCACCGTCGGCTGCCAGATGATGCCGGTGACCGTCACCTCCGCAGGACTTTCCTCCAGGTCCGGCAAGCTCTCGATGTGCATCTCGCGAGGGTTGCCACACAGTGAGCACCGCCGTACGAACGATCAGGAGAACTTGATCGAGCCGGCCCCATTGTTCCAGCCGTCGCCGATGGTCGCGAGGTTGGAGGCTTCATCGATCCAGACTGACTGGGCGCCGGTGAAGTTGATCCCGTCGAAGAACTTGACGTCGCACTGGTTGTAGGTGCGCACCGATGTGATTCGGTTGATCCAGTTGCCCCCGCTTGTCGTCCGCAGGTCATCCCACTGCAACTCGGCGTCGTACTCCGGGGTGCAGTTGCCGCTCTGGGCCCAGGCCAGCTGCGCGCCGCTGAAGCCCGTACCGTCGTAGGTGCGGGCGATGACAACGCTGGCCTGCGTAGTCCCCACCGCGCGCAGCGCTTGCGCCTCGGTGTCGGCACAGTGCAGTACGCGGATGTCCAGGTTGACCGCGCAGTTGCGCGGCTGCTCCTTGGCGACGGCCGGCGAGCCGGGTGCTCCGAGCGGGCCCAGCACACCGAGCGCGGCGCCGGTCGCGACGATCATTCTTGCCTCCATCGTCTTCTCCTTCTGGTCGGTTGCGGCGGTAGCCAGCACGGCGCCCACCTCGTCAACATTTATGATCGTCGATTCCGTTGCCAGAGCCGCCCGAGAGGCGATGCCCGAAATGCCAAACTCGGGGAACACCACAAATTGAATCCGGCGTCGACCCAGGTCGTGGCGCCTACTCTCGCCGCCTCGTCGCAACACCTTGATCGCGGAGGCTTGCGATGGGCGCCGGCGACATGATGTCCGCCGGCCGCCGCCTGGTCGCGGTATCGGCGTGGAAGGGAACAGCTGCCGTTCCAGTTTGACCTGACGCGCCGGGGCAGGTTGAAGGTTCGTGTCGAGGGTGTTCGACATGTGTTGAACAGCTTCTACTTGTTATTGGCATCGAGGGATTCGGCGGTTGGCCGGCCGCCAGCGACGGTAGGTGTCAGGCGTCGGGAGGCACTCCGGATCCTGCGGCACTTGTAGAGGGGAGGCCGCAGCGGGCGCGTCCAGATCGCGTCGAGATCTGGGACGGGAGCCGTTGATGGAAGGGAAGCGGTGGCTATGGGCTTGGGTCACGTGTCTGCCAGGGGAGAGATCATCCGGCACCGTGGGATGCTCATCTGCCTGGAGGGAACTAACGAGGCTGGCAAGACAACCGCTGGCGGTCATGTCGTCGAGGCGTTGGGCGGCCGTACCGCCCAAGGGCTGCGCTGATGGCCCGGCCGCCGATTCCCCACGTCGCTATGCGTCCTCTCTGGCGGTGTCGCAACTGTGGTGCCGAGTGGCCCTGTCAGCCGGCACGGGTGGCGCTGTTGGCGGAGTACCGAAACGACCGGACCGCGTTGCTGCTGTTCCTCGGGGCGTTGATGACTGAGGCGAGCGGTCAGCTTCACCAGCTCCACCCGGACCGCAGGCTTGACCTGACGGACCGGTTCATGTCCTGGGCCAGGGCCCGCTGATGAGGGACATGCCATGGGTGAGAGGGCCCCCGGCCTCGACCCCGCCGCGAGTCACCTGTGCCTCATGACCGCTTCACCGGAGAACAGGCATGCGGACCCCCAACTCCGCACGCGGCGTCAACCAGCGCCGCTGATGGCACCAGGTAAGGAGAGAAGTCGTGACTGTCACCGCACACGAACCGACCACGACCGCGAGCATGACCGCCCTTGAGCCTCGGACCCTCGTGACGTCCGAGGTGTTCAAAAAGCTGGTCGACTACTTCGCTGCTGACCGGCACGTCACTCGCGCGTACGCCGAGCGGGCCGTGGAGCAGTTCCTGGTCTTCCTCAAGGCGCACGTCGACACCGTGACGAGCGAGGATTTCGGGATGCTGTTGCCCGACGGGTCGATCGGCCGTGTCGTGCCGACCCTCCCGGTCGACGCCGTGTGGCACTGCGTGTTGCAGCACACCGTGCCCTACGCCGCGGCCTGCGAGCAGGTCGCCGGGAGCTTCGTCCACCACATCCCCATCCTGACCGAGGGGATGATGGACCGCACCGCCGTCACGTTCACGCTCGCGGCGCTGCACGCCACCGGGCACCGGGTCGACATGGAGTTCTGGCACGGTGAAGCCGAGTCGTGCTGCCCGCCCGGGGAACCGGACTTCACCGGCAAGTGACAACGAGAGGTGACCATGCGCAGCGACTGGGCCGCCCTACCCGAGCCTGTCCGGATGGCGGTCACCGATCGAGTCGGCGGCATCGTCGGCGTGTACCCGGCTCCATGTGGTGACCACGCGGAGATCGCGTCGACCGTCATCGGTTCCACCGGCACCGTCTTCGTCAAGGCCGCCTCGTCGGGCCCGGGCGTCCGGTCACTGCGCCACGAGGTGGCGGTAACCAGAGCCATCGATAGGTACCCGCCCAAGGTTCTGTGGGATTTCGAATCCGATGGCTGGTTGGTGGTGGGGGCCGAGCACCTGGACGGCCCCCACCCCGACCTGACACCCGGCAGTCCCGACCTCGACACACTCGCCGCGACCCTCACACGACTTCAAGCGACCACCGCGCCGGACCTGCGGCTGTACGGCCCGGCCGGGCGGCTCAGCTTCGCCCACCCGGCGATGGACGGCGATGCGCTCGTGCACTCCGACCTCAACCCCGCCAACCTGATCCTGACACCGCAGGGACTCCGGATCGTCGATTGGGCGTACGCAACCAAAGCGGCACCGTGGGTCGAGCTGGCGTTACTCACCCAGTGGCTGATCGGCAACGGCCACCCCCCGGCCCAGGCGGAAGACTGGCTCAGCCAGTTCCCTGCCTGGGCCGGGACTGCCCCCCGGGTTCTGGACGACTTCGCAGCGAGGAACGCCTCGAAGTGGGCCAACAAGTCACAGCAGACCACGGACCGTTGGGTGCATGACCTCGCACGCTGGACCTACGAATGGGCGGCCTACCGAGCGTGAAGTGTGGGCCGCACAAACGGAAGGGCCGCTGTCATGGTCATTGCATTCTGGGTAACTGCTGGTCACGATGGTGGTGATTTCGTGTGAGCGGCGGGCGGCGCGGACGCCGACCGCATTTCCGGCCTGCGTTACGGCCGTCTCGTAGAGTGCGGCACCCACGGCCACCTGATGGACGCCGCGGACGGTACGCGGAGCTGTTCACCCTGCAAGCCGCCGGCTACGACACCACCGGGTTCGCCGCGATGGTGCCCCGGCAGACCGCCACCGCCCGACGGAGCACACCATGACGACGCCAAACCCCACGAAGCCCTCGCCGCCCACGTTGGTGATCATTCGCGGGAACTCCGGCAGCGGGAAGACCACGACCGCCGGTGAGGTACGCCGCCGCTTCGGGCGCGGTGCAGCCCTGATCGAGCAGGACTACCTGCGCAGAATCGTGCTCAGGGAACACGACAGCGCCCGCATCGACCCGGTCGCCCCGGCGTTCATCACCGCGACCGCCCGCACCGCCCTTGACCTGGGCTACCACGTCATCCTCGAAGGCATCATGCACACCGAACGCTACGCGGCCGTGCTGCACCAGCTTATCGACGACCATCCCGGCCCGGTCGCGGTGTTCTATCTGGACGTGTCCTTCGACGAGACCGTCCGCCGCCACCTCGGCCGCGACGAGCCGATCCCCGTCACCCCTGACGAGATGCGCACCTGGTACACCCACCGCGACCTGCTCGACATCCCCGGGGAGACCGTCATCGGCGAGAGCAGCACCTTCGCCCAGACGGTCACCACCATCCTGCGCGCCAGCGGCCTCACCACCGCCGTACCGCAGACACCCTGCCCCCGACGATGCCCGCACTGCGCCAGCAAAGCCGACCAGACGACCACCGCGACGGAGGCTCGTTAACACGTCCCTTAGCTAGAACTCCGCAGCTCAGACCAGCCCGTGCGCGCCGCAAGACGCTCAAGGCGTGCGCAACCAGGGAAGAATGGCCGCGTTGATGAGACACGGCGCCACTACATGTCACGTGGTGTGTTTCCGATCTTTCCAGCTCTTCACAGCAATGCCATCCCGCCGCCATATTCATCGACGATGGTGAGTACAGCTGCTGTCGATGGTGACCTGGAGGCATGGCATGGCATGGCCGACCACGAAGACGCCCGGGCTCGCGCGACCCCGTGTGCGTGCCGTGACGCTGGCACTCGCCACACTTATCGGCGCAACCCTCTCGACCACAACCGCGGGGACCGCGTCCGCGACGCCTCCAGGGATCCCCTCGAAGGCGACCGCGCAGTCGCAGCTCAACGCCCTCACCGTCGCCACCGAGGGTTCCACCAGCGGCTACTCCCGCGATCTGTTCCCGCACTGGATCACCATCACCGGCAGCTGCGACACCCGTGAACAGGTCCTCAAACGCGACGGCACCTCGGTCGTGGTCAACTCCTCGTGTCAGGCCACGTCGGGGCGCTGGTACAGCCCGTACGACGGGGCGACCTGGACCGCCGCGTCGGATGTCGACATTGACCACGTGGTCCCCTTGGCGGAGGCGTGGCGTTCCGGGGCGAGTTCATGGACGACCAGCCGGCGGCAGAGCTTCGCCAACGACCTGTCCGGCCCGCAGTTGATCGCGGTGACCGACAACGTCAACCAGTCCAAGGGCGACCAGGACCCCTCGACATGGCAGCCGTCGCTGTCGTCGTACCGGTGCACTTACAGCAAGATGTGGATCACCGTGAAGTACACCTGGGGCCTGCGGCTGCAGTCATCGGAGAAGTCCGCACTGCAAAGCATGCTCAACACCTGCTCCTCCTGAGCCCGCCGGCAGACCGGCCGTTCGGGAAGGACATGATCAACACAGCGGTGTTGTGCGAGTGTTCGGGCCACGGTTGGGTGAGGGCACCAGTGGGTAGGCGTGCTTCGGGCGGTGACCCATGACACGGCGGCACTGTTCAATGACGACGCCTGGAGCTGCTGGTCATGCGGCGGCGATGCTGACCTTCCGCTCGCCGTTCATGGCGTAGTGAGCCCATGAACGGCGGAGCCGAGGTGCCACCTCACTGAGGAAGATCAGGCCCCAGTTGACTGCCCATTTTGTCGCCGGAGCCTTCGAAGGGAGGCGTCAGCCCTGCTTGGTGCAGGTCAGCACGATCAGGTCGTCCGGCAGCATCTTGCTGCCGGCCTTCGCCGACTGCTTGGTCACCGTCCAGTTGGGCAGCATCAGCACCACGGTGTCGTTCTCGTCCTGGCTGCCGTACTGGATGTTGGTGAATCCGAGCTTGCGGAGCTTGTCGTCGGCGACGGCGGCGTTCATGCCCTTCACGTTCGGCATGGTCAGCTTCGCTGGCGCGGGCGGCGCGGCAGGAGCGGTCGTTGCGGGGGGTGTCGTCGGCGCCGGGGCGGTTGTCGCGGCCGGAGCGTCGGTGGGGGGTGATGCTGCCGTCGGTATCAGGGTGGGTTCCGCAGTTGGTGAAACCCGCTCGGCGATGGCAGCCGCTGCTGTCGGGGAGGTCTTCGCCTCCGGCTGACTGCTACCACCCATGATGGCGGCTATCCCTGTGATGCCACAGCAGGCGAGAACGACTACCCCGGCGGCGATGCCGATGATGGCCCCGGTGCCGATTTTCCGGCGGGGCGGTGCTGCCGGTGGCGGTCCGTAGGCGGATTGCGGCGTGGCTGGTGGTGGTGCCTGCCACGAGGTGTTGTCGTCGGGCGGTTGGTAAGTCACCCGGTGGAGTGTGGTCGCGGTGCCTGATGGCGGGCACTAGCCGATCGGACGGGCTGCTGTCCGGTAGTTGACTTGCTGTAGTGGGTGGCGCCGGCCCGGCGGCGGCTGTCCGTCCGATCCGCCGTCAGAACGCCGTGCCGCCCCTGGACGCGTAATGCGCTGATCATCGCCAAGGGTCGCGCGAAGGCGGCTCTCATCGTGTGACGGGACGTGGTGAGGTGATGCCAGTATCGAGGAGTCTTTGGTGGTGGCGGGTGAGAAGCGCATCGGCGTCGTGGGGTCTGCCGAGTGTGGTCAGGGTGTCGGCGGCGTGGTGGTGGAGGTGTTCGTTGTAGGGGTCGAGGCGGAGGGCGTTCTGGAGGTGGTGGAGCCGGGCGTGTGGGTCGGGTGCGCTGGTGGCGAGGGTGCTGTGGGCGTCGATGACGTGGCGGCGGGTGCTCTCGCGGATGGGGTCGAGCCACGGCCAGGTGTGGTTGGCGGCGATGTCGCCGGTGTAGTGGTCGATGACCGCTTGGTGGGCGTGGGGGTGGTTAGCGACGGCGGTGGTGGCGTGGTCGATGGCGGCATTCAAGTCCCAGAGGTCGACGTCGATGTGTTGGTGGTCGAGGTGGTATCGGTCATCGGTGTGCACGATGGGGTGAGGGTGCCCGGTGGCGGTGATGTCTTTACGGAGATCGCTGAGGGTGGTGTAGAGGCGTCGGGCGACGGTGTGTCGGGGTAGGCCGGGCCAGATCGTGGTGGCGAGTTCGTGGGTGGTGGCGCCGTCGGGATAAACGGCGAGGGCGACGAGGACCTGCAGGGCCGCGGTGCGGCGGATCGTGACGGGTCTGCCGGACGCCCGCAGGGTGGGGTTGCCGAGGACGCGCAGGGTGAACAGCTTCGGTGGGGACGGCTCGGGCGGTGGGGCGGGCGCGGGTGGTCGTTGTCGGGGTACCGCTACCGCCGGTGGTGTGGACGGGGTGGGGGTGAGGACGGCAAGGAGGTCGCGGGCGGCGGTGGCGGTGAGTACGCACAGACGGGTCCGGTCGTCGCCGGTGCCGCGTGCGGCGTATCCGTCGGGTGTGACGTGCCAGGTGGGGCCATGGGGCCAGGTACCGATCAGCACGCCTTGGGTGTGGGTCAGGGCGGTGGCGAGGCGGACGGCGGTGTCGGCATCGGCGGGTACGTGGGTGAGCAGCATCGGGGATGCCGCGTCCGGGTGGTGCGAATGGGTGATGCTGGTGATGGCGTCGGCGGGGGTGTCGGTGACGGTCAGGCCCGGCAGGTCGTGCAGGGGCAGGGTGTGGCCTCCGAGGAGGGCGCGCAGGTCGGTGCGGCTGGTCACGACCGCGGTGGCGTGTGCGCTGTCGCGGAGGGCTTGAAGCAGGGTGGTGAGGAGGATGCCGCGGGCGGCGTCGATGGCCGCGGGGCCGGTCAGACCGATGCCCCCGGTCGGGATTCTCAGCGGGGTGGCGGGCGCGGTTGGGGTGTCGGCGAGGGCGGCTTGGACGGCGGTGACGGTGGGTGGCAGGGCGGCCAGGTCGCTGTCGTCGCGGAGTTGTCCGGGTGGTGAGGGCCGGTAGAGGCGGCGACGGCGGAGCCAGACCAGGGTGCCGGCGGCGGCGATCTGGTGTGCGGTGTCGGCGGGAATCCATCCGCCGGGCACGTCCACTCCCGCGTCGGCTGTCTGCGGAAGGTGTTCGCCGGTGCTGGTGGGTGTGGGGGCTGGTGGGGTGTCGGTCGTGGTGGCGGTGGTGGGTGCCCACAGGGCGGCGGCGCCGGCCATGCCGGTCGCGGTGGCCTGCATCGGGGTGGGTAGCGGCAGGCGTCGTAGTCGCCGGATCGTCGCCGCCGCGCGGGTGACGGTGGTACGGAGGGTGAGGGCAGCGATGAGGAGCCACAGCATCCAGGCCAGAAGTATCAGCCCGGCGATGAGGGTGTCCTCGGTGAGGGGGTCGCTGAGCCACTGTCGGAGGTGTTCCTGGGTGGGGTGGGTGGGCAGGGGCCAACCGGCGGTGTAGGTGAGCACGATCGGTGGGCCGGCCAGGACGGCGGTGACCGCAGCCGTGGAGGCGATCTGACGGGGCCACCTCACCGCGTCCGTCCACCATGGTCGTGCCGGCCCACGCGCCGGCACCGGTGGGGGCCGCGCGTGGTGGGGTGGTGGCCGCTCATGGGGTGGCCGGGGCGCGGACGAGGCGGGTCCACAGCCGGTACACCCACCATCCGGCCACGGCGGTGGCGTAGATGCCGGCGAGGGTGCCGGTGATACGGGGTGCGGTGATCGCGGCGGTGATGACCGCCAGCGGCGCGCCCAGGACGAGCCGGAGCGTCCATGGGCGGACCAGGGCCAGGACCGTGCCGACGCCGAGCAGCAGTCCGCCGACCCGGCCGGCGAGGTCGATCCAGACCAGCATGTCGGGCCACCGCGCCGCGGTGTTCGAGTACTGGACCAGGCCGATGCCGATGGCGGCGGTGAAGACGGAGCTGGTGGGGAACGCCAACAGGGCCGACCATCCACCGGTTGGGGTGCGCCGCTGGCGGGCGGCGACGACGGCGGCGACGAGAGCGAGCACGACGATCGGGGCGACGGGAAGCAGGGCCCAGCGCAGGAATGGTCCAACCGGCATCTTCAGGTACTGGGCGGCCACCACGGCGTAGAGGCTCGCGGTGGCCGCGCCCAGGGAGACGGCGGACAGGATGCCGATGCTGACGGTGCCTGCCGGAGACTGGGTCGTGGGTCCGGGGTTGTGGGCGGCGGCCAGCGATCCGAGGATCGTGCCGGCGGACAGACAGGCGATTAGCGCGAACACGGCGGCCATCGCCAACAGTCCCCACGCCGGTTCCGCCCACTCGAGGGGATATACCCCGCCGCGGGTGACGGTGAGCAGCATCTGCGTGATCATGACCAGCGATGCGAAGCCGGGCACCGCAATACCCAGCACCCGCCGGACCTGCGGCACCGGCTCCTGCCCACCGACATCACCACCACCAGCGGCGGCGGGACTCGCGCCGACGGCACCGTGGGCCGCGGCCAGCGTCGGATCCAGGGCGACCTGCGGTATGAGGCCGGTCCGTTCGGCGATCACCATGGCGGCCAGCGGCAGCCGGGCCGTGCCACCAACCAGGTACACGCCGGTCAGGTCCGCCGGGGTGAGTTCCGCGGCGGCGACCGCCTCGCAGGTCAGCTGCCCTACCCGGTCCAGGACCGGCTGTGCCGCCTGCTCCAGGGCCGCGGTCGTGGCCACGACCGCCGTGCCGTCGGTCTGCGGCACGGTGATCGCCGTGTGCTGGGCGAGGGCTTCCTTCGCGGCCCGCACGCTCGCCACCCACGCCCACCCGCCCTCTGCCTTTCCGGCCAGGGCGGTGGCGAGGGCACGGTCGATGGCGTCCCCGCCGGCGTCGGGGTCGGCGAGGGTCGCGAGGACCTCGAACCCGGACGGTCCACGACGCAGGACCGTCACCTCCGCCCCACCGCCGATGTCCACCACCGCCAGATACGCGCCCACCGGCATCTGCTCACCCGAGGCGACCAGGTGATCCGCCACCGCGACCGGGGCCTCCACCAGATGGGGCTGCCCCAGCCCGGCGCGATGCGCCGCGTGCCGCATCCATGTGCGTCGTCGTGGCCCCCACCCGGCCGGCACCACCAGCCGCACATCCTCCACCGGCCCGCCGGCCACCTGACCGGCGTGCTCGGCGACCCGGCGCAGGGTCGCCGCCACCAGCGTCGTCGCCTCGACCTGCTGCCCGTCGACGGTGAGGGTCTGCTCGGCGAACCGCTGGGGCGCAGCGACGAACCGGTGCGGCTGGCGCGCGGCGGCCTGCCACGCCTGCTGCCCGGTCCACACGCCCGAGTCCTCGGCCACCCACGCGGCGCTGGGCATCACCGGGTTGCCGTCGACGGCCACCGGAACCCATCGACCGTCGGGCCACGCCAGCACCGCCACGGTGCTGGTAGCCCCGTAGTCGATCGCCAGCCGCACCTGCCCTGACATGCACATCAGTCAAACATGAATAAGATCCTCACGTCACCCATGAATATCCCCAGCCTGACGCAACGGGTCGCCGTGGCCAGGAGATAGTCCTTCCGGCGGCCGCCTCTCACATGAAGGAGACGCCCGGTCGCGGATGGCTGTCGCTCGTTGGTCCCTACCGTGTGCGGTGTGGTTTCCTGAGTACGGTTCCAGCTGCACAAGCAGGTACGGGTGACGGTGCGGAAGTCAACGTGCCAGAAGGAACGACGAGGGTTGTCGAGCACCTCCCGTGCCCGACGGACCGCCCTGCGGACTACAACCCGTCACTGCTGGGGTGGTCGCGCTCGCGCGGATCGCGGCGTGAGAGTGCGGTACCTCCAAAGACTCGCCCCGTCTGCCCTGCGGCATGCTGCTCCGATGATTGCCGACGATGTAGTCGCAGATCTTGCCGAGTGGTCGCCGTGGCTGCCCTTCCACGATGCTGCTGTCTCGGCACCGCGTCTGCCAGGTGTTTACCTCGCTCGGCAAGGGGCGTCAGGTGCTCTCGTCTATGTGGGTATGGCCGGCGAGCGTCGTGGCCAAGGACTTCGAGGACGGCTCGCGGTGTACCGCCGGGGGAAGGCCGCGGTCAGTGGACTGGGGGAAGCTGTCCTAGATCGGGCCCTTGCCGATGTCACATTCGTGCAGGAGCACCTTGAGCAACTTGTTGGCGGCCTGCCCAAGCGCGCGGCAGCTTGGGCGCAGGACGCCTTGCACTGGGCCGACCTGCACGTCAGATGGGCTGTGACGCAGGATCGGCAAACTGCAGCGACGCTCGAGCGAGCGGTCCTGGACGCGACGGCCGGGTCACCGCTGTGGAATCGAGCACGATAGCGATTGCCTAGGATCCGGAGCATGGTGCAGGCGGAGGCTGTCGTCGATGTGTTCGATCGAGCTGCCGAGCAGCGTCGGTTTCCCGAGCCGGAACACCCCTACAGCTATCTGATAGCTGCTCAGCTCCATGCGTTCAGTGACGCAGAGCGCTGGGCGTTGGTCGTGGACATCGTCGGCTACAACCCGCGGGCCGGCAACGTCGTCGACGTCCTGCACGCTCTCGGCAACTGCCTCACCGGCACGGACAAGGCCTGGCATACGCGGTTCGCCAACCGCATCGACAACTTCGCGGACCTGTTCGAGGGCGATCCGGGGGCAGTGCGCTACCGGCAGGTGCCGCTGGTCATCAGGGGACAGGCCGTGCCGGTGGCCGCTGCCGCGACGATCCGCCCGGAGAACCTCTTCAGACTCCTCGCTCCTCAGCACCGTGATCTTCTGCTGGCCGAGAACGCCGAGATACGGCAACTCGTCCCGCCGGACCTGCCTCGAGTGCTGTTCCTGGACGACTGGCACCACACCACCCTGCGGGTCCGGCGATCGAGCCCCGAGCGAGATCGGCAACGACAGATGCACGAGAGGCTCACCCGCCACCTACCGCCGCAGAGGCAGGTGCCGTTCGAGGTTCGCCCCAGCGACATCGAGACCTACCAGCAGATCAGCGAGGTGCTGGCCACCGCCGACCCCTCCCACTACCGGCCGGTCCTCCCGGGAAACACACACTGGACCAACTGGCCGATGTCCGGTGCGCTGTGACACCCCATCCCATCTAGTGGGGAACACGAAGCAGGGTCGAGGCGTTTCCGACCCCCACTCCGCCGCCATCGTGGAGAACGCCGCGTATGGAGACGCTGCGAACTTCGACACCGGCGGCGGACGGGGAGCGGACTGAGTTCCATCCCGACCAGCGCAGCTGTGCTTGCCGGATCCCGTTCGGCGGCGACAGTCGGCCAAGGTCAGGTGCATCCACGCTTGAAGCGGTCCAAGCGATCACGATCCTGAAGATAGGATCCGCATCCGATTCGATACGCCGGCCTGCAAGGGAGAAATCGTGCCTGGCATGCTCTACTACCCGTTCGCGGTCGCACCCGGTCCGGTCATCAGCCAGGCGGTCCTGTACTGGGATAGCTTGAGCACAGTGGTAGCTCCCGAGTGGGAACAGCGGCTGAGTCCTGCCATGCGGGAACTTCTCGCGACCGACCTGTACCGCCCCATCGAGCCGAGTGCCGCCTACGAGCCGGTTCGGCTCGAGCTTATCGAGCCGGAGCTCGACTTTGCGCTCGCGCGCATCCCGCTGGACGACCTGATTCCGCCGCGCAATGCACCCGATACCCAGACCCTGCACGTCGAGAAGCTGCACAAGAGCCTGGTGCGGCGGTTGCTCAGCCATGAGCTGGTTTATCCCCATCCAGCCTCGCCTAGCCGACTCGTCGGCTCGCCTGCGCTGATGCATCTTGTCGTTAGCATCGTCGCCAACCAGATAGCTGCGGACCGCAATGCTCGCTTCGGAGGGCAGGGGCCTCATGGGCTGCATCCGCATACTGACGTGCCGTCCGCCCATCGGGTAGGTGTCGATCCGATGCCAGGTCAGAGGAGCACTGCCTGCTGGAAGGTGGACATCGGCGGACTTCTACCAGTTCCCCCCGGCGACGTAAGTATCGTTGATCTCGTCGC
Source organism: Micromonospora sp. SCSIO 07396 (assembly GCF_053667945.1). NCBI lineage: Bacteria > Bacillati > Actinomycetota > Actinomycetes > Micromonosporales > Micromonosporaceae > Micromonospora > Micromonospora sp. SCSIO 07396. The sequence goes on from NZ_CM132210.1 coordinate 6,686,811, forward strand.
GTTCCGCGAAAGGTACGCCGACGAACGGGCGCGCTTGATGTTTGCGGTGCAGGACTTGCTTCACACTCTGCGAGATCGGCACCCGGACGAGGCTTTTCTGCGAGTCAAGCATGAGATTGAGGAGGCTGTTCGCGACCTCCATGAGGCAGCGCGGGCCCGAAGACTGACTCTCCTCAAGCAGTCGCTGGCGGTAACGGTGGCCACCACGGCGGTTGCGGTCGCGGCCGGTCTGCCCGAGACGGCACCTTCGGCGTCGGTGCTGACCGTGCTGGGCAGCATCGCCGTGAATGTGGCAACCAACCAGATCCGCCACGACTACAGCGGCAATGCGGGAAACCCTTCCGCCTACCGCTATCTGCAGCGTGTCCAGAAGCAGTGACGTGCTTCAGCGCCGTTGGAGAACAAGTGGGCGGTTACTCGCATACGCACTCTCATCGGCTAGATCCCGCGCCGAGCGGCGCGCCGCCCGGCACCCAACCGTGACGCGACGTCACCTACTTCGATCTTCGTCAGGTCAGAGGGCCGGTCGCCGGACGCAGACCCAGCTCGGCGCGGTTGTGCACGTGCAGCCCTACCTGACCTTTGCACTCGACCGGCACAGCCGACACTGAGCTATACAGGCGTAGTGGGAACAGTGTCGGCCCTTGTCGTCATCAGCGGACCGCCAGGGACGGGCAAGACGACCCTCGCTCATCTGCTCGCCCGACGAATCGGCTGTCCGACGATCTGCCGGGACGAGATCAAGGAGGGCATGGTCCACGCGGCCGGTGATGTCGTCGCCGCGCCGGGCGACGCGTTGAGCCTGCGGACCCTGCCGACGTTCTTCGAGGTGCTTCGGCTGCTGTTGGCCGCAGGTATCACTACAGTCGCCGAGGCGGCCTTCCAGGATCGCCTGTGGGGCCCGGGACTGAGGCCATTGACCGAGATCGCCGATATTCGGGTGGTGCACTGCCAGGTCACCGCGCAGACAGCCTTCGACCGGGTTGATCGACGGCGCGACGAGAACGCCACTCGGCGCGCGCACGCCGACGGGCATCTCAGTGACCGGGATACCCACGCTGTCGGCCACCACGGCTTCCGGCCTGTTCACCTCGACGTGCCCGAGATCGAGGTCGACACCAGCGACGGCTACCGCCCCGGCCTCGATGAGCTCGTTGCCTTCGTCAACGCCGGGCGATAAGCAACCCTGATTCGCCTGCCCCGGGTTCCGAGCCCAACCATCCCAGGAGATCGAGCGGTCCATGCGCGGACGCGACCCTGGCGTGTCGATGAACCGCGCCCGCGTCAATCCCGCCAGCCGACGCGGCACCACCAAGACGCGAGAGCAGGCCACCTGAGCCGGGCGCGGTGAAGCCGCGACATCCCCGACAAACTGTCCCTGTCCGTCTTCGGCACCCACTCGCCGCCCATACGGGCGGTCGACCACCGACGACCAACAGCCCACTGACCTGCGTTTGTAAGGTCGTGTGAGGTGCTGTGACCTTCTGTTAACCGCTGAAGACCGTCCCACCGGCCCGGCCGCGCTTAGCGTTCCCCGCACACCTCACCGGGCGGCAGGAAGGGACATCATGGGCCTCCGGACCACTGCGCGCGTCGGCAGAGCACTGACCGGCGGAGCCGTCATCAGCGCCCCCGCGCTCCTGCTGTACGGCCTCGGCCATTCCCACATGCGATGGCCAACCGGCGACGAGGCGCGGGCGTGGATCGCCCAGCCGCTGACACCGGAACTCCTCGCCATCCTCGCGATCGCCGTGGGATGGGCGATCTGGGCGCTACTCGCCACCACCATCCTCACCCACCTGTCTGACCGCGTAGGCCGCCGCCTGCGCCGCGTCACCCCCTTGCGTCTTCCCGGACCACTGCAAGGGCTGACCGCGGCCCTGCTCGGAGCCACCGCAGTGACCGCCGGTGTCAGTGGCACGGCTCCCGCCGTCCTCGCCGCCACGGCCACCGACCTTCCGGACAGCACCTCACCATCTGCCAGCAGCGATCGCGACGCCCGGACCGCTCATGCCTCAGCCAAGCCGCAGGACGCTGATGCTTCGCCTCGGCGAACCGTCACGGTGCGCCGGGGCGACACCCTGTCCGGAATCGCCGCACGCCGTCTCGATGACGCCGACCGGTGGCGCGACATCTACTCACTCAACCGTGGCGCACGGTTCACCACCGGCAGCCTTACCGACCCCAACCTCATCCAACCCGGCTGGAAACTACGCCTGCCCACCCCAGCGAATGCTCCCGCCCCACGCCCGTCCTCCAGGCCCCCGCAGCCCGCACCTGACACCACGCAGGACAAGGCACCGAACCAACCGGACACGAACAGCCCTTCGACCGCGCCGACCACCAGCCAGGCAACACCGATCGCCACCGGCCCCGACGAGGCTCCCGCCGACTGTGACCGGCCCGGAGTGTCCCTCGGCGACCGGGGATGGATCGACGCGGCGCTGGCCGCCACCCTGCTGGCCGCCGGCACTCTCGCCTACGCCCACCGACGACACCGCCACACCCCGCCGCGCGACCCGTCACCCAGAGCCCTCGGGCACGATCCGCAGCGGCCACCGCTGCCTCCCCTTCTGGCCCACATCCGCCGCGCCCTGCCCCGCCTCACACCTACGTCTGCCCCTGCCCCCAGCAGCGGAGCCCTCGACTACGCCGCCCGCCCGACCACACCACCAACCGTTCCCCCGATGGTCCCAACCGACCCGTCCGTCGTCGACACCGGCCCTGTCCCGACCAGGGCGTCTCGCAGCGATCGACACGGATCCCCTGGACTGGTCGCGACCGGCCCCGCTTTTACCGGTCAGGTGGCGTCCGGGGTGTGGCCGGCGGCGGGACTTGGTCTGACCGGACCGGCTGCGTACGCGGCGGCACGCGGTTTCCTGGTGTCCGCGCTCGCCACTGGCACACCAGCTCGCCCAAGCCATGTGGTCATCCCGGCCGCGACCCTGGCCATCCTGCTGGAGGACCACACCCACCTCCTCGGGGACATGCCGCATCTGACCGTCACCGGTGATCTCTCTGACGCGCTGACCGTGGTGGAGGAGCAGATCCTGCACCGCACCCGGATGTGTCTCGACTACGAGGTCGACACCGTCGCCCTCCTGCGGGACGCCCACCCGTCGGCCGAGGCGCTGCCACCGCTGTTGCTCATCGCCGACGCCACCGAGGCGCACGAGCGGGCCCGCGCCGCCGCGCTGCTCACCCAGGGACAACACCTCGACATCCAGGGCATCCTGCTCGGCGCCTGGCCCCACGGCGACACACTCGCCGTCGACGTCGACGGAACCACCACAGCCGCCGACAGCGACACGAGTCAGAAGGCAGATCTGGCGAAGTTTGATCGGCTGACAGTTCTGACCGCCGCGGACACCATCGACGTACTCACGGCGCTTACCGACACCCACCCCGGTCCGCACCAGCTCTCGGCGCGGAGCCAGTATGCCGATACCCGGGAACCACGAACCACTCTTCCGGTGGGCCGGTCGGAAGCGGACGCCGACCGGCCCACCGGCGACGAAGCCCCACCGGTGCCCGTCGCGACACCTGTGGCCCCGATGAACGACAACCTCCCGCAGGCCCCATCGCCCGCCGCCGACGGGCCGGATCTCCGTGGCGGGCAGGTGGGAGTACAGGTCCTCGGCGGGGCTCAGATCCTGGGCAGAGACACCGGCATGCCGCTGCGGGCGAAGGCCCTCGAACTGCTGGTCTACCTCATCGTGCACGACGGCGAAGCGACCCAGGATGCGATCCTCGACGACCTGCTCCCCGACGCGCCCGCGGCGAAGGCCCCGCACCGGCTGCACACCTACGTGTCCGCCCTACGCCAGACCCTCACCCGCACCGGCGGCCCCGGCACCTACCTCACCCACCCCACCCACCGGTACGCCCTCAACCGCCAGTACATCGACCCGGACCTGTGGCGCATGCGCGCGGCGCTCCGCGATGCCACCCACGCCACCAGTGACGCCGACCGGCTCGCGGCGTTGCGCCGCGCCGTCGACGCCTACGGCGGCCCCCTCGCCGGCGGCTTCGACTACGAGTGGATCGAAGCCCACCGCGAAGGCATCCGCCGTCAGGCGCTCGACGCCCACCTCACCCTGGCCACCACGACACCAGACCCGGACGAGGCCCTCGCGGTCCTGCAGGCCGCCATCAGACACGACCCCTACGCCGAAGTGCTGTACCAGCAGGCGATGCGGGCCCACGCCGCCCTGGGGCACCTCGGCGAGGTCCACGCCCTACGCCAAAGCCTCACCCGCCGTCTGGCCGAGATCGACGCCGAACCGAGCGCGGACACCCTCGTCCTCGCCGACCACCTCGCCGCCGCCCCACCACCCCACCGGCCCGCAGACCACCGTTGGACCCGAGGCAACGGACCCCAGCGATGACATCGCCTTCCGTCTCGCCGCACCGTGCCGGTCAGCCCGCCACCACCTTGACCGGCCCTGCGACGCCAGCCACCGGTGGCCGTCCCGGCCCGCGAGCGACACCTCCGTCGGGAGAGGCCACGATGGGGGAGACCCGTCAGGGCCGGGCGGACGTCCGGCGGTCCCACGCCGTCCCGGTGACCCGCGATGACCTCGACGCCGAGGTGCTTCATGCGGTCAGGCGCGCCGCCCGGATCCGGCAGGCGTTCTACGTCTTGGTCCTGGCCGTGGCCCTCGTCGGTCAGGTGACCGGCGCCGCCCAGGCCCTCGGCATCCCGCTGGCCGTTGCCGTCCCGGCCGTCGCCACCCTGGAACTGGGTGGCGTGGTGGTGATGGCCGACGCGGACGTACGGCGCCGGCTCGGCGAGCGGGCGCTGGCCTCCCGGCTGCTCTCGGCGGCGATCGCGGCCGCGGCGGTGACGTTCAACTGGACCGCCCACCCCGACCATCTCCTCGGCGGCTTCTACGCCGGCATGTCCGCCCTCGGATACCTCGTCTGGCTCATCCACGCCGGCAACCAACGCCGCGACCGGCTCCGCGCCACCGGGAACCTCCCACCCACACCACCGGCCTACGAGATCGTCGGACACTGGATCCGGCATCCCGCCATCACCCTGCGAGCCCGGACGATCGCCAAGACCGACGGCCTCGACCTTTATGGATCCCTGAAGGAAGCCCGCACCGCGATCACCCGCGAACACCGCAACTCCGCGATCGCCCGGTTGTTGCACCGCAAGATCCGTGCGAACTTGGACGCCACCAGCGCCGACATCGCCGTACGGGTGTACGACCTCGACGAGATCGCCGCTCGCCTCACCGCCGCCGCCGACTACCACGGGCTGACCGCACTGCTCGCCACCGACCTCACCCCCGCACGCATCGCCGCCGCCACCCCCGCCGGCCGTCGTCGTCGCAGGTGCCACGGCCACGCCGACACGACGAGAGCTGCCGAGCCCAGCGTGTCCCCGTCCACCATCTCCGCCCCGACTACCGCGGACACGTCGGAGGACGGCGGCCGGGAGCCACCACCGGGGCGGCTACCCGAGCCCACCCCCGACGACGAGCAACAACCGCCTGCCGAGTGCCACGATGGTGCTTTACCGTCATGCGCGCCGCCCCCGCACGAACCGGCGGGCGCGTACCCGCAGGGGCGCAGCGAAAGCGGTAGAGATGCTGCTGAAGAGGGCCGGGAGTCGGAGGTTCCGCAGGGAACCGCGGAGGCGGTGGCCTACTGGCTGCGCAGAGAACCGGACATGGACCTCGAGCTGCTCGCCGAGAAGGTCGGTAGGTCACGGCGGTCGGTCTACCGCTACCTACCGGCGGACTACCCAAGACGTCCGGGGATCGCACGAGAGCGCACGCGACAACAGCCCGGTCCTGCGCGGCGTGCCGGCCAGCGCGAGTGACATCCATCCGCCGGTACAACGCAAGAAGGACCGGCTTCCTACTCGAAGCCCGGGGGTGGGCTGGGCGGTTGCCCGCTCAGCCCACCCTCGGGACACCGACGATTCGCGGACACCATTCCGCTCCACCAGTGTGTCGTGGCAAACGTGCTCGCGCTCCGGCCTTGGTGCGGTCACCTTTTAGGTGAGGTGACCGCACCGCTGTGCCCTCCCGGGGATGCCCATAGGAGGTCGGGTTTCGGCGGGGCCGGTGTGGCTGTCCAGCTACAGGCGGGCGATCAGCGGCTGTGCCTCGGGGTCGAGGTCGTACCCGGTCTCCCAGGGGAAGAGGCCTTGCTGGTCGGGCCACACCATCTGCTGCAGGCGGACGCGGGCACGGCCGTAGCGGGCGATTGCCATCCCTGGTAGCAGATCGTCGGTGGGTGGGCCGTCGATGATGATGGCGTCGTAGCTGGTGATGAGGTTGTGGATGCGCTGGCCGTGGGTGAACCGTTCGGCTCTGTCGTGCACCCGGTGGGCGAGTTCGTTGAGCAGGCTGTGGGCGATCTCGGGGGACAGCCCGGCGGTGAGCAGCTCCGGATGGTCGTGGGCGGTGAGCCCGACGGTGTAGGTGAACGGGGTGGTGTCGGAGTCGTCGGTGGGCAGCACGTGCGTGACGGCCCAGCCGGTGGTGTCGATGAGGTGTTCCTGGCGTCGGAGGAAGTCGTCGATGCTCGGCATTTTTGTCTCCTGATCATTCGGGGGAGCGGGCGGAGTCCGGCTGCGGGGGTTCGACTTCGACGAATCCCCAGAGGCGTTGCATGACCTGCAGCTGCCAGGTGCGGTAGCGGTCGGCGAAGCCGCGGCAGACCGCAGGCGGGATCGGGCTGCCGGCGTACGGCAGGGTCGAGTGGCAGATGATGTAGCCGGCGGTGCCGCGCGCCTCGGCGACCATCTGCCTCAATCGGCCCGGCGCGAGGTGCATCGGGTTGCCGGGTTTGAAGATGCAGGTGGCGCACTCGTGGGCGAGTAGCCGGGTTTTGCCTAGGTTCGGGTCGCCGACGGTGAGCTGGGCCGGCTGGCCGGTGTCTGGTTCGTCTGCGGGGTCGGACGTGCTGTCCATCGTCGACTCCTTGTCGTCGCGGCGTGGGGCTCGCTCCGTGGACGCGGGCCCCACGCGGTGGACGGGCGGTTTGGTGCCGGTGGGGCCTGGTTCAGAGCTGGCCCAGCCAGGTCAGCACCGTGTCGATGTCGGTGCGGCGCAGCCCGTGGCGCGGGTCGACCGGGCGGTGCAGGGTGGGCGCGCCGTCGGCGGTGCGCCAGGCGGCGACGGTGGGGTCCTTGCCTCCGAACTCGTCGTCGAGGACGGCGAGTGGCCGCCGTGCGGCCCAGGCGTATAGGGCGGCGAGTTTGCTCTGGTGGCCGAAGCGGACACCTCCCGCTCGGACGCGCACGTGAGGCCAGGTGGGCGGGAGGCCCAGCCGTGGCGCGATCCACTCGGCGGCGAGATGGTTCCAGCTGGTGCACCACACCGGTTGGGCGTGGTCGGCCAGTTCCCGCAGCCACGGCCCGTGATCGGGGTGGAGCCAGACGGTGCCGGTGATGCGCCGGCCGTCGGGTCCGGGCCCGTTGTAACGGTGCGGCTGGTAGCCGAGTGCCGCGGCGCGGGCCGGGTCGTCGGGGTTGAGCACCCCGTCGACGTCGATGGCCACCACCGGTGGGAGCGCCGGGTGTACCTGCGGGTGGGGGGTCACCGCCGTGGCTCCGACAAAGTGACCGGGCGCAGGGGCACGATGAGTCGGTCTGCGGTGCGCCCGGGGCCGGTGTCGGGTTGCCACACGTCGGCGGCGGCGTGGGTGGGGAACGGGCCGACGGCGGCGAGCCGTCCACTGGTGCGGTCGAGCAGCACGAGAACGGCCGCGCGGGCGTCGTCGAGGGCGGGCCGTAGGGCGGCGGCGAGGTCGGTGGGCAGGTCGACCCAGCAGGTGGCGGGCAGGGCCGTGGCGGCGGGGGCATGCAGCGGTACGGGCCTGGTCGCGGCGAGGGTGGTGCTGTCGAGGGCGAGCGTCGCCGCGTGGGAGCCGGCGGCGGTGGCGCCGCTGGTGGGGCCGTGCGCGTCGAGTTCACCGCTGGTGTGGACGGTGAGCAGCGTGTGCGGGTCGCGGATCTCCAGGGAGTCGAGGACGGCGAGGGTGACCGTGTCCCCGCTGTGGATGTCGGTCAGGGTGAGCAGGACCGGCCGGCCGTCCGGGTCTCGGGTCCAGGTGATCGCGTCGAAGTGTTCGCCGGTGACGTCGTCGAGGCGTCGCCAGGCGCGGTTGTCGGTGTCGAAGGGGTGTTCGTTGTCGGTGCCGTAGCGCATGGGAGGAACTCCTTGTGATGGGCGGCGTCGGACCGCGTCCGGACCTCGGCCTGCGGTGGCCGGTCGGGTACGCGGTGCATGCACGCTTCGATGGGAGGGGATGCCCGGCCGCGGCCATCGCGGCGCCGCGGCGCGGGGTGGGACTGGTTCGTCGCCGGACGGGTCCGGGCCGGCAGGGTTCAGGCCTGGGTGAGGGCGGTGACGGCGGCGTCGGCGATCGCTGTGATGGCCTCGACCGGGTCGGTGACGGTCAGCGTGGTGGCGTGGGTGAAGGTGTATCCCCAGACCTCGTCGGGGTTGACCGGTTCGCCGTCGGTGGGTGGGTCGGCGGGGTGGAGCCACAGCACGGCGCAGCCGGCGCGGTGCAGGGTGGTGACGAGTTGTTGGCCGGCGGGGATGTCGTCGAGGTAGCCGTCGGAGACGACGGCGAGCATCCGCAGGGTGCGGCCGTGGCGCAGGTCGAGGAGTTGGTCAGCGACCTTGACCGCTTGCGGAAAGGTGGCGGTGGCGTAGCCGGTACGCATGTGCAGCACCTGCCTGGGGTAGGTGCGTGGGGGCACCAGGACCGTGGTGCGGTCGCCGAACCCGATGGTGGTGGCCGTCGCGTCGGCGCGGCGGGCGGCGTGGGCGAAGATCCACGCGGCGGAGGACATCGCCTGCGTGTAGCGGCCCATCGATCCGGACAGGTCGACCAGGATCGCCAGGTGCAGGCGGGGTTTCTCCGGTGGCAGTGGGGCGCGTTGCTGCCACGGGGCGGCCGTGGGTAGTTGCCCGGCGGCGGTTTGCGCGTCGGCGGTGATGGCGTGGCGGGTGCGTAGCCGCCCGGGTGGGATCGCCGAGGGCCGCCGGCCGGGTTCAGGGTGGCGGGTGCGGGCCTGTCGTAGCCGGTTGGCGAGGTCGCGGGCAGCGCGGTGTTCCTGCTCGGTCGGGTCCCGCCGGTCCCACTCTGCTGGTGGGCTGTGCCGGTGGGCCAGCATCGCCGCGACGTATGCGGCCGGGGTGACGCCGGCGGCGACGGCGAGGTAGTCGACGAGGGCCGCGGCGAGGCGGCCGGGGAACAAGCCCGGGTCCGGTACGGGGGTGTCGTGCTGCTGGTCGGGGTCGATGCCGAGGACCTGACACCACCGCCGGGCCAGGGTGATCATGGTGTCGGCGTCGGTGTCGTCGCAGGTGTGCGCCTCCCGCCATATGTCTCGTAGCTGTCGTAGGCGTATGCGGCCGAGGACGCCGGTGACGGCGGCCCGGACGGGGCGGACGTCCTTGCTCGTGACGATGCGGGCGTCGACGCGGGCCAGGAGCAGGGCGGCGAGTTGCCCGGCGTGCCACGCGTCGTCGACGGCCGCGTCGTCGGGGTCGAGGAGGGTCTTCACGACGTGGCGCAGCCATCGGCGGTCGCCGCGGCGGCGGGCGCGTTGGCGTCCTTCGGCCCGGGATTCCTCCAGCATGTCGGCGACGGCGGCGAGGATCGGCGGGGTGCCGGGTGGGGTGTTCCAGTGGCTGTGCGCGGCGTGCGCGGCGCCGTGCACGAGCAGCCCGTAGCCGGTGGGCACGAGGCGCTTGTGCCGTGGCTTGGCCGGGTCGGTGATGCCGGGGTTGTCGGCGATGTAGGTGGCGTCGACCTCGATGCGGTTCAGGTCGGGGTAGAAGCACTCGGGCGCGTCGCCGGCGGCGCCGGGGGCGACCAGGACGGTGAGGTCGGTACGACCGGTCAGCAGCGGGACGTGCTGGGTCCACGCCGCGGACCAGGCATGCCAGTCGCTGGCGCCAGCCGGCGTCGGCGGTGCGCCCTGCTGGAGGTGGGTGCTGGAATGTGACACGGGGTTGGCTCCTTCCAGAACGGGGTCAGCGCTTGCCGAGGGCGAGCGCGGTGATCGGGGTGCCGGTGTGTCGGGACAGGGCGGCGGTGACGTCGTCGCGGGCGTCTTCGGGGGCGATGCCGGCCAGGTTGGCCAGGGCGGCGGTCATGCCCAGGTGGTCGCGGACCTTCACGAAGCCGAGCAGCTCGCGTAGCTGCGGCGCCCACACCGTCTTGCCGGCGGCGAGGTCGGCGTTGAGGTCGATCGCGGCGGCCACGACCTGTTTGGGGACGCCGAGTTGGCGGGCGAGGTCCCAGTCGGTGGTGACGTGCAGGTGCACGGTGAACCGGGAGGCCAAGGCCTCGGTGAGGACCGCGCCGTGTACGCCCGGGTTGTGGCCGGCGACGATGTAGAACCCGTCGACGGCTTCCACGGTCTCGTTGCTGTTGGCGGGGATGGTGATGACGCCGCGGCCGTCCATGGCCGGGTACAGCACGGCCAGGACGCGGGGCGGGATGAGGGTGGCGTCGTCGACCAGCAGCACCCGCCCCTGACGCATCGCGGTGACGAGGGGTCCGTGGACGAACTCGTAGCCGCCGCCGGGGATCGGGGTGTAGGAGCCGAGGAAGTCGTCGACGACGGTGTCGCCGGTGCCGGCGACGGTCAGCAGGTCAGGGAACGCGGCCTCGACCATGGCGGTCTTGCCGGTGCCGGGCGGCCCATACAGCAGCACGGGCACCTGCTGGGTGCGTAGCCGTCGTAGTTCCTCGACGTCCCAGCCCTTGCCGAGCCGACGCGGGTGGTACAGCGTCCCGTTCGGTCGCGGTACCGGAGCGGGCCGCGACTGCCGCCCACCACCGTTGGAGCGGGTGCGGGGTGCGGCGGGTGGGAGGGCGCCGGCGGCGTCGATGCCGGCCGGGGTGATCTGGAAGCGGTGGTGCGGGTCGCGGTGGTGGGTGGCGTGCCCGGCGGCGGCCATCTTCTTCAGCGCCCCGAAGACCGCCCCGGACGACGGTGCGCCTAGCGCCTGGGTGATCTCGCCGACCTTGAGAATCTGGTCAGGGTTGTCGGCCAGGTACAGGGCGACCTTGCGGTAGAGGTAGCCGGACCGGCCGGAGCCCGCTTCGACGGTGGAGTTGCCGGCGCCGCCGGGCGGGGCCGGGTCGTTCTGCGGTGAACCGGCATGCGGGTGTGGTGTGGTCATGGGGTTGCCTCGATTCAAGGGGTTGGGCCCGCGCACCCGTCTCCGGGTGCGCGGGCGGCGGGTTCCGCACAGCGGAGACGGGCGGGGCCAACCACTCCGCCCTATTCGGGCCGGGCAGGTGGGCGACCACACCCCGGGTGGTGCTGAAGGGTCACGGCGACACGTCGGGTCGCCGCTGATGCGTACTGGTCGGTGTCATGGCCGCGCGGGCGGTGTCGACGCCGACGATGGAACCCCCGCCACCCCGATCGATCAAGTCGAATGGGTGAGCGTTGCAGGGGTATGGGTGCGCCGGCTGACTAACCGCGCGCCGTGAGGGCCGGGAGCGACGCTGTCGGCCTGGTCGTGGTCAGTCGGCGCAGCCCCGTTCGCAGCCCTGGGGGTCGCACTGCTGCCCCTCGGCCATCCGGGCCAGGGCCACCCTGGTATCGCCGTCAAAGTCGTCGAGGAACGGCCAGCCGAACCCGTCGGCGAACGCCTTCACCTTGGGCGCCCCGTACATCGGGTAGCCGGCGTGGTCCATCCCGGCCACGATGTCGTCGCGGCCGAGGAGCCAGGCGAGCTCGGCGAGCTTGTCCACCGACCGGCTCGCCGAGTTGCCCCGGTGGTCGAGGATCTTCCCGATGGCGAATCGCAGGTAGTCCCGCGCGTAGGTCTCGTGGTCTACCCGCTGGGTCCACTCGCCCGGGTGTCGTGGGGTGAGGACCTGGCGGGCGTGGTCGAGGTCGAGGGCCTCGACGAGCACCTCCTCCCGGAAGCCGAAGATGTCCTGGCTGTGGGCGCGTAGCGCCCATACCCGGGTGACGATCTCCTCCTGGGTACGTGTGGTCACTGGGGTTTCCTTCCTGTTGGTCTTCTCTGCCGTGGTGGTGTCAGGTGTCCCCGGAGCCGGCTCGGCCTCGGGGGACGTGGCGGGGCTTGGTCGGCGCGCGGCCTGCGCCTGGTCGGTGTCGGGAAGGTCGCCGACGATCCGGTCACAGGCGTACGGGTCGACGACCTCCCAGCACCACGTGCGGCCCATCACCACGTACCGGCCGTCGCCGTCGGGGGTGATGCGGTCGATGGCCTCCGGGTCGCCGGCCAGGGCGCGCTGGTCGGCGATGATGACGTCACCGTCGAAGGACAGGTCGGCCAGCGCTTCGTCGACCCGCCGGCCCAGGTCCTCCTCGGGCACGCCCTGCTCGCGGAGGTGGTGGCGGTGCTGGTCGCGGTGGCGCTGCTGGTCGGCGACGATCGCCTCGGCCACCGGGCGGGTGCAGGAGAACACCGCCCACCCGTTCCAGAAGTCGATCAGGGTGCCGACGAACCCGACCGCGATCCGGTCGTCGCCGTCTGGGCCGATGGTGCGCGCCCAGTCGCCTGCGAACACGCCGACGTCGCCGATGCGGACCCGGTCGGGACGCAGGTGGGACACGTCAGCGCCGGTGGGGCTGGCCGCGAGGCGACACCGTTCGGTCACGCGGTCGGTGACAGCCGTGTCGTAGGCGTCGCGGTAGACGGTCATCGCCTCGTCGCGCTGCGGGATGCGTAGCCCGAACCAGGCGGAGACGTCGCCGGTGGCGTCGGCGAACAACTCCCACCCCACGGTGTCCACCGACTCTCCGGCCACGGTGAAGTGGGGCAGGGTGGCCAGGACGGCGGGGTCGCCGTCCTCGATACCGGCCAGGATCCGAACCGCGGCCAGGCGGGTATCGCCGCTGGCCCGGGCGCCGATGGTGTCCTGCGCCCACCATTCGGCGGCGGTGCGTCCGGCCTCGGTGCCTGCGGCGTGCATCCGCCGCAGCGCGGTGGCCCATCCGGTGGCCTCGTGGACCACTCCACCGGGTGACGGCCCGGTGGTGGTGGCCGGTGCGATCCGGTCGCCGGTATCGAGGCACATCGACAGCGTCGAGCCGCTGTCCCAGGTGACCTCGACGGTGTGGTGCCGCTGGTCGTGGCGGCGGACGGTGCCGGTCTCGCCGGGCCGCAACCGGGTATGCGGGTCGCTGGTGTGGACCAGGGCGACGCGCTGACCAGGCTGGTAGAACATGGTGTTCTCCGATCGGTGAATGGGCAGGCCGCCGCCGGAAGGCGGCGGCGTCGGGGTGGGAGTGCTCATCGGGTGCCGCCTGTCACGTCCCCGGTGGCGGGTCCATCCGGGGGCCAGGGCTTGCGGACGAGGTGGTCGCCGAACATCGGGTCGGTGGCGATCGACGAGCCGCAGCGGGTGCAGCTGGTGACGGTGTCGTAGCCGTAGCCGGCCATGGACGGCACCTCGACGTGGTCGATCTCGTCGACCGCCCCGCACACGATGCACACCGTCATCCCCAGGCCGCCGCCGTCGGCGAGGTCGGTGACGAACAGTTCTTCGACGGGGTCGAGGTGGTGGGCGCTGTGCCGCAGCCAGCGGCCGTGGACCGTCGCCTCGTACGCCACGAGCCGCTGTTGGTCGAGGTGCAGCAGGTACATCCACTCGACGACCCCGTCGAGGTCCTCGCGCAGCGATCCCTGCCGGACCGCCCCGTACTCGGCCGGGTAGCCCAGTCCCGGTACGGGCGGCAGCCGGTCCCACCGCCGGCGTTTGGGGTTGACGGCGAGGGTCCACCAGTCGTGGGCCAGCAGCGCGACGGCCATGGCGTCGGTGTCGCGGCCGAACGTGTCGGTCCAGATCCGGCGCAGCAGCGGCACCAGGGTTTCCGGAGCCTCTCCGAACTGGAGACGACGGGCGGTGTACCTGCCACGTAACGCGGCGACACCGATCAACGTGGGTGTACTCATGGGCCCTTTTCCTCCTCAGGATGTGGATGGGGTTGCGGTGGTCCCCGGGCGGGACGATCACCGAGCTGGGGGTGGACCGCGGCACCGTGTCGGTAGCCGCGATAGGGGTCCTGCGGGGGAGACGTGGTGTTCGCCATCGCGCGGCGCTCTGCCGCGCCGACCGCTTCCGCCGGGGAGGCAGAGCCGCCCCGGTGCGGGCGAGGCTGTCGGTGGTCGGCGCTACCGTGCGCGGCATGGCGGCACCCATGAGGCGCGCGAAGCACATCGCGGCGGCCCTGCGGGGGACCTACCTGCAGGGCCACGTGATTCGGCCGGAGATCGGCGAGACGTTCGTGGTGAACGGAGTTGATCCCGCGCGCCTGCTCGAGGCGTGGCAGGCCGCTCACGCGGTCATGCCGGTGACCGGCCGATGGCCCGTCTTCACGTTGCCGGGCGAGCTACACCACGGCCCGTCCGCCGCGGAGGTCGCCGAGCTGCGCCGAGAGGCGCAGACCCTGGATCCGTGGCCGGTGTTCACGCGGTACCGCGTCGACGAGCCACAGCACCACGCGGACGTGGAGCGCTACGTGCGGGCGTTCCTGGGTGACGAGATGGTCGCCCCGGCGATGGAGCAGCTGGGTCTGCCGACCACCGCGGCGGCGCTGTCCCGGTGGACCTACGACACCCTTCTCGCCAATCCGCATCTCGTGGCCCGGGTGGTGCGCGGCTACGAGCACCTCATCGGCACCCGGCAGTGGCACACGTTCTCCGAGGTGCAGTTGGTGCTTCTGCCGACGACGTCGCAGTGGCTGGCTCCCGCCTGGGTGCAGTATCACGGGACGCCCTGCGGGAACGGCGTTGCGGCGTGGTCGGCGGCGATGCGGCAGTGGGAGCAGCGGTGGGGTGCCGCCCTCATCGCCGCCTGGGGCACCATGCTGCAGTTCACCGCGCAACGCCAGCCGCCACCCGGTCCGCAGGCATGGGAACTGGCCGGGCAGCTGATGGCTGTCGGCGGCAGCCTGCAGTGCCAACAGTGGCAACTCGCGATCGCTCTCACCCGTAGTGACGCCTGGTTCCTGCACGACCGCCCCTGAACGGTGCTGTCTCACCGCACAGCGGCGAGCGCGGCGTTCCGCGCGTCCATGAACGGCACTGGGTCGATCGCGCCGTTGGCGCTGGCGTCGCCGTGGTGGTGCACCTCGTAGTGCAGGTGCGGGCCGGAACTGTGGCCGGTGGAGCCGACGACGCCGATTGGTTGGCCAACGGCGACCCGCTGCCCGACCGTCACCATTGGCGGCTGGTCCATGTGGCAGTAGCGGGTGAGCAGGCCGGCGGCGTGGTCGATGTCGACGTACCAGCCGCAACCTCTTGTCACGTCGGGGTCACCGTCGCGGTCACAGCCCCACGGCGCGCCCGTGCTGGCGTGGACGGCGTTGCAACGCACGGTGCGGACCGTGCCGGCGGACGCCGCGCGGATGACCGTGCCTCGTGGGGCGATCAGGTCGACGCCGTGATGGCCGGGGCGGCCCGCAGTGCGGAACCCGGATCCGACCGGGGCGAGCACGGGCTGGGTCCACGGGCCGACGGCCACCGCGCACCCGGCCACCCTGGCAGACGGTATGCCGGTGGTGTCGGTGATCGTGGCGACGAGGTCGGTGGCCGGCCCCTCCCACCTGGCGTAGGCGTCGGGGTAGGCGCTGATCTGCACGGCCTGCGCTGCGTCGGTGAGCGGCATCGCCTGCCAACCGCTGATGGTGACCAGCTTGCCGAAGAACCTCTCCGCCGCGTAGACGGGATCCCGTAGCTGCGCCGGGGTCCCCCAGCCTTGGCTGGGACGCTGCTGGAACAACCCGACCGAGTCCCGGTCACCGCCGGGCAGGGCACGCAGGGCACTCTCCTGCATCGCGGTGGCGACCGCGATCACCCACCCTCGGACGGGAACGGCGAGGCGGGCGCCGGTGGTGACGATCGCGGCGGCGTTACCGACCTGGTCGCTGTCCCAGTCACCAATCGCCGGCCACCCGCCCGGCGGTACGGATGGCGACATCGACGTGGACGGAACAGTGGTGGCAGACGCGGCCACGGGGACGCATCCGGCGGCGGCGTTGCCGCCGAGGAGGAATCCACCGAGGCCACCGGCGCAGACGATGAACACGGCGGTGAGCGCCACGGCCAGCGACACCAGGGACCGAAGGCTCATCCGCGCCCCCGGCAGCCGGCGGTGAGATGGCGGGTCCGGCGCGGACGCGAGCGGACGACCCGGGCAGGCCCGGGACTCCACAGGCCAGGAGAGTGCACGGGACGGGGCGTCACAGGTTTCTGCGGGCCTGCGTCGCGGCGCGGGATACCTGGCCATCGGGGTGGGCGGTGGAGGTGGCGGGCGGTCGTCGGCGGGGCGACGTCGGCGGTGTTGGCGTGACAGAGGGCTCCCACGTTGTCTCCTTGCGTTGGGGCAGCGCAATGCGGGCGCCGGTGACCGGATGGCCCGATACGGGGTCGCGCGGTCACCGGCGCGCTGATGGGTGCGGTGCTGGTTCAGCGGGCGAGCACGGCGACTTTCTCGCCGTGCAGCAGTGGTGCGCCGTCGGGTCCCTTGATGTGGGCGTGGATCCAGATTCGGTAGGCCTGTCCGTGCCGGTCGGTCAGGCGGCGCCAGTGGCCGCGGACGACGAACCGGACCCGGTAACGCCACCGTGCGGGTCCGTCGGCGGGTTCGGTCAGGCCGGAGGTGCGCCGCAGCATGACCACGCGGGTGTCGTGGACGATCGAGGCGCGTGCGGCGCGGCGGCGGGCGGCCCGGTCCAGCGGCGCCGGGGTGGCGATGGCGATGGGTTGGGCTTGGATACGCCAGAAGGCGTAGGCGATCGCGGCGCACACGTGCGTGCGGGCGGTGGCGTCGGTGATGACGTACCGGCCGTCGGGTGCGGTTTCCCAGTCCTGGTCGGGTTCCTCGACAACCTGCGGGTCGACGGCGGGCACGGGTTGTGCGATGGGCAGCACGTTGACGTCGGTGAGAACGTACGGGCCGAGTCGTGACAGCAGGGTGGGGTCATGCCGGGCGTAGGCGCGGATGCGGGTGGCGTGGGGGTCGTCGGGGTCGTCACGGTGTGCCCAGCCGCAGATCAGCCAGGATCGCCCACGGGGGGAGGTGATCGTGGCCCAGGTGATCGCGGCGATGCCGCTGACCCGGCCTGCCAGTGTGCGGTGGTAGATGGGCTCAGGAAGGAACAGCACGCCGGCGTCGGTGGGGGCGGCGTCGGCGGTGAGCAGATCGCCGGTGAGGTCGAGGGCGTCGGCTCCGGCGGCGACGACGGCGGTCATGGCGGGGGCGATCACGTAGGCCTCACCATGGGCCCACACGCCGCTGTTTGCCCGGTTCAGCATGTGGACGAGCTGGTCGTTCGGGTCCGCCCCGTTGGCGCTGTCAGGCGGGGGCAGGGTTGCCCAGCGGGTTTCGACGAACGCCTTGTGGTACTCGTGGCCGGCGATGCTGGTGCAGTACTCGTGCATGCGGGTCTTCAACGCGACAGCGGCGCGTGCGTAGCCGGGAAGAGTGGATTCGGTGCGCAGATTCATGACGTCCTCCTGGTTGATGTAGGGCGCTCGTGAGGCTGTGGGATCACGCGGCGTAGGAGGGGGCGAGTGCCGCGCCGGGAACACGGCGCGGCAGCCGCTGCGGGATCCGGGACCGCAGGTGCGTGGCGGTGGCGGCGAGTCCGGCGGTGAACCAGCCGACGAAACCGCTGGCCTCGCGCCGTTGGGGTGCCTGTCGGCGGCCGGTGACGGCCGGCTGCGGCAGCGGTGGTGGCGGGGGTGCGGCTGCGCGGGCGGCGCGCATCGCGTGTTGTGCCTGCCTGGCGGCGACGCATGGGCCGGTGCCCTGGTCGGCGCATCGCAGGTTGACGCATCGGTTGTCGGGTCCGGGTTGGTGGGCGGTGAGGACGTCGACGGCCAGCCGCCACAGCAGCCGGTCGGTGACGTCGCTGGGCACCAGGGCCCGGTGGGAGGGGCGGTTGCGGCTCCGGTCAGACATGGCGGACGGCCTTCCTTCAGGTTCGGGCAGGGGCCATCGCCCGACCGATGTCGGCGGTGTCGTGCCTGATGAGCGGCGCGGACGATGGCGACACTGATCGACGCTCACCTCTGCGTGAAGGTCAAGTCGTTCGCTTCGGGACGGGTCGGCTGGTGGTCTGGACGAGGCGTGTCAGCCCGGTGCGGATGGCGGGGGCGTCGTCGTGGCCGACGTGGTCGTCGACGCGGACGACGGGTCGTGGTTCGTGGCGCTGCCGGGTGATCTGGTAGCTGCGGAGGTCGACGTCGACGGCGTCGATCCGGCGGACCTCGTGGATGTCGTCGGAGGCGACGCGCACGTCCTCGTAGCGGATGCCCCAGGCCAGCAGCCGGACTCCGGGAGTGGGATCGGTGAGCAGGTCGACGATGAGGCGGGTGTCGACGCAGGCGGCCAGGGTGGGTCGGCTGACCGGACGGTCGGCGCGTAGCGCGTCGGCGAGGTCGGGCAGGAAGTCCACGAGTCCGGCGCGGTAGCGGCCGAGGCGGTGGTCGTCGAGCGGGAGGTGGGCGACGCGCATCTGGCGTCGTGTGCCGCTGGCTGCGGAGGGGGCGGGCCGGTCCTGGGCGAGCAGCAGCAGGGGCGGTTGGCCCCAGGCTTGGAGGTCGGCGTCGGCCTCGACGTCCAGCAGGCATCCGGTGAGGGCGCGGACGGCGTTGAAGGTCATCACGGTGATCGGCTCCTTGACGCGTGTGAGCCCCGCATGCCGGCCGGCATGCGGGGCTCACGTGTGGCAGAAGGGCTTCCTGTCGGGCGGGTGTGGGTGCGTTACCGCAGGTCGCGGTAGCGGACGCCATCCCCCGCCGCCGGGGTGTGGCCCGGGTCGTGGGCGTGCGGGATGCCGCGGAGGCGTTTGGCGAGGTACATGGCCTGGTCGGCGGCGTGTAGGAGGTCGCGGGGCAGCATGTGCGGCTCCGCGGTGGCGTAGCCGACGCTGGCGCCGATCGCGACCTGGTGGCCCGCGATGTCGTACGGGTCGCCCGAGATACTCCGGTGAGCGGCCCGGGCGGTGGCCTCGACGTCGGCGGCGTCGCCGTAGACGATGAGGGCGAACTCGTCGCCGGACAGATGCGCGGCCAGGACCACCGCCGGTCCGAGGGTGACCAGACGCTGGCCGACCTCGTACAGCAGGTCGTTGCCCGCCTCGTGGCCGTGGGTGTCGTTGACCTGCTTGAACCGGTCGAGGTCGATCAGGACGAGCCCGAGCGGCTCCCCGAGCGAGAACATGACATCCAGGACGGTGCGCAGAGCCCGCCGGTTCGGCAGGTCACTGGTGTCGTTGTGGGTGGCCAGATGGCGCCAGTGGGACCGGTCCTGTTCACGGTCGTCGAGCGTCCGCCGCTGGTGGGCGATGATCCGCCGCTGCCGCATCAGCGGCAACAAGCAGGCGGCGAGTCCGGCGAGCACGCCGCCAGCCGCTGTCAGGTAGGGGTACAGGTGAGACACTCGGCATCACTCCTTGTTGGTGAAGGAGCACCGGGGTGGGCGTGGTTCCGCCAAGTTCGACGCCCACCCCGGGCTACCACGGGTGTGGGATCAGCGGTCGGTTGGCGTGGCGAGTTGGAAGGCCGCCGGTCTCTCGGCGACCTGGACCGCCAGACCGGCGGCGACGAGCTTGTGTACGGCGTTGACGACCGCGCCCGCGCTGGCCCTCGCCGCGCCGCTGCCCGCGTTCGCCTCGTCGATGGCCTTGCACAGTTGGCTGGTCCGCATCGCCTGGTCGGGGTGGGCTTCCAACACGTCGAGGATCGCTCCGCGCAGGCTGCCCTTGGGTCGGCGTGGTTTCCCACCGGCCGACGGACTCGCGGCCTCGCCTGGCCCACTGGCCACGCCGGAGTCGTCGCTGCCCATGGGCTGCCCGAACTTCGTTTCGTCGGCGCTTACGGCCGTTCCCTCGCCGGTGCCGGCCGGTGTGTCGTCGTGGGTTGGGGTGTAGGGGTGTTCGCTGTCGCCGGTGTCAGACCGGGTCAGTGCGTCCCGCGACGGCGGCTGGTCCGCTTCGGCGCGTGGTGTCGGTGACAGCACACCGTTCGGCGGGCCGCCGGTGGGCTCGTCTCCCGGCCCCGCCTCGACCACGGTGCTCGCGAACTGCTCCTGCGGTGCCGAGGGCTCGCGCGGATTGTCGGGCTCGGGATGGTCGGTGGCAGTCGCGCTGGCCGGCGGATCGCCGTCGTCGTGGCGTCTTGACGGATTGGTGGGCTGCCGCCAGAGTGTGCGCCCGTCGTCGGCGCGAAACGTCTCCGCCTGGCCGGCGTCCTCCAGCAGGCGCAGGCGTTTGGTGGCCGTGGAGTAGCCCACTCCGGCTCGCTCGGCGATCGCCGCGGCGGAGTCCTGACCGAGTGCCGTCAGAGCGGCGGCGACCCTGTCGAGCGCGCTGGGCGTCGCGGTCTGCTCCGGTTCGCTGTCCATCGTGTCCTCCTCATTGGTTGTGATGCGTGATATGTGGTGGTGTGGCGTGTACTGATACACGCTTCGACGGCGCCTGTGATCAAGTGCGGTGACCGGACCTCGGGACACCGTCGACGCGGTAGGCATGGCAGCCAGCGATAGGCGGCGGGATCGCGCCCGCGACGCATCCGACGCTGAGCCGGGGGCACGGGGGCGGGAACCTAGTCGCGGGCCTTGGAACCGACGGGCGTCAGGTCGAACGTCGTCTCCTGGGTGACGCGCTAGCGTTGGGTTCCGTGATCGTGTGGCTGAACGGCACCCACGGGGCCGGCAAGACGACGACCAGCGCACTCCTGCAGCAGCTGATCCCGGACTCACGAGTTCTCGACGCCGAAAAAATCGGTGAGACGCTCATGGGGATCACGCCAGGGCTACCTGAGACGGACAACTTCCAGCACTGGCCGCCATGGCGGCAGCTCGTCGTCGAGACCGCCCGCAGCGTGCTCGACTACACCGGCGGCACGCTAGTGATGCCCATGACGGTCCTGGTCGAGCAGTACTGGCACGAGATCAGCAAGGGCCTCGCCCACCACGCCATCCCCGTGAGGCACTTCGTCCTCCACGCTGACCGAGACACCCTCCGCAGGCGTATCGAGGGCGAACATCCCGTGCCCTCCCCGTTCCGCCTCAGGTATCTCGAGCCCTATGCCGAGGCGGCCCGCACGTGGCTACATGCCGAGGCCGAGGTCGTCGACACTACGCACCTCACGCCCTCCCAGGCCGCTCTGCACATAGCCGATGCCGTCGGGACCTGACGCCCCATCACCACCGAGCAGGCACCACCGCACGGCCGTGCCCGGTGATCGCCTGTCCGACCGGAGTCAGTTGGAGTGGGCGTAGTGCGGGGATGTCGAGAGCCACGATCGCTGTCGGCTTCGGCGAGGGGTGAACGGCGGCCGGTGATCGGCACTCGCGGGTGTCGCTGCCGCTGGTGGCCTGCGGAAGAGGGAAAGGGGGCCGTGTCGCCGGCCGGTAGTGCAATGGGTGCCCCTGCCTGGGGCAACCGGCGGATCACCGGCCAGGCGCCGCCTCGGGTACGAGGACTGGGGCTGGGGGCCGGGGTAACGCACCCGGGCCGGCTGGTCGCGGCCGAGGTGCTCGGCGAACACCGCACGAGGGATCGCTGCTGGTCGGAAACCTGACTGCGGTCGCGGTAGCCCGTGGGGCATGAGGTGGGGTGCCGGGCCGACCGGACGGCAGCGCGCATCCTTCGGGTACAGGGATGGCGCTGCCGGCCCGATCGGAGGGGGTCAGCGCGGGGCGCGGAAGCGCCCACGGCCGACACCGGCAATGAGAGCGTCGTCGACGTAGTCGACGACGAGGATGCTCCAGCCGGCGTCGATGCCGGACTGGATGAGGTGCAGCAGGTCGCGGTCGGGCCCGTGCAGCGGCATGTCACCGAGAAACCCGGGGTGCAGCCGCCGGTAGCGCCTGCCGGTGAGTTCCCCGGCGAGCACCGGGGTTTCCTGCCAGCCGACGAGGCCGCAGGTGACGGGCCGCAGGCGGTGGTGTTCACCCACGGAGCTGTTGTCGCCGGTCAGGTAGACCCGGTGGAACTCGTCGTGCATGACCCGCAGCGCCGCTGGCGTCGGGTGGAGTGCCTCGGGGTTGGTGGTGGTTCGGCGCTGGGCTCGCAGGCAAGCGTCGGCGAGTTGCTCGACCTCGTCGAGCAGGAACATGACGCGACCCATGGCGGTGTCCTTCCTGTCGGGGCCGGGTTCAGAGCGCGACGGCGAGCAGCCGCTGGTCCGGGTCGATGGTGTTTAGCAGGCGGTGGGCCTGTTCGAGGTAGGTGACCCGGTCGGCCATGGCGTCGCTGACCGGGACGACCTTCTCGCCGTCGGCGGTGATCAGCGCGTCGCCGACGATCGCGGTCAGCGCGCTGTGGTGCTGGTAGGCCCTGGAGCCGGCCTGGTACATCTCCAGCTCCCCGACGGCGATCCGCCCGGCACCGTAGGTGGCGGCGTTGTGCATCCGGATCGCGTTGACCCGGGGCTGGTGGTGGAAGTCCGCCGCTGCCGTGTCGTACGGGTACCTGGTGGGGTCGGCGAGGTGGCGGGCCAGGTAGACGTGCCACGGGGTGGCCGGCCTGGTGCCATGCACGATCTGGCTGAACAGTTGGTGGCGGATGCCCGCTCCCATGCCGGCGGCCTGACGCATGCCGTGCAGGTCGAGCAGCCGTACCGGCCCGCCCGCGCAGTAGGCGGGGCGGCCCTTGCGCAGCCCGAACATCTGGCCGCGCTGCCACAGAAACATGGCGGTGGCCCAGAACCGGGGCGACAGGGTGCCCCGCACACCGAAGGTGCGGTCGAGCTGGTGCGCGGTGAGGGCCTCGCGGGGCAGGTCGTCCGGAACACAGACGATCATGGTGCCGACCGTCGCCGTCGGCGGGGTGGCCTTGCGGGCCGGGTCCTTGGCCATGGGGTCCTCCTGGGGTGTGGGCGCGTCAGGGCACGCGGAGATGACCGGCCCACCGGGTACGTGGGTCGGTCGCAAGGGGAGAGGTGTGGTGCGGGGTGGTGCGGTGCGACCTGGGGTCGCCGCGCGGCGCGGCGCCGACCGGCCCTTGGAAGGGGCGGGTGGGCGTGGCGCACCGGTGGGTGCGGCGGTGGTTCCGAGGTGGGACCGAACCGGGTGAGAAATATGTGGGTGCTGTTGGTCCGTGAAAGGTAGCGGCCTGTTCTGTCAGGCCGCTGCGGCGACGTAGCCGCCGAAGAGTGGGGTTGACCTGCGCTGTGAGAAGTTCCGACCTGCGGTGAGCCGTCGTTGACGTCGACGCTGTGAGACTTCGGACCACTCACAGGCGATCGTGGTCGGTGACAGACGCAGCGCGTGGGCGACCTGCCCGGAAGCCCTCGGTACGCGCGGGCGGTGCCGCTGGCCTGCGGTGTGAGTCCTACAGGTCGTCGAAACGCTGCGGGTTGGTGACGGTGTCGGGGCCGTGGTCGCAGGGCAGTTCGTGCAGGTAACGGCGGTGGGTGGGGTCCGAGACGAGGGTCCACACCCGGCCGGCCGGGTCGGGACTGTGCACGGCGGTCGCGATGGGGCTGGTGGTGCGCAGTCCGGCGAGCACGCCCAGGAGGCTGGTCTCGCGGCGGCGGCTGGGCACCCAGAACAGGACGGGGTAGCGGGGTCCGAAGGTGGTGAGGCGTTCGTAGCCGCGCAGCTTGGCCACGACCCGGGCGAGGTTCTCGGTGTCGTTGTCGTGTTCCAGGAAGAACCCGGTCGAGGTGTCGCCGACGGTCCACACGCCGTGGCCGTCGGGGCGGATGCCGGCCTGGGCGTAGACGGTGGTGGCGTGCTGCTCGGACCACCAGCGGGACAGCCGGACGGTGTCGGCGCGGCGGGCGGTGGCCAGGAGGTCAATGAAGAACTGGTTGACCCCGAGCAGGTGGTTGACCTGGCCGCTGGCGGCGATGCGCTTGGCCCGTTCCAGGGAACTGCGCGGCGCCTTGCCGCCGGAGCCGTTCGGGTCGTGGTACCTCGTCGGGTGCAGTTGCAGGCCGACGGGGCCGAGGGTGTAGAGCAGGGATCCGTAGCGGCCGTGGGCGCCGCTGCGGCCGAAGCGGTGCAGCACGTCGAGGCGGTGCAGGATCGTCAGCCGCCGCTGGGCGGTGCGCCGGTTGTCGAAGAACGCGTGGGTGATCTGGTCGGTGGACAGCAGGTAGTGCTCGGCGAGCAGACGCAGGAGGGCGTGGTCGCGGGGGACGATGCGACCGAACACCGAGAGGGGGTCGGGTTTGCTGGACAGGGGCGGGACACGGGAGTACACGGATCGCTCCTTGGGCAGGATGAGGGTTCCCTCCCGATCGGGAGGGGTGTCTGGCACGGGAGGGGACCGCATCGGGGTTCTGTCAGGGGGCGTGTGCGGCACTGACAGCCCAGGTCAGGACGATGCGGCGGGTGGCGGGCGGTCACGGGTGACGATCCCGGTGACGAGCCGGTAGGCGACCCGGTCGACGCCACCGGACCGGCAGAGGACGTTCAGGTGCGGTCGCTCTTCGGGCGGGTCCGCCGGTCGTCGGGTTTGCGGCTGAGCCGTTCGACGAGGTCGTCGATGGCGCTGGTGTCCTGCACGGGTACCGCCGCCGCGACGGCCTGACGGATCGCGGTCGCCTCACCGACGACCGGCTTCGGCGGGCGAGTCTTCATCGTGAACGCCTGGGTCTGGCGGCCGTCGACGACGAGGCGGGCCGCGGCGGTGTAGGCGTCGAGGTGGGCGAGGTCGTGCTCGCCGAGTTCGGGCATCGTGTGCCGGGCGAGCACCTTCGCGTCCTCCGGCGCCACGGTGAAGTACACCTTGTTGCGGGCGTTCGCCGATGCGGCGGCGAGCAGGTCCCGCGGGAACTGCGCGAGGTCCTGGTGGGCGAGGACAAGGGACAGCCGGTACTTGCGGGCCTCGGCGAGCATCGTGTCCAGGCTGTTGGCCAGGGTGAGGAAGTTCTGCGCCTCGTCGATGATCAGCGTCGCGTCGCGTCGCCGCTCGGATGAGGTGGCGGCGCGGGCGGTGGCGGCCTGCCACACCTGGGCGAGGATCAGGGAGCCGAGGAGCCGGCTGGTGTCCTCGCCGAGAACACCCTTGGGGATCCGGACGAGCAGCACCCCGCCGTCGAGAACCTTGCCCATGTCGAAGCTCGACTTCGGGTACCGCATGGTGCGTTTGACGAAGTCCCGCAGCAGAAACGACCGCAGCCGGGCCAGGACGGGTCCGATGACCTGCGATCGGAGGCTGTCGTTGAGGCTGTCGTACCACTGCCAGAAGCCGCTCAGCCCGGCCGGGTCATCCAGGTCCACCGTCATCGCCGACCGGAACTGGGGACTGTTGAGCAGAGGCGGGATGTGCTGCAGGGTCACGTTGTTGTGGCGTAGCAGGGTCAGGCACGCCACCCGCATGACGTCGTCCATCCGCGGCCCCCACGCCTTGGCGAAGATGTTCCCGAAGATCGACACGAGGTTGTCGACCACCAGGTCCGGGTCGTCGCCTTCGAGGGGATTCAGCGTCGGCGGATTCTCCTGGTCGGGGTCGAAGAGCACGACACGGTCGGCGACGCTGGCGGGGAGCCGGTCGAGGATGTCCAGGACGAGGTCGCCGTGGGGGTCGATGACGACGGTGCCGCGACCGGCCTTGATGTCGTCGAGGGCCATGTTGACCAGCAGGGTGGTCTTCCCGGAGCCCGTCGCACCGATCACATGCAGGTGATACCTCGCATCCGCCACCGACAACCCGACGCTGTGGCCGCCGATCTCGGCGTCACCGAGCATCTTCACACCACGCCCTCCGCCGGGGACGGCGACCGGCACCGGCATGGACGCCGCCCGGGCCCGGTCCAGGCCGGGCACGGCGAGATCCTGCGGCAGTGCGGCGAGAGCGGCGAGTTCAGGGGTGGAGGTGAGGAATCCGGGGCCGAGGCGGCGGGCAGCGAGGACCGCCACCGGGGCGGGCATCCGGGCCCGGTGGGTGAGCTGGTTACGGCCGGTGTGGATGGCGAACGCCGAGGCGAGCGTGTCGGCGATACCCCGCAGCCGACCACGGGGGTCCGCGCCGGACCGTTGGTTGGTGGTGGCGACGGCGTACCGGATGCCGGTCTGCCACAGCGGATGCGCCGTCTTGTCCAGGATCGCCCGCACGTCCCGCTCCACGGTGGGATCCCGGCGGGCGGCGGGCGCGGTGACCCGGCCACCACCGCTGTTGCCGGGTAGGAACGCGTCGAGCAGCCACAGCAGCGGCGCGGCCGGGTTGATCGCCGGTAGGGCGGCCTTGCCGGCGCGTAGCCGTCCGGCGGCGCGACGGGCTCGTGCCGCCCGACCGGGTGCGGCCGGGCGGGCGAGGATCTGCACGCATGCGTACTCGCCGGGTTTCAGTTGCGCGCCGGCCGACATCAGCGGACGCAGCGGGTCCGCGTCGTGATCGACGGCAAACGGTAGCCACTCCGCGAACATCGGCAGCAGGTGTCCACCGGTGGCCGGGTGCGCCAGTAAGGGGATCGGCGGGGGCGGGTTGGTGTCGGTGGTCGTGGCCGAGCTGGGCCACGCCGCCCGCACCGC
The DNA here is from genome assembly GCF_053667945.1 of Micromonospora sp. SCSIO 07396. NCBI lineage: Bacteria > Bacillati > Actinomycetota > Actinomycetes > Micromonosporales > Micromonosporaceae > Micromonospora > Micromonospora sp. SCSIO 07396. The sequence continues at coordinate 6,713,280 of NZ_CM132210.1, forward strand.
CGCCTCGACCGCCCCGGGCGGGACGGTGCCGGGTACCCAGATCGAGATGAGCAGCTGGCGGCCCGACCAGATGTACTGCCAGACGACGTGCGGGGCGCCGTAGAGCAGGCGCCGTCGCCGTGACGGGGTGAGCACGCCGGCGAGGTTGGCCCACAACGCGCCCGCGCTGCGCGGGTCGACCTCGGGCGGCGGTGCGATCGTCACGAGCCGCGCACCCTGGGCGTGGTGGTGGTGCCGTCGGATCTCGACCAGGTTCCGGGCGGCGACCCAGCCGATCAGCAGCCCGGCGGCGACAGCCGCCAACCAGGGCCGCTGTGTGGCCCACACGGCGAGGTCGACCAGGGCCGCTCCCGGTCCGGTAGGAGGCGGAACGGCACCGGTGCCCGGCCCGAATGTGGGGCTGGGCACCGGTGGCGGCGACAGGAGCATAGATCCCCGAACGTCCAGGGGTGGTGTCACAGGTCGTCCTCCTCGTCGCTCTCGGCGAGCTCGGCCGGGTCCGTGGTGCACAGCGCGTGCTCCGCAGTCGAGGAGATCGATTCGAAGCTTGTCCTGTTCACGCCGGAGATCAACAGGCCGTGGCCGCGGCGGGCCGACAGCAGCAGGCGTCGTTCGCCGCCGGTGAGCCCGAACGCTTCCCCGACGGCGTCGATGGCCTGCGGGGCCTGCCGCAGCAGCACCTGGGTGGCGGCGTTGGACACCACCGCCCGGCCAAGGTCGGTCCCGAGCACGTCGGCGGCGTCCTGGGTGACCACGGTCAGCCCGGCGTTGCGCTTGCGTGCCGCCTTCGACATGCGGAACAGGAACTTCGCGCCTTCGCCGTCGCGCATCAACAGCCACGCCTCATCGACCACGACGAGCCGCCGCCGCGACGGAAGTTGTGGTGCGTCGACGGTGCGCCAGATCGAGTCCAGCGCGAGGAGGGTGCCGACGGTGCGCAGCTCATCGGGTAGGTGCCGCAGCGACCACACGACCAGGTGCCCGGCCGGGGCTTGGGTGGTGGGCCCGTTGAACAGGTCGGCGAAGCTGCCCTGCACCCACGGCGCGAGCCGGGCGGCCAACGTCGCGGCGGCCGGGTCGTCGTCGGCGCGCAGTGTCTGCGCGAGGTCGCGGAGCAGGGGTGCCGGCCGGTGGTGGGTGGCGGGGTCGGCGGTGATGCCGGCTTGCCGGTAGACGGCGAGGATGGCCCGGTCCAGGGCGGCCCGTTCCGCCGGTGGCGGTTGATGGCCGAGCAGGACGCTGATCAGGGTGTGCAGGAACAGCCCGCGGCGGGTCAGGGTGTCGGGGCGTCGGTCGCCGGCGGGCAGGTCGAGGGGGTTGATCTTCACGCCGGGCAGGCCCAACCGGACGACGCTGCCGCCGACCGCGTCGGCCAGCCGCAGGTACTCGTCCTCGGGGTCCACGACCGCGATCTGCACACCGTGGTAGAGGTTGCGGAGGATCTCCAGTTTCACGAAGTACGACTTCCCGGCTCCGGAGCGGGCCAGGACGATCGAGTTGTGGTTCTCCTGCGTCCAGCGGTCCCACCAGACGATGCCGGCGCTGGCCGGGTTGACCCCGTACAGGACACCACCCGTGGTGGGCGGGTCGCCGGGCAGTGGTGCGGGCAGGTCCGGGCTGGCCAGGGGGAACGCGGCGGCCAGGGCCTGGGTGTCCATGGTCCGCAGCATCCGCAGCCCGTCGGTGGCCAGCGGCAGAGTGGTGGTCCAGCCGGCCAGTTGCCGCCAGGTCGCCGGTTGCACGTCCAGGAGGGTGGACGCGGCGGCGGCCCGCACCTGCGCGCACGCCTGCGCCAGTTCGGCCTCGGAACGGGCGTGGACGGTCAGGTACAGACCGACGCGGAACAGTTTCGCCGCGCCGCGGGCGAGTCGTTCGGCCAGGTCACCGGCGTCCTCGGCGGCGGCGTCGACATAGGGGTCGGCCAGCTTGCCCCGGTCGGAGTCCGCCCGACGAGATGACTCCAGGCGAGCCCGTTGGGTGCGCAGCCGGGCGGCGGCGATCGGCACCGGCAGCGGCTCGATGTGCAGGGCGAGGTCGAGGCGGCCCGGCCAGGACAGCAGTGGTTCCAGCCACGCGCCGCCGACCTCGGCCGGGTATCCGGTCACCACGAGGGTGGCCGCGTACCCGTCGCCGACGCGCAGCCACCGTGGGGTGACCTCGACCGTGGCCGGCGCGACCGTCGCCGCCAGCTGCGGCTGCTCATCACCGCCAGTGCTTCCTCTCTTCCTGATCATGGTGTCTTCCTGTTCGTGCGGGGGGTGGTGGCGGTGATGACGGCGTCGGGCGCAGCCAGGCCGCCTGGACGTGGTGGCCGGTAGGGATCGGCGGCGGATGCCAGTGCGGCGGTGACCGCCGGGCCGTTGAGGACCTGTGGGCTGACGCCGAGGCCGGACAGCGTCCGTGCCGTGTCGTCGGCGCGGCGCAGGCCCGCATGCGAGGTCCGGTCGCCGACGGTCGTGCGGTGGACGATCAGGACCTGCCGGCGCAGCGGGTCCCGCCGGGTGGCGAGGTCGGCGAGGAACGCGGCGTGGTCGGCGCACGCCGCCCGCAGCTGGGGGTGCGGTTGGGCGTCCACGGCGGCGGCGAGGGCACGGCCGTGGGAGGCCAGGTCGACCGGTTGCGCGGACACGACGATCTGCGTGGGCGTCGACAGGCTGTTGAGCCACCTGCCCCACCATTCGATCAGGGCCGCCTGCTCGGTGGGGGTGCGTAGGGCGAGGTTCACCGTGGTGGTGCCGACGATCGCCGCCCGGGCACCCCCGAGGGTGATCTCCCCGTCGTCGTCGACCGCGTCAGCAGGCAGCCGCAGCGGCGCCGGCAGCGGCACCCGCCCGCTGCGGGGCGTCTCGACCCACTCCGGCACCCCGGTGTCCGCCGCGATGCTGGTGTTCGACAGCGAGCGCGGGGCGCGAGTGTGGCGGATCGCGTGCAGCAGCCACACGTCCATGGCCAGGCCGTCGCGGCGGCCGAGGGCCAGGCCGATGACCAGCCCGCCGAGCAGCACCCCCGCGCCGATGAGGACCGGGGCGGGCACGACCGCGTGCAGGGTGCGCCACGCGGCGTAGAGGAGCAGGGTGCCGGCGGCGACGATCGCCAGTTGATGGAACGTCAGGCCGTAGGCGACCTTGTCGGGGGCGTCGACATCGGCGGGCATCCGCGCCCGGGTCAGGTCACCGTCGGAGTCGGGTGAGGTCATCGGAGGGTCCTCCGGAGCGTGTTCAGGCCCGGGACGGCGCGGGAGAGTTGCTGGACCACGACGACACGGACGACCGCGCCGAGCATGTTCGTCGTGCCGCGTCCGCTCTGACCCGCCCAGCGGGCCATCAGGGTGGGGATCTTGACGGTGGTCCAGAGCAGGACCACGACGACCAGGAGGTTGAGGGTGCCGCCGGGGTCGACGGGCAGGCCGAACACCGGCAGCATCGCCTCCGGGTCGAGGAGGGTCTGCTCGCCCGCGGTGAGGAAGAACGCCTGGGCGACGGGGATCGCCAGGCATCCGGTGTAGGAGCGCCACCACAGCCGGGCGAACGGGTCAGTCTGCGGTAGGGCGTGGCAGGCCAGCGCCAGCGGCGCGACTGCCGTCATCACCAGTAACGCCACGAAACGGCCGATCACCTGGAACGCGGTCGTCACGACCAGCACGGCGATGATCAGGACCAAGACCAGGAACAACAGCGGAACCATGTGGTCCTGTGCCGCCGTGAGGTGGGTGCGGATCGCGGTGAACGCCCCCGTGTCGTCGGGGCCTGCCTCGCTGATCGCTGCGGTCAGGGCGTTGGCCACGTCGATGAGCTGGGCGCAGGCAAGTTGGGAGAAGTGCGCGGCGGTAAAGCCGACGACCAGCCGAGGGAGGAGGTCCTTGACCGTGTACCGGGACTGTTCGCCGCCGCCGGCGACCATGACGAGCACGCCAGCGGCGACGAACGCCAGAACGAAGACGGTGTCGACGATCCAGACCGACCGGCCGGTGAGGGCCTGCACCTGCGGCAGCGCGGTGACCTTCGGGGTGTGAAGCAGGATGCCGGTGATCAGGTCGAAGATCGCGGTGAGGCAGGCCAGGACCGCCGTGGTGAGCCAGTCGAGTGCCTGATCGAGGAACCATCCCATGACGACTCAGCCGCCGACGATGCCCTGGACGACCTGCAGCAGGATCGGCGCGAGGACGGCCAGGCCGTAGCCGAGCAGGGCGTTGCGCAGGGCGAGCTTGGCTTTCTCCACCTGGGACGGGTCACCACCGGCGGTGGCCCAGTACACGCCGGCCAGGACGAGGAAGAGGGTGGCGATCGCGGCGAGGATACCCATGACCCAGGCCTGAAGGTTAGCGATCACCACCGGCAACGAGTTCGCCGCCACGTGAACGGCTCCGCCGGGATCGGCGTACGCGGCGGCCGGGACGGTCAGGGACAGGACGACGGCGGCCAGCGACACGGCCGCGCGCAGCACGACCCTGCCGATACAGCGGCTGCGACGCGTGTGAAGGGGAGTGCGGGACATTGCGGTTCACCTCCCGCCGCACTCCCGGGGGTGCCGAGGGGCGTGACCGGGGCGCGGCGATGACTCGAAGCGGTCCATGGGGGCCGCCGCCGGGCGCACAGGGGAGGGGAACGAACCGCGAGCCTCGGGAGGAGCTCGTCCTCCCTCAGGGGTGGGTTGCGGTCATCAATGTGGTGTCAGCGCATCAACGTGGCGCGGCACCCGAGGCACGCGGATCGCGCTCCTCCTGTCGCCCGGCGGCGGGCGGAACCAGCGAGCAGCGGCGCCGCTCGGAGAAGTCCCGCACTCCCAAACCGGGTCTTGTGAGCTGTGGCGAACACTTGCCGCGCTCACAGCACGCTCACCAGTGGGCGACGGCGGGCTAGAGGCTGAGGTGGTCGAGAAACCATGCGGTGACTGCGCGGGCGATCCCGGAGGCGATACCGGCGGTCACCATCGGGATGATCCTGGCCCGCAGGCTACGGGTGTGGTCGCTGTCGGCCTCGGGGTGTGCGTCGGGTCGGCAGGTACGCGGCGAGGGAGGCATGTCGGAGGGCATGTCACCAGCAGGCGCCTGCGACCACCCGTCCAGCAAGATCATCGAGCGTCGGAGGACTACGGTGCCGTCCGGCGATCCTCCGTGCACCCCCGGATGGCAGACCGTCCGGGGTGTGTCCGACCGGACACACCGTCAGGTGCCGGACGCCCCGGTCGCCATCGATACTCGCCGCATCGAATCTCATCGGGGAGGAACACATGTCCGACCACAGCATGGCACCGGAGCCCTCGTCGGTGCAGACGGCGGAAGGGCTGGCGCGGTGCATCCGTCACCTCCTGTCGCACTGCGGGAACCTGTCTCTGCGGGAACTGGAGTCGTGGGGGATCGCGCACAACCGGCCGATGCCGCGGACGTCCCTCAGTGAGGCGCGCTCCGGAGCCCGGCCGCCCAGCCGCCAGCTCCTGCTCAACCTCCTCGCCGCCTGCGAGGTGCACGACGACCGGGAGGTCTCCGCGTGGCTTGACGCGCTTGACCGCGTCCACAAGTCGAAGTCGATCCAGACCCGCCAACGGCTTCTCCGTGACCTGACCCAGCCCGTGTCCGCCTACCGGTTCTTCGCCGAACTGGACGACGTCAGCGAGATCTCCGATCTGATCCAGCAGGCTCAGGACGAGGTGTGGCTGTGGGGGACGACCCTGGCGATGCACATCCCCTACATCGATACCTACCTCGGTCAGGCGCTGGCCCGTGACGTCCGGGTCAAGGTCCTCCTGATCAGTCCCGGCGGGGCCGCGATGTCCATGCTGGCCTTCCGGGCCGGGCCCACGTGGGGCCGGCAGAGACTGGAGGAACGACTGGCCATCAACCTCGGGCTGCTCGAACGACGCATGGGGCAGGGCGACGGCCTGGAGGTTCGCCTGATCGACTACCTGCCCCCGTACACGCTCTATGCCTATGACCCCGGTCTGGTCGATGGTTCGATGGAGTTCCGCCTCGGCTCCTTCGGTGGCCGCCACGAACTACGGCCCACCTTCCGGATGATCCGCAGACGCGACGGCGAGTGGTTCGACTACTTCTACGAGCAGTTCACCAGCGTCTGGAACGCCGCCGACCCGTACCGGCATGGGTAGGCATCGGACACCCCCACCGCCTAGGGCAGGACGAGCCCCTTGACCACCGCTGTCGCCGGCTGCCCGGTCGCACCACCAGCGAGGTCCGCTCGACAGCCATCGCTGCGGGCTGCCGAGGGATTCCGATCCTTGCCCGTCGGCGCACCGTCAGGGATACGAACCGACATGGTGGTGGCCCGACGCGACGCGTCGGGCCACCACCAGTGAATTCGTACGCCGTCAGGCAGCTGCCGTAGCCGGCGACGTGGTGATGTCGCGGCGGATGCCCGCGGCCCGCCCGGCTCGCCGCTGGCCGCGCCGCTGCGCGTGCACGCGGAGGCGTGCCCGGGTCTGCGGCGACGCGACCCCGGTCAGCAGCCCGTCGGCGAGAGCCTCGGCGATGCGGCGGTCGATGCGCGACAGCCGTATCCGCAGCGCGTCAACGCTGATGCCGAGCGCTGCGGCGATGGGTTCGATCGCCCGGTGCCCGAGCCGCACGTCGATGTAGGCCTGCTCGTCCTCGGGGTCGAGAATCCCGAGGATCACCGCACGGCGGACCAGCAGGTCGGGGTGACCGTAGGGCGTCTTCGGGGTCCGGGATCCCGCAGCGGCGTGCTCGATATCCTCGACCAGCAGGTACTCCTGCCGTTGCAGGCGCAGGTCCCGTCCGGCCCGCCACGCCGCTCGGCACAGGCCCGCGTACGGCGCGGGTCTGGTCAGGTCGGCCCGGTCGCGCAGCGCGGTCAGGAAGCCGGTCAGGATCTCGGCGTCCACGTCCGCCGGGTCTCCGTCGTAGCCCTCGCAGAGCCGGGCCGCGTACTGCCGCAGCGCCGGCAGCGCCATGCCGACCGCGGCGATGACCCAGTGCGGCCCGTCGAGCCGGGCGCGGCGGATCAACTCCCGCCACACCTCGTCACGGACCGTGTAGGCGTGGGGGTGGCGCAGCAGCCAGTCCCGCAGCGCCGGCAGCGGCATCACCCGCTGCGGGAGACCGGTGTCGGGGCCGAACGCCGCGCAGTCGAGCACCAGCGGTGCGGGTTCGCACGTCAGCGCGGTGAAGGCCGTCGCCGCCGCGTCGAGGGCGGAGGTTGGCCAGGTCGTAGCGTCGGACACGCTCATGTCAAAACTCCTGTGACAGTGCGGGGGATCGGATGACCGGCCGCCTGTGTCATCGCGGCGGACGGTGGCATCGATTCCGCCACACGACCCTCACAAGCCTCTGACAGCGCTGCGTAGACCTCCGACCGCGCCCGTCTCTCGGCGTCTGTCACCGCCGCACCGCCACCGGCCCGCATCGCCTGTGACCCGCTGACAGAAGCTCCGGCGAAGGCCGGTTGACCTGCCCTGTGACAGGCTGACAGAACCCCCGGGACACCCTCGCGGTGACGGCGGCACCCGGCTCACCCGCAGTCTCGTGACGCGACGTCGACGGCACCCGCCACGCTCACACACGACAGCCTGTGACAGTCCGACCCCGCTCCCGTGCCGCTGTCACCGGCCACCCTCGACAGACCCGCGCCAGCTCGCCGGCAGCGCCTCTGACAGCGGCGCAGGCACCGCCACCGTGAAGACACCAACCTGTGACAGGGCTACCGTGCCGGTGCCGGGTTGCCGCTGGGGTACCACTCACACCGGCTCTCACAGTGCTGGTCGAAGCCGCGATCCACGCCCACATCGAGTCGCACCGGCACGCCGGAAGCGGCCCTCCCGCCCTGTTCTGTCAGTGACGCACCGCAACTGACAGAACGGGTCGGATCCGGAGTCCTTCGTGGCCGACCGGCGGCTGTCTCTGCTCGCCGCACGGGCGGGGCGGAGAGAGACGTCCGCACGAAAGCGGGCGACCACCGGTGCGGCGCCTGTGAGTGGGGGTGAGCGCGGCAAGTGTTCGTCAGGGCTCACAAACCCCGGTTCGGGGGTGTCAGCGCTTCACGGCGCGGCGCGGAGCCGACAACACATGAGCGAGCACACGCCGCACCACAACACCCAGGCAGGCCACACCGCACCGGCCGACCCCGCACTCATCGACCTGATCGCCGGCGACCCGCCGGTCCCGATCACGGTCTGGCGCACGGCCCGCACCGACGCCGAGCACCACACCAGCCTGCCCGCCCGTCTGGCCTACCGCCTCGTCGCCGCCTACAGCCGGCCCGGGGAGGCGGTCGTCGACCTCACCCGCGACCACGCCCTGACCGCGACCTGCGCCAGAGGTAACCGGCGGCACCACCGTGCCTGGTTCACCGACAGCAGGTCCGGCCTGATCATCGGCCCGGCCACCACGACCCTGCCGGACGACACCAGCCCGCTTCCCCCGACCCCGCGGGACGACGGCGGAGACGACGCACCCGAGCTGGTCGAGTGGTTCGGCGACGACCTCACCGACCCCGACCTCCCCGGCACCGACACCCCTGTCGTCCGGCCAGCCGGCGACGGACCCCTGGACACGAACACCAGCCTGGTGGTCGCGTCCTGGCCGCTGCACGACACGGACACGACCGCCCGGGTCCGGCTCGCCTGGCTCCTCGCCGCCTGCGCGCGGCTGCTGCGCCCCGGCGGCTGCCTCGTCCTCATCGTCGGCGTGCCCGCCGGCACGCAGCCCACGCCCGAGGACTTCGGTCCCCTCGTGGCCGCCGCCTCCCGGGTCGGACTCGGCTACCTGCAGCACATCGTCGCCGTCGAGGCCGACACCGACGGCGACCAGTTCCTCTACCACGTCGTCACCGACGAGGAACTGCTCACCCTCGCCCACACCACCGCCGAGCAGTGGAAGGTCGCGCACCTGCGGGTGCACGCCGACCTGCTGGTCTTCACCCCACGCACAAAGCCCACCCCCGATGCCGCACCGCGGCGACGCGGCACCCGCGGCGGGGGTGACCGCCGTGCCTGAACCCACCCCCGCCACCGCACAGCCGAACACCCCCACCCCCGCCGACGGGGACTACCAGGGGCGGCACCACGAGTACGAAGGCCGCCACCGCGCGGACCCCGACGGCCTGTCCGTGTGGGCCACCGCGCAGTCCACCGGACCCGTCCAGCGACGCGGCCGGTACATGCCCGAGTCGGTGAAGCATCCCGCCCGGATGCTCCCGGCGATCGCCGCCCACGCCATCACCGCCTACACCCGGCCCGGGGACCTGGTCCTGGACCCGATGTGCGGCATCGGCACCACCCTGGTCGAGGCCGTCCACGCCGGCCGCGACGCCTTCGGCATCGAGTACGAGCCGCAATGGTCGAACATCGCCGACGCCAACATCCGCCACGCCCACGACCACGGTGCCACCGGACGCGCGTCGGTCATCCGCGGCGACGCGACCCGCCTCATGTCCCTCGTCCCGACAGCCCTCACCGGGCAGGTGGCCCTCGTGGTCACCTCACCCCCGTACGGGCCCACCGTCCACGGCCTCGTCCGCCCCGGCGAGGGCGGGATCGTCAAGCACGACGACCGGTACGGCGAGGACAAGGGCAACCTCGCCTACCGCGACCTGACCGGCCTCGCCGACGGATTCGCCCAGATCCTGGCCGGCTGCGCCACCCTGCTACGCCCCGGCGGCGCCGTCGTGGTCACCGCCCGCCCCTGGCGCAAACAGGGCGAGCTGATCGACCTGCCCAGCCTGGTCATCGCCGCCGGCCGGCGTGCCGGCCTCGTCCCGACCGAACGGTGCGTCGCGCTCCTCGCCGCCGTCCGCGACGACCACCTCGTCGCCCGACCGTCGTTCTTCCAACTCCAACAGGTCCGCAAGGCCAGGGCCGCCGGCACACCCATGCACCTCATCGCCCACGAGGACGTCCTGATCTTCACCAAGCAACCATCGCGGGACGACACGGGGGTGGTCGCGTGAGCGCACCGGCCCACCGCTACCTGTCGCTGGGCGCGGGCGTGCAGAGCACCACGCTGCTGCTGCTCGCCGCCCAGGGCACGATCCCCAGGTTCGACGCGGCGATCTTCGCCGACACCGGCTGGGAACCGGCGACCGTCTACCGACATCTGGACCGTCTGACCGGCATCGCTCAGACCGCCGGCATCGACGTGGTGCGCGTCGGCGCCGGAGACATCCGGGCCGACGCCCTCGACCCGAAGCACCGCTTCGCGTCTATGCCCCTGTTCACGCTCGGCCCGAACGGTGAACGGGGCATGGCCCGCCGGCAGTGCACGTCCGAATACAAGATCAAACCCATCAAGGCGGAGGTACGGCGCCGCCTCGGCTACCCGCACCCGACACGGGTCCCGGCCGGGCTGCGGGCGCAGATGGCGATCGGGATCAGCCTGGACGAGATCGGCCGCGCCCGCGACTCCGACGTCGCCTACACCCGCAACATCTTTCCCTTGCTCGACCTGGGCTGGCGGCGAACCGACTGTCTCCGATACCTGGCCGACCACGGACTCGGCGACACCCCGAAGTCGTCCTGCGTGGGCTGCCCGTTCCACGACGACGGCTTCTGGGCCGACCTACGAGCGAACAGCCCGACGGAGTGGGCCGACGCCGTCGCCTTCGACCACGCGATCCGCAACGGCTCCGCCAAGGCCAACGCCGACGGGCACCCACTACGCGGGCAGTTCTTCCTCCACAGGGCCCGGGTGCCGCTCGACGAGGTCGTCCTGCGCCCACGCCCACGACCGGCCGACGCCCCCGCCTGCGGGCCGTGGACCTGCCCGCACGACACGGCACCCGCCGCCGGGCATGGGGAGGTGGCGTGAACCGTGCACACACCGCCGCCCCACGAGTCGGGTCGGTCTGCACCGGCTACGGAGGCCTCGACCTGGCCGTCGAGCTGGTGCTCGGCGGCCAACTCGCCTGGTACGCCGAAACCGACCGTCACGCCGCCACCCTCCTCGCCCACCACTGGCCCGGCATCCCCAACCTCGGCGACATCGCCGCCGTCGACTGGACCCACATCGAACCCGTCGACATCCTCACCGCCGGCTTCCCCTGCCAGGACATCAGCAACGCCGGCAAACGCGCCGGCATCACCGGCGCGCACTCCAGCGTCTGGAACCACATCGCCACAGCCGTTCGCGTCCTACGACCGCACCTGCTCTTCGTGGAGAACGTCGCCGCCCTCCTACGCAGAGGACTCGACGTCGTCCACGCCGACCTGGCCGCGATCGGGTACGACACGAGCTGGCTATGCCTACGCGCATCCGACATCGGCGCCGCCCACCAACGCGACAGGCTGTTCCTGCTCGCCACCCCCACCCATTGCCGGGGAGGCGGTGCGGACGTTGCCGACACCCTGCGCCCGTGACGGCAAGGGCCCCGGCCACCAGCACGGACTACCCGACCTGATCGAGCCCACCGGAACCCGCCACCACCTGCTGCCCACCCCCACCGCAGCGATATACGGGTCGAACAAGTCCCCCTCAGCCGGGGCGACCCGTCGACCCGGACTCTCCGGCATCGCCGGACAGTTGCTGCCCACCCCGCGCGCCAGCGACACCGGCACCCCAGGCCGGCGCGCCGGCGCCGGATGGCGACCACCCCTGTCACAGGTGCTGCTACCCACCCCGAAGGCAACCGACGGCACCAAGGGCTGCCCAGGACAACGCGGCTCGCACGGGGACCTCACTCTGCCGTCGGCGGCGGTGCGCTTTCCGGCCCGGACCCTGCCCACCCCGCGCGCCTCCGACGCGCGGGGACCCGGGCGACACGGCGACGGCGGTGCGGACCTGCGCACCACCATCGGCGGGTTGGGCCAGCCGGACGCCGTCCGGTGGGGCGTCTACGCCGAGGCGGTAGCCCGGTGGGAGCTGCTGCTCGGCCGGCCCGTGCCGGAGCCGACCCAACCCGGGCGGCACGGCAAACCGGTCCTGGCGCCGCCGTTCGTGGAATGGCTCATGGGACTCGACCAGCACTGGGTCACCGACCCGGCGCTCGCACTGCCGCGCACCGCCGCGCTGCGGGTCCTCGGCAACGGCGTCGTCCCGCAACAGGCAGCCGCCGCGTTACGGCTGCTGCTGTGCCCCAACCGGTGCAGGGTGCCAGCGTGCATGACCGTCCACCCGGATGCCTGATCGACCAAGCATCACCGGTTCGGCCCTGATGTCGAGTGGCGCGGACATAAGGACGTGGGGGCGGCTGCCGCCCCGCCCCCACGTCCGGTCTTCCTGACGGGTTGTTCAGCAGACCCGGTCGAGCGCCTGTCCGTTGGATCCGATCACGGCGTTGTTGAGGGTGAGGACGGCCCCGACGTCCACGCAGACCCAGGAGGGGGCGTAGAACTGCAGTCCGTAGCTCCAGCCGTAGTAGACGTCGGTGGTGCTGTCCGTGGCGTACTCCAACGATCCGCCCGCCGGTGCGTGCACCCGTGGCCGCGTGATGATCTTGGTGGCGGCTGCGCCCGGGATGTAGTTGTTCACCCGTACCCAGTTGGTCTCGCACGCGGTGGAGTAGCGCAGCTCCATGACACCGTTGACCGTTCCGGTGGCCGGGTGGCGCAGCTCCTTGGACCAGATCGTGATCCCGGTGGCGGAACAGCCGGTCTGTGCCGGGTCGGTGTAGTCGTAGCCGCCGCCGGGCGGCGCGGCCTGGGTGGGTCCGGCGGTGACCAATACCAGCCCGACGGTGAGTGCCAGGATCGCCGCGATGCTCAGTGCCCGCATGGTTCTCTCCCTTGCCGAATCTCTGGTTGTGGATGCTTGGCGCTCGGTCGGTGGGTCACTCCCGTGGTCAATCCCGCAGGTAGAACCCGGTCCATCGGGGGGAGTACGGCCAAGGGCAACTGACGTGGGACGACCCGGTGGCGACGTTGACCCAGGGGCCCTGAGCGGTGGTCCACCAGCCGAACCACTCGCAGCCGGCCACCGCGCTGACACTGCCGGTGCCGGTCGCGCACCAGGCGGACACCACCCCGTCGGACCGCAGGGCCGAGCCGCAGTTGCCGGGGTAGGCGACGGCCGGAGCGGCGGACAGGGTGATGGTGGTGGCCACGGCGGCGGTACTCAGGGCCGCCGCCACAGCGCCTCGGACGATGCGTGTTCTCATCTCGGGGACTTCCTTCCCAGTCGGGAATTCGCGTGTCCGGATCCCGTCTTCTCAGCCGGACAACCGTTGGTCAGACACCAGAATTGGCCCGCCGGACCAGGGCGGAGAAGCCCCGGGTGGGATTCCGTACGAGGCCGTACACCCTGCTCAGCTCAGGTCTGGTGCCGACCGCCGGAACCTGTGGCCGACCGGCGACGTGTCTGAGCAGGGAGGTCTCGGTGTCCGAACCGTCCCCGCCCGTCGCTGATCAGATCCGCACCCGCCAGGACTTCGCCCGGGAGCTGACCCACCTGCGGGAGCGGGCCGGCCTCTCGGTACGCGATGTCGTGGCCGCCATCCCCCGGCAGTCGCGACGGCACGGGACGATCAGCGACTGGTTCGCCGGACGCGGCCTGCCCCAGCCGTCCTCCCACGCCCTCTTCGAGCAAGTGCTCCGTGCCTGCGCGGCCACCGACGACGACGTCGCACGATGGTTGGCCGCGCTACGGCGGGTCCGCCGGGCCCGGACGTCCCGCGCCACCCAAGAGCCGTACCGCGGCTTGAACCGGTTCGACACCGAGCACGCCGGCTGGTTCTTCGGCCGGGAGCAGCTGACCACCCGGCTCGTCGAGCGGGTGCGCACCCTACGGCAGGCCGGCGGCGGCATCCTGCTGGTCACCGGAGCATCCGGGATCGGGAAATCGTCCCTGCTCCGAGCCGGGCTGCTCGCGGCGATCCGCGAGCACAACGACAACAGCCCACTGATCGACACCGCCGTCCTGACGCCCGGGTCCCGTCCGTTGCGGGCATGGCAGGAACAACTCTCCGACCAGAACACCGCGACCGCGCCGGTGATCGTCGTCGACCAGTTCGAGGAGGTGTTCGCACCGGAGGTCGACCCCACGGAAGCGGACGCCTTCGTCGCGGCTCTCGTCACCGCGACGCAGCGGCCCACCGAGCCACCCACAGCAACGAAACCGACCATACGGCCCGGCCCCGTCGTCGTCCTGGGACTGCGGGCCGACTTCTACACCGACCTGCTCCGCATCCCGAGCCTGGCGGGAGTCGCCCAGGAACACCAGTTCACCGTCGGGCCGATGACCGCCGCCGAACTCCGCAGCGCGATCACCGAACCAGCCCGCAGAGCCGGCGTCGACGTCGAAGACGGCCTCGTCGACCTGCTCCTGAAAGAGATCGCGCCCCGATCCGGCCATCTGACGGCGGCCCACGATCCCGGTACGCTGCCGCTGCTGTCGCACGCCCTACTGGCGACCTGGGAGGCCGGCGCGGGCCAACTCACCACCGAGCGGTACCGCGCGACAGGTGGTATCGACGGCGCGGTCGCCACGACCGCCAACGCCGTCTACACCACCCTGCACCCACGCCACCAGGAACTCGCCCGAACACTGTTCCTCCGCCTCGTGCACCTCGGCCAGGGCTCCGCCGACACCCGCCGACGGCTCCGCCGCACCTACCTCCTGCAGGGCGCCCCCACGGGCACGACGAGCGACGACATCGACGAGGTGATCGACCGCTTCGTGGACAGGCGCTTGCTGACCGTCGACGACGACACCGTCGAGATCAGCCACGAGGCGCTACTGACCGCCTGGCCCCAACTGCGCGGCTGGCTCACCACCGACCGAGCCGCCCTGCTCACCGGCCAGCAGGTCACCGACGCAGCGGAAACCTGGATCACTGAGAGCCGAGATCCGGCCCTGCTTCTACGCGGTAGCCGACTGATCGCGGGCCAACAGTGGCTGGCCGCACACCCGGCGCCGCCAGCCCTACCGGCACGATTCGTGCGAGCCAGCACCCGGCACGCCCGCCGCCAACTCCGCCGGCTCTACCAGACCGTCGCGGCACTGACAGTCCTCACCCTTGTCAGCACCCTCACCGGCGTGATCGCGGTCCGCCGTACGGGCGAGGCGCAGACCCTGCACCAACAAGTCGCCCACCAACGGGACGAGGCTCGCTCCCGCCTGGTCGCAGCTCGAGCCGACCAGCTTCGCGACAAGGACGTCTCACTCTCTCGGCAACTGGCCCTGGCCGCCTACCGGATCGCGCCAACCACCGAGGCCCGGTCGAGCCTCATCGGCTCAACAGCTACCCAGCCAGCGATCAGAATGCTCACCGGCAAGAACCAGACCATGTACGCCGTCGCGTTCAGCCCGGACGGGCGACTGCTCGCCGCAGCCGTCGACACCACCATCCGACTCTGGGACGTGGCCAGCGGCCCCCGACCCGCGCCCCTGGGAGACCCGCTCACCGGCCTCACCAGTCCCGGTTACTCGGTCACCTTCAGCCCGGACGGCCGCACCCTGGCCGTCGGTAGCGGCGACCACCGGCTGCACCGCTGGGACATGACCACCCCGGCCAGCCCGGTCCGGTTACCGCCACTGGCCGACGCCGGGAACACCGTCTACTCGGTGGCCTACCGCCCAGACGGGCGACTGCTGGCCGCGGCCAGCGCTGACGGGACAACCCGCCTGTACGACACCACCGACCGCCACCACCCCACCCCGATCGGCGTCGGCCTGCCCTCGCCCTCCGGCGCGAAATCGCTGACCTTCCACCCCTCCGGCCACATCCTGGCCGTCGGCGACATCGACGGAACGATCCGTCTCTGGGACATCACACGCCCACAACGACCCCACCGGCTCAGCCGGCCCGCCGGGCCCTCCACCGAGGTCGGCCAGGTCACCTTCAGTCCCGACGGGCGAACACTGGCCGCCGGAAGCAGAGACTTCACCACCCACCTCTGGAACGTCAGCCAACCCGCACGTCCGACGCCCCTCGGGCCTGCGCTGACCGGGCCGAAGAGCTTCGTCAACGCCGTCGCATTCCACCCACACAGCAACCTGCTCGCCGTCGGCAGCTCCGACCCGGCCATCGGGGTGCAGATCCACGACCTGGCCACTCAACGGATCACCGCCACACTGCCCCACCCCGCACCAGTGACCGCCCTGCAGTTCAGCCCCGACGGCAGCGCCATAGTCACCAGCTCCAACGACGGTACGGCCCGACTCTGGCCGCTACCCGGCCCAGTGCTCGCCACACCAGGCGTGGTCAGCGCGACCCTGTTCAGCCCCGACGGCAGGACCCTCGCCGTCGGCAGCACCTCAACCCAACTGTGGAACGTCGAACACCCCCACCGACCCACACCCGTCGGCCCCGCCCTGCCCAACCCCGACGGCTTCTCCGGCGCGCTCGCCTTCACCCCCGACAACCACACATTGGCCGTCTCCGCCCGCTCCGGCACGGTCCAGCTGTGGGACATCTCCGACCCCACCCGACCAGCGCACCACGGCCCCGCACTCCAAGCACACGACCAACTGGTGGAAGCCGTCGCCATCAGCCCCAACGGACGAACCCTCGCCACCGGCAGCCGTGACCACACCATCCGCCTCTGGGACATCACCCACCCGACCACACCGACACCCCTGGCCACGCTGCCCGGCTTCGGGAACTACGTATCGACCGTCGCGTTCAACCACGACGGCAGCCTGCTCGCCGGCGGAAGCATCGACCGATCGGTGCGCCTCTGGGACACCAGCCGACCCGACTCGCCAGTTCCACTCGGCGAGCCGCTGACCGCAGGCCACTACGTCTACACCGTCGCGTTCAGCCCCGACCGCCGAACCCTGGCGGTAGGCAGCGCCGACAGCTCCATCAGCCTGTACGACATCAGTCACCCCGAACAGCCCTCACCGGTCGGCGTACCACTGACCGGGCCCACCAACTACGTGTACACGCTGGCCTTCAACACAGAGGGGACCGCCCTGGCCGCTGCTGTCACCAACGCCGGAACCTGGCTGTGGGACCTCAAGGACCGCAGCAGGCCCGCCCTGTTCGCGGTGCTGCCAACACCCGGCGGCGGCATCTACACCGTCTCCTACCACCGCGACGGCAACACCCTCAGCGGCGGAGGCACCGGCAACACCGTCTGGATCTGGAACACCAACCTGAGTGTGATCCCCGAACAGCTCTGCGCCACCGTAGGCAACGCCATCACCCCGACCGAATGGGCGACCTACGTTCCCGGCGTGCCCTACCAACCGCCATGCCCCGACCAATAGCGCTCACCACCCCTCACCCAACCTCCCGGGGCCTTATCCCACCCTCCGACAGCGGTGCAGGTTGCCGCCTCGACGCCGGCCAGGGTCGCTTCGACCTCGCCGCCATCGGATACCGGGGCGCCCGGCACCGCAGAGATCACCCGTCAAGAACGTCGGCCCAACGACACGTCATCGCCTACCAGGACCCGGCCAGGCCCAGGCCCAGGCCACTGCGCCTGTGTCAGCAGGCCCCCCGACTCCAGCCGGCGGATGACTTCACTCTGCGCGGCCGCGTCCAGTGTCTCTGGCAGGTTCTCGAACGAGGCGGGCAGGACATCCAACAGGGAAAAGATCTGCTGGCCGTCTCGCATCGTCAGCAACAGCATGCACCGCCAATGCGGCGAGACTTCCGGGCGGTGTGGGGCCCTGTGCACCAGCACCGGCCGCAGAAAATGCACCGCCCCGGGATCGGCGAACTCCATCAGCCACCCGACACCGTGATTGCGGTTCAACCCGCACTCGATCGCCTCCGCGTCGAGCCGGATCAACTCCGACGTGTCGACCGCCTTGACCACACGGGGAACACCTGAACTCACCGCACGAGTCTCCCCTCAGACGAGGCAGCCCACATAGCCGCCAGTCGGCCGCTTCGCCAAATAGCGGCACCCTCTACCAGAGAAGGACCAATTCCTTGGACAGCACGGCTAGCACTGCCGCAGAGCACCCGCAGGTATGGACCATCGAACGCATCCGGGCGCTCGGAGCGGTCACCGACGTGGCGACCGTCGGCGAGATCTTCGGCATGTCCCGCAGCAGCGCCTACGAGCTGGCGCGCCGCGACCGGCTACCGGTGCCGGTGTTGCGGGTCGGATCCCGCTACCGCGTGTCCGTTCCCGCGATCCTGACCGCCCTCGGCGTTCCCAACGACCCCCCCCGCCTCCGCCCGCGACTTGATCACCCGGCCGCGACGAGCGGTGATCACCACCCACGGAACCCCGACAATCCGATGCCCCGCCAGCGGGCGTCGGCGAGGAGCGAACTCGTCATGGCAGACGGATCCATCACCAAACGCTGCGGTTGCCGACAGGACGGCAGACGACTCGGCGCCCAGTGCCCCAAGCTCCGCCGCGGCAACGGCTGGAACCCCCACCACGGCACCTGGCGCTACCAGCTTGAACTCCCCCTCGACGCCGGCAACGCCCGACGGCAGTTGCGTCGCACCGGATTCGACACCCGCGAGGCCGCCGCCGTCGAACGTGACCACGCCCGCGCGCTGCTCGACCTCGCCGGCCGCGACGAGATCCAGCGTCGGCGCATCGCCGACCTGCTGCAGGCGTGCAAACCCCAGCAGCCGCTGCCCGACCGCGACCACGTCGCCCGCCGCATCCGCGCCGACGTGCCCGCCGACACCCGGCTCACCCTCGGTGAGTACCTCGCCGAATGGATCACCAACCGGGTCAGGCTCGCCCCCGCGACCCGCCGCAGCTACCACGACCACATCACCAGGTACTGGACCCCCCACCTGGGGCAGGTCGCCCTGCAGGAACTGACCGCCGCGCACATCGAGTCGGTCTTCGCCACGATCGAAGCCCGCAACGACGAGATCCGCGCCGCGAAAGCCAGCCCCGTGAAGGAGATCCGCGACGCCGTCAAGGGAATCCGCACGGTCGGTGCCGCCAGCCAGCAACGGATCCTCGCGACCCTGCGCAAGGCCCTCAACGACGCCCGCCGCCTGTACCACCACAGACTGGTCGACCACAATCCCGCCGAGTCCGTCGAGCTCGCGTCCGGTAGGCCGCCGAGGCCCCGGCTGTGGACCGACGCGGCGGTCAACCGGTGGCGTCACACCCGACTGCGACCCAGCCCGGTCATGGTCTGGACGCCCGCCCAGGCCGGCCAGTTTCTCGACTTCGCCGAGGCCGAGGACCCCGAGCTGTACGCCCTGTTCGACGTGGCGATCCACCGCGGCCCGCGCAGGGGCGAGCTGTGCGGCTTGCACGACTACGACGTCGACCTGCAGGCCGCCGCGATCACCATCACCGGCCAGCGCACCAGCGTCGGCTACCAGGTGATCGAGAAGGAAGTGAAGTCGGCAGCCGGCGACCGGGTCGTCGACCTCGGCGACGAGACCGTCACCAGCCTGCGCCGGTACCTCGCCCGCAGGGCGGCGTGGAAGCTCGCCGCCGGCGACGCCTGGGCCGACAGCGGCATCTTCTTCGTCCGCCAGCGCGACGGTCAACCCTGGCACCCGGAGACCGTCACCGGCCGCTTCGACCGGCTCGTCCAACGCAGCGGCCTGCCACCCGTGCGGTTCCACGACCTCAGACACATCGCCGCGACCCTGATGCTCGCCGCCGGAGCCAGCATCAAGGAAATCCAGGACACCCTCGGCCACTCGTCCTACAAGATGACCGCCGACGTCTACACCTCCGTGCTCGCGGAACTGAAGAGGACGACCGCGCAGGCCACGATCAGGCTCGTCCCTCGACGGAACCGGGCAGACACCGCGTAGAGCTCGCGGACGGGTGGCGCACACACAGAACATCTGCGTGGCCGTGTGCGGTGATGCTTGCGAGAGGAGACGATTGGGCTGAGGAGGATGCGCTGACGCAGGGGACGACCCGGCGGTGTGCCAGGGTGTGGATCATCCAGCGTCGCGGCTCCCTCGTTCCGCTGTCGTCGCTGGGCAAAGGATGGCCCCGGGTCCGACGACCTCTCGCGCGGTTGCGGGCGCGTCGAGACACCGATGCGGCCGGTCGGGTCATAGGGTGCGACGACGTGACGGGCATGAACACGGTCCAGGCGACAGGTATGACTGCGTCCTCCACGTACGAGGTGGAGGTCAAGTACCGGATCGGTGATCTCGCCGCAGTGGAAGCGGCCCTCGCCGTGCGTGGTGTTGTCCTGTCGGCCCCGGTCATCCAGGACGACCAGGCGTACGCGCGGGTTGGGTGGGAGTACGGCCAGTCGAAGATCGGGGTGCCGTTCGCCCGCCTACGTACCGAGAGGGGGCGTCATCTGCTGACGGTCAAAACGCCCATGGCTAACGAGTTGTCGTGTGTCGAGCATGAAACCGAGGTGGCGGATCGGGCGCAGATGGACGCCGCGATCCAGCAGATGGGCTTCTACCCGACGGTGCATATCCGCAAAGCCCGCCGCACGGCGACGCTCGGGCTGATGTCGTTGTGTGTCGACCAGGTGGACGACATCGGGGCGTTCCTGGAGATCGAGCGGATCGTCAGCCACGGTGACGAGGGTGAGCGGATCCAGGCCGAACTCGACCGGTTCGCCCTCACGTTGGGCGTGTCCCTGGAACGGGCCACCGACACCTACGACTCGCTGATCCGCGCCGCGCGGACCGGGATCTAGGTTGCATTCCGAAGGCGCAGGCCGACGCCCCCTGCCAGCCCGAAGCAGTGCCTCTACTGCCGAACACCACGCCAACGCTGCCGGGCACTCGCTCTGATCGTCCGGCCGGCATCGTCCTGAGGGGAGCGTCCGCCCGGCCGGGAGGTGACCAGGGCAGAGTCGGTCGGGTCCTGTCGGGGGCCTACTCCTCGTCCTGCGGGTAGGGCACGGACCGCTCCCACGCCGCTTCGAACTCGTCACGGCTGATCTCCATCCCAACGTATCGGGGGTCGCGGAGGTCCCGCGGTGGGTTGAGCAGGTCCTCGGCCAGGCGGAACACGCCCTCGGGGGACACCTCCACCTCCCGCAGGCGACGCCCGTCGGGACCGACCTCCACGAGGAAAACGGCCCCCTCCTCGTCGTCGCGCAGGTACACCCGCTCCCGCCCGGCAAGCACCCCGTACCCGGGCAGTGACCGGTGCGCGCAACGCTGCTCCCACAGGTCCGCCAGGGAAGTCCCCGCCAGCGCGTCCAGGTGCAGCTCTTCCTCTGCGGAGGGGCCCATCTGGCGAATGCTCGCCTCGTCGGTGATCACCTCGACCTCGGCGACGTTGTCCACGATCTCCTCGGCAGAAGCGGCCCACACCCACCACCACAGGCCACCCATGCCGTAGTCGTGGCACACCAGGTACCGCTTCCTCACCGCATCCATATCCATCCGGCGAGGGTTCCACAGTACGGCGCAGCGATCCCACCACCGCCCAGGTCGCGTCAGGCTGACCCGGCACCGTCGGAGGTCAGAGGCCCCTTGCCGGCGCCTCACCGTGGGCTGCGTGGCCGCCACCACGTCGTGCCGTCCGCGACATGGCTAGAACAGGGTGGCTGGTGCGACCGTCGACGGCACCGGGCGTGTGTCGAGCGTGGGGGTCGCTAGGTCCAGGTCGATGCTGACGGCGGCGTGGTCGGTGAGGCGCTGCTCGCGGGGTTCCTGCAGGTAGCTGCCGCCGTGTAGTCGGTCGCGTAACGCGGGGCCGACGTGGAGGTAGTCGAAGCGGTAGCCGTTGCCGGACCGGCCGAACCAACTGTGTGGCTGCACGGTGGGGGCGAGGTGCTGGTGGGCGTCGGTGAGCTCGGCGGCGGTCAGTGCGTCGAACAGCTCGTACTCGAACGGCAGCCACACCCCCGGGTAGGGGGGCTGGTGGTCGCGGGGGATGACGTTGTAGTCCCCGCCGAGCACCAGGTGCGCCCGTTCGCTGGCGGTCAGGCCACTGATCGCGGCGACGAGGGTGGTGACGAAGGCCCGCTTGCGTTCGACCTTGGCCGGGGCGCGGTCGCTGGACGGCACGTACACGCCGAGGACGGTGACCGGCGGGTCGGTGTGGATGGTGGCGGCGACGGCCCGGCCGGGGATGCTCAGTGCGGCGGTGATGTCCGGGCGGACGGTCAGCGGAACTCGGCTGATCATGGCGGTGCCGCGGTCGCCGGGCAGGGGCGGGTGGTGCACCTGGCAGCCGGCGCGGCGGAAGCAGTCGAGCAGGTGGGCGGTGCCGTCGCCGCTGCTGGTCTCGGTCAGCAGGAGGATCTGTTCCGGGCGGCCGGTGAGCCAGGCGAGCAGCGCGTCGGCGCGCCGACGGGAGGTCGCCTGGATGTTCAGCGTCAGGATCGATAACACGGCGTCGAGTCTTCACGCCCTAGGGCGGCGGGCGAGCAACGGGGCCAGCGTGTCGATGATGGCGTCCACGACGTGGTCCGGGTCGCGGCGGCGGCAGTCGATCCACGCCTGGTGCCACAGGTGGCCGTTGAGGAAGTCGAACGCCTCCCGGTAGAGCCGCAGCTCGCGTTCGGGTGTGCCGGTGGCCTCCAGCCGGGTCAGCTGGCGGCGCGCGGCGAGGCGGGTGGCGATGACCTGCGGGTCGTCGACCAGGTACAGGGAGATGGCGGGCGGCAGGACGTACCGGTTGTAGCTCCAGATCTCGCGTAGGTCGACCGCGTCGAGGCGCTGCAGCACCAGCGATGACTGGACGTACCGGTCGCTGACGACGATGGTGCCGGCGTCGAGCGCGGGGATGATCTCGTCCTCGATGTGGGTGGTGCGGTCGGCGGCGAGCGCGAGCGCGAGTGCCCGGCCGTGGAGGATGGCCTCGGCCTCACGCAGCAGGTTCCCCAGGGGTGTCCGGGTGGGTTCGGTCGTCAGGTGCACGGGCTGCGCGGTGTGGTGGCGTAGCCGCTCGGCCAGCAGTCCCGCGACGGTGGTCTTACCGACGCCGTTGGGTCCCTCGATCACGACGAACATGGCATCAGGATGCGGCGGGTGTGATCGGGATCAGCGGGAGGCGGATCGCCTCGGGCGGGCACTGCGCGGTGTCGGGCGCGCCGATGCGCTGCCCGTCGGCGATCACCGCGGCGGGGCATCCCTTGCCGCAGGAGTCGTTCACCGCGCACGCTCCGCAGGTCGTGTTGGCGCCGACCTGGTAGCGGTCGTGGAAGCGGTACCGGTCGAGGGCGTCGGCGATCTCCCCGTCGAGGATGTTGCCGATCAGGAACTCGCGGTCGGCGTGCCGGGACTGGGGTGTGCGGGCGGCGAAGACGAGGTAGGGGCAGACGGCGGTGGCGCCGTCGGCGAAGACGTAGATCAGGGTGCCGGCGTCGCAGCCGGACAACGGCCGGGTGTCGTTGGGGAACCGGATCGGCACCAGCTCGACGCGGTCGGCCAGGGGCGCGGTGGCGGCGGCGATGGCCCGCATCGTCTGTTCCGGGGCGGCGAGCCGCCCGTGGGACTTCACGCCCCGCCCGAAGCTCGACAGGGGGTTCATCAGCACGTACGCCGCGCCCAGGTCGGCGGCGAACGCGCACAGCTCGGCGAACTCCTGCGGGCGGGTGAGCACGTTCGGCGTCGACAGGATCCCGTGCAGCAGGCCCGCCTGGGCGAACCGTCGCGTGGTCTCCCGGGTGACGGCGAAGGAGTCGCGGTTGCCCCGGAACCGGCCGTGCGAGGCGGGCCGGAACCCGTCGAAGCTGACGTTGACCCGTACGTTACCCAGCTCGGCGAGGGCGCTGATCTGTTCGTCGCTGGTCAGGGTGGCGTTCGTGCAGATCTTGACGGGGAGGTCCATCCGCGCCGCCGCGGCGCAGATCTGCAGCAGGTGCGGGTGCGCGAACGGCTCGCCGCCGGTCAACGTCAACCGGGTCACCCGGGCCCGCCGCAACCGGGGCAGCACGACGGCGACCATGTCGTTGACGGCGATGTCAGCGCCGACCTGGGTAGAGGACACGAAGCAGTGGGCGCAGTGCAGGTTGCACCGCTGCGTGATCTGCACCAACGCCTTGCGCTCGCCGTCATCGACCGACGTGCGGAAGTAGCAGGAGCTGGCGTGGGTGTCGATGACCAGCGGTTTGCTCATGGGTCCCCCCAGCGCCGGGCCGCTCGCAGGAGCCGTCGAAACATCTCTCCTGCCTCACGGGACTTCCTCATCCAGTAATCCGGCATCCGCTCGTGTCGACCACCCTCGACGCTGATATCCGACACGGGCCTACACGTCACGCCGCCCCTCGTGGTCGACGACCCCGATCTGCGGCACCGCGCCTCCACTGGAAGTGGCGGCCGGGGTAGCGGAAGAGCGAGGTGGTAGGCGTGGGCGCTGGTCCTTCACGGCCGGGCGCGCCGGGGACCGGCGTTGATTTCTCACGTCGACGGTGGTCGACACCCCCAGGCCGATCGAGACTGACCGCGGCGGAAACGAGCACCACCTACGCCACGAACCCCCACCAGGCGCGGCCTGGACAGTCACGGCCGAAACCGGCCGGGTTCCCACCGGTGGCGGGACCGCTGACACACCTCAATTCCTGACTCACGGAGGCAGAGTGCGACTCGACGCGTCGGCCGCAGGCCCGCCCGGGGCTGATCCACCCGCTCGCCTGGCGTGGACATGTGCGGCACTGACCGCTGCGGTGGCGACGCTGGTCCTGGGGACGGCGGCATGGGCGCTCGCCCTCTCACCGGGCCCCATTCCGACGGTGTCCGGGTTGGCGCTGGTGGGAGCGGCGGTCGCCAGCACGGCGGTCACCGCCGGCGGAGCCGTCTACGTTCATCGACTCACCCGCCTGATGGTGACCGCCTCACCTGCCGGCGGCCAGCCGCCCGCAGGACAACAGGAGGTGTACGTCGGCTTGGCCCGCCGGCTGCAGGGCCTCGTGCACCGCGAGATTCAACTGCTGGACGTCCTGGAAGCGCAGGTCGAGGACCCCGATCTGCTCAAGGGCCTGTTCCAGGTCGATCACCTCGCCACCCGCATCCGCCGGTACGCGGAGAACCTCGCCGTGGTCGGCGGGGCGGTGCCACGGCGGCAGTGGAGCCGGCCGCTGCCGCTGGTGGAGGTGCTGCGCTCGGCCATCGCCGAGGTGGAGCAGTACGCGCGGGTGCGGGTGGTGCCGCCGGTCGAGGGAACCCTGCGCGGGCACGCCGGCGCCGACGTGGTGCATCTGCTGGCCGAGCTGATCGAGAACGCGACTACGTTCGCCCCGCCGCACACCGAGGTGACGGTACGGGCCCGGCGGGTAGCCGTCGGCGTCGCGGTCGAGGTCGACGACCGCGGCCTGGGCATGACACACCTGGAGCAGGACCGGGTGAACACCCTGCTGGCCGATCCCCACCGGGTGGAGGTCGGCGACCTGCTCCGCGACGGCCGTATCGGAGCGTGGGTGGTCTCGGCGCTGGCCCGCCGGCACGGCATCACCACCAAGATCCAGAACAACGTGTACGGCGGGACGCAGGCGGTGGTGATCCTCCCGACGGCCCTGCTCGGCGACCGGCAGACCGACCCACCACCGGCCGTGGACACGGCCCGCGCACCCGCACGGGGCGAACCACCACCCGCGGCCGGGTTTCCCCCGTCGACAGGGGTCCCCGCCGCGCCGACCGGTCCGCGTCACCCTCCGGCGGCGCCGCCGCCGGCGGGGACAACCAGCCGGCACCGCCATGTGCCACCGGCGACCCGCGACGACACACCCGGGCAGGCCGGCGAGACACGACCCGTGCTGCCTCGCCGCACCCGCCAGGCACATCTGGCGGCCCCGCTGCGGCAGGCTCGCCCGACGTCGGCGAACCAGCCGTCGGGCGCCCACAACCCGACCCTCATGGCCGACTTCCTGCGCGGCGCCGCCTCCTCCGGAGTACCTGCGGCGGGTGCGGGCGTCAACCACCGACCTGTGTGACAAGGAGCCTGTCTGTGACCACCCCGAAGCAGTCATCCCCGGAACTGGCCTGGCTACTGGAAGGCCTGGTGCGGCGGGTGCCGCACACCCGCAGCGCCCTGCTGCTGTCCTCCGACGGGCTGCCCCGGGCCGCCCACGGCCTCGCCGATGACGCCGCCGACCACCTGGCGGCGATCGCCTCCGGGCTGTTCTCCCTCGCCCGCGGCGTGGGGGACAGGTTCGACACGGGCGGCGGCGTACGGCAGGTCGTGGCCGAACTCGACGAGACACTGCTGTTCGTCACCGCCGCCGGCGACGGCGCCGTGCTGGCGGTCCTGGCCGACCGGCAGGCCGACGCCGGTGTCCTCGGCTACGAGATGTCCCAGATGGTCAAGAGCGTCCGCCCGTACCTGGCGACACCCGTCCGCGACGTCGGCCTCCCCGCCCCCGCCGCCCCGTGATGTCCGGCGCGCACCAGGAGACGTGGGTCGACGACGCGGCGGGACGCCTGGTGCGCCCCTACACCGTCAGCGCGGGACGGACCCGACCCACCACGGCGATGGACCTGCTGTCGTGGGTCGTCGCCACCGGCGTACGACCCCGGGCCCGGCTGGAACCCGACCACGACGTGGCGCTGCGGCTGTGCGGCGCGGCGACCACCGTCGCGGAGATCGCCGCCCGGATGAGGCTACCGGCGGCGGTCACGAAGGTGGTGCTGTCGGACCTGGTGGCCGTCGGCGCGGTCCGCACCCGCCCACCCCACCCGGTCGCCGACCCGACCGACCGATCGATCCTGGAGAGGCTCCTTGCCGGCCTGCAACAGCGACTCTGACCACACCCCACACGCGTTCAAGATCCTCATCGCGGGTGGGTTCGGAGCCGGGAAGACCACCTTCATCACCGCCACCAGCGAGATCCCGCCGCTGTGCACCGAGGAGCTGATCACCGCCGCCAGCGTCGGCACCGACGACCTCACCGGGGTGCAGACGAAGACGACCACCACGGTGGCCCTGGACTTCGGCCGCATCACCATCGACCCCGACACCGTGCTGTACCTGTTCGGCACACCCGGACAGGACCGGTTCTGGTTCCTGTGGGACGAGCTGAGCCACGGCGCGCTCGGCGCGGTGGTCCTGGTCGACACCCGCCGCCTGCCGGACTGCTTCGCCGCCGTGGACTTCTTCGAATCCCGCCGCACCCGGTTCCTGATCGCCGTCAACGAGTTCGACGGCGCCTACCGCCACGACCCCGCAGAGGTTCGCGCCGCCCTGGGCCTGCGGCCTGAGGTGCCGGTCGTGACCTGCGACGCCCGCCACCCCCGGTCCGCGACCGCTGTCCTGGCGACGTTGGTACGCACCCTGCTCACCCCGACATCCACTAGCGCTCACCTCACCCCGGCAGGCAGCCCGACATGACCCACGACGGTTTCGTACCCGCACCCCTCACCCCACCCGACCCGCAGGCGTCACAACGCCTCCACCGCCTCCGCGCCCTCGGCCTCGGCCGGCCGGAACGGGAGTTCGACGACTTCGCCCGCGACCTCGCCGCCATCACCGGCACACCCTGGGCGATGGTCAACTTCCTCGACGACGGCGGCCAGTTCTTCGCCGGCCTCTACACCGGCAGCACCACCCCACCCGGCGTGACGACACCGGCCGGCACCCGGGAGCCCGGCCGGTGGATGCCTCGGGACCAGGGATTCTGCCCCCACGTCGTCCACCGGCGCCGCGCGCTGGTCCTCGACGACGTCTGCGCCTACCCACGCTTCGCCGGCAACCCCGTCGTCGACCAGCTCGGCATCCGCACCTACATGGGCGCCCCCCTGATCGACGCCACCGGCGTCACCCTGGGCACCGTCTGCGTCGTCGGCCCCGAACCCCGCACCTGGGGCCAGGAAGGCCTCACCACCATCAAGACCTGGGCGGCCACCCTCGCCGCCCGCATCCAGCAGCGCCAACCCGGCAGGTGACCGGACGCCGGTCCATCCGGCGGCCCCGGACCGGCCGCAACCACCGGGTGGACCTGGCCGCCCCGCGTCGGGCGAACCCCACCCCAGCGACAGCCCGGCCGGCATCCCACCACCCGCCCCGCGACACCACCGATACACACCGCGGCGACTCCCGAGGAGAGCGGCAGATGGTCGACGGCTACCACCTCACCCCCCACCACACCCGACTACGGCACACGGTCCGGGCGTTCGCCGAAACCGAGATCCGACCACACCTCCCGCACCTGGAGACGGCCCGGACCGTCGCGCACGACCTGTCCCGACACATCGCCCGCCAAGGATGGCTCGGCGCCACGATCGACCCCACCTACGGAGGCCTCGGACTCGGCCACCTCGCCAAGACACTCATCATCGAAGAACTGTCCCGAGTCTGCGCCGCCATGGGCGCCATGCTCCAGGCATCCCACCTCGGCACCGCCAAGATCATCCACTTCGGCAACGACACACAGAAACGAACCTGGCTACCCGCCATCGCCACCGGCGACTGCCTGCCCACCATCGCCGTCACCGAACCCGGATCCGGCAGCCACGTCCTCGGCATCACCACCACCGCCACACCCGACGGCGACGACTACCTCATCACCGGCACGAAGACCTTCGTCGGCAACAGCCACATCGCCGACCTACACGGCGTCGTCGCCCGCACCGGCCCCGGCACCCGCGGACTGACCGCCTTCCTCATCGAAGCCGACCGCCCCGGCGTGCACCTCACCCCACACCAGCCCAGCATGGGCCTGCACGGCTTCAGCTTCGGCGAGATCACCTTCGACAACTGCCGCATCCCCGCGACGAACCGGCTCGGCGCCGAAGGCGACGGCCTCGACATCGCCTACTCCTCCAGCGTCCTGTACGGCAGACCCAACCTCACCGCCGTCGCCCTCGGCATCCACCAGGCCATCCTCGACACCACCACCGCCTACGCGACCAACCAACACCGCTACGGCAAACCCCTGGCCGACCTACCCACCACCAGACACCGCATCGGCGCCATGCAGTCCCGGCTGATGACCGCCCGCCTGACCGCCTACCACGCCGTACACCTACTCGACAGTAGGCAACCCTGCGACGCCGAACTCATCAACGCCAAACTGATCAACGCCGAACACGCCATCGACTCCGCCCGCACCGCCATGGAGATCCACGCCGCACACGGCCTCCACCCCACCCAATCACCCATCGAACGCTACTTCCGCGACACCCTGCACATCGTCGCCCCCGCCGGCACCTCCGACATCCAACTCCTCCGCCTGGCAGAACACGCCCTCGGCACCACCCGACAACCCTGGTCAACCCGGTTCCACTCCTCCGACTCAAAGCGAAGACGAAACCGAGGCGAGGGGACGCCCACACAGCGGACAGGCACGAGCGCAACTGGATCCCCCGCATGCTGACCCGCATCCACACCCGCATCGGTGGCCTGCCCGCCGACACCCGAACCCGGACCGGCGCGTTGCTGCTCACCGCGTCCCTTCTTCTCACCGCCTGCGCCGGACCCTCCGCCAGCGTGAACCCCGAGCCACTGCCCCCGACAACACCTCCGAACAGCGCACCACCGGTCCCCGCCGGACCGGTCCTGAACCGCCTCGCCGACACCCTCACCGACGCGCCCCCCGACACCACCCACGGCGCCTACCAGTACGTCGAGCGCCGCACCTGGTACCGGCGGATGATCGGGTCACCCGGCCCGGACGGGTGGCCTGAGCGGGTCAGCGTCGACCAGTTGTGGCGTACCGACGACGCCGCCGACGGCCGGCTGGTCAGCGTGGACGTCAGTGGCGGACGGTGTATCCCCGACGGCGGAAGCGGCAGATGGACGGGCCAGACCGGCGATCGGTTCGACCAGCCGCCACCGAGCCAACCAGCCGCCCTACGCACCCACCTGCTCCTCACGGCTGGTCCCGGCGAGAACCTTCCCCAGCACGTCGTCGGTGGTATCGCGATGCTCTACGAACGCCACGCGCCCACACGCCCGGTCCGGGCCGCGGTCCTGCGGCTCCTCGCGGAACAACCCGGCATCCTCGCGCAGACCGGCGTCACCGACCGCGTCGGCCGTCCCGGCATCGACGTGATCCTCCCGTACACCTCCGGTGTACCGAGGCGCGACATCCTCACCATCGAGGAGCACAGCGGCGCGCTCCTCGCCGCCTACAGCCTCATCGCCGGCCCCATCCCACCGCAGGACCCACGCCTCGGACCCGACTTCCCAGCAGTGATCATCGCCGACGCCGCCGGCTACCGGCTCTACGTCGACAGCCGCCGCACCCCGAACACCCACACACCGGCGCCGGGCTGCCAGCACCCCAGTCTCCAACCAGGTACAGGTCAACACCTCGCAGCGGCGAGCGGTGACAGCGCCATTCGGGTCATCGACCCCCTGGGCCGCTCCTCGCACCCCGATCAGGGCGTAGACCCCGGCCGCGCCGGAACACCCCCGCCCCCATACTCCCGCCCAGGCCGTCCCGAAGGAGGACAAGAGGGTGAGCGACGTACGACCGGCCAGGACGTTGCCGCCCCTTCGCGACTACCAGCAGGAGGCCGTCGAGGCCATCGTGATAGGCCAGGCCCAAGGTGGTCGCGGCCAGCTACGGGCCGTCTGCGGCAGCGGCAAGTCCCTCGTCGCGGTACACGCCGCCGCGCGGATCTGCCCGACCGGGCTCGTGGTGGTGGCCTGCCCCTCCCTACCCCTGCTCGCCCAGACCCTGGAGGTGTGGGCCACTGCCGGCATGGCCACGCAGGTCCTCGCGGTGTGCAGCGACGAATCCGTCGCCGACGCCGCAGTGCACGTAGCGGATCTTCAATGTCCGGTCACCACACGGCCGGGTGAGATCGCGGACTGGGTCCGACGAACCCCCACCAGCCGGATGCGGCTCATCTTGGTCACCCATGCCTCCGCCGCGTTGGTCGGCGACGGGCTGCACGCCGCCGACACCGCCGCGAGCCTGTTGGTCGTCGACGAGGCGCACCACACCGCTGGATGGCCCGGCAAACACGTCGCCCTCGTGCACCGAGATGAGCACCTGCCGGCCGCGCGACGGCTGTACATGACCGCCACACCACGGATCCTGAGCAGGCGACGCCGTGCGGGTCGTGGGGGCGAAGACGTGTTGTCGATGGACAACGCGGACGTGTTCGGTCCGGTCCACTACAGCTACCCGTTCGCGAGCGCGATCGCCGATGGTTGGCTCGACGACTACCGCATCGTGGTCATCGGGGTCACCTCTGCGGAAGCGCTGGCGGCGCTGCGTCGCCTCGCCCCCCACGCCGTCGTGCGTGCGGGGGCGGCGCCGCTGCGCACCGCAGTGGTGCAGACCGCGCTCGCCCGCGCCGCCACCGAGTTCGGCCTGCGCCGGGTGCTGGTGTTCACCCCACGGGTGGCGCAGTCCCAGGAGTTCTCCCGCACCCTGCCCGCCACCCTGTCGGCCCTGCCCGAGCAGGACCGCCCGAAGGGCCGGTTGACCGTCGGGCATGTGGACGGCACCCAGACGATGACGCAGCGGCAAGATCCACCTGGCCCACCTCACCGACCCACCCGAAAACGGTTGGACCGTGATCTCCAACGCGCGGTGCCTGAGCGAAGGCGTCGACGTGCCCGCAGTTGACGCCGTGGTCTTCACCGCGCCGAAGGAGTCCGAGCCCGACGTCATCCAGGCCGTCGGCCGGGCCCTACGCCGTAACCCCGCCGGATCCGGTATCGCCACCATCCTCCTCCCGGTCCTGCTACCCGACGACCCTGCCGACACCACCAGCGACCTGACCACGGACCTGACCGAATGGACCACACTCCTGCAGGTACTGCGTGCGCTACGCGCCCACGACCAAGGCCTGGCCGCCGACCTCGACAACCAGCGCACCAAGCTGTCCACGGGTGCCGCGGCGCTGCCGCCGCGCTTGCTCGTCCGCCTCCCCGACGGTTACGCCTCCGAGGACCTGCTACGCACGCTCACCGTGCGGGTGCTGGAGGAAACCACCTCGGAATGGCTCGTCGGGTACGCCGCCCTACAAACGTTCCACGCCGAGCACGGGCACCTGCGGTTGCCCGCCGGACACGTCCGCCACGGGGTGCGACTGGAACGCTGGGTCGCCCGGCAACGCGCCGAGTACGAAGCACACCGGCTTGCACAGGACCGGATTCAGCACCTCAACGACATCGGCTTCGACTGGACACCCATGAGCCGGGCCTGGGAGCGGGGCATCACCGCCGCCGCCGCGTTTCACGCCGAACACGGCCACCTCGACGTGCCCACCGGCCACGTCATCGACGGACTCGACCTCAACCTGTGGCTGGGACAACAGCGCCGCTACCACCGCAAGAACACCCTCCCCGACAACCGGGTCGCCGCCCTCACCGCCCTCGGAATCGACTGGAACGCTAAACAGCGCTCCTACGAGGTCGGCTTCGCGGCCCTGCAGCACTTCCACGCCACCCACGGCCACATCCAGGTCCCCTACGGCACGACCGTCAACGGCATCAACCTCTACGACTGGCTCGCCGCCCGACGCACCGACCACCGACTCAGACGCCTCAACGACGACCGCACACGTGCCCTGGAAGCACTCGGCATGCACTGGTCAATCCGCGACGCCGCCTGGCACCGCAACCTCGCCACCGCCACCACGTTCACCCACCGCGAAGGACACCTACTCCCACACAGAGGCCACCGCGAAGGCGACATCGACCTATCTCGCTGGATCCACACCCAACGCATCGCACGACACGACGGCAACCTCCCCCAGGACAAGATTGCCGCCCTCGACGCTATCGGCATGCAATGGGAGATCCCCAGCGGCTGGACCGGAGTACACCAGGTCACCGCGAACCGAAACCGTCGCGCCAGCGGCGACAACCAATCGTTCGACGACAACAAGCCCACCGACCCTCATCTCGCACCGCACCACCCAGGCGGACCGGCCCTGCGCCCACACCCTCGCGTTGTGCCCGGCCCTACGGAGAAATCGCGCCAGTCTCCGCCATCCACCACTCCCGAAGGGACCCACCCATGACGCGCCTGCTGATCGCGACCTACAACTACGAGGCTGGCGGCTACCGCGACGGCACCTTCAACATGCGGCCCCTGCAACAGACGTTCGCCGCCCTCGACACTCCGCCCGCGATCATCCTGTTCTGCGAAGCCAAGCACTACCGACGCAACCAACACGAAGGCTTACGCCTGGCAGAGAAAGCCCTCACCGGGGCACTCCATGCCCCCTACACCGGCCTCCTCGGCACCAGCCAACACGGACCCATCCCACCCGCCATCTTCTACAACACCCACCTCGTCACCCACCTGGACTGGCCCGGCGACGACCCCCACGACCCCGACGTCTTCCCCGACAAACGCAACGTCGGCCACTTCCGCACCAAGGCCACCGGGGCCGAGTTCGGCGCCTGGGTCGCCCACTTCAACTCCCGCAGCGGCACCGCCCGCCTCGACGAAGCGCAACTCCTCGACCGCTACGGCACCGATCCGCTCCCCTTCATCGGCGGCGGCGACCTCAACTCCACCGCCAGCGGCCCGCACTTTCCCCAACGAAACTGGCACACCGCGAACCACCACACCCGCACCCACAAAGGCAAACGGATCGACGACGGCACCCCCGAAGGACGCTGGGAAGCCGACACCGCCGCCATCGACCACCTCATCGGCCGATGGGACCCCACCACCAACCGACGACTCGACGGCGCCGGTTACCACGCCATCGCCGAACTCGCCTGGCTCATCAACCCCAACACCGCGATCGCACCAACCATCATCGACAAACCCGGCGAAGGCGGACCCGACCTCTTCGACTACCTCCTGGCCAACGACACCATGCGCCCACACGTCATCCCCAGCAGCTACCACGTCCACATCCCCGACGGGCCGCCCTTCCCCTCCGACCACCACCTCGTCACCGCCGAGATCGACATCTGACCCGTCGAGGCCGCTGCCGGAAGCAACATCGGACGGATCCCACGATGGCCGTCTCCTACAACGCGGGCGCGGACGATGCAGCCGCTGCAAACGCCAGTCCAACGAGGACCGGGACTTTCCCGTCGCGCCTACTCCAGTCCGACCCAGGGGGAATGACGGCTTGCCGAGCGGCGAGGTCCGTAGCCAAACCCCCGAGCCGCAGCAGTTCGCGTAATCCAGCAGATCGAAATTGTCGATCAGAGCCTGTGAGATGCCTTCGACCTCGAAAAACCGGCCGCCCGGGCCGGTACCGCCGCGGACCCCGAAGCCGATCTCGCGCACCTGCTCCGCCAGCGTCGCCCGCCCTAGCGCGCCGAGCCGGCGGTGTCCATCCGCTACGTCGAGCCATTCGCGCGTCGGCATCAGAATGTGTGCCAGAGCCGGCGTCTTCAACGCTCCCAGGTCCAGCGGTAGCCGACGACGGCTTGTTCGATGTAGGGGCTGAAGCGGCGCACCCGACCGCGGTGTACAGATTCCTTCTCGCTGCGAAGCGGGATGTTCTCCAGTTGATCGGCCCAAGTGCACCACCAGACACTGCTGGGCAGACGGCGGCTGGGGAACGTGACGGCGATGTCGATGTTCTCCGAGCGACCGTAAGCGGGCCGCCGGATCTCGGTGACGGGTTTGCCCCTGGGGTATCGGGTGACGAACTCGATGGAGACGGACTCGCCGAGGCGCAGAGGAGTGTCCAGGATGATCTCGGTTCCGTGCAGCCCGTTGCCGTAACGGAGTGCCTCGCCGCTCCGGCCGCCGTGAATGACATCGACGCCGAGGATGTCGGGTTCCCGGTTGAACACGAAAGCGTCGAGGCCGTCCGCTCGGGCGACGATCGTCTGCAGGGTCCGGCGCTCCTGCAGGGAGCCGTCGGAGCGCAGACGGTAGCGCTCGAAGAGACTGATGGTGCGGTGCCGCTGGGCTCGGGCCATCGGCCGGGGGCGGCGCACGGTGTGGGCGATGCCGGCGGGGTCCGGGTGCCCGGCGAGGGCGGCCAGCAGCGTACGTCCGTGTTGTTCGGACATATCGAAAGCGTCGATGATCCAGCGCAGCGTCTCCGGAGTCAGGCTCTGCCCGTTCAGGGCACGGCGTACTCGGTCCTTAAGTTCACGGGCCAAGCCGGATTCGTCACGCTCGCCGGTGATCCACAGGTGGCGGGTGACCAGCTGGGCGACGGCGGCACGGCTGATGCCGCCGGGCCGCCGGCGCCGGACTTCGGCCTGCCATCGGCCGCGGTAGGTGGGAACCGTGGTCAGCAGTTCGCGCAGCATTCTGGATGTCTGATCGACTCGAGGGTCGTCCATCGGCGGGGTCCTTCCGCGGTTGGGCGGTTTCGCGGCACAGGGTGGTCAGAAAGGTCAGACCGGTGGGTGATTCCCAGGCGACAAGCGACTGACCATGCTCCAAAGCATGGTCTACCAACCGTAGGTGCGCCGTAACTGCGCCGTACGAGTGTTTGACTCGGCACCCCGACCGGAGGTGGCTTCAGATGGGCTGCGGCAACAACAACGTGGGGCGCGAGCTGTTGAGCTCGGGTCCAGTTTCACCGGAAGAGGTCCTCGCAGCCATGATCCGTGCCGCGCCGGTGGTGCCACCTCCGCCGGTACGTCTGCCTCGTGCTCCTCAAAGTGCGAAGTGGGGCCGGAAGGAGCCGGGCGAGCAGCTGAAGCAGATGTTCTACGGAGCCGCCGAGTTCAGCGAGCTGGACGCGCAGGCGGAGAGCACGGTGCACGCCTTCATCGGGCCCGACCATCAGCCGACCGTGGACCCGAATCGGCACATCCACGTCATCCACGACGAGGCAAAAAAGTCGGTCACGCTGGTCATCACCGACCGCACCCAGAGTGGTGACCCGCATCTGCTCAAGATGGAGATCGCCGATGATCCCCCGGGAAAACTGGTCAACCAAGCCATTCACGCACTGGTCGAGGTCATGAACGCGATCCCCGAGGGCCCACGGCACGTGGAGTGGCCGTGACGACAGTGATGGACCGGGTCGCGCAAACTCTCGGCCGGGTCTACGCGATGTCCTGGCCCGCCGAGGTTGCCCGCATGCTGATAACTCCGCGCGGCGACGGTGGGACGACGTCGATACCGCAGGCCTACGAGCTGCTCGCTCGCTTCGGCGTGCGCCTGCCCGCAGAGCTAGTGCCGTTGGCGATCGTCGACGAGGGCTCGATGGCGTGCACCGCGGTTACCACCTGGGGCGCGGTGCAGCCGGGCGAGGTGCTGCGACTGCACCTGTCAGACGTCGACCCCGACGCTCAGCTGCGACCGCTGGACATCGACCCGCTCGCGTACGTGATGTCCCTGAAGCAGGAGCTGGGTGAACGGGAGGAAGGTCTGCGCCGGATTCTCGACGAGATCGGTCCGGCGTATCAGGCGAACTACCTGCAGGTGGAGAAACGCCCGCGGGACTACGTGGTCCGCCCGGTGCGCATCGCCTGCCAGAACGTGATCGTCGGCCTGGCCGCCATAGCTCAGGACTCCGCGTTCGATGGCCTGTCGGTGGTCGCCTGGCAGACCTGCGAACTACCGCACGTGGCTACACATGAGGGCAACCGGACGCTGGCCGCGCTGACGTTGTGCGACGCGTTCCGTAACGGCGGCACGATGGAGATCCGGTTCGACCGGGACGCCCGGGTCGTCAACGGCAACCGGCGCCACTTCTACCGCGGGCATCCGGAGAAGCAGGTCCCGGCGAGTCTGCGTCGCTTCGGGCGGACCGTCGGGGTGGCGCTGGGTGCGGAGGATCCGGCGGCGATCACGCCGGCCGAGGCCCGTGAGCTGTTCCTGGCGATCGCGCCGATGCCAGGCGGGCTCGCCCGACGGGTCCGGGAAGCCGTCGAGACGTACGGGATGGCACCAGAACGCATCTGTTTCGCCCTGTTGTCGCAGGTGTGGCGGGAGATCGAGGTCGACTACCTGCTGGCCACCTCGGCGCGGGCGGCGTCGGTGCTGGAGGGCGGGGCGCCGTGGCAGGCGCGCGGCGCGCGGCAGGCGGAGTCGGTGGCGTGCCGGGCGGCCGTGATGGTCGGCATGCTGTTCCGGCGGCTCGACTCGACGGACAGGGCCGCGGCCGGTGCCGGTGAGGCTCGGGTGGTTGAGGACCGGCGCATCGGGATCGGCTGGAGCATCGACGACGAGTCCGGTGTGGTCACCTTCACCGGCCTGACCCCGGGCGGCCCTCTGCCGTGGACGCACGGGGAGTCGAGCGACGGCACGCTGCGGGTTCGGCCATTCGCGCCACCGGCGTGCGGCCAGGTGGACGCGGTGGTGGTGCCGTCGGACACGCCGGCACCCGACCTTCCGGCCGGAGTGGCGTTGCTGCGCTGCCCGGAGCGACTGCCCGACATTGACAAGAACATCGAGACCCGCTTGCTGAGTTCGAGGATCTCCCGCTGATGGCCACCGAGACCGCATACCTGGCCGGGCTGGCCAAGGACGACACTCTCGCCCGGCTGCTGACGGACATCGCCTCGGCGCAGAGTCGCGCTACCAAGGCCGAACCGGGTGACCGCACCGACATCGCCCGGTTCGAGGCGCTGATGACCCGGCTCGAACAGCGGGCCGCCGGCCCTAAGTCGGCTGTTCGGCTGCCGATCGCGGACCCGGCCGCCTGCGTGAATGTCACTCTGGTCGGCGACGACCCGGCGAGCTGGCCGGACAGTCTGCCCGCGAACGTGCGTGACGATGCCTGCTCGATCGTGGCGCGTGGCCTCGTACCCGTCCTGGTGTTCGATCCGCTGACCGCCGGCATGCCGGCGCGTCCGGAGGCGGTGCCGGCCGTGCCCGAGCCTTCGGACCGCTGGGATTCCGGTGGGGTCCGTGGCAGTCAGGCCGTGGAGGCACGCTTCCGGGCGCAGATCGAGACGGCGCTGTCGGGCCCGCAGCCACGGGCGATCTCGCCGAGCGGCCTCAGCAATCCGGTGGTGACCGAGACGCTCCGGGAATTCGCGGTCGCGCAGCCGGGGGCGTCGGCGTGCCGGGCGCCGGTCGAGTACCGCGACGGCTCCCGGTCGATTCACCCGATGCCGTTGCGGGCGCTACCGCTGCGCGGCCAGCTGGGCCCGGCCGGTCTGACGTTGCGGTTCGCGTTGCTGTCCATCCGGCACACCGAGATGGACGCGGCCGTGGACGGTGCCTGGTTGCGCAATGCGGAGATCTCCCGGCCGCGGCCGGCCGCGCAGACCGACGATTTGGTGTACGACCTGAGCCGCCGCCAGTTTACCGAGCTGACCCTGCACGCCACCCAGGTGCGGTTGTACCTGTACCAGACCGGCCTGGAGACGGCCGTCATCGGCTTCTACAAAGCACTGGCGGACCACCTGCTCGCGCACCCGCGCAGCATCGCCGTCCAGCCGATGTACTACGACGGCGCCGCGCCCAACGGCAAGCAGAGCCCCGGGACGGTCGTCGACAGCGCACTGTTCCGGAAGGGAACCCCGTGGACGATGTGACCGAACCGCGCCGTGGACCCTCCGACTCGCACATGCGGGCGTTCGTCTGCAAGGAGTGCCGCCGTGACGTCGAGCGGTTGGAGCGCGAGGTGGCCCAGCTGGAGACGGCCTCCGGGCGCGACCGCAAACGCCTGCCGAAGGTGCGGTCCGAGCTAGCCAAACGCCGGGACCGGGCGACGTACAACGAGAACTGGGCGCGCAACGTCGTCGAGCGAGGCGGGTCGCGCTCCGACCGATGCCGGGAGCATCGGCAGAAGCATCGCACCGACATCCAGGGCATGGCGGTCGCCTACATCGACGTGGAGACCGTGGGTGAGGTCGCCGATCGGGAGAACCCAACCGGTCCGCTGGGCGGGCTGGGTCCGCTGCCCACGTCCCACGAGATCGTCGAAGGCACCACTTATGACCTGGAGAAGGTCAACGTCGGCATGACCGACGAGCACATCGTCGAGATGGTGCGGCTGCTGCGGGACCGGCGGGTGCTGATCCTCAAAGCGGGCACCGGTACGGGTAAGTCGACATTCGCGCCGTACCGGTTGATGGATCCGCCGCCGGCATCCCTGCAGGGTCTGCCCGCCCGGACACCGTTCGGCCGGCTCACCGAGCTGGGCCCGATCGTCGTCACCGAGCCGCGGGTGCAGGCGGCGGTCGGGGTGGCGTCGTTCGTCGGGGGCGTGATGTCCGGCGCCGGTGGGGTCGGCCCGGGCTTCCCGGTCGGCTATCAGGTGTCCGGTGACCGGGCTCACGACGACGCGTGCGAGCTGATCTACGTCACCGACGGCACGATGATCAACTGGTTGCGCGAGGGACGGCTCAGCCGGATCGGGACGGTCATCGTCGACGAGGCTCACGAGCGCAGCACCAACATCGACTTCATCATGGGGTTCCTGCGGCGGGAACTGGACCGTTACCCACACCTGCGGGTCATCATCACGTCCGCGACCTTCAACGTAGCCTTCTACCAGGAGTTCTTCGACCAGGGCCGGCCGGAGGGCCCGCCGGTCGCGCACGTCATGGAGGTCCCGGCGGAGAAGGCGTTCGGGTACGGGATGCCGCTGTTCCCCGCCCTGGACACGGCCGAGCCCGGCGAGGATGACGTGCTGGACCGCTGGAGCGACGAGGCACTGCCGCTGTCGTCGCAGCAGCCGCGCGACGACCGAGAGTTCGTCCGCAGGCACTGGCCGACCCGGTTGGCGCCCGCGCTGAGCGCCGACGACGTCACCAGCCAGGACGACGAAGGGTACGAGGAAGACGTCTGGAACACCACGGCGCGACTGCTGGACCTGCGATACACCGGCAATGTGCCGACCGAACAGTGGCGTGCCCGAATGCCCGACGAGATGGCCGACTTCGTGGTTCAGCTGGCGCAGGGCCTCGACGAGCGTGGCATCTACGGCGACATCCTCGCATTCCTGCCGACCAAACGCACCATCGAACCGGTCGTCGCCGAGATCGAGCGCCGGCTCGGCCGGGCGTACGAGGGCCATGTCTTTCCTTTGATCTCCTCCCTGAAG
This sequence comes from Micromonospora sp. SCSIO 07396, assembly GCF_053667945.1. Classification (NCBI taxonomy): domain Bacteria; kingdom Bacillati; phylum Actinomycetota; class Actinomycetes; order Micromonosporales; family Micromonosporaceae; genus Micromonospora; species Micromonospora sp. SCSIO 07396. The sequence continues at coordinate 6,752,837 of NZ_CM132210.1, forward strand.
AAGGACCAGCAGAAAGCCGCCCTGGCCAAACGCCGCAAGGGCGATCCCCGCAAGATCGTGATCTCGACGAACCTGGCCGAGACGTCACTGACGGTCGAAGGCGTTCGGTTCGTCGTGGACAGCGGCCTCATCGCCCAGTCCGAGTGGGATCCCGACCTGGCCAAAGGTGACATCCCCACCAAACCGCACAGCCAGGCCGGCATCAAGCAACGCTGGGGCCGGGTCGGGCGCAAGGCACCCGGCTGGGTGTTCCCGCTCTACTCCAAGGGCCAGTACCTCGCCCTGGCCGAGGACACGCCACCCGGCTCAACCCGGGAAAACCTGGAAGCACTGGTGATGACCGCACGGATGGGCGGCATCGACGACGTGCTCACCTTCCCGTGGCCGGCCGCGTTCGAGCCGACCACCACCGAGCTCGACGACACCGCCCGGCGGGCGACGGAGACCTTCCGGCGGGAACTGGTCCGGGCCGACGCCGCGCTGCGCGCCGGCGGCGCTGTCGACGGCGACGGGCATCCCACCTCGTTCGGGCGGGAATTGATCCGATTCCAGGGCCTGGGCTCCACCGGCAGTGCCCTTGCCATCCTGTACGCCGATCGCCTCACCTGCGTGCCCGAAGTGGTCACCGTCCTGGCGCTGCTGGAGGATGCCCGCCTGGTCGGGCGCCGGAGTCTGCTGCAGGACGAGCCGAAGTGGCCCGACGAGTGGCGGCTGGAAGCCGCCGACCGTCATCGGGGCCTGGCCTCGCTCTGCGCCGACGATGCCGAACTGGTGCTCCTGATCGCCGCGGCGTGGGACCGCGCCGACCCGTCGAGCGCACCGTGGGAGCAGTCTGAGGCCCGGCACCGATGGGCCCGGCAGTGGTGGATCAACCATGAGCTGCTGCTGGAGACCGCACGCAAACGCCAGGATGTGCTATCCGCGCTCTCGCCCGCGATGAAAGAGCAGGTCAAGCGCTTCCTTGAGCTGTCGCTGATCGACCGGGTCCGCGGCGTCCTCACCCGCTCACTGGCCGGACACCGATTCCGGCAGGACAGCGAGCGCCTGTTCACCCGCCTCACCTCGGCAGCCGCTGACGCCCCCGCTACCGTCTTCAGCCTCGAGGACGACACGGGCATCGTGCCGGTAGCGACCGAGGTGATCGCTCTGCGCCGCCGGGAGAGCCGTACCGACAGCCGCGTCTCCAGCCTGGTCGCCGCCCAGCCCTGGGCATTGCCGGAGGTCGGCGATCAGCATCCGACCGGCCCCGCCGACGCGATCCGCATGGTCGTCGCGGCCTCCCGTCACGCCCCGGCACGGCCCGAACTCAATCAGCACCTGGCGCTGCTGGAGAGCTGGCCGGTCGGGCAGCGGATCCGGTTGCGCGTCAGCGAGTCCAGCACCGTCGACGAGGTGCTGGCCGCGATCGAGCCGTTCCCGCAGCCGACCGAGGAACCCAGCGCGGGGCGCCGAAGCCGCCGTCGCCGCCCCGACACCGAGGATGCCGAAGCGACCCGAGCCGACAGCGACGGCGAGCTGAGGCTGCCAGGCGTCCGGATCGGTTACGCCGACGAGGACACCGTGCGCGCCGACGCGTTCCGGCGCAACGACCGGGAGATCGAGGCGTATGCCGCCTGCGGCGAATGTCCCCGTTGCCTGGCCGGACAGACCACCGCCTGCGAGCAGCTCACCCCGGCACGATCGGCGCCGGCGGGCCGGGAGGACCCGGTCCGGGCCTGGCGGGCCGCCGCCCGCCGGGGCATCGACGTCTCGGTGCCCGCCGTCGAACTGCCGGACGGCTCGCCGAGCGAGGACGACTGGTACGAGGTGGTCGCCTACCGCCCTGGTGACGACCGGGCGACCGTGGTTCTCCGACCGGATTGGCGGGCCGGCGCCCGCGGCAACCCGGCCTCGCACCACGACGTGCAGGCGGGCGACCCGATCGAGGTCACGGTCGGGCCGGTACTACGCCATCACGGTGGTCCACTGCGCGCTTTCGATCGTGTCGACGGACGCGGCCGATTCGTGCTCGCCGAGGCCAGCAGCCACAAGGGTGAGCTGCAGGAGAAACGCCGCGAGATCGCCGCATCGCTGCACCGCGGGAGTCGCGGACTGCTGGAGTCACTGGCCGCGGGGGCGACACTCGTCGCGACGGTGATGCCGGCCCGCTCCCGCGACTGCTACACCATCACCCTGCTCGAACTGCTTCATCAGCATCTGGGCAAGGCGTCCGCGGGCTCCGGCATCGAATACCAGGCGACGGACCCGACCCAGCGCACAGCGGCCCGGACCCGCCTGTTCAACGCGATCGTGTCCGAGCCACCGGACGAGTCAGGGCGTGCTCAGGCCGTCCTGCTGCACCGGGACTCGGCCCGCGGCATCCGGCATGTCGTCACACTGTTCGTCCGCAACCAAGCCGACGAGCCCGCGCCTGTCCTGGGAGCCGGTCAGCCGTTGCTTCTGCATCTGGTCCGGGACCGGTCGCGGCTCGACGTCAGCGACCTGGACCTGGCCGCGCTGCGGGAGATCGTCCGGCACTCCAACCGCCAACTCGAACTGTCCAGAACCGGCGACCAGCAATCCGGCCCCGACGACCAGGACGACGAGCTGGCACCGCCCGGCACGGCGCTCCTCGCACGCTCGGAGCAGCCGCTGTCACGCTCGGCGGCCACCCGCCTGGCCGAGCTCAGCGACGACCCGCAGTGGGCTAACGAGGTCTGGTCCTTCTGGGCCCGCACCCACCATCTGACGTTGAACGGGTCGAGGCCGTACCGGCCCGGCACCCGCACCGAGCCGGCCGAAGCGTCCGCGGACGTGGTCGTGGCCGTCGACTCACCGCTGGAGGAGCAGCGGCGACTCACCAAGCGGTTCGCCGACCAGCATCCGGTCGGCTCCGTCGTCCAGGCGACCGTGCTGACCGTGCTGACCCACGGCGCGTACGCCGAGCTTGTTCCCGGCCTCGAAGGGTTGATTCCGATCCGGGAACTGAGCTGGTCGTTCGTAGAGGATCCGACGCTGGTCGCCACCCCCGGTGACATCGTGCGGCTGCTGGTGACGAGCATCCCCGACGCGCCCGACAAGATCGAGTTGTCGCTGCGGCGGCTCACCCCGAAGCCTTATCAGCTGTATGCGGCCCGGCACGACATCGGCGATCAGATCGAAGCGGTCGTCAATCGGGTCACCGACGGGCGGGTCTTCGTCGACATCGAGCCCGGCGTCAGCGGGTCGGTGCACATCGCTCAGCTCTCCTACCAGCGGCTGGACACCTGCGCGGACGTGGTCGCCGAAGGCGATCGCATCACTGCGAAGATCATCAAGCTCGACGACGAGCGCGAACGCGTCGAACTCTCCGTCAAGCAGCTTCAGCCACCGCCGTACGAAGTGTTCCGGTCCACCCACCCGGTCAACACCACTACCTACGGCACGGTCCGCAACGCGACCCGCACCCACGTGTACGTCGACCTGGACGACGGGGTCACCGGCGTCGTCTTCCGCCGCGACCTCGCTCACCGGCGGGTGGAGGACGCCGCCCTCGTGGCCCAGCCCGGCGAGACGATGATGACCCTGATCAAGGGATACAACGACCAGCGTGAACAGGTCGAGCTGTCACGCAAGGCGCTGATCCCCAAACCCTTCGCGCAATACCGCAGCAGGCATCGGGCCGGCGAACATGTCGACGGGGTGGTCAGCCGGACGAGCGACCAGTTCGTCTTCCTCGACCTCGAAGAAGGCGTCAGCGGCCGCATTCACGTTCAGGAACTCGACCACGCCCGCGTGCATGATGTGGTCGGGAGCTTCCCGCCCGGCAGCTGGATTAGGTGCCAGATCCTGGACTTCAAGGACGACCGCGAAATGGTGCTGCTGTCGAGAAAAGCGCTGATCCCCAAGCCGTACGCGGAATACCGCGGCCGGCACTGGGTCGGCCAGCACGTCGACGGCTTCGTCTCGGGCACCAGCGACCAGTTCGTGTTCCTCGACCTCGGAAGTGGCGTCAGCGGGCGTATTCACGCTCGCGAACTCGACCACAACCGGGTCCACGACATCGCCGCCACCTTCCCGATCGGTACCCGGATCACCGCCCAGATCCTGGAGTTCAAAGACGATCGGGACACCGTCTCGCTGTCCCGCAAGGCGTTGTTGCTGCCGCCGTACGACCAGTTCAAGTCCTGGTATGCGATCGGTTCAGCGGTCCAGGGCACCGTCAACAATCTGAACCAGTCGTTCGTCTACGTAACCCTGACCAGCGGAGTCACCGGCATCATCCACATCAGCAGGCTTGCCGCCTATCGCGTCGGTCACCCCAGCGAGGTAGTCAGTCAAGGCCAATGGCTGACTGCTCGCGTCGTCGGGTTCAACGATGAACGCAAACAGGTCGAACTCTCGCTTCGTGACTGATTCGACCTACGGACCAGAAGGTTAGTAGTGAACAGCACGTCAGCCAGTTCCTGCTCGTCCAGCCGACAAGGGCCCCAGCCGGGCTCCTCCCGGTCGTCGATCCCGTCGGATGCGGCGGGCACCAGGTCTAGGCCGGTGCCTCGGACGCGTTCCACCATGCGGCCCGGCTCGATCTCGTACTCGGCGGCGACGATCACGCGTTCGGTTTGGGCAAGGTTGAGCAGCAGCAGAGGCTCCCACGCTGGGATCACGAGTTCTGGTTCGAACAAACTCCGCAGAATGGCGGTGCCCCACACCGACGGATTGCGCGCCTCGAGGTCGTCGCTGGCCCGGCGAAGGACGCAGCAGCCACCGAGCCGCAAGGCCGGATCCCACGGGTCTGCGGCGAACTGGCTGCTCGATGGCAGCGGAGTCACTTCGTCGAGGTCGGCGGCGGTGGGCTGCGTCAGCTGCCAGCCACAGATCCCGTGAGAACCCCGTACGGGCAGTCCGGCGTCAATGACCACTAAACGCTCCGACGGCATCGGCGGACCAGCGAGATAGGCGGCCAGGTCGGCAGGAAACTGGTCGGGCATCCCTGGTCGGCGCAGCACTTCAAGGACGCCCAGAGCACGCAGGTTGTTGCGAGTGAGCCGGCGTCCCCAGTGGTTCTCGCCGCCGTCGCCGTAGTACAGGTACCTGCGGACCCCGGCAGCGGCGCCAGCGGCGGTGTTCACCGCCCGGGTCTCCGGCCAGGCGAGGACTAGCTTGGCCAACTCGGCATCGCCCATGGCGGCGAGCTGGTCACGCACTTTCCCAGCACGCTCGAGGAAAGCGGCGATAGCCGACATGAGGGCGAGCTCGGTTGAAGAGTCGGTCACCATCACATCGTGCACCCGGGCGGAAGCGGGGGGACGTGTGTGTCGGCACCGCGACGCCATCGAACGCTAGGCCCTTCCAGCGGATTTTCGACGCCCGGTAGTCGACGAGTACGACTTCTATGCGGTGCACTACCAGGACGACCCCGTGTGGTAGCCGGGGTATGCATCGAGGTGGTCCTGGCGGAGCTGGCGCCGGAAGCGCTGCGCCGGTTCCGCAGTCGGCTCCAACGCGGATTGCTGTTTGATCGCGACGTCCTGAGCACCCGAGACGGCCGCTGCGGTCCGCCACTGGGCGACGACGGGTGAGTCGGCCGCTGTGTGTGGGTAGCCAGCTGGGTGCCGGTGCTGACCGCTTTCGGCTGCCTGCGGGCCGCTCCCGGTGGGTTCCTCCTAAAGGACGTCTCGTGATTCGGCAACTGGTCCATGATGGATCATGTTGGGGTGCAGGTGATCACGGCGGCCCGCCAGGAGTGGATCTTCCCGTTCACTGGGCTGCAGCCCGCCCAGTTCCGCAGGCTGGTCAGGTTGGTCGCCGAGCGTGGTGGTGATGCGATCGCGGACGGCCGGCCGGGCCGGCAGTGGTCTCTCGACCTCGCCGACCGGGTGTTACTGGTCGCCGCGTACTGGCGCACGATCCTGACCATGCGGCAGATCGGACCACTGTTCGGGGTGTCGCGCTCCGCCGACCACCGGGTCATCGACGCCCTCGGCCCGCTGCTCGCCCTCACCCCAGGACGCCGACGGCGCATCGACCAGATCACCATCATCGACGGCACCCTCATCCCGACCTGGGACCACCGCCTGGCCGCCCCGAGCAAGAACTACCGCTACAGCACGAATCTACAGGTCGCCATCGACGCCCACACCCGCCTGGTCGTGGCCTTGGGCGATCCTCAGCCCGGCAACCGCAACGACACCATCGTCTACCGCACCTGCGGCATCGACCAGAAGCTGGCCGGACGGCCGGTCATGGCTGACGGCGCCTACCGCGGCAACCCGGAGGTGATCATCCCGTACCGCAAGCCCGCCGACGGTAGCGAGCTACCCGATTGGAAGAAGAATCTGAACAAGCAGCACCGCACCGGCCGCGCCCAGGTCGAACACGCCCTGGCCCGCATGAAGACCTTCAAGATCCTGCGGGACTACCGCCGAGCCGCCCGCACACTGGCCGACACCGCTTCCGGCATCGCCCACCTCCACAACATCATCCTCGCGGGGTGACACCAGCACCGGTACCGGGCAACGCCTTCACCGAGTTACGAGACGTCCTTTAGGCTGGATCGTCGGTTCGCGTGCCAAAGAGGGGTCGTACCGGCTGGTCTTCACCAATCCACCAGCCGCGTCGGTCCGGGAGAAGCTCACAGCCCTTCAGCGAGGTCGCTGTTTCCAGATCGTCGAACGTGAGCCCGACCGTCCGTCCGTCAGCGCCTACCCAAGTTAACTCGCTCCCAGCATGCTGCCTTGACTATCAAGCGCGCTCCTACGGCGAGCTGCATCCGCACATCAGCGAGCAGACCCTCGTGACGACGGGTGAAGCTGTCGGTAGTCACCTGACAGCCTACTTGGCCGCCACGGCGCGCGCCGTGGGCGCGACCGACGGCAATGTCCTGCTACTGCTGGAGTGCGTCATACGCCTCACCAGTCTGCTGGATGTGCTCAGGGGTCTCCCTACACCGGGCTCCTCGGCACCAGCCAGCACGGACCCATCCCACCCGCCATCTTCTACAACGCCGACCTCGTCACCCACCTGGTCTGGCCCGGCGACGACCCCCACGACCCCGACGTCTTCCCCGACAAACGCAACGTCGGCCGGTTCCGGGTCAACACCACCGGTGCCGAGTTCGGCGCCTGGGTCGCCCACTTCAACTCCCGCAGCGGCACCGCCCGCCTGGAAGAGGCGAAACTGCTCGACCGCTACGGCGACGACCCGCTCCCGTTCATCGGGGGCGGCGACCTCAACTCCACCGCCAGCGGCGGACACCTCCCACAACGAGACTGGCACGCCGCGAACCATCACATCCGCACACACAAAGGCAAACGGATCGACGACGGCACCCCCGAAGGGAGCTGGGAAGCCGACACCGCCGCCCTCGACCACCTCATGGGCCGATGGGACCCGACCACCAGCCGCCGACTCGCAGGTGCCGGCTACCACGCTGTCGCCGAACTCGCCTGGCTCGCCGACCCCGGCTTCGCCATCGCGCCCACCGTCATCGATAAGCCCGGTGAAGGCGGCCCCGACCTCATCGACTACCTCCTGGTCAACAACACCATGCGCCCCCACGTCATCCCCAGCAGCTACCAGGTCCACATCCCCGACGGGCCGCCGTACCCATCCGACCATCACCTCGTCACCGCCACCATCGACCTGTAACGGCACCGGCAGCCCTTCGAGCCGGGCTCGAAGCTCTGCAGCCCTTGATGGCCCTACGGAGGACTGCGTCCATACGAGCCGCGTCAGGCGTCCGCCGCTCTGTGAAGCTGGGACACCCGATCGAGGCGGTGGCCGGGCAGCGTCTCCGGGCAGGACACCGTTACCACCTGCCCCGACTGGCCGGAGGGCCGCTGTCAACGGCGCCAGCAACGCTGTGCTGGGTGCGATGCGGGCGGCGCACACGCGAAGGCCAGTGACGACCGGCGGTCGGTCGCAGTGCTCGGCGAGATGGCCGAGTTGGGTGAGCACGCTCCCCGCAGGTACACCGGCAGATCGGGCAGCAGGCCGCTGGGACCAGAGCCGGGCGGCTGGTCGCGATCGGCGGACAAACGCCGACCAGTACACCCAGCGGGCGGCATGGCTGTGGGCCGCACGGCGGACGTGTCCGAGGCGTGGAGTTGCTGCGTGCGGCCCCGGGCGACTGGACCCAGGTCAAGGCGACCAACACCGCAGGACTCATCACCCGGCCAGCAGACGGTCGAGTGACCCGGCAGGCGTGAGCCCTTGACGGAAGGAGATCAGGCCGACAGGGTCGCCTCGGATCGGCAGCTCAGTCTGTCCAGTATCGCCGCACCGTAGCTGGTCACGTCACCGGTGCCCATCGTCAGCACCAGGTCGCCACGCCCGGCCATACGCGCGATCACCCGGGCCGTGTGGTCGGGCCCGATGGGCAGGCAGTAGGCGCCGTCGCGGAGCCGAGCCATGATGGTCGTGAGGTCCGCCGCAGGCCGGCCCTCCGGCACGGTGCCATCCACATCGAGCAGCAGAACGTGGTCGGCGTTGTCCGCCAAGACCCGCCCGATTCGCTGCACCGAAACCCACCCGACCAGGACCCGGCCGCCCACCCGGACAACCCAACCGCCATCCCACCCGCCGCTACGACGTCCACATCGTCACCAGCAGCACGACCGGGAAGACAACCTCTTCGAAGAAGAAGTCGGCCAATCCCCGGCCGCGCCGCACAGGTTAAAGATCAAGTTAGATCCAGTAGTCGGCTTCCTCTGCCTTGACCACGAAGGCGACGCTGTGCCTGGCTCGCGTGACGGCAACGTAGAGCCGGTCGGGTGCTTTGAGGGCTGAGAGATCGGCCGTCCGTAGATAGCTGAGCATCGGCTTGGTGGGGAAGATCAACACGCGGTCGTAGGTGCTGCCCTTGGAGACACCGATATTGAGGGCTGTTAGTCCGAGCGTTGGGGTCTTGACCCAGTCACGAAGCACTTGAGGGAAATATTTCGCCACATAGGCGGGCACGGCATCTTCGGCGATCTTGAACATGCCGTCGTGTCCCGTCTCAGCAGCATTGCGGGAGATTGTGGCTGGCATATGGGGGTAAAGACGGTCGGACCAGTCGCAGATGAGTTGGTGGCAGCGCCAGCTTTCAGTACGCATTTCCACCGCGCATACCGCTCGTCGATGCTGGAGCCAGTCCAGAATGCCAGCGCCGCGGTACTTTTTGTTGCGGGATCCGTTGTTTGTGGCGAAGGTGTGCTGGCGGGGATCGCCCACGACGGTGACGCTCATCCTTGACCCGAAGAGCTTGTCGACAAAGTCGAGGTCGTGACCCACAAGGTCTTGGAACTCGTCGATGTAAATGTGGTCGTACATTGCTTCCAGTCGGCGAATGACGGCGCCGTCGGAGGCACTGTCGGCGCAGCAGACAAAGTCGGAGACTCCATCGCGGTACATGTCGCCGTTGCGGTCGAAGTAGTACGCGTGAGGCTTGTCGCGGCGGGCGAACCGTGGCCGCTGGCCGTTGAAGTTGAGCGACCGGATGTGGTCAATCCGCCCTGTGACGCAGGCCTGGAACGGCTTCGCGCCCTGACGAATCAGGAATTGAAACCAGGTGACGGTGGTGATGTGGGCTGGAATAATTCCCGTGACCTCGACCAGGCGCCGGCGGATCTGGGCGAGGTTCTCCTGGGTGTAGGTGGTGATGAGTACGCGCTGCGATGGGTCGGCGAGCGCGGCGTCGATGATCAGCTGGGTCTTACGTGACCCGGCGGCAGCGATCACCGCGCGGTTACCGGCGGACGGCATCGCGGATGTATTCCGGCATGGCGATGGTCTGCTCGGACTCGAAGACTGTGAGCGCCCAGCCAGTCTTGTTGGCCGTCATGTGGGTGAGCAACTCTTCGTCGGTCGCGAAGTTCTTGCCGAGGATCTCGTTGAGGCGAGCGAGACCGTTGGCGTCCAGTATCTGGGGCTCCAGAGTCTTGGCGTCGCCGGTGCCGACGTGAATGGAGATGAAGTCGTATCCGGCGAACTCCGCGTAGCGCTGACGCATCTTGGCGGCGTCGCCGTCGTTGTCGTTAACGACGGCGACGGGCTTGGCCAGTGGCACAGCGAGGTCCAGGAAACGGGCGGCCGACAGGCCACGGACGTTGATGATGTCGACGCCGTCGGCGATGGGTTCGCGTCCATGTTCATCGAGGTACGCGCGCGTCAGGATCAGTTCGTCCGAGGGCCCTTCCACCAGGATTGCGCGTTTAGCCAAGACTAGACGCAGGGTGTCGTAGCCGGAGAGCTTCTTGAAGTAGTCGACGGTATCCCTGCGCAGGTCGGTGATGCGCTGTCCGCCAGTGTTGGTTAGCAAGATTAGCTCGTCGAGGCCGAGCTTGTTGAGGATGAAGGCGCTGTGAGTGGTCGCGAGGACCTGCTTGCCAGCGCACTTCTCGTTAATCTTGTGCACCAGCTGATTGAGTGACGAGAACGAGAGGTGGTTCTCCGGCTCCTCGATGAGCACGACGTGCGTGTCGGCGATTTTCTCGGTCAACGCCAAGAGGATCTTGAGTGAACTCTGCTCGCCCTTGCCGACATAGGGAAAGGGCAGTTCGTCGAGATGTGGTACGAGGCTGCGCTCCCAGCCTGCCCGTTGGGAGATGTCGATGGAGAGCGTGAGCTCACGATCGCTGATCTCGCCGCGCTCCCCGGCAAGTCTGGTGTTGATCTCCTTGACTGCTGCGATGTCGCCGAAGGCTTCCCGCAGACTGCGGTAGGCCAGCGACAGCTCGACCCGCTGGCGGGGCCCCAGGGAGTCAGCGATAATCGACTGCAGGTAGGCATCCGCCCCGTTCGGAAGTCGGATCGCGGTGGCGTCGATCAGCGTTGCGGTTGCCGGAACCCCGCGCGCCGTAATGGCCTCGCCGGCGAAGTTGGTCCAGTGGACCTGGTAGTACTCCGTCGGCACCCAGGCGATGCGGCCTGGTTCGGCGATGTACGTGGCGTATTCATCGATGAAGTCGAGGTTGAAGGCAATCCGAATCTTGACGCCAGGAGTGAACTCCCGCAGCGAATTGTTCGCGCCTCTGAGTGAGGCCAAGTTGTCGGCGTCGTCGAAATAGAGCTCGATCAGGATTTCCGGTGGCTCTGCCGGGCCGCGTGCGCGCAGCGCGGCTACGTACTCACGGGTGGCTTGCAGATTAATCAGGAACGGCGACAGTTCCGCAGCCGCCGGATTTCCGCGTAGCCTGCCGGTCAACGCAAGATTGATGGCCTCTAGAAGGTTCGACTTGCCTGCGTCGTTGTCGCCGACGATCACGTTCACGCCGGGGTTAAGGTCCAGCGTGAAATTCCGGAACACTTTGTAGTTCTTGATCGTGATCTTCTTCAGCATGCGTGGCCGTAGAAGTCGCGTGGCTGTTCTGCCTGGTACGAATTGGCCAAGGCCGCCTCCTCACGTACGGTTCGTGTCGATGATGGCTGACGGGGTACCGAGCACCACCCCGCTGTCGCTTAGCTGACCATGGTTGTAGCCGGTCAGGGGGTGCGATCCGACCGGAACGTGGCGGCGAACATGGTCACTTCGCCGACCCACGCCGCTGCATGAGGCCCATCATGGGCTGGTCCAGTTCACGAGGCGATGGTCGCCCGCGTCGCCGTAGCGGGGAAGTGTCCGGGGTGCCGGTTAGGCTGGCGGTGATCAGAAGACCCCGCAGCCACTGGCGCACGGGGGGGCGACGCGGCGACGGGGCCGTTTCTTGATTCGCACCCAGAACATACCCGGTGAAGGTTGCCGGCGGCAGATGATGTCGCCGCCGAGCGAGCTTCGCTACCCCGGCGCCTCCCTCGTGCTGTGCCTGTGGGGTACCGCCACGGCCGAACTCCGGCTGAGAGGAGGACCCGATGTTGTTGGAGGACCAGCTTGAGGAGGGCCGCAAGACCCTCGAGGTCACGCTGGAGGAACTGCGTGAGGCCCGCAGACGGCGAGGGCTGCTGGGTTCGGCGTTGCTCGACGCGTTCCCTGGTGCCCGCACCTACATCAACGGATCCGTTGCGCACGGCGACGCCAACACGCCGCTGACCGACGTCGACCTCGGCGTCGTGGTCGACGTGGCCGGGTACGGGCCGGACGCCACGGGGCCGTTGCCGCTGATGGAGCAGGCCCGCGACGCGATCCGCGAGCACCTGAAGGACGAGTTCGACAACCTGACGGTCACCGTCGAGGGTCAAAAGCGGTCCGTGCTGGTGCGGTTCGGCGCTCCGGTCACCCCCGAGACGGACTTCACCGCCGACGTGATCGTGGCCTTGGACCACCCGGAGAAGGGGTTGTGGATCCCGAACACCACGATCGCGGCCAGGTGGGACCGGGCGCATCCGGAGAAGCACACCGAGCTGGTCCTGCAGGCCAACGAGGACACCGGCAACGTGTTCGCCCGCACCGTGCGTCTGCTCAAGCACTGGCGTGCCCACCACGGCAAGCCGTTGTGCTCGTGGAACATCAAGGCGTTGGCCCTGGGGTGCATCGCGGATCAGAAGCGACCCCTGCTGCAGGCGCTGCAGGAGTTCTTCACGTACGCCGCGGACGAGATGGCCGCCGGGCTCACCGAGGACCCGGCGGGTGTCGCGGGGAAGATCAAGCTGCCGTCCGGGATGACCCGCGAGGGTGCGGCCTGGCGGCTGGGGCTGGCGCGGGACAAGGTGGCCGCGGCCATCGAGCACGAGCAGACCGGCCGGCACGCTCTCGCTCAGCACGCCTTGCACAGCGTGCTGCCGCACGTGGTCGCTGACAGCGACCAGGGCGCGCAGATGGCCGAGCAGGCGCTGCTGACCACCGGCACGTCAGCCGCCAGCCTGCTTGTCCCGAGGCCGGACACTCCGGCGCGAGCGTGGTCACCCCGGTGACCGACTGGTACGGCCGGCGAGCGTCATGGTGCGTCCCGCTGGAAGCCGCTGCCCGGCGCCGGCTGGGGCCCACCCTGTCCCACCAGTACCTCTTCGAGCCGGCCTGCTACCGCAGGGAGTGTGAAATCCTCGTCTACCGCGTCGAGGCGCTGGAGGTAGTTGGCGACCCGGAGCCGGTTGACGTGACGATCCGCTTCCACAAGCTGCCGCCGTACGACACGTACGGGCTGCCCCCGCAGGATTATCCCCGGGTCTTCGCCAAGCCGGGCGCGACCTCCAAGCACCGCATGCCCGACGGGGCGTTGTGCATGTGGATGCCCCTGGACCCGCCGCAGCGGCGGTGGACACACGACAAGGGGCTGCTCGAACTCGTCGAGCTGACCCGCCAGCACCTGTTCCTCGAGAACTACTGGCGCCAGAACGACGGGGTCTGGCTGCTCGATGACGCACCCCACGGGCTTCTTCGAACCCAGGGAGGTGACAGCAGGTGGTCTACGCCCAAGCCGCGCAGAGCGGCTGGACGGTCGCGCAGACGACGGTCGTCATCGTCGCGATGATCGCGATCCTTGGTGGCGTCGTCTCCGCCTCCGTCACCTACACGCTCAACCAGCGCGCGGCCCGCCGGGAACGGCAGGCCAAGGCGTTCGCCGAAGCCCTCAACGCCGTCGAGGACTACGCAGAGATGCCGTACCGGATCCGCCGCCGCCGAGACACCCCCGAAGCCCGCTACGACCTCACCGACGAGGTCAGCAAGATCCAGTCCCGGCTGGCGTATCACCAGGCACTCCTGCAGATCGAGGCACCCGAGGTCGCCGCCAGCTACGCCGCGCTCGTCCGCGCCACCAAGATTCAAGCTGGAGGGCAAATGCGGCAAGCGTGGGAACAGCCTCTGCTCACCACGGACGCCGACATGAACCTGCAGGTCCGCTATCCCCGAGATCAGATCGATGCCGCCCGAGGGGCCTGCATCTCCACGATGCGCGAAGCCCTGCGACGACACCGAACCCGCCGCGCGCCCACCCTCCCCACCGCCAACAGCGACCAACCCCGGATTCCTCGTGCGACCGGTGAAGGCGAAGAGCGATAGACGCGGCGCGGGCAGTATTCGGCTTGTCCGCCGGACCCGTACACCGCGACGATGGTTACTCCGTGGCGAGTTGACCTTCGGGGGGACGCGTGGGAGTGCTTGACGATAAGGACCCGACCGGCGCTGCGCGGCTGAAGGAATGGGCCGATGGCCTGCGGGAACTCCCGCCGGGAACGCCGCCTACCTTCGAGTTCCAGCGGATGATCCACCCCGGGATAGTGCCCGCGGACGGGGACGGGCTGTTGGCCGCAGACGGTCAGGGCTTGCTGGAGGTTCCGGGTGAGCACATCCAGTCGGTGACGGTCCTGCACTACCTGCGCGCGGCTTCACCGTCGGAGCAGTTCGACGTCGTCGGCCGGGACGCGATGTTCGGCGCCCTGCTGACCTTGGTGACCGACCGTCGCTGCCAGGTTGTCCCGGAGGTCATGGCGAGGGTCGAGGGTCAGGAGCATTCCGTCGCGCTGCCGCTGGCCGGGGCGGTGGATACCAATCTCGGTGCGCCCATGCCCGACTGGCCGCAGGTCGATGCGGCGTTCCGCGACGCGGTAGCCCGACTCACCAGCCTCGCCGACGACGACCTGCGGGCCCTCAGCGCGGCGATCCACATGCACTACTGCGCCTCGCTGCTGACCACGCGCGATCTTGTTGGCGCGTACGCGCTGATGGTTGGGGGTATCGAGTGCCTGGCGCAGCACTTCGGCAGTCCCCCGACGGAGTGGGCGGCCTGGGACGAGTCGGCGAGTTGGGAGAAGTTCATGGCCCGCCAGGACTTCACCGAGGCCCAGGCTGCGGCGTTGCGTGCCCGCCTGATGAAGGACAAGCACATCAAGCTGGCGGAAACCTTCGCGACGTACGCCATGACGCGGCTTCCGGCCGGTTTCTGGCAGGAGCCGATGCGCTCCTACACGTGGGGCGTGGATGCGATGAGCGCTCGACCACGGGAGGGTTCCTGGTCTGATCCGCAGCCCCGCGGAGCCATGTTCGCCGGCGACCCGACGGTCGTCAAGGCGGCATTCAAGACCGCGTACGCGCTGCGGTCTGAGTTCCTGCACGCGGGCAAGCGGCCAATCTCGTTCACCGGTGACGTTTTCTCCACCGTTATGGCCGCGGACCGACCTACCGGCGAGAAGCCACGTCTGAGCGCTTCCCAACTCCGCGCCGTCTTGCGAACTCTGATCCTTCGGGAGTTGACCGACCGCGGCAACGTGGATCCCCGAGGCCTGGACGAAATCAAGTTCGTCAGGCTCGGTGCCGACGTCCTGAGCTGACAGCCGCGCGTGCCTGGTGGTCTCTTGGAGTCTGCCCGCGGACTGTGACAGACGGATACCACCTGAAAGCCGCTACTGCGCGCAGCGCCAAGGCACCTGGCGGCGAACGGGTTCGACAGTGTCGGACGCGGGGCGGATCATCGAGATGACGGCCAATGGGCCGCGGTGAGAAGGGGCGATGGCCGGCGACAACAGGTGGGATGACGATCCGTGGCGGTGCTGGGTCGACGACATGATCGACTCGGATCCGAGCATCCTCGACGAGATCCAGCAGTGGTGGGACACGACCTCGCCGGTGCCGATGGTCGGCAGCCGGCACCACACCGTCTCGCGCCGCTATCTCGAACGCTTCTCCACCGCAGGCCAAATCCGTGTCCGTGACCGCCTCACAGGACGGGCGAGCCTGCGCAACATCAAAGACGTAGGCGCGATCCGCGACTTCTACACCTTCATCAACCTCGACGGTGAGCGCGACGGACGGCTCGAACGGATCCTCAGCGTGATCGAGGACGGCGCCACCTCGGTCATCGACCGCATCCTCGACCCCTTCCGGACACCGCGACCGCTCACGCCAGAGGAATCACTGCACCTGAGCGTCTTCATCGGCTTCCAACTGCTGCGCACGCCCCGACACCGTCGTGAGGTCGAGTTGATGGGCGACTACCTCATCCGCTCGTCGCGGCCGGACATCCGCGGGATCACCGAGGTGCGGGTGGTTCCGGACCCGAACCTGCACCTCGACTACCTGACCAAGAACGCCCCCAAAGTCGCACAAGCGTTCTTCGGCCGGCCAGCGACGCTCATCACGATCGACCAACCGCTATTCATCACCTGCGACGAGCCGGTGATCCTAGGCACCCGCGGCGACGTCAGCCACGTCCAGCACCTGCCGAGCTGCGCTAAGGCGCAGCGACGTCGAAAGAAGGACGCACGTAAGCCCAGCAGAAGCCGCGCCCGCAACGCCGACATCGTCCACGTGTACCCCACCCGGCCGGGTGTGGCCCAGGCCCACGAGGTAGCTCTCCCGCTCACACCACGAGCGTTGCTCGTCATCGGCCCACCCGGCGGCGCCGACGTCGAACCACACCGCCCCCTGCGCGGTGAAGCGGCCGTCGCCCTCGCGAACGACGTGAACTCCCGGCTCCTCACCCATGCCTACCAATGGGTAGCTGCCCACCCCGCCCACCCCACGTTCACCGACATGGAACTTCCCGAACCCGGGCCCATCGTCCAAGCCTGCGACGGCGGCACGACCTTCGCCCGTGAGCTGCAACAGCCACCCGAACCTCGACAACCCGAGCTGTTGGGCCGCCGCGGTCGCTGAGGAGAGCCACGACGTCCAAGTCGTCCTCGGGAGAGCAGCTAAGACGCCGCTCAGCGACGCTTCCAAACGCGGCCTGGCAGCGGCCTGCCGATCCCGTGACCGAAGGGAACTTCCGCTCATCGCGGCAGGTAGGTGGGCCGCCGCTGGCACCGGTGCCCGGAACACCAAGGGCGGCGCGGGCGACGATCGTGGCTGCTCCGTGGCTGCTCGGATGTCGGGGAACTGACGCGGACGAGCTGCTACGCACGCGAACCAGACCCGAGGTGCGGAAGCCACTCGCCCGTCGATGAACAGGAATCAAATCCGTCCGCGCCGCTTGGACCTGCAAGAACACAACCGGATGCCGATCGCCGGCACGGTGTAGCTGGCGCGCTCATCCGGGTGCTCGCCTCCGACAGCAGCCGCAGCTCGTCGTATTGCCGTCTGCGGCCACCCGCGGCGCGCGGGAACGAGACGAGGTGGTGCTCCCCCAGTCGAAGGAACGCGCCTCCGTGATCCGTAGGGCTCGGAGGTTGCCGGGGTGTTGATCGCTGCGGCTTCCGGTCCGTGCTTTTGTCCAATTTTGCAGTGTTTCTATAGTCCGATCGAGGTCACTTAAAGTGAGATTTCTTGTGCTTAAAGTTGCCAACTCCCTACAGTCACTGTTCAGTTACTTAAACGGGGGAGGGATTCGTGGCACGTCGGAAGACTGCCACCGCCCGGTCACGTCTAACGGCAGCTACTGCCGTAGTGATGGCGGTCGCATTACTGGGTATATCGGGTGAACCGCTGGCCGTTCTCGCTGGGCGCTCGGATGGCGTGACGGGTGATGGCGGGGTCCGTTCCGATGAGGCGATGTCCCACCGGGCCGCCCGCGAAACCGGCAGGCCGGTGCAAGTCGGGAGTCTCACGTCGGAGACGACCGAGGTGTATGCCCTGCCCGACGGGCAGTTCCGGGCTGACATCGCGGCGGGCGTGCAACGGTACCGCCGGGACGGGGACTGGGTTCCGGTGGATCTGACGCTGCAGGTCCGGCAGGACGGCTCGGTCGCCCCGAAGGCGCACCCGAACGACCTGCGGATCTCTGGTCGGGCTGGCGCCGGCGTGCACGAGTTGGCCGCTGTAGGTCTTGGCGCCGGCCGGGTGGCGATGGGTTGGTCGGGGATGCTGCCGACACCGGTGTTGGCAGGAAACCAAGCCATCTATGTGGACGTCCGCCCGGGTGTGGATCTGGTCGTTGAGGCGACCCGGACGGGCTTTGAGCAGCTACTGGTGGTCAAGACCAGGAAGGCCGCCGCGCAGATAGAAACCCTCACCTTCCCTTTCACCGGTCCCGGGGTGGCCAGCGCGGCGCACAGCGGGAACGGGATGATCGTGATCTCCGACCGGGCCGGCGAGAAGACCGCCCGGATTCCTGCGCCGCTGATGTGGGACGCGAAGCGAGCCGCCACCGGTGGCCCTGCTACCGAGAAGCCGGTCCGCACCCGGGTGACGAGTACCGGCCGCACGGTCGAACTGATCCTGACCCCGGACCGGAGTTGGCTGCTGAGCGCGTCGACCACGTACCCGGTGACCATCGATCCGACCGTCATCCCGCTGACGACGACGTTCGACACCTACGTCCGGAAGTCGGTCACCACAGATAAGAACCAGGAACCGGATCTTCAGATCGGGTTGCTGGCAACCACCCCGGCGACTCTGGCCCGCTCGTTCCTGACCTGGGACACGACGCTGCTCGCCGGGAAGCAGATCAACGCGGCTACGGTTTCGTTCTGGAACTTCTGGTCGGACACCTGCACGCCGACATCGTGGGAGATCTGGACCGCCGGCACGTCGACCTACACCACGACGTTTACCAACCAACCGTCGTGGGACTACCTCGAGGCAAGGTCGACGGCCACGCTGGGCTCGACCAACTGCGCCGACGGCTGGGCGACCATCGACGGCAAGGGCTTCTTCCAGCGGGCTGCGACCGCGAACAAGACCAGGGCCGGAATGGGCGTGCGGGCCACCGACGAGACAGCGACCACGGGGTTCAAGCAGTTCCGGTCCCGCGAGGGCGCAAACGCCACCGAGGACCCGAAGGCCTCGGTGACCTACAACTCCTGGCCGACCATCACCTCGCGGGCGACCGTCCCGGCCACCGCCTGCGTGACTGGATCCGGCCGGCCGCTGGTCAACACCCTCACCCCACAACTGAAGGCTACCGTCACCGACGGGGACGGGACCGCGATGACGGTCACCTTCGAGTGGTGGGCGCTTGACGGCATCGCGGCGATCGGATCGGTCGCCTCGACGGGAGTCGCCTCCGGTTCTACGGCCACGGTCACCGTGCCCACCGGGGTGTTCGCCGAGGGCGGCAGTTACAAGTGGCGGGTGAAGGCAGCCGACGGTGTCGCCGGCAGCGATCCCTGGTCGTCGTTCTGCGAAATGACCGTCTACGTCACCGTCCCGCCGGTCCCCGGCTGCACCGCGGGTGCGGTCAGCGACTTCAACGGCGACGGCATGACCGATGTCGCGATCGCCGACCCGGAGGCCACAGTGAACGGGCAGGAGAAGGCCGGGCAGATCCACATCAGCTACGGCGGCATCGGGACGGTACAGACCCTGCACGAGGGCAACGCCCAGGTCGCCGGCGGGGCGGAGGCCGGCAACGGCTTCGGCACGTCGATGGCCAGCTACGACGCCAACAACGACGGCTGCACCGACCTCGCCGTCGGAGTGCCCTACAAGGACCTGAACGGACTGGCCGATGTCGGGGTCGTGTACGTGCTGATCGGCACCCCCGCCGGCCTGGCGAAGGGGCCCGCCTCGGTGACCCATCACCAGGGCGTCGGCAGCACACCGGACGCGCCCGAGGCGGAGGACTGGTTCGGCTACTCGATCGCCGCGTCGCACACCGCCGTCGGCGGGGCGTACCTGGTGATAGGTGTCCCCGGTGAGGACATCGGCACCGCGATCGACGCCGGGATGGTGCACTACATCCGGGGCACCCTGAACCTTGCGATGACCCAGGGCGGTGGCATCCCTGGCGTGGCAGAAACCGACGACCGGACCGGGTACGCGGTGGCGGCTTCGACCCACCACTGGGCGGTCAGCTCACCGGGTGAGGCGATCGGCACCGAGGTGTTCGCCGGCGCGGTGCACGTGTTCAGCCACACGCTCACTTCGAGTCTGCCCACCGTGGCCGCCAGCCTGGAACAAGACGCGGCGAACGTGTCCAACACCGCCGAGGCCAACGACAACTTCGGCAAGTCGATCTCGATTGCCCCGTACCGCCCGGCTGGTGCGCCGGCTGGTCAGGTGGACTCGCTGGTGGTGGTCGGCGTACCGGGTGAGGACCTAACGCTCGCTGACGACACGTCCGTATCGGATGCAGGCCTGCTGATGCGCTTCCACGTCACCACCGGCAACACGTTCACCGAACTGCCCGCCGTCTCGTACACCTCCGAGGACGGCGACTACCTGGGCGAGCAGGTACTCGTGGTGAATACCGCGCCGGCCAGCGAGGCGACCACCCAAACGATGTTCATCGCGGTGGGCGCACCCGGCGAGGACGCAGGCTCGGTACCCGACTCCGGTCGGGTCCGGATCTTCCCGGCGCTGGCCGCCTCGATCGGCACCCCAGTCACCATCGGGAGATCCTCGTCGAGCCTGCCCGGCCTGGCCCGGGCGCAGGAACTGGTTGGCGTCTCGCTCGCCGGCAACACGCAACGCCTCTACGTGGGCACCCCCTACGGAGACCCGGCCGTCCACGGGTTCCCCTGGACGAGCCTAGCCGCCGGATCGGCGACTCCGGCTCAGACCTGGACGCCCGGCCAGGGCGGCCTGCCGGCCGACGAGGTCGCCTTCGGTGCGGCGGTGAACTGACCAAGGCCGGCTACGGACCAGGGAACCACGGCCGATCGACGAGGCAGGGATCGGGTGATGAGTCCGATGAGCCCCAACAATGATCCGGGAAGGACCAGGCAGTGAAGAACCCTATCCGCGGGGGAGGTTGGCCGCGACCGATCGGTTTGATGGCCGGCCTGGCTGGGCTGTTCGCCACCCACATGGTGGTCACGACACCGCAACCGCCGCTGGTGGCACCGCCGCCGATGTCACCTGCAGCCAGCGGGGGGCCGAGCCGTCACACCGAGGCCGAGGCGGTTACCGCAGCGCGGGCGACCGGGCAGCGCGTCGAGATCGGCGTGATGCGGGGTGAGGCGCGTGAAACCTACGCCAACCCCAACGGCACTCTCACCTCCGTGTCACATGCGCAGCCTGTCCGGGTGGCACGGGCCGGCCGTTGGGTGCCGGTCGATGCCCGGCTGGTCAGGGGTGCCGACGGGTTGGTCCGCCCTGCGGCGACCACCATCGCGCTCGAGTTCTCCGGTGGTGGTGACACGCCACTCGCCCAGGTCGAGCGGGCCGGCCGGAAGCTGGTCCTGGACTGGCCGGGAGATCTGCCGGCGCCGATTCTGGAGGGCGACAGCGCGACGTATCCCGAGGTCATGCCCGGGGTCGACCTCGTCGTCAAGGCAAGCGTCAGCGGGTTCTCGCACATTCTCGTCGTCAAGAACGCTACGGCGGCCCGTAATCCCAGGCTGACCGAGCTGGACTTCGGCCTGCGAACCGAGGGTCTGACCGTCGCGAAGCGGGCTGATGGAGGTTTGTCCGCCCTTGACACTGTCACGGGCGGTTCCGTGCTCGAGTCGGCTACACCAATGATGTGGGACTCCGGAACGTCGGCGGGCACACCGGCTGCGGAAAGTCCTGGCCGCTCCGTCGACCCGACCCGGGCGGCTGCCATCGACGAGGCCCCAGCCTCGGCCCGGCGGACCGAGGTCGGGGTGAGCCTGGACGCGGACAGCATCACCGTTGTCCCGGACCGGGGGATGCTCTCTGACCCGGCGACCCGCTGGCCGGTATACGTTGATCCGATTTGGCAGGACACGCGTAATTCGGCCTGGGCCATGGTGGCCAGCGGCTATCCGAACGAGGAGTACTACAAGTTCTCCGGCGACCAGGGAGTCGGCGAGTGTCCAGTTTCCTCGGGTTACTGCAACGGCGCCGGGGTAAAGCGGCTCTTCCACGCTCTGCCCACCCCATACGCGGGCAAGACGATCCTCAGCGCCGAGTTCGCGGTCACGATGACGCACACCTACGACGGGTCCGCCAAGGGGGTGTCCTTGTACCGGGCCGGCGCCGCCATCGGCTCGGGAACCAACTGGAATAACCAGCCTGCCATGAGCGTGCTCCAGCAGACGAAGTCACCCACCGCGACCCAGAGTTCGTGCACATCAACCAACCAGAACGTCGCGTTCACCGCGACGGCCGCGGTTAAGGAGGCCGTGGCCAAGGGATGGTCCACGACCACCTTCGGCCTGAGGGCCGCCAGCGAAACCGACCACACGGCGTGGAAACGGTTCTGTGGCAACGCCATTCTGTCGGTCAACTACAACAGGGTGCCCCTGCAGCCCAAGCAGTCCGAGCTGACCATGTCCCCAGGCGGGCAGTGCGTGAGCGGCACCAGCCGGCCGTACGTCAGCGACCCGCCGACACTCTTCTTCTACCTACGCGACCCCGACCACTCGTCGGCGGCCACGGAGAACGTTCGGGGCGAGCTGCGCTACTCCTGGAACACCGGTACGGGCAACACCGTCAGGACTTACACCACGCCGTACAGGGCCAGTGGTTCGCGTTTCCAGTACGCCCTCCCGGCGGACGTCCCGGAGAACACGCCGATCAGCTGGGAGGTCCGCGCCTACGACGGCACCGCCTACGGACCGTGGAGCGGGGATGGTGAAGCGCAGACGGACTGCCAGGTCGTCTACGACAAGACCAAACCGGCCGCGCCGGACATCGACTCGCCCGAGTACCTGCCGAACGACGCTGCCGAGAAGACGTCCCTCTGCGCTGACGACGACCAGTGGAGAGGCTCGGTCGGCAGCTACGGCACGTTCACCTTCGACACACCCGCCACGGACGCGACGAGGTATTACTACGCTTTCAACGCGAATCCGTCCCCGTCGAACGTCCTGACACCCAGCGCCCCCGGCGGCCCGGTGTCTGTCCCCTGGATGCCGGAGACGGACGGCCCGAACTTCGTCACCGTCGAGGCGGTCGACAACGGCGGTCTACGCAGTGGAATCGCCACCTGTGTCTTCAACGTCCCGACCCGCCTGGCCGCCGGTGAGTGGACGCTAGGGGAGCCGGCCGACGCCGGTGAGCTGGCCGACGCGCGGAACCGGCATCCAGCCAGGCCAGGGCCGGGCGCGCGGGTAGGTGTGCCGGGGCCGAGCTGCCTGAACACCGGAGACCAGTGCCAGCTGGACCGGGGTGTGCGGTTGACCGGCGCAGTCGACAGTTACCTCGCCACCGACAGCCGGGCCCTGGTGAACACCGGCAACGGGTTCGGGGTCACCGCCTGGGTCCGGCTGACCGACACCACCCGCGACCGGGTAGCGGTCAGCCAGGACGGTTCCGGCGAGCCGGGCTTCACCCTCGGATACGACAGCGCAACCCGACGATGGGCCTTCGTCGTCCCGGCAACGGACATAGCCTCCCTCGGCGGCTGGACCGCCACCAGTGACAGCGCCGCAGTGGCAGGCGAGTGGACGCACCTGACGGCGGTACACGACCCGGTCAGGAACACCATTCAGCTCTACGTCAACGGCGTCGCCCAGACCGCCGTGGCACGCCGCTCGGTGTGGAAGTCCCGCGGCGCGGTACAGATGGGCCGCAGTATGTCCAAGAGCGGGTACACGAGCCACTGGATCGGCGAGTTGGCCGACGTAGCGCTGTTCGACCGCGTCGTGGTGCCCCGGGAGGCAGCGGCGATCTCTCAGCTCCGAGCGATCCGCCAGGCCTACTGGCCCCTCGACGAGGTAGTGGACGGCAAGAGCCCCGCTGCCGAACTGGAGGGCAAGGAACTGGTTCTCGGTGGTGGGGCGGAACTCTACACGCCCGACCTCGACGACCCAGAGGCCAACTACCCGCTGGGCGGCGCCGGGAACCTGCTGCTCGACGGCGTAGCCGCTGCCGCCCACACCACTGCCGCCGCGACGCGCACCGACAGAAGCTTCACGGTCAGCGCCCGGGTCCGGCTTCCCAGCGCCGGATGCGGCCGGAGCATGGCAGTGGTCTCGCAGAACGCCGGAATCGGCAGCGGATTCGTCATCCGGTGCTCCAGTCAGGGCAGATGGGAGTTAGCCGTGCCGCAGTCGGACGGCACCGCGCCGACCGTGACGACCGTCTTCGACGGTGTGCGCCTGCCACACGCGGAGACACAGGGCCAGTGGGTCGCGGTGGTCTACGACTCCTTCCGGCGGGAGGTGCGGCTCTACGTCGACGGGCAACTGGCGACATCGGCCACGGCAGCGCATACCAACCCCTGGAACGCCGCCAATGGCTTCCAGGTAGGCAGGGTCCAGACCAACACCAACGTGTACGGCGAATATCTCGCCGGTGAGATCGATGACGTGCGGGTCTACGCCGGTGTGGTGGATGAGGCCACGCTCGCGCAGATCGCCTCACCGGAGCCGAACCCCAACATCTGACCGCCGCCCGGCCCGTCCCGCCGTGGGACGGGCCGGCGCAAGCGTCGTCCGTGTCTGCCTTCTTCCTCCTGCCATGTGGAGTAGTCATGTCACCGTCGATCCGCCCATCCCTCAGCCGCGGGACACGTCTGCGACACGGCATCGCCTGGACGATGAGCGTCGTGGTCGCCGCCAGCCTGCTGCAGGGGATGCCCCCGCCCCCCGCGCAGGCCGGGCCCGCGACACCCCGGACCCAGGCCGAGCAGAACCCCGCCCCCGCCCGCGCGGCCCCGCCGGTACGGACCCGCACGGTCGGCGCCGCCGTCAGAAACGCGCTGACCAGAGCCCCGGAGGTCAGCTGGCCCACCGCCGACTCCGCGGACGTCGCCGTCACCGCAGCGACCCTGCCAGCCCGCCCCACAACATCGGCGGACGCCGAGGTCGGCGGCATCGTCGTACGCGCCACCACAGCCCTCACCCCACCGGGCGCCACGGACCACTCTTCGAACCGACC
Organism: Micromonospora sp. SCSIO 07396; assembly: GCF_053667945.1. Classification (NCBI taxonomy): domain Bacteria; kingdom Bacillati; phylum Actinomycetota; class Actinomycetes; order Micromonosporales; family Micromonosporaceae; genus Micromonospora; species Micromonospora sp. SCSIO 07396. The sequence goes on from NZ_CM132210.1 coordinate 6,777,318, forward strand.
CGAGTCCCCTCCGCCGGCGAGGATCCGGGTGCAGACCCTTGACCGGAAGGCCTCCGCCGGAGCCCTGGTCGACGGTCCGGCGTTCCAGGTCAGCCGCAACGACGGCGTCAGCGCCTCCGGCCAGGTCCGGCTGACCCTCGGCTACGCCGGGATCGCCGACGCCTTCGGCGGTGACTTCGGCGCCAGGCTGAGCCTCGTCCGGCTCACCGGCTGCGGCACGAAACCCACCGGATCCTCGTCCTGTCGGCCCCAACCGGTGCCGACGGTCAACAACGCCGAAGCCCGCACGCTGACCGCGACGGTGCAGGCCGACGTGGGCGTGGCCACCTACGCGATGACCGCGACGGAGAGCTCCGCGCAGGGCGACTTCGGCGCGACCGCGCTCGCCCCATCGTCGAAGTGGAACGTCTCGCCGTCTTCCGGCGCGTTCAACTGGTCGTACCCGCTGCGCGTCCCACCGGTCCCCGGCGGCGCCAGCCCGTCGATCGTGCTGTCCTACAACTCGCAGACCGTCGACGGCCGCACCGCAGCCACCAACAACCAGGGCAGCTGGCTGGGTGAGGGCTTCGGCTACGACCCCGGGTACGTCGAGCGGCAGTACAAGCCGTGCACCGAGGACGGTCACGACGGCGTCGGCGACCTCTGTTGGTCGCACGAGAACCTGACGCTGATGCTCAACGGCCGTTCCAGCGAGCTGGTGCAGGACGGCACCGGTTGGCGCTTCGCCAGCGACGACGGCTCGAAGGTCCAGCGGCTGACCGGCGCGGTGAACGGTGACGCCACCGACGGTGAGCACTGGAAGGTGACCACCACCGACGGCGCCGAGTACTACTTCGGCAAGAACCGCCTCCCGGGGTGGGTCGCCGACAAGGAGGAAACCAACTCGGTCTGGACCGTCCCCGTCTACGGCGACGACACCGGCGAGCAGTGCTACAACGCGACCTTCGCCAACGCGTGGTGCAACCAGGGCTGGCGGTGGAACCTCGACTACGTCAAGGACCGCCACGGCAACGTCGTCTCGTACTTCTACGACCGGGAAACCAACCACTACGCCCGCGGCGCGAAGTTCGACGTCAACGGCACCCCCTACCACCGGGGCGGCTACCTCAAGCGAATCGACTACGGTCAGCGCGACAACGAGGTCTACACCACCAGCGCCCCGGCCCGGGTCAACTTCGGCATCGCCGAACGGTGTATCCCGAGCGACACCGTGCTGTGCCGCCCAGGCGACCTGACCGACTCCACGGCCAACCACTGGCCCGACGTCCCGTGGGACCGCAACTGCGCCACGGCAACCAAGTGCAAGACCACCCAGGCCTCACCCAGCTTCTGGACCCGCAAACGGGTCAACCAGATCAGCACGGAGATCCGCAACGCCACCGGATGGAGCCCGGTCGACGTCTGGAAGCTGGATCACAACTGGACCAACAACGCCGACGGCAGCCGCAGCCTCTGGCTCACCCACATCCGCCACCAGGGCGTGTACGGCGGCGAGCCAGCGCAGGCCATCCCCAGCGTGCAGCTCGACGCCCGGCAACTACCCAACCGGATCGACATCCCCAACGACAACGTCCTGCCGTTGATCCGACCCCGGCTGGAGACGGTCTGGACCGACTCCGGCGGACAGATCACCGTCGACTACGCCGACGCCGACTGCACCGCCGGGAGCCTGCCCACCCCAGGCACCAGCACGAAGCGCTGCTACCCGGTGATCTGGCACCCCGGCGGCGCAAAAGACCCGGTGACCGACTGGTTCCACAAGTACGTCGTCAAGGCCGTCACCGAAAGCGACATGACCACGGTCGTCCCGGGCACCTCCATCGCCCCCGACATGGTCACCGAGTACGAGTACATGGGCGACGCAGCCTGGCGGCACGGCGACCCGAATGGGATCACCGAGGCGAAGTACCTCACCTGGAACCAGTGGCGCGGATACGAGACAGTGAAGATCCGCAAGGGCAGCGAGCAGCTGAAGACCACCCTCACCGAACACAGCTTCCTGCGCGGCATGCACGGCGACAAACTGCCGACCTCCGCCGGCGGCGGCACCCGCACGGTAACCCGGACAGACTCGGTCGGAACCAGCCACACCGACCACGACCAGTTCGCCGGCTTCGAGTTCGAAACCAAGGTCTACGACGGCTCGAAGATCATCAGCAAGTCGGTGGCGACACCGTGGCGTCAGGAAACCGCCAGCAAGACCTGGACCTGGGGCACCGACCGCGCCTGGATGGTCAAGCCCAGCGTCAACCGCGGGTTCACCCTGCTGGAGAACGGTTCGTGGCGGGAAACCAGATCGGTCACCAGCTACGACGCCAAGACGTCGACCTACACCGACCCCGTCGGCCGGGTCACCCAGGTCGAGGACCTCGGAGACGTCAACGACCCCACCGACGACCAATGCACCCGCACGACGTACGCCGACAGCACCACGCTGCGGCTGCGCAACCTGGTGGCACGGGAAGAAACCGTCGCGGTGGCCTGCTCGGCGACGCCGAACAGGGCGACCCAGCTCCTGGTCGACAACCGCACCTCGTACGACGGCCTCCCCTTCGGCGCGACCCCGACGAAGGGCAACGCCACCAAGGTCGAGAAACTGGCAGAGCACGACGGCACCACGGCCCGCTACGTCACGGTCGGCGAAAGCACCTTCGACAAGTACGGCCGGCCGGACAGCGCGAAGGACGGCTCCGGCGCCACCACGACGATCACCTACACCGAGACCAACGGCCTCACCACCAGGAAGGTGGAGAAGGGCCCGCTACTCAAGGTGGCCGGCGTCGACACGAACTTTTCATCGACCACCGACTACCACCCGGCCTGGGGCCAGCCGAGCGGCCAACTCGACTGGAACAACCGCCGTACCGACATCGAGCACGACAAACTCGGCCGAGTCACCGGCGTGTGGCTGCCGGACCGCGCCAAAGCCAGCAACCTGACCTCGCCCAGCGTCCGCTACAGCTACGTCGTCGACTCGTCGAAGCCCATCGCGGTGAAGACCGAAACCCTGAACAACGCCGGCGAGTACATCGCGTCCTTCCAGATCTACGACGGTCTGCTGCGCCCGCGTCAGGCGCAGAGCCCCGGCCCGGACGGCGGGCGGATGGTCGCCGAAACCTACTACACCGCCACCGGCCAGATCGGGCGGGTCAACGAGCCGTACTACGCCACCGGAGCGCCATCCGAGCAACTCCTGCCGACCCTCACCGGCGACACGGACCTGCAGAACTCGTACGTGTACGACGGGGCCGACCGAGTCACCAGCGCCATCACCCTGGTGGCAGGCACGGAGAAGTGGCGCACCGTCACCACCTACGGCGGCGACCGCACCCATGTCGACCCGCCGACCGGCGCGACGCCGACCACCACCATCACCGACGCCCGCGGTCAGGTACGAAGCCTCCACCAGTACAAGGGCTCCAGCCCGTCCGGTGATCACGACGAGACGACGTACACCTACACGGCAGCGGGGCAGCCCGAGACGGTGACGGACACGGCAAGCAACACCTGGAGTTACACCTACGACCAGCGTGGCCGTAAGAAGTCCGCGTCAGATCCGGACACCGGCACCAGCACCTTCGAGTACAACGACTACGACCAGCTCACCTCCACGACCAACGCCGAGAACGTGCGGTTGTCGTACACCTATGACGCTCTCGGCCGCAAGACCGCCACCTACCAGGGCACGGTCACCACCGGCACCAAGCTCAGCGAATCGGTCTACGACATCGTCACCAAAGGCGAGTTGTACTCGTCCACCCGGCTGGTGGGCACCTTGAAGTACCAGATCCTCTATCCGGCCAGGGACGTGTTCAACCGGCCTACCGAGATCCGATACTCGATCCCGAAGACCACCCCCGGCGACGAACTGGGCGGCGTCTACCGCTTCGCCACCAGCTACAACAGCGACGGGACCGTCCGGAACATCGGCTTCCCGGAAGGCGGCGGCCTCGCGCCGGAAACCGTCGGGTACACCTACGACAGTCTCCAACGGGTCGCCACCATCACCGGCTCCGGCACCACCGGGCAGCAGACCTACGTCACCGGCACCGAGTACGCGCAAACCGGCGAACTTCAGCAGGTCGAGCTGAACACCGGCGGCCGCAAAGCGTGGGGCACCTACTTCTACGACGAGGGCACCAAGCGGCTCAACCGAAGCATGCTGTCCCGCCAGGCGATCGTGGCACCGGGTCAGCCGGTGCCGACCGAGCCGGTGTCGGACATCGACCAGCGCTACACCTACGACGAGGCGGGCAACGTCCTGACCATCGCCGACACCCCCGGCAACGGTCAACGGGACATCCAGTGCTTCACCTACGACCACCTGCGGCGGCTGACCGACGCCTGGAGCACCGCCACCACCGCTCCCGCAACATGCGCGGGCGGCCCTGCCACCAGCGGCGTCGGGGGCCCGGCTCCCTACCACCACAGCTACACCTACGACGACGCCACGGGCAACCGCCTCATCGAAACCCAGCACGCCACAGGCGGCGCCGACAAGATCGAACGGATCTACGGGTACCCGGCCACCGGCCAACCGCAACCCCACACAGTCCGGTCAGTCATCGAGAAGACGCCCGGCGGCGACCGGCTCTACTCGTACGAATACGACAAGAGCGGTAACACCACGAAACGCATCCGGGTCGGCGAGGAACAGAGTTTGATCTGGGACGCCGAGGGACACCTCGCCTCGGCCACCGAGAACGGCCAGACCACCAGCTTCATCTACGACGCCGACGGCAACCGGATGGTCCGGAAGGAGCCGAACGCCACCACGGTCTACCTGCCAGGGATGGAGTTGCGCCTTGACCACGCCACCAACCTGGTCAACGGGACCCGCTTCTACCAGGTCACAGACAAGCTTTCCGTGGTCCGGACCATCAGCGGCATCCAGTTCCAGGCGGCTGACCACCACGGCACCGGCCAAGCCGCCGTGGACGCAGCCACCGGCCAGCTCAGATACCGCCGCAGCACGCCCTTCGGCACCCCGCGGGGTGCCCAGCCCGGGCCAGGCGAGTGGTTCGGCGACAAGGGCTTCGTCGGCGGAACGAAGGACGAGTCGACCGGCCTTACCCACCTCGGCGCACGAGAGTACGACCCATCGACCGGCCGTTTCATATCGGTCGATCCGATCATCGACCCAGCCGACCCTCAGCAGATGCACGGGTACTCGTACGCCAACAACAACCCCTTGGCATTCAGCGACCCGAACGGCCTGAAACCACTGGCCACTGCTGGCGGAGGCCGGGAAGAGGACAAGTACTGGAGGGACCACCCCGACCAGAAACTGACGCAGGACCCGCACAGCGGCAGATGGACCGTCATCAAGGTGACGCCCAAGAAGCCGCGCCCCTCCGAGCCACCCGAGGTCACCCGGGCCCGTAAGGAAGCCGAACGGGCCAAGCAGATGGTGGTCGCCATTGCAAAGGAACTCGGCAAGATCATCGCCGATGAACTCGGCATCACCGACGCGATGGACTGCTTCATCAAGGGCGACATGGGTGCCTGCGCGGCCACGGCTCTGAACGTCGTCCTCACCGCCATCGGCGGAGCAGCCGGAAAACTCATCGCCCGGTACGCACTACGCCTCGACAAACTCAACGACCTCAAGAACCGTCTCGTGAATCTCGGTGGCCGACTCAAAGAGGCCTACCAGACCTTCATGAAGTCCCGCAAACGCGCGGACGACGCCCTCGACGGAGCCGCCTGCGCCGTCCCGCAGAGTTTCCTGCCCGGAACTCTCGTCCTCATGGCGGACGGCACCAAGAAGCCCATCGATGAAATCGATGTAGGCGACAAAGTCCAAGCCACAGAGCCGGTCACAGGTGAGGCGGCCGCCAAGTCGGTTGTTGCCACCCTGACCAGCAAGGGCCACAAAGAGCTGGTCGAGGTCACGGTCGATCTCGACGGCCCATCTGGCCACAAGACGGGAACCGTGGTGGCGACCTCCATCCACCCCTTCTGGGTGCCCGAGCTGACCGAATGGGTACACGCCGCAAACCTACGGCCCGGCCAGTCGGTCATCTCGCCAGCTGGCACCCGCTTCGCGATCATCGCAACGAAACACTGGACCGGCACGACCCGGGTCCACAACCTGACGGTCAACGACATCCACACGTACTATGTGCTCGCCGGCAACACGCCGGTGCTGGTTCACAACTGCGGTGGGCGTTGGAAATTGGGCGATGATTATTCTAAGCCTAATAAAAATGGCGACGCGCCCTCCATGTCCACTATGCGTAAGCGGTTCTGGAAAAATGAAGCGGCGGAGCCGGCAGCCGCAGATCAATATGGTGCGGCGAACATTAGCCGCATGAGGCGCGGAATGGCTCCTCGGCGACAGCGCCCGGACGGATCATGGGAATCAATGGAGCTAAGCCACGAACCTATTCCCGAGCGAGATGGTGGTATGTTGCTAACGCCGCGGTGGCCAGAGGATCACGTCCTCATGGATCCGGGTGGATACCGTAGGCTCCCGCCCGGGTACTGACGTCGTCGAGATGGCGCGGCACTGGGACCCTCCGGTGCCGCGCTCAAGCGTTGAACTCAAGTCGTGACGATCTGGGAGGATTCGGGTGAGCACAAGCGGAGCTCAGGCGGCGGCGTTCTTCCGCGAGATCATCCAAACTCATACTGTTTGGTGGGTTCGAGACGACGGTGGCAGCCCAACTCCAGTTTCAAGTTCTGGGCGGCCAGCTTTCCCTTACTGGTCGTCGGAGGCCCGTGCGCAGCGGGCCGCTGATCTATGGGGTCCTCAATTTCGTGCTGTTTCGATGCCCTTAGATCATTGGCGAAGTGCGGCGCTGCCGGACCTCGCTAAGGATGACTTCCGTGTGGGAATCAACTGGAGCGGGCAGCGGCTAACTGGATGGGACTTCACTGTCGATGAGGTAATCAATCGTCTCAGTCATGCACTCGGCTCGTCGGTGAATGTGGTGGACCCCTAATCGGCGGTTTGCCGTTGATCGGCGTGCGCGCGGGGCCGTAGGCCTATAGCGCGTGCGCGCGGCCCGGCTTCGGCCGGGCCGCTCTTGATTACGTAATGCAGTTTTGGACCAGCGCCGCCCGTGGTCAGGTTGCCGGCTTGCGGGGGCGACGGGTTTTCTTGGCGGTCGGCGGCTCGGCGGTCGGCTCGCCTGCTGCGGGGCCGGGTGCGTCGTTGCGGATGAGGTGCGCTGGTTGCTTGGCGTAGTTGCCGTGGTCGGCTTGGTATCTGATCACGTCGTCGATGAACTGGCCGTGGGCGTCGGCGTGCCGGACCAGGTCGTTCAGGGCGTCGTTGCGGTCGTCGGCGGTGCGTGCGGCGTGGAAGCGTCGGGTGATGGCCTGCTGGTCGGCGAGGTACCCGGCAACGCTGTAGGTGATGCGCCGGTTCTGGAGTGCCCGTAGGGCGCGTTGGGCGGTCATGGAGGCGACGCCGTAGAGGTCGGCCATCTTGCGGGCCGAGGGGAGCGGGTCGTTGGGATTGGGGCGTCCGTCGCGGATCTGGTCGAGGATGTCGTCGACGACCCGTTGGAACAGTGAGGTTCCCCCGGTTTGCCGGAGGGCTCCCTGGGTGCTCCATGGGTGCTCGGACGTCGGGAAGCTGGCATGGACGCCCTCGGACCGACGCGGAAGTTGGGCCCCTGCCCCGCTCGCGGGAAGTGGTGCTGCGCGGCTTCTGGTCCGGCAGGGGGCGTGGAACTGCGGTTATTCGGCTGGACTCACCAGGAACCAGGGCTAGACACTCGGACCAACTTTGATAGAGTGTTATTTGTATGACTTTGCCTCCAGGGCTGCCCTACGGATCAGAAGGTTAGGGGTTCGAGTCCCTTCGGGCGCACAAGATCAGGAGGGGTCTGACCTGCCGAAACGGCGGTCAGACCCCTCCTGCTGTCCGCCCTGTGCGGACGGTGGGTGTCACGTGGGTGCGATGTGGGTGTCACCCCTGAAGGTGATTTCTTCTCGCGCTTTGTGGTTCTGGCCTGCGGCTTCGACGCCGTGCCCGGGGCGCTGAGGATCGGAGCACCTGTTTTCGGCCGGCGGGTGGGTCGGTTCTTCCAAGCCTTGTTCTTGATCTTTTTCCGGGTGCGGCGGGCTGCGGCCAGGACGAGGTGGGCGGTGGCGTCGGCGCAGTGTCGCTGTACGTCGGGCAGGACGCTGGTGTAGGTGTCGGCGGTGATCACGATGCTGGAGTGGCCGAGCAGATCTTGCAGGGTCTTCAGGTCGGCGCCGGCCTGGTGGGCGAGGGACGCGGCACCGTGGCGCAGATCGTGCAGCCGCACCGGGGGCAGTCCGGCGCGCTGGACGAGTTTGCGGAACCGGGTCGTGGCGTAGTTCGGGTTGATCGGCAGGCCATCGGCGCGGGTGAACACATACCCGGTGTCGGTCCACGCCTTGCCGTTCTCGGCGGCTGCGGTCTTCTGGTCGAGCTGGCGGCGACGGTGTGCGCGCAGGACCTGGACGGTGCGTTTGTCGAGGGCGACGGCGCGGCGGCCGGCGGGGGTCTTGGGGTCGCCTTCGACGATGGTGTAGCCGGCGGTGGTGCGGTTGCGTTCGATGGTGAGGACGCCCTGGTCGAGGTTGACGTCGGTCCACCGCAGTCCGCACATCTCGCCGCGGCGCAGGCCGCGCAGGGCCGTGAGCCACCAGAACGCGAACAGCGAGTCGTCGGTCACGTCGCCGAGGAACTCGGCGAGTTGCTCGGCGGTCCAGACCGCCACCGGCGGCCCGTCACCGGTGCGTTCCCACTGTTCGACGCGGGCGTCGGTCCATACCTTCGCGTGGGGCTGCTGGTAGCCGCTGACCTCGATGTGCCGGGCGGGGTTGCAGTCGATCAGCCCCTCGCGGACGGCGAGGTTGAGTGCGGCGCGCAGGGTGGTCCGCAGGTGCTGCATCGCCGAGGCCGACTGTGGTCGGCCCTTGCTGTTGGTCGTGGCGGCGATCTGCGCGAAGACCGTCCGCAGCAGTGGTGCGTCGAGGTCGGCCAGCAGATAGCGGCCGAGACGAGGGATGAGAATGTTGTCGACGTCGCGGGTGTAGTGGAAGCGGGTGGTGGGCCGGATCTTCGTGCGGGTGTCGAGCCAGTGCCGCAGCCACCGCTCGACGGTCCAGCCGGCGGCGGTGCGGTCAGCAGCAGTGCCTGCCAGCCACTCGTCACGGGCCCGACGTGCGGCGGCCTGCGACCGGTAGCCACCACGGCGGACGCGCTCGCGGCGCCCGAGCAGGTTCGTCGCGGAGCAATGGAAGTACCAGCTGCCATGCCCACGCTCCGCCAAGCGGGGACAGGACTGTTCAAGTCGTCGGCGGTGAATGTCTCGGCATCCGCACCGTTTGAAGATCACCCCTGGTTCGCCCATCGTCGCGCTCCCCTCGTCACCGGCGTACGTCATCAGGATGTGGGATATGGACGTGCGATGGCTGGAAGCAGGACTGTCTGCTTCCAGAGCTGCGCCGTTGGTGTCTGAGTTGGGCTGGGTGATCTTCTCGGCATCGGCGCGGGAGCCGTTGCAAACCAGCTCGACTGCCTGGAGAGCCTGATCGACGTTGCGTGATGGGCTCCTGGATTTGACAGTGCAATGCCCGACTTGTGGTCACCTTCAGTAGTTGAGTCTTTACATAGAGCATCCTTTATCTCTAGGGTCGTGTCCACTGTCGGTCGTGGGCACGGGGGTCAGCGTGGCTGGTTTGGTCTTGCATGCACGTGCGTCACAGAGAAGGTCTCTCTCCCTGCGGCGCTGGTGTGCGGCCGTGGTGGTCTTGGCCACGACCGTTCCAGGGCTTTCGGTCCCCGCCATCGCCGCTGCTGCGGCTGTCACACCACCGAAGGGTTCCTGCGTCGATGAGCAGCCGGACGCGGCCGCGGCCCGACGCATGTTGGTGGTCTGTGGTCGGCGGGTGGAGGACATTTCGGCTCGAACGGAGTGGTCGCAGACGTTCCTGAACGTCGATGGGTCGCAGACGTTGGAGCAGACGATCGAGCCGACCCGGGTGCGTAAGGGCGGGTCGTGGGTGCCCGTGGACACGACGCTGAAGTTGACCTCCGAGGGGGTTGTGCCGCGGGCCACGGTCCTGCCGATGGTCTTCTCCGGCAAGGGCAGGGGTCCGTTCGTGCGGTTGCGTGACGATAGTCGCGAGCTGGGCGTGTCCTGGCCTGGGAAGCTGCCGGCTCCGGTGCTTAGCGGTCCGACGGCGACCTACCGGAACGTGCTTCCGGATGTGGATCTTCAGGTCACCGCTCAGCCTCTCGGCTTCTCGCAGGTGTTGGTCGTCAAGACCCGCGCCGCTGCCGCGAACCCGAAACTGGCGACGCTGACGTTCGGAGTCGAGACGAAGGGCGTCACGGTCGGCCCGTCCGCCGGTGGCGGGCTCGCCGCGCGGGATAGCAAGGGTGGCATCGTCTTCGCCGCGCCGGCGCCCCTGATGTGGGACTCGTCCGAAGTCGGGGAACCTGCCGGCGGAGCGGTTGAGAAGGACAAGGGGCAGCCTGCCGTCAGCCCGTCGCGCAAGCCGACAGCGGCCGAGGCTGGCGCCGCTGGTGCCAGGGTCGGCGGTGCGGCAGGCCGGGATGAGGTGCCGGAGGCTGCCCGTAGGGCGGTGATGCCCGTAAGGGTCGATGACAAGTCGGTGACGGTGGTTCCGGACAAGGCCATGTTGACCGATCAGCGGACGAGGTTGCCGATCTACATCGATCCGTCGTGGACCGGGGGGATCGCGAGCAACGCCTGGACCTCCGTATGGAGCAAGCACAAGTCGAGTTCCTTCTGGCAGAACACCACGGCGCTGTACAACGGGAAGATCATCGGCTCGGCTGGTGCGGGACGCACCGAGGACTGCTCGGGCTGCGCCGATCACATCATCCGGTCATTGTTCCGCATGAACACCTCGGCGGTGGCGGGCAAGCACATCCTGAGCGCGCAGTTCCGGGTGGAGCAGCGGTGGTCGTGGACGTGCAGCCCGAAGTCGAACGCGAAGCTGTGGATGACCGGGTCGATCTCGTCGGGCACGACGTGGAACAACCAGCCGACCTGGCACAGCACCTACACGGCGCAGAGCGTTGGCAACCGCAAGTACGGCTCCGCGCACGGTTGCCTCGGAACCGGCACGATCGAGTTCAACGTGACCTCGATGGTGGCGAAGGCGGCGGCGAGCAAGTGGCCGAACCTGACGGTGGGGCTGCGGGCGGTCGACGAGGGCACCAAGGACCAGTGGAAGCGGTTCAACCACGCCTCACCGAAGCTGGCGATCACCTTCAACAGCGATCCGAACGCGCCGGGCGACCGCAAGTCCGATGGCAAGGCCTGCGCCACCGGCGCTTCCCGGCCGTACGTGCTGACCCCCACACCGGTCCTGGCCGCCAAGCACTCCGACCCGGACAGCTCGCAACAGTCGTTGACCACCTACTTCTACTGGTGGCCGGTAGGCGGCACGCGGAACGAGACCAACAAGATCTCGCAGGCCGCGGGCAACCCGTCCACCACGTCGAAAGCGATACCCGCGGGCAAGCTGACCGATGGCGCGAGTTACGTGTGGCAGGCCCGAACCTGGGACGGTTCACACTACGGACCCTGGTCGGGCACGTGTGAGTTCACCGTCGACGCGACAGCGCCGCCTGCGCCCGCGAGCGTCTCGTCGACCAACTACACCAACGATGGAGTGCCGCGCGGCGGTGTCGGCCTCAGCGGCACCTTCAGCGTCGCCGCCCCGGCCACCCGCCCGCACGAGGTGAAGGAGTACGCGTACAGCCTCGACTCCGGCGTGCTGACCGCGGCCAAGACCGTGCCGGCGCGCAGTACGGACTACGGCGCGTCGATCACGCTTGCGCCACTGCACGATGGGGTCAACACGCTCTACGTGTGGTCGAAGGACCACGCCACCCGGTTCTCATCCCCGGTGACGTACACCTTCAGCGTCCGTGCCGGCTCCGGCCCGGCCGCGGAGTGGACCTTCGAGGAAACCGGCACCACCGGCACCGATGTCTCCGGCCACGGCAACACTTTGACCCTCGGCACGCCCGCCACCCGGGTCGCGGGTCGCTCCGGCGTCGGCACGGCCCTGTCGCTGCCGGGGACCACCGCGGTGACCAAGACCGGCGCCGTCACCTATCCCCACCCGGACACCGGGGTCGCCACGCCCGCGCGGACGGACTCAAGCTTCACTGTCACCGCCTGGGTGAAGATCAACTCAATCTCGGGAACCGGGGTCCAGACAGTGATGAGTGCCAGCGGATCCCGCATGTCCGCCTATCACCTCGGCTACGCCGGTAGCAACCAACGCTGGCGGTTCGCGATGGCCGCCGCCGACACCGACAACGCCGGCCTGCACAGCGTCTCCTCCGACGTGGCGCCCACAGCGGGCAAGTGGACCCACCTCGCCGGCGTGTACGACGCGTCAACCAAGAAGCTGACGCTCTACGTCAACGGGGTGGCCCAGACCGCCACCGCGACTCTCTCCGGCGGCTTCAACGCCACCACCGAGGTGGCCATCGGCAAACGCATGTGGAACGGCGGCGCCGACAGCTTCTTCACCGGATCGATCGACGACGCAAGGTTCTACCACTTCATCGAGACGCCTACCAACCTGGCGAAGCTGGCGGTGCCCCTGCAGCCGAAGATCACCTTCCCGAACGGCAGCGACGTCACCCCCGGCGGGACCCTCGCCGTCACGTTCGACGCCGGCGGCGACACGAACGTCACGAAGTTCAAGTACAGCATCGACGGCACCAGCCTGGGCAGCACGGTTAACGCCATCACGGCGGGCGGCACGGCAACCGTCACGATCAACGTCGGTGCCACTACCGGTGCACGACCGGTCTACGCCGTCGCGGTCGACGACGGCAACCGGATCAGCGACATGAACCAGAGTGAGTTCACCGTGACGTCCGCGGCAAGCCTGTCCGGCACTGTGTGGGACCCGAACTTCCTGCCTCAGGCCGGAGCCGTCGTCCAACTCCAGCCCGGCGGACACCAGGCCACTTCCGGCGTCGACGGCAGCTACACCCTGACAGGGTTCCCGCCCGGGCTGTATGCGGTCACCGTTACTTTCGGCGGCCGTTGCGGGCTGGCGTTCAACCAGCCCCTCGAGATCGACGGTCAAGGGCTGACGCTCGACATCTTCCTCGCCGCGATCAGCGACGACCTCGGTAGCACCTGTACCGAACAGAACACGGCCTTCACCGCCGCCAACAGCGTTCTGGCACTGACCGGCGACGACGCCGTCACCACGGTGCAACTGCCCTTCGCCTTCCCGTTCTACGGCGGGGCGTACCGCAGCGCCTGGGTCGACACCAACGGCCTGCTCTCGTTCACCGACCCCGGCGGCTCGCACCCGTACACCGGTGGTGGTCAGCTGCCCGCTCCGACGGAACCGAACACCGTGGTCGCCCCGTTCTGGGACGACCTGGTGGTCGATGGCTCCGCCAGCGTGCGGACAGCGACCACGGGCGCCGGCAGCGCACAGCGGTTCATCGTCGAGTGGCGCAACGTGCACCGTAAGGGCGACACCACCCAGCGTCTGTCGTTCGAGGCGATCCTGGCCCCGGACGGCACGGTGACCACCAACTACGACCAACTCGACAACGCCGCCGAGAAGGGCGCCAACGCGATCGTCGGCATCGAGGCGGACGCCGGCGAGGACGGCCTGACGTACTCCGCGAACGAGCCTGCCCTGGCGAACGCCCGGTCGATCACCTTCGTCCGCCCGGACGTCGCCGGTGGGCTGGAGACGCACAACCTCTCCGGGGCGCTGACCGACACTGCGGGCACCCCGGTCGTGGGCGCCACGGTCTCGCTCGACCCGAGCGGCCTGACCGCCACCACCGGCGCGGGCGGGGCGTACAGCTTCACCGGCCTGGTCGCCGACAGCTACACCGTATCGGCCAAACTCGCCGGCCGGTGCGGAGCCATGGCCCGCAACCAGGTGGAGCTCTCGACCGACACCGTCCGTAACTTCCAACTCGGCCCCGACTACGGCGGCATGGGGTACGCATGCGCTACCGGCGCCTCCGGCTTCCAGGCGGCGTCGACCGTGCTCGCCCTGACCGGCGACGACGCGGCGACATCGGTGACGTTGCCCTTCCCGGTGCAGTTCCACGGCCAGTCGTACACCACCGGCCTGGTGCACACCAACGGCCTGGTCAGCTTCGGCGCGGCCTCCGGCCTGCCGGAAACCTGGGCCAACCCGACCATGCCGACGGCGACCGCCCCCAACGCGGTGGTGGCCCCGTTCTGGGACGACTTCGAGGTCGACACCTCCGCGAGCGTGCGCACGCAGACCTTCGGTGCCACCCCGAACCGGTCCTACGTGGTGGAGTGGCGCAACGTCGGATTCCGCCCCACCAAGACGGAGCGGCTGACCTTCGAGGTCATCTTCCACGAGGACGGACGGATCGCCTTCCACTACGGCACCATGTCGACCCCGACCCAGCAGGGCGCAGGCGCGACCGTCGGCCTGGAGAACGCCTCCGGCACCGTGGCGGCCCTCTACTCCTTCCAGGAAGCGGCCCTGCCCGGCAACACCTCGATCACCTACACCCCCGCCCCCGCCGGGACCGTCACCGGCCTGCTCACCACCGCCGTGACCGGCCAACCGGTCGCCGGAGCGACGATCACCATGAACCCCGGCAACCGCAGCACCACCACCGGCGCGGACGGCAGCTACCAGTTCACCGCCGTACCAGTGGGCGAATACGTGGTCGCCGCCTCGACCGGTGACAACCGCTGCACCGGCCAGTACGCCAAGGAAACCATCAACCACCCCGGCGGCACCTCCGACGTCGACCTGTCGGTCATGGTCGACGGCGACGAGTTCGGCTACAAGTGCACCACCGGCACACAGACATTCGTCCCCGGCGACGTCACCGAAGGCTGGAGCGGCGACGACACCGTATGGCAGAAGAACCCACCATTCCCGGTCAAGCTCTACGGCGAGTCATACACCTCGGCCTGGATCAGCGCCAACGGTCTGGTCAGCTTCAAAGACCCGGCGTACTTCGGCTGGATCGGCTCCGCACCGGGCACCATCCCCTCGCCAGCCGCCGAAGGCTCCCCGAACGCCGCCGTCTACGTCCACTGGGACGACTGGGTCATCGACTCCCAGGCAGCGATCGCCACCAAGATCAGCGGCACCGCCCCCAACCGGCAGTGGATCGTGGAATGGCGCAACGTCCACGCCCACGGCGACACGACCACCCGAACCACCTTCGAAGTCATCTTCACCGAAGGCGGCGACATCACCCTCGCCTACAACGGCATCGACCCCACCAAACCGATCGAGCGGGGCGGCGAGTCCACCGTCGGAATCGAGAACGCCGACGGGTCCATCGGCTTCCAGTACCTGCACCGGGAGAACTGGCTGGCCAGCGGCCAAGGCGTGACCTTCAAGCCCAACCCGCCAGGACAGGGCAGCCTCGCCGGGACCGTCACCTGCCAGGGCACCCCCATCGCCTCAGCGACCATCGCGGTGGCCGGCAAGACCGCGACAACCGCAACGGACGGCACCTACCAGGTCGACGCCGTACCCGCCGGAACCTGGGCGGCGATCAGCACCGTGACCGCCGGTGCCTGCAAAGGCTCCGACGTGAGACAGGTCGCAGTCGGCACCAGCGCCCAGGCGCTCGCCGACTTCACCCTGGCGGCCACGCCCACAGGCGGTGGCTACACGCTGGCCGAACAAGCCGTGCCCTACATCCCCGCCAACACCACAGTGCTGCCACTCACCGGAGACGACGCCTACACCCCCGTCACCCTGCCCTTCCCCGTGAACCTCTACGGCCAGACCTACAACACCGGCTGGGTCGACATCAACGGCGTGATCAGCTTCATCGACCCCGGAGAACCCTCACCCGACGCCTGGCCGATCCCCTCACCGGACAGCCCCGAAGAACCCAACGCCGCCCTCTACCCCTTCTGGCACGACTGGGTCGTCGACAGCAACGCCAGCATCCGCACCACCGTCCGCGGCAGCACAGGAAGCCGGCAGTTCGTCATCGAATGGCGCAACGTCCACTCCTACGAAGACCCCCTCACCCGAATCACCTTCCAGGTCATTCTCGACGAAACCGGCGGCTACAGCTTCACCTACACCGACAACGACGGCACCTTCCTCGAACGCGGCGGCGCCGCCACCATCGGCATCGAGAACACCGACGGCACCACCGCCGTCCAATACACCTACCGCCAGCCGGTCCTCCGCCCCGGCCTCGGTCTGCGGCTGAGCCCACCCACCCCATGACGGGCCGTTTCCTCAGCGCCGTCGGGGCGGCCGCCACCGGACTGCCAGGAAGTGCACATCAGCAGTCGGCGAGCCGAACCAGGCTCGGACCGCAACCTATCTGGGGCCGCGGGTACCCAAGATCCACACTCATGACGATCACGGATAACCTCGGGGAGCACACGATGGACTCGACTCGCCCACTCCGCCGATTCCGTGGACTCGGTAGAACCCGCATGGTCATAGCAGCCGCAACCGCAGCGCTGATGGCCGCGACGCTCATTGGTGCACCGACGTCGGCTGCGGGCGCGAAGCGCTATCAGCCACCGGCACCGCAGAAGGTGCCGACTGTTCCAGTGGCTCCTGTAGTACCCAGCACACCGGGACCGCGAGCGGTAATGCCCGACGCGGGCCGCCAGCCCGCACCGGTGTGGCCCGCAGCGGGGACCGTAGAGGTCGACATCGCCGGGAGGACCTCCACTCCTGTCACGGCAGGAGCACTGCCAGTTCGGGTCGCCTCGGCGTCCTCGCCCGCGGTGTCCGCGACCGGCCGAACACTCGCTCCTGCCACGACCCCAACCCGGGTCCGGGTGGAGTTGCTGAACCGGGCAGCCACCGAGAAGGCGGGAGTCCGTGGGCTCCTGCTCAGGGTGGGCCGAGCCGACGGTGCTGCAAGCGCGGGCAGCCTACAGCTGACGGTGAACTACGGGGCATTCGCGTCTGCCTACGGCGGCGACTGGGCGTCGCGGCTGCGTATGGTGTCGATGTCGGCCTGCGCCCCCGAACAGGCGGAGGCACAGGCATGTGCAGGCACCCCACTGCGGTCAACTAACAACCTGAGGACGCACGACGTGTCGGCGGCGGTGCCGGTGTCCGGGAGCAGCGTCCTGGTGGCGTTGACGGCCGGCGACTCCAGCCCTGCGGGTGACTACAAGGCCACCTCGCTCAAGCCGTCGTCGACTTGGAGCGCTGGCGGGAACTCCGGGGCGTTCACCTGGTCGTACCCCATGCGGGTACCGCCGTCGCTCGGCGGGCCGGCACCGACCCTGGCGCTTTCGTACTCCTCGCAATCCGTGGACGGCCGGCAAGCGGCCAGCAACAACCAGCCCTCCTGGGCAGGCGAGGGCTTCGAGGCTAACCCCGGCGGGTTCATTGAGCGGCGATACGTCGGCTGCGGCCAGGACATGGAAGGTTCAGCCAATAACAGCAAGAAGACCAGTGACCTGTGCTGGGAGACCAGCAACGCCACGCTCTCCCTAGGTGGACACTCCGGCGAGCTGATCTACAACGCGACCGAGGACCGTTGGCACCTGCGGTCGGACGACGGTTCGCGAATCGCGCACAAGACCGGCGCGAGTAATGACGACAACGACGGCGAGCACTGGGTGGTCACCACCACCGATGGAACCCAGTACTGGTTCGGGTTAAACCAGTTGCCCGGCTGGGTCTCCGACAAACCGGTGACGAACTCCACCCTCACTGCCCCGGTGTTCGGCAACGAACCGAATGAGCCGTGCCACGCCGCCGCGTTCATCGACTCCGACTGTACACAGGCATGGCGGTGGAACCTCGACTATGTGGTGGACGTCCACGGTAACTCCGCCTCGTACTGGTACGTCAAGGAGACCAACAAGTACGGCCGTAATCTCGACGCCGACGACGCCGCTTCGTATGACCGGGCCGGCTATCTCGACCATATTGCCTACGGCACTCGGCGTAGCAACGATGTCGATTCAGTGCTGAGTACCCCGGCGCCGGCGCAGGTGGTCTTCGAGGTTGCCGACCGCTGCCTGTCCAATTGCACTACCCATGATGCCGCGCACTGGCCCGATACTCCGTGGGACCAGCAGTGCACCGGGTCGAACTGCGGCACGGTGTACTCGCCCACTTTCTGGACCAAGAAGCGGTTGGCGTCGGTGACCACCCAGATCCGCTCCGGCGGTGCCTACTCCGACGTGGAGCGCTGGACGCTGACCCACACGTTCCCAGACCCCGGGGACGGCACCCGCGCCGGCCTGTGGCTGTCCAAGATCTCCCATGCCGGCCTGGTCGGCACGACCACCGCTGTCCCGGATATCGAGTTCACCGGGGTGCAACTGGCCAACCGGGTGGACACGATCGACTTCGCGGCGGCGATGAACTGGTGGCGAATCGCCAAGATCCGGAACGAGACCGGCGGCACCATCAGCGTCACCTACTCCGGCCCGGACTGCGTGGCCGGCCAGACTCCGACGGCAGAAACCAACACCAAGCGCTGCTACCCGTCTGTCTGGACTCCGGAGGGCTACGCCAACCCGGTGACCGACTGGTTCCACAAGTATGTGGTCACCACCGTCTACGAACAGGACAACACAGGGGGGACGCCACCGCAGGGCAGCCCTCGCACGGTGTACAAGTACTCCTACCTCGACGGCGCGGCCTGGCACTACAGCGACGACGACGGCCTAATCGAGAAGAAGTACAAGACCTGGTCGAGCTTCCGTGGCTACGGTCGGGTCGGAGTGACAACCGGCGACCCGGGAGAGCAGACCTACACCGAGACCCGCTACTTCCGGGGCATGGACGGCGACAGGGCGGCCCCCTCGGGGGGCACCAAGACAGTCACCATCGACGGGTTCACCGACGCAGACTGGTACGCCGGCATGACCCGCGAGGCCAAGACGCTCAACGGTCCGAATGGGGCGGTAGTGTCCCGCGAGACCAACGATCCGTGGGGCTCTGCCGCGACCGCCACCCGCACCATCAACGGTGACACGGTGACCGCGCGCTTCGCTCGAACCACCACGACCCGCAAATACACCACCCTGGACAACGGGCGTGGTGAGCGCGCCACCAAGACCACGACCAGCTTCGACTCCCTCGGCATGCCCACGAAAATCGACGACTTCGGCCACGACGGAGTCGCTGGCGACGAGCAGTGCAAGAAGATCGACTACGAACCCCGAAACACCACAAAATGGCTCGTGGACAAGGTGCAACGCACACAGACGTACGCAGTTCAGTGCTCGGCCACGACACCCACCGCGGCCCTGGCAGACGCGGACGTCATCTCCGAAGAACGGACCAGTTTCGACGGCCAGACGTTCGGGACGGCACCCATCCGCGGCCTCGCAACAAAGACCGAGAAGATGGCTTCCTGGAATGCCGGCGCGCCAACCTTCGCAACGGTCTCGCGAGGCACTTTTGACGAGAACGGGCGAGTGACTGCGGCCTGGGACGCGTTGAACGCCAAGACCACCACAGAGTACACCCCCACCACCGGTGGCCCGGTGACCGCAACCACGGTCACCAACCCCTTGCTGCACGTGGCCTCGACCACGGTGAACCCGGCATGGGGCAACAACTCCGCGATCATCGACCCCAACAACAAGCGGACCGACCTCGCCTACGACGGCCTGGGCCGGCTGACCGCAGTGTGGCTCCCCGGCCGGAATAAGGCGACCCAGACAGCCACCGCCACCTTCAACTACCTGATCCGCAACGACGCCGCCACCGTGGTATCCACCTCCCGGCTGAACCCGGCCGGTGCATACAACACGATGTACGCCCTATACGACGGCCTGCTCCGCCCACGGCAGACCCAGACTCCATCACCTTCCGGCGGCCGGCTGCTCACGGACACCTTCTACGACACCGCCGGTCGAGAGGTGAAGACGTTCGGCAGCTACCACGCAACCGGGGCGCCCGGCACGACGCTGGACACCGCCACCGATCGGGCATTCGTCCCGAACCAGAATCGAACGATCTTCGACGGCGCGGGACGCCCAACCGCATCGGTCTTCCAACCCTACGACGCGGAACGCTGGCGGACGTCCGTCTACTACGCCGGTGACCGTGCCGACGTGACCCCACCCGCAGGTGGCACCGCCACCTCCAAACTGACCGACGCGCTCGGCCGGACCGTCTCGGTGCGCCAGTACCACGGCGCGAGCCCGACACCAAACACGGTCGGCTCGTGGGACACCACGTCCTACGCCTACACCCGCAAGGGCCAACTCGCCAGCGTCGCCGATTCCATGAATAACCAGTGGCTCTACGAGTACGACCTGCAGGGCCGTCGCACTAGGCAGACCGATCCCGACACTGGTGTCACTACCTTCACCTATGACGCGGGGGACCGCGTCACTTCATCCACCGACGCCCGCAGTAAAAAGTTGGTATACCTATATGACGCGCTAGGCCGTAAACGGGCGGTGTACGACAACGCAGTCGGTGGCACAATGCGGGCCCAGTGGGTCTACGACACGATCGCCAAGGGCCGCCTCTCTCAGTCGACCCGGTTCGTGGGCAGCGCCGCCTACCAGACCAAGGTCACCAGCTACACCGACCAATATCAACCGAACGGGATCGAGGTGGTGATCCCGACGGCAGAGAGCAACCTAGCCGGCACCTATACTTTCTCCAACACCTATAACGTCGACGGCAGCGTCGCTTCGACCGGTCTGCCGTCCACCGGGGGTGACTTGCCGGCCGAGACACTCTCCTACACCTACGACTCACTGGGTCAGCCGACCACGATGACCTCGCTGTACGGCGCGGCAAACTTGTCCTATGTGGTGGGCACGACGTACAACGCCCTTGGTGAACTCAATCAACTCACACTCGACACCGACAACACCGCTGGCGGGAGAGTACTGCAGGCTTTCACCCATGAACTCGAGACAGGACGGCTGACCGGAGTCCGGGTAGATCGGGACACGGTCGCGCCGAACACGCTGTCCGACATCCGCTACACGTACGACAAGGCCGGCAACATCACCAAGGCGATGGACACCGCACCGGACCCGGTCGACGACACCCAGTGCTTCAGATACGACCACCTTCGCCGCCTCAGGCACGCCTGGACCCCGACCAACAGCGACTGCGACGCCGATCCGGTGGCTACCTCCCTTGGCGGTCCTGCACCATACTGGCACTCCTGGTCATTCGACCTCGTGGGCAACCGCGAAACCCAGACAGTGCACACCACATCCAGCAACACCACCACGACCTACGAATACCCCGCTGCCCAAGCATCGCGACCCCATGCGTTGTCGACCACCACGACTGGCTCGATAACGCAGAACTACCGATACGACGAATCGGGCAACACGACCTGTCGGCCCACCGGGACGGCCGCGAATACCTGCCCGAGTGGCACCGGCTCTCAGGTGCTCACTTGGGATTCCGAGGGACACCTCGAAACCAGCACCGACTCGACAGGCACCACCACCTACATCTACGACGCGGACGGCAACCGACTCGTACGCCGGGACCCGACCGGCAAGACGCTCTACCTGCCCGGACAGGAACTGCGGTACACCACCAGTACCGGAAACACCACCTGCACCCGCTACTACGCCTACGGCGGGTCCACGGTCGCCTCCCGCACCAGCGCAGGACTAACGTGGCTAGCCGCCGATCACCAAGGCACCGCGAACGTCTCCGTCAGCGCCACCGCCGCGCAGACAGCCACGGTCCGCCGCCAGAATCCCTACGGCAACCCACGCGGGGGCAGCCCGACCTGGGCCAACGACAAGGGCTTCGTCGGCGGCACGAAGGACAACACCGGGCTGACCCACCTCGGCGCCCGGGAGTACGACCCGACCATCGGCCGGTTCGTCTCCGTCGACCCAGTCTTCGACCAGCAGAACCCGCAGTCCTGGACCGGCTACGGCTACACCAGCGGCTCACCGATAACCTCCAGCGACCCCAGCGGGCTAAAAGAATGCGCGGGGTTCTATACCTGCAGCGGCACCGATGAAGGAGTAGGCCAGCCACCCAAGGACGAATGCTATAACTACACTGGGGTCGCCCAGCGTCACTGTGAGGAAAACCAAGGCAACGGGCAGAACACAAGCGCAGGGGAAGCCACCGGTGGCACAGGGTCCGGCAACAACCCCTCGGCCAACCTGCCGACCATCCCGCCAGAAAAGAGGCGGCAACTTGACAACTACATTCGGCTGGTGATCGACCAGAATCCGGACACATGGAATATGCCAGGCTCGCCTGCTTATAACGCCATCATGGTCCGCATCAAGCGCGCCCTTTACGGCACACCCAGTTTCAAGGACTACTGGGAGGCGCTAGACCAGACGGTGGTCACCACGGTCGTAGCCACCGTCGGCGCAGTCCTCTGCGCCGAGACCGGCCCAGCCTGCCTACTCGCCGCCGGGGCGATCGCTGGCATAGCCGGTCAGTGTATGGACGACTGCGAGGACACCCAAGCCGTAGCCTTGGCGGCAGTATTCTCGGCAGCGACCGGGGGTCGAGTCCCAGCTTCGCGCATTCCATGGACGAGTGGCAGTGTCAGCAGCGCCGCCAGGTCCATCGCAAGTGGCAGCACAAGTATCATGGTTAGATCCCGCTCAGAGGCAGAGGAGTTGCTTCTCGGCATGTACCTAGGTCAGGGGTACCGAAATGCCACTGGCTTTGATGGAGTCGGAACGAAACAGTACTTCGGGTCGAAGGTTGGCACCTATCACTGGGATGACACACTTGGGGCTGATGGCAGGGTAGTCGGTCATGGCCCTGGAAATGCAGACGGAGCATTTCCTCACCTTCAGGTCCATACTCTCGAGGGCCCAATTGTCCGGATATTTTGGGGTGGTTAAGTGAAGACTCAGGCTAGAAATCGTCTAATGATGACCAAGTCCGTTGTTTCGGCTCGAAGATTGAGCGGCGCGGAAGGTTGCTATTCGTGGGTGTGGGTATTACCCCTGCCTGACGGCAGGTTTCGGGTCGCCGCGATCGAAGTTCCTAAGCAGTTGGTTAACGATGACGCATGCTTCTATGAAGAAGATATGAGCACACCGTATGTAAGAATCGTTGATGAAATCGGCGAGGTAGATGCGGCGGCGCGAGAGGCTGGCGTGGACCCTGCCGATCTGGATGCGCCGTGGAATAACGATTTCCCCTTCTAATGATCCTTCTAAGGGATGTCTCGTAACTCGGTGGCGGGTCCATGGTGGATCATGTTGTGGTGCAGGTGATCACGGCGGCGCGCTCGGAGTGGATCTTCCCGTTCACCGGGCTGCAGCCCGCCCAGTTCCGCAGGCTGGTCAGGCTGGTCGCCGAACGTGGCGGGGACGCCATCGTTGATGGGCGGCCGGGCCGGCAGTGGTCCCTCGACCTCGCCGACCGGGTGCTGCTGGTCGCCGCCTACTGGCGCACGAACCTGACCATGCGGCAGATCGGTCCGCTGTTCGGGGTGTCGCACTCCGCCGCCCACCGGGTCATCGACACCCTCGGCCCCATGCTCGCCCTGGCCCCGGTCCGCCGACGCCGGGTCGAACAGATAGCGATCGTCGACGGCACCCTGGTCCCGACCCGGGACCACCGGCTGGCCGCCCCGAGCAAGAACTACCGCTACTCGACGAACCTGCAGGTCGCCATCGACGCCCACACCCACCTGGTCGTCGCCTTGGGTGACCCGCAGCCGGGCAACCGCAACGACACGATCGTCTATCGCACTTCCGGCATCGACCAGAAGCTGGCCGGACGGCCGGTCATGGCCGACGGCGCCTACCGCGGCAACCCCGACGTGATCATCCCGTACCGCAAACCCACCGACGGCAGCGAACTACCCGACTGGAAGAAGAACCTGAACAAGCACCACCGCACCGTCCGCGCGCAGGTCGAACACGCCCTGGCCCGCATGAAGACCTTCAAGATCCTCCGGGACTACCAACGCGCCGCCAGCACATTGACCGACACCGCTTCCGGCATCGCCCACCTCCACAACATCATCCTGCTCGGATGACACCGACACCGTTGGCCGGCAACGCCATCACCGAGTTACGAGACATCCTTTAGCTGAACTTGCAGTTCAAGCGGACACAGCAAGCCCGGAAATCGATCAGGGCGATTGCATAGTCGGCCGGCGGGCCGCTGACCAGGAGTTCCGAGGCGAGTTCGGCCCCTGTGGAGGCGTAAGAAGCGGGTGAGGCCGCATCGGTGATCATGGAGTTGCGACGCTTCACGACTCCGAGGAAGACCCCACCCGCCGATGGCATCATCTCTCATCCCCGCGCTGGCCGTAGCAGCACCCGCCTCCACCGCCGAGGCAGTGCCAGTCACCGACGGTGAACACGGCGGGCTGCTGCAGGCGCTCGCCGCTGTTCCTGATCCACGCGACCCACGTGGCGTGCGTTACCCGCTGACCCCGCTACTGGCGGTGGCGGTCTGTGCCGTCATGGCCGGGGCGTCGTCGTTCGCCGCGATCACCGATTGGTGTTCGGCTGTACCTAGCTCTGCACTCCAGGCCGTACCCCGACAATTGGCTGCACGACCTGGACGAACAAGCTCAGCAACGGCTCGGGTTCACCGCAGGAGTGCCGGTCGGGCAGCACCGTCTGGCGGCTGCTGACGCGCCTGGACGACACGCTGCTCGGCACCGTCCTGGCCGGCTGGCTGCGCACCCGCGTTCCCGTCGAGGTGACCAGGCCGAGCCGGTACCGCACGGTCATCGCCATCGACGGCAAGACCCTGCGCGGCGCCCGAAGAGCTGACGGCCGCCAGGTGCACCTGCTGTCCGCGCTGGACACCACCACCGGGATCGTGCTCGCCCAGGTCACCGTGGACACCAAGAGCAATGAGATCACGTCGTTCGCGCCGCTGCTCGACGCCGTCGAGACTGTGCTCGGCACCCTGGCCGGGGTGCTGTTCATCGCCGATGCCCTGCACACCCAGACCGGTCACGCCGACGAGGTCACCGCCCGCCGAGCGCACCTGCTCGTGCAGGTCAAGGCAAACCAGCCGACCCTGTTCCACCAGGTGAAACGGCTGCCCTGGGCCCAGATCCCGGTCGGTGACCGCACCCGCGACCACGGTCACGGCCGCCGCGAGACCCGCACCGTCAAAGCCGTCACCGTCGCCACGCCCGGCGGCATCGCCTTCCCGCACGCCCAGCAAGCCATGCGGATCACCCGAACCCGTATCGTCGCTGGTAGGACCAGCCGCGAGACCGCCTACCTGACCGTGTCACTGCCCGCAGGCCAAGCCCTGCCCCGCAACCTGCAGAGCTGGATCCGCCGCCACTGGCACATCGAGAACCGCCTCCATCACGTCCGCGACGTGACGTTCCGTGAAGACCTCCACCAGCCCGGACCGGCACCGGACCCGCCGTCATCGCCACACTGCGTAACACCGCGATCGGCTGGCACCGCACCACCGGCGCGACCAACATCGCCCGCGCCACCCGCCAAGCCAACCGCCGCTCACACGACCTGATCACCGCCGTGACCAGCAGCTACCCGACAACGCAATGGCCCTGGGAAATCGATGAGGGCGGGGATCTATATAAGACAGCAGCCTGGGCTTCTACCGGTTGAGCAAGGCTGCGTACGAGGATCCGAGATGCTACCAGCGTTTGCCTATTCGGCTGCGGGGATCGGTTCAGGCCGTAGCTCCTCTGCTGTGACATGTTGGCCGACTGGCCGGTTGATCCATCGTTCGCCTTGGCCGGGCCGCCGGTATGTCGGCTTGTCGTCCTGCGATGTCCATAAGACGATGTCGATCAGCTGAAGGTCTGGTAGGTCGTGGATCTCGGGAACAGTCGGTGTCACGGCATCCCGCAGAGCCGCTATCTCAGCGCGGTGGATGCGAATCCAGATCGCCAGGGCCCGAACGACCTTGTCGATGCGCTCGTGGCGGTCGAGGCCGTGCTGGCGTGCCTTGTTTGAGAAGCCCCCACGGTTGAAGCCGAACACTTCCGCGACGTGTCCGTCGAGCACGGGAACCGCGCGGGGCCGGTACAGGGCAGCCATCTTGGTGATCTTGGGTCCCCAGACACCGTGGTACCCGAAGTAGCACAGGTCGACAACCGTGACTACGCCGTCGTCGTCCATGGTGTGCAGGTCGGTGTCCTCCGGCACGGCGGCAAGTCGGGCTGCGAAGTCGCGTCGGCGGGACCGGGAGAATCCGGCCACGTCTTCGATGTCCACTCGGCCGGCGAGCGCGTTGGCGTAGAGCAGCGACCAGGTGGTGACCTGATCGAACAGGCCGGAGGCGCGGGTGCTGCGGGCGGCGAGATGATAGGTGACCCATCCGCTGCGTGGCTCGGTGCAGAAGGCAAGCACTCGTCGGGCCGCATCCGTCACGGGCACCGGAGCCAGTACGTCACCGTCGAATCCTGCCGCTGCCGGGTCGATGACCATCTCGGGAAGGTCAGTAGTCACAGCGACACCGTACGGGCTGGCCCCCTAAGAATCGACGGGCGACCTTGCCGCGTAAGGCCGTCGAGAGGTAGATGCTACGTAGTAGCCAATCGTCACTCCGACCCCAGGTCTCCTGCACCGATACGTGATATCTGAGCTGGATTGCCTGGTGGCGGGGTGGGGTATCCACCCGTGGCCGTCCGAGTCGGATCTCGTTGGAGGGGCTGTTAGGCCGACATCCGCGAGGTCGACGCCCGGGTCGAGGCGCAACTGGCCCCTTTCGCCCCGGCGGCGATCCGGCTGCTTGAGATCCCCGGGATCGGCCCGGCCGCCGCTGCCACGATCATCGCCGAGATCGGCGTGGACATGACCCGCTTCCCCACCCCGGCCCACCTCGCCGGCTGGGCCAAGTTCGCGCTCGGCGTCAAGGAATCAGCCGGCCGCCGCAAAGGCACCGGATCGACCGGGCACGGCAACCGCTACCTCGCCCGCGTTCTCGGGCAGATCGCGGTCTCCGCCGCCCGCACCAGCACGTTCCTCGGCGAACGCTACCGGCGCATCGCCCGAAGACGCGGCGCCAAACGCGCCATCGTCGCGGTCGGCCGCTCGGTCCTGACGATCATCTGGCACCTGCTGTCCGACCCCGCAGCCGGCTTCCGTGATCTCGGCGCCGACTTCTACCTCAGCCGCACCGACACCGAGCGCCGCAAACGCAACCACATCCGTCAACTCGAAGCCCTCGGCTACCGCGTCACCCTCGACCTCGCCGCCTAACGCACCGCCTAACAAGACCCATCCCGCGCCGCTTCGCGACGCGGGATGCTGCCGCACGTCGTGGAGCGCGATGTCGACCAGCCGGGCCGGAGTTCCCTGGGTGCTCCATGGGTGCTCGGACGTCGGGGAACTGGCATGCACCCCCTCGGACTGGCGCGGAAGTTGGGCCCCTGCCCCCGGTCGCGGGAAGTAGTGCTACACGGCTCGTGGTCCGGCAGGGGCATGGAACTGCGGTTATCCGGCCGGACCCACCAGGATCCAGGGCTAGACACTCGGACCAACTTTGATAGAGTGCTATCCGGATGAATCCGCCTACAGGGCTGCCGACTACGGATCAGAAGGTTAGGGGTTCGAGTCCCTTCGGGCGCACAAGATCATGAGGGGTCTGACCTGCCGATATGGCGGTCAGGCCCCTTTGTTTTTCTGTCCCTTGTGGTCGGTTGGGTGCTCGGTGGGTGCTCGTGCGACGAGCATCCCTCACGTCCGGTCCTGTCGGACGGGTTGCTGCTGGGTCCAGGCGTGTCCGTGGTCGTGGTTGGGGTGGGTTTCCGGTCTTGTGTGGCAGCGGGGTTTTGGGGTCACCGTTGTCGCTGCTTTCCGTTATGGTCGGTTCACCGTGGGCGTTGTGGCGGGCGGTGGTCAGTAGTCCGATGTCAGTGGCGGGATGTCGTCGTGGATCCGCAGCAACTCAGTGATGTGAAACGGGCGCTTGGGCGGCTGCTGGCTGGGTGGCGTTCGCGGCGTGGGTTGACGCAGGACGATGTCGCGGTGGGCGCACAGCACTCGGAGCACGGTCGCGAATGTCGAGCGGGGTCGGCAGGTCGTGGACCGGGTTTTGTGGGCGCAGTGTGAGTCGTTCCTGCGGGCCGACGGATCTTTCGAGTCGGTCATGCCCGTCTTGCTACTACCAACAGCGGCGCTTCTACTCCAAGGCTCACAAGTCAGACACCGTCACGACTTTGCCGGGGCTGGGGGGTTACGGTGGATGATTAACAATCCGACGATGAGGCTGCAAATGATCAATGTCCAGGAGTTCGCGCGACGGTTGAGTACTCTCGGAGCTGATGCGTTTACCAGCGACGACGTCGTGGACCTGGCGACCACGGCCGATGTTCGCATCAGCGCAGACGTCGAGATCGACGCCACCGTGGCGCAGCGCTTGCTCGACCAGGTCTCGCCCACCCTGCCGGTCACCGGGGCCCAGATCGCGGCGTCGCAATGGCCGCCACCGGAGTCTTCCCGTCCTGCAGCGCCTTTGGTGTCGTTCTCCAGCCCTGGTGCCGTCGACGGACCGGCTGATCAGCCGACCCGACGCCGCAGTTCCGGGTCTGCGGGTAGGGGTCGGCGCCCCGGCTCCCGGCGAACGGGCAGGTGAAACAGCAGTCCCAGCTTCTTCAGCAACCGCCAGCCTGCTCGCCGCAGCCGTCGACTGCGACGCGGGCTGCGAATCCCACTCTCGCCGCCGTCATCGGCTGAACTTCGTCCTCCTGTCCGGCTCCGTACGCCCGGGCCGGCTCGACGCACGACGATCCCGGTAAAGCATGCGGATCGCGGCATGAGCGTAAGGTCTGGCAGCCTGCACAGAACGTTCAGCCGCGGCCGACGCGGCTCCGTCCAACGAGGGGCCGCCATGTCCAGCGAAACAACTCGTTCGCCGCTCGTGCTGGCGATCTCATGGGGCCATATGGACGTCGAGGACGTTGGAGTTGGCAAGGACTTCAAGCTGCACCCCGGCGGTGGCCGTCCGTGGGACTGGTCCGAAACCGGTACCCGCCACAGCCCCGGTGTTCAGCCCGACGATGTCCAAGAGCTTCTGGCCCACGGCGCAACGACCGTCGTGCTGTCGCGTGGCATGCAACTGCAGCTGCAGGTCGACCCGCGTACCCTCAGACTGTTGGAGGAGTGCGGGGTGACCGTCCACGTGGCCGAGACCACCGAGGCAGTCCAGATCTACAACGACCTCGCCACCAGTGGCACCGCAGTCGCAGGGCTGTTCCACTCGACCTGCTGAACGCAACGATCGAGACACGCTTGCAGCGGCAGATGAGGACGGTCATCGGCTCGAATGGGCGGTAAAGTCTCCCGCGTACTCATCCGATTCGACGCTAGCGCCCATCCGTGCGAGCAGTTGGATCTGCTCACAGCTCAGCCACCAGCCCATCGCGTTGTAGCCGCCGTCTGGGTCGTCGAACCAGCGAACCATCATCAGACGTGCGTCGACGTCGCCGCCGTCGACGAGGGCCCGCACCCGATCGGCCGCCGGGGCGATACGGGCGAGCACGGTGGACGCCTGCTCGTCGATTCGTCCGTGCGTCTCACAGCGGATCTCCCACCGATGAGCTGCCGGGACCGGCCCCGGCGATGTGCGACGGCTTCCCATGGCGGCGGTCCGATCCGGTTCAAGCCCGAGACATTCCGTGATCTGTTCGGCTGTCACCGCCTCGCTGTCGAGCCAGAAGTAGCAGTACTGCTGAACCTTCCACGGCCCGTTCACCATGTACGCCAACCTATGCGTTCGGACCCGTGGGCGTGCACTCAATTCGGCTAGATCCGGACGCCGCCGGGTCGACCAACATGACTGACTGTAGTTGATCTTCTAGGGTGGGCGCGGTCGGAGCCGCACTCGCAGATGTCGATAGTTGTCGTGTACTGAGCCCGTGCCTGCCTCTCCCCAGAGGGGAGCTTGCTGTTGGACGAGAGAGGTGATGCCCAGGTGTCTGCGCAATCGCTGTTCGGCAGGCTCGTCAAGGAGGTCGCCGATCAACTCGCAGGGTACGGTTTCGAGCGCGACAAGATGATCTTCCGTCGGTCTTCACCCGAGGGTGATGTGTTGATCATCGAGTTCCAGACGTCCGACTACTCGAGCAGGGCCGAGAAGGTGTTCTACGTCAACGTGGCGTTGGTGCTGGCACCCAAGTGGGAGCGGGATCGGCTGCGCTGCAGACTCCCCGAGTCGGCGAGGCCTCGGGAAGTGCACGGTCTTTGGCGGCGCCGAATCGGTTTCTCCGGTTTCTCCGGTGGTGATCAGTGGCGGGTCACGGATGAGGCGAGCGCGGTTGAGGTGTCGGCCCTGATCCGGAGGCGGCTGGACGAGATCCTGCCGGTGGTGCTGCCGGCGCTCGATCGGGCTGCTACAGATCTTGAATGGCCGGGTCGTCCACTGTGCGTCGGCGCGTCGGCGTGATCTTCGTTGGTGGTCGTTGTAGGCCGGGGTGATGAGGTATCCCGATGGAGGTGGGTTGTCCGCGCGGGGGCGGGCGAAGCGTGAGGCGGTACGGCGGCAGGCTGCCGGGTGGTTCGCCCAGGATGTGTCGGTGCCGGAGATCGCGTGCAGGCTGCGGGTGTCGCAGACTGCGGTGTACGGCTGGCGCAAGCGATGGCAGGCCGGTGGTGAACAGACTCTGGCGTCGAAAGGGCCTGGCGGGTCTCGGTGCCGGCTGGATGAGGGTCGGTTGCGGCGGCTGGCCGATGCTCTGGAGCAGGGGCTGGCGGCGCACGGGTTCGGTAGGGATCAGCGGGGGACCCGGGCGCGGGTGTCGGACCTGATTGCCCGGATGTTCCGCACCCGGCACACGCTGTGGGGGACGGCGAACATCATGTACCGGCTGGGTTGGTCGGTGCAGGTCCCCGCGCATCGGGCGGTCGAGCGTGACGAGGCCGCGGTCACCACGTGGCGGCGGGAGACGTGGCCAGCGGGAAAACGGTAGCGGCGCAGCGGCAGGCGTGGCTGGTCTTCGAAGATGAGGCCGGTCAGACGCTGCGCCCACCGAAGGCACGCACCTGGGGACCACGCGGGCACACCCCCGTGGTCCCGGTGTCGGGGAAGGGCTCCGGCCGCGTCTCGCTCGCCGGGCTGACCTGCTACCGGCCCGGCCAGCGGTCCCGACTGATCTACCGCACGACCACCCATCGCGGCCGCAAGAACGAGCGCCGCAGCTTCAGCGAACGCGACTACATGGCCCTCCTCGATGCCGCCCACCAACAGATCGACGGCCCGGTCGTGCTGGTCTGGCACAACCTGAACACCCACGTTTCCGCCGCCATGCGGCAGATGATCGACGCCCGGGACTGGCTGACCGTGATCCGGCTACCGGCCTACGCCCCGGACCTGAACCCCACCGAGGCCGTGTGGTCCCACCTCAAACGCAGCATCGGCAACCTCGCCGTCACCGGCGTCAACCACCTCCTCGCGATCATCAAGAACCGGCTCCAGAGCATCCAGTACGCACCGACCTACTCGACGGGTTCCTCGCTCACACCGGACTGACCCTTGAACCCGACACAACCTGACAATTCAGGATCTGTAGCGGTGCGGCAGGCCCACCTTGTTGATCGCATCCACGCGCGAAGTTGCCGCCAGCTTGCGGAATATCTTGCGCAAATGAGCTTTCACGGTGGGTTCGCTGATCGCGAGTTCCTTGGCGATCTCGCGGTTGGAGTAGGCGCGGCCGACACACTTGAGCACCTCCCACTCGCGCTCGGTGATGTTGTCCGGGCGCGTGACCCCCTCGGGCTCGCTGCGCTGATCGTTCCCTGCCGCAGCGGCCCGGTTGGCGAGCCGGACGTGTTCGTGCGCCACGCTGCCGATATAGAGCCGGATGCTGATCGCCTCGTGCAGGCGGTCGAACATGTCGGGTAGGCGGTCGGGGCTTTCCGACATCGCCACCTCGCGTAGGACGGGCACCGCCGCGCGCCACAGCAGGATGCCCGCGCGGATCGAGTCGGCGACGAGGATCTTCTGGCGGGCCCGGTCGATGCCGAGTTCGCGGGTGGCGGCCTGCGGGTCGGGTCGTTCCTGGGCGATCGGGCCGAGCAGGTGCAGGCATTCGCCGAGTATCTCTTCGGCTTGACGGCGGGTCTGATCCCAACGGTCGGCCGTGGCGACGAGAGGGCTGTCAGCGTCGCGCAGAGCCCGCTCGTAGCGGGCGAGGATCTCGACGGTATGCGCTCGGAAACTGTCGACCAGCGACACCCTGTGCCTCGTAATCCTCTGCCTCGTACGACCTTTGGACCAGGAATCTGCACACAGCTTCTCTGAGGATATCCCACGACGCAACATCTTTTGTTGTGGTCAGAACGTGTTGCGGCAGACAAGGGAAATTCCTAGCGCGACGATAGCTCCATATTGACCGACCATGAAGCTGCGGTAGGGGTGACCGAGGGAGTCGGCGGTGAGTGAGCGGCAGTCGCGGGCGAGGCGGGACGCCGCCGCTGTGAGTACCAGCATGGACGGTAGCAGGATCGGTGCTGCCAAGGTGGCCGCCGTGAGGCCCGTCGCCGCGACCCCGACCGCTAGTACGGCGGTGTACCGAGCGACGGGATTGACCCCGTGCCGCACCGCGAACGTGCGCCGTCCCGCCAGGGTGTCACCCGGCACGTCCGTCAGATCCTTGGCCAGGGCACCCACCAGCCCCATCCACGATGACATGATCAGGCCGAAGACGATCGCGGCGGTGCTGAAGCCCTGCGCGACACCCATGCCCCCCAGGAAGGTCAGCAGCCCCAGGCCGGTGACGACGGCCGAGGTGGCCACCCCCTGGTGCTTGGCCGGGAACGGAGGACCCGAGTAGGCAAACCCCAGGCCCAGGAAGACCAGTACTTCGACCTCGATGCCGGCCACCGCGCCGGCGCCGAGCGCCAGGGTGGCCATGCCGCCTGTCAGCACCGCCGCGCTCGACCGGGGCAGTCGCCCCGACGCGACAGGGCGCCGCGAGCCGTTACCGCGGTCCTCGGCGACGTCCATGACTCCGTTGAAGATGTAGACGGCGACGGCGGCCGAGAACCACGCCACGGCGCCGACGGCGATCGCGTCGAGGTGGGCACGCGCCTGGCCGGCAAGCGCCGCCCCGGCCAAGAAGCGGCTGAGGAACATCACCTGGACCAGTGGCCGGGACTCCAGCAGCCCCATGGCCAACGTGTGACCTGCGGCGCTGGTCGCGTTGAGCACCTCGACTGGAAATGTGGATTTTCGGCGATCGTTCTGCGTCATTTTCGTGAACCCCGTTTTCACGCTGACCCGATGAAAGCAATGCAGCACCAGCCTCGTTCCTCAATTAAGGAATGTCCAGAGGAGGCCCGCTTGCGGGGGTGGCGACTCCACGACGCGCGGCGCGAGTCACGCCAACGGTGGTGGCAGTCAGGTCTGACACCGGCGAGGCGATAGTAAGCTGCCGGTTGCTCTCGGTTCTGGTAACAACCTGGCTCACCGTCTGAGCTTGCGGTTGCAGGTGACCCGGCAGGGGAATCCCGGCCCGCAACAATCAGAACGAAGCTTTCCATCATGATCGCTCGGAGCGTCGCACGGGTCACGGCGGTCGCGCGGCATGTCGTGCCATGGGTCAAGCGATCCTTCCGCCATCGACCCCCAGCATCCGGGCCTGCTGGGCCAGGCCGCCCACGGGCGAGCCCGGCGACGCCGTCGTCAGACCCGTGCCCGCCGGTGCCGCCAGAGCACCCCGGCTGAATAGCGGTTGTTCCCTGGTCAGGTGGCAATTGGGCGGCTGCGTGCCAAACGCCGATCCGACCAGCTGGATCGCGTTTGTACGTGCAGTTGTCGGTCGTTGAGGGATTACTGCGGAATGATGGCCGTAATCCTTTCGAACGAGTGGGTCGGTGTTGACTGAAAAAGTGGCCCTTGTTAGCGTCGGGACGACCTTCTGGAATCGTCACGCTTTTGATCTTTGCGTTGTCTGAGCTTACGGTCGACTACGGGGAGTTGTTATGCCATCGGCGTCGTTCGTGAACAGTGGTCGTCGGTCGATTGTCGAACAGTGCCGTCGGCGAGCGATGAGCACGCCCGACGCGGTGGCCGTGGCCGACGCCACGGAATCCTTATCCTGGGCGGATTTCTGGCACCGGGTAGAGGCGACCGCCGGCGTGTTGCGCGCTGCCGGCTGCGGGCCCGCCCGCCCGATCGCGATCTGCATGGCACCGACGGTGAATCGTCTGGTGGCGATGCTTGCCGTGATGGGGATCGGCGCGCCGTACGTCCCGGTCGACCCGCACTACCCCGATTCCAGGATTCGCTCCATGGCCGACGCGGCCGACGTGGGGTGTGTCCTCGTCGACGAAACAACCGAGAAGAGCTTCGCTGCGCTGCCGTACCGGCTCCTGAACCCCTTGCCATGCTCACCCGATCAGGGCGGAGCCGCTGTCGTCGAGCCGGGGAGCGCCGACCTGGCGTACCTCATCTTCACCTCCGGATCGACGGGCGAGCCGAAGTGCGTCGCTATCGAGCACGGCGGTGTCGAGAACCTGTTCGCGGCACTGGACCTGGTGTTGCCGAGACCGCGCAGTTGGCCGGAGGAATGCTGGCTCGCCGCGGCCAGCATCTGCTTCGATCTGTCGGTTGTGGAATTGTTCTGGCCGTTGACCCGGGGTATCCCCGTCATGCTCGCCGCTTCCGATTCCCTGGCCGGCAGGAACAGTGACGGTGTCGAGGTGCTCAACAGCATGCTGACCAGCGGGCGGGTCACCCACTTCTTCGTGACGCCCTCGCTGGTGCAGCTCATGCTGCAGGACCGCGCGATCGCCGGCGGTATCAGCAAGCTGCGGGTGCTGATCCTGGGCGGCGAGATCGTCCAGCCCGGGCTGGTCGGCCAGCTCAGCGCGGTGGAACACGTCTACAACGCCTACGGCCCGACCGAGGCCACCGTAGCGACGACACTGCACGAGTGCTCCGACCGTGACACCGGCTACGTACCGATCGGGCGGCCCCTGCACGGCTACACCGTGCGTGTCGTTGACGAGGCTGGGCGGGAATGCTCTCAGGGCGAACCTGGTGAGCTGCTGATCGCCGGTCCCGGCCTCGCCCGGGGTTACGTCAACGACCCAGAGCTCACCGCCCGCAAGTTTCCCGTCCTGGGCGATGGAGAGGACCGGCGGCGCTGGTATCGCAGCGGCGACCTGGTCAGTGTCGGTGCCGACGCCACCCTGCGCTACCACGGCCGGATTGACGGTCAGGTCAAGGTGCGGGGCTATCGAATCGAGCTTGGCGAAATCGAGGCGACGATCCGTGCGATGGCTGAGGTCGGGGAGGCCGTCGTGCTGCCCGTCCGGGATGACGCCGGCAGGGTGAGCGGGCTTGTCGCGGCGGTGAAACCTGCCGCACCCGGTCTCACGGCAGACACGGTCAGGACCCGGCTCGGTGAGTCCCTTCCGTGGTACGCGGTACCGCACCTGGTGCGGATCATGTCCGCGCTGCCGCTTGCCGTGAGCGGCAAGGTGGACCGACGGGCGGTGGAACGGTTACTGGCCGGCAGCGGCCCCGGGGCAGCCCACGCCGGCCGGGAGGGCCGTTCCTACGAACAGATTGTCGCCGATGCCTGGGCCACGGTGCTCGGCACGGATCGGTCGTTCGCCACTGACGAGCGGTTCTTCGACGTCGGCGGCAACTCGGCACAGCTCGGCTCGGTCTTCACCCAGCTGGTCAACGCTGTCCCCGAGGCGGACCTGCGGCTGATCGACCTCTATCGGCACCCAACCGTCGCCGCGATGGCGGCACGACTGCGTACACCCGCGCCCACACCGCACCGGGCCGGCGGCTGGGTTCGTCCGGGTGGCGCGTCGAGCGCGGCGGAACGGAGGCGTCTGGCCCGGCGGGCGACGTAGGGCAGCGTGCGAGGTAGGAGCAGAAAGAGACGGCACCACCCACGGGAGGATCCGGTCAATGAGCTACGAGGACAGCGTAGCGATCATCGGAATGGCCTGCCGGTTTCCCGGCGCGGACACCCTTGAGAGGTTCTGGTCGAACCTGGTGGGGGGCGTGGAGTCGATCACTGTGACCGACGGGCCGTCCGGGTGGATACACGCTTCGGCCCTCTTGGACGGCATCGACCGGTTCGACGCCGGCTTCTTCGGCTACAGCCCACGCGAAGCGGCGCTACTCGACCCACAGCAGCGGCTCTTCCTCGAGGTCTGCTGGGAGGCACTCGAGGATGGCGGCGCGGCGGGTCAGCGGGGCACGCCGGATGTCGGCGTGTACGGCGGCTGCGGCACCAGCCTCTACCTGATGCACCACCTCGGGCGGCAGGCGAGCAAGCCGCTGCCGAACTTTCTTGACTCGGCGCAGGACCTACAGCTGATCATGGCCGCCGGAGGCGACTTCCTGACCAGCCGGGTGTCGTACAAACTCGATCTCAACGGTCCCAGCGTGAGCGTCCATGCCGCCTGCGCCACCGGCCTCTACGCGCTGCACCTGGCTTGCCAGGCGTTGCTGGCGGGCGAGTGCGACATGGCCCTCGCCGGCGCGGCGCACGTACCGGTGCCGCAGATCGATCGTTATCAGCCAGAGCCCGGTCTGGTGCTCTCCGCGGACGGGCACTGCCGGACCTTCGATGCGGGTGCCACCGGGACGATCTTCGGCAGCGGCGTCGGCGCAGTCCTGCTCAAGCCGTTCGACCGGGCGATGGCCGACGGCGACCGGGTGTATGCGGTAGTCCGCAGTACCGCGATCAACAACGATGGGTCCGGCAAACCGGGGTTCAGCTCCCCGAGCCTGTCGGGTCAGGCCGCAGTGATCCGTCAGGCGCTCGCCGCCGCCGACGTCGAGCCCGGCTCGATCTCCTACGTCGAGGCGCACGGCACCGCGACACCGACCGGCGATCCCATCGAGGTCGCGGCGTTAACCGAGGTGTTCGGAGGGGTCCCGCCCGGCTCCTGTGCCCTGGGCTCGGTCAAGACCAATATCGGGCATCTGAGCTGGGCCGCCGGCATCGCCGGGCTGATCAAAACGGCGCTCGCTCTCTGGCACCGGACGCTGCCGGCCTCGTTGCACTACCGGGAGCCTAATCCGGGCATCGACTTCGCCGGGTCGCCCTTCTTCGTACAGTCCGAGACCGCGGGGTGGGAGTCCGGTGGGACACCGCGTCGGGCCGGGGTCAGCGCCTTCGGCCTGGGTGGCACGAACGCGCACGCGATCCTGGAGGAGGCACCACCCGGTCCCGCCGAAACCGGCACCGACGCCAGAATCCAGGTACTACCCCTCTCCGGCGAGTCCGAGCCCGCAGTGCGTGAGCTGGCGTCGCGGATCGGTACGGCCCTGCTGGGCGAGGCCGCGCCGAGCGCCGCTGACGCCGCGTTCACCCTCGGCACGGGGCGTCGACACTTCCCGTACCGGGCGGCGGTCGTCGGTTCAGACCGCAAGACGCTCGCCATGCTGCTGGATGCCGTGACGAATGGCGAGGCGGACGCGGCAGACGGGTTCGATGGAGAGATCGGGCTCCACTCCGGCGTCGCCCGTGACGCCGTACCCCGGCTGACCGCGCTCTTCTCCGGGCACGGTGCCGAATACCTGGAGGCCTGTCGCGATCTCTACCTGACCGAGCCCGTGTTCCGCAGCTTCATCGAACGTGTCGACCCGCACTACCAGCAGCTCATCGGCCACCGCCTCTCCAGTTTCCTCTATCAGGATGAGGCGCGCCGGGGGATGCCGATCACCGACTTCCGGCTGGCCCAGCCGGTCGTCTACACCCTGCAGGCGGCGCTGCTCACCCTCTGGCGCCACTGGGGCATCGAGCCGGACGGGTACGTCGGCCACAGCCTCGGCGAGTACGCGGCGGCGTACGGTGCGGGCGTCTTCGACTTCACGACCGGGCTGTATCTCGTGTCCGAGCGTGCCCGGCTGTTCAGCACCCTGCCCGAGTCCGGTGCTATGGCCGCCGTCTTCGCCGACGAGCGTTGGGTGCGGGAGCTGCTGGCCGAGCATGATCAGGTCGACCTCGCGGCGGTCAACGCGCCGAACCGTACCGTGATCTCCGGTGACGGCGCCGCCGTCCGAGCCGCCACTGCGGAGGCCGAGCGGCGCGGCATCATCTGTAAGCCCCTGCGGGTCGGCCGCGCCGCGCACTCCCGGCAGGTCGACGCGATCCTCGACGCCTACGCCGCCGTACTGGACGCCGTTGACCTGCGCCCGCCGGTGCATACGCTCGTGTCCACGCTCACCGGCGCACCGGCCACGGCGGAGATCGCGACGCCCGAATACTGGCTGCGGCAACTGCGCCAGCCGGTCCGGTTCGTCGCCGCGATCCGCGCAGCCGTCGGGGAGGTGCCCGGCATCCTGCTCGAGATCGGCCTGGCCGACACCCTCACCGGCCTGTCCCAGCTCACCCTCGGCACCGACCCCCGGAACGAGCCGACCTGCCTCGAAACGCTGCGCTGGGATCGCAACGACGTCGCCTCCACCCGGCTCGCGCTGGCCGGTGCGTACACGGCGGGACTGGAGGTGGACTGGTCGTCCGTTTCGCCCGGCGGCCGTACCGTCACCCTGCCCACCTATCCCTTCCAGCGGGGGCGGCACTGGGTCGAGGCGGTGCCGACCGGTGGGGACACGGCGGTCGGGCGCGTTGATGACGACCTCCCGGAGAGCCCCGACGGGGTAGCTCAGGACGGTCCCGCCCTCTACTCGGTCACCTGGGCCGACGCGCCGGCGATCCCGCTGACCCGAGCGCCGGGCCGGGTCCTAGTCGTCGCCCCGTCCGTACATTCGGCCGCCGAACTGACCCGGGAGCTGGAGCGCCTCGGAGCCGAGGTTCTGGTCCACGTCCACACCGACGACGCGGTGGCGGACACCGTGCGGGTGCTGACCAGCCTTCGGCCGGCGACGGTCGTCAACGCCGTTCCCGTGCTGCGCAAGCGGCAGACCGACCTGGGTGAGCTTTCCACCCGTACGGGTTCGGCCCTCGACGAGGTGGCCGCGGCCGGGGGAGCGGTCACCCTGCAACTCTTCCAGGCGCTGGCCAGGGCGAACCTGCCCGCCGTCGTCTACACCGTGACTGCTGGTGCCCGTCGCGTCCTGACCTCAGACGACGTGGTCTCCGCGCAGGGCGCGATCATCGGTTTGGCCCGAACCGCGCGTACGGAGTTCCCGGCCGTCCGGCACGTTCTCGTTGATCTCGACGCGGCCGCGACCAAGCAACGGTGGACCGCGACGATGTCGTCGTTCGCCGCCGTCCTCGGTTCCCTCACCGTCGGCTCCGGTGACGCCGAGTTGGCGCTGCGCGGTGACCGGGTGCTGCTGCCCCGACTCCGGCATACCCCGGTGCCCGTGCAGGCCGGGCCGTCCCGTCTCGATCCGGAGGGCTGGTATCTGGTCGTCGGCGGACTGTCCGGTGTCGGCCTGGAGTGCGCGCATGCGCTGCTGGAGCTCGGTGGCCGGCGGTTGGTCCTCGGTGGCCGGTCGGCACCCCGCCCGGAGCAGGAGCGGCGGCTACGGAGACTGGCCGAGGAGTTTGGGGCGGAGATCCTGACCGAGAGGGTGGACGTCACCTCTGCACAGCAGGTCGACCGGCTCTTCGTCAGCTACGGCGGGACGGGCGCGGGCATCCGGGGCGTCGTGCACGCGGCGGGCGTCATCGACGATGCGACCATCGACCGGACGGATTGGCGCGGCATCGAAGGGGTGCTGGCACCGAAGGTGGAGGGTGCATGGAACCTGCACCGTAGTGCCGCCGAGCACGCGCCCGCCCTCGACCTGTTTGTCATGACGTCCTCCTTCACGGGGCTGTTCGGTAATCCCGGGCAGGCGGCGCACGCGGCAGCCTGCGCCTACCTGGACGCGTTGGCCGGGCATCGTCGGGCACTCGGCCTCCCTGGCTTGTCGATCAACCTGGGTTCCTGGTCGGACGTCGGCTATCTGGCCGGTAAAACCGCGTTCCTGCTCCGGCTCGACGAGCAGGGCCTCGGCACGTTCACCAGCGCCGAGGGGCGCCCACTGCTGCGTGCCGTGATGGCCAGCCGGTCTTCGGGACAGGTGGGGCTGTTGGCGGTCCGTTGGAAGGATCTCGACCCGGAGCACCACCTCGCCTCCAACCCGCTCACCGGCGACCTGACCGGTGCGCTGCCCGCGCTCACCGTCGCCGCGCCCGAGGCGGCCCCGGAGGACGTACTGGCCTGTTGTGTGGAGGTCGTAGCGCGGGAACTGGGTTTCGACCGCGACGAGATCGACGGGCTCGACCTGGCGCGGGCGGGCATGGACTCACTCAATGCCCTCACCATCCGCAACCGGCTGCAGCGCCGTCTGTCGGTACCGCTGCCTCCCTCGATCTGCTTCGACAGACCAACCGTGGGCGAGCTGGCCGAGGAGATCGAGCGGCGGATGCGGGAGGGGGCCTGATTTGGAACACATCGTCGGCACCCACACCGAAGAGTTCCTCCCGTTGGCTGAGGAGTTCGACCGGATCCACCGTGAAGGGCTGGACTCCCACAGCGAGCTCTGCGTGTACGTGGACGGCGAGGAGCGGGTCCGGCTGCGCTCCGCGCAGCGCACACACGACCAGGTGCAGAACGTACGCTCGGTCAGCAAGGCCCTGCTTGCCGTCATCACGCACGCGCTGCACGAGCGGGGCGCGATCGACATCGATTCCCCGATGGCCGAGGTCTGGCCGGAGTTCGCCGCGGCCGGCAAGACCTCGCTGACGCTGGCCACCTTCCTCGCTCACCAGGCGGGTCTGGTAGGCGTCGATCGTCGGCTCTCCGTCGATGACGTGCTTGACTGGTATCCGGCCGTTGATGCCCTCGCGGCGCAGCGCCCCTACTGGGAGCCGGGAACCGACCACGGCTACCACGACCTGACCTTCGGGTGGGGCGTCGGCGAATTCCTGCGGCGGGCCACGG
Source organism: Micromonospora sp. SCSIO 07396 (assembly GCF_053667945.1). Taxonomy (NCBI): domain Bacteria; kingdom Bacillati; phylum Actinomycetota; class Actinomycetes; order Micromonosporales; family Micromonosporaceae; genus Micromonospora; species Micromonospora sp. SCSIO 07396. Next base: position 6,818,027 of record NZ_CM132210.1, read on the forward strand.
GCAAGCGTGTGGACGAGCTCTTCCAGGAGCACTTCCGCGAGCGGCTCGGTGCCGAGGTTCGCATCGGCATCAACGACCTGACTCGCTTCGCACCGTTCCGCCAGACACAGCCGACCGGCACCAGCACCGCCGCGGACATCCTGGCCCTGCTCGGCGACCGCACCTCGTTGTTGAGCCGCTCCCAGCGCAACCCGAACCTGACGGGTGTGGAGAACTCTCTGCGGTACCTGGGCGCCGAGGTGCCCGCCTGCAACGCTGTCTCCTCCGCAAGCGCACTTGCGAGGATCCTCGCCGCCACGATCGGCACCGTCGACGGCGTACGCCTGTGGAACGAGTCGACCCTGCGACGCGCCACCCGGCTACGGCGGCGCGGGCCGGACCGGGTCTTCGCCCGGGAGCGCGCGTACGCGCTCGGGTTCATGTTGCCTGGCCCCCACCTACCGCAGGCGGGTCTGACGGTCGACTCGTTCGGTCACTACGGGCAGGACTGTGCGCTGGTCTTCGCCGTGCCGGCCGAGAACCTGGCCTTCGCGTACACGACCACTCAGCTCAACCGCCGAATCGACCAGTACACGAGGACCGACGACCGCATGGACCGGCTGGGCCGGCTGGCCCTGGAATCGGCAAGAACCAGGAGGGTATGTCGATCATGACGTCTACGCTCATCGACACCAGCGAGCGGCTCCGAGAAGTCCTGAACCGGCTCAGCTCGAAGTCTGTCGAGGACTACTACAACCCCTACCAGATGTTCGAGTGGCCACAAGCACTCCCGGAGCGTGCGTGGTGGATGAGCCCCGAGCTGACGACCACGTACGACACGGAGGTCGCGCGCGAGCTGAGCGAGGAACAGCTGTACCGGCTCTCGAAGTACGAGAGTCTCAACTTCTACAGCCTCAACGTGCACGGGATCCGCGAGTTGCTCATCGAGGTCACCCGCCGGATACACACCGTCGAGTTCGCTACGCCGTCGGAGTTCTTCCACCATTTCATCGGTGAAGAGAACGAGCATATGTGGTTCTTCGCCCAGTTCTGCCTGCGCTATGGCGGCAAGCTCTACAAGCAGCCGCGTGGTGGTGCCGAGACCATTCCGCCGAGCGACGCGGCGAGTCTGCTCGTCTTCGCCCGCATCCTGATCTTCGAGGAACTGGTGGACCACTTCAACGCCAAGATGGCGCTCGACGACCGCCTGGACGTCACCATTCGGAAGATCAACCAGATTCACCACCAAGACGAGTCCCGCCACATCGCGTTCGGGCGGGAGTTGGTCCGGCTGCTCTTCGACGGGTTCCGCGAGCGGGCTACGCCGGAGGAACTGGCCCAGGTCGCCGACTACCTGAGCCGCTACCTGACCTACAGTTTCGAGTCGCTGTACAACCCGCAGGTCTACAAGGACGCAGGCATCCCCAACCCCCTGGAGATACGGCGACGCTTGCTCGACGACCCGCGTCGGGCTGAGTTCGAGGCGCAGGTGTTCCGCAAGACCAACTCGTTCCTGACCCGGCACGGACTCGTCGCGGTCGGCGCGGCGGGAACCGGGGCCGTCCGATGAGCGACGCGGGGTGCCACCGGATCACCGGCGGCCGGGCCATCCTGGGGCCTGCCGAGACCGCCCTGCTGCGGCTGCTGGACGACACCTTCCGCGGCTGGGCGACGGAGGAGGGTGGCCTCGAGCTCTCCGCGCCGCCGGTCTATGCCGTGGACGAGCTGGCGAACTTCGACGTCTACACCAACTTTCCGCATCTCGCGCTGGTCGCCGGCGGCCTGCGCGCACCGGTTTCCGGTCCCGACGGTGACCACTTCGCAGCCGACCAGGTCGCCCCTGCCCGGCTTGGGCTGTCCACGGCGACCTGCTTCGGCGCGTACCTCTACTTCCAGGACCGAATCGTGCCGGCGGACACCCTGGTGACGCTCGTCAACCGCTGCTTTCGCAGCGAGGAGCACTTCGATGGCCTACGTCGCCTACTCACCTTCCAGATGCGCGAGATCGTTGCGCTCGGGTCGTATCAGCACACGCAGGAGGTGATCGCCCGTTACCGGAGCAGAATCGAGAAACTGCTCGGCGAGCTTTCGCTGGAGTTCACCGTGGACGCTGCTTCCGACCCCTTCTTCGAGAAGGGCGGCGCTCGCGCCCTGCTCCAGCGGATGCAGCCGGTGAAGTACGAGTTCAGCGTCGACGGCCTCGCGATCGCCTCGGTCAATACGCATCGCAACTTCTTCGGCGAGCGCTGCCGCATCGGCATCGACCTGCCGGATGGCACGACCGGGAGCACGGCCTTCACCGGCTGCGTCGCTTTCGGGCTGGAGCGGTGGGTGAGCGTGCTGACCGATCGGTATAGGTCGGCCGGTCGCGCACACGAGATGGTCGAACGGACGATTCGTGAGCGGCAGTCCGTCTAGCGCCCTGCGGATCGATATGGACATCGTGCTGATCGTCGGTGGCCGCCGCCATGTCGACAGGTGAAGGGAATCTCGGAGATGACCCAGCAGACAACGACCCCGATCAACCGGATCAAGGAATGGATCCTCGCCAAGCACGAGGACCGCGTCGAACTCGCCGCCGACGAGGATCTGATCGACAATCGCCTCGTCGACTCGCTGTCGTTCGTCGAGTTCGTCTTTCTCATCTCGGAGGTAAGCGGTATCGAGATCGACATGGACACGCTCGACATCGGTGAGGTTCGCACCCTCTCCGCCATCCAGAAGCATTTCCTGGCCGCATAGAAAGGTGAACCGGTGGACCAGATCTCCTACACCGCCCAATGGACCGCCGCCGCCCGCGCACAGGAGACGGAGCGGCCCGACGGCATCGTCCGCGACGAGTACGCCCGGCAGTTGGCCGAGCCGCGCGGTTTCGAACTGCTCGAACACTACCGGGGCGCCGGGGTGGTCGACTTCGTCGCCGTGCGCACCCGCTACATCGATGACGCGCTCGTACGCCTACTCGCCGAAACCGGCATCCAGCAGGTCGTTATGCTCGCCAACGGCATGGACGTTCGCACCCACCGCCTCAGGTGGCCGCCCGGCGTCACGGTGTACGAGGTCGACCACGATGCCCTGCTCGACGAGAAACAGCGGCGCCTGGCCGAGCTCGACGCCGAGCCGCAGGTTAACATCGTGTCGATCGGGGCCGATCTGGCCGGCGACTGGCTGACGGTGCTGACGTCGGCAGGGTTCGTGCCCGACGAGCGTACGTTGTGGATCGCCGAAGGGCTGATCTTCTTCCTCACCGAGGCGCAGGCTGGGCGGCTGCTCAGGGGGGTGGCCGGCGCGAGCCAGCCGGGCAGCCGCCTGGTTCTCGATCTGGCCAGCGCAGCGCTGCTGCGCCACCCGATGACCCAGTCGTTCCTGCAGCGTCTGCGCGACGATGGCACGCCATGGCAGTTCGGCACCGACCATCCGGCGGAGTTTCTGGCCGCGCACGGCTGGACCGTCCGGGACCTGCGGCAGCCGGGCGAGCCGGGCGCCGGCGAAGGGCGTTGGCCGTACCCGGTCGCGCCGCGCGAGGCACGCGGCGTCCCACGGAGCTGGCTGGTCAGCGCCGATCTTTCCTGAACGTCTTTCCCGCTGGCCTCGAAACGGCGCGACCCCGAATCTCAGAAAATCACGTTACTTCGCTGAATATGGTAGTGAGATGATCAAGTCTGGAAATAGATCCGGTGGCCTGCCCTGGCAGGCGCGCATACTGGTTCTGACGCTCGGCACGTTCGTCGTCGGAACCGACGGATTCATCATCGTCGGCCTCTTGCCGGAAATCCACCAAACGCTGGGGATCAGCATTGCGGCGGCCGGCCAGATGGTGAGCGCCTTCGCCATCGCGTACGCGCTTCTGGGCCCGGTCCTCGCCGTACTGACCGGGCGCTGGCCGCGTCGCCGGACCCTGGTGACCGGGATCGCGCTGCTCGCCGTCGGCAACGCCGTGACCGCCTCGGCGCACGCGTACTGGCTGGTCCTCGCGTCACGTGTGCTCGCCGGATGCGGTGCGGCGCTTTTCGTGGCGAGTGCCGTGGCGACCGCGGCGTTCCTCGCCGGCGAGGAACGCCGCGGTCGAGCGATCTCGATGGTGACCGCCGGGGCCACCCTGTCGCTGGTGCTCGGTGCGCCGCTGGGCACGCTCATCGGTGGGGCGTGGGGCTGGCAGCGGGCGATCTGGTTCGTCGCCGGGGTCGCCGCAGTCGTCGCGGTCGTACTCAGCTTCCTGGTTCCGGCGATCGAGCCCGACCGGAGCGCGTCCCTGCGACAGCGCCTCACGCCGCTGACCGACGGGCGGGTGCTGCGGATCCTGGTCGTCACACTGCTCGCGTTCATCGGGGTCTTCCTGCCCTTCACCTACATGAGCGCCGTCTTCGCGCCGGCCCTCGACGGCCACGAATCCCGGCTCGCCCTGCTGCTACTGGTGTTCGGCGTCGCCGCGACGGCCGGCAACCTCACGGCGGGGTGGCTGGCCGACCGGTACGGCCCGCGCCAGGTCGTCATCGGTGCCACCGTGGGCATCGCTGTGGTGTGCCTGCTGATGCTCGCGGTCCGAGACCAGTTCCTCCTCGTGGTGGTCGCCGAGGCGCTCAGCGGCGTCGTGTCTTACTCGGTCATCGGGCCACAGCAGTACCGCATCATCGCGTTCGCGCCGCCCGGCGGGGCACCGTTGGTCACCTCGCTCAACACCTCGACCGGCTATCTCGGCCAGTTCCTGTCCGGCGTCATCGGCGCGGGTCTGATCTCCACCACCGGCGCCGCCACCTTGTTGCCAGCCGCAGCGGGCTTCGCGGGGCTGGCCGCGCTGCTCACGTGGGCGCTGTCCCGGCCGCGATGGGAGGCTGCCGCCGAACCCGGGGCAGTCGCCACCGCCGCGAAGTAGACAACGAGAGGAAAGCGCATGTTGAGCATCACGACGCAACGCAGTGTCGACGTCGCGGGTATCCCGGTTGGCTACCACGTCGCCGGGGAGGGACCGGGCCCGGAGCTCGTCCTTGTGCACGGTGGCACCGGGCACCCGGAAACCAGTTTCGCCAGCCTGCTGGAGCACTTCACCGGGCGCCGTCGGACGATCGTGCCGGGTTACTCGGGCAGCAACCTCACCCCGCTCCCCCCGCACGAGCTCACCGTCGACATGCTGGTCGACCAGGTGGCGGGGGCGCTCGAGGCCGGTGCAGAAGGCCCGGCGGACGTCTTTGGAATCTCCACGGGCGCCGTCGTCGCCGCCGCGTTGGCCGGCAAACGGCCGGATCTCGTACGCCGGGCGGTCCTGCTGGGCGGGTTCGAGCACTTCCGCCAGCCCTGGCAGCGGCTGCTCATGCGTACCTGGCTGAGTCTGGCCAAGCTCGACGGGAATGCCTTCGCCGAGTTCACTCTCCTACACGTCGTCTCGGACACGTTCATCGATTCGATGAGCCCCGGCGAGCGGCTGCGGCTACGGTCGGGCCTGATGCCGTCGGAGGGCCTGGTCGCCCTGCTAGAGCTGATCAACAGGCTGGACATCAGTGAGCACGTGCGCAACATCAGGTGCCCCACGCTTGTCGTTGGTATGCGGCAGGACCAGCTCGTGCCCGTCCGCTACGCCCGCGAGTTCCGCGACGCCATCGCAGGTAGCGAGTACGTAGAGCTGGACTGCGGGCACGCCGCAGCCATGGAGAGGCCGGCAGAGCTCCTCAAGATCATCGAAGAGTTCCTCGCCTGACTCCGGGTCCTGTCCGATTGGCGTGTAGGGCCGCGTGGACCTCCGGCTGGCGCAACCGCATGGGCCTGACCGCCCTGGCTGGTCAGCGACGACGACTCAGTCGGGCCGTTCCGGGGCACCTGTACCTACTAGTAGGTACACTGGTCCGGTGGATTCGAGGAAGCTCCTGGTCGACACGATGAGTGAACTCATGTGGGAGCGCGGCTACTCCGACACCAGCCCGCGCGACGTGCGCGAACGGTCAGGCGTCGGCCAGGGCAGCATGTACCACCACTTCCCGACCAAGCGGGATCTGGCGCTCGCCGCGCTTGAGCGTAACGTCGACGACCTGGTGCCGGCCGGGTCTGAACTCGACGGCCTGGGCGACCCGATGGCCCGGATCGAGGCGTACCTGATGCGCCCACGCGACGTCCTCAAGGGCTGCAAGGTCGGCCGGATGACCCAGGATCCGCAGGTCCGGGAGGACCCGGTGCTACTTGCCCCGGTGTCGCGCGCGTTCGCTCAGGCACACGCCAACCTGGTCGGCGTGCTGCGGGAAGCGATCGCCGCACGCGAACTGCGGGACGACCTCAACCCCGAGCAACTCGCCCACACCCTGATGGCCGTCCTGCAGGGCGGGTACGTGCTCGCTATCGCCCAGCAGGATCCGGGCCCGTTCGACGACGCCCGCGCCGGTGCCATCGACCTGCTCCGGGCCGCGTCGCCTTCCGTGCTCAACCAAGAAAGGAACTGAAGCCATGACGGTACGCATCGGCATCAACGGGTTCGGACGGATCGGGCGTAGCTATCTGCGCGCTGCCCTGGCGAACAACGCCGACGTCGAGGTGGTCGCGGTCAACGACCTCACCGACGCCCGTACGCTGGCCGCACTGCTCGAGTGGGACTCGGTTTCCGGCCACCTCGACGATGTCGCCTTCGACGGCGACGCGATAGTTGTTCAAGGCACGCGCATCAGGGTTTTCGCACAGTCCGATCCGGCCGCCATCCCCTGGGGCGAGGTGGGTGCCGACGTCGTCATCGAGTCCACCGGCCACTTCACCGACGGCTCCGCCGCGGCGGCCCACCTCAAAGGGGGCGCGAGGAAGGTCATCATCTCGGCCCCGGCCAAGGGGGACGTGCCCACGATCGTGCTCGGGGTGAACGACGACAGGCTCGATCCGGAAGGCCACGACGTCTTCTCCAACGGCTCGTGCACCACGAACTCGCTCGCGCCGTTGGCGAAGGTGCTCAACGACTCGTTCGGCATCGAATCAGGACTGATGACGACGGTCCACGCCTACACGAGCGACCAGCGGCTCCACGATGGCCCGCACTCCGATCTTCGCCGGGCCCGCGCAGCAGCCCTGTCGATCGTTCCCACGTCGTCGGGTGCGGCGAAGGCTATCGGAAAGGTCATCCCGGAACTCGACGGGCGTCTCACCGGGGCCGCTCTACGCGTCCCCATTCCGGCGGGCTCAGTCACCGATCTCACCGTGGTCCTCCGTCGGAGTGCCGATGTCGAGGAGGTCAACGCGGCGTTCCGCGAGGCGGCCAACTCCCCGCGGCTACGGCACTACCTTCAGTACTCCGAGGCGCCGCTGGTTTCGGCGGACATCGTCGGCAACCCCTACTCGTCCATCTTCGACGCGCCGCTGACGGCGGTCGTCGGCAACCAGGTCAAGGTGTGTGGCTGGTACGACAACGAGTGGGCATTCTCCAACCGTCTCGTCGAATTCTCCGAGCGGATCGCCGCGACCGCAGTGGCCTGACGCCGAAGACCACACGACGTCAGATCGGCAGGGAGGCAATGAATCGAGGCTGTGAGCCAGGCATCTGGTTTGTCGTCGCCAGGTGGTGAGGTTCCCCGGTTTACCGGCGGCTCCGCGGGACCTGGACCGGCACCTGCCTCACCTGCCACCAACCCGTGAAACCCTTACACCGCAGCAAACGCCACAGAACCTAACAAAGCGTTACCATGCCTGGTCATACTGCTCCCAAAACCGTGCCCGAAGCTGGTGTCGCACGGCTTCACTCAGATCGACTTCACCGAGCCGTTCCGACAGGTCGGTCAGTAGGGCTTTGTCGATGTCGCGTGGGATCGATGGTTTGCCGGCGGTGAGTTCCGCCAGGGCCTCCGGCGTGGCGGAACTGCGGAAAGTCGTCAGGACGTTGGTGACGACCGAGCCGATCTGTTCGGCGAGGTCAGGAGGCTCCTCGTGATTCGTCGTGCCTGTCCTGACATCCAGGGCTCCGCTGGCGGCGGGCGCGGATGACAGGTGGGGTGCTGGTGAGCCGTCCTGTGCGGTGAAGTCCGTCAACGGGGCCTTGGCGCGCTGGTGCCCGCCCAGCGACACCGCCATCGGTGACGGCACCGCCGAGGGTGTCTCCATCTTCGTCACGGCGGTGTCGATGGCGTCCGGGAATATGATCTTGAGCCCGTCGGCCGCCCGGATCAGATGCCGGCTGATGCCATGGGGCCGGTCCTGCCCGTTGGGGACGGCGAGCAGGATGACCTGTACCCCGTGCACCTGGGCCTCCTCCACGGCCTCGGTCAGATCGTCGTCGCCCGAGACGAGGACGAAGACGTCCGCAACCGCGTTGCGTGCGTGCATCACCAGGTCGAGCCCAATGCGCAGGTCGACACCCTTCTGCTGGCCGTCCACGCCGAACCGGCCGAGTCGCAGCTTGACGTTGGGTAGTTCACCGATGAACTGCTGCGAGCCGTCGGGTACACCGTCTTTCGCGGAGTCGTACCAGTGCACGCGCAACATCGGCAGCTCCGACAGCGCCTCGGACTGCTGGACCAGCGCGTCGATCAGTGACTCGTAGTCGACCTGAATCCCGTTCCGCAGCGACGTCCCCGTCACCCGGACCGCTGCGGCGCTGAGCAGGTAACCGACGTCCACGTACAGGGAGCATTTAGGCCTCACGATCCACAGGATGCCACCCCCGTGCCGCAACCATCGAGGCCGCAGCCCAGCGGTGCAGCTGCGGTGCCCGCAGGCAATGGCATCCGCGATCTTGACATCGCGCCGTCCTGGGGTCGGGGCGTAGCACCACGCATTGATCAAGGACAGGACCAAGCGGACGGCCAAGCCGGCGATGAGGGATCGTTTCAGGAACGACGCCCAGCAGCCGGCCGCCGGCGCTGGCGCAGTTGACCAAGCCCCGAGCTGTTGGGCCGCCGCGGTCGTTGGTCTCCGGAACCGTCAGTCGAGAACTACGACCGGGCGGAGACCACCGTGCCCTGGGCGATCGCGCAGAGGGTCTCCTGGTCGTCCTGCACCGAGTAGATCTCGCACTGGCAGACGGCCTGCCGCTTGCCGACGCCCTTGGCCACCGCGCGGCCGACCAGGACCGCCCCCGTGGCTGGCTTCAAATAGTTGATCTTGAATTCGGAGGTCAGCGCGTTGCCGCCCAGTGCCAGCCCACCGGCGAAGGTGATCGAGTTGTCGGCCAGGTAGCTGAGCACGCCGCCGTGCACGTACCCGTGCTGCTGCTTGAGCTGGTCGGTGATGGTCACCGACAACTCCGCGCTGGTCTGACCGACCCCGGTGAGCCGCGCGCCGAGGTACTGACTGAACGGCTGCGCGTCGAACACGCTGTGCGCGAACTGCTCGAGATCCATCGTTCCTCCGGACACCGGCCACATTGACAGGGTGCGCTCACCAGCGATAATCGGTGAAAAGTGTGCTGACGACTCCCGATTGGATTCTAACAGGGCACATCGACCCGCCGCCCACCGGCGGCGGGCCCCGGATCTAAGGAACGTGTCTGATGAATCACCAGGAACAGGTAGAAATTATGAAGGGCCTTTTCGCACTGCGCGAACAGGGCCGCGATCAGGAAATGCTCGGCCGGGTCGTCGAGGTGCCGGTGAGCAACTACACGAACGCCGACATCCTCGACCGCGAACTGGCTGGCGTCTTCCGCGACTACCCTCTGGTGGCCGGGCACGTCTCGAACGTCGCCGAACCGGGTTCCTACCTGTTGAGCGACTGGAACCGGATCCCCTACGTGGTGACCCGCGATCGGCAGGGCCGGCTGCGCGCCTTCCTCAACCAGTGCCGACACCGGGGCGCCCGACTGGTGAAGGGGGACGAGAAGCAACTCAAGGCGTTCGTCTGCCCGTTCCACAACTGGGTGTACGACCTCGACGGCTCGCTACGCTCGATCAGCCGGCAGGAGGACTTCCCCGGCATCGACCCCGACCAGTACGGCCTGAAGGAGTTGCCGGTCACCGAGGCGGGCGGCCTGATCTGGGTGCACCCGGACCCGGCGGGCAACCTCGACCTGCGGGCGTACCTGGGCCGGATGCTGGACGACCTGGTGGAATTCGAGGTCGACCAACTCGTCCGGTATCGCAAGACCAAGGTGGTGAAGAATGCGAACTGGAAACTGCTGATCAAGACCTATCTCGAGGGTTACCACGTCCCGTATCTGCACCGCAACACCCTGTCGAAGGCATTCCGGAAGGGCGTGCTCTCCTATTTTGAGGACGGTCCGCACATCCGCATGTGCGCCGCCCGGTCGAATATCGAGGAAGCCCTGACGACCGAGCCCGACTCGTGGCGAATCCTCGAATACGCCTCGGTCTACTACGTGCTCTTCCCGAACACCTTCTTCATCATGCACCCGGACTACGTCTCGATCAACATCTTCTGGCCGGAGGCACCGGACCGGACCATCTGGACCCACGAAATGATGTACCGGGCCGCCGACTTCCCGGGCGAGGAGGGACAGGCGGCGCTGGCCAAGCGCTTCGCCTTCACCAACGACGTGGTGTTCGGCGGGGAAGACTTCGCGGTGGCCGAGGACGTCCAGGAGAACCTCCGCTACGGTGCCAACGAGGTGCACACCCTGGGCCTGGCGGAGGGTCTGCTCGCCATCTTCCAGCAGAGCATCGACGACCGCCTGCGCTGAGAAACCGACGAACGGCCCCGACGCGCTGGCGTCGGGGCCGTTCGCGCCGCGCTCGCCCGGTCACGGCCGCCCCTGGGGCGGAAGGGCACCGGCGAAACCGCCCCGACCTCGCGAAACCTCCAAGAAAGCCAACGATGAGGGCCTTCGGTACCCGCCCCTTATGCCGGGCGAGGCTGAACGCCGAGAAGGCCGAGGGCATCCTCGACGACGCGCGCGACGAACACCGCGTCGAGTGGCTCGCGGGAGAACCAGCGACGGTAGAACAGCGGGCCGGCGACGGCGGCGGTGACGTCAGCCGGTCCACGGTCCGCAGTGAGCTCACCCCGAGCTCGCGCGCGTTCGGTCACCACACCGAACGGAGCCAGCAACCGGGAATGCAGATCCGCATGGAGCCCGGCCAACTCGGGATCCCGCTCGGCAACATCCACGATAGAGGGAAGAACCGTCGCCCAGCGCGCACTTCGCAGCTGCTCGGCCAGTTCCTCGGTCAAAGCGGTGAGATCGCCGTCGAAGCTGCCGGTGTCGGGAACCGCTGAGGTCGACCCGATCGTCGAGCAGGCCTCAACCAGCAGCGCGGCACGCGACGGCCAGTGGCGGTAGATCGTGGTTTTGGCCACGCCGGAACGTCGTGACACCTCGTCGATGCTGACGCCGCCGATGCCGCCGGCCGTCAGCAGCTCGTACGTCTGGGCGAGCACTGCCGCCTTGGATCGCTGGACGCGGACGTCGACGGAGTCCCCGGATCGGGCCACCTTGTGATCTCCCCATCTTTCATGACCGGAAACAGTACGCTACGGTAGCGTAGCGTTTCTGAGGGCTGGATGGTCCGGCTCACCGAAGATAGTCGGGAGAACGCCATGAAGTTCGCCTCGGTCCGTCTCGTTACCGACGACCTGCCCGCCCTGGTCGCTTTCTACGCCGCGCTGACGAACACCGAGCCGGTGACGCCCTTCGGGCCCGACTATGCCGAACTGCACACCGAGGGCGGCATCGTCGCGCTGGCCGACGGCACCGCGGTCAAGCGTTACAACAACGGAGCGGCCGAGGCCGCCGCCAACCGGTCCGCGATCCTCGAGTTCGAGGTCGACGACGTCGATGCCGAACGCGCCCGCCTGAGCGAGCAGGTCACCGACTGGGTTCAGGAACCCACCACCCAGCCGTGGGGCAACCGGTCGATGCTCTTGCGCGACCCCGACGGCAACCTCATCAACCTCTATTCCATCGGCCACTGAACGGCCCGGGTAGATGAAAATCAGCGGCAACACTCTTCATCGCCGGCGCCACCTCCGGCATCGGACTCGGCCTCGCCGTACGACTGCGGCAACGGGGTAACACCGTCATCGTCGGCGGGCCGCCGCGCCGACCGGCTCGCCGACATCCGCGCCGAACGCCTGGACGTCGACACCGTGGTCGGTGCGCCACAGTGGCAGTTCCGTCCAATCCTGGTCAAGCTACGCTGCTGCCCACACCGAGCGACCGCGATCATGCAGGCCGTCCTCGTCCTGCACCACGTCGAAGCCGACCGCTACGCAGGATGAGAATGACTCATTGACCCTGCTCGTCAGCCCGCCGAGATACTGACCTACAGTGGCATGGGGCGAGCCGTTGCCGATCCGCGTACCCATTGAGCCGTGAGGAGTCAGCGCACGTGGAGGAGAGCTATAACCCCCATGCTTCCGTTGATAGGTGGCAGAAGGTTTGGGCTGATCAGCGCGTCTTCGAGGCGGAAGGGCTCCCCGACGATCGGCCCCGCTCCTATGTCGTGAGCATGTTCCCGTACCCATCGGGCGATCTTCACATGGGCCACGCCGAGGTGTACTCGATCAGTGACGGCATCGCTCGGTTCCTTCGCATGCGAGGGATGAACGTGTTGCATCCCATCGGCTGGGACTCGTTTGGTCTCCCTGCCGAAAACGCGGCATTCAAAAGGAATCTCGACCCGCGCGACTGGACGTATCGCAATATTGAGGTCCAAGCGGAGTCATTTCGTAAGCTGGGCGTATCGTTCGACTGGCGCACTCGCTTTCACACGTCTGACCCCGAGTACTACCGGTGGAACCAGTGGTTGTTCCTGCGTATGTTCGAGCGTGGTCTGGCCTACCGCCGTTCCGCCCCGGTCAACTGGTGCCCGGTGGACCGGACCGTGTTGGCCAACGAACAGGTCGTCGCCGGTTGTTGCGAGCGGTGCGGCAGCCAGGTTGAGACGCGTGACCTGACACAGTGGTTTTTCCGCACGACCGCGTACGCGCAGCGCCTGCTCGACGACATGAGTGAGCTGAAGGAAACCTGGCCGGCGGACGTGCTGGCGATGCAGCGGAACTGGATCGGGCGGTCCGAAGGCGCCCACATCGACTTCGCCATCGTTGGACGGGACGAGCCGGTGCGGGTCTTCACGACCCGCCCGGACACGATCTTTGGAGTTACGTTCTTCGTCGTGGCGGCCGATTCGCCGCTCGCCGACGAGTTGTGCGCGCCGCAGCGACGAGCGGAGTTCGAGGCGTACCGGGCCGGGCTGCGGACGACCTCGGAGGCTGACCGGCTCGCCACCGACCGACCCAAGACGGGGGTCTTCCTCGGCCGCTACGCTATCAATCCGGCCAACGAGGAACAGATTCCGATCTACGCTGCGGACTATGTGCTCGCCAGCTACGGCACCGGGGCGGTCATGGCAGTGCCGGCACACGACCAGCGCGATCTCGATTTCGCCCGGGCGTTGGGACTTCCGGTGCGCGTGGTCGTGGACACCGGGCAGCCCGAACCAGCCGAGACCGGGGCGGCGACCTCCGGCGGCGGCACGCTCGTCCGTTCCCGCCATTTCGACGGCATGTCATCCGACGTCGCAGCGGCGGCGATCGTGCGTGAACTCGCCGAGCGGGGCTTCGGCGAACCAGCCGTGACCTACCGGCTGCGCGACTGGCTGCTGTCGCGGCAGCGATACTGGGGGACGCCCATTCCCATCGTCCACTGCGAAAATTGCGGCGAGGTGGCGGTGCCGGACGAAGAGTTGCCGGTCCGGTTGCCAGAGTCCGGTTACCAGTTGCGGTCCGATACCGGGCAGTCGCCGTTGGCCAGCGCGAAGGACTGGGTCGAGGTCGCGTGCCCCAGTTGCGGCCAGCCCGCGCATCGCGACACCGACACGATGGACACTTTCGTCGACTCGTCGTGGTACTTCTTGCGCTATCCCAACCCGCACTACCAGGACGGGCCCTTCGACCCGGCCGGCATCCAACGCTGGTTGCCGGTGCACGAGTACATCGGCGGCAAGGAACACGCCACCGGCCATCTGATGTACGCCCGTTTTCTCACCAAGGTTCTTCACGACCTGGGGCATCTGCCCTTCGTCGAACCGTTCGTAAGGCTCACCAACCAGGGCCAGGTAATCATGAACGGTAAGGCGATGAGCAAGAGCCTCGGCAATCTGGTCAACCTTCAGGATCAGATCGCGCAGTATGGCCCGGACGCGGTCCGGGTGACAATGGTCTTCGCTGGCCCCCCTGAGGAGGACATCGACTGGGCGGACGTGTCACCAACCGGCGCCGTGAAGTGGCTGACCCGGGTGTGGCGGCTGGCTGGCGAGGTTGATCCGGCGACCATCGATGCCGATCCAGCTCAGGGTGACAGGGATGTACGTCAGGCAGTCCACCGCCTGATCAACGACGCGACCGCGATGATGGAGAGCAAGCGGCTCAACGTGGCGATCGCCCGCTTGATGGAACTCACCTCGGTGCTGCGGCGGGCTGTCGATCGGGGATGCGGACCGGCCGACCCGGCGGTGCGGGAGGGAACCGAGTCCCTGACGCGCATGCTCTCCTGCTTTGCACCGTTCACGGCCGAGGAGGCGTGGGAGCGGCTTGGCCGGCAACCCTCAGTCTGCTGGGCCGGCTGGCCGGAGGCGGATCCGGATCTGGTCGCGACGGAAACCATCACCTGCATCGTCCAGGTGGACGGCAAGTTGCGGGATCGAATTGACGTACCGGTGGATGTTTCCGCGGATGCGCTGCGCAGCCTTGCGCTGGCTTCGCAGAAGGTCCGGCACGTGCTGCAGGGGGCTGCCGTCGCGAATGTCATCGTCCGCCCGCCCCGGGTGGTCAATGTGGTGTCCGCACCGCACTGAGTCGGCACCACAGCTCGGCGTGCACGGCGGCATCCGTATGCGCGGTATGGAGCGAGCCGCTGATGCCCGCCGGACAGCGACCGGGACACTGCTGTGGTCACCGCCGAATCAGGGTGTCCCGGGTGCCGTCCCTCATGCCCTGCCGTCGTGGTGGATCCTATTCGCGTCGCCGCTGTCCTCTCCGACCTCGACGAGCAGTCTCGCCACGTCGTGGTCGGAGAGTTGGTCGATCTGTTGAATGAGCCGGGCGACGTCGGTGACCCGGTCGGCTCCACCGGTCTGCCGCACCACCGTCGCGAAGGTCTCCACCGTCGACGCGTCGAACAGGGCCCGGATGGAAAGGTCGACACCGAACATCGCGTTGACCCGGGAGACCACCTGCCCGGCGAGTAACGAGTGACCACCGAGAGCGACGAAGTCGTCATGGACATCGATGTCGCCAGCTTGGCCCAGGACCTGGGTCCAGGTGGCGGCGATCACCGCCTCGACGGCGTCTCGGGGATGCTGCCTGACCGTCCGGGTGGCCGTCCGGACGGGGGGCAGCGAATGCCGGTCGATCTTGCCATGTGCCGTGTTCGGCAATTGGTCCAGCGGGACGAAGGTGGAGGGAATCATGTAGTCGGGTAGACGGTTGGCGAGATGCTCGCGCAACGTATCGGTCGCGAGCCCGGCCGCGCCCGGTCCGGTGATGTAGCCGACGAGGCGGGTCTGGCCCTGCTCGTCCTCGTACGGTGTCACCACGGCGTCCTCGATGCCCGGGTGCGCACGGAGCGCGACCTCCACCTCCGCGGCCTCGATCCGGTGCCCCCGGAGCTTGATCTGGTGGTCCAGCCGGCCGAGGAACTCGATGTCCCCGGTGGGCGTGTACCGGACCCGATCGCCCGTGCGGTAGAGACGTCCGCCCGGCACCGGGGAGAAGGGGTCGGGGACGAACCGCTCGGCCGTGTGGCCGGGCCGCCCGAGATAGCCGCGGGCCAGTCCGGCACCGGCGATGTGCAGTTCACCCGGAACCCCGACGGGGGCCGGAAGTAGGTTGTCGTCGAGCACGTAGGTTCGCAGGTTGTCGATCGGACGCCCGATCGGAGGGGGGCGGTCGGGCGACGTACCGGCGCTTGCCGGCGAGACAACGGCCATTGTCGTGACAACGCTGGCTTCAGTCGGACCGTAGTGGTTGACCACCGTGTATCCGCAGTCGGGGCGAGGTCTCCCGCGCAACACGTCTCCCCCGACGAGAAGCGCGCGTAGCGCCAGACCGGAGGGCGGCGGCAACCGCAGGACCTTATCGGCCAGCGGCGTCGGCAGGAAACTGGCGGTGATCCGCTGCCGCGCCAGCCAATTGAGCAGCAGGTCCGGCCGCAGCCGGTGCTCGTCGTCGGCAATGTGCAGGGTTGCGCCGGCCGTCAACGTGGGCCAGATCTCCCACACCGACGCGTCGAACCCCGCTGCGGCCACCTGTGTGGTGTGGTCACCTGCCGTCAGCCCGTAGCGCTCGACGTGCCATGCCACCAGGTTGCTGAGCCCGGCGTGGGGCACCGCGACACCCTTGGGCCGCCCGGTCGATCCGGAGGTGTACAGGATGTAGGCGAGGTTGGCCGGATCGGGATGCGGACCGGGATCACCTACGGTCGGCGATTCGTCGGCGGACGCGTCCCGGTCGACGTGTAAGACCACCCGGTCGGCCGGGTGCGGCAGGTGGTCATCAAGCTCGACTGTGGTTATCACGGCGCGGGCCCCGCTGTCGGTCAGGATCTGTTCCTGCCGCACGACGGGATAGCCGGTGTCCACCGGCACGTATGCTCCGCCGGCCTGAAGGACGGCCAGCAGCGCCACAACCAGGTCCGCAGTGCGCGGCAGACGTACCGCCACCGGCACGTCCGGACCCACCCCCAGCGTACGCAGGCGCCCGGCGAGCCGGCGGGCGCGCTCAGCGAGCTGCGCGTAGGTCATCGCCTCCCGCCCGTCGATCACGGCGATCGCATCCGGGCAGGTGGCTGTCCGGAGGGCGACGAGTTCCGGGACGGTCTGCACGGGGTGCTCCCGTGCCGTCGCTGTCCACTCCGTGATCTGCCGACGATGTTCCGCTGCGGACAGGATCGACGTTTCGTCCAGCGGTCGGCGTGGATCGTCCGCGAGCTTGGCGATCAGCGTCTTCAGGTGTCCCGACCATCGGGCGACGGTGGCGTCGCTGAAGCGGGCCGCCTGATAGTCGATCGTGCCGGACACCCCGTGTGACCCTCGGCGTAGCGTCAGGGCTAGCTCGGATCGAGCGATGACATCGTCGAGATCCAGCGGCCGTACCGTGATTCCGGGAAGCCGGATCGGGTGGGGCCGCTCCGCCGCGATGTCTACCGTCACCGGAAGAATCGGCCAGGTCTCCGACGCTGCGCCCGAGAGTGAGCCGGCGGCCACACCAGCGGAGGTGGACCGAGAGGCCAGCACGTCGGCGGCCAGGTCGACGGCGTCGGCGAGACGTCTGACGCCGGACAGGTCCAGCCGGACCGGTACCGGTCCGGCCAGTCGACCGATCAACGGGGCGTCGCCGGCCTGGTTGCGGCCGTCCACCAGGTATCCGAGCAGAATGTCGCGCTGCCCGTTGAGCCGGCCCAGAAGGATGCAGACCACGGCCAGCAGCACCGCGTCGTGGTCTTCGGGCCGGGCCGCCCCGGGCTCGATCCCCGGACCGGCCGCAGCGGTCAACCGTGTCAGGGTGCCATGCGCGACGCTGAACCTACGTCGCCGACCGGCCGCGTCGGGAATGTCCCGCCGTGGATGGTCGGCGAGCAGCCGGACCGGCTCCGGTGTGCCGGCCGGCCAAGGCTGCCCCTGGTGGGGTGCGGCCGGGCGCGGGGGGACGGCAGCAGTGCCCGGGTGGAGCGTCACGGCGGCGTATTGCACCGGTGGTGGCAGGAGCGTGGCCACGTCGCGCTTCGTCCCCGCTCGGTAGAAGGTCGAGATCTCCCCACAGATGATGTCCACGGACCGTTCGTCGGCCACCAACCCGTGCATGATCAGCAGTAGACCGTGTCGGTCGGTGCCCAGCCGTACCACCCGGGTCCGCAGAGGTGGCTCGGTGTCGAGGTTGAACGGCTGCCAGGTCGCCTGATGGGCGTGCCGGCGGAGGATCTCCTGCCACGTGCTGCGGGGGCTGCCGGCTTCGTTGATGACGGCGAAGTCGACGACGCTTTCGTCGCAGGCTATGGCGACCGGCGCACCGTCGTCGTGCTCACGAAAGGTGGTGCGCAGTATCGCGTGCCGTCGGACGACGCACCCAACTGCATCACGCAACCGTTCGATATCGAGCGGACCAGACAGCACGTAGCCGCGGAACAGGTGTTCCGCCGGGGATTGCGGAAACAGCCGAAGCTGCCGCCATAACGCTTGGAGGTGGATTGGCAGTCGCCATGTCATCGGCTGGTCGATGTCGCGCCCCTGCCCCACCGTTCCTCCCCTGCGGATCCGTGGCCCCGTTCCCATCATGGAGACCCCCACGCCCGGAAAGTTGACCGGGAAGGGACACGAGCGGCTCCGAACGGACGACTGAAAACACTGCTCATGGCGATCGGTGGCGCATCGGTACGGGCGACTTACGGACTCACTGCCGGTGCCGTACGGGAAAGCGATCCGCTGGTGCCTGAAGGTCAGGGTGAAGGCGTGCCTGGAACCGGGTCGGTGGTCGGCCGGCCAGGACGGTGTTGAGGAGGTCGGCGGCCATGGGCCTCGGACGGGTACGCCTTGTCGGCCGGCCGGCAGTATGTCGGGGTGGATCCGTGGTCGGTCTCCACCGGGGCGGGGCGTCGCGGGTGGTGGTCGGATCGTGGCGCTTCCCGTCCCCGGCCGACCAGCTCAGCCCTGTCCCGACAACCGGAGGACCACAAGGGGATCACGCCCACCGCCACGACAGGCGGCCCGCAGGCACGCCCTCGACCTAACCGCATCGAACAACAGCGATCAACAACGCAGGGCCGAAAGCGCCGACCTCAGCGATGAATGATCGAGGTTGGGATTTCGAGACATCCCTTTAGGTCGGTGGGGAGTCTCCTAACGCCCACCGGACCAGTCCGAGTTTACACCGTGCAGAAGGTTATGCCGCCGGCCATCGTCGGAGTGGTGGGACCTTCCTCTCATTGACATAAGCATAGATCAACTGTAATGTCTGCAACCGAATCAGCAGAGCACGGGGGTAGCAATATGCTGAGCGCATTTTGCCATTATTCGGGCAAGTCTGGTTATTCCGAATCTGAACCGCCGATAAAGGGTGTCGGGGCTCGGCGGGGTATCGGCCGATGAGCGCCACCCAACGGCGTGCCGCGGGTTCGCCGGACTCGGTCGGGCAGCGGGTCCGGGCACTGCGACGCCGGGTCGGCCGGACTCAGGAGGAGTTGGCGGCGGAGGCGAGGATCAGCCTCGGGGCCCTGCGTGACCTGGAGCAGGACCGGGTCACCCAGCCGCGCGCCAGCACGCTGCGTCGGATCGTGGCCGTGCTGTGCCAGTCCCCGGCGGAAGCGCACGAGTTGATGCGGCTGGGTCAGGGCGATCCGTTGCTCGCCCACCACCTGCTCATCAGGGTGCTCGGGCCGCTGACCGTCGAGGTGGACCGGGTGCCGGTGGACCTCGGCTCGGAGCCGCAACGGATCCTGCTGGGCGCGCTGGCGGCCAGACCCAACACGGTGGTGAGCGTCGAATCGCTGGTGGAACTGATCTGGGGCGCCACCCCGCCGCCAACGGCCGTGGACCTGTTGCGGTCCCAGGTTTCGCGACTGCGGCGTAAGCTGCGGTCCAGCCGCTCTCCGGGGAGCGGTAGCGGTGTGCTGCTCGCCAACCGTGGCGGCTATCTGCTCTCGGTGGAGGACAACCAGATCGACCACCTTGTCTTCGAGAGCGAGCTCGAACGGGCCCGTTGCGATCGGTATGACGGCCAGTTGGAGTCCGCCCTCAAGGCATACCAGCGGGCGATGGCCATGTGGCGCGGAGACCCGCTGGCCGACCTGCCCGTCCTACACCTTGAGCCGCCGGTCGCTGCCCTGGTGCGCCAGCTGCATGCGGCGATCCTCGACTACGCCGACACGGCCGCCGCGATCAACCAGCACGAGCAGGCGTTGCCCTTGCTGTACCGGATGGTCGAGGCCAATGCGCTGCACGAGCCGGCGCACGCGCGGCTCATGGTCGCGCTGGCCGCCACCGGCCAACCGGCCGCCGCTCTCGGCGTGTATTCCGGCCTGCGCGAACGACTCGCCGGTGAGTTGGGCGTCGACCCGGCACCCGATATCCAAAAGGTGTACCAGACGATCCTGAGCGGCCACACTCCGGGCGAGGACGCGCCCGCCGATCCGCCGTCGCCGATAGAGGTGACGGATCGTGCCGACGACACCACCCTGACCGTACCCACCCAACTGCCACCCGACTCGTTCGGCTTTGTCGGCCGGGCGGCGGCTCTGGCTCAACTCGACGCGATGCTGGAGGCGGCATGCCACCAGACCACGGGGACACCGATCGCGTTGATCTCGGGCACAGCGGGCGTCGGAAAGACCACCCTGGCGGTGCACTGGGCACACCAGGTGGCCCGCCGGTTCCCCGACGGGCAGCTCTACGCGAATCTGGGCGGATTCGGACCGGATGCCACCCCGGCCCAGTCCAGCCAGGTACTGGAGAGCTTCATCAGGTCCTTGGACAGCCGAGCGCCGGTGCCGCCGACGCTGGCCGAGCGTACGGTGGCGTTCCGCAGCCTGTTGGCGCGCAGGCGGATGCTCGTCGTGCTCGACAACGCCCGCGACGCGGAGCAGGTCCGCCCGCTCCTGCCCGGCTCTGCCGACTGCTTCATAGTGGTCACCAGCCGGGATTCCCTGCCCGGCATGGCGGTGATCGAAGCGGCGACGCCGTTGCTGGTCGATCTGATGAGCGTGGGGGAGGCGCGGGCCCTGCTGCGCAGCCGGCTCCGCGCCGACCGGCTGGCCGTGGAGCCCGATGCGGCGAACGAGTTGATCGAGCTGTGTGCCCGGCTACCGCTAGCCCTGGCCATCGTGGCTGCCCGAGCCGCCACCAACGCCGACCTGCCCCTTGCCTACCTGGTCGAGGACCTGCGGACGGAACGTGTGCTCGACGCGCTCCGGCACGGCGACGCCGCGACCGATCTGCGTCGGGTGTTCTCCTGGTCGTACCTCGCGCTGGACGGGGCGACCGCCGGCCTGTTCCGGGCCCTGGGCACCCGTCGCGAGCCGGAGATCGGCCTGGCCGACGCGGCCGCCCTCGTCGGCGGCCCGGTCGACCGGATCCGCCAGCACCTCGGCGAGCTGACCCGTGGGCAACTCATCAAGGAGTACCGTCCCCGACGGTACGCACTGCACCGTCTGATGCATGCGTACGCTGCCGAACTCGCGGCGGCGTGACCGGTGCGGGCTCGTCCTCGGAAAGGAAGGCGAGCATGAACTGGTTCACTACGTCCGGTCTTTCCATCGGCAGGTGATGGGAGCCGTTGGGCACCACCCCCAACCGGCCCTCCGGCAGCGCCTGGTACATCGCCGCGGCGTGCGCCACGTCGACGATGTCGTTGTCGCCGATCAGGATCAGGGTTGGTGACCGTACGCCGGCGAGCCGATCCAGGGTCAACCCGGTCGGGGCGCACCACAGCCGCTTCAGCTTGTCGAGCACCACGGCGAAGTGATCGGGACCGTCGGGCGACAACCTCTCGTACGCCTCGGTGTAGGCGGGTATCGCCCTCGCGGTCAGACCGGACATGTATTCCACCGTGCCGGGCCGCAGGCCATCCAGGTTCAGCGCCTGTCCCATGAACACCAGGCGGCGGACCCGCTCGGGCTCACCCATGGCGACCAGGAGCCCGACCAGGGCGCCGTCGCTCCAGCCCACCAGGTGCGCGGTGGAGATGCCGAGCGCATCCATGAACGCTGTCGTGTCGCGAGCCATCATCTCGTACGACAACCGGCCTGGCACGTCCGGCGTACGGCCGTGCCCGCGGCGCTCCGGCACCAGCACGCGGTACTGCGCGGCCAGCGCCACGGTCTGCGGCTGGCACATCTCCGCGGTGCACAGCCCGCCGTGCAGGAACAGCAGCGGCTCGCCGCTGCCGCGCTCCTCGTAGTACGTGCGGACGCCGTTGACGACGACGTAGCCCTCCCGGGTCCCTCCACTCTCCACCCCTGGCATCGGATCTCCAATCCCTCGGAAGTGCAGGCATTGTGCCGCGGGGGCGATCCCGTACCCGGGCGGCCCTCACCCCGTAGGCGCTACAACGGCCGTACCGAACCCGCGTGCGGGCCTGCGTCGCATCACTGATCAGCGTCCCGGCGGTGGCCGGGGCATCGCAGCGCTGTCGACTCGACGTCAGGTCTCTGGTGCAGCATCGAGACAGGCGATCGAACGCTGCGCGGCTGGCTCACCGGCCGCATCTCTACCTCGTCCGGAGGCGCGCATGGAGACCAGGGTCGGCAACGCAGCACGGTCGCTCGGTCGTCAGGGTCTGTCGACCTTTCCCGTCGGCCTCGGCTGCATGGGTATGTCGCAGGACTACGGGCCGGCCGACGAGCAGGAGAGCATTGCCACGATCCAACGTGCCGTCGACCTCGGCGTCACGTTGATCGACACCTCGATGAGCTACGGGGCAGGTGGAAACGAGCGCCTGGTCGGACGCGCTCTGGCGGGGCGGCGCGACGAGGTGGTGCTGGCGACCAAGTTCGGCATCGTCCGGGACGTGCCGGGCGGCCCGGCGCGGGTTTCCTGCCGGCCGGAGGACATTCCGAAATACTGCGACGCCTCGTTGTCGCGCTTGAACGTCGACCACATCGACCTGTACTACATGCATCGGATCGACCCGCAGGTGCCGATCGAGGAGACCATCGGCGCGATGGCCGAGCTGGTCACCGCCGGCAAGGTTCGCTATCTGGGGGTGTCCGAGACCGGTCCTGAGGAGCTGACGCGGGCCTTCGCCGTACATCCGATCACGGCTGTGCAGTTCGAATGGTCGATGTGGTGGCGCGACCCGGAGGACGACGTGGTTCCGGCGGCCCGGCGTCTGGGCGTCGGTCTGGTGCCGTACAGCCCGCTCGGCCGGGGCTTCCTGACCGGCGCGGACCTGGGTACGGAGCGGCTGACCGCCGACGACGACCGGCATCTCGACCCACGACTGCACGGCGAGCACCTGGCCCGGAACCGGGCCATTCTCGACCGGATGCGGCAGCTCGCCGCAGAGCTGCAGGTGACCCCCGCCCAGTTGGCGCTGAGCTGGCTGCTGGCGCAGGGCGATGACGTCGTGCCGATTCCGGGGACGACCCGTCGCAGCCGTCTCGGAGAGAACGTCCGGGCCGCCACGATCAACCTCTCCCGCTCCGACCTGGAGCGGCTGGACGAGGTGGCGCCCCGGCACGCGTGGTCCGGCGACCGGCAGACCTTCGCGCCGTACCGCACCGTCCGCAGGCCGACGCAGTAACGGCGACCCGGCCGTGTGAGGCCCATGGAGGAGCCCCCCTTGAAGATCGACCCGTCACCCGTCCCGTATCCCGGGGCCTCCCGTTCGTGCGAGCCGGCGAACCCGGTGATGTCCCACAACGAGTGGGACCCACTGGAGGAGGTGATCGTCGGCATCGTCGACGACGCCACCTTCCCCCCGTGGCACCTCACGCTCTCGGCGGTGCTGCCGGCACAACATCACGGCACCTTCCGCGATCGGGCCGGCCGGCCGTTCCCCCTGGAACTGGTGGAAGCCGCGCGCCGTGAGTTGGACGGGCTGGCCCGCCTCCTGGAGGCGGAGGGGGTGACCGTCCGCCGCCCGGAGCCCCTGCCCCAACGACGCGGTTACACGACCCTGGACTGGACGAGCACCGGCATGTACGCGGCGATGCCCCGAGACGTGCTGCTGGTGTTGGGTGATCAGATCATCGAGTGTCCGACGGCGTGGCGGTCGCGCTACTACGAGACACTCGCCTACCGGCCACTGATCAAGGAATACTTCAGGAACGGTGCCCGCTGGAGCACCGCCCCCAAACCGGAGCTCAAGGACGAGCAGTACGACCTGGACTGGGCCGAGCCCGGTGCCGGCGAGCCGCAGCGGCTCGTGGTGACCGAGTTCGAGCCGACCTTCGACGCCGCGGACTTCATCCGGTGTGGCCGTGACATCATCGGCCAGAAGAGCCACGTCACCAACGATTTCGGTGTGCAGTGGCTGGCGCGGCACCTCGGCGAGGAATACCGCCTGCACATCTTCGAATTCGCCGACGCGCACCCGATGCACATCGACGCGACGCTGATGCCGCTGGCCCCCGGCAAGCTGTTGGTGAATCCGGAGCGGGTGCCACAGGTGCCCGAGCTGTTCAAGGACTGGGAGATCATTCCGGCGCCCCAACCCGTCATGCCCGACTCGCACCCGCTGTACTTCACCAGCAAATGGATCAACATGAACCTGCTGTCACTCGACGAGAACCGGGTGCTGGTCGAACGGCAGGACGAGCCGATGATCTCGGTACTCAAGAAGCACGGCTTCACGCCCGTCAAGTGCGACTTCCGTCACTTCAATTCGTTCGGCGGATCGTTTCACTGCGCAACCGTCGACGTTCGCCGACGCGGGAGCCTGCAGTCCTACTTTTAGGAGATGACGATGCGGGTGTGGAAGAACTCACCGCTCGACTCGATCCTGGTCGCCTACAGCGTCGTGCACCTGCTGGCGATGTTCTGGTTCGCTGCCGCGTGGGATTCTGCCGCAACGGGCCAGCGGGCGGCGATGGCCGTCGGTACCTGTTTTCTGATCACCTACAACATCATTGTGGTCACCCACCTTTTCACCCACCAGCCGTGGTTCGTTTCCGGACGGCTCAACGCGCTTGTCTCGCTGATCAATTCGATCAACGTCGGACAATCGGTGCAGGCGTACCAGTTGACGCACGTGCGTAACCATCACCGTTTCAACAACGATGTCAAGGGTCCGGACGGTTCCACCAGAGACCTCAGCTCCACCTACCGGGATGGTAAGGCGGGTGAGCATGCGCCGTTGATCAGTTACGCCGTCGGTGGAGCAGTGTCCTCCCTGGTGGGTCGGGCCCGGGAAGTGCTGGCAGGGGCATGGCTCTGGCGAGTGCGCCGCACCGAGACGACGATCATGTCCCTGGTGGCACACCGTGAGCCGCGTCAGGGACGCGAGCTGCGGCAGGTGCAGCTCGACCGTGCCGCGCACTGTCTGTCGCTGGTGGCGTTCGCCACGCTGTCCTGGCGCTGGGCCCTGTTCGGCTACCTGCCGGCCTTCTTCCTGGCGCTGATTCTGGTGAACATCCAGAACTACTACCGGCACTACGGCGCCGACCCGCACGACCGGGCGGCCGACTCGGTGAGTCACTACGGACGCCTGTACAACCTGCTGGCCTTCAATGACGGCTACCACCAGGAACACCACCTGAGCCCGACCACGCACTGGTCGAGGCTGCCCGCGGTTCGTGAGAAGGCGCGCAACCGGCTGGACGCCACGACGCGCATCGTCAGCCCGGTACCCGCGATGGTGGGGTTCCTCGACGTCCGCCGCGCGCTTCTGCATCGGAGCGCCGGCGTGGGCGGGGATGCCGCAGCCTCCGGACCACGGCGCAGCGGCAGCCGATGAGCGTCCAGAGCACCGGGCCGTTGAGCGGCCGTACGCATGCCCCGGAGCAGTTCCTTCTCGCGGAGAGCCACCGCGTCGTGGACGTGGACGCCGTCTTCGCCGTACTGCACGGAGAGCTTGCCGCATACCGCGTGAGCGGGTTCGTTGATCCTGCGGACTGCCGGCGGATCAGCGACAATTTCGCGGCGTCCCCGATGCGTACCCCCCGTTACGGCCAAGGGGAGGACGGTGTCGAGGGCTACTTTGTCGGGGCCTCCCACATCGAGAAGACGACCGAGAGCTATCTGGACGAGGTCGAACGGTTCGCCCACGCGGTGACGATGTTGTGGGAGGGCACGCGCGACGCACTGGGAGACTTCCTCGCCGTGCTGCGCGGGCACCAGCCCCCGGTGCCGATCAGGCCCGCTGCTCACGGCGGGCGGGCCGCAGGCAGCGCAAAGGCCGTCTGCTGGACCGGTACCGGCGAGTTCCTTCTGCTGCCGCACGACGATCTCGCCCAACTCAGCGATCCGCTGCAGGCGGGATTCGAGATCCAGACAGTGCGTCGGGTGATGGCGATCAACTTCTACCCGTACGTGCCCGCCGGCACCGGCCAGCTGAAGCTGTGGAACCTGGAGCCCGACGACGAGTCCCGACGCCGGCTGGGCCTGGCCCACAGCGGCTATCCGTACCCACCGGAACTGTTGCGGGAGGTGCCGAGCCTCGACGTGACGACAGGCACCGGGGATCTGTGTGTGATCAACGGAAATCTGGTCCACGCGGTCCTCGGCGGCCGGGCAGCGCCGGACGCCGGCCGACGCCTGTTGCTCGCCTGCTTCAGCGGGCTGAACGCCGACAACGAGATGATCTGGTGGACCTGACCCGCCCGACGGTTTGCGGTCAGCCCGAAGCAAGGAGTCGAGTGGTGGCCGTTGGGCAGCAACCGGGCCGGGAGGATGAGCACCCGCCGTACGGCGGGCAGTCCCGCCCCACACGTACGGCGCGACTGAGGCAACGGATCCGGGCCGCCCAGGACCGCGCGGTCGCGGCAAGGGGAAGCCTTCGACGGGTGTCCGGTCCGCCCGTCACCTCGTACGCACAGGAACGGCTGTGGCTGACCGAACAGCTCATCCAGGACGGCACGGACTACAACGTTCCCTATGCGTTCCGTCTACGGCACGCAACGGTCGACACCGCGGCGCTGGAGCGCGCGCTGTCGGACGTGGTCCGCCGGCATGAGGTGCTGCGGACCCGGTTCACGTCGGACGACGACGGGATCAAGCCGCTGGTCGACCCGCCGGGGCCGGTCCGGTTGCACCGGGTGGATCTGACCGGCAGGGGCCCGGACCGATTCGAGGAGGCGCTACGACTGGCCAACACCGAGGCGTTGCGGCCGTTTGATTTGCGGTCGGGTCCGATGTTGCGGGCGATGTTGATCGGGTTGGCTGCTGATGATCATGTGTTGGTGTTGGTGGCGCATCACATCGCGGTTGATGGCTGGTCCATGCCGATTCTGTTCGAGGATCTGTCGGCGGCGTACGCGGCCTATGTCAACGGGAGCAGTCCCGGGTTGGCCGAGCCGGTGGTGCGGTACACCGATTTCGCCTACTGGCAGCGTGCCTGGCTGGACAGTGGTGTGCTGGACGAGCAGATGGCCTACTGGCGTGCCCAGCTAGCCCACCCGACCCGGGCCGAGGTCCCTGCGGACCTGCCCCGCCCGGCGGCGCGTAGCGGCCGGGGCGCGGTCGTGGAGTTCACCATTGACGCCGAGGTGACCCAGCGGGTGCACCTCCTGGCTCGGGAACACAGTGCCACCCCGTTCATGGTCCTGCTGGCCGGCCTCTACGCGGTGTTGACCCGCTACACCGCGAACACCGACGTCACCATCGGCACTCCCGTGGCCGGGCGTGGTCAACCCGAACTCGAACGACTGGTCGGCTTCTTCGTCAACACCCTGGTCCTGCGGCTCAACCCCGCCGGCACCCCGACCTTCACCGACCTGATCGCCCACGCCCGACGCACCGCCATCGACGCCTACAGCCACCAGGACGTCCCGTTCGAAAAGCTCGTCGAGCAACTCGCCTCCGACCGCGACCCCAGCCGTGACCCGTTCTTCCAGGTCATGTTCTCCCTCGACGACAACGACACCAGCACCCCACAGCTACCCGACATCACCATGACCCCCCTGCCACTGGACGCCAACAACGCCAAGTTCGAAATCAGCATCGCCCTGGCCCACCACGACGACCACCTCATCGGCGCGGTCAACTACGCCACCGACCTGTTCCATCCCGAAACCGCCACCCAACTGGCCACCCACTACACCCGCCTGCTCACCACCGCCACCAACCACCCCGACCAACCCCTGCCCACCCTCGAACTACTCACCCCCACCGAACAACACCACCTCCTCACCCAATCCACCGGACCTTCGGCCGCCGTGGCTCCGCCGTTGGTACACGACCTGATTCTGAACCGGTGCAGCCGTACGCCTGAGGCGATCGCCGTGGTCGACGGCGCACAGACCCTGGACTACCAGGGGCTGGCGCACCGCTCCGGCCGCGTGGCCGCCCGGCTGTCGGCGGCCGGCGTGGGTCCGGAAACGGTCGTCGGCATCATGCTGCCGAGATCCGCAGCAACCATGGTCGCCATGCTGGCGGTGCTCCGGGCCGGGGCGGCGTTCATGCTGATCGACCCGGACCAGCCGACCGGCCGCATCCGTCGGCTGCTGGAGCTGGCCAGGGCGGGGGCATTGCTGACCACCGGGGCGGTGCCCGACGGCCTCGCACCCGACACCGTGGCGGTCGTCGACGTCGACACCGGTCAGGTCACCTCCCTGCCCTCCGCTCCCGGGTCACGCCGTCAGCGGTCGGTGGCACCCGACAACCTGGCCTACATCGCCTTCACCTCCGGGTCGACCGGGGAGCCCAAGGGGGTCATGCTCACCCACCGCGGCTTGTCGAATCTCATGCCCGACGTCGTCGAGTGGTATGAACTGGCCGCCACGCACTCCATGGCCGCGCTCGCTTCGGTCGCGTTCGACGTGGTCATCCTTGAGTACCTTCCGGTGCTGACCGCGGGCGGACGGGTGGTCGTCCTTCCGCGTGAGCTGGCGGCGGACGGCCCAGGATTGGCCGAAGCGATCCAACGGCATCAGATCACCCATGTGCATGCCACGCCGACGACCAGCTCCCTTCTGCCGGACCGGTGGTCGGCTCCGCAGCTGTGTGTGTCGTCCGGTGGTGAGGCGCTGACCGCGGATCTGGCCCGCCGGCTCGTTCCCCGGGTGCGGTCGGTCCTCAACGTGTACGGCCCGGCCGAGGCCACCATCTGCACCACCTTCAGGGCGGTGACTGAGCCGGTCGCCGGCACCCCGGTGGTGTCGATCGGGCGGCCGGTACGCGGGATGATCGTCCGCATTCTGGACGACTCGCTGATGATGTGCCCCACCGGAGTGGTCGGCGAGCTCCATGTCGGCGGCACCGGGCTGGGCCGTGGCTACCTGCACCGGCCAGCGTTCACCGCCGACCGGTTCGTGCCTGATCCGTTCGGCCCTCCAGGAAGCAGGTTGTACCGCACGGGCGACCTGGCACGGTGGCTTCCGGACGGCTCACTCATGTACCTGGGGCGGCGGGACCACCAGGTGAAGATCCGGGGCCAACGGATCGAGTTGGGCGAGATCGAAGCAGCCCTCCAGAGTCAGCCGGACGTCGCTCACGCGGCGGTCGTGGTCCGCGGCGAGGCACCGCACCAGCACCTGGCCGGCTACGTGGTGTGGCACCCCGGGCGCGCCGGCACCTGGGCGAAGGTGCGTGCCCACCTACGCGCGACGCTGCCCGCCTACATGGTGCCGTCGACGCTAGTCGTGCTGGACCGACTGCCCCGGACGGCGAACGGCAAGGTGGACCGCGCCGCACTGCCCGTCGCTGCGACCGGGCACGGTGGCCCGTCGACCGGTGGTCACCGCGACGAGATCGAAGCGCTGGTGGCCAGCGTCTGGGCTGGTGAACTGGGCGTCGAGCACGTCGCCCCGGACGACGACTTCTTCGCGCTCGGTGGGCACTCGCTGCGAGCGGTACGGGTGCTGTCCCAGCTGCGCGCCCTGCTGCGGGTCGACCTGCCGCTGCGGGTGATGTTCCAGTCCTCCGTGCTCGCCGAGTTCGTAGAAGAGATCAGAGCCCACCTCGGGCAGGCGCGGACCGGGATACAGCGGTGCCCGGAAGGCGTCGACGCGCCACTGTCCGCGGCGCAGCGGCGGCTGTGGTTCCTCGTCAACCTGAGGCCGGACCGGCAGGACTACAACAGCTACGTGGCGATGCGGGCGCGCGGCCCGCTTGACGAGCCCGCGCTGAGCGCAGCGCTGTCGTACGTCGTACGTCGCCACGAGATCCTGCGGTGCCGCATCATCGGGCGGATCGACGAACCGGTCCTGGCCTGCCTACCGCCGGTCAGCGTCGTTCTCGACCGCGTGCGGTTGCCAGCGACGGTCTCCGAGGAGCCGATCGCCTGGGCGCGAACGGTGGTGACCGAACTGGCGTTGCGGCCGTTTGATTTGCGGTCGGGTCCGATGTTGCGGGCGATGTTGATCGGGTTGGCTGCTGATGATCATGTTTTGGTGTTGGTGGCGCATCACATCGCGGTTGATGGCTGGTCCATGCCGATTCTGTTCGAGGATCTGTCGGCGGCGTACGCGGCCTATGTCAACGGGACCAGTCCCGGGTTGGCCGAGCCGGTGGTGCGGTACACCGATTTCGCCTACTGGCAGCGTGCCTGGCTGGACAGTGGTGTGCTGGACGAGCAGATGGCCTACTGGCGTGCCCAGCTAGCCCACCCGACCCGGGCCGAGGTCCCTGCGGACCTGCCCCGCCCGGCGGCGCGTAGCGGCCGGGGCGCGGTCGTGGAGTTCACCATTGACGCCGAGGTGACCCAGCGGGTGCACCTCCTGGCTCGGGAACACAGTGCCACCCCGTTCATGGTCCTGCTGGCCGGCCTCTACGCGGTGTTGACCCGCTACACCGCGAACACCGACGTCACCATCGGCACTCCCGTGGCCGGGCGTGGTCAACCCGAACTCGAACGACTGGTCGGCTTCTTCGTCAACACCCTGGTCCTGCGGCTCAACCCCGCCGGCACCCCGACCTTCACCGACCTGATCGCCCACGCCCGACGCACCGCCATCGACGCCTACAGCCACCAGGACGTCCCGTTCGAAAAGCTCGTCGAGCAACTCGCCTCCGACCGCGACCCCAGCCGTGACCCGTTCTTCCAGGTCATGTTCTCCCTCGACGACAACGACACCAGCACCCCACAGCTACCCGACATCACCATGACCCCCCTGCCACTGGACGCCAACAACGCCAAGTTCGAAATCAGCATCGCCCTGGCCCACCACGACGACCACCTCATCGGCGCGGTCAACTACGCCACCGACCTGTTCCATCCCGAAACCGCCACCCAACTGGCCACCCACTACACCCGCCTGCTCACCACCGCCACCAACCACCCCGACCAACCCCTGCCCACCCTCGACCTACTCACCCCCACCGAACAACACCACCTCCTCACCCAATCCACCGGATGACAGCGACGAAGGATGGAGACGAACATGGCTGCGCCCGATCGACGCGCGCGTGTCGCCGATGACAACCCGTCCGGTACGCCGGCCGGTCCCGCGACGATCGCCGCGCCACCGGACGTCATCGCTGAGGCCAATGCCACCGAAACCGTGTTTCCGGATGCGGAGACTCTGCTCCACCTGCCGTTCCTCCGACGGGCGCGGCAGGAACCGGATCGGGTGGCGGTCATCCATGCCGGTGGCTCGCTGACCTATGGCGAACTCGCCGGACGCGCCGAGGCGTTGGCCCGGGTGTTGCGCCGAAACGGCGTGGCGGCGGGACAGGTGGTCGCCATCGTCATGGACAAGGGCTGGGAACAGGTGGTCGCCGCAGTGGGCGTACTGCTGGCCGGGGCCGTTTTCGTGCCGGTCGATCCCGGATTCCCCACCGAACGGCTGCACCATCTGTTGGATCACTCGGAGGCGGGATGCGTGGTGACCCAGGGTGCCGTGGACGATCGGCTGGACTGGCCCCGGGGGTTGCCCCGGGTGCGGGTGGAGGTTCTGGAGCCGGTCAGTTCCCGCGGTGAGATCGACGGGCTCGCCCCGGCCGCGCCCGACGACCTCGCCTACATCGTCTACACCTCTGGCTCGACCGGCTTGCCGAAGGGCGTCATGATCACGCATCGTGGCGCGGTCAACACCGTCCTGGACATGAACTCGCGGTTCGATCTTGTTCCCGGCGATCGCGTGCTGGCCGTCTCCTCGTTCACCTTCGATCTGGCGGTGTACGACATCTTCGGCACCCTGGCGGCCGGTGCCACGATCGTGATGCCGGTTCGTACCCCGATCCCGGACGCGGCGGTCTGGCTCGGAGCGATCCGCGAGCACAGCGTGACCGTCTGGAATTCCGCACCGGCGTTGATGGAGATGCTGGTCGAGCTTGCGGAGGGGCGGGGCGATCGAGGGCGGATGCCGACCCTGCGGCTGGCCCTGCTCGGTGGCGACTGGATCCGTCTCGACCTGCCGAACCGGATCCGGGCGCTGGCCCCCGAGGCGTTGGTGGTCAGCACCGGCGGCGCCACCGAGGGGTCGATCTGGTCGATCCTCTATCCGATCGGCGAGGTCCAGCCCGGGTGGCGCAGCATCCCGTACGGCAAACCGATGGCGAACCAGACGTTCCACATCCGCACGGAGGACGGGCGGGCATGCGGGATCGGCGAGGTGGGCGAGCTGTACATCGGTGGCATCGGTGTCGCGGCCGGGTACTGGCGCGATCCGGTGCGGACGGCGGCCAGTTTTGTGCCTGACCCGGCCACCGGTCGCACCTTGTACCGCACCGGCGACCTCGGCCGGTACCTGCCCGACGGGAACATCGAGTTCCTCGGGCGCAAGGACTTCCAGGTCAAGATCCAGGGCTTCCGGGTGGAGTTGGGGGAGCTGGAGGCAAGTCTCCATCAACACCCTGCGGTCAAGGAGGCCGTCGCGACGGCCCAGCCGGATGCCGCCGGGGACCGGAGGCTGTTTGCCTATGCCACGGTCCGCAGCGACGTCAGCGGGTTGGACCTGCGGGAGTTCCTACGCGGCAAGCTCCCGCACTACATGGTTCCCGACGCCGTGATGGTCCTGGATGCGCTGCCGCTCACACCGAGCGGCAAGGTGGACCGGGGCGCCCTGCCGGAGGCGTCCGTGCCGGATACGGACCCGGCACACGATCAGGCCGAGGCAGGGTCACCCATCGAGGAGGTGCTGTTGAGCCTCTGGGAGGGCGCCCTGGGGCACGAGCGCCTGGGGGTGGACGTCGACTTCTTCGCCGCCGGGGGCAACTCGTTGCGGGCGCTGCGTCTGGTCGCCGCCGTCAACGCCGTGCTGGAGGTGGAGGTGGGCATCGGGCAGCTGTTCGAGACACCGACCGTCCGCTCCTTCAGCGAGAGCTTCAGGCAGGACCCGCAGACCTGGCGTCAGGTCAGCAAACTGGCCGACCAACTCGTACATGAGCAGGAGACGCCAGCCGCGGACGGCCCGACCGCTTCGATGTGACAGGAGGTCACGTGATCGGAAAGAGCGGAGAACCGCCCCCTGCTGTGGTCGGCTCGGTAGCGGCGTTGGTGGAAGACCAGGTGGCCGCGACACCGCAGGCCCCTGCGGTGGTCGCGGCCGGGGTCACGTGGACGTACCGCGAACTGGACGACCGGGCCGAGCGTGTGGCGGGGTGGCTGCGTCGCTGCGGCGCGGGTCGGGAGAGCTTCGTGGCACTCTGCCTGGACCGCTCCCCCGAGTACGTCGCCGGGCTCCTCGGGATATGGAAGGCCGGAGCGGTCGCCGTCCCGCTTCCCTCCGGCCCGCCGTCCGGGTGGATGACGAGGATGGCCACCGTGGGCGCGCTGCGCCTCGGGTTGTACCGGCGCGGCTCCGACGACGGCTCCTCCCCGTGCGGCCCACCCGAGGTACCCGGTGTCGACGACTGGCTGGACACGAAAGAGGCCGAGCCGCCGGTCGCGGCCCCGATCAGGGATCCGGACCGGGCCGGCGGTCCGGACGACGCCGCGTACGTCGTGTACACCTCCGGCTCCACGGGCGAGCCCAAGGGCATCGTCGGCCTGCACCGCGGCGTGCTGAGCTACTTTGCCGACCTGCGCGCCACGGGTTGGATCAGTGCCGGGGACCGGGTCCTGCAGTTGTCGGCCGCGACCTTCGACGCGTCGCTCCGAGACATGATCTTCCCGCTGACGGTGGGTGCGCGGGTGGTGATCGCTGCCGAGGGCGGACGGAATCCGGCGGCGGCGTTGGAGGTCATCGCCACCCACGGAATCACTGCCGTTGCGGCGGTGGTCCCGCAGGTGCTGCGGGAGATGGTCCGCGAGGCGGAGCGACGCGACCTCGAACTGCCCGCAGTGGGCGTGGTCCTGGTCAGCGGGGACCGGCTATACGGCGCAGACGTGGCCGCGGCGCGACGTGTCTTCCCCCGAGCCCAGATCGCCAACATGTACGGACCGAGCGAGTGCACCATGACCGCGACCAGGTACGAGGTCGAGGGTGTCCCGCCGGCCGAGGTACCCGTAGGTTGGCCGATCAGGGGCATGACGGCGTACGTCCTCGACGGCGAACTCCGTCCGGTCCCCACCGGCATGGCAGGCGACGTCTACCTTGCCGGGCCGGGGTTGACCCGCGGCTACTGGAATCGCCCGGCGGCCACCGCCGAGCGGTTCGTTCCGAACCCGTTCGGCGTCGACGGTGAACGGATGTATCGGACCGGGGACCGGGCTCGCCTCCGCCTGGACAGCGGTCTGGAGTTCCTTGGCCGCGTCGACGATCAGGTGAAGGTCCGGGGTCAGCGGGTGGAACTGGGCGCGGTCGAGGCCGCCCTACGCCGGCTGCCCACGATTCGGGAGGCCGCCTGCCGGGTCTGGGACGACGAAGCCATCGGCGCGGTTCTGGCGGCGTACCTGACAGCCGACAACGGGCGACGGCTCGATCCGACCGACGTGCGCGCCGCGCTGGCGGCGGAGCTGCCGGAGCACCTGCTGCCATCCGTGTTCGTCCAGGTCGATGCGCTGCCGCGGACAGCGCACGGGAAGGTGGATCGCCAGGCACTGCCGACGCCGTCCGCGGCGCGGTTGCTGGCGGTCGACTCGGCGGTCAGGCCACGGACCGAGACCGAGCACGCCATGGCCCGGCTCTGGTGCGAGGTGCTCGACGTGTCCGAAGTCGGCGTCCACGACAGCTTCTTCGCCCTCGGTGGCCACTCGCTGCTCGTGCTTCGTCTCGTGGCCCGCATACAGGACGTCTTCGACGTGGAGCTGGCACTGCGTGCGGTCTTCGACTCGCCGACCGTCGCGGCGCTGGCGGCTCAGCTCGACGAGGAACTGGCGGCACCGGCGGCACCGGCCGCACCGGCGGGCACGGCTGCAGCGACGTCGGCACCGGCCACCGGACCGCTGTCACCCGCGCAGGCCCACGTATGGCACACCGAGCATCTGGCACCGGGTGGTCCCGCCTTCAACGTGACCGGCCTGCTGCGGCTGCGGGGGAGGCTCGACGTGCCGGCGCTGGAACGCGCGATGACCGAAGTGGTGCGGCGGCATGAGCCGCTTCACACGAGGTTCCCGCTGGTGGAGGGGGAACCGACCGCTGTGGTGTCGGACGCCGCCCCGGTCGGACTGCCGGTGGATCCCGTCGCGCCCGGGGAGGACCCGCACCAGGCGGTACGCGAGCGCCTACGGCTCGCGGCGCGATCGGGCTTCGACCTGATCCGCGGTCCGGTCTTTCGCGTGGGCCTCATTCGGGTCGACGACCAGGAACACTATCTCTACCTGGTCGTCCACCACATCGCCTTCGACGGCTGGTCGATGCGCAACTTCGTCACCGAGCTGACGTCGCTGTACGAGATGTTCGCCGATGGCCGGAGCCAGCCGCTTCCCGCGCTCGCCACGCGCTACCGGGACGTCGTCGCCGGTCAGCTCGCACAGTTGCGGGCTGGCGCCTGGGCGAAGGACATCGACTACTGGCGGGGCCGGTTCGTGGGTGCATCTCGGCTCATCGACCTGCCGGCCGGATACCCGATCACCTCGCAGCGGCACCAGCACCGGGCCCTACGGCGTCTCGTGCTCGACGCGCACCGCACCCGGCGGCTGCTTCAGGTGGCGGCAGAGCACCGGGCGACGCCGTCGATCGCGCTGCTGACGGCTTACCAGGTGGCCCTGTTCCAGGCCTTCCGCGAGCCGGTGTTCCTGGTGGCCACGCCGGTCGCGAACCGGGTCAGGCCCGAGGTCGCGGAGTTGATCGGGTTCGTGGCGAACACGCATCTGCTCCGGGCGGACATGTCCGGTGACCCCACGCTCACCGACCTGCTCCAGCTGACCAGGGACACCGTCCTGGACGCGTACACGCATGACGGGCCGCCGCTGGAGGCGATCCTGGACGGCCTGTCGCACCAGGATGATCACACGCCCGATCTACGACTGGCCCAGGTCATGTTCAACATGCAGGAGGCGCTGGTCGAGTCGGTGAAGGTGGGCCGGCTCACGGTGGAACCGGCGGACACCGCAGACGCCTGGGCGAGATATCCGGTCGCGCTGTACGCGACCCGCCGATCGGAGCAGATCGAGCTGTTGTTCGTCTACGACTGCGTCCGTTTCCACCAGGACTGGGCTGACACGCTGATGACGGTTCTCGATTCCGCTCTGGTTTCCATGATGGACTATCGTGGCCCCTCGGTATCCGCGCTGTGTCGGCTGGGCACGCCGTCGCAGGCCAATTCCGAGGAGACCTGACCATGGCCCCGACGAACAAAGCGCGTGCACCACTGGCCGTCGTGCTGTCGGCTCACGGCATTTCGCTGACCGGCAATGCGATGACCTACCTCGCCGTACCCTGGTTTGTGCTGGACACGACGGGCGATCCCACCCTTACCGGCATCGCTGCGGCGGCGTCGTTCCTGCCGATCATCCTGTCGATGGCATTTGGTGGGGTTCTCGTCGACCGGATCGGCCACCGCACCGCCAGCGTGCTCGCCGACGGGGTCAGCGCGGTGATGATCGGCCTCATTCCGCTGCTGCACGTGCTCGACGCACTCAGTTTCCCGCTGCTGTTGATTCTCGTGTTCCTCGGGGCCCTGTTCGACGCGCCGGGTAACGCCGCGAAACATGCCCTGATCCCCACCCTGGCCGACCGCGCGGGGATCCGGATCGAGCGGGCCGCCAGCGCACTGGACGTGGTGGAGCGCTGCGCCCGGATGGTGGGGGCACCGCTCGCCGGCGGGTTGATCGCCCTGGTCGGGCCGGTCAACGTCCTGATCATCGACGCTGCCACGTTCGTTGTGTCCGCGCTGCTGATGCTCACGGCCCGGGTCGTCCACCAATCCACGGACACCAGCCGGACCTCCTACGTGCAGGGCTTGCGCGCGGGATTCACGTTCCTCTGGCGTGACCCGCTGCTCCGGTCGATCGCGCTGCTGCTGGCGTTCACCAACCTGCTCGACGTCGCGTACAGCGCGGTGATCATCCCGGTCTACGCCGACCGGGTGCTCTCCGGCGCCGCCTCCGCCGGGTTGCTGCTGGGCACGGCTGCGACGGCGGCGGTGGTCGGAGGGATCACCTTCGGCGCAGTCCTTCACCGGATGCCCCGCTGGCCGGTGTTCGTGATCGCGTTCACCCTCATCGGGTTGCCCCGGTGCATCGCGTTCGCCCTGGAGCCGGGGATGGCGCTGCTGCTGCTGGTGGTGGCCGCGACCGGCTTCTGCGCCGGGATGATGAACCCGATCCTCAGCGTCGCCCAGTTCACCCGGATCCCGGAGCAGCTGCGGGCCCGCACGCTGGGCGCGGTCTCCACCGGCGCCTACGCCCTCGTTGCGGTCGGCCCGGTCATCGGTGGCGGGCTGATCGCCGCAGCCGGGCTCGACCGGACCCTGATCATCCTCGCCATTGCGTACGCGGTGGCTGCGTCAAGTGTCATCTTCTTCCCGGTCTGGCGAGGGATCGGCGAACCCGCCGGGCCGGAGAACGATCCCGAGTCGACCACGCCGGCACCGGTCCACTCGGACGAAGCGGCCGGCTCGGGCGAAAGCAGGGCCACGACCGGCGACAGATAGGTCATAGTCGTGCCTAACGGGGAGGGCAGGCGGGCGGTGCACAACAACCACGCCACCATCGGGATCATCGGCGGCCTCGGACCGCGTGCGGGCGCGTACGTGTACGAGCGTCTCGTGCGGATGACCCCGGCGCGGAGCGACCAGGAACACCCCGAGGTCGTCCTGCTGAGCCGGCCGTTTCCCAGCCGGATCGCCCATCTCGTCGAGGCCGCTGAGTCACCCGAGCCACACCTGGTCAA
This sequence comes from Micromonospora sp. SCSIO 07396, assembly GCF_053667945.1. Classification (NCBI taxonomy): domain Bacteria; kingdom Bacillati; phylum Actinomycetota; class Actinomycetes; order Micromonosporales; family Micromonosporaceae; genus Micromonospora; species Micromonospora sp. SCSIO 07396. The sequence continues at coordinate 6,855,666 of NZ_CM132210.1, forward strand.
CGCGGTCCGTTCGTTACAGGCAGTAGGTTGTCGGGTCGTCGCCCTGGCCTCGGCGACGACCCACGCGTACCGGGAGGCGATCCAGCGCCAGACCGACGCCACGGTGGTCGACGGCGTGCGTACGGTCGCTGATCTGCTCGCTCGTAGCGACACCGTCCGAACGGTCGTCATCTGCACGATCGCCTCGCGGCGGATCGGTATCTTCGAGCGCTCGTGGCCACGGGAACTCGGTGTCGCCTACCCCGACGAAGCGGACCAGCCGGTGATCGACGGGCTGATCGACCGGGTGAAGAGTGGGAACAGCCACCCGTCGGACATCGCAACGCTGCAACGACTGGTCCGACGGTATACGGCCGACGGTGCCGCATGTGTACTCGGTTGCACCGAACTGCCGGTGCTGTGGCAACCGGAGGGGTCTACGTCGCGGGTCGTCTCGGTGTCGGATGCCATCGCCGTTGCTGCGCTCGCCGCCGCCGGCTACCTGCGGCTCGACGACCACGCCGTCCAGAGGTAGGCACGCTCAGCCCTGCCGGGCCGGGTCGCGCGAACTGGTCAGCGATAGGGGCGCAGGCGAGCGCGAAGGTCGCCGGTCCGCTGGTCCGCCGCGGTCACCATCCCGGTCAGCACGATGGCGAGATTCTGTGCGATCCGGGCGACCTGCTCCGGCCGGACCCGCCGCCTGTCGTATCGCAACTGGGCCTCGAACGGTGGACCGGGATTCACGACGCACCGCAGCGGAAAGTGGATGATCTCGTCGACCCTCAGCACGGTCGACGACAGCCCACCCAGTGCATCGCGGGTCTGCTCATCGACCGGGTAGTTCTCGTACACCAGGATGCTGTCGAACAGCGGCTGGCGGGGTGGCAGCTCGCTCCAGCCGGTGATGTCCGCCAGCGAGGTGTGCTCGGAGGGCAGCTCGGCCCGGCTCGCCTGGAGTCCTCGGAGCCACTCGTCCAGTCGCCCGTCGGTCGGAATCCGGACCCGCAGGGGAAGGGTGTTGATCAACAGGCCGATCATGTTCTCCATGCCGGGCATGCCACTGCGGCCGGAGACGGTCACGCCGAAGACCACGTCGTCGCTTTCCGCATGCTGGCCGAGCAGCAGGGACCACGCGGCTTGGAACACCGTGCTCGGGGTCACGCGAACCTGCCGGGCGAACCTGTCGAGGTCGGCCGCGAAGCTCGATGGAAGGCTCAGGGTGTGTGCGCCCTGTCCCTCGGCGGCCGGATCCGGACCGCCCAACGGCAGCGGGGTCGGCGATCGGAAACCTGCCAGCTGTGCGGTCCAGTACGAGCGGTCGGCGGCGGCGTCCCGACCGCCGTGCCAAGCGATGTAGTCGCGGAACGGCCGGCGCACCGGCAACCGTAGCCCTGAGCCGGCCAGGATGGCGTCGTAGACCGCTCGCACGTCGGCGAGCAGCATCACGACGCTCCAGCCGTCGAGCAGGATGTGGTGGCACTCCAGCACGATGCGCCAGGCGGTCGAACTGGTCCGGGCCAGGGTGATCCGGAGCAGTGGGGCCTGTTCCAGGTTCATGCCGGCGCGTACACCCTCACGCAACAGGCGGTCCAGGGCGTGCTCCTGTTCGTCGGCGGGCAGCGCCGACCAGTCCACGAACGTTACCGGGATGATCGCCTCGCGTTGCAGCACCTGGAGCGGCTGGCGCACCCTCTTCCACGTCAAACGGGTGCGCAGGATCGGGTTGCGCCGGACCACCTCCTGCCACGCCTGCGCCAGCACCGGCGCGTCGACCTGACCGACGTCCCAGCTGGCCTGGGTCAGGTACATCCCCGGTTTCCGCCCGGCAAGGGTCTGGAAGAGAAGCCCTTCCTGCACGGAGGAGAGCGGGTAGATGTCCTCCACGTCGCGGGCCGCCCCGAAGTGGCGACGCAGGTCCGCGGCGGACAGCCCGGCCAACGGGAAGTCCGAGGGGCTCACCGCCCCGGCATCGGGACGGTGGGCCAGCTCCACGATCTCTCGGACGGCGGCGACCAGCTGCTTGCCGAGCTCGACGAGCGTGCTCGGATCGTGGACGCTCGGGTTGACCGCCCAGCGCAGTAGCAGCTTCCCACCGTCGACGTAGGCATAGACCTCGATCGGATACCGGCGCGGGCGTCCGGGGGCCACGGCCAGCCCCAGTGGCTCGCCTTCCGGGGTGAACAGGGAGGCTCGTTCGCCCTCCGCGTCCAGCCGTCCCAGGTAGTTGAATTGTATGTCCGCAGTGGGTAGGTCGCCGAGATTCCGCGAGGGTTCGTCGGCGTCGCGCAGCAGACCGAAGCTCAGCCCGCGGCCGGGCAACGCACGGATGGTCTCCTTCACGGTGAGCAGGCACGCTTCGACGTCGTCCAGATCAGACAGAGCGACGTGAACCGGGAACACGGAGGTGAACCAGCCGACGGTCCGGGTGACGTCGAGGTCGGCGAAGATCTGCTCGCGCCCGTGCCCCTCCAGGTCGATGAGCAGCCCGGGGGTGCCGGTCCAGCGGTGGCAGGCCAACACGAGGGCGGCGAGGACCACCTCGTGGGCCTGCATCCGGTAGGCGACGGGCACCTGCCCGTGCAGGGCTTCGGTGTCCTTGCGGGACAGCATCGTGTCGACGTGGACGACATCACCGTAGCGGTCGTTGACCTCCGGTTCGACGCCATCGCGTGGCAGCGGCTGCACGGTCCTGGGCAGAAGCTGCCGCCAGCGTTGTGCGTCGAGGGCCAGCTCGTCCGAGCCCGCCAGAGCGTCCAGGCGTCGGGTCCACCGGGAGAACGACGTGGTGCCGGCGGCGAGTTGTGGTTCGGGCACCCCGTCGGCCAGCTGCCGGCAGGCCGACTCCAGGTCCTCGCGCAGGATCCGCCACGACACGGCGTCCACGCAGAGGTGGTGGATGACGAGCAGCAGCAACGGGCTGGCGGTAGGCCGGTCGAACAGCACGGCCGTGAGCAGCTCACCGCGTGCCGGGTCGAGGCTGTCGAGCAGCCCCGGCAATTCGGCGTCGAGCAGTGGCTGGACGCCGTCGGTCGGTGCGACGGCGCGCCTGAGCCGACGCCCCGGACGGTGCGGCTCGATGATCGGCCGCCATCCGTACGTTGGCTGGTAGCGGTAGCGCAGTGCCTCGTGGTGGCGGACCAGACTGTCCAACCCGCGGTCGATGACCTCCGGATCCAACGCTCGGTCCACCGCCAGCGTGACGTACTGCGCGAGGTGGTCCCGCTCGGGGTCACCGGTGTCGAAGAACGAGCGCTGGATCGGGGTGAGCGGGACCGGGCCGGTGGTGTCCTCCTCGCCCACTGTCGCGGTGCCGGCGCGCGGGTCGGCATCGTCCTCCTCGCTGGCGACCGCAGCCAGTTCGACGAGCGTCTGGTGCTGGAACATCTGGTTGGGGCTGACCCGCAGCCCCACGGCCGCCGCCCGCGACGACACCTCGATGGCCCGGATGGAGTCGCCACCGAGGGCGAAGAAGTTGTCCTGGATGCCCACCGCGTCGAGCCGCAGTACTGCGCACCACACCTCGCCGAGGGCCTGCTCCGCCGGGGTGCGGGGGGCCTCGAACGTGGGGCGGCCGGTGGGGGCGGGGTCGGGAAGTGCGGCGACGTCGACCTTGCCGTTCTGGTTGAGCGGCAGCGAGTCCAGGACCACGATCCAGGTGGGCACCATGTAGCGAGGTAGGCGCTGGGCGAGATGCTGACGCAGGTCGGTCGTGAGGTCGGCGTCGCCGCTGACACCGTGCGGGACCACGTACGCGACCAGTTGCTTGTCGACGCCGCCAGGGGGCCAGGCCACCACCACGGCCTCGCGCAGCGTGGGGTGCTCCATCAGCCGAGCCTTGATCTCCGAGGGTTCGACCCGGAACCCTCGGATCTTGAGCTGGTGGTCGGTCCGGCCCAGGTACTCCAGCGTGCCGTCCGCCAGCCAGCGAACCAGGTCCCCGGTCCGGTACATGCGGGTGCCGGCGGAGCCGAACGGATCCGGAACGAACCGGTCAGCGGTCAGCCCCGGCTGATGCAGGTACGCCCGGGCGAGGTGCACCCCGGCGAGGTACAGCTCGCCGGGGACTCCGCACGGCACCGGCCGCAACGCGTCGTCCAGTACGTACATCCGGGTGTTCCACACGGCCCTGCCCAGCGCGACCCGGGCGCTACCCGCCCGCAGTGGCCAGGCGGTCACCTGCACGGAAGCCTCGGCTGGCCCGTACTGGTTGTGCAGGACGACGTCCATGCCAGCGAAGGCGGTGTAGAACCCCTCCACGAGGTCGGTGGTCAACGCCTCCCCACCGCAGATCACCCGACGCAGGTTCGTGCACCGTCGGGCGGCCGGCTTGGTCATGAAGGCGCGCAGGACGGTGGGCACGAAGTGCGCTGTCGTCACGTTGTGCCGCTGGATCAGCTCGGCCAGGTACCGCAGATCGCGGTGCCCGTCGGGGCGTACGAGCACGACGGCCGCGCCGGCGGTCAACGGCCAGAAGACCTCCCATACCGACACGTCGAAGCTGAACGGCGCCTTGTGCAGCATGCGGTCCGCGGGCGTCAGTTCGTACTCGTGCCGTGCCCACGCCATCAGGTTGACCACACCCTCGTGCGGCGTGACGACGCATTTCGGGCGGCCGGTGGAGCCGGACGTGAAGATCGCGTACGCCAGATGGCTGGGCCCTGCGACTGGCGGTGGCGGGCCGGTGGGCGGTACGCCGGCCGGCGTACCGCCCACCGGCAGCTCCCGCACCGGTGTGCCCAGGCTCGCTGGCAGCGTGTGCAGTACCGACCGGCCGGCCAGCAGTAGCACCGCGCGCGCCTCGGTGAGCAGCTCGGCCACCCGCTGGATCGGCTGGTCCGGATCGATCGGGAGGAACGCGCCACCAGCGACGAGCACGGCGAGCTGCGCCACCACCGTGGCGACGGAGCGTTCGGCGCAGATGCCGACGATGGCATCCGGACCGACGCCATGGCCGCGCAGCTCGAACGCCAGCACATCGGCGCGGTGCATCAACTGCCGGTAGGTGAGGTGCTCAGTCCCGTCGCCGATCACTGCCAGGGCGTCTGGCGTCCGGGCGCACTGGGCGCGGACCATGTCGTGCAGGCAGGGGCCGTCCGGCACCCTCCGAATCTCGCCGCTCCAGCCGTCGACCACCTGCCGGAGCTGCTTCGTGGCCATCGCCGGCAGATCGGAGAGGCGACTGCCCGGGGCGGCCGCGGCACCCTCCAACAGGGCTACGTAGTTTTCGGTGAACCGGGCGATCGTCTCCTCGTCGTAGAGCTCGGTGGCGTACTCGATTGACCCGGTCAGCGCGCCGCCCTCCTCGGTGATGATCACGGAGAGGTCGAACTTGCTGGTCGCGGTGCTGGTGGGCAGCGGCTCGACGGCGAGCCCGGGCAGGGTGAGGTGGTCGTCGGGCACTGCCGCCACTGCGGTGCTGAGGCCGACGCTACCGAGGTTCTGCGGTTCGTAGACCTGGAAGTTCACCTGTGCCAGCGGGTGCACGCTCAGCTGGCGCTCCGGCTGCAATTCGTCGACGAGACGCTCAAACGGCAGGTCCTGGTGCTCGTAGGCGTCCAGCGCCACCCGCCGGACCCGCTGCACCAACTCGGTGAACGACGGGTCGCCGGCAAGGTCCGTCCGGAGCACCAGGTTGTTCACGAAGAACCCGATGAGTGGTTCCACCTCGACCCGGTGACGGCCGGCCACCGGGGAGCCGATCACGACGTCGGTGGTGCCGGCGTAGCGGGCCAACTGTGCCGTGAAGCCAGCCAGCAGCACCATGAACATGGTGGCGCCAAGCTCGGTGGCCAACGCGCGGAGCCGTCCGGCCAGGGGTGATGGCACCGTGAACGAGAGCTCCGCACCGCTGAACGAGGGCTCTGTCGGTCGCGGTCTGTCCGTCGGGACGGTCAGCACTCCGGGTGCCCCGCGTAACCGGTCGGTCCAGTAGTCCAGCTCGCGGCCCAGACGATCACCAGAGAGCACCTGGCGCTGCCACACCGCGAAATCGGCGTACTGCACAGGCAGCTCGGGAAGGCCCCGAGGCGCCTGCCGGTCACGCGCCGCCTCGTAGAGAACCGTCAGCTCACGGAACATCACCCCGACCGACCACGTGTCAGTCACGATGTGATGCATCGTGATCAGCAGAACGTGCTCCTCCGGCGCGAGCGCAACGATGGTCAGCCGCAGCAGCGGCCCTCGTGCGAGATCGAATGGTCTGGTCGCCTCCTGACGTACCAACCGGTCCAGCTCGCCGTGCGTCGTGGACCGCATCGGGACGACATCGGCGTGGACCGCGTACGGCGCGCCGATGACCTGGACCGGGCCGCCGTCCCGTTCGGCGAAGGTGGTACGCAGCGCCTCGTGCCGGGCGACGAGCCGGGTGAACCCGTCCTCCAACGCCTCCACGTCCAGTGGGCCGCGCAGCCGGTACGCCAACGGGGCGTTGTAGAGGCACCGCTGTCGCAGCAGACGGTCCAGCACCCAGATGCGTTGCTGGGCAAAGGACAGGGGTACGTCTGCGGTGCGGTCGGCTTGAGGGATACGTCCCCCGTCAGGGACCCGGTGCCCCTGCTGCGTCAGCAGCAGCTTGAGCAGTCGCTGTCTCCTGCTGGCGGACTCGTCAGCGGACCACATCACCGGCACCTCAACTCCGCTCACCCGGCACGCCGAGATTGTTCTGCGCCAAGGAACGCACCGCAGCGGCGTACACCTGCGTCGGTTGCTCCCGGCTCGACCGGACGAACGGGGCCGGTGCCGTGGGCACCCGCCCGCTCACTGGTCCGTCCCGGTACGTGGGGCGGATGCCGGTCCCGGCTCGGTGGGCCACACGTTCGGTAGCACCAGGCCCACGCTGCCGCCGTCGCGGCCGTTCAACCGCACCGGGGCCCGCCGGTTCACCGCCATCCCGGGCACCTGCAGCAGCAGGTGGTCGCCGCCGCGCCCGACGATGGCCACGGGCAGTTCCCCGTCACCTGCCGCGAACTCCGGCTCCACTCGCAATGTCGGATCGTGCAGACCTTCGCCGTACACCCGGAACCGGTCCTGGCTCACCGCCTCCACGCCGGTGATCGCCAGATCGGTGCGGCCGGCCGTGACCTGGTAGGCGTTCAGCACACTGACCCGGGACTGGGGAGGGACGTCATCGCGGACCAGGGCGTGACTGCCGATGATCGTGTCGTCGCCGATGGTCAACGGACCGAGGATCCTCGCGTACGCGCCGACCTCCACCCGGTCGCCCAGGGTCGGGTGACGCCGGTGCGGCAGATTGTCGGCGATCTTCAGCGAACCCAGCACCACGCACTGGAGGAGGTAGCAGTCGCTACCGATCACGACGCCCTCACCGACGACGGTCCCGGACCCGTGGTCGACCACGAACCGCGGCCCTATCCGCGCCGCCGGGTGCAACTCCACCCCGGTCTCGACCTTCGCCTGTTCGGAGATGCGTCGGGCCAGCAGGTACGCGTGCTGGTTGCAGGCGCCGCGGTGCCGGGCCGTGGTGAGCACATGGTGAGCCAGCCGGTACGCCAGCACGGCGTGGAACGAGCGGTAGGAGCCCAGCGCCTCCCGCCACGAGCCATGGGTGGCAGGGTCACGTGTCGTGAGCGCCAGGAGGTCACCGTCGACCAGGTCGATGAGTTCGTCTGCGGCCGGGTCCCAGGTGTAACCGCACAGGGCGCGGATCTGCCGAATCCGGGGGAGTGCCAACTCCCAGAGACAGGACGCCAGGTCTGCGCGGCGCTCAACGATCTCGGTCATGTCGTTGGTGGCCACCGTGTGGCAGCTACAGAGTTGCGCGGCGTCATCAACGCTCATCAAACCTCCACGTCGCCTGCTGATCGATCGACCGTGGCTTCGGTGTGCCTCTCACTATCGACAAGCACCCTTGTTACGGGATGACACATCGGTTTCGCGGCAACCGGCTGCCGCGTGGCTGATCCGGGGTCCTGCCGGTACTGCCTGAGTCGCCGCTACGGTCTCGACTACGGAGTCGCTCCGGGCGACCAGGGACTGCGGCGATCGCGACCATGACCAGGCCGGCCCGAGCCCTGCCCCGGGTTATCGCAGTTCGGCGCGGATAGCGGCGCCAGCCTCCCGAGTGCTCAACGAGCCACCGATGTCGGGGGTGCAGCGTCCGGCCGCCAGCGCCGACGACACCGCTGCACGGATCGCCGCCGCAGCCTTGCCGAGGCCGATGCCCTCGCAGAGCAACGCCGCGCTGAGGATCGCACCGACGGGATTCGCCCTTCCCTGTCCAGCGATATCCGGTGCGCTGCCGTGGACCGGTTCGTAGACGCCGAAGCCGGTCTTCGGATTGAGGTTCGCCGACGCCGCCATGCCGAGGCCACCGGCCAACTGGGCGGTGAGGTCGCTCAGAATGTCACCGTAGGAGTTGTTGGTCACGATGACGTCGAAGGCCGACGGGTCGGCGATCAACTTCATCGCTGCCGCGTCCACGTACAGGTGGGAACAGTCGATGTCGGGCCGACCCTCGACCGCGTCACGCCAACAGCGCTGCCACAGCCTTCCGCCGTTGGGAACGGCGTTCGACTTGTCGACGAGGCATACCGACCTTCGCGCTATCGAGAATGCGTAGTCGAGCACGCGGGAGACACCGTGGTAGGTGTTGATCTCCTCGTCGATCGCGATTTCGTCCGGGGTGTCGGCACGGACCCTGCCGCCGACCCCCACGTACAGTCCTTCGGAGTTCTCCCGCACGATCACGCAGTCGACGTTCCGGCGACGGTCGTCCCGCAGCGGGCTCAGCCGAGCGTCCCACAGAAACGCCGGTCGATGGTTCACGTAGAGGTCCAGCGCGAAACGCATCTTGATCAGCACGCCCCGGCCGTACTCGGAGTTGTTGATGCCGGGAGCCCCGATGGCGCCGAACAGTACCGACCGTGCGGAGCGGATCCGTTCGAAATCGCTGGGAGACAGGCCCGTCCCGGTTGTCTGGAACGTGGTGGCGTTGACCGCGTCGAGGTGGTCAAAGTCGAGTCCGAGTTGCATCTCGTCGAGGACCTTGACGGCCTCGTCTGTCACCTCCGGGCCGATGCCGTCACCAGGAACAACAGCTATTACCGTCACTATGGGCTCCTCGGATGCGTAGCGGTCAGCGTAGGGGTTCCAGGGTCGCCAGTCGTCCCTGCGCGGTGTCGAGATAAGCCGGCGGTTTGTTGAACGCGATACGAACGAAGCCCGAATCTGCTGATCGGTCGGACATGAAGAGCCGGCCCGGGGCGAGGAGCACACCCAGATCTGCCGCGAGCCTACGGACGAAGGACTGACAATCCTCCCGGCCGTACGGCCCGAGCTCGGCGACGATGTAACAACCGCCGCGGGGCACCGTGCAACGGAGTCCCACACTGCGAAAGACGTGTAGCGCCCTGTCGCGCAGTTGCTGAAGCTCCGGCCGTGGATCCCAGTCCTGCCCGGCGACCAACCCCGAACGGGCGACGGCCTGTTGCAGGGGCACCGGAGCCCCTCCCGTCAAGCCGGTCTGAATGCCGCGCAACGCGCGGGTCAGTGCGGGAGCGGCGCGCAGGTAGCCGATGCGCCAGCCACTGATGGCGTGGCTCTTCGAAAAACTCCCGACCACGACCGCACGGTCCCGCAGTGCGGGCACGTCTGCCGCTGAGATGTGCGTTCCGTCGTCGTAGACGTACGCCGCATACACCTCATCGGAGATGACCATCAGGTCGTGCCGCTCACAAAGCTCTGCGATGACCGCCCACTCGTGTTCCGTCAGCACCTGACCGGTGGGATTGTGGGGCGTGTTCACCAGGATCGCCCTGGTACGGGGGCCGATCGCGGCGGCGAGTGCCGTAACGTCCCACCGCCACCCCGGCGGCCCGGCCCGGACGAACCTCGGCACGGCCGACGCCGCCGCGATCGAGACGAGATAGGGCTCGAAGAACGGCTCGACCACCACGATCTCGTCACCCGGGTCGACCAGGCCGAGCAGGGCGACGGCCAGCGCTCCGGCCGTCCCTACCGTGATGGTCACCTCGGCGTCCGGATCGGCCGGTGTACGGAACGACTGGCCCAGTGCCGCCCGGAGTTCCCCGTTACCGCGCATGTCGCCGTACTGGTTGTTCCCGTCCCGGAGGGCGGCGCACGCCTGATCGATCATCGCTTTCGGCGGCCGGGGCCATCCCGGGCTGCCCAGGGCGAGGTCCACCGCGCCCATCAGGCGTCCCGCCTCGACCAGCTCGCTGAGACCGTCGGCGGGAATCTGTGCCAGACGACGCGCGCCGGGGAGCGCCGCGTCCGTCACCGGTTGCCCGCCGCGGCCTGCGTTGGCCCACCGCTGCGCCGAGTTGTGGGCAGCCACGAAGGCCGACCCCGCTCGTAGTCCGCGATGTCCGCCGCATCGCGCAGCGTCACCTCGATGGTGTCGAGGCCGTTCAGCAGCAGCCAACGGGCGCGCTCGTCGATGCCGAACGACCAACGATCCGCGCCAGCGGTCAACTCGCAGCTCGTCAGGTCGACACTGATCTCGAACGCCGGGTCGGCTTCGGCCCGGTCCATCAGCGAGGCGACGGCATCGTCCGGCAGGGTGATCGCCAACAGGCCGTTGCGTAGGGCGTTGCGGTGGAAGATGTCGCCGAAGCGGGTCGAGAGGACGACCACGAATCCCCAGTCACGCAGCGCCCAGACCGCCTGCTCACGCGAGCTTCCGGTGCCGAAGTTCGGGTCGGCGATGAGCACGGTCGCACCTCGACGCTCGGCCGAGTTGAGGACGAAGGCGGGATCCTTGCGCCACCGTGCGAAGAGAGCATCCGAGAGACCGTGTCTGGAGATCCGCTTGCCGAACTCGGCCGGAATGATCTGATCGGTGTCGACGTTGCTTCGCCGGAGCACCATTGCCCGGCCCGTGTGTGTGGAGAAGGGTTCCATTGCCTACTCTCAGACCAGGTCTCGTGGGGCGGCGAGCCTGCCGGCCACTGCGGTCGCCGCCGCCACGGCGGGCGAGACGAGATGGGTACGGGCCTGACCACCCTGGCGGCCCTCGAAGTTCCGGTTGGACGTGGACGCCACCCGGTCCCTGCCGGAGATTCGGTCCGGATTCATGCCGAGGCACATCGAGCAGCCGGGCAGCCGCCATTCGGCCCCCGCGGCACGGAAGACCTCGTGTAGGCCCTCCTGCTCGGCTTGGGCCCGCACCCGGCCGGAGCCAGGGACCACGAGCATCTTGACCCCGGGTTTGACCTGACGGCCACGCAGGACCTCGCTCGCCGCCCGTAGATCCTCGATCCGCCCGTTCGTGCACGAGCCGAGGAACACCGTGTCGATCGGTATGTCACGCATCCGGGTGCCGGGTCGTAGGTCCATGTATGCGAGAGCGCGCTCGGCGCTTGCCCGTTCGACGGGGTCGGTGAACGATTCGGGCGACGGCACGGCTGCGTCGAGCGCAACCGCGTGCCCCGGATTGGTGCCCCAGGTGACGTGCGGGCTGAGCTCGGCGAGATCGATCCGGACGACCCGGTCGAAGGCGTCCGGATCGTCGGTCACCAGCGTCTCCCAGTCCGCCACCGCCTGCTGCCAGTCCGCGCCGGACGGCGCGCAGGGCCGACCCCGCAGATAGGCGAGCGTGGTGTCGTCAGGTGCGATCATTCCGGCTCGCGCGCCGGCCTCGATGCTCATGTTGCACATGGTCATCCGGCCTTCCATCGACAGGGCTCGTACCGCTTCACCGCGGTACTCGATGAGGAAGCCCTGGGCACCGTTGGTGCCGATGGCGCTGATGAGCGCGAGGATGATGTCCTTGGCCTCGGTTCCCGCCGGCGGCAGCCCGGTGAACTCGACCGCCATGGTGCCGGGGCGGGCGACTGCCAGCGTCTGGGTGGCGAGCACGTGCTCCACGTCGCTGGTTCCCACACCGAAGGCAAGCGCGCCGAGAGCGCCGTGGGTCGACGTGTGGCTGTCGCCGCACACCACCAGCATGCCGGGTTGCACCAGGCCGAGTTCGGGTCCGACAACGTGCACGATGCCCTGGCTGGCGTCACCCATGGAGTACAGCTCGATGCCGTGCTCAGCACAGCTGTTGCGCAACGCATCGATCTGTGCCCTGCTCGCGGCGTCGGAGATGGTCAGCGAGTGCGTCGGCACGTTGTGGTCTTCGACCGCGAGCGTCAGTTCCGGACGACGGACCCGGCGACCGGACAACCCGAGGCCCTCGAACGCCTGGGGCGACGACACCTCGTGGATCAGGTGCAGGTCGATGTAGAGCAGATCGGTCCGGTCGTCCAGCTCGCGGACCACGTGGCGCTGCCACAGCTTCTCGGCCAGCGTCCTACCGGTCATCGGGCGAGCCCCGTGGTGCCCGCCATCTCGCTGAGGATCTCCTCACGCAACACACCCAGTTGGACGCACTCGCCGTCGGCACGACCGAGGACGTACTTGTCGTAGAGCAGGTCCACCGTGGCATCGTCGAGGTCGAGCCCGGACTGGACGGCCACGTGCCGCAGCACCGCGCGACCGGAGTGGCGCGCCACCAGCAGTTGCGTCTCCCGGCCGAAGCGGCTCGGCTCGACGTACTCGTAGGTCAGCGGGTTCTGCAGCATGCCCTGCTGGTGCATGCCCGCCGCGGTGGCGAACGCGTACGTGCCGAACAGCGCCTTGTTGCGGGGCTCCTCGAGTGCGATCGCCGCGCGGATCGCCGTGTACACCTCGTACATCCCCTCGGTCTTGACGTCGGTCGTGGCTCCGTACACCTCGCTCTTGTAGGCCAGCAGACCGACGACCTCCTCGAGGGCGGTGTTGCCCGCCCGCTCGCCGATGCCGCCCAGTGTCACCTGGACCTCGTCCGCGCCGGCCTCGACGGCTGCCATCGTGTTGGCCAGTGCGAGTCCGAAGTCGTTGTGGCAGTGCACGGTGAGGCTCGCCGATGCCGGTGCCCACCCCCGGACCGTCGCGACCAGCGCGCCGAACTCGCCCGGTGTCGAACAGCCCATCGTGTCCCCGACACCGACCTGGGTCGCACCTGCCTCGAGTGCGGTCTCGACCGTGGCACGCAGCAGGTCGAGTGAACCGCGGCTGGAATCCTCCATCGCCAGGGTGATGAACGGGACACCGAGTGAGGAAGCCAGCGAGATGGCTTCGCTCAGCTCGCGCAGCGCGGCACGCCGGGTGATACCTCGCTTGTGTTCGAGGTGGATCTCGCTGGCGGTGGCGATGACCTGTAGCTGGTGGTTCCGCGTACCCGCCGCCTCGACCGCGGTCTCGACATCGCTGCGGACCGCCCGGCACAGGGTCGCCACCCGGGCGGTGGTCAGTGCCTCGGAGATCAGTCGGGTGGCCTCGACGTCCTTCGCCGAGGAGGCGGGGAATCCCGCCTCGACGGCGTCGACGCCGAGTGCCTCGATCCGCAGGGCGAGATCGAGTTTCGTGCGTGGACTCATCGCGTTGCGCGGAGCCTGCTCGCCGTCCCGCAGACTCGTATCGAAGATGGAAATTCGCCGCGGCGCGCGGCTGGTGCTGTCAGTCATTCCAAGCTCCTCGTTGCTGGTCACACGACGGTCGACTCGCGCCGGCTCGTGGCACCGATGGAATGTCCGCTCGGGCGGAAGTGACGCATCACGGCCCCTTTCGCGGGCTTTGCTGCCTACTCATCATGGGACGCGCACTTGCTTATGGCATGGACGCTCGGTGGCCATCGATCCCCACATCCCGGCACCGGTAACTGCTGATAGCCGCGCCATATGCCGGATGAGGTACGGGTCGCCTACGGAATGCATGTCCGGGCGGCGGGAAGGGAGCGGTGATCATCGGTGATCTCGTCTCTGTCCCGCGCACCGCTACGGTGTGCGGAACTGGCCCACCGCCGGTCGTACACCGTGATCGCCGAGTGAGTCACCGACGTTGCCGCGGCGACCGCGCTCGCTCCGGGTACGGCTTTCGAACCGGCGACGTGCTGGGTGCCTGGCTCAGTCCTGTTCTGCCATGGCGCGCCGCAGGCTCAGCGGGCGCATGTCAGTCCAGTGTTCATCGATGTAGGTCAGGCACTCGACCTTGGGGCCCACTTTGCCGACAGCGCGCCAGCCGGCCGGAATCTCGCGATCCGCCATCCAGATCGAATACTGCTCTTCGTCGTTGATGACGACCGTGTAGTCTCGGCCGTCCTCATCGTCAAACGCCATGATCCGCTCCATTGGTGTTGTGGCGGGATGTCGACTCAGACCACGTTGCGTTCGGGTCTGACGTCGGCACTGGCGAACCGGCCCGCCCGGAATCCCGTGACGTCGGTGAAGGGCTCGGCATCTAGGTAGAGGTCGCGAACGACCTCGCCCACGGCAGGGCCCATCATGAAGCCGTGGCCGGAGAATCCGGCGGCGTACAGGAAACGGGACGTCTCGGCTGCCTCCCCGACCAGGCCATTGTGATCCGGGGTCACCTCGTACAGGCCGGCCCAGCCGCCGGCGATTCCCACGTCGACAAGCCGGGGGGCACGCCGATGCAGGGCGCGGCCCAGCGCCGGCAGCCATCGATCAGTCGGGGACTGGTCGAACCCCGACTGTTCGTCCGGGTCCGGGTATCCCAACAACAGCCCCCGGCCCTCGTTGCGGTAGTAGAACGCCGTGCCGAAGTCGATGGTGAACGGGAGGCCCGGCCGACATCCCGGCAGGGGCTCGGTGTAAACGACCCCGCGGCGCAGCGGCGTCACCGGCAACGACACACCGACCCAGTCGCCGACACTTCCAGACCAGGCACCGGCGGCGCAGATGACGGTATCGGTGCGGATGGTGCCGGCCTCGGTACGCACAGCGCTGATCGTGGTGCCGTCGGTCTCGATGCCGGTGACCGCGCAGTGTGGAATGAGCTGGGCACCGTGACGCCGCGCGGCAGTGGCGAATCCGAGCACCACGGACTCCGGTGTGCAGTAACCGTCGTGCGGGGAGTAGGAGGCGGCGAGGAGGCCGTCCGTGACTATGTACGGCGACAGTTGCTGGGCCTCAGCCGGTGACACCATCCGGTTGGGTAGGCCGAGGTCGTTCTGTAGGCGAAGGTGCCGTTCGAAGTCGGCGACCGTGTCGGCGGAGTCCAGCAGGAAGAGATAGCCCACCTGCTGGAGGTCGATCTCCTGGTTGAAGCGCTGCGGAAAGGACTTGAGGATCTCCATGCTACGCATGGCCAAGTCGATGTTGAGCCGGTCAGAGAACTGGGTACGGATACCGCCGGCGGCGCGGCCGGTGGAACCACCACCCAGTGGGCCCATATCGAGCAGCACCACGTTCCGTACGCCGGCTGCGGCGAGGTGGTACGCGGTACTGACGCCGATGATGCCGCCGCCGATGATCACGACTTGAGCGGACGACGGCAGCGTCAAGCTCATGCTGATCCCTCCTCGTGTTCGGCGAGCCAGTCGATCCTGCTGTCGGGGACGGCTGGCGATTCGGCGCGGCCGGGTCGCCAGTCCCCGCGCGGCCGGCGTGACGAGGGCGCCGGGGGCAGTCCAGACCACTCGGCCGTTGCCGCCACACCTATTTCTCCTCGTCCGGTTATCGGTTGGCGTTCATGGTGGCAAAGCCGCCTGCTCTGCGACGAACCGGTTGGGGCGCCCGCTCGGTCAGGTGAAACAGGTGGTCTACTTCGGGCCGCGTGGCATGTCTCAGGTTGCCTACTGGCTTCCTACGGGTCTGCTACGGTCGGACCGGTCGATGTGTCGATCTCAGCCAGGCTGCCTGGACCGCGGTAGCAGGTGTGGGCCTGCTGTAGACGGATCCAGTCGCTGTTCGAGCCCGGGAGGCTCCACCCTCGTGAACGCCTTGGACATCGGCCACCCTGTTTTCCAGCTCGAACTAGGTATGGACACAGCCGCCGTCGTCAGGTTGCTTGGCGAAAAATACCTGTCGATGGGCGCTTGCTGGCTCTACTCCGATACGCCGGCAGGATGTGACATTCAGCTCGTATTCCGCTTCGGGGCGCTCGCTTCGGTCGAGGTGAAGACCAGAGCGGCGCAGAGCGCCACGACTGTGCTCATGGTGATGGACCGCGACAGAATCGCAGCGGCCCCGCCCTACCAGGTGTTTGTGGACCGCGAAATACAACGCCGGGCCCGCCGAACAGTTGAGAAGATAGTTGTCCTGCATCCGGATGACGAGCTGTCACCGGAAGACTTGCGGGTCGTGGTGAGTTTCGTCGAGGTTAAACTGGGCGTCAATGCCAGTGGGGTACTTCCGCGGGTCATGTCCTACGACGTGGTGCCCGAGAGCATCACCCTGAGCTTCGGCATGGCAGTGCTCGCTAAACTGGTGAGCGAAGGTGAGATCGCATGTCATCCCGCCAACCCGGCATGGGTCGGCGAATTTAGCATCAGGGGAAACCCGCGTGTAGTCCTCGTTTGCTACGAACAAGATCTGTGACGTCAGCTGCCATGCGGTGACAGTTGTGCGGCGAGTGGGACAACCACGCTCACCTCATCCGTGATCTGCTGTAGAACACCTTTACCGCCCGGCTTGAGTTCGAATGTGGAGAGCTGCCCGTCGAGCACGGTGTCGAGGTGGAACACGCCGTCTACCGGTAGCTGCAGCAACGGCCCACCCCGCTCCTGGTGGCCGCGACCCGGTCCGTTCGTCACTCCCCTGGTGACCGTGGAGTTGTGGACACGACCTACGTCAGGGCCGACTGCCGGCACCTCGATCGGCCGGCGAGCAGCATGATCGGTTGATCGGGCCGCTGTTGAGGAACCGGCCCGTGTTCCAAATAGACTGCGCCACTGTGCCCGTCCGTCGGCTCGCCAGTAGGACCGGAGGGAAGCCCGTCTTGGACGGATCAGCTGTTGGTGTGCCTGTCCCGACGTTGGTGACTGATGCCGACGCGTGACGACGACGGGTCGATGCCGCGCCCCGGGTCAGACCGGGCAACAGGGCCGGATCGGCTTACGGCGCTCCAGGCGATCCGGAGGTCGGCCCGTCAGCAGCGGCGCGACTTCGCCCTCGATCCCCGACCGATCGCCGTCGGCGGCCAGGCGCAGGTCTTCCGCGCCCGTCACAAGCCCACCAGCCTACCGGTGGCGTTCAAGAAACTCAGGGGGCGTTCCGCTGACGATGTCGCCCGGATGAAACGGGAGATCGAGGCTGCCGACCGCTTCAGTGAGAACCCCAACGTGTTGCCGGTGCTCGACTGGAGCCCTACACACGACTGGTTCGTCATGCCGTTGGCGGACGCGACGGCCCACGACCGCGCCGGTGAGTTGCGCGATTCCGTCGCCCTGCGGGCCCTGATCGAATCGGTGTGCAGCGGACTGCGGGAGCCTCACCGGCTTGGCTGGATCCATCGTGACCTGAAGCCGGAGAACATTCTCTGGTACGACGGGCGGTGGGTGGTGGCGGACTGGGGCCTCGGCAGGCGACCCCGAGGTGAGACCACCAACCCAGGCCGTACGCGGGCGGGCCGGTCCTTGGGAACCGAGGGATACGCGGCACCCGAACTTGGTGTCGACGCCCACATGGTCCTACCGGCAGCCGATGTCTACAGCATCGGGCAGATCATCGGCTGGGCGGTAACCGGATCCGTCCCTCGACAGAACGTGCCGCTCGTGCCGCCGTCCGGGCCATGGCGTTCCATTGTCCGGGCAGCAACGCAGGCGGATCCGGACCGGCGCCTCCCGACCATCGACGACCTCCTGGCGATGATCGCAGCAGAGTTCGACACGCCCACCGAGACATCAGCCCGAGGACGGCGACTCGTCGCCGCCGTACGCACCGGGGAACGGGCGGCTCTCGTTGATCTTGTCCGTCTGGCGGCGCGGTCTGACCTCGACGACGATCTGCTCCGGGACATCCTCGTCGCTCTCGACGGGGAACGGACGAGGATCGCGGTTTCTGGCTGTCCCAACGAGGTAGGCGAGCTGGTGCACAGCATCCACCAGCGGTATCCCGCCAGTACGGCGGCACGACCGGAAGCGGGCGACCCCGGGCCAGCGGTCAGGTGGTTGCTCTCCGTCGCTGAGCATGCAGAGGACCTGGACCTGTGGGAGCTGTTCGAGACCACCTCCGACGGCATCCTGCACCTCGCCGCGAGTGGCCGGTTGGACCCGGACGACGACCGCCGGATCGTCGGATGGCTGAGTGGTAGGTCCGGTGACGCGGCTGGTGCTGTCGCGGGGGTGCTTCGTCGGGCTCGACCAGTTCCATGGCTGACCGCGCTGGCGGACGTCCCTGCGCTGGACCGGCGGGTCAAGATGGCCGTGAGCTCTCACATGCGGGCCGGTGGCACCGGCCCGGACCGTCTGGCCGGTGGCACCGGCCCGGACCGTCTGGCCGGTCCGCCGGTGCCGGAGGCGTCGAACAAGCCGGGTTCCCGCCGACGGACGCGTTGGATCCTGACGGTGGCCGCGCTGTCGACGCTTGCCAGCGCCGGGGTGATCGTGGGAGTCGTGCTGAACGGCCAGGGGTCCAAAGGCGGAGCAGGCAACTCCGAT
Organism: Micromonospora sp. SCSIO 07396; assembly: GCF_053667945.1. Classification (NCBI taxonomy): domain Bacteria; kingdom Bacillati; phylum Actinomycetota; class Actinomycetes; order Micromonosporales; family Micromonosporaceae; genus Micromonospora; species Micromonospora sp. SCSIO 07396. The sequence continues at coordinate 6,874,051 of NZ_CM132210.1, forward strand.
GCCGGGGACAGCGTCGTCGGCGGCCTTCCCGACCGACCCAGTGAACTCGCCAGGTTCGATCTGGCGGAGTTCGTCGACGGCTGGGATTCCTATCCCAGTTGGAGCCGGTGCGTCACGGGCACCGGTAGCTTTGCCCTTACCGGCAGCTTCCCGGCTCGTCCGAGCGAGGTGGGTCTACCAACCCAGAGTGTGCACTGCACTAACGGGGCCAGCCTCAATGCGATGTTCGCCGAGTACAGACCAGGCACCTACAACGACGTGTCGCGCGTGTACCTGACTGCGCCACCGCCAGAACAACCGGTAAGAGGCGAGATTGAGCCTCCACCAGGCCTGCATGTCTTTGCCTGGAGCGCCACCGAACGAGCCCTCGTCTGGACCGACGCGGAGTCGGGACTAATCGGGGTGATCGTCACCGATAGTCCGGGAACCGACCTGGTCAAGCTCTGGAACACGTACCAGCCGGCGTAGGGTCAGCTCCGCTTTCGTTCCGCTAACCCCTCCGGATCAGCGTTGATTCCGCCCAGCCACAGATTCGGTCTTCGCCCCGTAGCGCCACGACGAGGGTCCACCTGCCCGTCAATTCTGAGTAGTCGGTGATGAGCGCGTCATAGCGGGCTGCTGGTTCCACCACCGGGGAGCGACCGTCCGGCCAGGTGTGCAGGAGGACCTCGCTGGTCGGGACGAGGTGTTCTGCGAGTTCCCCCGGTGAGCAGGTGGTGATCGGGCCGAGGCGAGGGCTGATCCGAACGGGCCATCCCTGCCGGACCGCCGCGACGTAGGCGATCGGCACCGAGCCACCGCCAGCGCAATCGTCCTCGGGACCCCACACGAAGCCTTCCACGGAGAAGCCCGTCGGAACAGGATCGACCGCCTCGATCAGCCCGTCGCACCGCGAGGCCTCGGCAATCGGCCGCCGGAGCTGCTGAGCGTCGCCCTCGTGCCACAGCCAGATGTACCACGAGACTGAGGAGGTCTGGCCACCCTCGACGGCCAACCCGACTGCGGCATCGGTGTCCCCGTCGCCATCAGCGTCGGCATAACGGGGTGGACCGGCCATTTTCCAGCGGTACGCGTCCATGCCTTCGTCGCCTCTCCGCTCGGCTTTGCCGTCGCGGAGCTGCACGGTCGAGTTCGTCACCGCGTCGAACCACTCCCGGCCCGCAAAGTCGATCGCGCGGATCTCCTGTGACGACGGACCGGTGGGCGCCGACGACGGGCCGCGCTCCGACGGCCGGTCGTCAGACTGCGCCGGACAGCCGGTCAGTGTGGGAATCGCCGCGATGAGGATGGCCGCCGCGACGCCCGCACGTTGCCGCACGAAGGTGCGGCCCTGAGCCGAGCGGGGCCGACCGGCCGCCGGTTCGAGCCTGCTCACGGGTCCGCCCCTCCGGGACTTCCGACACCACAAGCCATCGAGAATATCTGATTCACCGCGCGGATGTCCCCTTTCCGACTACGGCGCCATGCGACCTTGAAGCCTGCGCCGATCACCGAAAGGATGCGGTGAACGGACCGGTTCCCCGTCAACGGAGGACGCGGTCCGATTCCGATATGGATGGTGCGGTGATGGCACGGTTCTGGGAATTGGTGCTGCGCGCCTGGGCCCTGGTCCTGGTTCTGCTCGTGCTCAGCTGGATCTGGGGAGTCAGCCGAAGGGTGGTCCGTTCCGTCCGCGCGACACTCGGCCTCCTGCGGGAGACGGCGCAGGCCCTCACCGAGACGGCCCGCGCGGTGGAGGAGTACCAGCGGGGGATGCAGGAGGACCGACTGCTCGGCCAGGCCCGGCGGATCGGCTTCGAACTCACCGGTCTCTTCGAGGGCAACGCCGACACCGGCCAGCCGGGCGCGGTCGTGGTCCGGGCCGAGAACTTGAGCGTCGACTACATCTACAACGTGGAGGTCCGATACGCCCCGGCGGAGGGCGAGGCGCAGTCGTCCCGAGGTATACAGCTCGCGCCGCAGATCCGCCAGGAGTGGACCTTCGAGATCTCCCCGACCGGGCCGGGACCGCTCCTGTCGGAGCTCACCCTCACCTTCTCCGACCTTCGGGGTCTGCGCTGGACCCGGAGCGCGGCCGGCTACACCCCACTGCTCGTCGAGCCGACGGAGGACAAGGACAGTGACTGACGACCGTCGGACCGTGGAAGTCAACTGCGCCGGGCAACCTCCCAGCCGGGGTTCGGGCTATCTGGTCGCGCCGGGGCTGGTCCTCACCTCCGCGCACGTCGTCCGCGACTGGCGGGACCGGCCGGAGCGGATCACCGTCCGCCGGGCCGGGCGGACCGGCGGCCAGGCACCGGCAGCCGGGACGGAGGCAGTCGGCCAGGAGGCGGCGACGCCAGGCGACGGCGAGGAGATCGCCACCGCGGAGGTGATCCTCCCGGCCCGGCCGGAGCTGGAGGTGGCGCTGCTCCGGCTCGTCGACGCCGACCCGGCCGACGGGGAACTGCCGATCGGTGAACTCGACGTCGACCATCCCCTGCCGTTCCGGGCCCCCGGCTTCCCCCGGTCGCAACGCGAGGGCGAGGTGCGCGGGATCGAGGTGGCCCGCGGCTACACCGACTGGGTCTCCGGCCGCGCCGACCGGCTGCCGCTCAATCTCACCACCGCCGTACCGCTGCCGGAGCAGGGGCGCTCGAACTGGTCGGGACAGTCCGGGGCGGCCGTGCTCACCCTGGACAACCTGCTCCTCGGCGTGGTCACCCACGACCGGCCGGACTACGGCAGCCGCCGGCTGGAGGCGGTTCCGGTCACCTGGCTACTTCAGGACCGCGACCTCGGCCCGGCTCTGCCGGACTCCTGGTTCGGCAGTGGTTGCCGCCGGCTGAGCAACCTGGTCGACTTCGCGCTCGGCCCCGACCTCGCGGTCCGGCTCCGGCCACCTTCCCAGTGGTTCGGCCCACGCATCCGGGAGAACCTGCGCGGCTCGATCGCCGCCCCGCTGCAGACCCGGTACGCCGTCGTCCCCTTCCTCGGCCGCGAGACGGAACTGGAGACGTTGCGCCGCTGGCGACGGGCGGAGAACCCACTGATCAGCTTCGCCGTCCTCTCCGGACCAGGCGGCATCGGCAAGAGCCGGCTGGCCAGCCAGCTCTGTGCCGAGGCGATGGCGGAAGGCTGGGTCGCCGGGTTGGCCACCGTGCACCAGACGGTCCCCGCCAACCGGCTGTCCGAACTGGCCCGGCCGGTCCTGCTGGTGCTCGACTACGTCGACCACCAGGCCGACCTGGTTGCCGATGTGGTGGAACGCTGTATGACCACCGAGGTCGCCGCCCCGGTACGGATCCTCGTCCTGGCCCGCTCCGCCGAGGTGTTCCGCAGCCGGCTGGACGCCGCCTTCGGCATGACCGGCGGTACCCCCGCCGAGGACATCCGCCTGCGCCGGGAGGACTTCACCGCGGCGGACCGGTACGCCCACTATCTCGCCGCGCACCGGGCCTTCCACGAGCTGCGGCGGGAGGAACACCCGGCTCCGGTGGCCGAACCGCCGGTCCCGACCGGGGAGGAACTGGCGGGAGAGCTGGCCGCCTTTCCCACTCCGCTGCTGGTGCACGCCAGGGCGCTGCTGGACACCCTCGGCCCGGACCCCGAACCCGGCCCCGACGACCAGTCCCCGGCCGGGCCGCCCGGCGTCGAGCGGACGGCCGGGGAGCTGCTGGACCGGCTGATCAACCGCGAGGACAGCGGATTCTGGGCCCCCGCGTTGCGTCGGCACGATCTTGGTCACGACCAGCGCCGGGACCTGTTCGCCGTGGCCACCTTCGCCGGTGCGGAGACCCGGGACGAGGCCCGGACCGTGTTGACCGGGATCGACCTGGACCAGAGCGCCGCCGCCCGGGTGGCCGACACCCTGCACGACCTCTACCCGGGCCGACGGTACCTGCCGGCCGTCGAACCGGACCTGCTCGGCGAACACCTGATCGCGGCCCGGCTCCTCCCCTCGGGCGCGCAGCGGCTCTTCGCCGAGGTGGCGGGGGCGGGGGCCCGGTCCCGGATGCTGGAGTCCCTGCTGCGGATGTGCGGTTCGACGTACGGGCGGGTCCGCGCGGCGGCCACCGAGACCCTCACCGGGATCCTCCAGCACCACCTGCCGGAGCTGGTCGGCCAGGCCACCGGCGCGGTCACCGCGGGCGACGACCCGGTCGCCTCCGACGCCTACCTGCTCCCCGCCCGGCTCGCCGCCGCGCTGGCCCTGATCGAGGTCCCGGGCGCCGCGGCGGCGGCGGCCGAGGTCACGTTCCCGACGCAGACCCGGCTCCAGCCGCTGGCGGCGGCCGTCTACGAGCAGGCCGCCGGGCATTGGCGCGACCGGGGCGACCTGGAGCGGGCCGCCCAGCTCTGGCAGGAGAGCAGCGTGGCGTACCTGGCCATGGGTTTGCCGGACGTGGCGATAGGGCCGTCGAACCAGGCGTTGGGATACTTCGCCAAGTTTCCGACGATGACCGGCCACCCCCAACTGAGCACCATCCTCAGCTCCAACTCGCTGATCCGGCTGGGGGCGGGCAACGCCGCCGCCGCCGTACAGGCCGCCCGGGAGGCGGTGGAGGTCGCCCGCCGCGCCGCCGAGGACGACCCCGACCGCTACCGGCGGCCCCTCGCCGAGGCGCGACGGAACCTCGCGTTCGCCCATCTGAGCGCCTTCGACCGGGTGAAGGCGCTCAGCACAGCCGAGGATGCGGTGCGCGACGTCGCGGAGCTGCCGCCTGTCGACGGGGGTCGGGTGCTGATCACGCAGGCCCTGGTGTTGATGGCCAGCGGTGAGCTGGAGTCGGCGATCGGCGCGACGGTGCGCGCGGTCAACCTGCTGAAGGAGGCGGACGAACCGACGGAGGCGGAGCTGGCCAACACGATGATCTTCCTGGCCATACTCCGGGCGGCGACCGGGGAGACCTCCGAGGCGCTGCACCTGGTCGGCGATGCGGTCACCCAGGCCGACGCGATCACCCCGGCGACGGCGGACACCACCCGGCAGGCCCAGGCGCTGGTCCGGCTCGGTGCGGTCTCCGTACTGCTCCCGGTGGATCGGCCCGCCGCGCTGGAGTACGCCCGCGAGGCCCGCACCAGGCTCAGCCAGCTGCACGCCGAGGCTCCGGCGGTCTACGAGTTCCATCTGGCGCTCAGCCGGATCATTCAGGTGGAGGTCCTGCTGGAGATCGGTGAGTCCGATCCGGCCGCCAGGGACCGGGCGGTCAAGGAGGCACTCCTCGTCGCCGACCAGGTCGACGAGATGTACACCAGGCGGCCCCGGTTGTATTTCAGCCTGCGGGTCATGGCCGCCCAGGCCCAGGCCCGGGCCCTGGCGGCGGCCGACCGCGCGCCCCGGGCGATCGAGATGCTCACGTCGGTGATCGAACAGGCCCGGCGGGTCGACCTGCCCGGCGCCCAACCCATGACGGCGCAACTACTGGTGCTGAAGTCGCTGATCGAATCCGGGATCGACGCCGACGAGGAGAGCCGGGAGACCGCCCGGGAGGCGGCGCTCCTCTACGAGCAGCTCCTCGACGAAGAGGTGAACCTGTTTCCGCTGGCCCTCGGTGCCCGGATCATCGAGATGGTCTCCGCCGCCGCGGTGGGACGGCAGTCGGAGGCCGCGACGGCGGGGGGAAAGGCGATCGAGATCGCCCGCCGGTACCTGCGCACGGCCCCGGGTGACCGTGCCCGGCGGGTGCTCGCCAGCGCCCTGGTGATCCGGGCCGCCCTGCACTGGGAGTCGAACGAGATGCGGCCGGCGGCGGCTCTGCTACGGGAGGCGCTAGCCCAGTACGAGGTGGTCACGCCGATCCCGGGAGACCTGGAGGACATCGACTACATGCGGGAGCGGCTCCAGGAGTGCCTGGAGCGGATCAGCGTGGACGAACGTTCCTCGCCCCCGACCTCCCGGCCGCTGCCGGGGCCGGCCTATCCCGGGTACGCCGCCCCGCCGGCCGACGCCCACCCCACCGGTGCCTTCTCCACCGCCACCCTGGCCGAGCTGCTCACTCCCGAACCCTCCCCGGAGGAGCCGGAGCCCACCCGGCACCGGGTGGTGCTCGGCCGCTGGCGAGGCCAACCGATCCGCGCCGTCCGGTTCCGGCCGGTGCTGGCCATGGGGCCGCAGCGGAGCCGGAAGACCACCGGCATCGTGATCCCCACCCTGCTGGAGTGGGACGGGCCGGCCCTGGTCACCTCGGTCCGGACCGACGTGCTCAGCGCGACGTTCCGGCAGCGCCAGCAGCGGGGCACCGTGTCGGTCTTCGAGCCCGGCGGTCGGCTCGTCCACGGCTCGGCGGTCACCTCGTGGAACCCGCTGGACGACTGCCGTACCTGGGAGGGGGCGATCGTCACGGCCAAGTCGTTGACCGAGTCGGCCCGGCTCGGCGGCGACAGCGGCCTGCGGGACAGCCAGTTCTGGTACACCTCCGCCACGCAGTTGCTGCAGGCGCTGCTCTACGCCGCCGGGGGGACCGGCCAGTCGATGGCGGCGGTAAGCCGGTGGCTCAAGTCCAGCGAGAACGCCGAGGTGCGGGCGCGGCTGCGGGTACTCCAGCAGCGGGACCCCGACGGTGGGCAGGCCGCCGCGGCCTTCGCCGGTATCCGGGCCCTGGCCGACATCACCCTCTCCGGGGTCTACGCCACCGCGACCTCGCTGTTGGCGGCGTACGACTCACCGCGGGTGCAGGAGAACTCCCGCTCCGGCTTCGACGTGTCGGACTTCTTCAACGGTGAGGCGAACACCCTCTACCTCTGCGCGCCTCCCGAGGAGCAGGAACTGCTCGCACCGGTCTTCACCGCGCTGATCCGGCGGGTGATCGCCGAGGCGTACCGACGGCAGGCACTCGGGGAGCGGCTCCTGCCGCTGCTGCTCCTGCTGGACGAGGCGGGCAACATCGCCCGGATCGAGGATCTGGACACCATCGCCACGACCGCCGCCGGGACCGACATCCAGTTGGTCACGGTCTTCCACGATCTGGCCCAGATGGAGGCCCTCTACGGCGGTCACCGGGCGCAGAGCATCGCCAACAACCACTCGGCGTTGCTGATCCTGCCGGGCAACCGGGACGCCCGGACCGCGCAACTGGTCCGGGACGTCCTTCTCGACGAGCCGATGACCGGTGGCGTACGGCGTCAGTCGGTCCGGCGGCTTCCACCGGGTACGGCGTTCTGCGTCTATGAACACCTGGCCTCGGACATGATCGAACTGCGGTCATCCAGCCACGACCCGGACCTGCGGGAGGTGGTGGGAGAGCCGATCGAGGAGGATCCGGCCTTCCGTCGGCTCATCACCTTCGGTCGGCGTTCCTCAGCCTGAACCGGTCGGCCTGTCCGCAGGCCGGCCGCTGGGGCGGCGCGCTGGCCGATCCGACCGTGGCCCGTCAGTCGTCCTGGTCGTTGATGGCCACCCGCCTCCCGTCGCGGTACTGCGGCTCCAGGTTGAGGAGCACCCGGTGGGTGGCCGCGCGGGCGTGGTCGACCCCGCCGCCAACGGTCACGACCTTCCAGAGGCCCGCCTCGGCCTTCCCCTTCAGCGTCCGGGTCACCGTCAGCTGGAGCTCGACCTCGATCGAATTGACCGAGAAGGTCAGGTCCTCGTCGTCCGCCCACTCCACCGCCTGCAGGATCTGCTGACGCAGGCTGTGCACAGCCTCGGGAATGGTCAGGTCGTGGGTGGGGACATCCGGCTGCATCCACTACTCCTCGAATCGGGGAGTCCCATCGTGACAGCCGGTAGCAATCCACTGGTGACCCGGAGCAACGCCCCACCTCGGATGTCCCTGGCCGGCGTCGGCGTCAGCCGGCCGCAGGCGGAGCAGTGCACCCCGGAGTAGACCGTCGCGGCGGCCCGTTTCCGTCCACCGGGCGCTGTGGGTGCCGTGTCGTATCGTCGGGCCGTGGTCGTCCGTCAACCCCTCTCCGCTGTAGGTGCGCTGCCCGGTGCGGGTGCGTACCGGTTGCGGCGGCTCGTGGAGCGCAACGGCCGGTCCGAGGTGCTACGGGCCGGTGTGGATCAGCGCCGCCCACACCTCAGGCCGGTCCGGGTGCGCGCGTCGTACCCGGTCGATGGCCCGGTCCAGTGCGACGGCCGCACCGTCGGCGTCCAGGCGGTCGCCCGCCCGCAGGCCGGCGTAGACGTCGTCGGCGACCTGGGCCGCCACCCGGTCGGCGACCGCCCACTGGCTGCCGATGACGTGCCGGAAGCCGGCCATCTGCAACGCCGCGGTGAGGTGGATGCCCTCGTCGGGTAGGTCCCGGCCACCGGCCGCGGTGCGGCAGGCGGACAGGTAGGCGAGGTCGCACCCGCCGGCCGACTGGCTGCGGGTGGCGAGACGGCCGGCCAGGTCCAGGACGCTGAGCCTGCCGTCGACCAGGCGCAGGGCGGCGGCGCTGGGCCGCTTGAAGTCCTGGTCCCCGTGGCAGGCGAAGTGCGCCCAACTGTGCTGTTCGAGCGCGGTCAGCACGCCCTCGACGGTGGCGCTGCGGCCGGAGAGCACCCGCAGGCCGGGCACGTGCGAGCTGACCGCGCGCAGTTCGTCGCTGACCGCCGGCAGCGGCGCCTGGCCGGGCAGGGTGCCCAACCCCACCGCGAACGCCTGCGGTGCCCCGTCCGGGGCCGGGGTGGTGCGGGCGCGCAGCAGCGCGGACAGGCTCGGGGTGTAGGACGACACGCAGCGGGCGGCCACCGAGATCCGGCGTCGCGCGGCGAGCGGGGCGCTCGCGCCGAACCGGCCGGCGGCGTGCAACGGCAGCATCGTCAGCGGCCCGGTCGGGCACCACCACACCCGGTGCCGCCGGTCCGGCCCGCCGCCGAGGATGTCGTCGAGGGCCGCGCAGACGGACTCCCCGACGGTGTCCCAGAGCCACCGTTGCAGGGACACCAGCGTCTGGTGCAGCGCGGCCCGTTCGGCCGGCCCACCGCCCGCCTCCACCGCCCGCTGCACCTCCAGGAACGCCGCAGCCCGACGCTGGGCGGTGTCGTGGGACAGCCACGGCAGCGGTACGGCGCGTACCCCGTCGGTGCTGACGATGATCGCGTCGCTGCGCCAGCGCGAGGTGTTGACCAGCACCGCCGCCCCGCCGGCGGTGGCCGGTTGGAGGGCGGCGAACGACGGCGGGTGCAGGAAGTTCGCGAAGCCCGGCTGCCGGCGGGCCTCGGCCGCGAGCTGCTCCCACCGTTCCGCCAGCCGGCGGCGGTGACCGGCGTCCTCGATCCCGGCCCGGTGCGGGCCACCCAGCGCGCTGGTCAGCAGGTCGCGGCCCAGCTCCCAGCCGGGACGGGTCGGCAGCTCGACGACCGGGGACGCCCCGGTGCCGTCCAGTTCCCGGCGCGTCCGGTCGAGTTCGTCGGCGAGCGCGGGTGCGACCGCGGCCAGCGCGGACAGGTCGCTGCGGGTCTGCAGGGCCTGCGACCACAGCACCTGCCGGCCCTGCTCCAGCAGTTCCACCGCGCGGTGCGGCTGCCCGGCGGCGAGCGCCCAGGCCGCCGCATCGCCGGCCAGGCCGGATGCCGCGGCCAGTCGTTTCTCCTGCACGGTACGGTCCAGGCCCCGCCAGGCGAGCAGCGGAAGCAGCCCCACGGCGGTCCCGTACGCCTCCAGGGCCAGCTCCGCGTCACCGGCTTCGGCGGCGGTCTGCGCCCAGGTGCGGGCCGCGGTCATCCGGATCTCGACGGCACCCGCCCGGGAGGCCGACGACGACCGCCACATCCCGACGGCGGCGTCGAGGTCGGCCGGGTCGTGATCGATCAGGTAGCGGATCCGCAGAGCCGTGCCGAGTACGTTGAGGGCCCGTGCCCGGTCCGGGTGGCCTGGCGAGAATCCGGCCAGGGCGGCCATGCCGGTGTCGACGGCGTCGCTGACCCCGGCCGGGTCGCTGCTCATCCGGGCCCGGATCAGCAGCGAGTGGGCCAGGCTGACCAGGTGTCCGGCCCGTTGGGTGCCGGCCGTCGGCGCGTCGACGGCCTCCCGGGCGCTGCGGATCGCCTCGTCCAGGTGCGCCGACGAGTTGCTGCTCAGGCCGTGCATGACCAGCAGCGCGCCGTGGGTGGCCAGCAGTTGCGCGCGGATCGTGCCGATGCTCGGCAGGTCGGCGACGACCTGCCGGCTGACCCGGACCGCCTCGTGCAGGTCGGTGTCGTCGTCGCCGTCCAGGCTCACCCAGCGTTGCACCAGCGCGATCACCAGCACGCCGTTGAGGGCGGCCCGGTCGATGTGCCGCGTGGGCATGCCGGCCAGACCGCGGCGGCAGTGCGCGATCGCCTCGTCGATGTCATCCGGGCTGCCGGTCCGGGCGAACCGCATGACCAGGCAGAGCGCCAGCAACTGGTGGGCGGTGAGTACGTGGTCCGGGTCGGTCGAGCGGTGGACCTCCCGGCTGAGGCGTACGGCCGTGTCGATGTCCGCCAGCTGGCCGAACCGCTCGAAACTGAGCCGGTACACGTTCACGCAGCGGATCAGCACGTCGATCCGGATCGGGTCGTCCTCGTCGACGGCGGCCACCGCGACGTCCGCGTGCCGTTTCGCCGTGGACAGGTCCGACACCTCACGCCGCTGTTCGAAACGGAACCCGACCACCATGGCGAGCTGGGCGTTGACGTACGGCCACCACGGATCGTCGGGCGGGGTCAGCGCCGTCGCCTTCCCGGCGGCGGCCACGGCGGCGTCGAGCTGCTTCGGGTCCGAGGTGCGGCCCCGCAGCATCAGCACGGTGGAGAGCGCGGCGAGCACGTCCACCCGGGACGGGTCCGCGGCGAGCAGGTCCCGCGCCAGGTCCTCGGCCCGGACCAGCAGCGACTCGTCGCCACTGTCGTTGTACGCGACGACGAGCGGGTCCACCGCATCGATGGACCGCCCGGACGATGGCACGGATTCAGTAGATTCGACGGCGGCTCGGGCGTCAACCGACAGGAGTGTCGTACATGGAGCAACGCCGCCTGCTGGCCTCGTTGTGCGCCGCCGTGCCGACCCTGCGCGAGCGGGCGGAGGCGGGGGCGTGGAGCGACCTGCTCGACGACCTGCTCGACGAACTGGCCGCCGGCAGGCCGGTGGTGGAGGTCTGCCGGCAGCTCGGTTGGATGGCCGAGACCGAGACCGAGCCCGAGCGCAGCGTCGGCCCGTCGGACCACGCCGAGGGCGCCCGGCTGGAGGGTCTCGCGCCGGTGGTGCTCGACGGCGACTACCGCTGCCCGCTGCACCGCTGCTCGCGCCGGGCCCACCGGGACGACCGGGGCCGGGTGCCGCACTGCGCGCTGGCCGACACGGCGATGACATACCGGCCCGAGCCATGATCGAGGTGCTGCTGGGCGAGGTCGGGCGGCGGATCAACGACCGTTGGCTGACCCGGGCGCTCGGGCCGGCCCTGCTGTGGCTCGCGGTGGCCGCCTTCGCCGTGCTGCCGGGGCGTCATGCCGTCTTCGACGTACCCGGGGCGGCGCTCGCCGCAGCCGACGCGGTCGACCACCTGCGGGAGCGGGTCGGCCTGGCGCTGGTGGTGGGGGTGCTCGTCGTCGTGGCCGCCGTAGCGGCGGCCGGCTGCGCCCAGGCGGCCGGCAGGGTCGTCCGCCACGTCTGGCTGGGTGCCTGGGCCGGGCCGGCCGGCCGGCTCGCGACCGGGCTGACCGCCCGCCGCCGTGCCGCCGCCGTGCGCCGGTGGACCGCCCGGGGACGGGTGGTTCCGGCGGTGTACCTGCCCGACCGACCCACCTGGATCGGCGACCGGATCCGGCTCGCCGACGACCGGGTGGCCGCACAGTACGGGCTCCGTCTGGGCCTGATCTGGCCGCGACTGTGGCTGCTGCTCACCCCTGAGGGGCGCACCGACGTGACGCAGGCGCGCGACCGGCTCGACCGGGCCGTCGCCTCGGCCGGCTGGGCGGTGCTCTACCTCGCGCTGACCCCGTGGTGGTGGCCGGCGGCGGCGATCGGCGTGGTCCTCGGTGTCGTCTCCTGGTGGCGGGCCCGGTCGGCGGCGGGCCTGTTCGCCGACATCGTGGAGGCGACAGTCGACCTGCGGCACCGCGGCCTGGTCGCCGAGCTGGGTTTCCCGGTCGAGCAGGGGCGTCCGCTGTCACCGTCGACCGCGGCCGCCGTCAACGACCTGCTGCACAAGGGTGCCAGCGGTCACGGGCAGTACGACCGGACGGGCGCGGAGAGCGAGCCGACACCGTACCCGTCGTCGTCGGTGACGAGCGACAGCCGGGAGCGCCAGCAGCCGGACGACGAGCCGACACCCTCCGGGTCGAACACCACGTTGACCTGAGGGTTGCCGTCGGTCGCGGTGCGGATGCCGATGATCATCGCCACGGGGAACGGGCCGTTCTTCGTCAGGGTGGCGGCCCGGGTGAACTGGGTCCGGCTCCGGTCCTCCAGGCCTGGTGAGTCGATGTTGATCCCGCACAGGAAGCCACGGACGGCGGCGACCGAGGACTTCATCCTGGCGGACGTCCGGTTCAGACCGGGTCCCACCTTGACCTCGCTGAGGATGCAGGGCCGGGTCAGCGGAAGGATCCTTTCCAGGTCGAACCGGGTCGGCATGGGCAGGCCGGGATATCCGGTCACCCCCGCCGGGCCGCCGGTGGGCCGGGTCAGACCCGGGATCCCCGTCGGCAGCGGGGGGTAGGACGGCTGCCGCACCAGTCCCGTCGGCAGGCCCGACCCGGCCCGGTAGGGCGGGTTCGAGGTGTCGTCGTTGGCGCTGAGCAGGCCGGCCACCACCGCGACTGCGGCCAGCGCCGCGCCGAGCAGAGCCCAACCCCGGCCGGCCTGCCGGGGGCCGACCACCGCAGGGGCGGGGACGACGCGGCGTACCGGGTCGGCGCGGACGGCGTCCGGGCGGGTCGGCTCCGGACCGGTCGGGGCAGCAGCGGCCCGTTGCGGCGGTGCCGTCGGCGGGGTGCGGCGGATGCTCCGCTCCAGGGCGTCCGACCACTGCTGCGGTGCGGGCCGCAGGTGCGGGGCGGGGTCCAGGCTCCGGGCGGCGAGGGTGACCAGTTGCCGGTCGAGCCGGGTCCGGGCCGCCTGCGGGTCCCGGGTCTGCTGGTCACCGGCGAACAGGCGCACCGCGAGGAGCCCGAACTTGTACGCGTCGGTGGCGGGGGTGGCCAGTTCCTCGGCGTCCGCGTCCGGCACGTGCCACTCGGGGGTCTCGGCCTGCGCCAGCACCGAGTCGCCGTCCAGCCGCATCGCGTCGCAGTCGATGAAGTAGCACCGGGGCCGGGAGTCGAGGCTGAACAGCAGGTTGTTCGGTGACAGGTCGCCGACGCAGATGCCGAGCCGGTGCAGCAGGGTCAACGCCTCGCCGGTGTCGCGCAGCAGTTCCAGGCGCGTCCGGTCGTCGATGTGCAGCCCACGGTCGAGCAGGTAGTCGTCGCTGTTCAACAGGTACTGCACCTGGGCCAGGACGGTGTCCGGCCCGCGCGGCAGTTGGATGCGGACCCGGAACCGGTCGGGTACCCGGGGCATCAGGAACCCCCGGACCACGCCCTCCTTGCGGACGATCGCGGTGGGCCAGGCGGCGAGACCGAGCAGTGTCTCCGCATCCGGTCCGGCCGCGGCGGCGAGCCTGACGAAGCGGTTGAGCGTGGTGACGTCGACGTCGTCGACGAACCGGGTCGCGTACTCCTTGTAGACCCACCGGGGGTCCTCGGTGAGGGCGTAGACGGTGCCCTGGCCGCCGGTGCCGATCCGGGTACGCGGGCCGAGGGCGGACAGGCTCACCTCGGGCGGCAGCGGGCCGGTCACGACGGCTCGGGCGGCACCGGCCAGACGGCCAGCACGGTGCGGTCGTCGTCCCACGATCCGCCGGTGAAGTCGAGCATCCAGGCGAGTCGGGTCATCGCGGGCGGCGTGGTCAGCGCGTCGCCGAACAGCCGCCCCAGCTCCCCGGTGCCGTGCCCGAGCGGCTCGGCGAAGCCGTCGGTGGCCAGCACCAGCACGTCGTCCGCGGTGAGCGTCACCGTCACCGGGTCGACCTCGGCGGGCACCCGGGGCAGGGCGGCGACGCCGTCCGGGAGCAGTTCGTCCTGCGGGTCGGCCGGGTCGGTGAACAGCAGCTCCCAACAGCCGTCGCGCAGCCGCCAGGCGGCCGAGTCGCCGACCCGGACCAGGTGGGCGAGCGCCCGTCCGGGGCCGTCCGGCCGGACCAGGGCGACCACCACGGTGCTGGCCAGCAGCGTCTCGGCCCGCTGCGGATCGGTCTCGCCCAGTTGCCGCCCGGCGTATTCGACAAGTGCCCAGCCCGCGCAGCGCAGCAGGTCGTGCCAGTCGACGGGGTCGTCGGCGCGCAGCAGGTAGTCGACGACCGTCCGGCACACCATGGTCGCGCCCAGGTGGGACAGCGGGGCGTTGGAGACCCCGTCGGCCACCACCGCGATCACCGAACCGGCCGCCGTGGCCAGCGCGAAGTCATCCTGGCGGGGCACCCCGGACGCCCGGTGGCCGGGCCCGCGTACGGAGGCCGCCCGTACCGCGAAACCGGCAGCCGCCCAGCCGTCGGCCACGGTGTCCGGCCGGTACGGCTGTGTCTGCGGGGCGAGGGCCGGCGACTCCGGCCCCGGCACCCCGATCAGCGGCGGCGTCCAGTCGAAGCTCACACCACGTCCACGGCCATCCGGAAGCTGTCCGGCCGCTCCACGACCAGCTCTGCGGTGTCACCCCCGACGGCCTGCCCGGACCTGATGACGCTGCGGGTCAGGGCGGTGCAGAACTCGGCGATCGCGAACCCCACCTCGACCCCGGGCGTGGCCACGAACGCGAACTCCGGCCTGGTCGCCACGTGCAGGATCGTCTCGGCGCGGGCCTCGCCGATGCCACACGCGATGATGTTCGGCGCGGTCGGGGTGCGCTCCCGGTCGGTCAACTCGGCGTAGACCGGCTCCCACTGGCCGGGGTCGGTGGGCTGCCCGTCGCTGAGGAAGAACACCGCCGGCCGGTGCACCGCGAAGCCCTCCCGCTTGAGCGCCCGCACGTCGGCCGGGATCCGGTCGATCAGCAGGCTGAACGCGACGCCGTAGGCGGTCCCGGCCCGCACCGACAGCTGCGGGAGTGACGTTTCGTTGCGCAGGTCGGACAGGGCCGAGTGGACGATCACGTCCTCGGAGAAGCCGATGATCGAGAACCTGACCTTGGCCGCCGCGAGGGGCTCGCGCAGCAGGGCGTCGTGCAGCGACTGGAGCCCGGCGTTCAGCTCACCCACCACCGGCGTCATGGAGACGGACTCGTCCGCCACCAGGTAGACCGGCAGCACCCGCCCGGCGGTCTCCGCCATGCCAACCCCCAACCGTCGTCAGTGGACGGCCTCAAGGTAACACCGTGCGTCTACGCGTCCGTGGCGGTGCGCTACGCCACCGGGTCGGCGGGTGACGCCAGCCGTCGGCACGGGACGGCCGGTCGCGCGGCCCGGGGTCGGAACGGTCGGGTCGCGGTGGGCGGTAACCGCACACCGGATGATGCAAGCCGTTGACAAGCATCGATTTATTGCCGCACGGTGGACGCATGTCAGGGGTCCGTTCGTCCGCGTTGCGCCGCCGGGTGCGGCCCGGCCTGCTCGCCACCGTCGTCTCGTCGATCGCCGTGCTCGGCACGGGGGCGATCGCCGTGCCCGCCGCCATCGCCGGCACCACGGCGCTGCCCGCACCGGCCGCCGGTGCACTCCCCGCGGTCGCGCCCGCGCCGGCCGGTGCCGTGGTGCCCCTGACGGGAGCGGCCACGCCGCCGCCGAGCGCGCCGCCCACCACGCCGCTGAGCGCGCCGCCCACCACGCCGCCGGGCACGCCGAACACCTCGCCCTTCCCGCCGGGCGTGCCCACGAACGTCGCCGCCAGCCAGGTCCGCACGAATTCGGTCACCCTCACCTGGACGGCCGCGACGCCCGGCTGCTGCGCCATCGCCGGCTACGACATCACGTACTACAGCCCGTTCGACGACGTCGTCATGTCGGCGAGCGTCGGCACCGTCACCACCACCACGATCACCAGCTACATCAGCCCGGGCCGGCAGTACTCGTTCCGGGTCTCGGCCCGGGACGTCGTCGGGCACCGCTCGCTGGCGTCGGAGCCGGTCACCGTGGTCACCCCGGTCACCGACACCGGGCCGGACATCACCCCGCCGAGCGCGCCGCAGAACCTGACCATCGGGGACGTGACCGACTCGACCGCCACGCTCTCCTGGTCGCCGTCGACCGACGACGTCGGGGTGAGCGGCTACAACGTCTACCGCTTCGACGGCTGGTTCACCTCGTTCCTGGTCGCCACCGTGCCGACGACGACGTACACGATCGCACTCCCGCCGCCCCCACCGCCGTCGACGCCGCTGCGGTACCAGTTCTACGTGCGGGCCCGGGACGCGGCCGGCAACGTCTCGATCGCCTCCAACACGGTCTACGCGCCGACCACGCCCACCCCGCCGACGACGCCGATGCCGCCGCCACCCACCTGCCGGGTGACCTACCAGAACCAGTCCGAGTGGCAGGGCGGGTTCGTCACCGTCGTGACGGTCCAGAACACCGCGACCACGCCGGTGGACGGCTGGACGCTCACCTTCGGCTTCCGGGGCGACCAGCGGATCACCTCCGCGTGGAACGCGACGACCAGCCAGAGCGGGGCCACGGTGACGGCCCGCAACGTCGACTGGAACCGCGTCGTCCCGGCGAACGGCTCGGTCAGCTTCGGCATCCAGGGCAGCTGGAACGCCAGCAACGCGCCGCCGACCAGCTTCGTGCTCAACGGCGGTCCCTGCACCGCCGGCTGAGCCCGGCACCGGCGGGTCGGCGCGCTCCCGGATCACGTCCGGGCGGGCCGCCGGGTCCGTGGGTCGCCCTCCTGCACCGCCTCGACGACGGCGAAGACGACGCCGAGGACGGTCAGCAGCACCAGTGAGACGACGGCCGGCAGCGCGACGGTCACCGGCGCCAGGACGGTGACCACCCCCGCGCCGATGAGCCGGTGGGGGCTGACCGTCCGGAAGATCCGCAGCCAGAACATCTGGTTGCCGAACAGGTACAGCGCCACCCCGAAGAACAGCATGTAGTGGCCCAGCAGGGCGCTGTACCGCTCCTGGGACGCGGCCAGGGTCTGGTGCAGGCCGTAGGCGACCAGGACGATCCCGGCCATCATCGGCAGGTGCAGGTAGGTGTACCCGTCGCGCGCGGCGCGGACCCGACGGTCCCCCTCGTAGGCCCCGAGGGCGATCCGGGCCGCGTCGATCCCGGTGAAGTAGCTCCACCAGATCGTGCCGAGGGCCACCACCGACGCGACGACGACGACGAGCGTGGGAGCGGAGATCGGCACGTTGTTGATGGAGATGCCGACGGAGAGGACCGCCTCGCCGACGGCGATCAGGATGACCAGGGCGTGCCGGTCGGCCCAGTGCCGGACCAGCCTGATCCGCCACAGCCGCGCACCGGCCCAGTACCCGGCGACGTACTGCACGAGCAGCGCGGCGACCCAGAGCAGCGTGATGGCGGGGTGCCGGGTGGCCTCGTCGGGGGCGACCACCTCGATGACGGCGATCACCAGCAGGATGGCGATGGTGGCGGTCATGGCGACGAACCGGGTCCGGGTGCCCCGCAGGTCGGCGTTCTCCCGGACGAGCTGCCGGAAGATCAACCCCTGCATGAGCTGGATGCCGATGTAGCATCCGACGACCAGCAGCGGGCCGGGGAGGCTGCCGGGCAGGGGGACGAAGGCCTGCGGGATCGCCAGCCCGATCAGCAGCACCGCCGTCATGATGCCCGCCGTGCACAGCCGCACCAACGTGCTGTCGTGCCGCACGGCGTTGGCGAGCCAGGTGTACGACGTCCAGGCCCACCACAGCAGCGCCAGCAGGATCATGCCCTGGGCCAGGCCGAGCAGGGTGGGAAACCGGTTCATCACTGCGGTGACCTCGATGAAGGCGTACACGAACACGAGGTCGACGAAGAGTTCCCGGGGGTCGACCGTCCCGACGTGGAGGCTCTCCGCCTCGACCGACTCGTGGAGTTGTCGGTGCTTGCGCCGAAAGAGGGTGTTGTCCAGCACCAGCATCGTGCAGACGGCGGCGACGAGCACCACCAGCGCCTGCACCGCGGTCAGCCGTCCGACCACCGTCAGTAGCGCCAGCAGTAGCGCCACCCCCACCAGCGGACCCCGACCCAGCAGCCGGACCGCCCGCCACTCCACCGCGACGAGCGCGCCCAGATAGAGCAGCACACCGCCGTACAGAATGGCGACGCCGGCCGACGGCCAGGGCCTGGTGCTCTTCGGGGTGGGGTGCGTGTTGAGGTACTTCAGGCCCAGCGCGAAGAAGATCAACCCGCCGATCATGGGCAGGTGAAAACCGCTGTAGACGTCCCGACCGACCCGGGCGCGCTCCCGCCCGGAGCTGACCCGCAGGGCCCGTTCGATGATCACCTTGGCCAGGTCGAAGTAGCTCCACCACAGTCCGAAGACCACGCTGATGCCCAGCACGGCTCCGACGGCGAGTTGGGCGGTCACCGGGCGGTCCACCCCGAGCCCTTCGCTGGCACCGATCGAGATGATCGTCTCGCCGAGCGCGATGAGCACGATCAGGGCGTGCCGTTCGGCGAAGTGCCACGGCGAGACGACCCGCCAACCACCCTTGCTGGCCACCACGAGGATGAGCGAGTCGATCACGAGAGCGCCCGCGAACAGCACAGCCTGCACCAGGGCGGCGTCGACGATCGCCGGCAGCAGCGGCGGCACCAGGTAGGAGGCGAGCAGCACCAGCCCACCGGCGATGAAGATCAACCAGGCGGCGACCACCGACGGCCGTCCGCCCTCACCCCGGTGGCTGACGAACGTGAGAACGACCATGGCGGTCGCCCGGATCAGCAGATATCCGCAGATCAGCACCATGGGGCCGGGCAGCCCGCCGGCCCGGTCGGTGAACCCCTCGGGTATCGCGACCCCGATCGCCAGCAGGGCGGCGGCGATGCCGAGCATGATCGGGGGCATGATCCCCCGGTCGAGGTGCACCACGTTGCCGAGCCAGACACACGGGGTCCAGCAGTGCCAGAGAAGGAGCATCACGAGCACGCCCTGGACCAACCCGAGCGGGCTGAAATGCCCGGCCATCAGCGTGGTGACGGCCAGGAACGCGAACACGAAGAGCAGATCGACGAAGAGCTCGACCCAGCTCACATCGCCGATGGCCCCGGGGTCACGGGCCACCAGACGCCGACCCCCGGCTGTCGGGTGTGGCGCGGGATCATCCCTCCGCACCCGATAAGCCTCGCAAACCGGACACGGCTTGTCCCGCCAACGTCGATTAGCGCAGCGAACGGCCGATCCGAACAGAAGTCACCTGCCCGGCGTACGTCACCGGGCCGGGCCGGTGCCTCCCGGCGTACGGGAGTCACCGGCCCGGCGCGCGTGCCGGTCGGGCGCAGCGTCAGGTCAGGGGCGTCAGGGTGAACCGCTGGTTGGTCTGACCGTGACAGTCGTACAGCTGGACCTGCGCCCCGTTGGCGGTGCTCCAGACGTCCAGGCACCGCCCGGACTGCACGCTGCTGATGGTGCCGTTGGCATTCACGTTCCACTGCTGGTTGGTCTGGCTGTGGCAGCCGTAGATCTGGACCGCCGCGCCGTTGCCGGAGCCGGCCGCGTCCAGGCACATGTCGCCGTACACCCGCAGTTGTTTGCCGGAGGTGTACGTCCACGCCTGGTTGGCCTGCCGGTTGCAGTCCCACAACTGCACCCGGGTGCCGTTGGCGTGGGAGGCGTTGGGCACGTCGAGGCACCTGTTGGACTGTGCGCCGACGATCAGGCTGGCTGCACCGGGCGGGTTGCTGGTCGGCGTCTGGGACGGGGTCGGGGGTGGGGTGTCCGACGGCGTCGGCGGCGGGGTGGTCGGCGTCGTCGGCAGCAGCGGGCAGGTGCTGCGGTAGCTGACCACGCCGTTGTTGTCCGCCAGCGGGCAGAGGAACTGGCTGTACCGGGCGTCGTTGTCGACGAACATCTTGAGGAACGGCAGCATGGTCCGGATCAGCACCGGGTTGGAGCGGCCGACCATGAACCCGTGGTCGGCCCCCGCGACCTCCAGGTAGGCGCTCTCCGTGGTGGCCGGCAGGCTGTTGTAGAGGCCGGTGGCGTAGGACGGGGTGACCACCGTGTCGGCCTGGCCGGCGAAGACCATCGTGGGCACCCGGTCGTTGGCCAGGTTCGACGACGGCGAGTACGGCGCGATGCCGACCGCCGCCTTCAACGCCGGACGACGGATGGCCGCGCTGAGCGCTCCGCCGCCACCCATCGAGTGACCGGAGACGGCCAGCCGGTTGGGGTCGATCCGGTCCCGGACCGGGCTCTGCTGCACCAGGTAGTCCAGCGCGGCGAGCAACTGGGTGCCCCGGGCGGTGTCGAAGTCGTTACGGCTGTTGGTCTCGATGCCGATCACCACGAAGCCGTGCGAGGCCAGCCACGGCCCCATCCAGGCCAGCTCGACGGAGAACAGTGCGGTGTAGCCGGGCGAGATGGCGATCGCGCCGAAGGTGCCCTGGCTGGTGTCGGTCGGGTAGTAGATCCGGCCGCCGTTGAAGCCGTACCCGGTCGGGACGGCGACCGAGGTGTTGGCGAACGGGCCGTTCACCGACGCGACGCTGCTCCGGGTGGGGTCGGGGCCCCGCTGGTACGGGTTGTCGGCGGCCGACGCGGTCCCGGTCGTCACCGTCATGGTGAACAACCCGACGACGGCGGCGGCGATCCCGGCGGCGGCGAGCGTGACGAGCCTTCCCCGCCGGCGGGGGGAGACCCGGGCGGGTCGGGGCTGCGCCGGGGGCGGGGAGTGCGGTGCGTGTCCTCGCACTGTCGGTACCTCCTGGTGGTGGTGGGTGGTGGTGGGTGACGGCGGGCCTGGTCCTGTGCCAGGTCCGCCCGCCCGGTGTCGTCCGACCGGAGGTGGGTCGGCTCGGGCTGCCTGATCGGCGGCGGACGGTGGCGACGACGCGGTTACCGGGCGGGGTCGTCGGGACAGGCGGAATCCCGTTAACGTTCACATTGATCGATCCCTATTAGGCTGACACACAACTCCGGGTTGTTCAACCGGTAGTTTCGATTGTGTGAACCGATAGTTTCGGCCACCGCTCCCACGCCCACCCGGCACCCGTGGCGGTACGGGCGGCGGGTGGGCGGTCGCCAGCAGGATCTGATCGACCCGTGCGGCGTCGGTGGTGGTCGGCTCTACCGCGGCCCGCGCACCGCACCCTCGGTGACCGGCCCGGTGGCCTTCGACGTCGCCGGCGTCGGCGAGTAGCCGGGCCTGGTCGCGGTGACCGTCACGGTCAGCCGCTCGCCCAGCCGGGACGCCGGGACCCGATAGGTGGCCCCGGTCGCCCCGCCGATCGCGGTGCCGTCGGCCGCCCACTGATAGGTGTACGCCGTGGCGGCCGGACTCCACTGCCCGGTCGAGGCGCGGACCGTCGCCCCCACCGCCACCAGGCCGATGACGGCCGGCGCGGTCACCGGCCGGATGGCCGGTGCACCGGTGATCGTGAACGCGTCGGCGAGCGAGACCGCGTCACTCCAGTCGTTGGGCCGCACCGAGACGGACGCCCTGCCCGCGACGGCGGACGTCAGGTCCACCTCGGCGGTGAGGGTCCGGTGGTCGGGGGACACGCTCCGCACCGACGCGGTCAGCGCCGCGCCGCCCGTCGGGGTGACCGTGACCCGGTCCTCCTGCTGGAAGCCGGTGCCGGTGAGGGTGATCGTCCGCACGCCGCCGGTGGCGACCGAGGACGGCGACACCGACGTCACGGTGAGTGGGTCGGGTGCCACGTAGAAGGAGTAGAGGGACTGCAACGAGTCGACACCGTCCGCGGTCCGGCTCCGCACGTAGAGTGTGTGGTAACCGGAGTCCGGCGGCGTCCAGGTGATCGTCGCCGTGCCGTCCGCCGCCGCCGTGACGGTGTTCTCGGTGCCGCCGACCTGGTACACGTACTTCACCGCGCCGGGCTGTCGGGGCGTGAAGGTGAAGGTGCCCGGCGCGATCCTGCCGGAGCCCGACGAGGGGAAGTCGGTGGAGACGACCACCGGCGAGTCGGTGACCGACCAGGAGGTGCCACCCTCGCCCGTCCGCACACCGGCAGCGTTCCGGGCGACCACGGTGACGTAGGTGTAGCCGCGCCTGGTGAGCGTGTACCGGAATGCGACAGTGCCGTCGGCTTCGGCCGGGAGCACCTGACGGGTGGCGGGGTCGCCGTTGAGGAGAACCTCGTACTCCGTGGCGTTCGCCATCTCGGTACGTGCCGTGAAGCTGGCCGTCGAACCCAGCACATCGCCGCCGCTGCGGGTCACGTACGGATGGCCGTCCTGGACGGAGACGGAGACGTACCGGGGCTCCGACAGGGTGCCGTCGGCGCTGCGGCTCTGCACCAGCAGCGCCTGGGTGTCCATGTTCTCGTTGGTGGCGGTCCAGGTCAGGTCAGCGGTGCCGTCCGCACCCGCCGGCAGGACGGTCTTCTGGTCGGGCTCGTTGCCGCTGTGGTCGCGACGCCAGTAGAGGTAGGACCCGACGTCGGGCATCCGTGGGGCCAGGTGGAACCGGAGTGACGATCCGACGACGACGCTCCGGTCGACGTCACCGGTCACCCTGGGCGCGTTGTCGACGACGAACGTGTAGGCCCGCTCCGGGTGCGTCGTGCCGTCGCCGGTGACGCTGCGCACGTACAGCGTCTGCCGGCCGGCCCTGGTCGGGGCGACCATCGCGACGGCCCTGCCTGTGGCGTCGGCCGCGACCGTGCCGGAGGGGCCGCCGGCGTCGATACGCCAGGCGAACGACGCCGTGCCCTGGACGTTGGCGGTGAACTCGAATGCTCCGGGTACGCCGACACCGTAGTCCAGGTTGGTGCCCCAGTCCGGATACGCGCTGGAGAAGACGGACGGCCGGGTCTCCCGTACCCAGAACTCGTACACCGTCCGGTCGGACCAGTTGCCGGCGCGGTCGACGGCGTACACGGTCACCGAGTGGTGGCCGGCGCCCTTCGGCGTCCAGGAGACCGTCGCCGGGCCGCCGAGGCCCGTCGCCGGCACCGTCGAGTAGTCGTCGTCGCCACCGGTCTCCCCGGAGTAGAACAGGTAGCGGTAGTCCACGGTGTCGGTGGAGGCCGAGGTGAAGGTGAACTCCCCGGCCGTACCGACCGCGCCGCTGGCGTCCTCCCAGTCTCCGGACGGGTACCTGGTCGAGGCGACCACCGCCGCCGGACCGCCGCTGCGGTCGATCGTGAAGTGGCAGGTGTCGCTCCACGGTGACGTGGTCGCGCCGTCGAGGACGCGGACCCGCCACGCGTACGTGACGCCGTCGAGTTGGCGGGCAGGGTCCTCAAGCTGGATGTAGACCCGGTTGTTGCGCCTGTCGACCCCGTCGCGCCACTGCTGCGGCTCCTCGGGCCTGGTGACGTCCCACACCTGGAAGTCGGCCTGCGGATCGGCGCTCTGGGGCGCACCGGTCCAGGAGCCCTGGAGCGTGACGGCGTGGGCGTCGTTGAGGCGCTCCGGGCTCAGGTAGGGCCCCGGTGCCTGCGGGGCGCACGCCTGGCCGGCGGTGATCAGTGCGGTCGGCCCGCCGACATCCGCGGCGGCCGGGGCGGCGCTCGCGCCGAGCACCGACCCGCAACCGACCGCGAGGGCCGTGGCTGTTGACAACAAGCGCCGAGTGGCGCGTGCGAGGGCACGCATGCCGGTCCTCCCCGTGACGACGACGGTCGACCTGACAGGCGTCCGCAGAGGAAGGATCGCATGGGCGGCCGACCCTGACGAGGCCATTTACTCCTTTGCGGACGATCAGGTGGGTTCGATGTCCGATCGGTCCCGACGCCCGGTCGTCGAGGTGTCCGTGATGCGCGGGTCCGGGGCCGGCCACGCGGGGAGCCCTCCCCGGATGCGGGGACGCATCGGGGAGGGCCCGGTCCGGGAGGACGGACCTGCGGTGGCCCGGCCGGCCGTGGCGGCCAGCAGTGATCAGCTCGCGGTGCAGGACCGGATCTGCGGCCTGGCGCTGCTGTTGCCGTTCATCATCGTGGTGAAGCCGAAGGTGTTGCCGCTGCCGTTGGAGCGCATCGTCATCACGTAACCGGAGCTGTCCCAGCTGGGCGTGCCGTTCCAGGTGGTGTTGACCTTCTGTGGTGCGGTCAGCGCCACCACCACCGTCCAGTTGCTGCCGCCCTGGACCGTCACCGAGGTGTTGTACCGGTCGCCCCACACGTTCGGGTACGTCGCCGTCGCGGTGCACGTCCCACCGGCCGGCGGGGTGGTCGGCGTGCCGGTGGGCGGGGTGGTCGGGGGATTGGTCGGCGGGGTGCCGTCCGGGGCCACCGCCCGCCCGGTGCTCGGCGAGATCATGCCCGGGCACAGGCCACGGCTGTTCAGGTTGGCCATGATCTGCCCAATCGCGTCGCGGGTGTTCTGGATGCCGTCGTGCATCAGGATCACCTGGCCGTTCTGGAGCCGGCCGGCGTTGGAGACGATCTGGCTGACGCTCGCGCCGTTCCAGTCCTGGGAGTCGACGTCCCAGATCACCTGGCGCATGCCGAGCGACGAGGCGACCGACTGGAGGGTCGAGTTGGTCTCGCCGTAGGGCGGGCGGAACAACTGCGGCCGTACGCCGGTCGCCGACTGGATCGCCGAGTTGGTCTGGGAGAGGTCGGACTGCATCTGGCTCTGACCCATCGAGGTCATGTGCGCGTGGTTCCAGCTGTGGTTGCCGATCCACATGCCGGCGTCGACCTGGGCCCGGGCGGCGGACGGGTTGCCCTGCACGTTCTGCCCGACGTTGAACATGGTCGCCCGGACGTTGTTGGCGCGCAGCACGTTCAGCAGCGCGTTGGTGCTGCCGGTCGGCCCGTCGTCGAAGGTGAGGCCGACGTAGCCGTTGCAGGCGGCGGCGCTGGACGGGGTGGCGGAGACCGCGACGCCGACGGCGCCCAGCGCCACGGTGGTGGCGAGCACCGCCAACCGGACGGTCAGGCGGGCGGCTCGGGAACGGGACGGGCGGCCGGGGCCACCGGTACTGGGGATCATGCGCAGGTCCTCCTGAGGGCGGTGATACCTGGGGCGCGGTAATCAATCGAGATGCGTGGATGTCGCTGTGAATCGGAGTATTGCAGCGGCATTTCGAACGCGTCAACGACTTTCGGAAAACTTTCGGAAACGTGTCCGGTCGGGGCGTCGGGGCTGGCGAGCCGCCGTGTGCCGCCACCCCGCCCCGGCCCGACAGCGCCGCGTCACCCCGCGCCCCGGCCCGACAGCGCGCGTCGCCCCGCGCCCCGGCCCGCGTCGCCGGGCGTCGCCCCGCGCCGGCCGCTGCCGCACAGTGGAACCATGGACACCGTCGCGGAGTTGACCATCGTCCGGCACGGGCAGAGCGTCGCCAACGTCGCGTTCGCCGAGGCCCACGCGCGGGGCGTCGCCACCCACGGGCTCACCGGGCGCGACGCCGACATCCCGCTGTCGCCGTCGGGCCGGCGACAGGCCACCAGGCTAGGCCGCTGGCTCGCCGCACAGCCCGCCGACCGGCATCCCGACCACGTGGTCTGCTCCCCGTACCGGCGGGCCCGGCAGACCTGGGCCCGGGTGGCGGACACCACCGTCACCCTCGGCGTCACCCCGGTCGACCTCGACGGGCGGCTGGTCGACCGGCTCATGGGCGAGCTGGAACTCCTGACCCCGCTCATGATCGCCGAGCGGTTCCCCGCCGAGGCGGCCCGGCTCGCCACCGACGGCCCCTACGCCTACCGGCCACCCGGCGGCGAGACGTTCGACGACGTCGCCGCCCGCGTCCGCGCCACCCTGGCCGATCTGCACCGCCGGCACGCCGGCCGCAGGGTGTGGCTGGTGGCCCACGACGCCGTGGTCGTCGCCGCCCGGCACGTCCTGGAGGGGCTGTCGTTCGCCGACCTCGACGCGATCCTCGCCACCACCCCGGTCGCCAACACCTCACTCACCCGCTACGTGGCCACCCAGGGACGCCTCGACCTCGTCGAGTTCGCCGCCGTCCCGCACGCGCCGTGACCGGCTCAGCGGACCGGGTCGGGCCACGACCGCCCGGCGGCGGGCACACCGGCCAGCCGGGCGAACGGCCCTCCGGCGGCCAACAGCACCCCCGGCGGCCCGCTCTCCACCAGCCGCCCCCGGTCGAGCACCAGGACCAGGTCGGCGTCCGCGACCGTCGAGAGCCGGTGCGCGATCACCAACCGGGTCACCGGCAGCGTCCGCAGGTTCGCCTCGACCGTCGCCTCGGTCACCGTGTCCAGCGCGCTGGTCGCCTCGTCCAGGATGAGCAGGGCCGGGTCGGCCAGCAGCGCGCGGGCGAGCGCGACCCGCTGCCGTTGCCCGCCGGACAGGCCGACGCCACCGTCGCCGAGGTGGGTGTGCAGCCCCATCGGCAGGGCCGCCACGTCGTCGTGCAGCACGGCCAGCCGGACCGCCCGGTCGACGGCCGCGTCGGAGGCGTCCGGGCGGGACAGCGTCAACGCCTCGCGCAGGGTGCCCGCGCCGAGGTAGGTCTCCTGCAGGACCACCCCGATCTGCCGGCGCACCGAGGACAGGTCCAGCGTGGCGAGGTCGTGGCCGTCGACGTGGATGCGCCCCTCGGTCGGGGCGTACAGGCCGGTCAGCAGGCCGACCAGGGTGCTCTTGCCGCTGCCCGAGCCGCCCACCACCGCCACCTTGCTGCCGGGCCGGATCACGGCGGTGACGTCGCGCAGCGCCCAGGGCGACCGCCTGTCGTACCGGAAACCCACCCCGGTCAGGGTGACCAGCCCGGTCAGCCGGGGCGCGGGCACACCCGGGGTGGGCTGCTCGACCGGGGCGTCCACGATGTCGGCCAGCCGGTCCATGGTGGGGGCGAGCAGGGTGAACGACGGTAGCCGCTGGGCCAGCGCGACCGCCGGGGTGATCGCGGCGACCGCGAGCGCGGACAGCCCGGCCGCCCGACCCGGCGAGTCGGCCTGCCGGACCGCCACCAGCAGCATGAGCACCGGGCTCGCCATCGATCCGGCGGCGAGCAGCGCGTCCGCGACCGCCGACAGCCGGGCCAGCCGGTGCGCCGCCGACACACCCCGGTCGAACGACTCCTGCCAGCGCTGCCGTACCCGCTGCTGGGCGCCGGCGACCCGGATCGCCGCCATGCCCTGCACCGCCTCGGAGAGCCGGGCCGCCTCCTCACCGGAGGCGAGCAGTTCCTCCCGTTGCAGCGCGCCGGAGCGGCGGCCCAACCACAGCGCGGTGCCCGCCTGGACGGCGATCACGGCGGTGGCCGCCAGCCCCAGCACCGGTGACAGCACGGTCACCACGGCCAGGTAGCCGACCACCAGCAGCCCGTCCAGCGCGGTGGCGACCAGCGCCGACGCCAGCAGGTCCCGGACGCCGGCCACCGCCCGGACCCGGTCGACCAGGTCGCCGGCCGACCGGCGGTGGAAGTACCGGTAGACCACGTCGAACAGCCGGTGCACCGTCTCGGTGCCGAGCCGGCTGCCGATGCGCCGTTGCAGGCTGGTCACGGTCAGGCCACGGGCCAGGGACAACGCCCCGGTGAGCAGGGCCAGCGCGGCGACGGCGGCGAGCCAGGTCGCCGCCGGGGGCGCGACGGCGTCGATGAGCGCGGCAGTCGCCCACGGCACGGCCAGGCCGGTCGCGGTGAGCAGCACCGAGGTCGCCGCCAACAGCGCGAGCAACCCGGTGTGCCGGCGTAGCACCGGCACCAGCAGGTCGCGTACCGGCGACGGTGCCGCCGGTGCCGGTGGGGCGGGACCGTCGGCCGTGGCCAGCAGCACCACCCCGGTGGTGCCGGCGCAGAACTGGGCGGGGGAGAGCCGTCGGCGACCCACGGCCGGGTCGACCACGTCGACGCCCCGGCGGCCGATCCGCTCGACCACCAGGTAGTGGTCGCCGTTCCAGTGGGCCAGCAGCGGCATCGGCAGCTCCCGCAGCCGGGTGGCGTCCACGCGCAGCGCCGGCAGGGCGAGCGCCCGGCAACGCAGCCCGTGCTGCTGCGCCTCGTCACGCAGGTCGCGCAGGCTCAGGCCGTCCCGGCCGACGTCGAGCCGGGCCCGCAGGTACGACGCCGGGACCGCCCGGCCGTGGGCGGCGAGCAGCATGGCCAGCGCGCTGGGCCCACAGTCGGTGGCGGCGACCTGGAGCACCACCGGCACCCGTCGCCGGCCGGTCACCGGACCCGGGTCGTCCGGTCCCGGGGCAGCCAGAACCACTCGACGTCGGTGCCGGCCCGCCGCTGCGCCAGCCACTCGTCGAACATGGCCCGCTCGACCAGCGCCCGGGTGTCGTCGTCGAGGACGGCCGGCTCGCGGTCGACCACCACCGCCGTCACCGCCGTACCGGCGATGGTGGTCGGCACCGGCCCGGTGGCGTCGCGCAGCTCCGGCGGGGCCGCGACCGCCACCGTGCGCAGGGTGCCGGCGGCCCGGCCGGCACGGACGGCGTCGGCCACCGCCGCGAGCGCCGTCGCGCGGTCGGTGGGGGGCGTCCCCTCGGCGGTCCAGGCGATCAGGAGCCGGTCGAACGTGGACCGGTGCGCGGCGAACCACTCCGGTAGCCGGTCACCCACCACCCGGGCCCGGAGCCGGGCGACCGCCACGGTGTGCGCGATCAGGTCGGCGAAGTCCTCGGCGGTGAGCCCTCGGTCGGCGAGCCACCGCGCGGTCGACTCGGCGTCGAGCAGCCCCTTGGCCCGGCGGTACGCGTCGGCCGCCGCCTGGAGTTCGTCGTCGTCGACCGCGACCGGGTGCTGCTCCAGTTCCTCGGCGACCAGGCCGGTGTCGACCAGCCGGGCGAGCACGTCGTGGTCGTACCAGAGGAAGTCGAGGGCGGTGAGCGCCTCGCCCACCCGCAGCGTGCGGGTGCCGACCCGGGCGAGGTGGTGGTCGGAGTGCCGGACCGCCCCGCGCAGCGGCCACGGCAGGGCCGGCGTCGGACTGTACGCCACGGAGACCGTGCCGGCCGGTTCGCGCAGCAGCACGTCGAAGGCGACCGACCCGTCGGCCACCTCCTCGTCGCGCACGACCGCCGGATCGGCCCCCGGCCAGCGTTCCCGCAGCGGGGTGAGGCGTCGGCGGGCCTCGCGCAGGCCGGCGCGGTCGACGGTCAGCTCCCGTACCAGGGTGACGGCGGCGTCGAGCAGGGCCGGGTCGAGGGTGGTCACGTGGTGGCTCCGTTGGTGGGGGCGGGCGTGGTGAGCAGGTCGACCACGGCGGCGGTGATGGGCAGCCCGGTCTCCTCCTCCACCCACAGGTACTGGCCGGTGGGGTTGATCTCGATGTAGACGTACCGGCCGTCGGGGGTGACGATCAGGTCGAGGGCGCTGTAGCGCAGGCCGAGCGCGCGGGTCAGCGCCTTGCACCTGGCGGCGACGTCGGCGGGCAGGTCGTAGCGGCTCAGCGGGGTGTTCCGGTCGTCCTGGCGACGCCAGTCGTGCCGGGCGTGGTTGGACCGCTGGGAGTCGATGGCGGCGGTGAAGACCCGGTCGCCGACGACGGTGACCCGCAGCTCGACCCGCTTGGGCACCCGTTCCTGCGCGATGAGGGGGCAGTGGCGTACCCCGTCGACGTGGCCGACGTCGCGGTGGGTGACCGGTTCGGTGAAGCGCATCAGCTCGTCGCGGAGGCTGGTCAGCCCGACCTGCTTGGTGATCATCCGGCCGCCGGTGTGCGAGAACAGGTCGAGCACGTCGCGGGGATCGTTGCCGACGGCGGTCGCCGGCACGTCGAAGCCGAGGCGCAGGGCGAGCTGGAGCTGGCGGACCTTCTGCTGGGCCCGCAGCACCACCGGCCGGGCGGCGGGCAGCGCCGGCACGTCGAGGGTCTCCCAGACGTCGCCGACGAACTGCCGGCTCTCCTGAACCACGAAGCCGGCGTGGGGTTCCCCCAGGTGGGGTGGGGCGACCGGGACGCCGGGCCGGCGGAACCAGACGGCGGTCACCGCGTCGAGGTCGACGGTCCCGCCCGGGTCGGCGTGCCGGACCAGGGTACGGGTGAGCCGGCCGTCCCGGATGGTCACCGACAGTGACGCGCGGGACGGTACGTCGGCCGGGTCGAAGCGGACCCAGCTGACGCCACGTCGGCCCAACTCCACCTCGGCCGCGTCGGCGTGCACGTCGTCGGGGGCGGTCAGGATGAGGATCATGGGTGCTCCGGGCGGGGGACCGCCGACGTCCGGCCCCTCGGTGGGCCGGATCGCCGACGGTGACGGATCAGTCGAAGTCGGTGTCGGTGTCCGGTCGACCCCCGCCGGGGATGTCGTCGATGGTCTTCGACGAGCCCGCCCCGTTGCGGGGCAGCCCACCGAGCATCCGGGCGAGCTGGTCGTCGGCCAGCTCCACCCCGTCGGCGGGAATGGTGTCGATCTCCACGGTCCTGCGCTTCATGGTGCTACCTCTATCCGTTCGCGAACGCCCACCGGCCGGCTGGACCGGCAGGTGCATGCAGTCTGGGTGGCCCGGGGTGACCTGGGCACCAGGGAAATCCCCAGGGTTGGCCCCGGGTTCTACGCTCAGCCGGTGTCCACCGAGATCACGGCCGAGCGCCTGCTGTCGGCGGCCGACCGTGCCGACCCGGACGAGGCCGCGCGGCTGCTGTTCCGGGCCTTCCTCACGCTGTCCCGCACCGCCGACAGCGACCAGTTGCTCCCGCTGCTGACCCGGGTGCGGGAGGCCCACGAGGCGAGCGGCTCGGCGCCTACCGCACTGATCTACCGCACCCTGGCGGGGACGGCGGCCACCCGGGCCGGCCTGGCCGAGGGCCCGGAGCACCTCGCCGCGGCCGTCCGGATCTTCGACGAGCACGCCTTCGGCGACGACCCGGTGCTGGTGGAGTGCGCGTTGACCGCCGTGATGACGCTGATGCGTCCGGAGGAGGCGCGTCGGTTCGCCCCGCTGCTCGCCGGCCTGGACCTGCCGCCGGCCGACCGGGCCCGGCTGCTCGCCCTGGTCGGGGTCGGTGACTGCTGGGCGGGCAACCTGGTCCGGGGTCAGGCGGAGCTGCGGGAGGCGGCCCGGCTGGCCGGGCGGTGCGGCACCCCCGACGTGCAGGCCGAGGCGACCTCCTGGCTGGCCAAGTGCGACGCGCTGCGCGGTGACCTGGACGATGCCGCCGTCCACCTGGACCAGGCCCGCGAGCTGGCGGCACAGGTCGGTTCGGCCTGGGTGGCCCGCCACCTGCCCGAGTGCACGGCCGCGCTGGCGTTCGCCCGGGGTGACCGGGAGACCTGGGCCGGGCTGCTCGAACTCGTGGTGGCCAGGGACGTCGGGGCGACCGCCGGTCTCCAGTACGAGCACCGTTGGGAGTTGGCCACCCACCACGCCCTCGCCGGCCGGTCCCGGCTGGCCGGTGACCTGCTCGCCGGGGTCGACGACCCGCCGGCCTCCTGGCCGGGTGGACCGGTGCTGCCGGCGTGGCGGGCCTGGATCCTCGACCCGGGCCCGGCCACCACGGCGACCCTGACGGCGGCGGTGGACCTGCTGACCCGCCCGGTCGAGCAGTTGCTCGCCGCCCGGGTGGCCTGGCTGCTGGGCGTGCACCACGGGCGGGCCGGCCGGCGGGGCGAGGCGGCCCGGTTGCTGGAGCAGGCGTGCGCGGGGTATGCCCGCACCGGCGCCGCCGGGATGCTCACGCTGGTGATGCGGGATCTGCGGTTCCTCGGTACGACCCCGCCGGGTGCGGAGCCCCCGCTGGTCGCCGATCCGCCGTTCCCGGTGCCGGCCGGGGAGTCGACGCTGACCGAGGCCGAGGCCCGGGTCGCCACCGCGATCGCCAACGGGCTCAGCAACCGGGAGGCGGCCCAGCGGCTGTTCGTCTCGGTGAAGACGATCGAGTTCCACCTGGGCAACATCTTCCGCAAGCTCGGCGTCCGTAACCGTACGGAGCTGGCGGCCCGGCGGGCCCGTACCGGTTGAGGGCGACACCTGTCGCAGATCGAATCCATTCGATATAGCATCGCCACAGGGCAGCGTCACCCCGCACGGGCGTAGGACGCGGAGTGTTCGCCATCCACCGGACGGACCGGGCAGCCGACCGGTGGTCACCGATGAGGCGCGGCCGGGCGACCCCGGCCGGCCCCCTGTGACGTGCTGGTCCCGCCGCAGGCGCGGTGTCCCGGTCGTCGATCCCACGAGCGGTCGACCGGTCGCGTGCCCGTCCGGCGGTGACCGGACGGAACACCGAGGAGGAAACGCACAGATGAACGACGTACCCGCTCGACCGCAACGCCGTACCAGGAGGGCCAGCCGGCTGCTGCTGGGCGGCGCCTGCGCCCTGGCCATCACCGTGTCGTCGATGGCCGTGGCGACCCTGGCCCACGCCGACCTCAGCGGACCGCCCGGGACCACGCTGAAGGCCGCCGCCGAACGCAGCGGCAGGTACTTCGGGGCCGCGATGGGGTCGGACCGGCTCAGCGACTCCGGCTTCCTGAACATCGCCAGCCGCGAGTTCGACATGATGACGGCCGTCAACGAGATGAAGCCCGACGCGACCGAGCCCAACCCCGGGCAGTTCGACTTCAGCAGGGGTGACGCGATCTACAACTGGGCCACCCAGCGTGGCATGCGGTTCCGGGGCCACACCCTGGCCTGGCACGCCCAGCAGCCGAGGTTCTGGGGCAGCCTGAGCGGCAGCGCGCTGCGGCAGGCGATGATCAGCCACATCAACGGCGTGATGGCCCACTACAAGGGCAAGCTCTACGCCTGGGACGTGGTGAACGAGGCGTACGCCGAGAACGGCACCCGCCGCTCCTCCAACCTCCAGTCCACCGGCAACGACTGGATCGAGGTGGCGTTCCGCACCGCGCGGGCCGCCGACCCGTCGGTGAAGCTCTGCTACAACGACTACAACATCGAGAACTGGACGTACGCCAAGACGCAGGGCGTCTACAACATGATCAAGGACTTCAAGGCGCGCGGCGTGCCGATCGACTGCGTCGGTCTGCAGACCCACTTCACCGGGGGCAGCTCGCTGCCGAGCAACTTCCAGACCACGCTGTCCAGCTTCGCCGCCCTCGGGGTGGACGTGGCGCTGACCGAGGCCGACGTCACCAACGCCTCGACCAGCCAGTACCAGGGCCTGACCCAGGCGTGCATGAACGTCCCGCGCTGCGTCGGCATCACCACCTGGGGCATCCGGGACAGCGACTCCTGGCGGGGCAGCGAGAACCCGCTGCTGTTCGACCGCAGCAGCAACCCGAAGCCGGCGTACACCGCCGTGCTCAACGCGCTCAACTCGGCCTCCACCACGGTCCCGGGGACCTCGACCCCGCCGCCCACCACCCCGCCGACGACGCCCCCGACCACCCCGCCCACCACGCCGCCGACCACCCCACCGACCACCGCTCCGCCGACCACGCCGCCGCCGACCGGACAGCCGGGCGGCTGCACCGCGACGTACCGCACGGTCAGCAGCTGGACCGGCGGCTTCCAGGGTGAGGTGGTGGTGGCCAACACCGGCTCCACCGCCATCACCGGCTGGACCGTGCAGCTGACGCTGGCCGGCGGGCAGACCATCGCCAACGTCTGGAACGGCAGCAACACCGGCACCAGCGGCACGGTCAGCATCCGCAACGCCTCCTACAACGGCTCCGTCGGCCCGAACGCCTCGACCACCTTCGGGTTCCTGGTCAACGGCAGCAGCAGCACCGCGCCCGGCAACATCTCCTGCACCACCGCCTGACGGCGGGCGCACCCCACCCCGCCGGCCGGGCCGGAGCCACCAGCTCCGGGCCCGGCCGGCGTCCCGGTGACCGGAGGCGTCGTGGTCGACGCGGGTGTGGGCGTCGCCACCCTCGTGGCCGATTCTTGCCGATGCTTCTGCCTGTTCCCGGGGCGGCGCAATCACTTGACTCATGGTCATGACGCAAACCTGGAACGCGACCCGCCGCTCGGTGGTCGCCGGCGTGCTCCTCGGCGCCACGGTGGTGGTCGGTCCGCTGACGGCACCCTCCAACGCCGCCCCCAGCCAGCCGTTCGGTGCGTCGGCGACGTCGCCGACGGCCGAGAACGACCGCTCCATCCTCGACGTGATCCCGGCGCAGACCCGGGATCGGATGCTCGCCCAGGCCCCGCTGGTCGACGCGGCCAACGTCGTGCGCACCGCCGTCGAGGCCGGCGCGCCGCGTGGCTACGCCGGCATCGGCCTGGTGGACGACCACGTCACCCTCTGGTGGAAGGGCACCCTGCCCGGTGACGTCGCGGCGGCGGTGGCGACCGCACGCCGTACCGCCCCGGTGGAGGTCGCCGGGGCCACCTACTCCCGTACCGAGTTGAAGAAGGCGGCGGCGAAGCTCGCCCCCGTGGTGGCCGCCGACCCGAACGACGCCACCCACGCCGTCCGGCTGCGTACCGACGGTTCCGGGATCGAGGTCGCCGTCGACCCGAAGGCCGGCGCGAAGCAGCCGAAGCTGCCGGCGACCGGGGTCAGCACCCGGACCGTGGTGCGCGAGCGGATGGTCGAGCGGTCCCGCTACAACGACTCCGCGCCGTACGACGGCGGCATCGGCATCGGGCTGACCACCTACGCCTGCACCGCCGGCTTCGGCGTCCGCAACCAGACGACCAACGTGGGCTACCTGCTCACCGCGGAACACTGCGGCCCGATCGGTCAGCCCTGGCACGTCGGGTGGAACACGAACACCAACAGCGGCACGCTGATCGGCTACGGGGTCGCCAGCAACGACGACCACGACACCATGCTGGTCTCCACCTCCTCGCCGGGCAGCCACATCTACGTCGGCGGGCAGAACGACGAGGTACGCGCCCAGGTGACCGGCTGGACCGAGGTCTTCCCCGGTCAGCTGCTCTGCCAGTCGGGGTACACCTCGGCCGGTGAGATCGGCGGACCGGTCTGCAACCTGCGGGTCGACTTCCACTACGACGACATCGAGGACCTGGTCGAGGCCACCCAGCTCGACGGCGACGAGTCGGCCCGGGGCGGCGACAGCGGCGGACCGGTCTACTCGGTCAACGCCAACGGCACCGTCCTCGCCGCCGGCACCACCACCCGGTCGGCCGGTCCCGGCTTCGGTTTCCAGGACTTCGCCACCGCCCGGGACGACTACGGCGACATCCGACCGGCGACCACCCTCGCGAGCACCTGCCGGGTGTCGTACGTGGTGACCAACTCCTGGAACACCGGCTTCAACGTCAGCGTCACCGTCTACAACGACGGCCCGGCCGTCAACGGCTGGTCGCTCGGCTGGACCTTCCCCGGCAGCCAGCTGGTCCAGGGCCACTGGAACGGCGTCTTCCAGCAGACCGGCGCGGCGGTCACGGTGGGCAACGAGAGCCACAACGCCAGCATCCCGACCAACGGCGCGGTCAGCTTCGGCTTCACCGCCAGCGGCTCGCCCACCACGCCGGCACCCTTCACGCTCAACGGCACCATCTGCAACTGACCCCCTTCCGGCCGCCCCTGGGCACCTCCCGGGGCGTGGCGCAGCAGCCTGGTCATCCGCCACGATCCGGGTGACCGTCAGGACGGGCCCCGCCGGTCATCCCGGCGGGGCCCCGTCGCGTCCGTCCGCACCGACCGGGCCGCCGACGGCACCGGCGGTCCCGGGTGGGCGGGCGATAGGCTGCCGACGGTGTCCGAGTGAGCTGAGGGGTACGCGTGATTGGCGCAACGGTTCGCGGGCTGGTCGTGGTCTGCGGGCAGCCGACGTGAACGACGGGCTGCGTCCCGGCGACCCGGCCCGGCTCGGGGGGTACGAGCTGCTCGACCGCCTCGGTGAGGGGGGCATGGGCAGTGTCTTCCTGGCCCGGTCGCCGCAGGGACGCCGGGTGGCGGTGAAGGTCGTCCGTGCGGAGCTGTCCCACGACGACGAGTTCCGGGGCCGGTTCCGCAGCGAGGTGAACCGGGCCCGTCAGGTCCCGCCGTTCTGCACCGCCGAGGTGTTGGACGCCGACCCGGACCACGACCCGCCCTATCTCGTGGTGGAGTACGTCGAGGGCCCCAGCCTGGCCCAGGTGATCCGCGACGGCGGGCCGCTGGGCGCGGCGCAACTGCACGGCATCGCGGTCGGGGTGGCCACCGCGCTTACCGCCATCCACGGTGCCGGGGTGATCCACCGGGACCTGAAGCCGGCGAACGTGCTGGTGGCACCCGGCGGGATCAAGGTCATCGACTTCGGGATCGCGCGGGCGTTCGAGGCGACCAGCCAGCACACCCGGACCCACCAGATGGTCGGGACCGTCTCGTACATGGCACCGGAGCGGTTCGACACCGGGTCCGGCCGGGCGGTGGGCCCGGCCGCGGACGTCTTCGCCTGGGGTGCCGTGGTCGCCTACGCCGCGACCGGCCGCAACCCGTTCGGGGGCGACTCCGCGACCGCGACCGCGATGCGGATCCTCACCCAACCGCCCGACCTGACCGGCCTGCAGGGGCCGTTGCGGGAGCTGGTCTCCCGGGCCCTGGAGAAGGATCCCGACGTGCGGCCCACCGCCCGGGAGCTGCTCGACGGGCTGTTGACGGTCACCGCCCCGGCGGGCGATCAGGCCGCGCCGTCCTCCGCCGGTGCCGACCGGCCTCCTGCCGAATCGTCGGCACCGGTCACGCCGTCCGGGGGTCCGTCGTCGGCGTCAGGTGGCATCGGCGGTCCGTCGTCGGCGGTGGACGGGTCCGGTCGACGGGTCCCGTCCCGGCGTCGGCTGTTCGTCGGGGTGGGCGCGGCCGTCGCGGTGGTCGCGGTGCTGGTGTCGGTCGTGGTGTTCGGCCCGCGACTGGTCGGCGACCGGTCGTCCCCGGACCCGACCGGCGCGGCAGCCGGGGGGCCGACGGCGGGTGGCCCGGTTGGCACCCCGTCCGGATCGGGTACGCCGACCCCGTCGCCGTCCGCCGCGTCGCCGTCCGCCCCGGTGGACCGTACCCGGGCCATCCTGGCCGGGCAGCGACAGATCCTGCTGCACGTGGTGGAGATCGACCGCGACCTGTCGCTGCCGTTCGACGGTGTGGTGGGGGTCGGCGACGGGACCAAGCCGGACGCCCGCTTCGTGCTCGACCCGGTCGGCGTCGACTTCATGATCAAATCGCTGAACCCGGAGATCTCCCACCGGCCCTGCCTCGGCGTCAAGATCGACGCGGAGGGGTACGCCTCCCTGGTGGGCACCGACTGCGAGCCGACCGCGGCGACCCTCTTCGGGATCTCCCGGGAGGGCAAGGACGACAAGGGGCGGCTCTCCTACGCCATCGTCAGCGAGCAGTACGGCGTGGTGCAGTGGAGCCCGAGCCAGCGGAAGATCTATGTGGAGGTCCTCGGCGACGCCCCGGTAGGCACCACGTTCAGCCTGGTCGACCGGGGTGCGGTCGGCTGACCGGGAGGCTGCGCGCCGCGACCCGGCCGGGCGGTGAGCCGGGGCAGGACGGGCTCGGCGGGTCGGGCCGGCCGGGTCGGGCGTGCTGATGCCTGTCGATGTTGCCTGATCGGATCCGATCGTGCTGGAATGGCTCAGTTCGCCGCAGCACGGGGGCAACCGGGCTGGCGACGGTGAGCACGGGAGCAGCGCGGTGCCGGCACCGCGCCAGTTCGGCAGCCGCGGGTGCCACCTCGCCGGGCCAGCACCACGGCGACGGGCGGGTGTCCCGTCGTCGGTGTCCCTGCCACGCCCTCCCGCGCCCGCCGAGACCGCCCCACCTCCGACCGCCGTAGGCGTCCGACGCGCCCGGGGGCGAGGTCGGCGGTGCTCGTCGGCCGGGATTTCCCGCTGAGCCCTGCCCGCATGGTGGGGGTCAGCCGTCCTGGAGGAATGACCATGCGCAGTTTCCTCGCGGTGTTCACCGCCGCCCTGATCCTCGGCACCGCCGCCGGCAGCGTCCCGGCCGGCCCGTCGGCGGCCACCCAGCGTTCGTGCCCCCGGGGCACGCTGTTCTGTGAGGACTTCGAACGGCTGCCCCTCGGGGGTCCCAGCACGCTGAACTGGGGCGTCGACACCCGCCACGGCACGCTCACCGTCGAGCACGCCAGGCACGGCAACCAGGTGCTGCATCTGCACACGGTCGACAACGGACGTGCCTTCCTGCGGGTCGACGACTTCGCCGCGCCGGGCAACCGCTTCTACGGGCGGATGCGGCTGCGGGTCGACGCCTTCCCCACCGCCCCGGACTGGGCGCACTTCACGCTGGTCGAGGCGACCGGCAGCGGCAGTTCCGAGGTCGTCCGCCCGATCGGCGGCCAGTACGCGCCGACCGTCCCCGGCACCTTCTGGGGGGTGGGCGCGGACGGCGGCCCGACCGGCGACTGGACCAACTGGCGGGAGTCCGCCCCGGTCACCGAGGACACCTGGCAGTGCTTCGAGTGGCAGCTCGACCCGACTGACAACCGGGTCGCGGTCTGGATCGACGGGGTGGCGAAGCCGGAGCTGACCGCCTCCACCACCGACCACGGCGGCAACGACGTCCCGTTCGTCCTGCCGGCGGTCGACACCGTGAAGATCGGCTGGCAGCTCTACCAGGGCGGCACGACGCCTGGTGAGTTCGACCTCTGGATCGACGACATCGCGCTGTCCACCAAGCGGCTCGGCTGCTGACACCTGCCGGCCCCGCCGTGCGGGCGGGACGGCGGTCCGTCGCCGTGCGGGCGGGACGGCAGTGCGTCGTCCCGCCCGGACGGGAGCGCGGGTCGGGAGAGGTGGACCCGGGACGGTCGCCGGGGGTGGGGTTTCCCGACCGGGCCGTCCGGGGTAGAGAGCGCACCGCCCGTTCATCAGCCTCCCGAGGGGACAGTCATGTCGGTACAGGCGTTTCTCTATGTCATCGCGGTCATCCTGCTCGTGCTCGCCGCCCTGCCCATCCCCAGCCGGGGGTTCTCGCTGGCCCTGCTCGGGGCGGCGTGCGCGTTGCTTGCCTACGCCTGGCCGGTGATCACGGGCTAGCCGCCGGTCGGCCGGGACGCGGGTGGTGCGGGCCGAGGTGGCTGCGTTCGCCCTCGTGGTCGAGGATGCAGAGGATCTCCGCCGGGCCGTCGTGCGCGCCGAACGCGTGCGGGACCAGGGTGGAGAACTCGGCGGCCTCGTTCGTGCCGACGAGGATCGTCCGGTCACCGAGGCGCAGCTCGATGGTGCCGGAGAGCACGGTGAACCAGTCCCGGCCCGGGTGTACCCGCAGGTCGGTCGGGACGTCCCGGGTGATCCGCAGCTTGGCGACCGTCTGGTTGCTGTCCCGGGAGAGCAGCCAGGTGGTGACGCCCCGGTCCTCGTCGCAGTGCGGACGGATCACGACGTCGTCGTCGGCGTCGGACTCGACCAGCCGGTCGAGCGTGATGCCGAGCACCCGGGCGATCGTGGCGATCTGGTCCAGGGCGACCCGCCGGTGTCCGGTCTCGATCCGGCTGAGCGTGGACGGGCTGATCAGGCAGCGGTGGGCCAACTCGTCCAACGACCAGCCACGGGCCACCCGCAGGCTGCGGATGCGCTGCCGGACCAGGGTCTCCAGATCCTTGTCTTGCCTCATAAGCAAGATGCTATGCCCGTGCGGCACGGGCGGGCTACCGTTCCCGCATGGCACACGACCACCTCATCGAGCTGCTCGACCTGGACGCCGAGGTGCTCCACGAGTACTTCCGCGACGTGATCGGCTGGGTCGGCCGCGAGGCCGCCACGCGACCCCACGTCGTCGACCTCGGTGCCGGCACCGGCACCGGCTCCCTCGCCCTGGCGCGGGAGCTGCCCGGCTCCACCGTCACCGCGGTCGACCTCTCCCCGGAGATGCTCGCCCACCTGCGCGGCCGGGCCGACGCCGCCGGGCTGGGCGACCGGATCCGCACCGTCGAAGCCGACCTCGACACGTCCTGGCCCGACCTCGGGCCGGTCGAGCTGATCTGGGCCGCCGCGTCGATGCACCACATGGCCGATCCGGTGACCGCGCTCGCGTCCGCGTACGGCATGTTGCGGTCGGGCGGGCTGCTGGTGATCGCCGAGCTGGAATCGTTCCCCCACTTCCTCACCGGCACCCCGGACGAGGAGGTGGAGCAGCGCGGTCACGCCGAGGCGGCGAAGCGGCGGCACGAGGCGGGCCTGCACATGCACGAGAACTGGGGCGAGCGGATGAGGCAGGACGGCTTCACCTCGGTCACCGAGCGGCACTTCGACATCGACCTGCGTCCACCATTGCCGGCCGCCGCCACCCGCTACGCGCAGGCTTCGCTGAGCCGGATGCGCCACGGACTGCAGGGACGGCTCCCCGCCCGGGATCTCGCCGCCCTGGACCAGATCGTGGCGGGTCTGGCGACCCGTACCGATCTCAGTGTCCGGACCGGGCGGACGGTCTGGCTGGCCCGCCGCTGAAGGGTGGGGGAGTGCGCGCCCGGAGTCGCGTCTCCCGGACGACGGGTGCGATTCCGGTGCCCGCGGTCGTCATCGTCATTGCGCTGTCCGAAGTGGGGTCCGTGCAATCATGGCGTCGAGACCGACCCTTCAGGAGATCGTGTGAACACCGCCGTACCCCGGACCGAAGACGCCGGTGACATCGCCCGCGCCAGACCGGCCGATGCGCTCGGGACGTCCGCCGCGCAGGCCCGTAGCGCCGTGCTGGAGGAACTGATCCGCAAGGACCCGGGGCGGTTCCGGGTGCTCACCGGTGACCGTCCCACGGGCCGCCTGCACCTCGGTCACTACTTCGGCACGCTGCACAACCGGGTCCGGCTCCAGGAACTCGGCGTGGAACTGTTCGTGATCATCGCGGACTACCAGGTCCTCACCGACCGCGACGTGGCGGACAATCTGCTCCAGCACGTCGAGGAACTGGTCCTGGACTACCTGGCCATCGGGGTGGACCCGGCCCGCAGCACGATTTTCACGCACGGGGCGGTCCCGGCGCTCAACCAGTTGATGCTGCCGTTTCTCAGCCTCGTCTCGGTGTCGGAACTCAACCGCAATCCCACGGTCAAGGACGAGATCGCGCACTCGCGGCAGTCCGCTGTCAGTGGGTTGATGTTCACCTATCCCGTCCACCAGGCCGCCGACATCCTGTTCTGCAAGGCGAATCTGGTGCCGGTCGGCCAGGACCAGCTTCCGCACCTCGAACTCACCCGGACGATCGCCCGCCGGTTCAACGACAGGTACGGCGCCGGTTCGACGGTGTTCCCCCAGCCCGACGCGTTGTTGTCGAGCGCCCCGCTGCTGCTCGGCACGGACGGCACCAAGATGAGCAAGAGCCGGAACAACGCCATCACGCTCGCCGCCACCGCCGACGAGACCGCCCGGCTGGTCAAGGGGGCGAAGACGGATTCGGAGCGGCACATCAGCTACGACCCGGTGACCCGCCCGGAGGTGTCGTCGCTGCTGCTGCTGGCCGCCCTGTGTCAGGGGCGCAGCCCGGAGCAGGTGGCCGCCGAGATCGGGTCGGCGGGGGCCGCCGTGCTCAAGAAGGTCGTCACCGAGTCGGTCAACGAGTACCTGGCCCCGGTCCGGGCCCGCCGGGCCGAGTACGGGCGGGACCGGGCCCACCTGCGGGCCGTCCTGAGCGAGGGCAACGAGCGGGCGCGGGCGGTCGCCGACGCCACCCTCGCCGAGGTCCGGGCGGCGATGAACACCTGCTACTGACGCCGGCCCGGCCGGTGGCGCGCCCGAGGGGCCTGCCGCCGGCCGGGCCGGCTCCCGGGCGGGGACCGGTCACGTCGCCGACGGCAGTGCCCGTGTTCAGACCTTGCGGGCCACCCCACCGACGACGGTGTGGTAGGTGGTGGTCTGCCGGGAGTCGTCCTCGCCGTCCGGGTGCCACTCGGCCAGCGGAACCAGCCCGGGCGGAACCAGTTCCAGGTCGCCGAAGAAGCCGAGGATCTCGTCCCGGGTGCGCCACCGGCCGGTGCCCAGCGTCTCGTTGAACACCTTCTCCACCGCCCGCGCCCTCGCCGAGACCTCCGGCTGGGCCGGACCCGGGTCGTAGAAGTGCGAGATGGCCAGGTAGCTGCCGGAGGGGAGGGCGTCGATCAGCCGGCGGGCCACCCCGGCGGGATCGTCGTCGTCGTGCAGGTGGTGCAGGATCGCCAGGAGCAGCAGCCCGACCGGCTGGTCGAAGTCGATCAGCCTGCGGTCGCGCAGCTCCGTCAGCAACTCGTCGGGCTGCCTGACGTCGGCACCGACGACGGTGGTGGTCCGGGCGTCCGCCAGCAGGGCCCGCCCGTGGGCGAGGGCCATCGGGTCGTTGTCCACGTAGACCACCCGGGCGTCCGGGTCGACCCGGTGGGCGATCTCGTGCACGTTGCCCCGGGTGGGCAGGCCGGAGCCGAGGTCGAGGAACTGACGGATGCCGGCCTCGGCGGCCAGGTAGTGGACCGACCGGCGCAGGAAGGCCCGGCAGGCCCGCCCGGCCTCCGGCCCGTCCGGGGTGACCTGCATCGCCATCTGGGCGGCGTGCCGGTCGACCGCGAAGTTGTCCTTGCCGCCGAGGTAGTAGTCGTACACCCGGGCGATGCTGGGCCGGGTGGTGTCGACGCCCGGCGGCGCCGCCTTGTCGCTCGTCAACGCTTCGATCCCTCCGAACAGGGCCATGGTCGGTGAATACTGGCGGGGAGACCACGACACCCATGGCTGCCGAACCGGTGCCGGCCACGACGTGGGCCGGATCTGCCCTGAGGGTAGATGAGCGCGCTCCCAACGTCGATTCCGCCTCTGTCGGTAACGCGGCAGGCGGGTGCGAATCGGGACCGTCGGCGTTTTCCGGGGGCCGGTCGGACTCCACAGTCGACCCGTCCACGATGGTCTCCGGCGGAACGTCGTACCGCCGGCGGCGACGGGCCATGCCGCGACGGCCGGACGGGCCCCGGGGCATCCATCGACCGACCCCGATCAGCATGTGGACTCGGTCGGCGGTCGGCGTCCAGGTGGTGGTCGGTAATCCCACCATATCGACCAGCATCTTAGTGAGAAATCCGGATCAGGGCCGGGATCGGCGGATCGTCACCCATGCGGTGCGGTGGTTCCTAATTTATGCTGCCCCATGATGCATCGATACCGGTAGATCATTTCCACCACCCCGCGACCGCCGACGACGGCGGGTCCGTTCGCCGATCGGAGTTCCCGATGGTCCTGCAACCGGCCGCCACCGCGCTGGCCAGTCTCCTGCTCGCCCTGCCCGTCGCCGTCCCGGCGGGCTCCGGCACCGCGCCCGCACCGTCCCTGCGGGCCGCGTCGTCGGCGGGGCAGTCCGCCGCCCTGGCCGGCCCGCCCGGTGCGCCACCCGGCGTCTGCCCGACCGGCACCGGCTACGGCCCGCCGTTGCCGTCGACCTCGGTCACGGCCACGAAGATCCGTGGCGGCTTCGCGTTCCTGGAGGGGCCCGTCTGGATCGCCGACCGGGGCTACCTGCTCTTCTCCGACATGGCCGCACCGACCGGGTCCGAGTACGTCCAGCCGTCGACGATCCGGCGGTTCACCCCGCCGGCCACCTTCGACACGTTCCTCGGCAATGCGGGCAGCAACGGGCTCGCGCTCACCCCCGACGGGCAGCAGCTCGTCGCCGCCACGCACGACCAGCGCAGCGTCTCGACGTACCGGCTCGACACCCTGGCCCGGGGCGTCGTCGCCGGCAACTACCAGGGGCGGGCGTTCAACTCGCCCAACGACGTGGCGGTCCGCTCCGACGGCGTCGTCTACTTCACCGACCCCAACTTCCAGCGCGGCAATCGCCCCGACCAGATGAGCGGACGGACCAGCGTCTTCCGCGTGTCCAACGGCCAGGTGTCGCTGGTCGACGACGCGCTGCGCCAACCCAACGGCATCGCGCTCTCCCCCGACGGCGCCACCCTGTACGTCGGCGCCTACGGCGAGAACAAGATCTACAAGTACGCCGTCCAGCCCGACGGCAGCACCGGCACCCGCAGCGTGTTCGTCAACTACGTCGGTGGCCCGGACGGCGGCACGATCGACTGCGCCGGAAACGTGTACTGGACCTCGGGCGGTGACGGGCTGGTGCACGTCTACTCGCCCACCGGCAGTCAGCTCGGCACGATCCGGTCCGGCGTGAGCGGCACCACCAACGTGGCGTTCGGCGGGTCCGACCGGCGCACCCTCTTCGTCACCTCGGGCCGGACGAACGACTCCGGCCTGTACAGCGTGCGGCTCAACGTGCCCGGCTACCCGTACTGACCCACCAGGTTTCCAGGAAGGGACGTATCGCGTGCGATCCAGTCTTCGCCAACCCCGTCGCCTCGCCGGCCTCGCGCTGCTGACCAGCGTCTGTACCGTCCTGGCCGGCGCGCCCGTCACCGCCGGCCCACCGGCCGCGCCGGCCGGGGCGACGTCCGCCCGGGCCGCCGCCGACACCCGGCCGCCCACCCCGCCGACGAACCTGCGCAGCACCCGGCTGACCTGCCAGTCCGTCACGCTCGCCTGGTCCGCCGCCCGGGACGACGTCGGCGTCGCGTACTACGACGTCTACCACGACGGCCAACTGGTCACCTCGGTCGCCGGCAGGACGCTGACCGCCACGCTGACCGTCGCGCAGGGCGTCACCTGGGGCTGGTACGTCAACGCCCGGGACGCCGCCGGCAACGTGTCGCAGGCCAGCGCCACGCTCTCCGTCACGCCGCCGTTCTGCC
This sequence comes from Micromonospora sp. SCSIO 07396, assembly GCF_053667945.1. Classification (NCBI taxonomy): domain Bacteria; kingdom Bacillati; phylum Actinomycetota; class Actinomycetes; order Micromonosporales; family Micromonosporaceae; genus Micromonospora; species Micromonospora sp. SCSIO 07396. Next base: position 6,918,533 of record NZ_CM132210.1, read on the forward strand.
AGTCCGACACCCAGCCGCCCACCACCCCGACCAACCTCGCCGCCACCGCCAACGGCACCGACGTGACCCTGACCTGGACGGCCGCCACCGACAACGTGGCAGTCACCAGGTACGACATCCTGCGCGGCGGGGTGACGGTCGGCTCGGTCACCGGCACGGCCGGCAACCCGCCGGCGACCTCGTTCACCGACACCGGGCTGGCCGCCGACACCGAGTACCGCTACACGGTCGTCGCCCGGGACGCGCAGGGCAACACCTCCACGGCGAGCAGCGCGGTGACCGTGCGCACCGGGTCGACCTGCACCAGCGCGGTCTGCGGCACGACGGTGGTCACCACCGAGCGGGACCTGCCGTGGGGGCTGGTGCAACTGCCCGACGGCACGGTGCTCTACGGACGGCGTGACCTGTTCGACGTGGTCGCGATGAACCCGGACGGGAGCAACAAGCGCAGCATCGGCACGGTGCCCAACGTGGCCGGCACCAACGGTGAGGGCGGGGTGCTCGGGCTGGCCGTGTCGTCGAGCTTCACCACCGACCGGTGGCTGTACATCTACCACACCACCACGACCGACAACCGGATCGTCCGCATCCGCTACGACGGTACGTTGCAGACCGGCACGGTGCAGGTGCTGCTGACCGGCATCCCGCGCAACAAGTACCACAACGGCGGGCGGCTGCGGTTCGGCCCGGACGGGATGCTCTACGCCGCCACCGGCGACGGGCAGAGCCCGGACCGTGCCCAGGACGTCAACGACCTGGGCGGCAAGGTGCTGCGGATCCGCCCCGACGGCACCGTGCCGTCGGACAACCCGTTCGGCAACGCGGTCTGGAGCTACGGGCACCGCAACCCGCAGGGGCTGGCGTTCGACTCCCGGGGCCGGCTCTTCGAGCAGGAGTTCGGTAACAACGTCATGGACGAGACCAACATCATCGTCCGGGGTGGCAACTACGGGTGGCCGGCCTGCGAGGGCACCACGGGCAGCTGCGCCAACCCGAACTTCATCGCCCCCATCCGCACCTACCCGGTGGCCGAGGCGTCGTGCAGCGGCCTGGCCATCGTCCGGGACGTGCTCTACCTCGGCTGCCTGCGGGGCAACCGGATGTACCGGGCGGTGATCAGCGGGAACACCCTCACCGACGTGCAGCAGTACTTCGTCGGCACGTACAGCCGGCTGCGCACCGTCGAGCCGACCCTCGACGGGAACCTGTGGCTGACCACGAGCACCGGCGGTGACAAGGACAGCATCCCCAACAACAGCAACGAGCGGATCCTCAAGGTGACGCTGGGCCGGTAGCCCGGCCCCCGGCCCCGCCCCCGGTCCGACGGGGGCGGGGCGGGTGCCGGATATGGACCAGGGCGGCGACAAGAATTTACAATGGTCGTTGTTAACGCTCACAAACCCGTCCCAGTGCCGAGGGTGTGGGGGTGCCGACGAGACGGCCGGCACGACCGGTGGGTCCGGGTGGCCGCAGGCCGCCGTACCCGTCGGCCGGCCCGCTCGGACGTGCCGCCAGACCACCATGGCGGCCGACCGGCCACACTCCCCGGCCAGCTCCACCGATCCAGGGGAGAAGTCCATGCGAACGAGGGCACGATGGCTCGCGGCACTCGCCGTACTCGGCCTCATGACGGCCGGGGTGGTGACACCGACCGGCCCCGCCCACGCCGAGTCCAACGGCGGGGTACGGGTGATGCCGCTCGGCGACTCCATCACCGAGGGCACGCAGGTGCCGGGCGGCTACCGGATCGGGCTCTGGCAGCGCCTGGCCGCCGGCCGGTACACGATCGACTTCACCGGATCGCAGTTCAACGGGCCGGGCAGTCTCGGTGACCACGACCACGAGGGGCACCCCGGCTGGCGCATCGACCAGATCGACGCCAACATCGTCGGCTGGCTGAACAACCAACGGCCGCAGAGCGTGCTGCTGCACATCGGCACCAACGACATCCTGCAGAACTACAACGTGGGTAGCGCGCCGAACCGGCTCTCCACCCTGATCGACAAGATCACCACCATCGTGCCCACCGCCGAGGTGTTCGTCGCGCAGCTCATCCCCCTGTCCAACAGCAACCAGGAGAACGCCGTACGGACCTTCAACGCGGCGATCCCCGGCATCGTGTCGAGCAAGGTGAACGCCGGCAAGCGGGTGCACCTGGTCGACATGCACAGCGCCCTGTCCACCGCCGACCTGATCGACGGCATCCACCCCACCTCCGGCGGCTACGACAAGATGGCCGCCCGCTGGTACAGCGCGTTGCAGTCGGTGCCCGGCAGCATCGGCAACCCGGGCAACAGCGGCGGACAGACCGGCGCCATCGTGGGCACCGCGTCGGGCCGGTGCGTCGACGTGCCCGGTTCCGCCACCACCAACGGGCTCCAGATGCAGCTCTGGGACTGCCACGGCGGCACCAACCAGCAGTGGACGTACACCTCCGGCCGGGCGTTGACGGTGCTCGGCACCAAATGCCTGGACGCCGCCGGCTACGGCACCACCCCGGGCACCCTGGTCACCACGTACGACTGCCACGGCGGCACCAACCAGCAGTGGAACCTCAACGCCAACGGCACCATCACCGGCGTGCAGTCCGGGCTCTGCCTCGACGCCAACGGCGGGGCCACCGCCAACGGCACGAAGCTCGTCCTGTGGACCTGCAACGGCCAGGCCAACCAGCAGTGGAGCCGGCGGTAGCCCGCAGCCCCGTCCAACGAAGGAGATGCCTGAAGTGACGCTACCGACGGATCGACCTCCCACCCCGCCCCCGACCGGACGCCGCCGCCCCGTACCCCGGTCCGTGAGCTGGCTCTCGGCCGGCCTCGCGGTCCTCCTCGGCCTCGTGGTGACCGCGACCGCGCCGCACGCCGCGGTGGCGGCGGCGGACAACCCCTACCAACGTGGCCCGGACCCGACCCCGGCCAGTGTGGCCGCCACCCGGGGGCCGTTCGCCACCACCCAGGCGACCGTGCCGGCGGGCAACGGCTTCAACGGCGGGTTCGTCTACTACCCGACCGACACCAGCCTGGGCACCTGGGGCGCGGTGGCGATCGTGCCCGGCTACTCCGCCCTGTTCGCCAACGAGGAGGCCTGGATGGGCCCCTGGCTGGCGTCCTTCGGGTTCGTGGTGCTCGGCATCGAGACCAACAGCCGCACCGACGGTGCCGACGCCCGGGCCACCCAGCTGCTCGCGGCGCTGGACTACCTCACCCGGACCAGCCCGGTGCGCACCCGGGTGGATCCCAACCGGCTCAGCGTGATGGGCCACTCCGCGGGTGGGGCCGGCACGTTGCTGGCCGCGTTGCGGCGGCCGTCGCTGAAGACCGCGGTCGGTCTCGCCCCCGGTACGCCGGGCAACAACCTGAACATGTCCACCACCCAGGTCCCGACCCTGCTCCTGTCGGGTCAGAACGACGGCACCGTCACCCCGTCCTACGTGCAGGGCATCTACAACACGCTGCCGGCCGGGGTGGAGCACGCCTGGGCGGAGCTGGCCGGCAACGACCACCTGTCGTTCACCAGGTCGAACCCGACCGAGATGCGGCTGCTGATCCCCTGGCTCAAGATCTTCCTGGACAACGACACCCGCTACACGCAGTTCCTCTGCCCGCTGGCGGACAGCACCGGCGTCTCCCGCTACAGCTCCACCTGCCCCCTGGTGCCCTCGGGCGGCCCGACCACCCCGCCGCCGACGACCCCGCCCCCCACCACCCCGCCGCCGACGACTCCGCCGCCCACCACGCCTCCGCCCACCACGCCGCCGCCGACGACCCCGCCGCCCGGCACCGCCTGCACCGCCACCTACCGCACGATCGGCTCGTGGTCCGGTGGCTTCCAGGGTGAGGTCACGGTGACCGCCGGCAGCACCGCCGTCGACGGCTGGACCACCCGCTGGCAGCTGGGCGGCGGACAGAGCATCAGCCAGGTCTGGAACGGCACGCTGAGCACCAGCGGCACGACCGTGACCGTGCGCAACGCCGCCTACAACGGCACGCTCGCCCCGGGCACCTCGACGACCTTCGGCTTCCTCGGCACCGGCACGCCGACCAGCCCGTCACCGACCTGCACCAGCCCCTGACCGCCACCGCCGCCCACCCGACGCCACGTCGGGTGGGCGGCCCGGCGGTCGCCGGCCCCCCGCCGACGATCCGCGACGGCCCGTGGTGGCCTGCGCCCCGCGGGCCGTGCTCGTCGGCGGTCGGGTGTCCGCCGCCGATCCACAGCCGACTGCGAGGTCACCGTCATCATGTCCCCGCCGAACGGTACGTGATCTCCCCGATGCCCCGGGTGCTCGTCGTGGACGACGATCCCGCGCTCCGGGTCCTGCTCTCGGCGACGTTCGGGATGCACGACTTCGAGGTGCGGGTGGCCGCCGGTGGCTGGGAGGCGCTGGTCGTGGCGTCTGACTTCGACCCGCACCTGGTGGTGCTCGACGTGGTGCTGCCGGACGTGGACGGCATCCAGGTGGCCCGGAGCCTGCGCGCCGGTCCCGGTCCGGGGGTGCCGGTGCTGTTCCTCTCCGCCCGCGACGAGGTGGCCGACCGCATCGCCGGGCTGGCCGCCGGGGCCGACGACTACGTCACCAAGCCGTTCAGCCTGGAGGAACTGGTGCTGCGGGTGCGGGCGGTCCTGCGGCGGTGCCGGGCCGACCGGGAGGTGCGCGACGGCGGGCTGCTGCGCTTCGCCGACCTGGAGCTGGACGAGGAGGCCCACGAGGTGCGCCGGGGTGGGCACCCGGTGCCGCTGTCGCCCACCGAGTTCAACCTGCTGCGGTTCCTGCTGGTCAACGCGGACCGGGTGGTCAGCAAGGCGCAGATCCTCGACGGGGTGTGGCACTACCGCTTCGGCGGCGACGGCCGGATCGTCGAGTCGTACGTCCACTGCCTGCGCAGGAAGATCGACCGCTGGGGTCCGCCGCTGATTCATACCGTCCGGGGCGTCGGGTACGCGTTACGGCTGCCACCGGGGTCATCGGTGCGGTCCCCTCCGACGCCTACCGGTTGAGGCGTCCCCCGTGCCGCCCCGACGGGGGACCCGGCGTGGAAGTGCCGGCGCAGGGTGCGCCGCCAGCGCCCGGCGGGCAGGTCGGGGTCGAGCGCGGCCAGCCCGGTCGCGTACTTGGAGATGGCCACCGGGCGGTGCCCCTGCCGCCAGAGCAGCCGGTCGACGTGGGAGGCGGTGGAGCCGGTCTTGGTTTCGATGATGGCCAGGTCGGGCAGCGCCAGCCGACGGCCGCGCCGGTCCTCCCAGCGCAGCCCGACGTCGATGGTCGCCCGGCTGGCGGTCGCCGGCAGGTAGAGCGTGCTGCGCAGGTAGCTGGTGGTGAGGGTCGGCGCGAAATGCAGGGCGGGGTCGGTGCGCAGCGCCGTGAGCACCTCGTCGACGAACGACCGGCCGGGGGCGAGGGTGCCGCTGTCGTCGGGGCGGTAGGGCAGCCGCTGCTTGACCGTGCCACCCCGGGTGCCCTCCGTCTTCACCTCCAGCCAGCACAGACCGGAGTCGAGGTAGGTCCGGGTCCTGATCTTGAAGCGGCGGCGGCGTCGACGCGCGGTGAGCCGGAAGCTGACCAGGTCGGCGGTGTCGAAATAGATCGACTCGTAGCGGAAGGCGCGCCTGCCGTCGATCTCCAGCACCTGGTCGGTGTGGTCGAGCCGGGCGAGCAGGTGCGGCAGCTCGGCGAGCGGCAGGAGGTACTTGCGGTCGAACCGGGTCTGTAGCGCGGCGCGCTCGGTCAGGTCGGTGAGCCCGATCGGCGTGAGCCGGGCCAGCGCCCCGGTGGCCGGGTCGACGGCGGTCACCGTACGGCACCCGCGTCGACCGGCCGTCGCCCGCCGGTGGCGGTGACCCTGGGCCGCGAGTAGCGGACGTCCACCACGGTGGTGTCGTTGACCAGGTCGACCCGCTCGACGTTGACGTTGTGCACCCGCGCGCCGAGCAGCTGCTCCAGGTGCGCGGTGAGGGCGACCGAGTCGGTGACCGCGCTGTCCAGCACGATGATGTGCCGCCGGTACCGACGCAGCAGCCGGGGATGGTCCCCGACGAACATCACGGCGAGGATCAGTGCCGTCAGCGCGCCGACCATCCAGACCGAGGTGCCGGAGAGCGGGCCGAGGATGCCCAGCGCGAGCGCCGAGAAGTAGTACGCCACCTCGTGCTGGTCGAGTTCCGTGGAGCGGAGCCGGATGATCGACAGCACTCCGAAGAGGCCCAACCCGAGTCCGGCGCCGACGGTGCTGCTGCTCAGTGAGCTGGCCACGGCGAAGACGCCGACGTTGACGCCGAGGTAGGCCACCACCAGGTCCCGCCGTCGGTGGCGCGGGAAGTACAGCGCGAAGACCAGCAGGACCACGGCGACCAGGTCCATTCCGGCCAGGACCAAGCGGGACATGTTTGCTCCTTGGGGTGTCCGCCGGCCGTTTCCCACATACGGCGTCCGGCGGTGGGGCATCGGATCTGGCAGTGGTGCACCGGCGGGGCCGACGGCGGACGCCGTCGGCCCCGCCGGGTTGCGGTTCGGGCCCGGTCAGGCCCGAACCGCGGGGCCCGGGGGCTCAGAACCGCCCGTACTGGCCGGCGGTGACACCGGTCAGCACCCGGGTGGCCCCGGTGATGCTGCCGCCGGTGTAGAGACCGCCGATGTTGGTGCCGGTCACGCTGCCGCCGGTGTAGATGTCGTACCGCTGGCCGTTGGTGATCCGGTTGGACGACAGGACGACCTCCCGCACGGTGGCCGAGGTCCGGTACGAGCCCAACACCGTGCTGCCGGACACCACGTGCACGATGGTGTTGGCGGCCAGGTTGGCGTTGAACCGGGGGGCCACCCAGCCCTGGCCGGTGTTCGGCACCGCCCGGAACACGGCCAGCGAGGTCAGCGCGGCGCCCACCACCGTGCCGCCGGTGAAGGAGATCGGGCCGTCGGCGTCGATCGCGCCCTCGCCGCCGCCCCGGGTGCTGGAGCCCCGGGCCACCACGGTGCCGCCGGCGAAGGTGAGCGACCCGTTGGAGTCGAAGCCGTCCGTGCCACCGGTGGCCACCACCGTGCCGCCGGTGACCTTGATGAACGCGATCGCGGACGGCTCCATGTGGCCGAGGCCCTCCTCGGCGGCGTTGACCGCGTCGTCGCTGGCCACGACGGTGATGTTGCCGCCACTGATGGTGGTCCGGAGCCCTTCCAGCGCCTCGTAGGACCGGGTGACGTTGATGGTGCCGCCGGAGATGTTCAGGTCGTTCTCACCCTTGATGGCGTCGTCGGCGACCGAGGCCGTGATCGTGCCGTTGGTGATGGTGAGCACGCCCTTGCCGGCCTCGGTGTCGTTGGACTTGAGCCCGTCGCCGCCGGACGAGGTCACGGCGATCGTGCCGCCGTTGACGGTGAGCGAGTCCTTGCCCCGGATCGCGTCGTCGACCGCGTTGACGGTGATGGTGCCGGACTGGATGACCAGGTCGTCCTTGCTGACGATGCCGTCGGCGTGGTTGGCGCGTACGGTCAGCGCGCCGGTGCCGCCGATGGTCAGGTCGGCGGCGCTGAACAGGGCGGCGTCCGGCTCGCCGGTGTTGGTGTACGTCGTCGCGTCGGTGAGGTTGTTGCTGGTGCCGGCGGCCAGCGTGAGGGTGACCGCGCTGGCGTTCGTCACGTACAGCGGCGAGGAGGTGGAGTTGGTGATCGAGGCGCCGGCGAGGATGAGTTCCACGGTGCCGGTGACGGCGGTGTCGACCTTGACGTAGCCGTTGTTCAGGGTGCCCCTGATCTCGTAGGAGCCGGGCGCGGTGATGGTGACGGCGCTGCCGGCCACGGTGACGTTGCTGCCGGTGACGCTCGCGCTGGAGCCGTTGAGGGTGATCGTGGCGGTCGCGGCGGCGACGGCGGCGACGGCGAGCGGGCCGGCCAGCAGGGTGGCGGTGAGGCCGGCCAGGACGGCGGTACGGCGTGCGGTGGCTGTCATGGGGGGTCCTGTTCCTCGGTGTGGGCGGAGGGGTGCGCTGGGCCCGGGCGCGGTGCGGACGCCTCGACGGCCGGCCGTCGGCAAGGTGAACGGCGGATGAACGAGGCTTGGCATTGACGATGCTAAATGAAATACGCCGCGTGTCGACAGGGCTGGAGCGGGAAATCGAAGCGCTTTCACGATTGTCAGCTGATTGACAGGTGACATTGACGAAACTCTGAGCCGGGCGCACTTGACCGGGGAATCGGGGACCGGGCCGGATCGACCGCGGCGGCGGTCAGAGGGTGACGACCACCTTCGCGCGGGCGTGTTCACCTTCGAGGTAGGCGATGGCGCGGGGCACCTCGGCCAACGGATACGTCCGGTCGATGGCCGGGGTGAGCTGGCCGGCCTCGGCGTACGCGCGCAGCGCGTCGAGGTGTTCCCGGCCGGGGGTCGCCGTCAGGACGACGATGCGCTGCCGGACGAAGGGGGCCAGCAGCCGCCCCCGGGCGAGGAGCCGGACCGGCCCGAGCAGGCTGCCGCCCCGGTACACGCCGCCGCCGGAGAGCACCAGCGTCCCGGTCGGGGTCAGGGCCCGCCGCAGCGCGCCGAGCGAACGGTTGCCGACCAGGTCGAACACCACGTCGTACCGGCCGCCCCGGGTGAAGTCCGCGCGGGTGTAGTCGATCACGTGGGCGCAGCCGAGGGAGCGCACCAGCTCGACGTTGCGGGTGCTGCACACCCCGGTCACCGTCGCGCCGAGCACCCTGGCGAGCTGGACGGCCAGGGTGCCGACACCGCCGGAGGCGCCGTTGACCAGCACCCGCTGGCCGGGTCCGACCCGGCCCGCGTCGCGTAGCCCCTGTAGCGCGGTGACCCCGGCCAGCGGCAGGGCTGCCGCCTGCGGCGCGGTCAGGTTCGCCGGCCTCGGCGCGACCAGGGTGGCGGGCGCGCACACGTACTCGGCGAACGCGCCGTCGGCGTCGCCGAGGTCGGCGAAGACGGCGTCGCCCGGGCGGAGGTCCCGCACGTCGACGCCGACCGCCTCGACCCGGCCGGCGACGTCCCGCCCCCGGATCCGGGCCCGGGGCCGGGTCGGGCCCAGGGTCAGTCGCGCCATCCGGGGGTCGCCCCGCATCACGTGCCAGTCGTACGCGTTGAGCGCGGCGGCCTCGACCCGGACGAGCACCTCGTCGGCGGCGGGCACCGGCACGGCGACCTCGGCGAGGGTCAACGTCTCCGGCGGCCCGTACCGGTCCTGCACGATCGCCCGCATGGCTCCTCCTCAAAAGTGTACGGCGTACACCTACTGTGTCTCCACGGTAGGTGTACGCCGTACACCTGTCAATGCGGTTATGGTTTCCCTCGTCGACCGAGGACGGGAACCGAGATGGCCGAGCAGGCTGAGACGCTGCGCCGGACGCCGCTGAACAGGGACCGCATCCTGCGCGCCGCCGTCACGCTGGCCGACGGGGCCGGGATCGAGTCGCTCAGCATGCGCAACCTCGCCCAGGAGTTGGGCGTCGTGCCGATGGCCCTCTACAAGCACGTGGCCAACAAGGACGAACTGCTCGACGGCATGATCGACGTGGTGGTCGGCGAGATCGAGCCACTCACCCCGGGCGTCGGCTGGCAGCCCGCGATCCGTCGGCGGGTCCTCTCGGCCCGGCAGGTGCTACGCCGGCACCCCTGGGCCTCGCTGGCCATCGAGTCGCGGAGCACGGCGACGCCGGCCGTCCTCGGTTACCTCGACTCGATGATCGGGGCGCTGCGGGCCGGCGGGCTCTCCGCCGACCTCACCCACCACGTCATGCACGCCATGGGCAGCCGCATCCTCGGCTTCAGCCAGGAACTGTTCGACGCCTCCCGGCAGGCCGGCCGGACCGGCCCGACCGTCCCGACGCCCCCCGCGCCCCTGCCGCCGGAGGTCGCGGCCCGGTTCCCGCACGTCGCGGAGATCGCCACCGCCGCCGCGCACGACACCGGCTCCGTCGTCGGGGCGGGCTGCGACGACCAGTTCGAGTTCGAGTTCGCGCTGGACCTGCTGCTGGACGGCATCGAACGGCTGCGCGCGCAGGGCTGGACGTCGACGCACTGATCCGCTGAGGTCGGCGCGCGCCGGTCACCGGCGTGTCGAGCCGCAGCGCGCCCCGGTCCCGATATCGACGGGCGACCTGGTGGAAACGTTTTCGCCTGGCGCGTTCACCATTCTCGCGCGCCCACCATTTCCTGCTCTCCCAACATATAGCGCACGGGGGGACTTGCCGCAAGACCCGGGTCACCCCGCAGAATCGTCAGCCGTGGTCGCCACCAGCGGAAATGCATCACCACGGTGCACCGGCGACCTCATCACCAGCGGAAGGCGAAATGATGTCCACGTACCCGACGACGTATTCGGGGCCGCTGAATCGCCCGACCGCCGTCCCGCGGCCGGGCCCGACCGTCCCGGGGTCCGCCCGATGAGCGGGCGGTACGTACGGGGGCTGCGCGAGGTCGACCCGACGCAGCGGACACTGGTCGGCGGCAAGGGCGCCAACCTCGGTGGGCTGACCCGGCTCGACGGGGTCCGGGTGCCGGCGGGCTTCTGCGTGACGACTGACGCCTTCCGGCGGGTCACCGCGCTGGCACCGGGACTCGACGGGCAACTCGACCGACTGGCCCGGCTGGCGCCCACCGACCGGGCGGCGATCGGCGTCCTCAGCGCGCAGCTCCGCCGGACCATCGAGGACGTCACCGTGCCCGACGACGTCGCGACGGAGGTCACCCGTGCCCTTGAAGCGCTCGGCGAGCCCGGCGGGTACGCCGTCCGGTCCAGCGCGACGGCGGAGGACCTGCCGACCGCCTCCTTCGCGGGGCAGCAGGACAGCTACCTCAACGTGGTCGGCCCGGCCGCGGTCCTGCGGCAGATCAGCCGGTGCTGGGGCTCGCTGTTCACCGCACGGGCCGTCACCTACCGCCAGCGCAACGGCATCGACCACCGCAGGGTCGCGATGGCGGTGGTCGTCCAGCGGATGGTCCCCGCCGGGGCGGCGGGCGTCCTGTTCACCGCCGATCCCGTCACCGGCAACCGGCGGGTCTCCTTCGTGGAGGCCGGGTTCGGCCTCGGTGAGGCCCTGATCTCCGGGCTGGTCGACGCGGACGTCTTCCGGGTCCGCGACGACCGGGTCGTCGCCCGGACGATCGCCGCCAAACGTCACGCCCTGCGGACCACGACGACCGGCGGGACGCGGGTGGTGGCGATCGACTCGCAGCGGCAGGACCAGCCGGCGCTGACCGACCCGCAGGTCGTCCGGCTGGCACGGCTGGGTCGGCGGATCGAGGCGCACTTCGGTCAGCCGCAGGACGTGGAGTGGTGCCTGGTCGACGACGACTTCCAGATCGTCCAGACCCGACCGGTCACCACGCTGTTCCCCGTCCCGGTGGCCGACGACACCGACAACCACGTCTACGTCTCCGTGGGCCACCAGCAGATGATGACCGACCCGATGAAACCCCTCGGGTACTCGATGTACCAGCTGATCGCCGCCCGGCCCATGTACGAGGCCGCCGGCCGGTTGTTCGCCGACGTGACGCCCGAGCTGGCGTCGCCGACCGGCCGCGCCGGCCTGCTGGCGGCGCTGGGCAGATCCGACCCGCTGATCGGGGACGCGTTGCGGACCGTCGTCGAGCGCGGCGACTTCGTCCGGGAGGTGCCGGACGAGAAGCCCGCCGCCCCGCCGGCCGCGCCGGCGGCACCGTCCGTCGAGACCGATCCCGCGCTGGTCACCGAGCTGATCACCCAGATCGACGACGCCAACGCCGCTCTACGCCGCGAGATCCGGACGAAGTCCGGGCCGGCGCTGCTGGATTTCATCCGGACCGACTTCCCCCGGCTGACCCGGATGATGATCGACCCGAGGAGCATCCCGGTCATCCTGGCCGGGATGGAGGCGGTCTGGTGGCTCAACGAGCACCTGCAGGAGTGGCTCGGTGAGCGCAACGCCGCCGACCCGCTCACCCAGTCCGTCCCGCACAACGTCACCTCGGAGATGGGGCTGGCCCTGCTGGACGTCGCGGACGCGATCCGGCCGTACCCGGAGGTCGTGGCCTTCCTGAGCCGGGTGGTCGACGACGGCAGCCGGGTGGCCGACGACGGCGGGCCCGGCCGGGAGCACGACGGCCCCGCTGGGCCGGACGACCTGTTGGCCGGGCTGGACCAGCTCGCCGGTGGCCGGGAGGCCCGGGTGGCCATCGGGTCCTGGCTCGACCGGTACGGCATGCGGGGGGTCGGCGAGATCGACATCACCCGGCCCCGCTGGCGGGAACGTCCCGCCATGCTGGTGCCGCTGATCCTGGGCAACATCAGGAACTTCGCACCGGGGGCCGGCGGGCGGCACTTCGAGCAGGGCCTGCGCACGGCGCGGGACAAGGAGCGGGAGGTGCTGGCGCGGCTGCGGGCGCTGCCCGACGGCGGCGCGGACAAGGCCGAGCGGACCAAACGGATGATCGACCGGGCCCGGACGTTCGTCGGCTACCGGGAGTACCCGAAGTTCGGCATGGTCACCCGCACCTTCGCGTACAAGCAGGCGCTGCTGGCCGAGGCCGACCGCCTGGTGGCCGACGGTGTGCTGCGGGACCGGGAGGATATCTGGTACCTCACGTTCCCCGAACTCGACGAGGTCGTCCGCACCCGCCGGGTCGACGACGGGCTCATCCGCCGACGGATGGCGGAGCATCTGTCGTACCGGGCGCTCACCCCGCCCCGGGTGCTCACCTCGGAGGGCGAGATCGTCGCCGGGACGTACCGCCGCGACGACGTGCCGGTCGGCGCGCTGGTCGGGCTGGCGGTCTCCGCCGGGACCGTCGAGGGTCGGGCGCGCGTCGTCCGGGACGTGGCACGGGCCGATCTCGAACCGGGGGACATCCTCGTCACCACGTACACCGATCCCAGTTGGACGCCGCTGTTCGTCACCGTCGCCGGGCTGGTGACCGAGGTCGGTGGCCTGATGACGCACGGCGCGGTGGTCGCCCGGGAGTACGGCCTGCCGGCCGTCGTCGGGGTGGTGGACGCCACCCGGCTGATCCCGGACGGGCAGCGGATCCGGGTGCACGGCACCGACGGGTACGTCGAACTACTGCCCTGAGCGCCGCAGCCCGGCGGGCGTCGGACGGGGTGCACCCCGTCCGACGCCCGCCGGGGTCAGTCGATCCGGATCGCGCCGGCCGGGCAGAGTTCGACGGCCCGCCGGACGCGGTCGAGCAGCGCGGCCCCCGGCGTAGGGTCGCGCAGCAGCACCAGCCCGTCGGTGTCGTCCTGGTCGAAGACCTCGGGGGCGGTCAGCACGCAGTTGCCGGCCCCGCAGCAGCGGTCCCGGTCGACGGCCACCCGGGACGTGGTCCCCCCGACCGCCTGCCGTCCGCCCGGCGTCACCAGGTCACCGGGAGGGCGTCGAGGCCGAACACGACCGAGTTGTCCCGGGTGCTCAGCTCCTGCGGGTCGACGGCCACCCGCAGGTCGGGGAAGCGGCGGCCCAGTTCCACCAGCGCGATGCGCAGTTCGGCGCGGGCGAGGGGCTGCCCGATGCACTGGTGCATCCCGAACCCGAAGGCCAGGTGCTGGTGGGCCTCCCGGTACGGGTCGAACCCGTCGGGGTCGTCGAAGACCCCGGGATCCCGGTTGGCCAGGGAGAGCAGGGCGATGGTGCCCTCACCGGCGCGGATCAGCCGGCCGCCGATCTCGACGTCCTCGGTGGCCACCCGGAACAGCCCGGTACGGACGATGCTGAGGTAGCGCAGCAACTCGTCGACCAGCCCCGGGACGACGTCGGGCCGGTCGCGCAGGATCGCCCACTGTTCCCGGTGGCGGGTCAGCAGCAGGACGCTCAGCCCGAGCATGTTGGCGGTGGTCTCGTGACCGGCGATGAGCAGCAGCAGGGCCATCCCGCCGAGTTCGTCGACGCCGAGTTCGCCCGGCTCGACGCGTTCCCGGATCAGCCGGCTGAGCAGGTCGTCCGCCTCGTCGGGGTGGGCCTGCTTGGCGTCGATCAGTGACCGGAGGTAGTCCCGCAGCTCCTGGGCGGCGTGCTGGATCTGCTCGATGGGTGCCTGCCGGTCGAGCAGCAGCCGGCTGCGGGACTGGAAGAAGTCGTGGTCGGCGTAGGGGACGCCGAGCAGGTGACAGATCACCTTGGACGGCAGGGGCAGGGCGAACGTCGACACCAGGTCGGCCGGGGAACCGGCGGCGGCCAGGTCGGCCAGGGCCTCGGCGACGGTCTGGTGGATCAGCGGCTCGATCCGGCGGACATTTTTGATCATGAACTCGGCGGTGAGCATCCGGCGCAGCCGCAGGTGCGCCTCACCGTCCAACCGGATGAACGCCCCCTGGGCGTCCGCCGTGACCTCGGGCGGCAGCGGGCGGAGCAGGGGGAAGCCTGGGCGGAGCAGATCGGAGCTGAACGCCTGGTGGCGCAGCAGCTGCCGTACCTCGGTGTGCCGGGTGACCAGCCAGGCGGTGGCGCCGGTGGGCAGCTGCACCCGGGTCACCGCCCGGTCGGCGAGGGGCTGCCGTTCGGCGTCGTCGATCAGGGCGAACGGGCTGCGGGCCGGGTTGACCGGCGGCCAGTGGGGCAGTTCGGTTTCCGTGATCTGTGTCATGCGGACACTCCTGCCATGACTGTGAGTAGTCGTATCGATTCGTGACGTTACCGATCGACGGAGGTCGACACAACCCCGAAGCCCACCCCGGGCGAACAGCCAGGCGGCCCGCACCGACGGATCGGCACGGGCCGCAGGTGGCCGTCGTCCGACGGCCCGACCGGTCAGTTCGCGCAGACCGCGTACGCGCGCACCTTCCAGTTGCCGCTGAAACCGTTCTCGTCCTCGGCGGCGCGGACGGTCGCCGTGGTCAACGAGGTGGGCCGCATCTCGGTCAGCCTCACCTGGCCCTCGCCACCGACGATCTCACCGCCGACCCCGTGCAGGCTCTTCCCGGCCGGGCAGGTGGCAGTGACCGCGCGGCTGGCCGTGGAGTTGTCGGCACTGTCCACGATCACCCGCTGCTCGCCGGGGAGCGGGTCGACACAGATCACCGAGACGTCCACCGACCAGTTGCCCGCGAAGGCGTTGCCGGCCTCGACCCCCGCCACCGTCACGCTGCTCTGACCGATCCGCAGGTCCTCCAGGAGCACGTCACTCGCTCCCGAGCCGACGGCTGCGCCACCGCCGCCGATCGCCCGCTTGCCCACCGGGCAGAACAACTCCAGGAACTTCGGGTTGACCGAATTGACCGCCGAGTGGCCGGTCACCACCTCCAGGCCCGACGGCGTCGGGGCGCAGATCGCACTCGCGGTGAGCGACCAGTTCCCGGCGACACCGTTCGGGTCCTCCCGGCCGGTCACCGAGTAGAGCCCGGCGTCGGCCAGCGGCTGCACGATGTCCATGCCCACCTGGCCGAGACCCGACCCGCTGATCGCCCCGCCACCACCGATGACCGTGGTGCCGGTCGGGCAGACCGCGTTCTGCGACTTGGCGACGCTGTTGTTCGGCCCGACAGTGGTCCGGATCGACAGGCCGGGCACCGCCGCCACCGGCCCGCTGAGCGCGACCTGACCGAGCACGACCGTGCTCAGCAGCGCGCCGCCCAGGGCGACCGTCCGACGCGTCCACGTTTGTCCACGCATGATGTGCTCTCCTTGAGTGCGTACGGTCCGGGAACCGGCAGGTCCCCGGTCAGGGTCGGATCGGGGGCGGGAGCCGGGTGGTGCCCGGCCCCCGCCGGTACGGGTCGGTCAGCCGACGAGGTGCCGGATGCGGACCGGCACGGAATCCGTGCCGACCAGTCCCGTCGCGTCGAACACCTCCAGCCACACCGACCAGGTGGTGGTGTCGGTCCCGCTGGTCAGCTGGGCCAGCGCCCCGGTGAACGAGGCACAGTCCTTCGGCGAGCCCTTGTCGTCGACCGGCTCGCCGGTGGGCACCCCGCCGCCCTGGCACAGCACCTGCTTGACGCCGCCGTCGCCGTACGCGGTCCACCGGAAGCGGGTCCCCGCGACCGTGCCGTCCTCGGCGTCGGTGCCGGTCCCGGCGAACGCGACGGACTTCGGCCCGGCCTCGACCGTGGTCAGGTCCAGCGCGGTGGCCGGCTTGGTGATCGTGGCCGTCGGCCGGGACTGCCCGGCCGGGGCCGAGGTGACCGAGAAGGCGCGCTGCACGCTGGACCCGGCCGTCGCGAACGTCACCGTGTACGCCCCCGGCGTGACCGCGTTCGCCGGCAGCACCGCCTGGTGACCGGTCTTCTCCAGCACGACCGTGTCGCCCCGTCGCACCGTCCAGGTCACCTGGGCGTCGGGGACCGGCCCGAACTCGTCAGGGTCGTTCGAGGTGCCGAGCAGCCCGACCGACTGCCCCGCGACGAGGGTCAGCCCCGCCGGCGGCGAGATGATGGCCACCTTCGTCGGGCTGTCCACCACCGTGACGGTCACCGATGCCGAACCCGTACGCCCCAGACTGTCGGTGGCGCTGGCGGTGACCACGTGGGTGCCGGCGGACAGCGACGGCACGAACGTCTGCGACCCGGTCGCCAGCTCACCGTCGATGCTGCTGGTCCAGCTGAGCGGGATCTCCTTGCCCAGGAAGTCGGTCGCGGTGCCCCACAGGTCGACCGACTGGCCCACCGCGAACTTCTGCTTGGTCTTCGGAGTGCTGATGCTCACCGCCGGCTTGCCGACCGTCACGCCCAACGCCTCGGCGACGGCGGACAGCGCGTCGACCCGGCGCTGGCTGCCTGTCACCTTGGCACCCAGCCCACCGACGTGCGCGGTGTCGTTGAGGATCTGCCGGACCTGCTCGGAGGTGAGCGTCGGGTCGGCGGCCATCACCAGGGCGGCCACCCCGCCCACGAACGGTGAGGCGAAACTGGTGCCGCAGGTGGTCTTCGTGGTGTTGACGGCCGGCGTGCCCGGGTCGGTCAGGCCCGGCACACACATCGGACCGTAGATCTCCACCGACGTGGTGAGGTCCTTGGTGCCCCAGTTCGACCCGCCGGCCACGGTCGCGTCCTGGTTCATTCCACCCACGCACATCACGTGGGTGCTCTCGCAGGGCACCCAGAGGGTGTCGCCGTCGACGTTGGTGCCGTTGTTGCCGGCGGCGGCGACGATCAGCGCCCCGGTGTCCCGGACGTGCTTCATCCGCCTGTCGGTCCAGGTGCGGGCGTGGCTGACACCGAGGTCGACGTCCCGGGTGAAGCTGAGGTTGACCACGTCCGGGTGGGTCGACTCGGCGGCCTTCTCCAGCCGCCGCAGGACCGTCCAGTAGTCGATGCCGTTGCGGACGGCGACCAGCTCCTGCACCACCGGCCCGGCCGGACCGGCGGTGCCGTAGTCGTTGTCGACCCGGCCCATCCCGGCGAGCACCACGCTGGTGGCGTGCCACGGGCAGGGCGTTCCGCCGGTGCAGTCGTTGGTGTTGGTCTCGCCCCACTCCGCCTTGTGGAGAGACACCTTGCTCGGGAAATCGGAGTTGAACTGGAACCCGCCGTCCTGCACCAGGTACTTCACCTGCTTGGTCAGCCGGCCCTTGCTGTCCAGCAGCTGCCAGGCCGGCGCGACACCGACGTCCAGCGCGCCACCGGCCCGCATGAACGACCAGTCGAAGACGTTCTTGCCGATGTCCGGCGCCTCGAAGACCTGCCCGTCGGCGATGCCTGACGGCTCCACCAGCCAGTCGAGGACCAGCTCGGTGCCCGTACGCCACTCGGCGGCGGCCAGCGCGAGCAGCCGCAGCGCCCGCTCGTCGCCGACCCGGTAGCCGCCGGCCTGACGCGGCTCGGCGGCGAGCAGGTCGGTGACCAGCCCGGCCGGGTCGGCCTTGTCGACGTCCACCCGGACCAGGTGGTCCTGCCCCTGCTCGTCGGGGGCGAACGAGTCGAGCACCTCGCCACCCCAGCGGGCCAGGAAGGCGTCCAGTTCGGCCTGGTCGGCGGTCCGCACCATCACCTCGTCGAGGACCAGGCCGGCGGGCGAGCCGTCCGGTCCGGCCACCACGCCGACCGCCCGGTCGGTGCCGGTCCGACCGACCGGGTCGAGCTGCACCCGGGGCGGGGTCAGGCCCGGGTCGACCCGGAAGGCCAGTGGCCCGGCGTCGGCGGCGGACCGCCCGGCCGGACCGTCCGGTGTGGGGGCGGCGTCGGCGTCGGTGGTGGCGACGAACCCGGCGGCGAGCGCCGCCACCACTACGGTGGTCAGGTACCGGCGGACGTGGGTCCGGTGGGTTGTGGAGCGTGTCGTTGTCATGGGTGTCTCCCGGTGTCGGCGCTGCGATGACACCGGTAGGAGCGCGCCGGGGTCGGCATGCCAACAGAAAGTTCCCGGGGAATTTTTTCTTCGCTGTACTGGACCGGTCGACGAGCGGTGGGAGCACTGATGAACGTGATGGCGCAGGACGACCGGGCGCTCGTCGAAGCGCTCCGGCGCGGTGACCGGATCGGCCTGGAGGGCATCTACCGGCGCTACGCCGACCGGCTCTACACCTACGCCCGGACGATGCTGCACGAGCCGGAGGCCGCCGCGGACGCCGTGCACGACGCGTTCCTCACCGCCGGCCAGCGCATCGACCAGCTGCGTGACCCGGACCGGCTGCGTTCCTGGCTGTACGCGATCGTGCGCAGCGAATGCCTGCGGCAGTTGCGGGAACGGTCCCGGTCCGCGCCGCTTTCCGAGGCGGCCGAGCCGGCGGCCGACACCGGTGACCCGGCCGCCGCCGTCAACGCCGACCAGGTACGCGCCCTGGTGCACCTGGCGGTCGACGCGCTCAACCCCGGCGACCGCGAGGTGGTGCACCTGGCGATCCGCCACGACCTTTCCTCGGCCGACATCGGTACGGCGCTGGGGGTGCCCGCGAACCACGCGCACGCCCGGCTGTCCCGGGCCCGCTCACAGCTCGAACGGGCGCTCGGCACGTTGCTCGTCGCCCGCAGTGGGGCGCGGGACTGCCCGGTCCTGGCCGAGCTGCTCGGCGACTGGCAGGGCCGGCTCACCCCGGTCCTACGCAAGCGGCTCGCCCGGCACATCGACGACTGCGCACGGTGCGGGCTCCTCCGGCGTGAACAGTGCAATCCGGCGGCGCTGCTGACCGCGTACACCGCGCCGGGGTTCCTGGTGGTGGCCGAGACGGTGTGGTCGCGCCTGGCCGAGGCGGGTCCCACCGCCGTGCAGGCCACCGCCGAGCTGCCGGCCGGCACCGGTCCGGCCGCCGCCGACCCGCCCGGGTCCACCGTCGACGGCCCCGCCGGGTCGACGTCGCCGGCCGGTCCCGGCAGCACCGGCCCGACGTCGACAGTCGATCCAGCTGCACCGGCTGACCAGGCGTCGCCGACTGGTCCGATGACACCGGCTGGTGTGACGGTGACGGACGGGTCCGACGGCGTCGCGGGTCGGTCGGCTGCCGGCGGGCGGGGTGGGCCGGTCCCGGCCCGCGTCGCGGTGGCTCCGGCCGGCGCGGCGACGACCCCCACCGCGACCCGGGACCGCGACCGGCGGCGGCGTCGGCGGGTGGCCGTGACCGCCGGGCTGTTGCTGCTCCTGGTGGTGGCCGGCACCTGGGCGGTGTCGGCGGCCCGGCCGGACGCCGAGCAGGTGTCGGTGACGTCAGGCGTCCCTTCCGGTGCGGCGGCGGTCACGGCGTCCGGCGTCGCCACCGCGGCTCCGTCGGCCCGGACGACCCCGGGGCCCGGCGCGAGCGGTGCCGGTGGCCCGTCCGCGCCCGGCGGTGCACCTACCGACGCTGCGACGGGTGCCGTCCCGGGCCCGACGCCGGCGCCCTCCCGGTCGCCGGCCGCGCCCCGCCCGACGACGGGTGCGCAGCTCGTCGCGCCCTTCACGGTGTCGGCGAACGCGCACGTCCGCTGCGGCCCGGACACCTACACCCTGGTCGTCCGGGCCACCGGCAGCGGTGCGCTGGTCGGCGCGCAGGTGCGGTACACCCCTGCCGGGGGCGTCCCGACGAGCCGGGCGATGACGGTGGACGGATCGTCCGCCCGGGTGACCGTGGGTCAGCTCCGGGCGTCCGCCGTGACCTGGACGGTACGGGTGACCGCCGTCGATGGCCGGACCGCGCAGAGCCCGTCGTCCACGGTGGCCGACCCGTGCGTGCGGCCGGGCTAGGCGGGCGGGGTCACCCCTGGTCGGGTACGCGGACGCCGGCGAGCAGCACGGCCAGGTACAGCTCGACCCGGTCCGCCGGCGCGTCGGCGATCCGGGCGGCGAACGCGGTGCCGCAGACCAGGTGTTGCAGGTCGTCCAGGGTCAGGTCGGGGCGTAGCTCACCGGCCCGGACCGCCCGCTCCCGCACGGTCGCGGCCAGCGCGGCCAACTCCGCCCGGCGGGTCGTGGTCGGCGCGGTGGCGTCCTCGTCCGGGCTGGTCGAGAGCACCTCGGCGAGGGTCGGCTCGGTGAGCTGGCCGACTAGGAGGCTGCGGGTGAGTCGTCGCAGTCCCGCCCACGGGTCGTCCTCGCGGCTCGCCGTCCGGGCCTGGTCGAGCAGGGTGGCGAAGGCGTCGGCGGCGAGCGCCTCCAGCAGGGCGCGCCGGGTCGGGAAGTGCCGGTAGACGGTGCCGACCCCGACGCCGGCCCGCCGGGCGATGTCGTTGAGCTGCAACGACAGGTCGCCCTCCGTCACCAGCGCACGGGCGGTGGCCAGCACCCGGTCGCGGTTGCGCGCGGCGTCCGCGCGCAGGGTCGTGGTCACCACACCAGCCTAACGCAGCGGATCACCCATCCGATCGGATTGACAATCCGTTTAATCCCGGCTTGAATCGGATGGGTAATCCACTTCTCCGTCGGAAGGCATGCCATGGACCGCGCACCCGGTTGGACCGCCGCCGATCTCACCGACCAGTCCGGCCGGACCTTCGTGGTCACCGGCGCCAGCAGCGGCCTCGGCACGGCGATCACCCGCCACCTTGCCGCCCGGGGCGGTCGGGTGGTGATGGCCGTCCGGGACACCGTCAAGGGCGCCCGGGTCCGGGCCGAACTCCTCGACGCCCACCCCCGGGCCGATCTCGTCGTCCGCCGCCTGGACCTGCTCGACCTCGATTCCGTCCATGCCTTCGTCGACGGTCTCGACCGCGACGTCGACACGGTGGACGCCCTGGTCAACAACGCCGGCATCGGCACCGTCCCCCGGCGGTTGAGCCCGCAGGGGGTGGAGAGCCAGTTCGCCACCAACCACCTCGGGCACTTCGCCCTCACCGTCCGGCTGTTGCCCACGCTGACCGCCGGTCGGCAGCCGGTCGTGGTCACCGTCTCCTCCGGCCTCTACCGGCTCGGCCGGCTCGACCTGAGCGACCTGGCCGCCGAACGCCGCTACTCCGCCGCCGGCGCCTACGCCACCTCGAAGCTGGCCAACGTGCTGTTCGGGCTGGAACTCGACCGCCGGCTGCGGGCCGCCGGCTCCCCGGTGCGCAGCCTGCTCACCCACCCCGGGATGACCAGGACCGACCTCTCCCGGGACCTGCCGCCACTCGCCCGCCGGATCGAGACCGTGCTCGCGCGCCCGCTGCGCCGTCCTCTCGACGAGGCCGCCGCGCCCATGCTCTTCGCCGCCACCGACCCGAGCGCGCCCACCGGCCGGCACATCGGTCCCGGCCGGCGCTTCCGCCGCGCCGAGCCCACCTTCGCGCCGTTGCGCGGCGTCGCCACCGACCGGCGGCTCGCCGCCGACCTGTGGGCCCGCTCCGAAGAGATCACCGGGGTGCGCCTGACCCCCACCCCGCTGCGCTGAAGGGGGCCGCCCGGGTGAAAGCGTAACCCATAGGTTACGCTTCCCCGGTGGACGAGGTGGCGGCGGCGATATCCGATCCGGTCCGTCGGCACATCCTCGAGCTGCTGCGCGACGGCGACCTCCCCGCCGGGGAGATCGCCGACCGGTTCCCGATCAGCAGGCCGGCGGTCAGCCGCCACCTGCGGGTGCTACGGGAGAGCGGCCTGGTCCGCAGCGAGCTGGTCGGCCGGCAACGGCGCTACCGGCTCGACGCCGACCGGTTCACCGAGCTCGCCGAGTGGCTCGCCCGGTTCCGCCGCCCACGCGGCTGGGCCCAGCACCTCGACGCGCTCGAAACGGAGGTCCACCGCACCCGCCGGGAGCGTCGCACGCGCGACACGGCGGACCGAGCCAGAGGAGAAACCGCGTGACCGGTACCCCCACCGGCCGGCTGGCGCGTACCGCCAACGGCACCGACCTGGTGCTGGTACGCACCTTCCGCGCCCCCGTCGAGGACGTCTGGGCCAGCGTCACCGAACCCGACCGCACCGCCCGCTGGTTCGGCCCCTGGGAGGGCGACGCCGGCCCCGGCCGGACGATCCGGTTGCAGATGGTGTTCGAGGACGACACCCCCTGGACCGAACTGCGGATCGACACCTGCGACCCGCCCCGGCACCTGGCCGTGTCGGCGGCCGACGGGTCGGGCGGCTGGCGGATCGAGCTGCTGCTCACCGAGGTGGCCGGCCGCACCGAGTTGGTTTTCACCCACCACCTCGACAGCGAGGAGCACGTCGGCGAGATCGGCCCCGGCTGGGAGTACTACCTCGACCTGCTGGTGGCCGCCGAAACGGACGCCCCGAAGGCCGGGTTCGACGACTACTACCCGGCGATGAAGCCGTACTACGAGGGGCTGCGCGGTCCGGTCGGCTGAGCCCGTCGGGGCCGCGTCCGGTCGCCCCGGCGCGGCCCCGACGTGCTCACATCCGGTCGAGCGTGCGGATGCCGAGCAGGTCCAGTCCCTGTCGCAGGGTCCGTCCCGTCAGGTCGGTCAGCAGCAGCCGGCTCGCCCGCAGCTCGCCGTCCGCCCGCAGCACCGGACACCGCTCGTAGAACGTGCTGAACCGGGTGGCCAGCCGGTGCAGGTAGCCGGCGAGGTGGTGGAACTGCGCCGTCCGGGCCACCTCGTGCACGACGCCGGCGAACCCGAGCAGCTCGAACGCCAACGCCCGCTCGACCGGGGTACCGAGCACCACCCCGGCCGCCGGCCCCGACGCCACCCCGGACGCCGCGCCCGCCCGCCGCAGCACCGACCGGGTCCGGGTGTACGCGTACTGGAGGTAGGGGGCGGTGTTGCCGTCCAGGGCGAGCATCCGCTCCCAGTCGAGCACGTAATCACGGGTCCGGTCGGTGGCCAGGTCGGCGTACTTGACCGCGCCGATGCCGACGGCCCGGCCGATCTCGGCCGCCGCCGCCTCGTCCAGGTCCGGGTTGCGGGTCCGGGCCAGCGCGGTGGCCCGGGTGACCGCCTCCGTCAGCAGGTCGACCAGCTTCACCGAGCCGCCGGCCCGGCTGCGCAGCATCCGCCCGTCCGGGCCGAGGACGGAGCCGAAGCCCAGGTGCTCGGCCCGGACCGGTGGACGCAGCCAACCCGCCTGTCCGGCCACCGCGAACACCATCGCGAAGTGCTGCCGCTGCGGCAGGCCCACCACGTAGAGCAGCCGGGTCGCGCCCAGCTCGTCGACGCGCGACCGCAGCGCCGCCAGGTCCGTCGCCGGATACCCGTACCCACCGTCGCCCTTCCGCACGATCAACGGCAGCCCGACGCCGTCGCGTCCGACGAATCCGGGCGGGAAGACGCAGGCGGCGCCGGCGCTGTCGGTCAGCAACCCGAGCCGGTCGAGGTCGGTCACCACCGCGCCGAGCCGGTCGTTGTACGCGCTCTCGCCCCGGAAGTCCGCCCCGGTCAGGGTGACGTCGAGCAGCTCGTACACGGTCAGGAAGTACCGCTGGGACTGCCCGACCAGCAACCGCCACAGCCGGCGGGTCTCCGGGTCGCCGGCCTGCAACGCGACCACCCGTTGCCGGGCGCGTTCCCGAAACGCCGGGTCGGCGTCGAACTTCGACCGGGCCGCCCGGTAGAACCCGTCCAGGTCGCCGATGGACAGCTCCTGCGCCGCCTCCGCCTCACCCAGGTCCGCAAGGTGTGCGATCAGCATCCCGAACGGGGTGCCCCAGTCGCCCAGGTGGTTGACCCGGACGACCCGGTGCCCGAGCCAGTCCAGCACCCGGACGGCCGCGTCGCCGATGACCGTCGAGCGCAGGTGTCCGACGTGCATCTCCTTCGCCACGTTCGGCCCCGAGTAGTCGACCACCACGGTCTCCGGGTCGCCGGTCACCGGCACCCCGAGCCGTTCGTCGCCGGCGAGCGCGGCGACCATCCCGGCCAGCGCCCCGTCGGCGAGGGTCAGGTTGACGAAGCCGGGGCCGGAGACCTCCGCCACCGCGCAGACGTCGTCGAGGTCCGCGCGGTCCAGCACCGCCTGTGCGATCTCGCGCGGGGGCCGGCCGAGCCGCCGGGCCAGCGCCAGCGCCGCGTCGGACTGGAAGTCCGCCCGCGGCGAGCGCCGCACGGTGGGCGCGACCGGTTCGCCGGCCACGGCGGCGAACGCGGGCGTCAGCCGGTCGGTGAGCAACCTTTCAAGATCCATTGGTACGCCGATCTGCTCGGATCCGTCAGCCAGGCGGATCCCCGGACGGGGGAGCCTGCGGACGGACCGAGGACAGCGGAAAGGACCGGCGGCTCGATCCGCCGGTCGCAGGGAATGGGTCAGCGCGGGCGGGCGACGGATCGCCGGCGTCGCTCCGCACCGACCACGACGTCGTACGACGTCCGGGTGTGCTGAGCGGTCGCGCTGGTCATGCCGGCAGCCTACCGGACCGGCCGTGTGGCCGATCCGCCCTGCCGGCCGGGTCCGGTCCCCGGCGTGGCTGGTCCGCCCTGCGGGCCTGGTCGGCTCTGCTGGCCGTGTCTGGTTTCGCGACCTGGTCGGTCGCCCTGCCGACACCTCCCGCCCCGGCCCGGTCGGCCCTGCTGGGCGCGTCCGGTCGCGGCCTGGTCGGTCCGCCGCGAGTGCCCGCCGGGCGGACCGGGCTCCCCGGCGGTCAGCCCCGGCGGTAGCTCTGCGCGTAGTAGTCACCGACCTGGTCGCGGTAGTCCGGCCGGGCACCGTCCTCGGGATCGAAGGCCGGTGAGTCCTTGACCTGCTCCCGGCTCCGGTCGACGTGCACCACCCGGTCCCCGTGGTCCACCCGGGCGACCGTGCCGACCGGCAGCAGGACCTTCCGCCCGAAGATCCACGGTCCGGTGTCCACCACCAGCCAGCGGGCGCCCGCCTCCTCGCTCGCCTCGTCGATCGCGCCGATCCGCCCGTCGGTCGCCTCCACCCGGTAGCCGGTCAGGTCGAGCGGTGTTCCCGGGCCGGGCGCGTCCGGCCCGTCGTGCGATTCCCGGTCGGGCCGCTCACCCGGCTCGGTGTGGTCGTATCCGCCGGCCAGCGCCGCCGGGTCACGCCATGCCCACGGGTTGAACGGCTGCATCCGGGTCACCTCCACCTCGTCGTCGACCCCTGCCAGGTGCCCCGACCCCCACCAGCGGAAACCCCGCCCGCCAGATCCGGCAGCCCATCGCCCGCCCGCCGGCAGCCCATCGCCCGCCCGCCGCTGTTTGGCCGCCGTCCGCCCGCCGCCCGCCGTTGTTTGGCCGCGTTGATCAAGAGGTTTGCGTCACGGATGTTCCCGAGGATGACGCAAACCTCTTGATCAACGCGGTTCGGTGGCGGGGAGTGTGCGTCGGGGACGGGAGTGGGGTGAGGCGGTGGGGCGCTGGGATACTCGTCGACCATGGTGTTGTCGCGAGGTTGGTCGTTGTTCCTGGTCGGCGTCGGGGTGTGGACCTGGGTGATCTGGCCGAGGTTCGGGCTCGCCATCTGGAACGACACACGGGCCTGGACGGGGGACGCGGTCGGCGTGGGTGCTCCGACCGGATTCCTCTGGATCCACGCGGTACTCATCGCCGCCTCGTTGGCCATCGGCTCCACGGCCGGTGTGCTGGGCGTCCGGGGGTGGCGGGCGGCACCCCGCCTGTCCCGCAAGCGTCAGGCGGGCGGCGCGGAAGCCGATGACCAGCGGATTTGACGATCAAACCCGAGGCCGCGTAACTTTCTCTCTGCCAGCGCGGAACGGGCAAACGGGGTGAAAGCCCCGGGGCCAGATTCGATGTGTGGCACCGGGTCGCCGGGGGCACTGTCTCCGGGACGACGCGGTCCGGGTGGGGCTCGCCGAACGCCGCAGGGCGGATTTGGCCGGGCGGAACCGACCGGGTAAGGTTGTCGACCGGCAGAGCACCGGGCGAGCATGCGGGAGACCGCAGCGGCCGGTTCTGCCAAATCCGATGATCAATCGTAGCGCTGGCCGCTGCGTGCGCTCAGCGGAGCAAGGCCGTACGAAGCGTGACACACCGGGACACACCGGTTGACACGGGGAAGACGGTGAGGTAACGTAGTAAAAGTGCCCAGCGCGAAAGCGCGAGGCGCAGTGAGCGAAATGCCCCGGTCGGGTGGCTGCTGATGCGGTTGTCTGGTTGGTGTGTGGTTGTTCTTTGAGAACTCAACAGGGTGCTTGTAAAGCCAGTGCCAATTGTTTTATACCCCGCACTGGACAGGCTTTCGGGTTTGTTTGGTGGGGATTCCTTTGGCAACATTTGTTTGTTGTCGGGATTGCTGTTCAACAGGTTTTTGTTGGAGAGTTTGATCC
>NZ_CM132210.1:6947500-7477190 GCF_053667945.1 Micromonospora sp. SCSIO 07396
GAGCCTTGCGGGGTGACGGCGTGCCTTTTGAAGAATGAGCCTGCGAGTTAGTGGCATGTGGCGAGGTTAACCCGTGTGGGGGAGCCGTAGCGAAAGCGAGTCTGAAGAGGGCGTTGTAGTCGCATGTTCTAGACCCGAAGCGGAGTGATCTAGCCATGGGCAGGCTGAAGCGCGGGTAAGACCGTGTGGAGGGCCGAACCCACCAACGTTGAAAAGTTGGGGGATGACCTGTGGTTAGGGGTGAAAGGCCAATCAAACTCCGTGATAGCTGGTTCTCCCCGAAATGCATTTAGGTGCAGCGTCGTGTGTTTCTTGCCGGAGGTAGAGCACTGGATGGTCTAGGGGGCCTACAAGCTTACCGAAATCAGCCAAACTCCGAATGCCGGTAAGTGAGAGCGCGGCAGTGAGACTGCGGGGGATAAGCTTCGTAGTCGAGAGGGAAACAGCCCAGATCACCAGCTAAGGCCCCTAAGCGTGTGCTAAGTGGAAAAGGATGTGGGGTCGCATAGACAACCAGGAGGTTGGCTTAGAAGCAGCCACCCTTTAAAGAGTGCGTAATAGCTCACTGGTCAAGTGGTTCCGCGCCGACAATGTAGCGGGGCTCAAGCACACCGCCGAAGCTGTGGCATTCACATGATACTTCGCATCTCCTTGATGGGGTGTGCAGGTGTGTGGATGGGTAGGGGAGCGTCGTGCCGGGGGTGAAGCAGCGGGGTGACCTAGTTGTGGACGCGGCACGAGTGAGAATGCAGGCATGAGTAGCGAAAGAAGGGTGAGAAACCCTTCCGCCGGATGACCAAGGGTTCCAGGGCCAGGCTAATCCGCCCTGGGTGAGTCGGGACCTAAGGCGAGGCCGAGAGGCGTAGTCGATGGACAACGGGTTGATATTCCCGTACCCGCGAAGGAGCGCCCGTGATGAACCTCGTTGTGCTAACCACCCAAACCAGCTGAGACCTTCGGGTTGAGGTTGGGGAGCGTGGGAACCTGGCGGGTAGTAGTCAAGCGATGGGGTGACGCAGGAAGGTAGCTGAGCCCGGCCGGTGGTTGTGCCGGGGTAAGCGTGTAGGCCGTGCCGTAGGCAAATCCGCGGTGCATTGAGGCTGAGACGTGATGCCGAGCCGATTCAGGTGAAGTCAGTGATCCTATGCTGCCGAGAAAAGCCTCTAGCGAGTTTCGAGCGGCCCGTACCCCAAACCGACACAGGTGGTCAGGTAGAGAATACCGAGGCGATCGGGCGAACTGTGGTTAAGGAACTCGGCAAATTGCCCCCGTAACTTAGGGAGAAGGGGGGCCGGAGACGTGAAGCCCCGTGCGGGTGGAGCGTTGTATGGCCGCAGAGAGCAGGGGGAAGCGACTGTTTACTAAAAACACAGGTCCATGCGAAGAAGTAATTCGATGTATATGGACTGACGCCTGCCCGGTGCTGGAACGTTAAGGGGACCTGTTAGCTCTTTCGGGGGCGAAGCGGAGAACTTAAGCGCCAGTAAACGGCGGTGGTAACTATAACCATCCTAAGGTAGCGAAATTCCTTGTCGGGTAAGTTCCGACCTGCACGAATGGCGTAACGACTTCCCCACTGTCTCAACCACAGGCCCGGCGAAATTGCAGTACGAGTAAAGATGCTCGTTACGCGCGGCAGGACGGAAAGACCCCGGGACCTTTACTATAGCTTGACATTGGTATCTGAATGGGCTTGTGTAGGATAGGTGGGAGCCGGTGAAACCTGTACGCCAGTATGGGTGGAGGCAATCTTGAAATACCACTCTGGTTGATTCGGGTATCTAACTTCGGACCGTTATCCGGTTCAGGGACAGTGTCTGGTGGGTAGTTTAACTGGGGCGGTTGCCTCCTAAAGGGTAACGGAGGCGCCCAAAGGTTCCCTCAGCCTGGTTGGCAATCAGGTGTTGAGTGCAAGTGCACAAGGGGGCTTGACTGTGAGACTGACAGGTCGAGCAGGGACGAAAGTCGGGACTAGTGATCCGGCACTTGCGTGTGGAAGCGGTGTCGCTCAACGGATAAAAGGTACCCCGGGGATAACAGGCTGATCTTCCCCAAGAGTCCATATCGACGGGATGGTTTGGCACCTCGATGTCGGCTCGTCGCATCCTGGGGCTGTAGCAGGTCCCAAGGGTTGGGCTGTTCGCCCATTAAAGCGGTACGCGAGCTGGGTTTAGAACGTCGTGAGACAGTTCGGTCCCTATCCGCCGTGCGCGTAGGATACTTGAGAAGGGCTGTCCCTAGTACGAGAGGACCGGGACGGACGAACCTCTGGTGTGCCAGTTGTCCCGCCAGGGGCACGGCTGGTTAGCTACGTTCGGAAGGGATAACCGCTGAAAGCATCTAAGCGGGAAGCCTGCTTCAAGATGAGGTATCCCACCCACCTTTGGTGGGGTAAGGCCCCCAGCTAGACGACTGGGTTGATAGGCCGGAAATGTAAGCTCGGTAACGGGTTGAGTTGACCGGTACTAATAGGCCGAGGACTTGATAACAAGGCTGCTACGCGTCCACTGTGCAACTCTGAACAAACACCGAACAACCCCCCACACGCGTGTGTGGGTGTGTGTGTTGTTTGATATGTTCATAGTGTTACGGCGGTCATGGCGGAGGGGAAACGCCCGGTTACATTCCGAACCCGGAAGCTAAGCCCTCCAGCGCCGATGGTACTGCACTCGGGAGGGTGTGGGAGAGTAGGACACCGCCGGACAATCTTTCGGTCGAGGCCGGCCCCGTGACGGGGCCGGCCTCGACTGCTGTCCGCACCCATTCACCCGCGACACCCCCTCCAGCTGCGTTGAGGCCACATCCCCTGGTGACCGTCCGCCCCGACGCCCAGGAAGCCACCCGGGTACCGGCGGTTGCGGGCATCGGCGGTGTCCGCCAGGCGTGGGACCGACGCCAGAGGTGGGGCGGGTACCGGCAGGGGCTGCCGACGTTCGGTGAATCGGCCCGGACGACGCCCGTGACCTCGTACCGTCGATGCGGGACCTGGCTCCCGGGCCCGCGCCGGGTCCGCGACGACGTGACGTGGTGCACGCCCCGACCGCAATCGGAGCGGACCTGTCGGGGTACCTGCTGACCGTAGGACCGGAACTGACCGTCGGGACCGGCGGAGGCAGGAGTGGTCATGAAGATCGGAATCATTGGTTCGGGGCACATCGGTGGCACCCTCACCCGGCGGCTGAGCGCCCTGGGGCACGACGTGACGGTCGCCAACTCGCGTGGCCCGGAGAGTCTCACCGAACTGGCCCGGGAGAGCGGCGCGACGGCCGGCACCGTGGAGCAGGCCGTCCAGGACGCCGAGCTGGTCGTGGTGGCGATCCCGCTGTTCGCGGTGCCCACGCTGCCGGTGCAGCCGTTCGACGGCAAGATCGTGGTCGACGCCAACAACTACTACCCGCAGCGTGACGGCGACATCGCCGAACTGCTCGACCGCAGCCTCAGCTCCAGCCGGTGGACGGCCGACCATCTCAAGGGCGCCCGGGTGGTGAAGACGTTCAACAACATCCAGGCGGCGCATCTGATGGACCACGGCAAGCCGGCCGACGCCGGTGACCGGATCGCGCTGCCGGTGGCCGGGGACGACACCGACGCCAAGCAGCTCGTGATGCAGCTCGTCGACGCGATCGGCTTCGACCCGGTCGACGCGGGCACCCTCGACGAGAGCTGGCGGCAGCAGCCCGACACCCCCGTGTACGGCACCGACCGGGACGCCGAGGGCGTCCGGCAGGGCCTCGCCGAAGCCCGCCCCTGACCTGCCACGTCGGCGGGTCACGGCCGGGCGGCACCGCCACCCACCACCGCAGCGACTCCCTCCGCCGGGAGGCACCGGGTGCCGGGCCGGCCCGGATGTCCGGCAGGCACCGCGTACCCGGGGGACACACCGCGTACCCGGGAGACACCGAGCCCCGCCGGCTGATCAGCCGGCGGGGCTCGGTCGTGTCCGGGGTGGTACCCCCGGCCCGGAGCGGGTCGAGGCGCGGGTCAGGGTTTGGAACCGCAGACGAAGTTGGGTTCGGGGTCGTAGGTCCAGCTGAACTTCTCCCGCTTGACGACCTTGCCATCCTTCTTGATCACGCGGAAGGCGTCCTGGGTGAAGCCGGTGCTGCCGGCGGCGGCGATGCAACTCGGGCCGGGCTCCAGGTAGACCGTCCTCGGCGAGGTGATGTTGCGGCGCGGGCCGTACTCGGTCTTCACGCTGTCGTAGATCTTGGTGCTCCACATCGACACGGTGATCGTGTCCGAGGTGTACGCGGTGTCGATCAGGACCCCGTACGGCGTGTTGTTGCGGAACTTGAAGTCCAGGTCCGGCCAGAAGATCGTCGACTCGATCACCGCCGGGTAGCGGCTGAAGTAGAACGAGTGCGGCTTGTGCTCGACGTCCTCCAAGCCGGCGTAGTAACTGGCGTTGAAGAGCGTGGTGGTGAACTGGGAGACACCGCCACCCACCCCGGGAACCAGCTTGCCGCCGAGGATCACCGGAGCGTCCTTGTAGCCCTGGTCGTAGCCCCGCTCGCCGGTGTGCCCGTTGAGCGAGAACGTCTCCCCGGGCTTGACGATGGTGCCGTCCACGTCCTTCGCCGCCTGGATGATGTTCTGGCTGCGGGGCGAGGAGAGCCCACCGGGGAACTTCGTGGAGAAGGTGGAGACCCGCTCCTTGATGCCCAGTTCGGCCAGCTTCGCCTCGGTCAGCTCCGGCTCGGCCTCCTTGAGCTG
The DNA here is from genome assembly GCF_053667945.1 of Micromonospora sp. SCSIO 07396. Classification (NCBI taxonomy): domain Bacteria; kingdom Bacillati; phylum Actinomycetota; class Actinomycetes; order Micromonosporales; family Micromonosporaceae; genus Micromonospora; species Micromonospora sp. SCSIO 07396. The sequence goes on from NZ_CM132210.1 coordinate 6,952,214, forward strand.
CCCGGTGACCGTCCGGCCGTTCGGCTTCGGCAGCACCGCCAGCAGGTCCCGGCTCAGCGCCGCCGCGTCGAGCTGCTGGCCGGCCCGGCCCGGCACCACCTTCGGCTTGCCGCCCGAGATGGTCAACCCGGCGTCCTTGGGCGTCGACTCGATCGCGGTCAGCTTGCTGCCCAGCGCCGACCGGAGCCGCTTCACGTCGACCTTCGGCGTCAGCTTCCCCTCGTCGTCGGCCGAGAAGCGCAACGACCGGGCGATCGCCGCCGGCGGCACGCTGACCGAGCCCTTGGTGGAGGTGATCGTCACCGGTGCGGCGACCGCCGGCTTCGCCAGCTCGGCGATCATCCGGTCCACCTCCTCCCGGGTGGTCACCGGGTTCTTCTCCACCACCGGCACCGTCACCGGCTGGCCGGCCAGCCAGCCCGCGCGGACCACCCGGGCGGACTGCTCCGGGTCCAGGGTCAGGCTCGGCTTCGGGTAGACCGGCTTCGGCGTGGTGCCGGTGAAGATGATCGCCGGCATGGTCATGTCCCGGCCCTGCTCGCCGAGGACCTGCCGCAACGCCGCGTCCAGCTTGGTGGCGTCGACGGTCACCACCGGGTCGACCGAACGGGAACCGAACAGCCGGTCCACCGGGTGCGCCTGCGCGTCGGTGGCGGCGGCGACGGTGGCGTCCACGTCCACCGTCAGGCCGACGTCGGCGGGTTTGATCTCCGCCCGGTTCTCGCCCACCACCACGGTCAACGGCGCGTCGAGCGTCGCGGCCCGCTTCTGCAACTCGGCCCGCAGCTCCCGGGCCGCGTCGGCCCGGCTGCGGCCACCCAGCTCGGTGCCGAGCACGCTGGTGCCGCGTGGGACGTCCCCGGCGTACGCCCAGGCGCCCGCGCCGACCACCCCGGCCAGCACCGCGGCGGTCACCCCGGCGGCGAGCAGCACCCGGCCGCGCCGCCACCACGGCCCCGGTCCGGAACCGGGACCTGCGGGCCCACCGGGCGGTGGGGGATCGTCCTCGGACGGCCAGCTCACCGCGGTGACCTGCACCGTGGGGCGGTCGTCGGAGACCGGTTTGTCGCCGTACAGGGTCACAGCCACCTCGATCGGACGTACCACGTGGGGGGTTGCGGGCCCCCAGGGACACCTACGGTAGCCAACCGCACGGCCAGCCGACAGCGTGCGTCCGGCCATCCTCACCGCCGCGTGTCGCGGCCGGTCACACGGTGTATGAGCGTTCGTGGCACGGTGTCCGGATGAGCGCCAGGTGGCCGCCGTACGGGGGCGGACGAATCGACCGTGGTGCGGTGTTCCGCCGGGACCCGCAGTGGTCGGCGGCACAGTCGCCCGCCACCCGGATCGCGCCACCGGCCGGTGCTCAGCGGATGCGGACGCCGACGGCCGGGGTCGGTGGCCCGTCGTCCCGCCCGTCGGTCACGGCGACCCGGAACCGGTAGTCGTGCCCCCGGGTCAGCAGCACCGCCGTGTGCCGGGCGTCCCGCACCGGGTACGGGTCGGCCCGCCACGGCTCCCCGGCGGTGACGTCGCGCCACTGCACCCGGTAGGCCAACCCCGGCCCGGCAGGTTGCCAGGTCAGTCGGGCCTCACCGGCGTCGACGGCGGTCACGACGAGACCGGTGGGGGTGGGCAACCGCGGGGTGGCCCGTACCGGCACGCTGCGTGGGCCCGGGCCGGCCTGGTTCGTCGCGGCCACCGTGAACTCGTACTCGTGGCCGTTGCGCAGCCCCGCCACGACGGCCCGGGTGCCCCGGGTGGGGATCTCGTCGACGGTGAAGTCGCGTTCCCCGGCGGTGACGTCCCGCCGGTGGACCCGGTGCCAGCCGTCCGGCACCGGCGAGAGCCAGGTCAGCTCGACGCTGCCGACACCGGCCTTGGCGCGCAGCTGCCGGGGGGCGTCGGCGGGTGCGGTGAACCGGGCGCGGGCCCGCACCGGCGTGGACCGGGTCCCCTCGCCGCCGCCGTTCACCGCGCTGACCGTGAACTCGTACTCGTGGCCGTGTTCCAGGTGCCGGGCGAGGTGCCCGGCGGTGGTCTCCAGCGCGGGCGGGCCGTACTCCCGGGTGCCGGCGATCAGGTCCCGCCGGTACACCCGGTAGGAGACGCCCGGCCCGAGGGTGCGCCAAGCCAGCCGGACGGTGCCGTCGGGCTGCCCGGCGGCGACCAGGCCCGACGGTGGCGCGGGTGGGGTGACCAGGGCGGTGACCCGGACCGGGGCCGAGGGTGGGCTGTCGCCGCCACCGCCGACCGCGACCACGGTGAACTCGTAGCGGTGCGCGTGCCGCAGGAACGCGACGGTGGCGGTGGTGCCGGTGAAGGTGCCGACCGCGTCGTGTTCCCCGGTGTCCAGGTCGTGCCGGTACACCCGGTAGAGCTGGACGAAGGGCACCGGTTGCCAGCTCAACGCGACGTCACCGGCCCGGCCCGGCACCGCCCGCAGGCCGCCCGGCGGTGGCGGGGGCGGCACCGTGGCGGTGACCCGGCCGGGCGGTGAGGGCGGGCCCTCGCCGCGCCGGCCCACGGCGCTCACCCGGAACTCGTAGTCGTGCCCGTTGACCAGGAAGTCGGCCGCGAAGCGGGGCTCGTCGACCGGTTCGCCGATCCGGACGAAGTGGGTCTGACCGGCGGTGACGTCCCGCCGGTGCACCTGGTAGCGCAGTTCGTCGTCGATGGGTACCGGCGGCCAGGCCAGCTCGGCGGTGCCGGCGCCGCCCGGACGGGCGGTCACCGCCGCCGGTGGCGGGGGCAGCTCGGCCAGGTCGGGGCGGCGGCGGGGCCACGGCACCTCGACGAAACGGGGCCTGTAGAGGCCCGCGTCAGCGTAGGTGACCGCGTCGTCGACGTCGTTGACGTTGTAGGAGAAGAGCAGCCGGCCGGGACGGGCCAGCTCCGGGTGCAGGTCGACGTCGTAGACCAGGTGGCCGGCCGCCGTCTCACCGGCCCGGTGCAGGTAGTCCGGGCCGGTGAACGGGCCGGTCGGTGCGTCGGCCGAGTAGGCCACCAGGTCGCCGCTGAACACCAGGTTGTTCTCCTGGGTGACCAGCACGTACCGGCCGTCGACCCGCTGCACCCCGTAGGCGGTGCCGACGCCGCTGAGCAGCCGGGTCGAGGCGCGGTCGTCGGCGGACCAGCCGTTGCCGGTCCAGAACTCCCACCGGCCGGTCAGGTCGTCGCCGGCCACCCGGGCCAGGTGGGCGAACTTCGCCCCGCCGGCCGCCTCGGTGCCGTACACGTAGGTGTGGTCGCCGTCGCGGAGCAGCTCGGAGCCCCAGGAGACCCGGGCGGCCAGGGGCAGCGGGCGGACCCCGGTGGGGGTGAGCGCGGGCAGCGCGAACGTGGCCAGGGCGGTGCCGAGCAGGGTGTGGTCCAGCGGGCTGACACCGGTACGCCGGTAGCGGTGGACCAGCACCTGGAGGGTGTCGCCGGAGACGGTGGCGTCGCCGATCCAGGAGAACTCGCCGGGTGCCGTCGCGGGGATCAGGTCGCGCGGGTCGTCGGCGGTGCCGCCGTGCAGGGTCGCGGTGAGCTGGTCGCCCTGCTGGACGACCGCCGAGTTGTGCACGAACGGCGCGGTGCGGGGGCGGGAGCCGTCGGGGTGCACCGGGCCGAGGAAGGTGTCGGAGAACAGCCAGAGCAGCCGGCCGTCGGGCAGCCGTACCGAGGCCGTCCGGTCGGCGCCGTTCCACCGGCCGGAGGTGTCGCCGTAGTCGTCGAAGGCGGCGGTGAGCCGGGCGGCGGCCGTCCCGTCGTCGGGCCGGGCCGGGTGCGGCGTCGCGGCGGGTACGGCGGCGAGCACCCCGACCAGCCAGACGGCGAGCAGCCAGCGGGTCGGCCGGCGGACACCGGCACCGCCCCGGCCCACGTCGACCACCGCCACCAGAAACCCCCGTCTACCGGTCACCGACCCGTAGGGTGTCATGATCGACGGCGGGGGCGGTAGTCGTCGGCCGGGTGGACGTGGACGGTGCTGCCGGGGCGCGGTGGAGCGTCAGTACGCCGGTGACGGCGGCGGTGACCGCCGCGGTGGCCAGGGCGGCACCGGCGATCCCGGTGACGGTGTGCGGCACCACCGTGGCGGTCGCGGCCAGGAAACCCGCCGTGGAGATCCACAGTGGTGCCGAGGGCCACCGGGCCGCCGCGGCGACCCGGGCGTTGATCAGCACGAAGACCAGCGCGTACAGCGCCCCGGTGGCGGCGAACAGCGGTGCCAGACCGCCGTGGCGGGTGTACTCCGGGCCGCCGGCCAACCCGAAGGCCAGGCCACCGGCCAGGGTCGCGGCGAGCACCAGTGCCGCGCCGGCCGCCCCGACCAGCAGCAGCGCGGCCCGCAGGGTGCCCCGGTCGCCCCGGGCCAGCCGGGGCAGCGCGATCACCGTCACCACCTGGGGGGCCCACAACGCGCCCTTGGTGAGCACCGTGCCGACCGCGTACGTGCCGGAGGCGTCCGGGGGCAGGAACCGGCGGGCCAGCAGCAGGTCGGCGTACGACACGACGAGCATTGCCAGGGTGGCCCCGCTGGCGGTGAGCACCGTCCGGGTGGCCAGGGGCGGGGCGACCGGGTCCAGGCCCGCCCCCCGGTTGAGCCGGACCAGCAGTGCCAGCACCAGTACAGAGGTGACCGCCCCGGCCAGCAGCGCGCCGGTCAACCCGCCACCGGACGCCAGCCCGGCGATCATGCCGCCGTAGCGGCCGGCGGCGAGCAACGCCATCCCGCCGGCCAGCCGCAGGAAACGCTGGTCGCCCTGGAGTTCACCGAGCCACCGGCCGGCGGCCACCACGGCCACGGTCAGCACCCCGAGCAGCAGCACCGCCGGGCCGGTCAACCGCAGCCCGACGGCGGCGACCGGCAACGTCACGGCCAGCAGCGCGGTGGTCACCGCCACGGTCAGCAGGGTGGGGCGGGCGGTGCCGGCCCGACCGTGCCGGGCCCGGTGCACGGCCACCGCGATCTGCAGGCCGGTGCCGGCCACGCCGCCGATCGCGCCGAGCGCCAGCAGGGTGGCCAGCGCGCTCAGCTCGGCCGGTGCGAGGTGCCGGGCACCGAGGACCGGCACCACGTAGGCGAGCCCGTTGACGAAGACCCCGGCCAGGGTGACGGCCACCCCGGCGACGCCGATCCCGGCCGCCCGGCCCCCGGTGCCGTCGGTCGGCCCGCCCCCGGGTCGCCGGTGGTCCGCTGCTGTGCCCATCACCGCTCCGTGTCGCCGGCTCCGCCGGTGGTCCGCTGCCCCGCCCGTGATCGCCCGGGTCGGCGGCTCCGCCCGTCGCCAGCAGCGCAAGTACAGTGTCGCCACGCCGGCGTCGATCGCCGGGTCAGCCTAGTGAGGAGGTCAACCCCTGCGGGAGAGGCCGATCCTCGTCGTCACCGGGCTGGCCGTCACCGCACTGGTGCTGGCCCCGCTGGCCGCGCCCGGGTACGTGCTCGGCTACGACATGGTCTTCGTGCCCCGGCAGCCGTGGCGGGCCGAACTGGTCGCGCCGGTCGACTCGCTGCCCCGGGCGGTCCCGCTGGACGCGCTGGTCTCGCTGGCCAGCCAGGCGGTGCCGGGGTGGCTGCTGCAACGGCTGGTGCTGGCCGGGGTGCTGCTGCTCGCCGCGACCGGGGCCGGTCGGCTGGTGCCCGCCCGGCGGCCGGTGGTCCGGGTGGTCGCCGCGGTCGGCTACGCGTGGACGCCGTACCTGGCGGAGCGGCTGTTGATCGGGCACTGGGGGTTGCTGCTGGCGTACGGGGCGCTGCCCTGGCTGGTCGACGCCGCGATCCGGGTGCACCGGCCGGGCGGGTTGCGCCGGTTGGTGCTGGCCGCGTTGCCGGCCGTGGTCACCCCGACGGGTGGCCTGGTCGCCCTGGTCACGGTCGCCGTGCTGGTCGCCCGACGGGGTGCCGCCCGGACGACCGCGCTGGCCGTCGGCGCACTGCTGCTGCTGAACCTGCCGTGGCTGGTGGTCGCCGGGTTCAGTGCGGCGGACGCCCGGTCCGACCCGGCCGGGGTGGCCGCGTTCGCGGCGCGGGCGGAGAACTGGAGCGGGGTGGTCGGTGCGCTGGCCGGCACCGGCGGGATCTGGAACGGGCAGACCGTCCCGGCGAGCCGCGCGTCGCCGTTGACCCCGCTGGCGACGGTGGTCCTGCTGGTGCTGGCGGGGTACGGCCTGCGGGAGTTGCGCCGGCGGTGGCCGGCCGGGGCGGCGGACCGGCTCGTCGGGTTGGCGGTGGCCGGTTTCCTGGCCGCCCTGGCCGGGGCGCTGCCGGGCGGGTCGGCCGGGCTGGGGTGGCTGGTGGCGACGGTGCCCGGGGCCGGGGTGCTGCGCGACGGGCAGAAGCTCCTGGTCCCGTACGCGCTGCTGCTGGCGCTGGCCGCCGCGCTGGGGGCGGAGCGGCTGGCCGATCGGGTCGCCGCCCGGGGTGCGCCGGGCGGTGCCGGTGCGGTGCTCGTCGCCGTGCTGCTGCTGCCCGTGGTGGTGCTGCCCGACCTGGCGTTCGGTGCGGCGGGCCGGCTGCGTCCGGTGGCGTACCCGGCGGACTGGGACGCGGTGGCCCGGCGGCTGGACGGCCGGTCGGGGGAGGTGCTGTCGCTGCCGTTCGGGGCCTACCGGGCGTACCCGTGGAACGACGGTCGGACGGTGCTGGACCCGCTGCCCCGCTACGTCGACGCCGACGTGCTGGTGGACGACACGCTGTGGGTGGGGTCGACGGCGGTGCGGGGGGAGAACCCGCGGGCCGCCGAGGTGGGCCGGGTGCTCGCCGCCGGTGACCCGGTCGCCGCGACCGGGGTGCGGTGGGTGGTGGTGCAGCGGACCGTCGGTGGCCGGGTGGACCCGGCGACGCTGGCCGGGTTGCGCGAGGTGTACGCCGGGCCCGACCTGACCCTGTACGAGAATCCCGCCGGCCGGTGACCGGCCGGTCGCCGCCTGTTTCCCCTGCCTGCCGGGCCGGTGGTTGATCGTCCGCGGGGCCCTCCCGGCGTTGGCTACTTGGTGGTAACGTGCCGCGCACGCAGCTCACGAGGAGGAATACAGCACCATGCGCAGTGCTCTCTCGTTGGTTCTGGTCGCGGTGGCCGCGATCGCTCTGGGTGCCTTCGGCACGGTGGCGTTGGCCACCAGCCTGACCGGCACGTCGGCGGCCGAGGCGGCGAAGGCCGAGCAGGCCGCCCGCACCGAGTCCGGCGGCGGCAACGGTGGTGCCAACCGGCCGCTGGTCTACGGCACCAGGTAGGACCGTTCCACCTGCCCGGCCGGTGACCCCGCCGGCACCGTCGACCCTGACTGTCCTGTCTGCTCCGACCGTTGCGCCGGTGTGTCCGCCGGCCCCGACCGCTCGACCGGCGTCCCCGCCGGACCGTTCGCGGCTCTCGTCACGAGGGCCGCGAATTTTTCGCCCGAGACGGGCCAGGTGAACCGGGCGGCGTGGGCGCGGGCCGCCGCGCCCATGGTGGCCCGGTGGTCGTCGTCGGTCAACAGCCGGCGCACCTTGGCCACGAAGTCGTCGACGTCCTCGGCGAGCAGGCCGGTCTCACCGTCCACCAGGGATTCCTCGACCCCACCGGCGCCCCGGAAGGCGATCGTCGGGGTGCCGACCGCGCCGGCCTCGACGATGGTGAGCCCCCAGCCCTCCTTGAGCGACGGGGTGAGCGCCACCCAGGCCGAGGCGAGCAGCTGCCGCTTGTCGGCGTCGGAGACGAAGCCGGTGAACCGGACCCGGTCGGTGAGGCCCAGCTCGGCGGTGGTGTGCCGCAGCTGCGCCTCCCACCAGCCCTGCCCGGCCACGGTCAGGGTCAGGCCGGGCAGTTCGTCGCCGAGCGCGGCGAGGGTCCACAGCGCCACCTCGACCTGCTTGTGCGGGACCAGCCGGCCGAGCACCACCAGCGACGGCTCCGCCGAGCGGGGCACCGGGCCGACTCTCATGTCCGGGGTGCCGTTGTGCACGATGTCGACCCGGGCCGGGTCGATGCCGAGGGTGGCCAGTTCGTCGCGGGTGGCGGCGGAGACGGTGACGTACCGGCAGCGACGGTAGACCCGGGGGGCGAGCCAGGACTCCACCCACCAGCCGAACCGGGCCAGCCCGGGGCCGAGCACCACCGGCCACTGCTCGCGGTGCACGTGGTGCACCAGCGCGATGACCGGTCGGCGGGCGTAGAGGGCGGACAGGAACGGCAGCCCGTTGCCGACGTCGACGATCAGGTCGGGTCGGCCGCCCCGGCGGCGGCTCAGCGGGCCGAAGCCGAGCGCCCCGGCCAGGTACGCCAGCGCCGCCCGGAGGTAGACGGTGTGCCGGCCACCGCGCCGCAGCACGCGTACGCCGTCGGGGGTGGTCTCCTCGTCGGGACCGGCGGGGTGGGTGGCGCAGAACAGGGTGGCCCGGTGGCCGCGGCGGACCAGTTCGCCGGCGATCCGCTCGACGTAGACCTCCGATCCGCCGCCCTCCGGATTGCGGGTGTCCCGCCAGTTGAGGAACAGAACGTGCCTGGTGGTGGCGGCAGCGGGTGCGTCCAACACTCAACTCCTACTGCCGAGTAGTCTTCGCGGTCGCGTCACACTATGGGCTGCGTCACGCACGTCGCAATGCCCGATCGGAGGCGAGATGCAGCAGTCGCCGGGCCGTCCGGGGGCGGCCGAGGGGCCGGACGACACATCGAGCACGGTGTGGCGTGCGCGCTTGGTGGCGGTGTGTCTGGCTTTGTCGGCACTGGCGTTCCTCCAGGACCCCGGCCTGATCGCCATCGACACCAAGGTCGACCTGGCCATCGATCCGGCCGGATGGCTGACCCGGGCCCTGCACGTCTGGGACCCGGACGGCACCTTCGGGCAGTTGCAGAATCAGGCGTACGGCTACCTGTGGCCGATGGGACCGTTCTTCCTGCTCGGCAAGCTGCTCGCCGTACCGGCGTGGGTGGTGCAGCGGTTGTGGTGGGCGCTGCTGCTGACGGTGGCCTGCGTCGGCGTGGTCCGGCTCGCCGAGCGGCTGCACGTCGGCACCCCGTGGGCGCGGCTGCTCGCCGGTGCCGCCTTCGCGCTCTCCCCCCGGCTGCTCACCGAACTCGGCCCGATCTCGGTGGAAGCGTGGCCCAGCGCGCTCGCCCCGTGGGTGCTCGTCCCGCTGGTCGGCCTGGTCGACGGGGTGCCGCTGCGTCGGGCGGTCACCCGGTCGGCCCTGGTGGTGGCCTGTGCCGGTGGGGTCAACGCGACAGCCGTACTGGCCGTGGTGCCGCTGGCCGCGCTCTGGCTGCTCGGCCTGCACCCGTTCCGGCTGCGGGTGAAGGCGCTGGCCGCCTGGGGGCTCGCGGTGGGTGCGGCGACCGCCTGGTGGCTGGTGCCGCTGCTGCTGCTCGGCCGGTACAGCCCGCCGTTCCTCGACTACATCGAGACCGCGCCGGTGACCACCACCCCCACCGACACCACCACCGTGCTGCGCGGCGCCTCGCACTGGCACGCCTACCTCACCGGCGCGTACGGGCCGCCGTGGACAGCGGGTTGGCGGCTCGCCACCGAACGTCCCCTGGTGGTCGCCACCCTGGTGGTCGCCGGGCTGGGCATCGCCGGGCTGGCCCGCCGGGGCATGCCGTACCGGCGGTTCCTGGTCACCGGGCTGCTGGTCGGGCTGGCCCTGGTCGGGCTCGGGCACCTCGGCCAGCTCGACGGGTTCGGCGCGCAGACCCAGCGCACCTTCCTCGACGCGGCCGGCGCGCCGCTGCGCAACGTGCACAAGTTCGACGTGGTGCTCCGGCTGCCGCTCATCCTAGGCCTGGCCCACCTGGTCGGGCTGGTGCTGCGGGCCGCCCGCACCGGCGACCGGCCCGAACTGGCCGCTCTGCTGCCCCGGGCGCTGCAACCGGTCCGGCTGCGTGCCGGCCTGGTCACCGGCACCGCCCTGGTCGCGGTCGCCGCGGTGGCCACGCCCGCGCTCGGCGGTGGGTTGGCCGCCCAGGGCAGCTTCGCCGGGGTACCCGGCTACTGGCGGGAGGCGTCGGACTGGCTGGACCGGGCCGTCGGCGACGACCGGGTGCTGGTGGTGCCCGCCGCCCGGTTCCCCCGCTACCTGTGGGGCAGCCCCAGCGACGAGATCACCCAGCCGTTGTCTGACCGGCCGTGGGCGGTGCGCAGCTCGGTGCCGCTCACCCCGCCCGGCACCATCCGGCTGCTGGACACCGTCGAGTCGGCGCTGGCCGACGGGGAGGGTTCCGCCGGCCTCGCCGACCTGCTCGCCCGTTCCGGGGTGAAGTACCTGCTGCTGCGCTCCGACCTCGACTACGGCCGCAGCGATGCCGTCCGGCCGGTGGTGGTCCGGCAGGCGCTGCTGCGCTCCGCCGGTATCGAGCCGGTGCGCGGATTCGGTCCCGAGGTCGGCGGGGGCCGGCTGCCCGGCAACGTCGTCGACCGGGGACTGGACGTCGCGGTCCGGGCCTTGGAGGTGTACGAGGTCCGCCGCGACGTCGACCGGGTCGTCGCGTACGACGCCGCCGACCTGACCACGGTCGTCGGCGGCCCCGAGTCGCTGCTGCCGCTGGCCGCCGCCGGCCGGCTCTCCGCCGCGCCCACCGTGCTCGCCGGGGACCGCCCGGCCGGGCTGGACGCGTCGTCGGTGACGCTCACCGACGGGTTGCGCCGCCGGGAGGTGGCCTTCGGGCAGCAGCACGACAACGCCTCGGCCACCCTCACCGCCCGGGACCGCCCCCAGCTCGACGCCCCGGCCCGGGACTACCTGCCGGAGTGGGCCGACGGGGAGTCCACCGTGGTGCGTTACCTCGGCATCGGCGGGGTGACCGCGTCCAGTTCCTGGTCGCAGGCGCAGCCGCTGGGCGGGGGACGCCCCGAACACCAGCCGTACGCGGCAGTCGACGGCGACCTGAGCACGTCCTGGCGGTCCGCCCCGGGAACCAGCGCGCCGGGGCAGTGGTTCGAGGTGGAACTGGACCGGCCGCAGGTCGTGCGGCAGGTGCGGATCACCTTCGACACCGGGGCGGACTCGCTGCCCACCAGGATCACCGTGACCGCAGGCCGGCAGCAGAGCACCGTGCAGACCGCCGGACAGACCGTCGAGGTGCCCCTGCCCGACGGCTACCCCACCCGGTTCGTCCGGGTCACCGTCGAGCAGGTCTTCGACGTGCGGGCCGGCTTCGGCGGGGTGGGCATCGCCGAACTCGTCATCCCCGGTGTCGAGGCCGCCCGGACCCTGGTCGTGCCGGACCCGCCGGCCACCGACCGGCCGGCCACGATGGTGTTCGTCGCAGCCCCGGCCATCCCGGCGTGCGTCTTCGACGAGGGCCGGCCGATCTGCGCCGGGGCGATGGCCCGCGCCTCCGAGGACAGCGACCGGATCGACCGCACCGTACGGTTGCCGGTCGGCGCGGACCACCGGGTCGCGCTGTGGGCCCGGCCCCGGCCCGGCGGGGCGCTCAACGCGCTGCTCGATCCCGGTGGGGCGGCGGCGGTCACCACCGGGGTCACCCCGACCGTGGCCGCCTCGACCGTCGGCGTGTCCCACCCGAGCGCCCGCCCCGGCGCGGTGGTCGACGGGAACCCCGCGACCATCTGGTACGCCGCCGACGCCGACCGGCAACCGTGGCTGCGGTTGACCTGGCCGAAGGCGCGTACGGTCAGCGGGTTGCGGATCACCCTGCCGCCCGGTGCGGCGGCGGCCCGCCCCTGGCGGGTCACCGTGCTCGGCGACGAGGGGATGCGCGGCGGGGTGCTCGACGAGGGCGGCACGCTGCTGTTCGACAGGCCGATGCGCAGCGACGACCTGACCGTGCTGATCGCCGACGTGGTGCCGACGGCGTCGTACGACCCGTACCGGCGGGTGACGCAGGACCTGCCGGTGGGGGTGGGTGAGCTGACCGTGCTACCGGACGGCCCGGCCACCACGGTGGACCCCGCGAAGCGGGTGACCCTGCCCTGCGGCACCGGCCCGACGGTGACCGTGGCCGGTGGGCAGCGCCGGACCGCGCTGGTGGCCAGCCGACGGGACCTGCTGGAACTACGCGAGGTGCCGGCGGTGCTCTGCGGTCCGGCCGCGAGGACGCCGCTGCGGCTGGCCGCCGGGGAGAACCGGGTGGTGGCGGCGGGGACCCGGCTGACCGTACCGACCCGGCTCGCCCTCACCCCGACGGGCGGGGCCCCGACCCCGGCGGTGCCGGCCGGCGGCACCGCGGCCGGCACCGGTACGAGCGACGCGACCGGCGGACCCCGACCACCCGGAGCGACCCGGACGGTGCTGCGGGTCGACGAGTGGACGGCCACCCGTCGGGTGCTGCGCCTGGAGAGCTATCCCGGCCAGCGGGTGCTGGCGTTGCGGGAGAACGCCAACGCCGGTTGGGTCGCCACCGCAGGCGGCCGGACGCTCACCCCGTTCGTGGTGGACGGCTGGCAGCAGGGCTGGCTCGTCCCGGCCGACGTGGCCGGTACGGTGACGCTCCGGTTCGCCCCCGACCGGGGGTACGTGCTGGCGCTCGGGGCCGGGGCGGTGCTGCTGGCCGGGGTCGCCCTGCTGGCGGTGCTGCCGTCACGGCGTACCCCGGGGGCGGTGGTGCTGCGGCGGCGGCGCGGGCGGGTGCTCGCCGCGCTCGTCGGCGGCGGGGCGTTGCTGTCGTTCGGCGGGCCGGCGGCGGTCGGGGTGGCGCTGACGGTGGTGGCCGTGGTGCTGGCCGGGCGGGCGTTGGAACCGCACCTGCACCCGCCGGACCGGCGCGGTATGCACCGGCTGCGCCGGGCCACCGTGCGCTGGCTGCCGGTGGCGTGTTTCGCGGTGGCCGGCTGGTGGGCGGCGACCCGGGGCGGGCACACCGCCTGGCTGCCTCAGTTGGCTGCGGTCGCCACCGCCACCCTGCTCTGGCTGTCGCTGGTGCTGCGCCGACGTGGCCACCGGCCACCCCAGCGCTGGAAGGGGCGCTCCACCGCGTAGTAGCTGACCGCCGCGAGGACCAGCCCACCGGCCACGGTGAGGGCGAACGTGCCGAGCGGGTCACCGGTGAACTCCGGCCGGCCGTCGAGCAGGTAGATCCCCTCCAGCACGAACGGGTGCCAGAGGAACAGCCCGTAGGACACCCGGCCCAGCCACCGGCCGACGATGCTGTCGAAGACGCCCTTGGTGCGGGTCTGCGGCCCGAACGCCACCGGCACGATCAGCAGCACCGCGACCACCAGGTAGAGCACGAGCTTGGTGGCGAACTGGCCGGCGGTCGGCTCGGCCAGGTCCCGGGGGCCGGTGACCGGGGTGGTGGCGACGGCCAGCGCGCCCAGGGCGATCGTCCAGCAGGCCAGCGGGGCCCGACCCAGGTCGTCCAGGAAGCGCCAGCGCCCGCCCCGGCCGGTGCGCAGCGCGACCTGCGCGCCGGCCAGGGCCATCCCGGCACCGAACCAGCCGGCGTACGAGGGCAGCCACATGGTGTGCAGGCCGAGGCTGAGCAGGCCCGACCCCATCAACGCCACCCAGCCGCCGGTGACCACCGTCGCGGCCACCGCGATCCGCAGCACCCCGTCCGGGTGGGCCGACGTCGGTGTGCCCGGTGTCCGTCGCCGGCTGAGCAGGAGGACCGCCAGCACCGGCAGCAGCAGGTAGAACGTGACCTCGGTGGCCAGGCTCCAGGTCTGGCTGAGCCCGTGCCGCAGCTGCCCGTGCTGGTAGATCTGGGTCAGCGTGAGGTGCCGCAGCCAGTCACCTGTCGACGCCTGCCGGTTCTGTGGCAGCGCCAGCAGGCAGACCACCACTGCCACCCAGTAGGCGGGCAGGATGCGGGTGGCCCGTCGCCACAGGTAGCGGCCGGTTCCCGGGGGCCGCTGGCCGGTTGCCCGCGCGTGCGCGTACGGCCGGAACAGCAGGAACCCGGAGAGGACGAAGAAGACCGCGACGCCCACGTCCAGTCGGGACAGCCAGGCCCCGACGGTGGTGTCGCCGGTGTTACGCCCGGTGGCGAAGCCGACATGGTGCCCCACCACGGCGAGTGCCCCGATCACCCGGACGGCGTCGAGGGCGGGCAGCCGTCGCAGGACCTGATCGGGAAGCGGGGCAGACATCAACCGTCCAGAGGGTCGCGGGGCTATGTGACTCGGGAGTAACCTGCGGCCAAGTTTTACATCCTCGATCTTCCGCCGGTAACCGGCTGACCGTCTTTGTTAGGGGAGGACCAGTGAAGACTCGCCTGGGTGCCGCGTTGTTCGGCATCGGCGTGCTGTCGCTCGCGGTCGCCGCGGGAACGGCGTACTACGTGGCGCCGTCGGTGACGAAGCTGCCGTACGACCTGACGTTCTGCGACGCGGACGGCAAGCCGGACGGGTGCCTGCGGGCGAGCGTCGCGATCGCCGACGACGCCACCTACATGCAGGTGCTCGACGGGAAGCCGACGATCCAGACCGGGCAGCTCAAGGCCACCACCGAGGTGGTGCCGCAGGCGGCGACGACCGAGAAGGAGATGACCGGCGACCTGCGGGGCGAGGCGGTCGTCTGGGACGTCTACGGCACCGTCGTGCGGACCGACAACGGCTCCGACGTCAGCAAGTACGCGGCCGAGTTCGCCCTGGACCGGGTCAGTGCCGCCGCCCGGGACTGGGACAAGCAATACCTGGACACCGACGGTCCGGGTGGCACCGACGACTCGGTGACCTTCGCCGGGCAGACCTACAAGTTCCCGTTCCGCGCCGAACGCCGGGACCACACCTTCTTCGACCGGGACCTGCGCCGGGGGCTGCCGATCGCGTTCGACGGCACCGAGCAGATCAACGGCACCGAGGCGTACCGGTACGTGCAGCGGATTCCGGAGACCGACCTGGTCACCCCGGAGGGTTCGCTGACCGCGTTGGCCGGTGCGCTGGCCCCGGGGGCGACCACCGGCAAGGTCACCTACAGCAACACCCGGACGATCTGGATCGAGCCGGTCAGCGGCAACTTCGTCAAGGTACGCGAGCAGCAGCGGAAGAACTTCGTGCCGAACCAGGGCAGCCCGGTGACCCTGCTCGACGCGGACTTCGTCTATGACGAGGCGACCATCGCCAACAGCGTGAAGTCGGCGGGCGTCACCCGGGACAAGCTCCAGCTGATCGGCCGTACCCTGCCGATCGGGCTGGCCGTCTTCGGTGGCCTGGTGCTGCTGCTGGGGCTCTGGTTGGTCGTCGCCGGGCGGCGTGCGACGACGGCCGGCGGCCCGGGTTCGGCAGGCGTCGCCCCGGCGGCCGACGTGCCGACCCGCGGCGGGAAGGCCGAGCCGGCCACGGTCGGTGGGCCGGCCGCCGGGCGGCCGGGCGGTCCGCTGACCGACGAGATCCCACCCGCGTCGACCAACTGGCGGACCGGCGACGGTTCCGGTACGCGCTGAGTCCACAGCGGTGTGCGGAGGGCGGGTCGGGTTTCCCGGCCCGCCCTCCGCGTCTGTCCGGTAACCGTCCGCATCCGTTGCGCAATCGTAACCTGTCGATGGTTTGTCAGCTCAGCGTGAGGATCGACGCCGGATTTGGCGGTATCTATCCGGTCGGCGGCGGGGAGTGGGTTGCACCCAGCGTGAACATGGCGACCGGTCCCGGCGATCGACGGTTACCGGTCGGTAGGTGGGGTCTTGTGAGCCACGCCTCAGCGGGTGCACCATCAGGCGCACATTCGTTACCCGTCGGTAACAGATCTTCCGGCCCGGTCGGCGGCCCGACCGGCTTCCACGACCGGCACCAGCCTGAGGAGGAATCCGTGCAGAATCGGACCGACGAGCCGGGGCGTACCCGGTGGCGGCGCTTCGCCGCGATGATGGTGCCCGCGACGGCCGCCGTGGGCGCCATCATGTTCGGCATGCAGAGCGGGGCCATCGCCTCCGACATCACCGTCTCCGGGCAGACCTTCAAGATCGGCGCCGAACGCCTGGAGGGCGACGGCTTCACCCAGTACGGCGGCATCGTCAAGGAGAAGAACGGCAAGGTCCACCCGGTCGCCCTCTCCGAGATCAGCAGCGCGCAGCTCTACAAGCTCTGCCAGTCCGTCCGCGCCGACCTGCCCGGCCTGCCGGTGGTGCTGACCATCAACGCCGGTGACGACAAGCCGGCCACCGCCAAGAACATGATGATCGCGATGGACAGCCTGGGCGGCAACGCCACCTTCACCAACATCCGCATCGGCCGGGACGCCACCGACCTCAACGCGTCGGCGCAGGCCGGCTCGTTCGGCCAGGACGCCCAGCACGTCACCATCACCGACCTGCGGCAGGTGTCCCGCTACACCACGGCGGCCACGTTCAACCTGACCGGCCTGCGGCTCAAGGTGAACGTCGGCGACGCCGCCAAGGGCAAGGAGTGCTTCGCGGACGAGTGAGCCGCGCCCGACGACGCCGGGCCGGACCCCTCTCGTCACCCCCGCCGGACGGCAGGGGCCCGGCCCACCCGACCCCGAACCCATCCGCCCAGGAGGAGCACGTGACAAGCGCGCAACCGCCGTACGCCCCGACCGGCCCCGGTCGCGGGTGGCGGAGCTTCCGCCGGTGGCGACGCAGCCGGCCGTTCTGGGGTGGCCTGCTCACCGTGCTCGCCGGGGTGGAGATGTTCGCCTCCACCAGGATGACCCTCAACGGGCTGAGCTTCTCCTCCGGCGCGACCGGGCTCTACTCGCTGCTCATCCCGATCATCCTGGTCACCTGTGGGCTGCTGCTCTGGTTCAGCCCCGGCCAGCGGCTGTTCTACTCGATCGTCGCGGCGGTCACCACGGTCTACTCCCTGATGGGCCTCAACCTCGGCGGGTTCTTCCTCGGTCTGCTGCTCGGCCTTGTCGGCAGTGCCCTCGGCTTCGCCTGGACCCCGGTCCGCCCCGCCCCACCGCCCGCCACCGACCCCGCCGCGCCGACCACCGCCGCACCCCACCCGGACGCCGACCCCGAGGCGGACGCCGCCCCCGGCGTCGACGGCGGGTTCGACGCCGACGGCCGGCTCGGCTTCTTCGGCGGCTCCGGAACTGACGCCACCACAGCACGCGACCCGGCACAGGACCCCGCAGGCGGGCGGGACCCGCGCCACCTCGGGGTCGCGCTGCTGGTCCTCGGCCTCGCCGCCGGTGCCCTGGTGGCCGCCGCCCCGGGGCCGGTACGGGCCGCCGCCCCGAAGCCGGTACGGGCCGCCGCGCCGCAGTCGGCACCGACCACCTGCGCACGGCCGATCCCCACCGGTACCGCCGCCCCGCGTCCCACGGCGAGCCGGACCGCGACCCCGACGGCCACCCCCGGCGCGGCCAGCCCGTCCCCGTCCTCGTCTCCGTCCCCGGACGGCAACCTGCTCACCGACCTGCTGCACGGCATCGGTGACCTGTTCACCGGCGGTGGGAGGACCGATCCGACCGCCACCCCGTCGGCGGGCCGCACCTCGCCGCCTGGGGCCGGGACGACCCCGAAGGCCACCCCCACCACCCGACCCAAGCCCAGCGCGACCCGCCCCCCGACCCGCTGCACCCCCGGGAAACCCGGCGGCCCCGGCACCGTACGGCCGGGACGGCCGCTGCCGAGGATCGCCCCCGAGCCGGGGCAGCCGAGGGTGGCCCGGCAGCCGTCCAAGCTGACCGGCACGCGGGTCACCATGACCGGGCTTCGGTTCGAGGGCATCGTCGAGCTGCCCACCGCCGACGGCACGCTGACGGCGTTGAAGTTCACCATGAGCCGGGCGGTCACCGCCGACTTCAGCCTGGTCGCGGACGGCCCGGCGGGCCGCCACCAGCGGTACGTCACCGACGAGTTGACGGTGCGGGGCGACGTCGCGTTCTACGCCACCCGGTTCGTCGGCACGCTGCTCGGCATCACCATCACGCTCACCCCGGACCTGCCGTTCCCCGACGGCATCCCGATCACCTCGCCGATCCCGATCACCTTCACCGACCCGGCGATCGACCTGGCGTTCGTCGACTCCGACACGCTGACCGCCCGACCGGCCCTGGCGTTGAGCCTCTCCTGACCCTGCTCCCACCCCCACGGTGTGTCGGGGGCGGGCATCCGCCCGCCCCCGACCACCCGTAACGCCCGCCGACCGGCGGTGCGGTTCAGAGCCGGGCCAGGGCCCGGCGCAGCGGGTCGAGCCCGAGCGCACCCAGGTCGAGCGCCTGCCGGTGGAACTCCTTCAGGTCGAAGTCGGCACCCTTGCGGGCCATCGCCTCCTCCCGGGCCTGGAGCCAGATCCGCTCGCCCACCTTGTACGACGGCGCCTGCCCCGGCCAGCCCAGGTAGCGGTTCAGCTCGAAGCGCAGGTTCTCCTCCGGCACCCGGCAGTGCGCCCGCATGAACTCCCAGCCCAGCTCCGGCGTCCACCGCTCACCCGGGTGGAAGCCGAACGGGTTGTCCCGGGGGATCTCCAGCTCCAGGTGCATCCCGATGTCGACGATCACCCGGGCCGCCCGGAACGCCTGCCCGTCGAGCATGCCGAGCTTGTCGCCCGGGTCCTCCAGGTAGCCCAGCTCGTCCATCAGCCGTTCGGAGTAGAGCGCCCAGCCCTCGCCGTGGCCGGAGACCCAGCACAGCAGCCGCTGCCAGCGGTTGAGCAGCTCCGCCCGGACGGCGGTCTGCGCGACCTGGAGGTGGTGCCCGGGAACGCCCTCGTGGTAGACCGTGGTCACCTCGCGCCAGGTGGAGAAGTCGGTGACCCCCTGCGGCACCGCCCACCACATCCGCCCCGGCCGGGAGAAGTCCTCACTCGGCCCGGTGTAGTAGATCGCCCCGTCGCTGGTCGGGGCGAGGCAGCACTCGATCCGCCGGACCTGCTCGGGGATGTCGAAGTGGGTGCCGTGCAGTTCGCTGATCGCCTTGTCGGCAAGCGCCTGCATCCAGTCCCGGAACGCCTCCTTGCCCTGGATGGTGCGGGCCGGGTCGGCGTCCAGCACGGCCACCGCCTCGTCGATGGTGGCACCCGGGCCGGCGATCCGGCCGGACACGATCCGCATCTCGGCCTCCAACCGGGCCAGTTCCGCGAACCCCCAGGCGTACGTCTCGTCGAGGTCGATCTTCGCGCCGAGGAAGTACTGCGAGGCCAGCTCGTAGCGTTCCCGGCCGGCGGCCTGCTTGTCCCGCCCCAGCGGAACCAGCTCGGTACGCAGGAACTGGCCGAACTCGGCGGTCGCCGCGGTCGCCGCCGCAGCGCCCCGGCGCAGCTCGGCACCGAGCGTGCCGTCGGCGTCCAGCCGCTGCACCAGCCCGTGGAAGAAGTTGTCGCCGTGCGGGTCCGTCCAGGTGTCGCACTGCTTGGCCACCTCGGTGAGCTGCACCTTGGAGCTGACCCGGCCGGCGGCGGCGGCCTCACGCAGCGTGGTCTTGTAGCCCTCCAGGGTGGCGGCGAACCGGTTGAGCCGGGCGGCGACGGCGGCCCGGCCCTGTTCCCCCTCGGTGGGCATCAGGTCGAAGACCATCCGGATCTCGTGCAGGCCGCTGGCGATGACGTTCACCTCGCTGGTGATCTCGCCCGCGTCGTGCCGGGCCAGTTCCAGCCCCAGGCGCTCCTGCATCGCCTCCTTGGCCGTCCGCTCCGCCTCGGACTCCGGCTCGGTCACGTCCAGGTCGGCGAGGGCGCGCCGGGTCAGTTCGGCGCGTGCCTCGTAACCGGCGGGCGAGAGGTCGTCGAGCTGGTCGTCGTAGCCGGCGATGCCGACGTAGGTGGCGCCGGTCGGGCTCAGCTGCGCCCAGTCGGCCACGTACCGGTTCGCGAGGTCATCGATTCGTCCCACGCTGCGACCCTACGTGACCGTCGCGAACGGCGTGATCGGCACATCGGAGCCGTCGTTGCGGTATCCCCTGCGCTTCCGGTACCGCAACATCGACCCCAAAGGAGTGGATCATCCCGAGGCGCGGGTGTGGGTCCAGTCGAGGAGCCGGTCGGCCGGCCAGGTGTTGACCACCCGGTCGGCGGGCACGCCGCACAGGGCTGCCCGGACGCAGCCGAACCGCTGCCAGTCGAGCTGCCCGGGGGCGTGCGCGTCGGTGTCGATGGCGAACCGGCAGCCGGCCTCCAGGGCGCGGCGGATCAGCCGCTTCGGCGGGTCCTGCCGCTCCGGCCGGGAGTTGATCTCCACGGCTACGTCGTGTTCGGCGCAGGCGGCGAAGACCGCGTCCGCGTCGAAGTCGCTCTCGGCCCGGGTCCGCGCCCGGTGCCCCTTGTCACCCGGGCCGGTCACCCCGGCGGGCCGGGACGACACCATCCGCCCGGTGCAGTGGCCGAGGATGTCCAGGTGCGGGTTGGCGACCGCGGTGAGCATCCGGCGGGTCATCCGGGCCCGCTCGTCACGCAGCCCGCTGTGCACCGAGCCGACCACCACGTCGAGCCGGGCCAGCAACTCCTCGTCCTGGTCGAGGGTGCCGTCGGCGAGGATGTCCACCTCGATCCCGGTGAGGATGCGGAACCCCTCGGGCAGCGCCGCGTTGACCGCCGCCACGTGGTCGAGTTGCCGGCGCAGCCGGTCGGCGGTGAGGCCCCGGGCCACCGTCAACCGGGGCGAGTGGTCGGTCAGCACCACGTACTCGTGGCCGAGTTCGACGGCGGCGAGCGCCATCTCCTCGATCGGAGACCCGCCGTCGGACCAGTCCGAGTGGGTGTGGCAGTCGCCGCGCAGCGCGGCCCGCAGCGCGCCGGCCGCCTCGTCGAGGTCGACGCCCTCGGTGGCGACCAGCCGGCGCAGGTAGACCGGTTCCTCGCCGGCCAGCGACTCGGTGACGCAGCGGGCGGTGACGTCGCCGACCCCGGGCAGGTCGGTGAGCGTGCCGGCCCGCGCCCGCTCGGCCAGCTCCGCCGCCGGCAACGCGGCCAGGGCGGTCGCCGCCGAGCGGAACGCGCGTACCCGGTAGGTGGCCTCGTTGGCCCGCTCCAGCAGGAACGCGATCCGGCGCAGGTCGGCGACGGGGTCTCTGGCGCTCATGGATGGCAACCTACGCGCCCGCGCCGCCGGTCGGGGGACGACCGGCGGCGCGGGGTGTGGACAACGGGGAGGCGGATCAGGAGTACGGCAGCTTCACCACCGACTGGTTGCCGGTGCCGAGGGTGGACGGGTTGACGCCGATCGCCGACCAGACCTCCACCCTGACCGTGCCGCTGGACAGGTTGCCCAGCGTGCCGGTGGCCGAGTGCAGGCCGGCGTTCTGCGTGTAGTGCTCGTAGCCGGGCACCGGGTCGGTGGCGAAGTACCGGTAGGTCTCCACCCGGTCGAAGGTGCCGTCCCCGGTCAGGTCGTAGGAGACCCGGGCCTGCACCCCGTTGCCGACCGACTGGCCGGCGTCGAGGAACAGGTCGAACCCGGTCTGGCCGCCGGTGTAGGCGAGGTTGAGCCGGGTCGCGGTGAACACCACCGGGTTGCTGGGGGTGCCGTCGTGGTTCGCGCCTCCGCTGCCGGGGACGGTGGTCGTCGCCGCGCTGCCGGCGGAACCGAGCCCGCCACCGGGCAGCAGGAACCGGGTGGGCGAGCCGGCCGGCGGGGTGGTCGGCGGCGGGGTCGGGCTGGTCGGGGTCGGCGACGGCCCGGTCGGGGTGGGCGTCGGGCTGGGCGACGTCGTCGGGCTCGGGTTGGTGCCGCCCGCCGCGTTGCCACCACTCCAGGTGTACGCCCCGGTCGTGGCGGTCTTCCCGGCGGCCACGGTGAGACTGGTGCCGTCGGAGAACCGTACGGTCAGCGGCGCGGCGGTGATGTTGCTGGCCACGTAGGTGCGTGCGCCGTTGCGGCTGAACACGGCGGCCAGCGGGTGGCTGGCGGTGACCGTGGTGTCGACCTGGCCGAGCGCGGCGAGGTTGCGGATCCAGTGGAAGGTGTGCGCCCGGCTCTCGCCCTCCTCCGGGGTGTAGCCGGGGTTGGCCCGCAGCTTGGCCAGCGCCGCGTCCGGGTCGCCGAGGGCGAGGAACTGCCAGTGGATGTCCTGCCACACGGTGGGTTCGCCGCCGTTGTTGCGGACCAGTTCGGCGTAGTTGGCCTTGTTGTAGGCCGGCCGGTAGCCGAGGTAGAGGTGCCCACCGGTGACGGGGAGCATGTTGATGCCCTGGATCATCTCCGGTTCGGCGCTGAACCAGGTCGCGTACGCCCCACCGTCGCCCCAGACCATGCCGACGGTGGAGTGCCCGAACGCCGCCGGGTAGTTCTCGTCGTCGACGTCGAACCAGTATTCCTGGATCGCGGCGGCCTGGGTGGTGTAGATGAACACGCCCGCGTCCCGGACGGCGGTGTCGCCGGTGGCCTGACCCCACTGGATCAGCGCGTTGGCGAAGTTCATCCCCTCCGACGAGGACTCCTGGTTGTTGCCGGCGTTGAACGAGCCGTGCCCGGAGGCCCAGTCGTGCCCGGCGTAGATGTCGTAGTCCCGCAGGTAGGGGAAGCGGGTGTCGGAGCGTTGGTAGTTGTTGGCGTCCCGGATGAGCAGGTCGACCATGCCGCCGTACTGGTTCTGGGTGGCCCACGCCGGGTCGAACTTGGCGAGCGTCGCCGCCGCCGCGATGAAGTAGCCGTAGTGGAAGTGGTGGTCGTTGAGTTCCTGGTCGGACCCGTACGACGCCGGGTAGCCGATCAGGGTGCCCCAGTTGCGGTCGTAGTAGAAGATCTTCGCGGTCTTGCCCGGGGCGGCGGTGAACCAGTCGGTCAGGGTGCTGCGGATAGCGTTCAGCGCCGCGTTGCGGGTCTCGGTGTCGCCGACCTGGTCGGCGATCTCGGCGATCCGGGCGGCCCGGCCGAGGCCCTTGCCGGTCCAGTAGGTGTCGGTGCCGCGCTGGTCCATCGGGTTGCCCCGGACGGCGGCGAGCTGCTCCTTCAGTTGGGCCAGGTCGGATCCGGAGCCGGTGGCCACGGCGGGCACCTCGGGCAGCACCCCGTGGAACTTCATCGCGGTGCGGAAGGAGGCCACCCCGGTCAGCACCTTCATCCGGCCGCGCGCCGACGGGTAGGTCTGGGTGAGCGGTGTGCTGCCGGCGAGCGCCTTCCACTGGTGCGGGTAGAGGCTCACCACGGTCTGGGTGGTGGTGCCCTCCCGGGCCGTGGTGGTGAACGAGTACGTGGTGGTCACGGTGCTGGTCGCCGGGTCGTAGGTGTAGCCGACCCGGGTGCCGGTGACGTGCGCGTGGGCGTACCGGCCGTAGCTCGTGGCGAGTGCGGCGCGGGCGGTGGCGTCGGCGGTGGGCGGCAGCAGGGCGATCGAGAAGTAGCCCTTGCCGGCCAGGCTGGAGGTGATCCGTCCGTTGGCGACGGACCAGGTCGCGCCGGTCGGGGCGTACCCGACGTAGTCGTGGCCCCGGACGGTGAAGCCGATGGTGCCGCCGCTGTTGGACCAGACGGTGGCGGTGCCGCCGGTCGGGTTGATCTGGGCGTCGCCGCCGGTGGCCTGGAAGTAGGCGAACGGCAGTCCGTGGCCGATGGTGGCGCGCAGGGTCCGTGACCCGTCATTCCAGTACGGGGTGACCGTCCAGTCCGTCCAGTCGTCGACCTTGACCACCGGTGCGCCGAGCGCGGCCACGCCGACCCGGATGTCCTCGGTGTAGGTGTACTTGAACTCGCCCACCCCGGTCGCGGTGCCGCTGACGGTGGCGGCCGACGGTGCCGAGAAGCCGAGCCCGTCGCTGAACGGCTGGTAGGACACCGGGTGGGCGTGCAGCGGTTCGCTGTAGGAGCAGTTCGTCTTCTTCCACAGCAGCGACGACCACCAGTCGTTGGTGGGGACCGGCCCGGCGGGGGCGTTGGCGGTGGCGTACTGGCGGGGGTTGGTGGACAGGGCGCCGCAGCCGGCGGGGAGCGGGCCGACCGGGTCGGTGGTGTAGCTGCCGGCGCCGACGGTGGCCGCCTCGGCGGGGGTGCCGGCGGTGGTGAGGGTGAGACCGCCAACGAGGACGGTCAGGGCGGTGGTAGCGGCCAGCACCCAGCGGGTGCGGCGGCGGGGGACGGGAGGTGTCATCGTGCCTCCTCCGCGCGCGGGGCGGGTCGGCCGGCAGCGCGCGGTTCGTCGGAATTCGGGGGCTTGGTCGGTCGAGAGAGCGCTCTCTCTAGCGGGACGTTAACCGACGGGTAACACCCACGTCAATGCGTACGGTCGAGGTGCGCCGCCGCCGACCCCCGGTCAGCCTGCGCCGGAGGAGCCGCGCGGCGCGCGCGGGCAGCCGTGCTCACGCTCCCAGGCGGTCACCGCCGACACCGGCGACCGGTTGCCCTTCTTCCGCCAGGAGTCCAGGTACTTCGCCGGCCACACCACACCCCGGCGGATCCACCAGTCGTCGTGCCCGGTGCACTTCGGCGACAATCCGAAGTGCAGGTGACAGACGTTGTTCGCGTTCCCCGTCCGGCCCACCTCGCCGAGCTGCTGCCCGGAACGCACCCGGACCCCGGCCTCGATCCCCGGGGCGACCGCACTCAGGTGCGACCCGTAGTACCGCACCCCGTCGTCGCCCAGCAACGACACCGACAGACCACCGTTGTACGGCCCCAACGGCCCGTTCTTGCGGAACCGGTCCACCCGGCTCACCTCCAGCACCGTCCCGTCGGTCACCGCCACCACCGGCTCACCGCAGTCGGCGAAGATGTCGGTGCCCGGGTAACCCGAGTGCGTCGGGTGGTAGGCGACGTTGCCCGCCCGTACCGGGAAGACCCGGCGCAGGGCCGCCGCATCCGGCGTGGCCGACGGCGTCCCGCTCGGAGCCGGGGTGCCCGACGGGCTGCCCGCCGGGGCCGTCGGGGTCGCCGGCTGGTCGCCCGTCGCCACCGTCGACGGGCCGTCCCAGACCGGGCCCGCGACCGGCTCGTCCGTCCCGCAGCCGGCCAGCACCGCCACCACGAGCAGCAGGACGGGGTACGCCGGACGGGTACGCCGTAGGTCGGGCCGCAACAGGGACATTCGGACATCCTGACAGACGGCTACCGTGGAGGTCGCACCGACAGCGGCACCCGGCCGACGACGGCTCCCGCGACGACCCGTCGACCCGTCACCGGCCGGCGGCGGCGCGCCGGGTTCCGTCCGGCCGGAGGGGGAACAGTGACCATGACCGACCACCAGCCCGGACGCGTCCCGTACGCCGCCTCGGGGCTCTTCCCCGCCGGTCCGCCCCGCCGGCCGACCTGGCGGGAACCACACCCCGTCACCGGCGCGGCGGTGGCCGCGGGTGGCACCCTCGCCGCCGCCTGGCTGGTGCTCTTCGGCCTGCTCGGCCGCGACGTCGCAAGTTACGCCTGGTGGACGGTGATCGCCGGAGCGTTCGCCTGGCTCGCCGCGTTCGCCCTGGTCCGCTTCGGCGACCGGGGGGTCGGCACAGGTGTGGCCATCGTCACCGCCGGTGGCTGGAGCATCGCGTTCGCGGTGGTCGTGGTGCGGTGGGCGGTCAGCGCGGACTGGCCGATGTGGTGACCCTGTGTCATCGCGCGGCTTCGTTTGCCGCACCATCTTGACGTACCCGCTGTGACTGAGGACGCTCTTCGGTATGGCCTGGAACACCCCGCGGCTCGACTCCGAGCGGAGCCGCCGCCGCCTCCAGATTCTCGCCGAGCTGGCGGGCGCCCGCTCCGTACGCCAGCGGGAACGGCCGCAGCGGGAACGCACCGAGCGGCTGCGCCAGCTCATCGCGACCCGTCGCCGCGTCGCCGGCTGACGAACTTTCCCCGGATTGCCGGCCCTTCGGGGCGTTGAGCGGTCGGCTGCCGACCCGACCGGTTAACGTGCACGCGTAACGAGTCGGCTGTGCCGAGGTCTTTGGGGGAACCATGTCGTACTTCGCTGCCGCCGTGGTGCGCGACGGGGGCGGCTGGAACGCCGCCGAGGTGAACCTGCGCGGGGCCACCGACATCGACGAGGTCGCCGACCGGCTGCGCGACGTCGAACCCGACGCCGACGTGTCGTTGCTCTTCGTCGAGGCCGACGATGCCTACCTGGTGGTGCTGCGCCTCGACGAGGGGGAGGACCTGCGGGTCTTCGGCTCCGACTCGGGCTACGCCGAGGAGTCCCGGCTCGGTGCGCTGCTCGTCGGCGACCTCAAGACGTCGGTCACCGGCCTCGACGACGTCGACGAACCGCCGTCGGCCACCGCCGGTGGCGGCGACGAGGACAGCGAACAGCCGGCCGTCGACCCGGAAGCCGACCCGGTGGGCGATGCCGACATCCTCGCCGACCTGGGCATCTCCGCCCAACGCCTGCTCAAGCTCTGCGCCCACGAGGGCATGCTCCCCGCCGACGTGACCGCCGAGGTGTGCCAGGTGCTCGGCTGCGCCGACGAGGTCGAGGAGCTGCGTGAGGTCTGACCCTCCCCACCCCGACGACGCCACCGCAGGGTCGGCCGGGGCCGGAGGTGGCCCGGCGTGGCCGGGTGCGGCCGGGCCGCTCGACGCGACCGATCCCGCCCCGGATGCCGTACGGCCGGGGCAGCCGACGCCCGGCGCGGGCGGACGGGCCGGTCCCGGGGCGACCGAGCGGCCGGCCGGGCCGGAATCCGTCGGCCGCCGGCAGCGGCACGAACGGTGGATGCGCCGAGCGCTGGAGATCGCCGTCACCGGCCCCGACCTGCCCGCCGACACCTCCGCCGGACCCGGGCAACCCGACGGGCCGGGTGGAGCGGGCGGGCCCGGTGGGATGGTCGAGGGTGCCGGGGTGCTGGGGGACGTGCCGGTGGGGGCGGTGGTCTACGGCCCGGACGGCACCGAACTGGCCGTCGGCCGCAACGAACGGGAGCTGACCGGGGACCCGACCGCACACGCCGAGGTGCTGGCGCTGCGCCGGGCCGCCGCGCGGTTGGGCCGGTGGCGGCTCGACGACTGCACGCTGGTGGTCACCCTGGAACCGTGCACGATGTGCGCGGGCGCGCTGGTGCTGTCCCGGATCTCGACGGTCGTCTTCGGTGCCTGGGAACCCAAGACCGGCGCCGCCGGCTCACTGTGGGACGTCCTGCGCGACCGCCGGCTCAACCACCGCCCCGAGGTCTACCCAGGCGTCCTGGAGGCCGAGAACGCGGCCGTCCTGCGCGCCTTCTTCCGCTGACCCGGGCCGGGCCGACGGGCCGGGTCGGGGGCGACGGGGTCGATGTTGCGGTGACCCGGGGCGTGGAGACCGCAACATCGGCCCCCTTGCGAGCCGTCGGGGCGGCGGTCAGGAGGCGGCGACGGTGTCCAGGGCGATCTCGACCATCTGGCCGAAGGTCTGCTCACGCTCCTGCGCGGTGGTCTTCGCGCCGGTCTTGATGTGGTCGCTGACCGTCAGCAGGGTCAGCGCGCGGGCCCTGAACCGGGCGGCGATCGTGTAGAGCGCGGCCGACTCCATCTCCACCGCCAGTACGCCGTAGTCGGCCAGCGTGTCGTACAGGTCCGGCCGGTCGGTGTAGAAGGCGTCGGCGGCGAGGATCGGCCCGACGTGCATGGTGATGCCGCGCCGCTCGGCCACCTCGACCGAGGTACGCAGCAGCCCGAAGTCGGCCACCGGGGCGTAGTCGATCAACCCGTCGAAGCGCATCCGGTTCATGTTCGAGTCGGTCGACGACCCGATCGCCGCGATCACGTCCCGCAACTGGAGGTCCTCGGTGAGCGCGCCGCAGGAACCGACCCGGATCAGGGTCTTCACGCCGTACTCGTTGATCAGCTCGTGGGCGTAGATGGACGCGGACGGCATGCCCATCCCGGAGCCCTGGACAGAGACGTCCACGCCGTTCCACCGCCCGGTGAAACCCAGCATCCCCCGCACCGTCGAGTAGCAGGTGGCGTCCTCGAGGTAGGTCTCCGCGATCCACTTGGCCCGCAGCGGGTCGCCCGGCATCAGGACCCGCTCGGCGATCTCGCCCGGCTTCGCGCCGATGTGCGTACTCATGGCGAAGATCCTGCCAGGCCGGCCGGAGCGATACCGGTGCGGCACCCGAACCGGTGTTCCTGTACCCTCGTCGGCGGTGGCGTGTCCGAGTGGCCTAAGGAGCACGCCTCGAAAGCGTGTGAGGGTTTACGCCCTCCGCGGGTTCAAATCCCGCCGCCACCGCTCGTGAACAGCGAGAACGCCCGGTCGATCCGCGAGGATCGCACCGGGCGTTCCGCTTGTGGTCTCAGTTTCGGTCTCAGTTGCTGCTCAGGAGGCCGTTTTCGGGTCCTCCGGCGGGTTGTCCCAGAGCAGCCCGCCGACCCGCTTGGCGATGTCCCGGCGGACCTGGGCGGTGAGGTGTTGGTACCGGACCGCCATTGCCGAATTCGACCAGCCCATGATGCCCATTACCGCCCGTTCGGCGACGCCGAGAATCAGCAGTACCGTGGCGGCGGTGTGTCGGGCGTCGTGCAACCGGCCGTCCCGTAGCCCGGCGAGCCGGAGCAGCCGCTTCCATTCGTCGTAGTCGGTGCGCGGGTTGACCGGGCCGCCGGTCGGCGTGGCGAACAGCCAGTCGCCGCCCGCCCATAGTTGGGCTGCCGTGACGCGCTCCTGGTCCTGTTCTTCGCGGTGCTTGCGGAGCAGCGCCACCAACTCGTCAGGCAGCCCGATGCTGCGCCGACCGGCCCGAGACTTGGTCTCGGCGGTGTCGGCGCGCACCTGGCGACGGTCGGGGCAGTGTCCGCCGTGCTTCCGGCCGCACGGTGAGCCGCACCCGTGTTTCCACCTCGGCCGCTGCCGGCCGCGCCGAACAGCCAGCGTCCCGGCGTCAAGATCGATATCCGACCAACGCAGGCCGAGCGCTTCGCCCTGGCGCAGGCCGAGCGCGAGTGCGACCGCCCACCGCGCGCTGTTGCGTCGGCCCCGGGTGGCAGCCATGAGCCGTTGTACCTCCATGACCGAATACGGCTCGATCTCGCTCTCCGGTAGTCGCGGTGACTTGGCGAGACTGGCAGGGTTCTTCGCCAGATGCCCCCGGCGTACCGCCTCATTGAGCGCGGTCCGGATCGTGCGGTGCGCTTGGTGAGCGGTCGCTGGGGCACTGCCGTTGGCCTGCATCCGTCGGTAGAAGCGCTCCAGGTGCTCGGGCTCCAAGCGCTCGATGCGGTGGGCACCGAGACCGGGAATGAGGTGCCGGTAGACCGCCACCCGGTAGCCGGCGATGGTGTTCTCTCGGACAGCCGATGCGGCGATGTTCTCCACCCAGTGCGTGAGCCAGGTCTTCACCGTCCAGCGCTGGCCAGCCTTGCGGACCGTCCCGCTGTCCCGCTCCCGTTCCAGCAGTCGAACCTTCTTGATGACTGCGGCTTCCGTCTTGCCCCGGACGTGTCGACGGTCCGGAGATCCGTCGTCCTTCACGCCGACGGTCACCCGTCCATGCCAGGAACCGTCAGCGCCGAGGTAGATGCTCGATGCCCCGTTGGGCTTGCGTCCCATGCGTCAGGCTCCCTTCGTCAGGCGGCGTGGTCGAGTGGCGTCGGGTCGGCCAGGAGATCCCGCACGTACTCGTCGAGGCAGAAGGTGGGCACTCGGCGGAGTCGGCCGATGGTGACGGTGCGGATCTGTCCGGCCTTGATGAGGGCGTACATGGTGGTGCGGCCGATGCCGAGTCGCTGGGCGGCTTCTTCGATGGTCAGGACGACGCGGTTGTCGGTGTTGGACACGCTGTCTCTCCCCGTATTTCCATGACGTGCGTCGACAGGAGCGGATAGAGCAGGTTGCTGAGAGCGCCGTAGCGCCAAGATCTCGGGCGGCATGGTGTCTCGGCCATGCGTCGATCCATCTGTGTGGCTCTCAGCGGGTCGGTGTGGTCGGGGCATGGGCGGCCGTGGGTGGTTCTGTGCGTGGGAGGGCTGAACCATCTCCGCATCTCCGCATCTCCGCAAACATGGCTGTGAGCTGGGCGAATGCTTGCGGAGATGCGGAGTGATACTGAGGGGCCATCTCCGCAAAGGGATGTCATCTCCGCAAGCCACTGCGGAGATGCGGAGATCGATGTTCCTTGAGGTTCTGATCTCCGCAGGGTGTTTCCGCTGGTAGAGCGGGGTTGGTGCGGCGTTGCGGAGATGCGGAGATGGTTCAGCGGGTTTCTATCCCTGGTGGTGCTCGACCCAGAACACCGATCGGTCGCCCCGGTCGTTCTTGCCGGCCCGGACGACGTGTTCCCCGCGCCATCGTCCGGCCTGTCCGGTGAGGAGTCGGCCGAGTTGCAGCGGGTTGGGTAGGCGGCCGTTGTGGGTGGTGATGAACTGCCCGTCCCACGGGTCGTTGACGTCGCTGCCCAGGTGCATGGGTTCGGCGTCCTGGCGGAGTTCGGCGGCGGTCATCGGCCGGTTGCTGTGGCGGTCGTGCCAGCAGGTGAGGAACGCGCGCCAGCGGGTTTCGTCTTCGTCGATGGTGCGGATGTCGGCGGCGTTGGTGAGGAATCCGTCGATGCCGTGGTGGTGGAGGAATCCGCCCAAGGCTTGCGCCCAGGGGGTGAACTGCCGCATCGACAGTCCGGTCACTCGGGGTGCTCCCTGGCGGGTCCAGTCGAGGACGAGGACGAGGAGGTGCCACAGGACGGTGAGTTGGTTGGTGGGGTTGGTGATCCATTGGTCGAGGTGGGGGATGCCGAATTCGGCTTGGTCGCGTAGTTCGGGGCGGGGCATGTCGGGGTCGAGGCGCACGCGGACGGTGCGGGATGCCATGTCGCCGCCGACTTGCAGGTTGTTGCCGGTGGCCATCCAGAGTCGGTCGTTGACGGTGGCGACGTTGCGGGATGCGCCTAACTGCCGGTCGGACCACACGCCGGAGGTGACGAGTTGGGCGAGGACGGCGGAGTCGATGACGGTGCCTTCGGCGAGGTTGTCCCAGATGACCACCCCGACCTGCTCTGCCAGTACGGCGGTGATGGACTTGCGGAGTTCTTCATCCGAGTAGGCCCAGGTCATGACCCGTTGCCCGTAGAGCATTCCCGGCCCGGCGGTCAGGATCGTCTTCCCCGATGAGGGCATGGTGGCGTCGATGAGCGCGAACGGGGTCAGGGACCGGGTGAAGTGCCGCAGGATCGGCGTGGCCAGCAGCGCCACGTAGTTGGCCCGGTCGGCGGCCGATGACCACGGGAAGTCCCGCAGGAACCGGCCGAGCAGGAACGTACGCGCCTCGTCGACCTGCTCCGGGGTGGGCTCATCAGGAACGGGTGGGAGGGCGACTTTCGAGGCGAGGTAGAGGCCGGTGGGCGGGTCGTAACCGGGCTGCTGCAACAAGGTGCCGTCCCGTCGCAGCACCGGGGCACCGATGATCCCGCGTAGCGGCGGCACGCCGGGCCAGGTCTTGCCGGCCAGCACCGACGACAGGATGTCGCGGGGTGGGGTCACCTCGTCTTCGTACATTTCGGGGTCTCCTGTGTCGCTCTTGCGGGTCTTGAGGCGGTAGACGTAGGCGTGTTCGGCGAGCAGTCCGGCCAGGCCGGCGGGGTTGACCGTGCTCGCCGATACCGGCAGTGGGGAGTCTTCGTCGGCGGCGGTGGCCAGGCCACCGGAGACCGCTTCCATGTGGACCAGGGAACCGGCGGACACGTATGTATCGGGCAGCAGCCCGTCGACCAGGGCGGCTTTAAGTACGCGGATGGTTTCCGGGCCGGAGCCGATCTGCAACCGGGTCGTCATGCCGCCGCCTTTCCGGCGCTGTTCAGGCGGCGCGGCTGGCGTGCGCCGACGCGCAGCCCGGACGCGATCGTGCGCGTCACCTCTGCGGGCCGTAGTCCGGTCGACAGGGCGGCGGGTTCGAGGACGGCGTACACGTCGGTGTCGGTGAGCGCGCCTCCGGCGGCGAGTTGGCCGAGTGCTACTGCGGAGGTGAACAGGGCGTGGTTGCGTTGTCCGTCGGGGGCGGCGGTGAGGTGGGCGACCTGTCGGCGGATCGCGGCGGCGAGGTACGCGCCGCGCCGGTCCGGCGGCAGGGCCACCGCTGCGGGCCGGTATGCCGGCCGCACGGTGGGCGCCAACAGGTCGGCCAGCCATGCCGGCAGCGGCGCGGGGTCGACGTCGAGCGTGATCGTGTAGGGGCGGCGGTTGACGGTGGAGCCGGCGGCCACCACGTACCCGCCGTGGGATCGGGTGTCGACCTTCCAGCCGATCCCGCTCCACTCCCCGACGGTGTTGCCGAGCGTCGGCCCGGTTGCCGGGTGGCGGTAGAACAGGTGGCTTCCGCCCCGGCTGGTGCGCTGCGTGTACGTCGGATCGACGGTGCCGTGGTGCCGGTCAGCCAGGGCGATGAGCACGTCTGCCCCGTCGCGTGCCCCGGCCCATTCGGCGGGTGGGGTGTCGGCGGGGTGTTTGGGCACGTCCAGGTCGACCACCACCAGACCGGACGGCCCGCACGCGATGCCGATGCCGTAAGGCTGGCGTGTCCAGGCGCGGCGGATGCGGTCCGGATCGGTGGTGGCCCGGTCTTCCCACCCGACATGACGGCCGGCGGCCCGGCAGCGGGGGTCGATGCGGTCGCACCGGTCGGCGGTGCACCGGTTCGGGAACGCGGGCCGCTTCGCGTGGTCGTCGTCAGGCCGGGTGTCGGGGCGTAGCGGGAACACGTGCCAGCCGCGCGCCGCGCACGCGAGCGCAGCGGCCAGCAGCACCGCAGAGTCGAGCATGAGAAGTTCCTTCCGGGCACAGGCGGTCCGGTGGCCAGCACCACGCGGGCGCTGGCCACCAAGGCGGTGAGGGCGCGAAGCGCGCCGGTCAGGTGTTCGGGTCAGCCGGGGCGCTACCGGCGGCGGGGGATGTTCAGGCCGCGCCGCCGGAGAGCCGGTCGGGAAACCGCAGCACGGTCGCGCCGTCATCACTGGTCGGCCGCGTGGGCGGGACCGCGCGGCGGTCGGGCGTGACGTTCAGGCGTAGGTAGAGCTGGGCGCGGCCCGCGTCGGCCCCGGTCAGCATCCGCCGCTGGCCCTGGTAGGTGAGGCGTCCGGCAGCGGCCAGGGCACGAATGGCGGCGTCGAGTTCGCCCGGAGTGCCGGCCAACCAGATTTCCGGGCCGGTCAGGGGCGAATCGTGCCGGGACGGGCGGTCCGCCCACCGCCCACCGCCGGTCACGCGGCCCCCGCCGCATCGGTGGCGAGTAGTCCGTCTTCGGTCATCCAGCCGATCAGGAGTTCCGCGTATCCGATGAACTGGCGGCGGACCTGGGGCCGGCAGTCACAGTCGTTGCCGTGGGCGGCGTCGTGGAGGCGGTCGCCGTAGTGCAGGGCGGTGCCCAGGTCGACCACGGCGGGCGGGGTGTCGGCCGGTGGCGGGGTGGGTTGGTTGATGATGCTGAGCAGCACATCGGCGTGGCAGGGCTGGTCGAGCGGGCACCAACAGGCCAGGTCACGGCCGGTGAGGTCACGACGGGCGGCGGTGATCAAATCGAGGCGCAGGATCAGCCACTGTCGGTACCGGTCGATGGCCGTGGCCCGGTCGGCGGCGGTGGGGGTGTCGGGCTGGTAGGGGTTGCCGTAGCGGGTGGGACGTCCGACGTAGACGGCCCCGGCGGGCATCCGCCATCCGGCGGTCCGGCGGCGCTGAATCCGGCGGGACGGCGGTCGGGTGAGCTGGGTCATCGTGTGGCCTTCCGTGGGTGGGGGCGGCCGGCGACGGCGGCCCGGGTGACGGTGTGCCGGAGATCGGTGAGCAGCCCGTGGAGCTGTCGCCGGGCGCGCAGCTCGATCGGGGCCAGGGCGACGCGGACGCGGATCTCGGCGTGGTCGCGGCCGGCGGCGGTGCGGACCCTGACGAGGACGGCGCGGCCGTGGCCGGGCAGGTCGATCACGATCTCTTCGGAGCGGTGTTCGCCGAGGTTGCAGCGGTGGCCACGGGCGCACCATCCGGTGTGACCGGGGCGGCGGGTCATGGGTGGCCGTCGCGGTACTCGGCGCGGATGTGGTCGATGAGTCGGCGGCCGGTGCGGACGCGGATGCCGGTGCCGTCGCAGCGTGGGCAGTCGCGTCGGGTACCGATGGCCGTGCGGTGGGAGCGCCGTCCGTGGCAGCGTCGGCAGCGTCCCCACGGGGACACCGCACACAGGATCAGGTACCACGCTGCGTAACCGAGCGGAAGAAGGCTAGCGAGTAGGGCGATGGTGGTCACGAATTGCCTCCACAGGCCGGTTTTCGGGTGCGCGGGGCCGTCGCCGCTAGGAACTAGGGCGCTGGCCAGGTTTGGGGTCGGGTGCTAGCGGGGGTGCTAGGTCTAGCGGGGGCCGCCGCTAGACCTAGCACCCGTTCGCTGTCCGCCTTAGGCGGCTTTGTCGCCTCGCCGCTTGTGACGCTCCGCAACCGCATCGGCGATGTCGGCCCGCTCGATGCCGCGCCGGTTCGCACCCTTGCCGGTGGCCGGGTCAGTGCCCCACACCTGCCCCGTGGTGACCCCGTACGGCTTGAGCGCGGCGGTCAACTGGTCGCGGGTCAGATCCCCGTACGCGTCGGGGTTCAGCTCGGCGAGGCGTTCGGTCAGCGTCTCGGCCCACACCTTCGGCTCCGTCGCCGGTACCACGGTGAGGATGTCGTCGAGCAGGGTGTCCCGCCGTGCCGCCGGGGTGGCCGGGGTCTGCCCGATGGCGTGCCCGGTGAGCGTCCCGGCGGCTTCCCGGAGGGTGCGTGCCCGGTCGGTGATCTTCTCGGCGGTCGGGCCGTCGACGTAGAACGTGCGGACGATCTGCGCGTCGTCGGCCGCGCCGACGAGGTAGCCGACGCCCTTGTCCTTCTTGGCGAACATCGTCGCCCGGATGCCGTTCTTGTAGGCGCTGGTGCCAAGGATCATGTCGTTTTCGATCTGCCCCATGACCCGCAGGCAGAACCGCGTACCCGCGTTCGCGGACACCCCGGTCGGCAGACTCTTCGCGTCCGGCCGCTGCGTGGCCACCACGAGGATCACGCCCAGGGCGCGACCCAGCTTGATGACCTTCTCGGCCAGCTCCCCGGCTTCCTTGCCGAACTCCGGGTGCGAGAACAACTCCTGCACTTCGTCCAGGGCGACCACGAGCCAGTGCAGGCCGAGCTTCTTGCGCCGGGCCAGTTCGGGGGTGACCTTGTTGTCCGGGCAGACCGCCTTGGGCAGGCCCTTGATGACGGCGGCGCGGCGCTGGCATTCCTTGCGCAGCTCCCGCAACGCCAACAGGCCCTCTTCGGCGGTGTCGTCGTCCTGCCCGGAGGCGTACCGGGCGGACACCTTCTCCAGGGGGTCGAGGCCGCCGGTGCCCTTGAAGTCGAAGCACCACAGTTCCGCGTACGGGTCCAGGGCTGCGGCGAGCAGGGGTACCTGGGTAGCGGCGGTCTTGCCGTAGCCGGGAATCGACCCGATCAGCAGGTTCGTGTACGGCAGTTCGAAGGAGATGACCCGGCCGCGTGGGTCGGTGCCGAACGGCACCGGCCTGCCGAGGTCGAACCCGCCGGACGCCTTGAGCAGCGGCCACGGCTTCGGCGGGGTCGCGGCCATGTCCTGGTCCCCGACCCACAGCAGCAGTCGGCCCGGGTGCACCTCCGGTTGCCCTTCCGGCCACACGCAGCCGAGAGGGCGGGTGAGGCCGGCGGCGAGCCGGTCCCGCCGCTCGATCACATCCCCGGCGGTGACCCCGGGCGGTAGGTCGATGTCGGCCCGCCAGCCGGGGCCGTCGCGGGTGATCGGCGCGGTGAACGCGATGGCCCGCTGTCCCTGCTTGGCGATCGCCTGGGTGATGCCGGCGATACCCAGCACGGCCAGGGCGCGCACCACCACATCGGACGTGAGGCGGGCGACCCGGGGAATCACCACGGCGGTGTCGAGCAGCGGCTTGTCGGCCGGCTGACCCAGCAACCCGCACAGGGTGACCAGCATGGCGAGCACCGCCCACCGCGCCCACAACGGGGCCAGAGCAACGGCGACGCCACCGGCCAGGGTGACGGCGATGGTGAAGGTGGCGACGATGCCGCGCCAGCGGACGCGCCGGTCACGCTGCCGAGACAGCTTGAGGTACAGCTCGCCGTCGCGGGTCTGCGAGGTCGACTGCCGCAGGTGCTCCCCTTCCCAGTCGAACATCCATCGGGTACCCCAGGACACCACCCGGCCCGCGCCGGCCGGGGCGTGTAGGGCGAGTTTCCCGGCGTACTTCGGCAGCCGGAGGGAGTGGTAGCCGGTGGTGTGCAGCAGATGCCCCACCGCCCACCGCATCACGTCAACCAACTCGGCCCAGGAGCGCAGCCAGGCGGGCAGGATCGGCCGACGCTGCCCCGCGCGGGCAGCGTCGAGAGTGAACCGCGGTGACCGCTGAACGTCCGGGGAGTCGACCAGCCCCGGCCCACCGTCGCCGTCGCTGTCGTCGGGGTTGGGGTTGGTGGTGCGGGCGGTGCGGGCGGCGTCGAGGTCGACCACGTCGGCGTCCGGGCCGCCCGGGTGGTGCAGGTCGTGTTCGGCGGCCTGCCAGTCGAAACGGGGGTCGTCGTGGGGGGACGTCATGATGGGGGTTCCTCCAACAGGTCCGTTGGTTCGGGTCGGTGGGGGCCGGCGGCACGGCACGGTTTGCGAGGCCAGGGCCGTGCCGCCGGGCGAGGGTGGGTTGGGGGTCAGCGGCGGTCGCGGGGCGCGGCGCGGCCGTTGAGTTGCCGCCGTGCCCGGTCGACCTCCGGACGGTCGTGCAGGGCCTTGCGCTGCCGCTCGGCTTCCTGCCGGGCGGTGGTGCTGCCGGTGGCGGTGGCGGTGGCGTCGAGGTCGCGCCACCGCTCGTAGGCGTCGGCGAACCGGTCGCCGCTCACCGGGTGTTCCGCTTCTCGGCGGCGGCCCGGTTGCGGTCGTCGGCCTGGCGCTGCGCTTCGGCCATCTGGGCAAGGCGTGCTTCCCGGTTGCGTGTGACGATGCGGTCGTGGTGTTCGCGCAACTGTCGATTGGACATACTGAGGGTTCCTCCCGAGATCCCACACGGGGTTGAGGGGCAGGGGCCGGCGGCACAGCGGGTTGTCTAGGCCGTGTGCTGTGCCGCCGGGCGGGGTCAGTTGTCGGTCGCGCCGCAGCAGCGGCAGGTCTTGCCCCCGTTGATCGGGGCGCAGGCGCATCCGCAGGACAGGCATCCCCGACCGGGGACGCCACCGGAGTTGGCGTGCAGGCAGCCGCACCGGCCGCAGCGGGCGGCCATCAGCGGCGGCCCTTGCGGCCGATCACGGTCGCGCCGTTGCCGATCGCGGACTGTCCCTTGACCGTGATCCGGCCGGTCGTGATCGACCCGTCGCCTGATCCGGCCTCGAAGTTGTAGTGGCCCTTCGTGCAGATGGCCAGCGTCCCGGTGTCGTCGACCGACACACTGTTGAAGCCGTTGCCGCACGTCGAGCAGGATGAGAGCGCCACGGTGGTTCCTCCCAGGTTCGGGCGGCCAGACGGTCTGGCGGCCCCCGCGCGGGCACCCACCGGGCGGGGTGGATGCCCGACGGGGGCGGTCAGCCGACGGCGGTCAAAAGCGCAGTGAGCGCGGTGCCGACCAGCCCGGCGAGCAGCAGATCGACGGCGGTGCGGACCCGCCGGTACTTGCGCACGGCCGTTCGGGACAGCCACACGAGGTGATGCGCCCGTTCGGCGGCGGCGGCCAGCGGCGGCGCGGTGGCCTCGGTCATCAGGTCCCCCGCCGTGGTGGTGGCGTAGCGGACCAGACCGTGACCACCGCCCAGGGACGGCCGGACCGCACCCGCGAGCAGCCCCACCGCCGTTCCGACCGCCACGACCGTGGCCACCCCGACGGCCAGCGCGGGGCCGGGCAGGTCGGCGCGGGCCAGGATCGCCACGCCGACCGTCACGGCCGCACCCGCGACCGCCATCAACGTGGACGCCTTGCTGTCGGCGCGCGCCAGTTCGGCGCGGACCTCGGTGATCCGGTCGGTGAACCAGACCGGGTCGGGAACTGGCACCATCAGAGGTGCCCTCCTCTCACGTCAGGGGTTGGGTGACCGGACCGGCGGCACAGCACTGGTTCCTAGGCCGTTGGGCTGTGCCGCCGGGCGGGGTCAGGACTGGTCTGCCTTGTCCTGCTGGGCGGACGATGCCTTGCGCTGCTTGATGGCCTTGTCGCTGAACCACGAGGGGTTGGCTTTCTGCGCCCGCCGGTTCAGGTCATCGGCCTGCCGGTCGGTGATGGTGTTCGGGACGGTGGTCTTCTTGCCGAACATGGGTTCTCCCGGGGGTCAGGCGGCGGCAGGGACGGCAGTGCCGTTGACCGGCGTCGGTGCTGCGTGTGGTGCGGATGGTGAACCGGTCACGGGGCGGGGCCGGTGGCGTTTCACGGTGCTCACGCTGACCTGGGCGAGGTGGGCGATCCGCTCGTGAGTGGCGGTCGGGTCGGTGGTGTGCGCGGCGATGACCCGCTCAGCGACGGTCAACGACCGAGCCACGGGCCGGACCGGGCGGACCGGTTCACGAACCGGCGCGGCCGGTGCCGGGGTGACCGGCTCGGCGTGATCCCACGGGTCAACCGGAACCTCTACCGGTTCCTCCGGCGTCGTCTCGACCGGCGGAGGCGTGGTGACCTTCTCGGCCCGGTGGTCCTTGTCGGCCTGGCGGCGGGCGGCGGCGCGGGCGGCCCGTGCCGCGTTGTAGCCCTCCCACGCCTTACGCGGGTCGCGTTCGTTGTGTTCGATCGACCAGCGGGCCGCCATCAGGGAGCGGATGGGGAACATGCGGCGGCGCTTCGGAGAGAACTCCACCCCCGCGTCGTCGATCAGGCTCGCGTCTTCGGCCAGGAGTTGCACGTGCTGGGCGCGACGGGTGTGCAGACCCCACAGCCACGGGGACAGCAGGGACAGCAACGCGAACGCCACCGCCGCCGCCGTGGGGGTGATGCCGTTGGCGAAGTGGGCGTAGTTGATGGCGGCGACCACGGCGGCGATCAGCCACGCCGCCCGACGCAGCGACGCGGCGGTGGCGTGGGCTTTGAGCATGAGCGCGTCATGGGCGTGCCACTGGACGTAGACGGCGATGGACTCCAGGGCGGCGGAGAACGCCACCGCGAACGCCACCCGGGACGGCCCGTTCCATCCGGCCGGGGCGATCTGGTCGTAGGCGTAGGCGGCCTGCGCGTACGCCGCGCCACCATTAATCAGCAGCAGCGGCAACACCGGCCGGAGCTTCGCCCCGAACTCCGCCCGCGCCCGACGGCGACGCTCCCGCGTCTCCGCCCGCTCGACACGCCGGGCGGCATCGCGGCGGCGGCGCTCCTGCTCATCCGCGAGGGCCTGTCGGCGGGCGTGTTCGGCGTTGGCTTCCCGCTGCTCCCGATCGAGCTGCGCCATCAACCGGGCACGCTCGACATCGGCCTGTGCGGACTCACGCCGGGCCGCCGCACGGGCAGCCAGGACCGCCGGATCTTCCGGCGTACGACGAAACATCGGGATGTCCTTCCAGTCAGTGGTCGAGAAGGGTGACGAGGGGGCCACGGCACATCAGGCCACCGCCAGCGCGGCGAGCCGGTCAGCGGTCGACGGGTCGAGCGGCCCGGCGGTGTCGGTGTAGTCGGTGGCGGAGGCGTAGACCTTCCAGCCGTGCCACGTCGGGTAGGCGTTCATCTGCCGATACGGACGGCCGTCGTCGGTGGTGTGGTCGTACTCGGCGGTCAGCATGTCCGGGTCGTTGAGTCCGGCCAGGTGTAGCCACGACTTCAGGTCAGCGATGCTGGCGAACTCGACGGCCAGCGACGTGCCGTCGGGGCGGAAGCGGATCTCGGTCGGGTCGGCCAGCAGGATCAGTTCGGCCATGACGGCGCGACGGGACTTCTGGACAGTCACTCGGAACTCCTTCAACACAGGGGAGAGAGCGGATATCAGGCCGCGCGGTGCGGGTCGGTGCGGGCGTGGTCGGCGAGATCGGCGGCGGCGCGGGTGACGCGCGCCTCGGCCCGCCGGAGTCGACGCCAGTCCAGAGCGGTCGGGCCGCCCTGGTCGATGGCGTTGAGAAGAGTGATCTCGGCGTCGAGCACATCCAGCTCGGCAGCGATCAGAGGCCATTCGGCTTCGATTGCAGCCAGATCGGCGGCAGTCGGTTCGGTGGTGCCGGGAGCGAGTTGCTTCCGCACGGAAGACCTCCAGGTGGAGTCAGTGGAGAGCCCGGCGGCGCTGGGCAGAAACGCCCGCGCCGCCGGGCCGGTGGTGGATGAGATGCACGGTGACCAGAGCCGTGCGCGGCACCTTTTCGGTGGGAGGTGCGGCCCGATTCGGTTGTCAATGAGCAGGGGCGCAGCGGTCCGTGGGCGCGCAGCGCCGCGAGGCGCTGCCTTCCCCGGTTACCAACCGGCGGCGTAGCTGATTTCAGCGCTAAAATTAGCGCTGAAGTTGTGCGATGTCAACGAGGGTGGGGGACTAGGATCAGCGGATCAGGCAGTCAGACAGGGAGGCGTCGGGTGGAGAATTGGCAGGCCGTGGCCAGTGCCATCAACAGCCGGATGGCCGAGTTGCCGCTGACTCAGCAGGAGTTGGCCGAGCGCTCCAAGGTCTCGGTAGCGACGCTGCGAGAGCTGCAATACGCGACGGCGACCCGCAAGCGTTCCGCTCGGACGCTCGCTGCGATCTCGCACGCGCTCGGCTGGCCGGACGACTACCTTCGTGCCGTACTGACCGGCACCACGCCGCCTAGCGGCAGCGGGGGAGCAGGGCCGGCGGACAGTTCGTCGCTGGTGCTGGCTCGGCTGGATCAACTGCACGCCGAGGTGCGGCGGCTCGCGGATGCCGTCGAGCGGATCGGGGTCGATGTCGGTCATGGCGACAAGAACACCAGTTCTGGACGCGCACCCGAACACCGTTCGCCAGCCGGGTAGACGCAGTTCACTAGGCACTGACTAGGCACGGGTGTGCATGGGTCGATGCCTACGCCAGCAAGGGAGGGCCGTTTTGCCTGCTCGCGCCAGGGATGCAAACCCGAATCTCGCGCTCTACAACCTTCGTGATGCTGCCGGCGAGACTCAACAGGACGTGGCGAACGGGCTGAACCACCTCGGGACGGCGCGGGGCAAGCGACTGGCCGTCACCGCTAACCAGGTGAGCAGGTGGGAGCGAGGTATCACGTTCCCGTCGGCGCTCTACCGGCAGCTTCTTGCCGAGCACTTCGGCGTCTCCGTGCAGGATCTCGGCCTTACCCGGCAGCGCGTCACGCCGCAGCAACGCGACAGTCCTGAGAACGACTCCGGAGGTTTCGCGATCTACCAGGATTCCGAGTCTCACCCACAAGCCGAGGAGAGTCAGCAGGAATGGCGGGCCGTCCGACGGAAGCTGAACACCCACCGGGTACAGCTCGCCAGGGAGGCAGCCCGCCTCTATGACGCGAAGGACCGAGTAGGCGACACCGGTCTCATCGCGCCGCCGGAATGGCTGCCGTCGACCCCGATCGAGTTGACGCAGTTCGGCATCGGACTCGCGCCGGAAGGAACCGCGCCGGTCGTCACCGGCACCGAGGACGCATCGGCCGGCGTACGGCCGTTGGCGTCGGACGGGCGGCGCCATCAGCGCTACAGCCTTGCGCTGCGCGACGTCGAGCAGCCCCGGCTGCTGGAGAATCGGCTCGCGTGGCACCTCGCGGGGGTCGACTGGAGTCAGCCCGATCGGGCGCTCACCTTCACCACCGGCACGTACTTTGGTGGTGTCGACGTCTCGGAAGCGCTTGCGCATGAGATGGCGATGTACCACGTTGCCGGTGATGGGAGCGGCATCCTGCCGGCGTCCTGGCGTAACCTCGGTTTCCGGCGGCTCGTCGGCGACCCGTTCACGCCTGGCCGCCGGGCCACGGCACCGTCAACCGACACGCTCACCCTGCGGGTCGACGACGACGGGGTCTCTTTCGTGCTGCACAACCGGGCGGCCGGCAATGTGGCCGTGGCCGGGGGGATGCTGCACATCATGCCGGCGGGGGTCTTCCAACCGTCGAGCGTTCTGCCGGCCGCTCAAGCGGCCGACTTCGACCTGTGGCGCAACATGATGCGCGAGTACAGCGAGGAATTCCTCGGCAGCGCCGAGCACGGCGGCGATGGTGAGCCGGCGGATTACACCGTCGAACCGTTGGCGTCCTTTGACCGCGCCCTAGCCGCCGGTGGGGTACAGGTCTTCTGCCTCGGCGTCGCACTTGATGCGCTCACCCTGTGGGGCGAGATCCTGACCGTGGCCGTGTTCGACGGCCCGACCTATGACCGTCTGTTCGCCGACATGGTCAGCGCCAATGCCGAGGGGACCGTGGTCAAGACCGGGCGGGTACGGCCCACCTCGGCGCTGCCGTTCACCCGACACACCATCGACGAACTGACCGCCAGCGGCCGACTGGCCCCGGCGGCGGCCGGCTGCATCCAACTCGCATGGGAACACCGTCGCACCATCCTGGGGAGAGGCTGACGTGCACGTACTGGTAACCGGTGGCCTGGGATTCCTCGGCCACGCCGTCACCCGCGAACTACTCACCACCGGTCACCGGGTCACCGTCATGACCCGGGGCCACGGCGACCGCCGCACCCCGCCCCCTGGTGCCGAGCTGGTGACGGGAGACATCCGCGACCGCAACCGCGTCGCCGACATCGTCCAGCAAGGCGAGTACGGCGGCGTCGTGCACCTCGCCGCACTCACCAGCGGCCGAGACTCGTTCGCCGACCCACTCGGCTACTTCGACGTCAACGCAACCGGCACCCTGAACCTACTCATGGCCCTGGACGCCGCACGGACGACCACCGCGCCGGCCGCCCTGGTCTTCGCCTCCACAAACATCGTGTACGGATCACAGCACCACGGCGCACTCTCCGAAAACCTCGACCCACACCCCGAAAGCCCCTACGCGGCATCCAAAGTCGCCGCCGAGCAGATGGTCGCGGCCTACGCAGCGACTGGAGCGATCGGTGCGATCACCGTACGGCCCTTCAACATCGCCGGAGCCGTCGACGGCGTCACCGACACTGACAGTGCCCGGATTATCCCCAACCTCTTCCGCGCCATCACCGGCCAACTCGACCACGTCATTCTCAACGGCGACGGATCAGCGGTGCGGGACTTCGTGCACGTCGCCGACGTGGCCACCGCCGTCCAACTCGCTCTGGCGGCCTGTACTCCCGGTGTCTGCCAGACCATCAATCTCGGCTCGGGCATCGGAACGAGTATGGCCAGCGTGGTGGCCACCGCTGAGCAGATCACCGGCCATGCGGTCAACGTCCGCCGCCAGCCACCCAAGCCGGAGCCACCAACCCTGATCGCGGATCTTAGCCGCGCCCACACCGTCCTAGACTGGGTGCCGGCAAGGTCAGAGCTGGCCGCCACCCTTACGGACGCATGGGAAGCATGGCTGGAGAGCCTGTCCGGCTCCGTCGTCAGCACCCTGCCGAGACAGCCTCTGTAGACATCAAGCGCGTTCCTTGCGGCGCGGGCCGGGGCGCGGCAAACGGCTCCTGCGGAGTCGCCGCCCCGGCGCTCTTGCGCGGGGGCGGAAAAATCAGCCGGTCCGACCCCCCCCGCCCCGCGCGTCACGAAGGACGACCAAGGCCAGGCGAATACGCTTCCACCCAATGCCGACGATCCGAGGCGGCACGAGATCCGGCAGGTCAACCGCGGCGGACGAAGTTGCCGAACAGTTCCGGACGGTCGCGTAGGCCCGAAGGGTGGAAAAGGGTGAAGGCGGGGGCGGTGGGGGGAGGGAGGGATGCGAGTCAGAGCTGTGCCTCCGGCGAGGGCCAGACGACTCCGCGATGGAGTTGCCGAACGGTTCCGGTCCCAGGGCGGTTGAGGTGGGATGGTGAATAGCCATGCGTCGGTGCCGGAGATTCCTGCACCGAATCTCCTGACTCGACTCTAAAGCCTTGCCAGTATCGTGCCAGTCAGAGCTAGGCCAGCAAGAGCGATCAACGCATGAAGGGCTACCCACAGCCTGTAAAGGGGAATTTTGATCAAACGAGGAAATTCCTGAGCCTGGTAAGCACTTGCCGTTGACCGGATTGTCTCTAGATCA
The DNA here is from genome assembly GCF_053667945.1 of Micromonospora sp. SCSIO 07396. Classification (NCBI taxonomy): domain Bacteria; kingdom Bacillati; phylum Actinomycetota; class Actinomycetes; order Micromonosporales; family Micromonosporaceae; genus Micromonospora; species Micromonospora sp. SCSIO 07396. The sequence goes on from NZ_CM132210.1 coordinate 6,995,919, forward strand.
AGCGAAGGAAGCCGTTCATCTAGCCAACTCCTAATTGCGGCAGCTTCGGAAAGGTGGAATCGGAATCGCTCGTAATACTTCGCGGAAAGCGTCGCTCCGTAAATGCCGAGAACGAGCACTGCGAGCGATAACGGCAGCATGGCAGGGCTGAGGCCCTTGTTCGCTACGAAGCCAAGGATTGCCGACACTACAATAATCACAATGTTCGTCATTGCGGCGCGTTGGTTCTCTGATTGGCGTATCTGCTCCCATCGACTCAGCCACATTTGCAGCATCACGTCTACTTCGTCTGCCATCCAAAAGCCTCCGCAGCGTCCCTGAGTGACACTGATATTAGAATGCACAGTCAGAAATCAAGCACTTCAATGCTGGGGGCTTCCGAGATAACAGAAGGGGCGAGTGGGAGATCCCTCCACTCCAGCAGCCAGCGGGCAACAATTGCATTGCCTTCCGTGATGTTCTTGTTCGCCGCCTCAACAGTCCTTGTGAGCTGATTCGCCAGGCGGCTCAGATGAGCACGGGTCCGAAGCCATTCGTCGAGCCGCATTCCCCTGGCGGTTCGGCTTGCTTTAGTTATTCCTCGCTCTGCCTTGGTTATGCATTCGTGCACCTCGTCTAAGATGTCTCTTGCGTCAGGGTGATTAGAAGCCGCTTGAACTAGGCTAGTTATCAAAGGGTCGAGCTCCATTGAGCGTCTAACATAGACCGCAGACGCCTCCAAGTGTCGCTGCGCCAGAGGCATGCCTTCCTTTGCGAGACGTTGAAGGACAGCAAGGCGAGCCTGTCCCTGTCCCGGGCGATTCTCTAGAGCTTCGATCCGCGGCAACAGAATGTCTATGAGAGCTTCAAACTGAGCTTCGTTTGTCTCGCTGGACTCTACGCTTTCGAGCCAGTCTGGAAGCAGTTGCATGACACTCTCTAGGCGGTCGAATATCCCCGCGTCCTCATCCGCGTCATCGATGATAGCTATTTCCTTCGAAACTAGCCTTGCTCCAATCGACGACGATAGCTCGGTTAGGCGTTTAGCTAACTCGTGAACTGCCCGTCGATACTCCGGAGAGTCTTCGCTTGCAAGGCGATTATCGGTCCAGTCGACATACTGGTATCGGGACGCTAGTGCAACAAGTTCATCTGGGTTTTCCGATGTCAGGTTCGGAATCGGCGCATACAGGATAGGCAAAAGGGATTCCGCAACCCCCGTCGCCTGCGCCCGGCGATTGAAGGAAATAAGCTCTTTCCGGCACTCATCTCTCGTGAAGTACCTGGGAGAGAGGACGGGTATAAAAAAGGTGGTTGCCCCGAGTGCGGCATCGATTCTTGCTCGCCAAGCGTGGCCCCACTGTATCCCGCTGCGGTCGACGAATATGTCGAGCTCCTCGCCAGTTATCAACGAATATTCGTCCATTATTCGCTGGGCGAGGTTACGGATGCGGCCAAGGTCTAGACGGTCATCTTCATGCGCGTAGCTCCAGAAAGCGCCTACGTGCAGGTCTTCCATCCGTGCCTCTTCCGTCTAGAAGTAGAACCTGGGTGGCCTCGGTACCAACAAGCTACGGCGAGCGGGCTGGCGATGCAACGGAAGAAGGTCCGACCACAGACAGAAATCCGACACCGAAGCATCAGCGATACCGATCGGCAGCGAGAAGGCAGCGAGCGGATCGCTACCGGCAACAACAGTTCACGGAGGCAAGTACGACGGCCATGCTCGACGGCATCGGACAGCACTCGGTGACCCCCGATGATGCCGCCTACCCACGTTCGGGACGAAGAGGTCCGGGGCGTCTGGGCTGTACAGACATCCGTACAGCCAAGCTGACCGACGGTCAGCTTATGGGGCCGACGGGAGCCGACTCGACAACCAGGTCAGCGGCAGTGACCGACACCGGCCGACAGCAGGCTTGATCTTTGCAAGGCCGAGGTAGCTGAAGCGCTTGTAGTTCTCTACGGGGGGTCTTTGGTCATCGTCCCGCGCCCGTGGCGCCGGAGAGGGAAGCTGGCCGGGTGCTGCGCCCCTTGGCGTGAGGATGGTCTCATCTGTGGTCTCATTCAGTGCCATACGCGGTCGTTCATAACGGTCCGAAGGGCAGCCGAACTGCTGGTCACATGCGCTGTCGAACTGGCCCGGACGCATAGTCGCAGACCTCGAAAGCGTGTGAGGGTTTACGCCCTCCGCGGGTTCAAATCCCGCCGCCACCGCTCGTGACAGGCGAGAACGCCCGGTCGATCCGCGAGGATCGACCGGGCGTTCCGCGTTTGCCGGGCCGGCCCCTGGTCGGAGCCGGCCCGCGACCGGGTCAGGAGGTGCCGGCGTTCCGGTGGCCCAGCCGGTAGGTGGCGGTGTTGCCGTCGGCATCCAGCAGCACGGTGACCGGGCCGGGAGGCAGCGCGCAGGTGACGGTGCCCTGGACGGCACGGTCCGTCCCGCACGGCGACCGTCCCGCCCCGTCGAAGACGGTCAGCCGGGCCCGGCCGGTGCCGGCGGTGCGCGCCCAGGTGAGGGTCTGCCGGGCGGCGTGCTGGTCGGCCGGGACGGTGAAGCAGGCCGCGAGGCGGTCCGGGCCGGTGGTCACGGTGGTGTCCGTGGTGTCCCGGGGCAGCGTCGGGCAGGCCGGCGCGTCGGTCCTGGCGAAGCCCACCGTGTACGCCAGCTGCGTCACCCAGGTCTGCCCGGTGAGCAGCGCCGAGTGCGGTGCCGGGCCGTCCAGTTCGCAGCCGTGCCAGGTGTACCACCAGAGGCTGCACTCCGACTCGCCGTCCGCGTCCACGATGTCGACGTTCAACGCGGCGTCGACAGGCAGCAGCGCGGCGATCGACGCCCCGGACGGGGTGGCCAGGATCAGGCAGTTGACCTGGCCGGAGGTGTCGATCCGGCCCCGGTGCGGCGCGTCGGCCCAGCCGGCGTCGGAGACGGGTGTGCACCCGGTCGGCCGCAGCGGCAGCAGGGACACCGCGAACTCGGTGGTGCTGGTGGCGTCCACGCTGGCCAGCAGGGTGTGCCGGCCGGCGGGCAGCGGGCAGCGGACCTGGGCGCAGACCGTCCGGCCTGCGGTGTCGAGGACCCGGGCGAACGTGGTCACGTTGTCGCCGTGCAGGGCGGTCACCCGGTAGACCCCGGCGGCCGGGACGTCCAGGATCCGGCACGCGACCGGGGCCGGGGCACCGGCGGGCGCGGCGCCGTAGCTGCCGGGCCGGACCGTGGGGCAGCCCACCGGGTCGGAGATCCGCCTGATGGCCAGCGGGTACGTCTCGGGGGCGTTCCCGGTCCACTCCCGGTATGAGATCACCCGGTAGTCGCCGTCGGCCGGGAGCACGCAGCCGACCTGGTCGGAAGGTTCAGTGCAGATCCGTTCGCCACCGCTGTCCATCGTCCAGCGTGCGCCGGACACGATGACCCGTTCACCTGCCAGGCCGGTGAAGGGATGGCAGTTGGTCTGTACCCGGGCGACCTGGCTCACCTGGAGGGCCGGTTGGTCCCAGGGTGCGTAGCCGGTGTTCGGCGCGCATCCGTCGGCCCGGTCGAGCGGGTTCAGCGCCACCTCGTACCGGTGGGGCCGGTCGGCGTAGAGGGGACTACTGACCAGCAGGGTGTACCGGCCGGTGGCCGGCACGCTGCAGACCGGGATGCCCTGCCGGGCGCAGACCTGAGCACCCGTGGCATCCAGCACCTGCCAGTCGAAGCTGGTGGCGTCGAGGCTGACGGCGCGGACGAGCAGCGGCCGGGCCGCGTCGGTGCTGAAGGTGTGGCAGGTCGTCTCGCCGGCCGGGGTAACGCCGCTGTTCACGGCGCTGCCCGGGTCGCCGTACGGGGCGAGCGGCAGGCTCTGGCAGCCCGCCGGGTCGGACAGTCGCCGCGCCTTGACCAGGTGGGTGCCCTCCTTGCCGTACTGTTCCCAGCTCAGCAGCCGGTAGGGGCCCGGCCGTTCGAGCCAGCAGTCACCGCCGCCGTAGCTCAACTCGCAGAGCGTTCGGAACTGCCCGTCGAGGATCAGCCCACGGATGTCGCGTGGACCGCCCGGGTCGACGAACCGCAGCAGCGCGCCGCGCGGCTGGTCGAACAGGTGGCACCGGGCCGCCGCCCCGGCCGGCAGTGTCACCGTGCTCCCCGGTGACCCGAAGTCGAACAGATCCGCCGGCAACTGCCCGCAGCTCGACGGGGTGTGCGTCGACTCGGCCGCGATCGTGTAGTTCCCCCGCCCGGTCGAGTACGGCAACCGCAGGGTGATCCGGTAGGTCCCGGCGGCACCGACCCGACAGCGGTTCGCGTCCACGCCGAGCCGGCACAACTCGCGACCTGCGGCATCGGCGACCCGGCCGCCGACGGAGTCCGGCCCGGAGCCCCGCCCGAGCTGGATCAGCAGCAGGTCGTCGGCGGCGGTGGTGGTGACGGTCCAGACGTCCTGCGCCTGGTCGACGATCGCGGTGCAGGTGAAGACCCTGCCGAGGGCCAGAACGCCGCCGCAGCGGGAGCGGGGTGGCTTGGGCTGCCGGACGATGGTGGTGGACCGGGTACGTGGCTGTCCGGTGCTCAGCCCGGCGGCCTGCGTACCGGGGGCCGGGGTCGTCGCCAGTTGTGGTGCGGTCCGCTCGGCTGCGGGAACCGGCACGTCCCGGTCCGGTGTGTTCCGGCCGGATCCGGTGGCCGGCGTCTTCCGGGCGGTGGCGGCCGGCGACCCCGGGTCCGATGTGGCGGGTGCCGGCGGGTGGGTCGCCGCGCTGTCTGACGTACCGACCGCCGCAGCCGGGGTCGGTGCCCCGTCACCTGCGGCGATCGGGCCGACGGCCAGGGCCGGGACGAGCAGGGCAGCCAGCGCGAGGCGTGGCAGTGACTTCCCGGCCCGGATCACCGGGCGGGACAGGACGGTACGTGACATCGATCCCCCGTGTGCTGCCGACGCCGACCGCGTGGCCAGGAGATGTTCTCATCGGGGCCGGTCGCGGACAATCCACGTCGCGGTTGCAGTTCAGCAGGGGCTGTGACCCTCGTCGAAGAGGCGGCGGGCCCAGTCGGCGTACCCGGCGATGATCTCCCGGACGGCCGTGCCGTCGTGCAGGAAGAGGTAGCCCCGGTCGCCGTCGCGGGCCAGCAGCCCGTCGAACCGGTAGGTCCGTGGTGGCGCGTGCAGCCGGACGGATGACGGGTAGCGGCTCAGCACCTCGGCGACGGGGGTGCCGACCGTGATCCCCTCCGGGGTGCTCATCGGGTCGTCGAGCCAGAGCAGCACCAGCCGGCCGTCGACGAAGATCGGGCTGGCCGTGCCGTGCCCGGCCAGCGTCATGCCGCAGGCGTCGGCGTCGGCGCGCAGCACCCCGCGTCGGGCCAGCTCGGTCTCGCTGGCACCGAACTCGGCCCCGGCGAGGCCGTGCAGTCCGACCACCTGGCTGGCCCCGATCGGCCGCGCCGGGACCTCGGGCCCCGACGGATGGGTGCCGCTGCCCGACGCCGAGGCAGCCACCAGTAACGCCGCAAGAACGGCAAATTGTCGCAATTTCATGGAATCCCCCAGTCCCCAACGGGACCGGGGCGTTCAGGTTGCTGGTCAGCCGGGAATTGCTGCTCTTCCCATTCCTCGGCCAGCTCGTCCCAGTAGTCGGCAGTCAGCCCGCGCCGGCCGTGTGCCAGCCAGCCGGCGGTGTGCCGTTCCAGGTGCAGGCCCAGCTCGGCGAACGGGTCCAGCCACCGGCCGGGCTCCACGCCGAGCCGGGCCAGTGCCGCGTTGATCGGCCACTCCCCGCGCGGCAGCGTGAAGGCCGAGTCGAAGCGGGGGCCCCAGCTCAACCGGCCGCCTAACCACACCGCCGACGCCTGGTGGCCGAGCCCGCCGGCGAACTCCGCCTCCAGGTACGCCACCGGCCCCCGCCGCGACCAGCGGTCCAGCAGCCCACCCAGCGCCGGCGAGATCACCAGCTCGAACGGCTGCTCGGGGGTCGGTTCCTCGGGGTGGTAGTCCGGCAGCGCGCCGGTCAGCTCCTCGACCAACTGCGGCGTCACCGGCAGCAGCGCGAAATCCTGTCGCAGCGCCGCCAGCACCGCGTGATCCAGGTCGGCGGTCTGCTCCCGCAGCAGCTCGACGTCCGCGACGACCGCGCTGAGCTCGTAACTCATCCGATCCCCCCGCCATCCACACCCTGTGGATAGCACATGTGTACGACGGGTTCAGGGCCGCCGCGAGTGCCCGCACCGTACCGGGGTTCGCGGTGGGAGGCATGCCGGTGTTGCTGCCGCCCGGCCCGACGGGCCGGGCGGCTACTCGTCGTCTTCCGCAGGTGGGCGGGGCGGGCGGTGGTGGCGTGCCCACTCGTCCACCTCGTCCGCGTCCCAGACCGTGGTGCCGATCAGACGGGCGAGTGGTTCGGGGAAGCCGGGTCGGCGGGTGATCTGTAGGACCCGTTGCCGCGACACGTTGAACAGGGCAGCCAGTTCGCCCGGTCCATACAAGCGCGGTCGCTTCACCGTTCGACCGTAAGGGACACGCACCGCTCAGCCCCTCTGGCGTCCCGCACATATGTTCTCAGTCGTGTTCGGCGGCGATCTCCCGCAGCAGCCCGGCGAGCAGCTCCGGGTGGGAGAGCATCGGATGGTGCCCGGTGGCCAGCTCCACCGTCCGCCCCGCCCGTGCCGCCTGGGCGCGCTGCACCTCCGGCGGGGTGGCACGGTCCCCGGCACAGATCACCCCCGTCGATGGGGTCGACCGCCAGCCGGCGTACCGGGCCGGGGTGGTGAGCACGGCGGCGTCCTGCCGGACCAGCCGGGCCAGCGCACCCTCCACCGCCGCCGGGTCACAGTCGTGCATGAACAGCGGCGGAACCAGCTCGGGCCGGGCTGCGAACGTGCCGTCGGGGAAGAACTCCAGGTGGGGCGCGGGTCCGGCGGGCCCGAGATCGGCCAGGGACTCACCTACGTCGGGCAGGAACGAGCTGACGTAGACGAGATGCCGGACGTCCCCGGCGTCGGCCGCCGCACTGGCGACCATCCCGCCGTAGGAATGGGCGACGAGGATCGTCGGCCCGCCGTCGCGCAGGACCCGACGGGTCTCCTCCACGTCGTCGTCCAGCCCTGCCGGCCGACGGGCGTCCGGCAGCTCACCGCAGCTCGGTAGCCGTACCGCGACGCTCGCCGTCCCGCCGGCCGCGAGCAGCGCGTCGACCCGGGACCACCACCACGCCCCGTCGCGTACGCACGCCCCGTGCACGAAGACGATCCGCATCGCTGCCTCCCTCGGCCGGGCCGCTGTTGCGGAAGACCCTAGGAGTCGGCGCGGGTGCCTGAGTGCCCGTTCTGCCGTGGGCATAGCGCGTGGACGATCTCGGCCGGGCGGCGCGGGAAACGACGAAGGGTCGGCTCCCGAACGGGGCCGACCCTCGACGTTGGTGCTGCTCAGGCGAGCGGAGGATACGAGATTCGAACTCGTGAGGGTTTTATCCCAACACGCTTTCCAAGCGTGCGCCCTAGGCCTCTAGGCGAATCCTCCGCGAGCCAGGATACAGGTCCCCGGCGGCCCGGCCACCCCACCACCCCCCGAAGATCCACCGGCTGTCGGGTAGGGTGGGGCCTACCTCCCGTGCGGCGGTATCTCGTGAACCTCCCCAGGGCCGGAAGGCAGCAAGGATAAGCGAGCTCTGCCGGGTGCACGGGAGGCCTTTTTGTCTCCGGCCACCGGTACCGTACCTGCGGGCCGGGTCCCGGGGTGGTGGGTGGTCACCCGCGCCCGACCGGCGCAGAATGGCTCGGTCGAGAGGAGGCGGGGCGAGTGACGCTGGCGCTCTACCGCAAGTACCGGCCGCGCACCTTCGCCGAGGTCATCGGCCAGGAGCACGTCACCGAGCCGTTGTCGCAGGCGCTGCGCAGCGGGCGGCTCAACCACGCCTACCTGTTCTCCGGCCCCCGGGGCTGCGGCAAGACCTCCAGCGCCCGGATCCTGGCCCGTTCGCTCAACTGTGAGCAGGGCCCCACCCCGGAGCCGTGCGGGCAGTGCGACTCCTGCCGGTCGCTGGCCGTCGACGGCTCCGGCTCGATCGACGTCATCGAGATCGACGCGGCCAGCCACGGTGGCGTCGACGATGCCCGTGAGCTGCGCGAGAAGGCGTTCTTCGCGCCGGCCCAGAGCCGCTTCAAGATCTATGTCATCGACGAGGCGCACATGGTCTCGTCGGCCGGCTTCAACGCGCTGCTCAAGCTGGTCGAGGAGCCTCCGGAGTACGTCAAGTTCATCTTCGCCACGACCGAGCCGGAGAAGGTCCTCGGCACGATCAGGTCACGGACGCACCACTACCCGTTCCGGCTGATCCCGCCGAAGGTGCTCCGGCCGTACCTGGAGCAGCTCACCCAGGCCGAGGGGGTGACCGTCGACCCGGCGGTCTTCCCGCTGGTGGTGCGCGCCGGTGGCGGCAGCGCCCGGGACAGCCTCTCCGTGCTCGACCAGCTCATCGCGGGTGCCGGCCCGGAGGGGGTCAGCTATCCCCGGGCCGCCGCGCTGCTCGGCGTCACCGATGCCGCGTTGATCGACGAGATGTGCGACGCGCTGGCCGCCGGGGACGGCGCGGCGGCGTACGCGACCGTCGACCGGGTGGCCGAGGCCGGGCACGACCCGCGCCGGTTCGCCTCCGACCTGCTGGAACGGCTGCGCGACCTGATCGTGCTCCAGCAGGTGCCGGACGCCGCCGACAAGGGCCTGATCGACGGCCCGGCCGACCAGATCGAGCGGATGGCCGCACAGGCCCAGCGGCTCGGCCCGGCGACGCTGTCCCGCTGCGCCGACATCGTGCACAACGGTCTGGTCGACATGCGCGGCACCACCGCTCCCCGGCTGCTGCTGGAGCTGATCTGCGCCCGGATGCTGCTGCCCGGCGTCGACGACTCCTCAGGTGGCCTGCTGCAACGCCTGGAACGGATGGAGCGCCGGCTCACCCTGGGTGCCGTCGACCTGCCGCCGGCCGCCGCCGGCTCCGCGCCTGCCCCCAACCCGACCGAGGTACGCCCCCAGCCCGCCCCGGCCGTCGCCGACACCCCGGCGGAGCCCGCAGGCCCCACCGGGGCGGCTGCCGCGCGGGCCGCCGTGGCCGGAGCCCGATCCGCACCATCCTCGGCGGCACCCGCCGCGCCGCCGTCGGGTGGCCCACCGGTCGCCGACGCCGCTCCCGTACGCCGTCCGGTGCCGCCGTCGGCGGTGCTGCCCGATCCGGCGACGCCCGAGCCGTCCCGTCCGGGCGGCGACCCGGTGGGCGCGCTCGACGCGGTGGCCGTCCGGCGGGCGTGGCCGGAGGTGGTCGGCAAGGTCAACCGGACGAACAAGCGGATCGCCGCCCTGATGCGGGACGCCGTGGTCCGGGACCTCGACGGGGACACGCTGGTCGTGACCGTGAAGTCGGTGGTGCTGGCCAAGATGATGGCCGACCACGCCCGGGTGCTCACCGACGCGCTCTACGAGGAGCTGGGCGGTCGCTGGCAGATCCGCTGCGAGGTGGCCGGCGAGCGGGGTGGGGCGACCCTGGGCGGTCCGTCCCGTCCGGCCCGCCCGTCCGCGCCTGTCGCCGACTCCCCGCCCGGCCCGCCCGATGGTGCTGCCACCCCCCACCCGTCCCGCCCGTCAGCCAGCCCGGATGCCGGTCCCGGCCCGTCCAGCGTGGCCCGTCCGGCCGGCGGGCCGGCGGCCCGGTCCGATGCTGCCCCGACCGGCGCGCACCCCGGGATCGGCGCGAACGGCGCGGCGGGCGGGGCCGGCCCCGGTGGCCCGCACGGGGTGCCGGGTGTTGCCGGTGCCGGTCGCGTGAACGGCGCCGGTGCGGTGGGCGGTTCCGGCGCGGGCGGGGCGACCGCCGTCGCGGTGCGAGGCGACGACCCGCAGGCGCAGGGCGGCGGGACCAACGCGGCCGACGACGACTGGCCCGAGCCGGCCCGTCCCGGTGGCGAGGACGGATGGCCGGAGGCTGCCCGCCCCGGCGGGGTCGGCGGCGCGGGCGACGCCGGCGACTGGCCCGAGGCGGCCCGTCCGGGCGGCGCGGTGGCCACGGCGACGACGCCCGACGGTACGGCGGGCCGATCTACGGGCGCGCCGGCCGGACCGGGCACGGCCGGGGGGTCGGGAGCACGGCCGGTGGCACCGGCGGCCGGGGCGGCGACCGCGCGTGCCGGCGGGGCGGCGACTGCCGTACCCAGGCCGGCGGGACCGGCGACGGCCCCGGCGCAGACCGGTGCGACCGCCCCCGGTGCAGCCCCGGTGAGCAGCGCGATCGCGGCGGCGCGGGCGGCAGCGGCGGCGGCAGCGGCCGGCACCGCCAAGGTGCCCCGGACCGCCCAGCCGGCACGCCGGACGGCGGACGCCGACTGGGCCGGTGAGCCACCGTACGACCCGGACTACGACGGGCCGGGGCGTGCCGGTGGACGTTCGCAGCCGACGACCGCCCCGGCCTACGAGGGCTTCGATCCGGGTGACGAACCGCTGGACGAGGTGATCGACGAGCGGACCGCCCGGCAGTCGAGCGAGGAGCAGGCGGTGCAGTTGCTCCGGGAGGCGTTCGGGGCCGAGAAGATCGACGAGGTGGACGCGCGCTGACCCGCCGTCGCCCGGACCGGAGACCACCGGTCGTGCCCGACTAGGCTGGGCGCGGCCGAGCAGACGAGTGCGAGAAGGAGCCATCCGTGCGCCCAGGTGGACAGCCGAACATGCAGCAGATGCTGAAGCAGGCGCAGAAGATGCAGCAGCAGATCGCCAAGGCGCAGGCCGAACTGGCCGAGGCCGAGCTGACCGGCACCGCCGGCGGCGGCCTGGTCACCGCGACCGTGTCCGGCTCCGGCGAGGTCAAGAGCATCAGGATCGACCCGAAGGCGGTCGACCCGGAGGACGTCGAGACCCTGGAGGACCTGGTCGTCGCGGCCCTGCACAACGCCGCCGAGGCGGCCAAGGAGCTGACCGACCGGAAGATGGGCCCGGTGGCCGGCGGCATGGGCGGCCTCGGCCTGCCCGGATTCTGACCCGCAGATGTACGAGGGTGCCATCCAGGACCTGATCGACGAGTTGGGGCGGCTGCCGGGCGTCGGCCCGAAGAGCGCCCAACGGATCGCCTTCCACGTCCTGTCGGCGGACCCGGCCGACGTCACCCGGCTCGCCGGTGCGCTGCGCAAGGTCAAGGACCTGGTCCGGTTCTGCACCACCTGCTTCAACGTCGCCGAGTCGGAGCAGTGCCGGATCTGCCGCGACCCGCGCCGCACCGACGAGGTGATCTGCGTGGTCGAGGAACCGAAGGACGTGGTGGCGATCGAGCGGACCGGTGAGTTCCGGGGCCGCTACCACGTGCTCGGCGGGGCGATCAATCCGTTGGAGGGGATCGGCCCGGACAACCTGCGCATCCGCGAGCTGATGAGCCGGCTCAGCGCGGGGACGATCCGCGAGTTGATCCTGGCCACCGACCCGAACACCGAGGGTGAGGCGACCGCGACGTACCTGGCGTTGATGGTCAAGCCGATGGGCATCGCGGTCACCCGCCTGGCCAGCGGCCTGCCGGTCGGCGGCGACCTGGAGTACGCCGACGAGATCACCCTGGGTCGGGCCTTCGAGGGCCGCCGCGCGGTCTGACCCCCCGCCACGTACGCCGATGGCCGGCACCCCGTGCGGGGTGCCGGCCATCGTGTCGTACGCAGGGTCAGCTGTTCCAGTGCTGGGCGACGAGGTCGGCGGCCTGCTGTTCCCACTGGGCGTAGTGGTCCGGGTACGCCGACACCTGGACGGTCTGGGCGGCCTTGGTCAGGGGCATGTCCTGCCAGCCGTCGACCTGCTTGAGGCCCTTGAGGAAGGCCAGGGTGGCGTATTCGGGGTCGGTGATCTGCTCCACGGTGCCCCAACCACTCGACGGGCGCTGCTGGAACAGGCCCTGCGAGTCGTGGTCGTTGCGGTCGCCGAGGTGGCCGAGGTTCTCCAGCTTCGACTCCTGCAGGGCGGTGGCGATGGAGACGACCGCGGCGCGTTCGTTCATGCCGGCCTTCTTGGTGGCGGCGATGATCGCCTTGACGTTGCCGGTCTGTTCGTCGTTGAGGTCGATGTGGGACTGGTCGCCCTGCACACCGTGCGGGATCAGCGTGTCGGCGGCCGGCTTGTCGGCCTGGACGGCGGCGACGGGGCGGGTGTCGATGGTGGGGGTGTGGTGGTTGAGCGGGCCGGCGGCCAGGCCACCGGCGACGGCGAGACCGGCGATACCGAGAACACTCTTACGCAGGATGGTGGTGTTCATGGGGGAAGCTCCTTCGGGGGTAGACGCCCCGCCCGGCCGGTGGAGGGCCGGGTGTGCCCGTGGGGGACGGGCGGTGTTGGGGCGTGGGCACCACGTCGGGGGCCGCTCGTGCGGGGGAAGGGAGGTTCAGGGGTTCCCGGCCGGGGTGGTTGCCGCTCGTGCCGGGGTCAGTGGTAACGACCGGGGTTCCGGGGTCATTCCCGCAGCTGGTGCGGGGTGGGCCGGGGTGCTGCTGCGGTCGTACCGAGGTGTAACGACCGTCGGTGCCGGGTCATTCCGCCGGCGGCCGGGGCGTCGGGCGGCCCGGGGGGTGCTGCTGCGGTCGTACGGGTGGTGTAACGCCGGGGGCCGGGGCGGGATTCCGGCCGGCGGGTGCCGCCGGTCACCGGACGTCGACCCCACCCGGCGCATACGACCCGGGCCCGGACGCGGGTCGTGCCCAGGACCGGACACCGGTGCCGGCGGCGGCCCGGCACCCCGCCCGGACGGCGTCCGCCGACCCGGTCGGCGCGGGGCGGCGGGCTGGATCGTGACGGCGGGTGACGACGGCGGTTCCTGGCCCGGACAATCGGGTGATTTCCTGACATAACTCCGAGGTTCCGCTGTGACAGTCCCGTTTGTCGGGAGATCCGGCGGTGTCAGACGGAGTGCTTGGTGTCGGCTTGGTAGCGATTGCCTAACGGCCGTTCCGCTTCGGTGTGTCGTGTCATAGCCTCCCGCTCACGGACCGAGCCATGGACCGGCGTTGTTCAGGCGGATGACAGAGGTGAGAGATGCAGGCGAGAAGGCTAAGGACGGCCGTGAGCCTCGTGGCCGTTGCAGCCCTGGCGGTCGGCGCGGCCGGCTGTGCGGAGAGTGACCGCGGCGATGACAACAGTGGCGAGGCCAAGACGGGCGGCACCTTCATCTTCGCCGGTGCCGGTGACCCGAAGAACTTCGACCCGATCTTCAACGACGACGGTGAGTCGTTCCGGCCGGTCCGGCAGATGTACGACACGCTGGTCCAGCACAAGCCGGGCACGGCCGACCTGGTGGGTGGCCTCGCCGAGAGCTGGGAGCACGACCCCGAGGGCAAGGTCTGGACCTTCAAGCTGCGCCAGGGCGTGAAGTTCCACGACGGCACCCCCTTCAACGCCGCCGCGGTCTGCTTCAACTTCGACCGCTGGTACAACATGAAGGGCGCCGCCGCCCAGTCGCAGATGATCTACTACCAGGACGTCTTCGGCGGGTTCGCCAAGAACGAGGCCGAGGGTGCCGGCGAGGCGCTGTACAACAAGTGTGAGGCCAAGGACGACGGCACCGCCGTGGTCACCCTCAACAAGTACAAGGGTGCGTTCCCCGGCGCGTTCGCGCTGACCGCGCTCTCGATCGCCAGCCCGGAGGCCCTCAAGAAGGGTGACGCCGACACGGTCAAGCAGAACGGCGACTCCTTCGAGTACAGCTCGTTCGCGACCACCACCCCGGTCGGCACCGGCCCGTTCACCTTCGGCGGCTGGGACAAGGCCAAGAACGAGATCACCCTGAACCGCAACCCCGACTACTGGGGCGAGAAGGCCAAGGTCGACAAGGTCATCATCAAGGTGATCAAGGACGAGAACACCCGTAAGCAGGAGCTGCGCGCGGGCACCGTCCAGGGCATCGACTTCCCGGCGCCGGCCGACCGCAAGGCGCTGGCCGGTGAGGGCTTCCAGGTCCTCGACCGCCCGGCGTTCAACATCCTCTACCTGGGCATCAACCAGAAGAACCCGAAGCTGAAGGACCTGCGGGTGCGCCAGGCGATCGCCTACGCCCTCAACCGTCAGCAGCTTGTGCAGACCAAGGGCCCGGGTGGCACCAAGGTCGCCGACGAGTTCATGCCGGACACCGTGCTCGGCTACGCCCCGGACGTGCAGAAGTACGAGTACAACCCGGACAAGGCCAAGCAGCTGCTCAAGGAGGCCGGTGCCGAGGGGCTGACCCTCAACTTCTACTACCCGCCGGACGTCTCCCGGCCGTACATGCCGAACCCGCAGGAGATCTTCACCGTCCTGGCCAACGACCTGCAGGCCGTCGGCATCAAGGTCAACGGCACGCCGCGTCCGTGGAACGGTGGCTTCAAGGACGACGTGCAGCAGTTCGGCAAGCAGGACCTGCACATCCTCGGCTGGACCGGTGACTACAACGACCCGGGCAACTTCGTCGGCACCTTCTTCGGCCGGGGCAAGGTCGAGTTCGGCGACCAGGCCATGACCGAGATGTTCGACGCGATCGCCAAGGCCGACGGCACCGTCGACGAGGCGGGCAAGAAGGCGGCCTGGGAGCAGGTCAACCGCGACATCGCCGCCAAGTGGCTGCCGGCCGTGCCGGTCTGGCACGCCCCGCCGGCCATCGTCGTCACCAAGGACGTGCAGGGGATGGTCGCCAGCCCGTTGACCGACGAGCGGTTCAACACGGTCAGCGTCAGCAGCAAGTGACGTCCGTCGGCTGACGCCGTAGGCGTGCATCGGCCCGGGTCGGGAGCAAGTGCCGGCCCGGGCCGATGCCGCGAACATCGAGAGTCTGGTGTGTGAGAGATGTTGCGAGTCATAGTCCGCCGCCTGCTCCAACTGGTGGTGACGCTGATAGCGCTGTCCGCGCTGATCTTCGTCTGGTTGCGGAACCTGCCCGGCGGGCCGGTCGAGGCGCTGCTCGGCGAGCGGGCCACCCCGGAACGACGGGCGCTGCTGATCAAGGCGCTCGGTTACGACCAGCCGATCCTCGTGCAGTACGGCAAGTTCATGCAGCGGGTCCTCACCGGGGACCTGGGCAACTCGATCCGGACCGGTGACCCCGTCACCGACGTCATCGCCCGCGCCTTCCCGGCCACCATCGAACTGGCCATCGCCGCCATGATCATCGCGGTGGGGCTGGGGGTGCCGCTGGGCTATCTCGCCGCCCGCTACCGGGGCCGACTCCTCGACAACCTGACCATCGCCGGCACCCTGCTCGGCATCTCGATCCCCATCTTCTTCCTGGGCTACCTGCTCAAGGACGTGCTCACCCAGGACATCCACTGGTTCCCGCCGTCCGGGCGGATCAGCACCGGGATGGACAACACCTCGGTGACCGGGTTCTACGTCCTGGACGGCCTGCTCACCCGGGAGTTCGACGCCAGCGCCGACGCGCTCTGGCACCTGATCCTGCCGGCGGTCACGCTGGCCACGATCCCGCTGGCGGTGATCGTGCGGATCACCCGGGCCAGCGTGCTCGACGTGCTCAACGAGGACTACGTGCGGACCGCCGAGGCGAAGGGCCTGCGGCACCGCACCATCCGGGGCCGGCACATCCTGCGTAACGCCCTGCTGCCGGTGGTCACCACCATCGGCCTGCAGACGGGTGCGCTGCTCTCCGGCGCGGTGCTCACCGAGAAGGTCTACAACTGGGGCGGGCTCGGCACCCTGATCACCGACTCGATCAGCGGCGGCCGGGACTACCCGGTGCTCCAGGCGATCATCCTGCTCGCCGCGCTGGTCTTCGTGCTGGTCAATCTGCTGGTCGACCTCTCCTACGCCTTCATCGACCCGAGGGTGCGTGTGCGATGACCGACCCGACCACCCGCCCCGGCGTGGGTAAGCCCCGCACCGGCGACACCCCCACCGACCAGCCCACCGAGCCCGCCGACGAGCAGCCCGGCCAGTCCGGCGAGACCCCGGAGCAGCGGCGGGAGCGCAGCATCGGTCGGCTCGGCGACCGCAAGCGGGCCCGGCTCGACGAGTTGGCGCGGGCCACCGCCGACCCGGGCGGGGTCAGCCTCTACCGGGACGCGCTGCGCCGGCTGCGCCGCAACCCGGTGGCCATCGTCGGGGCCGTCATCGTCGGGTTGTTCGTGCTGGTGGCGCTCTTCGCCCCGCTGATCGCCCCGCACGACCCGGTGCAGCGCTTCGACGAGCTGACCCGGGACCTGACCGTGGACAGCATCCCCGGGGCCACCGCC
Source organism: Micromonospora sp. SCSIO 07396 (assembly GCF_053667945.1). Lineage (NCBI taxonomy): Bacteria > Bacillati > Actinomycetota > Actinomycetes > Micromonosporales > Micromonosporaceae > Micromonospora > Micromonospora sp. SCSIO 07396. Next base: position 7,012,093 of record NZ_CM132210.1, read on the forward strand.
GGGCACCCGTTCGGCTCGGACCCGCTCGGCCGGGACTTCCTCTCCCGGATGATCCACGGCAGTCGGCAGACCCTCTTCGTGGGCGTGCTGGCCACCCTGATCGGCCTCACCCTGGGCGTGCTGCTCGGCGCGATCGCCGGTGCCTTCGGCGGTTGGGTCGACGTGGTGCTGATGCGCCTCACCGACGTGATGCTGGCGCTGCCCAGCCTGCTGCTGGCGATCACCCTGGTCGCGATGGCCAGCCGGTCGAGCCAGTGGACGGTGATCTTCGCGGTGGCGATCGTCAGCGTGCCGATCTTCGCCCGGCTGCTGCGCGGCTCGATGCTGGCCCAGCGGGAGAGCGACCACGTCCTCGCCGCGCGGGCGCTGGGCGTCAAGGAACGCAACATCGTCCTGCGGCACATGCTGCCCAACTCGCTGACCGCCGTGATCGTGCAGGCCACGCTGACCTTCGCGGTGTCGATCCTGGATGCGGCGGCGCTGTCCTTCCTCGGCCTCGGCGACCCGGACATCAATCGGGCGGAGTGGGGGCTGATGCTCGGCGTCGACGGCCAGCGCTACTTCGAGGTCCGCCCCGAGCTGGCCTACTATCCGGCGCTCGCGATCATCGTGGTCGCGCTCGGCTTCACCCTGCTCGGTGAGGCGATGCGCGAGGCGATCGACCCGAAGAACCGGCGGTGACGGCGGTGCGGCGGTGCGGTGTGGCAGGCGGCCCCGGGCCGGACGGGAGCCGGGTGGACCGGCGACCGCAGCCGGGAGCGAACGACCAGCACAGTGAGGATGTGACCCGATGAGCCTGCTCGACGTACGCGATCTGAGCGTGGTGTTCCAACGCCGGGGCGAGCGGCCGTTCACGGCGGTCGACCAGGTCAGCTTCACGGTGGAGCCGGGGCAGACGGTCGGCCTGGTCGGCGAGTCCGGCTGCGGCAAGAGCGTGACCAGCCTGGCGGTCATGGGGCTGCTGCCGAAGCGCGGCAACCGGGTCACCGGTGAGGTGCTGTTCGAGGGCACCGACCTGCTCAAGCTCCGCCCGGACGACCTGCGGGACCGCCGCGGCCGGGACATCGGCATGATCTTCCAGGACCCGCTGTCCTCGCTGAACCCGGTCGTCCCGATCGGGGTGCAGGTCGCCGAGGTGCTGGAGCGGCACCGGGGGATGGACCGCCGCAAGGCGCTGCGGGAGGCCCGGGAACTGCTCGACGCGGTGGGCATCCCCGACCCGGACCGTCGGCTGACGGAGTTCCCGCACCAGATCTCCGGCGGTATGCGCCAGCGTGCCCTGATCGCCATCGCGCTGGCCTGCAAGCCCCGGCTGCTCATCGCCGACGAGCCGACCACCGCGCTGGACGTCACCATCCAGGCGCAGATCCTCACCCTGCTCAAGCAGCTGGTCGACGAGACCGGCACCGCGCTCATCATGATCACTCACGATCTCGGGGTGGTGGCCGGCCTCTGCGACACGGTCAACGTGCTCTACGGCGGCAAGGTGGTGGAGCGGGCCGCCCGGCACGAGCTGTTCGCCAGGCCCCGGCACCCGTACACGCACGGGTTGCTCAACTCGGTGCCCCGGCTCGACTCGGTGCGGGGCGAACGGCTGCACGCGATCCGTGGCTCGGTGGCCGACAACATCCCGTGGGTCGAGGGCTGCGCCTTCGCGCCCCGCTGCGACAACGTGGTGGACGCCTGCCTGGACGGCCCGCCACCGTTGGAGCCCACCGCCACCGGCGGCGACCTGCGGTGCAACAACCCCGTTTCGGAGGAGGTGGCGGTGCCGTGACCGAACGGACCGGAAACACGGATGGTGCCGCGACGGACGATGCCGCGACCGGGCAGGCCGGGGCGGGGGGTGCGGCGGAACAGGGGCGGCCGCTGATCGAGCTGCGCGACGTCAAGGTGCACTTCCCGATCAAGAGCGGGCTGCTCTTCGACCGTACCGTCGGCTACGTCTACGCGGTCGACGGTGTCTCCCTGTCGATCAACGCGGGTGAGACGTACGGGCTGGTGGGCGAGTCGGGGTGTGGCAAGTCGACGCTCGGCCGGGGCCTGCTGCGGCTGGTCGAACCGACCGACGGCGAGATCGTCTTCGACGGCACCGACGTACGCGCGCTCAAGGGCGAGTCGATGCGCAGGGCCCGCCGCCGGATGCAGATGATCTTCCAGGACCCGCTCTCCAGCCTGGACCCCCGGCAGTCGGTGGAGTCGCTGCTGGTGGAGGGGCTCAAGGCGCACGGCCTCGCCGACGACAAGGAGGCGACGAACCGGCGGCTGCGGGACACCCTGCAGGCGGTCGGCCTGCCCGCCTCGGCGTTGAGCAGGTACCCGCACGAGTTCTCCGGCGGGCAGCGGCAGCGCATCGGCATCGCCCGCGCGCTGGTGCTCGACCCGGACCTGATCGTCGCCGACGAGCCGGTCTCCGCCCTGGACGTGTCGATCCAGGCCCAGGTGCTCAACCTGCTGGAGGACCTCCAGAACGAGCGCGGGCTGACGTACCTGATCATCGCGCACGACCTGGCGGTGGTCCGGCACATCGCCGACACGGTCGGGGTGATGTACCTGGGCGGGCTGGTGGAGGAGGCGTCCAGCGACGACCTCTACCGGGAGCCGATGCACCCGTACACGAAGGCGTTGATGTCGGCGGTGCCGGTGCCGGACCCGCTGGTCGAGGACCGGCGGGAGCGGATCCTGCTCGCCGGTGACCTGCCGTCGCCCACCAACCCGCCGGCCGGCTGCCGGTTCCACACCCGGTGTCCGTGGGCGCAGCCGACCCGCTGCGCCGACGAGCGGCCGGCGCTGCGCGAGGTCGTCGGCGGCCACCGGGTCGCCTGCCACTTCGCCGAGGACATCGCCGCCGGGCGGCTGCGCCCGCACGAGGTGGAACCCGAACTGGTCCGACCGGACGAGGGCGGGACGCCGGGCGACCCCGGTGAGCTGATCCCCACCCCGTGAGCAGGTGACAGGGCCCCCTTTCCGGCGTCGGGAAGGGGGCCCTGTCGTGGGTGCGTCAGCCCTCGGGGCGGTGCAGCAGGGCGAGCGCGACGGTGTGCACGGCGTCGAGGTCGGCCGGGTCGACGAGCTTGGCCGTCCCGCCGGTCACCGCGTACCACTCGTCGGCGTCCTTGTACTGCACGGCGAGGGTGGCCTGGCCGTCGGCGTACCGCGTCTTGAGGGTCAGCTCGCCGGTCACCACGCCCACCTCGTCGGTCATCACCCCGCCGGGGCCGGCGACCAGGTCGGCGGTCAGCTCGCGGGGCCCGCCGGTGCCGCCCGCGTCGGCGGTCATCCCCGCTCCGGGCACCCCGGCCGGGGCGGCAGGCTGCCCGTCGGCGGTCATCCCGGCGGTGGCCGCCCCCGCAGCCTCCGGCGTCGCGTCGGCTCCCGTCGCCGGGGTCCCGGCCGGGTCGGCCCCGGCGTCGGCCGGTGTCAGCGCTTGCTCGCCCATGTGCAGCCCCCCAACATGTCGGTGATGGCGGCCTTCTCGGCGCTGGTCACCGTCAACTTCCAGTGGTGCTTGACCTCTACCCAGTGTTCCGCGTACGTGCACCAGTAGGCGCGGTTCGGCGGCTTCCACTGCGACGGGTCCTGGTCACCCTTGGACCGGTTGGAACTGGCGGAGACCGCGAAGAGCTGCGGCCGGGTCAGGTCGTTGGCGAAGTCGCCGCGCTTGGCGTCGTCCCATTCGTCGGCACCGGAACGCCACGCGTTGGCCAGCGGCACCATGTGGTCGATGTCCACGTCGGAGGGGTCGGTGAAGGTCCGCCCGTCGTAGACGCTCTCCCACCGCCCGCCGACCACGTTGCAGCCGGAGAGCCGGATGTCCTTGCCGTCGCGCTGGAGCACACTGTCCCGCACGTCGCAGTTCTTGCCGGTGTCCCGCCAGTGCGGGAAACGGTTCCGGCTGTAACCCTTCATCGAGCCGGCCTCGGCGACGGTCAGCTCCGCGAGCTGCTCACCGACGTTGCCGGAGTTGCCGGGTGGCGCCTCCGGTTCGGCCACCGAGACGTCACAACCACCCGCGCCGAGGGCGAGCAGCGCGGCAAGGGCCGCCGCCACCGCCGCGCGGCCTCCTGATCTGGTACGCACAGACGACACCTTTCCAGCTTGCGGGCTTCCGGCGATCCCGCACAGTACCCAAGGCGCGGTTTCCGCGTTTCGTGGCGTCTCCGGTCGAGGGCGTGCAGATTGGTACCCATGACGGCACCCGCTCACGCGCTCCGTATCCGTACCACGGCCGGACGGGGGACGCTGCTCGCCGCGATCCTCGCCTCGGGCATGGTGTTCCTGGACAGCACCGTGGTCAACGTGGCGTTGCCCCGGCTGGGCGCCGACCTCGACGCGACCGTCGCCGGTCTGCAATGGACGGTCAACGGGTACGCGCTGATGCTGGCCGCGTTCGTCCTGCTCGGTGGGTCGCTGGGGGACCGGTTCGGCAGGCGGCGGATCTTCCTGATCGGGGTGGTCTGGTTCGCGGTCGCCTCCGTCCTGTGCGGCCTCGCCCAGGACACCAGCCAGCTGATCGCCGCCCGGTTCCTCCAGGGCGCGGGCGGGGCGCTGCTCACCCCCGGGTCGCTGTCGGTGCTCCAGGCGAGCTTCCACCCGGACGACCGGGGCCGCGCCATCGGCACCTGGTCCGGCCTGTCCGGGGTGTCCACCGCGCTCGGACCGTTCGTCGGCGGGTGGCTGATCGACGCGCTCTCCTGGCGGTGGATCTTCTTCATCAACCTGCCGCTCGCGGCCGGGGTGCTGCTGGCGGGGGTGCGCTGGGTGCCGGAGAGCCGGGACGAGAACGCCTCCCGCACCGCCGGCCGACGGTTCGACATCGCCGGTGCGCTGCTCGGCGCGCTGGCCCTGGGTGGGCTCACCTACGCCCTGATCGACGCCCCGGTACGTGGGGCCGGCTCCTGGCCGGTGCTGCTCGCCGCCGGCGTCGGGGTCCTCGCCGCGGTCTGCTTCGTGCTGCTGGAACGGCACCGGGGCGAGGGGGCGATGCTGCCCACCACGATCTTCGGCAGCCGGCTCTTCTCGGTGCTGAACGTGTTCACTGTGCTGGTCTACGCCGCGCTGAGCGGGTTCACCTTCTTCCTCTCCGTCTACCTACAGAACGTCGTCGGCTGGTCGGCGCTGCGCACCGGGCTGGCCACCGTGCCGATGACGGTGCTGTTGCTGCTCGGCTCGGCGCGGGCCGGGGCGCTGTCGGCGCGGATCGGCCCCCGGCCGCTGCTGACCGTCGGCCCGGTCGCCGCCGCTGCCGGTCTGCTGCTGCTGCGCCGGGTCGGGCCGGGTGCGTCGTACTGGTGGGACGTGCTGCCCGGGGTGCTGCTGTTCGGGGTCGGGCTGACCCTGGTGGTGGCGCCGCTGACCGCGTCGGTGCTGGCCGCCGTGGCGGACCGGTTCGCCGGGGTGGCCAGCGGCTTCAACAACGCCGCGTCGCGCACCGGCGGCCTGCTCGCGGTGGCCGCGCTGCCGCTGCTGGTCGGTCTGTCCGGCACCGGCTACGAGCAGGGCACCGCCCTGACCGATGCGTTCCGGGGGGCGATGACGTGGTGCGCCGGTCTGCTGCTCGGCGGCGCGCTGCTGGCCGCCCTGCTGGTCCACCGCCCGCCGTCCCCGGACCGTGCCCCCGGTCGGGCCGCGCCGTCGACCCGGGGCACGTAGCGGGGACGGGCGGATCGGGGTGGCCGGCCCTGGCGGGATGGGCGCGTCGGGGTGGCCGAGCGCGCCGGGGTGGCCGGCCGGTGGCGGGGTGGGCTCGGCCGGCCGTGCCGCCCCGGGCCGGCAGCCGGCCCCGGGGCTGGTGGTCGTGATCCGGGATCGTCCGCTGACGACCACCAGCCCGGACGGTGCGATCAGCGCCGGGTGCGGTTGACGGCGCTGGTGACGGCCTTGATGGAGGCGGTGACGATGTTGGGGTCGGTGCCGACGCCCCACACGGTCTGGCCGTTGATGTCGCACTCCACGTAGGCGGCGGCCTGGGCGTCGCCACCCGAGGAGAGGGCGTGCTCGTGGTAGTCCAGCACGCGTACCGCCACACCCACCGACTGGAGCGCGTTGACGTACGCGTCGATGGGGCCGTTGCCGACGGCGGTGAGGGTGCGCGCCGCGCCGTCGACGACCACCTGGGCCTCGATCTCGACCTTGCCGTCGACGGTGCCGATCGTGTAGCCGGTCAGGTTGACGGACGGGTCGACCTGGTGGTCGAGCAGGTAGTTGCGGGCGAAGATCTGCCACATGGTGCCCGGGTCGACCTCGCCACCGTCGTGGTCGGTGACCTGCTGCACGACGCCCGAGAACTCGATCTGGAGCCGGCGCGGCAGGTCCAGCTGGTGCTCGGTCTTCATGATGTACGCGACGCCGCCCTTGCCGGACTGCGAGTTGACCCGGATGACCGCCTCGTAGGTGCGGCCCAGGTCCTTGGGGTCGATCGGCAGGTAGGGCACCGCCCAGGTGAACTCGTCGATCGGCACCCCGGCCGCATCGGCGTCGCGGTGCAGGGCGTCGAAGCCCTTCTTGATGGCGTCCTGGTGGGAGCCGGAGAAGGCGGTGTAGACCAGGTCGCCGGCGTACGGGTGCCGCTCGTGCACGGGGAGCTGGTTGCAGTACTCGACGGCCCGCTTGACCTCGTCGATGTTCGAGAAGTCGATCATCGGGTCGATGCCCTGGGAGAACAGGTTCAGCCCCAGCGTCACCAGGTCGACGTTGCCGGTGCGCTCGCCGTTGCCGAACAGGCAGCCCTCGATCCGGTCCGCGCCGGCCAGCAGGCCCAGCTCGGCGGCGGCGACCCCGGTGCCCCGGTCGTTGTGCGGGTGCAGGCTGAGCACCAGGCTGTCCCGGCGGGGCAGGTGCCGGTGCATCCACTCGATCGAGTCGGCGTACACGTTGGGGGTGGCCATCTCGACGGTGGCCGGCAGGTTGATGATCAGCTTGCGGTCCGGGGTGGGGTCGATCACCTCGATGACCTTGCCGCACACCTCCACCGCGTACTCCAGCTCCGTGCCGGTGTACGACTCGGGCGAGTACTCGTAGTAGATGTCGGTGTCCGGGGTGTGGATCTCGGCATATTTGCGGCACAGCCGTGCGCCCTGGGTGGCGATGTCGGTGATGCCGTCGCGGTCCAGGCCGAAGACCACCCGACGCTGGAGCGTCGAGGTGGAGTTGTAGAAGTGCACGATGGCCCGGTGCGCGCCGCGCAGCGACTCGAAGGTTCGCTCGATCAGGTGCTCCCGGCACTGGGTGAGCACCTGGATGGTGACGTCGTCGGGGATCAGGTCCTGCTCGATGAGCTGCCTGACGAAGTCGAAGTCGGTCTGGCTGGCTGACGGGAAGCCGACCTCGATCTCCTTGTAGCCCATCTGCACCAGCAGCTGGAACATCCGCCGCTTGCGTTCCGGCGACATCGGGTCGATCAGGGCCTGGTTGCCGTCGCGCAGGTCGACCGCGCACCAGCGGGGGGCGGCCTCGACGTGCCGGGTCGGCCAGGTGCGGTCCGGCAGGTCGATCCGGAACTGCTGGTGGTACGGCTGGTAGCGCTGGTACGGCATCCGGCTGGGACGTTGCCGGGCGATCTGATCGGCGTCGGCGTCGGTGGTGACAGGTTGAGCCATGACGGAGTGCTCCCGTGGGTCAGGTGGCGTCAGCATTGCGAAGGTGTCGGCGGGTCGGGCGGCGATGCCCGGACGGTTGCCGAGATGGAGTTCGGATCTGCTGGACGGCGCGGTTCGACTCCGCGACGGGGTGCCGGCCGGTCAGGCCCCGTCGCGGCGACCAAGGAGAAGGTACGCCCGCCACATGACAGAGTGACCCTACGTGATGAGCCGGGGGGTGCAAAGGTGGGTCCGGACTCTGAGATCCGAATCGCACCCGCCACGGGCCGCCGGCCGAGGTCCCGCCACCACCGTCGAGGGGCGGTGGCGTCAGCCGAGCAGCAGGGCGTGGACCGGGTGCCGACGGCGCAGCGCGGTCTCCCGGCGCAACAGGTCCACGGGCAGCGTGGACGGGTCACCGAGCGGGCCGACGGCGGTCACCACCAGGGGGCGTACCCCGGTGGGCAGGTCCAGGTCGGCGGCGAGCGCGGCCCGGTCGAAGTCGCGGATCTGGCGTACGTGCAGACCGAGGGCGGTGGCCTGGACGCTCAGGTGGGCGATCGACTGGCCCAGGTCGTACGCGCACCGCTCCGGATCGCCCGCGACGTGCGCGCCCACCAGCAGCGCGGCGGCGTGCCGCGCCCAGCGCTGGTCGGCCCCGGTGAGGCTGACCAGGATGCGTTTCCAGGTCTCGTCGTCGCGGCGGCCGAGGGCGAACCGCCACGGCTGGGCGTTGCCGGCCGACGGAGCCCAGCGGGCCGCCTCCAGCAGGGACGCCGCCTCGTCGCCGGTCAGTTCGGCGGTCGGGTGGAACGCCCGGGGGCTCCAGCGGAAGGCGAGCAGCGGCGTGAGGTGAACCATGCGAAGAGAATCCCGTATGGGGTTTTTGGTGGATTAGCCCGCTATGGCAAATGTGGTCAAGGCCACCCGTAACACCCGAACGGGTCAGGACGTTCCCGGGCTCGGGTCGGCCGACGCCCCCGACTCCCGCCCGAGCGGCTCACCGGGCACCACCGGCCCGGCCAGCGGCACCGTGTCGGGTGCCGGGCCGGGCGGACCGACCAGGGTCAACGTGCCCAGCGCCGCCCGGACGAAGGTGGGCGTCCCGTCCGGCTGGTAGCAGTAGATGCCCACGTCCAGCGGCGGATTCAGCGAGGCGGACGTGCTCTCCACCGCGTAGCAGGTCCCCGGCACCCCGGGCGGCGTGGTCGCGGTGGAGACCGACAACGCGGTACGCCTGTCGGTCAGCACCTCCAGCCAGTCGGTGAACGGGTGCTGTACCCGGGGGTCCAGCCGGTGCGGCACCGCGTCGTCCCGGTCACCCAGCCGTACGCAGCTCGCCGGCTCCGGCCGGCCGGCCGACGGCAGGCCGCACTGGAACAACCCGTCCCGGGTGGCGGCGAGCGCGACGTCGGCCGTCCCGTCGAGGGCGCCCCCCGGCACCTCCACCCGCCAACTACCGTCGTTCGCGCTGGTCACGGTGATCTCGCGGGCCGGCCCGCCGGTGCCGGTGAGGGTGTAGCGGGCGGTCAGGTGCCGGTCCCGGGCGGCGGCGGCCAGCGCGGCCAGCTCGTCGCGGGCGCTGTCGACCGTGACGGGTGCCGGATCGGACGGCGGGGCGGTCGGCGGGACGTCCGGCCCGTCGGAGCCGCAACCGGCCAGCAGTACCAGCACCGACACCACCGGCAGCACCGCCCGCCCCGGCCGCCCCGGCCCCGATCGGTCGGGCGGCCCCGATCGGTCCGGCGGCCGCGGCCCGGTGGGACCGGCCAGGTGGGTCGGCGGCATCCGACGCGCGGGATGGGCCGGTCGGGCCGGCCGCGCCGGGGGAAGGAGGAGCGGGCGGGGGTGGGCATGCACCGGGTCATTCTGCGCCCGGCGACCGCCCCGGACGACCCCGCGCGGACCGGTGACGGGCCGGGCGTGTCGGGTCCCGTCCCCCGCCCGGACCGCGCCGTGCGGCGGTGGCCTGCGCCGGATGGTGGGATCACCCGACCCGCACTCGCGTACCGCCCGATACCCTGGGGTGGTCTGACACGCGCCGCCGGACTTCAGCCGGCGGCGTCGGCACGCTCAGGGTCATCGCTGGGAGGGAGTGCGCCGTCGTGGCACTCGTGGTGCAGAAGTACGGCGGATCCTCCGTCGCCAACGCCGAGCGGATCAAGCGGGTGGCCGAACGCATCGTCGCCGCCCGCAAGGCCGGCGACGACGTGGTGGTGGTGGTCTCCGCGATGGGCGACACCACCGACGAGCTGCTCGACCTGGCCAACCAGGTCAGCCCCCTACCGCCGGGCCGTGAGCTGGACATGCTGCTCACCGCCGGGGAGCGGATCTCGATGGCGCTGCTGGCCATGGCCATCCACAACCTGGGGTACGAGGCACGCTCGTTCACCGGCTCGCAGGCCGGTGTGATCACCACCTCGGCGCACGGCCGGGCGCGGATCATCGACGTCACCCCCGGGCGGCTCAAGGGCGCGCTCGACGAGGGCTCGGTGGTGATCGTGGCCGGCTTCCAGGGCGTCTCGCAGGACACCAAGGACGTCACCACGCTGGGCCGGGGCGGCTCGGACACCACCGCCGTGGCGCTCGCCGCCGCGTTGCACGCCGACGTCTGCGAGATCTACACCGACGTGGACGGCGTCTTCACCGCCGATCCCCGGATCGTGCCCAACGCCCGGCACATCAGGCACATCACCTACGAGGAGATGCTGGAGCTGGCCGCCTGCGGCGCCAAGGTGCTGCACCTGCGCAGCGTGGAGTACGCGCGTCGGGCAGGCTTGCCGATCCACGTCCGTTCGTCATACTCGACCAACACCGGCACCATGGTCACCGGATCGATGGAGGACCTTCCCGTGGAACAGGCACTGATCACCGGGGTTGCCCACGACCGCAGCGAGGCGAAGATCACGATCGTGGGGGTGCCCGACGAGCCGGGTGCCGCCGCCAGCATCTTCGACACCGTGGCCGGTGCCGAGATCAACATCGACATGATCGTGCAGAACGTCTCCACCGAGGGCACCGGGCGTACCGACATCTCGTTCACCCTGCCCAAGGCCGACGGGCCGACCGCGATGGCCGCGCTCAGCAAGATCCAGGAGCCGGTCAAGTTCAAGGGCCTGCTCTACGACGACCACGTCGGCAAGGTGTCCCTGATCGGCGCCGGCATGCGCTCGCACCCCGGTGTCGCGGCCGGTTTCTTCGCCGCCCTCGGCGCGGCCGGCGTCAACATCGAGATGATCTCCACCTCCGAGATCCGGGTCTCCGTGGTCTGCCGCGACACCGACCTCGACCGGGCGGTACGCGCCATTCACGACCAGTTCGAGCTGGGCGGCGACTCCGAAGCCGTGGTGTACGCGGGAACCGGGCGGTAGCCCCGATGGGACCGCAGCCCACCCTGGCCGTGGTCGGGGCGACGGGGGCTGTCGGCACCGTGCTGTGTGACCTGCTCTCCTCCCGGCGCAACGTCTGGGGGGAGATCAGGCTGCTCGCCTCGGCCCGCTCGGTCGGCCGGCAGGTGCGCTGCCGGGGCGAGGAACTGACCGTCGGCGCGCTCACCCCCGAGGCGTTCGACGGGGTCGACGTGGCGGTCTTCGACGTGCCCGACGAGGTGTCGGCGTACTGGGCGCCGATCGCCGTCGAGCGGGGCGCGGTGGTCGTCGACAACTCGGCCGCGTTCCGGATGGACCGCGACGTGCCGCTGGTGGTGCCCGAGATCAACCCCGAACAGGTGCACCACCGGCCCCGAGGGATCATCGCCAACGCCAACTGCACCACCCTGACCATGATCGTGGCGATCGCCCCGCTGCACCGCGAGTACGGCCTGCGGGAGCTGGTGCTCGCGTCGTACCAGGCGGTGTCGGGGGCGGGGCAGGCCGGGGTGGACGCGCTGCACAGGCAACTCGGCAAGATCGCCGGAGACCGGGTGCTCGGCTCCCGCCCCGGCGACGTCAGGCAGGCGGTCGGCGACGAGCTGGGCCCGTTCCCCGCACCGCTGGCGTTGAACGTGGTGCCGTGGGCGGGGTCACCGGCCGGGCAGGGCTGGTCGTCCGAGGAGATGAAGGTCCGCAACGAGTCCCGCAAGATCCTCGGCCTGCCCGATCTCAAGGTCTCCGCCACCTGCGTACGGGTGCCTGTGGTGACCGGCCACTCGGTCGCTGTACATGCCGTCTTCGCCACCGAGGTCGACGCCGAGGGTGCCCGGGAGGCGCTGCGCAACGCACCCGGCGTGATCCTGGTCGACGACCCGGAAGCCGGGGAGTTCCCGATGCCCATCGACGCGGTCGGCACCGACCCCTCCTGGGTGGGCCGGATCCGCCGGGCGATCGACGACCCACGCGCCCTCGACTTCTTCGTCACCGGCGACAACCTGCGCAAGGGCGCCGCCCTCAACACCGCCCAGATCGCAGAACTACTAGTCAAACCCCCCCGCCCCTAACCCCACCCCCACCTCCCGGGCCCCACCCCGCCCCGCGCCCCCACGCCCCCACCCCCGCGCCCCCACTCCCTGTCGATCAAGGAGTTGTGGTGCTCACAAAAGGGGCGCGACCGGGGCAAAACGCCCACCACGAGTCCATGATCGACTGGGGTGGGGCGGGGTGGGGGCGGACGGGGTGGGGGCGGACGGGGTGGGGAGCGGGGGAGGGGAGTGGGGGTGGGGGTTAGGGGGTGGAGAGGTGGACTCGGTTTCGGCCTTGGTGTTTGGCGGTGTAGAGGGCCTGGTCGGCGCGGTGCAGGGTGCGGTCGGCGGGTTCGCCGGGGAGCGGTAGCGCCACGCCGACGCTGATCGTGCGGCCGGTGCGGCGGGCTGCCTCGGTGAGCCGTTCGGCGATCCGGACCGCCTCGTCGGGGTGGGCCACCTCGATCACCGCGACGAACTCGTCGCCGCCGGTGCGGTACAACTCGTCGCCGTGCCGCAGCGCCGCCTCCAGGGCGCGGGCCAGCCCCACCAGCAGCCGGTCCCCGGCCTGGTGGCCGTACGTGTCGTTGACGCTCTTGAAGCCGTCCACGTCGATGGCGAGCAGCGCGGTGCGCCCGGGGGTGGCCGCCGCGATCCGCCGCCCGAACGTGCCGGTGTGCCGCAGCCCGGTGAGCGGGTCGAGGCTGGCCTGTTCGCGCAGCTGCGCCAGGGTGCGCAGCCGCTCCAGGGCGGCCCACGCCTGCCCGGCGAGCAGTTCCATCAGGTTGACCGTAGTCGGGTCGGGGTGCAGCAGCCGTTCGTCGGCGACCAGCAGCACCCCGCCGTCATCGGGTGGGCCGACCGGCACCGACACCAGGGTGCGTACCCCGGCACGGGCCAGCGCGAGGTGTTCCTCCGTGGGCGGGCAGCCCGCCTCACCCAGGGTGTACGCCGCGCCGTACCGGTGGGCCCGCGCGACGAGCCGGTCGAGTTGCGTGGTCGGGGCGTCGGCCAGCGCGGCCCGGACCCGCGCCTCCCACTCGGTGGGCACCGTGGCGGGTGCGCCGACGCGGGGGCCGTGTCGACCGGCGAGCACCAGCACGGCGGTGGAGAGGGTGGAGACCTCCCGGGCGGCGGTGAGTGCGGCGGTCAGCAGGTCCCAGTCGGTGGGGGCGGCGGTCATCGCGGTGGCGTGCCTGAGCAGTTTCTCGCTGCGGCTCTCGGCGGGCGGCCCGCCCAGCGCCGCGATCCGGGCACCGAGCCGCTCGGCGAGCCGGTCGGCGGTCTCCCGCCACGGCGTGAGGTCCACCGGCCCGCTCCACTGGAGGTCGAGCACGCCGATCGGCCGGCCCTGCGGGTCCCGCACCGGTACGCAGATCTCGGCCGTGACGTCGGGGCGCAGCGGCAGGTAGTCCGGGTCGGCGGTGACGTCGACGACGGTGGCCCCCACGCCGGAGGCGTACACCCGGCCGACGATGCCCGACTTCGGCGGGACGGCGGAGAAGACCTGCCAGGCCCCGGTGGCGGCGATGCAGCGCAGCCGGTCGTGCACCTGGAGCAGGACGGAGATCGTGGCGGGGGCGTACCGGGCGAGCGCGGTCACCGTCCACCGGCACGCCTCGGCGGCGGTCGACGCCATCGACAGGCGGACCGTGACGTCCCGGACGACTCGCTCGTGATCCACGTTCTTCCAGGTGAGATGGGCCCGGCGGGTGCCGGGGCTGCGATCAAGCGTACTCAGCGCCGACCGGTCGGTCCCACCATGATCATTTCGTTCGTACGCATGTTTCATCCACAGGGTGTGGACAGGGCCTGTGGGCGATAGCGTGGGGACCCCGGCGCGGGGGAGGGGGTGGAATGGAACTGCTCTGGTACGTCGCCTACGGGTCGAACCTGCACGCCGCCCGGCTCGGCTGGTACCTCTCCGGCGGCCGGCCGCCCGGCGGGCTGCGGACGTACCCCGGCTGCCGGGACTGCCGACCGCCGCGCCTGACGCTGCCGGTGCTGATCCCCGGCGGCATCTACTTCGCCGGCGAGTCCCGGGCCTGGACGGGCGGGATGGCCTTCTACGACCCGACGCTGCCGGGCGTCGCGGCGGCCCGCGGCTACCTGCTCACCCGGGCCCAGTTCGCCGACCTCGCCGCCCAGGAGATGTACCGACCCCCCGGCGACGACCTGCCCGCGCTCGACGCGGCGGTGGCCGACGGCCGGGCCACCCTCGGCCCGGGGCGCTACGAGACGCTGCTGCGGGTCGGCACCCGCGACGGCCTGCCGATGCTCACCTTCACCGCGCCGTGGCGGGCCGCCGACGTGGCGTGGACCCCGCCCGCCCCGGTCTACCTGCGGATGATCGCCGAAGGGCTGCGGGAGGCGCACGGCTGGTCGCCTGCCGAGACGGTCGACTACCTGGCCGACCGGCCCGGGGTGGCCGGACACTGGAACCGGCCCCGACTGGTTGGCCTGATCCGCCCGCCGGACGAGTGCGGATCGGTGGAAGGGCCGCCGTCGCCTGACGATCGCGTCGTCCATGATCACCATTAGGGTCCCGCTGCCGGGACTGGCGGACCGGATTGGCGACGCGGCGCATTTCCGGTCCACAGTCGCCGGTCCGCGTCGATAACCTCGGCTCACTTTCCGTGACCGGTCCCCGTGGACGCCGGTCCGTGAACCTGTGGGGGTACGCGTGAAGCACACCAGGCTCGTCGGATTCGCCGTGGCGCTCGTCGTCGCCGTCGGCGGTTCGCTCGCCGTCGCCGGGCCGGCCCAGGCCGCCACCCCGGCCGTCGAGATCACCAAGGTCTACTACGACTCCCCGGGCAGCGACACCCGCTCCAACACCAGCCTCAACGCCGAGTACGTCAAACTGACCAACCGGCGCAGCTCGACGCTCAACCTGAAGTCCTGGACGCTGCGTGACAAGTCCAAGCACGTCTACACGTTCTCCGGCGACGTCCGCCTCGCCAAGGGCGCCAGCGTCTACATCCACACCGGCAAGGGCAAGAACACCTCCACCCACCGGTACTGGGGTTCCGGGAACTACATCTGGAACAACACCGGGGACACCGCCTACCTGCGCAACTCCGCCGGTACCGGGATCGACTCCTGCACGTGGGGAAGCAAGGGCAGCTACACGAACTGCTGACCACCGCTCGGACCCGCGGTGACCGGAGCGTTGAGGGGCGTTCTCCGGCCATCGTTCGACCGTCCCGGGAAGGACGGCCGGCGACTTCTCGCACCGGGAGTCGCGGCCGGTCCCGGGGCGGTCGACCCGTTTCCGCCCTTGCCGGCACCACCGGCGTCCGGCCGGGTCGGTGTCGGTCGGCTCTGCCATGCTGGGCCGGTGACGGTGACCTGGCGACACCTGCCCGCCCCGGCCCGCGAGATCGCGGTGGCCGCCACCGCGGCGGTCGAGGCCGCCCAGGCCCACGACGGCCCGGCGTACGACGACGCGGTGCCCCGGCTCGCCGGTGCCGACCGCGCCGGGCTGGTCCTCGGCGGCGTGGTCCGGCTCCTGCTCGAACAGGCCCACCCCGACGGGCTCGACAGCGACGACGTGCGGCAGGTGCTGGAACGCTGCGTCCGGGCCGCCGTGACCTGGCGACCCGACGTCGACCCGCACGTGGTGCTGGTGCTGCTGGCCGGGGCGCTCGGCGTCTACGACCCGGGCGACGACGACACCCCGCCCGACCCGGCCGCCGTCGCCGCCCACGCGCCGCTGCTGGTGGCCGACCTGCTCGCGGTGACCGGCGTCCCGTTCGCCGGCTGCCTGGAAGCGGCCTTCGCCGAGGTCGCCCGCACCGAACGCCACGACGACTGACGACGCCCCCACCGGCGACGACGGCGGGGAGGACACCTGTCACCAGGTGGCCTCCCCGCCGTCGCGGCCCCGCCGGTCAGGAGGCGGCGGCCACCTGGAACGAGTACCAGTTCGGGTAGTCGTGGACCGTGCCGTCGGCGCGGACCGCGTACACGGTCAGGGTGACCCAGCCGGCGGTCTCCGGCGTCCAGGTCACCGTCGCCCGGCCGGCGGAGTCGGCGGCCACCTCGGTCAGCTCACCGTCGCCGCCGAACGAGTACCGGTAGGCGGCGGTGTCGGTCCCGCCGGGCGGCGGGGAGAAGGTGAAGGTGCCGGTGACCCCCACACCGCCTGACGGTTCGCCGCTGTCGGGGTAGACGTCGGACCGCACCCCCGGCCACGGCAGGAAGTACGCCTGCCAGGTCGCCTCGGGTGAGACGAACCCGTTCCCGCTGTGGCTGCGCACCCGCACGGTGTGCCCGTCGGGGTTGTTCGCGACGAAGCTGAAGTACGCGGTGCCGTCCGCCTCCGCCTGCCGGGTTTCCGGCTGGGCGTTGTCGAGCACGATCTCGTACTCCTGCACGCCGGTGACCCCGGTGGCGGGGACGAACTTCAACAGCACCTCCTGGCCCCACTGCGGCGTCCCGCTCTCCACCCGGATCTCCGGTTCGGACGACGGCACGAAGGTGCGGTAGACAGTCTCGGCGGAGACGTTCCCGGCCGCGTCGACCGAGCGGACGGTCAGCCGCTGCGGCCCGGAACCGGTCGGGTTGAGGGTTACCGTCGCCGATCCGCCGGGCGTGGCCGCCCGGACGGTGCCCGGCTTGCTGAACGGGTCCTTGCAGACCAGTTGCCCGTACTCGCCGCTGTACTCGCAGACGCCGGCCGCGCCGAGGCCGCTCCAGGAGTACTGGAAGCCGGCCACGTCCCTGTCGCCCATGCCGGAGAAGGTGAAGACCGCCGGTTCGCCGGCCGGAGCCTGCTGCCCGGAGTCGTCGGCCGGGTAGTTCGACGAGCTGACCGCCGGGGCGGTCGGGTCGGTGCCGTCGTAGGTGAAGAAGCACTTCTTCGACCAGGCGGAGGTGTCCGCGCCGTCACCGACGCGGGCCTGCCAGCCGTACGACTTCCCGTCGACCAGGACG
This sequence comes from Micromonospora sp. SCSIO 07396, assembly GCF_053667945.1. Lineage (NCBI taxonomy): Bacteria > Bacillati > Actinomycetota > Actinomycetes > Micromonosporales > Micromonosporaceae > Micromonospora > Micromonospora sp. SCSIO 07396. Next base: position 7,029,004 of record NZ_CM132210.1, read on the forward strand.
CCGGCGGGCACCGTGCCGCTGGCGACCCGCCCGAACGTGCCACGGTCCGAGCTGAACTCGGTGCGCTGCTCCGGTTGGCCGGTCGGCCAGATCGCGAAATCCGTCCGGGGGGAGTCCCACTCGTCGGCGTCGGTGCCGCGGGCCTGGAGCAGGCCGGCGAACCCGCCGATCCGGGGGTACGGCTTCAGCTGGGTGCAGAGGAAACCGCCGTTGTAGAGGTGTTCGCTGTCGACCTTCGGCAGCGAGTTGTAGCTGACGCTGAGCTCTACGTTCTTGTACCAGTACAGCTCCCGGCCGTACGACGGGTCGGCCTCGTACTGCTCCGGCACCCGGATCTCGAAGGTGACCCGGCGCTGCTTGTGGGCCACCGCGTCCTGCACCGCCGCGCCGACGTCGAAGGCGAGGGACCGGGGGCAGTACGTCGAGCTCCCCTCCTCGTCCAGCTTGACCAGGGGTTCGGGCTGCTTGTTCCAGGTCGTCGGCGTGGCACCCACCGGCTTGGTACGCCAGATCTCGACGGCCCGTTTGGTGCAGTCGGCGGCACTGTGCTCCTGGACGAAGACCTTGCCCTCGTAGATCTTCTTCCCCTCGTACCGGGACAGGTCGAAGGTGGCGTAGACGCGGGCGGTGTGGGTCTTGCCGGCGTCGTCGACCCGGGTGCCGAGCGGCAGGTTGGTGTCCCCGTCGGCCTGGTAGGCCGTCTTCGGGGTGGCCGAGTCGACCCAGCCGACCTGGACGGCCGGCGGGCTGTCGAAGTGCGGTGCCGCCGACGCGACACCGGCGGTGGTGGCGACGGCGAGCCCGGTGACGCCGAGCGTCAACGCGAGCGCGCCGATGAGACCACGACGTGGCCTGGATGTGAGCACAGTGGATCGTCCTCCCCGTGTAGCCGTCCGGGCCCCCGCCCGGACAGTTACCGGCATCAAACCCTGAGCATGTGCCCCCGACAACCACCTTTCGGTCGGTGCCTGTTGCGGGGTCAGGGGCTGGCGGCGAGGAAGACGAACGCGGCGAGCAGCACCAGGTGCACCCCGCCCTGCAGGACGGTGGCCCGGCCCGGCACCACGGTCAGCACCCCGGTGACGACGGTCAACGCCAGCAGGGTCAACTGGGTGCCGGCGAGGCCGAGCAGCAGCGGCCCGTCCAGCCAGATCGAGGCGAGGGCGATCGCCGGAATGGTCAGGCCGATGCTCGCCATCGCGGAGCCGAGCGCCAGGTTGAGGCTGATCTGCACCCGGTCCCGGCGGGCCGCGCGGGCGGCGGCCAGGGTCTCCGGCAGCAGCACGAGTAGCGCGATGACCACCCCGACGAAGGACTGCGGCAGGTTCGCCGCCGCGACCCCGGCCTCGATGGTCGGCGAGACGGTCTTCGCGTCACCGACCACGGCGACCAGGGCGACGACGAGCAGCACCAGACTCGTCACCGCGGTCCGCGTCGACGGCGGGTCGGCGTGCCCGTCGCCGTCGGCGTCGGGCACGCTGCCGTCGTTGGTCACCGGCAGGAAGTAGTCCCGGTGCCGGCCGGTCTGCACCATCACGAACAGCCCGTACAGGGCCAGTGAGGCCACGGCGGCGAAGGCGAGCTGGGCGGGGGAGAACTCGGGGCCGGTCTTGCTGGTGGTGAACGTCGGCACCACCAGGCTCAGGGTGGCGAGGGTCGCCACGGTGGCCAGCGCCCCACCGGTGCCCTCCGGGTTGAACACCGCCACCCGCCGTCGGAGCGCGCCGAGCAGCAGCGAGAGCCCGAGGATGCCGTTACAGGTGATCATCACGGCGGCGAAGACGGTGTCCCGGGCCAACGCCTGGGTCTTGTCCCCGCCGCTGATCATCAGGGTGACGATCAGGGCGACCTCGATGACGGTGACCGCCACCGCGAGCACCAGCGAACCGTACGGCTCACCGACCTTGTGGGCGACCACCTCGGCGTGGTGCACGGCCGCCAGCACCGCCCCGGCCAGCAGCAGGGCGACCACCGCCACCAGCAGACCCGGCAGCTCGCGGTTCCAGGTGACGAGCAGCAGCAGCACCGCGAGTACGGGTACCACGATCGTCCAGTCGGACATCCGGGGGCGGCGCAGCGCGGGCATGCCGTACACCTTGCCAGGAAAACCGGGTCGTCGCGCCGCGCCGGGCGGCGGACGGCACGGTCACCGCGTCGGCTCGACCACCGCCGCCTCGCCCGGGACGCCCCGGTCGACCTCGACCGGCGGGTCACCCGGTCGCCGCCACGACCGGTAGTGCCGGAAGGCCATCGGCAAGCCCCGGGCGGCGTACGGGTCGGCGGCGTCCATCACCTGTAGGTGCAGGTGCGGCTGGGTGGAGTTCCCCGAGTTGCCGCAGTCGCCCAGCTCCTGCCCGACGTCGACCGGGTCGCCCACCGCCACCCGGACCGACCCGGCGCGCAGGTGGGCGAGCAGGACGTACCCCTGACGCCCGGCCAGCTCGACGATCACGTGGTTGCCGGCGACGGCGCCCGCGCCCCGGCGGACCCGGGCCGCCTGGGTCAGCGCGTAGGCCAGCAGCGTCGTCGGCGACCGGCGGGCCTCGTGGTCGACCTCCCCGTCGTGCACCGCCACCACCCGGCCGGCGGCGGGGGCGAGGACCGGCCGCCCGAAGGCGAGGAACCGCTGCGGCGGCTCGGTCGCCAGCAGCGTCCGCCAGTCCCGGACGGTCGCCGTCCGTCGCCCCCGCACCGCCACGAAATCCATCGCGTACGTGGTGGCGAAGAGGTCGGTGCCGTGGCTGGGCACCCGCCGGGCGGGGCTGTTCTGCACCAGCCAGGTGCCCCGGAACGGCAGGGCGAGCACGACCGGATCGGGGATCGACATCGGGCTCCTCCACGGGTGGGACGCCCACGGTACGACGCCACGGCCACCGGCATCCCGGGGGCGAATCCGGCCCGTTCGTGACGTTCCACATCGGCCGGACAATTCCTTCGGCGAAAACAGTACGCGCGTTCCGAATGGTCGGGCCGGTGCGGTGGCGTTCAGTCCATCACCCGACAGGCAGGCGTATTGCCTGACGTAAATCAATAGATGATGCTCTCGATGGCGGGCAATCGCCATTTATCGAGAGGGTGCAGATGAACAATTCGCTCCGAAGAATCATTGCCCTGGTGGGCGTGGGTGTCGTACTGCCGTTCATGGCCGTGCCGGCCAACGCGGCAGCACCGGGACCGCTGAGCGTCGCGGCGGTAGCGGCCATGACGCCGGAACGACAGGCCACGGTGCTCGAACCGCTGCGGCTGGCGGCCGACGCCGTGGCCCAGGTCGGGCAGGGCACCCGGGCGGACATCTACACGCAGGTCGAGATGGCCGCCGACTACCGGTCGATCAACGTCTACCTGACCGACGTGCGGCAGGGACGCGCCTTCATCGCCGCGGTCCGCCGGGTCAACCCCAGGGTGGACACCCGGCTGATCAACGTGGTGCAGAGCAGGAAGTCCCGGCAGCAGCTCCGGCAGGAGATCACCGCCCTCACCGAGCGCACCGACCTGCCCTTCACCGTCGGCCTGGCGGGCAGCTCGGTCGACGGCAGCGTCATCGAACTCGCCGTGGACGACACCGAGGCCGCGCACGCCTACCTCGCCTCGCCGGCCGTCACGCAGCGGCGCGCCACCGCCGACGCCACCGAGATCCGCATCCGGCAGGCACCCCCGTCGAAGCCGCTGAGCCGCTGGAACGACACCTCCCCGTTCTACGCGGGAGCAGCCCTCGGGCCGGCCTACGGGAGCGAGTCCTACTGCACCAGCGGCATCCCCGCCGTCAGTACCTGGGACGGCCGGCAGTGGCTGGTCACCGCCGGTCACTGTTACAACGTCGGCGACAACGTTTCGGCGGCCGGCGGCAATTACATCGGCCAGGTCAAGTACAAGCGGGCCGATCTCGACTCGCTATTCATCGAGGCGCCGACGAACCGGTACACCTGGGACGGCCTCGACGCGGCCGGCTACTCCCGCTATCTCAACGGCGTACGCAATGTGGCGGTCGGCGATTTCCTCTGCCAGCTCGGATACAACTCGAAGGTCGTCTGCAACATCAGGACGGTGTACGCGGGCAATGCCAGCTGGGTCGTGAACGGCACCACCGTCTGGGGCAGCTACGGCGTACCGAACGCCGGCGGCATCGTCGGTCGCGGTGGCGACAGCGGCGGGCCGGTCATCTACCTCAACGACCCCAACTCCCGCCAGCTCAACGGCATCGTCAGCTACGGCTACGGCTGCAACGCGTCCGGGTGCACCACCGGGCTGGCCTGGGTCGACGTGTGGTCGATCTTCAACGGCTTCGCCATCAAACTGAACCCGTCCTGACCTGACCGACGGGGTCCGGCGGGCACGGGTGACCGTGCCGCCGTCGTCCCCGACCGGGCCGGGGGCCACTCCCTGTTGCCGGGAGTGGCCCCTGACCGTCTCACCACGGCACCTTCCCGTCGTCGTCGAAGAACCCGCCGCTGGGGCACTCCCGCCCCAGCGTGGCCAGCCGCACCACCACCGCCGCGCCCTCGGCCGGCGTCCGGGACAGCTGGAAGGGCAGCCCCTTGGCGAAATCCGTGTCGCACGCGCCCGGCGCGATCGCGTTCACCAGGATCCCGTCCCCGGCCAGCGCCTTCGCATACTGCACGGTCAGCATGTTCAACGCCGCCTTGGACACCGGATAACCCAGCGACGCCGGCATCCGGCTCAGATAGTGCGTCGCGTCGGTCATCCACGCCATCGACGACGTGCCACTGGACACGTTCACGATCCGCGCCCCGGCCGAGCGGCGCAGCAGCGTCAGCATCGCCTCGGTCACCGTCACCACCCCGAACAGGTTCGTCTCGAACACCTCCCGGATGCCGTCCAGCCGGGCCGCCCCCGGTGCCTGCGCCGTCAGGTCACCGCCGATCCCCGCGTTGTTGACCAGGATGTCCAGCCGGCCGAACCGGGCCCCGATCTCCTCCGCGGCAGCGGCGACCCCGGCCGGATCGGTCACGTCCAGCCGGACCGCCGACGCGCCCCCGATCTTCGCCGCCGCCTCCGCTCCCCGCTCCGGGTCCCGGGCACCGACCAGCACCGTGATCCCCAACTCGGCGAGGCCCTCGGCGACGGCCCGCCCGATCCCCTTGTTCGCCCCGGTCACCAGCGCGATGCGTGCTCCACTCATGCACCCAGCCCAGCACCGGCAGCGCCTGCGGACCAGGACCGAACCGGTCCGTGGCGATACCTTGGCGGTATGGATGACGTCGAGACGCGCGAACTGCGTTACTTCGTCGCGGTCGCCGAGGAACTGCACTTCGGCCGCGCGGCACAGCGCCTCGGCATCGCCCAGCCACCCCTGTCCCGGGCGATCCGCCTGCTCGAACGCCGGATGGGTGTCACGCTGCTGGAACGCACCAGCCGCGCGGTCCACCTCACCCCGCCCGGCGAGGTGCTGCTCACCGAGGCCCGCGGCGCGCTCGACGCGGTCGAGGCGGCGATCCGGCGTACCCGAAAAGCCGCCCGAACCACCCCGCGCCTGACCCTGGCCCTCAAACCCGGCGGCGACGCCGGACTGCTGCGCACCATCCTCGACCGCTACGCGGCATCTCCCGACGCCATCCCGGTCGACCTCGACTTCCGGGTCGGCGGACGCGCCGCCATGGTCCGCGACGGCCGCGCCGACCTCGCCCTGCTGCACCGGCCGCAGAACGACCTGACCGGCCTGGACAGCGACGACCTGCACACGGAGGACCAAGTCGTGCTGCTGCCCGAGGGTCACCGGCTCGCCGAACGCGCCACCGTGTCGATGGCCGACCTGCACGGCGAACCGATGCCCCGCTGGCCCGAAGCCCGCCCCGGCGTCACCGGCCACCCGGTCGCCGACAGCAACCAACTGCTGCACCTGATCCAGCTCGGCCGCCTGATCGCGGTCGTCCCGGAATCGGTAGGCGAGTACCTGCCCCCGGGCCTGATCAGCCGCCCCGTCCTGGACGCCGACCCGGCCACCCTGGTCCTCGCCTGGTCGCAGACCAGCACGTCACGCGAGGTCGCCGCCTTCGTCCGCGCTGCGGTTGCCGGCTGAACCGGCTCGCCGCCGCAGCGACACCCGCGCAGCACCTGCCCGCCGACCGCGTCCAGCACCACGGACCCGCTTGTACGTCACTGCTGTACAGAAGCACCAGAGGACACATCCATGGATCGGATGTGCCCTCTGACCTCTGTCGGGTTGGCCGGATTCGAACCGACGACCTCTTCGTCCCGAACTGCCGGCACGCCGGTCGGATCGGGTGTCATCCGAGGTCATGCGGCCTGCTGGGGTCGCGCTGGGTCGGGTGCGGTCGGCTCGGTTGCTGTACTCCGCTGCTGTACTTCTTCCGCCGAGCGCAGGACGTTGCGGGCTGCGGCCGCCACCGGGCAGCCTGCGGTCCGGCAGATCGGACAGCGGCCGTCGGGTCCGGGCTGGTGATCGCGGAGGACGGCACGGGCAGTGAGGATCAGCCGGTTGCGGATCTGCGCCAGGGACAGGTGAGGACCGGTCACCGTTCAACCCGTTCCGAGCATGTCGACGAGTTGGGTGATCGTTCCTGGGGCGTCGGGATCGCGGGCGACCTGGGCGAGGGTGTCCCTGCCAGCTGGTCGATGGTGGATCTCGGCCGGTGCGGTCCGGTGGGCCTCCATCAGGACCCGGCCGGCATTGACCGGGTCGTTGGCCTGGAGGTAGGCGCGGGCAACGTCGATCAGGTACGCGGCGCGGTGTTCGGCGGGCAGCCACCGCCAGCCATCCCGCACGGTCACCTTCTCGTGCCAGGCCACGGCCGCCTCCGCGTCGCCCAACTCCACCGCCACGGTGATCCGGGCCAATTCCACCGCCGTTGCCCCGAACCCGGTCCGGTGATGGTCGTGACCGTCTCCTACCTGCGCTGCCATCTCCGCAGCCTCGTCGACCAGCTCGGCGGCGGTGCGGTCGTCCCCGGCGCAGGCGGCGGCCAGAGCGGCCTGCACCAGCAGGGTCCCGCACAGAGACAGCTCGGCTGGTGGGCCGCACTCGATCACGGGCGGGGCGATCCGGTACGCGGCGGTCAGCATCACCGACTTCGCCACCCGCGCCCGCCCCGAGGCGCGTAGCACCTGACCGAGCTGCACCGCAGTGGCCGCCACCAACACCCGGTCACCGGTGGCGACGGTCATCGCCCGGTCGACCGCCAACCACGCCACATCGAAGGCACCGAGCTTCACCAGCAGCGACGCCGTCACCCGGTACGCCTCCACCAGCGGCAGCCGCCCCGCGCGGGGATCGTGGGCGTGGGTGCGCTGCGCGTCGGCCACCAGCTCCGGTACCAGGTCGATCACCTGCGGGTAGCGGGCGTGCTGGAAGGCCGTCCACACGTGCGCGGTTTCCCGCGTCAGCCTCTCGGCTGTTAGTACAGGTCGGCGGGCGTTCGGGCGCGCCAAAGCGATCTCGTACGTCGTCAGGGCCGCGCGGATCCGTTCCACACCCTCGGCGCGTTCGGTCACCCCGGCCGGCTCGACGTGCCGGCCGAGCAACACCCCCGGCTCGATCCGCAGGACGGCGGCGATGTCCTGAAGCGTCGACACCTTGTCCAGGGTCCGGACACCCCGCTCGACCTTGTCCACCCAACTCTTCGACTTACCCAGCCGATCGGCCAACACCTGCTGGGAGAGCTTCCGCCGTCCCCGCCAGTACGCCACCCGACGACCGACCGGCAACAGGTCAACGCTGTCCACGACGCCACCGATGGTCGGGCACCGCCCGGGTGGTCTCCTCGGCCGGTATCCGTTCGGCCTCGGCTTGCGCCAGGATCCGTTGTCGGGCGGCTTCCCGTTCCGCCTGCTGGATCTGTTCGCCCCTGGACTGGTCCGGAACGTCGCCGCTCATTCCCGCCTCCACCGTTAGAGGGGGCGCGGCGACACTGCTCTCGGGGGGACCGACGCCGCCGCGCCCGGCTGGCGACGTGACCAAGCCCGGTCGTCGCACCGGCCGCGCTGACCACGTCTGGTGTCTACTCTTGTGATCCCACGACTACGCTCGGAAGTGGCTCGATGCTTTCAGGACCTTTCACGGGGGCTCCGATGGATGACCTCGGCGCACAACTGAGGCAGGCTCGTACCGAGGCGGGCGTGACGCTGGCCTCCATCGCGGCCCGCACCTGCTACTCGGCTTCGCACCTGAGCAACGTCGAGTCGGGACGTCGGACCGCGACGCCGGACATCGTGCTCGCCTACGCGCGGGCGTTGGGAGACCCGGACGTGAGACGCAGGCACCTTCTCCAAGCCGCCACCATCGGCCCGATCGCCGCCAACGAGCTGATCCGATCCGGCTTCACCGCAGCCCTCGCCGGCCGACGGGACAGCGAAGACCGCTGGCGCGACCGGGTCGAGCAGTACGGCCGCGACTACATGGAGATCGGCGCGGACAGCCTTCAGGGCAGGCTTGCCAGTGACCTCGTCGTCCTGCAACAGCAGCTCGACTCCCCGACGATGTGGGCGACCGCCGCCCGCGCACTCACCACCTACGGCAAGACCACCAAGGACCCGACCGAGGCGATCGGCTGGTACGACACCGCCCGGATCGCCGCTGACCGCTCCGGCGACCTCGCCGTCCGGGTCTGGGTACGTGGCCGGGCCGCCATCGCCCTGGCCTACGAAGGCGCGGCCCTACCCGTCGCCAAGCGGTACGCCGACGAGGCCATCGCCCTGTCCGACCGTCCGTCGCTGGGACGCCTCCAGGCACTGATGGCCCGCGCACACGTCGCCGCCGGACGAGGCGACATCGGCGGAGCCGTCACGGCCGACGAGGACGCACGACGGATCTTCGACGAGACCGCCTCTCCGGACGGGGAGATCTCCGACGCCGCCGTACCCGCCTGGCGCATGGCCACCTTCCGGTCGATGCTCTACGCCCGACTCGGCATGGTCGGTCCCGGCGAGCAGGCCCAGACCGACGCCGACCGGCTCCGGCCGCCAGCGCTGACCCGGTTCGCCACCCACATCGAGCTGCACCGGGCCCTCATGATGGCCAAGTCCGGGGACCGAGCCGGGGGACTTGCGTATGCCCGACGAGCCTGGGCAGTGCTGCCGGCAGACCGCCGCTCACAAACGCTCGGACTGGTGCTGCAAGAAGTGGAGAGAGCGGCACGAAAGCCAGCCTGACCTCCGCTGAGGGATGCGGACCCGACCTGTTGACCGGTGCCGGCTTGTGCCGCACAGCAGCGATGTGCAGGTGTGAGCCGTTGAGCCTTGGCGTTGAGAACCAGCCCCTACCAGGCGTTGCGCTGCCTTTATGCTGCCTCACCGCTGCCCGACTCGTGTTGGCTCGGCCGCCAACCTGAGAGCAGTGCCCGCCACCGCGATTCCTGCTTCTCAACAGCTCACGACGCCAAAGGCTGATGACAACCGTAGAGCTTGGGTGGCATGCTCAGGTCATGTGCGGCATTCGAATTACCGCTGGAGCTGATCTCCAGATCTCCGGTTTACGTATAGAGATCAGGGACGACGGCTCCATCCATATGCCACCGGTTACGACCAGGCTCCGCACTGACATGTGGCCGTATTGGCTGGCTGAGGCCATCGACGCCGCCGTTGGAGCCCGAGAGGCTGCGAATCGCATACCAGCAGCGGTCCAAGCGGGCGATGAAGAGCAAATGGACGAACTCCTAATTCGTGAGCTGAGAGCCTCGATGCGAAGCATCACCGCCGCAGCTTTCGCCATTGACGCATTCTATGCATCCGTAAAGGCGCGGTCTCCGGAGCATCCGCATCAGCAGGACTGGCTTCGAAATAGGACGCCGCGCTTCGGGGGATGCGGCATCAAGCTGCCGATGCGTGTCAACTGATCGCAGCAGCGCCGACGAGCAGGTGTCGGGCATCGTCGGCGAAGGTCTCACGCCAACCCCCACCGACGCTCATGCTGCCTTCTTGCTGCCCCGCTCCGGGCCGCATTCACAAGCGCTGTGCGGCAGGTCGTCCTTGGCGGAGAGGCCGCCGCTACAGCGCACCACCAAGCGTAATAGCTCGGCCTAGCGCCGCGGCCACGAACGTTGGCGGTGTGGGGGTCAGGCTGCGCGGGTGGTGGGTTGGCCCCAGCGTCGTTGTCGTTCGCTGCGGATGCGGGCGCGTTCGCGGCGTTGGGCGGCCAGGACGTCGGGGTGGCGGGCGTTGGCGTTGCGCCACCGCAGATAGGCCTGCAGTTTCCGGGTCAGCGTCGGGTGGTTGGGGTGGTCGGAGCCGGCGGTGACGAAGGTGCGTAGCGGCCCGAACTGGGCCTCGATCGGGTTGGCCCAGGAGGCGTAGGTCGGGGTGAAGCACAGCTCGACCTTGTTCCGGGCCGCCCACCTGCGGATCTTGGCGCCTTTGTGCGCGGACACGTTGTCCAGGATCACGTAGATCGGTGCGCCGTCCGGCCGGGCGGCACGGATCGACTTGAGCGCGGCCAGGGTGTTCGCGGCGCTCTTTCGGCGGCGCACGACGCCCCAGAGTTGGTCGTCGCCGACGCTGTAGCAGCCGTGGAACTGCCGGACGCCGTGCAGCTTGTGGTAGTTCGCGGGCAGCCGGTGTGGGTGCCCTGCCGGCGCCCACCCGGTGCCGGCCTGCGGACGGATCACCAGGGGCCCGAACTCGTCGAACGCGAACACCCGCTGCGGGAAGTGGCTGCTCACGTACTCGATCCGGGCGAGTTTGGTGTCGCGTTGCGGGTCGGTGGACTCCTTCCACGTCTTGGTCCGCTGGAAGGTGATCTTGTTTCGGTGCAGGATCTGCCGCAACCGTTCCCGGCCGACACGGACCCGGCGGGCGGCATGCGTGCCCAGGTGGTCGGCGAGTTTGCGGACGCTCCAGCGGGTGAACGGCCGCCCCAGTTTCTCGGGGCGGGTGGTGGCCGTCGCGACGAGGAATGCTTCGTCATCGGGACTGATCTGGCGGGGACGGCCACCCGCCCACTGAGGGTCCAGGCTGGCCATCCCCATCTCGTTGAACCGGTGGATGACCTGCCGGATCGTGTCCTCGTCGGCCTGGACGAGGCGGGCGATGGCCGGCACTGTGTTCCCGCCGGCTGAGGCGAGCACGACCATCGCCCGCCTCAGCCGGATCGGCGAGCCGGTACCTCTGCGAGTGATCCGCAGCAACTGCTGACCCTCATGGTCACTGAGCCGCCGAACACGAACGGGTTCTGCCACCACCACAGCCTGACCGCCACAACGCCACCCGGCCGAAAAGCCGGACGGCGTGTCCACCAACACCGTGAACGTTCGTGGTCACGGCACTAGCTAACGCTTATGAAAAGCGGGCGCCTCACGTCCGCCCGCCACCGCGGACGAGAGTCGGTGGCCGAGGTCCGGCACTCCATCCAAGCCGGGCCACCAACTCGATGGGGATGACCTGGCAGAGATGCTGAACATCCCTAACGGATGGCACAGCATCGCCGGTGTCCTGGCGAGCCCAGCCGGCAAGGTCTTCCTACTGTCCTACCCAGACGCACTTGTCATGATGTCGGCGAGGCTCTCGTTGCCTTCGAGCCGGCGGGCGATCTCCCGCACGCCGAGCTCGGCTAGTTTCTCCGCCGTGGCGAATGGGCGGTGCGTTTCGCCGATGCCAAGGATGTCGATGAGGTCGCGGATGCTGCTTCCACTCTCTAGTGTGCCGAGCGCGTTGAACTTGGTGTTGTAGCCGCCTGGCGGGGCATCTACCGGATCAAGGCCAGCCGCCACGGCGTACGAGATTGCGAATCGGTACGCGTCCGTCTGATTCGCGAACCGCCGGTCTGCGACCAGTACCTGGATGGCCTCGTCGCCCTTGGCGGTCAGACCGATCTGCTGCTTATCCTCCTGATCCTTCCCCACGGCTACTGAGTCCTCTCGATCGTGGCCATTTCGGGATCATCGCTCGGCCGGTAGATCCTATACTCGTGCCCGATTCGGTTGCCCATAATGTTCCGAGCCTGCTCCTCGGTGAGCTCGCCTGACTGCACGAGCAAGATCGCCTGGTTGCCCAGCTCTGGCACCCAGGTCTTTAGGACGTTGGCACGGTGCTCTAGGTCAAGACGCGCCAGCGGGCTGTCCAGGACCACGGGGCCGCCCCGTACGGCGGCTCGCTTGAGCGCACCAATCAACGAGAGGGCGACGAGCTGCTTACCGCCCTCACTCGTCTTCATGGCCTCACCCCACTTACCGACAAGATCAACCCTGTAGTCGCGGCTGATGCGGAGCCCCTGGTAGGCCTGTGGATCGCGGACTAGCGTCACGAACATCTCGCTGGCAGCCTTTTCCACCTCAGCCCGCGTCCGCTCCTGGTAGCGCTCAATTGTCCGCGTCAGCAGCGTGCGCACGTACTCGAAGAAGAACGCCTCGGCTGCAACCTCTGGCTGGGCGCCGCCCCCAAGGCGCCGCAGAATGCCGGCGAGCTTTTCCTGCTGCTTGTTGATCTCGTCCTGTCTGGGCTTTTGGTTCCTGAGGATCTGCCCATATCGCTCGATCGCTGCTTCGAGCCGATCCTGCTCTTCACCAAGTTGACGGACCGTGGCCGCATCGTGGTCCTTCAGGCGATCCTTCAGACCGTTGAGCCTGCGGTTGCGTTCGAACTGGGTAGCGGCAACCTTATTGAGCTGCTCCTGCTTCTGCTGATACGTCTTGGCAGTCGTCGTATCGATCAGCTCCCGGATCCGCCGCTCAAGGCGAAGATCTGGCCCGTCGCCTGCCGATTCCTTCAACCGCTTCAGCTCGGCTTCTGCCTCCGCCAAATCCATTTGGGTCGACTCGTCCGGCGGCGGCAGTTCCTGCTGACAGGCCGGACAGATCCCACCCTGGATCTGCTTTCGCAGCACGTCGACGCGATCACGGGCGACCTGGATTGCCTTCTGCTGCTGCTGGGCCGCGTCGTTCTTCGCCACGACTCTTTGCAGGGCCCCGTTGAGCTTGCCGGCGGCAGGTGCGAGCCAGCCGGTTGTGAGCAACCGTCGCATGTCCTCCCGGAGCTGCTCCTCTTCCTGCTTTCCGCCCGCGATCAGGACTTCCAACCCCTCCATCTCACGAGCATCGGCCTTCAGATCTTCGACTCCTGCGATGCGCTCCTTGACGTCTTCCAGCGCCGACTTGGCCTTGCTGAGCGCGTCCTCGATCTCTTTTCGGTCCTTGTCCAAGCTCTCCTGCTTGGACTTCAAATCGCGGATTTGCTTGCGCGCATTCTCGACGTCTTTCTTGTTCTTAAGCGCCTTAGCCTGCTTCTGAAGTGCGTGCTCGGTCAAAGTCGCAACGTCCCGCTCGGCCAGTTGCAACGCCGGGATCCCGAGTACGTTATCGATGCTGTCTCGGAGGAGGTCTCGCTCACGGTCCGTGTTCAGTCGGTCGTAGAAGTCCTTGAGCAGCTCACCATCGAACAGAAAGAACTCGGAGATCTGCGGGTGCAGTAGACGGCCGATCTCCGCGTCGATTGAAGCCTGCTGAATCACCGTTGAGTCCACACGAAGATCGGCGGATAGCTTTGGCGGTCCGCCTTCGAACCTCGCAGTGCGCACGAGCCGGTACTTGTGCCCATTTGCTGTGAACTGCATGCACGCCTGCATGTCAGTCTCGCCGTCTCTCGCCGCCGGGCGGTTCATGTACTCAGACAGATGCCGAGCGGCTTGGGCGGGCGTACTCCCCGATTCAGGGCTCCCGTACAAACACCACCGTAGCGCCCGGAACAGGCTGGTCTTGCCAAGTGTGTTCTCGCCGTGGATCACGACGATGGGGGCGCTGGAATCAGTCTCTAGGTTAAGCGTGTCAATCTCACGGTATGGACCGAAATTCTTGAGGCTGACGCTCTCGAATCGCAGGCTCATTCGGACAACTCCACCCGGTCGAGGATTCGCTGGCTGACGTGCTCCTGGAGCGCTCTGAGGTCCCGCTTGAACTTGGTCCGGTCATCGTCGAACTGGTGGCGCCAGGCAAGAGCAATCAGCTGCTGGTAGTCCTCCGGCTCGAATGCGCCAGCCGCCGCGCCGAATTGCTTGACTACGTCGAGATCGGCGGCGACCTCGTTAAGGGCCGCCAGGGCGCCTTCCCGGCCATGGCTGGCCTCGTCGTTCTCGGGTTGGAACATGTTCAGTCGCCTTCTTCTTCGTAGTCGATCCAGTCAGGCAACGTGACCGGGTCTTGGCTGAGGGAAACAATCACCTTGAGCCGTTCTCTGGCTGCGGTATTCCGTGCCAACCGCACGAACTCCAGGGCTCGCATGGCTTCACTCTTGGTGAGTGCTCCGCCGATCGGATCGACAAGCATGAGGTCGTGAACCTCAGCGCTGACCTTATTCGTACCAGGGGCCTGACGGAGGACGCGCCCGCGTCGCTGGATGTACTCGCGTTCCACGGTCGAGCTAGCGAGGATGAGCGCGTGGTCGGTAACCGGGATGTCGATGCCTTCATCGAGGCAGCGGATTGCGATGACGATGCCGCCGTACTCGCCAAGGCTGCGGATGACTGCGTCGCGGTCGCTTGTCATCTCGGAGTGGAACTCAAGTGCAGGGAGTCCGGCGGCGAGACACTCCTTGGTGAGCGCCTTTAGCTGCTTTACGTCATCGCAGTAGACAAGCCAGCGATCGCCGGCCTGGTACTCCCGCTGTAGGATGTCGGCTGCCATTGGCACCTTGCCGCGAGCCTGCTTTAGGACGCGCGCGCGTCGGATCAGGAGCATCTGGAGCGGGCTGTTGGCGTCGTTGACCGAGACGCCTTGACTAACCATCTGTCCGATCCGCTTAGTGAGGTGCTCGTACTGCTCAATCTCGTCGTCGTCTAGCCGCAGTTCGTGGAGGCGATAGTCGTACGGGACGAGCAGGCCGAGCATCAGCGCTTCGGCCAAGCCGATCACCGGCATCAACACAGGTCCGAAGAAGTCCATCAGCCGGCTCGTGCCGTCCTCATCGAACTGCCTGCGGAAGGTGGCGCTCAGGCCGAGGGCGGCGCCGCACTTGGTACGCTCTAGCGCATTCAGGACGCGTTGGCTGCCTGCCCGGTGCATTTCATCAGCAACGATCAGCAAGTGATCGCCGCTCTTGAGCCGGCGGTGGAAATCGTTACTGGCGAAGGTGTGATTAGTCGCCACCACGATTCGGCGATGGTGAGCCGAATTTCCTGGCGCGCTGAAGACGGGAAGTAACTGCTGCCAGGCCGCCTTGTCGCTGCCTGCGCCTGCGGGCAGGATCTGCGCGTCTGGAAGCTCAAGCTCGATTTCACGTATCCACTGGGCGTGCAGGTCGCGGCCCGGCGTCAAAATTACCGCGGCGCCGCCACGGCTGGTCCAGCGTTTGACGCCCTCGATGGCGGTTAGCGTCTTACCGGCACCGGTGGCGAAGTTCACGATGCCATGGTGCTCCTTCGCCTCCCAGTCCTCCAGCACCAATCGCTGGTGGTCCATGAGCGGTCGCCCGGTCGTCTGAGCCTGGCGGCCCAACCGAAGCGACCGGACGGCGTTGATAGCGTGGTCCAGGTCGTCATCGGCGATCGCGACGAGTTGCTCGCGGGTGACTTGGTCCAGGTGCGCGATGCGTACACCCGGCTCTCTGCCCCGCCACAACCGCCGGAAAGTGTCGACGTGATCGCGGGTGCGGAGCAGTTCCGGCTCGTTCTTCCAGCTGCAGAACACCTCGAAGGACTCATGGTTGAGGCCCCACGCCCGCCACGTCTCGTTGGCGCTGCCGACGAAGCTGACGCGCTTGCCCTCCGCGTCCTCGAAGATGCCCAGCTTGTCATGGAAGATGCCGCTCGGATTGTCAGTGAAGGCGATGCGCACGTCTACGATGTCATTGGCGATCAGGGTCGCCAGCAGTCGGGTGACTGGTACCGCCTCTGGACGGGTCAGCAGCATCTGCAGGTCGGCACGGACGGTTGACTGGGCGTGGCGGCCGATTTCGTCGGCCTCTTTCATTGCGGCGAAGTCCTCGGGCGTGAGGGCAGGCGAACATATCAGCCGCATGCGGCCACCTCGCCGAACGAAGTCGGAGAAGGCCAGGGCAACCACGTGGTACAGCGTGCTGCTGAAGTACCCCACCGCCCGGTCGTAGAGCAGGGCCTCCTGGAGGCACGGCACGTAAAAGTCATCGAGCAGCATGTCGCGGCCCGATCGGTACGCAGGGCCGAGGCCCAGGTCCCGCAGCGTCAACGCTGCCCCTCCCCTCCGAGGCGTCGCACGTAGGCTATGTCACCGATGCCTCGGGCTGCCGAATCCAGAAATGATCACAGCCTTCTACGCCGGGCGCAACGCAAGCCATGTCCGTCAGTCCTGGTCTTGTCAGACGTGCGGTCTACATTAGACGGGCCTTCGGCAAGATCGATCTGTCCTGCCGAGACTGGGCCCTCCTGGCAGCCCGTGTCGAGGCATCTGCTGTGGCAGAGTGGAACCGTGAGGGACAACGGGACGGAAGTTGAGACCACCCGTCCCAGGAGCGCCGCGGCAAGTGGCGCAGCACTCCTAGGGTTGTCTCAAGCGGCAGCAGCGGCGGCGCCGACGCTCTCGTCCGGCTGCTCCTCCTCGCGGATGGTCGAGTGGCCAGCGCCTTCCTCGGAAAGATTGGGTGTCGAGGATGTCAAGTGTGGTCCCCAAGCGAGTGGACCACTCGGAGCGCTCCGAGACGTAGAACCGCGCACGGTCCTCGACGCTCTCCACCTCGCACGATCCGATGACGAACAGCATCACCTCGATAGCTGCCCGCAGTCGAGGCGTGGCGTCCCGACCCTTGTAAACGCGGGTGTAGAAGCGATGCGTGGTGTCGAGCCAAACGACGCGAAGTAGCGTAAAAACGGCGGCGAGCCCCCTACCTTCTCTCGCGGGTATCCACGCCGTGACCCGCATCGCCGTGTCGTCACCCCGGCCGCCCCAGGGCTCACCCCCGCACATGATGGGTGACGCGGAGCGAAGGACAGGATCTTCGCTCGGCAGCAG
Source organism: Micromonospora sp. SCSIO 07396 (assembly GCF_053667945.1). Taxonomy (NCBI): domain Bacteria; kingdom Bacillati; phylum Actinomycetota; class Actinomycetes; order Micromonosporales; family Micromonosporaceae; genus Micromonospora; species Micromonospora sp. SCSIO 07396. Next base: position 7,045,884 of record NZ_CM132210.1, read on the forward strand.
TCCAGCGACAGCATCAGCGCAGGCCAGAGGACAGTTCCGCCCCCGTGTTGCCTACCGGGCCGCCCCCCTGGGAGGGTCTGTCGTACCTCAGTGGTGAAATGACAGGTGTGTAAGTTAGGAAAGGTGACGGACGTGGCTACAGACGCCCCCACGGGGCGCGGCGATCTTGAGTCCCGGCGCTTAGTTGAGGCCCGGGGGCCGCGTACGCGACGCGGGGTGAAGCAGCCGCGCATCCAGGCGATCTCAGTCGCCAAGATTCGCCCCGAGGATGGTCTGGGACGTAAACGCGACCGAGAAGGTCACCGCGAGCTGTGCCAGTCCATCGAGCAGTTCGGCGTGCTCACCCCGGTGACCGTCCGGGTCGCGCCGGACGGCTCCGGCGACTATCTCCTGATTAAGGGGCAGGGCCGGACGCTGGCTTGCCGCCTCCTGGGCATCGAAAGAATCCCAGCGATAGTGGTAGACGACGAGTTCGGCGAGTACGAGAAGGTCCAGCAGTTTCTCGTCGAGAACGTGGCCCGGCTGCGGATGCGTCCCATCGACCGGGCAGTGCTCATCGCCCGGGCGCGTCAGGATGGTGAGGAGACGGCCAGCGTGGCCAAGCGGTTCGGCGTCACCCCCGCGACGGTCCGTAGGCTGGAGAGCCAGCTCGAGGGCGCCAGTAACCGTGAGGTGGCCGCCCTGCAGGATGGCAACCTCAACTTGGCCCTGCACGCGGTGATCGCGAGGTACATGGGTCCCGACGAGCGGTCGGACGCTGTTAGCGCCATCGCTGGGTTCAAGCTGAAGACGAGGGAGCTCGAAGTGCTGTTCGAGGCGCTCGGCTGGAAGGACCTGGTACATCTGGGGCCGGAGCACAGTTTGGCTCGATTGAAGTTGTTGGCTTGGGCCTGCGCCACGCTGCACCGGCTGCCGGCCGGATCCATCGAAGCGCGGCTGGGTCAGCTGGGCGCGGAGCTGCCCATTGAATTTGGTGGCCCGACCCCGCGACGGGCGGTGGCGAGTTGAAGCTTGTTGCACTGCGACCGGACGAGCTGATCCTCAGCGACGAGCTTCGGCGATCGGGGAGTTCAAAGCAGTTCGAAGATCGGCTAAGGGCGTCCATCGAGGAGATCGGACTGGCCGAGCCGCTGAAAGTGGCGCATCTGCCGACCGGCAATTACCTCGTGGTTGATGGCACCATGCGGCTGCGTGCCATCCAGGCAATTCGACAGGACTACCCGGAGCGGTTCGAGACCGTGCCGGCCTATCTCACCGACTACGAACGTCGGTTCGAGATCCGATACCAGACGGACATCTATCAGGACCTGCTACCCAGCCAACTGGCGTCACTTGTTGAGCACCTGCATCAGTCCGCGCGGGTGAAAAAGGCCGACATTGCACGGTACCTTGGAGTATCGCCGGCGACGCTCCGCAACTACACCGGGTTGTGGCGGCTCGTACAGCGTGGCGGCCTGTTTGCCAGGATCGTCGACCTTATGGATGCGGAGGTCTTCCCGGCCTCCAACCCGTACGCTTGGCTGCGGCTGACGGCCGGCGGCCTGGAGCACGTGCTGACGCAGAGCTTTTGCGAAAACGGCGAGACTCCGGACGAATGGATCGACCGCACGATTGTGGCGGCCCGGCACGGCAGCGTGCAGAGGGTACCTACGGCCGTGGTGGAGTCCGCGACCGGCGATCTAAACCCTGAGCACTATCGGGAAGTCGAAGACCTGCGGCTCGTCAAGAAGGATCTGGGGCTGCGGCGGGCCATGAACCTGACGCTGCCGGAAATGCCAGAGCCGAAGGCTCCGCAGCCGGAGATTGCTGAACCTGCGCAATGCGGGCCTGCCGCGCCAGCCAAGGCGCAGCCTCGGCGCAGCACGGTGGCGGCACGACGGCACCTGTCCCGGGTAGCCCGTGAGTCGCCCGAACTGGTTCTACAAGCGGCGGCCCGTTCCCTAGCGGAGTACCTGACATGACCACTGCATCCTTGGACTGGTCTGAAGACGCCTTCTTCGAGCCACCTGAGGCCAAGCCACTCGATGGTGGCACCACCTCTCGGGGCCACCTGTGGCACACCGCGCCCCAACGATGGGGCCACTCGATGCACACCATGTGCTCATACCACGGCATGTTCCCAGCCAAGCTGGCGCACTACTTTATCCAGCGCTATACCCGGCCCGGGGACGTTGTACTCGACCCTTTCAGCGGCCGCGGCACCGTGGCACTGCAGGCCCGAGCTGAGGGTCGGCGGTCGATCAGCAACGACCTCAGCCCGCTGGCCTACGTTCTGACGCATGCAAAGGCGAAGGCCCCAGAGTACAAGATTGTGCTGGAGCGCCTCGGGCAGATAGAGGAGCGTTACCGGCAGTCCAAAGCCCAGCCGGTTGCGGTTTCTCCCGACATTGAGATGCTTTACCATCCCACAACTTTGCGGCAGCTGGTTTTCCTTCGCGAGGAGCTGCATCGTAAGCCGTTCACCGAGTGGACCGCCGCAGAGACAGTGATCGCGGGTTCCCTGGCAGGCATCATGCATGGCTCATTCCGTCGCGACGGCACGTCGCAGTACCTGAGCATTAGCATGCCCAACACGTTCAGCATGTCGCCCTCCTATGTGGAGAAGTTTATCCGCGAGAAGGGGCTGGTTAAGCCACCCCAGGATGTGTTCGAACGTCTGCGCGAGAAGCTGGCCCGCGTCTACCTGGACGCGGTAGACGGACCTGATGGCCAGGTGTTTCATGAGGACGCTGCCCAACTCATGTTGAGTGACCGTATTCGAGCCAGAAGCGTGGACCTTGTGGTGACGTCGCCGCCATACTTGCAGGTCGTCAACTACGGTACGGCGAACTGGATTCGGCTGTGGCTTTTGGGAGTTGAGGAAGTGGGCCGAGAACGGGGCGCCGGACGTCGTAACCTCGACAAGACGCTCGATCACCGCCACACCTACGACTCGTACCGTGAATTCATGACGCGGACCATCCAGGGCATAGAACGAGTCCTTAAGCCCAACGGCGTGGCTGCGATTGTGATTGGTGATGTAGCCAATCCCGGCAAGGAGGTCATCCAGCTGGCAAGCAAGATTTGGGCAGACGTCAGCAGTGAGACGACGCTGAGGTTGGTCGAGACCATTGACGACTTCATCGATATTGACAGGAAGGTCAGTCGGATCTGGAAGGACACTAAGGGGCAGGCCACGGCATGTGACTCGGTGCTCGTACTGACACACGCCAAAGGCAAGCCGTGGGACGGCCCGGAAGATATCGACTGGGACGAGCCTTACAAGGACGGCGGCCCTGACGCCGCTCATCAGCGTGTAAGCGCAGGTCGGCACCGACACCAGTAGGCGGGGAGATCTGACCGGCAAAAAACGCGATGAGTCGGCGGCGCCTCGGTGAGAAAAGCACTGCTTGGGCGTTGAGAATGGGATCTTGCGCCGGGCAGCAGCCCGTGCTGCGCGAGGATCCGGCCGCCATTCAGACCGTCGCGTCAAGCGGACCTTGACACACGGACGGAGGTCGCGGGAACAGACTGAGTCGGCTCTCGTGTCGCGGACCGCGCCCCCAACGGACACAGCCACCGTGGCGCAGTTGACCCAACCTCGCCCGCCGCGGGCCCGGCTCCCGGGGTCGGGATCTCGCCCCCGGCGGTCACCCCTCCCCTCCCAGGTGAGCAGTTGACTTGACCTTGATCGACCGTGAGCCGGCTCCTGGACGACCGGCACGCCACCCGCGCGGACACCGCCCCCATGGCTTGAGGCTTGCCAAGCGGCTGGGTGCCTTTCTGTGCCGCGCGGGCTCGTGGCCGCGCGGCTCGGCCGGCTGCCGGCCCGCCCCTTCATCCGTCAACAGTCTGTCGATCTGCTGCGGCCCGGTCGGGTTCTCCGCTTCCGCGCCAGCCGCCGGGCGCTGGCGTGGTCCGGCCCTGTCGCAACGCAGAGGGGCCGGGCCACGCGCCCTGGCGGCGGCGCGTGCGGCCCGCTTGTCGGGCCGCCTTGATAGACGTACAGAAGGTCCTCCCACACCAGCAGGCAGCCGGACGCCGCTGCGGGTTCACGGCGGGTTGACGTGTCGGTACCCGGTGCTACTCTGGCCCTCGTCGAGCACGCCAGTGCGGCCTTCCCGCCAGATCGCTGAACTCGACTTCGGAGCTGCCGAGCGGCCTTCCTGCCGCTGATGCGGGCCACGTCCCGCCGACTCTCGACCGCACCGGCCGATGCATCGGCCACAAATCCGCTGAGCGGCCCAGCACGGCCTTCCCGCCGTCCACGATGGCCCTCGGATTCGCGCACCTCAACGGGTGGGGATCGCCTGCGGCAACCCACCGGAAGCCGACAACCAGGCACCCCCACCCGTCCCGGCATCACCCAAGATTCAGAAACTCAGCTCAACGGCGGTCCGAGGCCGATGGCCGAACCCCGCCCTCCGGCGTGAGCCGCCCTCTCCGGCGGTGCCAGGAGACACCACGAACACCACCGACGGACACCGCTCCGGCGTCCGGTGGCAGTTCGTCGCCCGTCCCCTGCCACCTCTTGAGGAGAAAGCCGTGTCCACCCTCACCGCCGGTCGTGACGCCCAGGCCCTGCGCCGCGTCGTCGCCCCGGACTACTTCGGCTGGCTGGAGCACACCCGCGCCGCCGGAGGCTGCACCCGCCCGATCCGCCTGACCGGCACCCTCGCCACCGTCGAACCCGCCACCGGCCGGGTCCTGGCCGAGCAGCACACCGACGAGCTGCCCGACCGGACGCTGTACAAGGCGTGCGGCAACCGCCGTGCCGCCCAGTGCCCCGACTGCGCCTGGGTCTACGCCGGTGACGCCTTCCAGGTCGTCCGCTGCGGCCTGACCGGCGGCAAGACCATCCCCGCCACTGTCAGCGCGCATCCGGTCGTCTTCGCCACCTTCACCGCGCCATCCTTCGGCCCGGTGCACCACCGGCACATCCCCCGACACACCTGCGCCAGCCGGCGACGCTGCGACTGCCGCCCGGCACCCTGCCGCGCCCGGAGCACCGCCGGCACCTGCCCACACGGACAACCCGCAGCCTGCTTCACCCGCCACGACGCCGACGATCCTCAGCTCGGTCGACCGCTCTGCCTGGACTGCTACGACCACGACCACCAGGCCGTCTGGAACTACTCCTCGGGCGAGCTGTGGCGACGCACGAAACAGGCGATCGAACGCCACCTCACCGCAGTGTGCCGCCGACGCGGCATCCCCCACGTCCAGGTCGTCACCGACTCCGGCCGAATCCGGCGGGTGCCTCCGGTGCGGGTGTCCCACGGCAAGGTCGCCGAGATGCAGCGCCGGGGCGCGGTGCACTTCCACGTCCTGCTGCGCCTCGACGGCGTCGACCCGCACGACCGGCACGCCCTGGTCCCGCCGCCGGCCGGCATCACCGTCGACGACCTCGACGCCGCCGTCCACGCCGCCACCCGACAGATCACCGTCACCACCCCGCCGCACCCCGACCGCCCACAGGGCTGGCCGATCGCCTGGGGTGAGCAGGTCGACGTACGCCGCATCGGCACCAGCGACGGCGACGTGACCGACGCCAAGGTCGCCGCCTACCTCGCCAAGTACGCCACCAAGTCCACCGAGGTCACCGGTCACTGCTCCACCCGACTCACCCCGGACACCGTCGACGCCTACGCCGACCCGGAAGGCGACCACCTCGCCCGCCTCATCGACGCCTGCTGGCGACTCGGCCGCCCCACCCGGCACCGCCCCACCCGGACAGTCGGGACGACAGAAGACCGTCAAGGCGACCTTGACCCCACACCGAACATTTACGCCGGGCTGCGCCGATGGGCACACATGCTCGGCTACGGCGGCCACTTCCTCACCAAAGCCCGCCGTTACTCGGTCACCTTCGGCCTGCTCCGCGACACCCGCGCCGCCTACCGCCGTACCGAGCACACCGACACGGCCGACAGCGACGACACCGCCGGCACGGTCACCGTCGGCACGTTGGCCTTCGTCGGCTCCGGCTGGCTGACCGACGGCGACGCCCTGCTCGCCAACACCGCCGCCGCCCGACGCCGGGAACGCCGACGCGTCGGCCGGGAAGAACTCGCCCACGAGGCGTGGTCGGGGGTGGCGGCGTGACCCGGCACCTCACCCCACGCTGGTACTCGCCCGCCGAGGTCGCCGTGCTGCTCGGCTTCGGCCTGTCCAAGGTCAAGATGAAGATCGCCACCGGCGAGCTGCGCTCCATCAAGGACGGCAAGTACCGCCGCGTCCTGCCCGAGTGGGTCGACGAGTACGTCCGCGAGCAGGTCCAGCGGCAGGAGGCCGCCTGATGCCCGCCCGCACCCGCGCCAACGGCGAAGGCTCGATCTTCCCGTACCGCAACGGCTTCGCCGCGTACGTCTGGGTCACCAGGCCCGACGGGAAGCGGACCCGCAAGTACGTCTACGGCCAGACCCGGGAGGTCGTCCACGACAAGTGGATCAAGCTGCACCAGCAGGCCAAGGCCGGGCCGGTCGCCACCCGGGTGCCGACCCTCGGCGACTACCTGACCTACTGGCACCGGGAGGTCGTGCGCCCCAACCTCGCGCCGCTGACCTGCGCCACATACGAGACGATCCTCCGGCTGTACGTGATCCCCGGCCTCGGCGGGAAGCGGCTCGACCGGCTCCAGGTGCGCGACGTGCAGACCTGGATCAACGAGGTGGCCCGCGCCTGCCAGTGCTGCGCCCAGGGCAAGGACGCCCGCCGCCCGGAACTCAAGAAGCGCTGCTGCGCGCTCGGTCGGTGCTGTGGTGACGTGCCGTCCGCCCGCACCGTCAAGGACGTCCGGGGCGTGCTGCGCTCCGCGCTCAACCACGCGGCCACCGAGGAACTGGTCACCCGCAACGCCGCCGCCCTGGTCAAGCTCCCACCGGTCCGTCGCCGCCGGGGCCGGGCGTGGACCAGCGACGAGGCGCGTCGCTTCCTGGAGTCCGCGCGGGCCGACCGCGATCCGCTCTACGCCGCGTACGTGCTGATCCTGGTGCTCGGCCTGCGCAAGGGAGAGGTGCTCGGCCTCACCGGGGACGCCGTCGACCTGGCGGCGGGGGAGCTGTCGATCGGCTGGCAGTTGCAGCGGGTCGGCGGCCAACTGCTGCACCGGGAGACCAAGACCCAGACCTCGGACGCCACCCTCCCGCTGCCGGACATCTGCGCGGCGGCACTCGCCCTCCGCCAGCAGGCGAGGAAGGCCGACCGCGACGAGGCGGGCATCGCCTGGCAGGGATCGCCACTGCTGTTCACCACCCGTTACGGAACCCCCATCGAGCCGCGCAACTTCAACCGCTCCTGGGACGCCCGCTGCGCCCGTGCCGGAGTACGGAAGATCACCGTGCACGATGCCCGGCGTACCTGTGCGACCCTGCTCGTCGACCTGGACGTGCACCCGCGCGTCATCATGCAGGTGCTCCGGCACGCCGAGGTGTCGGTGACGATGGAGATCTATTCGCAGGCGTCCTCGGACGCCACCCGCGACGCCCTCAAGCGCCTGGGCGAGAGTCTGCGGTGACAGCTGCTGTACTCCACTGCCGTACAGAAGCACTAGAGGGCACATCCATGGATCGGATGTGCCCTCTGACCTCTGTCGGGGTGGCCGGATTCGAACCGACGACCTCTTCGTCCCGAACGAAGCGCGCTACCAAGCTGCGCCACACCCCGAGGCGTGCGGTGAAATAGTAGCCCACCCGCTCCGCCGATCAAACTCGGTACCCCCCGGCTCCGGCCGCTCGGGGCCGGGGGTGTCTCTGATGGCCCTCCGTCGCCCGGTTCCGCCCTGCTGCCGACCGGGTCACCTCACCTGCTCCATGATCAGATTGCGATTTCGCGCAGTGTTGACGGCGTGTCGTCTGCATTTCGGCAATCTGATCATGGAGTGGGCGAGAAGGCGTAGCAGGGCAGGAGGCGGTGGGGGCAGCAGAGCAGGGATCAGCGGGGGGTGAGGGTGAGGATGCTGGCCTCGGGTGGGCAGGCGAAGCGGACCGGGGCGGTGGGGTGGGTGCCGAGGCCCGCCGAGACGTGCAGCCAGGAATCGGAGCCGGGCCACCTGTGCAGGCCCTTCGCCATCGCCCTGGGCAGGCCGCAGTTGGTCACCAGCGCGCCGTAGCCGGGTACGCAGACCTGACCGCCGTGGGTGTGCCCGGCCAGCAGCAGGCCGAAGCCGTCGGCGGCCATCTGGTCGAGCAGCGCCGGTTCCGGGGCGTGGGCGAGCGCGATGGACAGGTCGGCGGTGGGGGTGACCGGGCCGGCGACGGCCGGGTAGTCGTCCTGCCCGATGTGCGGGTCGTCCACGCCGACCAGCTCGACGAGGCGGCCACCGGCCTTGAGTGAGGTACGCGCGTTGTTGAGGTCCGCCCAGCCGGCCCCGGTGAGGACGTCACGCAGTTCCTCGTACGGCAGGGCGGCGCCCTCGGTGTACTCCCGGCCGGGCAGGAAGTAGGTGAACGGGTTCTTCCAGACCGGCCCGGTGTAGTCGTTGGAGCCGAAGACGAACGCGCCCGGGTAGTCGAGCAGCGGTTGCAGGGCGCGCAGCACCCCGGGCACCGCGTCGGGGTGGGCCATGTTGTCCCCGGTGACCACCACCAGGTCCGGGTCGAGGGCGGCGAGCGACGCCACCCACTGCTGCTTGCGCCGCTGGTCGGGCATCATGTGCAGGTCCGACAGGTGCAGCACGCGCAGTGGCTCGGCGTCGGCCGGCAGCACCGGCACGTCGTACCGGCGCAGGGTGAACATGTTGCGTTCGACGAGGGACGCGTACGCCAGGGTGGCCGCCCCGGCGGCGACGGTCCCGGCGGCGAGGCCGAATAGTGTGCGCTTTCGCATGCCGACCAGGGTAGTTTGACCGTCCATGAGCACGCTGAAGGACCGCCTGACCGCAGACATGCGCGCCGCCCTCAAGGCGCGCGACGAGCTGACCACCTCCACGTTGCGGATGGCGCTGGCCGCCGTCGGCAACGCCGAGGTCGCCGGCAAGGCCAAGCGCGAGCTCTCCGACGACGAGGTGCTCGCGGTGCTGACCAAGGAGGCGAAGAAGCGCCGGGAGGCGGCTGCCGCGTTCGCCGACGCCGGCCGCGCCGAGCAGGCCGACAAGGAGACCGCCGAGGGTGCGGTGCTCGATCGCTACCTGCCCAAGCAGCTCTCGGAGCAGGAGCTGACGGAGCTGGTGTCGGGGGCGTTGGCCGCGGGCGGCTTCACCGAGAAGTCCCAGATGGGCCCGGCGATGAAGGCGGCCCAGGCCGCGGTGGCCGGCCGGGCCGAGGGTGGTCGCGTCGCCGCCGAGGTACGCCGACAGCTCGGCCTCTGACCCACCGTCACGCCGGTCGGTCCGCTTCGCCGGTACGCCGGACACGCAACGGGCGGGCACCCCGTGTGGGGTGCCCGCCCGTCGTCGTCGGTACGGGTCAGTTGTTGCCTGGTGGTCGGCCGCCCGGCCCGCCGGGCCCGCCGGGCGTGTTGCCGCCCTGGTTCGGGGTGCTGCCGCCGCCGCTGCTCACCTCGATGGTGACCACGCCGCCCTTGATGGTGCGGCCGTTGGGGCTGGTGCCGGCGACGGTGCCGGCCGGGCACTCCGAGGCGATCTTGTTGTCGGAGACGACGACGGAGAAGCCGGCCTCCTTGAGCTTGCCCCGGGCTCCGTCCACCGACTGGCACTTCACGTTCGGGATGGAACGCTGGTCACCGTTGATGATCTTGCCGTTGGGTGGGGTGAACTCGACGCCGGGCTTGCCCTTCATGGCGTCCCGCAGCGTCTCGTAGACCGCCGGGTTGATGCCGGTGGCCGTGTCGTGGCCCATCTGTTGGTTGGTCTGCGCCCAGTCCGGGTCGGCCATGATGCCGGCCACCGCGAACTGCTTGGTCATCGCCACCAGCGAGGAGGTCTTCTCGCTGTCGGTGGTGCCGGACTTGCCGGCCACCGGCTTGCCGACGATGCCCCGGACGTTGCGGGCGGTCGCCCCGGAGCACTTGGAGACCGACGACCGGTCACCGACCGGGCAGCGGGCCGCGTCCACGGCGGCCCGGGCCACCTCGGTCGAGATCCGCTGCTCACAACGCGGGTTGGCGACGTCGAGCTTGTTGCCCTCCGGGTCCTTGATCTGCTGCACCGGGATCGGCTCGCAGTACTTCCCGTCGGCCGCCAGGGTGGCGTAGGCGTTGGCCAACTCCAGCGGGGTGGTCTGGGAGACACCCAGGGTGAACGCGCCCCACTGGTTGGCGCCGCCCTCCTTGGTGGCCCGGCGGGCGTCGTCGCTGCTGCGGAAGGTGATGCCGAGCTTCTGCGCCGCCTTGATCACGTTCTCCGCGCCGACCTGCTGCTCCAGCGGGACGAAGTAGGTGTTGACCGAGCTGCCGAAGGCGGTCCACATGTTGTGCACGCCGGCCATGCTCGCCGAGGCGTTCTTGGGGCAGTAGAAGTGCGTCCCCGGGCAGGCGGCGGGCGAGTTCTGCTCGACGATGTACTCCGACTTGAAGACCGGCGGCGAGTTGATCTGGTAGGCGAGCGGGATGCCCTTCTCCAGCGCGGCCACCATGGTGAACATCTTGAACGTCGAGCCGGCCTGGTAGCCGGTGATGCCCTGGCCGCCGCTGAGCAGCGGGTTCACCGTGTTGGGGTAGTTGCCCCGGATCTTCTTCTTGGCCTTCTTGGGGTCGCTGGAGAGCTTGTTCTGCGGCTTCTTCGGATCATCGATCTTGAAGTTCCGGTTGACCGACAGCGCGCGCACCCGACCGGTGCCCGGCTCGATCGCGGCGACCATCCGGGCGGCCTTGCTGTTCACCCCGAGGTTGCGGCGGACGGCCCGGTCGGCACCGTTCTGCGCCTGCACGTCGAGCGTGGTGGTGATGGTGTAGCCACCGCTCTTGAGCCGCCGCTCCCGGTCGTACGTGGTGGAGCCGAAGGTCTCCTGCGAAAGCCACCAGCGGTAGAAGTAGTCGCAGAAGAAGCCCCAGTCCTTCTGGTTGGTGGCGACGCAGCCGTTCGGGGTGCGCTTGTCCTTCACCACCAGCTTGGTCGCCTTGGCGGCGTCGGCCTCCTGCTGGGTGATGGCCTTCGTCTTGACCATGTTGTCGATGACGTAGTTACGCCGGTCGAGCGCGAGCGGGTAGCCGCTGCGGGTGGTCGGATCGTTGGTAGTCGGCGCCTTGACCATGCCGGCCAGCAGCGCCGCCTCCTCGATCTTGAGGTTCTTGGGGGACTTGCCGAAGTACACCTGGCTGGCGGCGAAGATGCCGTACGCGCCGTTGCCGAAGGAGGCGAGGTTCAGGTAGCGGGTGAGGATCTCGTCCTTCGAGAACTCCTTGTCGACCTGGAGGGCCAGCCGCATCTCGCGGATCTTGCGGGCGCTGGTGTCCTCGGTCGCGGCGACCACGTCGGCCGGGTGGGTGGCCGAGTAGGCGATGGCCAGCCGGACGTACTGCATGGTCAGGGTGGACGCACCCTGCTGCGAGTTGGTGCCGGACTGGTTGTTGACGAACGCCCGGGCCACGCCGTTGACGTCCACGCCGTTGTGCTTGTAGAAGTCGTGGTCCTCGGCGGCGATGATCGCCTTCTGCATGTACGGGGAGATGTCCGCGAGCTTGACGTCGCGCCGGTTCTCGTCGTACATGGTCGCCAGCGGGGTCTTGCCGTCGTTGGCGAGCAGGTAGCTGATCTGTGGCGCGCGGGCCACCGTCAGCTCCTTGGGCAGCGCGCCGAAGGTCTCGGCGCCGGCCTTGGCCGCCAGACCGGACATCGCCACCGCGGGGAAGGCCGCCGCCGCCACCACCACACCGGCCAGCAGGCCGCAGATCAGTAGCGATGCGGCGTTGGTGAAGACATTGTGGTCACGTTTCCGCATCCAGGTCACCTCGACAGGGTACGCGAGTAGGGAACGAGGGGCGCCGGGGCGTTCTTTCCCCATTTCCTGCGCGCGCCGACCTCGTTGTGCTAAACGCACGACCCCCGGTGCGAGGTTGCGGGTGACCGCGCCGAGTCTCCACCGACCGGTGGAGCCCGCGCAGCGTTTTCACGTACTCCGACGGGGTAAGCGGCGATCGAAGGCCCGGGAAGCCGGGACTGTCCGGAATGTTGGATTTCGCCGACAACGTTGCGTAATCATGCGACTACAGAGCATGATGGTGGCGGCGACCCGAGCCACACGTCGTCCGTGCCTCCTTGGGGAAGGAACGGGCCGGACGACCGGGGGGAACGACGGCTGGTCGCACGAGTCGGTTGGTACTGCAAGGGGGGACGTGTACAGATGGGGATGATCACTGACTGGCCGTCGCTGGCGGCGTGTCAGAACGGAGACCCGGACGCGTTGTTCGTACAGGGCGCCGAGCAGAACGTCGCGAAGCGGATCTGCCGCAGCTGCCCGGTGCGGTACGAGTGCCTGGCCGACGCGCTCGACAACCGCATCGAGTTCGGCGTGTGGGGTGGCATGACCGAACGGGAACGCCGCGCCCTGCTGCGCCGGCACCCGCAGGTGGCGAGCTGGCGCAAGATGTTCGAGGCGGCGATGAAGAAGAACGCCAAGGACCGCAGCGGCAAGGACAAGATCCTGGTCACCACCGCCGGCTGAGACCCGACCGTGGTCCGACCGGACCACGGTCCGCCCGGCGCGGGCCCGGCCAGGTGGACCGGCCCGCAGGTCAGGGGTGGCTGATCGCCGCGCCGATCGTCCGCAGCCCGTCGACGTCGTGCACGTCGGCGGGCTGCGCCGTCACCGACACCGTCGGCACCGCCGGGAACGCCTCGGTGAACCGCCGGGCCACCTGCTGTTCGCGGGCCGCCTGCTGCGCCAGCGCGGCGTGCGCCCGCAACACGTCGACCGTGGCCTCGTGCCCGCCCAGGTCGGCCAGCCGGTCGGCCGCCGCCCGGCTGGCCGCCGCGTCCAGGGCCACCGCCGGCCGGTGCACCCGGTTGAGCACCAGCCCGGCCAGCGGCATCCGCTCCGCGCCCAACCGGCCGGCGAAGTAGGCCGCCTCCCGGACCGCGTCCGGCTCCGGCGTCGCCACCAGCAGGAACGCCGTCTCGCGGGCCTGCAGGATCCGGTACGTCTGCTCGGACCGCTGCCGGAAGCCGCCGAACATCGAGTCCAGCGCGGCGACGAAACCGGAGAGGTCGGTCAGCAACTGCGCCCCGAGCACCTTCTGCACCACCCGGGAGAACATCCCGAAGCTGGCGGTGACGAAACTGAACATGCTCCGCCCTCCGCTGCGGGCCGGGGCGAGCAGCAGCCGCAGCATCCGGCCGTCCAGGAAACGGGAGAGCCGGGCCGGGGCGTCGAGGAAGTCCAGCGCCGAACGGGACGGCGGGGTGTCCACCACGATCAGGTCCCACTCGCCCCGGGCATGCAACTGGCCGAGCTTCTCCATCGCCATGTACTCCTGGGTGCCGGCGAAGGTGGAGCTCATGGCCTGGTAGAACGGGTTGGCGAAGATCTCCGCCGCCTTCGCCGGGTCGGTGTGCTGGAGCACCACGTCGTCGAAGGTGCGCTTCATGTCCAGCATCATGGCGTGCAGCTCGCCGCCGCCGGCCTCCACGTCGATCCCCTTGACCCGGCGGGGGGTGTTGTCCAGCTCGGTCAGGCCGAGCGACTGGGCCAGCCGGCGGGCCGGGTCGATGGTGAGCACCACCGTGCGTCGGCCGTGCCGCTCGGCCGCCCGCAGCGCCAGCGCCGCCGCCGTGGTCGTCTTGCCCACTCCGCCGGCGCCACAGCAGACCACGATGCGCACGCCGGGGTCGGCGAGGATCTGGTCGACGTCCAGCACGGGCGCCGCGTCTTCGGAAGGCACCAATCGAGCGTATCGGGCCGGTGGGGTCCGTGCGCCAGGGCCGACGTGAGGTGCGCGTCAATCCGCCCGACGGAGGATCTCGGCGAACGCCGCCAGCCCGGCCGAATCCACCCCGTCGGGCAGCAGTGGCAGCTCGGTCACCGGCCGCCCCAGCTCCACCAGGTCGGTCCGCAGCGAATCCTCCAGCTCCCGGCGTACCTGCTGGTCCCGTGCCTCGCCGGCCAGGCCGGCCACGGTCGCCGGGTCGGTCGGCAGGCCGGCGGCGGCCAACCCCCGCTTCAGCTCCGCCCGGGTCACCTCCCGGCCGGTGGTCGACGGCGGGCGGGCCGCGTTGACGATCACCCGGCCCACCGGGAAACCGAGCTGGGTCAGCTCGGCGATCGCGTCCACCGTCTCCTGGACCGGCATCTCCTCCAGCAGCGTCACCACGTGCACCGCGGTCATCGGGGAGCGCAGCAACGCCGACACCCCGTCGCTCTGGGTCTTGATCGGGCCGACCTTCGCCAGCCGGGCGGTCTCGGCGGTGACGTTGAGGAACCGCCCGATCCGGCCGGTCGGCGGGGCGTCCAGCACCACCGCGTCGTACACCCGGCGTTGGCCGGCGGTGCGGGTGGTGGCCTCCTTGACCTTGCCGGTGAGCAGCACGTCCCGCAGACCCGGGGCGATGGTGGTGGCGAAGTCGATCGCGCCGAGCTTGCGCAGCGCCCGGCCGGCCGCGCCGAGCTTGTAGAACATGTCGAGGTACTCCAGCAACGCCTCCTCGGCGTCCACCGCGAGGGCGCGCACCTCGCCGCCGCCGGGGGCGTCGACGAGGTGCCGCTCGGCGTACGGCAGGGGATCGACCCCGAAGAGCTGGGCGATCCCCTGCCGGCCCTCCACCTCGACCAGCAGGGTGCGGCGGCCACCGGCGGCCAGGGCGAGCGCCAGCGCCGCCGCCACGCTCGTCTTTCCCGTGCCGCCCTTGCCGGTCACCACGTGCAGGCGGGACGGCCACCCGGTACCGGCCGGGTCGGCCGGCCGCTCTGCTGCTCGCACCGGTCGAGCCTATCCACCCCGCGCGGTCAGCCGACCTCGCAGACCCACCAACCCGTCTTCCGTACGACGGTGAACCGCAACGGCTGCTCGGCGATCTTCTCGTCGGCGGTGGTCATGGTCAGCGTGGTGGAGACGGTGGCCCGGTCGCCGTTCTGGCTGTCGACGGTCGGGCTGGACCAGCGGAACCGCGGGTTGATGTAGGTGGTGGCGTACTTCTGCACCTCGGCCACCTTGGCGTTGATCTTCTGCGGGTCGCGGGACTCCGCGCAGACGAAGTTGGCCGCCCTGCCGGCGTCGCGTTCCTGGTAGACGGCGGTGAGGAAGCCGTCCACCGCCACCGTCGGCTCCTTGGCCCCCTCACCGCCCTCGGCGTCGCGAAGGGTCAGGAAGGCGAGCGTCCCGCCGCCGCCGCAGAGCACCACGGCCGCCGCCAGCGCGAGCCAGGCGGCCAGCGGGCCGCGTCGCCGCGCCGGGGTCGCCGCCCGGTACCCGGGGTGACTGGTCGACGGCGGCGCGCCGACACCTGACGGGGAGAGGCCGGGAGCGGTCGTCCCGCCCGGGTCTGGTGGGTCGTGCCGTGGCGGTGGTCCGCCTGGCGATCCGCTCGCGCCACCGAACGGTGGATGGGTCATGTGGTCCCCCGGGGGATGGGGCGCCGTCGCCGCCCCTGGCGACGACGCGGGTACGGGCGCGGCGGGCGACCCCTGATCGCCCGTCCGAGGCGCAAGGGTAACGGTCGATGGGCGGCGCGTGGCGGACCGCTCACGACCTGCTGTGGATCGCGATCGTTTTCCGGACCAAGCGAGTGTCGCATATGTGACTTTGCGTAATCAACCGTGCGCGTCCCGTTGTCCCCGTGTCGGGCGGGGTCCTACGTTCGTCCGGGTGTGGGGGAGCGGATCGGGTCGGCACCCGGTCCGGACGGCGGTCATTCACGGTACGAGGCCGGAGGAAGGTACATGCGCGACGCGGAGAATATCGCCCGAGCCCACTTCTCAGCACCAGGAGACCGGGGGAGGCGGGGAGGTTCGGCCGGTGACGCGGACGCCCCCGGCACGGGGCTGCCGATGAACGAGCGCTCCTACCGGCGCTGCGCCGAACCGACCGAGGTGCTGCGGATGCTCGGCCGCCCCGGTGACCGTGGCCGGGACGACGAGGAGCCCGGCTACGTCATCCACCTGCCGATCCGGGTGGCCGACCTGGCGGCGGCGACCGCGCTGGCCGGCACCGTGGCCACCTCGCTGGGTTTCCTCGTCGAACTCGACGCCGGCGAGACCACCGTCTCCACCGCCGACGACCAGAACAACAGGCACCGGGTCTTCTGCGACCTGCTGCTGCCCGACCGGTCCCGCTGCCCCCAGCCGTACGACCACACCGGGCAGTGCGGCGAGCTGCCCACCGCCCCCGAGCAGCGTCCCGCGCCCCGGCCGTCACCCGGACCGTAGGCTGTCGACGACACAGTCCACGCCAGGCAAGGGAGCCTTCCACCGATGCAGAAGTGGGAATACGCCACGGTCCCGCTGCTGGTCCACGCGACCAAGCAGATCCTCGACAACTGGGGCGAGGACGGCTGGGAACTCGTCGCCGTGATCCCCGGCCCGAACCCGGACCAGCTGGTCGCGTACCTCAAGCGGCCCAAGGGCTGAGGGTCCGAGGATGAGCAACGGACCCCACGCCAAGCTGGCCGAGCTGGGCCTGGCCCTGCCCGAGGTGGTGCCGCCGGTGGCCAGCTACGTCCCGGCCGTGCAGTCCGGTCAGCACGTCTACGTCTCCGGTCAACTGCCCGTCGCCGAGGGGAAGCTGCTCGCCACCGGGCAGGTCGGCGCGGGTGTCTCGCCCGAGCAGGCCAAGGACCTCGCCGAGCGGTGCGCGCTGAACGCCCTCGCCGCCGTCGACTCGCTGGTCGGCCTGGAGAACATCGTCAAGATCGTGAAGCTGACCGGCTTCGTGGCCTCGGCACCGGGCTTCCACGGCCAGCCGACCGTGATCAACGGGGCCTCCGACCTGCTCGGCGCGGTCTTCGGGGAGGCCGGCCGGCACGCCCGTTCGGCCGTCGGGGTGGCCGAGCTGCCGCTGGACGCCCCGGTCGAGATCGAGTTGATCGTCGAGGTGGCCTGACCGCACCGCCACTCCCCGCGAGGTGACCCGCCCGGTGGGTCGAAAGCCGTGAAGGGCCACAAACCTGTGGGCCGGTTCGGCAAGATCGCGGGGAGTGGCGCACAGGGTCGTACGATCGCAGCCATGACCGGGCATGTGACGGCACCGCCGGCCGCGCTGGCCGACCGGCTGCCGCAGTGGGTGACGTTGCTGCGCGCCCCCAACCCGGGGCCGATGACCCTGGAGGGCACCAACACCTGGCTGCTGCGCGCCCCCGACGCGCAACGGGCGATCGTCGTCGACCCCGGCCCGGCCGACGAGGGACACCTCGCCGCCGTGGCCGCGTCCGGGCCGGTCGGGCTCGTGCTGATCACCCACGGGCACCCCGACCACACCGAGGGTGCCCCCCGGCTGAGCGACCTGCTCGGTGGGGTCCCCGTGCTCGCCGTCGACCCGGCACACACCGTCGGCGGCAACCCGCTGACCGGGGCGGCCGGGCAGCTCGACGGGCACGGGTTGGGCATCGATCTGATCGCCACCCCCGGGCACACCGCCGACTCGGTCTGCCTGCAGGTGTCGTACGGCACCGAGCGGGTGGTGCTGACCGGGGACACCATCCTCGGCCGGGGCACCACCGTCGTCGCCCACCCCGACGGCCACCTCGGCGACTACCTGGCCAGCCTGGAGCGGCTGTCGGCGTACCGGGGCATCCCGGCGCTGCCCGGCCACGGCCCGGCGCTCGCTGACTGCGGCGCGGCGGCCGACTTCTACCTCGCCCACCGCCGGGCCCGGCTCGACCAGGTCCGGGCCGCCGTCGACGCGGGCGCGCGCACCGCATCCGAGGTGGTCGCGACCGTCTACGCCGACGTGGACCGGTCGCTGTGGTGGGCCGCCGAATGGTCGGTCCGCGCCCAGCTGGAGTACCTGGGAGTGGAGCAGCCGTGACCTGCCCGGTGTGCGGCACGCTCGCCGTCCCGGGCGCGCGGTTCTGCCACAACTGCGGGGCGGCGCTGCCGGCCGCCGCCGGCCTGCCGACCGCCGAACGCCGGGTCGTCACCGTGCTCTTCGGCGACCTGTCCGAGTTCACCTCGTGGTCGGAGGACCTCGACCCGGAGCGGGTCGGCGCGGTCACCGACCGGGTGCTCGCCGCGCTCGCCGGCGCGGTCAAGACGTTCGGCGGGCACGTCGACAAGCTCACCGGCGACGGCATCATGGCGGTCTTCGGCGCGCCCGTGGCCCACGAGGACGACGCCGAACGGGCCGTCCGGGCCGCCCTGTCGATGCAGCGGGCGGTGCGTCGGGTGCTCGACGACGAACGCGGCGGCGGCGCACCGCTCGGCCTACGGGTCGGGCTGAACACCGGCGACGTGATCGCCGGCATCCAGGCCGCCATCGAGTACACGGTCATCGGGGACACGGTGAACACCGCCGCCCGGCTGGCCGACGCCGCCGCCGTCGGCGCGATCTACGCCGGGGCCCGCACCTCGTCGGCCACCCGGCACGTCGCCTCCTGGCGGGTGCTGCGTCCGCTGCGGCTCAAGGGCAAGCGCGAGCCGGTCGAGGCGTACGAGCTGCTGGGCCTGCTCGACGCCCCCGGCACCCGGTCCGGGCTCGGTGACGAGGCGCCCTTCGTGGGGCGGGAGACCGAGATCGGCCGGGTCGCCGGCCGGCTCGCCGAGGTGATCGACCGGGGCGAACCCCGGGTGCTGCTGATGACCGCCGAGGCGGGGATCGGCAAGTCCCGGTTCGCCGCCGAGGTGGAACGCCTCGCCGCCGGCTACGACGTCGGCGCGGGCCGGTACGCCGCGCACAGCGGCGCCCGGGTGCTCTCGGTACGCTGCGCCGCCTTCGGTGAGCGACGTCGGCTGGCCCCGCTGGCCGACCTGGTCCGGGCCGCCGTCGGCCTGCCCAGTGACACCTCCACCGCGCTCACCCGGCCGGCCGTGGAGGAACGGCTGCGCCGGCTCGCCCAGCGGCTCGGCCGGCTGCGCCCCGACCCGCCACCGCTCGCCGGTGACCAGCTCCTGGCCCTGCTCGGGTACGCCGAACTGCCCGCCGGCAGCCCCGGCGACCAGGGCGGGTGGGGGGCCACCCCGCCGACCGCCGACGCCGAGGCGGTGCCGGTCGCGGTGGCCGGGCTGCTCAACGCCCTGGCCGCCGAGGCGCCGCTGGTGATCGTGGTCGACGACCTGCACGACGCCACCGGCGAGACGATCGCCGCCCTCGGCGCGACCCTGTCCCGACTCACCGGCCCGGTCCTGGTGATGCTGCTGGGCCGCCCGGAGCTGGTCCGGACCGCCGGGGCGTTGACCTGGATCGCCGACGCCGAGGTGCAGCCGTTGCCGCCACTGCGCGGCGCGGACGCCTCCCGCCTGCTCACCAGCTATCTCAACGGCGGCAGGCTGCCCCAGGCCGACGCCGACCGGCTGCTCGCCACCGCCCAGGGCAACGCCTTCTACCTGGCCGAACTGGTCACCCTGCTGCGCGAACGGGGGGCGTTGACCGCCGGCCCCGACGGCGGCTGGCGGCTGGTGCCTGGGTCGCTGGGCAGCCGGCTGCTCTCCCGGGACCTCGCCGCCGTGCTCGCCGCCCGCATCGACGCGCTCCCGCCGGAGGCCCGGTCGGTGCTGCGGGACGCCGCCGTGGTCGGCGACGTGGTGCCCACCGGTGCGCTGGAGGCGCTGCGTGAGCAGCGGACCGGTCCGGCCGGCCGGCCGGGCGCGGTGGCCGCCGTCGAGCTGGAACGGGCCGTGGAGGAGTTGCTGCAACGCCGGATGCTGCACCGCACCCGCAGCGGCTTCGCGTTCGCCACCCCGCTGATGCGGGAGGCCGCCTACGCCGGGGTGAGCAAGGCCGAACTCGCCGAACGGCACGCCGCGCTGGCCCGCTGGGCGACCGGGGTCCCCGGCGCGACGGTCGCCCCGCCTGGCGGGTTCACCGACGCGGCCCGGGACGACTTCGTGGCCGAGCAGGTCGAGCGGGCCGCCGTCCTCGCCGACGCGGTGAAGCTCCGCCCGGACTCGCCGGCCCGGACGGTCGCCGGGCTCGGGGTGGCCGCGCTGGGCCGGGCCGCCCGCCGGGCGTTGCAGGACGGCGAGCCGGCGCTGGCCGTCGAGCACGCCGAACGCGCCGCCGAGCTGGCCCGCGAGGGGATGCCCCCGGCCGACCGGTTGGTGCACGCGCGGGCGTTGCTCCAGGTCGGCCGGGTCGGTGACGCGCTCGCCTTCGCCGAGAAGATCGCTGCCAACGCCGGTGACGACGCCGGCACCCGGGCCAGCGCCCTGCTGCTCGCCGGCCAGGCCCAGCAGACCCAGGGCGACCAGGCCCGCGCGACGGCCTGCTGGCAGGAGGCGTTGCAGGTGGCCACCGACGGGAAGGTGACCAACCTGCGGGCCTCGGCGATGCGCCGGCTCGGGATGGCCGACTTCGTCGCCGGCCGGCTCGGGCAGGCGAGCAGCCGGCTCGCCGCCTCCTACCAGATCAGCCTCGCCGCGAAGGACCTGCGCGGGCAGGCGTGGGCGTTGCAGAACCTGGCCTGGGTCACCACCACCCGGGGGGACTTCGCCGGCACCGACGCGGTGCTCGGCCGGGCCGCCCGGCTCTTCGCCGAGCTGAAGGACCCGTACGGGCGGGCCTGGTTGCGCGGCACCACCGCCTTCGCCCGGCTGCTGGCCGGCCGGCTGGGGGAGGCCTGCCGGCTGGCCGGGGTCTTCCTGCCGTTCGGGGAACGCGTCGGCGAGGCGTGGGCGGTGGGCACGCTGCGCGCGGTCGAGGCGTTCGCCGGGGCGGAGATGGGTGAGGTGGCCGAGGCCGACCGGTCGGCCCGCCGGGCGTACCGGGACTTCGCCGCCGTCTCCGACGACTGGGGGCGCGGGTTCGCCCTGGTGGTCCGGGGGGTGGTGGCGCGCGGGCTGGGCGAGCCGGAGCACGCGGCCGACCTGTTCACCGACGCCCTCGCGTACGCCGGGCGGACCTCGCATCCGCTGCTGACCGGGATGGCCGGCACGTTGCGCGGCTTCGTGGCGCTGGACATGGGCGACTGCGAGACCGCCGAGCGGGACGCCCGGGCGGTGCTGACCGCCGTGGAACCGCACAACCCGCAGGCCCCGGCGCAGGCCGCCCCCCGGGTGCTGCTGGCCACCGCCCGGCTCGCCGCCGGTGACCCGGCCACCGCGGTCGGGTTGCTCGCCCCGGTGGCGACGACCGCCGCGAAGACGCCGACGCTGCTGTTCTCCCGCCGGCAGACCCTCGCCCGGTACGCTTCCGCGCTGCTCGCCCACGGCCAGCCGGAGCAGGCGTTGGACTGGGCCCGGCGGGCGGTCGCCGCCCCGGCGGAGGACGTCCGCAGCCAGGTGATCGGCGCCGGGGTGCTGGCCGAGGCGCTGGCGGCCTGCGGTCATCCGGCCGAGGCGTCGGCCAGCGCGCAGGAGGCGGTGCGGCTGGCGTACGCCACCGAGCAGCGCAGCGAACGGGCCAGCGCCGACGCCCTGGCGGCCCGGCTCGCCGACGGGGTCTGACCGGTCGGTCGGCGGGTGCCGGCGGGTCCAGCCGGGTGGTCCGGCGGGTCCTGATCGTCGGTGGACGGTAGGTCTGTCGGTTCCGGGGATGTGCGCCTGTCGGCCGGGACGGTTAGCGTGTCACTTCACGCGACCGCCACTCGGTGCCGGTCGCGCCGTCGGGTGGAGGGCAGGATGAGGTTGCCGCGTTCGGGCGCCGGTTGGACGATCGCGGTCTTCGGGGTGCTGGCGGTGCTGCTCGGCGCGCTCGGGCTGGTGTGGCCGGAGGCGCAGCTGCGGATGCTCGGCTTCGAGGTGCCGGCGACCCGGGCACCCGGCGACTACACCGGCACGTTCCTCACCGCGTCCTCGATGGCCTCGTTCAACATGGGCGTCTACTACCTGTTGGCGGTGGCGACCGAGTGGCGGGCGTTCTACCGGTTCACGGTGGTCTTCCGGTTGGTCACCTTCACCGTCTTCACGCTGACCGTGCTGGCCGACGTGGCACCTGACCGGTTCATCGGGGTGGCGCTGTGGGAGGGGGTCGGCGCGGTGGCCACGGCGCTCGGCCTGCGCTGGGATGCCCGTCGATCCGCAGGTGGGGGCGGTAGCGCTCCCATCTCGACACCGTCCCAGGTCAGCGGCGTTTCCGGAGGTGTGACGAGCCGGTCGGCTGCTGCCGGTCCGGCCACAGCCGCCGGTACGGACCGCTGAGCGCCCCGGCGGAACGGGTATTTTCGAGCCGTGACCGAGACCCCGCCCGGCGCCCTCCGGCTGCCCAATGTGCCCGGTCTGACCGACTTGCAGGTCTTTGCCCGGGGCGGCTACGCCACCGTCTACCGGGCCACCCAGATCTCCGTCGGTCGGGAGGTCGCCGTCAAGGTGGAGAACCGCACCCTGGACAACGAACGTGACCAGGCCCGGTTCCTGCGGGAGGCGCGGGCGGCCGGGCGGATGTCCTCGCACCCGCACGTGGTGGACCTGTTCGACGTCGGGGTGACAGTCGACCAGCACCCCTACCTGATCATGGAGTTGTGCGACGGGTCGTACGCCGAACGGATGCGGACCTCGCCGCTCGACGCGTCCGAGACCCGTGACCTCGGCATCAAGATCGCCGATGCGCTGGCCCACTCGCACGCGGCCGGAGTGCTGCACCGCGACGTCAAGCCCGCCAACATCCTGCACTCGCACTTCAACTCGGCGGTGCTCGCCGACTTCGGGCTGGCCGTACTGGCCGAGGCGCGGGACGCCTCGGTCACCCTGGAGGTGCTCACCCCGGCCTACGCCCCGCCGGAGATGTTCAACCACAGCCCGCCGTCCCCGGCCGTCGACGTGTACGCCCTCTGCGCCACCCTCTACGCGGTGATGACCGGACGCCCCCCGCGCTGGCAGTCCGAGCGCAACCCGAGCCTGGTAACCGTCCTGGAACTGTTCCACCAGCCGATCCCCGACCTGCCCGGGGTGCCCACCGAACTGGTCGACGTGCTGCGCGCCGGGATGTCCAACGACCCCGACGCCCGCCCCTCCGCCCTCGAACTGCGCGACCTGCTCACCGCGCTGCCCCTCGACCCGGCTCCCGCCCCGGTCAGCGGCGCCCCGGTCTCCGGCGGGCCGTCCGGTGGCACCGGCGGCGGTGGGCCGTACACCCTCGGGTGGACCACCAGCCAACCCGGACGGACCACCGGGCGGCCCGCTCCCCGTCCCCCGTCCCAGGACGACCACCCGACCGTGCCGCACGGCACACGTCGGCGGCGGCGCTGGTTCTTCGGCGGGGCCGGGGTGCTCGCCCTGGCAGCCTCGGCAAGCGCCGGGGCGTGGGTCGCCGGTGGCGCTCCGCCGCTGGCCGGGCCGACCGCCGCCCCGTCGACGGTCGGGTCGTCCAGCCCGGCCGCCCGCTGGGGCACCCTGCCCGGCTGCGCCGCCGACGGCACCGCCGTGGTCCTGCCGCCCGGTGCCCGGTGCGCCCCGGTGCTGGAGTGCTTCGGCCCCGTCCGGCTGCGTGCCGACCGGGCCGAGGCCGAGCAGGTCTCGTGCGAGGGGCGGCACACCTGGGAGACGTACGTGGAGGGGCAGTTGCCGGCCGCGCTGACCACCGCCGGGCACGCCGCGATCAGCGCCGACCCGACCGTCCGGTCGGTGTGCAACGCGCGGACGTTCCGGCTGACCAGCGGGATCGACTACACCAACGGCTGGCGGCTCGAAGTGCTGCCGCCAGCCGAGAAGGACCTCGACCGCACCTACCGCTGCCTCGCCGGGCGGGGCGTGAACGCCCTGGTCGCCCCCACCCTCACTGGTCGCTGACCTCGCGCGTCCGGTGCAGCCGGCTCAACACCGCCGCGCTGTCCAGCGCGTCGAGGGTGTCGGCGTCGAGGAACGAGCCGGCCTCCGGCAGGCGTGGAGCGGCTGTTCCGACAGGTTGCTCCCGGTTGTCGCGTTCGCGCAGCGCGGCCAGCGCGGTGCCGGTCACCGTCGCGAAGAGGACACCGAGCAGCGCCAACCCCACGGTCAGGATGCCGGCGGGGTGCCGGAAGACCAGCGCCACCACCACCGCGCCGGTCGCCAGCGCCGCGACCACCGCTACGGTCCGCGCGTCCGGCCTCAGGAATCGCCTCACCCGACAAGCATGGCCTGAACGGGCGTGCTGTCAAACCATACGGCTCGCTGTGGTTGTCCGTTCTGCCTAGAGTGACGAAACGACGGTGTCGGCCCGCCCGTCCCGGTGGGCCGGGCGATGCGACGGAGATGGACCGGAGCCGCTACCCTCGGTGTCCCCAGGCTGTCCGTCAGCGAGGTGCGCCGATGAATCACATCTTCACCCGCCACCGGGTCCGATCGGTCACCACCACCCTGGCGGTGGCCCTGACCCTCACCCTGGCCGCCGCCGCCGGTTGCGAGAACCGCCGTGAGCCGTCGCTGCCCTCGGTCCGCGACAAGTTGCGCGAGTCGCACATCGACGGCCAGCCGAAGATCAAGATCGGGGTGGCCACCACCGAGCCGCTGATGGGCGAGCTGCGCAACGGCGTGCACTCCGGCTTCGACGTGGAGATCGCCCGCTACGTCGCCTCCTACCTCGGCTACGAGGGTGACCAGCGCATCGAGTGGGTCTCGGTGACCACCGAGGACCGTATCCCCGCCCTCCAGGGCGGCGTGGTCGACCTGGTGGTGTCCAGCTTCTCCATCACCGAGGAGCGGGAGAAGCTGGTCAGCTTCGCCGGCCCCTACTTCGTCACCACCCAGGAGGTGATGGTGCCGACCCGGCTCAGAGACAAGATCCGCACCATCGAGGACCTCCGCGAACCGGCCTACAAGGTGTGCACCAGCGGCGGCTCCACCACCGAGGCCGAGCTGGCCAAGCACGACGTCAAGGCGCTGGTGGTCAAGGAGGTCGGCGACTGCGTCAAGGGCATCCGGGAGGGCCGCTACGACGCGGTCAGCTCCGACGAGACGATCCTCGCCGGGTTCCTCTCCCTCTACCCGACCGAGTTCGAGATCGTCGACATGCCCTTCGGCACCAGTGAACTGCTCGGCGTCGGGGTGCCGATCGGCGACCCCGCCCTGCGCGACCTGGTCGCCTTCGCCCTCCAGAAGAGCTACCTGGCCGGGCGCAACGGGATCAGCAGCCCGTGGCTCACCGCCTACAACAAGACCCTCGGGCCCTGGTTGAAGGCGGACAAGGCACAGCCCCAGCCGTTGAACGTGCCGGAGCTGGTCGACTTCGACGACAAGGCGCCGACGCGGTGACCGCCCCGGCCGTACCGCAGGATCTGGGCGCCACCACCGTCCCGGTGCGCGACGGCTGGGACCCGGCGGTGGAGCGGCGGGCGCGGGCCAGCCAGTCGTTCTGGACGGCCGTGGTGGGGGTGCCCGCCATCTTCTCCGTGCTGCGTCTCGGTGTGGAGGCGGGCGGCGAGCTCCAGACCACGCTGCTGCTGGTGGCGAACGTCGGGCCGGTGAACCTGCTCGCCGGCTTCCTCACCACCGCCGCCCGGCTGCTCTCCACCGGCCTGGTCGCGGTCTTCGCGCTCGGCGCGGTGCTGCGGGTCAGCGTGGAACGGATGCCGCCCACCGTCCGTCGTCCACTCTTCGTCCGCTGGGCGGACCTCACCCCCGCCTGGTTCGTGCTCGCCAGCTTCCTCACCGCCCTGGTCACCTGGCAGCTGCTCTACCTGCCGCTGCTGCTGCCCGCGTTCGTGGCCGCCTTCCAGCTCACCCCGGCCCGCCTGCACGAGCACGTCGTGCCCCGGACGCTGGTCCTGGTGGCGCTGCTCGCCGGGTACGGCTGGCTGCTCGCCCCCACCCTGGTCGACGCGTGGCAGCAACGGGAACTGCTCGTCCTGGCGCTGCTGGTCGCCCCGCCGCTGCTCGCCCTGGCGGTCACCGGCCCGCTGCCCGGGGCGGTGATCCGGCCGCTCGCCTCGGTCACCGAGGCGGCGGTGCTGGCCATGCTGGTCTGGGCGGCGCTGCCGGTGATCACCACGCCGGTACTGCCGCTCACCGTGACCACCGTGGAGTCGAGCCCCGGCGTCACCGAGGACGTCCGGGGGCACGTGGTCACCGTGGACGACGTCAACATGGTGCTGCTCCAGGAGCGCGGCGGCGTCCGGTACGTGCCGGTGGACGACGTCCGCGGCCAGGTGCTCTGCCCCAGCGAGGAGGAACTGCCCCGGCACCGGCTGCGCATCCGCGACTACCACGTCGAGGACTCGCTGCTGGAGGGGCTGGGCCGGCGGGTGCGCCCGGTGCACCGTACCGACGCGGCCTGCCGCGCCGTGCGCTGACCGACGGATCAGTAGGACTTCTCCTGCCCCAGCACGTGCTGGGCGACGAAGTTGAGGATCATCTCCCGGCTGACCGGGGCGATCCGTCCGGCCCGGACCGCGCCGAGCAGCGTCGCCACGCCGTACTCGGTGGTCATGCCGGCCCCGCCGAGGGCCTGCACGGCGGTGTCCACGGCCAACGCGGCGGCCTCCCCGGCCGCGTACTTGGCCATGTTGCCGGCCACCCCGGCCTCCAGGTCGCGGCCCGCGTCGTACAGGGTGGCCGCCTTGTGGATCATCAGTCGGGCGAGTTCCACCTGCACCGCCGCGTGCGCCAACGGGTGCGCCACGCCCTGGTGCGCGCCGATGCTCCGCCCACCCCAGACCTTGCGGGTGGCGGTGTAGTCGGTGGCCCGCTCGATGGCGTACCGGCCGGTGCCGACACCCATCGCGGCGACCGTGATCCGCTCCGGGTTCAGCCCGGCGAACAACGCCGGCAGGCCGGCGTCCAACGACCCGCCGACCAGCGCGTCGGCGGGTAGCCGGACGTCGTCCAGATAGAGCAGGAACTGGTTCTCCGGAGAGACGATCTCCATGTCCAGTTTGGACCGGGTCAACCCGGGCGCGTCGGTCGGCACCACGAACAGCGCGGGCTTGAGCTTTCCGGTCGTCGCGTCCTCCGTCCGGGCCACCACCAGCACGTACTGTGCCTCGTCCACGCCGGAGATGTAGCACTTGCGGCCGGAGAGCAGCCAGTCGTCGCCGTCGCGGCGGGCCACCGTGCCGAGCCGGTGGAAGTTCGACCCGGCGTCCGGCTCGGTGATCGCGAAGACCACCTTCAGCGAGCCGTCGGCGAACCCGGGCAGGAACCGCTTGCGCTGCTCCTCGGTGCCGTGCCGGTTGATCACCGTGGCGGCGATGGCCGGCGACACCACCAGCAGCAGCAACGGGCAGCCGGCGGCGGCCAACTCCTCGCAGACGATGGCCAGCTCGGTGAGGCCGCCACCGCCGCCGCCGTACTCGGTGGGGACGTTCACCCCCAGGTAGCCGAGCCGGCCGGCCTCCTCCCACAGCTCGGTGGTGTGCCCGCCGGATTTCGCCTTCTCGACGAAGTAGGAGTGGCCGTACCGGCGGCCCAGCGCGCGGACGGCGTCGCGGAGCTGGTCCTGCTCGGGGGTGAGGTCGAAGTTCATCGGGGTGCCTCCTCGGGGTTGACCACGGCCAGCACCGCACCCGTCTCGACCTGCCCGCCGGCGGGCACCGGCAGGTCGGCGACCACGCCGTCGGTCGGGGCGAGCACGGGATGTTCCAGTTTCATCGCCTCCAGGGTCAGCAGCAGGTCACCGGCGGCGACCGGCTGACCGGCCACCACGTGCACCCGGGTGACCGTGCCGGGCAGCGGCGCGAGCAGCGAACCGACCGCCAACGCCGCGCGGGGCAGCGGGAAGCGGGGCAGCTCGGTCAGCTCCGCCGCCCCGTCCGGGCCGTCCACGAAGACCGTCGACCCCGCCCGGTGTACGCGCAACACCCGCCGTACCCCGGCCACGTCGAGCAGTACCCGCTCCGGTGCCGCCGCCACCAACTCCACCATCGGCGGTGCGGCGGCGGTCGGGTCGGTGGACCATTCGGCGAGCGCGCCGGACCGGTCCAGCCGGTAGCGCACCTCGATCTCGTCCCCGGTCGCCGTGGCGTACCGGACGGACTGGGGGACGGCCGGCACGTTGCGCCAGCCCGACGGGAGCCCGGCGAGGACCGGGGCGTCGGCCCGACGCGCGGCGGCCCCGGCCAGCGCGGCGGCCAGCGCGGCGACCGGCAGCCGGTCGGCCGGCAGCAGCGGCGCGAAGACCTCGGCGTGCGCGTCCAGGAACCCGGTGTCCACCTGCGCCGCGCCGAACTCCGCGCTGCGCAGCACCCGCACCAGCAGGTCCCGGTTGGTGGCCACCCCGTGCAACTCGGCGCGGGCCAACGCCCCGGCGAGCGACCGGGCCGCCTCGGCCCGGGTCGGCGCCCAGGCGACCAGCTTGGCGAGCATCGAGTCGTAGTGCACGCCCACCGTCGACCCGGCGTCCACCCCCGAGTCGAGCCGCAGGCCCCGGGTCGGGGTGAACTCACCGGCCACCCCGGGCACCGTGAACCGGTGCAGCGTGCCGGTGGCCGGCCGGAACCCCTGCGTCGGGTCCTCCGCGCAGAGGCGTACCTCGATGGCGTGGCCGTCGGGCGGCGGGGTCGCCGGCACCGGCAGCGCACCGCCCTCGGCAACCAGCAGTTGCAGCCGGACCAGGTCCAGCCCGGTGACCGCCTCGGTGACCGGGTGCTCCACCTGGAGCCGGGTGTTCATCTCCAGGAAGAAGAACTCGCCGCCCGGGGCGAGCAGGAACTCCACCGTCCCCGCCCCGACGTAGTCGACCGCCCGCCCGGCGGCGACCGCCGCCGCGTGCAGCCGCTCCCGGACCCCGTCGGGCAGCACCGCCGGGGCCTCCTCGACGATCTTCTGGTGCCGCCGCTGGATCGAACAGTCCCGCTCGCCGAGGGCCACCACCGTACCGTGGGTGTCGCCGAAGATCTGCACCTCGACGTGCCGGCCGCGTTCGACGTACCGCTCGACGAAGACCGTGCCGTCGCCGAACGCGGCGGCGGCCTCGCGGCGCGCCGAGTCGACGGCCGCCGGCAGGTCGGCCGGGTCGCGGACGACGCGCATCCCCCGGCCGCCACCCCCGGCGGACGCCTTGACCAGCACCGGGAAGTCGGTGACCGCGTCGCCGTCGGTCCAGGTGGGCAGCATCGGCACCCCCGCCCCGGCGAGCAGTTCCTTCGCGGCGATCTTGTCGCCCATCGCGGCGATCGCCCCGGCCGGCGGACCGACCCAGGTCAGGCCCGCGTCGGTCACCGCCGCCGCGAAGCCGGCGTGCTCGGCGAGGAACCCGTAACCCGGGTGGACGGCGTCCGCGCCGGTGCGCCGGGCCGCGTCCAGGATCAGGTCGATCCGCAGGTATGTCTCGACGGGCGTGTTCCCCGGCAGCCGGACCGCCTCGTCGGCCTCGGCCACGTACGGCGCGTCGGCGTCCGCGTCGGAGTGCACGGCGACCGTCGCCACGCCCAGCGCCCGGCAGGTGGCGAAGACCCGGCGGGCGATCTCCCCCCGGTTGGCCACCAGCAGTTTCCGAATCACGAACCCCTGCCTTTCGTTGGTGGCTACATCCGGAAGACGCCGAAGCCGTCGGCGCCCTTCACCGGTGCGTTGTGGATCGCCGACAGGCAGAGCCCGAGGACGGTACGGGTGTCCCGGGGGTCGATCACCCCGTCGTCGTAGAGCCGGCCGGACAGGAACAGCGCCCCCGACTGCGACTCGATCTGCTGCTCGACCATCATCCGCATCGCCGCGTCGGAGTCCTCGTCGTAGTCCCGGCCCCGGGCGGCGGCGGCCTGCCGGGCGACGATCGACAGCACCCCGGCCAACTGCGCCGGACCCATCACCGCCGACTTCGCGTTCGGCCAGGTGAACAGGAACCTCGGCTCGTACGCCCGGCCGCACATGCCGTAGTTGCCGGCACCGTACGAGGCACCCAGGTTGACCGTCAGGTGCGGCACCGTCGAGTTCGCCACCGCATTGATCATCAGGGCACCGTGCTTGATGATGCCACGCTGCTCGTACTCGGTGCCGACCATGTAGCCGGTGGTGTTCTGGAGAAAGACCAGCGGGGTGTCGGCGGCGTTGGCGAGCTGGATGAACTGGGCCGCCTTCTGCGCCTCCGCGCTGAACAGCACCCCCCGGGCGTTCGCCAGCACCCCCACCGGGTAGCCGTGCAGCTCGCCCCAGCCGGTGACCAGGGCGGTGCCGTACGCCGGCTTGAACTCGTCGAACTCGCTGCCGTCGAGGATCCGGGCCAGCACCGCACGCGGGTCGAACGGCACCTTCAGGTCGGCGCTGACGATGCCGAGCAGCTCCTCCGGGTCGTACCTCGGTGGGGTCGGCGTCGGGTTGCGCGGCGGCGGACCCTGCTTGCGCCAGTTGAACCGGCGGACGCAGCGCCGGGCCAGCCGGATGCCGTCCCGCTCGTCCTCGGCGAGCTGGTCGGCGAGGCCGGACGTGCCGGCGTGCATCGCCGCGCCACCCAGCGACTCGTCGTCGGTGACCTCGCCGGTGGCCATCTTCACCAGCGGCGGCCCGGCCAGGTAGACCTGCGACCGGTCCCGGATCATGATCACGTGGTCGGACATCCCCGGCACGTACGCGCCACCGGCGGTGGCGTTGCCGAAGACCACGCTGACCGTGGGAATGCCGGCGGCGGAGAGCCGGGTCAGGTCACGGAACACCCGGCCGCCCGGAATGAAGATCTCCGCCTGGGTGGGCAGGTCCGCCCCGGCGCTCTCCACCAGGTTCACCATCGGCAGCCGGTTCGCCAGGGCGATCTCGCCGGCCCGCCGGGTCTTCGCCAGCGACCACGGGTTCACCGCGCCGCCGCGTACCGTCGGATCGTTGGCGACCACCAGGCACTCGACGCCCTCGACCACCCCGATGCCGGTGACCACGCTCGCCCCGACCGGGAAGTCGGTGCCGTACCCGGCGACCGGCGACAACTCCAGGAACGGGCTGTCCCGGTCCAGCAGCAACTCGATCCGCTCCCGGGGCAGCAGCCTGCCGCGCCCGTGGTGCCGGGCCACGTACTTCTCGCCGCCGCCGGCCCGCGCCCGGTCGAGGGCGGCGTCCAACTCGGCGAGCCGCTCCCGCAGCGCCTCCCGGTTGGCCACGAAAGCCGGCGCGGCCGGATCGACCGCACTCTCCAGCGTCGTCATAGATCTCCCCCGTTCGTTCGCGACTGCGGGGCTCGCAAACCCGGCTCACTCCTCGCGCTCACAGGTCCGTCTTTCGTTCGCGACTGCGGGGCTCGCAAACCCGGCTCACTCCTCGCGCTCACAGGTCCGTCTTTCGTTCGCGACTGCGGGGCTCGCAGACCCGGCTCACTCCTCGCGCTCACAGGCCCAGGCCCTTCGCGATGATCTCGTTCATGATCTCGGTGGTGCCGCCGCCGATGCCGAGGATGCGGGCGTCCCGGTAGTGCCGCTCCACCTCGGCGTCGCGCAGGTAGCCGAAGCCGCCGTGCAGTTGCAGCGCGGCGTCGACCACCTGGTCGCAGGCGGCCACCGCGACGTTCTTCGCCATCGCCACCTCGGTCACCACCGGCTCGCCCGCCGCCACCCGGGCGGCCACCTGGTGCACGTACGCGCGGGCCGCCTCGGCGCGGGTGTGCATCTCGGCCAGCCGGTGCCGGACCAGTTGCCGGCCGGCCAGCGGACGACCGAACGTGGACCGGTTCCGACACCAGCGGGTCGAAAGCTCCACGCAGCGCTGCGCGGTCGCGTACGCCTGGGTGGCCAGGGAGAGCCGCTCGGCGGCGAAGCCCTGCATGATCGCCAGGAAGCCGGTGTCCTCCTCGCCGATCCGGTTGCCCACCGGCACCCGCACGTCGACGAAGGACAGCTCGGCCGTGTCCGAGCAGTGCCAGCCGAGCTTGTCCAGCTTCCGGCCGACGGTGAACCCGGGGGTGCCCTTGTCGATCACCAGCAGGTGAAGCGATCCGCTGCCGGGGAAGTCGCCGCAGACCGCAGTGGTGACGAAGTCGGCGCGTACCCCGCTGGTGACGTACGTCTTCGTCCCGTTCACCAGGTAGTGGTCGCCGTCGCGGCGGGCGGTGGTGCGGATCGCGGCGACGTCGGAGCCGGCGTCCGGTTCGGTGATCGCCAGCGCGCCGATCAGCTCACCCGCCAGCGTCGGCCGGACGTACCGGTTGACCAGGGGATCGTCGGCGGCGGACGGGCGGGCGGCGAGCCGGCCACCGAGCGTGCCGCCGGTCCGCCCACCGGCCGCCGCGACGATGTGCGGCAGCGCGATGCCATGCGTGAACAGGGCCGCGACCAGCCCGGACGAGCCGCCGGAGCGGATGATCTCCTCGGTGACCACGATCGAGTCGAGCAGGTCGCCGCCGCTGCCGCCGACCGACTCGGGGAAGCCGACGCCGAGCAGGCCGAGCTTCGCGGCGGTGGCGTGCAGCGCGCGCGGGACCTCACCGGACCGTTCCCAGTCGACCAGGTGGGGCAGCACCTCCCGGGTCACGAAGGCCCGGGTCAGCTCCCGTAACTGCCGCCGCTCCGGGGTGTCCACGATGGTCACCGGTCGGCCTCCCCGGCTGCCGGCGGTCCGGGGGTGAGGGCGGCGGGCAGGTCGACGATGCGGGAGCGGAGCAGTTCGCCGAGCGCCTTGGCCTGCGGGTCGAACCGGGTGGAGGCGGCCACCCCCGGCCCGAGCAGCCCCCGGAGCACGAAGTTGACCGCCCGCAGGTGCGGCAGTTCGTACCGTTCGACGGTCAACGCGGCCGTGTCCGGCAGCAGCCCGGTCAGCCGGTCGACGGTCAACCATCCGCGCAGCCACTCCCAGGTGGCGTCGGTACGCGCCCAGACGCCGAGGTTGGCGTCGCCACCCTTGTCACCCGACCGGGCCCCGACCAGCTCACCCAGCGGCCCCCGCCGGGTCGGCCCGGCCGCCGGGGTCGGGCCCGCGCTGTCGGGCGTCGGCGCGGCCACGGCCGGTGCCACCGTCTCGGGCGGGGGGATCGACAGCCGGGTGCCGTCCGGCAGGACTGCCACGTGCGGCACGTCGGCCTGCGGCACCGCGTCGGCGGTGAACACCCCGTACGGGGTGGCGTCGCCGGGCAGGGTGGTCAGCGTGCACCCCGGATAGGAGGCGAGGGCCAGTTCCACCGCCGCCGCCGAGAACGCCCGCCCGGCCCGCGCCCGGTCACCGTCGCGCAGGTGTACGTGCAGCAGCGCGCTCGCCGTCTCGGTGTCGACCGCGTCGACGTGGTCGGTACGGGCCAGCGTGAACTCCAGCCCGTCCGCGCCGACCGCCGCCTCGACCTGCCCCCGGACCAGGGCGGCCTTGGCCGGGATGTCCAACCCGCAGAGCACGAACGTCATCGTGTTGCGGAAACCGCCCAGGTTGTTGACCCCCACCTTGAGGGTGGCCGGCGGTGGGGTGCCCCGGACCCCGTGCACCCGGACCCGGTCCGGCCCGTCGGGGTGCAGCCGTACCGTGTCCAGCCGGGTCACCACGTCCGGGCCGAGGTAGTCGGGGCCGCCCACCTCGTACAACAGTTGGGCGGTGACCGTCTCGACGGTGACCGCGCCGCCGGTGCCGGGGTGCTTGGTGAGCACCGACGAGCCGTCCGGGTGGATCTCGGCGATCGGGAAGCCGGGCCGGTGCCCGCCGTCGGGCAGCTCGGTGAAGAAGCTGAAGTTGCCCCCGGTGACCTGCGCCCCGCACTCGATCAGGTGCCCGGCGACGGTCGCCCCGGCCAGCGCGTCCAGGTCGTCCCGCCGCCAGCCGAACCGGGCGATGGCCGGCCCGACCGCCAGCGAGGCGTCGGTGACCCGCCCGGTGACCACCACGTCCGCCCCGGCGTCGAGGCAGGCGGCGATGCCGAACGCACCGAGGTAGGCGTTGGCGGTGAGCGCGTCCGGCCGGGCCAGGGCGTCACCCTCGACGTGGGCGACCCGGACGGTGAGGCCGAGCCGGTCGGCGAGCGCGCCGATCGCAGCGGCCAGCCCGGCCGGGTTCAACCCGCCCGCGTTGGTGACGATCCGTACCCCCCGGTCGAGGGCGGTGCCGAGACACCCTTCGAGCTGGCGCAGGAAGGTCTTCGCGTAGCCCAGGGCGGGGTCGCGCAGCCGGTCCCGGCCGAGGATCAGCATGGTCAGCTCGGCCAGGTAGTCGCCGGTCAGCACGTCCAGCTCACCGCCGTCGAGCATCTCCCGCCAGGCGGTGGACCGGTCGCCGTAGAAGCCGGACGCGTTGCCGACCCGCAGCACCCCGGTCACCGGACGGCCGTCCCGGCTGCGCCCGCGCGGGGCGTGCGGCCGTCCCCCGGCGGGCCGGTGGGGGCCGACGTCATGTCGGGCCACGCGGCGGCGGTCGGGGGCGGCCCGGCGACGGGCGCGTCGGGTTGCCCTGACTCGTCGGTCAGGTCGGCGGGCGGTGCGGTCGGGTCGACCATGGTGCCTCCGGTCGGGTGGGCCGGTGCGTACGGGTCAGGTGCGGTCGTCGGGGTCGGGGTCCGGTGGTGGCGCGGGCGTCGGGTCGTGGGGTCCGGTGTCGGCGGCGGTTGCGCGGCGGTCGTCGGGTCAGGCCGGCCCGTCGTCGCCCGGTGCTGCGGGGGCGAGCAGGGTGGCGAGCTGGTGCTTCCAGGTGCGCAGCAGGGCGGTGCGCCGGACCGAGTCGTCGTTGAGCAGGTTGGCCACGCCGAGCCCACGGAGCAGGTCGAGGGTGGCCTGCACGGCCTCGCGGACGCCGGGGCGGCGCTCGTCCACGTCGAGCAGCGCCACGGTGAGCCGGTGCATCTCCCGGCCCACCCGTGCCTCCAGCGGCACCAGCGCATCGCGCAGCTCCGGGTCGGTACGGGCGGCCACCCACAGCTCCAGTGCGGCCACGAAGAGCGGCCCGGTGAAGGCGACCCCGAGCAGGTCGACCACCCGGTCGAGGCGTTGCGGCCCGACCGGCAGTGCCTCGGCCTCGGCGCGTAGCTCCTCGGCACGCCGCTCGGCGAGGTGGGCGACGGCGGCGGTGACCAGGGCCGCCTTGGTGGGGTAGTGGTGCAGTTGAGCGCCCCGGGAGACGCCGGCGTGGGCGGCGACCACGGTGGTGGTGGTGCCCGACCAGCCGTACCGAACCAGGCAGTCGACGGTCGCCTCCAGCAGCCGGGCCCGGGTGGCGCGGCTGCGTTCCTGCTGGGGGACGCGGGTCGACGGGGTGGACACGGGAACAGCGTGCCGCCGCCGAAACAAACAGTCAAGCCTGACTTTTTTCGGCTCCGGATGACCCCGGCCGGGCCCGCTGGTCCGGCCCGGTGCCGGGTGGCCGGTCAGCGGCCGTCGCGTGGGGCGAAGGCGGTGAGCGCGTCGAGGTCGCTGTGCCGGGAACGCAGGTACTCGTCCGCCCAGGCGGCGGCGTCCGGATAGGTCGATTCGGCGGCGACCCGGGCGCAGGCCGCGTCGACGTCGAACGGCGTACGCCGCAGCTGCACCCCCGGGCCGAGCAGCGCCCAGTACGCCCCCGGCCCGCCGTACGGCATGCCCACGCTGCCCGGATTGACCACCAGGCGGCGGTCGACCAGCCGGGTGAACGGCATGTGGGTGTGCCCGCAGACCACGGTGCGCACCGACGCGGGCAGCCCGGCGAACACCTCGGCCCAGCGGGCGGGTCGGGAGTCGACCAGTACCACCTCCTCGTCGTCGCGGGGCGTGGCGTGGCAGAAGAGCACCGGGCCGAGACCGGCGACCGGAAGGGTGAACGTCAGCGGCAGCGCGCCCAGCAGGGCCACCTGGTCGGCCCGGAGCTGGTCGGCCGCCCAGTTCGAGACGTCGTGCTCCGACGGCCGGCCGGCGCGGGCCTGCACCAGCTCCCGGTCGGCGTTGCCGCGCACCCAGCGGACCCGGTCACCCAGCCCGGTCAGCAGGTCCAACACCTCGACCGGCTGCGGGCCGGCCGCCACGTCACCGGTGACCACGACCAGGTCGGCGGCGGCCACCTCCGGCTCGGCCAGGACCGCCTCCAGCGCGGGCAACGCGCCGTGGACGTCGGAGAGCACCGCTACCCGTTCCAGCACCGGTCCAGGGTTGCGCCCGGCGGAGCGGGTTGTCGAGCGATTCTGCGCCGGGCAGAGCGGGCCGTCGCCGACCGGGGCGGGCGGAACCGGGCCGGCATGCCGACGAGCCAGGGCCGCCGGTGGGGGCGGCCCTGGCTCGGGGTGCGTACGCGGTGCCGGTCAGACCCGGGCGCGGCGGGCGAGACGCTCCGGGTCGAGGATGATGATGCTCTTGCCGTCCAGCCGCAGCCAGCCCCGCGAGGCGAAGTCGGCGAGCGCCTTGTTGACCGTCTCCCGGGAGGCGCCGACGAGCTGGGCGATCTCCTCCTGGGTCAGGTCGTGGGTCACCCGCAGCACGCCGCCGTCGCGGGTGCCGAACCGGCCGGCCATCTGGAGCAGGTTCTTGGCGACCCGGCCCGGCACGTCGGTGAAGATCAGGTCGGCCAGCGAGTCGTTCGTCCGGCGCAGCCTGCGGGCGAGCACCCGCAGCAGCTGCTCGGCGATCTCGGGCCGGTTGTTCAGCCAGGGCCGCAGCGCCTGCTTGCGCAGCCGGACCAGGCGGGTGTCGGTGACCGCGGTGGCGGTGGCCGTACGCGGGCCGGGGTCGAAGAGCGACAGCTCACCGACCATGTCCGACGGGCCCATCACCGCGATCAGGTTCTGCCGGCCGTCGGCTGCCCGCCGCCCGACCTTGATCTTGCCTGACAGGAGGATGTAGAGACTGTCGCCGGGCTCGCCCTCGTTGAACACGATCTCGCCCTTACGGACGTCGATCGTCTCCATCTCCTTGGCGAGCGCCTCGGCAGCCTCCGGGTCGACACCCTGGAAGATCCCGCTGCGGGCCAGTACCTCGTCCATCGCGCACCTCCGGTTGCGCGTTGCCGTCCCTCGGCCGGGTCCGCCGTCCGCTGATCCCTCGCGCGCCGCCAAGTCTAGGCGCACGTGAGGACGAATCAGAGCTGCACCCCTGGAATCTTGATCGTTGGGCGTAACCTCACCGACCCGATCGGGCACTATGATCGTCCGCCCGAACCACCTGGTCACCGGCGTTCACCACCCCCGGTCGTAGGGTGTCCGGGTGCTGAGCGACCCGGTGCTGACCCACCGCCACGAGGACGGGTGGGACATTCCGGTGCTCGTCTGGCGGGCCCGCGTCCCGCTAAGGGCGGTCAGCTCCGGCCCGCTCGGTGGCGGCGTCGGCCCGCGCAACTGGGTGCTCAACGCGACCGTGCCGATGTCGTACCACCGGGACGACCCGGCGGCCCACCTGGCCGCGCTCGCCGCCCGGTTCGACCTCGACGGACCCGGGGTCGGCCTGCTCACCGGCGTCGACGTCGCCGAGGTGGTGACCCGCACCGACACCGGGGTCCGGGCCTGGGTCACCGTCGGCCTCGGCACCCCCCTGTGGGCCGCCGCCCCCGACCCCGCCCACGCCCCGGCGCAGCGGGTGGGCACGGTCAACATCGTGGTGTACGTGCCGGCGGCGCTCGGCGACGCGGCGCTGGTGAACGCGGTCGCCACCGCCACCGAGGCCAAGTGCCAGGCGATCGGGGAGTTGGGCCTGCCGGGCACCGGCACGCCCACCGACGCGGTCACCGTGCTCTGCCCGGCGGGCGACCCGGCCGAGCCCTACGGCGGCCCCCGGTCGACCTGGGGCGGGCCGCTCGCCCGCGCCGTCCACGCGGCCGTGCGGGACGGCGGCGCGGCGCCCTGCGTGCCGTGGTCGCAGCGGCGGACGGGCTGAACTTCCGTCCGATCGGCCCGTCGTCGGTCGATTCGCCACCCGGTAGCGTCGCGGGCGATGTACTCTGCCGCCTTCCTCCAGCCCCGTCCCCGTCGCCGCGCCGCGCTCGCCTGTGGCGCGCTGTTCGCCGTGCTCCTCGCCGGCTGCGGCCAGTCGTCCGACACCCCGGCCCCGGTCTGGCGACCGGGCGGCGGCGGTGGCGCCACCGGTTCCCCGGTGCCGACCACCGGGGCGGCCGACAAGGAC
Source organism: Micromonospora sp. SCSIO 07396 (assembly GCF_053667945.1). Taxonomy (NCBI): domain Bacteria; kingdom Bacillati; phylum Actinomycetota; class Actinomycetes; order Micromonosporales; family Micromonosporaceae; genus Micromonospora; species Micromonospora sp. SCSIO 07396. The sequence continues at coordinate 7,083,649 of NZ_CM132210.1, forward strand.
GGGTCGGTCACCCTGTCGGCCACCGGGGACATCGTGATGGGGATGGCCCCGTCCCGGCTGCCCGCCAACGGCGGCAAGGGCTTCTTCGACGAGGTCAAGGGCGCGCTCAAGGCCGACCTGGTGATGGGCAACCTGGAGGAGCCGCTCACCACCGACACCGGCACCGGCAAGTGCGGCGCGAACGCCAGCAACTGCTACCAGTTCCGGGTCCCGCCGGAGTACGCCGGGCACCTCAAGGACGCCGGGTTCCAGCTGCTCAACCAGGCCAACAACCACGGCTACGACTTCGGCCCGCAGGGCTATGAGAACACCCAGCAGGCGTTGGAGCAGCACGGCCTCAAGCACACCGGCGCACCCGACCAGATCACCGTGGTCGAGGTCGGCGGGGTGAAGGTCGCGGTGGCCGGCTTCTCGTCGTACCCGTGGTCGAACAGCCTGGTCGACATCGACGCCGCCACGGAGGTGGTCGAGAAGGCCGCCACCATGGCCGACCTGGTCGTGGTGCAGGTGCACATGGGGGCCGAGGGGTCGGACAAGACCCGGGTCCGGCCCGGCACCGAAATGTTCCTCGGCGAGAACCGGGGGGACCCGGTGAAGTTCTCCCACGCCATGATCGACGCCGGGGCCGACCTGATCGTCGGTCACGGCCCGCACGTGCTGCGCGGGATGGAGTTCTACCAGGGCCGGCTGATCGCGTACAGCCTGGGCAACTTCGCCGGCGGCGCCCGGTCGCTCAACCCGACCGGCCGGCTCGGCTGGGGCGGGGTGCTGAAGGTCTCCCTCAAGCCCGACGGCAGCTTCGCCGGTGGCTCGTTCACCTCCACCCGGATGAGTTCGGTGGGCAAGCCAGGGCTGGACCCCGCCGGGCAGGGCCTCGGCCTGGTCAAGCAGCTCAGCACCAACGACTTCCCGCGTACCGCCGCCCGGTTCGACGGCAAGGGGAAGATCAGCCCGCCCGACGCCGGCTGACCGGGGGCGTGCTCCGGCGGCCCGTCGGGGCGGCGACGTAGGCTGGCCGGCGTGACCATCAGCTCTCCCGGCCGGGTCGAGACGGATCTCGGCCGTACCCGGCGTGCCCGGCGGATCGGCCGGGCGCTGACCGAGGCGCACCCGGACGCCCACTGCGAACTGGACCACACCACCGCGCTGGAGCTGGCCGTCGCCACGATCCTCTCCGCGCAGTGCACCGACAAGAAGGTCAACGAGGTCACCCCGAAGCTGTTCGCCCGTTACCCGACGGCGGCCGACTACGCCGGGGCCGACCGGGGCGAGCTGGAGGAGCTGATCCGGCCGACCGGGTTCTACCGCAACAAGACCGACTCGCTGATCAAGCTGGGGCAGGTCCTGACCGAGCGGTACGACGGCCGGGTCCCCGGCCGGCTGGCCGACCTGGTGACGTTGCCCGGGATCGGCCGCAAGACGGCGAACGTGATCCTCGGCAACGCCTTCGACGTACCGGGGATCACCGTCGACACCCACTTCCAGCGGCTGGTGCAGCGCTGGGGGCTGACCATCCAGACCGACCCCGTCAAGATCGAACACGAGATCGGGGCGATGTTCCCCAAGCGGGAGTGGACCATGCTCTCCCACCGGATCATCTTCCACGGCCGACGGGTCTGCCACGCCCGCAAACCCGCCTGCGGGGCGTGCACCCTGACCCGGCTCTGCCCGTCGTACGGGCTCGGGCCGACCGAGCCGGCCGCCGCCGCCAAGCTGCTCAAGGGGCCCCGCGCCCGGGAGCTCGCGGTCGCCGCCGGGGTCGACCCGGAGCTGGTGCCCGCGCAGGCCGCCGTTGCGGAGGCGCCGTGAAACCCCGGCTCGCCGCGCTGCTCGTCCCGGTGCTGCTGGTGCTCGCCGGCTGCACCGCCACCACCGGCCAGGAGGGCTCCGCCGCCGGCCCCACCCGCGCCGCGCGCCCCTCGCCGTTCGCCGACTGTGCCACCCTGACCGCCCCGACCGGCACCACCGCCGCCCCGTCCGGGTCCGCCGCCCGGTCCGGCCCGGCCGCCCCCACCGGGTCCGCCGGTGCCGGCGACGGCAGCGGTACGGCCGGCAGCCCGGCTGCGGCCGACGGCGGCGGCAGCCCCCTGCCCGAACTGGTGCTCTCCTGTTTCACCGGTGGTGCCCCGGTGGCGCTGCGTGACATCCACGGCCCGGCCGTGATCAACGTGTGGGCCTCCTGGTGCCCGCCCTGCCGCAAGGAACTGCCGGCCTTCCAACGGCTCAGCGTCCGCGCCGCCGGCCAGCTCCAGGTGATCGGGGTGAACAGCCGGGACAGCCGGGACGGCGCACAGGCTGTCGGCGAGGACTTCGGCATCCGTTTCCCGGTCCTGTTCGACCAGGGGGAGGCCCTGCAACGGGAGCTGCGCCGCACGGCGGTGCCGCTGACCCTGCTGGTGGACGCGAAGGGGCGGATCGCCCACACCGACACCTCCGGCGCGCTCGACGACGCCCGCCTCGCCGACCTGGTCCACCGGCACCTCGGCCTGGCGGTGCCCGCGTGAGACCGACCGCCGGTGCCGGGCCGGTCCGATGAACCGCCGTCCACCGTCCTGGTTCGATCCGCTGCTCGGCCGGCTCGGCACCGCCCGGGCCGAGGACTTCACCCGGCTGACCACCCCCGAGCAGGGCGGCCGGGAGAGCGCGGTGCTGGTGCTGCTCGGCGAGGAGCCCGGCGTCGGCCCCGACGTGCTGGTCCTCCAGCGGGCCGCCACCCTGCGCAACCACGCCGGCCAGCCGGCCTTCCCCGGTGGCGCGGCCGACCCGGGGGACGCCGACGCCCGGGCCACCGCATTGCGTGAGGCCAACGAGGAGGTCGACCTCGACCCGGCCAGCGTGACCGTCCTCGCCGAACTGCCGAGGCTCTGGATTCCGGTCAGCGAGTTCGTGGTCACTCCGGTCCTGGCCTGGTGGCACAGCCCGCACCCGGTGCACCCCCGGGAACCGGCCGAGGTGGCGCACGTCGCCCGGCTGCCCGTCGCCGAACTGGTCGACCCGGCCAACCGGATGCGGGTCCGCCACCCCAGCGGCTGGACCGGCCCGGCGTTCTCCGTCCGGGGGATGCTGGTCTGGGGCTTCACCGCCGGGGTGCTCGCCGCGCTGCTGGAGATGGCCGGGTGGGCCCGTCCGTGGCCCCGGTCGCGGGTGGTCGAACTACCGCCGTCCGGTGCCACCCCGGCCCCCTCCGCCGGCACCGACAGGGCCGACGAACTGGCCGGTCCGCTGACCTGATCATTACGTTCCGCAGCCGCAGCGCCGTACGGGTGTCCGGTGCACGTACCCTTGACCGGTGTCGGCCGTGGATCTCGTTCTGCTCCTGCTCATGCTCGTGTTCGCGATCAGCGGATACCGTCAGGGCTTCGTCATCGGGGCGCTGTCGTTCTCCGGGTTCTTCCTGGGCGCGCTCATCGGACTCCAGGTCGGGCCGATGCTCGCCCGCCAGTTCATCGACAGCGGGACGCGGGTGCTGGTCTCCCTGGTCGCCGTCTTCGGGCTCGCCGTCCTCGGCCAGGCGCTGGCCGGCTGGCTCGGCTCCCACCTGCGCCGCACGATCACCAACGACGTCGCCAGGCGGGCCGACGACATCGGCGGCGCGTTCGTCTCGATCCTCGCGGTGATGCTGGTGGCCTGGCTGGTCGCCGTGCCGCTGGGTTCCTCGTCGCTGCCCTGGCTGGCCGCCTCGGTCAAGAACAGCGCCTTGCTGACCGTGGTGGACCGGGTCCTGCCCGACCAGGCCCAGGAGTTGTCCACGGCGCTGCGCGACACCGTCGACACCAACGGTTTCCCCGACGTCTTCAACGGGCTGGGCCGCACCTCGGCCCGGCAGGTCGCCCCGCCGGACCCGGCGCTCGCCGGTTCGCAGGTGGTGGCGAACAGCCAGCGGGCGGTGGTGAAGGTGCTCGGGTCCGCGCCGAGCTGCTCGCGCCGGATCGAGGGTTCCGGCTTCGTCTACGCCGACGACCGGGTGATGACCAACGCGCACGTCGTCGCGGGCACCCGCTCCGTCGCGGTCGAGCTGCGCGGCGAACGGTACGACGGGGTGGTCGTCGTCTACGACCCGGACCGCGACCTCGCCGTGCTGCACGTGCCGGGGCTGCCCGGTCCGTCCCTGCGCTTCGCCGCCGGGCAGGCCGGCAGCGGGGCGGACGCGATCGTGCTGGGCTTCCCGCTCGACGGCCCGTACGACGCCCGCCCGGCCCGCATCCGCGACGTCGACCGGATCGAGGGCCCGGACATCTACAACGCCAGCAAGGTCAACCGGGAGATCTACACCATCCGGGCGCTGGTCCGCAGCGGGAACTCCGGCGGGCCGCTGGTCTCCTCCAACGGGCTGGTGCTCGGGGTGATCTTCGCGGCGGCGGCGGACGACCCGAACACCGGCTTCGCGGTGACCGCCGAGGAGGCCCGGCCGGTGGCGCTGGCCGGCGCGGAGCGTACCCGGGGAGTGGGCACCGGCGACTGCACCTGAGCCCCCGGACGTGGCTGGACCGGCCGGGGCCGGGGCGTCGTCGCCGGGTGGTCAGCCGCCGGCCGGCGCGGTGGCCGGGGCGTCACCACCGGCCGGGGTGAGGCCGGGCAGCTTGGCCCGACCCCAGGTCAGCGACCTGTCGAGCACCGCCCGCGCCATGATCGCCACGCAGGTGCCGCCGTTGACGAAGGACGCCACCACGTCGCTCGGATGGTGCATCCCCCGGTACATCCGGGTCACCGCCACCCCGACCGGGACCAGCACCAGCAGCGTCCACCAGGTCACCTTGCCGGCGGTGCTCCGGGCCCGCAGCGCCAGCAGCAGCGCGATGCCGACATAGAGGGCGACCGACGCCGAGGTGTGGCCGGACGGGAAACTCGACGTCGGCGGCGAGACGTCCATGTGCTCCACCGCCGGCCGACGCCGGTCGATGGCCAGCGTGGTGAGCAGGAAGACCAGCGCCTGGGCGCTCACCGCCGCGCACAGGAACAGCGGCTCCCGCCAGCGGTGCAGCACCAGCCGGAGCACCAGCGCCACCAGCACGGTGACCACGACGATCAGCTGGGTGCTGGCCAGCGTGCTGAACACCAGTGAGACGTCGTTCCACCCCCCGGTCCGGTCGGCCGCCAGTTCGCGGTTGACCGCGTCCTCCACGGTGAACGGCCAGACGTCGTCGAGGACCCGGGTCACCAGCAGCCCGAGCAGGACCATGAACGAGAGCAGCAGGGCGACCGGAACGAGCACCCGCTTGGCGACCTGCGCAGCGATGGTGGACATGGCCGCCCAGTACCCGGAGCGCGGGGCCGCTACGCGTGCGGGTCGGTCTGCTCCGGCGCGACCCCGTCGACCGTGGCCCGGCCGTCGGGCAGCCCGACCCGCTCCCGCCAGGTACGGAACGCCGCCGCGGTGGCCGCCACCACCGCCACCCCGAGCAGGCAGCCGCCGAGCACGTCACTGACCCAGTGCACACCCAGCGCCACCCGGCTCAGACAGGTCACCCCGACGAGCAGCACGGCTACCGTCCACAGCGCCACCCGGACCGCCGGACGACCCCTGGCGAACGGCAGGAACACCAGCAGCAGCACCCCCGCCGCGAGGGTCGCGTTCAGCGCGTGCCCGGACGGGAAGGAGAACCCGGCGGCCCGCGCCACCGGATCGAGCAGCTCCGGGCGGTCCCGGCCGACGAGCAGCTTCAGCACCGCCCCCAACGCCCCGCCGACGGCCATCGTGGTGACCACCCAGAGCGCCAGCCGGCGGGCCCCGCGACGCCACAGCCACACCACCACGACCAGCGCGGCCACCCGCAGCGGTCCCGGCGAGGCCAGGTGCGTCCACGCCGTCATCGCCCGCACCCACAGCGGATGGTCGGCGGCGAACCGGTGCAGGGCGTCGGTGACCGCCGCGTCCAGGTCGTGCAGCGGTGGCCAGGCCCCGACCACCAGCACCGCCAGCAGCGCGAACGGCACCAGCACCAGGAACGCCGCCGCCGACGCCAGGGTCAGCCGCAACCCGAGCGAACGGTCCCGGTCCAGGCGGCGGTCCCGCCAGGACCGGGCCGACGGGGACACGGAGGTACGCGGACCGGAGGAACTCATGCGCCCTGCTCTACCCACCCGAACCCGCGCTCAGGCCCGGTTCAACGACTCCGCAGCCGGAACCGACGGACCATCATCGCGACCCCGGTGACCAGTGCGGCCACGACCGCGACACCCGTCCACAGCCGACGGGGGGCGTCCTCGCCGGCGGCACCGGCCGGCTGCGCCGTCCACCGGGTCTGCTGGCGGGGCGCGGCGAACCCGAGCGGGTCGCTGCCGGTGCCACCGGCGCGGGCGTCGTCGGCGGAACCGGGCGCCGGCCCGAACCCGACCACCCCGGGGGAGTCGTTGTCGTCCAGCGGGTTGTAGCCGATCAGCGGCACGTCGGCGGTGAGCGCGGCCACCGGGTCGACCCGGCCGTACCCGAAACGGTCGTCCCGGCCGACGGGGCCGATGTCCTTCGCGGTGCTCAGCAGCCGGTTCACCACGTCCCCGGCGGACATCTGCGGGTAGCGGGCGCGAACCAGGGCGGCGGTCGCCGTGACCAGCGGCGCGGCGAAACTGGTGCCCTGCACGCCCCAGTAGTTGCTCGGCGGGCGGGCCCCGACCAGACCGGTCGCCGGAGCGGTCAACGTGGTGGCGTGACCGGTGATCGAACCGGACCAGAGGTTCTCGCTGTCGCGTTCCAGACCGGCCACCGCGATCACCCCCGGCTCCCGCGCCGGGTACCAGACCTGCGAGGTGGTGGACGTGGCGACGTTGCCGGTGCAGGCGACCACCACCACGTCCCGGGCGAACGCGTAGTCCAGCGCGGCGGCCAGGGCCGGGCTGTCGCCGCTGCCGCCCAGGGAAAGGTTGATCACCCGGGCGCCGTTGTCGACCGCCCAGCGCACACCCTTGGCGACAATCATCGCGTCGTCGTAGCGGTTCTCGTCGTCGAGCACCCGGACAGGCAGGATGCGGGCGTCCGGCGCGAGCCCGACCACCCCCCGCCGGTCGTCGCCCCGCCCGGCGATCAGGCTGGCCACCGTGGTGCCGTGCCCCACCGGGTCCGGCTCGTCACCGCCGCCGGGGGAGACCAGGTCCATGCCGGGCAGCACCTGGCCGACCAGGTCGGGATGGTTGCCGTCCACCCCGGAGTCGATCACCGCCACCGTGACGCCCCGCCCGGTCGAGGTACGCCAGGCGGTCGCCGCGTTCAACTCGTCGAGCTGGAACTGGTCGTCGCGGACCCGGTCGGCGCGCGCCTGCACCGGGGCGAAGTCGGGCTCGGCCCGTGCCCCGACCAGGGTGGACGACGGCAGAGGCGCAGCGGACGCGGGCGGCGGGGCCGTGCCGAGCACGGTGACGGTGGTCGCCGCGACACCGAGCAGCGCCCGCCCGGCGAACCGGTGCAGCGCCGTCGGAGAGCCCTGCCGAACCCTGGTCACATCGTCAGCCATTCATCACGTGGGACACATGCTGCTCGGAGATTACCGGTTCCGGCTGCCGACACGGCACGTTCCGGCACACCCGGATCACGGTGGCGGAAGATGTGCCAGCTGAACGAGGCGGACCCCCTCGCGCCGGGTGACCAGCCGACCACGCCCCGCCGGCAGCGGACCGGGACGGACCGCGCCGACCAGCTGCCCCTCGTCGGGGCTGCCGCTCATCACCAGACCGGCGGTGGACAGCTCCCGCAACCGCTGCACGACCGGCTCGTACTGGGACCGGCCCGCGCCACCGCAGCGGCGGGCCAGCACCAGGTGCAGGCCGACGTCCCGGGCCTGGGGCAGGTGCTCCTCCAGCCCGCGCAGCGGGTTCGCCGGGCCGCTGGCCACCAGGTCGTAGTCGTCGACCAGGATGAACAACTCCGGGCCGGACCACCAGGAACGGTCCCGCAACTGCGCCGGGGTGACCTCCGGGCCGGGCAGCCGCCCGCGCATGTAACCGGCGACCGACTCGATCAGCTCGGTGGTGTGCGCCGCCGCCGTGCCGTACCCGATCAGGTGGTCGGTCTCGACCGTGCCGAGCAGGCTCCGCCGGTAGTCGACCAGGATCACCCGGGCCTGCTCCGGGGTGAACCGGGTGACGATCGAGGTGGCCAGCGCCCGCAGGAACGACGACTTGCCGCACTCGGCATCGCCGAAGACCACGAAGTGCGGCTCGGTGGCGAAGTCGAGCAGCACCGGCCGCAGGTCCGCCTCGGCGATCCCGACCGGGAACGCCAGGCCGGTGCCGGTCGAGGTGTCCAGGTCGGCGTACGGCAGCACCGGCGGGAGCAACCGCACCCGGGGCGCGACCGGCCCCGACCAGGCACCCGCCACCGCCTTCACCAGATCCGCGGTGTCCCCGCCGGTGAGCTGCGGCAGGGCGGTGAGGAAGTGCAGGCTCTGCGCGGTGATCCCCCGCCCCGCCTGCTCCGGCACGCCGGCCGCCGCCACCCGCTTCACCACCGAGTCGGACGGGTCACCCAGGCGCAGCTCCAACCGGGACCCGAACAGGTCCCGGATGCCGGGCCGGAAATCCAGCCAGCGCACCGCGCTCGCCACGACGTGCACCCCGTAGGACAGGCCCCGGGTGGCCAGGTCGGTGATCAGGGGTTCCAGGTCGTCGTACTCGCCGCGTAGGGTGGCCCAGCCGTCGACGACGAGGAACACGTCACCGAACGGGTCGACAGGGGGCTGACCGGCGGCGGCCAGCTCCCGCCGCCGCTTGCGCCACGCCGCCATCGACTCCACACCCAGCTCGGTGAAGCGGCGTTCCCGTTCGGCGAGCAACGTGGCGACCTCCCCGACCGTCCGCCGGACCACGGTCGGGTCGGCCCGGCCGGCGACCCCGCCCACGTGCGGCAGTTCCCGCAGCGCGGTCAACCCGCCGCCGCCGAAGTCCAGGCAGTAGACCTGCGCCTCGGTCGGGGTGTGGGTGAGCGCCAGCGCGCAGACCAGCGTCCGCAACGCGTGCGACTTGCCGCTCTGCGGCGCGCCGACCACGGCCACGTGCCCGGCGGCCCCGCCCAACGCCAACCACAGCAGGTCGCGGCGCTGCTCGTACGGCTTGTCGACCACCGCCACCGGCACCTGGAGGCCGCCGTGCAGCTCCGGGTTGGCGAAGGTCAGCCCCCGTTCGGGGTCGACGCCGGGCGGGCCGAGCAGCTCGTCGAGGGCCGGTGCCAGGTCCAGCGGCGGTAACCACACCTGGTGGGCCGGCGGCCCCTGCCCGGCCAACCGGCCGACCAGCGTGTCGAGCAGGCTCCCTGACGCCTCCTCGACGACAGGTGGGGTCACCGGGGCGGCCGGTTCGGGCACCGGCACGACATGGGTGGTGAAGGCGAGCAGCCGGGCCGCCCCACCGCCGCCCCCGACCGGACCGCCGTGCCGACGCAGCGGACCGGACACGTACGCGGCCCGGAACCGCACCAACGGGTCGGTGCCGGCGCGCAGGTAGCCGTGCCCGGGGGAGCGGGGCAGCTCGTGCGCGTCAGGCACCCCGAGCACCGTGCGGGACTCCAGCGCCGAGAAGGTCCGCAACCCGATCCGGTACGACAGGTGGGTGTCCAGGCCGCGCAGCCGCCCCTCCTCCAGCCGCTGGCTGGCCAGCAGCAGGTGCACCCCGAGTGACCGGCCCAGCCGGCCGATCTGCACGAACAGGTCGATGAAGTCCGGCTTGGCCGAGAGCAGTTCGGAGAACTCGTCGCAGACCAGCAGCAGCGACGGCAGCGGGGCGAGCGGCGCGCCGGCCGTCCGGGCCCGCTCGTAGTCGCGCAGGCTGGCGAAGTTGCCGGCCCGGCGCAGCAGCTCCTGGCGGCGCATCAGCTCGCCGTTGATGGCGTCCACCATCCGGTCGACCAGCGGTAGCGCGTCGACCAGGTTGGTGATCACGGCGGCGGTGTGCGGCAGCCGGTCGAAGGAGGCGAAGGTGGCCCCGCCCTTGAAGTCGACCAGGACGAAGTTGAGCTGTTCCGAGCTGTGCGTGGCGGCCAACGCCAGGACCAGGGTTCGCAGCAACTCCGACTTGCCGGAACCGGTCGCGCCGATCAGCAGCCCGTGTGGGCCCATCCCGTCCTGCGCCGACTCCTTGAGGTCCAGCTCGACCGCGCCGCCGTCCGGGCCGACCCCGATCGGCACCCGCAGCCGGTCCCGGGGCGACCGGGGCAACCACCCCTGGTCGGCGGTGAACCCCTCCGGGTCGCCCAGCCCGAGCAGCTCGGGGAGGCCGGGCTCGGCCCCGGGGGCGGCCTCGGCGCCCCGGGCGACGGCGGCGAGCCGCAGCGGGGCGAGCCGCCGGGCGACCGCCTCCGCGTCGACCACGTCCAGCCGGTCGGCGGTGCCCACCTCGGCGTGCCCCTCGGCCGACCAGGAGTGCAGCCGGCCGGCGCGGATCTCCAGCAGCAGGGCGAACCGGTCCAGCAGGCGCGGCGGCGGGGTGTCCAGGTCGAGTACGGTGACCGCGTCGATGCCGCCGTCGCCGGTCAGTTCGGTGGCGTCGGTCAGGTCACCGCCGTCGAGGAGCACCACCACGTGCGGGCCGTCGGTGGCCGGCCCGGCCGGGCTGAACCGGGACCGGCTGGCCAGCACGTCGCCGAGGAGCCGTTCCAGGTCGACGGCGGAGCTGGTGACCAGCCGGACGGGACCGAGCGCGTCGACCCTGCTCGGGTGGTGGGCGTGCGGCAGCCACTTCACCCACTCCCAGTGCCGACGCCGTTCCGGGCCGGCGCAGACGGCGACGAGCAGCTCGTCGGGGGCGTGGAAGACGGCGAGCTGGAGGAGCATCGCGCGGGCCAGCGCCTGCGCGTCGGGCGAGCCGGTGCCGACGCTCCGCGCCGCCCCGCCGGGGCCGGCCGGCTGCCCACCCCGGACGAAGACCCGGGCGAAGCTGCGCAGCGACAGCGCCACCGGCAGGTCCGGCACCACCGAGTACGCGTCGAGGAACCGCCGCAGCGCCCCCGCGGTCATCGGTTCCAGCTCCTCCAGCGGTCGGGTGACCGGCGGCACCAGCGGGGTGGCCAACGTCTGCGGACCGACGGCGACCCGCACCACGCCGAAGTCGGGGTCGCCCGGCCGGCGTTCCCAGACCCGGTGACTGTCCACCGTCGACCAGAGCCGGCCCGGGTCGGGATGCCGGTAGTAGAGGCCGGCCCGCTGCTGCCGGGCGGTCTGCCGGACCCGTCGCCGCAGGGTGGTCAGGTGCCGCAGGTACTCCCGGCGGGCGGCCATCATCTCCGACTTCCCCGGGCTGCCGGTGGCACTGCCCCAGGAGGTCATCAGCATCGCCACCGAGGAGAGCCCGAACATCGCGCCCACCACGTACGAGTAGGCGCCGCCGCCCCGGCCGAACATCATCGCCATCGCCACCGTGCCACCGAGCATCGGCAGCACCATCAGCGCCTGCTGCCAGCGTCCGCCGGTGACCACCGGGATCTCGGGCGGACCCGCCACGGGCAGCTCGCCGACCGGGATCTCCGGGGCGGGCCGGCGCGGTGGCCGCTTGATGACGACAGTGGACAAAAGCACCTCCCTGTGGCGCTCGGTAACCCGAACCTGGCTCATCGTAGGTAAAGTGCGCGTCGTCCGTCAGCCGCCGCTCCCGATCGATATGGAGTCCAGTCGATGACCATCGGGCTGGCCAGGGTCACCATCAGCGCGCCCGGGCGACGCGTCGACGTGGCCCTGCCGGAGCAGATCCCCCTGGCCGAGCTGCTGCCCGAGGTGCTCCGGCACGCCGGGGAGGGGCTGGCCGACGACGGCGAACGGCACGGCGGCTGGGTGCTGCGGCGTACCGACGGGGCGGTGCTGGTCACCGCGCAGCCGCTGCTCCCGCAGGGTGTGCGCGACGGCGAGGTGCTGCACCTGGTGCCCGCCCACGACCAGTGGCCCGAACTGGAGTACGACGACGTGGTCGAGGCCATCGCCGACGGCGCGCGCCGCCGGGGTGCGGCCTGGTCGCCGGCGACGACCCGGGCGGCCGTGCTGGCCGGCGCGGCCGTCCCGCTCGCCGTGGGGCTGCTCGCCGTGCTGGCCGCCGGTCCGGGGCAGCCCGCCGCCTGGCCCGCCGCGGTCGCGGTCGCGCTACTGCTCACCCTCGCCGGCACCGCCGCCTCCCGGGCGTACGGCGACGGCCCGACCGGGGCCACCCTCGGCGGCTACGCCCTGCCGTACGCCGCCGCAGCCGGTGCGCTCGCGGTCAGCTCGGGCGACCCGGTGGGGGCGTTCCGGCCACTGCCCTGGCTCGGCGCGCCCGAACTGCTCGCCGGGGCGGTGGCGCTGCTCCTGGCCGCCGTGCTGGGCCTGCTCGGCGTCGCCACCCGGCTGCGGGTCTTCGTGGCCGGCGCGACGGCCGGCACGGTGGGCGCGCTCGCCGGTCTGGGCGGGCTGCTGCTCGACCCGGCCGGCACCGCCGCCGTGCTGCTCTGCGTACTGGTCTTCGTCCTCGGGGCGCTGCCGCTGCTGGCGATCCGGCTGGGCAAGGTGCCGCTGCCGCCGATCACCCTGCCGGCCGGCCCCACGGGTGGCCCGGACGGCGTACGGGACCTGCCGGACCGGGCCCGGGTGCACACGGCGGTGGCCCGCAGCGAGGAGATGCTGACCGGGATGCTGCTGGGGCACGCGGTCGCGGTGGTGGCCGCCGTGCTGGTGCTCGCCGCCGACGGTGGGCCCGCCGGACGGGTGCTGGTGGCCGTCGGCGCGGCGGTTCTGCTGCTGCGGTCCCGGACGTTCGTGGCCGTCCGGCACCGGGTGCCCCCGGTCACGGCCGGGCTGGCCGGGTTCGCGGTGCTCGGGGCGGTGCTCGCCGACCGGCCCGGTGCCCCCGGTCTGCTGGCGTTGAGCGGGGGCGGGCTGGTCGTCGCCCTGCTCGCCGTCGCCGCCGGCACGACGTACGCCCGGCGGCCGGTCTCGCCGTACCTCGGTCGGGTGGCCGACCTGAGCGACACCGCGCTGGTGGTGGCGGTGGTCCCGGTGGCCTGCGCGGTGCTGGACCTCTACGACGCGGCCCGGGGCCTGCTGGGTTGACCGCCGCCGGCCGGGCGACGACGAAGGCCCGGACCGTCAGGCCCGGGCCGCTCGCGGCAAGCCGGTCAGTGCGCGGTGCCGCCCTGCGCCTCGGCGTCGCGGGCCCGCTGGTAGGAGGCCAGCACCTCGGCCTCGGCCTCGACCCGGCCGACCCAGGTCGCGCCCTCGACCGACTTGCCCGGTTCGAGGTCCTTGTAGACCTCGAAGAAGTGCTGGATCTCCAGCCGGTCGAACTCGCCCAGGTGGTGGATGTCGCGCAGGTGCTCCTGACGCGGGTCCTCGTAGGGCACGCAGAGGACCTTGTCGTCGCCGCCCTTCTCGTCGGTCATCCGGAACATGCCGATGGTGCGGCAGCGGATCAGGCAGCCCGGGAAGGTCGGCTCGGGGACCAGCACCAGCGCGTCCAGCGGGTCGCCGTCCTCGCCGAGGGTGCCCTCGATGAAGCCGTAGTCGGCCGGGTACTGGGTCGACGTGAACAGGGTGCGGTCCAGCCGGATCCGGCCCGTCGCGTGGTCCACCTCGTACTTGTTGCGGTGACCCTTCGGGATCTCAACCGTGACGTCGAAATCCATCTCCCACGCTCCCTCGTCTGCCCACGCTGGCTGAACGGAACCACTGACGTCCCCGGTGCGGATGAATGGCCACCCGTCGGCTCCGGACGCCGCATAGTCTTCGGACCGAAGTAGTGTCACCCAGGCGAGTTCGGCGGCGGGAGGAGGGGGTCGTGGGGAGGGAAGATTCACACTACCGCCCGGAGGGGCTTGACGGTCGGGGATCGGGCCGGTCCGTGACCGGCGGTGCCACCGGTCGGGTCTCGGTGCCCGACGCGAACGTCCCCCGTCGCCCCGAGTCGACGCCCGAACCGCCGGTCACCGGTCGGACCGGCGAGCACCCGCCACCGCCGGCCTGGCGTCCGCCGTCGGCAGCCGGTGACCGGCCGGCCGTCGGGTCCGCCCCGGTGTCGCCCCCGTTCCCCCCGTCCGGTGCCGCCCCGGCCGTAGGTTCCGCGTCGGTCGCCGGTTCCGCCCCGGTTGCCGGCTCTTCCCCGCACCGGGGTGCGGCCCCGGTCGTCGGCCGTCCGGACGTGGCGTCGCCCCCTGCGGAGCCGTCGGCCCGTCCCGGTTCCGCGCCGCCCGCCACCGGCGCGTCGCGTCGGCGTCGACGGTGGGTGCCGGTGGTGCTGGTCGTCGTGCTGCTGGCGGGTCTCGCCGGCGCGGCGGCGGTGCTCCGCCCTGGCCCGGTCGCCGGCTGGCTGGGCGCGACGAGCACCCCGTCGCCCTCCGCGCGTCCCCCCGAGCCCGACCCGGTGCCGGTGCTCGCCGGCCCCGACGCCGCCGCACCGGCGCCGACCCCCGCCGGGGTACGCGCCGCAGTCGAGCCGCTGACCGTTTCCGCCGCCCTGGGCAGCCGGGTCAACCTGTCGGTGGCCGACGTGGTCACCGGCGAACCGCTGTACGCCAAGGGCGGCGACGACGCCACCGTGCCCGCCTCGGTCACCAAGCTCGCCACCGGGGTGACCGTGCTCAAGGCGCGGGGTCCCGGCTACCGGATCGCCACCCGGGCGGTGGCCGGGGCGAGTCCGGGCGAGGTGGTGCTGGTCGGTGGCGGCGACCCGACGCTGGCCGTGGACAAAAACGGCTTCTACCCCGGCGCGGCCCGCCTCGACGCGCTCGCGACGCAGGTGAAACAGGCCCTCGGCGGCACCGCGCCGACCCGGGTGGTGGTCGACTCCACGCTCTTCCCCGGCCCGGTCCACGGCCCGGGCTGGGACGCGGACATCCCGACCGGCGGCTTCGGCGCGTCGATCACCGCGCTGATGACCGACGGGGCACGCCGGGACCCGGTGGGGGCGCGGAAGAACTTCGCCGACAGCCACGGTGCGGCCACCCGGTACGCCGAACCGGACCTGGCCGCCGGCCGCTCGTTCGCCCGGCTGCTCGGCCTGCCCGAGGGCGGGGTGGTCCGGGGCACCGCACCGGCGGACGGCGGCGCGACGGCGACCGGCGCGCCCGCGCCCGGCACCGAGTTGGGCAAGGTCGAGTCGCTGCCGATGGTCCGGCTGGTCGACATCATGATCACCGACAGTGACAACGTGATCGCCGAGGCCCTGGCCCGCCAGGTGGCCCTGGCCCGCAACCAGCAGGCGTCCTTCGCCGGTGGCGCGGCGGCGACGGACGAGGTGATCGGCGAGCTGGGACTGCCGGCCGACGAGATCAGCCTCGCCGACGGCAGCGGACTGTCCCGGAGCAACCGGATCAGCCCCTCGCTGCTCACCGACCTGATCGCGGTGGCCGGCAACGGCACCCACCCGGAGTTGACCGCGATCTTCGGCGGCCTGCCGGTGGCCGCCTGGTCGGGCACCCTCGGCGGTCGCTACGAGTCGACGGAGACCGCCGCCGGAGCCGGCGTGGTCCGGGCCAAGACCGGCACCCTGACCGGGGTGCACGCCATCGCCGGCCTGGTCACCACCCGCGACGGCCGGCTGCTCACCTTCGCCGTGCTCACCGACCGGGCCCCGGCGGGCGACCCGGAGGTGACCCGGGCGGCGCTGGACCGGATCGCCGGCGCGCTGGCCGGCTGCGGCTGCCGTTGAGCGACGGCACCCGTCTGCCCCGGGTGGGCGGGGACCGCGCCCCGGCCGGTGGGACGCGTCGGCCCGGCCGCAGGGCGGCCCGGACGCGCGCAACCGGCCGGGGTGTCGCGGCGCGGGTACGGTGGGTGGCATGGCGCAGTTCGTGGACTGGGATCTGGCCGCCGCCACCGCGGGGGCGCTGAGCAAGTCGGGCCCCCGCGTGTCGTACGCGGAGGCGACCGGGGTGGTCGGCGATCTGCGCCGGCTCACCGACGAGGCGGCCGGGCACGTCGCCGACTACACGGGGCTGCGCCCACAGGTCAGCCACCCGCCGGTGCGGGTGGTGGACCGGCGGGACTGGGCGGCCACCAACATCGCCGGCCTGCGTGAGGTGATCACCCCGCTGGTCAGCCGGCTCTCCGGCGACAAGCCGCCAGGCGTGCTCACCGAGGCGGTCGGCTCCCGGCTCACCGGGGTGCAGGCCGGCACCGTGCTGGCGTACCTCTCCGGCCGGGTGCTCGGCCAGTACGAGGTCTTCTCGGCCGATCCGGGGCAGCTGCTGCTGGTCGCGCCGAACATCGTCGAGGTGGAACGCAAGCTCGGGGCCGACCCGCGCGACTTCCGGCTCTGGGTGTGCCTGCACGAGGTCACCCACCGCACCCAGTTCACCGCCGTGCCGTGGATGCGGGCGTACTTCCTGGGTGAGGTGCAGGCGTTCGTGGACGCCTCGCAGGGCACCGAGCACCTGGTCGAGCGGCTGCGCCGGGGGGTGTCCACCCTGTCGGACGCGGTCCGCGACCCGGACAGCCGCACCAGCGTGCTGGACATCGTGCAGACCCCGGCGCAGCGGGCCGTGCTGGACCGGCTCACCGCGCTGATGACCCTGCTGGAGGGGCACGCCGAGTTCGTGATGGACGGCGTCGGCCCGCAGGTCATCCCCAGCGTGGAGCGGATCCGGGCGGGGTTCAACCGCCGCCGCGAGGCGGGCAACCCGCTGGAGAAGGCGATCCGCCGGCTGCTCGGCGTGGACGTCAAGATGCGCCAGTACGCCGAGGGCCGCAAGTTCGTGCACGGCGTGGTCGAGCAGGTCGGCATGCCCGGCTTCAACAAGATCTTCGGTTCGCCGCTGACCCTGCCCCGGCTCGACGAGCTGGGCGACCCGGCCGCCTGGGTGGCCCGGGTGCACGGGCCGGCCGGCGCCACCCCGACCGCCGGCTGACCCCGGTGGCCGGCCGGCCCACCCCCGCCGACCCGGTGGCCGGGCCGCCCCCTGCCGCACCGCCGACCGGGCCCGTCATGAAGGAGGCCGTGGTCGGGCGGCATGGCACCGGTGCCGCCCGCGGGTCGTCCCCCGATCCGGCGGTGGCAGCCGTCCGGGTCGCGGTACGCCGTGCCCTGGCCGGGCTCCCCGTCGACGGGCCGGTGCTGGTGGCGTGCTCGGGCGGGGCGGACTCGCTCGCCCTCGCCGCCGCCACCGCCTTCGTGACGTCCCGGGTCGGCCGACCGGCCGGTCTGGTGACCGTCGACCACGGCTTGCAGGCCGGGTCGGCCGGGCGCGCCGCCGCCGTGGCCGAGTGGGCCGCGAGAGTCGGCTTCGATCCGGTGGAGGCGGTGCCGGTGACGGTGGCCGGTCGTCCCGGTGGCCCCGAGGCCGCCGCCCGGCAGGCCCGCTACCAGGGGCTCTCGAACGCCGCCCGCCGGCACCGGGCCAGCGCCGTCCTGCTCGGACACACCCGCGACGACCAGGCTGAGACGGTGCTGCTGGCGCTCGCCCGGGGGGCCGGCCCGCGCGGGCTGGCCGGGATGCCCGCCCGGCGGGACCTGGCCGGGGTGCCGCTGCTGCGCCCCCTGCTCGACGTCACCCGGGCGCAGACCCGCGACGCGTGCGCGGCGCTCGGCCTGACCCCGTGGCAGGACCCGCACAACACCGATCCGTCGTACGCCCGGGCCCGGGTCCGCGCCGACGCGCTGCCGGCGCTGGTCGCGGCGCTCGGCGACGGGGTGGTGGACAACCTGGCGCGTACGGCCCGACTGCTCGCCGCCGACACCGCCGCCCTGGACGACCTGGCCACCGCCGCCCTCGGCACCCCGCAACCCCGGCCCGACGGGGTGGGGCTCCCCGTGCGCGACGGTGGGGGTCTGTCGGTCGTGGCGCTGGCCGGGTTGCCGGGTGCGGTCCGCAGCCGGGTGCTGCACGCCTGGGCGCGGGAGCTGGGGGCCCCTCCCGGTGCGCTCTCCCACCGGCACGTGGACGCGTTGGACGCGCTGGTCACCGCCTGGCGCGGGCAGGGCCCGACCGCCCTGCCGGGTGGCGTACGCGTCGCGCGTCGGGACGGCCGGCTGCTCCCCGTCGACCTGGGCGGGCCCGCTGCGGTGCGGTAGACAGGGCTGATGGCGTACCCCCGCAGTGCCCTGTTCGCCCCGCACGGTGCCGTCTCGACCAGCCATCCGCTCGCGGCGGCGGCGGGCCTGGCCGTGCTGCGGCGCGGCGGCAACGCCGTCGACGCGGCGCTGGCCACCGCGATCACGTTGACCGTGGTGCAGCCGCCGTCCAACGACATCGGTGGTGACCTGTTCGCCATCGTCTGGGACGGCGACCGGCTGCACGGTCTCGCCGCCGCCGGGCGGTCACCGGCCGGGCTGACCCGGGAGGTGGTGCTGGCGGCCACCGGCGGGATGGCGGCGGAACCTGTGGCGGCGCTCGGTGGCGCGCAGGCGTCCGGGCCGGCGATGCCCGCCCGGGGCTGGCTGCCGGTGACGGTGCCCGGTGCGCCGGCCGGCTGGCGCGACCTGCACGACCGGTTCGGCGTGCTGCCCTTCGCCGACCTCTTCGCCGACGCGGTCGGGTACGCCGAACACGGTCACCCCGTCTCCACCGGCACCGCCGCCACCTGGGCCCGCGCGCTGGCACAGCCGGTGCCGGCGGGCGCCGAGTTCACCGAGTTCGACCGGGTCTTCACGGTGGCCGGCCGGGCGCCCCGGCCCGGCGAACGCTGGCGCAACCCGGCGGCGGCCCGGACGCTACGCCTGATCGCCGCCAGCGGCGCGGAGGACTTCTACCGGGGTGCGGTCGCGCAGGCGCTGGACCGGCACGCCGCCCGTACCGGTGGCCTGCTCACCGCCGCCGACCTGGCTGGGCACACCTCGACCTGGGTCGACCCGGTCAGCGTCCGCTACCGGGGGCACGAGGTGTGGGAGCTGCCGCCGCCGGGGCAGGGGCTGGCGGCGCTGCAGGCGCTGGGCGTCCTCGACGGTCTCGACCCGGCCGCCGACCCGCTGGACCGGGTGCACCGGCAGGTGGAGGCGGTCAAGCTCGGCTTCGCCGACGCGCACGCCCACGTGGCCGATCCGGAACGCGTCGACGTGCCGACCGCCGGCCTGCTCGACCCGGGCTACCTGGCGGCGCGGCGGGCGCTGCTCACCGACCGGGCCGGCGACCCGGTGGCCGGTACGCCCGAGCGGGGCGGCACCGTCTACCTCTGCACGGCCGACGCGGGCGGTCTGATGGTCAGCCTGATCCAGTCCACCTACCTGGGGTTCGGTTCCCGGGTGGTGCTGCCCGGATACGGTTTCGCCCTGCAGAACCGGGGCACCGGTTTCCGGCTCGACCCGGGCCACCCCAACGTGGTGGGGCCGGCCAAGCGGCCCTTCCACACGATCATCCCGGGTTTCCTGACCCGCGACGGCGCACCGGTCGGCCCGTTCGGGGTGATGGGCGGGCACATGCAGCCGCAGGGGCACGTGCAGCTGGTCGCCGCGACCGTCGACGACGGCCGTGATCCGCAGGCCGCCCTGGACGCCCCCCGCTGGTACTGGCACGCCGGCCGGACCCTGCTGGTCGAGCCGGCCTTGGCGGCCGAGCCCGGCCTGGTCGCGGGGTTGCGCGCCCGGGGCCACGAGGTCACCGTCGCCGACGAGCCGTCCGTCTTCGGGTACGGCCAGGCGCTGTGGCGTGACCCGGCCGGCGGCTGGGTGGTCGGCGCGGAGCCCCGGGTCGACGGCGCGGCGCTGGGCTACTGACCCCCGGCGCGGCCCCGGCGGCTCAGGCGGTGGGGACCCGGTCGCGGAAGGTGGCGCGGTAGCCCTGCGGGGTGGTGCCGACCCGCCGGGCGAAGTGGTGGCGCAGGGCGGCGGCGTCGGGGAAACCCGAGCGGCCGGCGACGCTCTCCACGCTCAGCCGGGTCTCCTCCAGCAGCCGGCGGGCCAGCAGCACCCGTTGGTTGGTCAGCCAGTCGTGTGGGGTGGTGCCGGTCTCGGCCCGGAACCGGCGGGCGAAGGTCCGCGGTGACATGCCGGCGCGGGCGGCCAGCTCGTCCACCGTGGTCGGCCGGTCCAGGTGCCCCATCAGCCAGCTCAGCACCGGTTCGAGGGTGGGCGCGTCGGGGGTGGCTGGGATCGGCGCCTCGACGTACTGGGACTGGCCGCCGTCGCGGTGCGGGGGTACCACCATCCGGCGGGCCAGCCGGGTGGCGGTGACCGAGCCGTGTTCCTGGCGTACCAGGTGCAGGCAGGCGTCGATTCCGGCGGCGGTGCCGGCACTGGTCAGCACCGGCCCGTCGGCCACGTAGAGGTCGTTGCACCGGACCCGGGCCGAGGGGTGGCGGCGTTGCAGCTCGTCGGCGTACTTCCAGTGGGTGGTGCACTCCCGGCCGTCGAGCAGGCCGGCCGCGCCGAGCACGAACGCCGCCGAGCAGAGGCTGAACACGTACGCCCCCCGGTCGGCGGCGCGGCGTAGCGCGGCCAGCACCGCCTCGGGCACCTCACCCCCCTGGGTGTACGCGGGCACGGCGACCAGGTCGGCGTCATCGACCGGGGCGAGGTCGGCGTGCGGGGTGAGGCCGAACCCGGAGGCGGTACGGACCGGGTCGCCGTCGGCGGTGCAGACGGTGAACCGGTAGCCGGGGAAGTCGTCTTCGGTGCGGTCGGTGCCGAACACCTCGGTGAGCACACCCAGCTCGAAGACGGCCACCTGGTCCAACGCGATGACGGCCACCGATCGAATCATGTGACGAGGGTAACCGGAGAGATGGCAGGAAATCGAGGGTGTGTGGCATGGCTGCCACTGTCCCGCCCCGGACCACCGGCGGAAACTGGAATGAGCCCGGTGCGCGCCGGCGGCGAAAACCACTCAGAACAGGAGAAAGTGAGCGCCGCCATGCAGTTCCTGTTGTTCCTGCTCTTTCTCGCCGCGCTGACCGCCGCCTCGGCGTTCGGCCTGACCGCCGACACCCGCGACTCGGCCGACTGGAAGCCCACCGAGGAGGGTCGCCGCTGGCGATCCCGCACCTGCTGAGGTGATTGATTCCGTTGTGCCGGAAAATTCGGGGCGGGACCGCGCCAAAAGCGGCGGCCCCGCCGACGCGGGCCCTCCGGCGTACGGCAGGCTAGGACCATGGCTGACGGCTCCTGGTACGACGCCGACATCGATCACGTGATCATCTCCGAGGCGCAGATCCGCGAGAAGACGGCGGAGCTGGCCAAGCAGGTCTCGGCGGACTACGCCGGGGTCACCGACGGACTGCTGCTCGTCTGCGTCCTCAAGGGCGCGGTCATGTTCATGGCCGACTTCGCCCGCGCGCTGGGCCGGCAGGGTCCGCCCGTCGAGCTGGACTTCATGGCCATCTCCTCGTACGGCCAGGGCACCACCTCCTCCGGTGTGGTGCGCATCCTCAAGGACCTCGACCGGGACATCGCCGGCCGGCACGTGGTGGTGGTCGAGGACATCGTCGACTCCGGGCTGACCCTGTCCTGGCTGCTGCGGTACCTGGAATCCCGGTCGGCCGCCAGCGTCGAGGTGGTGGCCCTGTTCCGTAAGCCCGACGCGGTGAAGGTCACGGTGCCGGTCAAGTACGTCGGCTTCGACATCCCCACCGAGTTCGTGGTCGGCTACGGCCTCGACTTCGGTGAGCGCTACCGCGAACTGCCCTACGTCGGGGTGCTCAAGCCCGAGGTCTACGCCCGCGCCTGAGCTCTGCCCGGACCTGTCGTCGTCGAGCGGACGTTCAGCGGGCTCCCAGGCAGTCCGACTACGGTGGGTACTGGTGGCGTGGGACATCTCCGCGTCCGGGACCCCGACCCGCATGACCGGGCGGTCGACGGTTCCGGTGCGCACGTTCCCCGGCACGCCGGCTGAAACCCCGGTTCGCCGTACGCGTAACTGCGGGGCTCGCAAGCTCCCGTGTCGCGTGCACGGTGTACCGTCGAATGACCGCGGTGCGGCAGTTCGCGCGCCTCGGGGTCGAGGCCGGCCCGCACGGCGGCTCGACGCCGCCCCCGGCGGCGACACCATTCAGACGGTCAGGACGTCGATCAGGAGGATGCGGGCGCCTCGGCGCTCGACAACAGCATGGAACGTACGCGTTTCTTCCGCCGACCGGTGGTCTGGATCATCCTGGTCATCCTCGGCGCCGTTGTGCTCAGTCAGCTGTTCACCGCTGGTCCCAGCTACCACCGGGTGGACACTTCCGTTGCGCTCGACCAACTGCACACCGCCAAGATCAACAAGGTCGTCTTCCAGGACAAGGAGCAGACGCTCCAGCTCAACCTGGCCGAGAAGACCAAGTTCGGCGACACCACGACCGACCGGATCGAGGCCCAGTTCCCCTACCAGGCCGGCGAGCAGGTCTGGAACGAGGTGCTGGAGGCCAAGGCGGCCAACCGGGTCACCGGCCCGGCCGACGCCAAGGTGTCGTCCGACAGCATCTGGGTGAGCCTGCTGGTCAACCTGTTGCCGATCGCGCTGCTCGTGCTCCTGCTGCTGTTCTTCATGTCGCAGATGCAGGGTGGCGGCTCCCGGGTGCTCAACTTCGGCAAGTCCAAGGCGAAGATGATCACCAAGGACACCCCGAAGACGACCTTCGCGGACGTCGCCGGGGCCGAGGAGGCGGTGGAGGAACTCCACGAGATCAAGGACTTCCTCCAGAACCCGGCGAAGTACCAGGCCCTGGGTGCCAAGATCCCGAAGGGCGTGCTGCTCTTCGGTCCGCCCGGTACCGGTAAGACGCTGCTGGCCCGCGCCGTCGCCGGTGAGGCCGGGGTGCCGTTCTACTCGATCTCCGGCTCCGACTTCGTCGAGATGTTCGTCGGTGTCGGTGCCAGCCGGGTCCGCGACCTCTTCGAGCAGGCCAAGGCGAACGCCCCGGCGATCGTCTTCGTCGACGAGATCGACGCCGTCGGCCGGCACCGTGGCGCCGGCATGGGCGGCGGCCACGACGAGCGGGAGCAGACCCTCAACCAGCTGCTCGTCGAGATGGACGGCTTCGACACCAAGGGCGGGGTCATCCTGATCGCCGCCACCAACCGGCCGGACATCCTCGACCCGGCGCTGCTGCGTCCGGGCCGGTTCGACAGGCAGATCCCGGTCGACGCCCCCGACATGGAGGGCCGCAAGGCCATCCTGCGGGTGCACGCCAAGGGCAAGCCGTTCACGCCCGACGTCGACCTCGACGCGGTCGCCAGGCGTACCCCAGGCTTCTCCGGTGCCGACCTGGCCAACGTGATCAACGAGTCGGCGCTGCTCACCGCCCGCAAGGAACAGCGGGCGATCACCAACGACTCGCTGGAGGAGTCGATCGACCGGGTGATCGCCGGGCCGCAGCGCCGGACCCGGGTGATGAGCGACCAGGAGAAGAAGATCACCGCGTACCACGAGGGTGGGCACGCGCTGGTCGCCTGGGCGCTGCCGCACGCCGCGCCGGTGCACAAGGTGACCATCCTGTCCCGGGGCCGTTCGCTGGGGCACACCCTGGTCCTGCCGACCGAGGACAAGTACACCCAGACCCGGGCCGAGATGATCGACACCCTGGCGTACGCCCTGGGTGGCCGGGCCGCCGAGGAACTCGTCTTCCACGAGCCCACCACCGGGGCCGGCAACGACATCGAGAAGGCCACCCAGTTGGCCCGCGCGATGATCACGCAGTACGGCATGAGCTCGAAGCTCGGCGCGATCAAGTACGGCACCAGCGGGGACGAGCCGTTCCTCGGCCGCAACATGGGCCACGAGCGGGACTACTCCGACTCGGTCGCCGCCGAGATCGACGGCGAGATGCGGGCCCTGATCGAGCTGGCCCACGACGAGGCCTGGGAGATCCTGGTGGAGTACCGGGACGTCCTGGACAACATGGTCCTGGAGCTGATGGAGAAGGAAACCCTCTCCACCGCCGACATGGCCCGGATCTGCTCCCGGGTGGTCAAGCGCCCGCCGATGGCCCCGTACAACGGCTTCGGCAAGCGTCTGCCCTCCACCGAGCCGCCGGTGCTCACCCCGGCCGAGAAGGAGAAGCTCAAGGCGCAGGCCACGGCCGACGGCATCTCCGTCGGCGGGGCCACGAACAACTCGGACGGTCTGCACTGAACACCGACGCCGCGGCCAGCCCCGACAATCCGGGGCTGGCCGTCTCGTCCACCGAGCCCGGTGACGAGACGTTGGACTACGTCGCCGCCCGGTTGATCAGCGGCAAGCTCAACGGTCGCCCGATCGAGGACACCATGGACCTCGGCCGGATCGAGAAGGCGGTCCGCGAGATCCTCATCGCGGTCGGCGAGGACCCCGACCGGGACGGCCTCCAGCAGACCCCGGCCCGGGTCGCCCGCGCGTACGCCGAGCTCTTCGCCGGCCTGCGGGTCGACCCGTCCCAGGTGCTCAGCACCACCTTCGAGGCCAACCACGAGGAGTTGGTGCTCGTCCGGGACATCGACGTGATGAGCCTCTGCGAGCACCACCTGCTCCCGTTCCGGGGCAGCGCGCACATCGGCTACATCCCCGGCCCCGACGGCCGGATCACCGGCCTGTCCAAGCTGGCCCGGCTGGTCGAGGTGTTCGCCCGCCGCCCGCAGGTGCAGGAGCGGCTCACCTCGCAGATCGCCGACCTGCTGATGAGCAAGCTGGAACCGCGTGGCGTCATCGTGATACTGGACTGCGAGCACATGTGCATGGCCATGCGCGGCATCCAGAAGAGCGGCGCCAAGACCATCACCTCGGCGGTACGGGGCGTGCTCCAGCACGACGCGAAGTCCCGCGCCGAGGCGATGTCGCTGATCATCCCCCGCTGAACCGCCGCCTGGACGGCCCGCCGCCCCGCCGGGGGCGCGCCCCGGTCAACCGGCCAGCAACGCCAACGTGATCCCGGCGGCGGTCACCACCGCCGGAATCAGGCAGGTCAGCAACCCCAGCCGGGGCGTACGGTCCCACCGGCCGTCAGGCCCCGGCGGGAACAACCGACCCACCCCCACCCAGCCGGCCGCGAACGACACCGCCGGCAACGGCAGACCCACCAGCAGCGCCACCACGACCACCGGCCCGGTGCCGAGGGTCACCAGGAGCAGCAGCTGCACCAGCGGCACGACCAGCGCCAGTGGGCCGTACACCAGCAGGTTGCGCAACCGGGGCGGCCAGGCCGCCGACCGCAACGAACCGCGTGCCGCCAGCGCCGCGTCGGCGCCCTCCACCCAGCCCTGGGCCGTCCGGAGGCCGGCCAGCACCGCCGCCGGACCGCCAGCCATCGCCCGGGTCGCCTCGGTCAGTTCCGGCGGCGTCGGGGTCAGCGAGATCGCCGGTACGCCCAACTCCCGCAGCCGGGCCTGCTGCGGCGTCAGGCGGGCACGCACCCCGTCCAACTCGGCACGGGCCCCCTCGACCGCCCGGGCCTGGTCGGCGGCGGCCGTCGCCGCGCCCCGGCGTACCCCGTCGAGCTGACGGGCGGCGGCCAGGTAGTCGGTCCAGGCGGCGGCCACCGACGGAGCCGGCCCGCTGCCGGCCTGCTGCCGGACCGGAGCCACCGTCACGGCGTCGTCGATGCTCACGGCCGATGTTCCTCCTCGTCGGCGAACGGCACCAGGACCGTGCCCCGGTCGTCGGTGGTGTCCCAGAGGACCACCCGGGCCGGCCGGGGCCGCCACTGCACCGGATGCCCGAAGAGCGCGGCGAGCTGCGCACCCGGTACGTCGACCGCCGCGACCGCCGTCAGCTTTCCCACCTCGCCGTCCGGCTCCACCAGCCCGGCCAGCGGCGGCACCGTCCGCCACCAGCCCAGCAGGTGCCGGCCCGCCGGCGGACCCTCCCGCAGCAGCGCACGCAGCCGGTCCACGGGCAACTCCTCCGCCGGGGGCACGTCCACCCCGAACACCACCAGGTAGGTCGGGCCGGCACCCGCAGGAGCGGTCAGCAACCCCGGCCCGTCCACCGTCGACACCCGGTGGCGCTCGCCCAGCTCGGCGGCGAGGGCGGCGGCCAGCGGCGCGGACCCCTCGGCCAGCGGCGCGAGCACGAACTCCGCGCCACCCGGCGGATGGTGTGCGGCGGTGCTGCGCGCGGCCGTCGCCAGCAGCGCCGCCGCCCCCGAACCGGGCCCGAGGACAGCCAGATTCTGGCCGGCCACCGGGCCCAGCGGCACCGCAACGGTCGTCCGGGCCACGTCGACCGCCCGACCCAGCAGCGCCGCCGGTGCCCCGCACCCGCCGGCCACGGCGGCGCGCATCCGAGGATCGTTGCCCAGCAACGGCCGGGCCCAACCCGCGAACACCACAGGCGGTACGGCATCCTGCGGCCGTGCCGCGAACAGCCGGTGCCGCAGTTCCTGCACCACCTCCGGGGCGTCGTGCGGGTCCGGGAACCGGATCAACCGCTCGTGCCCGCGGGTCGCGCCGCGTGGGCCACCCAGCCCACCCGCGGTGTTGACCACGGCACTACCCACCGCCAGACCGGCGGCGGCGTCGTTGGTCGGCATCAGCACCGCACTGCCCCCGGCGAGCGCTACCCGCACCGGGAACTGCCCCAGCACCGAGTCCCGGGGGGCCGGACCCGCGCCGACACCCAGGTCACCCACGCCGGCCAGCACCAGGTGTACGCCGTACCCGCGACCGGACCGGGCCAGCCCGTCCAACCGGCTCAGCACCTCGGCAGCCACCGGATCCCGATCCGCCAGCAACAGCGGAAAGTTGTCGATGACGCAGACGACGCGCGGCAGCGCCTGATGCTCACGCAGCTCGGCGAAACGCTGACCACCGGCCCGCGCCGCCGCCTCCTCCCGGCGGTGGATCTCCGCCGCCAACTGGTCGAAGAGGTCCCGCACGTACTCCGGGTCGGCGGCCATCCCCGCCGCGCGGACCTGCGGCACCCACGACCTGTCCCGCCGGGTCTGGAGGAACTCCACGAACGACTCCCCGGCACCCAGATCCACCAGGTAAAGGGCCAGTTCGTCCGGACCGTACCGGGCTGCCAGACCGAGCAGCGTGTTGGTCAGGAAGGCCCCCCGGTCCGCGTCCGACCGGCCGCTGACCAGCCAGTGCGGGGTCAACTCGGTGAAGCCCACGGTGACCGGCCGGCCGCCGGCGTCGCCCACGGTGGTGGACAGGCCGTCGACCGACGAGGACGCCCAGAGCGGCGCGTCCCCGGGCGGCAGCAACTCGGCGAGACCCAACCGGGAGCCCGCCTCGATCTGGTCGGCCAGCCGGCGGCAGACGGCCCCGATCAGCTCCGGGCCGGGGTCCTCGTCGACGAGGACGGGACAGTTGAGGCCGCCCGGCGGGTCGGTGCCCGGCCCGCTGAACGGGCTCCCCGGCGGATCACCCAGCAGCGCGTACGACGTGCGCAGCCGTACCGGGGTGGCCTGCGGCAGCGGTGGCCGGGCCGCCGGCCAGCCGGCGACCACCAGGTGCAGACCGGTGCCCCGAGCCCGCTCGGCGAGCGCTGCGATCCGGTCCAGGTCACTCGGCCCGGACGACGCGGGCAGCCCGGCGATCACCAGCAGCAGCGTCCGGTCGTGCCGGCGGGGCCGGCCGGCCCCCGGGGAGACCCACTGCTCGGCCTCGGCGAGCACCGCCCGCAGCCCGGCCGCGTCAGTCGCCGGAGGCGGGAACAGGCCGGCGTCGGCCAGCGCGGTGAACGGGGCGAAGACGGTGCCGCTCCGGGCCTCCTGTGGTGCACCGTTGCGCGTTGCGGTGCTCGCGTTGTCGGTGGCGGTGACGGTGACGTTCCGGGGTTCGGCTCCTGCGGTGCCGGCTCTGCCGGTGCCTGGGCCGGGGCTGACGGTGGTGTCGTCCGTGCCGGTGCCCGCGGTGCCCGGCGCGGCGGTGCCGTCGACGCCCCGGACCAGCAGGCAGCCCGCCGGAGTGGCCGCCAGCAGACGCAACAACACGGCCCGGACGAGACCAGCCACCCGGATGTCACGGACGTCCCCGTCGAGGGTCAGATGAGCCGAGCCGAGCAGCGGCACCAGCGCCGGGAAGCGCGCATCCTCCAACGGGGCCGCCGTACCGATCCGTACGAAGGGCGGATGCTCCTCACCACACGGGGCGTCGGGCGTCAGGTCCTCCAGGGCGTTCCCGGCCCAGCCCGGGGCGAGCAGGGCGGCGGCGTGCCGCAGGCGGGCCGCCAGCTCGTACTGTCGACGCTGGTCGGCGGGGGCCGGACGGATCTCGTCGAGGACCGTGACGGCAGCGGCAACGGTCGCAGCGGCCCGACGGTGCAGGGCTGCGGCGCGGTTCGTGCGAGCCTTGGGACCGGCCACCGCGTCCACCCCTCTTTCCGAGGCGCGTCCACCCCGCTGTTCGCGACGGGAAGCCTCCCCGACTGCAGACCGTATCCCAGCCCCCGCCGCTCCTCCGGGAAGCGCGGCGGCGGTGCGCCAGGCTTGTCGCAAATCGCGGCTAACTCTCACCTCCCGGGGTCGTCCTGTCACGATCCGCAGCTTCCGGGGCATTGGGAACGGAGCGTCCAGCCGATAGCCTCAGGGGGTGGAATCAGTGCAGCCCCCCGCCGGTTCCCAGGTGTCCCGAGTTCCGGCGCAGCGGACCCCACCGGAGCACTCGGCCCCCCCTGCGCCGCTGCCGGTGCCGCAGCGTCCGACCCGCCGGCTCCGGACCGTCCTCACCGTCGTGGCCGGGGTGCTGGCGTTGCTCTGCGTCGGCGGTGGGATCACCGGCTACGTGCTGTACGAGCGGGCCGCGACCCCGGACCGCAGCGCCCCGGACGTCGTCGTCGACAACTATCTCCGTGAATTCCTGGTCAACGAAAACGACACCCGCGCCGAGCTTCTCGTCTGCGACGATGCAGATCTAGGTGCGCTTGCGGCCCTCCGTGCGGAGTTTCAGCAGCGAGAAAGAAAATTCAATGTTGAGGTAAGAGTTGGCTGGGGGGCATTGACCAGGATGGAAACTCCTCAAGGTGAGTCCGTGACGACAACCCTGACCATTTCCGGTTCGTCCAACGGTCAGCAGCGCAGCAGCCGTCGGGAGGACTGGACTTTCGATGTCATCGAAATTCGTGACGGCTGGCGTGTCTGCGGCGCACGTAAGGCTGTCTAAAGGCTATTCAATCCACAGTAGGTGGACGGGGATCTCCATCGTGGTGGGCGGCTGCCCACGCCAGGCCCAGCGGTACCACTCCAGTTCCGGCGTGACCCGGACGCAGATGTCGCCGTCGGCACCGGAGTAGGACTCGGTCACCGCACGCAGGTCGCGGTGTTCGACGGCGTCCTCGACGTGTACCACCCGTCGTCCGCTGACCGCGTCGGTCTCGAAGACCGGGGTGGGGGCCCGGTGGGTCGGCCCGTCCAACGAGACGAGCTGGATCCCCTGCTCGCGGATCGGTCCGGTGGGTGCAGGCCGGTCACCCAGGGTCTCCACCCAGACCCGTTCCACGGGGACGAGCGGGGCGAAGACCTCCACCTGGTCGGCCTCCGCCCGGTACCACTCGTGCTCGGGGATGACCGGCACGTAGGTCCGGCTGCCCTGCACCACCCGCTCGTCGGCGCGGAGGTCTCCCCGCCAACCGAGGCCGGGGAGCCCGACGAGGACCCGCCGGCCGCGCAGTTCGACCCGGCCGGTGGCGGGGACGATCTCGACCGGCCGTGGTGGAAGTGGTGCCCAGTCGGGCTGACCGGCGAACGGGTCCGGCAGTGGTCCGCTCATCGGGGCGACGGCCTCATGCCGAACCGTTCAGCGGGGCACCGCGCTGCCGCATGAACGGGACCGGGTTGATCCCGCCGGAGAAGCTGCGGTTGCTGTCGATGTGCACCTCGAAGTGCAGGTGCGGACCGGAGGAGTTGCCACTGCTTCCGACCAGCCCGATCACCTCCCCGGCCTTGACGAGTTGTCCGGGGGCCACCCGGGGCTTTTCGATCATGTGGCAGTACCGGGTGACGAAGCCGCCGGCGTGCAGGATGTCGACGAACCATCCGCACCCCCCCTTGCCGGGGAAACCGTCGACGTCACAGCTGCGATTTCCGCTGTGGTCCGGATCGCAGCGGGCCACCAGCACCCGGCCGGTGGCAGCGGCATGGATCTCGGTTCGCTTGCGGGCGCCGATGTCCACGCCGTTGTGTCGCGGTCGGCTGGCCGTGCGGAAGCCGGAGCCGACCCCGCCGTCGATCGGTGCGGTCCAGCCCGAAGCGGCGATGGTCCGCGCGGCGGCCCGGTCGCACACCGCCTGCTCGGCGATCTGGACCGTCCGGGCAGCCCCGCCGGCGAGCGCGTTGACGATCTGACTGGCGACGTCCTCATGCTTGGCGTACGCGTCGGGGTAGGCGCTGATCTGCACCTTCTGCGCGGCCCGGGTCAGGGGCATCCGCTCCCAACCGTCGATCTTCACCAGTTTCTCGTAGAATTTGCGGGCCGCATAGTCGGGGCTCATCCGTTGCGTGACGCTGCCCCAGCCGGCCCGCTGCTGAAAGAGACCGAGGGAGTCGTGGTCGGAGCCGACCCCCTCGTTCGGGATGCCGCGAGAGCCTGCGACGGTGCTGTTGGACAGGTTGCGCAGCGCCGACTCCTGCATCGCCGTGGCCACCGCGATCACCCAGCCCCGGGGTGGCACCTTCATATCCTGTCCGACCTTGATGATGACTGCCGCATTACGCAGCTGACTGGCCCCGTACGCGGACATCCGGGGCATCTTGCCGGTGACGTTGACCCGGTGCTCGTCCTCGCACTGCTGCTCGTTCGACACCAGGGACTCCTGGTCGCCGCCGAGGTTGGTCAGGAAGAACGCGGCACTGCCGCCGCCGCAGCAGAGCAACGCGAGAGCGCCGGTCAGCGCGGCGGCGACGGCACCCACCCGGACGCGGCGGCGTGGGGCAGCGGTCGGTGACAGTTCGGCAGTCATTCCCGCTCCCAGTCCACGGCGTCCACCAACCAGCGGCCGTCGGGGGCAACCAGTTCCAGCCGTAGCTGGCCGCCCTCCAACGGAACCAGAACCTCCGTGAAGACCGCCGTCCGTGGACGCAGTGTCGGGGTGCCGGCAATTTTGACGGCAGGAACTCCGGCAGGGTCGGCACCTGTCAACTTCTCGGTGAGTTCCGGCGTCGACATCGGCCGTAGGTCCGCCTGCCACTGCTCCGCGGTGGTGGTGGACCCGCCCAGCCACGCGGTGGTGAACCGGGTGGCCGTCTGCTCGGGGGTCAACTCACCGGGCCGGGTATGCGGTGACTCCGGGACCGGGGTGGCGATGACCCCGTCATCCCCCTCCTCCGGATCGACAGTGGTGATCGGTTCCCGGGGGCGGCTGCTGAGTCCCGCTGTGAGGTCACCAGGGCCGGACACCAGGCGGGCCGTACCGATCACCCCGAGCACCAGCACGGCGATCACGAGCGCGACGCCGAGCCGTGACCGGATGAGTCGGGTGAAGAGGAGTTCGACTGCTCGCCGCATCGCGTCACCTGGCCTCGGAGCGTATACGGGGGCTGGGCTTCACGGGCGTCGGTGCCGGCGTGGCGGAGTCGGGTCGGTAGACCACGAAGGACGGGGTCTCCTCCGGCACGTCCGGCTCGGTCCAGCTCGCCGGACGACGTCGTGGGCGGAGTGCAGCCGTGGGCCGGCTGTTCTCCCGCGTCGGGGGCTTCGCCTCGGTCTCGTCGGCGCGTTCACGTCCATCCGGGCGTTCCCGCTGCGCCGGCGCGCTGACCGTCGAGTGGCTGGGGTCCTCCCGCCGGGCCTCAGGACGTAGGGTGGCCGGTTCCAGCGCGGCCCCGCGCCCCCGGGTGAGCTTCGGCTCGGCCGTACCGCCCGGCTCGGCCACGTCGAGTCGGGCGGCGACGCGCATGTCCCGGAAGAACCGGCGGTGCCACGACCCGGCCGAGCCGACCGCCTCACTGCTGTCCTTGCCACCGAGCTGGGTGATCCTCCGGTAGGGCCGGAGCAGCAGCCAACCGACCACACCGCAGAGCCAGACCAGCACCACCTGGAGCCAGCCCGGCAGGGTCGGGGTGCTCATGATCAGGTCGACGGCGAACAGGTAGATCGCCGCTCCGGTGCCGAAGATGGCGATGTTGAACACAGCAGCGACCACGGCGTTCGCCAGCCGCCGCAGCCCTGCACTGGCGGGGCGGAGCAGGCCTATCGTGCCCAGGATCGGTGCGGCGATCACCGCCCACCGGAAGATCATGAATCCGAGCAGCACCAGCAGCGAGGCGGTGAGGTCGAACATGGCGAAGAGCAACGCGGCGAGGACCGCGATGAACCCGGAACCGATCCGGTCCATGTCGCGGCTGCCCTGGAGATACTCGTATGCCTCAGGATCCTCGGACTTGATCTGCTCGGCGACCGTCATCCACTGCTGCTGCTTGGCCTTGATGGTGGCGTCGCGGGTGGCGGGATTCTCCCGGAGCTTCTCGGCCTCCTCCCAGGAGAGCGCCTTCGCGTCGTAGAGGGCCGCCCCGTACTTCTTGGCCGTCTCGCTGTCCGCCGAGCCCAGCACCCCGCGCAGCCAGTTGCGGTACAACATCGATTCGGTGGCGGTGTCACTGGCGCGGACGGCCGGGGGGCGACTGTCCTTGCACGCATCAGGATTCGGATCGTCGCACTGGTCCGCCGGTGTGTCTCGTGCTGCCGGACCGATTGCGTCGTGGACGACGCCCAGGGAGGTGATGAGGGTGCCGTCGGCAATGTTGGCGGACTTCACCGGCCAGGCGGCCAGGGCCGTCACCGCGACCATCACCAGCAGGGCCCAGCCCGCGGTGGTCATTGCGTTGCTCATGTCCGACTGGCGGGAACGCCAGAGCAGGTAGAGGCCCACCACACAGAGCGTCACGATGCCGAAGACGCTGAACACCTTCTGGTAGACGGCCTTGGTCGCCTTCTCCACCAACGGATCGGCCCAGTTCCACATCGACTGGGGGTCCCAGGCGCGTTCACGCAGCGCGTTCGAGGCACCCACCACGGCGGTGGCCATCATCAGTTCACCGTTGGCGACGGTGGTGGTGAACTTGTAGTCCGGATGGAGGACGGTGGAGGCACAGCCTCCCTCCACGTCGTACGTGTTGAAGCTGTAGCCGCCGTAGCCGTAGTCGCTGTAGAGGCCCTTCGGCCCGGGAAGCTTCGACGAGTCGGGGCGGGAGGCGAACCATCCGGCCAGGCCGGAGTCCGGGGCCGAGGGCACCGGCGGCTTGCGGCAGTCCACCTCCGTCTCGCTGACCTGCTTGAGCTTCTTGACGCAGGCGCGGAAGTCGGCCTGCCACTCCTTGGTGGTGCAGAGGTCGGCGGCCGCCTGTGCCGTCACGGGGGTACGGGCGTACGCCGGTGTGGCCCCGACCACCGGCCAGGCGATCGTGGCACCGGCGAGTACGCCGAGTGCGAGGAGGAGCGCCGTGATCCGTGCCCGGGCCCTCGCCATTGTCACGCCTCCAGATCAGCCAGGACGGTCGGCAGTATCCCGGCGGCCTGGGCGACCGCGGCGGGGGTGGTGTCGAGGTGATCCAGCAGCCCCTCGACGTACGACACGTCGACCCGGACCTTCTGCACCCGGCCGTCCACGTCCCGCATGACGAACTCGCGGAAGCCGAGCCGGGTGGCGGAGGTGGTGTCGACGGCGGACAGGGAGGCCAGGGTGGCCTCGTAGCCGTCGTCGACCGGCACCCGGAGCAGCCGGAGCGCCTCGGAGGCGATCTCGGTGTCCTCGGCGATGCGGCCGACGAAGACGGTGGAGACGAGGTTCTGGACGTCGAGGCCGAGGATGTCCTTCGGGTTCTGCGAGGCGACCAGGGCGGCGAGGTTCCACTTGCGGGAGTCCCGGGCGAGGCGGACCAGGAAGGACCGGCCGGAGCGCCAGCCCTCCATGAAGTGCGCCTCGTCCAGGCCGACGAGTTTGCGCGAGGACATCGACCCGCCGTAGCAGCGGCGGACGGCGAGCCGGTGCGCGGTGTGCAGCATCGGCAGGGCCAATGCCTCCTCGGCCGACCAGTACTCGCGTTCGATCTTGAGGTCGGGCAGGCGAAGGCCGGCCATGGTGATCACGGTGAGCGCCGCGCCCGCACCGAGCAGCCCCTCCGGCGGGCGGCCGAAGAAGAGCATGGCCAGCGGCATCTCGGCGGTGTCGAGCAGCAGGTGGGCCAGTTCCCGACCGGCGTCGTCGTCGAGCCCTTGCAGGCAGGCGACCACATCGTCCAGGGTGGACGTCTCCTCGGCCGGCACCTGGCGTACCGCGTGTCGGAACAGGGTGGCGGTGGACGCCTCCCGGGCGACCTGCGGCGGCACCAGCATCATGCAGATGTCCTGGACCAGCATGCGTCGTTCGGCCCGGGCGTTGGAGACGGCGATCTCGAACTCCCGGTCGCCCGCCGCCCCGGAGGTGAACTCGCTGCGCAGCGGGGTGGGGATGAGCGCGTACGGGGCCAGCGTCCCCGGCTCCGAACCGGTCAGGTTGAGCACCCGGGCGTACGGCTTGAGCTCCGGCATGGCGCAGAGCCGGGCCAGCGGACCGGACGGGTCGAGCAGGGTGACCTGCACGCCCCGCCGGGCGGCCAGGTAGCCGAGCGCGCCGAGCAGGGTCGACTTGCCACCACCGGGTTCGGCGACGAAGACGGCGAGCCCGGAGCGCTCGCGTACCTCCATCGGGAAGTGCAGGTCGAGGAAGACCGGCCGACGGCAGGTCCCGGCGGTACGCCCGATCAGGTCGCCCCGGCGGTCGCCGACGGTCGACGCCGCCTGGGGGAGCGCGGCGGCCAGCAGCGGCACCGGCATCCGGCGGACGTACCCGGTGTTGGCGATCGGTTCGCCGGGGATGAACTCCCGGGCCAGCCAGTCCTGGTTCTTCGGGTGTTGCAGGGAGATGCGCAGTTCCCGGGAGTAGAGCTGGATGAGCCGGCGGGCCCGTTCCATGCACTCCTCGCGGGTCCGGCCGCCCACGGCGATCCGGTGCCAGCCGTGTGCCCGGGCGGAGTCGACCGGTAGCCCGGTGGTCATCTCGTCGCCGATCACCAGCGCCCGCTTGGCGAGCCGTTCCAGCTCGGGCGGGGCGTCGATGCCGTGCTCGGCGTAGTCGAGCTGCTGCGACCGGATCATCCGCAGCCGGTGTTCGAGGTTACGGAAGGAGTCGCCGGAGCCGAGGATGTCGACCCTGGTGGAGATCTCCATCGGCCAGGGCAGCCGTTCGTGGAAGTGCAGCCACGGCTCGTGCCGTTCGGG
This sequence comes from Micromonospora sp. SCSIO 07396, assembly GCF_053667945.1. Classification (NCBI taxonomy): domain Bacteria; kingdom Bacillati; phylum Actinomycetota; class Actinomycetes; order Micromonosporales; family Micromonosporaceae; genus Micromonospora; species Micromonospora sp. SCSIO 07396. The sequence goes on from NZ_CM132210.1 coordinate 7,118,605, forward strand.
GATCTCCAGCGGCTCCATCCGGCCGACCGCGAGCACGGCCACGTGCCGTTCCTCACCGGTCATCCGGTTGACCAGCTTGACGGTGGTGCCGTACGGGGTGCGGTACCGCTCGACCTGTTCGGTGAGGGCGAGCAGGTCGCCGCGTTCCCACCGGCCGTTGGTCACCGGGGAGAGCGCACCGGGCGGGGCCATGCACAGCGCCACCGAGCGGTAGAGCAGCCATTCCAGCTCCTGCGCGGTGACCCGCCTGCCCCGCATGCCGAAGCTGCCCAGCACCTCGTCGAACTGCTCGACGGTACGACCCAGCTTGCGGCGTTCGCCGTCGGCGGTGCCCTTGCCGAAGGCGCGCAGCAGGCGTTCGGTGAGGGAGTCGCCGAGGGAACGACGGGCGAAGGTGACCCCCAGGTAGGTCTGCCCCTCGGCGTGGTTGACCGACATCAGGTGCTGCTGGGCGGCGACCAGGTGGTCGGCCCAGCCCGGCGTGCCGGGGACGTCGGGCAGCGGCGACGCGGTGTGCGCGTCGATGGTGCGGGCCCACTCGTCGGCGGGGAACGGCCTGGTGGTGCGGCGCAGGTGCAGCCGGAAGCCGGCCAGGCCGGCGTACTGCTCGGAGATCGCGGAGAGCAGCGCCTCGCGTTCGGCGTCCGGGCGGAACGCCCACCGCACCTCGGGGAGCCAGTACCAGGCGGTGACCGTGTTGGGGGTGAACGTGAGGTGCCCGGCGATCTCGGTGATGGCCAGTTCGATCGACGGGTCCCGGTCCCCGAACTTGATCTTCGGTGGGCGTACCCGGACCGGTTTGGTCGCCGCGGTACGGCGGCTCGCCGCGCGTTCCCGGGGCGTGGCCAGTTCCCGGGGGCCGGAGTCCGCCGGCGCGATCCGGTCGGCGTCGACGGGTGCGGGCCGGGCCGGTTCGGCGGCCAGCGCGCCGGTCGGGGCGATCACGGCCTCCGCCCGGATCGGTTCGGCCGGCTCCGGCCAGCCGGGGGCGACGTCCTCCGGCCAGGCCGGTTCGGGCGTTTCCGGCCAGCCGGGGGTGGGCGCCACCGGGGTGGGCCGGGGCCGGGCGGTCAGCGTCGCGTCGCGTCGGACCGACCCGGCGTTCTCCCGGCGCGCCTGTTCGGCAGCCTCGCGTCGGGCCTGATCCGCGGCGACCCGCCGGGCCTGCTCCGCCGCTTCGCGTCGGGCCTGTTCGGCGGCCTCGCGTCGGGCCTGTTCGGCGACGTCCTGTCGGATCTGCTCGTCGGCGTCCCGGCGCGCCTGTTCGGCGGCCTCCCGTCGGGCCTGTTCGGCGGCCTCCCGTCGGGCCTGCTCGGCGGCCTCGCGTTCGGCCTGCGCGGCGGCTTCCCGGCGGGCCCGCTCGGCGGCCTCGCGCCGGGCGCGGTCGGTGGCCTCCCGGGCCCGTTCGGTGGCCTCCCGGCGGGCGCGTTCGGCCGCCTCCCGCGCGGTGAGCGGTTCGCCGGTGTCCCTGGGGAACAGGTCGGTGGGCACCCGGCGCGGTGGCCGCTGTGGTGCCTCGGCCCGGCGGTCGTCGGTCGGGGCCGCCGTCGACCGGTCGCCCTGCTGGTGCGGGACGCGGGTGCGCGCGGTGCGCCCGGCCGGTGGGGCCGCCTCGATGGCCGCCGGGGGGGCCTGCGCCTCGATGGCCGGCGGCGGGGTCGGCGCGGGGCTCGGTTGGTGCGGTACGGGGCGCTGCTCCCGGCCCGGACCCCGGCGTGCGGGGGTGCCGGGCGACGGGGCGGTGCCGGGGCGGGGGCCGCCACCGAAGAGGTCGAGGAAGGGGGAGTCGATGTCGGTGCCGTCACCCACCAGCATCGGCGCGGCAGGCGCCGGCTCGGCCTCAGGGGTGCCCCGGCCGGGGCTGGGCCGGGGGGCCTGGAACACCCCCACACCGCTCTGACCCGGGCCGGTGAGCAGGGAAGGGTCGTACGGCTCGTCGTCCCGCAGCTCCTCCTGGGGGTAGTCGAACGACCGCGCACGGTTACCGTGCGGGGCGCTGTGTCGTCCGGCCGGGAAACCCGGCGTGGAAGAGCGACTCATTCGACCGCCTCACCCGTGTGGTCCGACTGCCCGATTCGGGTACGCCCCGTCATGCCAGTTCCTCCCGGATCCTGATCCGGCTGCCGACCAGGCGGGGGTCCCGCAGTTCGGCGGCCGGTTCCCGGGTGCGTCGCCAGTCGGTGAGCGCGGTGCGGATGACCATCCGCGCCGGCCGGTCCGGGTCGACGTACCGGAAGATGAACGAGGTGCTCACGATGGCGAGCGCGATTTCCCAGGCGGGAAAGAGCTCGACCTGCAACGTGAACAGCCAGTGGATGAACATGTAGAGGGGTACGAGCAGCATGAACAGTCCGTACTGGGCGTACGGGAGGTGGACCGGAAGGGTGTAGCCGGGCGGCCCGAGGTAGACCAGGCGGGCCCGGTAGATGTCGTCGTCGGTGCGCAGCCGCATGTCTCGCCCGCGCCTATTCGAAGATCAGATCGATCAGGTAGTCACCGATGAAGAAGAGTGTTGCCGCGCCGGCGATGAAGGCCAGCCCGACGATCGCGATGGCCGAGCTGGTCAGCACCTTGGAGATCTCGCCCCGGCTGGCCCGGCCGATGAAGATGACGCCGAGTACGGCGAGCAGGATGGGCGCGATCTTGCTGGCGAAGAAGGTGACGACACCGTTGGTGTCGATGCCCTTGGGGGCCGGTTCGGCGAGTGGCGTCGTCGCCAGGGTGTGCAGCACCTGTGCGACGCCGGAAGACGTCGTCTCCATCAGCTCGAAGGCGATCACTGGAACCTCCCCATAACGCGGCCGGCGGTGCCGCGGTGGTGCAGTAGGCAAGCCTGGCGGGAATGTGCTCACTGTGCACGGCGTCGATGACGCGGCGCGGGTCTCCCACCACGGAGAGTGGCGAGATTTGGGGGGATTTTCCCGCTTCGGCCCTCCCTCCAGGCTTCGCCATCTCTTGATGCTGGGCAATTCCACAGCGTACGGGCCGCCCTCCTTTGCGACAAGCCGCGAAGAGTCGACCCGATTCGACCCGGAAGACCGATCGTACACCTGTTCCAATAGGCACGTCAGGGTGGCCGTGGAGGGGTCGGTGGGGGTGCCCGGAGCGGCCCGATGCGACCGGTACCGTCTAGTCGTGACCGATCTGGTACGGGCGCAGGCCCCGGTGGTGATGGGCGTCCTCAACGTCACGCCCGACTCCTTCTCCGACGGTGGCCGGTACGCCGACCTCGACGCCGCCGTCGCACACGGTGTGCGACTGCACCGCGAGGGCGCGCACCTGGTCGACGTCGGGGGCGAGTCCACCCGCCCGGGTGCCGACCGGGTCGACCCCCGCACCGAGGCGTCCCGGGTGCTGCCGGTGATCCGCGAACTCGCCGCCGCCGGGGTGCCGGTCAGCATCGACACCACCCGCGCCCCGGTCGCCGAGGCGGCCGTCGTCGCCGGGGCCGCCGTGGTCAACGACGTCTCCGGCGGGTTGGCCGACCCCGACATGGCCCGGGTGGTCCGCGACGCCGGCTGCCCCTGGGTGCTCATGCACTGGCGGGGACACTCCGGGGGGATGCGCGAGCTGGCCAGCTACACCGACGTGGTCACCGACGTCCGGGCCGAACTGGCCCAGCGGGTCGACGACGCGCTGGCCGCCGGGGTGGCCGCCGACCGGCTGGTGATCGACCCCGGGCTCGGCTTCGCCAAGACCGCCGCGCACAACTGGGAACTCAGCGCCCGCCTGCCCGAACTGCTCGACCTCGGGCTGCCGCTGCTCTTCGGAGCCAGCCGCAAGTCCTACCTGGGCCACCTGCTCGCCACCCCCGACGGCACCCCCCGGGACACCGACGGCCGGGCCGCCGCCACCATCGCCACCAGCGTGCTCGCCGTCGCCGCCGGCGCCTGGGGGGTACGCGTGCACGACGTCCGGGGCACCACCGACGCGCTCGCCGTCTGGTCGGCCACCGGCCGCCCCCGGCTCGCCACCACCGGCAACGACCCGGCCCCCACCGGCCGGACGGAGGGAGGAACGTGACCGACCGGATCGTCCTGACCGGACTGCGGGCCCGGGGCCGGCACGGCGTCTACGACTTCGAACGCGCCCAAGGCCAGGACTTCGTGGTCGACGCCGAACTCGAACTCGACCTCGCCCCGGCCGCCCGCTCCGACGAGGTGACCGACACCGTGCACTACGGCGAGCTGGCGCAGCGGCTGGTCGCGGTGGTCACCGGCGAGCCGGTCAACCTGATCGAGACGCTGGCCGACCGGCTGCTCGCGGTCTGCCTGGCCGAGCCGCTGGTGGTCGCCGCCACCGTCACCGTCCACAAGCCCGAGGCCCCCATCCCGCACACGTTCACCGACGTGGCCGTGACGATGCGGCGTACCCGGTGACCCGGGCGGTGCTGTCGATCGGCAGCAACCTCGGCGACCGGATCGACCACCTGCGGGCCGCGGTCGCCGGTCTCGGTGACGCGGTGCTGGTGGTCTCCGGCGTCTACGAGACACCCCCGTGGGGCGACGCCGACCAGCCGGCGTACCTGAACGCGGCGGTCATGGTCGCCGACCCGGCGGCGACCCCCGACGACTGGCTGGCGCGGGCGCACGCCGCCGAGACCGCCGCCGGCCGGGTCCGCGACCCGGCCCGCCGGTACGGGCCGCGCACCCTCGACGTGGACGTCGTCGCCGTCTGGGACGACGGCGGCCGGCCGGTGCTCAGCGACGACCCCGCGCTGACCCTGCCGCACCCCCGCGCCCACCAGCGCGCCTTCGTGCTCCGCCCGTGGATCGACATCGACCCGCACGGGCGGCTGGCCGGGCACGGCTGGCTCACCGACCTGCTCAACGCCGAACCGGTCGCCGGGGACGCCCTCGAACTGACCCCCCGCCCCGATCTTTCGTTAGAGTCGGACACATGAACCAGTGGAGCCGGCCGGTATGACGCCGTCCCGACCGCCCCGTGACCGGGAGCCCGACGGGTCGAGGATGGGCCCCACCCGGTTCTCGACCCTGTTGGTCGCCGTGCTCGCCGCCGCCGCCGTGGCCTGGTTGCTGATCAGCAGCTTCTACTACAGCGGCATCCCCCGGCTGCCCTGGCTGCCGGTGGTCACCCTGGCCGGGCTGGCCGTGCTGGAGGCGTACGCGGCGGTCAACACCCGGGGGCGGATCGAGCGCAAGCCCGGCCGGGAGCCGGTCAATCCACTGCTGGTCGCCCGGTTCGTGGTGCTGGCCAAGGCGTCCGCGCTGGCCGGGTCGATCTTCCTCGGCTTCTACATCGGGCTGACCGGCTGGCTCTTCGTCGAGCCGACCAACGCCGCCATCGAGGACCGGCCGGCGGCCGGGGCGGGTGCCCTGGCCTCGCTGGCCCTGGTCGCCGCCGCGCTCTGGCTCGAACGCTCCTGCCGGGTCCCCGAGTCCGACGACGACGCCGACGACCGGGCGGACCGACCCGGGCGGCGCTGACAGGGGTTACGCCCGCCCCCGGCGCGCGGGTACGGTGCCTGGCGACCGGAACACAGTCAGCCGTCACCGGTGACGGCCGGTCACCTGGGAGGCGCGCCGCATGGTGTACGACGACCCGGGCCGGACCGCGTCGGCAGAGGTGCCCGCGACCGTACCCGAGAACGTCCTCGACGACCCGGAGCAGGGGGAACCCGGCCGGGACCGGCTCGGCGTGCACGTGGTCTGGGAGCTGGTGCTGCTGCTCGCCCTCGCCGCGTTGGCCTACCTGCTGTGGCGGGACGACCCGGACGCGCTGCGCGGTGCCGGCCTGCGGCGGCTGCTCGTCGACGCGGTCGCGCTCGGCCTGCTCGTCCTCGCCGCCGGGCTGAGCCTGCGGACCGCCGCGGTGAATCTGGCGATCGGCCCGGTCGCGCTGGCCGCCGCGTTGCACTTCGCCGAGCAGGGTGACCGGGGGGTGTCCGCCGCGGTCGTCCCGGCCCTGGTCGTCGCCGCGCTGGGCGGGCTGGCCCTGGCCTGGGCGGTGGTGGTGCTGCACGTGCCCGGCTGGGCGGCCAGCCTCGCCGCCGCCGCCGGGGTGATCGTCTGGATCGAACGGCGGGACCTACCGGTGGCGGTGCAGGCCGACTACGACCCCCGGCGCAACGCCTACTACCTGTTCGCCGGGTTGGCCGGGGTGGTCGTGCTGCTCGGCGCGTTCGGCGCGATCCGGACCGTACGCCGGCTGGTCGGCCGGTTCCGGCCGGTGGCCGACCCGGCCCGCCGACGCGGCATGGCCGCCGCTCTGGTGACCTCGGCCGGGCTGATCGCCTCCACCGTGCTGGCGATGCTCGCCGGGGTGCTCGTCGCCGCCAACGCGGAGGGCCCGGTGACGCCGACGTCGGGACTGGACTGGACGGTGCTCGCGGTCGGCGTGTCCATGTTCGGCGGCACCAGCGCGTACGGCAGGCGGGGTGGGATCTTCGGCGCCCTCCTCGCGGTCGGCCTGGTGGTGACCTACCTGGCCTGGGCGGACGGTGCCGGCGCACCGACCGACAGGTGGGCAGTCGGCGGGACGGCACTGGCCGGTGGGCTGCTGGTCACCCGGCTGGTCGAGACGTACGGTCGGCCCCGCACCGTCCCGGGTGAACCGGTGGAGCTGCCGCCGGTGCGGGACGGGGCGATCAGCTCCGGTTGGTCGATGCCCCCGGGCGGGCAGGAGCGCAACTGGACCCCGGCCCTGCCGGAGCGGACGACCGACGACACCCCGCCCGACCCCTGGGAGGCACCCCGCTGGCAGAGCGCCCCGCCCCGCTGGGACGCCGACGAGCGGTGACCCGGCCAACCGACACGCCGCCGGCCGCTGCCGTGGGCGGGCGTGGACGGCGGGCCGGCGACGATCTCGCCGGTTAGGCTCGCGGGCATGACCGAGACTCCTTCCGCCGGCACCGGCCACACCTTCGACCAGCTCGACGCCCTCTCCACCGAGGAGCTGCGCGAGCGGGCCTTCGCGCGGGCCCGGGAACGGCGGGACGTCGGGTTCTTCTGGTCGGTGCTGCGGCACCTGCCCAACGCCGACGAGGCCGCCGCGCTCGACGGGGCACCCAACTCGGTGGGGCCGACCATCGACGAGGCGGCGGCGCTGTGGCGGGAGCTGACCGGGCACGGCTACGAGGAGTCGGCGCCACTGCTGCGGGCGGCGTTCATCGACTACCTGATGAAGCACTGAGCGGCCGGCCCGCCGGCTGGCGGGAGAGGTTTGCCGGCCGTGGCGGGTCGGGAACTTCCCGCCGCATGGCCCTCACCCAACGCCCCCGCACCGTGCAGGGGTACGGCACCGCCGCCGGCACCGGCAGCCTCGCCGCGCTGATCCTCGTCGTCGTCTGCGGCAGCCCCTGGTACGTCGGCTGGGCCGAGGCCCACACCGATCCGAACTCCGCCGGGGGCTGGTACCTGCGGCTGCTCGCCTGGCCCGCCTGGCGGGTCGGGTCGACCGATCCGGAGCACGGGGTGCTCGCCACCGACCTGCGGGCCATCCTGCTGCTGCTGTTCGCCGCGGGCCTGCTCTACCTGCTGCCGGCGGGTCAGGTGGCCCGGGTGCCCGGGTCGGCCAGCCAGTTCTTCTCCGGTTGGGCCGCGTACACCCTGGCGGCGGCGGCAGCGACCCTGCTGGCGGCGCTGCTCACCGCGGACGGCCCGCTGCTGGCGGCCTTCGAGACCACCGGCACCGGGGCCGGCTACGGCTTCTTTGCCGGCTGGATCATCGGGCTGGCCAGCCTGGGCGGCCGGGCCTGACCCGCCGGGTGGCTAGCTGCCGGGCTGCCCGAGGTCGAGCACCCGGGCCCGGCTGAGCGTGCCGGCCGGCCGGCCGTCGGCGGTGACCACGACCGCGTCGGTGCCGGCGGTCAGCATCGCGGCCAGCGCGTCGTACGCCGAGCGGCCCAGCGGTAGTTCCGGCAGGGTGGCGTCGGTGGCCTCCCCGTCGAGCACCTCGCGGGTGACCGGGGTGACCGCGAGCCGACGGATGCCCCGGTCCGCGCCGACGAACTCCCGCACGAACGGCGAGGCGGGCGTGCCGAGCAGCGCCGCCGGGGTGTCGTACTGCTCCAGTCGGCCGCCCTCGGAGAGCACCGCGATCCGGTCGCCGAGCCGGACGGCCTCGTCGAGGTCGTGGGTGACCAGCACGATGGTCTTGCGGACCTCGGCCTGGAGCCGGAGGAACTCCTCCTGCAACCGGGTCCGCACGATCGGGTCGACGGCGGAGAACGGCTCGTCCATCAGCAGCACCACCGGGTCGGCGGCCAGCGCGCGGGCCACCCCGACCCGCTGCCGCTGACCGCCGGACAGTTCGTGCGGGTAGCGGCGTCCGAACTGGGCCGGGTCCAACCCGACCAGCTCCAGCAGTTCGCCGCTGCGCTGCCGGATCCGCTCCTTCGACCAGCCGAGCAGCCGGGGTACGGTGCCGACGTTGGTGGCGACCGTCTGGTGCGGGAACAGGCCGACGTTCTGGATGACGTAGCCGATCCGTCGGCGCAGTTTCACCGGGTCGACCCGGGTGATGTCCTCGTCGCCGAGCAGGATCCGGCCGCCGGTCGGCTCGATCAGCCGGTTCACCATCCGCAGCACCGTCGACTTGCCGCAGCCGGACGGGCCGATCAGCACCACGAGCTCGCCGGCCGGCACCTCCAGGCTCAGCTCGCGGACGGCGTCGGTGCCGTCGGGGTACCGCTTGCGGATGCCGTCGAGCGTGATCGAGGCGGCGCTGTGTCCTGCGTCGCCGGTGCCCCCGGGGGTAACGTCCACGTGTGTCCTTCCACCTGAGTTACCGGGCCGAGCCGGGTAATCCGTGGTTCTCCTGGCAGTACGTGCGGGACAACTCTGACACCATTCTCGCCGCGCTGCGCGAGCACGCCTCGCTGACCGGCCGGGCGGTGCTGCTCGCCGCCCTGGTCGCCCTGCCGCTGGCGGTGGTGGCCTACTGGTACGGGCGTCTCGCCGGGCCGATTCTCGCACTGACCGGCGTGCTCTACACGATCCCCTCCCTGGCCCTGTTCGCGTTCATCGCCCCCTACCTGGGCATCGGGGCGGTGACCGTGCTGACGGTGGTGGTGCTGTACGCGCTGCTGGTGATCGTCCGCAACGCGGTGGCCGGGCTGAACCAGGTGCCCCCCGAGGTGCGTGACGCCGCCGAGGGCATGGGGTACGGGCGGTGGGCCCGGCTGTTCCGGATCGACCTGCCGCTGGCCCTGCCCGGCATCCTCACCGGGGTACGCCTCGCCACGGTCTCCACCGTCGCGCTGGTCACCGTCGGGGTGGTGATCGGCCGGGGTGGCCTGGGGCAGCTGATCTTCGCCGGCTTCCAGAACAACTTCTACAAGGCGCAGATCATGACCGGCACCCTGCTCTGCGTCCTGCTCGCCCTGGTGCTGGACCTGATCCTGGCGGGCGTGGGCCGCCTGCTCACCCCCTGGCTGCGGAGCCGCCCCCGATGAGCGCGGCGCGGCGGAGCCCCGCAGTCACGACCAGGGGGCCGATCCGGTGAGCCCCGCAGTCACGAGCGAAAGGCAGACCCGGTGAACCCGGTGCAGCAGGCGGTGGTCTGGCTCAACGACCCGCTCAACTGGACCAACCCCGGTGGGGTGCTGGACCGGATCGGGGAGCACCTGAGCATGTCCGCCGCGGCGGTGCTGCTGGGCTGCCTGGTGGCCTGGCCGGTCGGCCTCTGGCTGGGGCACTCTGGGCGCGGCGGCGGCGCGGTCGTGCTGATCTCCAACCTGACCCTGTCCATTCCCACCCTGGCGCTGCTCACCATCCTGCCGCTGACCTTCCTCGGCTTCGGGCGACCGGCGGTGGTGGTCGCGCTGGCCGTGTTCGCGGTGCCACCACTGCTGGCGAACGCGTACACCGGGGTGCGGCAGGCCGACCCGGAGGCCCGGGACGCGGCGCGCGGGATGGGGTTGTCCGGGTGGCAGGTGTTGCGCCGGGTGGAGTTGCCGCTGGCGGTGCCGTACCTGGCCGCCGGGTTCCGGACGGCCGCCGTGCAGGTGGTGGCGACGGCGGCGTTGGCCTCGTTCGTCAACGGCGGCGGGCTGGGCCAGATCATCCGGGCCGGTTTCGGGCTGGACATCGCGGCCGGTGGCGGGCAGATCATCGCCGGCGGGGTGCTGGTGGCGGGGTTGGCGTTGGCGGCGGAGGGGGTGCTGGCGCTGGTCGAGCGGGCGGTGACCCCGCGACCGCTGCGGCGTACCCGGCGGGCGGCGAACCGACGGGCGGCGGACGCCACGGCGGGGAACTGATCCCGTTCCGTGACGATCACATGACGAAACTGGCTCAGGGTTTGTCGGTCGGTCCGGAAGGATATTGGCTGAACCCGCGGGCGGCGGCCGTCGCCCGTCGGATACGCGGCCGGCCCACTCCGGGTCGCGCCGGGACACGGAAGGCGGGCACGATGCGCGTACGGACACGGCTGGCGGTGGGCGCGGTGGGCGCCCTGACCCTGGCGGGTCTGTTGACCGGGTGTGGGGACGCCGGTTCGTCCGGCACCGACGCCCCGGAGCAGGGTGCCAGCGGTGCTGGCTGCGCCCCGGTCGCCGGTGACCAGCTCGTCGTTCTCGACGACGACAAGAAGCTCCAGAACACCGACAACATCATCCCGGCGGTCAACGCCAAGGTGGCCAACCCGCAGCTGCTCGCCGCGCTGGACAAGGTCTCCGCCGCGCTGGACACGCCGAAGCTGATCGCCCTCAACAAGGCGGTCGACGTGGACCGCAAGACGCCGAAGGCGGCGGCCGAGGAGTTCGCCTCGGCCAACGGGCTGACCACCGGCATCGCCAAGGGCCCGGGCGGGCAGATCGTCGTCGGCGCGGGCAACTTCTCCGAGAGCCAGACCCTGGCCGAGCTGTACAACATCGCCCTGACCGCAGCCGGTTACCAGGTCAAGGTGCAGCAGATCGGCAACCGCGAGCTGTACGAGCCGAGCCTGGAGAAGGGCGAGATCCAGGTCGTCCCCGAGTACGCGGCGACCATGGCCGAGTTCCTCAACACCAAGGCCAACGGCAAGGACGCCACCCCGGTCTCCTCGCCGGAGCTGGACAAGACGGTCAGCGCGTTGAAGTCCGAGGGCGACAAGGCGGGCATCACGTTCGGCACCCCGTCCTCGGCGCAGGACCAGAACGCCTTCGCCGTCACCAAGGCGTTCGCCGACAAGTACGCCCTGAAGACCCTCTCCGACCTGGCGGCCAAGTGCTCCGGCAAGGACACCGTGCTGGCCGGCCCGCCGGAGTGCCCGCAGCGGCCGAAGTGCCAGGCCGGTCTGGTGGAGGTCTACGATTTCAAGGCCGGTTCGTTCAGCTCGCTGGACGCCGGCGGCCCGCAGACCAAGAACGCCCTGAAGACCGGCACCGCCAGCGTCGGACTGGTCTTCTCGTCCGACGGCGCGCTCGCCACCAGCTGAGCGTGATCCCGGTCGCGGTCGGCTGGTCCCGACCGCGACCGGGCCTGCCCCGCAACGGGCTGTTCGTGCCCCGCTGACCAGGCGGGATGCTGGTCCGCAGTGATCCGGTCGCGCCGACCGTACCGGCTGAGATCGGGGCAATTCTGCCCTGGGACCGTTCCCACTCCGCCTACATCTCGGTAGGCTGCACAGCCATGCCCTCCCCGGTCGTCTCCGAGAAGCGCAGGCCGCAACTACTGACCGTACTGTTCTGGATCGGGGTGGCGTTCGCGCCGATCGCCGCGCTGATCCTGCTGTTCGCCGACGGCAACGGCCCGCTGCGCTTCGCCGCGGTGCTGGCCATCACCGCCGTGGTGCTGATCGGCCTGTCCATCGCGTTGCGTGCCGACGGCGGTGTCCGGTCGTCCGACGAGACGGTGCTCGACGAGTTGGAGCAGCTCCGCCGCGAGCTGCGCAGCGAGATCGTGGCCGCCGCCCAGCGCGGCAACCAGGCGCTGGACCAGTCGCAGCGGGCCGAGGAGCAGGTCACCGCGTTGCGTCGCCGGTTGGACACGGCGGCCGAGCTGGCTGCCGCCGTCGCCGCCCCGCCCGCCGAGGATTCCGTCGCCGGTGCGGGCCGGGCCCGGGTCCCGGCCGCCGAGCCGGCACCGGAGGCCCCGGTGGGCCGGCGACGGGCCGCCGTCGAGGAGCCCCTGTCGGACTGGGAACACCCGGAGAGTTCCGCGCCGGTCGCGGCGGGTCGGGGGCGGGTCCCGGCCGATCGGGAGGCCGCCGAACCGACCGGCCGCCGCTACGCCCCGGAGCGTCCGACCGGGCAGGCCGGGGTGTACGGGGCGGCCACCCGGGAGCCGCGCGGCGGGGTGCCCGCCGCCGAGTCGACGTCCCGTCCGCTCGGGGTGGTGCGGCACACCGAGACCGTGCACGTGACCACCCGGCACACCGTCGTCGACGGCCCCGACCCGGCCGGCGGCTACGGCGGCGGGTACGCCGGCCGGTGGGCCTCGGGCGGGGACGAGTCGTCCTGGGCCGGTGGGGAGCCGGAGCGTTCCTGGTCGACGCCGGCCGAGCCGACCGGCCGGGGCTGGTCGGCCCGACCGGAGGACCGTTCCCGGGCGACCCGTCAGGCGTCCCCTGACGACCGGGCCTGGCCGAGCGCCGCCGGCACCGGCTGGTCGCCGCCGGCCGCTCCCGGCCCCGGGTGGTCGACCCCGGGCGACGACCGGCCCGAGCCGGTCCGGCCGGAGTGGTCGGCGGCTGGCGGGGAGGCGGGTGCCTGGTCGGCGGGGGGCCGGTCCGACTGGGCGGAGGGCCGTGCCGAGTCGCGCGCCGGTGACCGCCGGGCGCAGGACCGGGCCGATCCGCCGGCCCGTGCGGCGCGGGCCGGTGACCGCTGGGCCGAGGTGCGCGACGAGGGACGGGCCCGGGAGGTACGGGTCGGGGAGCGCCGCGCGGAGGCGCGCGCCGACGGCGGCTACCACTACTCGGACCGGTGGGCCTCGGTGCGGCAGGAGGAGCCGTACCGGGACGGGACGGAACCCACCGGCGACCGGTGGGGTGGTGCTCGGCCGGAGCAGGCCGACCGTCCCGCGCTGCCGGCTGGCGGGGTGCCGGTGCCGCAGCAGTGGCGGGAGCCGGCGCGCAGCCACCGGCCGGCCGAACAGTGGCCGGACCACGTGACCCCACCGGCACCGGACCGGCCGGACGGGCAGTGGCCGGCCCGCGCCGAGCCGCAGCCCGCTCGTGAGTGGCCGGCGCGTGCCGACGACCGGCGGTGGGAGGGGCAGCGCGCCGAGCAGTGGCGGGACCGGGAGCCGGTGGTGTCGTGGCGCGACCCCGAGCCCGAGCCCGAGCCGCGCGAGCACCAGCAGTGGGCGGGCGGGCAGCGGTACGGCTACCCGCCGCAGGACGACGTCCCCCGCGCGGGCGGCCACTGGCGCTGACCGCCGGGGTGCACCGCCGACGGCAGGGTCAGTGGCGGTTCACTTGTCGATGTCGCCGACCACGAAGAACATCGAGCCGAGAATGGCGATCAGGTCGGGCACCAGGCAGCCGGGGAGCAGGGTGGCCAGCGCCTGCACGTTGGCGTACGACGCGGTGCGCAGCTTGAGCCGCCACGGGGTCTTCTCGCCCCGCGACACCAGGTAGTAGCCGTTGATCCCGAGCGGGTTCTCCGTCCAGGCGTAGGTGTGCCCCTCGGGGGCCTTGACCACCTTGGGCAGTCGGGTGTTCACCGGGCCGGTGAGCCGGTCGACCCGGTCCAGGCACTGCTCGGCGAGGTCGAGGGAGGCGTACACCTGGTCGAGGAGCACCTCGAAGCGGGCGTGGCAGTCCCCGGCGGTCCGGGTGACCACCGGCACGTCGAGCTGGTCGTACGCCAGGTAGGGGTCGTCGCGGCGCAGGTCGAGGTCGAGCCCGGAGGCGCGGGCGACCGGCCCGGACGCCCCGAACGCGGCGGCGTCGGCGGCCGACAGCACCCCCACCCCGACGGTACGGGCCAGGAAGATCTCGTTGCGCCGGATCAGGTGGTCCAGGTCGGGCATCCGGCGGCGGACCTCGCCGATGGCGGCGCGGGCCCGTCCGGTCCAGCCGGCGGGGACCTCCTCCTTGAGCCCGCCGACCCGGTTGAACATGTAGTGGATCCGGCCGCCGGAGACCTCCTCCATCACCGCCTGGATGGTCTCCCGTTCCCGGAACGCGTAGAAGACCGGGGTGATCGCGCCGATCTCCAGCGGGTAGGAGCCGAGGAACATCAGGTGGTTGAGCACCCGGTTCAGCTCGGCCAGCGCCATCCGCAGCCAGGTGGCCCGCTCGGGCACCTCCATGCCCATCAGCCGTTCGACGGCGAGCACCACGCCCAGCTCGTTGGAGAACGCCGACAGCCAGTCGTGCCGGTTGGCCAGCACGATGATCTGCCGGTAGTCGCGCACCTCGAACAGTTTCTCCGCGCCCCGGTGCATGTATCCGACGATCGGTTCGGCGGCGACTACCCGTTCCCCGTCGAGCACCAGTTTGAGGCGCAGCACGCCGTGCGTGGAGGGGTGCTGCGGGCCGATGTTGAGCACCATGTCGGTGCCGAGCTGTTCCCCGCCGGCCCCGGTGCCGACGGTCAGCTCGCGCAGTTCACCGGTGTCCGTGGTCATGCCGGTCATCGTGCCATGAGCGCATCGACGGCGACGCCGACCGGCTGGAGCAGCCAGTAATGCCCGCCGAGTCCGGCCGGGTCGGTCAGCTCCGCCGCCGCCGACGCCGCGGCGAGCGCCCGCACGTAGCCGGCCGGGTCGGTGCCGGCCAGGCTCAGCGCCGGTCGGCCGCCGTCGGCCCCGAGCGCCCGCAACGCCTCCCGCTGCGACAGCAACGTGTACGCACACCCGGCGACCTGTGCACCGGCGGCGGCGACGGAGTCCACGGCGACGTGCGCGGTGATGTCGCACGACCCGTCCGGCACCGGAGGGACCTGCCGTCCGTTCCGGTATCCGGTCAACGTTCCGCCCACCGGCCGCCGCTCGCGCAGGTGCCCGTAGTCCACGGCCAATGCCACCCCCCGCCGCACCCGCCCGACCACTCCACCCCAGGCGAGATCCCGCCCGCTGCCCACCTCCACCCGCCCCACCCAGGCCCGCTCCGCCTCCACCCCCGCGACCGCCCCGGTGATCAAGAGGTTTGCGTCAGCTTCGGGCCCTTCCGTTGACGCAAACCTCTTGATCACCGGGGCGGTCGCGGGGGGTGGGGGTGCGGGGGGTGGGGTGGGGGTTTGGGGTGGGGTGGGGTGCCAGGTGGTCAGCCAGGTGAGGTCCTCGGGGGTCAGTGGGGGGCCTGGGGTTTCCTCGCCGGTGCTCGGGTCCACCAGGTGGTAGCGCCAGCCGGTGACGGTGGGGACGGCCACGTCCAGGGGGACGTTGTCCAGCCATTCGGTGGCGGTTAGCAGACCGGTGATTGCCCCCGGGGGCTCGGTCGTCCAGGCGATGGCGGGCGGCAGGTCCGTCGGGCGGGGGGCCAGTTCCACGGCCGTGAGGCGCAGGCGGTCAGACAGCGGCGTCGTAGCCGCGTCGGGCCCCGCCGAGCCGTGGGCGAGGGCGGCCAGGGCGCGCAGCAACTCACCCCGGCCGGCACCGACGTCCACCACGTCGAATGGGGTGGGGAAGCCGAGGGCGGCGTCCAGGCGGGACACGAGCCGGAACACCGCCGCCGCGAACGCCGGGGAGGCGTGCACGCTGGTCCGGAAGTGGTCGGCCGGGCCGGAACCGGAGACGAAGAAGCCGTGCGGCCCGTAGAGGGCGGCTGCCATGGCGTCCCGCCAGCGAATCGCGTTCATCCCGTGTTCAGGGTCCGTCACCGTGCCGACCCTACGGTCTGCGGGCATGAGACGAATCGTGATCCCCGCGCTGGCGGTCGTACCGCTGCTGGTGACGACCACCGGTGCCGCCGCCGCGCCCGCCCGCCACGACGCGCCGCGTGCGGTCCGGGCGGTGGCCGAGACCCCCGCCCTGTTCGACGACGCCGCCGGTGGCGACGCCGACGCCGACGATCCGGCGATCTGGGTGCACCCGACCGACCGGGCCGGCAGCCTGGTGATCGTCACCGCCAAGAACGGCGGCCTGCGGGTGTACGACCTGAGGGCCCGGGAGCGGCAGGCGATGGCCACCCCGCCGGCCCCCGGTCCGGACGACGAGGCGGGCCGGTTCAACAACGTCGACCTGGTCAGCGGCTTCCGGTTGGCGGGCCGGCCGGTCGACCTGGCGGTGGTCACCGACCGGGGGCGGGACCAGCTCCGGTTCTACCGGATCGACCCGGTGTCGCGGCGGCTGGTCGACGTGACCGCGCCGCAGCCGCCGTTCGCGTTCAGCCGGGACCAGGCGGAGGTGAACACCCAGCGCACCGCGTACGGGTTGGGCACGTTCACCGACCGGGACGGGGCCGCGTACGCGGTGGTGAGCCGGCGCAGCACCCCTGAGGTGGGGGTGTTCCGGCTGGTGGAGCAGGCCGGGCGGGTCAGCTACCGGCCGGTGGGGCGGCTGGTGCTGCCGTCGACGTTCACCCTGCCGGACGGCTCCGCCTGGTCGCCGTGCACCGACCCGGGGGACGGCCCGCAGGTGGAGGGGACGGTGGTGGACCCGGCCACCGGCGTGGTGTACCTGGCGCAGGAGAAGGTCGGCCTGTGGCGGACCCGACTGGTCGGTGGCCGGTTCGTGGGCGTACCCCGGTCGGTGGAGCGGGTCCGCGAGTACGGCGTCCCGGCGGTCTTCGACCCGGCGGCCGACGACTGCGTCACCGACCACACCGCCGACCCGGGCTTCGGCGGGCGGATCGCCCAGGACGTGGAGGGCCTGACGATCATGCGCACCGGCCGGTACGCGGGCACCCTCGTCGTGTCCAGCCAGGGCGACGACACGTTCTTCACCTACGACCGGGTCACCAACCGGCCGACCGGGCGGTTCGCGGTGGTCGACGGCCGGTTCGACGGCGCGCAGGAGTGCGACGGGGCGGCGGTGACGGCCACGCCGCTGCCGGGCTTCCCCGGCGGGCTGCTGGTGGTGCAGGACGGCCGCAACACCCCGACGACGCCGGACGGGGACGACGGGGTACGCCCGGACAGCAACGTCAAGTTCGTCGACGCCGGGTTCCTGGCCGGACGGCGGTGAGTTGCCACACCGGGCCCCCGGCCGCCACCGGGGCGCCCGGTGCCGGCGGTCGGTGAACGTTTTCACACATCCTTGTTCGGGTTCCCTGCCCCCGGCGCATACTTGCCCTCGACCGGTACCCCCTTCGAGGACTGGATCGTTGCCATGAGCGCACCGCTGCGCCCGCGTCCGGCTGCCCCCGGCGTCGCCGTACCGCAGGGCCCCGTCGGAACCGGTGTCCCGTTCGTCCTTCCCGCGCAGCTCACCGTCGGTGTGGTCGGTGCCGGCCGGGTGGGGGCCGTGCTCGGCGCGGCGCTGGTCGCCGCCGGGCACCGGGTGGTGGCCGCCTCCGGCGTCTCCGGGGCGACCCGGGCCCGGATCGCGCTGCTCCTGCCGGACGCCGAGATCAGGTCGGCCACCTCGGTCGCCCGGGAGGCCACCGACCTGCTGCTGCTCGCCGTCCCCGACGACGCGCTGGCCGGTGTGGTCGCCGGGCTGGCCGACACCGGGGCGCTGCACCCCGGCCAGGTGGTCGCGCACACCTCCGGCGCGCACGGGCTGGCCGTGCTGGCCCCGGCCGCCGCCGTGGGTGCCCGGCCGCTGGCCCTGCACCCCGCGATGACCTTCACCGGTACGCCTGACGACCTGTCCCGGCTGGCCGGGATCTCCTTCGGGGTGACCGCCCCGGCGGAGCTGCGGGCGGCGGCGGCCCGGCTCGTCGCCGACCTGGGCGGGGTGCCGGAGTGGGTGGGGGAGACCGACCGGGTGCTCTACCATGCGGCGCTGGCACACGGCGCCAACCATCTGGTGACCCTGGTCAACGAGGCGGCCGACCGGCTGCGGGACGCCGGGGTGACCCAGCCGGAGAAGGTGCTGGCCCCGCTGCTGCGGGCGGCGTTGGAGAACGCCCTGCGGCTCGGTGACGACGCGCTCACCGGCCCGGTGTCGCGCGGCGACGCGGGCACCGTACGACGGCACCTGGTCCGGCTGGCGCAGACCGCGCCGGAATCCGTCGCCCCCTACCTGGCGTTGGCCCGACGGAGCGCGGACCGGGCGATCGCGGCGGGCCGGCTGCGCCCGGTCGACGCCGAGTCCCTGCTCGACGTGCTGGCAGGCGTCCACCGCGAGGTGGCGGCGTGAACCGGGTGCCGTGGGCCCGGCAGGCGAAGGAGGGCTGAGCAATGACGGAGCTGGTGCACACCCGGGCGGAGCTGGCGAAGGCGCGGGCCGGGCTGACCGGCACGGTCGGCGTGGTGATGACGATGGGTGCGCTGCACCCGGGGCACGAGACGCTGATCCGGGCCGCCCGGGAGCGGGCCGACCACGTGCTGGTGACGATCTTCGTGAACCCGTTGCAGTTCGGCCCGAACGAGGACTTCGACAGGTACCCGCGCACCCTCGACACCGACCTGGAGGTGTGCCGGCGGGCCGGTGCGGACCTGGTCTTCGCCCCGTCCGTGGCGGACATGTACCCGGACGGGCAGCCCGCGGTCCGGGTGAACCCGGGGCAGCTCGGTGAGGATCTGGAGGGGCAGAGCCGGCCCGGCTTCTTCCACGGGGTGCTGACCGTGGTGTTGAAGCTGCTCCAGCTCACCCGGCCCGACCTCACCTTCTTCGGGGAGAAGGACTACCAGCAGCTGACCCTGGTCCGCCGGATGGCCCGGGACCTGGACGTGCCGGTGGAGGTGGTCGGCGTGCCCACCGTCCGGGAGCCGGACGGGCTGGCCCTGTCCAGCCGCAACCGCTACCTGTCGGCGGACGAGCGGCAGGCTGCGTTGGGGCTGTCCGCCGCGCTGCGCGTCGGTGCGGAGGCCGCCGAGCGGGGTGCCGACGCCGGTGAGGTGCTGTCGGCCGCCAACCGGGCGCTGGGCGGGACGGCGGGCGTGCGGCTGGACTACCTGGTGCTCACCGATCCGGATCTGGAGCCGGGGCCGGTCACCGGGCCGGCCCGGCTGCTGATCGCGGCCTGGGTGGGCGGCACCCGGCTGATCGACAACCTGGCCATCGACCTCGCCCCCCGATCCTGACCACGCACACCACCTGTCGAGAGGCACCACGATGCTCCGCACCATGCTCAAGTCGAAGATCCACCGGGCGACGGTGACCCAGGCCGACCTGCACTACGTCGGTTCGGTGACGGTGGACCAGGATCTGCTCGACGCCGCCGACCTGCTCCCGGGCGAGCAGGTGGCGATCGTGGACGTGACCAACGGGGCCCGGCTGGAGACGTACGTGATCCCCGGTGAGCGGGGCAGCGGCGTGATCGGCATCAACGGCGCGGCGGCGCACCTGGTGCACCCGCAGGACCTGGTGATCCTGATCTCCTACGGTCAGATGGACGACGCGGAGGCCCGGACGTACCGCCCCCGGGTGGTCCACGTGGACGCCGACAACAGGGTGGTTGAGCTGGGCGGCGACCCGGCGGCTGCGGCCCCCGGGACGGCCGGCGACCCGGTGCCGAGTCCACTCGCCGTCGTCGGCTGACCAGAATTCCGGTCTGTTACCGGAAGGTCATTTTTGGTTACCCTGGGCTGACCGTCGGATTGACGGTCGTCGGCTGGGGGAGGCCGCGTTGCGCCGTGCGATGAGGGTCCGCCGAGCGGTGACGCTCGTGATCGCCGCCGTGGCGGCGGGAGCGGTCCTGGCGGCCTGCGGCGCCCCGGGCGGCCTCGACGGCGATCTCACCGACGACTGGGCGGCCCTGCCGCCGGCCGGGCCGTTCACCCCCGCGGCAGGCGTGTGCCAGGTCGCCGACTTCACCGACACGGTCTCCCTGGCGGCGTACGCGCCGGTGGACTGCGCGGTACCGCACCGGGTGGAGACGGTGCACGTGGGCGTGTTGCCGGGTTCGCGGGCCACCGCGCCGGCCACCGGCTCGACGGAGCTGCGGGGCGCGTTCGCCGAGTGCGACACCCGGGCTGCCGGCTACGTGGGCGACGACTGGCGGGCCGGCCGGCTGCGGCTGGCGGTGGCGGTGCCGACCGCGCCGGGTTGGGCGGCCGGGGCCCGCTGGTTCCGGTGCGACCTGAGCGAGCTGAACACCGTCGAGGCGGCGGCCACCGTGGTCACCAGGACGGGCAGCCTGCGGGACGCGTTGAAGGGCCCCTCCCCGCTGCGGCTGGGCTGCCAGCGGGCCAAGAGCGGTGGTCGGGGTGCCAGGGTGCAGGTGCTGGTCCCGGTGGAGTGCGCGGCCGTGCACGAGGCGGAGTTCGTGGGCGTCTGGAAGGCCCCCGACCGGCCGTATCCGACCAAGGACGTCGACTGGCTGCCGATGTACGCCGGCTGCCGCGGCACGCTGGCCCGGTACGTGGGGGTGCCGAACGACGCCAGCCTGCCCTTCCGTAGCGGGGTGGTGGTGCGTCCGCCCGGTCCTGGCCGGTGGCGGGTCGGTGACCGGGGGGTCCGCTGCTACCTGTGGTTGAGCGACCGGACGGTGACGGCCTCACTGAAGGGCGGCGGTCCGGCCGCCCTGCCGGTGCGGACGAAGTAGCGGACGGGGTAGCCGAAACCACTCGTCCCGCCCCCCGTCCCCCGTCGCGAGGATCGTTCGGGTTGACTGTGGTCATGGAACTTCGTCCGACCGTCGACCTGCCGGCCCTGCCCAGCCTGCTGGCTGCTCCCGCGCCCGGCTGGGTGGAGACCACCGACGTGATCGTGGTCGGCTCCGGGGTGGCCGGGCTCACCGCCGCGCTGCACCTGCGCGAGGCGGGCCTGCACGTCACCGTGGTCACCAAGGTCAACATCGACGACGGTTCGACCCGCTGGGCGCAGGGCGGGATCGCCGCCGTGCTCGACCCGGCGGACTCGCCCGCCGCGCACGCCCGGGACACCGAGATCGCCGGGGTCGGACTCTGCGACCCGGCGGCGGTCCGGGTGCTGGTGGAGGAGGGGCCACTGCGGCTGCGGGAGCTGATGCGCATCGGCGCGGAGTTCGACCGCAACCCGGACGGTTCGCTGATGCTCACCCGGGAGGGCGGGCACCGGGCCGACCGGATCGTCCACGCCGGTGGTGACGCGACCGGGGCGGAGGTGCAGCGGGCCCTGCACGCGGCGGTCCGCCGCGACCCGTGGATCAGGCTGGTCGAGCACGCCCTGGTGCTGGATCTGCTGCGCGCCCCCGGCGACGGCCCGGATTCCCCCGGCCCGGCCTGCGGGATCACCCTGCACGTGCTCGGCGAGGGCAGTGAGGACGGCGTCGGCGCCCTGCTGGCCCGCGCGGTGGTGTTGGCCACCGGCGGCATGGGGCAGGTCTTCTCGGCCACCACCAACCCGGCGGTCTCCACCGGCGACGGGGTGGCGCTGGCGCTGCGGGCCGGCGCGGCCGTCACCGACGTCGAGTTCGTGCAGTTCCACCCGACCGCGCTGATCGTGCCCGAGCCGGCCCGGGTGCCGGGGGCCGGCCTGGCCCAGCAGCCGCTGGTCTCCGAGGCGCTGCGGGGCGAGGGTGCGCACCTGGTCGACGCCGACGGCAAGCGGTTCATGCTCGGCCAGCACGAACTGGCCGAGCTGGCCCCCCGCGACGTGGTGGCCAAGGGCATCCACCGGGTGCTGCTGGCCACCGGTGCGGATCACGTGTTTCTCGACGCCCGGCACCTCGGCGGCGACTTCCTCGCCGGGCGGTTCCCGACCATCGTCGCGTCCTGCCTGGCCATCGGGGTCGACCCGGCGACGGACCTGATCCCGGTCGCCCCGGCCGCCCACTACGCCTCCGGCGGGGTCCGCACCGACCTGCGCGGCCGGACCTCCATCCCCGGCCTGTACGCCTGCGGCGAGGTCGCCTGCACGGGTGTGCACGGTGCGAACCGGCTGGCCAGCAACTCGCTGCTGGAAGGGCTGGTCTTCTCCCGTCGGATCGCCGAGGACATCGCCACCGGGCTGCCCGAGCAGGCGCAGCCGGCGTCGACCGGCGCGTGGGTGGGCGGCGGGGGCGGGGTGCTGTCCGCCGATGGCGTGCCGGCGCTGCAACGGTCGATGACCCGGGGTGCCGGGGTGCTGCGGTCGGCGGCCAGCCTCGCCGAGACCGCCGCCACCCTGACCGGGCTGGCCGGGGACGCCGGCCGGGCGGGCACCGCCGGTTGGGAGGCGACGAACCTGGTCACCGTGGCGGCGACCCTGGTCGCCGCCGCGTACGCCCGGCAGGAGACCCGGGGCTGCCACTGGCGGGAGGACTTCCCGACGGCCGACGAGGGATGGCGCGGTCACCTGGTCGCGGCGGTCGGCACCCGGGGCGAGTTGACCGAACGCTGGGAGGCCGTGCCCTGACCACCCGGAGCGGGCCGGGTTTGCGAGCCCCGCAGTGGCGAACGGAAGGAAGTACATTGCGCGAACCGACGCGGCAGGCGTTGACGAGCGGTGGGCTGGACCCGGAACGGGTGCGGCGGGTGATCGTCGACGCGCTCACCGAGGACCTGGGGGCGGACTTCCGCGACGTCACCAGCGTCGCCACCATCGCGGCCGGGCAGACCGACACCGCCGACCTGGTGGCCCGACAGGACGGGGTGGTGGCCGGGCTGGCGGTGGCCGCCGCGGTGTTCGAGCTGGTCGGGGAGGTGACGGCTGCGGAGCGTACCGTCGAGGTGGTCGTGGTGGCCCACGACGGCGCGCGGGTGGCCCGGGGTGACGTGCTGGCGACGGTGACCGGCCCGACCCGGCTGCTGCTCACCGCCGAGCGCACCGCGCTGAACCTGCTCTCCCGGATGTCCGGGGTGGCCACCCACACCCGGGCCTGGGCGGACGCCCTGGCCGGCACCAAGGCGACCGTGCTGGACACCCGCAAGACCACACCCGGCCTGCGGATGCTGGAGAAGTACGCGGTCCGCGCCGGCGGCGGCACCAACAAGCGGATGGGCCTGTACGACGTCGCCATGATCAAGGACAACCACAAGCTGGCCGCCGGTGGTGTCGGGGCGGCCTACCGGCGGGTCCGGCAGACTTTCCCGGAGGTGCCGGTGCAGGTGGAGGTGGACACCCCGGCCGAGGCGGTGGAGGCGGTCGAGGCCGGTGCCGACTTCCTGCTGCTGGACAACATGTCCCCGGCGGCCCTGCGCGAGGTGGTCGCGGCGGTCGGCGACCGGGCCGAGCTGGAGGCGACCGGCGGGCTGACCCTGGAGGTGGCCGCCGAGTACGGGGCGACCGGGGTGGACTACCTCTCGGTGGGCGCGCTGACGCACTCGTCGCCGATCCTGGACATCGCCCTGGACCTGCGCGAGCGGTGAACCGGCACAGGTCGCCGGACGCCGGCCCACTCCTCGCGTCCGGCGGCCCGGCCGGCGTCTAGGCTGCGTGCGTGCTGCTCTGCATCGACATCGGAAACACCAACACCGTGCTGGCGACGTTCGACGGCGACCGCCTGGTGCACTCGTGGCGGATCAAGACCGACGCCCGTTCGACAGCGGACGAGCTGGGGCTGATGTTCCGGGGGCTGCTGGCCGGTGACGCCGTGGAGATCACCGGGGTGGCCGCCTGCTCGACGGTGCCGGCGGCGCTGCGCTCGCTGCGGACCATGCTGGCCCGCTACTACGCCGACCTGCCCAGCGTGGTCGTCGAGCCCGGGGTACGCACCGGCGTGCAGCTGGCCATCGACAACCCGAAGGAGGTCGGCGCGGACCGGGTGGTCAACACGCTGGCCGCGTACACCCTCTACGGTGGCCCCTCGATCGTGGTGGACTTCGGCACCACCACCAACTTCGACGTGATCAGCGGCCGGGGGGAGTTCCTCGGCGGGGCGTTCGCTCCCGGCATCGAGATCTCCTTCGACGCGCTCGCCGCCCGCGCCGCCCAGCTGCGCAAGGTGGAGGCCAACAAGCCCCGCTCGGTGATCGGCAAGAACACCGTGGAGTGCCTCCAGTCCGGCCTCTACTTCGGCTTCGCCGGGCAGGTCGACCGGATCGTCGAGCGGATGACCGAGGAACTCGGCGAGGTCCGGGCGGTGATCGCCACCGGTGGGCTGGCCTCGGTGGTGATCGGCGAGTGCCGGACCATCACCCACCACGAGCCGATGATCACCCTGATCGGCCTGCGCATGGTCTACGAGCGCAACACCTGATCACGGCGGCCGGGTTATCCCGTAACGGCCGCCCGGGGGCTTGAGTACGCTCATGGGCTGACCCCGCCGAAACTCCCTTAGCCGAGGAAGCGTGCCGTGACCGAGCAGAACGCCGTGCCAGTGGACCCCGCCGACGACCTTCCCGAGCAGATGAAGGTCCGCCGGGAGAAGCGGGACCGGATGCTCGCCGAGGGCGTCGAGCCGTACCCCGTCGGTTTTCCCCGGACCAGCACCCTGGCCGAGGTGCGTGAGCGGTACGCCGAGCTGCCCACCGACACCGCGACCGGGGACCGGGTCGCGGTCACCGGTCGGGTGATCTTCGTACGGAACACCGGCAAGCTCTGTTTCGCGACCCTGCGCGACGGCGACGGCACCGAGTTGCAGGCGATGCTCTCCCTGGACCGGGTCGGCGCGGAGCGGCTGGAGGACTGGAAGCGCCTGGTCGACCTGGGTGACCACGTCGGTGTCACCGGCGAGGTGATCACCAGCCGGCGTGGTGAGCTGTCGGTGCTCGCCGACGAGTGGGCGGTGACCGCCAAGGCGTTGCGTCCGCTGCCGGTGGCGCACAAGCCGCTGAGCGAGGAGGCCCGGGTCCGCCAGCGTTACGTGGACCTGATCGTCCGCCCGCAGGCGCGCCAGATGGTCCGGACCCGGGCCGCGGCGGTGCGCAGCCTGCGCGACTCGTTGCACGGCCAGGGATTCATCGAGGTCGAGACGCCGATGCTCCAGTTGCTGCACGGGGGCGCGGCGGCCCGCCCATTCGTGACCCACAGCAATGCGCTCGGTACGGATCTGTATCTGCGAATCGCGCCGGAACTGTTTCTCAAGCGCGCCGTGGTCGGCGGGGTCGACCGGGTGTTCGAGATCAACCGCAACTTCCGCAATGAGGGAGTCGACTCGTCGCACTCGCCGGAGTTCGCGATGCTGGAGACCTACCAGGCGTACGGCGACTACGACACGATGGCCGAGTTGACCCGTAATCTCGTGCAGCAGGCGGCGGTGGCGGTCAGCGGCTCGACGACGGTGACCCACGCCGACGGGCGCGAGTTCGACCTCGGCGGGCAGTGGCGCTCGGTGACCCTCTTCGGGGTGCTTTCCGAGGCCCTCGGCGAGGAGGTCACGGTCCGCACCGACCGGGCCCGCCTGGTGGAGTACGCCGACAAGGTGGGGCTCGCGGTCGACCCGAAGTGGGGTCCGGGCAAGCTGGCCGAGGAGCTGTTCGAGGAACTGGTGGTGCCGGGCCTCCAGGCGCCGACCTTCGTGCGGGACTACCCCGAGGAGACCAGCCCGCTGACCCGGGCCCACCGCAGCGAGCCGGGCCTGGCCGAGAAGTGGGACCTCTACGTGCTCGGCTTCGAGCTGGGCACCGCGTATTCGGAGCTGGTCGACCCGGTGGTGCAGCGGGAACGCCTGGTCACGCAGGCGCAGCTGGCCGCCCGGGGCGACGACGAGGCCATGCGGCTGGACGAGGACTTTCTCCGGGCCATGGAGTACGGAATGCCGCCCGCCGGGGGTATGGGAATGGGAATCGACCGGCTCTTGATGGCGCTGACCGGCCTGGGAATTCGGGAAACCATCCTCTTCCCGTTGGTCCGCGCCGAGTAGCTCCCCGGTGGGACCTTTGCCGGGTCGTTACAGCGACCTATTGACGTGGCAAGCATCGGGCGGGTTATCGTGCTCCTATTGCAGGAGCACCCTGCTCGAAAGGAATGTGGGACGTGGCCAAGCAGATCATTCACAAGCTGGTCGATGACCTGGACGGCGGGGACGCGGACGAGACCGTCAAGTTCGCCCTCGACGGTGTTCAGTACGAGATCGACCTGTCGAACTCCAACGCCGACAAATTGCGGGATGTTTTCGCGCCGTACGTGGCCGCCGGTACCCGGGTCGGTCGCGGCGGTGTGGTCGTGGGTGGCCGGGCTGCCCGGGGCCGGGGCGGGGCGACCGCCGACCGCGAACAGAACAAGGCGATCCGGTCCTGGGCCAAGAAGAACGGCAAGGACATCTCCGACCGGGGTCGCATCCCGCAGGAGATCGTCGACGAGTACCACGCGACCCGCTGAGCGTCAGCGGCGAACCGACGCCGGGCCGGAGCACGTCTCCGGGCCGGCGTCGCCGTCTGCGGACGGGTCGGCGGGACCGGGCGGCGACCGCCGGGCCGGGGCGGGAAGTTCTCCGGTCCCGGGGGCGTTGTCCACAGCCGGTGGAGACTTCGTCCACAGCCTGTGGACGACCCACGGGGCCCGGGGAGGGCGTTTGCACCCCGGGCGAATTTCGCTCTGCGCGTACAGCCTGGGGTGCCGGAACACCTCCTGAGCGCGGATGGTTGGTCAAAACGACGTCGGAACGGCTCGGTACGAGGAGACACGACCTCAGCGGAGTCGGTCAGCGGCGATAGAGTAAGGAGGCACGGACGCCCGTCCCGGACGTCCGAGCACCGGCCCCGCCAAGATCTCGCAGTCGAGGCGCACGGCACGTGAGGAGCACGAGGGCATGTTCGAGCGGTTCACCGACCGAGCGCGACGGGTTGTCGTCCTGGCCCAAGAAGAGGCCCGGATGCTCAACCACAACTACATCGGTACGGAGCACATCCTGCTGGGCCTGATCCACGAGGGTGAGGGTGTGGCGGCCAAGGCCCTGGAGAGCCTCGGCATCTCCCTGGAGGGCGTCCGTCAGCAGGTCGAGGAGATCATCGGCCAGGGCCAGCAGGCGCCGAGCGGGCACATCCCGTTCACGCCCCGGGCCAAGAAGGTGCTGGAGCTGTCCCTGCGCGAGGCGCTACAGCTCGGCCACAACTACATCGGCACCGAGCACATCCTGCTCGGGCTGATCCGCGAGGGCGAGGGCGTCGCCGCCCAGGTGCTGGTGAAGCTGGGCGCCGACCTCAACCGGGTCCGCCAGCAGGTGATCCAGCTCCTCTCCGGCTACCAGGGCAAGGAGCCGGCCGCCGCCGGCACCGCGCCGGGCGAGGCCGCGCCGTCGACCAGCCTCGTGCTGGACCAGTTCGGCCGCAACCTGACCCAGGCGGCCCGCGAGGGCAAGCTCGACCCGGTGATCGGGCGCGAGAAGGAGATCGAGCGGGTCATGCAGGTGCTGTCCCGCCGCACCAAGAACAACCCGGTCCTGATCGGTGAGCCAGGCGTCGGCAAGACCGCCGTGGTGGAGGGCCTGTCCCAGAAGATCATCAAGGGCGAGGTGCCCGAGACGCTCAAGGACAAGCAGCTCTACACCCTCGACCTCGGTGCCCTGGTCGCCGGCTCCCGCTACCGGGGTGACTTCGAGGAGCGCCTCAAGAAGGTGCTCAAGGAGATCCGCACCCGGGGCGACATCATCCTGTTCATCGACGAGATCCACACCCTGGTCGGTGCGGGTGCCGCCGAGGGCGCGATCGACGCGGCGAGCATCCTCAAGCCGATGCTGGCCCGTGGCGAGCTCCAGACCATCGGTGCGACCACCCTCGACGAGTACCGCAAGCACCTGGAGAAGGACGCCGCGCTGGAGCGCCGTTTCCAGCCGATCCAGGTGGGTGAGCCGTCGCTGGCCCACACCATCGAGATCCTCAAGGGCCTGCGCGACCGCTACGAGGCGCACCACCGGGTGAGCATCACCGACGCCGCCCTCGTGGCCGCCGCGACGCTTGCCGACCGGTACATCTCCGACCGCTTCCTGCCCGACAAGGCGATCGACCTGATCGACGAGGCCGGGGCCCGGATGCGTATCCGCCGGATGACCGCGCCGCCGGACCTGCGTGACTTCGACGAGCGGATCGCCCAGGTGCGCCGCGACAAGGAGTCCGCGATCGACGCGCAGGACTTCGAGCGGGCCGCCCAGCTGCGCGACAAGGAGAAGCAGCTCCTTGGCCAGAAGGCGCAGCGGGAGAAGGAGTGGAAGGCCGGTGACCTGGACGTCGTCAGCGAGGTCGACGACGAGCAGATCGCCGAGGTCCTGGGCAACTGGACCGGCATCCCCGTCTACAAGCTGACCGAGGAGGAGACCTCCCGGCTGCTGCGGATGGAAGACGAGCTGCACAAGCGCGTCATCGGCCAGGAAGACGCGGTCAAGGCGGTCTCGAAGGCGATCCGGCGTACCCGGGCCGGCCTGAAGGACCCGAAGCGGCCGTCCGGCTCGTTCATCTTCGCCGGCCCGTCCGGTGTGGGTAAGACCGAGCTGTCCAAGGCGCTCGCCGAGTTCCTGTTCGGCAGCGAGGACGCGCTGATCCAGCTGGACATGTCCGAGTTCCACGACCGCTACACGGTGTCTCGCCTGGTCGGTGCCCCTCCCGGTTACGTCGGTTACGACGAGGGTGGCCAGCTGACCGAGAAGGTCCGTCGTCGTCCGTTCTCGGTGGTGCTTTTCGACGAGATCGAGAAGGCCCACCCGGACGTGTTCAACACGCTGCTCCAGATCCTGGAGGACGGCCGGTTGACCGACGGTCAGGGTCGGATCGTGGACTTCAAGAACACGGTCATCATCCTGACCACCAACCTGGGCACCCGGGACGTCGCCAAGGCGGTGTCGTTGGGCTTCCAGCAGTCGGAGGACTCCGAGTCCACCTACGACCGGATGAAGCAGAAGGTCAACGACGAGCTGAAGCAGCACTTCCGGCCCGAGTTCCTCAACCGGATCGACGACACCATCGTCTTCCACCAGCTGCGTCAGAACGAGATCCTCTCGATCGTGGACATCATGATCCAGCGGATCGAGGGCCAGCTCCGCAACAAGGACATGGGTCTGGAGCTGACCGACAATGCCAAGAAGTACCTGTCCAAGAAGGGCTTCGACCCGGTGTTGGGTGCCCGTCCGCTGCGTCGGACGATCCAGCGCGACATCGAGGACAACCTCTCCGAGCGGATCCTGTTCAACGAGCTGACCCCCGGTCAGATCGTGGTGGTGGACTGCGAGGGCGACCCGGAGGACATCGACAAGTCGAAGCTGGTCTTCCACGGCTCCGACCGTCCGGCCGCAGTGCCGGACGCCGTCCCGGCCGACCTGGGTGGCGCCGCCACCACGGGCGAGTAGGCCCCGACGGGCCGGTAGGACATCGAGCACGAGGGCGGCGGCCCGGTGGCGTGAGCCACCGGGCCGCCGCCCTTTCCGCCTACCACCGGTCTTCCTCGGTGCACGCGGAGCCGCAGTCGCTGGTGACGGGCCGTGCGGGGCCTGCCCGGAGCGGGGGCGCGGTCAGCCGGGAAGCGGCCAGGCCGGCTGTTCCGGGGTCCGGGTCAGCCGGGAAGCGGCTGGGTGGCGGGGCCGTCCCCGATGAGCCGGAAGTGGTCCTCGCCGACCGGCTCCACCATGCCGTCCTTGACCAGCGCGGCGAGTGCCCTGGCCCGCTGCACGTCGTCGTGCCACACCTGGTCGAGCCGCTGGTGCGGCACCGGGCCGATGGCGTCCCGGAGCACCCCGAGCAGCAGCCCGCGTACCTGACGGTCGGTGCCGGCGTACCGCTGGATCTTGCGGGTCGGACCGGCGGGTGCCACCTGGCCGGAGGCCCGCCAGGCGCAGATCGACTCGACCGGGCAACCCGTGCAGCGCGGCGAACGGGCGGTGCAGACGATCGCCCCGAGTTCCATGAAGGCGGCGCTGGCCAGCGCGGCGGCGGCCGGCTCCACCGGCAGCAGCTCCGCACAGGCGACCAGGTCGGCCGGGGTGGTGGCCGGGCCGGCATCCGGTGCACCGGCGACGGCCCGGGAGACGACCCGCCTGACGTTCGTGTCGACCACCGGGTGCCGCTGGCCGTAGGCGAACGCGGCGACCGCCCGCGCCGTGTACGTCCCGATGCCGGGCAGCGCCAGCAACTGGTCCAGCTGGTCGGGCACCCGCCCGCCGTGGCGTTCCACGATCGCCACCGCGCACTCGTGCAGTCGTACCGCGCGGCGGGGGTAGCCGAGCCGACCCCACATCCGGATCGCCTCGGCCGGGGTGTCGGCGGCGAGGGCGGCGGGATCGGGCCAGCGGGCCAGCCAGGAGTGCCAGGCGGGCAGCACACGTACCACCGGGGTCTGCTGGAGCATGACCTCGCTGACCAGGATCGGCCAGGCCCCGATGCCGGGCACCCGCCAGGGCAGGTCGCGGGCGTTCTGCTCGTACCACCGGCTGACCAGGGTGGTGAAGGTGGGTTCAGTCATCGCGCCGATGATGATGTCACGCGATGCCTTCCCGCTGGTTGGGCGGGCCGGGCGGGGCGTCGCCGGGTCGCCGGGCGGATCGGGCAGAATGCCCGGATGAGCGAGCTCGCGATCACCGTCATCGGTCGGGACCGGCCCGGCATCGTGGCCGACGTCGCCGAGGTGCTCGCCGGGCTCGGCGCGAACCTCACCGACTCCACGATGACCCGGCTCCGTGGTCACTTCGCGATGACCCTGATCTGTGTCGGCCCCGCCGCCGCCGAGGTCGAGGCCGCCCTGACCCCGCTGGCCGCCGACGGTCAACTTCTGGCCACCGTACGCGTGGTCACCCCGGACGGTACGGCGACGGCGGCGGGTGAACCGTACGTGCTGGCGGTGCACGGCGCGGACCGGATGGGCATCGTCGCGGCGATGACCAGGGTGATCGCCGAGGCGGGTGGCAACGTGACGGATCTGAGCACCCGGCTGGCCGGCACGCTCTACGTGGTGGTGGCCGAGGTGGATCTGCCTGCCGGCCGCGCCGACGAGCTGGCCGGCCGGCTCGCCCGAACGGCCGCCGACCTGGGGGTCGGGGTCTCCCTGCGCCCCGCCGACCCGGACCTCCTGTGAGCGCGAGGAGTGAGCCGGGGTTGCGAGCCCCGCAGTCGCGAACCGAGGTGGCCCTGTGAGCGCGAGGAGTGAGCCGGGGTTGCGAGCCCCGCAGTCGCGAACGGAGGCGAACCCGTGAGCGCGGAACCGTACCTCGGGCTCGGCGGCTGGACCCCGGCGGACCTGGGCGTGCCGGGGGAGGTGCGCCGGGTGGTCTGCGCCCCCGAGGCGGTGCTGAGCCGGCCGGGGCCGCAGGTGGATCCGACCGCCGAGGAGACCGTCCGGCTCGCCGCCGACCTGGTCGCCACGATGCGGGTGTCGCCCGGCTGTGTGGGGTTGGCGGCGCCGCAGGTGGGGGTGGGGGCGCAGGTGTTCGCGGTGGACGTGACCGGACATGCCAAGGCGGTGACGGTGCACGGCACCTTCGTGCTCTGCAACGCCCGGGTGGTGGAGGCGAGCCGCTGGAAGCCGGGTCGGGAGGGCTGCATGTCGGTGCCCGACCTGACCGGTGACGTGAAGCGGGCCAGCCGGTTGGTGGTGGAGGGGGCGCTGCCGGGCAGTGGCACGCCGGTCCGGCTGGTCACCGACGGGTTCGAGGCGCGTGCCCTGCAACACGAGATCGACCACTGCGCCGGGCTGCTCTTCCTCGACCGGGTGGCTGGCGCGCACGCGGTCTACCAACGCAAGGTCTACCTGTGACCCGGCCGGTCGCCGCTCCGGTGGGGCCGGTTCCCGCCGCAGCGGGCCGGCCGACTGTCGTCAGTGGAACGTGGTTCGCCGCCCGGTGGCCGATACCCGGCGAGTCGTGGCCGGTCCACGTGCGCCGCGCCGCTACGGTGGGGGCATCATGCGTCTGACGGTCGGTCCCCTGCCTTCCGCCGTGTACTGGCGGCGTCGCGCCGTCGTACTCGGAGCGGGGCTTCTGCTCCTGGTTGTTCTGCTCTACTCGTGTGCCCGATCGGGGGACACCGGCGCCACACCGGGTGCCGGGGCCTCGTCGTCGGCTCCCGCCGCGGGCGCGGCCACACCGACGGCCGCCTCGCCGCCCGCCGGGTCCGCATCCCCGTCGGGTGGTTCCGATGCGGCGGGCCCGCCCGCCGGGCCGACCGCCGACCCGGACACGAGCAGCGCCCCGGCCGCCGATCCGCCCGCCCCGCCTGTCAACCCGGCCCGGGTCGACGACGGCACCTGCACCGACAGTGAGATCGCGGTGACCCCGGTGGCGCTCCCCGCCGAGGTGCGTCGGGGTGCCCCGGTCGACCTCAGCCTCAAGGTCAGGAACAAGTCCCAGCGGACCTGTAACCGGGACGTCGGCGCGGACGCCCAGGAGTTGTTCATCAAGTCCGGCGCGGAGAAGGTCTGGTCGTCGGACACCTGCGGCACCGGCAGGGGTTCCGACGTGCAGTCGTTCACCCCCGGCTTCGAGCGTTCCTACCAGCTCACCTGGAACGGCATGGACGCGAGCCGGTGCAGCCAGGGGGTGGCTTCGGGCCCCAACCCGCCGGCCGGCAACTACCAGGTCTTCGCCCGGGTGGGCACCAAACTGAGCGAGCCGGTCAAGCTGGTCGTCACCGGCTGACCGGCCCCCCGGTCAGACGTAACGTTCCAGGATGGACGCCTCGGCCAGCCGGGACAGCCCTTCGCGGACGCCCCGGGCGCGTGCGTCACCGACGCCCTCGACGGCCTGGAGGTCCTCCACGGTCGCCCCGAGCAGCCGCTGGAGGCTGCCGAAGTGCAGCACCAGCCGGTCGACGATGGACACCGGCAGCCGGGGCACCTTGGCCAGCAGCCGGAACCCGCGCGGGCTGACCGCCGCGTCGAGCGCGTCGGAGGCGGCCGGGTAGCCGATCGCCTTGGCGACCGCGACCAGGTCGATCAGCTCGGTCGCACCGAGCAGGTCCAACTCGACCAGCGCCTCGTCGAGGGTGCGCGACTTGCGGCCGGTGGGCAGGTAGTCCCGGATGACCAGGGTACGGTCGGCGTCGACACCGGCCATCAGCTCGTCGAGTTGCAGGGCGAGCAGGCGACCGTCGGTGCCCAGCTCGACCACGTACCCGGCGATCTCGTCGGCGATCCGCCTGACCATCTCCAGCCGCTGCACCACGGCGACCGCGTCGCGGACGGTGACCAGATCCTCGATCTCCAGGGCGGACAGCGTGCCGGAGACCTCGTCGAGGCGGAGCTTGTAACGCTCCAGGGTGGCCAGGGCCTGGTTGGCCCGGGAGAGGATCGCCGCCGAGTCGTCGAGCACGTGCCGCTGCCCGTTGACGTAGAGGCTGATGATCCGCATCGACTGGCTGACCGAGATGACCGGGTAGCCGGTCTGCCGGGCCACCCGCTCGGCGGTACGGTGCCGGGTGCCGGACTCCTCGGTCGGGATGGACGGGTCGGGCATCAGGTGCACCCCGGCCTGCACGATCCGGGTGCCGTCGCTGGAGAGCACCACCGCGCCGTCCATCTTGCACAGTTCACGGACCCGGGTCGCGGAGAACTCGACGTCCATCGGGAAGCCGCCGGTGCAGATCCCGTCGACGACCTTGTCGTAGCCGAGGACTATCAGTGCGCCCGTCCGGCCGCGCAGGATGCGTTCGAGCCCGTCGCGCAACGCGGTGCCGGGTGCCATCAGGGCGAGGTTGGCCCGCAGCGGATCACCGGCGTTGCCGGTGGCCCCGGCCACGCTCACGCTGATCGGACGGGTGGGCGAGCCCACGGCGGCGGCGCGGGTGTGGGGCGTCGCGCCGGCAGGCTTGGCGGCGTCGCGGTCGGTCGGCACGGGCACAGTCTACGGACTGCCCTGCGGTGGGTGCTCCCGTGGTTACTGTGATGTGTCACGGCGTCGTCTTCCTCCACCTGCCGGACCTGCCGGACGTTGACCGGTATGGGCCGACCGGTACCCCGCCGTCGCCACCCTCGGTCACTCCGCGGATGCGCGGGCGACCGCCTGGAGCGCCGACCGGACGTCCGTGACCTCGGTCACCCGCATGTTCTCCGGGCCGGCACCGGTGCTTTCCGGGCCGCAGCCGGGCGGCACCAGCGCCATCCGGAAGCCGAGCCGGGCCGCCTCGGCGAGCCGGCGGGGGACCGCGCCGACCCGGCGCACCTCGCCGGTCAGCCCGACCTCGCCGATCGCCACCAGGTGCGGCGCGATGGCCAGGTTGAGCCCGCCGGAGGCGACCGCCAGCGCGACCGCGAGATCGGCGGCCGGCTCGACCACCCGGATGCCGCCGACGGTGGCCGCGAAGACCTCCCGGTCGTGCAGGGTCAGCCGTTCGGTACGGCGTTGCAGCACCGCCAGCACCATGGCCAGCCGGGCCCCGTCGAGCCCCGAGACGGTACGCCGGGGCGACCCGGCCACCGTCGCGCCGATCAGTGCCTGCACCTCGGTCAACAGCGCCCGCCGTCCCTCCATCGCCACGGTGACGCAGGTGCCCGGGACCGGCTCGGAGTAGCGGGTGAGGAAGAGCCCGGACGGGTCGGCCAGGCTGCTGATGCCCCCCTCGTGCATCTCGAAGCAGCCGACCTCGTCGGCCGCGCCGAACCGGTTCTTGATTCCCCGGACCATCCGCAGCGAGGAGTGCTTGTCCCCCTCGAAGTGCAGCACCACGTCGACCAGGTGTTCCAGCACCCGGGGGCCGGCGACCTGACCGTCCTTGGTGACGTGACCGACCAGCACGGTGGCGATGCCGCGCTCCTTGGCGACCGCGACCAGGGCGGCGGTGACGGCCCGGACCTGGGTGACCCCGCCCTGCACCCCCTCGGTGCCGGTGGTGGAGATGGTCTGCACCGAGTCGAGGACGAGCAGGCCCGGCTTGACCGCGTCGAGGTGCCCGAGCACGGCGCTCAGGTCGCTCTCGGCGGCCAGCCAGAGCTGTTCGTGCAGGGCACCCATCCGCTCGGCGCGCAACCGGACCTGGCTGACCGACTCCTCGCCGCTGACCACCAGCGACGGGCTGCCGGCGCTGGCCGCCCACTGCTGCGCCACGTCGAGCAGCAGGGTGGACTTGCCGACCCCCGGCTCACCGGCCAGCAGGACCACCGCGCCGGGGACCAGGCCGCCGCCGAGGACCCGGTCGAGTTCGCTGACCCCGGTGGGGCGGGCCCGGGCCGGCGCGGCGCTGATCGTGGCGATCGGCCGGGCCGGCTCGGCCGGCATCCGGGAGCTGACCACCCGGCCGGAGACGACCGGCCCGGTGACGGTGGACTCGACCACCGAACCCCACTCGCCGCACTCCGGGCACCGCCCGACCCACTTGGGTGGCTGGTGGCCGCAGGCGTCGCACTCGTAGGCGGGGCGGGGCTCGCGGGCGGCCCGGCCCCGGGAGGCGCCGGCACCGCTGCGGGCGGGGGTCGATCGGGAGGTGGTCACCCCAGGACGCTAACCCCCACCGGTGACGAAAACACCGCCGGCGTGGTGGTCACCACGCCGGCGGTGTCGTCGGTGTCTGCGGGCCGGCCGGGTCAGCCGCCGTGGCCGGAGGTGCCCTCCTGGCCGCTCTCCTCGCCACCCTCGCGGTGCACGATCGGGGAGGGGCGGGCGGCCGGGCTCAGCGGCACGCCGACCGGGACCGGGGTGCTGACGGTACGGCCGTCGCCGAAGTCGAAGGTCAGGTTGACCTGCTGGCCGGTGCGCAACGCCTCGTTGAGCCCGATGAGCTGGAGGTGCTGGCCGTTCTGCACGTTGAGCTGTACGTAACCGAGCGCCGGGATCTCGATCCGGGCCGGCTGACCGGCCGGCGCGGACGGGCCGGCCGACGGCGAGGCCCCCTCGGACGGGGACGCCCCCTCGGACGGGGACGCCCCCTCGGACGGCGACGCCCCCTCAGATGGGGAGGCCCCCTCGGCCGGGGAAGCGCTGCCCGACGGCGACGCGCTCTCGGACGGCGACGCGCTCTCGGACGGGGAGGCGGAGCCGGAGGGGCTGGCCGAGCCGGCGGCCCCGGTGAGCACGATCTGCCGGGCGCTGTCGGTGGTGACGGTGACGGTGACCGGGTCCCGGGTGTCGTTGTAGATCACGGCGTTGAGCGCGGCGTTCGCCCCGGCGGTGAGACCGTCCTCGCCCGGGTAGGCGACGTAGAGACCACGCACCTTGTAGGCGTTGTCCGACGTCTGGACGTTGACCCCCTGGACCGACGGCTGCTTGTTGGCGGTCTCGGACACCTGGCCCGCCCCGCAGCCCGTCGCCAGCAGGGCGGTCGCCCCCGCCAGGCCGGACAGCAGCAGGGTGGCCCGCCGGGAACCCCTGATCGAGCGCGTCACGTCGGTCCTCCTCGTCACGATCCCCACCCGGTGCGTGCCCCGGGCGTGGGGTGGTCATACCCGCGCAGACCGCGCTCCAGGGTAGTTGGGGCTGATCGAGGGCCGCACACGGACCCGGTGCCGCCACCCGGGCGGGTGCCGGTCAGACCACCCGACCGCTCGCCACCAGCAGCAGCACATCGATCAGGGCCACCACCAGCACCGCCCGGAAGGCCGCCACCGAGCGGCCGTCGCGCCGGGTGGCGGCGCGGCCCGCGTACCAGCCGGCGGCCGGCACCGCGACGGCCGCCGCGACCGCCGACCAGCCGACCCACGACGGCGGCCCGGGTGGCCCGAGGACCAGGGCGACGGTGGCGGCGAGCAGCAGCCCGGCGGCGGCCAGCCGGCTGCCGGTGGCACCGAGGCGGTGCGGCAGCCCGCGCACCCCGGTCCGGGCGTCGTCGGCCAGGTCGGGCAGCACGTTGGCGAAGTGCGCCCCCGCGCCCAGGCAGGCCGCCGCGACGACCAGCCAGACCGGCGGCGCGGGCGCCCCCGGCAGGGCGAGCACCACGAAGGCGGGCAACGAGCCGAAGGAGACCGCGTACGGCAGCACCGAGACCAAGGTGGACTTCAGCGGCCAGTCGTAGAGCAGCGCCGAGACCAGGCCGACGGTGTAGCAGAGCGCGGCGACCGGGGTGGTGGTCAGCGCCAGCAGCGGGGTGGCGACCGCGGCCAGCGCGGCGGCCACCACCACCGTCCGGCGGCCCACCGCCCCGGCGGCGACCGGCTTGTCGGTACGCCCCACCGTGGCGTCCCGCCCGGCGTCCACCGCGTCGTTGGCCCAGCCGACGGCGAGCTGGCTGGACAGCACGGTGAGCACCACGGCGACCGTCCCGGCCGGACGGTGCCCGACCGCGACGGCGAGCAGCCCGGCCACCGTGGTCACGGCCAGGCCCGGTTCCGGATGACTCGCCTTGACCAGCCCTAACACCGTCCGCCACATAAGGGAAGTCTGGTCGTTACCGGCCGGTCGTGCCACGCTCGGTGCCATGGGTGACGGTCCGGTGTCCAACGGTGTACGCGCGCTGCCCCCCAACGACCTCCGCCAGTACGACGACCTGGCCGGCGAGTGGTGGCGGCCCGACGGCGCGTTCGCGATGCTGCACTGGCTGGCCCAGGCCCGCGCCGCCCTGGTGCCACCGGCGACCCGGCCCGGCGCGCTCCTGGTCGACCTGGGCTGCGGTGCCGGACTGATGGCGCCCCACCTGGCCGGCAAGGGTTACCGGCACGTCGGGGTGGACCTCACCCGGTCGGCGTTGGAGCAGGCGGCGGCGCACGGCGTCAGCACGCTGGTCGGTGACGCCACGGCGGTGCCGCTCGCCGACGGATGCGCCGACGTGGTGGCGGCCGGCGAGGTGCTGGAGCACGTGCCGGACTGGCGGGCGGCGGTCGCCCAGGCGTGCCGGCTGCTGCGTCCCGGCGGGCTGCTCGTGCTGGACACCCTCAACGACACGCTGCTGGCCCGGCTGGTCGCGGTGGAACTGGGCGAACGGCTGCCCACCGTGCCCCGGGGCATCCACGACCCACGGTTGTTCGTGGACGACCGGGAGTTGGTGGCCGAGTGCGGCAGGCACGGCGTCGCCCTGCGGGTGCGCGGTGTCCGGCCGGCGCTGCGGGCGACGCTGGGCTGGCTGGCGCGGCGTACCCGTGGGGGTGCCGCCCGCGACGTGTCGCACGCCGGGCCCACGATCCGGCCGACCTGGTCGACGGCGGTGCTCTACCAGGGCCGGGGGGTCCGGCACGGGTAGCCGCCCCGGTTCGGGGTACCAGGAACACCCAGGAAGGGGACCGCATGACTGTGGACGCACCGGCGGTGGCCCGTCGGTTGGCACCGAGGTTCGCCGCCCGGGCCGCCGGGCACGACCGGGACGGTACGTTCCCGGTCGACGACTTCGCCGACCTGCGGGAGTCCGGGCTCTTCGGGCTGATGGTCCCGGCCGGGCTGGGGGGCGCGGAAGCCTCCTTCGCCGGGTACGCGGCGGTCGCCACCGAGCTGGCCCGGGGCAACGGCGCGACCGCGCTGGTGTTCAACATGCACGCCTCGGTCACCGGCGCGCTCGGTGCGGTCACCGAGGAACTGGCCGAGGCGCTGGGCGTACCGGACGAGGCGCTGGCCGCCCGGGACCGGCTGCTGCGCGCGGCGGCCGAGGGCGCCTGGTACGCGGTGGCGATGAGCGAACGCGGGGCGGGGGCCCGGCTGTCCCGGCTCAGCACGGTCTACGAGCCGGTCGACGGCGGTTGGCGGATCAAGGGAAGCAAGACCTTCTGCTCCGGTGCCGGGCACGCCGACGGCTATCTGGTGGCCGCCCGCAGCGCCGCCGACCCGTCGGTGGTCTCCCAGTTCCTGGTGCCCGCCGGGGACGGGGTGAGCGTGGAACCGACCTGGGACGCCCTGGGCATGCGGGCCACCTCGTCGCACGACCTGCATCTGGACGTGACGGTTCCGGCGGACCGGCTGCTCGGTGGGGTGGAGGGGCTGGCCCTGGTGGTCGCCCAGCTCATGCCGCACTGGCTGGTGGCCAGCTACGCCGCCGTCTACGTGGGGGTGGCCCGGGCGGCGGTGGACGCCGCCGCCGAGCACCTCACCGCGCGGGACCTCGGCGGACTGCCGGCGGTGCGGGCCCGGCTCGGCCGGGCGGACGCGGCGGTGGCGGCGGCGGAGCTGGTGGTGGCCGAGGCGGCCCGCCGGGTCGACGACGCCCCCGGCGACGCGGAGACCAACCGGTGGGTGTGGCGGGCCAAACTGCTCGCCGGCACCACGGCGGCTGAGGTGGCGGCGTCCATGCTGGAGGCGGCCGGCACCTCGGCGACCCGCCGGGGGCATCCGTTGGAACGGCTCTACCGGGACGCCCGCTGCGGCTCGCTGCACCCGGCGACCTCGGACGTGTGCGCCGACTGGCTCGGGGTGGCGGTGCTCGGGGGTGACCCGGACCGCGACGGAACGGCCCCTCGTTGGTGAGGGTGACGGGGGTCGGGGCGACCGCCGGACGGGCAGTGTGGACGAGAGGTGGGGACGGATGGCCGTGCCGTTGATCGCGGGGCTGGGGGCGGCACACCCGTCCGGCGCCGCCCAGGACGAGCTGTGGGCGGGCTACTTCGCGAAGCACTTCTCGGGTCCGACCCGGGCGCTGGCCGAGCGGATCTTCGCCAACTCGGGGGTGTCCCACCGGCAGGCGGCGGTCAACCCGCTGTTGGAGGACGTCTCCGACTGGCCTACCGACCGGCGGATGCGGCGCTACCAGGTGGAGGCGCTGCCGCTGGGCAAGGAGGCGATCGGTCGGGCGTTGACCGCCGCCGGGCTCGCGGCGAGTGACCTGGGGCTGTTCGTGGTCTGCTCCTGCACCGGTTACGCCACCCCCGGGCTGGACATCCTCCTCGCCCGGGATCTGGGCATGGCCCCGGACTGCCAGCGGATGTTCGTCGGGCACATGGGCTGTTACGCGGCCCTGCCCGGCCTGGGCGCGGCTGGTGACTTCGTGACCGCTCGGGGCCGGCCGGCGCTGTTGCTCTGTGCCGAGCTGACCAGCCTGCACATCCAGCCGTCCTCGGCCCGGATGGACACCCAGCAGATCATCTCGCACGCCCTCTTCTCCGACGCCGCGGTCGCCGCCGTGCTGGTCCCCGGGACCGGCACCACCAGCCGGGGGTACGCGCTGCGCGAGGTCGCCTCGGTCACCGACACCTCCACCGCCGACCACATGACCTGGGACGTCACCGACACCGGCTTCCGGATGGGTCTGTCGCCAAAGGTGCCGCAGGTGCTCTCGGCGCACGTCCGGGAGCTGGTGGACGGCCTGCTGGCCCGGCACGGCACGACGGTCGCCGAGGTGGACGGCTGGGCGGTGCACCCGGGTGGTCCGCGCATCCTCAACGTGGTGGAGCGGGAACTGGCCCTGCCCGACGGCGCGCTGGCGGCCTCCCGGGCGGTCCTCGACGCGCACGGCAACTGCTCGTCGCCCACGGTGCTGCTGATCCTGGACCGGCTGCTGCGGGCGGCGGTACCGCCCCGGTGGATCGTGCTGCTCGCCTTCGGCCCGGGACTGACCCTCTACGCCGCCCTCCTCGAACGCCGCTCCTGAGCCACCCGCCACCGCACCCGGGCCGGGCCGGCCCGCCGCGGACCCGGTCCGGCCCGGTCCGGCCCGCTTCGGACCCGGTCCGGCCCGGTCCGGAATCTGGCCGGCCCGGACCCGTCGCCGGCCGGTCGGGAACGCTCGGAGTGAGGTAGATGACCTGGTCAGGGCCGGTGGGGTCGGCGCTGCACCAAGCGCCGCCGCCGGCTGCTGGTTACCCTCGCCGGGTGGGGATCGAGCGGGGCGGCGGTGATCGGCTGCGCGGTGCGGTACTGGCCGGCGTGGCCCTGCTCGCCCTGGTCGGGGGCGGCTGGTGGTGGTCGGCCACCGCCCCGGTGGTCGACCCGGCCGGCTCGGCGGCGACGGTGTCGCCGCAGCCGTCGGTCGGTGCGGAGGCCACCAGGCGGGTGGTGGTGATCGACGCCCGCACCGGGCGGCTGCTGGGCGCGACCGAGCTGCCCGGGACCTCCGGTGACCCGGACGTGGGGCTGCCGACGTTCACCGACACCACCTGGCGGGAGCGGATGACCCTGGTGTCCGGCCGGGCGCCGGTACGCCGGGAGTCGGCCCCGGACGGCGCACGGCACCTCTTCCAGTACCGCTGCTCGGGCGACGGGACGCTGCTGGTCTCGGTGCTGCACGACGATCCGCCGCAGCACCGGCGGACAGCCTGCGACGGCGAACTGGTCGCCTGGGAGCTGCACGGTCCGGACGGGGGCACCCGGTTGGAGTTCTCGGTGGTCGGGCCTGGCTCGGTCGAGCTGGAGGCGCAGGTCGTCGCCCTGCCCTGAGTGGCCCGGTCAGCCGGCGAGCCGGATCAGGTCGCCCCGGTAGTCGGCGGCGGCACCCAGCTCGGGTAGCACCCGGACGACCGTGCCGGCCCGGTCCACCAGCAGCGCCGGGGCGGCACCGGCCTGGGCGGGCAGGTGCACCGCGGCACGTAGCTCGCCGGCGGGGTCGGCGAGGGCGCGGACCGGCCCGCCGACCGGTGGCGCGGGGGTGACCTCCCGGCCGGCGGCGACGCTGACCACCTGCACCCCGTCGGGGGCGGCACCGGCGGCGGCGGCGACCTGCTCGGCGCAGGTACAGCCGTCGACCAGAATGATCATGGCGGGTAGCAGGCCGCGCAGCGGTACCGGCCGCTGGTCGACGTCGACCAGGTCCAGCGCGGGCAGCGACCGTCCGACCAGCGGCGTCGGCGTGCCCGCCTGCGGCAGGACGGTGGGTCGTTCGGTGCCCCGCGACGACCGGGGCCAGGTGACGGTGACCAGCCCGACGGCGGTGGCGAGCACCGCCACCAGGAGCATCAGCAGGGGCAGCCCGAGCGGTGGCCGCCCGTCGGGGCGGGCGGTCAACCCCAGCCGGCGACGCCACCGGCCGGACCGGGCCTGGCGGCGCAGTTCGCGGCGGAGTTGGGCGGCCTCGTCGGCGAGCGCGGACGCGTCGTCCGGCACCACCACCCGACCCCACTCCGGTGGCAGGTCGGGCAGCCCGTCGGTCGGACCGTTTCCCTCGGCGTCGGGCATGCCCATCGGACCCCCCGGTAAGCGGTGCGGCGAGCGGTGTGCGGTACCCCTCCAGCCTCCCGCACGGACCCTCCTCCCGCTAGACCTGGGCGGCCGGGACGCCGCCGGGCTACCATGGGAGGAGCGCACAGCTGGAGAAATCCGCGCTCCGATCACCCGTACCGGGTTGTCATCCGCTGCTCACGGAGCGTGTTTGAACCACTGGTTTGGCCGCCTGTCAAGCCGAAGCAACGCCTCTCACAGGGCCCCTGAGCTGCGCCAACGGTCAGGACGGCAGCGGGACATTGGTGCCTGAGCGTGTTACCCTAGACACAGCGAAAGGGGTTTCGAACCTATGGTTTTCAGCGTCGGCGAGACCGTTGTTTACCCCCACCACGGGGCCGCACTCATCGAGGCAATCGAGACTCGGGTCATCAAGGGCGAACCCAAGCAGTACCTCGTCCTGAGGGTCGCGCAGGGTGACCTGACGGTCCGGGTGCCGGCCGAGAACGCCGAGATCGTGGGTGTGCGTGAGGTGGTCGGCGAAGAGGGCCTGGGAAAGGTCTTCGACGTGCTCCGTGCACCGCACACCGAAGAGCCGACCAACTGGTCGCGGCGTTACAAGGCGAATCTGGAGAAGCTGGCCTCCGGCAACCCGCTGAAGGTCGCCGAGGTCGTCCGCGACCTGTGGCGTCGGGAGCGGGAGCGGGGCCTGTCCGCGGGCGAGAAGCGCATGCTCGCCAAGGCCCGCGACATTCTCGTCGGCGAGGTCGCGCTGGCCGAGAAGAGCACCAAGGACGAGGCGGAGACGCTGCTCGACAAGGTCCTCACCGAGGCCTGATCCCACCGCATCGTCGTACCCACCCCGCAGCGAAGAATTCCCGAGGACCGCGACGTGACCGCGCAGCTCAATCCGCGCGGTGACGTCGCGGTCCTCGTTCCTGCGGCCGGTGCCGGCGTACGGCTCGGGCCGGGCGGTCCCAAGGCGCTGCGGCTCCTCGGTGGTGAACCCCTGCTGGTGCACGTGGTACGCCGGATCGCCGCCGCCCCGTCGGTGCACACCGTCGTCGTCGCCGCCCCGGCCGCCGAGGTCGACGCCGTCCGGCAGTTGCTGACCCCGGTCGCCCCGGTCCTGGTGGTGGCGGGTGGTGGCGAACGTCAGGCGTCGGTGGCGAACGCGCTGGCGGCGGTGCCACCCGGCCCCGACATCGTGCTGGTGCACGACGCGGCACGGGCGCTCACCCCGCCCGCGCTCGTCGAGGCGGTGGCGGCAGCCGTGCGGGCCGGCCACGACGCGGTGATCCCGGTCCTCCCCGTCAGCGACACGATCAAGCGGGTGGACGCTGCCGGCGTCGTCCTCGCCACCGTCGACAGGTCCGCGCTGCGGGCCGTGCA
Source organism: Micromonospora sp. SCSIO 07396 (assembly GCF_053667945.1). Taxonomy (NCBI): domain Bacteria; kingdom Bacillati; phylum Actinomycetota; class Actinomycetes; order Micromonosporales; family Micromonosporaceae; genus Micromonospora; species Micromonospora sp. SCSIO 07396. The sequence goes on from NZ_CM132210.1 coordinate 7,161,628, forward strand.
GACCCCGCAGGGTTTCCGCCGGGGGGTGCTCGCCGCCGCGCACGCCGCCGCCGGTGACCCGCTCACCGACGACGCCGGCCTGGTCGAGCAGCAGGGGGTGCCGGTGTTCTGCGTCCCCGGCTCGGAGTACGCGCTCAAGGTCACCCGCCCGTTCGACCTGACCCTGGCCGAGCACCTGCTGGCCGCCGGGCACTGACGCGTACCCTCGATTCATGATCGTTCCCAGGGTCGCCGTCGGCACCGACATCCACGCCTTCGCGGCCGGCCGGCCGTGCTGGCTGGCCGGCCTGCACTGGCCGGGCGAGGACGGTCTGGCCGGGCACTCCGACGCCGACGTGGTCGCCCACGCCGCCTGCAACGCGCTGCTCTCCGCCGCCGGGCTCGGTGATCTCGGGGCGAACTTCGGGGTGGACCAGCCGGAGTGGGCCGCCGCCTCCGGGGTCACGCTGCTCACCGAGTCGGCCCGCCGGGTCCGCGCCGCCGGGTACGCGATCGGCAACGTCTCGGTGCAGGTCGTCGGCAACCGGCCCCGGATCGGGCCGCGTCGCGACGAGGCGCAGCAGGTGCTCTCCGCGGCGGTCGGCGCACCGGTCACCGTCACCGCCGCCACCAGCGACGGCCTCGGCTTCACCGGGCGGGGCGAGGGCCTCGCCGGCATCGCGGTGGCTCTGGTCTACGACGCGTCGGCCGGGTAGGGCCGCGATGACCGACGACGAGTCGCCGCTGGACGGCTACCGGCAGCGGGCCGGGCTCCTGGCCGAGCTGGGCCGCCACGACGAGGCCACCGAGGAGTTGGGCTTCGCGCTCGCCCTGGCCCCCGCCGACCCGACCGCGTTGACGCTGCTGGCCCGGTTGCACCTGGCCGCCGGCCGCCCTGCTGAGGCACTCGCCGCCGCCGATGCGGCGATCGCCCCACCCCGCCCCGACACCCCACCGCTCCCCGGACCGCCGCACCCGCCTGTGCCCCAGGGGCCAGCCGTGCTCCCGGGGCCCGCCGTGCCGCCGGGGCCGGCTGCGCCCTCGGGCCCGGTTGACCGGGCAGGTGGGCCGGTGCCGGCCGGCCCTACCGGATCATGGGCGACGCCGGGACAGGCGGGCCCTCCGACGTCGCCCGACCCGTCCGGGTCGTCGCCGGACCGACCCGCACCGCCGGTCGGCTCCGACCAGCCGGATGCACCCTCGTTCCCCGGTCCGGCCGGTGCACCCGCCCCCGCCGGTCCGGCCGGAGGAGCCGGCGCGCCCGGGGAGGCCGGGGCGAGGGTGCCGACCGCCGCGCTGGTCGTCCGGGCGATCGCCCTCGCCGACCTGGGGGAGTACGCCGAGTCGGCGCGTACCGCCGATCGGATCCTGGCGGCCGGGCCGGGTGACGCGTACGCCCAGCGGAGCGCCGCGGCGATCCTGGCCGAGGCGCGCAACGGCCAGCCGGCGCTGAACGCGGCCTGGCGCGGGGTGGAGCTGGCCCCCGACGAGCCGCAGGCGCATCTGGTGCTGGCCCTGGTCGCCGGCCGGCTGGAGTTGTTCGACCTGGCCGAGCGGGCCTACCGGGAGGCGTTGCGGCTCGATCCGGAGCTGGCCGAGGCGCGGCACGACCCGGGGGTGCTGCGGTTGGAGCGGCGGCGCTGGGTGCTGGCGCTGGAACAGGTGGCCGCGTTGGCACCGGTGCAGCCGGCGCGGGCCGAGAAGCTGCCGCTCTGGGCCGGGCTGCGCCGGCTCGTCCTGATTGGCAGCGGCTGGTCGCTGGTGGCCAGCCTGCTGCTCGCGTTCCTGGCTGCCGGCGGCGCGGGGGCGAGTCGGGTGGTGGCGGTGCTGGCGGCGGCCGGTGGTGCGCTGCTGGCCTGGCGGTTGTCCCGGCGGGTGCCCGAGCTGGGCCGGGTGGTCCTGCCGGCGCTGTGCCGGGAGGACCGGGCGTTGGCGTTCGCCGTGTACGCCGTCCCGGCCGGCCCGGCCCTGCTGCTGCTGTTCGCCCTGGTGGGCAGCCCGTGGCCGCTGGTGCTCGCGATCGCCGTCGCGGTGCCGTCGACGCTGATCGCCGCCACCCGCGCGGGCGTCTCCTAGCCTCCAGGGCCCGGGGTCAGGGCTGGCGGTTCCAGGTCCAGGCGTAGCCCGGGTCCTCGCACTCGACGGCGGCGTCGCAGAGGTCGAGGGGGCGGAAGGTGTCGACCATGACGGCCAGTTCGTCGAAGAAGTCGACGCCGATCGAGCGTTCCGCCGCGCCGGGCTGCGGGCCGTGGGTGAAGCCGGACGGGTGCAGCGAGATCGAGCCCTGCCCGATGCCGGAGCCGCGCCGGGCCTCGTAGTTGCCGCCGGTGTAGAAGAGCATCTCGTCGGAGTCGACGTTGTGGTGGTGGTACGGCACCGGGATGGCGTCCGGGTGGTAGTCGACCTTGCGGGGCACGAACGAGCAGATCACGAAGTTGGGGCCCTGGAAGGTCTGGTGCACCGGTGGCGGCTGGTGCAGGCGGCCGGTGATCGGCTCGAAGTCGTGGATGGAGAACGCCCACGGGTACTGGTGGCCGTCCCAGCCGACCACGTCGAACGGGTGGTGGGCGTAGACGTGCCGGGTCCAGGCGGTGCCGGTGGCCGTCCGGGCGCGGTGGCGGACCAGCACCTCGACGTCGGTGCCGTCGACCAGCAGCGGCGTGTCCGGCCCCCGGACGTCCCGCTCGCAGTAGGGGGAGTGTTCGAGGAACTGGCCGCGTACCGACAGGTAGCGCTTGGGTGGGCCGATGTGCCCGGTGGCCTCGATGGTGAGCAGCCGGACCGGGGTGTCGCCGGTGGGGACCAGCCGGTGGACCGTCGAGGTGGGGACGACCACGTAGTCGCCGGCGACCAGGTCGAGCGCGCCGAAGGTGGACTCCAGGCGCAGGGTGCCGGCCTCGACGTAGAGGCACTCGTCGCCGGTGGCGTTGCGGTAGAGCGGGGACGGCCGGTCGGCCAGCACGTACCCGATCCGGACGTCGTCGTTGGCGAGCAGGTGACGCCGGCCGAGCACCGGGTCGGCCCCCGCGCCGTCGAGCTTGTGGGTCTGTAGGTGGCGCGGCTTGAGCGGGTGGTTCGGCAGCCGGGTGTACCCGGGCGGGGTGAACTCTTCGGCGGCGACGATCGCGGTCGGCGGGTGCCGGTGGTAGAGCAGGGACGAGTCGGCGGAGAAGCCCTCCTGACCCATCAGCTCCTCGGTGTAGAGGCTGCCGTCGGGCTGGCGGAACTGGGTGTGCCGCTTGCGGGGCACCTCGCCGACGCTGCGGTAGTACGGCATGTCGCCTCCCGTATTGTCCCGATATCCGGCCAACGGTGTCCGTTAATCGGACGTCGCTGTCCGTTCCTTGACAGCGTCCCGTAGATTCTTGTCTCGTGTCAACGCAGGTCCCCCGCCTCCTCGCCGGACTCGTCGACGACGCCGCCGTCTTCCCGCCCGGCAGCGCGACGCTGCCCGACGCGGTCGCGGCACACCGTGAACACCGCGCCTCCTGGTACGCCGACCTGGTCGGCCCGCTGCTGGTGCCCGCCTCCGCCGTCGACGCGTTGACCGGCCTGACCGACCCGGCGGAGGACTTCGTGGTCGGGTTGATCGGCGACACCGGTCCCGCCCGGCTGCCCGCCGCGCTGGGCCGCCTCGACGCCGCCGGCCTCGTGGTCCGGCAGGTCGAGGTGGCGGTCGCCCGACGTGGCGAGGACCCGCAGCCCGGTCTGGCCGAGCTGCTCCGGCTCGCCGCGGCGGACCCCGGTCGGGAGCCGGCCGTGCACTGGTACGCCGAACTGCCGCTGACCTTCGGGCTGACCGCCGCGCTGGACACCCTCGCCGAGGCCCGCGCGACCGGCCTGCCGATCGCCGCGAAGTTCCGCACCGGCGGACTGGCCGCCGAACTGTTCCCCACCCCCGTCGAGCTGGCCGCGGTGATCTGCGCCTGCCGGGACCGGGCGCTGCCGTTCAAGCTGACCGCCGGGCTGCACCACGCGCTGCGCCAGATCGACCCGGAGACCGGCTTCACCCACCACGGGTTCGGCAACGTGCTGGCCGCCACCCTCGCCGCCGCCGACGACGCCGAGGTGGACGCCGTGGCCGCGCTGCTCGCCGACACCGACCCGCTGCGGGTGGTCGAGCCGGCCCGGTCGGCCCGCGACACCGACCGTCCGCTGTGGATCGGGTTCGGCTCGTGCAGCGTGCGGGAACCACTGACCGATCTGATCCGGCTGGGGCTGGTGAACGGGGGATTCGACAGATGAGCTGGGTGACGGGCGCGGACGGCTCGCCGTACGGGGTGACCAACCTGCCGTACGGGGTGTTCCGGCACGACGGGCGGCCACCCCGGATCGGCGTACGCGTCGCCGACCTGGTGTTCGACCTGACCGGAGCCGAGGAGGCCGGGCTGGTCCTCGCCGCCGGGGCGTTGCGTCGGCCCACCCTCAACGACTTCATGGCGCTGGGCCGCCCGCAGTGGACCTCGGTCCGGCAGCGCCTCGTCGAACTGCTCACCGACCCGGCGCACCGGCCCGCCGTCGAGCCGCTGCTGCTGCCACTGGCCGAGGTCGAGCTGCTGCTGCCGTTCGAGGTGGCCGACTACGTCGACTTCTACTCCTCGGAGCACCACGCCGGCAACGTCGGGCAGATCTTCCGCCCCGGCCAGCCGCCGCTGCTGCCGAACTGGAAGCACCTGCCGATCGGCTACCACGGCCGGGCCGGCACGGTGGTGGTCTCCGGTACCCCGGTCGTCCGCCCGAGCGGGCAGCGCGCCACCGGCGAGGGCCCCACCGTCGGCCCGTCGGTACGCCTCGACATCGAGGCCGAGGTGGGCTTCGTGGTCGGCGTGCCGAGCGCGCTCGGCGACCGGGTGCCCACCGGCGACTTCACCGACCACGTCTTCGGGGTGGTGCTGGTCAACGACTGGTCGGCCCGGGACATCCAGGCGTGGGAGTACCAGCCGCTCGGGCCGTTCCTCGGCAAGTCCTTCGCCACCTCCGTCTCCGCCTGGGTGACCCCGCTGGACGCCCTGGCCGACGCGTTCGTGCCCGCCCCGCACCAGGACCCGCCGGTGCAGGACTACCTGCGCCAGACCCCGCACCTGGGCCTCGACCTGCGGCTTTCGGTGGAGTGGAACGGTGAGCGGGTCACCGAGCCGCCGTTCGCCGGCATGTACTGGACCCCCGCCCAACAGTTGGCCCACCTGACCGTCAACGGCGCGTCCCTGCGGACCGGCGATCTGTACGCCTCGGGCACGGTCTCCGGCCCCGAACGCGGCCAGGTGGGCTCGTTCCTGGAACTGACCTGGGGCGGGGCCGAACCGGTCACCGTCGGTGGGGACACCCGCACCTTCCTCGCCGACGGCGACACCGTCACCCTGCGGGCCACCGCGCCCGGCCCGGACGGCTCCACCATCGCGCTCGGCGAGGTCACCGGGCGCATCCTGCCCGCCCGCTGAACCGACGTCGGACGGTCGCACCCGCTGTCCGACCGTCAGGCGCTCCTGCCGCGTTTCTCCCACCGGATTCCGCCGTACGCCCCGCGCCGCCGTCTCCCGTCGGCGGCGCGGGGCGCGTCGGCGTGGCACGTCCCAGTGGAGAGGAGGTACGAGCATGAACGATCTCGTCGGCGCGGTGTGGCGCACCAGTAGCCGCTCGAACGACCAGGGGCTCTGTGTGGAGGTGGCGGACAACCTCGTCCGCACCCGGGCCGTGGTCGGGGTACGCGACTCCAAGGACCCGTCGGGCCCGGCCCTGGTCATCGGCCCACCGGGTTGGACGGCGTTCGTCGACGCCGTCCGGCAGGGGGCCTTCCGCCCCTGACCGGCCCCGTCACCGGCGTCCCACCCGGGACGCCGGTGACGGAAATTTCACCGTACGGCCCCCCGTCGGTCGCTCACCCGCCGTACGGTGGACGACACGGGAGGTGCCATGTCGACGGTCGCGGTCACCGCTGTCATCGAGGCGTCGGCCGTCGACGTGTGGGAACTCCTGACCGACCTGCCCGTCCGGGTCGACTGGCTCTGCACGGTCAGCGCCGCCGAGTTGCTCACCCCGGGGCCGTTCGGGCCGGGCACCGCCTGGCGGGACACCCGTACCCGCCCGGACGGCGGTGACCAGGTGGAGGAGTTCCTGGTGCTGGCCGCCGAGCCACCGCACCGGCTGGTGCTCGCCTCCCCGGGCAGCGGGGTGGACTACCGGATCACCTGGACCCTGCGCGCCGTGCACCGTCGCCGCCGCGCCTGCACCGCCGTCACCGTCGAACACCGGGCCCTGCCGACCACCCCGTACGGGCGGGTGATGGCGCTGCTCTTCGGCGGCCTGGCCGCCCGGACGGTCGAGGGCGCGATCCGGCACGACCTGACCGCGCTGGCCGCCACCGTGCGCAGCACCGGCCGGGCCACCGCCGCCTGATCCGCGTCCCGGACACCGGCGGCCCGACTTCCTTCGCGCGACGCGACGCGACCTGACCGGTCCCCAGGAGGGATGCCTGGGTAGGGTGCCGGGCGGAGGTGGGCATGGGATTCCCGAAGGGCCGGCGGCGACTCGTGGTCGCGGCCACCACGCTGCTCACCCTCGCGGCGGTCGCCGGCATCGGCTACCGGGTGCTCGCCCCCGCCGAGGTCGTCACGCCCGCCCGGGGCGCACCGCCGCCCGCCGGCACCCCGGCGGTCGGGGTGGTGGGTCGGCTGCCGGTCGCGCCGCTGGTGGTGGCGGGACGGCTGCGGGTCTACGCCGCCGAGCGTCAGCTCTACGCCGACCAGCCCGCCGACGGCCGCAACCGGGTCACCCCGTTCTGGTCGTACCGGCGCTGGCCGGCCACCCTCGACGGAGTGCTGGCGGCCGGCACGACGGTGCTCAGCCGCTGGTCGGACGGGAAGCTGGTGGCGCTGGACGCGCTCACCGGTACGGTCGCCTGGCGGGTCGACGGGCCGACGCCGTACGCCGTGGCCCCCGCCCGGCGCACCGGGGCGGCCACCGTCTGGGACCCGCGCGGCATCTCCGTCGCCCCCGCCCCCGGAAGCCGGACGGTGCTCGTCATCTCCGGCCGGAACGGCCTGCGCGGCTACGACCTCGCCGACGGGCGCGAGCTGTGGCGGGTCGACGGCGGCCGGGACTGCCGTACCGACCTGGGCACCACCGCCGCCGGTCAGGTCTTCTCGGTCGACTCCTGCGCCGGCCCGACGACTGTCGAGTTCCGCGCCGTCGCCACCGGCACGGTGGGCACCCGCTGGCGGCCCCCGGACGCACCCGAGCGGTTCACCGTCACCCCGGTCGGCTGCCTCACCCCCCGGTCGCAGTGCCGGGGGCTGCGCACCGACGGCGGTGACGGCGGCCGGGGCTGGCAGGTCGGCCCGGGTGCGCCGATGGCCGCCCCGGCCCTGGACGCCGCCGACACCACCCTGGTCGGCGAGTTGGCCGTCGGCGATGACGGCGGGGTGCTCAAGGGCTGGGAGGCGCGCAGTGGCAAGGGCCGCTGGCAGCGCGGTGACCTGGGCCGGGTGACGGTCCTCGCCACCGAGGCGGGCCGGCTCTACGTGCTGACCGAACGCCGGGAACTGGTCACCCTCGATCCGGTCACCGGTGCCGAGCGGTCCCGCTTCCCGCTGACCCCCGGCCGGGACGGCATCGGCTGGAAACCGGGCCGGGCGTACGCGGCCGGCGGCTACGTCGCGGTGGAACGGCTGCGGGAGCGTGCCGGCCCGGACGACGACGACCAGGCGTACTTCCTGATGGCCGAGCCGGTGGTGCTCGCCGCGACCTGACCCGGCCCGACCGGCGTCCGGCCGCGCGCCCCGGCCGGTGGGCCGGGGCGGGGCGGGGCGGTCGTTCAGGACAGGGCGGCCTCCGCCACGGCCAGGAAGGCGTCGTTCTCGGCCGGGGTGCCGATGGTGACCCGGACGCCGTCGCCGGGGAACGGGCGGACGATCACGCCGCGCGCCTCACAGGCCCGGCCGAACTCCACGGCCCTCTCGCCCAGCGGCAGCCAGACGAAGTTTGCCTGGCTGGACGGCAGGTCGGGGACGAACTTGCGCAGTGCCGCGGTGACCCGCTCCCGTTCCGCCACGACCAGCGCGCAGCGGCGTTCGACCTCGTCGGCCTGGGCGAGCGCGGCCAGCGCCCCCGCCTGCGCCGCCGTGTTCGTGGAGAACGGGGTGACCACCTTGCGCACCGCGGCGGCCACCTCCGGGGTGCCGACCAGCCAGCCGATCCGCAGCCCGGCCAGGCCCCACGCCTTGGACAGGGTGCGCAGCACCACCACGTTGGGCCGGTCGAGGTAGGTCAGGCCGTCGGGCACCTGCGGGTCGGTGACGAATTCCCGGTACGCCTCGTCGATGACGACCAGCACGTCGTCGCCGACGGCGTCGAGGAAGCGGTCCAGTTCCGGCTTGTGCACGGCGGTACCGGTGGGATTGTTGGGGTTACAGACCAGCACCATCCGGGTCCGGTCGGTCACCGCCGCGGCCATCGCCGCCAGGTCGTGCCCGTGCCCGGCGTCGTTGGGCACCCGGACGCTGCTCGCGCCGCTGGTCGCCGCGATGATCGGGTACGCCTCGAACGAGCGCCACGAGTAGAGCAGTTCGTCGCCGGGCAGGCAGGTGGCCCGGACCAGGTGCTCGGCCAGCGCCACCGACCCGCAGCCGGTGGCGATCCGGTCCGGGTCCACGCCGTACCGCTCGGCGAGCGCGGCGCGCAGCGCCACCACGCCCATGTCCGGGTAGCGGTGCGACCCGGCGACCGCGTCGGTGACCGCCTCGACCACCCCGGGCAGCGGCCCGTACGGCACCTCGTTGCTGGCCAGCTTGATCGCCTCGGCCAGGCCCAGTTCGCGGGCCAGGTCGGCCGGGCTGCGCCCGGGGACGTAGTTCGGCAGGGCGTCCAGGTCGGCGCGGGTCAGCCGCAGCGGGGGCTGGTGCCGTCCGGTGTCGGTCATGGGGTGTCTCCCGGGGGCTCGGGGTCGGTGCGGTCGGTGGCGGTGTCGGAATCGTCGGTGCGGGTGTCCGGGTGGTCGGTGCGGGGCACCTGCACCACGACCGTCTGGGCCCGCTTGTCGTGCAGCGCCTGGCGTAGCGGGTGGTCGAACAGCGCGGAGACCGCGTCGACGAACTGGAGCAGCAGGCCGAAGCCGCAGCAGAACCAGAGCAGGGTGGGCATGCCCATGGTGCTCCACCGCCGGGTGGCCCGGCCGAAGCCGAGCGGCTGGTCGGCGTCGACGGGTACCGCCCGGATGCGCAGCAGCCGCTTGCCCAGGGTCTGCCCGCCGGCGGCCATCGTCGGCACCTCGTAGGCGAACCAGAGCGCGGTCGCGATGACCAGGATGGCGATCTGGAGGCCGCCGGCCTGCTCACCGATGGCGGGCAGCCCCTCCCGGGAGGAGTCGCCGGCCATCGCCCGCCGGACCGCCTCCCGCAGGTAGGGGGCGGTCTCTTCGAAGTACCGCCAGACGAACCAGCCGTTGACCACCGCGTTGAGCGCGAAGACGACCCCGAAGTCGATCAGCCGGGCGAGCAGCCGGGCACCGTAGCCGGCCAGCGGCACGCCGTGCGGCCTGGGTTCCGGCGGACGCCCCGGCCAGGTCGGGTACGGCCACCCGGGCGGTGGCCCGCCGGGCTGCCCCACTCCCGGCTGGCCGGCCCAGGGCTGCCCGGTCGCGCCGGGCTGTCCCGTCCACGGCTGACCCGGGCCGGGCTGGCCGGCGTCGGGTTGCCCGGCCCAGGGCCGGCCTGCGCCCGGCTGCCCCGCCCAGGGCGGGCCGGGTACGGCAGGCGTGCCGGGAGCGACCGGCGGGTGCTGGCCGGACACCGGGGTGGCCCCGGCGGGGGAGGTCGGGGCGGGCGGCTCGGCGGCGGGCTCCGGCTCGGGCGGGGGCGGCCCGTCGGGTGGCGTGGCGTCGACCGGGATCGGGGTGCCGATCCAGCCCTCGCCGTCCCACCACCGTCGGGTGGTCGGCTCGGCCGGGTCGACGTACCAACCTGGTTGCACGCTCACGGTCTCGCCCTGCGCTGTCCGGTGCGGTCGCTCTGCTCGCTCACCCGGCAACCTTAACGACGATGGTGCCGGCGAACTTGTCGTGGAGGCACTGCTGCCACGGCTTGTCCCAGAGCTGCCACAGCCCGTCGAGGTAGCTGAAGACGGGAATGACCGCCCCGCCGATCTGGTAGGCGGCCCACCGCTTGGCCGCCGCCGTACGGGTCAGCGTGGCGGCCGGGTCGAGCGGCACCACCTGGATCTTCATCACCCGCTTGCCGATGGTCTGCCCGGTCTTGAACATCATCTCGACCTGGTAGACGTAGCTCAGGGCGAACGCCACCACGAAGATCACGCCCTGCAACACCAGCATCGGAATCAGGAAGTTGGTGAACGGGTCGGAGGTGGCCCGGCCGTCGGCCGTGGTGGTCAGGTCGGGCAGGACCAGCTGGAAGAAGACGATGAAGGCCGGCACGATGAAGACCATGCTGGCCGCGATGAGCACCGCCCCGTCGATGAGCACGGCGAGCAGCCGGTCACCGAAGCTGGCCAGCGGCAGCCCACGCGGCGACATCCCGGGCGGCGGCATGCCGGGTGCCGGCGGCGGGTACCCGGGCATCCCGGCGTACGGGCCGGGTCGCGGGTAGCCGCCGGGCGGGGCGGCGTAGGGGCCGGGTTGCGGCGGCACGGCGTACCCCTGGGGGTGTGGGCCGGCGGGCGGGGCGAAGCCGCCGGCGGCGGGCCTGGGCCCACCGGCCGGCGGTGTCGGATAGCTCGGAGGTTGCGTCACGCGAGACAGTGTTACAAATTGCCGCGCGCTTCCTGCTCACGCTCGATGGCTTCGAACAGCGCCTTGAAGTTGCCCTTGCCGAAACCGAGCGAGCCGTGCCGCTCGATCAGCTCGAAGAAGACCGTCGGCCGGTCCTGCACGGGCTTGGTGAAGATCTGGAGCAGGTAGCCGTCCTCGTCCCGGTCGACCAGGATCTTGCGGGACTTCAGCTCCTCGATCGGCACCCGCACGTTGCCGATCCGGGCCCGCAGCTGCGGGTCGTCGTAGTACGAGTCGGGGGTGTCGAGGAACTCGACGCCGGCCGCGCGCATCGCGTCGACGCTGGCCAGGATGTCGTTGGTGGCGACCGCGATGTGCTGCGCGCCGGGCCCCTGGTAGAACTCCAGGTACTCGTCGATCTGCGACTTCTTGCGGGCCACCGCCGGCTCGTTGAGCGGGAACTTCACCTTCCGGGTGCCGCTGGCGACGACCTTGCTCATCAGCGCCGAGTAGTCGGTGGCGATGTCGTCGCCGATGAACTCCGCCATGTTGGAGAAGCCCATCACCCGCTTGTAGAACTCCACCCACTCGTCCATCCGGCCCAGCTCCACGTTGCCGACCACATGGTCGACGGCCTGGAAGAAACGCTTCGGCTGGAGGCCGGCGGCGATCATCGGCTGCCGGTCGACGATCGGGCCCCGGGCCACGAAGCCGGGCAGGAACGGGCCGGTGTAGCGGGACCTGTCGACGAGTGTGTGCCGGGTGTCGCCGTACGCGGCGATGGCGGCGAGCCGGACGGTGCCGTGCGCGTCGGTCACGTCGTGCGGCTCGACCAGGCCGGTCGCGCCCTGGGCCAGCGCGTGCGCGTACGCGGCGTCGACGTCCGGCACCTCCAGCGCGATGTCGTCGACCCCGTCGGAGTGCTTCGCGACGTGCTCGGCGCCGGCCGCGTCCGGGCGGACCGCGCCGGTCAGGACGAACCGGGCCGAACCGCTGGTCAGCACGTACTCGGCGTGGTCGCGGTAGCCCTGCTCGGGCCCCCGGTAGGCCACGCAGGTCATCCCGAACGCGGTGGAGTAGTAGTGCGCGGCCTGCTTGGCGTTGCCGACCAGGAAGTGCACGTGGTCGAGGCCCTTGACCGGGAACGGGTCACGGGTGATGTCGTGGTCGACTGCGCCGACGAGCGTGTCGACGTCGATGTTCTCGGTCGACTGGGGTCGGTCGATCGCCTGGGTCACGGTGGCCTCCCTCGGTTGCGGCCGGCGTCGTGGGCCGGTGGTCCGACAGCTCTTGCAGGGAGCATCGCGGGGCCGGGTTCACTGGGCAACCGTCACGTTTTCCGCTGGTCAGGTTGCGCAATCGGTAGGGTGTCCAGCCATGAATGCTGGACAGGGTGCACAGCTCGACGCGTTGGACGGCAGGCTGGTCCAACTCCTCGCCGACGAACCCCGGATCGGGGTGCTGGAATGCTCCCGCCGGCTCGGGGTGGCCCGGGGCACCGTGCAGGCCCGGCTGGACAAGCTGGTCGACCGGGGGGTGATCGGCGGATTCGGGCCGGAGATCCGGCCGGCGGCGATCGGGTTCGCGGTGACCAGCTTCGTCACCCTGGAGATCAGCCAGCGGCACGGCCACGACACGGTCACCGCCCACCTGGCGGCGATCCCGGAGGTGCTGGAGGCGCACACCATCACCGGGGCGAGCGACCTGCTCTGCCGGATCGTGGCGCGCTCCAACACCGACCTGCAACGGGTGATCGACCAGATCGTCTCGTCCGAGGCGATCCGCCGGGCCTCCACGATCATCGCGCTGGCCGAGCAGATCCCGTACCGCACGCTGCCGTTGCTGCGGTCCGCCGCCGGGTCCTGACCGGCCGGCGGCAAGTCGCACATCCGGCCGGTGCTACCTGGCGTATCGTTTCGGTATGACCGCACAGGTGAGGAAGCTGTCGATCTCCGTGCCGCCCGACGTCGCGGAACGTCTGGAGCAGGAACCGAACGCCTCGGCGTACGTCACGCAGGCCGTCCGGGACCGGATGCGGTTGGACGCGTTGGCCGCCGAGTTGGCCCACCAGGGCATCGAGGTCACCGAGCAGGGGGTGGCCGAAGCCCGCGCCCGGCGGGCTGCCGTCGACGCGGCCTGGCCGAATGAGCGGCGGCTGGCCGTCCGGGACCGGGTACGCCGACACCTGCTCGACGAGACGGCAGGCGGCACCCGGCAGTCGGTCGCGTGACCGGGGACGAGGACCGCCCGGTACGACTCCTGCTCGACCGGTCGGCGCTGCTCGCCTACGTCGCCGGCTCGGTGCACGTCGCCGAGCCACTGCACGAGGTCATCGAGGACCGTAACCGGTTCGGGGTCACTGCTGTCGTCGCCGCCGAAGCCCTGGCCGTCATCGACGATCCGAAGGACCGCGCCGCCCTGCACCGTCTCCTCGCCCTCGCCGCCTGCGTCGTGCTGCCCACCGACGGGAGCACCTGGCAAGAGCTGAGTTACTGGCGCACCTACACCGGTCGGGTCGATCTCGCCAGCACGGTCATGGCCAGCTTTGCGCACGACGCCTCGATCCTCACCGGGGAGGACCGCTACGGCCACGACGAACTCCCCGTCATCTATCTGCCTGAGTAGGTCTGTGGTCGTCTTCCCCGGCGGAGACGGCGGCGGCATCCTCAGGCAGGCCGCCCTACCGGGCCCGGCACCAGGGGTGTTTGTCGGGTTTGTTGCCACCGGACCCGGAGGCACCCGGGGTGCCGGGGAGAAAGCGGGGCGACACTCCGGCGCGGGGGCGGGGCGGGGAGGTGATCGTCGCTACGGTGTCCGGTGTGAAGGGCCTTGGCGGGGTGCGGGGAGGGCTGCTGCTCGGGCTCGTCATCGTGATCGCGCTCGCCGTCACCGGAGTGTGGAACCCCTTCCCCGGGGTGTGGGACTGGGTCGACCGCAGCGAGCCGATCTCCGAACCGGACGTGCTGTGGCAGCAGCGGGTCGGCGGCACCCCGAAGAGCGTCACCATCGTCGGCGACACCGTCGTGGTCGAGCAGCGTACCCGCACCGAGGTGCGCAGCCTCGCCACCGGCGCACCGCTGTGGGAACGCAAGGCGGACTGGTCGGCGGTGGCCGGCGGCGACCGCGACGCCGTCGTCGCCGTGGGCAAGCTCCTGGTCAAGGGGTACGAGCTGCTCGACCCCACCACCGGTGCGGTACGTCGACGCGACGGCGACGCGGTGGCCGTCTGGACGTACCGGAACATGCTGCTGGACGCCCGGTGCGTGGCCGCCACCGACTGCACGCTCAGCGCCTGGGACCCGCGCGGCACCCGCCCACTGTGGACGGCCTTCCTGCCCGGCGTCAGCAGCGGGCTGTTCGCCGACAACCCGGGTCTGCTCGGCACCCGGCGGCTCACCGCGCAGCGCATCGACGAGGGGGTGGCCGGGCCGGAGTCGGTGCCGCCGCTGCTCGGCTTCCCCGTCGACGGCCGGGTGCACGTGGTGGACACCGCCACCGGCCGGGTGGTGCAGGACGTCGAGCCGGGCCGGGACGAGCGGTTGTCGGTGGTCGGCGGCCGGCTGCTCAGGATCCGCGCGGTGTCGGTCGACGGCAGTTGCCAGTACACCGTCTCGGCCCGCGACCCGGCCACCGGGCAGGAGGTGTGGCGGCGCAGCGGGTTCAACCTACGCACCGCCGACAGCGCCGGATGCGCGCAGCGGGAGGACCCGCAGGGGGCGCGCAGCGTGCTGATCGGGGTGGCCCCCGACGGGCGGGAGGCCGTCCTCGACGGCTACGACGGCCGGCTGCTGCTGGTGGACGCCGAGGGCGAGAAACTGCTCGCCGTCGACGACAGGTACGCCCTGGTCCGCAGCGCCGACAAGGAATCGGTGATCGCCCGGGAACTGGGCACCGGCAGGGCCCGCTGGACCCGGCCGGCCGGCGCGAAGGCGGGCGCGGCGCTCACCCCGTACGCGGCGGTGCTGACCGGGGACAAGCCGAACCGGCTGGTCGCCGTGGACCCGCGTACCGGTAGGGAACTCGTGGTGTTGCGGACCAGCGCCAACGCGCTCGCCGTCGGCCCGAACGGGATGGTCGTCGGCGAGGGGCGGGAGATCGGCTACGTCCGGTTCGGCGCGGGTGCCGGTGCGCCCCCGCCCGCCGCGCCGCCGGCCGGATCGGACGGTGGTGACGGGTCCGGCCCGGGGCGGACCGGCGGCGCGCCGGAGCCCGAGGACAGCTGCGGGCCGAAACGGGAACTCTGCGCCAACGGCAACGGGTGAGAGCGGCGTCCCACGACCCACCCGGCGGGTGTCACCGATCGCCCGGTCTGCCCTAGGCTTTTCCGTCATGAGCAGTGCCGCCGCGTTCTCGTACGCCCCCTTGCTGCCGACCGGTCCGGATCAGACCGAATACCGCCTGGTCACCGACGAGGGCGTCGACGTCGTCCACGGTCCGGGGGGTCGCCGTTTCCTGACCGTGGAGCCGGCCGCGCTGACCGCGCTGACCGCCGAGGCGATGCACGACATCGCCCACTTCCTGCGCCCGGCGCACCTGGCCCAGCTCCGGTCGATCATCGACGATCCGGCGGCCTCGCCGAACGACCGGTTCGTCGCGCTGGACCTGCTGCGCAACGCCAACATCGCCGCCGGTGGCGTGCTGCCGATGTGCCAGGACACCGGCACCGCGATCGTGATGGGCAAGCGGGGCCGGCACGTGCTCACCGACGGTGCCGACGCCGAGGCGATCTCGCGTGGCGTCTACCAGGCGTACACGCGGCTGAACCTGCGGTACTCGCAGCTCGCCCCGCTGACCATGTGGGACGAACGGAACACCGGCAGCAATCTGCCCGCCCAGGTGGAGCTGTACGCCGAGGACCCGGACGGGCACCCCGACGCGTACAAGTTCCTGTTCATGGCCAAGGGCGGTGGTTCGGCCAACAAGTCCTACCTCTACCAGGAGACCAAGGCGCTGCTCAACCCGACGCGGATGATGCAGTTCCTGGAGGAGAAGCTGCGGCTGATCGGCACCTCGGCCTGCCCGCCGTACCACCTGGCGATCGTCATCGGCGGCACCAGCGCCGAGTACGCCCTCAAGACCGCCAAGTACGCCTCGGCAAAGTACCTCGACGCGCTGCCCACCTCCGGCTCGATGACCGCCCACGGCTTCCGGGACCTGGAGCTGGAGGCCGAGGTGCTGGAGCTGACCCGCAACTTCGGCATCGGCGCGCAGTTCGGCGGCAGGTACTTCTGCCACGACGTGCGGGTGGTCCGGCTGCCCCGGCACGGCGCGTCCTGCCCGGTGGCGATCGCGGTGTCCTGCTCGGCCGACCGACAGGCGGTCGCCAAGATCACCCCGTCCGGCGTGTGGCTGGAGCGCCTGGAGACCGACCCGGCGCGCTACCTGCCGGACGTCACCGACGAGACCCTCGACGCCTCCGACGTGGTACGCGTCGACCTCAACCGGCCGATGGACGAGATCCGGGCCGAGCTGTCGAAGTACCCGGTGAAGACCCGGCTGTCGCTGACCGGCCCGCTGGTCGTCGCCCGGGACATCGCCCACGCCAAGATCGCCGAGCGGCTCGACGCCGGGGAGCCGATGCCCCAGTACCTGCGCGACCACGCCGTCTACTACGCCGGCCCGGCCAAGACCCCCGAGGGGTACGCGTCCGGCTCGTTCGGCCCGACCACCGCCGGCCGGATGGACGCGTACGTGGCGAAGTTCCAGGCGGCCGGCGGTTCCCAGGTGATGCTGGCCAAGGGCAACCGGTCGGGCCAGGTGACCCGCTCCTGCCAGCAGCACGGCGGGTTCTACCTCGGTTCGATCGGCGGCCCGGCGGCCCGGCTCGCCCAGGACTGCATCCGGCACGTCGAGGTGCTGGAGTACGCCGAGCTGGGCATGGAGGCGGTCTGGAAGATCGAGGTGGAGGACTTCCCGGCGTTCATCGTGGTCGACGACAAGGGCAACGACTTCTTCGCCGAGGTCACCAAGCCGGTCCTGACCGTGGGCCGCCGCTGACGAGCCAGTTCGCCCACGCACACGCCCTAACATCGCTGAGTGTCCCGACCGACGTACCCGATTCGTACGGCGCGGCTCACCCTGCGTCCGGTCACGCTGAACGATCTCGATGACGTGTGCTCCTGGCAGCGTCAACCGGAGGTCTTCGCCGATCATGGAGTTGTGGTGGGTAACAGAACGCCCGTAAGACCCCCAAAGTCGGCACCACAACTCCATGATCGTCAAGCGGGCCTACCCTGCTCCCCGGTCGGGTGATTCATGTGGCTGCTTTTTGCTTGATCTTGTTCTGTCGTCCGTTTTCTCCTGAGCCTCGCTGCGAGCAGGGGGAGCGCGGGGCAGGATGGGACGGGTGACGACTCCAGACGCAGCGGGCTACCGGATCGAACGTGACTCGATGGGCGAGGTGGAGGTGCCCGCCGAGGCGTTGTGGCGGGCGCAGACCCAGCGCGCGGTGCAGAACTTCCCGATCTCCGGCCGGGGTATCGAGCCGGCCCAGATCAAGGCGCTGGCCCAGATCAAGGGGGCCGCCGCCCTGGTCAACGGTGAGTTGGGGGTGATCGGCGCGGACGTCGCGCAGGCGATCGCCACCGCCGCCGCGCACGTGGCCGACGGCGGGTACGACGACCAGTTCCCGATCGACGTGTTCCAGACCGGCTCGGGTACCTCGTCGAACATGAACACCAACGAGGTGATCGCCACCCTGGCCACCCGGGAGCTGGGCCGGGACGTGCACCCGAACGACGACGTGAACGCCTCGCAGTCCAGCAACGACGTCTTCCCGTCCTCGATCCACCTGGCCGCCACCCAGTTCGTGGTGGAGGACCTGCTGCCGTCGCTGCGCCACCTGGCGGAGGCGTTGGAGGCGAAGTCGGCCGAGTTCGAGACGGTGGTCAAGGCGGGGCGTACCCACCTGATGGACGCCACCCCGGTCACCCTGGGGCAGGAGTTCGGCGGGTACGCCGCGCAGGTGCGCTACGGCGTCGAGCGGTTGGAGTCGGCGCTGCCCCGGCTGGCCGAGCTGCCGTTGGGCGGCACCGCCGTGGGCACCGGCATCAACACCCCGCTGGGCTTCGCCGGCAAGGTGATCGAGAAGCTGCGCGCCTCGACCGGGCTGCCGTTGACCGAGGCCCGCAACCACTTCGAGGCGCAGGGGGCGCGGGACGCGTTGGTCGAGACGTCCGGCCAGCTGCGTACCGTCGCGGTCGGGCTCTACAAGATCGCCAACGACGTACGCTGGATGGGGTCCGGCCCCCGGGCGGGCCTGCGGGAGTTGCGCATCCCCGACCTCCAGCCCGGCTCGTCGATCATGCCGGGCAAGGTGAACCCGGTGGTCGCCGAGGCGGTGCGGCAGGTCTGCGCGCAGGTGATCGGCAACGACGCGGCTGTCGCGTTCGCCGGCAGCCAGGGCGACTTCGAGCTGAACGTGATGCTCCCGGTGATGGGCCGCAACCTGCTCGAATCGATCAAGCTGCTCTCCGCGTCCAGCCGGCTCTTCGCCGACCGGCTGGTGGCCGGCCTGGTCGCGGACGCCGAGGTCTGCCTGGCGTACGCGGAGGGGTCGCCGTCGATCGTCACCCCGCTCAACCGCCACCTCGGGTACGACGAGGCCGCCTCGATCGCCAAGGAGGCGCTGGCGAAGCAGGTCAGCATCCGGGAGGTGGTGATCTCCCGGGGTCACGTCGACTCCGGCAAACTCACCGAGACCCAGCTCGACGAGGCCCTCGACCTGCTCCGGATGACCCACCCCTGACCCGCTCCACCCTGCCTGACCCCGCCCCTGTTTGATCGACTCCTGTGGGCCGATGGAGCGGTGTCAGGCGGATTCGACAGCGCTACGTCGGCTCTCCTGAGTGGATCATGGCTCGGTCGGCGGGCGGGTACGGGGAACCCAGGCGAGGAAGCGGGCGAAGAGGGTCGCCGGGTCGGGGCCGGTGTCGGGATAGAGGCGGTACAGGTCGGCGGTGGCGTCGTGCAGCACCGTGCAGAGGTAGATGTTGAGCGCGACCCGGTCGTGGGCGTACTCGGAGACGAGGGTGAGTCGGGCGGTCCCGCAGGGCCACGGCGCGGCGCATACCCGGCACAGCCAGAGCGGGCGCAACGGCAGGTGGGGGCGCGGATTCGCCGGCCCCGGCCCACCACGGCCGACGGGGTCGGGTGGTCCGCCGGGGCGGCGCGGCCCGTCCGGGCCGGCCGCCGCGCTCACCGGCGTCCCCGGTTGGCGCGCCATTCCTGGGCCAGCGTGAGCCAACCGACCCGCCCCACCCGGGGAAACGAGATGGTGGTGTCCTCCCACCCGGGTGGACCCGACCCGGTGCCCGGGGGTACCTCCGCTCCCGTGTCCGGGGCCGGATGGGCGTCCGGTCCGCTGGCCCGGTAGGAGGCTGGGTGGGTGGCCGGCCCGGTGGTCGGGGACGTGGCCGGATAAGCGCCCGGTCCGGTGGTCGGGGACGGTGTCGGGTGGGTGGCTGGACCGGCGGACGGGGGAGTGGGCTGGGTGGGTTCGGTCCTTTCGGGGAGCCGGGCGGGTCGGAATCTACGGGCAAGCCGGTGTCGCCAGGTGAGCCGGGGCATCGCGTCGCCTCCATGGTGGGTCGGCTGGTCGTCTCCCCCGGCGGTGGGACCGCCGGCCGGGGAGCAGGCCGTCCCACCGCGACACCGGTCCGCCCGGAGGGAGAGCGGTCGATGTCGCACTTCACAGTCTGCTGATGAAACCACTACCGTGTGAAGGGTTGTTGTCGGCTTCCGGTCTTGTCCTGTGTCAGCGGCGTCCCTGGTCGGCGTGGTGTCGGAGTCGATCGTCGGCGCGGTGGAGGGCGGCTGGAGATGACGGACGGGCGGATGACGGCGGCGGCCTTCCTCGTCGCCGAGCTGCGGCGGGCCCGAACCCGGCGGGGCTTGAGCCAGGACGACCTCGCCAAGGCGGTCAACTACTCGGCGTCGATGGTCAGCGCGATCGAACTGGGCCAGCAGCCGCCCACCGCCAAGTACCTCGAACTGGTCGACAAGGCCCTCGACACCGGCGGCATCTTCAGCCGGATGCTCAGCCAGTTGGTCGCGCTCGACCGGGCACAGGTATGGCTCCGAGGTTGGCGTGCGATCCTGGCGGAGGCGTGGGCGTTGCGATGGTTCGACCCGTTGCACGTCCCGGGACTGCTACAGACCGAGGCATATGCGCGGGCGGTCTTCGAGTCCGACCCCATGCTTGACCCGGAAGAGGTCGAACGGCGACTGGCCGACAGGATGGAGAGTCAACAAACGCTCTACACCGAACGGCCCCCACGCCTTGTGGCGGTCCTGGATGAGGCGGTCATGCACCGCCGGGTCGGTGGCCGCAAAGTCATGCATGACCAGGCTCTACACCTTGCTCGTATAGCCACGGAACACCCGCAGGTCCGACTGCACGTCGTTCCTTCCTCGGCTGAGGAGTATCCGGGCCTGAACGGGCCGTTCATCCTGGCGAGCATGCCGGGCGATGTGGAGTTGGCGTTCCTCGGCGGTCAGATTGGCGGACAGGAACTGGATGACCCTGCTGATCTGAGGCGGCTTCAGCGCACCTGGGAGGCTACCCTCGGCGTGGCTTTTCCACCGCAGGAGTCGATCGAGCGGCTGAGGGAATTGGCGGACTCATGGAGTTGACCGGGGCTTGTTGGCGAAAGAGCCGCCGGAGTGGTTCCAACGATCAGTGTGTCGAGGTGGCGAAGCTGGTCGGGGTGGTCGGGGTGCGGGACAGCAAGGATCCGGCGGGCCCGGTGCTCACCTTCCCGGCGTACTCCTGGCGGATCTTCGTGGCCGCGCCGCCGCGCTGACCGGACCGGCCGCCGCCAGCCAGGCCCGCCCGCCCTCCGCCTGCGCCCCGGCTCGGCCCGGTGATCAAGAGATTTGCGTCACGCGGAGCGCTCTCCCAGCCCACAAACCTCTTGATCACCAGCCGCAAACTTCTTGATCACCAATGTGGGGGAGGGTGTGGGCGCTGGGGGTGGAGGGTGGGGTGCATGGTGGGGCCCGGGGTCGGGGACCGACGGGGCCGTGGTGGGGCTGGGTCTGCCGGGATAACCGGTCGACCGGACGGCCGGCGGCCGGCATGATCCGGGTCGTGACCGGTGTGGACGGGGTGTTGCTGACGACGGCACGGCTGCGGCTGCGTCGCTTCACCGAAGACGACGTGCCGCATCTGGTCGAACTGGACAGCGACCCGGAGGTGATGCGGTTCCTCACCGGCGGTCGGCCGACCCCGCCCGCCACCGTGCGGGACGAGCAGCTACCCCGGATTCTCGCCGGCTACGACCGCTACCCGGGGCTGGGCCGTTGGGCGGCTGAGGACACCATCGACGGTGCTTTCCTCGGCTGGTTCGCGCTCGACCCGTCCGACGACGGCACCGGGCCGGAGCTGGGTTACCGGCTGCGTCGGGCGGCCTGGGGGCGGGGCCTGGCCACCGAGGGGGCCCGCGCGCTGGTCGGCCACGCCTTCGACACCCCGGGGGTACGCCGGGTGTGGGCGCAGACGATGGCGGTGAACGTGCGCTCCCGGGCGGTGCTGGCGAAGGCCGGCCTGCGGTACGTCCGCACCTTCCACCTCGACTGGGCCGACCCGATCCCCGGAACGGAGCACGGCGAGGTGGAGTACGAGTTGCTCAGGGGCGACTACCGGCCGCCTTGCGGGCCCGGTACGCGCTGACCGCGACCCGGTTGCCGCAGCCCGCGTCGCAGAACCGGCGGGACCGGTTCCGGGACAGGTCGACCAGCACGTTGCCGCACTCGGGGTGGGCGCAGTGCCGCAGCCGGCCCAGCTCGTCGCCTCGGACCAGGTCGGCGACGGCCATCGCCGCCTCGACGGCCATCCGGGTGGCCAGCGGGGCGTCCCGGGGCACCGCGTGCACGTGGTACGGCTCGTCATCGTGCCGGATGAGCTGCGGCAGCGCCCGGGACTCGCGGAGCAGGTCGTTGACCACGGTGACGACGGTGTCCGGGTCGTCGTCCCAGAGCCGGCGCAGCCGGGGGCGCAGGGCCCGGACGGCGTGCAGCTCGGCGTCGGTGCGCTCGTGCCGGCCGGTCCACCCGTTCGCGGTGACGAAGCGGTCCAGCGCGGCGATGTCGGGCAGCCCTTCGCCGTCCCGGCCGTCGGTGTTGACCAGGGCGGTGGCGGCGGTCAGCCCGCACTCCGTGTCATGGGCGAAAAGCAACTTGACCCCTGTCATCGTCGGCGGCTAGCGTCACTGGCGTAAGCCTACTTTGCTGATGTCACGTCCGAGGAGCCCCGATGCCGCACCGACCCGTCGCCGGCACCGGCCTGGCCCTTGCCCTGCTCTCCGCCGTCACGTTCGCCACCTCCGGCATCTTCGCCAGGTCGCTGATCGGGGCCGGCTGGTCGGCCGAGGCGGTCGTGGTCGCCCGGGTCGGCCTGGCCGCCCTGGTGCTGGCCGTCCCCGCCGTGCTGGCGCTGCGCGGCCGGGCCGGGGTGCTGCGCCGCAACCTCGGCCCGGTCACCGTCTTCGGCCTGCTCGGTGTCGCCACCGCACAGGCCTGCTTCTTCAACGCCGTCCGCTACCTGCCGGTCGGGGTGGCCCTGCTGCTGGAATACCTCGGCATCATCCTCGTGGTCGGCTGGCTGTGGCTGGTGCACGGGCAGCGCCCCCGCCGGCTCACCCTCGCCGGATCACTGGCCGCCCTGGTCGGGCTCGTCCTCGTGCTCGACCTGACCGGCACGGGCCGGCTCGACCCGGTGGGCGTGCTCTGGGGCCTCGGCGCGGCCGTCGGGCTGGCCGGCTACTTCGTCCTCGCCGCGCGGGTCGACGCCGACCTGCCCTCGGTGACCATGGCCAGTGGCGGGATGGCCGTCGGCGCGGCCGTGCTCGCCCTGCTCGGCCTGGTCGGGGTGCTGCCGCTGCGGGCCACCTTCGGCGCGGTCGACTTCGCCGGGCAGCGCACCAGCTGGCTCGTCCCGATCGTCGGGCTGTCACTGGTCGCCGCCGTGGTCGCCTACCTGACCGGGATCGCCGCGACGCGCCTGCTCGGTGCCCGGCTGTCGTCGTTCGTCGGGCTGACCGAGGTGCTGTTCGCGGTGCTCATCGCCTGGCTGGTGCTCGGCGAGCTGCCGGTGCCGGTGCAACTCGCCGGGGGTGCGCTGATCGTCGCCGGGGTGGCTCTGGTCCGCCTCGACGAGCTGCGCGCGGGCCGCACCGAACAGCCGGCGGCCCGGACGGAACAGCCGGCACTGACCTGAGCCGGGGTGGTGGCCTGCTCGACGTGGCCGGGCAGGGGGAACGTGAGAGGGTGTCGGGCATGCTCAGCGTGGTGGTGTTCGACGCCGACGAGACCCTGATCGACCTGCGCCCGGCGGTCACCGGGGCCCTGGTGGCCGTACTGGAGGAGATGCGTCGCCGGACCCCGGTGGCGGCCGGGGTGACCTTCGCCGAGGTGGAGTCCGACTGGCAGGCGGTGTTCGGGTCGATGACCGCCGCGCCGGTGATGGAGATCCGCCGGGCCGCGCTGGCCCGGTCCCTCGACCGGGCCGGGCTGGTCGGCCAGCTCGACGAGTTCGCCGAGCTCTTCTTCACCACGCGCTACGCGCTCAGCCACCCGTACCCCGACGCCCTGCCGGCGCTGGCCGCGCTGCGCGCCGACTTCACCCTCGGGTACGCCACCAACGGCAACAGCCGCGCCGAACGCTGTGGCCTGCCCGGAGAGTTCGCCTTCGAGTTGTACGCCCACGAGGGCGGCCTGCCCAAGAAGCCCGACCCGGCGTTCTACGCGGCGATCGTCGCCGCCGCCGGGGTGCCGGCGCAACGGATCGCGTACGTCGGCGACTCGATCTCCCACGACGTGCTCGGCCCCCAGCAGGCCGGAATGCGTGGCATCTGGCTCAACCGACGCGGACTGGCCCTCCCCGCCGGGGTACGCCCCGACGCCGAGGTGGGCACGCTCACCGATCTGCCGGCGGCCCTGCGTAGCCTGCAACCGACGAATGCCTGATGCGGGACCAATTCGGATTTGTATCTGGCGGAATTCCCGCCGGTGCTATGGGATGGCGCCACGTCCCTCAACGAGAGGATCTGATGTGGTGAGCAAGCGCTTCACCGCCGGAGCCGTCGCGACCGCGGCGGCCCTGGCACTTACGGTGACCGGCCTGACCGTCCCGGCGAACGCCGGGCCGACCACCAGCCGGACGTTCACCGTGGTGGCCGAGGACGGCGTCTCTGCGGACGCGGCGATCGCCGCGATCCGTGCCGCCGGCGGCACCGTCGTGTCCCGTACGGACGACGTCGGTCTGTACCAGGTCACCAGCGACCGGGCCGACTTCGCCGGCCGGGTCACCGCCGCCCCCGCGCTGGTCGGCGCGGCCGAGCAGCGGGCCATCGGCCGCAAGCCCAAGCTGGACCGGGTCGAGCAGGAGAACCTGCTGACCCGGGCCGGGCAGGCGGCCAAGGCGAAGGGCAACGCCAACGGCAAGAAGCTCGACCCGCTCGACGACAAGCTCTGGGGCCTCGGCATGATCGGGGCCGACAAGGCCCGCAAGGTCATGCCCGGCGACAAGCGGGTCACCGTCGGCGTCCTGGACACCGGCGTCGACGCCAGCCAGCCCGACCTCGCGCCCAACTTCAACTGGGCGCTGTCCCGCAACTTCGCTCCGGACATCGTCGACATCGACGGTCCGTGCGAGGTGGCGAGCTGCCTCGACCCGGTCGGCACCGACGACGGCGGGCACGGCACCCACGTCGCCGGCACCATCGGTGCGGCGGCCAACGGCTTCGGCCTGTCCGGTGTCGCCCCGAACGTCTCGCTGGTGGAGCTCAAGGGCGGCCAGGACTCCGGATACTTCTTCCTCAACCCGGTCGTCAACGCCCTGGTGCACGCCGGCAAGTCCGGCCTCGACGTGGTGAACATGTCGTTCTACGTCGACCCGTGGCTCTACAACTGCACCGCCAACCCGGCCGACTCGCCCGAGTCGCAGGCCGAGCAGCGGGCTGTCATCAAGGCGATGAAGCGGGCCCTGAACTTCGCCCACAACAAGGGCGTCACCCTGGTCGGCGCGCTCGGCAACAACCACGAGGACCTCGGCGCGCCCCGCACCGACGTGTCCAGCCCGGACTACGGCGCCGACCCGTACCCGCGCCCGATCGACAACGAGAGCTGCTGGGACCTCCCCGCGGAGGGCCCGCACGTGATCGGCGTGTCCGCCGTCGGCCCGTCCGGCAAGAAGGCCGACTTCTCCAACTACGGCACCGAGCAGATTTCGGTCGCCGCGCCGGGTGGCTGGTACCGCGACGGCTTCGGCACCGACACCTACCGCACCGACGCCAACATGATCCTCTCGACGTACCCGAAGAAGGTGCTCCAGGAGGAGGGATCGGTCGACGAGAACGGCAACGTCGTGCCGGGCTTCGAGAACTCGGTGTTCAAGCAGTGCACCACCGCCGGTGAGTGTGGCTACTACACCTACCTCCAGGGCACCTCGATGGCGTCGCCGCACGTCAGCGGGGTCGCCGCGCTGATCGTCAGCAAGTGGGGCAAGAAGGAGGGCAAGGACGGCTACGGCCTGGCGCCGGCCAAGGTGGAGCAGCACCTCTACCGGACCGCCACCGAGCACGCCTGCCCGGAGCCGCGTCTGCAGAGCTACGCCAACGAGGGCCGGTCGACCGAGTTCGACGCGTACTGCGCCGGGTCGCTGAACTTCAACGGCTTCTACGGGTACGGCATCGTGGACGCCAACGCGGCGGTCCGCAGCCCGCTCAAGCCGAACGTCACCCCCTGACGTTCGACAGCACGGCCTGAACCGCTCGACGGAGAGGCCCGGACGACCCCTGGTCGTGCGGGCCTCTCCGCGCATCTGCCCGGCGGCTCAGGACAGGGCGGTGGCGATCGTCCGGGCGGCAGTGGTGACCTGCGGGCCGACCGTGTCGACCGGCAGCGGGGCCAGCGAGATCACCCCGACGCTCGCCTCCAGGCCGGGCACCCCGAGCACCGGCGCGGCCACCCCGTACGGCCCGGCCTGGAGCTCCCCGGCGGTGCTCACCGGGCCCGCGTGGCCGGCCCGCCCGGCGAGGACGGCCCGCCCGGCGGCCCCGCGCTCCAGCGGGTGCCGGGCCCCCGGCCGGTACGCCACGTGGAGCGACGTCCAGCTCGGCTCGACCACGGCCAGGGCGACCCCCTCGCCGCCCTCCACCACGGTCAGGTGCGCGGTCGCCCCGGTCTGCTCGGCGAGCCGCCGCAGCGCCGGCAGGGCCCCCTCGGCCAGCAGCGGCTGGGCCCGTCGGGCCAGGTGCAGCACGCCGACACCGAGGCGCAGCCGGCCGTCGCCGCCCCGGCGCAGCATGCCGTGTCCGGTCAGCGCGCTCACCAGCCGGTAGACGGCGGCCCGGCCGATGCCGAGCCGGTGGGCGGCCTCGGTGACGGTCAGTCCGGCCGGCGCGTCGGCGACCAGGTGCAGCAGGCGCAGGCCCCGGTCCAGGGTCTGCGCCGTCTCGCCACCCGCAGGCGTCTGGTTGCCCGGCTCGCCGGGGGCCGCCGTCGTCTCCACAGCAGGCAGCGTACGACCCGGCTCGGGCCGACCCGGGACAGCACGGACAGCTACCCTGGTACGGTGACGCTACGCCTGTATGACACCGCCGCCCGATCGGTGCGGGACTTCGTTCCGCGGGAAACCGGCAAGGTGGGGGTCTACCTGTGTGGTCTCACCCTCCAGGCGCCGCCGCACATCGGTCATCTTCGCTCCGGCGTCAACTACGACGTGTTGCGGCGTTGGCTGTCGGCCGCCGGCTTCGAGGTCACCTTCATCCGCAACGTGACCGACATCGACGACAAGATCCTCGTCAAGGCGCAGGAGCAGGGCCGCCCGTTCTGGTCCATCGCGTACGCCAACGAGCTGGTCCTGGCCCGGTCCTACCGGGCGTTGAACGTGCTGCCGCCGACGTACGAGCCGCGGGCGACCGGGCACATCCCGGAGATGCACGAGCTGATCGCCCGGCTGATCGAGACCGGTCACGCCTACCCGGCCACCGACGGCTCCGGCGACGTCTACTTCGACGTGTCCTCCTGGCCGGCGTACGGGTCGCTGTCCGGCCAGTCGCCCGACGACATGCAGTCCGCCGGGGACGCCCCGGATCGCGGCAAGCGGGACCCCCGGGACTTCGCGCTGTGGAAGGGCGTCAAGCCGGACGAGCCGGCCGACGCCTACTGGCCCTCGCCGTGGGGTCGGGGCCGGCCCGGCTGGCACATCGAGTGCTCGGCGATGTGCCTGCGGTACCTCGGCGCGGAGTTCGACATCCACGGCGGCGGGCTCGACCTGACCTTCCCGCACCACGAGAACGAGATCGCCCAGTCGCAGGCCGCCGGGCTGCCCTTCGCCCGCTGGTGGGTGCACCACGGACTGCTCAGCATCGGCGGCGCCAAGATGGGCAAGTCGCTCGGCAACGCCCTCGACCTCGACTACGTCGACTCGCTCGGGGTGCGTCCGGTGGAGCTGCGCTACTACTACGCGGCGGCGCACTACCGGTCCCGGATCGACTACTCGGAGGACGCGCTGCGCGAGGCCGCGGTGGCGTACCGGCGGATCGAGGGGTTCGTGCAGCGGGCCGTGGAGCGGGTCGGCGCGGGGCAGCTCGGTGAGTTGCCCGCCGGGTTCGTGGCCGCGATGGACGACGACCTGAACACCTCGGCCGCGCTCGCCGTCCTCCAGGCGACCCTGCGGGACGGCAACACCGCGCTGGCCGACGGCGACGATGTGACGGTCCGCACCACCCTGGCCGCCACCCGGGCGATGCTGGATATCCTCGGCGTCGACCCCCTCGACCCGGCCTGGACCGGTGGCGGTCGCGTCGACGACCTGCGGGGCGTGGTGGACTCCCTGGTCGCACTGGCCCTGGAGCAGCGCGCGCAGGCCCGCAGCCGCAAGGACTGGGCGGCTGCGGACGCCGTACGCGACCAGCTCAAGCAGGCCGGCGTGGTGGTCGAGGACACCCCGCAGGGGCCCCGTTGGACTATTGGAGAGCAGGACTGATGGCCGGCAACTCGCAGCGCCGTGGCCGGCGACTGACGTCGAAGGCGGGTGCCCCCAAGGGCTCCGGCGGCAAGAACAAGGACTCCCTCGCGGGCCGGGGCAAGACCCTGCCCGCCGACGAGCGGCCCTGGCACAAGGCGTACTCGGGGACCGAGAAGCTTCCCCAGCGCACCGCCTGGAAGCAGGACAAGGAGCGCCGGGCGGCGGCCGAGGAGGGCCGCGCTCCCAAGATCGGCCAGCCGGGCACCAAGGACACCACCTGGGGCAGGGGAACCCGGGGCGTGGCCCCCGCCCGAGCCGGCGGTGGTGGTCGGTCCGGCGCGGGTGGCCGGGGTGGCGCCGGTGCGGGCCGCAGCGGTCCCCGGGTCGCGCCGGGGCGCAAGTCCAACCCGTCGCGGGACAGCCCGGAGCTGCTGGTGGGCCGCAACCCGGTGCTGGAGTCGCTGCGCGCCCAGGTGCCGGCGACCGCGCTCTACACCGCGCTGGGCATCGACGCCGACGACCGGGTCAACGAGATCACCCGGACGGCCGCCGACCGGGGCATCGCCATCCTGGAGATCAGCCGGGCCGAACTGGACCGGATGACCGGCGGTGTGCTGCACCAGGGTGTCGGCCTCCAGGTGCCGCCGTTCGCCTACGAGCTCTTCGAGGACCTGCTGGCGGCCTCCCTGGAGCAGCCCGCCCCGCTGTTGGTGGCGCTGGACGGGGTCACCGACCCGCGCAACCTGGGTGCGGTGATCCGGTCGGCTGCCGCGTTCGGTGCGCAGGGTGTGTTCGTACCGGAGCGGCGGGCCGCCGGAATCACCGCGACCGCCTGGCGGACCAGTGCCGGCGCGGCGGCGCGGGTGCCGGTCGCCCAGGTCACCAACCTGACCCGGTCGTTGAAGGCGTGTCAGGACGCCGGGTTCATGGTGGTCGGCCTGGACGCCGACGGCGACACCGACCTGTACGACCTGGAGGCCGCGGTCGGCCCGCTGGTCGTGGTGGTCGGCTCCGAGGGGCGCGGGCTGTCCCGGCTGGTCGGGGAGACCTGTGACCTGACCGTCAGCATCCCGATGATCTCCGACGTGGAGTCGTTGAACGCCAGCGTCGCCGCCGCCGTCACCCTCGCCGAGGTGGCCCGCCGCCGCGCTGCGGAAGGCTGATCCGGCGCGGGCACCCGGCCCGCCCGGGACGAGAACACGACTAAAGGGGCGGCCCGCCGAAGCGGACCGCCCCTTTTCCGTGCGGTGGGATCAGATGCGGTGGCCGGTGGCCGCGTTGAAGACGTGGCTGCGGCCGGCACGCGGCTTCACGAACACGGTGTCACCCATGTTCGGCATGTTCCGCCGGTCGGTGCGGACCACGAACCGCTCCTCGTGGCCCTCCAGCGCGGCGTGGCCGTAGACGTTCGCGTCCGAACCGAGGTCCTCGACCAGCTCGACCACGACCGGCATGCCGCCCTCGGTGGGGCTGACCAGGTCGCAGTCCTCGGGGCGGAAACCGACGGTGACCCGGTTGTCGCCACCCTCGCTGCGGGCCGCCTCGACCTGCTCGCGGGTCAGCGGGATGTGCATCTCGGCGAACGCCGCACCCCGCTCGTTCAGCGGGACGGTCTTGATGTTCATGGCGGGGGAGCCCATGAAGCCGGCGACGAACACGTTGGCCGGGGTGTCGTAGAGCGCCCGCGGGGTGTCCACCTGCTGGAGGACGCCGTCGAGCATGACCGCCACCCGGTGACCCATGGTCATGGCCTCGACCTGGTCGTGGGTGACGTAGACCGTGGTGATGCCCAGCTTGGCCTGGAGCGACGCGATCTGGGTACGGGTCTGCACGCGGAGCTTGGCGTCGAGGTTCGACAGCGGCTCGTCCATGAGGAAGACCTGCGGCTCGCGGACGATCGCCCGGCCCATCGCGACACGCTGGCGCTGACCACCGGAGAGCGCCTTCGGCTTGCGGCTGAGGTACTCCTCCAGCTGGAGCAGGCCGGCCGCCTCCTTGACCCGCCGGTCGATCTCGGCCTTGGGGGTCTTGCGCAGCTTGAGGGCGAACGCCATGTTCTCGTACACCGACATGTGCGGGTAGAGGGCGTAGTTCTGGAAGACCATCGCGATGTCGCGGGCCTTCGGCGGGAGGTGGGTGACGTCCCGGTCGTCGATGTAGATCGCGCCGTCGTCGACGTCCTCCAGGCCGGCGAGCATCCGCAGGCTGGTGGACTTGCCGCAACCCGACGGGCCGACCAGGACGAGGAACTCCCCGTCGCCGATCTGGAGGTCGAGCTGGTTGACCGCGGGGCGTTCGGTGCCCGGGTAGATCCGGGAGGCCTTCGCGTACGTGACCGTAGCCATGGTGGTGCGCTTCCTTTCACCGGCAGGAACGTGCCGGACGATCCGAGTGAAGGAGCTGTCGGCACCCACGGTGCCGACCCGCGGACGCCATCCGCAGGGCAGCCGTGGCCGACCCCGGGTGTCATCCGTGTCACTGCACGGTAAACGGGATTTCCATCCCTGCCAAGACGGGATACACCGAGTGGGACGGACGGCATACGCATTTCGGTCAGGCGGGCACGGCCGGGCATCAATCCCCTCGCCTGACGGGGCTCCGGCGCGTCGATTCGTCGGTGGTACGGGCATGAGATTGACGTTTTCCATGCTCGGGCACCCTGCCGGCCGGGATTTCCCGACGTCAGTCGCTATGCTGACCTCGCACCACGCGCCCCTGTAGCTCAGCTGGCCAGAGCACTCGCCTTGTAAGCGAGATGTCGCCGGTTCGATCCCGGCCGGGGGCTCCAATTCCACAGCACGGCCGCCACTGGCGTTGCCGCTTGTCGATCCGTCGGCGATGCGCGGGCGCGGACGACCGTCCGTGCCGCCGTCCCCGCCCGTCGCGGGACCCCGCCGGCCGGGCCCGGCTGGGTAACCTGATCCGGCGCGAACGGGGACGACGGGGGCGGGGGCCGATGAGTCGTGCGGTGGAGCAGTCGAACCGGGCCATGCTGCGGGCCCGGGACGCGATGGACCGGGCATACGCCGAACCGCTGGACATCCCGGCGCTGGCCCGGATCGCGCTGGTGTCCGAGGCGCACTTCATCCGTACCTTCCGGGCAACCTTCGGCGAGACGCCCCACCGCTACCTGCAACGACGTCGGGTGGAGCGGGCGATGGCGCTGCTGGTGGAGACCGGCCGGGACGTCACCGACATCTGTTTCGCCGTCGGGTTCAGCAGTCTCGGCTCGTTCAGCCGCACCTTCCGGCAGATCGTCGGCGAGTCACCGAGCGAGTACCGCAGCCGCCGGTCGGCCGGCGACCCGACGGTGCCGAGCTGCTTCACCAAGGCCTGGACCAGGCCCAGCAGTTTTGGATAAGCAGCAGGTCAGCGGCCTGGCATAGCGTCTGCGGCATGACGATGAACGCGATCACCCGCTCCCAGCTCTACGTCCTCGACCAGGACGAGGCGCTCGACTTCTATGTCGGCAAGCTGGGCTTCGAGGTCAACACCGACCAGGATCTGGGCTTCATGCGGTGGCTGACGGTCAACGTGCCAGGCGACCCGCAGCGCGAGGTGCTGCTGGAGAGGCCCGGCCCGCCCGCGCTGGACCCGGCGACCGCCGAGCAGGTCCGGGAGCTGCTGACCAAGGGCGCGATCGGCGGGTGGCTGAGCATCACCACCGACGACGCGCACAAGACGTACGAGGACCTGGTCGCCAAGGGCGTCGACATCACCGACGAGCCGACCGAACGGCCGTACGGCATCGACTTCGGCATCCGTGACCCGTTCGGCAACCGGATCCGGATCGGCCAGATGTTCCCCCGGGCCTGACCCGGCGACGCCGGTATCGCGGGTGCGGGCGGCGTGGTCACCGGGCTACCGTCGCCCGGTGACCACGCCGAACGTTCCCGACCTGCCGAAATGCGAGTTCGCCTTCCCTGGCCCGCTGCGTGACCAGCTCGTCGCCGCCGTGCTCAGCGGGGCGAAGACCTCCACCACGGGCCTGCTCCAGGACTACGAGCGCGACGGCGAGCCGTTACCGGCGGTGGGTGACCGGTCGGTGGTGGTCGACTCCGCCGACCGGCCGGTCGCGGTGATCGAGGTGACCGGGGTGCGGGTGGTCCGGCTCGGCGACGTCGACCTCGACCACGCCCGCGACGAGGGGGAGGGCTACGACTCGGTGGCGGCTTGGCGGGCCGGTCACGAGGACTATTGGCACGGGCCGGACTACCTGGGCTGGCTGGGTGATCCCGGGTTCCGGGTGGACGACGACACCCTCGCGGTCGTCGAACGTTTCCGGGTGGTGCCGGGCGTCACCGGCTGACCCGGGGTGGCGGGCTGGTCAGCCGGTGGGCTGTTCCAGTTCGTCCCGGATGGTGAGGAAGTCCTCCTTGCGGTCCGGCTGCTTGGTGGCGGTCAGGAAGACCACCACCCCGGCGACCTCGGGATCGGCCCAGGCGCAGGCGGTGAGGTGGCCCTGGTCGGCGGTCCGCCCGCGCCCGCACCGGGCCTCGCCGCCGTACCTGCCGAACTCCACCGACCGGGGCTTCGGAATCCGGTACGGCTTGAGCAGCCGGTCCAGCATGGCCTGCGGGTCGGCGACGGTGCCCGAGACGGCGCTCACCACGATCGTCTCCGGGGTGGGTCGACCCTGTCCGTAGACCCCCTCGACGGTGCTGGTGGCCGGGGAAGCCTCGCGGGTCAGCTCGTTGAGCCGGAACCGGGGCAGCCCGGCGGGCAGTGGCGTGCCCGTGCGGGGCAGCCCCAGCAGGGTGTCCGGGGTCCGCAACGTCCGCGCCACCGGTGTCGGAGTGGGCACGGAGGCCCGTTCGACGTCGGCGACCGCGCACCCCGTGGCCAGGACGGTGGCGACCACCGCCGGCAGCGACCCGATCCGGCCGAGCGTCCGGCGCAGGCCGGCCGGCCCGGACGCGCGCGGTAGGCCGAGGGGGAGGTGCGGGCGCGACGGGCGGTGTGGGACGGTCGGGTCGAGCGGGTGGCGCGGACCGGCGGGTCGTCTCTTCGGCACAACGCTCCTCGCACGAATCGGAGCGGGTAGGTTATCCGACCAGTGTCACCCCGGGCGGCTTCCGCCCGCGCGGGCCGCCGTGAGCCGCGCCACCGCCGACGCGACCGCTGGCCGGACGCGGGAAACGACCTTCGTGGTCAGCCGGTGGCGGTGGTCTTCATCAGCAGCGCGGCCAGTTCCCGCGTGGCGGCGGGTGGCTGCGGGCCGGTCGGGCAGTCGGTCCAGTCGACGTGGGTGGTGCCGACGGCGAGCTGATAGCGGTACGTGTCGGCGCAGCCGTCGTCGGACAGGACGCCGGCATGGTCGCGGGTTGCCGGGCCGATGAGCGTCCGGAGCCGGTCGAGCGCCGCCGAGTCGAGCCGGCCGGTACGCGTCGCGCCGGCCCGGTCGGTCGTGGTCCACCGGCCGTCGGGCTCGACGGTCACCGTGTCCCGGTTACCGGCGAAACCGCCGGAGCGGGTCAGGACGACCCGGTCCGCCCCGGTTCCCCGGGTGCCGGGGTCGCCGGGCGTGCCGGTCGCCGGGGCCCCGGTCGGGGTGCCTGCGGCGGCGGTCCCGTCGGAGGTCGGAGCGGTCGTGGCCGCTGGTGACGCAGGGGTTCCCGGCTCGGCCGCTGAGCAGCCGGTCAGTAGCGCGGCGGCGGTCGTGGCGGTTGCCAGGAGCAGGGCGGGTGATCTCATCCCGATCGGACGTGCATCGACGTCAATCGGTTCCCCGGGTAGGGCCCCTCCTCCGTTCGGCCAGTGTCGTGTCATGGAACCGCTCCATCCCTTCTCTTTTCCCGGGTGTATCGCTATATCTACATGCGTGACTACCCCCGTCACATCTTTCCCTTGCCAGGAGGGCACGTGAAAAGACCCCTCGCCGCCGTCAGCGCAGCTCTGCTCACCAGCGGAATGCTGACCTGCGTCGCCACCGCAGCGCACGCGGCTCCCCCCGCCCCCGCCCCCGATGCCGCCCCCGCCGCCCGCGCCGAGAGCCTGCTGCGCAGCAACCCGGGCGCGGTCCAGGGCACCGGCGCGGAGGCGTACCAGGCGGTCCGCACCAAGGTCGACGCCAACGGTGCGGCACACGTCCGGTACACACGTACCTACCAGGGGCTGCGGGTGTACGGCGGTGACTTCGTCATTCACACCGCGCCCGACGGCACCCTCGCCGGCACCTCGGTCGGCCTGGCCGCCCCGCTGACCCTCGGCACCACCGCCAAGATCAGCGCGGCGTCGGCCGCCGCGACGGCCCGCAAGGCGTTCTCCGGCACGATCACCGAGGTGGGTACGCCGGAACTCTTCGTCGACGCCACCTCCGGCAAGGGCATGCTCGCCTGGGAGACCGTGCTGTCCGGCTGGAAGGCCGACCAGCAGACCCCGTCGAAGCTGCACGTCATCACCGACGCCAGCACCGGCCGGGTCGTCGGCGCGCACGACGAGATCGAGTCGGTGGTCGGCAGCGGCCAGGGCATCTACACCGGCTCGGTCAGCATCGACACCACGCTCTCCGGCAGCACCTACCAGATGATCGACCCGTCGCACGGCAACGGGCGCACCTGTGACATGAACAACGGCACCACCACCTGCACCACGTTCACCGACGCCGACAACGTCTGGGGCGACGGCACCAACAGCAACCGGCAGTCCGCCGGCGTCGACGCCCACTTCGGCGCGGCCAAGACGTTCGACTACTTCAAGAACGTGCACGGCCGCAACGGCATCTTCGGCAACGGCACCGGCGTGCCGAGCCGGGTCCACTACGGCCGCAACTACATCAACGCCTTCTGGGACGGCGCCCAGATGACCTACGGCGACGGCGCCAGCAACTCCCGGCCGCTGGTCTCCCTCGACGTGGCCGGCCACGAGATGAGCCACGGCGTCACCGAGGCCGTCTCCGGCCTGGTCTACTCCGGCGAGTCGGGCGGCCTCAACGAGGCCACCAGCGACATCTTTGGCAACATGGTGGAGTTCTACGCCGCCGCGCCGAGCGACCCGGGCGACTACCAGGTCGGCGAGAAGATCAACATCAACGGCAACGGCACCCCGCTGCGCTACATGTACAACCCGTCGCTGGACGGCTCGTCCGACTCGTGCTGGACCACCAGCACCAAGAACAAGGACGTGCACTACTCCTCCGGTGTCGGCAACCACTTCTTCTTCAACCTCGCCGAGGGCACCGGCGCCACGTCGTACGGCACCTCGCCGGTCTGCGGCTCCGCCCCGGCGGTCACCGGCATCGGCCGGGAGAAGGCCGAGAAGATCTGGTTCCGCGCCCTGGACGTGTACTTCACCTCCAACACGTCGTACGTCAACACCAGCACCCCGTCGAACACCGCCCGTGCGTACAGCCTGAAGGCGGCCACCGACCTGTACGGCAGCTGCTCCACCGAGTACAAGGCCGTCCAGGCGGCATGGACCGCGGTCGCCGTCTCCGGCAGCGACGCCCCCTGCTCCTCGACCGGTAACGACTTCTCCGTCTCGCTCTCCCCGACCTCCGGTTCGGTGACCGCGGGCGGTTCGGTCGCCACCACCGTCGCCACCGCGACCACCAGCGGCACCGCGCAGACCGTCACGTTCTCCGCGTCCGGCCTGCCGACCGGCGCGACCGCGACGTTCAGCCCGGCCTCGGTGACCTCGGGTGCCGCGTCGACCCTGACCATCGCCACCTCGGCCAGCACCCCGGCCGGCAGCTACCCGGTGACGGTCACCGGCACCGGCGCGGTGGCCCACTCGGCCAGCTACACGCTGGTCGTGAGCAGCGTCGGTGGCGGCTGCACC
The DNA here is from genome assembly GCF_053667945.1 of Micromonospora sp. SCSIO 07396. NCBI lineage: Bacteria > Bacillati > Actinomycetota > Actinomycetes > Micromonosporales > Micromonosporaceae > Micromonospora > Micromonospora sp. SCSIO 07396. The sequence continues at coordinate 7,197,075 of NZ_CM132210.1, forward strand.
GCCGGCCAGCTCCTGGGCAACCCCGGCTTCGAGTCCGGCAACACGGTCTGGGCGGCCAGCACCGGCGTCATCGGGCAGAACGGCGCCAGCCAGCCCACCCACGGTGGCACCTGGAACGCCTGGCTGGGCGGCACCGGTGGCACCCTGACCGAGACGCTCTCCCAGTCGGTGAGCCTGCCGGCGGGCTGCTCGACGTACAACTTCAGCTTCTGGCTGCACATCGACAGCCGGGAGGTCACCACCACGACCGCGTACGACAAGCTGACCGTGCAGGTGCTCAACTCCTCGGGCACCGTGCTGGCGACCCTGGCGACCTACTCGAACCTGAACAAGGCCACCGGGTACACCCAGCGCTCGTTCTCGCTGGCCGCGTACGCCGGCCAGAGCGTGACCCTGAAGTTCACCGGCACCGAGGACGCCTCGCTGCGGACGTCCTTCGTGGTCGACGACACGGCGCTCGACGTGTCCTGACCTGACCCCTGCGTCGGTGGGCCCGGCGGCCACCCCTCCTGGGTGGTCGCCGGGCCCGCGCCGTTATGGTCGCCGCACCGGTGACGCGACGAGAGGGGTTACGACGGTGTCGGACGCGGAGTTGACCGTCGGGGTGACCGGCGCGGTGGCGACGGTGACGATCCGTAACCCGGCCCGGCGCAACGCGATGACGCCTGCCATGTGGCGGCGGCTGCCGGTGCTGCTGGACGGGCTGGAGGCCGACCCGGCGGTCCGCGCCCTGGTGCTCACCGGCGCTGACGGGGCGTTCTGCGCCGGTGCCGACCTCGGCGACTTCGACGAGCTGCTGGACGCGAACGGGGACGCGGGCATCGCGGTCGCCGCCGAGGAACGGTTGGCCGCGTTCGCCAAGCCCACCGTCGCGGCGGTGCAGGGCCCGTGCGTGGGCGGTGGATGCCTGCTCGCGGTCGCCTGCGACCTGCGGATCGCCGCCCCGGACGCCCGGTTCGGGGTGCCGCCGGCCCGGCTCGGGCTGGTCTACCCGGCACCCACCACCAGGCGGCTGACCCGGCTCGTCGGCCCGTCCACGGCCAAGTTCCTGATCTTCACCGCCGAGCTGATCGACGCCGAACGGGCGCTGCGGGTCGGCCTGGCCGACGAGGTGGTCGACGACCTGCCCGGCCGGGTGTCCGCGATCACCGGGGCCATCGCCGCCCGCTCCCAGCTCAGTATCGCCGCCGCCAAGGAGATCATCGACGACCGGGCCGGACCGGCGAGGATCGCCTGGTGGCACCGCAAGGCACGCGACAGTGGCGAGGCCCGCGAGGGCGTCGCCGCCCACCACGAACGCCGCCCGCCCGACTTTCCCTGGTCGCCGGCCGCCGGTCACTGATCCGGTCCGCCCGGCTGCCACCGATGGCGGGGCCCGTTCCCCTGGGTGGGGCGGGGCGGTGGGGGCCGGCGGGCGTCGCGCCGGGGCGTACCCCGACGCGACCCCCTGTGCCCGCCGGCCGGTCCGGTCACCGCCCGGCGAGGCTCGCCCAGCTCGGCGTCGCCGGCGCCCGCCGCAGCGGCATGTCCGCCTCGGCCGGCGTCCGGTCACCCTTGCGCTGGTTGCACGGGTAGCAGGCGGCGGTGGTGTTCCGCCAGGTGTTGCCACCGCCGCGTGAGCGGGGCAGCACGTGGTCGACGGTGCTGGCCGGCCCGCCGCAGTACGCGCACCGCCCACCGTCGCGGCGCAGCACCCCCGCCCGGGACCAGGCCGGGCCGGCGCTGAACCGCCAGCGGGTGACGACGTACCGGACGAGCCGGACCACCCGGGGGACGGGGAAGACCCCGATCACCCGGTCCGGCTCGGCCTCGTGGATCTCGGCGACCCGACGGCACAGCATCCGGATCGCGTGTTGGACGGTGACCCGGTGCAGTGGGCCGAGGTCGGCGTTGATGACGAGGACGGCGTCCACCGGGCTCTCCCTTCGCGGTCGGTGGGTCGATCGGTCTGTCGGTCGGCCCGGACGACGAAGGCCACCCGGTCCACGGTGGGACGGGGCGGCCGGCACGTGCGGCACGCGTCAGTCGGGTTCCCCGTCCCGGGGGTGTTCGGCTCGGTCACCGTCGACGGGTAGCGTCGACCACGCGCTGGTGAGCTGCGGCGACGTCATGGCGTGCTCCCGGTTCGACTGGTTGGCCTTGCGCGGATCACGGTAGGCGCGGCGGCGCGGGCGGGCAACGCATTTCGATGCCACCCGCCGGCCGTGCCCTCCGCTTGCGAGCTGCCGGACCGGCAGACCTGGTTACGAGCGGACCGACCAGACGGTCACGTCGACCGAGGCCGGCGTCGCCTGGTAGCGGTTGTGGTCGATCCGGACGTAGTTGACCACCGTCGGGTCGCCCGGGTCGGGCTGGCAGTAGGTGACCGGGGTGGGTTCGAGCTGTTCGAGGTCGATGCTCGAATAGCGCTGCGCCTTCGGATTCCGGCAGCCCTCGTAGCTGAGGTCGGTCGGGTCGTCGGTCCAGTCGTAGAGGGCGAGCTGGTGGTCCTTCCCCTGGAAGATCAGGGTGCCCGCACCGGTGCCCCGCGCGACCCGGGGCTTCGGCAGGAAGTAGACCGAGTCCCCGTCGAGCAGCTTCCAGTGCGGCGCGTCCTTCGGCGGCACCCAGTCCCGTTCGACCGGCCCGGGGGCGGGCGTCGGCCGGGCCGTGGGGGTCGGGCCCGGGCCGGCCGTGGGCCCGTCCGGGCCGGGATCCGGGGTCGCCGGGGTGGTGGCGGGCGTCGCCCCGGACGGATCGGCGGAGGGCGTCGGCCCGACCGGGGTCGCCGTGACGCCGGGGTCGGCCGACGAAGCGTCGACGGAGGTCGTGGGGGAGGCGCTGCGCGCGTCCGGCGTGCGGTCCGTCGGCCAGGAGAGCACGGTCACCGTACTGACGATCACCAGCAGCAGCGCGGCGATCCCGGCCGGCAGCCGCCAGCGTCGCCAGCGGCGGCGCAACCCCGGGGCCGACGGAGTGGCGTCTGCTCCGGTCGGTGCGTCGGACGCGGGCGGGGTGGACCCCGGCGGCAGGGCGGCGGCGTCCGCCGCCGCCCGGGACAGTCGTGGGTCGATCGCGCTGAACAGGGACAACAGCCCGAGCGCGCTCGCGGCGAAGACGCCGGCCAGGCCCACCAGGGCATTGGCCTTGTCGACCCCGATCCGCCAGGCCAGCACCGCCACCCCGACGGCGGCCACGGCGAGCAACGTGTAGGCCCTTCGCGGTCCCGTCATGCGAATCATGGTGGACGGGGGCGGCGGAGCGCGGTGTCGGGCAGGCGACGCTGCGTGCCCGCCGGGTGACATCGGGACCTTCGGTCGACCCGGAGGTGCCCGGGACGGGCGCGACGACGGGACCTTTGGCCACCGTCGGACGGGTCCTTGCGCCCCACCGCCGAGACGGCCGTCGATGGATGCTGAGGGTGTCCGAGACGCCGCCAACCGCCGAGGTGAAAGCATGTCGACCGAACTCGCCACCACGATCGACGCCCTGGTCGCCGACGGCCTCAAGGCCCTGGCCGACTACGACCGGTACGACCAGGAGCAGATCGACCACATCGTCGGCAAGGCGTCGGTGGCCGCGCTGGACCGGCACGCCGCCCTCGCCCAGCTCGCCGTCGCCGAGACCGGTCGGGGGGTGTTCGAGGACAAGGCGGTGAAGAACATCTTCGCCTGCGAGCACGTCACGCACAGCATGGCGAAGACCCGTACCGTCGGGGTGATCGCCCGGGACGAGATCAGCGGGATCGTCGAGATCGCCGACCCGGTGGGCGTGGTCGCCGGGATCACCCCGGTCACCAACCCCACCTCGACCACCATCTTCAAGGCGCTGCTGGCGCTCAAGACCCGCAACCCGATCATCTTCGCCTTCCACCCGGCGGCGCAGCGGTGCAGCGTCGAGGCCGCCCGCACGGTACGCGACGCGGCCGTCGCCGCCGGGGCCCCCGAGCACTGCATCCAGTGGATCGAGGAGCCGTCGGTCGAGGCGACCACCGCGCTGATGCACCACCCCGGCGTCGCCACCATCCTCGCCACCGGCGGCAACGCCATGGTCCGGGCGGCCTACTCGGCGGGGAAGCCGGCGCTCGGTGTGGGCGCAGGCAACGTGCCGGCCTGGATCGAGGCGACCGCCAAGCTGAAGCGCGCGGTCAACGACATCGTGCTGTCCAAGTCGTTCGACAACGGCATGATCTGCGCCTCCGAGCAGGCCGTCATCCTCGACGCGGCGATCCACGACGCCGCCATCGCGGAGTTCCGCACCCTGCACGCCCACCTGGCCACCCCGGCCGAGAAGGCCAAACTGGAGGCGCTGCTGTTCCCCGCCGGCAAGCTCAACCCCGACGTGGTCGGCCGGACCGCCGCCTGGATCGCCGACGCCGCCGGGATCACCGTCGCCCCCGACACCTCGATCATCCTGGTCGCGGTCGACCGGGTCGGCCCCGACGAGCCGCTGACCCGGGAGAAGCTCTGCCCGGTGCTGGCCGTGCTGCGCGCCGACAGCCGCGAGCAGGGCCTACGGTACGCCGAGCAGATGGTCGAGTTCCACGGCCTCGGGCACAGCGCGGTCATCCACACCGCCGACGAGGACCTGGTGGAGGAGTTCGGCCGCCGGGTCAAGGCGGTCCGGATCATCTGGAACTCGCCGGCCTCGCAGGGCGGCATCGGCGACATGTACAACGCGTTCCTGCCGTCGCTGACGCTGGGCTGCGGCAGCTACGGCCGTACCTCGGTGTCGGACAACGTCTCGGCGGTGAACCTGCTCAACATCAAGCGGATCGGCCGGCGGAACAACAACATGCAGTGGTTCAAGGTCCCGTCGAAGATCTTCTTCGAGGCGAACGCGATCCGCTACCTCGCCGAGATGCCCGACGTGCACCGGGTCACCGTGGTCACCGACGCCACCATGACCCGGCTCGGCTTCGTCGACCGGATCAACCGGGTGCTGCAACGCCGCCCCGGGCGGATCGCCCTGCAGATCATCGACGACGTGGAGCCCGAGCCGAGCGTCGAGACCGTCGACCGGGGGGCCGCGCTGATGCGGGCCTTCCGGCCGGACACCATCGTCGCCCTCGGCGGCGGCTCGGCGATGGACGCGGCCAAGGTGATGTGGCTGCGCTACGAGCACCCGGACGTGGTCTTCGACGACATGCGGGAGAAGTTCTTCGACATCCGCAAGCGCGCCTTCACCTTCCCCACCCTCGGCGCGCTGGCCCGGCTGGTCTGCGTGCCGACCACGTCGGGCACGGGCGCGGAGGTCACCCCGTTCGTGGTGATCACCGACCACCGCACCGGCAAGAAGTACCCGCTGGCCGACTACGCGCTCACCCCGACCGTGGCGATCGTCGACCCGGTGCTGACCGCCAGCATGCCGGCGACCATCGCCGCCGACAGCGGCTTCGACGCCCTCACCCACGCCATCGAGGCGTACGTGTCGGTGTACGCGAACGACTTCACCGACGGGCTGGCCCTGCACGCCATCCGGCTGATCTTCGCCAACCTGGAACGGGCGGTGGTCGACGCCGACCCCGAGGCGCGGGAACGGATGCACAACGCGGGCACCATCGCCGGGATGGCGTTCGGCAGCGCCTTCCTCGGCATCGTGCACGCCATGTCGCACACCCTCGGCGCGACGTTCCACATCGCCCACGGCCGGACCAACGCGGTGCTGCTGCCGCACGTGATCCGCTACAACGGCACCGTCCCGGCGAAGCTGTCCGGCTGGCCGCGCTACGAGAGCTACCGGGCACCGGAGCGGTTCGCCGAGATCGCCACCCAACTCGGCCTGCCGGCGGGCACCCCGGCGGAAGGGGTGGCGTCGCTGGCCGACGCGGTGGAACGGCTGCGCGACGCGGTCGGCATCGAACCGTCGTTCGCCGCGATCGGCGTCGACCGGGCCGCGTTCGAGGCGGCGCTGCCGCAGCAGGCCCTCAACGCCTACGAGGACCAGTGCGCCCCGGCCAACCCCCGGATGCCGATGCTCGACGACATGCAGCAGCTCATGCGGGACGCGTACCAGGGCACCGCGCGCTGACCGTCCGGCCCACCGGCCGGGCGGGCCCCCGTTCACTTCCCGGCGAGCAGTCCCCGGGGGCGGATGGAGCGGACCGGTTCGGTGGCCGCCCCGGCGGTGCGCAGGATGTGGTTGGCGGCGATGATTCCGGTCGCCGCCGACCGTTCCATCAACGCGCTGGGGAAGTCGGTGCCGATGCCGTCCCCGGCCAGGTAGAGGCCCTCGGCGTCGGTGCGTACCCCCGGGCGGCCGGGGTGGCTGCCCGGGGTGAACGCCGGGGCCTGCGCCTCGACCCGGGCGCGCAGCTCCCGCACCCCCAGCCCGGCGACCTCCGGCCAGAGCGTGACCAGTTCGGTGCGCATCCGCTCGGCCAGTTCCTCCGCCGGCACCCCCTCGTCGCAGGCGTACGCGTGCAGCTCCACCACCGCGCCGCCGGTGCGCTGCGCCCAGCGGCGGGACTCGTTCTCCAGCCGGTGGTAGAGGGTCACCGAGTCCAGGGTGGGCTGTCGGGACACCCCGCTGAACACCGCCCGGTCGGCCCGGACGTCCCCGTCGAGCCAGTACCGCGCCACCGCGTACGGCGGGCCGGGCCGACCGAACGCGGGCATCCGCGCCACCAGCTCGGGTGCCACCGTGACCAGGCCGGGGGAGGCGGCGACCAGCGCCGCCAGCGCGGGCGGGTCGACGGCCAGCACCACCTGCCCGGCGGAGTGGACGGTGCCGTCGGCGGTGGTCACCCGCCAGCCGTCCGGTTCCCGGTCCAGCCGGGTGGCGGCGACCCCGGTGTGCACCCGGCCGCCGTGCTTCTCCACGTACCGGGTCAGCGGCTGCCAGATCGCCGTGGCGTAGTCCTCGTCGGGGCAGTCGAACGCCAACCCCTCCGGGTTGCCCAGCAGATAGAAGTGGAACTGGGCGATCATCTCGGCGGCCGACATCTCGGTCTCGTGGTTGAAGAACGAGTGCGAGAAGACCTCGAACAGCATCGCCCGCGCCCGGTCGGGCAGCTTCAGCGAGGCGAGCAGCGCGTCGGCGGTGGTGTCGTCGAACTCGGCGTACGTGCGCACCGGGTCGTAGCTGAGCAGCGGCAACGCGGCGTCCCGGTCCATCGTGCGCAGGTCGGCCAGGCGCAGGCTGGGGCTGCGCAGCAGTAACGCCAGCAGGTTGGCCGGCGGGGCCGGGGGCAGCCGGCCGAACTCCTCGGTGGGCCACTGCGCGGACAGGATCGGATAGCCGGGGATCGGCTTGAGGAAACCGAGCGTCGGCTCGACCCGCCGCAGGATCGACCGCCAGTTGTAGTACTGCCGGAAGAACGCGTGGAAGCCGTGCTCGTTGACCTGGCTGCCGTCGGCGAGCGCCTCCGGCCACGCGCCGAGCCGGCCGCCCAGCGTCGGAGCGGCCTCCAGCACCGTCACGTCCACCCCGCGTTCGGCGAGCACCACCGCCGCCGACATGCCGGCGATCCCGCCGCCCACCACCACGGCCGTGGTCGGCCGGGCCACCCGGGGGGCGCCACCCCCGCCCGGGTCCACCACGTGCTCGCGTACGCCGATGAGCCGGCCCAGCTTCTGCGACAGCGCCATGTGCACCTTCCGACCCGAGGGACCCCCAGTCTGCCCGACCAGGCCCGATCCGGCCCGGTCAGACCGGTGCGGTGCCGCCACCGGGGGCGTCGGCGGGTCGGCTGGCGGCGGCGAGCGGGGGACGGTCGGACGGCGGCCAGACGTACTCCAGGTCGGACGGCACGTCGCCGAACTGCGGGCGGTAGTGCGCCGGGTCCTTGCGCAGCAGCGCCGAGCGGTGGCTGCGGTGCAGGTCCTCGCGGCCCAACCAGGGTGGCAGCTCACCGACGGCGGCCAACTCCGCCTGGCTGCGGACCCGGCCGTGGCCCCGGGCGGCGGTCAGGTCGGTGACCAGTGTCGACGCGCAGGTGTCCGCCCGGCCCGCCGCCGACCAGACCGCGCACACGTCCAGCCCGTACCGGGTCAACGCCTCCTCGTAACCGGCCCACATCTTCACCGCCGGGTGGTTGCGCCAGCCGTAACCTGGCCGGGTCAGCCCGCGCAGCACCTGGAGCGCCTCGACCCGCTGCTTGCCCAGCCGACGCTGGTCGAGGGTCCGCGCACTGGCCAGGAAGTCCGGGTACGGCAGGAACGTCTGCACGCCCGCTGCTCTACCCGCCGCCACGCCCACCATGCCTGCCCGCCCAACCGGTACCGTCCGGTGCGCTCACCAGGGCTGCGTGTCCGGCGACCGGATGGCTACCATCCGGGCATGGCCGAACCCCTGCGGGACCGGGCCCGGCGCGCGACCGGCTGGCGGTTACGGATGAACGGCGACACCCGTGGGCACTACGTGGTCTGCGGCGACGACCCGCTGGCGTACTGGGTGGTGCGGGCGCTGCTCGGCACCGACCCGGCGCACGGGCGGGTCCGGATCACCCTGGTGGTGCCGGAACGCCGCCGCTCCGAGGGCCCCGACGGGCGGGACGTCGATGGGGTACAGGTGATCCGGGCCGACCGGCTCGACGAGTCGACCTTCCGCCGGGCCGGCCTGGCCGGCGCGGACGGCCTGGCCCTGCTGCACCAGGACGACGTGGGCAACATGCAGGCCGCGCTCTGCGCGCAGGAGGTCGAACCCCGGCTGCGCCTGGTGGTCCGGATGTTCAACACCAGCCTCGCCAACGGCCTGCGGCAGCTCTTTCCCGACTCGGCGGTCCTCTCCGACGCCTCAATGGCCGCCCCGGCGTTCGTCGCCGCCGCCCTCGGTGAGGTGGCCCCGACCCACTTCCGGCACGGCGGTCGCACCCTCTACGTGGCCCGCCGCGCCGACGTCCGCCCCGCCGACGTGGTCTGCGGGCTGGCCGTCACCACCGATCCGGAACTGGTCCGGGTGCTGCCCGCCGACGAGCAGGCAGCCGACGTGGTGCTCGCCGAGGCGACCGGCCAGCCCGCCGGCACCGAGCTGGCGGCCCGCCGGCTGGTCCGGGCGCGGCGTCGCCGGCGACCCCTGGCGGTGCTGCTGCGGGCGGTCCGCAGCTTCGCCACCCGCAAGATCGGTATCGCGGTGCTGACCCTGCTCGGGGTGATCGCCCTGCTCGGCTGGCTCAACGCCCGTGCGGTCGCGGTGAGCTGGACGGAGGCGCTCTACCTGACCCTGGTCACCACGCTCAGCGGCCAGGACCCGGACGTCACCAAACCGGCCGCCGCCCAGATCATGCAGGTGGTGCTCAACCTGGCCGGGCTGGCGCTGATCCCGCTGATCACCGCCGTGGTGGTCGACGGCATCGTCAACGCCCGGCTGGCCCTGCACGCCGGGCGCATCCAGCCGGAACGCACCGGGCACGTGGTGGTCGTCGGCCTGGGCAACATCGGCACCCGGGTGATGGCCCAACTGCACGACTTCGGCGTCGAGGTGGTGGCGATCGACCGCAGCGCGGAGGCGCGTGGTGCGGCGCTGGCCCGGCGGCTGGGGGTGCCCCTGATCGTCGGGGACGCCGCCCGCGAGGAGACCCTCCGTTCGGCCTCGGTGGAACACTGCCAGGCGCTGGTGGTGGTCTCCACCGACGACGGGGTCAACCTGCGGGCCGCGCTGAACGGCCGGGTGCTCAACCCGGAGCTGCGGGTGGTGCTGCGGCTCTTCGACGGCGACTTCGCCGAACGTATCCAGCGGGCGTTCGGCATCGGCATCTCGCGCAGCGTGTCCTACCTGGCCGCGCCGTCGTTCGCCGCCGCCCTGCTGGACCGGGCGGTGATCGCCACCATCCCGGTCGACCGGCACGCCCTGCTGGTGGTGGAGGTGCCGGTGACGGCCGGTGCGGCCCTGGACGGTCGCCCGCTCGGCGCGGTGGCCCGCCCCGGCGAGGTGCGCCTGCTGGCCCACTCCCGGCCCGGCCACAAGACCGACTGGCGGGCCGACCCCCGGATGGTGATCTCGGCGGGGGACCGGCTGACCGTGGTGGCCCGGCGGGCCGGGCTGAGCGCCCTGCTCAGCGAGACCACCCCGCCCCCGCCCCCGGCCCCGCCCCCGCCCGCCGGGGTGCCGGCCTCACGTGACCCGCAGGAGTGACTAGCGGGGTCGGACGGCGTACCAGAGCGCGCCGAGGGCGAGCACCCCGAAACCGGCGAGCACGCTGGCGGTGGGCAGGCTGACCGCGAGTAGCAGGCAGCCGACCAGCCCCGCCCCGGCGAGCGCCCGGGTGGGCAGCCGTCGGGTCGGGTCCCGGCCCAGCGTCCACGCGGCGGCGTTGGTGATCGCGTAGTAGACCAGCACCGTGCAACTGGAGAAGCCGATCGCGCCCCGGACGTCACCGAGCGCCACCACCGCGACCACCACGGCGGCCACGGTCAGCTCGGCGCGGTGCGGGACCCGGTGCACCTGGTGCACGGCGGCCAGCGCCCCCGGCACATCCCGGCGGCGGGCCATCGCCAGCACGGTGCGGCCCACCCCGGCGAGCAGGGACAGCAGCACCCCGGTCACCGCCACCGTCGCCCCGGCCCGGACCACCCAGGCCAGGCCGGGCAGCCCGGCGACGGTCACCACGTCGGCCAGGGGCGCGACGGACGCGGCCAGCCGGTCGGGGCCGAGCACGCCTACCGCGACCACCGCGAGGACCAGGTAGACCGCCAGCACCACCCCGAGGGCCAGCGGCACCGCCCGGGGGATGGTGCGGGCCGGGTCGCGGACCTCCTCACCGAGGGTGGCGATCCGGGCGTACCCGGCGAAGGCGAAGAAGAGCAGGCCGGCGGCGGTCAGCACACCCCGGGCCGTACCGCCGCCCTCGGCGAGCCGGTCGAGCCGTACCTCCCCGGCGGCCAGGCCGGTCACCGCGACCAGGGCCAGCACCGCCAGCACCACGACCACCAGCACCTTGGTGGCGGCGACCGTGCGGGTGACACCGCGCAGGTTCACCGCGGTCACCGCGAGCACCGCGCCGACCGCGACCGGCCGGGCCTGCCCCGGCCACAGGTACGCTCCGATGGTCAGCGCCATCGCCGCGCAACTCGCCGTCTTGCCGACCACGAAACCCCAACCGGCGAGGAACCCGGCGAACGGGCCGAGCCGTTCCCGGCCGTAGACGTAGCTGCCGCCGGATTCCGGATAGCGGGCCGCCAGCCGGGCCGAACTGGTCGCGTTGCAGTAGGCGACGAACCCGGCCAGCGCCAGCGCCACCAGCAGCCCGGTGCCCCCGGCCGCTGCGGCGGCCGGGGCGAAGACCACGAACACGCCCGCGCCGAGCATCGCCCCCAACCCGACCACCACCGCATCGGGTACGCCCAACCGCCGCCGCAGTCGATCCACCCCGGCAGGTTACGGGGCGGAGGTGAACGGGCGGCCCCCATCGGGCGACCGGCCCGGGTCGGCGGTGAACGGGCGGTCCCGGCCGCGCAGCCGGGTCGGTAGCGGCAGGTCGTCCCAGGGGATCCGGCGCAGCAGCCGGTCCAGCAGCAGCCCCAGCAGCAGCCCGGCCACCGAGTCGGTCAACCAGTGCCAGCCCAGGTAGGTGGTGGTGCACAGGACCACCAGCGGCGGCACCACCCGTACGGCGGTGGCCAGCCGGGGTGGCATCCGCCGGCCGACGGTACGCAACAGCGGGACGAGCAGCAGGGCGAGCACGCCGTACCAGACGATCGCGTTGGCCACGTGCCCCGACGGGTACGACTGCGCGTAGCGCACCGGCAGCTCGTGCTGGAACAGCGGCAGGGTCTGCTCCGGTGACAGGAACGGCTCCTTGACGCTGGCGCTCGGGGCCGGGCGGGCCGTCCACACCTTGAGCGGCCCGATGGTCAGCAGGGTGAGCGCGAAGGCGACCACCGGGGGCAGCAGCGGGCGCACCGAGCGGAGCCGGACGGCCAGCAGCACCCCCAGGGCGGCGGCGAGCAGCGTCAACGGGGTGCCCTGGCCGAGCAGGTTGAGCACCCGGGCGATCCAGTAGGCGGCGGTCGGCCGGTGCGCCCCGGCCCAGTCGGCGACCGCCCGGTCGACGCCGAACAGGTGGCCGGCGGCGAGTGCCCAGGTCAGCGCGACCAGGGCGGTGAGCAGCAGCAGGTCGTACCACCAGCCGGCCGGGCGGACCGGTCTGAGCCGCACTCCGCCGCGTACCCTCGTGGTTCGCTCCCGCACGCGATCACGCTACCGGCCGACCCGGTGGTCGGGACGGCACGGCCCGGGGTCGATGTGTGTCGAACCACGAAGGGAAGCGTCGGACGGGGGACACCCGGCACACTTGTCCCCGTGCGGATCACCTCGGCCCTCGTCGACCCGGCGCTGCTCGACCTTCCCTGGTCGACTCCGCTGGAACAGTGGCCCGCCCGGCACCTGGTGGCGCTGCCGCAGGGCATCTCCCGGCACATCGTCCGGTTCGTCCGCCTCGGCGACTACGTGTACGCGGTCAAGGAGACCGGGGAACGGGTCGCCGAACGCGAGTACGACCTGCTGCGGGCGCTGGAACGGATCGACTTCCCGTCGGTGGAGGCGATCGCGATCGTGGCCGACCGGCAGGCCGACGACGGCACCCCGCTGGACCCGGTGCTGATCACCAGGCATCTCCAGTTCTCGCTGCCCTACCGGGCGTTGTTCTCCCGCACGTTGCGCCCGGAGACGATGGGCCGGCTGCTCGACGCCCTCGCCGTGCTGCTGGTCCGGATGCACCTGACGGGCTTCTTCTGGGGTGACTGCTCGCTGTCGAACACCCTGTTCCGGCGGGATGCCGGGGCGTTCGCCGCCTACCTGGTCGACGCCGAGACCGGCGCGCTGCACCGTTCGCTGTCCAACGGGCAGCGCGGCGAGGACCTGGAGATCGCCCGGGTCAACATCTTCGGTGAGGCGCTGGACCTCCAGGCGGCGGGGCTGCTGCACGACTCGATCGACCCGGAGGTGGTCTGCGAGGAGGTCGTGCAGCGCTACGAACGGCTCTGGCACGAGATCACCTACGAGCAGCAGGTCGAGCGGGAGGCCCGGCACGACATCGAGCGCCGGATCCGCCGCCTCAACGACCTGGGCTTCGACGTGGCCGAGGTGGCCCTGTCGACGGTCGACGACGGGCGGTACCTGGTTCGCCCGAAGGTCGTCGACGCCGGCTACCACACCCGGCGGCTGATCCGGCTCACCGGGCTGGACGCCGAGGAGAACCAGGCCCGCCGGCTCCTCAACGACCTGGACGCCTACCGGGTGGAGAGCGACCTGACCGACGAGCAGCAGGCGGCCCACCGCTGGCTGACCGAGGTCTTCGAGCCGGTCGTCCGGGCGGTCCCCGCGCACCTGCGGCACAAGCTGGAGCCGCAGGAGGTCTTCGCGCAGATCATCGAGCACAAGTGGTTGCTCTCCGAGCGGGCCGGCCGGGACGTGGGGATGGGTCCGGCGGTGCAGTCGTACCTGGCCGACGTGCTGGTGCACCGCCCCGACGAGCAGGCCGTGCTGGGCGTCGAGGTCCCGACCGCCTGACCCGCCCGCGTTCCGGCCGGGGGCGGCACCGGGTCGACCGGATGACCGCCGGCCGGCCGGCTCCGCAACACCGGCTCCGCCAACGCCTCCGCCGTCAACACCGCCGCCGCCAAGGCCTTTGCCGCCAAGGCCTCCGCCGTCAGCGCCTCCGCCGGTCAGGATGTGTGGTGCGCGTCCTTTAGACCTGATGACGTGGATGACTCGGGTACCCGGTGCGGCGCGTTTCGCCACACCGGGGTTCGATGCGTCGGTCCGCTGTGGTCCTTCGGGCACCGGCGTCTTCGGGTGCCCCGTGAACCGTTGACGTCATCAGCTCGAAAGGACGCGCACTGCACCCCCGGTGCTCGCCGGTCCGCACCTGTGGGCAGGTCGCCGGGGAGCCAGCGGGCCGCGTCACGCAGTGGCGGATGACCGAGGTCCCGCCCAGGCCCGACGCGTCGCGTCGCCGTGTCGCACCAGCTGGGCGGGCGCGGGGGAGTGGTCAGTCGAGCCAGCTGCCGGCGCGCATCACCCGGACGACGTTCAGCTCGTCGTCGAGCACCACCAGGTCCGCACGGCGGCCCGGCTGGAGCGCGCCGATCCGGTCGCCCAGGCCGATGGCACGGGCCGGGGTGGTGGCGGCCATGCGTACCGCGTCGACGATCGGGATGCCGGCGGTGACGGCGTGCCGCAGCGCCGCGTCCATGGTGAGGGTGCTGCCGGCGATCGCGCCGTCCCGGGCCAGCCGGGCCACCCCGTCGGCCACGGCGACCGGCTGGCCGCCCAGCTCGTACTCGCCGTCGGGCATCCCGGCGGCGGCCATGGCGTCGGTGACCAGGGCGATCCGCTCCGGGCCGGCCACGGTGGCGGCGAAGCTGAGCATCCCGTCGTGCAGGTGCACCCCGTCGGCGACCAGCTCGCAGACCACGTTCGGGGCCTCCAGCAGGGCCACCACCGGGCCCGGTTCGCGGTGGTGCAGCGGGCGCATCCCGTTGAACAGGTGGGTGCCGACGCTGGCCCCGGCCGAGACGGCGGCCCGGGTCTGCTCCCAGGTGGCGTCGGTGTGGCCGACGGCGGCGACCACCCCGTGCGAGGCGAGCAGCTTGATGGCGTCCAGCGCGCCGGGGCGCTCGGGGGCCAGGGTGACCATGCGGACCGTCCCGTCGCCGTCCGCGATGAGCCGGCCCAGTTCGTCGGTGGACGGGTCGCGGAGGAACTCCGGGTTCTGCGCGCCGCACCGGGCCGCCGACAGGTACGGCCCCTCGAAGTGGACGCCGGCCAGCACCCCCTCGCGGACCAGCGGCGCGAACGCGACGGTCGCCGTCCGCATCAGCTCGAACGGGGAGCTGACCAGGCTGGCCAGCAGGGTGGTGGTGCCGTGCCGCAGATGGAACGCGGCGGCCTCGCGGGCGGCGTCGGCGTCACCGGTGGTGAAGGTGTGCCCGCCCCCGCCGTGGGTGTGCATGTCCACGAAGCCCGGCACGATCCAGTGCCCGTCGCGCTTGGCCGGGTACTCGGCGACGGCGGTGATCCGCTCGCCGTCCAGCTCCACGCACCCCTGCCGGATCACGCCGGTCGGGGTCACCACCTTGCCGGTCACCCGCTGGGTCATCGTCTCTCCAGACTGTCGAGGGCGAGCAGGGCCGCACCGAGGCAGCCGGCCTCGTCGCCCAGGGCCGCCGCGACCATGCGCGGCTCCCGATGGAAGGTCATCCGTTCGTGCAGGGCGGCGCGGAGCGGGTCGAGCAGCTGCCCGCCGGCCCGGGCCAGGCCGCCGCCGATGACCATGGTGTCCACGTCGTAGAGGGCCTGCCCGGTGGCGAGCCCGTCGGCGAGCGCCTCGACGGCCTCCCGCCACACCCGCCCGGCCAGCTCCTCACCGGCCGCCGCCCGCCTGGCCACGTCGGCCGCGCTCGCCGTCGCCCCGGCCAGTTCGGCGTAGCGGCGGGCCACGGCCGAGGCGGACGAGACGGCCTCCAGGCAGCCGGTCCGGCCGCAGCCGCAGCGCGGGCCGTCGGGGCGTACCAGGATGTGGCCGATCTCGCCGGCGGCACCGTGCGCGCCGACGGCGGCCGACCCGGCGACCACGTGCGCGGCGGCGATGCCGGTGCCGATCGCGACGAAGAGCACGTGCCGGGCCGCCCGGCCGGCGCCGAGCCGGGCCTCGGCGATCCCGCCCACCCGCACGTCGTGGCCGAGCGCCGCCGGCAGCCCGAGCCGCGCACCCACCAGCTCCCGCAGCGGTACGTCCCGGAAGCCGACGTTGGCCGACCAGACCGCCACCCCGGCGGCCTCGTCGACCACCCCGGGCACGGCGACGCCGCAGGCCACCGGGATCGACCCGGCGGCACGCGCCCGGTCGGCCAGGCCCCCGGCGACGGCCAGGACGGTCTCCACCACGGCGTCCGGGCCGCGCCCGGCGTCGGTCGGGTGCCGTTCGGCGTGCAGCACGCTGCCGTCCGGGCGGACCAGGGCGCACTTCATGCCGGTGCCGCCGACGTCCAGCGCGACGACGACCCGGTCGTCGCCCGGCGGCCCGTCGGTCATGCCAGCACCACGGAGCGGGTCAGGTGGCGGGGCGCGTCCGGGTCCAGCCCCCGGCTGGTCGCCAGGGCCACCGCGAAGCGTTGGGCGAGGATCAGGTCGGCCATCGGGTCGACCGGGGTCCGGCCGGCCGCCCAACTGCCGAGCACGGTGTGGCAGCCGTGGTGCCGGCTGTGCACGAACGCCGCCCCGGTTGCCGCCACGTCCTCCGGCAGGCCCTCGGGCAGCTCACCGAACGCCCAGACCAGCCGGCCGGGGCCGGCGATCGAGATGGGGCCGTGCCGGTAGTCCATCGCCGGGTACGCCTCGGCCCAGAAGGTGGCCGCCTCACGGCACTTCAGCGCTGCCTCCTGGGCCAGCCCGACCGTCCAGCCGCGACCGAGGAAGGTGGCCTGGTCGATGCGGGCCGGGTCGAGCGGCAGCGGGGCGCGGACGGCGACCTCGGCGTCGGCGGCCAGCGCCTCGACGTTGTCGCCGAGGTGGGCGCGGAGCAGGGCCAGGGCGGTGGTGGCGAACCGGGTCTGCACCACCGAACGCTCGTCGGCGAAGGGCATCGGCACGGCCGTGTCGGCGAACGTGACGGCGGGCGAGCCGGGGTCGCCGACCAGGACGGTGGTGGGGGTCCGCCCGTGCAGCGCGGCGAGCAGGTCGAGGACTTCGGTGGTGGTGCCGGAGCGGGTGATGGCGATCAGCCGGTCGTAGCGGCGGTCGGCGGGGAACTCGCTGGCCTGGAAGGCGTCGGTCTCGCCGTGGCCGGCCCGTTCGCGCAGCCCGGCGTACGCCATGGCCATGAACCACGACGTGCCGCACCCGACGACGGCGACCCGCTCGCCGGGGCGGGGAAGGGTGCCGGCGACGGTGCCGGCCAGTCGGGCCGCCTCCCGCCAGCAGTCGGGCTGGCTGGCGATCTCCGCGTCGACGTACGCCATGGGGAACTCCTCGCACAGGGGAGGGAGGTGCGCAATACGGCTCATTACCACCGTCTTTCGCGCGTTATTCTGCGCGAAACGAGGTGCGCGTGGCAACCTGCCCCCGGATCGCGCAGTCGATGGTTTTGCGTACCGGGAGTTTCGCGCACTACTGTGCACGCATTCGATCACCCTTCGTGCAGAGTCGGAGGCCCCCCGTGGACCGGTACGCCAGGTGGAACGCTCTGCTCGAAATGCTCACCGACAGCGGTCGGGTCAGCGTCGAGGAGGCCGCCGAGCGGCTGGACGTCTCCCAGGCCACCATCCGCCGCGACTTCGACCAGCTCGCCCAGCAGCAGATGATCACCCGGACCCGGGGCGGCGCGGTCGCCAACGGTGTGTCCTACGACCTGCCGCTGCGCTACAAGACGGCCAAGCACTCGGCCGAGAAGCAGCGGATCGGGGCCGCCGCCGCCGCGCTCGTGTCGCCGGGCACCGTGGTCGGCCTCAACGGCGGCACCACCAGCACCGAGGTGGCCCGCGCCCTGGCCGTCCGGCCGGATCTGAACACCAACGCCGAGGGTGCCCAGCTCACCGTGGTCACCAACGCCCTGAACATCGCCAACGAACTGCTGGTCCGCTCCCGGATGAAGGTGGTGGTCGCCGGGGGTGTGGTGCGGCCGAAGTCGTTCGAACTGGTCGGGCCGCTCGGTGGGGCGTTGCTGCGCGAGGTCACCCTGGACGTCGCCCTGTTGGGCGTGGACGCGCTCGATCCGCAGCTGGGTGCCGCCGCCCACCACGAGGGGGAGGCGGCGATGAACAACCTGATGGTGGCGCGGGCCAAACGGGTCGTGATCATCGCGGACTCGTCCAAGCTGGGCGGTCACGCCTTCGCCCGGATCTGCCCGGTGGAGCGGGTGGAGACCCTGGTGACCGACTCCGGGGCGGCCCCGGAACTGGTCGATGCGTTCCGCGCCGCCGGAGTGGCCGTCATCTGTGCCTGAGTGACCCGTCGGTACACCGTCGGTAGTAATCGAGCGCCGATGCATACCGGGTATTGCCCTCCCGGGTATACCGAGTATGGTGACCGCTGTCATCAGCCACCATCGGGGGAGGCGCAGCTTGTCGGCTGTCCTGGAGATCGAAGGTCTACGTAAGACGTACAAGAGCCGCCGGCGTGGGGTCCGCAACGCGCTGGACGGCTTCGACATGCGGGTGGAGGCCGGCCAGGTGCACGGCTTCCTCGGCCCCAACGGGTCGGGCAAGACCACCACCCTGCGTACCCTGCTCGGGCTGATCCAGCCCGACGGTGGGCGGATGGCCGTCCTCGGGCACGAGGTGCCCGGCGCACTGCCCACCGTCGCCGGTCAGGTCGGCGCGATCGTGGAGAGCCCGCAGTTCTTCCCGCACTTCTCCGCCCGGGACACCCTGTCCCTGCTGGCCGGGGCCGGCGACGTCCCCGCCGTACGGGTCGACGAGGTGCTCGAACTCGTCGGGCTGCGCGACCGGGCCGCCGAGCGGGTCAAGACGTACTCACTCGGCATGAAGCAGCGGCTCGCCGTCGCGTCCGCCCTGCTCAAGAACCCCAAACTGCTGATCCTCGACGAGCCGGCCAACGGCCTCGACCCGGGCGGCATCCGGGAGATGCGCACCCTGATGCGCACCCTCGCCGAATCCGGGATGACCGTGGTGCTCTCCAGCCACATCCTCGGCGAGATCCAGCTCATCTGCGACGAGGTCACCATCATCTCGCTGGGCCGCCGGGTCGCCGCCGGTCCGGTGGAGCAGGTGCTGGCCCAGCACTCGCACGGCGGCGTACGGGTGCGGCTGGACGCCGCCGAGGACCTCTCCGCCGCCGCCGACCTGCTCGGCCGGGCCGGCGTCGCGGTCACCCGCCACCCGGACCACCTGATGCTGGCCGGCGTGGACAAGCCGGCCACGGTCAGCCGGCTGCTCGCCGAACAACACCTGTACGTCAGCGAACTGGCCCCGGTCTCGGTGGACCTGGAGAGCGTCTTCCTGGAGATCACCGCCACCGCTCCGGTCCCCGGTCAGCACCGCCAGGTCGACCAGTCCGCCACGATCGGCGAGCCGGGCCGCACCGCCGGCACCACGGGAGGGTGGGGCGCATGAGCCTGTACGTCACCGAACTACGTCGGCTGGCCAAGCGCCGGCTCACCCGGGTCATGCTGATCCTGCTCGTCCTCGGCCTGGCCGGCATCGTCACCGCCTTCACCTTCTCCAGCCAGAAGCTCTCGCCGGCCGTGATCGCCCAGGCGCAGGCGGAGTCGGACGCGAACTTCCGCGACGCCCTCCGGGAGTGGGAGCGTTCGATCGCCGAGTGCGACGCGGCCAAGGCCCGTGGCGAGCAGACCGACGAGCGGTACGGCCCGAACTGCGGCCGGGACTGGAAGCCCACCGCCGAGATGTTCGACCCGAAGTGGAACCTGCCCTACCAGTTCGACTTCCGGGCCGAGTTCGAGATCTTCATCGCCGTCTTCGCCGGGGCGGTGGCGCTGTTCGGCTTCCTGATCGGCGCCTCCTTCGTGGGGGCCGAGTGGAGCACCGGCGGGATGATGAACCTGCTGCTGTGGCGGCCGAAACGGCTCACCGTGCTCGGCACCAAGCTGGCCGCCGTGCTCACCACGCTGACCGGGGTGACGGTGGTGCTCGGTGCGCTGTGGACCCTGGCCTTCTGGCTGATCGCCAGCTTCCGGGGGACCACCGAGAAGGTCACCTCCGGGGTGTGGCAGTCCGCCGGGATCAGCGGCCTGCGGGCACTGGCGATGATCCTCGCCGCCGGCGCGGTGGCCTTCGCCCTGGCGTCCCTGGGCCGGCACACGGCGATGGCCCTGGGGGTGGCCGTGGGCGCGGGGGTGATCAGTGAGATCGGCATCCGGATCGCCACGACGATCGCCGAGGTGCGCTTCGGTGACCGGTGGGTGCTGTCCACCTACGCGCTGGCCTGGTTCCAGAAGCAGTGGGCGCTTGTCGACTACCGCTCCTGCGAGCTCGTCCAGGGCGAGTGCACGCCCAAGGAACTGCTGGTGACCTGGCAGGACTCGGCGCTGGTGTTCGGCATCGGCACCGCCGTGGTGATGGTCGCCGCGTTCTGGATGATGCGCCGGCGGGACATCACCTGATCCGGGTGCCGCCCGGTTCGGGCGGCACCCGACCGTGACGGGCCCGGGTCGACCACGTGTCGGCCGGGCCCGTCCGTCGTCCGGAAGCGTCGCCCACCCTGGTTAAGCTGGGTTTCCCCGGCCGGCACGCCCGGTCGTCCACCCTGCCGAGGAGCGCCGTGCCGCCGCCCACCGACGCCATGCCGCCCGTGCCCCCCGCCGACCCCCCACCCCCCGGCGGCGACGAGCTGACCGAGCGGGAACGGTCGATCCTCGCCTTCGAACAGCAGTGGTGGCGGCACGCCGGGGCCAAGGAACAGGCCATCCGGGACACCTTCGGGCTGTCCGCGACCCGTTACTACCAGTTGCTCAACGCCCTGCTCGACCGCCCGGCCGCGCTGGCCGCCGAGCCGCTGCTGATCGGTCGGCTCCGCCGGCTGCGCGCCTCCCGCGCCCGCAACCGCCGCCGCTGAGACCCGCGCGCACCGACAGCGGAGCGTGAGGTTGCCCGCTCCGATGGGACGACCGGCCGAGACCTGCGACCAGACCGCCAGTCACCGGCCAAAGAGGTGGACGACGGCCGCTACGGGCGGCAGACTGCGGCACGTGGCAGGCACGGTACGGCTGGAGCCGGTGGACGAGGCGAACCTGGAATCGTTGCTCTCCGTAGCGGCGGCCGAGGCGGAGCCGATTGACGTCATGCCCCCGGTCGACGCCCCCGCCGGCTGGTCGCTGGCCCGCCGGGAGGCGTTCCGGGATTTCCACCGGGCCAGCTTCGGCGGGCTGGACGGCCCGACCCGCACCCTGATGTTCGCCGTGTGCGCCGGCGGCGAGGTCGTCGGCATGATCCGGATGACCCGCTGCGACGCTCCCGGCGTGGTCGAGACCGGAATGTGGCTCGGCCGGTCGGCCCGGGGCCAGGGGCTCGGCGCGGCGGCCCTGCGGCAACTGCTCAACGCCGCGGCGGCGGCCGGCATGCACTCCGTCGTCGCCGAGACCACCCCGGACAACCTGGGGGCCGTCGCGGTGCTGCGCAACTGCGGCGCCAAGCTCCGCGAAGACGACCACAAGGTGTACGCGGAGATCTCACTCGACGCGACGCCCCCCGCCGCCGGCTGACCCCCTCGCCTGCCGCCGCGCGGATCGGCGTGTTGCCGACGGCTGACCCCTCGTCTGCCCCGCGCGGGCGGCGTGTCGCCTACGGTCGAGATGCCCGCAGCGAGTGATATGACTACCTGCCATATTTATGCCGCTCAGGTATATCGCTCACCGGCACATCCACCCTCCCCGACGACACGCCCAGCCGGAGCCAACCGCCCGGCACGGCCCGACCCGCCCGGCACGGCTGCACGAGCAGGCTCAGCCCGCGTGCTTGTCGGCGTAGGCGGCGAGCCAGGCGACCTGCTCGGCGTCCAGCGAGGGGCGGACGCGGTCCCGGGCGGTGGCGACGTGCGCGGCGGTGACCGTGGCGGCCGACAGCGACTCCCGCATCGCGGCCAGCGCCGCCTCCCGCACCAGCGCCGCGCAGTCCGCTGCCGAGAAGCCGGTCAGCTCCTCGCCGAGCGCCGCCAGGTCGACGTCCCCGGCGAGCGGCACGGCACGGGACGCGGCCCGCAGGATCTCCGCGCGGGCCGGGCCGTCCGGCGGCGGCACGTACACCAGCCGTTCCAGCCGGCCGGGGCGCAGCAGGGCCGGGTCGACCAGATCCGGCCGGTTGGTCGCCCCGATCACCACGACGTTGCGCAGCGCCTCCACCCCGTCCAGCTCGGTCAGCAGGGCGGCCACCACCCGGTCGGTCGTACCGCCGTCGGTGGCCTGGCCGCGCACCGGGGCCAGCGCGTCCATCTCGTCGAGGAAGACCAGCGTCGGCGCGGCCTCGCGGGCCCGGCGGAACAGCTCCCGTACGGCCCGCTCGCTCTCGCCGACCCACTTGGACAGCAGTTCGGCACCCTTCACCGACAGCACGTTCGCCCGTCCGGTGCCGGCCAGGGCGGTCACCAGGTAGGTCTTGCCGCACCCGGGCGGCCCGTAGAGCAGCACCCCCCGGGGCGGCTGCACCCCCAGCCGGGCGAAGGTGTCCGGGTAGGTCAGCGGCCAGAGCACCGACTCGGTGAGGGTCTGCTTCACCTCGCCGAGGCCGCCGACGTCGTCCAGGGTGACCGTCGCCAGCTCCAGCGTGGACGCCGCCATGGTGGTCGGCCGGACCACCTCCAGCGCCGCCGTGAAGTCGGCCATCGCCACCGTCGGTGTCTGCGCCGTCTTCTGCCGCAGCGCCGCCCGCACCCCGGCCTCGCGGACCAGCGCGGCGAGGTCGGCGGCGACGAACCCGGGGGTACGCCCCGCCACCTCGTCGAGCCGGACGTCCTCGGCCAGCGGCACCTGCCGGGTCAGCACGGTCAACTGCTCCCGACGCAACGCCGGATCGGGCAGCGGCACCGAGATCCGCATCGACAGCAGATCCGGCGCGCGCAACCCCGGGTCGACCGACTCCGGCCGCGAGGTGGTGCACACCACCGCCGTACCCGACCGGACGGCCCCGGCGAGCACCTGCCGGAACACGGTGGCCAGCGGCCCGGCGTCCTCGGCCGGGGCCAGCGCCTCCACGTCGGTGACCAGCAGCACGGCCGGCCCGCCCGAGGCCAGCTCGGCGACGGTGTCGCGCAGCCGTCGGGCCGCCGCGTCGTTGGTCAGCGCGGCGAGTTCCGGCGCCCACAGCGGGCGTACCCGGGCACCGACCGTCTTGGCCACCGCCCGCACCAGCGCCGACTTGCCCGAGCCGGCCGGCCCGCTGAGCAGCACACCGAGCGAGACCGTGGTGCCCAGCCGCCCCAGCACCTCCCGGTGGTGGAAGCCGAGGTCCAGCAGTTCGGTCAGCTGCTCGGCCTGGGCCCGCAGGCCGGGCAGTTCGTCCACGTGCGGCACGTCGTCGTCGTGCCCGGCCCCGCCGGCCTCCCCGGCCCCGCCGGCCTGCCCGGCCCTCTCGGCCTCTCCGGTCGGGCCCGTCGGGCTGCCGGCCGGAGCCGTCCCGGCGCGGCCGGCCGAGCCCGGCCCGCCACCGGCCGGACCGGACGAACCGTGGGTGACCTGGCCGTGTTCCCAACCGACCACGGTGTCCATGGTGACCAGGCCACCGGTCTGCGGGTCGGCGGCGACCACGGTCAACAGGGTGCTCGTCCAGGCGTACCCGACGGTGTTGGCGAGACTGCGGCGGGCGGCCTCGACCAGACCGCGCACCGAGGCGTCGGGGAGCACGTCCTGGGGGAGCAGCGAGACGTTGTCGCCCTCGGTGACGACCTTGCCGAGCAGGGCGAGCCGGAGCATCTCCGGGGACACCGCGGCGAGCACCGACACCGGGCCGGCCAGGGTCACCCGCCTGGCCGGGGTCACCGGGGCGGGACCGACAGTCACCTGACCGCCGTCGCGTAGCCCGAGGTTGCCCAGCGTCAGGTCGTCGGCGTAGAGCAGAGCGGCGCTGGCGGTCGGCTCGGCGGGCGCGACGATCCCGGCGGTGACCCGCCTACCGGCCAGCCGCACCGGGTCCCCGGGGCGCAGGGCCAGGGCGGTGAGCACCTCCGGATGCAGCCGGACGATGCCACGTCGGGCATCCAGCGCGGCCGGGCGCAGACTGGCGGTCAGGGTCAGATCCGGTGCGGGCATCGCCCGACAGTAGCCGCCCGCCGCCGCCGACGCCCGTGGTCATCCGGTACGACCGCCCAGGCCAGCCGCCCGGCCGGCCGGCGACGCGGGGTCCCGCGCCCCGGTCGTACCGTCAGGTGTCGCTGTCGAGCAGCGTCGGGTCCCGCCTGATCAACTCGGCGAGCCGGGCGGCCGGATCGACACCCGGCATCTCCCGGGCCGGTGTCCACGCCGGCGGAGTCCGGTCGGCCAGCGGCCAGGCCGGCGGCGGGGCGGCCGACGGGTCGACACCCGCCCGTGCCCCGACCTCCGGCCGCCCGTTGCGTGCCCCGTTCTCCGGTCGTTCGGTGCGTGCCCCGGTGCCCGGCCGCTCGTTACGGGCCGTGGGCTGCGCCTGCTCGATGCGCAGCGGGTACGTGCGTCCCGCGTACTCGACACGCAGCACCACGGTCAGCCCGGGACGGGCGGCCACCACCCGGCGGACGGCCTCGGCCACCTCCTCCACCGGGTCGCCGTCGGCGGCGGGCACCGGCCCGGCCCACCCGGACCCGGTCCGGGCCAGTTCGCCGGCCGCCGGCGTCGCGGGTCCCGGCCCGGAGCGCGTCGGCTCGGTGGCGGCCGGCCCCGGGCGTGCCTGTTGCGTCGCTCCCGGCCCAGGGCTGGCCGGGGTGGTGGGCGGGTGGCCGGTGGCCCCGAAGGCCAGGGTCGGTCCACCGTCGTCGGCCTCCGGATCGGCCGACCGGCGGCGACGGGCCTCCTCACGGCGGGCCAACCGGGCCAGTGTCTCGTCCAGACCACCCCTCATCACGTCCCCCTCTCCGATGAAACGACCGGGCGTCGGTTCGGTCAGGCGCCCTTCTCCCGTACCGCCCGGTCCAGCGCCCGGTCCAGGACGACCAGCAGGGCGTCCCGCACCGACAGCCGTTCCCGGGCATCGAACTGCACCAGCGGCACGTGGTCACCGATCGCCAGCGCCCACCGGATCGCCCCCAGCTCGTGGGTCAGCCGGCCGTCGAAGGTGTTCACCCCGACCACGAAGGGCAGGCCGGCCCGCTCGAAGAAGTCGATCGCCGGGTAGCAGTCGTCCAGCCGGGAGCTGTCCACCACCACCAACGCGCCGAGCGCGCCCCGCGCCAGGTCGTCCCACATGAAACCGAACCGGTCCTGGCCGGGCGTGCCGAACAGGTAGAGCTTCAGGCTCCGGTCGATGGTCACGCAGCCGAAGTCCATCGCCACCGTGGTGGTGGTCTTCCCGCTGCGGGCCCCCGGGTCGTCCACCCCGATCCCGGCGCTGGTCATCTCGGCCTCGGTGGTCAGCGGAGCGATCTCGGAGATGGCACCGACCGTGGTCGTCTTGCCCACCCCGAACCCCCCGGCGATGAGCAGCTTGACCGGGATCGGCGGAGCGGCCGGCGGGCCGCTGCGGGTGTCCGTCGTCGGTGTCGCCGACGCCGCCGGTGGTCGGTACGGCGGTGGCGCGCCCAGGTGCTGCGGCACCGTCGGAGGGCCGCCCACGGGCTGTCCGTAGCGGGCGGAGGCACTGTTCGCGGCGAGCCCGCCGAGCGGGGCGACCGGCCATTCAGGAGATCGCACGGAGTCCATCAATCACTCGCAGGATGAGGTCGGGGTCAAATGCGTCGTCGACGACGCCGACGTGCACGTCGAGATGGCCGGCGGCCCGCAGGTCGCCGACCAGCACCCGGGTCACGCCGAGTTGCAGCCGCATCCGGGCGGAGATCTCCGCGACCGAGATCGGCTCGCCGCACAGGGCGACGATCGCCTGCAACTCGGGGGCCAGCAGGGCCGCCACGGCGGCGGCCCGGCCCGGCCCGGACCGGGCGGTGACCTGGGTCTCCAGGCCGATCGCCGGGTCCGCGCCGGCCACCCGCCCGGCGGTCAGCACGAACGGACGGGGGCTGGCCGGGCGGTCGGCCTCCGGCTCGGGCGCGGGCGTCGGTGTCGCGTCGCCGATCGGAATCCGCAGGTAGGGGCGGACCCGGACCATGGGTTCGGGTTCCGGTTCCTCGCCGGCGGCGTCCCGGGTCATTGCTGAACGGCGTTCTTCAGCTCGGCGATGAGTCTCGGTGTCAGCGCGCCGCCGGCCCGGCCGGCGAAGAGCGTCATCTCGTACGCGACGGTGCCCAGGTTCGCCGACCGGTCGGCGATCACGCCCAGCACGGAACCGCTGCTGATCGCCGTGATCAGCAGGTAGCCGTCGGCCATGTCCACGATCACCCGGTTGAGCCCGCCGAGGGCGTACCAGCTGGCGGCACCCCCGGCCAGGCTGGTCATGCCGGAGACGACGGCGGCGAGGCGTTCCGCGTTGGACCGGTCCTTGATCGACGACATGGCCATCAGCAGCCCGTCGGAGGAGACCGCGATGGCCTCCAGGACGCCGGCGGTGCTGGAGGTGAACGAGTCCAACAGCCAGTTGAACGTGCGCGCCTCCGGACTGAGATCCCCGGCGGGATGGTTCTGGTAGTCGACGTTCTCGTGTACGTGCGGGCTGGTCACCGTGTCGTTCCTTCTTCAGTGCGGTGGTCGGTGCGGACTTCGCGCAGAGCGCGGGCGACGCCCGTCTCGAACGCGTTGATGAGATCGCGGACCTCGCCCGGATCTCCCGGATTCTGGCTGGGTGCCTGCCGGGGCGGTGAGACGGTCAGGTTGGCGCCCGGGATCCGCCGGGTCAGCCGGGGCACCGCCGGTTCGGCGGAGGGCTGGGCCGCAGGGGGTCGGGTGGCAGCGGGTCGGGCGGCAACGGACGCGGCGGCCGGCCCGGCCTGTTCGGCCCGGTGCACCCCGGACTGGAACTGCTCGACCAGGGCCCGCGCGGCGTCCGGGTCGGCCCGGCTGCCGTCGACCGGCCCGACGACAGGTGCGGCGCGGGGCAGGCTGGCCCCGGGGACCCGCTGCCGGATGCCGGGCAGCGGGGCCGGTCGGTCCGCCGTGGGCGCGGTGGTCTGCCCCACCGTGGGGAGTCCGACGGCCTGCGGGACCGCCGGGCGGGGCGCGTCGGCCACCGGGGCGGTGCCCCGGGCCGGCAGCACCGTCGTCGCCCCGGCCGGTTCGCCGCCGGTGGGACGGGCCACGTCCGGGTCGCCGCCGGGGGCACGGGACGGCTCCTGGTCGGCCGGCGCGGTGCTGAACGCGTCCCAGGGGCCGGTGGCCGCCATGCTCCTGGTCGCCTTGCTGAGCAGCGTGGGATCGAACCCGGGCAGCGCCGTGGCGTCGACCACCGGCCGGGCCGACGCCGCGTCGACCGTCGGCCGGGCGGGACCGGCGTCGAGCACGACCGGCGTGCGGCCGGTCCGCAGGGGGAAGTCGGTGGCCGGGCCGGTCGGTGCAAGGCGTTCCCGCGTCGGCAGTCCGGCCGGCGGGGGCGTCACGGGGCGGTCCCTTGACGGCAGCGCGACCCGGTTGACGGGTTCCCCGCCACGTCCGGTCGCGGGGCGGGCCAGGGCGGAGCCGGGGAGCGCCAGGCTGGCGGTCACCCCGCCGCCCGGGGTGGCGGCGAGTTCCACCGTCCAGCCGTGCCGGCGGGCGAGCCGACCCACCACGAAGAGCCCCAGCACCTCGGACGGGGCCAGGTCCAGCCGTTCCCGGCGGGTGAACCGGGCGTTCTCCTCGGCGAGCCGTTGCCCGCTCATCCCGATGCCCTGGTCGATGACGGCCAGCCGGGCGCCGTCGTCGGTCGTCTCGGCGGTGACCACGACCCGGGTGTGCGGCGGGGAGAACACGGTGGCGTTCTCCATCAGCTCGGCCAGCGTCAGCACCAGGTCACCGACGATCGCCGGTGCGGCGACGACCTCCGGCGGGACCTGCACGTCCACCCGGGTGTAGTCCTCGATCTCACCGAGGGCCAACCGGACCACGTCGGCGACCGGGACCGGTGCGACGTGCGCGTCGTCGCCGGTCGCGCCGGAGAGCACCACCAGGCTGCCCGCGTTGCGGCGCAGCCGGCTGGAGATGTGGTCGAGCCGGTACAGGTGTTCCAGCCGGCCCGGCTCGGTCTCCTGCTGCTCCAGCCGGTCGATCAGGGCGATCTGCCGGCCGACCAGGTTCTGGGTACGCCGTCCGACGTGGCCGAACATCTGGGCCACGTTGCGTCGGCTGGCCACCTGCCGTTCCACCAGCCGGGCGGCGGTGTTCTGCACCCGTTCGAAGGCGCGGGCCAGGTCGCCGATCTCGTCCCGGGCCCCCACGTCGACCGGGTCGAGGCGTACCGGTGGGGTGGTTTCGGACTCGTCGTCGGCGACCCGGACCAGTTCGGACTCGGCGACCCGGGCGACCCGGTCGGCGGAACGGGTGAGCCGGGTGAGCGGTCGGGCCACCGCCCGGCCGACCGCCATGGTGAGCAGGATGACCGCGATCAGGATGGTCACCATCAGCAGCGTCACCCAGTACGCCCCGGCGAGCGCCACCTGCCGGTCGGCGCGTACCTCGGCGGTGACGTCGGCGGCCAGTTTCTTCTCGACGAACTGGCCTAGCGTGATCATCGAGCCGACGGTGGGGAAGAGGGTCGCCACGTCCAGTGCGCCGATGGCGGTGGCCGGGTCGACGGCGCTCTGGTCGATGAAGTTCGGCCCGGTGCGGTTGGCGACCGCGATCTCCTCCAGGGTGAGCAGGTCGAGCTGCTCGGGGGTGACCAGGGCCTGGAGCCGGGCGCTCTCGTCGGAGAGGACGGCGAAGTTGGCCACGTAGGCGGTGACGGTCTGGGCGTTGGGTCGGGCGGCGACCAGCACGATCAGGGTGGCCCCGGCGCTGAGGGTCTCGCCGGTGCGTAGCAGGCCGTCCAGGGCGAGCACCTGTCGTCCGGCCGGGGTGCGGGTGTCCGCGTTGAGCCGCAGCCGCAGCGAGTCGATCAGGGCGGTGTTCACCGGCCCGTACCCGGCCATGAGCTGGTCGGGGCCGGTCTGCCCGGCGACCGCCGCCGTCCGCAGCGTGGCCAGCTGGCGTACCCCGTCGAGGGCGGTGTCGACCTCGGCGGGCAGGTCGTCGCCGAGGTCGGAGCGCAGGTCGGCGACCCGGTCGTCCACCTCGGCGATCTTCTGCACGAGGTCGGTGCGTTGGACCTGCCCGAGCAGCAGGCCGACGGCGAGCAGGCGTTCCTGCTGGAGGTGTTGCAGGATCGTGCCGACCCGGCTGGCGATCCGGACCCGGTCGGCGGTGTCGCCGGCCCGCTGGGCCTCGGTGGCGCGTTCCCAGACCACCGGCACCGTGAGCCCGGCCATGCAGAGCAGGGGGACGACCACCAGCAGGGCAAGCTTGCCCCGGATCCGCAGCCTACCGAGCAGCATCGAAGGGCCTCCACCTGTCGGGTTCGGTGCCCCGGCCGGCCGGCTGGAGCACCGGCCCGGCGGGCAGGCGACCGGGCGGCGTCGGCGGTTCCCATGGGGTGGGCGCGGTGGCGTCGGCGGGCTCTCCGCCCGGTGGGTTGCCCCGGCCCGTGGGGCGTTCGCGGCGGCGGGTCGGCAGCCAACCGCTCGCGCCGAGCGCCACCAGCAGCAGCCCGGCCACCCCACCGGCGGCGATGATCAGCAGGGCGTCGCGGTCGAGCTGGTCGATGCGCTGCCGCAGCAGCCGGTCGAGTTCGTCGAGGAGGACCGGTTGGAGTTCCCGGGCGGCGGTCTGTGCCTGGGTCCGGGCGGCGGCGAGTTTCGCCACGTCCAGCTCCTGGGTCCGGCCCCGGGGCTGGGACAGCGCCCCCAGCGCCTCGACCGCCCGCTGGTAGGTGTCGAACGGGGTGAGCACCCCGGCGCCGATGTCGGCGCTCTCCGAGGTGTCGACCACCGTCTGGAGGTCGTTGACCAGGTCGCCGGCCGGTTGCAGGGCGGCGAACCGGAGGGTGGCCAGTTCACCCACGGTGCGGGCCTGGTCGGTGGCGGGGCGTCGCTGTGCCAGCACGGCCAGGTCGATGAGGCGTCCGGCGGCGACCGTCGCCTCCGGCATCTCCTCGCCGACGCCGTCCTGCAGGAAGTACGAGTCGGAGCCGGGGTCGCGGATCAGGCCGGAGGTTTCGCGGATCTTGCCGTGCAGGGCGAGCAGCAGGTCGGTGACCTCGCCGTACGCGGTGAAGGCGGTTTCCGGGTCGGTGAGCGACCGGCTGGGCAGGCCCTCCAGTTTCGCCCGCAGGCCGGCCCACCGTTCGGTGCTGCGCAGTTCGCCGCCGACCCGGGCGTCGACCGCCGCGGCCGCCTCCACGGCTCGGTCCAGGGCGTCGCGGGGCACCGGGCGGGAGGCGACGGCGGCGGTCTGCGCGTCGACCAGCGCCTCGGTGACCGGGCCGAGGGCGCGCAGGTACTCGACGCCGAGCCGTTCCCGTTCGGCCAGCTCACGGTCGGTGTCCACGAGCTGGTGGCCCTGTACGACGAGGAACGCCACCGGCAGCAGCAGCGCAGTGGCGAGTAACAGCGGCAACAGGCGGCCCGGTGTCCTGGGCCGTCGACGGACCCGCGAGGCGGGAACGGTCATGGTTGTCTCCTCCGGCGGCGGCGCAGGGGGTCGGGGATGGCGTGACAATTCGGTCCCGTGCGTCGGACCGAGAACCTAATCGACGGGTGATCCCTGGTCGGAGGTCTACGCGGGTCAGTTTTGCGTCACTTCGAGTGATGTGACGCAAGTTTGAACTTCTCGTGACGCTGCGTACTGTTGTCACGGTGACATGCTCGTTTCCATAGCGATATCGCGCCTTACGCGTGAATTCACGTAATCCGAATTCGTTCTGCGTGAACGCCGGGTGACCTTGTGCGGTTTGCCTCCGCCGATCGCCGATCGGCTGGCCAGGACGGACGTACGGCGGATCTCAGCCAACGCTCAGCTTCCGGGCCGTACCGTGAGCCGAATGAAATCGCCGTTGTCGGCCGCCCGGCTTCGCCGTGCCCTGCCCACCGGTCGTCGAGGGGTCGCCGCGTCGGTGGTCGTCGTCCTGTTGGCGGCGGTCGTCGGCTGGGCGGTCTGGCCGGACCGGCCGGACTTCCGCACCGAGTCGACCATGCTCACCGTGCGCTCCGGGCCGGCCGGTGACGAGCCCGTCGACCTGGACACCACGTTCTACCTGCCCGAGGGCGCGTCGGCCGACCGGAAGGCACCGGCGGTGCTGCTGGCGCACGGCTTCGGCGGTACGAAGGACTCCGTCCGCGCCGACGCCGAGGACCTGGTGGGGCAGGGCTACGCGGTGCTGACCTGGACGGCGCGGGGCTTCGGCCGCAGCGGCGGGCAGATCCACCTGGACAGCCCCGACTACGAGGTGCGCGACGCCCAGCGGCTGCTGGACTGGCTGGCCGCCCGCCCCGAGGTGCGTACCGACACCGCCGGTGACCCCCGGGTCGGGGTGGTCGGTGGCTCGTACGGCGGCGGGCTGGCCCTGCTGCTGGCCGCGCAGGACCCCCGGGTCGACGCGATCGTCCCCATGATCACCTGGAACGACCTGTCCCGCGCCTTCCTGCCGGAGAGCACCGGCAAGCCGGCCACCGAGGGCGTGTTCAAGAAGGGTTGGGCCGGCATCTTCTTCGGCGGCGGCGGCAGCGCCGGTTCCGGGCCGGCCGGGCTCTCCGGCAACACCGCCGCCGTCCAGCCGGAGGGCGCTCCCGCGTCGGCCGGTGCGCCCAGCCCGCAGCCGGGCGACGGGCCGGGCAGCCGGTCGCCGCGTGCCCCGGGAGCCGCCGCCGACCCGTCCTGCGGCCGGTTCGCCGCCGACGTCTGCGCCGCGTACCTGCGGATCGCCACCACCGGGCGGGCCGACCAGGCGGCGGTGGACCTGCTCCGGCGTTCCTCCCCGGCCGACGTGCTGGGCCGGATCAAGGCCCCCGCCCTGCTGGTGCAGGGCGAGGCGGACACCCTCTTCCCGCTCACCGAGGCGGACGCCAACGCGCGCGGCATCGCCGCCGCCGGCACCCCCGTGCGGGTGGCCTGGTTCACCGGCGGCCACGACGGCGGCACCGGGCCGACCAGCGACTCCGACCGGGTGAAGTACCTGACCGTGCAGTGGCTGGACCACTACGTCAAGGGCACCGGCGCGGCCCCCGGTGACGACTTCACGTTCTCCCGGATCGCCGGCTTCGACGCCCTCGACCGGGGACTGGTCGCCACCGGTTACCGCACCGCCGACTATCCCGGGGTGACCGGGGACACCCGGCGGGAGGTGCCGGTCACCGGGACGGCGCAGCCGGTCGCGAACCCGCCCAACGGCAACCCGGCGGCGATCTCGGCGATCCCGTTCGCCGGTTCGCTCGGTTCCCTGCTCGACGGGGTGGCCGGTGACGTGCCCGGCCAGCACGCCCGGTTCGAGTCTGCGCCGCTGACCGAGGCGGTGGACGTGGTGGGCGCGCCCACCGTCACCGTCCGGGCCGCGTCGGCGACCGGCGAGGCGGTGCTGTTCGCGAAGCTCTACGACGTCGACCCGGCCGGCGCGGCGACGCTGCCGGACGGGCTGGTCGCCCCGATCCGGTTGACCGGGCTGCCGGCCACGATCGACGCCGCGCAGCCGGTCCAGGTCACCCTGCCGGCGATCGTCCGCCGGGTCGAGGCCGGGCACCGGCTGCGGGTGGTGCTGGCCACCGCCGACCAGGCGTACACCACGCCGGCCGCGCCGGCCGTATACACGGTGGCGGTCGACGGGGCGGTGAGCCTGCCGACGGTCACCGCCACGCCGATCCCGACCACCGCGACGGTGTGGCGCTGGGTGCTGGTCGGCCTGCTGGCCGCGATCGTGGTCGGGCTCGTCGTGGTCGTCGCCGTGGTCCGCCGCCGGCACCGCCGCCAGGACGACTCCGTCCACCCCGAGTACGCGGGCATCCCGCTCGCCGTCCGCGACCTGCGCAAGGAGTACGCGGACGGGTTCGTCGCGGTGTCCCGGGTGGACTTCGAGGTGCACCCCGGTCAGGTGATGGGGCTGCTCGGCCCGAACGGCGCGGGCAAGACCACCACCCTGCGGGTGCTGATGGGGCTGACCCAGCCGACCGCCGGGGAGATCTACGTCTTCGGGCACCGGCTGGTGCCCGGCTCGCCGGTGCTGTCGCGGATCGGCGCGCTGGTGGAGGGGCCCGGTTTCCTGCCGCACCTGTCCGGCCTGGAGAACCTGAAGGCGTACTGGCGGGCCACCGGGCGGCCGTGGGCCGACGCGCACTTCGACGAGGCGTTGGAGATCGCCGGCCTGGGCGACTCGGTGCACCGGCGGACCAAGAACTACAGCCACGGGATGCGGCAGCGGCTGGCCATCGCGCAGGCCATGCTGGGCCTGCCGGAGCTGCTGGTGCTCGACGAGCCGACCGATGGCCTGGACCCGCCGCAGATCGCGGAGATGCGTCGGGTGCTCCAGCGCTACGCCACCGACGGCCGGGCGGTGCTGGTCTCCAGTCACCTGCTGGCCGAGGTGGAGCAGACCTGCACGCACGCGGTGGTGGTGAACAAGGGCCGGATCGTCGCCTCCGGCCCGGTGGAGGAGATCGTCGGCGAGTCGCCGAGCACCCTGTTCGAGGTGACCGACCAGGCCGCCGCGCGGGAGGTGCTGGGCCGCCTCGACGCGGTGCAGGTGCTGACCGCCGACGACGCCGGTGGGCTGGTGGTGGACACGAACGGGACCGCCCGCAGCGAGGTGGTGGCCGAGCTGGTCCGGGCCGGGATCGGGGTGGACCGGGTGGTGCCACGGCGTCGCCTGGAGGATGCGTTCCTCGCCCTGGTGGGCGAGAACTCTCGGGGAAGCGGTGACCGGTGATGGCAGGTTCTTCGGTGGGTTCCCCGTCGGGTGTGGGGGAGTTCGGGCCGGGTGGGGCGGCGGCCGGCTACCGGCCGGGGGCGACCCTGCCGTTCGGGGCGGAGTTCCGCCGGCAGGCGTCGCGGCGGCGTACCCAGTTGGCGCTCGGGTTCATGGTGCTGCTGCCGTTGATCATCCTGGTGGCGTTCCAGTTCGACTCCGGGGACGACGACGGCGGGGGCGGGGGCGAATTCGCCAGCCTCGCCGACCTGGCCACCTCGGGCGGGCTCAACTTCACCCTCTTCTCGATCCTGGTGTCGGCGTCGTTCCTGCTGGTCGTGGTGGTGGCGCTGTTCTGCGGTGACACGGTGGCCAGCGAGGCGAGCTGGGGCAGCCTGCGGTACCTGCTGGCAGTGCCGGTGCCCCGGGCCCGGCTGCTGACGGTGAAGC
This sequence comes from Micromonospora sp. SCSIO 07396, assembly GCF_053667945.1. Classification (NCBI taxonomy): domain Bacteria; kingdom Bacillati; phylum Actinomycetota; class Actinomycetes; order Micromonosporales; family Micromonosporaceae; genus Micromonospora; species Micromonospora sp. SCSIO 07396. The sequence continues at coordinate 7,230,833 of NZ_CM132210.1, forward strand.
TGTTGGTGGCGCTGGCGTACTCGGGGCTGGCCCTGCTGTTGCTGGCCGGTACGGCCCTGCTCGCCGGCACCCTGCGCTACGGCTGGTCGCCGCTGACCAGCCAGGTCGCCGCCGAGCTGACCCCGACCGAGGGGCTGGTAAGGCTGCTGGCGGTGCTCGGCTACCTGGCGGTGGTGCTGCTGGTGGTGGCCGGGCTGGCGTTCCTGCTGTCGGTGGTCACCGACGCCGCGCTGGGTGCGGTCGGTGGTGCGGTGCTGCTGTGGATCCTGTCCAGCATCCTGGACCAGATCACCGCGCTGGGGGTGCTGCGCGACTTTCTGCCGACCCACTACAGCAGCGCCTGGCTGGGCCTGCTGTCCACCCCGATGCAGACCGACGACGTGGTCCGGGGCGCGATCTCGGCGGTCAGCTACGCCACCCTGTTCTGGGGACTGGCCTTCTGGCGCTTCACCCGCAAGGACGTCACCAGCTGACCCCCGCCCGCTCGCCGTAGAGCAACGGGGTCGATGTTGCGCTATCGCCGCCGGCGGACACCGCGACACCGGCCCCGTTGAGTCGATCATTCCGTCGTCGGGGCGCACCCGCCGTCGTGGCCGGCGGTGCGACCGCAGCGGCCGGGGCCGCCGAGCGGGGCGTCGCACCAGACCCGGGTACGCACGGACTGCCGGTCCTCCGGCGACAGGGTCGTCTCGCCGAAGTCGACGGCGAGCACGTGCCCGAGCGAGCGACGCAACGCCACCGCCAGGGCGGCGACCTCGTCGACGCTGGTCAGCCTGGTCGGCAGGTGGATGATCCAGCATGGGTCGGTCACCGTGGCCACCACCTGTTCCGGGCGGCTCTCGTCCGGCGGCAGTCGGTGTGCCCCGATCCCCACCGTCGCAGCGCCACCCGGATGCGCTCGCCCTCGGTGGTGGCGGTCGCCAGGTCACGGGTGACCCGTTCCAGCTCGTCGGCGACCTGGTCGAGGAAGGCGTACACCTGCTCGGGGTCGAGGCCGCGCCACCGACGGGTGCCGAAGGTGACGGTGCGGACGTGCTGCGGCAGCAGCCGCCGCCCGGCTCGATAGATCATCCTGTGTGGCCTCTCCTCGTTCGTCGGGGTGCGCGGTGCGCTTCAGCGGGTCGTGGGTTGCGCCCCCGACAACCCGCCGGTGTACGACGCCAGCGCGGCGACGGCCGAGGTCAGGCTCTCCACCATCAGGTCGAGCTGTTCGGCAGCGTGCTGCCACTGCCGCGCCGTCGTCTCGGTGTCGTGCCGCCCCTGCCGACGGGTGGCCGCCCCGGCGGGACCGGTGACCTCGGTGGGTGGGGCGTCGGCGGGGGGCGCGTCGCGGAGCTGTTGGCCGGCGGCGGTGACCCGGGCCGGGAGCCGCCGGATCCGATCGGCCGCCGCACTCCACTGGCTGCCGACGGTGTCCAGCACCTCGACCAGCTCACCGATGGTGCTCGGCTCCGCATGTCCGGCGGTGCCCCGGAGTCGGCGTACCCCGTCGGTGACCTGCTGGTCGACCTCGCCGGCCAGGTCGAGGGCATCCTCGCCGCTGCGCCGGGCCAGCCGGAGCGCCGGGTGCGTGCAGCCTGCGCCGACGCGTTGCAGCAGCACCATGGCGGCGGCCACCCCGAGGTACGTCTCCCGCAACTCGGCGGCCACCTGCTCGACCGCCCAGATCGCACTGGCGACCGGCACCTCCGTATTCGTCTCCACCGTGCCTCCTCTGCCCCGGCGCTGTCCGGGTCTATTCCCGGAGGGCGAACCGGCCCTGGTGCCAACCCGGGCGGCTCGCCTCCATGTTATTGCGCCTAGTGACATAGGTCAACCAAGCGCTTGAGGTGAGTTGCACAACGTGATCAGATGGGATTGCCAACCCGGGAGGATCACCATGCCCGCGATTCCGCTGAGCTATACCGATATCGCCGCCGACATCACCAGCCGGATCAAGGGTGGCGAGTATGAGCCGGGGGCCAAGCTGCCCTCCTACTCTCAGCTCGCGGACCTCTATTCCGTCTCGTTCTCCACCGCTGCACGAGCCGTGGCGCTGCTGCGTGACCGGGGTGTGGTGATCGGCGCCCCAGGGCGCGGAGTGTTCGTCCGCGAGGTGGGCAACTCGTGACGCTCGCCTCCGACGGGGGTGGCGAAGGTGGTTCGAGGGATTGGTCGAGGATGCCGCCGAGGTGCTGACGTGGGCCTCATGATCATTGACGGTTCAGAGAGACGACACGCCGTGTCAAGTACTCGTAAACGTTAAATGATCATGGACGTCGACCTGTGCCCACACCGGCGGTGCGGCTCCCACCATTACCGGAGCGCGGCCTGCGGGAGCGGTACGACCTTGTCGAGTTGCCGTTCGAGGCTGAGTGGGTCATCGAAGAACTCGACGTCGCTGACCGTCCGCAACTCGGCGACGATCGCTGCCGGCCAGTCGCGCGCCGAGCCGTCCAGCGCCGCGACCCGGCTCTCTCGCGCGATCGTCGACAGGCCGAAGACGTGGTAGCAGTGTTCGGCTGCCTGATCGGGATCACGCAGGCTGACGGCCTGGACATAGGCCGCCTCGCTGTCATTGGCGACCCGCAGGGTGACCGAGCGGTTGCGCCCTGACTCCAGCGGAATCGGAGCGTCCCGTTGAAGCTCGCGGCTGCGCCCGGCCCAAGCGGTGACCCGGTCCGTGACCCGATCGACGAACCCCATTCCCGCCTGCCGTGGGGCGAGCCATCGCAACTGATCGGCGCGGAGGGAGGCCTGGGCGACGTCGAGCACCAGCTTGCCCAGATCATCAGCGGCCCCGAAAGTCGTGATCTCACCGGGTGCAGCGTTGACCCCGTTCAGGCCGGCCCCGACCATGAGCTCGGCGAATGCCTCGGCAGCGCGGCCGGTGGACAGATTCACTCCAGCCATGGCCAACAGGGAGGCAGCGGCTGCACGATCGGTCACCCGGTAGCCCGATCCCATCGGCTCGACCAACACCCGCACTCCGTCGCCGTCGCCGTAGGTCAGCGGCAGGTCGACCAGCAGGCCGTCGCCGTACGGGCGTACGACGGTGTTGTCGTTCACCGCTTTGAGGGCAACAACGACCTTCGTCGCGTTCATCGTCATCTCCCGTCATGGCTCCGCTGGCCGTGGGCCGCCGGGTCAGCCGGTGGTGGGGAGGGAGACGGTTACCACCAGGCCGCCGTCGGGGCGGGGGACGGCCCGCACCGTCCCGCCGTGCGCCCGCGCCACCGCCCGCACGATGGACAGCCCCAGGCCGAAGCCCCGCTGACCGGCGACCCGTTCCCGGTTGAGCCGGCGGAACGGCAGGAACATCGTCTCGATCTCGTACCCGGGCACCACCGGCCCGCTGTTGCTGACGGTCAGGGTGGCCCGACCGTCGACCACCGCCGTGGCGACCGAGAGCCAGCCGTCGGTGTCGACGTTGTGCCGGACGGCGTTCTCCACCAGGTTCTGGGTGAGCCGTTCCAGCAGCACCGGGTCGCCGGCCGTACGCGCCGGGGCCAGTTCGCGGGTGACGGCGAGCGCGGTGGACCGGCCGGTCTGCTCCGCGACGTGCCCGGCGATCTCGGCGAGGTCCACCTCGGCGTGTTCGGCCAGCGCGTTCTCCGAGTCGGCGAGGGTGAGCAGCCCGTCGATCAGCCGTTCGTGACGTTCGTTGACGGCCAGCAGGGTCTCCCCGAGCTGTCGGACCTCGGGTGAGGCGTCCGGCCTGGTGATCGCCAACTCCACCAGGGACCGGTTGATCGCCAGCGGGGTACGCAGCTCGTGTGAGGCGTTGGCGACGAAGCGCCGTTGCCCGTCGAAGGACCGGTCGAGGCGTTCGAGCATCAGGTCGAACGTGTCGGCCAGCTCCTTCACCTCGTCGGTCGGCCCGACCAGGGCGATCCGCTCGTGCAGCCCCCGGCCCGCGCCGTCGGCGCCGGCGATACGGCGGGCCGTGCCGGTGATCTGCTGCAACGGCTGCAACGCCCGGCCGGCGACCAGCCAGCCGAAGGCGACCGCGGCGATGGTCACCACGGCCAGTGCCACCCCGCCCTGGGTGAGCAGCGAGTCCAGGGCGTCGCGGCGGGCGTCGTCCTGCACCTGTCGGACGATGGTGCGTAGGTGTTCGGCCTGGCTGGCGCTGATCTGGGTGCCCTGCGGCAGCGAGACCGACTCATTGCCGCCGCTGCCGCGCAGGTTGAACCCGAGCCCGTGGGCGAGCCGCTGGTCGACCAGCACGTACGTCACGGCGAGCAGCACCGTGCCGGCGAGCAGGAACAGGCCGCCGTAGATGATGGTCAGCCTGGCCCGGATGGTCGGTTTCCTCATCGGATCTGGTACCCCACTCCGGGCACCGTCTCGATGACCGGCGGGTCACCGAGCTTGCGTCGCAGCTTCATCACGGTGACCCGCAGCACGTTGGTCATCGGGTCGATGTGCTCGTCCCAGGCCCGTTCGAGCAGGTCCTCGGCGGAGACCACCGCGCCGTCGGCGCGTAGCAGCTCGGCCAGCACGCTGAACTCCTTGCGGGACAGCGGCACGAAGTTCCCGTCCCGGGTGACCTGCAAGCGGGCCGGGTCCAGGACGATCCCGGCCCGGCTCAGCTTCGGCGGGGCGGCCGGGCGGGTACGCCGGGTCAGCGCGTGCACCCGGGCGCTCAGCTCGACGAACGCGAACGGCTTGGTGAGGTAGTCGTCGGCACCGATGGCCAGGCCGGCGACCCGTTCCCGGACGGCGGCGGCGGCGGTCAGCATCAGGATCCGGGTGTCCCGCTCGGCCCGGACCAGCGCCCGGCACACGTCGTCGCCGTGCACCACCGGCAGGTCCCGGTCGAGCACCACCACGTCGTAGCCGTTGACGCCGATCCGTTCCAGGGCGGCGTCGCCGTCGTACGCGACGTCGACCGCGAACGACTCCCGGCGGAGCCATTCGGCGATCGCGTCCGCGAGCAGCTTCTCGTCCTCGCACACCAGTACGCGCACCGTTACATCCTCGCCCACGCCGGGATAACCACCGCGTTAACGCCACCGCTTATGCCCTGGATACCGCCTCAGGAGTTGAGTTATCCCTAATGCCGGCTCTCTGCCGGCCGGAAGGGAGACCGACGATGCGACGAAATCCACTGAGCCTGCTGCTGGCCCTGCCCGTGGTGGCGGCCCTGGCCCTGAGCGGCTGCCAGTCCGACGGCGACGACGACCCCGGGGTGGCCACCGCCGGTGGTGGTGGCGCGGAGCCCTCGGTGTCCGCCGCCGGGCTGAGCGACGAGCAGCGCCAGCTCAAGTTCACCACGTGCCTGCGGGAACAGGGCCTCGACGTGCCGGACCCGGAGCCGGGGCAGAAGGGGCCACGGTTCGACGCGGGGGCGGACATCGACCTGGGCAAGGTGCAGGCGGCGCTCCAGGAGTGCCGCGAGTACGCCCCCAACGGCGGGCAACCCCGGCAGCTCGACGCCGAACAGACCGAGCAGGTCCGCAAGCTGGCCGGCTGCATGCGGGAGAACGGCGTGCCGGACTTCCCGGACCCGGCCGCCGACGGGCGCATCCAGCCCGGCAAGGCCAACATCGACCTGAAGGACCCGAAGGTGCGGGCCGCGTTCGACAAGTGTCGGGAGATCATGCCCAACCTCGGTGAACGCCGGAGGACGTCATGAGCACCACGGCCCGACCCGTCGAGTCGACCGCCACCGCACCCGACGAGCCACCGGCCCGGCGGCGACGCCCACGCGCCGGGGTCCTGCTCGGTGCGGTGGCGTTGCTGGTGGTGGCGGTGGCGGTCGTGGCGGTCACCTCCGCCACCGACGGCCAGGCCGACCGGTCGGCCGCCGTGGACCGGCCGCCGGCGACCGCCACCGTGACCCGGCAGACCCTGGTCGACCGGGAGACCAAGAACGGCGAACTGGGGTACGGCACCCCGCGCGCCCGGGAGAGCCGGCTGGCCGGGACGGTCACCTGGCTCGCCGCGGGTGGCGCGACGGTCAAGCGGGGCAAGGCCCTCTACCGGATCGACGACGAGCCGGTGGTGCTGCTCTACGGCAGCCTGCCCGCGTACCGGATGCTGCGTTCCGGGGTCAGCGGCACCGACGTCAAGCAGTTCGAGCAGAACCTCGCCGCGCTCGGGCACACCGGCTTCGACGTCGACGAGGACTTCACCTCGGCGACCGCCGACGCGGTCCGCGACTGGCAGGAGGACCTGGGCCTGCCGGAGACCGGTCAGGTCGAACCGGCCCGGATCGTCTACGCCCCGGGCGAGGTGCGGGTGGAGAGCCACGGCGTGGAGGTGGGCGACACGGTGGGCGCGGGCAAGGTGGTGCTGTCCACCACCGGGACGGCCCGGCTGGTCACCTGCACCCTGGACGTCGAGGACCAGCGGCTGGCCCGCAAGGGCGCGAAGGTGACCATCACCCTGCCGGACGGCACCCGCAGCACCGGCAAGGTCGACACGGTCGAGACGGTGGTGCAGACGACGGCGGCGTCCGGCAAGGACCCGGAGACCGAGACCAAGATCGAGGTCACCGTCACCGGGGACGACCCGAAGGTGCTGGCCGGCTACGACAAGGCGGCGGTGGATCTCGGCCTGATCGCCTCGGAACGCGCCGACGTGCTCTCCGTACCGGTCGCGGCGCTGCTCACCCTCGCCGAGGGCGGTTACGGGCTCCAGGTCGTGGAGGACACCGGCACCCGGATCGTCGCGGTGCGCACCGGCCTGTTCGCGGACGGTCGGGTGGAGGTCTCCGGCGAGGGGGTCACCGCGGGGCTGACCGTGGGGATGCCCGGTGACTGAGCCGGCCCGGCCCGCCGGCCCCGACCACGTGGTCGAGCTGCGCGACGTCACCAAACGGTACGGCGACACGGTCGCCGCCCTCGGTGGGGTGTCGATGACCGTCGACCGGGGTGCCCTGGTGGCCATCGTCGGCCCGTCCGGGTCGGGGAAGTCCACCATGCTCAACGTGATCGGCACGCTGGACCGGCCCAGCTCGGGCGCGGTCCACATCGACGGGTACGACGCCGCCCGGCTGTCCGACCGGGAGCTGTCCGCATTGCGGGCCAGCCGGATCGGGTTCGTGTTCCAGCAGTTCCATCTGGCTGCCGGCGTACCCCTGGTGGAGAACGTGGCGGACGGCCTGCTCTATGCCGGGGTGCCCCGGCGGGAGCGGCGGCGGCGGGCGGAGGCGGCGCTGCGACGGGTCGGCCTGGGGCACCGGCTGGACCACCGGCCACATCAGCTCTCCGGCGGCGAGCGGCAGCGGGCGGCGATCGCCAGGGCGGTGGTCGGTGAACCGCCGCTGCTGCTGGCCGACGAGCCGACCGGCAACCTCGACTCCAGCTCCGGTGCGGGGGTGATGGAGCTGCTGCACGAACTGCACGCGGCCGGCACCACCGTCGTGGTGATCACCCACGACCGGGAGATCGCGGCGAGCCTGCCCCGGCAGGTGCAGATGCGCGACGGGCTGATCGTGGCGGACTCCGCCGCGCCTACCGAAGGGGTGCTGCGATGACCACGACACCGGTGCGGCCGACCGGCGCGCGACGTCGGGGTGACGCCGGGCGGCCGGAGCGGCTGCGCCCGGCCCGGATGAGCCCGCGTGACGTGCTGCGGGTCGGCGGCGTGGGACTACGCACCCGGCCGCTGCGGGCGTTCCTGTCCGCCCTGGGCATCGCCATCGGCATCGCGGCGATGATCAGCGTGGTCGGCATCTCGTCGTCGTCCCGGGCCGACCTGGACCGGACGCTGGCCGCCCTGGGCACCAACCTGCTCACCGTCGCGCCGGGCAGCACCCTGTTCGGCGCGGACGCCCAACTGCCGGTCGAGGCGGTCGGCATGATCAGCCGGATCGCCCCGGTACGCCAGGTGTCGGCCACCGCGCAACTGGCCGACACCCCGGTCTACCGGTCGGACCGGATTCCGGAGGCGCAGACCGGCGGCCTGGGCACCCAGGCGGTGGAGCTGGACCTGCTCGACACCGTCGGTGGCTCGCTGGCCAGCGGGACCTGGCTCAACGAGGCCACCGCGAGGTATCCGGCCACGGTGCTCGGGTCGGTGGCCGCGCAGCGGCTCGGCCTCGGTGCGGCCGGACCCGACATCCAGGTGTACGTCGACGGGCGGTGGTTCACCGTGATCGGCATCCTGCGGCCGGTCCCGCTCGCCCCGGAACTCGACTCGTCGGCGTTGGTCGGCTGGTCGGCCGCGACCACCTACCTCGGCCTGGACGGGCATCCGACCCGGATCTACACCCGCTCGGCCGAGCAGCACGTCGAGGCCGTCCGGGCGGTGCTGGCGGCGACGGCCAACCCGGAGCAGTCCAACGAGATCCAGGTCTCCCGGCCGTCGGACGCGCTCGCCGCCCAGCAGGCCACCGACGAGGCGTTCACCGGCCTGCTGCTCGGGCTCGGCGCGGTGGCGTTGCTGGTCGGCGGGGTGGGGGTGGCCAACACCATGGTCATCTCGGTGATCGAGCGGCGGGCCGAGATCGGGTTGCGGCGGTCGCTGGGCGCCACCCGGGGGCAGATCCGGACCCAGTTCCTCGCCGAGTCGCTGCTGCTGTCCGCCCTGGGCGGCGTCGGCGGGGTGCTGCTCGGCGGCCTGGTCACCGCCGGTTACGCCAGCTCGCAGGGGTGGCCGACCGTGGTGCCGCTCTGGGTGGTGGCCGGCGGTATCGGGGCGACCATCGCCATCGGTGCGTTGGCCGGGCTCTACCCGGCGATCCGGGCCAGCCGGCTCTCGCCCACCGAGGCCCTCGCCACCCCGTGACCGCCCCGGGCCCGCCCGGCGGCACCTCGCCCGGTGGGCGACGTGCCGCCGGGTGACCCCCGATCCGCGCGCCACACCCGTGCGGGCAGGTGGCGTGCGGGCGGTGCGGCCCGGCGGCCGGTGGAACCCCGGGCCGCCGGGCCACGGTCAGCCGGCCGGCGTCACCGGCGGCTGACCCGGATCAGCTCCCAACCCCCCTTGGGGACGCCGGGCGTCGGGTCGGTACGCAGGTTCATCGGGTTCGCCATCCCGACGTAGAGCGTGGTCCCGTCCACGATCATCGTGCGTACCCCCTGGTTGAGCGGGTTGCCGAAGCCTCCGGTGTCGACCGCGCGGGCGGGTTGGTCCGACCCGTCGAACGCCCAGAGGTCGGAGCCGAAGGTGGGCGGGGTGGTGGTGGCACCGGCCGGCGGCGTCGGCATCTGCCCCTCCAGCGAGATGTAGGCGAAGTCCATGGTGCCGATGTAGAGCCGGCCGCCGGCCACCGCCATCTTCCAGGCGTACAGGTTGAACGGGTCGCCGAAGCCGGAACCGCCGTAGACCGGGGTCACGCCGGTGGGTGCCGGCGCCCAGGCGCCCACGCCGTTGTTCGCGGCCGGGTCGAAGGCCGGCAGCGTCGACTCGCCGTAGAGCGTCTCGATCCGTTCGTGGGCACCGCCGAGGTTCTGGCCCCGGAAGACGGCGAACGCCCGCTGGGTGTTCTGCACGGTGGCCTGGAGCTGCGCCGGGGTGCGCGGCGGGTACACCGAGACGTGCAGGGCGGTCGCCTGCAGCGGCACGTGCATGGTGCCCCAGTAGAGCTGGCCGCCGAAGGAGGCGAGCCCACCGAGGGCGTACGCCCGGCGGACCACCGGGTCCGGCTCGTACTCGGCGGCCGACCAGACCTGCGTCCAGTTTCCGGCGTCCTCCGGGTTGAGGCCGGGGGTGCCGACGGCGAGCAGCGGGCTCCGCCAGATGCTGGCCAGGTCGTTGACGTCCTCGGCCGGGGGTGCGAGTGGGGTGCCGCTGTCGCCGGGGGCGGTGGCCACCGTGCTGACCGGGGACGGCGCGACGGAGCCCTCGACGACCGCCTTCGGCCAGGTGGAGACGTAGAGCCGGCCCTGGTGTTCGGTCAGGTCGGCGACCTGGGTGGGCAGGTCGGCGACCTCGGTGAAGCTGAACGGGGTGGTGCGGTCGCCGGTCCAGCGCAGCACCTTGCCCGCCTCGCCGCCGTTGATGCCCACGCCGACCCCGGCGTAGAGCACACCGGCGGCGACCACCCAGTGCCTGATGTTCTCGTACGCGGAGAGGTTGGTCGAGCCGAGGTACCGGCCGGTGATGCCGTCGAAGGCGAACACGTTCACCCCGCCGAGCACGCTGGGGCCGGCGAGCAGTACGACGCCCTGGTGGGCGGCGGCGCTGCGCAGCCCGGCCGTGGTGTTCAACAGGTTGGCGTCCGCCGGGGAGGCCGACGTGATGTCGGCGGTGCGCTCGGTGAGCCGTTCGGTGGCCAGGTCGTAGGTGTAGACCTCGGGTGCGCGGTGGTCGCCGAGGGTGGCCGGCCAGGCCGGATTGTTCCGGGCCGGCTGGCTCTGGTTGAACTCGCAGACGTAGTCGTCGTTGAGGATCGGTTCCCGGACCTGGTAGCCCTTGGGCTTGAGGCAGAGCACGTTCGCTCCGGTGCCGAACCAGAGCCGGCGGCCGGCCTGGGCGAGCCCCCAGACGTACGACTGGTTGACCTTGGGTTGTCCCTCGGCGCAGGGCGGCCCCGGTGGGTAGTCGACCCCGACACCGGCGAAACACTCGTCGGCGGCGGCCTTGGCGAGCAGCCGTATCGATTCGGACGGGGTGTCGGCGCTGGCCGGGGTGGCGAGAACGGGTAGCAGAATCAGCGTGCCGAATGCGGCCAGAAGTCGTGACGGCAGGAGTGGTCGACGTCGCACGGTGGTCCTCTCCGTGAATGCTGGTCGAGGTGGCGTCAGCCGGGACGGGGGGTGGGCAGACCGCTCTCGACCAGGGCGAATGGATAATCGACGTGACGCGCGGAATCGCAGCACCGGTCGCCCGGGGTGCCTCGTACGACGGAAATAGGAAATTGCCGACATGGGCATCACGGGCCGATGGGTGTGGTGTGGACGGCTGATGAACAGGGGGATGGGTCCGCAGTTCCGGGCGTAACGTGGTGACGAGGCTAACGTATTACGTAGGTCGATGTCGTGGTACTGGTTGTTAAGGATTATTGAACTGCCTGGGGGATCGGCCGGGGCGCTGGGTGGCGGCTCGGAGGTGCCGCAGTATGCCCGGGGGTGGCGTCGCGAAAATTGCTGATGGGTCCGGCTTTCGGGGTTTCCCGGGAATATCGCGCCAACCGGTTGCTGTCGTCCGAAGCCGGCGCACGGGCCGGGGTGGACGGTCCCGGGCGTCGGCCGCTGCCGGAGTGGCCGGCTCGCTCCACGCCTGTCGGCGCGCTCAGTGAACGTGCACGTCACACGTGTGGTGCGGGAGTGTCGGCCGGGAGTGTCGGTCGGGGAGCCGCGCCGGCCGCGTCGCGGCGGGAGGTGGTGGTCGGGGTCGGATGGTTCCACCGTCCATCGGACGATGCGCCCGCCACGGGTCACGCGAATTGTGCGCATATTCATTTACCATAAACGGGAGGTATGAACTTGATGACAGTTAATTAATAGTTAACAATCATTATGTTCCGTGCCGCGCCGACGGCCCCGCGGGTGGTCGGCGCGGGGTGCGGAGGTGGGGTGGGGGTCGGTCGGCCGGCGTCGGCCGGCGGGCGGTGACCCGGGGTGCGGAAGGTGGGGTATTGTCTCGCGACGGGATCTTCCCAGTAACAAAGAATTTATCGATTTAAGTGCTTCGATGCTTCATCATGGGTGGGAAGTTTTCCCTTCCATGGAGGTTCCCATGAACGTCTCTCGGCTCGGCGGGCCGACCCTGTCCCTGTACCGCATCGTCATCGGCCTGCTGTTCATGCTGCACGGCCTGTCGTCGGTCTTCGGGTTGTTCGGCGGCAACCCGATGACCGGCAAGGCCGTCCCCCTCGGCACCTGGCCTGGCTGGTGGGCCGCGCTGATCCAGCTGGTCTGCGGCGCACTCGTGCTCGCCGGTCTGTTCACCCGGCCCGCGGCGCTGCTCGCGTCCGGCTCGATGGCGTACGCCTACTTCGTGGTGCACCAGCCCGAAGGGCTGCTGCCGATGCGCAACGGTGGGGAACTGTCCGCGCTGTTCTGCTGGTCGTTCCTGCTGATCGCGGTGCTTGGCCCGGGTTCCTGGGCGCTCGACACGCTGCTCGGCGGCCGGCGTTCCGACGCCCCGGCGACCCCGGTGTCCGAGCCCAGCTCGGTGCCGGTCTGACCCACCGATCCGGGTCGCCGGGGCAGGTGGCCCCGGCGACCCGTCCGGTCAGGGGTTGTAGGGGGCGTCGGAGTGGCTCACCTCGGTGAGCGTGCTGCCGGAGAGCTTGTAGACCGACGTGCGCCTGATGTCCAGTTCGGCCATGCCCCGGCTGGGGCTGCGGGTCAACCAGACCACGGTGGCCCGCCGCCCGGCCACACTGATCGACACGACCGGGGTCCGGTCGCCGAGGTCGGTCAGCGCCCGGAACACCGGCAGGCCGCCGCTGTTGCGCCACACCGCGACGGTGTAGAAGGTGCCACTGCCCCCGGAGTTGACCGAGACCACACCGACCGCGTCGTCCGCGCCGTCGCCGTCGAGGTCGCCGATGCCGCAGGGCTTCTGGAGCGTCACGGTCGCGCCGTCCTCGCCCGACCACTGCCCCTCGGTCAACGGCAGGTAGTCCGGGTAGCCGTTGTAGGGCGTCTTGCTGCTGCCGAGCTTGGCACCCGCCAGGTGGGCGCAGGTCAACGGAGTCTTGACCACGGGTGCCGGGGCGGTGGTGGTGGCCGCCGGGGCGGTGCCGGAGGCGCTCTTCTGCTGCGGGGCCGGCTTGGCGCTGGTGGGCATCGGGTCGGGCGTGGTCGCGTTCAGCACCGAGGCGGTGGAGGGCTCGGTGGACGGGCTGACCGTGGGCGTCGCCGCCTCCATCGGGCCCTGCTCACCCCCGCACGCGGTGAGCAGGCAGACCAGGGCGAGGCTGGTGAGGCTCAACGGGATCCGTCGCATGGCCGGGGGGTCCTCTCTCGACATCAGGTGACCGCACCGTACTGATCGATGGCAATACCGGTCATCGGCTCCACGGGCGGCCCGGGTCGGCCTGTCGGAGCGCGGTCAGGGGCCGACCGGGGGGCCCGGCGTACGGCTTTCCCGGCCCGGTGCGTACGGCCGTGTTGAGCTGGAAACTTCCCCGAAACATCGGTGTCGGCCGGGGCGCCCGGCCGAGGTCCGGCAGCGGGGTGGCTCACACCGTGGGAAGCCGGCTGGGCGAAGGCCGCGAAGCTGCCTAGACTCGGTTCCACAACTGCATACCTCATCCAGAGGGGCTGAGGGATACGGCCCGACGACGCCCCGGCAACCACCCCGCGCGCTCATCGCTGAGCGTCCGGCGGGGCAGGTGCCAATTCCGTCCCCGCCGCAGGGTGCGATGCGGGGAAAGATGAGAGGAATCGACATGACGTCGACGCTCGCCGCCCCCGGGATCGACACCACCGCCAGCCCCGCCCGCGCGCTGGTCTGCCGCGCCTGTTCCGCCCGCTACCCGCTCGCCGCGCAGCACGCCTGTCACGAGTGTTTCGGCCCGCTGGAGGTCGACTACGACACCGCCGCGCTGGCCCGCGTCACCCGGGAGCAGATCGAGGCCGGCCCACAGAACATCTGGCGGTACGCCGCCCTCCTGCCCGCCGGCCAGGACCCGGCCACCCGGGTCACCCTCGACCCCGGGCTGACCCCGCTGGTGGCCGCGCCCAACCTCGCCACCGAGCTGGGCATCAGCGCGCCGCTGTGGGTCAAGGACGACAGCGCCAACCCGACCCACTCGTTCAAGGACCGGGTGGTCTCGGTGGCGCTCACCGCCGCGAAGGCGCTCGGCTTCGAGCGGTTCGCCTGCGCCTCGACCGGCAACCTGGCCAACTCGGTGGCCGCCCACGCGGCCCGCGCCGGTGCGCCCTCGGTGGTCTTCATCCCGGGCGACCTGGAGCAGGGCAAGGTGATCACCACCGCCGTCTACGGCGGCGACCTGGTCGCCATCGACGGCTCGTACGACGACGTGAACCGGCTCTGCGGCGAGCTGGTGGAGACCGACGAGTTCGAGGACACCGCCTTCGTCAACGTCAACGTCCGGCCCTACTACGCCGAGGGCTCCAAGACCCTCGGGTACGAGGTGGCCGAGCAGCTCGGCTGGCGGATCCCGGCCCAGGTGGTCATCCCGATGGCCTCCGGCGAGCTGCTCACCAAGATCGACAAGGCGTTCACCGAGCTGGTCGAGATCGGCCTGGTCGAAGCGCCGGCCGGGGGCTGGAAGGTGTTCGGCGCCCAGTCGGCAGGTTGCAACCCGATCGCCGCCGCCCTGCACGCCGACACCGACACCATCACCCCGGTCCGGCCGACCGGCATCGCCAAGTCGCTCAACATCGGTGACCCCGCCGCCGGCCTGTACGCCCTGGAGGCGGTCCGGCGCACCGGCGGCTGGATGGAGTACGTCGACGACGACGAGATCCGCGCCGGCATCCGGCTGCTGGCCCGCACCACGGGCGTCTTCGCCGAGACGGCCGGCGGGGTGACCGTGGCGGTGCTGCGCAAGCTCGTCGAGTCCGGTCGGCTCGACCCGACCGCCGAGACGGTCGTCTTCAACACCGGCGAGGGCCTCAAGACCATCGACGCGGTCGCCGGTCAGGTCGGCCCCACCCACCGGATCAAGCCGTCCCTGCGGGCCGCCCGCGACGCCGGCCTCCTCGCCTGAACCCGGCGCGCCGCCCGCACCCTGCGTGGTCGGCCCCGTGCGCCTGTCGATCACGGGCGCTGGGCGGCCCGAGTGGATCTCTGGGTGACCGGGTTTTCGCGGTGGGTGGTGAAAACCCACCGGGAAGGACTTGACGGCAGGAACCGGGCGGCGGAAGATGCTCCGTGCGGGAGGGCTTTCGCCGGAGACTTTTCAAGTTCTTGCGACCCAACGCCGGAGGCGTTGTGCGAACGTCCCTCCCGACCAACGTGAACCGGGGGCCAGCGGAAATCCGCTGGCCCCCGATGTCGTCCACGGGAAAGACTCGCGGCGTGGCCCTGGACATCGCAACGATCGACCGGACCGATCAGCCCACCCTCGACGCGGCCTACCGGATCGCGGCCACGGTCGAGGCGACGGAATCGCCCGACCTGCCGCCGCTGTGCCGGCGACGCTTCGAGGCGGCGCTGTGGCACCCGATGCCCGGCATCGACACCAGGTGGTCGGTGGCCCGGCTCGACGGGGTGCCCGTCGGCTGGGTCCGGATCAACCTGCACCTGCTGGACAACACCGAGAACGCCAGCATCGAACTGGCCGTGGATCCGGCGTACCGGCGGCGCGGGGTGGGGCGGGCGTTGGCCGCCCACGCCCGGCGGCTGCTCCGGGAGGCCGGCTGCAAGCGGGTGGTCGGCTCCGCCGTGACCCCGCTACCGGACGGGCCGGGTGGGGCGACGCCGGACGGGCCGGGCGGGGCGATCCCGGGCGGGACGACGCCGGTCGGGCCGGGTGCGTCGGCGTCAGGCGGTCCGGGTGGGACGACACCCGATGAGCCGGGTGCGTCGGCGTCGGGTGGCCTGGGCGGGCAGCCGTCGGCCGGAGCGGTCGGGGCCACCCCGGTGGGGGAGTTTCCCGGGGCCGCCTTCGCGGCGGCACTCGGTGCCCGGCCGGCGCTGGTCGACGTCCGCCGCCGGCTCGACGTCACCGCGCTCGACCGGGACCGGCTGGCGGCGCTGCGGGCCGGGGCGCAGTCGACCGCAGCCGGCTACCGCACCGTCCGCTGGCACGGTCACCCGCCGCCGGAACACCTCGCCGACCTCGCCTACCTGGAGGGTCGGCTGCTGGCCGACGCACCCCTGGGCGACCTGGAATGGGAACCCGAGCGGATGGACGCCGAGCGCCTCCAGGGCATGGAGCGGGCGCTGGACGCGCGGGGCGTCCGCCGGTACAGCGTCGCCGCCGTGCACGGGGCGTCCGGCCGGTTGGTCGCCTGGAGCGTGCTCAGCCTGGCCGCGAACACCACCCGGCACGCCTGGCAGCAGATCACCATCGTCGACCCGGCCCACCGGGGGCACCGGCTCGGCCTGCTCTGCAAGGCCGAGAACCTCGAACACACCCTGGCGTACGAGCCGGAGCTGGGCGCGGTCGACACCTACAACGCGGCGGCGAACAGCCACATGATCGCGATCAACGAGCAGCTCGGGTTCCGGCCGGTGGCCGGGTCCATCCAGTGGCAGTTGACCATCTGAACTGTGACACGCCCCTACTGATCTGGTCGTGATCTGTTGCATGATGGCGGGCATGACGGAGACCCCGCACCCGCTGTACGACAGGCACGCCGACACCCTGCACCGCGCGCAGACCGCGATCACCGAACGCGGGTACTGGTCCGCCTACCCCGAATCGCCCAGCCCCCGGGTGTACGGCGAGACCGCCGCCGCCGACGGCAGGGCCGCCTTCGAGGCGTACCTCGGTGGGGACTTCCCGCTCGACCAGCCCGGCGCGGGCGACCGGGTGGCCACCGAGACGAGCCCGTTCGGGGTGGCCCTGGACGTGCGCTACCCGCACCCGGGCGCGGACGAGGTGGTCGCCGCCGCCTCCGCCGCCCTGCCGGCCTGGCGCGACGCCGGCCCACAGACCCGGGCGGGAGTCTGCCTGGAGATCCTCGCCCGGCTGCACAAGCACATCTTCGAACTGGCCAACGCGGTGCAGTTCACCAGCGGCCAGGCGTTCGTGATGGCGTTCCAGGCCGGTGGCGCGCACGCACTGGACCGGGCCCTGGAGGCGATCGCCTACGCGTACGCCGAGATGACCCGGCACCCGGGGACGGCCGGCTGGGAGAAGGCCGCCGGCAAGGGCGACCCGCTGCGGATGACCAAGACGTTCCACGTGGTGCCGCGCGGGGTGGCCCTGGTCATCGGTTGCAACACCTTCCCGACCTGGAACTCGTACCCCGGGCTGTTCGCCTCGCTGGTCACCGGCAACCCGGTGGTGGTCAAGCCGCACCCCCGCGCGGTGCTGCCCCTGGCGATCACCGTGAAGTACGCCCGGGAGGTGCTCGCCGAGGCCGGCTTCGACCCCGACCTGGTGCTGCTCGCCCCCGAGGCCCCCGGCGAGAAGCTCGCCTCCACACTGGCCCTGCACCCCGCCGTGAAGATCGTCGACTTCACCGGTTCCACCGGGTACGGCGACTGGCTGGAGGCCAACGCCCGGCAGGCGACCGTCTACACCGAGAAGGCGGGCCTGAACACCGTCGTCATCGACTCCACCGACGACTTCGCCGGGATGTGCCGCAACCTGGGCTTCACGCTGACCATCTACAGCGGACAGATGTGCACCACCTCGCAGAACATTCTGATCCCCGCCGCCGGCATCGACACCGACCAGGGGCACAAGAGCTTCGACGAGGTGGCCGCCGGCATCGCCGCCGCCGTCGGGAAGCTCACCGCCGATCCGGCCCGGGGGGTGGAGCTGACCGGCGCGATCGTCAACGACGGGGTGTTGGAACGCCTCGACGAGGTCACCAAGGTCGGTGAGGCGGTGCTGGAGTCGCGTACCGTCACACACCCGGCGCTGCCCGACGCGGTGGTCCGGACGCCGACCATCGTCAAGCTCGCCGCCACCGACACCGAGGTCTACGGCCGGGAGTGGTTCGGGCCGATCTCGTTCGTCATCGCCACCGACTCGACCGCGCACGGCCTGGAGATCCTCCGGTCCACCGTGGGCGAGTGCGGCGCGCTGACCGCCGCCGTCTACTCCACCGACGAGGCGGTGCTGGACGCCGCCGAGGCCGCCGCGATCGACGCCGGGGTGCACCTGTCGGCCAACCTCACCGGCGGGGTCTTCGTCAACCAGTCCGCCGCCTTCTCGGACTTCCACGGCAGCGGCGCGAACCCGGCCGCCAACGCCGCCCTCACCGACGGTGCCTACGTGGCTAACCGCTTCCGCATCATCCAGTCCCGCCGCCCCGCCTAAACCCCACCCCACCCCACCCCACCCCACCCGGCCCCCCGCCCAGTCCCGCCCGCCCCCGTCCGGCCAGCCCCGGTGATCAAGAGGTTTGCGTCAGATCCGGGCGGCTGGTTGACCTGAACCTCTTGATCACTTGACCTAAACCTCTTGATCACGGGGGAGGCCGGGCGGGCGGGGCGGGACGGGGGCGGGGTGGGACGGGGGGCGGGGAGGGGGAGGGAGGGGCGGCGGGTCAGGCGGGGCGGCGCATCTGGAGTTCGTTGAGGGCGGGGATCTTGGGGTGCGGGACGCGTACCCCGGTGTCGGTGAAGCCCAGGCGACGGTAGGCCCGGCAGGCCCGGTCGTTGCCGACCACCACCTCCAGCATGAGCTGTGGCCGGCCGCAGGCGCGCGACCAGGCGGCGACCTCGTCGATCAGCGCGCCGAGCAGGCCGGTACCCCGCCACGTGGGGGTCACGTAGACCGCGTAGACCACCGTCAGGCCCGGCTCGTCGGGGGAGATGGTGCCGCCCGCGTGCCCGACCAGCCGGCCGCCGGGGTCGGCCACGAACTGGGCGGTGTGGCACCCCTGGGAGACGTACGCGACCCGGGCCGCGTAGTCGGCGTGCGGGCGGGCGGCTGCCTCGGCGACCGTCTCCAGGAACGCCAGCGGCGCGTCCGCGAGCATCTCCAGCCGCAGCGCCCGCATCCGGGCCGCGTCCTGCGGACGCACCCGGTGCACGGGGGCCGTGCGGGTCGCCGGTGGGGCCGGGGCAGAGGTCATGCAGGCATGCATACCGCAGCGACGTTCACCGATGGGTGACCGGGTCGATACCCGTCTGATTTGCCCCTATTTGTGGTCGTGCGCTGTCGTCACTCCTCGTGTAGCGTGCGATTTCGGTCACCGATTCAGCGGCCCTCACCGACCGCCGGAACGGTGGCTCTCCGCTGTCGGCCCGCCGGCAATCCGGAGTTGGGGAACGCCGCGCAGAGTGAGGAAGTGCACCGTGGCACAGGGCACCGTCAAGTGGTTCAACTCCGAAAAGGGCTACGGCTTCATCGCCGTCGACGGCGGGCAGGACGTCTTCGTCCACTTCTCCGCCATCGAAATGGACGGCTACAAGGCGCTCGACGACGGTCAGCGGGTGGAGTTCGAGATCGCCCAGGGCCAGAAGGGCCCGCAGGCCGAACGGGTCCGCGTCATCGCCTGACCTCCTCGCCGGTCCCGCCCCTCCCCGGTGACGGGGCGTACCAGGTCCCGTCCCAGGGCCGCCCCCGTGGCCGGGGGTTACCACCTCCGGGTCGTCCCCGGCGGTCGGGCGGGTCTCACCTCCGGGCCGCTCCGGTGGTCGGGGCGGGTTCGGGCCCGTCGGGCCGTCCGGGTGGCGGCTGGCGGCGCAGGCCGGTGCCGGGAAAGATCGTGAACCGTCCAGGCGTCCCGCTGAGGAGGGTTCATGTCCGACCAGTCGCCTTCGGGCCCGCCCGACCCCGCTGCCGGGTCCCCGGGCGGCCCGTGGGGGCAACCGCCTTCGGGCACGCCCTCCGGCCAGCAGCCCTCGGGCACGCCCTCCGGGCAACCCGCCTGGGGCACGTCCCCCGGGCAGCCTGGCTGGGGCACGCCCTCCGGGCAACCCGCCTGGGGCACGCCCTCCGGGCAGCCTGGCTGGGGCGCACCGTCCGGGCAGCCCGGGTGGGGTCAGCCCGGTTGGGGTCAGCCCGGGGTCGGGCCGCCTGGCTGGGGCCAGCCGCCTGCCGGCAGCCTCCCGCCGGGGGCCGGTCCGTACCCCGGCCAGGGTGGCGGTCCTGCGCCGTACGCCGGCCGGTGGGGCCCGGAGGACCCGCTGGTCAACCCCCCGTACGCCGGCCTGGAGGGGTGGTTCGGCAGGTGTGCCGGCGCGGTACGACGCAGCTGGCGGCCCCTGCTGCCGTTGCTGCTGCTGACCCAGGTCGTGCCGGCGGTGGCGGTGTCCCTGCTCTCGCTCGGCATGGGACCCGACGCGACCGTGCTGCCCGCCGACGGCTCGTTGCCCGAGGACTACCTCAGCGACCTGGTGATCTACGGCGTCTCGGTGTTCCTGGTCGCGCTGGCGTTCGGGGTGGTGCAGGGCATCGGTTGGGCCGGTGGCACCTGGGTGGTGACCCGGCAGGCCGCCGGCCAGCCGGCCGACCTGCCCGGCGCGCTGCGCTACGGCGCGCGCCGCTGCCTCGGCCTGTGGGGCTGGATGCTGGTGCTGGGCGTGCTCATCGGCGTCGGGTTCTGCCTCTGCCTGCTGCCCGGCGTCTACCTGGCCCTCGCCCTTGCCCTGGCCGGCCCGGTCTACCTGTTCGAGGGGCAGAACCCGGTCGGCCGCTCGTTCCGGATGTTCCACGACCGGCTGGGCATGGTGCTCGGCCGGGTGGCGCTGGTCGCACTGGCGGTGCTCCTCGGCAGCGTGCTCGGCGGGGTGGTGGAGTCGGTCGGCACCGTGCCGTTCGGCACCGACCCGTTCACCGCGCCGGGCACCGCCCTGGGCGCGGTGGCGGTGATCCTGGTCAGCGCGGTGCTGGTGCTCCCCGCCTACCTCGTGCAGCTGGTCGGACTCGTCGTGACGTACGCCGAGCAGCGGGCGCAGGAGGGGCCGGTGAACGTCACGCGACTGGTGGCGGAACTCGGCTGACCGGCCCCATCGTGCTTGCACTCGGCAGGGGAGAGTGCTAAACAAGTCATTGGCACTCGCATACGATGAGTGCCAATGGTCGGGGCGGTAGGGCCACGGTCACACAGGCGTCTCGATGGCGTCGGCGTGGCACATGGCCGGTCGTCGCGGGCTGTCCGGCCCGACCGAGGAGGACGTCGTCGTCGCCAGGTGGCGACGTCCCCAAGGTGCGTACACCAGGCGGCCCGTCCGGGGCACAACACCCGGGTGGCCCGTGAGTGTCCAGGAGGACAACGCCGTATGGCCAAGATGATCGCGTTCGACGAAGAGGCTCGCCGCGGCCTCGAGCGGGGCATGAACCAGCTCGCCGACGCCGTGAAGGTGACCCTCGGCCCCAAGGGCCGCAACGTGGTGCTCGAGAAGAAGTGGGGTGCCCCCACCATCACCAACGATGGTGTGAGCATCGCCAAGGAGATCGAGCTCGAGGACCCGTACGAGAAGATCGGCGCCGAGCTGGTCAAGGAGGTCGCCAAGAAGACCGACGACGTTGCCGGTGACGGCACGACGACGGCGACCGTCCTGGCCCAGGCCCTGGTGCGCGAGGGTCTGCGCAACGTGGCCGCCGGTGCCAACCCGATGGCCCTGAAGCGGGGCATCGAGGCTGCCGTGTCCAGCGTCTCGGAGGAGCTGTCCAAGCTCGCCAAGGACGTCGAGACCAAGGAGCAGATCGCCTCCACCGCCTCCATCTCCGCCGGTGACAGCACCGTCGGCGAGATCATCGCCGAGGCGATGGACAAGGTCGGCAAGGAAGGCGTCATCACCGTCGAGGAGAGCAACACCTTCGGGCTGGAGCTGGAGCTCACCGAGGGCATGCGCTTCGACAAGGGCTACATCTCCGCGTACTTCATGACCGACCCGGAGCGTATGGAGGCCGTCTTCGACGACCCGTACCTCCTGATCGTCAACAGCAAGATCTCCTCGGTGAAGGACCTGCTCCCGATCCTGGAGAAGGTCATGCAGTCGGGCAAGCCGCTGCTGATCATCGCCGAGGACATCGAGGGCGAGGCCCTGGCGACCCTGGTCGTCAACAAGGTCCGGGGCACCTTCAAGTCGGTCGCCGTCAAGGCGCCGGGCTTCGGTGACCGCCGCAAGGCCATGCTCGCCGACATCGCCATCCTCACCGGTGGCCAGGTCATCAGCGAGGAGGTCGGCCTCAAGCTCGACGCCGTCGGCCTCGACATGCTGGGCCGCGCCCGCAAGGTCGTGGTGACCAAGGACGAGACCACCATCGTCGACGGTGCCGGCGACGCCGACCAGATCCAGGGCCGGGTCAACCAGATCCGGGCCGAGATCGACAAGAGCGACTCCGACTACGACCGCGAGAAGCTGCAGGAGCGGCTGGCCAAGCTGGCCGGTGGCGTCGCGGTGATCAAGGTCGGCGCGGCCACCGAGGTCGAGCTCAAGGAGCGCAAGCACCGCATCGAGGACGCCGTCCGCAACGCGAAGGCCGCCGTCGAGGAGGGCATCGTCCCGGGTGGTGGCGTCGCGCTGGTGCAGGCCGGCAAGACCGCCTTCGACAAGCTGGACCTGACCGGCGACGAGGCCACCGGCGCGCAGATCGTCAAGATCGCGCTGGACGCCCCGCTGCGGCAGATCGCCGTCAACGCCGGCCTGGAGGGTGGCGTCGTCGTCGAGCGCGTCCGCAACCTGGACGCCGGGCACGGCCTCAACGCCGCCAGCGGTGAGTACGTCGACCTGCTGGCCGCGGGCATCATCGACCCGGCCAAGGTGACCCGGTCGGCGCTGCAGAACGCCTCGTCGATCGCGGCGCTCTTCCTCACCACCGAGGCCGTCGTGGCGGACAAGCCGGAGAAGACCCCGGCCGCCCCGGCTGGCCCGGGTGGCGGGGACATGGACTTCTGAGTCCAGTTCCAACCCCGAACGGGGCGGGCCGCGCGAGCGGTCCGCCCCGTTCCGTGTCCACGGCCCGTACCCACCACGGCCCGTGCCGGCCCACCCCGGTGACGGGAGCGATCAGCGGCGGGCGGCCCGCACCGCCGCGTACGCGTCGACCAGCCCGGCCCCGCTCGACGCCGTCACCGGGCCGCAGCTGAGGTCGGCGGGCCCGGCCGGCTGCGCCGTGTCCCGCAGGATGTTCCGGGTCCGCGCGAGATCCCCGACCAGCGCCGGATTCGCCGACCACATCAGCGCCACCACGCCCGCCACCTGCGGGGTGGCCATCGAGGTGCCGTCCAGCGTGGCGTAGCCGCCGCCGGGCATCGCGGACCTGATGCCCTCCCCCGGGGCGACCAGATCCGGCTTGACCACCCCACCCGCGACGGGACCCCGGCTGGAGAACTCGGCGACCACCCGGTCCCGGTTCACCGCCCCCACCGTCAGCACGTCCGCATACGGGGCCGGCGGGTCGACGATCGACCCGCAGTCCGGGCCGGTGTTCCCGGCGGCAGCCACCACCAGGATGCCCGCCGCCTCCAGGGCGGCGGTCGCCGGACGCAGCGCCCCCGGATCGCAGCCCTCCACCGGTGGGCACCCCCACGAGTTGGTCAGCACGTCCGGGGCGCGCGCCGGGCGTCCGTCGGTGAAGGGGTCACCGCCGACCGGGAACGGTGCCAGCATGAACTGGAGACAGTCCAGGTAGTGCGCCGGGCTGCCCAGGTTGCGATCCAGGTTGACGCAGCCCACCCACTGCGCGCCGGGCGCCACCCCGATGCCGTCCCGCCCCACGGCGCTGCCGGCGGTGTGGGTGCCGTGGCCGCCGGAGTCGGCGGGGGAGCGGGTGTGGTTCCACGGGTCGTACCAGGAGTCGTCGCCGCCCCGGAAACCGGCGGCCAGCGCCGGGTGGGTGCCGTCGACCCCGGAGTCCGAGCTGCCGACCACCACCCCGGAGCCGGTGACGGACAGCTCCGACCAGACCCGGTCGGCCCCGATCATCCGCAGGTTCCACTCCGGCCCGGTCGGTGCCGGCTGGTCGCCCCGACTGACCGGGGCGGGTGCGGGCAACGGGCGGAGCCGCTGGCTGACCAGCACCCGGGCCACCTCGGGGCGGCCGGACAGCCAGGCCCGCACCGCCGGCCCGCCGTCGGTTTCGATCGCGTTGACCAGGTAGTACGGCGTGGGGTCGAGGCCCAGCCGGTTCAGGTCCCGGCGCAGCCCGCCCTGGGTGCGCTCGGCGGTGGCGACGAGCCTGCGGTACACCTCGGCGGTCCGCGCCTCCCGGCCCGCCCGGCCGGGCGGGCCGGCGGGGATGTCGGAGAGGTCAGCCTGCTCGCGGAGTACCACCAGCAGCCGTTCGCCGTACAGGCCGGGCTGGCCGGCGGCCACGTCGACCACCCCGACGGTGAGCAGCAGGACGGCCGCGCCCGACGCGGCGACCAGCCGGCGCGGCGCGCGCCCGCGTGGCCGGGCGAGCAGCACCCCGTACCCGAAGGCCAGCAGGACCGCGACGGCGAACCCGACGCCCGAGGCGACCATGACCCAGTACGGGACGTCGCGGGTGGTGGCCAGCAGGACCGAGATCTCCTCCGGGTCGGTGAGCGCCAGCGGGCCGAACACCGCCAGGCCGACCAGCCAGCGCACCGGTGCCGAACCGGCGGGCCGGCCGGCCCGCCGGGCCGCCACCTGGCACGCGCCCAGCGCGAACCCGACGGGCGGGACGAAGAGCAGCGCGGGAAGTTGGACGCCGGAGTGGCCGGTGCCCGCGCCGACCAGCAACAGGACCACGCCGGCGACCAGGCCGCCGACCAGCACGGTACGGGCGGCCCGGGGTGGCCCGTCACCGGTGAAGGGGGCCCAGAACCGGTCGTCGAGCAGTGCTCCGGCGAGCAGACCGACCGCCGTCGCGGCGAGCGCGGCGAGCACCGTCTCCAGCAGGCCGCCCAGCGCGCCGAACCGGACCCACGGCAGCAGCAGCGCCAGCCCGGCGGCGACCGCCAGCAGGGTGACCGCCTGCGGCCGGCCGACCCCGCCACCCGGTCCGCGACCGTGGTCGGTCTGCTGGCTGCGCTGCCGGTGACGGTCGGCGGGTGTGGCGGGCCCGTGCGTGGGGTCGGTGCCCTCGGGGGCGGTGGTCGGGGCGGGCATGGCGGCGGCCGGCTGGGCCGGGGCGGGCAGCCGGGCGGCCAGCAGCGCGAGCAGCGTCGCCGTCGTGGCCAGCGCGGCCAGGTACGCCTCGTGGTGGACCTGCGGCAGTGCCCGCAGCGACCCGAGGGCGACCAGGGCGAGCGCGGCGGCGAGCCAGACCCGGCCGGTGACCCGGACCCGGGGGGAGCGGGGGAGCAGGGCCAGCAGCAGCGCGGGCAGGCTGACCAGCAGGGCGGTGGCCAGGCTGAGCGCCGGCCAGAGCCACGCCTGCCGGTCCCAGCCCGCGGCCACCTGCAACTGCTCGACCGACCAGCCGACCGCCTGGAGCAGCACGGCGAGGGTGACCGTCCAGCCGCCGGCGAGGGCGGCGGCCACCACCGGCCACGGGCTCGACGGACGGGCGGCGGCGCTCGGCGGGAAGCCGTAGCCCGGCGGAGGTGGTGTGTCGGCCAACATCCGGAAACAGTACGACGTACGGCGCCGTCCGTCGGCGGTGCCGGTCCGACGCCGGTCCCGCCCGCCGCTGCTTCCACCTCCCGCGTTCCGTCGTTCTCCCCGGTCGCCGACTCCGTCCCGTGGTCACGGAAAGTGACGGAAGGTGGGGTGTGGACGCTACCTTGCGGATCCTTTGCTCTGCTGCCCTGGACGCACCGGTCACTGAAAGTGCGCGTCGCGTGGAGAGCAGCAGAGCAAAGGGGCCGAGGGAGGGAGGTGGAGTCTGGGCGGGAGATGCGGCGATCGGGCTGGTCGCGGCAGTGGGGGGGGCGGTGTGCGAGGCGGAGGGAGTCGACGGGAAGCTGATTGCGGAGCGTAATCTAGCCGATCCGGGTGGGTGTTGCTCAGCGTAACCAGGTGGGCGGCGGGGAATCTGGCCGGTTCCGGGCCTGCTGCGGGCGGGACCCGGCGGGTTACGGTGGACGGGTGCGTGACCCCAATGTGACCCGATCCGCCGCCGGTCAACTCTCCCCGCAGCGCCGCGCCGCCGACCTGCGCCGGCTCCGGGCCGAGCGGTTCGACGTACTGGTCATCGGAGGTGGGGCGACCGGGGCCGGGGCCGCGCTCGACGCCGCCTCCCGGGGGCTCAAGGTCGCCCTGGTCGAGGCCCGCGACTTCGCCGCCGGCACCTCCAGCCGGTCCAGCAAACTGATCCACGGCGGCCTGCGCTACCTGGAACAGTTGGAGTTCCACCTGGTCCACGAGGCGCTGACCGAGCGGGGGTTGCTCGCCACCCGGCTCGCCCCGCACCTGGTCCGGCCGGTCCCGTTCCTGATCCCGCTCCCCGCCGGGCGGGGGCTGCGCGACCTGCCGGCCCGGCTGTTCCGCCGCTCCTACTACGGGGCCGGGGTGGCCGCCTACGACGCTTTCGCCGGGCTGTTCGGCACCGGCCGGGGGATGCCGCTGCACCGGCACCTGACCCGTGAGGGCGCCCGCCGGGTCTTCCCCAGCCTGCGGGCCGACGCGCTGGCCGGGGCGATCCGCTACTACGACGGGCAGGTCGACGACGCCCGGCTGGTGGTGACCCTGGCCCGCACCGCCGCCAGCCTCGGCGCGACCGTGGTGAGCAGCGCCCGCGCCGTCGGGCTGGTGCGGCAGGCCCGCGAGGTCACCGGGGTCCGGGTCCGTGACCTGGAGGCGCCCCCCGGCTCCCCGGACGCCGAGTTCGAGGTACGCGCCCGTACCGTCATCGCCGCCACCGGCGTGTGGAGCGACGACATGTCCCGGATGCTCAACGACGTCGGGCTGCGCCCCGGGGTGCGGGTCCGGGCCTCCAAGGGGGTGCACCTGGTGGTGCCCCGCTCGGCGATCACCGGCGAGACCGGGCTGATCGTGCGCACCGCGACCAGTGTGCTCTTCGTCATCCCCTGGGGCGGGCACTGGATCATCGGCACCACCGACACCGACTGGCGGCTCGACCGCTCCCACCCGGCCGCCTCCGCCCGCGACATCCAGTACCTGCTCGACCAGGTCAACCTGGTGCTGGACCGGCCGCTGTCCAGCGCCGACATCGAGGGCGTCTACGCCGGGCTGCGTCCGCTGCTCGCCGGTGAGGCCGACTCCACCTCCAAGCTCTCCCGGGAACACGCCGTCTTCGAGCCGATGCTCGGACTGCTGCTGGTGGCCGGCGGCAAGTACACGACCTACCGGGTGATGGCCGCCGACGTGGTCGACCGGGCCGCCCACCGGCTCGGCGGCGTACGCCCCTCGCGCACCGCCGACCTGCCGCTGCTCGGCGCCGACGGCTACGCCGCGATGTGGCGGGACCGGGCCGACCTGGCCCGCCGGCACGGGGTGCCCGTCGGGGTGGTCGAACACCTGCTGGAGCGGTACGGCACGCTCACCCTGGAGGTGCTGGCGCTGATCGCCGCCGATCCGCTGCTCGCCTCGCCGCTGGCCGGCGCACCCGAGTACCTGGCCGCCGAGGTGACCTACGCCACCCGCTCCGAGGGGGCGCTGCACCTGGAGGACGTGCTGACCCGGCGTACCCGGATCTCCTTCGAGACGACCCACCGGGGTCTCGACTCGGCCGGGCACACGGCGGAGCTGATGGGGGCGGTGCTCGGCTGGGACGCGGCCACCCGGGAGCGGGAGATCGCGCACTACCGGGCCCGGGTCGAGGCCGAGCGGGAGTCGCAGCTCATGCCGGACGATGCGACCGCCGACGCGGCCCGCCTCGGTGCCCCCGACGTGCGGGGTTTCGCGGCCGACCGGGGTGCCGACGGGGTGGAGGACGGCCCGCTGCACCTGCCGACATCGTCGCGCTGACCGGACCCGGGGCGGCGGTGCGGGGCCGGTCGGCCGGTTCCCGATGGCAGCGGGGTGGGATAGGTTCCGGCCCGTGGTTCCCCCTCAGTGGTCACGCGCGTTCCTCGTCCCCGCCGTCATGACGGTCACCCTGACCGGCTGCGCGCTGGTCGACCGGCAGGGCGGGTCCACGGCGGAGGGTCGGGGCGGCACGACAGCGCCGGGGGCGACCCGGGTCAGCCTGATGCAGAAGCTCGGCGAGGACGGTCCACTACGCTCGCTGACCGTCGAGCCGGACGGCCGGTGGGAGTGCGCCGACTGCGCCGGCGACGGGGTCACCTCGGCCGGTTCGCTGGACCCGGAACAGGTGCAGCGGTTGCACCGGCTGCTGGCCGACCCGCGGCTGGCCCAGGAGACCGACCAGGCCCGCCGGTACCGGGCGACCTGCATCGACGCGTTGACGTCCAGCCTGCTCACCACGGCTGGTCTGATCACCTCGCAGGACTGCCCGGGTGAGGAACGCCCGGCGGTGGCCGGCGAGATCCTGCTCCTGCTCACCCAGGCCACCCCGGCCGAGCCGACCCGCTGAGCCGGCCCGGCCCGCTCAGAGCACCTTGCCCGGGTTGAACAGCCCCGCCGGGTCGAGCGCCGCCTTGATCGCCTGGTGCACCCGGACGCCGACCGGGCCGATCTCCCGGGCCAGCCAGTCCCGCTTGAGCAGCCCGACGCCGTGCTCGCCGGTGCAGGTGCCACCGAGTTCCAGCCCGAGCCGGATGATCTCGTCGAAGGCCCGCCGGCCCCGCTCCAGGCTCGCCGGGTCGGCCCGGTCCACCACGATGTTCGGGTGCAGGTTGCCGTCACCGGCGTGACCGACCACCCCGATCGGCACCCCGCACTCGGTGGCGATCCGGGCCACCCCGTCCAGCAGCGTGGCGAGCGCCCCCCGGGGCACCGCCACGTCGTCGATGATCAGGCCGCCGTTGCCGTCCGGGTAGGTGTCGACGGCGAACTTCTCCATCGCCGGGTGGGCCAGCCGGCGGGCCTGGAGCAGCGCCGCCGCCTCCACCGCGTCGGTCGCCGCGTAGACCTCCTGCGCGCCGGCCGCCGTGCAGACCCCGGCGATCCGGGCCAGGTCGTCCGCCGCCCGGGGGCCGGTGTCGGCGGCGGCGAGCAGCAGCGCCTGCGCATCGGTCC
Source organism: Micromonospora sp. SCSIO 07396 (assembly GCF_053667945.1). Lineage (NCBI taxonomy): Bacteria > Bacillati > Actinomycetota > Actinomycetes > Micromonosporales > Micromonosporaceae > Micromonospora > Micromonospora sp. SCSIO 07396. The sequence goes on from NZ_CM132210.1 coordinate 7,259,276, forward strand.
GCAACCCCATCGGCCGGTACGCCTCGATCGCCCGCAGGTGCGTCCGGTCCAGCAGTTCCAGCAGGCTCGGGGTGAGGCCCTGCGCGGCGATCCCGGCCACCGCCGTACCCGCCCCGGCGGTCGAGTCGAAGACCGCCACCATGGTCAGCGACTCCTCCGGCGCGGGCCGTAGCGCCACGGTGACCTCGGTGATCACGCCGAGGGTGCCCTCCGCGCCGACGAAGAGCCGGGTCAGGTCGTACCCGGCCACGCCCTTGGCGGTACGCCGGCCGGTGCGCAGCACCTCGCCGGAGGCGAGCACCACCTCCAGCCCGAGGACGTACTCGGTGGTCACCCCGTACTTGACGCAGCACATCCCGCCGGCGTTGGTGGAGACGTTGCCGCCGATGGTGGAGGACTCCCAGGAACCCGGGTCGGGCGGGTAGTACAGGCCCTGCTCCCGCACCGCGCGGGCCAGCGTGGCGTTCACCACGCCCGGCTGCACCACGGCGATCCGGGCCACCGGGTCGATCTCCCGGATCACGGTCATCGCGACGGTGCTCACCACCACCGCGCCGTCCACCGCGTTCGCCGCGCCGGCCAGCCCGGTCCGCGCCCCCTGCGGCACCACCGGTACGCCGTGCCGGGCCGCCGCCCGGACCACCGCCACCACCTGTGCCGTGTCCCGGGGGCGGACGACCACCAGCGGCGTGCCGGCGGCGCAGAGGTCCGCCTCGTCGCGCCGGTGCAGCCGGAGCAGGTCCGGATCGGTGAGGACGGCCTCGTCGCCGAGGGCCGCCCGCAGGTCGTCGAGGAGGAGGGAGCCAGCCATGCGGCCGAGGCTAACCGGCGGCTAGATTGGCCGCCATGCTGTACCTGGACCGGCCCGCCTGGCCGTGGCGCGGTCGGCTCTGGTCGCACCTGATCAGCGACGTCTCCCCGGCGGAGCTGCACGTGTTCGCCGAGATGCTCGGGGTGCCCCGGCGCGGATTCGACCGGGACCACTACGACATCCCCGCCGACCGGTTCGCCGTGGCGGTGTGGCTCGGTGCCCGGGTGGTGCCCAGCCGGGAGATCGTCCGCCTGCTGTACGCCGCCGGCCTGCGCCGCCCCAAACACCTCAACCGCCCCGGCCTGCCCGGGGACCTCGCCCGCCGCTGATGCCGGTCGGCCCGCACCCGGGGTGTCGACGGTCGGCCGGCAGGTCAGCGCAGGGACGTCAGCTCGCGGCGGAGGTTGGCGCGGGCCGGTGTCTCCCACCGGGCGGCCAGCGGGGGCAGCCGGAACAGGGTCGGCAGGGCGAGCAGCCCGTCGAGCACCCGGGCCCGGCCGGCACGGAAGTCCGCCTCGGGCACGTGCGCGTACTCGGCGCGGATCGCGGCGGCGTACCCGTCGTACACCTCGGGGGGTGTGGCCAGGACGGCCAGGTCGGCGTCGCAGAGCAACGCGCCGTCACGGTCGCCGGGCGCGGTGCGGTGCCCGGCGGTGAGCAGCACCAGCCGGCGGACCTCGGCCACCGTGCCGGCCGGCACCCCCAGCCCGGTGAGCAGGCCGCCGGCCAGTTCTGCGCTGGCCCGTTCGTTGGCGTCGGCGGCGGCGCGCGGGTCGTAGACGGCGTCGTGCGTCCAGGCGGCGAGCGCGACCCGTTCCGGCCGGTCGGCCAGGTCGGCGTGCCGGTCGACCAGGTCGAGCACCGCCCGCAGGTGGTGCTCCGTGTGGTAGCGCCGGTGCGGCTCCCGCCAGCGGTTGAGCAGGTCGACCCCGGCGGCGGTGAGCGCCGGCCCGGCGGCGGCCCCGGCGGCGAGCGCCGCCGCCACCCACCTGTCGATCAGCTCGGTCACCCGGACGATTCTGCCGCAGGGATGAACCGGTGTGGCGCGGGTAGTCCCCGCCATGGCGCTGGCCCGGGACCGACGACCGTCACTGTTGCATCGGACCGGGCTGCGTGACGCCGGGGACGACGTCGACACCGCGCGGATCGCCGAGGCGGTGGCCTACCTGCGCCACCGGGGCCGGGCCACCCTGCGCGACCGGCTGCACCAGGTGCACCTGGCGATGGGCCTGGCCGTGCAGGCGGGGCTGGCCGCCGCGCTGGCCTGGATCGTGTCGCACCACCTGCTGGGCAACCCGCAACCGGTCTTCGCGCCGATCTCGGCGGTCGGCACCCTGGCCGCCTCGGTCGGCCAGCGGCTGCGCCGGACCGTGGAGCTGATCGTCGGGGTGGCGGTCGGGGTGTTCCTCGGCGACGTGCTGATCTACTTCCTGGGCACCGGAGGCTGGCAGCTCGGGCTGGTGGTGACCGCGGCCATCGTGCTCACCACCTTCTTCGGGGCCAGCGTCGCGGTGGTGATCCAGGCCGCCGCGACCGCCGTGCTGATCGTCACGCTGAGCCCGTCCACCGAGGATCTGGAGCTGCCCCGGTTCGTCGACGCGTTCGTCGGCGGCGGCATCGCCCTGCTGGTCACCGCGATCCTGCTGCCGCTCAACCCGCTGCGGGTGATCAACCGGGCGGCCCGGCCGGCGCTGGACCTGCTCGCCGACCAGCTCGACGTCTGCGCCCAGGCGTTGCGTGACCGGGACCGGGGCGCCGCCCAGCGGGCGCTGGACCGGCTCCGCGAGAACAAGGAGGAACTGGCCACCTTCACCGAGGCCATCGAGGGGGCGAAGGAGACCAGCACGCTCTCCCCGGCCCGCTGGCACCGGCGCAGCGAACTGACCCACTACGCCGAGGCGGCCGACCCGATCGACCGGGCGATGCGCAACAGCGGCACCCTGATCCGGCGCGCGGTCACCATGATCGAGGACGACGAGCCGGTTCCGGAGCCGATGCCCGACGCGGTGGTCCACCTGGCCGAGTCGGTCCGCCTGCTGCGCCACGAGTTCGCCGCCGGGGACGAGCCGGAACGGGCCCGGGAACGGTCGCTGCGCGCGGTCAGCGAGGCCGGCCGGGCGTACGACCAGGGGGTCGGGTTCTCCGGCAGTGTGGTGATCGCCCAGGTGCGTACGACCGCCAGTGACCTGCTGGTCGCCTCGGGCATCGAGCAGGAGGACGCCAACCGGCTGGTCCGGCAGGCGTTCGGCGACAAGGACAAACCGGGCGGCGGCCCGGCGGAGCAGCACGCCGCCCCGAAACCCCCGACCGCGCCGCCGCTGGGCTGACCCGACCGCGCCGCCCCCGGGTCGCCCCGGCCGTGGACCGTGCCGTCGCGCACCGGGAGAGCCCGGCCGAACGGGCCGGGGATGACTACGCTGATCCACATGGCCGACACCCCGCCCGGCGGGCCCCCGCTGACGCCCGCGCCCGCCGTACCGTCGCCGGACGCCGCCGCGCCCCGGATGCCGCTGCGCCGGCTCGGCTGGCGGCGGGTCCTGGTGCTGGCCGGGGTGGTGCTGCTGATCGCGGCCTGCGCGGTCTACATGCTCTACACGCTCGGCTCCAACCTGGGTCTGGACGCGCTGCTGGTCGGGGTGACCGCGGCGATCCTGCCGGTGCCCGTCCTGGTCGCCTGCTTCCTCTGGCTCGACAGGTACGAACCCGAACCGCTGAAGTACCTGATCTTCTGCTTCGCCTGGGGCGCGTTCGTCTCGACCGCCGCGTCGCTGACCGTCAACAACACCTTCGCCGCCCTGTTCAAGGACTGGGGGGTCTCGTCGTCGCTGACCGGGGTGCTGGTGGCCCCGTTCATCGAGGAGCTGACCAAGGCGCTCGGCCCGATCCTGCTGCTGATCTTCCGGCGCAAGGAGTGGTCCGGGATCACCGACGGCCTGGTTTACTGCGGGCTGTCCGCCGTCGGGTTCGCCATGGTGGAGAACATCCTCTACCTGGGTGGCCTCGGGTACGCCTCGGGCGTCGACCAGTGGGGGCCGGCCACCGGTGTCCGCAACGTCATCGTCATCTTCATCTCCCGGATCCTCTTCTTCGGCTTCGCCCACCCGCTGTTCACCTCGATGACCGGGGTGGGGCTGGGCATCGCCGCGCGCACCGCTGACCGGCGGGTCCGGGTGCTCGCCCCGGTCGCCGGCCTGCTGCTGGCGATGATGCTGCACGGCACCTGGAACCTGATCCCGACGCTGGTCCAGGCCACCGGCCAGGCGGTGATCTTCTTCTACGGGATGGTCGCGGTGATGGTGCCGATCTTCTTCGGCATGGTCGGCTTCGCGGTCTGGCTGCGCGCCTGGGAGGGGCGGCTCACCGAGCGGACCCTGCCCGACTACGTGCGGGCGGGCTGGTTGAGCCCGCCCGAGGTGGCCGCCCTGGGCAGCCTGGGCCGACGGCACGCCGCCCGGACCTGGGCCCGGCGGGTCGGCGGGGACGCGGGGCTGCGTGCGATGCGTGGTTACCAGTTCGCCGCGACCCGGCTGGCGCTGCTGCGCGACGGGATGCGGCGCGGTCTGGACCGCAAACCGGCGGAGCGGGAGAACACCCTGCGGGAGGAACGGCAGCTGCTGGAGACGATCGCGGCGTACCGGTCGTTCTTCGTCGGCCGGGACCCGCAGACGCCGGTGGGGGTCTGGGACGGGCAGCGCTACCACCTGCGGTTCCCCGACGGCACGCAGCGGGTGGTCGATGCCCCGGACTCGCCGGTGGTGCCGATCCCGGTGGTGCTGGCCCCGCCGCCGCCCCCGGCGTACCCGGCCGGCTACGGCCCGCCCGGCTGGTACGGCCCCCGCCCGGCCGCCCCCTGGCCGCCCGGCGGCGGACGCTGACCGGCCCGGTCGGGCGCTGACCGGCCCGGCCCCGGGTGGGGTCAGGTCATCAGGGTGGTGAGGAAGTCGCCGAGGCCCTGGGCCATCGCCATCAGGGCGGCCCCGATCCCCTTGAACATCTGGGCCGCCCCGTCCGGGCGGAACGCCATGAAATAGATCAGGAAGGCGACGCTGCCCCAGAGCAGCACCTTCTTCACGAGAACCGGCATCGTCCCTCCCCAGGGCACCTGGACGTGCCTGGCTTCCCGCCGGGAAGCGGGACAAACCGGTAGGTCGCCCGGGACGACTGCCGGGGAGGGACCGGGCCTACAGGTAGAGGCCGGTGCTGCCGGTGGACTCGCTCTCCACCCGCTCGGCGGCGACGGCGTGCACGTCCCGCTCGCGCAGCAGCACGTACCCTCGGCCGTGCAGTTCGACCTCGGAGCGGTCGTCCGGGTCGAAGAGCACCCGGTCGCCGGCCACGACGGCGCGTACGTGCGGACCCACCCCCACGGCGGTGGCCCAGGCCAACCGCTTGCCGACGGCGGCGGTGGCCGGGATGACGATGCCTGCGGTGGAACGGCGTTCGCCCTCGCTGCCGTCCACCTTGACCAGCACCCGGTCGTGCAGCAGGCGGATCGGCAGGCCGGTGTCGAGATTCGGGTCGGCGGTCACGCCAAGACGCTACCGTGTGGGCCGGTGGCGTCCGTGCGGTGGTTGAGCCGATGCGGCGCGGGGCAATGAGTGGCGGAACTGCCCTACGGTGGCGGGCGTACGGACGTACCCTGTCCGGGCCGTCGCCACGGGCGTCCCGGTGTCGTTTCTCAGGAGGTGCGCTTGAGCCGCTTCGAGCGGGTACGCGGCCGACTCCGCCGTGCCTACGAGTCCGGACGGGAGTCGGTCCGCGCGGGACGCGCCGATCCGGTCGACGCGCCCGAGGGGGCCGGAGTGGCCACCCCCGCGTTCCCCGGTCCGCCGGCCGCCCCGTCGGCGACGGTGGTCGGGGTCGAGCCGCCGGCGGCCATGCACAACTCCACCTCCAGCCGCGACGACGCGGACGTGCCGCACGCGCTGCGGATCGCCGCCGCCTGGTCGTGGCGGTTGATCGTGATCGGTGTGGTCACCTGGGCGCTGCTGAGGATCGTCGGGACGATCAGCATCGTAATCATCCCGCTGGCGGTGGCGCTGCTGCTCTCCGCGCTGCTCGCCCCGGCGGTGGGCTGGCTGCTGCGGGCCCGGTTCCCCCGCTCGCTGGCCACCGCCGTGGTGCTGGTCGGCGGCCTGGTCGCGGTGTTCGGCACGCTGACCCTGGTGGTCAACGAGTTCATCCAGGGTGTGCCGGAGCTGAGCGAGAAGTCGTCGCAGGGCGTACGGCAGATCCAGGACTGGCTCAAGACCGGCCCGCTGCACCTGTCGGACAGCCAGCTCAACCGCTACATCGAAGAGGCACAGGGCTGGATCAACGGCAACACCGAGAGGTTCACCAGCGGGGCGCTCGCCACCGCCACCACGCTGGCCGAGGTGTTGACCGGCGCGGTCCTGGTGCTCTTCGCCACCTTCTTCTTCCTGCGCGACGGCAGCCGGATCTGGCGGTTCCTGGTCCGGCTGCTGCCGGTCGCCGCCCGGTGGAAGGTCGACGACGCCGGTCGGGCCTCCTGGGCGACGCTCGGCGCGTACGTGCGGGCCACCGTGCTGGTGGCGTTCATCGACGCGGTGGGCATCGGCATCTTCCTGGTCGTCTTCGACGTCCCGTTCGCGTTCCCGCTGGCCGCGCTGGTCTTCCTCGGGGCGTTCATCCCGATCGTCGGCGCGTTCCTCTCCGGGGTGGTGGCGGTGCTGGTGGCGCTGGTCGACAGCGGCCCGGTGACCGCCCTGATCATCCTGGGCGTGGTGATCGGCGTGCAGCAGGTCGAGGGTCACCTGCTCCAGCCGTTGATCATGGGTCGGGCGGTGGCCATCCACCCGCTCGCGGTGATCATCGGGATCGCCGCCGGGGTGGTGCTCGCCGGCATCACCGGCGCGCTGGTCGCGGTGCCGCTGATCGCGGTGCTCAACACCGCCGTCCGCCGGCTCGCCGCCCGCAGCGTGCCGGACACCCCGCCCGACGCCGTGGTGGTCGCCTCCCAGGCCCCCTGACCCGGACCGGCGCGCCGCCCGTTCCCCGCCGGGGGGAGCGGGCGGTTGCCGTGCGGGGGTCAGGCCTTGGCCAGGCGTTCCAGCGCGCCCCGGGCCACCTCCGGCCGGGTGGTGTACCAGAACGGGGGCAGCGAACGGCGCAGGAACGGCCCGTAGCCGCGCGCCGTCTCCAGCCGCGAGTCGAGCACCGCGACCACCCCCCGGTCACCGGTGGCCCGGATCAACCGGCCCACCCCCTGCGCCAGCCGGACCGCCGCGATCGGCACGCTGACCGCCGAGAAGCCGGACCCGCCGCCCGCGTCCACCGCCGCCGCGCGGGCCGCCGCCAGCGGCTCGTCGGGGCGCGGGAAGGGCAGCCTGTCGATCACCACGAGCTGGCACGAGTCGCCCGGCACGTCCACCCCCTGCCAGAGCGACATCACCCCGAACAGGCAGCTCGACCGGTCGTCGCGGAACCGCCGCACCAGCAGCGGCAGCGCCTCCTCGCCCTGGAGCAGCACGGGCAGGTCGGTGCGCGCCCGCAGCAGCTCCGCCGCCTGCTGCGCGGCCCGCCGGGAGGAGAACAACCCGAGAGTACGACCACCGAGCGCGCCGACCAGCCGCAGCAACTCCTCACCGGCCGCCTCGGGCAGCCCGGAGACGCTGGGCCGGGGCAGGTGCGCGGCGACGTACAGGATGCCCTGCCGGGCGTAGTCGAACGGTGAGCCGACGTCGAGCGACGACCAGCCCGGCCCCGACGTGGCCGGCACCACGCCGGTGGCGGCCCGGCTGCCCGGGGTGCTCGCCACCCCGCCGGCATCCGGCCCGGGGCCGCCGACGACACCTGTCGACCGGCCGGCGGTGGCGGTGGCCAGCGCGGCGGCGGCCGGGGACGGTGGGGCGGGCGGCGGGGCCTCCAGGCCGAGCGCCCGGGCCACCGTGTCGAACCGGCCACCCAGCGCCAGGGTCGCCGAGGTGGCGACCACGGTGCGTTCGTCGTACAGGTGGGTGGCGAGGGTGCCGGCGACGGACAGCGGTGCGACCACCAGCGCCCGGCGGCTGCCGTTGTCAGGCTTCTCCACCCAGGCGACGTCGTGGTCGGCCTCCTCCAGCAGCCGCTGCGCGGTGCTCGACAGCTCGTCGAGCACCGCCTTGGCCTGCTGCTTGCGGACCGGGTCCGGATCGTCGGCTTTGATGTCGCCGATCGCGTCGAGGGCGGCCCGGGTGGCCGCGTCCAGCAGCGTGCACGCCTCGCGCAGCGGGCCGGGCAGGCCGCCGGTGAGCCGGCCGGCCGGGGCCTCGGCCAGCCCGACGGCGAGCGCGTCGCCGGCCTCGGTGAGCCGGTCGGCGACGTCCGGCCGCAGCAGCGGGCGGGCCCGGCGGGCGGACCTGTCGATCTGCTCCGGCACCAGCTCGGCCTGGGCGGCCGAGGAGACCCGGTCGGCCAGCTCGTGCGCCTCGTCGACGATCAGCAGCTTGTGCGGCGGCACGATGTGCCGGCCGGCCAGCATGTCCACCGCGAGCAGGCTGTGGTTGGTGACCACCACGTCGGCCTCGCGGGCGCGGGCCCGGGACGCCTCGGCGAAACACTCCTGCCCGAACGGGCAGCGCGACGCCCCCACGCACTCGCGGGCCGGCATCGAGACCAGCCGCCACGCCTGGTCGTCGACGCCCGGGTCGAGCTCGTCCCGGTCGCCGGTGTCGGTCTTCTCGGCCCAGTCGCGCAGCCGCTGGATCTGCTTGCCCATCCGGCCGGCCTCGCCGAGCCACTTCGTCCCGCCGCCGGGCCGGTCGACGGGGGCGTCGAAGAGGGTGTCCTCCGGCTCGTCCTCGGTGGAGTTGTCCAGCCGGGCCAGGCAGAGGTAGTGGTGCCGCCCCTTGAGCACGGCGAAGGTCGGGCGGCGGCCGAGCAGCGGCTCGACCGCGTCGGCGAGCCGGGGCAGGTCGTGCTCGACCAGTTGGGACTGCAACGCCAGGGTGGCGGTGGAGACCACCACCGGCCCGTCCACGGTCAGCGCCGGGGCGAGGTAACCCAGCGACTTGCCGGTGCCGGTGCCCGCCTGCACCAGCAGGTGCTCGCGGGCGGCGACGCTGCGTTCGATCGCCTCGGTCATCTGCTGCTGGCCCGGCCGGGTAGCACCGCCGGGCACCGCGCCGACCGCCGCCGCCAGCAGCTCGGTGCCGCTCGGCCGGCCACCGCGCCGTCGGCCGGAGCGGGCCGCGGGGGTGCTGGGGCCGGCGGCGGTACGGGGCGGAGTCACCGTGCGACGGTACCCGCCGCCGCCGACAGTGGACGCGCCCCCGCCTCCCCGCGTGGCGCGGTCACCGTCCGGATTGTCGTGACCTCGGACCGGTCAACTCACTGCGGCGGGGAGGGGCCGGAATCGGCTAGGGTGCGATTCATGCCGAGCGACGTGGTCCGCGTGATCTACCGCAAGTACGACGGCAGCGCCCACCGCGACTACCCGGCCCGCCGGCTGGCCGAGGACGACCTCGGGGTGTGGCTGGGGGTGACCGAGGGCACCGCGTCGGTCTACCACGGCCGGCCCTCGGTGGAGCAGATCCCCTTCGTCCTGCTGGTGCCGCACCACGCCTGGTGGACGGGCATGTTCAACCCGCCGCCGAGGACCAGCGAGGTCTACTGCGACATCGCCACCCCGGCCCGCTGGGAGGGCGACGACACCGTCCACCTGGTCGACCTCGACCTGGACGTGGTGCGCCGCCGGAGCACCGGCCTGGTGGAGCTGCGCGACGAGGACGAGTTCGCCGAGCACCGGGCCCGGTTCGGCTATCCGGACGACGTGGTGGCGCAGGCGCAGGCGGCGGCGGCGAAGCTGCTCACCGCCCTCGGTGACGGCACCGAGCCGTTCGCCTCGGCGTACCGGAAGTGGCTGGCCCTGGTGGTCTGACCTGGGCGTGGCCTGACCGAGGCGGGTTCCCCCACCGATGCCCGGGAGGCGGCCGGTGCGGCGGTGGGCGAGGATCGGGGGATGCGCGCAGACGAGCAGACGGAGGTCGTCGTACCCGAGGGGGCGACGATGCGGCAGTTGTTACGGGTGCCCGGCGGTGGCGGCCCGGTCGACCTGGGGGCGGTCGATCCCCGGGCCACCCCGGGCCTGCCCGCCGTGGCGGGCCGGGGCGGTGCCCGTAAACCGTGGGCCCGCCGGCAGGTGGAGCTGGTCGGTGCCGGGCTGGCCCGGCAGCAGGAGATGCTGTTCGCCACCGCGCGGGCGGCCGGCGAACCGGGCCCGTCGGTGTCGGCTCCCGCCCGGGACGGGGCGCGGCTGGGCCGGGGCCGGCCGGGTCGGCTGCTGCTGGTGCTCCAGGCGATGGACTGCGGGGGCAAGGACGGCACGGTGAAGCGGGTGGCCGGCGCGATGAACCCGCTCGGCCTGCACATCCGTTCGTTCGGCCCGCCGACCCGGCAGGAGTTGCGGCACGACTTCCTGTGGCGGGTCCGCCGGGCGCTGCCCCCGCCCGGGTACGTCGGGGTGTTCAACCGCTCGCACTACGAGGACGTGCTGGTGGCCCGGGTCGACGCGCTGGTGCCCGAGCAGACCTGGCGGGCCCGCTACGACCAGATCAACGCGTTCGAGCGGGAGCTGACCGACGGCGGGGTGACGGTGGTCAAGGTGCTGCTGCACATCTCGCCGGACGAGCAGGCGCAGCGGTTGTCGGAGCGGTTGACCGATCCGACGAAGTACTGGAAGTACCAGCCGAGCGACCTCGACTCCCGGGCCCGCTGGGACGACTACCAGGCCGCGTACGCGGAGGCGTTGGGGCGGTGCGACACGGACGCCGCGCCCTGGTTCGTGGTGCCGGCGGACCGCAAGTGGTACCGGGACTGGGCGGTGGCGCACCTGCTGCGGGAGACGTTCGAGGGTCTTGATCTGGGGTATCCGGCTGCCGGTTTCGACGTGGAACGGGAGCGCCAGCGGTTGGCGAGTGGCGGTGGTGACGGCCGAGGTGAACAGCAGATGAACGAGCGGTGAATCGGGTCTGACCAGGGGTAGGCCGGCGGAGACCCGCTCCGGCGGGGTACCTAGCATGCATCAGCGGACGCCCCCTGGGGCGGCGGCCACCCTTCCACCGACACGACGAGGTCCGTGCTGTGAAGTTTTCCTTCCGTCCCACCGAGGGCGCCTTCTACGAGCTCTTCACCAGGGCAGCGCAGAACCTGGTGAAGGGCACGGAGCTGCTCAACGAGCTGGCCCTGCCCGGCGTCGACGTGCAGTCGGTCAGCGAGCGGTTGACCGAGGTCGAGCACGACAGCGACCAGATCACCCACGATCTCTACAAGAAGATCAACTCCACCTTCATCACCCCGTTCGACCGGGAGGACATCTACCGGCTGGGCTCGCTGCTCGACGACGTGATGGACCACCTGGAGGCGGTCGGCAACCTGCTCTACCTCTACGGGCTCACCAAGCTCCCCTCGCTGCCGCGCGAGTTGCACGAGCTGGTCAACGTGCTCGACCTCCAGGCCAAGCTGACCGCCGAGGCGATGCCCCGGCTGAAGTCGATGAAGGATCTTGAGGACTACTGGATCGAGTGCAACCGGCTGGAGAACGACGGTGACCAGGCGTACCGGATGCTGCTGGTCCGGCTCTTCTCCGGCGAGTACGACGCGCTGACCGTGCTGAAGATGAAGGAGGTCGCCGACGAGCTGGAGGCCGCCTGCGACGCCTTCGAGCACGTGGCGAACACAGTCGAGACCATCGCGGTCAAGGAGTCCTGATCCTGTGAGTCCCGAACTCATCGCCGTACTGGCGGTGATCGCGGTGGCCCTGGCGTTCGACTACACCAACGGCTTCCACGACGCTGCCAACGCGATCGCCACCAGCGTCTCCACCCGGGCGCTGACCCCCCGGATCGCCCTGCTCCTGGCGGCGGTCGGCAACTTCGTCGGCGCGCACTTCGGCGCGGGGGTCGCCAAGACCGTGGGCGACGGCCTGGTCACCCTCCCGACCGGGGTGGGCAGTCTCGGGGTGGTCTTCGCCGGGGTGCTCGGTGCCATCGCCTGGAACCTGATCACCTGGTACTTCGGCCTGCCGTCGTCGTCCTCGCACGCGCTGTTCGGCGGGCTGGTCGGGGCGACCCTGCTCTCCACCGGCGGCGTGGTGCAGTGGGTCACCATCGGCGAGAAGGTCATCCTGCCGATGGTGCTCTCCCCGATCATCGGGCTCACCCTCGGTTACCTGCTGATGCTGGCCATCCTGTGGACGTTCCGCAAGGGGCAGCCGGCCAAACTCAACCGGGGCTTCCGCTGGGCGCAGACCGCCTCGGCGGCGGCCATGTCGGTGGGCCACGGCATGCAGGACGCGGCCAAGACCATGGGCATCGTGGTGCTGGCCCTCTACACCGGCGGTTTCCAGGACGACAAGACGCACATCCCGGGCTGGGTCTTCTGGACCTCGGCGACCATGCTGGCGCTCGGCACGTACGCCGGTGGGTGGCGGATCATCCGGACCCTCGGCCGCAAGATCATTGACCTGGGCCCGCCGGAGGGTTTCGCGGCCGAGACGGTGGCCAGCGCGGTGCTCTACTTCAACGCGCTGGTGCTCAAGGCCCCGATCTCCACCACCCACACGATCACCTCGGCGATCATGGGGGTGGGCGCGACCAAGCGGCTCTCCGCAGTCCGCTGGAACGTGGCCGGCAACATCGTGCTCGCCTGGATCATCACGTTCCCGGCCGCCGCGCTGATCGCCTGCCTCACCTACCTGCTGGTCCGCCCGCTGTTCTGACCGTCGTCGCCGAGGGGCACCCCGGTCCCGGGGCGCCCCTCGGCGACGACGTGCTCAGGCGTAGTCGACGCCGATCCGGCCCCGGATGTCGTCCAGCAGGCCCATCACCTCCAGGGTGACCGCGTGCGGCACCAGGGGGCTCTCGGTCAGCCCGGCCGCCAGGCACCGCTGCACCTCGGCGGCCTCGTACTGGTAACCGCCGCCGGTCGGGTCGTCGGTGAGCGTCTCCGGCTCGGCACCGGCCCGGTGCAGCACCGCCGAACCCGGCCGGAAGAACGGTTCGGGCAGCTCGATCCGACCGGTGGTCCCGGTGATCGCGGCGGTGAGCGGGGTCGCCCCCACCATGCCGCAGCCCAGCGTGGCGACCGCGCCCGAGTCGTACCCGAAGACGATGCCGGTGTTCTCGTCCACCCCCTCCGGGCTGAGCTTCGCCCACGCCTGCACGTGCTGCGGCACGCCGAGCAGCAGGTGGGCCAGGCTCACCGGGTAGACGCCCAGGTCCAGCAGGGCGCCACCGCCCAGCGCCGGGTTGCGCATCCGGTGCTCCGGCGGGAACGGCCCGGCCACCCCGAAGTCGGCCCGCACGCTCGTCACCTCGCCGATCGCCCCGGCCCGGACCAGCTCGACCAGGCGCAGGATCAGCGGGTTGCAGCGCATCCACATGGCCTCCATCAGGAAGACGCCCCGGGCCCGCGCCAGCTCGACCAGCTCGGTGCTGGTGGCCAGGTCAAGGGTGAACGGCTTCTCCAGCAGCACCGCCCGCCCGGCCTCCAGGCAGATCCGGGCCGCCTCGTGGTGGGCGGCGTGCGGGGTGGCCACGTAGATCGCGTCCAGCCCGTCGTCGGCCGCCAGCTCCGCCCACGAGCCGTGGGCCCGGTCGGCCCCGTAACGGCCGGCGAACTCCTCGGCGCTGCCGATGGTCCGTGACCCGACCGCGACCAGCTCGGCCCCCGGCACCAGCCGGAGATCCTCGGCGAACCGGCCGGCGATGTGGCCGGTGGACAGAATCCCCCAACGTGTCATGCCGCTACGCTAACCCGCCGCTGGTCGCCCGCCGGTGGCCCGAGGCCGTCCTCCCGCCCCGGGGTCCGCCGCCCCCGGGGTCCGGGGTCCGCCGCCCGGGGCCGGGGTCGTCGACCCGGGGCGGTCCGGGCGGCGGGGCTAGGCTCGGCGCATGACGATCGACGGCACCGGTTTCCCCGCCCCGCCGGCCCTGGTCGAGCACGCCCGCCGGTTCCACGCCGAGGGCGGCACCCCGGCGACACCCCGGGTCGCGGCCACCGTGCTGCTGCTCCGCCCGGCCGGCACCGACTTCGAGGTGTACGTCATCCGCCGGGTCGCCGCGATGGCCTTCGGCGGGGTGTACGCCTTCCCCGGCGGCGGGGTCGACCCGTCGGACTCCGAGGCGCACCTGGACTGGGCCGGGCCCGACCCGGCAACCTGGGCGGGCCGCCTGGGCGTCACGCCGGACGCCGCCCGGGCGGTGGTGTGCGCCGCCGCGCGGGAGGTCTTCGAGGAGGCCGGGGTGCTGCTTGCCGGCCCCGACCCGGACACCGTGGTGGGTGACGTCAGCGGTGACGACTGGGAGGCCGCGCGGCAGGATCTGGAGGCACGCCGTCGGGGCTTCGCCGGGCTGCTCGCCGAGCGGAAGCTCACCCTGCGGTCCGACCTGCTGCTGCCGTGGAGCCGGTGGATCACCCCGGAGTTCGAGCCGCGCCGCTTCGACACGTACTTCTTCGTCGCTCTGCTGCCTGCGGGGCAGCGGACCCGGGACGTCTCGGGCGAGGCCGACCACACCATGTGGATCCGCCCGGCCGACGCCCTGGCCCGCGCGCGGGACGGTGAGCTGGCGATGCTCCCGCCCACCCTGGTCACCCTGGCCGAGGTGGCCGCCGCTGCGGCTGGTGACGGTGTGTCGGCCGGCGGCGTCGCCGCTGGCGGCGGTGATGGTGCCGGCGGCGTGGCTGCTGGCGGTGGCCTGGCTGCGGTGGCGCGTGCCTCGGCGGCCCGGGACGCGGCCACCCCGGTGACCCCCCGCCTTCACGTCGCCGAGGACGGCACCCCGCACTTCATCGCCTGACCGGCTATGTCCCCCGTCGGGCAGGGGGCCGAGCGGCCGCCGCCCCTGCCGTGCCCGCCCCTGCCGCGCGTCCTCACCGCACCCGCTCCGGCTGCGCCCGGCCCTCCCGCGTCCGGGTCCGCGGTGCCTGGCCTTCCCGCGCCTGGCCTTCCCGCGCCTGGCCTTCCCGCGTCCGGGTCCGCGGTGCCTGGCCTTCCCGCGTCCGGGTCCGCCGCGCCTGGCCTTACCGTGCCCGGCCTTCCCGCGCCTGGCCTTCCCGCGTCCGGGTCCGCCGTGGGCGGCCCCGCCGCGCCCCACCGAGGGGGTTCACCTCGGATCCTTTCGAGCTGATGACGTTGGCGACTCACCGGCACCCGCCGGTGCGGGCGGCGGTTCGCCGTGCCGTCGGGCGGGGGCTCCTCAGGGCGATGGGAGCGGTGAGGTCGCCGGACAGGCGAGTCGTTGACGTCATCAGGTCGAAAGGGCCCGCTGGAGTGTTCCCGGGCCGCATCATTCCGCCGCGTCGGCGTTCGCCCCCGCAGGGACGCCCCGGCGCAGCGAACGTGCGGACCGGACCGGCTGGACCGGCCCGTAAAGACCGGACCGGTGGGCGGGGGTCAGCCGAAGCGGCCGGTGATGTAGTCCTCGGTCTTCTTCTGGCCGGGGTTGCTGAAGATCTTCTGGGTGTTGTCGTACTCGATGAGCCGGCCGGGGTCGCCGGTCTTCTCGATCGAGAAGAAGGCGGTGCGGTCGGAGACCCGGGCCGCCTGCTGCATGTTGTGGGTGACGATGATGATGGTGAACTTGTCCTTGAGCTGGAACATCAGGTCCTCGATGGCCAGCGTCGAGATCGGGTCCAGCGCCGAGCAGGGCTCGTCCATCAGCACCACCTGCGGCTCGACCGCGATGGTGCGGGCGATGCAGAGCCGCTGCTGCTGACCGCCGGACAGGCCCGCGCCGGGCTTGCCGAGCCGGTCCTTGACCTCGTCCCACAGGTTCGCCGCGCGGAGCGCCTTCTCGGCGGCCTCGTCCAGGATGGACTTCCGGCGGACCCCGTTGAGCCGCAGCCCGGCCACCACGTTCTCGAAGATGCTCATGGTGGGGAACGGGTTCGGCCGCTGGAACACCATGCCGATCATGCGGCGGACGGCGGTCACGTCGACGTCGCGGTGGTAGACGTCCTGGCCGTCGATGGTCAGGCTGCCCTCGACCCGGGCGCCCGGCAGCACCTCGTGCATCCGGTTGATCGACCGCAGGAAGGTCGACTTGCCGCAGCCGGACGGCCCGATCAGGGCGGTGACCGTCTTCGGCTCGACCGTCAGGTTGATGTTCTCGATCGCCTTGAAACCGCCGTAGTAGGCGGTCACGTCGGTGGCGTCGATGCGCTTGGCCATGGTGGTACCTCCGGGGTTCATCGGCCGAGCCGGTTGCGGCGGGCCAGCAGCTTCGCGGCGACGGTCAGGACGAGCACGAGGACGACCAGGGTCAACGCCGCGGTCCAGGCCCGTGCCGGGGAGTACTTCGACGCCTCGCCGGCCTGCTGGTAGACGAAGAGGGCCAGCGACGACTGGTTGTTCTCGAACGGGTTGAAGTTGATCGCCGCGCCACCACCGGCGACGAGCAGCACCGGGGCGGTCTCACCGGCGGCCCGTGCGATGGAGAGCATGATGCCGGTGACGATGCCGGGCAGTGCGGTCGGCAGGACCACCCGCAGGATGGTCTTCCACTTCGGCACGCCGAGGGCGTACGCGCCCTCCCGCAGCGGCGCGGGGACCAGCCGCAGCATCTCCTCGGTGGAACGGACCACCGTGGGCAGCATCAGCACGCTCAACGCGAGCGCGGCGGCGAAGCCGGAGAAGCCGGGCTGCCCGTCGTTGAACCACGGGGACACGATCAGCACCCAGAAGGCCAGCACGAACAGGCCGGTGACGATGGACGGGATGCCCGTCATCACGTCGACGAAGAACCGGATGGTGAAGGCGAACCGGCCCCGGCCGTACTCGACGATGTAGATCGCGCAGAGCACGCCGAGCGGGACGGTGATCGCGGTGGCGATGCCGACCTGCTCCAGGGTGCCGACGATGGCGTGGTACGCGCCGCCGTTGGCGTCCCGGGCCCCGATGTTGTTCATCGAGCTGCCGAAGAAGTCACCGTCGAGCCGGGCGGTGCCCTTGCTGACCAGCGTCCACACCACCGAGGCGAGCGGCAGCACGGCCAGCACCAGGGCGGAGTGGATCAGCGCGCTCCAGAACCGGTTGCGGGCCGAGCGCCGACCCTCGACCGCGTTCGCCGCGACGAAGAGACCTGTCAGGTAGAGCACCGCGCCCAGCACCACGACCAGGACCGGGCCGCCAAGGTCGACACCGTAGACGAGGCCGGCGGCGACCAGCAGGGCCGCCACCGCCAGGGCGGGGGCGGCGTACCCGGGCAGACGGCGGGCCCGCAGGCTGTCCGGCTGGGCCGGTGGGCGGGAACGGCGGGGGGTGAGGGTGGTGGTCATGCGGCCGACTCCGTGAACTCGCGGCGGCGGTAGATGATCGCCCGCGCGGTGATGTTGACGACCAGCGTGATGGCGAAGAGCACCAGGCCGGAGGCGATGAGCGCACCCCGGCCGGTCTCGTTGGCCTCCGCGAACCGGTTGGCGATGTTCGCGGCGATGCTGTTGCCGCCGTTGGCGAGGATGTTGAACGAGATGGCGTACGTCGAACCGAGGGTGAGCGCGAGCGCGATAGTCTCGCCGAGCGCCCGACCCAGGCCGAGCATGACGGCGGCGATGATGCCCGGCCGGCCGTACGGCAGCACCGCCGTGCGCAGCATCTCCCAGCGGGTGGCGCCCAGCGCGAGGGCGGCCTCCTCGTTGGCCGTCGGGGTCTGGAGGAACACCTCGCGGGAGAGCGAGGTGATGATCGGCAGCACCATGATCGCCAGGACCAGCGAGCCGAGCAGGATCGAGTTGCCGTACGGGCCGTCGCCGAAGATCGGGATCCAGCCGAAGTACCGGTTCAGCCAGGCCGACAGGTCGGCGACCGGCCCGACCAGGTAGTCCCGCCCCCACAGGCCGAACACCACGCTCGGCACGGCGGCCAGCAGGTCGATCACGAAGCCCAGTGCGGTGCCGAGCCGCCGGGGCGCGTAGTGCGACAGGTAGAGGGCGATGCCCAGCGCCACCGGCACCGCGACCAGCAGCGCCAGCAGGGCGGTGAGCACGGTGCCGAAGGCGAGCGCGCCGATGCCGAACGTGGGTGGATCGTCGTTGGGGAACCACCCCTCGAAGGTCCAGAAGTTCGCACTGTTGGCCCGCAGCGCCGGCACGGCCTTGGCGATCAGGAAGACCGCGATGGCCGCGATGATGACCAGCACGGCGACGCCGGCGGCCAGGGTCACGCCACGGAACGCCCGTTCCGCGCCGAACGCGCGGGCCCGGGGCAGCCCGCCACCTCCGCCGAGGCCACGGTCGTCATCGGGGGTACGGGGGCTGACTGGTGCCTCGGCCACACGCGCCGAGGCACCGGCGGACCGCTCGTGACCCAGGGTCACGGGGTGTCCGCCGGTGCCGGCGTGTGCCGAGCGGTGAGGGGTTTCACCCATCTGCTCGCTCGCTTCGACTTGAGGTGATGTCGCTCGGGATGGTCAGGCCAGGTTCTTGACCGCGGCCTCGACCTTGGTCCGGACCGAGTCGGGCAGCGGGGCGTAGCCCAGCTCCACCAGTTCGGCCTGGCCCTCGGTGCTGGCGGCGTGCCCCAGCAGGCCCTTGACCAGCGGCAGCTTGTCGGCGGCGATGCCCTTGCTGCACACGATCTCGTAGGTCACCAGGACGATCGGGTACGCCCCGGCCTCCTTGGTGGCGTAGTCGATCGACATCTTGAGGTCGTCGCCCTGGCCCTCGATCTTGGCCCCGGCGATGGTCTTGCCGGCCGACTCGGCGGTCAGCTCGGTGTACTCGCCGGCCCCGTTCTGCACCTTGGCCTTCTTCAGGCCGGAGTTCTCGGCGTACGACCACTCGACGTAGCTGATCGTGCCCTCGGTGCTCTTGACCTTGGAGGCGACCCCGTCGGACTTGGGGGCGCCGAGGCCACCGGGGGCCTTCCACGCCTTGTTGTTGCCGAAGGTCCACTCGGCCGGCGCGGTCTTCGACAGGTACTTGGTGAAGTTGTCGGTGGTGCCCGACTCGTCGGAGCGGTGCACCGTCTGGATCGGCGAGGCCGGGAGCGTGGCGTTCGGGTTGTCGGCCTTGATCGCCGGGTCGTCCCACTTGGTGACCTTGCCGGCGAAGATCTGCGCCAGGGTGGTCGGCTTGAGCTGGAGGTTGTCCAGGCCACCGACGTTGTAGACGACCGCGACCGGGCCGATCACCATCGGCAGGTTGAGCGCCGCGCCGCCGGTGCACTTCGCGTCGGCCTGCGGCTGCTCCTCCGGCTTGAGGGCGGAGTCGGAACCGGCGAAGTCGGCGGTGCCGGCGATGAACGCCTGGATGCCCGCGCCCGAACCGGTCGACTCGTAGTTGATCGTGGTGCCGCTGCACTTCTGCTGGTACGCCTTGATCCACTCAGCCATGGCGTTCTTCTGCGCGGAGGAGCCCTGCGCGTTCAGGGTGCCCTTGCCACAGTCGGCCGCGCTGGCCGAGCCGGAGGCGGAGGCGCTGGCCGGCTCGTTGTTGTCCGAGCCGCAGGCGCTGAGGCCGAGGACCGCGGTAAGAGCGAGGCAGGCAATGGCGCCGTGCCGCTGGAGCTTCACCTGAGGGGTTTCCCTTCACGTCTTTGGTCAGGTCGCCCGGATGGGGCCCGAGTGCCGGCGCTGACCGGCTGACACGAAAGCTAGAAGTGCCAGGTAGACGGTTCGCCGGTCGGAAGTGAACGGAGCATGAACAGCCCCGGCCGGGAAGGTGGCCGCTGCCTGAGGCAGGGTTGTCCGTTAGGTGAACTGCCGTCCCGGTATCCGCATTGATGCGATATATCCGGGCAGCCGTTATCCGCGCGTGGCCCCGCCGTTACCGCACGGAGACCGCACCGGTCGTGCCTCGGCAGGTCACCGGACGGGGTGGAGGGGACGGGGCGGCGTCAGCCCAGGTGGTAGTTGACGTGCCCGCACCAGCGGGCGAACCCGAGCCGTTCGTAGAGCGCGACGGCGGCGGTGTTCGACTCGTCGACGTAGAGCATCACCCGGTCCAGCCCGCGCCGGTCCCGCAGGTAGGCCAGGCCGGCCGTGGTGAGTGCGCGGCCCAGGCCGCCGCCGTGGGCGTCCGGGTCCACCCCCACCACGTAGACCTCACCGGTACGGGCCGAGCCCGGCCGCTCGTGCACCTTGGTCCAGTGGAAGCCGAGCAGCCGCCCGGCGGCGTCGACGGCGAGCAGGAAACCGTCCGGGTCGAACCACGGCTCGGCCTGCCGGGCCCGCAGGTCGTCGATGGTCCACCGGCCCTGCTCGGGGTGCGTGGCGAAGGCGCGGGCGTTGAGCGCGAGCCAGGCGTCGTCGTCCGCACCGGGGCGGAAGGACCGCAGCGTCACCCCGTCCGGCAGGCGGGGCGGTGGCACCGCAGCGGTCAGCGGCCGGCGCAACTGCCAGAGCACCCGGGCCCGGGTGAAACCGAGGTCGACGGCGAGCGCCGCGGCGGACGGGTGGTCACCGTGCGCCCAGGCCCGCAGCGGGCCGGACGCCGCCGCGAGGACGCCCCGGACCAGCGCCCGTCCGGTGCCCCGCCGCCGGAACGCCGGGTGCACCACCAGTTCCACCCCGATTCCGGATTCCGGCTCGGTGGTGTCCAGGTGGGCGTACCCGGTCAGGGTGCCGTCGGTGGCGCGGGCGGTCAGGTGCCCGGCCGCCGCGTGCGGGTCACGCAGCCGCAGCAGGGTGTGCTCGTCGAACGGGTCGGCCCCGTCGGCGTCGCCGCCGAGCCGGGCCAGGGCCAGCACCTCGGTCGCCTCGGCCGGGGTGAGGCGGTCGGTGCGGACCACCCGGTCGGCGGTCGGTTCGACGCTGCTCATCCCGCCACCGTAGTCGGCGTCGCCGGCTCAGTTGGCCCCGCTGGTCGGTAGCGCCTCCAGATGGAACCGGCCGGTCAGGTCGGGCAGCAGCCGACGCAGCGCGTCCACCGTGCCCTGCCGGTCGCCACCGGCGTCGTGCATGAGCACGATCGCGCCCGGCCCGGTGTCCCGGGAGACCGCCGCGATGATCTTCGCGGCCCCGGGGACCTGCCAGTCGTTGGGGTCGACGGTCCAGTGCAGCGGGGTCATCCCCAACCCTTCGGCGACCGACACCACGGGGTACGTCCAGGCCCCGCCGGGCTGCCGGAAGTAGCTGACCGGGGCGTCCGGCACGGCGGCGTGGATGGCCGCGTTGGTCCGCAGCAGGTCGGCCCGGATCAGAGCGGGGGATCGCTTGCCGAGCAGCACGTCATGCTGCCAGGAGTGGTTGCACAGGGTGTGCCCGTCGGCCACGATCGCCCGGATCAGGTCCGGGTGGTCCTGGGCGTTCTCGCCGACCACGCAGAACGTCGCCTTGACCCCGTACGTGCGCAGCACCTCCAGCACCTGCGGGGTGTACGTCGGGTCGGGGCCGTCGTCGAAGGTCAGCGCGACCTCGCCGGTGCCGGTGCTGGCGTGGCTGCCGAACGGGCCGTCTCCGCCGCTGGCGGGTTGCGCCGCGTCCGGGTCGGCCCCGGCGATGGGGCTGCCGGCCGGGGTGGTCCCGTCGGGGCTGGTGCCGTCCGTGGTGGCGGGCGGCGCGGCCGGGTCGGCGGGTTGCTCGCCGTACTGGGCCCCCGCGATCTGCGTCGTGCCGAGGGGCTGGCGGGGCGGGTCGGGGGTCATGCTGCGGCCGAGCGCGTACGCGGACCCGAGCAGGGCGGCCAGCACCAACGTGACGACGCCGATGGTGCCGCCGGTCGACCGGGTACGCATCAGCGCCACCGTCGGTCCGGATCGCGGGACGGTCCTCGTGTCGCCCCCGTGGTCAGTGCACGCACCGTAGCCCCTCTCACCCTTGCTGATTCCGGCACCAAGAATAGAGCCGACAACAAGGGCAAAAGGGGCGTATCGGAAATAGTCCTATCGGGGTGCGGTGGTACCGCCCGGAATCAGACCGGCAACGGGGCGGGCTCGGACTCGGGCAGCGACCGGGACGACGGCGGGACCACGAACTTGTAGCCCACCTGGCGGACGGTGCCGATCATCGACTCGTACTCCGAGCCGAGCTTGGCCCGCAGTCGCCTGACGTGCACGTCCACCGTCCGGGTGCCGCCGAAGTAGTCGTAGCCCCAGACCTCGCGCAGGAGCTGGTCCCGGGTGAACACCCGGCCCGGGTGCTGGGCGAGGAACTTGAGCAGCTCGAACTCCTTGTAGGTGAGGTCGAGCGGCCGGCCCTTCAGCTTCGCCGCGTAGGTGTCCGGGTCGATGTTCAGCTCGCCGGCCCGGATCGAGCCGCCGGCGCCGGAGGTGGCGTTGCTCAGCCGGCCCACGGCGAGCCGCAGCCGGGCCTCCACCTCGGCCGGACCCGCCCCGGCCAGGATCACGTCGTCGACGCCCCAATCGGCGTTCAGGGCGATCAGGCCGGCCTCGGTCACCACCGCGACCAGCGGCACGCCCAGCCCGGTGGCGTGCAGCATGCGACAGGTGGCACGAGCCTCGCTCAACTCCGACCGGGCGTCGACCAGCACCGCGTCCGGGCTTGGCCCGGAAACCAGGGTGCGGACGTCACGCGGTGCGGTACGGACCGAATGCGGCAACAGGTCGAGTGCCGGCAGCACCGCCGAGGGCTCACCTGCGCGCGCGGTCACCAGCAGCAGGAGCTCCACACGATCACCTCCGTCCCGGCGGCCCTTCGGCCGCACGCGACCAGCTGCCCCGCGGGTGGGCAGGGCGCTGAGAACTTGCGTGGGTCCCGGCGTCGCTGACGGGCGGGTAACAGCCTGAGCGTAACCGATTGCTCCGCTGTCACCCCGGCGTCCTTTCCTGTTTGTCGGATCTGCCCGTGATCACCGGTCAGGTTTTAACGTCGCCGAAACCGTGATCCCCGTCCGGCACCCCGTGATCCCCGCCGAACCCCGTCGGTCTGGCACGATCGGGGCGTGTTTCCCTCCACCTCGCCCGAGACCGGCCGTGACCCGTGGGCCGACGACGCCCCCGACGGCCCGGCGGACGGGCCCGCACCCGGGCCCCGCCCCGCCCCGGACGACGACCCCGGAAGCCGACGCGAACGCGGCCCGCGCCGGTTCCGCAAGGGCGGCGCACCGCGTCGCAGCGAGGACGACGAGGTCGAGCCGGACGAGGAACCGGTCGAGCCGGTCGAGGTACGCCGGCAGCTCTCGCTGACCGTCGCCGGTTTCGCCGCGCTGCTCGGCGTCGGCCTGGTGCTCGGCGCGCAGACCGCCGGCCCCGGGCACCGGCTGCCGTTCGCGATCATCGTGTTCGGCGTGCAACTGCTCTTCGTGCTGGCCTGGACGATGGCCATGCGCCCGCCCGCGCTGCTGCTGGTCGCGCTGACCAGCGGCGTGGTCGCCGCCGGGGCCGACATCGCCGCCGTGCAGACCGACGTCGCCGGGCTGGCCCCGCTCGGGTACGTGGCGCTGGGCGGGTTCCTGGTCGGGGTGCTCGGCCAGCTCGTCCGCCGGGTGGACCGGGTGCGGGTGACCGACTCGCTCGGCACCACCCTGCTCATCGTGGTCGGCGTGGTGGCGTTCGCCACCCTGATCACGCTCAGCCGGATTCCCGCCGGCACCCAGGCGATCACCGTCTGCCTGGCCGCCACCGGCGTCGCCCTCACCGTGGCCCGGCTCACCGATGCCGTGCTCGCCTGGCCCCGGCTCGCGCCGCAGGTGCCCCGGGGGGCCGCCGGGGTGGTCGTCGGCGCGATGGTGGGCACCCTCACCAGCGCCCTGCTCGGCAGCTACCTGGTCGGCTTCACCCCGACCAGCGCCGCGGTGATCGGGCTGGTCAGTGCGGCCACCGCCGTGCTGGCCGACCTCGCCGTCGGCTACGCCGAGGCGGGCCGGCTGATGGCCGGCGAGCCGCCCACGATGTGGATCGCCCGGCACATGCAGGGTCCGCTGGGCGGGTTCGCGCTTGCCGCTCCGGCGGCGTACGCCATGTGTGTGCTCTTTCTCTGATCCTCCGACGCCGGCCGGGGCCGCTGACGGCGGTGGGGCGCGCGGCGCGATTGGGCGCGGCGGCGCTCGGGTAGTAGCGGTGCGCCGCGGGCGGCGGCATCGATGACAGGCACGTCGCGTACCCGCGACGGCGACGAAGGACGGAGACGGGCGTGGCGCAGACGTACGAGGAGCGGCCCCGGCGGCGCGGGCGCAGGTGGCTCGTCGTACTGGTGATCCTGGTGCTGATCCTGGGCGGATTGCTGGTGGTGGCCGACCGGGTGGCGGCCGGGCTGGCCGAACGCGCCATCGCCGACCAGGTGCAGCAGGCGATCACCGACCAGGACGCCAGTTCCGCGCCGCCCCAGGTCGACGTGGGTGGTTTTCCGTTCCTCACCCAGGTCGTCGACGGCCGGTACGAGCGGATCTCCATCGTGCTGACCGACGTGCAGGGCTCGGTGGAGGGCAACGCGGTCAGCCTGCCCCGGCTCGACGTGGACGCCCGTAACGTGCGCGCCCCGCTGGACACGATCCGTTCGGGGCAGGGCGAGGTGGTGGCCGAGACGGTGGCCGGCACCGGCACGGTCACCTACGACAGCCTGGCCAAGCTGCTGGACCGGCCGGGCCTCAAGCTCGGTGAGCAGAACGGCAAGCTGGCCGTCACCGCGCCTGTCGACATCCTCGGCCAGAAGCTCACCGTCACCGGCACCGCCGACGTCACCGTGGCCGACGACGGCAAGGTGTCGCTGAAGTTCAGCGACCTGAACGCCCAGGGGCTGCCGGCGGTGCCGCTGGCCCGGACCCTGCTGAACAACTACGCCCGGGGCATCTCGGTGGACGTGCCGCTGCCGTCGCTGCCGTTCCAGCTCAACGTGCGCAAGGTCGAGCCGCGCCCGGAGGGGCTCACGGTGACCGCCGACGCGAAGGACGTCCCGATCAACTCACCGAGCTGAGTCACCGCTCAGCCGTGAACGCGGACCCGCCGGGCGTTGCCCGCCAGGTGGGCAGACGTCCCGCATGTTGGTCGTGAGCTGCCACTCTCCGATACGGCTGGTAGGCTCCGAGCTCATGGGGACGCACCTCACCAAACGGCGCGCGGTCGACCTGTGCCGCGTGGCCACCTGCCTGTGTCGCTCCGTCATCTGACGGCGGGGCTGTCTCCGGCCGCCCAGCGGCCACCGCACCCAGGGTCCTTCCGACCTTCGGTGCCAACCCTCCGAAACGCCCGGCAGCGGCGCCGTCGCACGAACCCGTGATCCGTTCCTCTATGGGTCCCGCGCATGGTGCGACATCACCGATCTCCACCACCCGCGCTGGCTCACCACCCATCCTCACCAGGGAGTGATCTGATGAGTCGCGACACCGCACTCGTCTCGGCCGAGTGGGCCGAGAAGAACCTCGACGCCCCGGGCGTCGTCTTCGTCGAGGTCGACGAGGACACCTCGGCCTACGACACCGGCCACATCGCCGGCGCGATCAAGCTCGACTGGAAGACCGACCTGCAGGACCCGATCCGCCGGGACTTCGTCAACAAGGCGCAGTTCGAGGCGCTGCTGTCCGAGCGGGGCATCGGCAACGACGACGTCGTGGTCCTCTACGGCGGCAACAACAACTGGTTCGCCGCGTACGCGTACTGGTACTTCAAGCTCTACGGCCACCGCGACGTCAAGCTGCTCGACGGCGGTCGCAAGAAGTGGGAGCTGGACGCCCGCCCGCTGGTCACCGACGCGGTGGAGCGGCCGAAGACGCAGTACGTCGCGCAGGAGCCGGACACCTCGATCCGGGCCTTCCGCGACGAGGTCGTCGCCGCGATCGGCACCAAGAACCTGGTCGACGTGCGCAGCCCCGACGAGTTCGCCGGTCGGCTGCTGGCCCCCGCCCACCTGCCGCAGGAGCAGGCGCAGCGGGCCGGTCACATCCCCACCGCGATCAGCGTGCCGTGGTCCAAGGCGGCCAACGAGGACGGCACCTTCAAGTCCGACGACGAGCTGCGCAAGATCTACGCCGACGCCGGGCTGGACGACGGCAAGGAGACCATCGCGTACTGCCGGATCGGCGAGCGCTCCTCGCACACCTGGTTCGTCCTCCAGGAGCTGCTCGGCCACTCCAACGTCAAGAACTACGACGGTTCCTGGACCGAGTACGGCTCGCTGGTCGGTGTGCCGGTGGCCCTCGGCGACGAGCCCGGGGAGGCCTGAGCCATGACTGCTCCCACCGCCGCCGGCTGCGCCGCACCGGACCAGTCCGCGCCCCTGCCGGCCAGCCTGGACCTGGAGAAGGAAACCGTCATCACCGGTCAGGTGCTGGCCGGGTCGGGCGAGCCCGTGCCGGGCGCGTACGTCCGGCTGCTCGACTCGACGGGTGAGTTCACCGCCGAGGTCGTCACCTCCCCGACCGGCCAGTTCCGGTTCTTCGCCGCGCCGGGCAGCTGGACCCTGCGGGCGCTGTCCCGGCACGGCAACGGCGACACCGCCGTGACCGCCAGCCGGGGCGTCAACGAGGTCTCCGTCACGGTGGCCTGACCCACGCTCACGATCGGCCCGGGGCCGGTCACCCCACCCGGGGTGACCGGCCCCGCGCCGTAGCCCTCTCCGGCACCTCGCGCCGGCACCGCCCCGGCAGTCGCCCGGGTCGCCCGGCGGGCGCGTCACGAGGTGCAGCCGCCCTGGTGGTCGACCCGCCGGACGCAGCGGCGACGCCCACCGAGCCGTCGGTCGCAGAAGACCTGGTGCTGCGGTTCCGACCCGCCCTCCTCGGAGACGGTCGTCTCGCCCAGCACCAGCTCCGGCAGGAACGCCAGCGACCGGCCGATCGCGCCGGCCAGCAGCCGCGCCGCCGGCAGGTCGTCGGCAGCGACGGTCAGGTGTACGACGAACCGCTCGCGTCCGGTCGCGGCGGTCACGCCCGCACCACCCGGGGTGCGAACCGGGACTGCCAGTCGCGCAGCGCACCCTTGATCCGTGCGTTCTCCTCCCGGGTACGGGCCAGCTCGGCGTGCAGCACGGCCAGCTCGTCGGCGACCCGGTGCAGGAACCCGTCCACCTCGGCCGGGTCCAGCCCGTGCCGGGACCGCCGGAACCGTTGCTGCCGCACCTGACTCGTGCAGAGCGGCCGGTACGCCACCGGTCGGTGGTGCTTCGCCGGTTGTTGGTGGTTTGCCGCCGGCCCATGGTGGTGCCCAGTGTTCGGCCGCCCCGGCGGTCCGGACCGCCTGACGGGACGGTTGCCGTTCCGGCTGCTGGCGGGACGGTTGGCGGGGGCCTGGTTGGTCGGGGGTCGGTCGGTTGTCGTCGACCGGTTCCGGCGGAACAGCCGGAGGAACCTGCACACGATGGGACCACCTCTCCGCAGGGGGCAGCGGGGGATCGTGCTGCCGTGGAAGGTGGCCGGGGCGGGCGGTTTCCCTTCCACTGCACCCACCCCGGCCGGGGGAGAGCCCTGCTCGTTGCCACGCGAGGAGCGCTCGCCGACCAACTTATTTGAGGAACTTGAAAGAGTCAACGACCGGTTGCAGTGCGTAGTTGCATGTCGTGATGAGAGCGTGATCGAATCGCGGGTGCCACGCGAGGAGTGTCATGCCTGCGACCCCGGACTACATCCGGATCTCCGACGAGATCGTTGCCGACGTCAGGTCGGGTAAGTACAAGCCGGGGGACAAGCTGCCCTCGATCAGCGAGCAGTGCAGCCGGTTCAACGTCAGTCCGTCGACGATCAATCTGGTCAACGTGCGGCTGGAGGCGCTCGGGGTGATCAGCCGCCACCAGGGCAAGGGCATCTACATCACCGACCCGGCGACCTGGCTGCGCAAGCCCTGACCCTGAATCTGATGGCGCTTTCGGGCTGCGCCGGTGTTGTCTGCGTGCCGTTGCCGCTGTCTGTGCGCCCGCCGCCGCTGCCCGCCCGCCGCTGAGTGGCCGGCACTCCGTGATAGCTGGACACCGGCACCTGCACCGGCACCGGCGCTCGGGGCGGGGACAGCGCTGTCCTGCTGCTCTACTGAACCCGATGGGGGGACGCTGTCCCCACAGACAGAGGTATGCCTGTGAGTCATGAATATGACCCACAGGCATACCTGGTTCCAAACTTAAGGTGGCTCCCCGGGCCGCCGGAGAGATCGATCCCCGGCGACCGAAGCTCGTCAGAGTGCCGTGGCCAGCGCATTGGCGGCGATATAGCGGTATCGGAGCGGGCGGATACCGCTACGTCGGCCCAGTAGCGTCGATCACGGGGGACGCCGCCCGAAAGGGCGGGGGGAAATGGCGGTGGCCGCCGACCCCGGGCGGGGTCGACGGCCACCGGGTGGGGCCGGTCAGCCGGTCAGAGGCCGGATGCCCGGACGCCCGCGCAGGTCGACGTCGGGGTCAGCCCGAAGTTGAGCGTCCCGACGATGCCTGCTTCCACGACGGTGCGCTGGACCTGGGGCACCCAACCGTCCTTGGCCACGATCGCCTCGTACCTGCCCTTGGGCAGCCACCAGGCGTAGCGGCCCTGGGCGTCGGCGGTGAGCGTGACGCCGGTGGTCGAGTTGACCAGGTTCAGCCGGATCGTCGCCGGGACGCCGACGGTCTGGCCGCCGCAGGTCACCCCGGTCACCGTGCCCTGGATCTTGCCCCAGTTGTTCGGTGGCGAGACGTTCATCTCGACGCCCACCGACGACACCGGGTACGGCGTGTTCGAGGTGAGCCCCAGCTCACCCGAGTACGCCCCGGGCTGGAGCACCCCGGCCGCCGCCGTGGCGGTCAGCGTGACGGTGACCGTCTGGGACGCCCCCGGGGCGAGCGTGAAGCTGGTCGGCGCGGTGGACAGCCACGGCAGGTCACTGGCGTCCGAGCAGCCCTCCAGCCCGCCGAGCCGTTCGCTGTCCGGCGAGCCGACGAACGAGCTGGGCGAACCACCGATCTTGTATGCCCCGCAGGCGGCGGCACCCCGGTACCTGCTGAACTGGGCGTTCGGCAGGTTCTTCCAGGCCCCGGCGACCGGGTCGAAGCCGAGCGTCCGGTTGGTGACCGACGTCGAGCCGCCCGTCACCCCGCCGGCCAGCACCAGCATGCCGCCGGCCGACGCGTACTGGGAGCCCCACAGGTCGACCGGGAGGTTCGGCAGCGCGCTCCAGGTGTCCGACGCCGGCTCGTACCGCCAGGTGTCGGTGTACTCGTCGGCGGCGACCCCGCCCGCGCAGTACACCTGGCTGCCGATCCCGCCGCAGGACACCCAGGAGACCGGGTGCGGGTAGACCGCACCGGTGCGGAACGTGCCGGTACGCGGGTCGAACACCACCAGCTTGTTGCTCTCCGTGCAGGTGCTGTCGACGCAGCCGCCGACCAGGTACACCTTGCCCCCGGCCACGGCGGTGCCGGCCGCGGCGGCGGGCGCCGGGTTGACCGCCCCGGCCAGGGTGCTCCACGCCCCGGTGGCCGGGTCGAACACGTCCACCGACGGCTCCATGCCGTCGCCGGAGCCCCAACCGCCGATCACGTACAGCTTGCCGCTGATCCCCACGGCGGACGGCTTGGACCGGGCGTGCGGCAGGTCGGGCAGCGCCGTCCAGACGCCGGTGGCCGGCTCGAACACCCAGGCCTTGCGCTCGTTGCCGGTGTCCCCACCGCCGCCGACCGAGTAGACCTTGCCGTCCAGGTTGGCCGCCGCGTTGTCGTAGATCGCGGCGGGCAGGTTGGTGATCCGGGCCCAGGCGTCGTCGGCCTGCGGCGCGGCGTCGATCGACCCGCCGCCGTAGCGGGCACCGGTACGGCCGGTGCTGATCCCCTTGACCACCTGCTCCCGCAGCGGTGCGCCACCGGTGGAGAGCACCTCGAACCCGCCACCGCGTTCCAGCAGCTCCACGGTCGCCGGGGCGGAGCCCGTGTTGCGGACCGTCACCTTGGCGGTGCGGGTGCTGCCGTACGGCTGGTGGGCCTCGATCGTGGTGGTGCTGACGGTGAGCCGCCCCGCGGCCAGGGCCAGGTCGGCCCGGCGGGTGCTGTCGGCCACCACCGTCACCTGCTGGGTGACCGGGGTGTACGGCGGCTTGGCGGCGGTGAACGGGTGGGTGCCGGTCAGCCCCGAGAAGAGGTGGTAGAAGCCGTCCGGCAGGTTCGGGTCGTCCGGGGTGGCCGCCGAGACGGCCGTGTCGGTGGGCCGGTCGACGCTGGTCACCGTCACCCCGTTGACCGCCGCGCCGGTGTTGCGGTCGGTGGTGTTGCCGACCACCAGGCCACCCGGCACGGGGGTGCAGTCCCGGTTGACCAGCTGGACGTCGTCCACCTGCCACCACCAGGCGAAGGTGCCCTTGAACCGGAAGCGCACCAGCGCCCCGGTCGCACCGGCCGCCGGGGTCAGCGGCACCTCCTCGACCCGGGGGCCGCGCCGGCTCGCCGTCTGGTGCCAGACGTTCGTCCAGCTCGTCCCGGCGTCGGTGGAGACGTCCACGTCGGCGGTGTCACTGATCCCGACCGCCCGCCAGTCGCTGCGGAAGCGCAGCAGCGGCGCGGCCGAGGCCGTCAGGTCGACCGGTGGGGCGATCAGGTCGGTGTCCTGGGTGTTGCCGGTGCCGAGCTTGTCGCTGTCGATGATCGCGAACCCGCCGGTGCCGCCGGTCAGGTTGCCCCGCGCGCCCGGGTCGTTGAAGACCCAGCCGCCCTTGTCGGTGCGGTTGCGCACCGTCCACCCCTCGGGCGCGGTGGTGCCGTCGAAGCTCTGCGACAGCAGCGGCGCGCTGAGGCTGCCGGTGTAGCCGGCGGCGACACAGGCCGCCTCGACCGGGACCGGGACGTCGGCCGTGGTGGCCGTCGACCCGACGGTCAGGTCCTTGGTCACCGTCCGGTAGCCCGGGTACTTGGCGGTGACGGTGAGCTTGTAGTCGGTGTTGCCGGCCACGGTGAACGAGTACCGGCCGGTCACCGGGTCGGTGAAGACGGGTCCGCCGGGGCGGCCGGCGACGTCGATCGTGGCGTACAGCGGCCAGCCGTGCCCGGAGCCGTCGGTGACCCGGCCGGAGACGGTGACCGTCGGGGTGGCCGTCAGGGCGAAGTCCCTGGTGACCGTGCCGTCCTCCGGGACGGTCACGGTGTCGGTCGCGGTGCGGAAGCCGTACGCGGACACGGTCAGCGTGGTCTCACCGGCCGGGACGGTCAGCGAGTAGCTGCCGTCGGTGCCGGTGGTGACGCTGCGCGCGCCCGTGGCGACGGTGGCACCCGCCACCGGGTCACCGGTCGCCTGGTCGGTGACCTGGCCGCCGACCTGCCCCACCGGCCCGCGCGGGGCCTGCCGGACGGCCTCGTACGCGTTGAGCCGACCCTCGCCGAAGACGTTGTTGTCGGCGGCGGTGCCCCCGCAGTTCGTCGCGTCGACGTCGGTCGCGGTGCGGTCGAGCAGCGCCTCGGTGCCGGCGATGTCCCCGCGCAGGCTGGGCGCGGCCGACCAGATCAGGGCGACCGTGCCGGCGACGTGCGGGGCGGCCATCGAGGTGCCGTTGAACGACGCGTACCCGTTGCCGGGGACGCTGGAGCGCACGTTGCTGCCGGGCGCGGCGATGTTCGGCTTCAGCCCGGCCGGGTCGGTGGAGTTACCCCGACCGGAGAAGCTGGAGATGGCGTTGTTCACGTCGTACGAGCCGACCGCGTAGGCGTTGGGGTTGTCGCCGGGGGAGCCGGCGCTGCCGCAGGCCGGGCCGTCGTTGCCGGCGGAGAAGACCGGGAACATGCCGGCGGCCCGCCAGGCGGCGACGGTCTGCTGGTACCACGGGTCGCCGCCGTCGCCGCCCCAGGAGTTGTTGACGATGTCGGGACGCAGATCGGGGCGGGGGTTCTGCCCGTTGAGGTCGGTCGGGGCGAGCACCCACTGGCCGGCGGCCAGCAGCGAGGCGTCCGAGCAGCTGTTGGTCTCGCAGCCCTTGGCGGCGATCCACTTGGCGCCGGGGGCGACCCCCACCTGGTTGGCGGACCCGTCGGTGCCGACCATGGTGCCCATGGTGTGGGTGCCGTGGTCGTTGTTGTCGCAGGGGGCGTCCTGCGGGCAGATGCCGGCCGGGTCGTACCAGTCGTAGTTGTGGTCGAAGGTGCCGCCACCGAGGTTGCCCCGGTAGGAGTTGACCAGCGCGGGGTGGTCGAACTGGACGCCGCTGTCGATGTTGGCGACGACCAGACCCTCACCCCGGTCGCCGAACTCGTCCCAGACGCGGGGTGCGCCGATGTTGGTCAGCCCCCATTCGACGGCGTCGGTGCCGGCGCGGGCGGCGGTGCTGCGGACCGGACGGATCAGCGGGTAGCTGCGGGTCGGGGCGATCCGCTCGACCTCGGGCCGGGCGGCGATGGTGTCCAGCAGCGCCCGGTCCCCGGTCACCCGCAGCGCGTTGGCGATCCAGTAGGCGGTGTAGCTGGCCTTCCGGTCGTCGAGCACGGCCCGCAGGTCGCGTTGGGTCCGCTCGGCGGTGGTGGTGAGCAGCCGGTGCACCTCGCCGGCGCGGGCGTCCGGGCTGCGCAGCCGGGCCGCCTGTGCGAGCGGGGCCTGTTCGCGCAGGTAGACCAGGAAGGTCTCGGTGCCGTCGGCGAGTCCGTCGAGGACCTGCCGGTCCACGGTGGCCCGGGGCGCGGCCGGTGCGGCCCCGGCGGGTAGTGCGGGCTGGGCGGTGAGGCCCAACAGTCCGGCCGCGAGCGCGGCCACCAATCGCCACCGGGACGGTCGTCCGGTCGGTCGTCTGAGCACGCTGTTCCTCCCCACGTCGGCGGGCCCGATCGGTTCGGGCCCGGCCGCGTGTGCCGGGGTCACGGCCACGCGGAGCGGTCGGGGAGGCGGCAGGTGGTGGGTGCTGGTAAGCCGGCCCCCCACGGCCGCTGTGCATCATGCTCAGCCGGAGAACCATGCTGATCAATGGATCGGGTCGGTCAGTATTTGGTCAGTAACCGGGCGCCACGCTGACCGTTAGGCTGACTTCAGCCGCACCGGCACCTGTCGTGGGCAGACGGGCGTCGGGGGCGGGCGGCGGGTGCGGTCCTGGGGAGGACGGGTGACCGGTGTCGACATCCCTTTCGTGGTCTGTGTCAGCGCTGACGTCGCGGTCCGGGAGCGGGTGGTCCGCCGGCTCGACGACCTCGGCCCGGTGGTGATCTGCGCCGACCTGGCCGAGTTGCGCGCCATGCTCTTCCCGACCACGCCGGTGCCGGCCCCCGCGCCCCCGCCGGAGCAGGTCCCGGTGCGCTGCGGCGACCTCGTCGTCGACCCGGCCCGCCACCTGGTCACCTGGCGGGGGGAGCCGCTGGCGCTGACCCGGCTGGAACGGGCACTGCTGGCCCGGCTGGCCGGCGACCCCGGGTCGGTGTGGAGCTACGAACGGATCTTCGGCTCGGTCTGGGGCGGCACCTGGCTGGGCGACGCGGCCATCCTGCACTCGGCGGTCAAGCGGCTGCGCCGCAAGCTGCGCGAGGTGGCCGGCGGCCCGCAGGTGCAGACCGTACGCGGCGTCGGCTACCGGCTCGCCGTACCGTGCGCCTGACGTCCGGACACCGGCGGGCGGGCCGGCGGCGGGGGCGTGACACGATGGCCCGGTGAACGGTGCCGTCCAGCAGGGGTACGCCCCACCGACCGGTCCGTCCGCACCGCGCCGCCGGCTGGCCTGGCTGGTGGCCGTGACGGTGGCCTGGGCGGTGGTGGTGGGCGGGCTCACCTGGTGGTCGGCCCGGCACGATCCGCCGACAGTCAAGGAACAGCGCACCCTCGCCGAGGCCGGGCCGGTGGTCGACCGGGCGCTCGGTGAACTGGTCGCGGCGGTCGGCGACGGCGCCTGGGCCATGACCGGCCCGCAGATCGAGCGCGGCTGCCGGATCACCCCGATGGCCGACGGCGCGACCCTGAGCCGGGGGCTGGACGTGCTGGTCGCCGAGGGCGGCGAGCGGGCCCTGCTGGACCGGGTCGCCGAACGGCTGCCGGCCGGCTGGCGGGCCGGGGTGCGGGCCGGCGCGTCCGGTCCCCGGCTACGCGCCGACGCCGGGGAGTTCGTCGCCGTGCAGGGCCGGGTCACCAGCGGCGGCCGGGTCCGGTTCACCGCCGACAGCGGGTGCCGCCCGGTCGGCGTCGGCTATCCGCAGCCGTCGGCGGCCCCCGCCGATGCGACGCTGGACGCCGCGCTGCGGGCGCTGGGCCGCCCGGCGCGGTCCGCCCCGGAACAGGTCACCGCGCCCTGCCCGGGCGGCGGCACCGCGCGTACCGTCGCCGTCTCGGCCGGCGACGCGCCGGTCGCGCTGACCGGCCTGCGTCCGCTGGCCGCCGGCCCCCCGGTGGCCGACCTCCCCGAGGTGTACGCCTACCGCAGCGGCCCGGCCACCGTGCTGGCCGACGGCACCGGCGCGCAGGTGCGGGTCGCCGCCTCCACCGGCTGCCCCGGCTGACCCGCCCGGCCGGTCAGTGCCGGGGTCCGTGCTCGCGTGGGGTGCGGCTGCGGCCCAGGGCGTCGACCCGCCCCCACCGGCCCGGGATGTCCAGCAGTTCGACCCGGCCCATCCCCTCCGGCACCAGCGGGTCGATGATCAGGTGTTCGCCCTGCGGTTCCAGGCCGAGGATCACCCGCAGCAGCAGCAGCGGGGTGCCGGCCGACCAGGCCTGCGGGCTGCACGCCGTCGGATACTGCACCGGGTAGTCGGTGAGGGTCCGTTCGTAGCCGGCGAACGCCTCCGGTAGCCGGCCGCCGAAGAACCGGGAGGCGTCGAGCATCGCCTCGCAGATCCGCCCGGCCTCCTCCCGGAAGCCGTACCGGCTCAGCCCCCAGGCGATGAACGCGTTGTCGAACGGCCATACCGTGCCGACGTGGTAGCCGATCGGGTTGTAGCGGCCCTCGCCGGTGGCCAGGGTGCGTACCCCCCAACCGGAGTAGAGCCGGGGGCCGAGCAGGTGTTCGGCGATCCGGGCCGCCCGGGGCTCGTCGACGATGCCGCTCCACAGCAGGTGGCCGATGTTGGAGGTGAGCGAGTCGACGTGCCGGCCGTCCGGGTCCAGGGCGACGGCGAAGTACTCCTTCTCCGGAATCCAGAAGTCCCGGTTGAAACGCTCCTTGAGCGCCGCCGCCTCCCGTTCCAGCCGGTCGGCGTACTCGGGGTCGTTCCAGAACAGCCGGGCCATCCGGGCGCCGCGCCGCTTGGCGTCGTAGGCGTACCCCTGGATCTCGCAGGTGGCCCGGGGGAAACCGGGCAGCCGGCCGTCGGCGTAGGAGATGGCATCCCAGGAGTCCTTCCAGCACTGGTTCTCCAGGCCGGTCTCCGGGTTGCGGCTGCGGTACCAGACGTACCCGGTGCCGAGCAGGTCGCCGTAGGTGTCGATCCAGTGCAGCGCGGCCCGGACGGGGGTTTCCAGTTGCTTGACCAGTGTCGCGTCCCCGGTCCACCGCTCGTATTCGTCGAGCAGGATGACGAACAGCGGGGTCGAGTCGGCGGCCCCGTAGTAGGGGGAGTGTGGCTGCTCCTCGAAGCCGGCGGTCTCGCCGTACCGCAGCTCGTGCAGGATCTTGCCGGGTTCCTCGTCGCGGAAGTCGTCGAGCCGGTGGCCCTGGAGCCCGGCCAGCATCAGGATCGTCGGCGGCACCAGTTCCGGCAGGAACGGCAGCACCTGCAACGAGGTGAGCATGCTGTCCCGCCCGAACAGGGTCATGAACCAGGGCAGACCGGCCGCGAGCAGCCGTACCCCCAACGTGATCGATTCGTACCGGAGGGCGGCCAGGTCGTGCAGGCTCTGCCGGTACGCCCCGGCGAGCGGCTCGCAGTCGCAGCCGAGCTGCGGTGCCCGGCTGACCAGTTCCTCCTGTTCGGCGCGGATGACCGACGGCCCGCGTACCGCCCCGAGCGCGGTGATCGCCCGGACGTCCTCGCCCCGCGCGCCGTGGATGATCGGCGTCACGGTCAGCCGGGTGTTCCACTCGGAGTGCGGCGCGACGGTGATCGACCAGGTCATCCCGGCCTGGTCGACGTGGGCGTCGGTGCTGCTGGTGATCGTCGCCTCGCGGTGGAACGCCTCGCGCCGGTAGGTCAGCCGCAGCGCGTTGTCCCCGGCGACGGCGCTGGTGCGGCCCTTCTTCGGCCGCTGGTGTTTGATCTCGAAGAGGTCGGCGAAGTCGGAGCCCATCTCCAGCCGCAGGTCGAAATGCATCTCCCGGCCGGAGTGGTTGAGCACGGTGAGTTCCTCGGTGAAGTTGCCGCCGATCGACCGGGTACGGATCATCGACACCTTGGCGTCGAGGTAGTGCGTCGGCTCGCCCGGGACGAGGAAGAACCGGGTCTGGTAGGAGTGCGCGTCGTCGACCGAGAGGGCGTGCAGCCGCTCGCCGTCGAGGGTGAGCAGCCAGGTGGACAGGAACCGGGTGTCGAACGAGAACAACCCGGTCGGGAAGTCGAACGACGGTTCGACGTCCCCGCGCCCGTCGCAGACCAGGAACGTGTTGCCGTCGAGGATGCTGACCCGTTGCTGCATCACGTCCGCCCGGTCTGCTCACGGGCGGTCTCCCGGGGGTCGCGCACCCCGGGCGGGGCGGGGAAGAACTGCCGGAACACGAGGAACAGCATCACGTTGCCGCTGAACGTGGACTCGTTGCGCAGCACCGCCGAGACCCCCTGGGCCCGCCCGGTGACCAGCCGTTCGAAGAGGTCCGAGCTGCTGCTCCAGATTGCGTCCGCCGGGCCGGTGGCCCGTTCCACCACCGCCCGACCGGGGCTGATCCGCACCAGCCAGTGGTCGGTGTGGTCGTCGTCGACCAGGTCTATCTGGAGTGTTCCGGTGACCGGGGCACGCAGCACCGCCGGGGCACGTGCCGGCAGTGCCGCGAAGAACTCCTCCGTCGCCCGACTCACCTCCGCATGGTAGGCAAAATGCCTACAGACAGGGGCAACATCGGCACCGCCCGGTGCGGGCAGGTGTGGCCGGGTCAGTAGACCAGGGCCTGCGCGCCCTCGGCCATCGCCTCCTCGACGAAGACGGCCGCACCGGCGATCCGGACACCGGGCAGCACGTCGTCCGGGCCGATGTCGCGGCGGGCGGCGCACTGCGTGCAGGCGGTGACCCGGCCGCTGGCGAGGATGACGTCAAGCAGGTCGTCGAGCGGTGCCGAGTGCGGCAGGGTGAACTGCCCGGCCCGACCGGGCACGGCGAACCAGGTTGACTCACCGGTCAGCCAGAGCGACACGGTCACCCCGGCGGCGGCGGCCGTGGCGGCCACCGTGAACGCCTGCGCGCACCGCTCCGGGGCGTCCGCTCCGGCGGTGGCCTTGACGACGAGAGTGCGGCCCATGCCGCCCAGCATAGGATGACCATGATGGTTACCGAGATCGGGTTCGTCAGCCTGCTGGTCGCTGGCCTGGGCGCGCTCGCCGGTGGCCTGGTCTACCTGGCCGTACGCCTGTCGAGAGGTAAATGGTGAGTGCGAGGAGTGAGCCGGGTTTGCGAGCCCCGCAGTCGCGAACGAAGGTGATCCGGTGAGCGCGAGGAGTGAGCCGGGTTTGCGAGCCCCGCAGTCGCGAACGAAGGAGATCCGGTGAGCGAGAATCCCCTTCAGCCGCCGTGGTTGAACGCGCCGCCGGTCGAGGAGTACCCGTACCAGGAGAGCCACGATCTGCGGGTCGGCCCGAAGCTGCACCCGTCGCTGGACGGGCTGCTGCCGTACGTCGGGGTGTGGCGCGGTCGGGGCCGGGGCGGGTTCCCCACCATCGAGGACTTCGACTACGCCCAGGAGATCCGGATCAGCCACGACGGCCGGCCGTTCCTGTTCTACGAGTCCCGGGCCTGGCTGCTCGACGACCAGAGCCGTCCGGTCCGTCCGGCCGGGCGTGAGGTGGGCTGGTGGCGTCCGGTGCTGGACGGCGAGCGGGTCACCGACGAGTTGGAGGCCCTGATGACCGTCCCGACGGGGATCATGGAGCTGCACATCGGCAAGCGCACCGGCACCCAGATCGAGTTCGCCACCGACGCGGTGGTGCGTACGGCCACCGCCAAGGAGGTGACGGCGGGTGCCCGGCTCTTCGGCATCGTGGAGGGGGCGCTGCTCTACGCCCAGGAGATGGCGGGCATGGGCCACAGCCTCTCCCCGCACCTGTCGGCCCGGCTGATCCGGGTGGCCGGCTGACGTCTCGGGTGAGCCGAGGTTGCGGTTACCGCGAGCGGGGATACCGCAACCTCGGCCCGTCGTGTGGATCACGTGAAGCCCAGCAGCTCCCGGAGGCGGGGGGTGTGCGGGGATGGCGGGCGGGGCGTGCCGTCGAGGGTCCTGACCTCGACCAGGCCACGTACCGACGAGGTCAGCCAGACTCCGGCGGCGGCGTGCAGCCCGGCCGGGGTGACCATCCGCTCGGCCGGGGTCAGGCCCAGCTCGGCGGCCTGGTCGAGCAGCCAGCCGCAGGTGGTGCCGGGCAGGATGCCGGTGCGCGCGGCCGGGACGGTGCACAGGGTGTCGCCGTCCAGCCAGACGACGTTCGCGCCGGGTGCCTCCAGCAGGTAGCCGTCGGTCGAGACCCAGAGCACGTCGTCCACGCCGTTGCGGGCGGCCCAGCGGCGGGCGGCGCTGTTGGTCGCGTACGAGATGGATTTGATGCCCGTGGGCAGCCAGGACAGTTCGGGGCGGGCGGTGGCCGGCACCCCGAGGGGCAGGGTGGCGACGGTGACCCCGGTGTGGCGCAGCCGCTTCGCGGCGGCCGGCACCTCGGCCAGGGTGGCGTAGACGGTGGGCAGCCCGCCACCCTCCGGTCCCCGGGTGCAGACCAGGCGCAGCGCGCCCTCGACCCCGGCGGGCCAGCCGTCGACGACGGCGTCCAGCAGGTCCACCAGGACCGCGTCGGGGGGCAGCGGGAGTTCCAGGGCGGCGGCGCCGGTGCGCAGCCGGGCCAGGTGGGCCGTCCGCAGCCAGGGGCGTCCGTCGCGCAGGTGCATGGTCTCGAACAGCCCGTCGCCGTGCAGTGCACCCAGGTCGTTGCCGCGCAGCACCGGCTCCGTCGCGGGGACGACGCCCCGGCCGAGCACGGCGATCCTCGATGCCACCACGACCGCCGAGCCTAGCGGCGGCGCGACGTGGCCGGGCGCGGGCCGACGGCCGAACTATGATCGGACGGTGTCCGAATCCTCGCTGGCGGAAATGCTCCGCTCCCGCGGGTTGCGGCTGACGGCGCAGCGGCAACTGGTCCTCCAAGCCGTGCTCGACCTGGGGCACGCCACACCGGAGCAGGTGCACACGGCGGTCCGGGAGGTGGCCGCCGGGGTCAACATCACCACCATCTACCGCACGCTGGAGCTGCTGGAACGGCTCGGCCTGGTGACCCACACCCACCTGTCGCACGGCTCGCCGACCTACCACGCGGCGGGTGAGCACCAGCACATCCACCTGGTCTGCCGCGAGTGCGGCGCGATCGACGAGATCGACCCGGAGCTGATGCGCCCGCTGGCCGACCAGCTCGCCACCGGGCGGGGCTTCCGGGTGGACATCGGGCACGTGGCGCTCTTCGGCGTCTGCGACAACTGCGAGGACGGGGAACCGACATGATCGACATCGGGGGGGCGGTCGCCGTCGAGGCGATCGACGAGGCCAGCCGGGACCAGCCGGACGCCGAGCACCGGGCGGCCGGGGTACGGGGCGTCGCCGCGCACTACGGTGACCCGCTGCGCGAGCAGCGCACCCTGGCCACCGGGGTCGGTCTGGTGGACCGCTCGCACCGGGGCGTCGTCGCCGTCTCCGGTCCGGAACGGATCGGCTGGCTGCACACCCTGACCAGTCAGCACCTCGCCGCGCTCGGCCCGTGGCAGGGCACCGAGCTGCTGGTGCTCAGCCCGCACGGGCACGTCGAGCAGCACGCCATGGTGACCGAGGACGGCACGACCACCTGGCTGGACACCGAGCCGGGGATGACCGCCGGCCTGCTGACGTACCTGGAGAAGATGCGGTTCTTCAGCCAGGTCGAGACCCACGACGCCACCGCCGGGCACGCGCTGCTGTCGCTGGTCGGGCCGCAGGCCACCGACGCCGTCGCCACGCTCGGCGTGACCGGGCTGGCCGCACCCGAGGCGCTCACGGTGCCGGGTCCGAAGTTCCGCTCCGGCGAGCTGCCCCCCCGCCCCACCATCCGGTACGACGCGCAGCCGCTGACCGGTGGCGGCTGGGCCCGTCGGGTCCCGCTGGGGGTGGACCTGCTGGTGCCCCGGCCCGCCCTGGACGGGGTCGTCGCCGAGCTGCGTGCCGGCGGGGTGCCGGCGGCCGGGCTGTGGGCGTACGAGGCGGTACGGGTGGCCGCCCGACGGCCCCGGGCCGGGGTGGACACCGACCACCGGACCATCCCCGCCGAGGTGGGCCTGATCGCCCCGGCGGTACACCTGGACAAGGGCTGCTACCGGGGGCAGGAGACGGTCGCCCGGGTGCACAACCTGGGTAAGCCGCCGCGTCGGCTCGTCCTGCTGCACCTGGACGGGGTGACCACCGACCAGCTTCCGGCGGCGGGCACCCCGGTCACCCTGGACGGCCGGACGGTCGGCTTCGTCGGCACCGCCGTGCACCACTACGAACTGGGTCAGGTCGCGCTGGCCGTGGTCAAGCGCAACCTCGCCGACGACGCCCGGCTGTCGGTGGGCGACACCGCCGCCGCCATCGACCCGGAGTAGCCGACCCGGGCAGGCCGACCCGGGGGTGGCCGACCCGGGGGTGGCCGACCCGGGGTGGCCGACCCGGCGGACGGCAAGGATGCCCCTCCGCCGCCACGCAGGCGGGAATTCCTTCGCGTATTCCGCTTCGAGCGTGCGGTTCTTCCTGTCCTGCCTGGCTGCGCCATCGACCTGGGGCGGTCGGGACGGCTACCATCCCGGCATGACGACAGGGACGTTGATCACGGTTGCCCCGACCGGCGCGGAGTCGGCCAAGGCGGAGGTGCCGGCGCTGCCGGTGACCCTCGACGAGTTGCTGCTCACCGCCAAGGAGTGCGAGGCGCTCGGCGCTTCCGTGATCCACGTCCACATCCGGGACGACGCGGCCCGTCCCACCCTCGACCAGGGACGGCTGCGGGAGACGGTGGCGGCGCTGCGCGAGGGCACCGACCTGATCGTGCAGCTCTCCTCTGGCGGCGCGGTGACCGACCCGGAGGCCGACCGGCTGGCCGTTCTGGACGCCGCCCCGGACATGGCCTCCTGCACCATGGGCACCGTCAACTTCGGCGACGACGTCTTCCTCAACCGGTGGGAGTTCATCGTCGACCTGCACACCCGGATGCAGGAACGCGGCATCCTCCCCGAGTACGAGATCTTCGACCTCGGTCACCTCGCCGCCCTGTCCCGCCTGCTCGACCGGTACGGCCTGCCGCACGGCGGGCACGTGCACGTCGATTTCGTGATGGGGGTGCCGGGCGGGATGCCGGGCACCACGGCCACCCTGGTCGCCGCCCAGCAGATGCTGCGGGATCTGCCGGCGGGCACCACCTTCTCGGCCACCGGCGTCGGGCGCAGCACGATCCCGGTGATGCTGGCGTCGCTGTCCACCGGCGGTCACCTGCGGGTCGGCATGGAGGACACCGTGACGTACGCCAAGGGCCGCCCGGTGGAGTCCAACATGCAGCTCGTCGCCCGCGCGGTCGGGTTCGCCCAGCTCGCCCAGCGCCCGCCGCTGACCACCACCGAGGCCCGCCGGCTGCTCGGCCGGTAGCCCGCCGCCCGGCCCGGCGTCGGTAAGCCGTACCCGGCCCGGCGCTCCCTACCTCGGTGGCTGACGCCGCAGGTCACCCGGGTGTCGGCCGCTCCGGCCCCCGTCGGTACCTTCCCAGGGTGGCCAAGACGTACGAGGGTGGCGAGCCGGTCGCCGAGGTGGTCCGGTCGGGGTTCGTGGAGGGTGTGCACCGGGGCTCGGCGGTGGTGCTCGACGCCACCGGCGCCCCGGTGGCCGGGGCCGGGGACGGCACCTCCCCGATCTTCCCCCGGTCGGCGAGCAAGCCGTTGCAGACGCTCGGCATGCTCCGGGCCGGCCTGACGACGACCGACCCGGCCGACGTCGCGCTCGTCTCGGCGAGCCACGCCGGTGAGGAGTTCCACCTGGCCCGGGTGGCGACGCTGCTGCGCTCCGCCGGCCTCGACCCGGAGGCCCTGCACTGCCCGCCCGACCTGCCGTTCGGCGAGGCCGCCCGGCAGGCCGTGCTCCGGGCCGGCGGTGGCCCGAGCCGGCTGGCGATGAACTGCTCCGGCAAGCACGCCGGGATGCTGTTGACCTGCCTGGCCGCCGACTGGCCGCTGGACGGGTACTGGCGGCCGGAACACCCGTTGCAGCGCCGGCTGACCGCCACCATCGAGGAGTACGCCGGTGAGCCGGCGGCAGCGGTGGGGGTGGACGGCTGCGGTGCGCCGGTGCTGGCGATCTCGCTGACCGGGCTGGCGCGGGCCTTCCTGCGGTTGGTGAGCGCTCAGCCCGGCTCCCCGGAGCGCACCGTCGCGGACGCGATGCGGGCGTACCCGGAACTGGTCGGCGGCACCGGGGCGGACGACACCCGGCTGATGCGGGGCGTACCGGGGATGCTGGTGAAGATCGGCGCGGAGGGCGTGATCGCCGCCGCGTTGCCCGGTGTCGGCGCGGTCGCTGTCAAGATCGACGACGGGGCCACCCGGGCCCGGACCCCGGTGCTGGTCTCCGGGCTGCGCCGGCTCGGCGTACAGGCCCCTGTCCTGACCGAGTACGCCGAGCTTCCCCTGCTGGGTGGGGGCCTCCCGGTCGGTGCGGTCCGCCCCGTCTGGTGATCCGCCCCCGCGACTGTCAGGGGAGGAAGGCGCGGAGGGCGTCGGCGACCGGGGCCGGGCGTTCCAGCGGGACCAGGTGGGCCGCGTCGGGTACGTCGGGGAGGCGGTGGGCGTCCGGGGCCTCGGCGGCGATCCGGTCGGCCAGTCCGATGATGTCCGGGATGTCGACGGCGCCGGCGGTGACCAGCACCGGCATCCGCAGCTCGCCGAGCCGGCCGATGGCGGGCGGGTCGAGTTCGACGACGTCGACCGCGCTCAGCGCCTGCTCGGCGGCGAGGGCCCGGCGGTCGGACTCCTCGGCGGCGGCGATGAACGCCGGGTCCAGGTCCTCCGGGCGGCGGTACGGCCCGACCACCCAGAACCGCACCTCACCTGCCGCGCTGGCCGCGAGATCCGCCTCGTCGACCTCACCGACCAGGGTGTCCCACAACTCCTCGGTCTGCGCCGACCACTCGTGCCCGGACACGGCGGTGCCGAACAGCGCCAGCGCCGACACCCGCTGCGGGTACGCCAGCGCGGTGTCGATCGCCACCGCCCCGCCGAACGAGCACCCGACCAGGGCGGCCTGTTCGATGCCGAGCGCGTCCAGCACCGCGCGGACGTCGTCGTGGTGGGCGAAGGACTCCGGCGGCAGCGCGGAGTCCCCGTAGCCGCGCAGGTCCAGGCAGATCACCCGGTGCCGGTCGGCGAGGGCGTCCCGTACGCCGTGCCACATCCGCCGGTCGGCGATCCCCGCGTGCAGCAGGAGCACCGGGCTGCCGCTGCCCGCTTCGTCGTACCCCAGGGTGGTGCCGTTGACGGCGATGTTCGTGGTCACGCCGAGCAAGGTACGGACCGGACATCGGGTGCCGCAACGCGGTTTGTTACCTCGCTAACTCTGGCTAGCGTTTTGCTTGCTGGAGCTAGCGGCGCGGACTACGGTTGGGGTATGGCCGCACCCAAGGATCTACCCGACGTCGGCGGATTCATCCGTGACCTGCGGCGGAACGCCAAGATCTCGCTCCGCCAACTCGCCGAGCAGGCGGGGGTGAGCAACCCCTACCTCAGCCAGATCGAGCGGGGGCTGCGCAAGCCCAGCGCCGAGGTGCTCCAGCAGTTGGCCAGCGCGTTGCGGGTCTCCACCCCGGCGATGTACCTGCGGGCCGGGCTGCTCGACGACAAGGAGGGTCAGGGGGTGCTCGCCGCCATCGCGGTCGACCCCGACCTCACGATGGCCCAGAAACAGTCCCTCAGCCAGATCTACGAGACCTTCCGCCGGGAGAACACCCGCCTGGCCGAGGCCGAAGCCGCCACCAACCCGCCCGCCGAGGACGAGCCGGTGGCCGCCACCGACGAGGCCCCCGGCACGGCTCAGCCGGTCGTCACGGACCGGACCGCCGCCATGGCGGACCGACCGGTCACCAACCCCGGACCGGCCACGCCGGCCCCGGCGGGTGGCCCGTCCGCACCGGCCGTGCCGACCGAGGCGGCAGCCGGGATCACCCCGGCGGCCACCGGCCCGGTCACCCCGGAGGGCACCCCGACCGAGGCCGTCCTCGAATCGGTCGCCCGCACCGAGGCGGGCACCGCCCCCGCCCCGGGCAGCGCCGCCGACACCGCGGCGGCACTGGAGTTTCCGGCCACCGGCACCCGGACCGGCCGGGTGGACGCCGCACCCACGACCAGCACCAGCAGGGCCGCCGGAGCGGCCGAGGAGGAGTTGTCATGACCCAGCCGAAGACC
The DNA here is from genome assembly GCF_053667945.1 of Micromonospora sp. SCSIO 07396. NCBI lineage: Bacteria > Bacillati > Actinomycetota > Actinomycetes > Micromonosporales > Micromonosporaceae > Micromonospora > Micromonospora sp. SCSIO 07396. The sequence continues at coordinate 7,303,380 of NZ_CM132210.1, forward strand.
AACCGCATCCCTGCCCCGCTCTACGCCGCCGCCGGCGCCGGAGAGCTGGCCTACCAGCAGCTGCGCAAGCTGCCCAGCGTGGCGACCGAACTGGGCAACCGGGTCGTCGCCGACGGCACCAAGGTCGTCGCCGAGCTGGGTGGCCGGGCCGTCGTCACCGGGGTCGAGCTGCGGCAGAAGGCCACCGAGACGTTCCGTACCGCCAACCTGACCGCCACCGGCCTGCGTGAGCGGGTCGCCCCGACCGAGCTGAACCTGGACAAGCTGCGCGCCGAGCTGAACCTGGGCAAGCTCCGCGCCGAGCTGGACCTGGACAAGCTGCGGGCCGAGCTGGACCTGGACCGGCTGCGCGGCGCCGCCACCCGCAACGCGGCCGTCGTGGTCGCCGGGGCGCAGGCCGCCCAGGAGCGTGCGCTGGCCGCCTACGGTGCGTTGATCGCCCGGGGCGAGCGGGTGGTCGGTGCCGGGGTGCTGGAGGCCGCCGAGACCGTCAACGCCGACATCGAGGCGACCGACGCCACCGTGCGCACGGGGACCACGCAGGACGCCACGACCGGCCCTTCGGACGTGACCGCCACCGACCACACGCCGACCCCGGCGGACGTGGCCGAGGTCGTCGAGGCCAAGCCGGCCGCCGCCAAGACCACCCGGACCCGGGTCAGCAAGGCCGCCAAGGCCACCAAGCCGGCGGCGACCGGGTCGACCACGACCGGTACGCCGGCGAAGCCGAAGACCACGAAGCGGACCCGCCCGGCCGCCGAGTGACGGTCGCCGACACCGGCCCCGGGGGCGTCCTGACGGACGTTTCCGGGGCCGTCGGCATATGCTGGCCGACATGGCCATCGCCGCGCCGATCTTCGTGTTCCACCTCGTCTACGTGATCGACCTGGTCCTGCTCGTGTTCGCACTGGCGGTGCAGGGCATCTCGCTGGTGCACGCGTTCACCCAGCGCTCGGACGCCTTCCCGGCGATCGGGACCCTCCCCAAGGGTGGCTGGATCGCCATCCTGGCCGTCTGCATGCTGCTCACCCTGCTCGGTTTCGGCGCGCTGAGCATCTTCGGGCTGATCGGCATCGCTGCCGGCCTGATCTACCTGCTCGACGTCCGGGTGGGGCTGCGTGACCTGCACGACGGCAAAGGGTTCTGGTGAGGGGTTTCCGCTGGCCGCCACCGCCGGACGGCGGACCCCGCACCTGGGGCCCGGGGCCGGGCGCGCCGCGCACCGGGCGACCCGCCCTGCCGGAGCCGGAGACCGAGCTGGTCGCCACCCCGCACGACGTGCAGTTGGAACGGCTGGTCACCGGCGTCGGTGACCCGGTCACCGTGTTCGCGCACGGATTCGGCAACGGCATCGCCACCACCCGCCCGTTCGGCAGCGCGGTCGCCGGCCGCCGGGTCTTCTTCCAGTTCCGGGGCCATGGCCGCTCCGACGCGCCGCCCGGCCCGTGGAGCTACCTCGACCTGGCCCGTGACCTGCGGGCGGTGGCGGACCTCAGCGGCGCCACCCGGGCGTTCGGGGCGAGCCTCGGCGCGGGCGCGCTGTGCCGGCTGCTCGCCGAGAGCCCGGACCGGTTCGACAAGCTGGTCTTCCTGCTGCCCGCCGTCCTCGACCGGCCGCGCGGCCCGATCGCCCAGCAGCGGCTGGCCGACCTGTTGGCGGCGGTGTCCGGCGGCGACGCCTCGGCCGTGGCGGACGTGGTCGCCCTGGAGCTGCCGCCGTCGGTCCGCAACACCCCGGCCGGCTGGGCCTACCTGCGGCAGCGGCTCGACCAGTTGCTCCGCGACGGGCTCGCCGCCGGGCTGGCCGACCTGCCGGAGCAGTCCCCGCTGGCCGACCTCGCCGCGCTGGCCGGGGTGACCGCCCCAGCCCTGGTGATCGGCTGCGTCGGGGACGACCTGCACCCGACCCACATCGCCGCCGAGCTGGCCGATGCGTTGCCGCAGGCGACCCTGCACGTCTACGACCGCCCCGGGTTCGCCTGGACCGACCGCGCCGACCTGCGGGACCGGATCTCCACCTTCCTCAACGACTAGCGTCGGCGTCCGCCGTCGGCAGGTGGGCGGCGCGGACGGCACGCAGCCAGCGTTCCACGGTGGCCTCGTCGGGCCGGTCGGGCAGCGGGGTGCGGAGCCGGTCGAAGTCCCGTTCCGCCTCGGCGACCAGCGCCTGCGCCTCGGCCAGCGCGCCGCCCGCGACCCGCTCGCCGAACGCCCGGAACCACTGCGGGTCCGCCAGCCGGATCTCCAGCACGCCGGTGGCGTAGAGGGTGCGCCCCTGGTGCAGCAGCCGGGCCAGGTGCCGGGCGTGCTTGGCCCGGCGGCGTCGACCGCCCACCGTCGCGTCCCGGGTGGTCAGCTTGCGGAACTGCTGACTCGCGTACCCGAGGTAGGCGTCGCGGACGCGCGGTGCGCTGAGGAACGCCGACCGGATGGCGACCAGGCGGTCACCGAGTTCGGTGCGGGTCTCGTAGCAGTCGTCGGGGAGCCAGATCAGCTCGGTGGCCGTCGGGTTGCCGCTCAACGCCAGCCGGGCGTACTTGCCGGCCTCGTGCAGGGTGACGTCCGGGTCGGTGGTGACCACCGACTCCCGGGGCGGACGCAGGCCGTGGAAGGCGACCGTCGGGGCGGCGAAGACGCCGATCCGGTCGACGTCGGAGCCGGGGCCGGCCAGTCCGTAGGCGACCGAGCCGACGATTCCGGAGAGCAGCAGGTGCATGCCGGGAGCATGCCGGATCGAAGCGTCGCGTGAAACCGGACTTCGGTTGTCAGGTATCACTGCCACCCTCGACGGTATGACGACGACACCGTTGGACGGAAAGGTCGCGCTGGTGGCCGGCGCGACCCGGGGCGCGGGCCGGCAGATCGCCATCCAGCTCGGCGCGGCCGGGGCGACGGTCTACGCCACCGGCCGCAGCAGCCGGGCCGGCCGCTCCGAGCTGGACCGTCCCGAGACCATCGAGGAGACCGCCGAGCTGGTCACCGCCGCCGGGGGAACCGGCGTCGCGGTCCGGGTCGACCACCTCGTGCCCGAGCAGGTACGCGACCTGGTGGCCCGGATCGACGCCGAACAGGGCCGGCTCGACGTGCTGGTCAACGACGTGTGGGGGGCCGACCCGCTGATCACCTGGGACAAGCCGGTCTGGGAGCAGCCGCTGGACACCGGGTTCCGCACCCTGCGGCTGGCGGTGGACACCCACATCGTCACCAGCCACTTCGCGTTGCCGCTGCTGATCCGCCGCCCCGGGGGGCTGGTCGTCGAGATCGGCGACGGCACCCGGGCGTACAACGACACGCACTACCGGCTGTCGGTCTTCTACGACCTGGCGAAGGTGTCGGTGACCCGGCTCGCGTACAGCTGGGGGCACGAGCTGGCACCGCACGGGTGCACCGCCGTGGCGCTCACCCCCGGCTGGATCCGGTCCGAGGCGATGCTGGAGCACTTCGGGGTGACCGAGGAGACCTGGCGCGACGGCGCGGCGAAGGACCCGCACTTCGTCATCTCGGAGACGCCGGCCTTCGTCGGGCGCGCGGTCGTCGCCCTGGCCGCCGACGCCGACCGGGCCCGCTGGAACCAGGCGTCCGTCTCGGCCGGCGAACTGGCCCGGGTGTACGGCTTCACCGACCTCGACGGCAGCCGCCCGGACGCCTTCCGCTACCTCAGCGAGGTGGTCGAGGCGGACCGGCCCGCCGACCCCACCGGCTACCGCTGATCCGGGGGCCCGGGGGCGACGCCGTAGAGGGTGGCTGAGCGGGCCGCCGCGTCGACCAGGCGGGCCCGTAGCTCCGGCGGGTCGAGCACCTCCGCCTCCGGACCGAAGGCGAGCAACTGGGCGTACGCCACCTCGACGGACTCGACGGGCAACCGGGTCACCACCCACCCCTGCCCGTCGGGTGCGCCGGCCGCGGCCAGCGCCTCCTCGTACGCGACGGGGGTGTCGGCGAGGAACCGCAGCCGGCGCAGGCCGACGGGGCTGACCCGCACGGTGACCCGCTCGGCGAGCATGCCCCGCAGGAACGCCTCGGCCTGCTCCCGCCAGTAGCCGCCCAGGTCGAAACCGTCGTCCCGGACGAACGTCGCCGGGTCGGGCACGACGTCGACCACCCGGTCCACCCGGTAGGTACGCATCGCGTCACCGACCCGGCCGACGAGATACCAGGTGCCGCTCTTGAGCACCAGCCCGTACGGCTCGACCCGCCGGGTCACCTCCCGTTCGCCGCGCCGGTACCGCAGCACCACCACGCCGTCCCGCCACACCGCGCGGGCCAGTTCGGCCAGCCAGCGGGGCGGGGTGGACTCCCGGAACCAGCCGGGCACGTCCAGGTGGAACCGTTGCCCGGTGCGGGCCGGGGCGTCGCGCAGGCTCGGCGGCAACGCGGCGAGCACCTTCAGTTCGGCGGACGCCACCGCGTCGGCCAGTCCCAGGTCACCGGCGGGGCCGGGAAGCCCGGCGAGGAAGAGCGCCTCCGCCTCGTCGCGGGTCAGCCCGGTCAGCCGGGTCCGGTAGCCGCCGAGCAGCCGGTACCCGCCGGCGCGTCCCCGGTCGGCGTACACCGGCACCCCGGCGGCGGACAACGCCAGCACGTCCCGGTAGACGGTCCGCTCGGACACCTCCAACTCCCGGGCGAGTTCGGCGGCGGTCATCGTCTCCCGGGCCTGCAACAGCAGCACCAGGGAGATCAACCGGGCGGCGCGCACCCCTGCATCCTGCCGGCCCGACCCGGCGCGCGGCGTCACCGGGTGTCCGGTGGCGATGGCGTACGGCCGATAGGCTCTGCGGTCGTGAACGGACCCCGTACGATCGCCGCGCCGGTGACCGGCGCCACCCGTCGCTTCTTCGGCGGCGTGGGCCTGCTCCTGCGCGGCCTCGGCCTGTACGTCCGCAGCCCGGGGCTGATGCTGCTGGGCGTGGTGCCGGCGCTGCTGTCCGCCGCGCTCTTCGTCGCCGCGTTCGCCACCCTGATCTATTTCGTGGACGAGCTGGCGGCGTGGGTGACCCCGTTCGCCGACGACTGGTCGGACACCCCGCGCAGCCTGGTCCGGGTGATCGCCGGGCTGGCCTTCCTCGGGCTCGGCGGGCTGCTCACCGTGGTCGGGTTCACCGCGGTCACCCTGGTCATCGGTGACCCGTTCTACGAGAAGATCTCCGAGCGGGTGGAGGACCGCCTCGGTGGCACCCCCGGCGCGGTGGAGGTGCCGTTCGGGGCGTCGTTGCGGCGCAGCGTCGTCGACTCGCTGCGGCTGATCGGGCTCTCGGTGCTGTTCGGCATCCCGCTGTTCCTGGCCGGTTTCATCCCGGTGGTCGGGCAGACCGTGGTGCCGGTGGTCGGCGCGGCGGTGGGCGGCTGGCTGCTCGCCGTGGAGCTGGTCGGTGCGCCGTTCTCCCGCCGGGGGCTGCGCCTGCCGGATCGGCGGACCCGGCTCAAGGCGGACCGGGCCACCTCGCTCGGCTTCGGCGTGGCGGTCTTCCTGTGTTTCCTGATCCCGCTCGGTGCGGTGCTGGTGATGCCGGCCGCCGTCGCCGGGGCGGCGCTGCTCGCCCGCCGCTCGCTGGGCCAGCACATCGAGGAGAGCTGACCCGTGGCTGCCCGGCGGCCCGGCGGCCCGACGTGCCTGGCCGGACCTGAGGTCAGGGCAGGTCGCGCAGGCAGGACCAGGCGGAGGCCACCGGCCGGTAGCCGAGGCGGGTGTTGACCGCCAGCATCGGCGCGTTGGCCTCGTCGTTGGAGGTGTAGGCCGTGCGTACCCCGCGACCGGCGGCCCGGTGCAGCGCGGCCTGCTTGGTCAGCCGGGCCAGCCCCCGACCCCGGTACTCCGGCCTGGTCGCGGTGAAGTCGGACCACATCCGGTCGCCGTCCCGCTTGACCAGGCTCAGTGCGACCAGCGTGCCGTCGACCTCGGCGACCGTGCCGGCCTCCCGGTCCAGTCCCGGGTTGTCCCAGCACTCCGACCGCCACAGGGAGTAGCTGGTCGCGTCCACCGGCACGTCGCCCGGCTCGCCCACCGCGGCGGCGGCGTCGAGGAGGTGGACCTGGTACGGGTCGAGCCCGGCGAGGGGGAGCAGGCGTACCCCGGCGGGCGGCTCGGGCATCGGCGGAGCCGGGTGGAGGTCGAGCGCCGAGTAGCGCAGCTCCCGGCTGGGGGCGAACCCGTGCCGGCGGGCGTACGGCAGCGAGTCGGTCTGCACCCAGGTGCGCACCCGACGGACCCGCAGCGAGCACAGGTGGTCCAGTGCGGCGGTGAGCAGCGCGGTGCCGATGCTCCGGCCCCGGTGCTCCGGGTGCACGTGCAGCGTGGAGACGTCCCCGAAGTCCGGCACGGTGGTGTGCGCGTTCCGGTAGGCCGAGGCCCAGCCGACGATCAGGCCGTCCGCCTCGGCCACCCAGGCCGTCCAGTCCTCCTCGGGCGGCGGTTGGGCGATCATCTGCCGGGTCGACGCGACGCCCCGCACCAGGTACGGATGGACCAGCGAGCGCAGCGCCACCACGCCGGGCGCGTCGTCGGGCTGTGCGGTGCGGATGCGCCACCCCGCGCCCGGCTGCCCGGTGGACCGCGCGGAGGGGCCGTGGGCGGGCGGGACCGAGGGCCGGCGCTGCCCGGCGGTGCCGGTCGGTGCGGTGGGTCCGGTCGGCTCGGCGGTGCCGGTCGGCGCGGGCGGCGATGCGGCAGCGTCAGACATGCCCGCGAGCGTAGGCACGGGCCGGTGTGGCGGGCGACGGCTTTTCCGCACCCATACTGCTCGCTACTCTGAGCGACGGCAGCCCCCGGATCGTCCCTTCTTCACCCTCCGTGACTTCAGGCTCGCCCCGACATGTCACCCTCGCTTCCTTTGCTCTGCTGCCGTGGAAGCGACAGAAGCCTGAGCTGCTGCTTCACTGCGAGCGCTCGGCGGTCGTCGCATCAGCCCGGTCACGCTAGGTGCCTGTCGCGCGGATGGCAGCAGAGCAAAGCGGCTGAGCGGGAGAGGTGAGGGGTCGACGGAATGTCGCTGAGAGTGACGAGGTTGTCGATGTTCGACCGTCGGGTGCGGTGCCCGGAAGGGCTGGCGGCAGCGCAGTGGGCGGACGGGCACCGTGGGTGGGAGCGCGGTGGGCAGGGAGCGCAGCGTACGGGACCGGGGCGGGGTCAGGCGGACTGCCTGATCACCAGCTCCGTCGGCAGCACCACCGCCCGCTCCACCTCCGCGCCGTCGGCCAGGGCCAGCAGCAGGCGGGTCATCTTCCGGCCCAGTTCGACGATCGGCTGCCGCACGGTGGTCAGCGGCGGCTCGGTGTAGGCGGCCGTCTCGATATCGTCGAAGCCGATCACCGCGACGTCGTCCGGCACCCGCCGGCCCGCCTCGTGCAGCGCCCGCAGGGCCGCGTGCGCCATCAGGTCGGAGGCGGCGAAGACCGCGTCCAGATCGGGGTACGCGGCGAGCAGCCGACGCATCGCGAGGGTCCCCGACTCGCGGGTGAAGTCGCCGTACTCGATCATTTGGGGCAGGCCGGCGGCGACCACGGTGTCCCGGTAGCCGGCGAGGCGTTCGATGCCGGCGACCATGTCCTGCGGGCCGGCGATGGTGGCGATCCGACGACGACCGTTGTCGATCAGGTAGCGGGTCGCCCTGGCGACCCCGCCGATGTGGTCCACGTCGATGTAGGGCACGTCGGCGGCGTCCAGCGGCCGGCCGCTGCACACCACCGGGATGCCGAGGCGGGCGAGCCGGCCGGGCAGCGGGTCCTCCCCGTGCAGCGAGGCGAACAGCACCCCGTCGACGTGCCGGCCGGTGGTGTAGCGGGTGACCCGGTCGTGCCCGGCGGGCGAGCCGGCCAGCATCAGCACCAGCTGCTTGTCGGCCGCCTCCAGCTCCTGGGCCGCGCCCCGGATGAGCCCGGGGAAGACCTGGTCGTCGGAGAAGACCCGGGTGGCTGCCTCCGGCAGCACCAGGGCGACCGAGTCGGTCCGCTGGGTGACCAGGCTGCGGGCGGCCAGGTTCGGCACGTACCCCAGCTCGGCCACCGCCCGGCGGACCGCCTCCTGGATCGGCTCGGCGACCGTGGTGGAGCCGTTCACCACCCGGGAGACCGTCGCCCGGGAGACGCCGGCCTGCCGGGCGACCTCCTCCAGGGTGGGCCGCTGTGCCGCCGTCATACCCGCCACCACCACCTCGTCACAGCCCGTTCCGGGAGATCACCTCCTGGTACCACCGGGCGCTCGACTTCGGGGTGCGCCGCTGGTTCAGATAGTCGACGTGGACGATCCCGAACCGCTTCCGATAGCCCTCGGCCCACTCGAAGTTGTCCAGCAACGACCATACGAGATAGCCGCGCAGGTCGACGCCGCGGGAGATGGCCTCGTGCGCGGCCCGTAGGTGCCCGTCCAGGTAGGCGATCCGGTCGGCGTCGTGGATCCGGCCCGCCGCGTCGGCCGCCGGGCTGCTGCCGTCGTCGGGGAACGCGCCGCCGTTCTCGGTGATCATCAGCGGGAGCCCCGGGTAGTCGGCGGCGAGCCGTACCAGCAGCCGGGTCAGCCCGGCCGGCTCGATCTGCCAGCCCATGTCGGACACCGGCCCGGTGGCGGGCAGGAACTCCACCGCCCCCTCGGTGCCCGGGTAGGCGCTGCTGCCCGCCCCGTCCGGGCGGCCCGCGACGTAGGTGGGTGAGTAGTAGTTGATCCCGAGCAGGTCCAGCGGCGCGGCGATGATCTTCTCGTCGCCGTCCCGGACGAACGTGGGCTCCACCATCCGGGCGACGTGTTCGAGCATGTCGGCCGGGTAGCCGGCGCCGGTCAGCGGGTCCAGGAAGATCCGGTTCTGGAGGCCGTCGACGAGGCGTACCGCGGCGGCGTCGGCGGCGCTGGCCGGGTCGGCCGGCGCGACGTCCGCCGGATTGAGGGTGATCCCGACCGTCCGCGCGCCCGCCGCCCGCAGCGCCCGCGCCGCCAGCCCGTGCCCCAGCAGCAGATGGTGTACGGCCCGGAACGCCGCCCCGGCGTCGCGTTCGCCGGGAGCGTGCACCCCGTTGCCGTAACCCAGGTAGGCCGAGCACCACGGCTCGTTGAGCGTCGTCCAGGTGCGGATGCGGTCGCCGAGCCGGGCGTGCACCGCCAGGGCGTAGTCGGCGAAGTGTTCGGCGGTCTCCCGACTGGCCCAGCCGCCCCGGTCCTGCAACGCCTGCGGCAGGTCCCAGTGGTAGAGGGTGACGATCGGGTCGATGCCCCGGTCGAGCAGCGCATCGGTCAGCCGGTCGTAGAAGTCCAGGCCGCGCGGGTTGACCGGGCCGGTGCCGTCCGGCCTGATCCGGGGCCAGGCCACCGAGAACCGGTACGCGGCCAGCCCCAGCTCGGCCATCAGCGCCACGTCGTCGGCGTACCTGTGGTAGTGGTCGCAGGCGACGTCACCGGTGTGCCCGGCGAACACCTTGCCCGGCGTACGGCTGAAGGTGTCCCAGATGGACTCGCCGCGACCGTCGTCGCGGGCCGCCCCCTCGATCTGGTACGCGGCGGTCGCCGCGCCCCACACGAAGCCCTCCGGAAATCGAACATCGTTCACGCCTTAACCGCACCTTCCATGATGCCGCCGATGATCTGGCGACCGAACACGACGAACACCAGCAGCAGCGGCAGCGTCGCGATCGCCGTGCCGGTGAACACCTGCGACATGTCCTGGTAGTAACCGTCGGAGAGGGCCCGCAGCGACAACTGCACGGTCGGGTTCTCCGGGTCGTTGAGCACAGCGTACGGCCAGAGGAAGTCGTTCCAGGTCGTCATGAACGTGAGCAGGCCGAGGACGGCGGCGGCGGGGCGCAGCGCGGGCAGCACCACGTTCCAGTAGATCCGCAGCGTGTGGCAGCCGTCGACCCGGGCCGCCTCGATCAGCTCGGTGCTGACCGCCTGGGCCGCGTACTGGCGCATCATGAACACGCCGAACCCGGTGACCAGGGCCGGGACGATCACCGCCGGCAGCCGGTCGTTCCAGTTCAGCTTGGTCATCAGCAGGTACAGCGGGATGACCCCGAGTTGGGTGGGCACCATCATGGTGGCGACGATGACCATGAGCAGCGCGTTGCGTCCCCGGAACCGCAGCTTGGCGAAGGCGAATCCGGCCAGCGTGGAGAAGAGCACCACCGAGAAGGTGACGCTGACCGCGACGATCGTCGAGTTGAGCAGGCCGGTGAGGAAGTGCGCGTCGGGGTTGGCGAACAGCCGGGTGATGTTCGCGCCGAGGTTGCCGCCGGGGGTGAGCGGTGGCGGCACCTGGCCCATCGCGTCGCTGCTGCGGCTGGCGACCACGAACATCCAGTAGATCGGGAAGATCGACAGCAGGGCGGTGAGCGTCAGCGCCGGGTAGGTGAGCCGGCCGGCCGACCAGATCCGGGTCATCGGTCCCCCTTGCGGGCGCCGCCGCCGAGCCGGCGCAGGATCAGTACGTTGATCGCCGCGACCACCGCGATCAGGGCGAAGAGCAGCCAGGCGACGGCCGAGCCGTAGCCGAAGTTGTAGTGCGGGGCGAAGGCGTTCTCGAACATGTACATGGTCATCGTCTGGGATTCGCGCAGCGGCCCGCCCCGGATCGCGTTGGTGCCGGAGTTGAACAGCCGGGGCTCGGTGAACAGTTGCAGCCCACCGATGGTGGAGATGATCACCGCGAAGATGATCGTGGGTTTGAGCAGCGGCACGGTGATCGACCAGAACTGCCGGGCCCGGCCGGCCCCGTCGATGGAGGCGGACTCGTACAGGTCGCGGGGGATGGCCTGCATCGCGGCCAGGAAGATCAGCGCGTTGTAGCCGGTCCACCGCCAGTCGACCATGGCGGAGATCGCCGTCCAGGCGGCGAACCGGTTCGCCTTCCAGTCGATCGCGTCGACGCCGACCAGGTCGAGCAGCCAGTTGATCATGCCGAACTCACGGCCGAACAGCACCGCGAAGACGATCGCCACCGCCGCCGTCGAGGTGACGTTGGGCACCAGCACCGCCATCCGCCAGGTGGTCCGCGCCCGCAGCCGCCGGTTGAGCAGGTTGGCCAGCCAGAGGGCGGCGAGCAGCTGCGGCACCGTGGAGATGACGAAGATGCCCAGCGTGTTCACCACCGAGTTCCAGAAGTCGGCGTCGGCCAGCAGCTGGGTGTAGTTCTGCGCGCCGACGAAGGCCGGGTCCACCCCCAACAGGTCCCAGTCGTGCAGCGACACCCAGAACGTGTACGCCAGCGGATAGAGCCCGAAGACCGCGAAGAGCAGGAAGAACGGCGTCACGTACAGGTAGGGCGAGTACCTGACGTCGAGCCGGGCCAACCGGTGCCCCCGCTCCGGCGATCTGCTCCGGGTCGTCACCGCACCCGGCGGCGGACCGTCAACCTGAACAACCATCTCCCGCAGCTCCCTCTCTCCGCGCCCACCCGGTCCCCGCCTGCCGGGTCCGTCCGGGGCGGGGTGGCGGCGTCCCGGCGTGCTGACCCCGCCACCTCGCCCCCGGACGGACCCGGGCGGGTTACTTGGCGGCGGCCTTCTTCGCGTTGGCGGTGGCGTCGGCCCAGCCCTGGGCGGGGTTGCGCTGGCCCAGTTCGACGGTGCGCACGGCGTTCTCCACCTCGGTGCGGACGGCCTGGTTCTTCGGCCCCATGTAGACCGGCTTGAGGCTCTTCGCGCCGGCGGCGAAGATCGTGCCGACCGGGGCGTCGGAGAAGTACGCGTTGGTCGAGTTGACGATCGCCGGGTCGTCGAGCGCCTGCGGGGACGACGGCAGCGGCCCCTTCTCCTGGAACGCGCCGATCTGGCCCTTGGCGCTGGTCAGGAACTTGGCCAGCTCGATCGCCTCGGCCTGGTGCCGACTCTGCTTCGGCACCGCCAGGTAGGAGCCGCCCCAGTTGCCGCCGCTGCCGGGCACCTGGGCGATGTCCCACTTGCCCTTGGCGTCCGGGCCGGCGTTGCCCTCGATCACCCCGGTCATCCAGGCCGGGCAGGCGATGGTGGCGAACTTGGCCTGCTTGAAGGCCGACACCCACTCCTCCGACCAGGCCCCGTACCGGCCGGAGAGGCCGGAGTCGATGATGTCGACGGTGGTGTCGTACGCCTGGCGTACCGCCGGGTTGCTGTCGACCACCAGCTTGTCGGCGGTGTCGTAGTAGCTGTAGCCGGTGGTGTTGCCGGCGGTCTGCAACAGGATGGTGTTGAAGGTGTTGGTGGCGGCGTCGAGGAAGGCCGCGCCGGTGTTCTTCGCCGTGAACTGCTCGCCGACCCGCACGTAGTCCTGCCAGGTGGGCCAGAGCTCGGACACGGCCTCCCGGTCGGTGGGCAGGCCGGCGGCGGCGAAGAGGTCCTTGCGGTAGCAGATCGCCATCCCGCCGACGTCGGTGCCGAGGCCGATGAGCTGCTTGCCGTCGGCGGTCAGCCCGCCGTTCCACTTCCACTCCAGGAAGTTGCCCTTGAGCTCGGCGGCCCCGTGGTCGAGCAGGTTGACGAAGTTCTGCGGGTTTGCCTTGTACTCGACCAGCAGCCCCTCCTCGATGGCGACCACGTCACCGGCGCCCTTGCCGGCGGCGAGCCACTGGGTGAGCTTGGGGGAGTACTCGTCGAGGTTGCCGCCGGTGCCCCGCTCGACGATCTTGACGCCGGGGTGGTCGGCCTCGTACTGCCGGTAGAGCTTCTCGTAGCCGAACTGGCCGAACACGTCGACGGTCAGCGTGACCGGGCCGCCGTCGGCGGCCTCGTCGTCGCCGCCGCAGGCGGTGGTGCCGAGCAACGCGGTGACGGTGACCAGGGCGACCGCCGTGAGGCGGCGGCGGGAGATGACACCCATGGGTCGGGACCCCTCTCAGGTCGGGTGGTGGGGTGTGGACCTGCGTATGAGCGGGCCGCGCGGATCGTCGGCCCGGATTCGATCTCGATGAGAGAGCGCTCTCACGACAGGGTGGTAGGTCGATGGGTTCCTGTCAAGAGAGCGCTCTCTCGAACCTCGTCGCGGATGCCGGGGCCGGCCGTCCCGGGGTCTGCACCGCAACGCCGGAAGCAGCCGCCCGGAAACGCCGAGAGCGGCCGTCCCGGGTGGGACGGCCGCTCTCGGTACGGCGACGCGCGGTCGCGGGTGGGCGTCAGCCGACGCGCAGGCCCTCCAGCAGGGAACGGTCCCCCGCAACGCCGAGGGTGTCGAAGCTGACCCGGCCCCACAGCGCCAGCAGCAGGTCGCTCGCCGACCCGGTGACCTGCACCCGGGCGTGGTGGTCGTCGTGCCCGAAGACCGTCGCGGTGTCCAGCAGGGCCACCCCCTCGCCGCGCATCCGCAGGTACCAGTCCTGGGCGGCGTCGGTCGCGGTCAGGTGCACCACCCCCTGCCACTGCCCCCGGTTGCGCCGACGGCCGGACGGCAGCCAGGTGTCCAGCACCTCGCTGACCCCGTCGGCGGCGAGCTTCGCCTCGATCGGGTCACCGGCGGCGATGGCGAGCTGGGCATCCCACCTGTGCACTGCGGTCTCGTGCGCCATCCGCCGGGGCCAGAACCCGGCCTTCTTCGGCTGCGGCGCCCAGTTCCACGCCGGGGCCTCCGGGTCGAGCGCGTCGAACAGGGTCATCAGCTGGTCGTACTGGTACTGCCAGAGCTGGAGGGGGGACACACCGGCGGGCATCTCGGCGGTGTCGTCGGGGCGGGCCGGCTGGGCGGTGTCCCCGGAGCCGACGAAGGAGTGCACCCAGTGGTAGAGGCCGGCCAGGTGCAGGGTCAGGTCCGCCACCGTCCACCCCGGGCAGGACAGCACCGGTGTCTCCGGCGGGGCCTCGGCGACGGCCGCGGCGAACGCCGGGCCGTCGACCCGGAGCGCTCCCATCCAGAAGTCCTTCGTGGCGTGCAGTCTGCTCATCGCAAATCCTCCCCGGGGTGACCCGGCGACCAGTGGGTGCCGCGGCTACCCCTCAGCCTAGGGTGAAAGGCGTGTCAGACGTCTACGCCAAACCGACAACGGACGCCGAACCCGCCGATCCGGCCGCCCTGGCGGAATACACCACCCTGCGCCTCGGTGGCCCCGCCGCCCGCTGCGTCGCCGCCACCAGCGCCGACGAGATCGTCCACCGGGTCCGCGAGGCGCACCGGCGCGACGAGCCGGTGCTGGTCCTCGCCGGCGGCAGCAACGTGGTCGTCGGGGACGCCGGCTTCCCCGGCACCGTCGTGCTGATCCGGTCGCGGGGCTTCGCCGTGGTCGCCGAGGACACCGACACCGTCACCGTACGGGTCGAAGCCGGCGAACCCTGGGACGACCTCGTCGCCGCCACCGTCGGCAACGGCTGGTCCGGCCTGGAGTGCCTCTCCGGCATCCCCGGCTCGGCCGGCGCCACCCCCATCCAGAACGTCGGCGCGTACGGCCAGGAGGTCGCCGAACGGATCACCGGCGTCCAGGTGTACGACCGCGCCGAGGACCGGCTCACCACCGTCGCCGCCGCCGACTGCGGCTTCGCGTACCGGGGCAGCATCTTCAAGTACAGCGACCGCTGGGTGGTGCTCTCGGTCGACTTCCGGCTGGACCGCTCGCCGCTGTCCGGGCCGGTCCGCTACGCCGAACTGGCCCGCTCGCTCGGCGTCGAGGTCGGCGACCGGGTGCCGCTGGCCGCCGCCCGGGACACGGTGCTCGCGTTGCGCGCCGGCAAGGGCATGGTGCTCGACCCCGCCGACCCGGACACCTGGTCGGTCGGCTCGTTCTTCACCAACCCGGTGCTCGACCGGGCGGCGTACGACCTGCTGCGCGAGCGGGCCGCCGACATCGGCGAGCCCCCTTCCTGGCCCTGCCCGGGTGACCTGGTGAAGGTCAGCGCCGCCTGGCTGATCGACAAGGCGGGCTTCGCCAAGGGGCATCCCGGGCCGGGCGGCACCGCCATCTCCGGCAAGCACACCCTGGCCCTGACCAACCACAGCGGCACCGCCCGCACCGCCGACCTGATCGCCCTCGCCCGGGAGATCCGCGACGGCGTGCACACCCGCTTCGCCGTCCCCCTCCACCCCGAACCCGTCCTCATCAACTGCACCCTCTGACCCACCCTGCCCCGCGTCCGCGCTCGTGCCCGCCCGTGTTGATCAAGAGGTTTACGTCATCCCTGCCCGCCCCCATGACGCAAACCTCTTGATCGCCGGGCCCCACCCTCGGCGGGGACGGGTGGCGTTGAGGTGGTCGGTGGTCGGCGAGCGTGATCAAGAGGTTCGGGTCATTCTCGGGCGGCTGGATGACGTAAACCTCTTGATCACCCCTGCGAGGCCCGTTGGGGCGGGGCAGGTGGGCAGGTGGGTCGGGTGATCAAGAGATTTACGTCAGGCTGCTGATCGAATTTGACGTAAAGGTCTTGATCAACACAAATGGGGCGGGTGGGCGCGGGCGGGGCGGCGCGGGTGGGTGCGGGTGGGGAGTGGGGTCAGGTGGGGGAGATGGTGGGCCAGGGGAGGGTGAGTTCGCCGTGCCGCCAGCGGTGGGGGCGGTCGAGGACGGGCCAGCCGGCGGACCGCAAGGTGCCGACGGCGGTCAGCCACCGTTGGCGGGGACCGAACGGGGCCAGCCCGGCGGCGGCGTGCCAGGCGTTGTCCAGGGCGCGGAGCAGGGCGTGGATGCGTTCACCCGGCACGTTGTGGTGGATCAGCGCCTTCGGTAGGCGCTCGGCCAGCTGGGCCGGGCCCTCCAGCGTGGTCAGTTTGGCGGCCAGGGTCAGCGTCCGGGGGCCGGTGGCGTCGATCAGCAGCCAGCCGGCCAGCCGACCCAACTCGTCGCAGGTGCCCTCCACCAGCACCCCGTCCGGGGCGAGCCGGTCGGTGACCGTCCGCCAGGCGTCGGCGACCTCGCGCTCGTCGTACTGGCGGAGCACGTTGAACGCCCGGACCACGGTGGGCCGCAACCCGGCCAGTTCGAAGCCGCCCCGGGCGAACGTCAACCCCGGCGGGTCGGCGGCCGGCGCGGCGGCGGCCACCCGTACCGGATCGATCTCCAGCCCGACCACCCGGACGTCGGCGCGGACCCGGGCGGCCAGCCGGTCGCGCAGTTCGACGGCGGTGACCGGGGTGGCGCCGTAACCGAGGTCCACCACCAGCGGGTCGGCGGCGGCCCGTAACCGGTCGCCGCAGGTCTCGACGATCCAGTTGTCGACCCGGCGGAGCCGGTTGGGGTTCGTCGTTCCCCGGGTCACCACCCCTACCGGCCGCTGCCGGCCCCGGTCAGCCATCCCGGGTCACTGCCCGACCCGGTGCACCTTGTGCTGGGCGGCCTGGGCCAGCGGGCGGACCACCAGCCGGTCCACGTTGACGTGGTGCGGGAGGGTGGCGCACCAGGCGACGCACTCGGCGACGTCGGCGGCCACCAGGGGCTGCGCCACCCCGGCGTAGGTGGCGTCGGCCTTCGCCGAGTCCCCGCCGAAGCGGTTCAGGCTGAACTCCTCCGTCCGGACCATCCCGGGGTCGATCTCCACCACCCGGACGGGCCGGCCGCACAGCTCCAACCGCAGGGTGCCTGCCACGGCGGTCTGCGCGTGCTTGGCCGCGCTGTATCCGCCGCCGCCCTCGTACACGGTGAAGCCGGCGGTGGAGGAGACCATCACGACCGTCCCGGCGCCGGAGCGCTCCAGGGCCGGCAGCAGGGCCTGGGTGACCCGCAACGTGCCGAGCACGTTCACGTCGTACATCCACTGCCAGTCGGCGACCGAGCCGGTCTCCACCGGGTCCAGCCCGCGTGCCCCGCCGGCGTTGTTGACCAGGACGGTGACCGGCCCGGGGGCGTCGTCGGCGGCGCGGGCCAGCCCGGCCACCGACTCGTCCGAGGTGACGTCGCAGGCCACGGCGGTGGCGCTGCCGCCGGCCGCCGCGATCTCGGCGACCAGCGCGGCGAGCCGGTCGGTGCGGCGGGCGGCGGCGAGCACGTGGAAACCCTCGGCGGCGAGCCGGCGGGCGGTGGCCGCGCCGATCCCGCTGGACGCCCCGGTGACGATCGCGACAGAGGTCATCACGCCATTCTCACCCTGGCGACGGGACCGGCCGCCCCGGGTCCGGTGATGAGGTCCGTCACGCCCACGGCCCGGGGCGAGGCATTTCCGAAGCCCGATGGGGAAGATTGCATCCGGCGTGCAGGTTGACGGAGGAGCGCCGGTCGTGCGGGACGGCATCAACCCTGACAGAGGGAGCGGACGTGGCGGATCAGCACACCGGTGTCGGGCGTCAGCGAGGTGCCCTGCCGTGGCCCCGGCCCCGCCGGATCGCCACCCTGTCGGTGCACACCTCGCCGTTGCACCAACCGGGCACCGGTGACGCGGGTGGCATGAACGTCTACATCCTGGAGGTCGCCCGGCGGCTCGCCGAGGCGAACGTCGAGGTGGAGATCTTCACCCGGGCCACCTCCGGTGACCTGCCCCCGGTGGTGGAGATGGCCCCCGGCGTGCACGTCCGGCACGTCACCTCCGGCCCGCTGGAGGGGCTGACCAAGGAGGAACTGCCCGGTCAGCTCTGTGCCTTCACCGCCGGGGTGCTGCGGGCCGAGGCGGCCCGCCCGCCGGGCCACTACGACCTGATCCACTCGCACTACTGGCTCTCCGGGCAGGTCGGCTGGCTGGCCAAGGAGCGCTGGGGGGTGCCGTTGGTGCACACCGCGCACACCCTGGCGAAGGTGAAGAACGCCCAGCTCGCCGCCGGCGACCGGCCGGAGCCGAAGGCCCGGGTGATCGGCGAGGAGCAGGTGGTCGCCGAGGCCGACCGGCTGGTCGCGAACACCCGGGCGGAGGCCACCGACCTGGTCGACAGGTACGCCGCCGACCCGGCCCGGGTGGCGGTCGTCGAGCCGGGGGTGGACCTGGCGCGGTTCCGGCCCGTCGTCGGGGACCGGGAGGTCGCCACCCGCGCCGCCCGTCGCCGGCTGGGCCTGCCCACCGACGGGTACGTCGTCGCGTTCGTCGGCCGGATCCAGCCGTTGAAGGCCCCGGACGTGCTGGTCCGCGCGGTCGCCGCGTTGCGGGAGCGCGATCCGGTCCTCGCCGACCAGGTGACCGTGGTGATCTGCGGCGGCCCGAGCGGCAGCGGCCTCGACCGGCCCACCTCGCTGATCGAGCTGGCCGGGTCGTTGGGGGTCGCCGACCGGGTGCGTTTCCTGCCGCCGCGCACCGGTGACGACCTGCCCGCCCTCTACCGGGCGGCCGACCTGGTGGCGGTGCCCTCGCACAACGAGTCGTTCGGGCTGGTGGCCCTGGAGGCGCAGGCCTGCGGCACGCCGGTGGTCGCCGCCGCCGTGGGTGGCCTGGTGACCGCCGTCCGGGACCAGGTCAGCGGCGTGCTCGTGCGCGGCCACGACCCGGGCGACTGGGCCCGTACGCTGGCCCGGTTGCTGCCCGACCGGGCCGGCCGGGAGGCGCTGGGCCGGGGGGCTGCCCGGCACGCCCGCAGTTTCTCCTGGGAGCGCACCGTGTCCGGGCTGCTCGCCGTGTACGGAGAGGCGGTCACCGGGCACCGGGAGCGGTTGGCGGCCCGGCTGGCCGACGGGCCGGCGCTCACCGGCTCCTGGTGACCGGGTGCCCCGCCCGGCGTCGTCGGGTGGGGCGGCCACGGCGGCCGTAGAGTGGGTCCGATGAGCGCGAAGAGCGAGCTGGCGGCCCTGATCGAGGCGGTCTGCACCGAACGGGAGCTGGACTGGGAAGCCACCGGTGAGGGCTCGTACGCGGTCACCCTGCCGGGCACCCACAAGCTGAAGACGATCTGCAACCTGATCGTCGGTGAGCACGCGCTGCGGGTCGAGGCGTTCGTGATGCGTCAACCCGACGAGCGGCGTGAGGAGCTGTGGGCGTGGCTGCTGCAACGCAACGCCCGGATGTACGGGGTCGCGTTCTCGATCGACGCGGTCGGGGACGTCTACCTGACCGGGCGGGTCAATCCGTCGGCCGTCGACGCCGACGAGTTGGACCGGCTGCTCGGCTCGGTGCTCAGCTACGCCGACGAGTCCTTCGACACGATGCTGGAGATCGGCTTCGGTAGTTCCATCCGCCGGGAGTGGGAGTGGCGGGTCAAGCGGGGCGAGTCGACGGCGAACCTGGCCGCCTTCGCCCACCTGTTCACCCCGTCGTCAGGTGGTTCGGACCGGTCCTGACGGGTATGCCGCAGCGCTGCGGCGCGGCAGTGTGGGACCCGCCGCAGGCCGAGGACGGACTGTCGAGGAGCGTGTCATGGCTCAGCGGAACAGCTCAGGTCGCGGCGCGACGGCGACCAGGACCACGCGTCAGGCCGGCAACCGGACCCCGAACACGCCGGGCATCTCCGAGTCGGAGATCTCCCGGATGCGGGTCGACGACATCCGGGGTCAACTGCGCCGGCGGGGGGTCTCGGGGATCTCCGCGTTGCGCAAGCCGGAACTGGTGAAGACGCTCGCGCGGACGTTGCGCGCGGAGGGTCGGGCCGGCGGTGCCGCCCGACGCAGCACCGGCCCGTCCGGCCGGGCGCCGGCCCGCAAGACGCCGGCCCGCACGGGCACCGCCGGGGCGGCGAAGGCCACCCCGTCGCGGGCAGCGGCGAAGGCGACGCGGGCGAAGGCCGCCCGCGCCACCGGTGTCCGCACCGGGCGGTCCACCTCCCGTTCGGTACGCTCCGCGCAGGTCATCACGTCTCCGGCGGACCGTCCGGAACGTCCGGGCCGGAGCCTGGTGACCACCAACCACCAGGTGATCCGGAACTGGGCCGCGGCCCGGGGGGCAAAGCCGGCGACCATTGCGGGCACCGAGCGTAACGGCCGGCCGGGGGTGCTCACCTTCGACCTGCCTGGTTACCGGGAGAGTCGTCGGCTGCGCGTGGTGAGCTGGGACGACTGGTTCCGGACGTTCGACGGCCGCAGGCTGAACCTGATCTTCCAGGAGCAGTTGCGGGACGGCCGGCAGAGCAATTTCTTCCGCACCGAGTCACCCGATCGGGAAGCCGGCTGAGGGGTTTACCGGAATGGCTGCCGGGTAGCCGCGTGTTGGCAGTCACGGAGCCCGGAGCAGCGGCACCGAGCAGGGACGGTAGGTGTTGTGACCGGCGAGACAGTGCTCGAAGGTTGAATCCGGAATCCGGGCGAACTAACTTTATTGCACCGCGTCACGCTCGGAAACGTTCGGGGGAGCGGCGGATCGATCAGATCCGTGCACCGAGCGAGACGCAAATCGGGTGGAGCACGCCGTTGGGGGACGGTGCCACCCGGGAACCGGCGGCGCGAGCGGGCGACGCTTACGGGGGTGAGGGTCGCCCGCCGCCGCCGGGCAGGCGGTACGAGCGCCCACCGCGACCATCGGGTCGCCGGTGGGCGCTCTGCCGTTGTGGCTTCTTTCGTCGCTCCGTGCCCCCGTCGCTCCGCAGCCCCGCCGCTCCGCGGCCCTGCTCCTCCTCGGCCCCGTTCGGCCTCGGCCCCGTTCGGCCGACCGGGCAAGCAAGCTCCATGGTGTCGCGGAACGTGGTTCCAGCCCTCGGCCCGGAGGACCGGATGGCCCGAGCGCGTCCTTTCGAGCTGATGTCGTCAACGATTCAGGCGACCGGCGACCGGCGACCGGCGACCGGCGACCGGCGACCGGCGACCGGCGACCGGCGACCGGCGACCGGCGAGCGGCGACCGGCGAGCGGCGACCGGCGACGGCAACCGGCGACCGGCGAGGGGCGAGGGGCGAGCGGCGACGGCAACCGGCGACGGGCGAGGGGCGACCGGCGACCGGTGATGAGTGACTCGTGACAGGCGACAGGACCCAAGCCCTCATCGAAGAGGGCTGCTGCACCCGGGCGGCGGGCGGCGGGTGCTGGGCGGCACTCGTGCCGACGTCGAAGCCGGTGTGAGTCGCTGAGGTCATCAGGTCTAAAGGACGCGCTCGGTGTATGTCTGCCCCGCCCAGCTACGCGATGACCTGCGGCACTTCGGGTCGCCGGGGTTCCGGCGGATCGGATCCGGGCGGGCAGGGGTGGATCCCGGTGGGCAGGGGCGGGCCCGGCCGGATGGTCGTCCTGGCAGGTGGTCGTCCTGGCAGGCGAAGTCCGGCCGGGTGGGGTTCGGCCGGGTGGGATTCGAGCGGGTGGGGTTCGGTCGGTGCGGGCGGGCAGGGGCCGATGAAGCAGCCCAGGGGGTGGGGTCGGCGGCGGTGGGCGTACTCAGGCGGGGGTACGGGCCGTGACCGGCTCGGCGGGTGCGCTCCGCACCCCGGCCTCGGCCGACGGCGGGGCCGGCGGCGCAACTGCGGTGACCGGCACGACCGGAGTCCCGGGGCGGCGCAGGCGGGCCGCCCGACGTTCCCGGGCCGGCCCGGACAGCAGGTGGGCCAGCGCGGTCGCCGCGCCGATCCCGGCGCAGCCCAGCCAGAGCGTGGCGTTGCCGGCGTGTTCGCGCACCAGCCCGCCGAGCAGCGGGGCGACCGCCCCGGCCACCTGCCAGGACAGCGAGAACACCCCCTGGTAGCGACCGCGCAGTTCGGCGGGGGAGAGTTCGGCGATCAGGGTGGCGTTGGACGGGGAGTTGAGCATCTCGCCGAGCGTCCAGATCAGCACGGTGAGCCCGAAGAACCAGGCGGCGTCGGCGAACGCGGTCAGCCCGAAGCCGACGCCCATCACCACCGAGGCGAGGGCGAGCACGTGCGACCGGCTCCGTCCCCGGATCAGCCGGGGGACGAAGAGCTGCCCCACCACGATCAGCACCCCGTTGAGCGCGATCACCGATCCGTAGGTGGCGGGGGACAGACCGGCGTCGCCCATCGCGATCGGCAGCATCGAGAGGTGCTGGAGGAAGACCAGCGCGCCGAACAGGTTGAGCACGACGAAGCCCAGGAACACCCGGTCGGCGGCGATGGTGCGCAGCGCGCCCACCCGGGGCGGACCGGCCGGGGCGGGCACGCCCTTGGCGGTGCCTGCCGTCGGGCGGCGGGTCTCGCCGACCTTGACGAAGATGATCAGCGCGGTGACCAGCGTGGTGGCCGCGTCGACCACGAACAGCAGCAGGTAGCCGGCCTCGGCGGCGAGGCCGGCGAGCACGGCGGCGCAGGCGAAGCCCAGGTTGATCGCCCAGTAGTTGAGCGAGAACGCGCGCAACCGGTCCCGCTCCGGCACCACGTCGATCATCATGGCCCCGAAGGCCGGCCGGGCGGCCTCGGCGAACGTGCCGAGCAGCAGTGCGCCCACCGCGACCGCCCAGAGCGGCCGGGCGAAGCCCAGCATCAGCATCATGGTGGCCGCGCCCAGGTGGGCGGTGAGCAGTGTGGGCCGCCGTCCCCACCGGTCGACCAGGGTGCCGCCCACGGTGGTGCCGACCGCGCCGCCGACCCCCCACAGGCCCATCACCAGGCCGGCCTGGGCGGCCGAGAAATGGCGGGCCTGGGTCAGGTAGATGGCGAGGAAGACCAGCACGAACGAACCGAGCCGGTTGATCAGCGTTCCCGTCCAGAGGTACCAGAAGGTCCTCGGTAGCCCGCCTGTGGTCTCCCGGAACCAACCCCGCACCGTCCGCACGCCCGCGCCCCCGCTCAGGTAATGACCGCTGTCCTTGAAGCGCCTTACAACCTAGTTCCGGGGTCGGACACCGGTCATCCGTTTTTCCACGTGGTGGTCGTCACCACCACCGCCCGCGTGTCCCCGGACGCGGTGCGGCAGGATGATCGGCATGACTGCGAGCGAGGGGCCCACCGTCGGGACGCTGGTCCTGCTGCGGCACGGCGAGAGCGACTGGAACGCGAAGAACCTCTTCACCGGCTGGGTCGACGTCGACCTGACGGCCAAGGGCGAGGCGGAGGCGCGTCGCGGCGGCGAACTGCTGCGCGAGCACGGCCTGCTGCCGGACGTGGTGCACACCAGCGTGATGCGCCGGGCGATCCGCACCGCCGAGCTGGCGCTGAACGCCGCCGACCGGCACTGGATCGCGGTGCGTCGGTCGTGGCGGCTCAACGAGCGCCACTACGGCGCCCTACAGGGCAAGAACAAGAAGCAGACCCTCGACGAGTACGGCGAGGAGCAGTTCATGCTCTGGCGTCGCTCGTATGACACGCCGCCGCCGCCGATCGCCGACGACGACGAGTTCTCCCAGGTCGGTGACCCGCGCTACGCGCTGCTGCCGACCGAGCTGATGCCGCGCACCGAGTGCCTCAAGGACGTGGTGCACCGGATGCTGCCGTACTGGTACGACTCGATCGTGCCGGACATCCTCGCCGGCCGTACGGTGCTGGTGGCGGCGCACGGCAATTCGCTGCGTGCCCTGGTCAAGCACCTCGACCAGATCTCCGACGAGGCGATCGCCAAGCTGAACATCCCCACCGGCATCCCGCTGCGCTACGACCTCGACCCGCAGCTGCGCCCGCTCGCCCTGGGCGGGACCTACCTCGACCCGGCCGCCGCCAAGGAGGCTGCTGCCGCGGTCGCCAACCAGGGCCGCTGAGCTGACGGAAGGGCCCCGGCCCGGCGGAGCTCGCCGGGCTGGGTCCCTCTCTCACGCGGTGCGGGTCAGCCCGCGGCGGGAGCGGTCTCGCCGGTGATCAGGTAGACCACCCGCTCACCGGCGTTGACCGCGTGGTCGGCGAACCGCTCGTAGAACCGGCCGAGCAGGGTGGCGTCGATGGCGGTCTCCACCCCGTACGGCCACCCGTCGCCGAGCAGGATGCCGAACAGGCTCTTGTGCAGGTCGTCCATGACGTCGTCGTCGCGGTCCAGTTCGGCGGCGATGTCGGCGTCGGGGGTGGCCAGCACCTTGGCGATCTTCTCGGCCATCCGGTCGGCGACCGAGGCCATGTCGGTGAAGACGGGCCGCAGCTCGGCCGGCACCGCCGGGGAGGGATGCCGGCGCAGCGCCGTCTTCGCCACGTGGTCGGCCAGGTCGCCCATCCGCTCCAGGTCGGCCGCGACGTGCAGCGCGGTGATCATCGCGCGCAGGTCGGAGGCGACCGGCGCCTGCCGGGCGAGCAGGTCGCAGACCCGCTCCTCGACGTGCTGGTAGAGGTCGTCGATCTCGGCGTCCCGCGCGATCACGGCCTCGGACGCCTCGCGGTCGGCGGTCAGCAGGCCGCGGGTGGCCTGGCGCATCGCGGCGCGTACGCCGTCGGCCATGTCCACCAGCAGCTGGCTGACGATCTGCAGGTCGGCCCGGAACTCGTCGCGCATCGTCACTTCCTGGGGTCGGTGCCGCCGGTGGTCGGGGGGACCGCTGGCGTACGGGTTGAGCAGGTGCGGAACCCACCGTAGGCGGGGGCGACGGGAGCCCAGATGAACCCGGATGAACGACGCGGGGCCCGGGAGTGAATTTCTCCCAAAGCGAGAGTGGTTCGTCCTGTTATGGGCGATAGCCAGGTTAACAATGACCCTACGATCGCCGGGTGGAGTGGGCGGTGGCGATCGTGGTGGCCCTGGTGACCGGACTGGTCGCCGGGCTGCTGCTGGCGCGCCCCGTCCAGACCTGGCGGCGTCGCGCGACGCCGTCCGGGGGCGAGGGCCCCCACGGGGACCTGGGGAGGCGTGCGATTCCCGACGACCAGTCCGGCGGGCTGAGCGGGCTCGGCCGCAAGACCATCGACTCGCTGCGCGCCGGTGTCGTGGTGCTCGGCCCGGACGACGTTCCGGTGCTGGTGAACCCGGCCGCACGGGCGATGGGGCTGCTCCGTACCGGTGCCACCCCCGGCTCCATCGCGGCCCACCCGCTGATCCGTACCCTCGCCGGGCAGGTCCGGCGGACCGGGGTGCGCCGCGAGATCGAGCTCGACCTGCCCCGTGGCCGCGACAACGCCGGGGAGAACCCGCTCGGCGTGCACCTGCGGGCGATGGGCATCGGCGGCGGGTACATCGCCGTCGAAGCCGCCGACGTCACCGAGTCGCACCGGCTCGCCCGGGTCCGGCGGGACTTCGTGGCCAACGTCAGCCACGAGTTGAAGACCCCGATCGGGGCGCTGCAACTGCTCGCCGAGGCGCTCGTCGACGCCACCGAGCCGGCCGACGGCGCACCCGACCTCTCCGAGGACATGCTGGCCGCCCGCCGGTTCGCCGAGCGCATCCAGCACGAGTCGACCCGGCTCGGGCGGCTGGTGCAGGAACTGCTGGAGCTGACCCGGCTCCAGGGCGCCGAGCCGCAACCCGCGCCGGAACCCGTCGCGGTCGACTGGGTGATCGCCGAGGTGCTCGACCGGACCCGCACCTCGGCCACCGCCCGCCGGGTCCAGGTGGTCACCGAAGGACAGCGGGGCCTGACCGCGTACGGCAGCGACAGCCAGCTCGCCACCGCCGTGTCCAACCTGGTGGAGAACGCGATCACCTACTCCGGCGAGGACACCACCGTGCGGGTCGTCACCCGGGCCGACGACGACCACGTCACCGTCTCCGTCACCGACCAGGGGATCGGCATCGCCCCCACCGACGTCGACCGGATCTTCGAACGGTTCTACCGGGCCGACCAGGCCCGGTCCCGCGCCACCGGTGGCACCGGCCTCGGCCTGGCCATCGTCAAACACATCGCCAGCAACCATGGCGGCCGGGTGGAGGTGGCGAGCACCCTGGGTGGGGGGTCGACATTCACCCTCCGGCTACCCGCCAGCCCACCGGACGCCCTGGAGTCGCTACTGCCGTCCGCTGGTATCGAGCCCGGCCCGACCGTCCCTGCGCCGGGCCTGACCGTAGGAAAGGAAACACCCCGTTGAGCCGCGTACTGGTGGTCGAGGACGAGGAGTCGTTCTCCGACGCCCTGTCGTACATGCTCCGCAAGGAGGGTTTCGAGGTCTCCGTCGCCGCGACGGGCACCTCCGCCCTCACCGAGTTCGACCGGACCGGCGCGGACATCGTGCTGCTCGACCTGATGCTCCCGGAGATGTCCGGGACGGAGGTCTGCCGGCAGCTGCGGCAGCGCTCGCACGTGCCGATCATCATGGTGACCGCCCGGGACAGCGAGATCGACAAGGTGGTCGGGCTGGAGATCGGTGCCGACGACTACGTCACCAAGCCGTACTCGCCCCGGGAGCTGGTGGCCCGGATCCGGGCGGTGCTGCGCCGGCAGAGCCCCGAGGTGACCGAGTCGGGTGCCCCGACGCTGGCCGCCGGCCCGGTCCGGATGGACATCGAACGGCACGTGGTGACCGTCGACGGGGCGGCCGTGCAGCTCCCGCTCAAGGAGTTCGAGCTGCTGGAGCTGCTGCTGCGCAACGCCGGCCGGGTGCTCACCCGGGGGCAACTGATCGACCGGGTCTGGGGTGCCGACTACGTCGGTGACACCAAGACCCTCGACGTGCACGTCAAGCGGCTGCGTTCCAAGATCGAACCGGAGCCGTCGGCACCCCGGTTCATCGTCACCGTGCGCGGGCTGGGCTACAAGTTCGAGCCGTAGGCCGGCACACCGTTCACCCCTGCGGGCTGGCCGGGTGCGGGGCGATCTGGCCCTGGCCCAGCCGGGCCGCGCACAGCTCGGCCAGCTTCGCGTACGCGGGCGCGCCGACCAGCGCGGTCAGCTCCGGGCCGTACGACAGGTACATCGGCTCGGTGCCGACGTGCGCGTCGGTCGACGAGGTGCACCACCAGTCCAGGTCGTGCCCGCCTGCGCCCCAGCCCCGCCTGTCGAACTCGGCGAGCGTCGACACCAGCACCTTCGTGTCGTCGGGGCGGGTGGTCCACTCCTGGTCCCGACGGATCGGCAGCTGCCAGCAGACGTCCGGCTTGTACTCCAGCGGGTGCACCCCGTCGCGCAGCGCCTGGCCGTGCAGCGCGCACCCGCCCCCGCCGGGGAAGTCGGCGTCGTTGAGGAACACGCACGGGGCGTCCTCGCCCCGGGTGGCCGTCCGCCGGGCCGGGTTCTTGCCGTCGATCGTGTCGGTCGCGGTCCAGTTCTTCGTACCCTTGCGGAAGTGCTGCCAGGTCTGCGGGGTGAGCCGCTTGACGGCCGCCCGGACCCGCTTCTCGTCGTCGTCGTCGGTGAAGAACGCGCCGTGTGAGCAGCAGCCGTCGGTGGCCCGCCCGGCGACGATGCCGTGGCAGCCCCGGCCGAAGACACACGTCCAGCGGGACAGCAACCAGGTGAGGTCGGCGCGCACCAGATGCCGCTCGTCGGCCGGGTCGACGAACTCGATCCACTCCCGGGGAAAGTCCAGCCCGACCTCCCGGCTGCGGGGGTCGTCGGGGTCGTCCACCAGCACGTGCAGCTCCACCTGGCTCGTCACCCGGACCAGCGTACGCGTGAGTGAACCGGCCGGCCGGCGTGCCGTCGAAACGTGGCGGCCCTAGGGTCTTCTCATGCGGCTGGGTGTGCTCGACGTCGGTTCCAACACGGTGCATCTGCTACTGGTCGACGCGCACCACGGCGCGCACCCGTGGGCGGCGCACTCCGAGAAGGTGGTGCTGCGGCTGGCCGAGCAGCTCGGCCCCGACGGCGCGCTCACCCGGGCCGGCGCCGACGCGCTGGTCGAGGCGGTCGGGGCGGCCCGTGCGTCGGCCACCGCGTTGGCCGCCGACGACCTGCTGGCCTTCGCGACCAGCGCGGTGCGCGACGCCACCAACGCGGCCGAGGTGCTGACCCGGGTCCGCGAGGAGACCGGCGTACGGCTGGAGGTGCTGTCCGGGGCGGACGAGGCGCGGGCGACGTTCCTCGCGGTCCGGCGCTGGTTCGGCTGGTCGGCGGGGCGGTTGCTGGCGATGGACATCGGCGGCGGCTCGCTGGAGCTGGCCGCCGGCATCGACGAGGACCCGGAGGTGGCGGTGTCGCTGCCGCTGGGCGCCGGCCGGTTGAGCCGGGACCGGCTGCACGTCGACCCGTCGGGGCTGACCCCGCCGACCGCCGAGGCCGTGGAGGAACTGCGCGAGTACGTCGACGCGCAGCTCGACCCGGTGGTGGAGAAACTGGCCGGGGTGGGCTGGGAACGCCCGGTGGCCACCTCCAAGACGTTCCGGACGCTGGCCCGGCTGACCGGGGCGGCCCCCTCCTCGGCCGGCCTGTGGGCGCGGCGCAGCCTCACCCGCACGGGGCTGCGGCAGGTGCTGGGGTTCGTCAGGCACATCCCGCCGGCCCAACTGCCCGAGCTGGAGGGGGTGAGTGCCGGCCGGGCCCACCAGCTGCTGGCGGGGGCGGTGGTGGCCGAGGCGGTGCTGCGCCGGCTCGACGTGCCGGCGGTGGACATCTGCCCGTGGGCGCTGCGTGAGGGCGTCATCCTCAGACGGTTGGATCAGCTCGAACCGATGTGACGTACGCCGGTCGTTGCGCGGCTTTTGCCGCTGCTCGTCCGGAACTGTGGTGGCGGCCCCGGTTACCCTCGGGGATGTGACTTCCCGCGTCCCGGTGCTCCTGTCCAGTTCCTCGGTCTTTCCTGAGCGGACCGCGGCGGCGTTCCAGCTCGCCGCGGCACTCGGCTACGACGGGGTCGAGGTGATGGTCTGGACCGACGCTGTCAGCCAGGACGCCGGCGCGCTGCGTGGGCTCGCCAAGCACTACGGCGTCCCGGTGCTGTCGGTGCACGCCCCCTGCCTGCTGGTCACCCAGCGGGTGTGGAGCCCCGACCCGTGGGTACGGCTGCGCCGGGCCGCCGAGCTGGCCGACACGCTGGAGGCGCCCACGGTGGTGGTGCACCCGCCGTTCACCTGGCAGCGCGACTACGCCCGCAACTTCGCCGACGGGCTGCACACCGTCGCCGACCGGTTCACCGGGCTGCACTTCGCGGTGGAGAACATGTACCCGGTGCGGATGGCCGGCCGGCAGTTCGTGCCGTACGTGCCCGGTTGGGACCCGACCGAGGTCGGCTACCCCGCGTACACCCTCGACCTGTCGCACTGCGCCGCGTCGCACAGCGACCCGCTGGCGATGGCCGACCGGATGGGTGCCGGCCTGGCCCACGTCCACCTCGGCGACGGCACCGGCGAGGGCCGCGACGAGCACCTGGTGCCCGGCCGGGGCACCCAACCCTGCGCCGAACTGCTCCGTTCCCTGGCCGGACGCGGCTTCACCGGCTCGGTCGCGGTGGAGGTCACCACCCGGGGCGCCAAGAGCCGCGCCGTCCGCGAGTCCGACCTCCGCGAATCCCTCGCCTTCGCCCGAGCCCACCTGACCGCCCCCACCCCCCTCAACGCCTAACCCCCACCCCGCCCCCTCCCTCCCCCTCCCCGTCCCCCGCCCGCTTCGCCCCGGTGATCAAGAGGTTTGCGTCATGTTCGGGCGTGAATCTGACGTAAACCTCTTGATCACCGAGGCGGCACGGCAGGGCAGGGCGCGGCAGGGAGGGAGGGGGAGGGGTCAGGGGACCGGGGTGAGGGTGGGTTGTTCGGCGGCGCGTTTGCGGGCGCGGTGGGCGGCCACGTGCGAGCGGGTGGCGCAGCGCTCCGAGCAGAACCGGCGGCAGCAGTTCGACGAGGTGTCCAGGTAGACGTTGCCGCAGCGTTCGTCGGCGCAGACCCCGAACCGGGCGCTGCCGTACTCGCAGAGCCACACCGACAGGCCCCACGCCGCGCCGGCCAGGTATTCGGCGCTGACCGACGCGCCCCGGCTGGTCACGTGCATGTGCCAGTCGCTGGAGTCGTGGCCGGAGATGCGCGGCTGCACCGGGAACGCCTCCAGCAGGGCGTTCAGTTCGGCCACCGCCTGGGCGTCGCGCCCCGAGGTGCCGTACTCGAAGACGTCGCGCAACCGCTTCTGCGCCCGTCGGAAGACCGCCAGGTCCCGGTCGGCCACCTCGTCGCGCATCCACGCGTTCTCGTCCGGAAAGAGGGCCCGCAGGTCGTCGAGGCCGTCCAGGCGGGCGTTGACGAGGTCAACCCCGGTCCTGGCGTACGCGTCGAAGTTCACCCGACCAACGGTAGTCGACTCACGCGGCACGCGGCGCGTCGATGTAGTGCGGCAGGAAGCGCGCGTAACCGTCGGTGATCAGACTTTCGCTCTCCCGGATGCCGACGCCTGCCGACTCACCGTCGACGATCCAGCTGCCCAGCACCATCCGACCCCCGTCGAACTGCGGCAACGGCCGGAACTCCTGATAGCAGAAACCCTCGTCGCCATAGATGCCGGGATTGCTGATCTCCGTGTCGCCGGTCACGATGCGTACGGAACCACCCTCCCGGCCGAGCAGCGGCTTCGCCACGTACTCCGGCATCCCGCGCGGCGAGTCCAGGTACGCCGGCAGCAGGTACTCGTGCCCGGGGAACAGCTCCCAGAGCACGGCCAGCAGCGCCTTGTTCGACAGCAGCAGCTTCCAGGCCGGTTCGATCCAGGTGGTCGGCGTGCCTGGCTCCAGCGCCGGTCGGCCGTACGGCTCGGCCAGCATCCACTCCCACGGGTAGAGCTTGAAGCAGGTGGTGACCGGCCGGTCGGCGGCGTCGACGAAGCGCCGGCCGTCCCAGCCGACGTGCTGGATCGGCAGCAGGGTCACGTCCAGCCCGGCCTGCCGGGCCGTCTCGGCCAGGTAGCCGGCGGTGATCTGGTCCTCGCCGGACTCCTCCTCGTTGGACCAGCACACGTGCACCCGCCGGTCGTGCAGCCCCGCCCCGATCTTGGCCCACGCCCCGACCAGCCGCTCGTGCAGGCTGTTCCACTGGTCGGCGTCGGGCCGGGTGTCCTCCAGCCAGTACCACTGCACGATGCTCGCCTCGACCAGGGCGGTCGGGGTGTCGGCGTTGTACTCCAGCAGCTTCGGCGGCCACGTGCCGTCGTAGGCGAGGTCGAACCGGCCGTACAGGGTGGGTGGGCGCTCGTGCAGCGACCGGGCGACCGCCTGCGCCGCCCAGGCGGGGATGCCGAACTCGGCGTACCGGTTGCGGGCCACCACGTGCTCGGCGGCGGCCACCGACATCCGGTGCAGCTCCTCGGTCGCCTCCTCCAGCCGCAGCACCTCGTCGAGGTCGAAGGCGTACGCGGCGGACTCGTCCCAGTACGACATGATCTCGCCGTCGGGCAGCTCGGTGTCGACGTACACCAGGCCCTGGGTGCGGATCACCGCGTCGGAGTCCGGGCGGGGGGTGACCCGCTCCCGGCGCACCGTCAGCCGCCGCAGGAGGCGAGATGGGTGCCGAACCCGCCGCGCTCCGGCAGCGCGCCGGCCACCGGGTCGGGCGCGGCGGCCCGGGGGTCGATGCCGACGGTCGGCACCTGCATGGCGAGCGCCACGGTGTCCCCGCCGCCGATCGGCCCGAGGGCGCAGTCGTCATCGTCGTCGTCGGAGGTGAGGTTGCAGCCGGACAGGGCGAGTGCCAGCGCGGTGAGCGCGCCGAGCTGCACGGAGGCCGACCGCAGCCGGCGGCGGGGGTGTCGTTCCACGTTCATGGTTGTAACTGATCCACGCCACCGGCGCGTCCCCTGACCGGCCCGTACCTCGGCCGGAACCGGTCCGCCCCGCCGCCGGGCGCGGTCCCACGGCCGGGCGTTACGCTCGGCTCATGCTCCGTTCCGTCATCCTCGCCGCCTCCCGGTCATCCCAGGTCGAGCGGCTCGTCGCGACGGCCCCGTTCACCCGGGACGTCGTCCGCCGGTTCGTCGCCGGCACCGGCACCGACGACGCGTTGCGCGCCACCCGCGAACTCGTCGCCGACGGCCTCCGGGTCACCCTCGACAACCTCGGCGAGGACACCGTCACCGCAGAGCAGGCCATCGCCACCCGGGACGAGTACCTCGCCCTGCTGCGGGCGCTCGACGCCGCCGGGCTCGCCCCGGCCGCCGAGGTGAGCGTGAAGCTCTCCGCCCTCGGCCAGCGGTTCGACGAGCAGTTGGCCTACGACAACGCGCGGGCGATCTGCGCGGCGGCCGACCAGGCGGGCACCACGGTCACCCTGGACATGGAGGACCACACCACCACCGACTCGACCCTGGACACGCTGCTCAAGCTGCGTAAGGACCATCCGTCGACAGGCGCGGTGCTCCAGGCGTACCTGCGGCGGACCGAGTCGGACTGCCGGGAGCTGGCGGGTGCCGGGTCGCGGGTCCGGCTGTGCAAGGGCGCGTACGCCGAGCCGGAGTCGGTGGCGTACCAGTCGGCCCGCGAGGTCGACAAGTCGTACGTGCGCTGTCTCAACGTGCTGATGTCCGGGGCGGGCTACCCGATGCTGGCCACCCACGACCCGCGCCTGATCGCCATCGGCGAGGACCGGGCCCGCTGGTTCGACCGGGGGCCGGGCGAGTTCGAGTTCCAGATGCTGTACGGCATTCGCCCCGAGGAGCAGGCCCGGCTGGCCGGCGAGGGCTACACGGTACGCACCTACCTGCCGTACGGGGAGGACTGGTACGGCTACCTGATGCGTCGTCTCGCCGAGCGCCCCGCGAACCTGGTCTTCTTCGGCCGGGCCCTGGCCTCGAAGAAGTAGGCCCCGGGCCGGCCCGGAAACACCGGGTCACGACCGGGTGAACGACGCCTGCGGCGCGGTCAGTTGTGGGAAGGGATCGCGCAGGTCACAGCCGTCCCGCTACCGTACTGGTAACACGCGCGTTGCCGGCCCGTTCGGGAGCTCCGTCGGGTGGCGCGCGCCGGGCATGGGATGGGTCGGGTGAGCCATGGCCGGGTCGCAGTCCTCCGACGGTCGGCTGTCGGATGTCAGGTTCCTCACGGTCGCCGAGGTCGCCTCGGTGATGCGGGTCTCCAAGATGACCGTCTACCGCCTGGTGCACAGCGGTGAACTCACCGCCGTGCGGGTGGGCCGGTCGTTCCGGGTGCCCGAGCACGCGGTGCACGACTATCTGCGGGGGGCGTTCCAGGAGACCGCCTGAGCCCGCCGATCGCGACGTAACGGGCATCGACGGGGGCGCGTTGGTCCTGCTGACGCTCTCCGGCTACCCTGGAGCCCGATCTGACCGTGCGCCGGTGCGCCCCGACGCCACCAGGCTGGTCCAGGTCCGTTGTCCGTAAGCGGCCACCGGCGTCACCATCTCGACGCCGAGGGTCCGTCCCGAACGTTGCATTGAAAGGCTGTCGTATGGGCTCGGTGGTCAAGAAGCGCCGCAAGCGCATGGCTAAGAAGAAGCACCGCAAGCTGCTGCGCAAGACCCGCGTCCAGCGTCGCCGTCTCGGCAAGTGACCGACGCCGGGTCACCCCCGGCGTCCGGCACCACTTGCCATCTGTCGACCCCCGGAGGCTCAGTGATCAGGCCGCGGACATCCCGGCTCGATCTCGCCTGCCGGTCAGGGCGTGCGCGATGACCCCCGGTGGCACCCCAGGTGCTCCGGGGGTCGTCGTCGTGACCGGGGTCGGTCGCTACCTCGGCGCGCACGTCGCCGCCCGGCTCGCCGCCGACCCCCGGATCGAACGGGTGATCGGCATCGACCCGGCCACCCCCGGCCCCGAGTTCGCCGGCCTGCTCGACCGGGTGGAACGCATCCGGCTGGACCTCGACTCGCTCGGCGGCCTGCTGGCCGACCTCGACGTCGCCGCCGTGGTCCACCTCGCCCTGGTCACCGCCCCCGACCCGCAGCAGGGCGGTCGGGCGGCGATGAAGGAACAGAACGTCATCGGCACCATGCAACTGCTCGCCGCCTGCCAGCGGGCACCCCGGCTGCGCAAGCTGGTGGTCCGGTCGTCGACCGCCGCCTATGGCGCGTCCTTCCGCGACCCGGCGGTCTTCACCGAGGAGACCGAGCCCCGCGAGGTGCCGCGCGGCGGTTTCGGCCGGGACATCCTCGACATCGAGGGGTACGTGCGGGGCTTCCGCCGCCGCCGGCCCGACGTGACCGCGACGGTGCTGCGGTTCGCCCCGTTCATCGGCTCCACCGCCGACACCACGCTCACCCGCTACTTCTCCCGGCCGGTGGTGCCCACCGTCTTCGGCCGGGACCCCCGGCTCCAGTTCGTGCACTTCGACGACGCCCTGGAGGTGCTGCACCGGTCAGTCGCCGAGGACCATCCGGGGACGTACAACGTGGCCGGGCCGGGGGTGCTCTCGCTGTCCCAGGCGATCCGCCGGGCTGGCCGGGTGGCCGTGCCGGTGTGGGAGCCGGGGCTGTCCGGGGCCGCCGCGATCGCCCGTAACCTCGGCTTCGGCCGCTATGGCCTCGACCAGGTCGACCTGATCGTGCACGGCCGGGTGGTCGACACCCGCCGGCTGACCCGGGAGTACGGCTTCACCCCGCGCACCACGGCGGCGGCGTTCGACGACTTCATCCGGGCCCACCACGGCGGTGTCGTGGTCACCCCGGATCAGCTCGCCACCGCCGAGCAGCTGGTGCTGGAGAGCATCCGGCAGGTCCGCTCCGCAGTCCGGGAACGTACGTGACCGCGCAGAACGGCCACCGCCGGCTCACCACGTCACCCACCCCCGCCTCGCGCAACGGGTCGGGCCCCGACCCGACCGTCCCCGCGACGCCCCGTCCCACCCCGGCCAACCCGGGTCCGGCCGCCTCCGATCCGGCGGGTGGGCGCTCGCCGGGGGTGGAGCGGCCTGGTGACCCGTGGGACCGTCGGGTCGCCTCCGGGCTGGCGTTCCTGCGCCGCCGCCTGTCCGGCCAGTACGAGGTGGACGAGTTCGGGTTCGACCCGGAGCTGACCGGGGCGGTCTTCCACCCGCTGCTGCGGCTGCTCTACCGTGACTGGTTCCGTACCGAGGTCACCGGCCTGGAGCACGTGCCCGCCGACGGCGCCGGCCTGGTGGTGGGCAACCACTCGGGCACGGTGGCCCTGGACGCGCTGATCCTCTCCGCGGCCCTGCACGACCAGCATCCCGCCCACCGCTACCTGCGGTTGCTCGGCGCGGACCTGGTCTTCCGGATGCCCGTGGTCTCCGAGCTGGCCCGCAAGACCGGCGGTACGGTCGCCTGCAACCCGGACGCCGAGCGGCTGCTCGGCAACGGTGAGCTGGTCGGCGTCTTCCCCGAGGGGTTCAAGGGCATCGGCAAGCTCTACTCCGACCGTTACAAGCTGCAACGCTTCGGTCGGGGCGGCTTCGTCTCGGCGGCGTTGCGCACCGGCACCCCGATCGTCCCGGTCGCCATCGTCGGCGGCGAGGAGATCTATCCGATGCTGGCCGACATCAAGCCGCTGGCCCGGCTGCTCAAACTGCCCTACTTCCCGGTCACCCCGACGTTCCCGTGGCTGGGGCCGCTGGGCATGGTGCCGCTGCCGAGCAAGTGGCTGATCGAGTTCTGCCCGCCGATCCCGACCGCCCACCTGACCGACTCGGCGGACGACCCGCTCGTCGTGTTCAACCTCGCCGACCAGGTCCGGGAGACCATCCAACAGACCCTGCACCAGCTGCTGGAACGCCGCCCCGACCCGTTCGGCCCCTGAGCCCACGCCGCCGACCGCCCGGTCCCCGGGGCAGTGCTGCGCGGCCCGGTCCCCCGGGGCAGCGGTGCGGCGAACCCGGCCCCCGGCCCCCGGCAGCGGTGCGGCGGTCCGGGTCAGGCCGGGCGGCGACGTCGGTGCAGCGCCCGACCGGCGGAGACCGCGCCGGCCAGCAGCCCGAGCGCGGCCGTCGACGGTACGGCGATCCGCGCGGCCCGGCGACCGGTGCGGAAGTCCCGCACCTCCCAGCCCCGTTCCCGGGCCACCCGCAGCAACGCGCCGTCCGGGTTGACCGCCACCGCGCGTCCCACCGTGGTGAGCATCGGCAGGTCGTTGCAGGAGTCGCTGTAGGCGGTGCAGCGGGGCAGGTCGAGCCCTTCGACGGTGGCGAGCTGGGTGACCGCCTCGGCCTTGGCCGGCCCGTGCATCAGCTCGCCCACCAGCCGACCGGTGTAGGCCCCGTCGACCACCTCGGCGACGGTGCCGATCGCGCCGGTCAGGCCGAGCCGGGCGGCGATCACCCGGCCGATCTCCACGGGCGCGGCGCTGACCAGCCAGACCCGCTGCCCGGCGTCGAGGTGCCGTTGGGCGAGCCGACGGGTACCGGCCCAGATCCGGGGTGCCATCAACTCGTCGAAGATCTCCTCGGCGAGCCGTTCGACGGCGTCGACCCGCCAGCCCTCGACGAAGGCGAGGGCGGCCTGCCGGGCCTGCGACATGTCGCCGGCGTGCTCGGTGGCCAGCAGCCGGTACCGGGCCTGCCGCCAGGCGAACCGGGCCAGGTCACCGGTGGTGAAGTAGCGGCGGGCGGCAAGCCCCCGGGCGAACCAGTAGATCGACGCGCCGCGCATCATCGTGTTGTCGACGTCGAAGAACGCGGCGGCGCGGGAGTGGGTCGGCGTGGGCCCGGTGGCCGTCGCCTCCGCCCAGCCGGTGGTGTGCCCGTGGGCGTCGGTGCTGACCGTGACCCTGCGGGTGTCGGCCATCATGGCACCTCCCTGCGACGAGCGGCCCTGCGTGATCGAGCCTAGTCCGGCGCGGACCGTGGCCGACCGGCCGGCGCGGGAACTGTGGTGTGCGGCTCCGTCGCCGGTCAGCGGTAGGTCGGGCAGGTGCCGGGCACCGGGCCGAGGGCGTCGCTGCCGACCGGGGCAGGCAGCGCGCAGGCGAGCGCGGTACGCAGCGCGTCGGAGCGCTTGCGGATGGCGTCGAGCAGGGCGAGGGACTGCCGGGTGCGGTCCCGCTCGGCGACGCCGGCCCCGTCGAGCAGGCCACCGACCGCCCGGCGCTGCCCGCTGACGAAGGTGTTCACCGCGTCCAGCGCCGCCGGATCGCCGTGCTGCACGGCACCGCCGGTGAGCAGTCGTACGCCCTGGCGGGTGTCGGCGTCCATGTCGTCGAGGACCGCGCTGAACCCGGTCGCGTCGTCGCGGAGCGTGGCCGCCTCGTCGAGCCGGGTCCGGGCGAAGTCGAGGAAGAGTTGCCCCCGGCTGACGTCCGAGCTGGCCAGGGCGAGCTGGGCGCGTTCGGTGGAGCGCTTCATGCCGTACAGGGCGTCACCCGGCACCGCGTTCTCGCTGG
Organism: Micromonospora sp. SCSIO 07396; assembly: GCF_053667945.1. Taxonomy (NCBI): domain Bacteria; kingdom Bacillati; phylum Actinomycetota; class Actinomycetes; order Micromonosporales; family Micromonosporaceae; genus Micromonospora; species Micromonospora sp. SCSIO 07396. Next base: position 7,340,068 of record NZ_CM132210.1, read on the forward strand.
CGGCCGAGATGCCGGAGACGGCGACCGCCCCGGCCGCGATGCCGACCAGGATGGCACCCCGGGCCCGGGCCCGTCGGGCGGTCGCCCCGCCCAGCAGGGAACCCCGGCCGGTGGCCTGCGGTGTGCCGTCGGTGACCGCCTCGGCGGTGTGCTCGCGTTCGGCGGTGGCCACCAGCATGGCCCGCAGGCCGGCGCGGAACTCGACGTCCACCTGGATGTCGGGTCGTTCGGCGACGAGTCGCTGCCCGACCGCCACGAGCCTGGTGAGCTGGTCGTCGGCACGGGACCGGACGTGGTGGCGTCGGCCGCCGTTGGCCTCGTCGAGAAGCTGGGCGAAGCGTACGGCCCGACGACGGGAGAAAAGGTCGCTGTCCACCGCAGGCACCCCCTCTCGCTGGTCACGGCCGGTCGGCCGCGGTGGTTCCACGCGACCGGCGGCGGCGTGCACCGTCGTACCAGGGTCGTGGTCGGCGGCGCTGCTCCGGACCGGGACGGGTCCGGGGGCGCCGGACAACCACCGGCCGCACCCGGAGAAACGCTCCGTGCCGGGCCCCGGTTACGGGGCGGTCGGGAGCGAAATCACGAAGAGTGATCGTCGCTGCAGGTCAGGGCTGGAATCCGTCCGGCAGCAGCCGGGCCAGCGCGCGGACCGCGCGGTACTGCAACGCCTTGATCGCTCCCTCGTTCTTGCCCATCGCGCGGGCGGTCTCGGCCACCGAGAGGCCCTGGAGGAAGCGGAGCACGATGCACTCCTGCTGCTCCGGGTTGAGCCGGGTGACGGCGGTGAGCAGCGCGACGTTGGTGATGTGCTCGACCACCGCGGCCTCGGGGCTGCCCTCCGGCCCCCGGTCCTCCCGGTCGGCGTCGAGCACGTCGCCGGTGGTCACCTCCAGCCGGTAGCGGCCGGACTTGAAGTGGTCGGCGACCAGGTTGCGGGCGATGGTGACCAGCCAGGCGCCCAGGTCGCGGCCCTGCCAGGTGAAGCTGCCGATCCGTTTGAGGGCGCGCAGGAAGGTGTCCGAGGTGAGGTCCTCGGCCAGTTGCCGGTTGCCGACCCGGAAGTAGACGAACCGGAAGACGGTGTCGACGTACCGGTCGTAGATCAGGCCGAACGCCTCGGCCTCGCCGGCCTGGGCCCGTTCCACCAGGGTCCAGACCTCGGTGGCCGGGTCGGAGGGGTCGGGGCGGCTCGGGAAGCCGGTGGGGGAGGTGCCGGCGGGCGTCGCCGCGGTGCCGGCCGGCTCGGCGGCCGGCGCCGGCGGCGGCCCGTCGGGTACGGCCGGGATCAGGGCGGTGTCGTCGGCGGGCACGGCCGGGATGACGGCGGTGTCGTCGGCCGGCACCACCGGGATCACGGCGGTCTCCCCACCGGCCGGGTCGGTGACGGCGGGAGGCTCACCGATCCGTCGGGTCTGCGTCGGCATCGGGGGCCGGGAGTGGGAGGTCACCCGGCCGGCCGGCGTGGCGTTGCCGCCGGGGGCGGCGGGCCGGGGGGCCGCCTCGTTGGGGTGCGGACGCTGGTGCGGCCGGCGGGGCGTCGCCTCCGGGCGGGCCGGGTCGAGCCGTTCGTTGACGGTGGCCCGGGGCGTCGGCCCGGTCAGTCCGGTGGGACGATCCGGGTAGCCGAAGGCGGTCACCGGGCCTCCCCGCAGCGGGTCACGACGGTGACCGGACGGCGGTGGACGGCCGCCGTGCCGGGTCTGCCCCGGACGGGCAGGGCCGTGTGGGGGGGTGCCGACGCGCGGCAGATCCCCTTGAGGTGCTGGTCCAATGCGCGCACAGGCACGGGGGCCTCCTCGGGCTGAGGGGTGTCGACTCACGGCAAATGGGGTGAGCCGACCCGAGTGATGATAGGGCCAACGTCACCCGCGTGTGCCAAGTCCGTTACACAGGGCCAAAGTATTTGCCCGGCTCGCCGACCCCTGGCGGACCGGTTGTCCGTCGTGGTCGGTTGACTTTCACGTCACGGCTTGTTCCCTGGTGGAAATTGCAGCCCAGGGGGGTGGTGGAGGGCCGCCGGGGCCCCGCGCGTCCGGTCCGCCGGGCAGTGTCCACAGGTCCGCCCGGCGCGGCTGCGCGGGTGGTTGCGCCGGCCCCGATCGGGTGGTCCGGTCGACGCTGCGTGACCGTCCGGTGTGTGGGCCTGGCCGGGCGGCCGACGGCGTGTCAGACTCAGCCACCGCGCGACCGGCTCGGCCGTCCCGGGTGTGCCGCACCGGGGGACGGGCGAGACTGGGCGGGTGGGCCCGGCCCGCCGCCGGGCATCCGGCACCGGTGCGCAGCGGTCCGCCACCGTGCGCATCCCCGTCGCGGCCGACTCCGGCCGCCCTCACCCGGAGGTCCCGATGTCCACTGCCGCCCGGCTCGCCCTGATCACCCGGCCCGGTTGCCACCTGTGCGAGGACGCCAAGGCCGCGCTGGACCGGGTGGTGGCGGTCACCGGGGACCGGTGGGTGGAGAAGGACGTCACCGGCGACGTCGAGCTGGAGCGCGAGTACGGCGACCGACTGCCGGTGGTGCTGCTCGACGGCAAGGAGCACGGTTACTGGCGGGTGGAGGAGGAGCGGTTGCTGCGCGACCTGACCACCCCCCAGCTCTAGGGTGGCGTGGATCACGCTGGGTCATCGAGCGAGCGCGATTGGTGAGAGAAGTCGGGATTGCGCAATAATCGCGCGGCGGCACCGCTGGCGTGCCCGATCGATCTTGTGGGATGGGGGAGCAGGTGCAGGGCGGCCGCGATTCAGCAAGATCGCGATTTGTGCACGTCTTCACAAGCGCCTACTCTGTAGTTTCGACGCGCCCTGCTAGCACGGCCGGCTCGCCCGGTCACCGGCGGGGGTCCCCCAACGGGCGGGCACCGGAGCCGGCCGAGGATCGCACCGCACGGAGTCTCATGAGTCAGCACCGTCACCCTGGCGCGCCCGGCCGCGCCGGTGCCGTACCGGCGCTCCCGGACCTCCCGGAGGCGACCGTCGCACGGCTCCCCGAGTATCTCCGCGCCCTGCACAACCTCGCCGACGCCGGCCACGAGACGGTCTCCAGCGAGGGGCTGGCCGGGGCGGCCGGGGTCAACTCGGCCAAGCTCCGCAAGGATCTCTCCCACCTCGGCTCGTACGGCACCCGGGGGGTCGGCTACGACGTCGCCCTGTTGATCGACCAGATCGAGTTCGTGCTCGGGCTCACCCAGCGCCGGGCGGTCGCCCTGGTCGGGGTGGGTAATCTCGGTCACGCCCTGGCCGGCTACGACGGCTTCGCCAGCCGGGGTTTCCGGATCGCCGCCCTGTTCGACGCCGACGCGTCGCGGGTCGGCGAGATGATCAACGGGCTGGTCGTCCGGCACGTCGACGAGCTGCCCCGGGTCGCCGCCGAGGAGGCGATCTCGATCGGCGTGATCGCCACCCCCGCGCCGGCCGCCCAGGCGGTGGCCGAGCAGCTGGTCGCCGTCGGCGTCACGAGCATCCTCAACTTCGCGCCGTGCGTACTCTCGGTGCCGGACGGGGTCGACGTGCGCAAGGTCGATCTCGCCATCGAGCTTCAGATCCTGTCCTTCCACGAGCACCGCAAGGCGTCGTTGACCGCGCTGCCCGCCGCCGGCGGCTCCGCCCTCACCGCCCTGCCCGGCGGGCTCGCGACCCCCGACACCCAGGAGGCGATCGGCACGTGAAGCTGCTCGTCGTCGGCGCGTCCTACCGCACCGCTCCCGTGGCGACGCTGGAGCGGTTGGCGGTCGCCCCCGCCGACCTCACCCGCACCCTGGACCGCCTGGTCGCCCAGCCGTACGTCGCCGAGGCGGTGCTCGTCTCCACCTGCAACCGGGTGGAGGTGTACGCCGCCGTGTCCGGTTTCCATGGCGGTCTCGGCGACGTCTGCGCCGTCCTCGCCGAGCAGGCCGGCGCGCCGCCCGCCGCCTTCGCCAGCCACCTCTACGTGCACTACGACTCGGCCGCCGTCGACCACGTCTTCCGGGTCGCCGCCGGGCTGGACTCGATGGTGGTCGGCGAGGCGCAGATCCTCGGCCAGCTCCGCGACGCCTACCACTGGGCCTCCGGCGCGGACACCGCCGGGCGGCTGCTGCACGAGCTGATGCAGCAGGCGCTGCGGGTCGGCAAGCGGGCGCACGCCGAGACCGGCATCGACCGGGCCGGCCAGAGCGTCGTCACCGCAGCCCTGGACCTCACCGCCGAACTGCTCGACGGCGACCTCGCCGGCCGGCCGGCCCTGGTGGTCGGGGCGGGCGCGATGGGCGCGCTGAGCGTGGCGACGCTGTCCCGCCGGGCCGCCGGGCCGCTCACCGTCACCAACCGGGGGGCCGACCGGGCCGTCCGGCTGGCCGAGTCGTACGGCGCGAACGCCGTCCCGATCGCCGGACTCGTCCCCGCGCTCTCCACAGTGGACATCGTAGTGGCTGCCACCGCGGCCACCGAACCGGTCCTCACCGTCGACGTGGTGACCCAGGCGCTCGACCGCCGCGACCCCGACCGTGGACCGCTGGTCCTGCTCGACCTCGCCGTGCCCCGCGACGTCGCCCCCGAGGTGGCCGGGCTGCCCGGCGTCGAGGTGATCGACATCGACCGGATGGCCACCCTGCTCGCCGACGGCCCAGCCGCCACCGACGCCGCCGAGGTCGGCCGGATCGTGACCGCCGAGGTCGAGGCGTTTCTGAGCTGGCTGCGCGGAGCCGACGTGGCACCCACCGTGGCCGCCCTGCGCGGTCGCGCCGACGACGTGGTCACCGCCGAACTGCGCCGGCTCGCCCAGCGTCGCCCCGACTTCAGCGACGACCAGCGTGCCGAGGTGGCCCGCACGGTGCACCGGGTGGTGCAACGGCTGTTGCACCAGCCCACCGTCCGGGTCCGCCAGCTCGCCGCCGAGCCGGGCGGCGACCAGTACGCCGCGCTGCTGCGCGAGCTGTTCGACCTCCAGGTGCCGCAGACCTCCGGGGTCGACTCGGTGCCCGACGTGGTCGAGACCGTCGACGGCCGTGGTCCGTTCGGGGGCGCCGACGCGCCGGCGACCGACACCGACCAGCCGCCCACCGGAGGTGAGCGATGAGTACCCCCCTGCGCCTGGGCACCCGGGGCAGCGCCCTGGCGATGGCCCAGTCCGGCCACGTCGCCGAGGCGGTCACCGCGGCGACCGGCCGCGCCGTCGAGCTGGTCGAGGTGGTCACCGCCGGGGACCGGTCGTCCGCGCCGGTGCAACGCCTCGGCGTCGGCGTCTTCGTCTCGGCGCTGCGCGACGCGTTGACCGCCGGCACCATCGACCTGGCCGTGCACTCGTACAAGGACCTGCCCACCGCCGGGGCGAGCGGGCTGCACGTCGCGGCCGTGCCACCCCGGCAGGACCCGCGCGACGCGCTGGTCGCCACCGGTGGGCGTACCCTCGCCGAGCTGCCGGCGGGGGCCGTGGTCGGCACCGGGGCGCTGCGCCGTATCGCCCAGCTGCATGCCCTCGGCCTGCACCTGGAGGTCACCCCGATCCGGGGCAACGTCGACAGCCGGCTCGCCCGGGTGCTCGGCCCGGACGCCGACCTCGACGCCGTCGTCGTGGCGCGGGCCGGGCTGGCCCGGCTCGGCCGCACCGACGTGATCACCGAAACGCTCGACCCGATGCTCATGCTGCCCGCGCCCGCCCAGGGCGCGCTGGCCGTGGAGTGCCGGGCCGACGACTCCGACCTGGTCGAGCTGCTCGCCGTGCTCGACCACGCACCGTCGCGGGCCGCGGTCGTCGCGGAACGCGCGTTGCTGGCCACCCTGGAGGCCGGGTGCTCCGCCCCGGTCGCCGCCTACGCCGAACTCGCCGAAGGCGAGAACGGTGACGAGATTTACCTGCGCGGGGCGGTGATCAGCCCGGACGGTTCGCGAGACCTCCGGCTGTCCCGCACCGGAACGCCCGCCGACGCGGCGGAGATCGGCAAGGCACTCGCCGCCGAACTCCTCGAACTCGGCGCCGACTCGATCCTCGGCCACGAAGGAAGCACCGGCCCGGGGACCCAGCAATTTGGGAGCACAGAATGACCCGCACCCGTAAGCCCGTCGGCCGCATCGCGTTCGTCGGCGCCGGACCCGGTGACCCGGGCCTGCTGACCCGCCGGGCCCACGACGCCCTGGTCGACGCCGACCAGGTGGTCTACGACCGGGGAGTCCCCGAGACGCTGCTCGACGTGGTCCGGGCCCAGGCCCGGTCCGACGCCCAGTTCAGCCCCGCCGAGGGCGTACCGGGCGACGTGGCGAAGATGCTCATCAGCGCGGCCCGCTCCGGGCTCAACGCGGTGCACCTGGTCGCCGGCGACCCGTTCGGCCACGACTCGGTGGTCAAGGAGGTGCAGGCGGTCGCGCGGACCGCCGCGCACTTCGAGGTGGTGCCGGGCGTCGGCCAAGCCGAGGGCGTCGCCACCTACGCCGGGGTGCCGCTGCCCGGGGTACGCACCGCCGCCGACGTCGAGGACGTCGGCACGCTGGACTTCGACGCGCTCGCCGCCGCCGTCGCCCGGGGGTCGCTGGCGCTGGCGGTCGACGCCGGTGACCTCGCGGCCGTGCGGGACGGCCTGCTGGCCGCCGGGGTGGACGGCACCACCGGGGTCGGGGTGACCGGCGACGGCACCGGCGAGACGCAGTACACCACCACGTCGAGCGTCGACTCGTTCGTCGCGGCGGCGCTCGGCTTCACCGGCCGGGTGGTGCTCACCGTCGGCGAGGGCGTCGGCCAGCGGGACAAGCTGAGCTGGTGGGAGAACCGCCCGCTGTACGGCTGGAAGGTGCTCGTCCCCCGGACCAAGGAGCAGGCCGGGGCGATGAGTGCCCGGCTGCGCGCGTACGGGGCGATCCCGTGCGAGGTGCCGACCATCGCGGTCGAGCCGCCGCGCACCCCCGCCCAGATGGAGCGGGCGGTCAAGGGGCTGGTCGACGGCCGGTACGCCTGGGTGATCTTCACCTCGGTCAACGCGGTCCGGGCGGTCTGGGAGAAGTTCGCCGAGCACGGTCTCGACGCCCGGCACTTCGGCGGCGTCAAGATCGCATGCATCGGTGAGGCCACCGCCGACGCGGTACGCGCCTTCGGTATCCAGCCGGAGCTGGTGCCCGCCGGGGAGCAGTCCTCCGAGGGGCTGCTGGCCGAGTTCTCCCCGCACGACGAGATCCTCGACCCGGTCGGCCGGGTGCTGCTGCCCCGCGCCGACATCGCCACCGAGACGCTCGCCGCCGGGCTCACCGAGCGCGGCTGGGAGGTCGACGACGTGACCGCGTACCGCACGGTCCGGGCCGCCCCGCCGCCCGCCGAGATCCGCGACGCGATCAAGTCGGGCGGGTTCGACGCGGTGCTCTTCACGTCCTCCTCGACGGTGCGCAACCTCGTCGGTATCGCCGGGAAGCCGCACGCGCGTACCGTGGTTGCCGTCATCGGGCCCAAGACGGCGGAGACCGCGACGGAGTTCGGCCTGCGGGTCGACGTGCAGCCGCCGCACGCCTCGGTGCCCGACCTGGTCGAGGCGCTGGCCGCCTACGCCGTCGAACTGCGTGAGAAGCTCGCCGCGATGCCGGCGAAGCAGCGTCGGGGTTCGAAGGTGCAGGGGCCGACCGCGCTCAGGTTCCGCTAGCCGTACTGGGAGGCCCCTCATGCCGTACCCCGAGATCCGGCCCCGCCGGCTGCGTCGCAACGCGGCCGTGCGGCGGCTGGTCTCCGAGACCCGCGTCGACCCGGCCGAGCTGGTCGTGCCGATGTTCGTCAAGGAGGGGCTGACCGAGCCACGGGCCATCGCGTCGCTGCCGGGGGTGCTCCAGCACTCCCGGGACTCGCTGCGCAAGGCGGCCGTGGCGGCGGTCCAGGCCGGGGTCGGCGGGATCATGCTGTTCGGGGTGCCCGAGCGGCGGGACCCGACCGGCTCCGGCGGCACCGACCCGGCCGGCATCCTCAACGTCGCCATCCGCGACGTGGTGGCCGAGGTCGGCGACGCCACCGTGGTGATGAGTGACCTGTGTCTCGACGAGTTCACCTCGCACGGTCACTGCGGGCTGCTCACCCCCGACGGCGGGGTGGACAACGACGCGACCCTGGCCGCGTACGCCGAGATGGCGGTGGCGCAGGCGGACGCCGGGGTCGGCATGGTCGGCCCGTCCGGGATGATGGACGGCCAGGTGGGCGTCGTCCGCCGGGCGCTGGACGCCGCCGGCCACGCCGACGTGGCGGTGCTGGCGTACGCGGCGAAGTACGCCTCCGCCTTCTACGGCCCGTTCCGCGACGCCGTCGAGTCGGCGCTCGACGGCGACCGGCGCACCTACCAGCAGGACCCGGCGAACCTGCGGGAGTCGCTGCGCGAGGTCGAGCTGGACGTGGCCGAGGGCGCCGACCTGGTGATGGTGAAGCCCGCGCTGCCCTACCTCGACGTGGTGGCGGCGGTCCGGGCCGCCGTGAACGTCCCGGTCGCCGCCTACCAGGTCTCCGGCGAGTACGCGATGGTCGAGGCGGCCGCCGCGAACGGCTGGATCGACCGCGAGCGGGTGATGCTGGAGACGCTCACCTCGATCCGTCGGGCTGGTGCGCAGATCATCCTCACCTACTGGGCGGTCGAGGCCGCCGAGCTGCTGCGCCAGCGCTACTGATCGCGGGGGCGGGCTGCGGACGCCGTGGCCCACGCCCGTGGCCGTGGCTCCTCGCCCACGCCCCTGCACCTGGCTCCCCGGCCCCGCCGCCGTCGGCGGGCGCCTGCTGCCGGCGTGGCTGGTCCCTCATCGGCGTCGACCGCCTGCTCGGCGGTCAACCGATCTGGTTACTCTCCGCACTTTTCGGCTCCCCCTCCACCACCCTGGTTCGCACGCTTTGCTCTGCTGCCCTCTATGCGACGCTTACCGTGGGTGCCTGTCGCCGATTCGGCAGCAGAGCAAAGCGTGCGAGGGGGAGTAGGGCTGGGTGGAGAGAGGTTGGGCGTTTCCGCTGTTCAGGCTGTTTTTGCGGATCTTGGTGATGTGGATCCCTGCCCGAGGTGACATGACTCACGGTAATTGACGGGTCGGGTCGGTGAAGTGACCCTGTGTAATCGATGCCGGGTCGCAAATGAAGCGAGTTTTCCACAGGCCTGGGCGTTGTCCACAGGTGATGACGGCGGGGTTGCGACGGGGTTCGGCCGGGCGCGACGGTGGCGACATGACCGACCCCGCGCTGCCGCCCGAATCCGCCGCCCGCCCCACCCCATGCTCGGGTCCGGCTTCGGCGTCTCACCCCGCCCCGGGTGTCGGCCCGGCTCCCGCGGCCCTGCCCGCCCCGGGTGCGACCTCCCCTCCCGCTTCGGACGGGGAAGGGGACGAGCCGCCGACCTTCCTCAGCAGACCGTACGACCTGCCGTGGCCGGCGGCCGGGATCGTGCGGGCGGTCCGCCGGCGTGCCGACGCGAGTCAACGGGAACTGGCGCGCTGGGCGGGGGTGCACCACGGCACGGTCGGGCGGATCGAGGCGGGCGCGCTCACCCCGAGTATCGCCCTGCTGCGCCGGATCATCGCGGCGGCCGGTTTCCGGCTGGCCGTGGTCGACGAGTTCGGTCGGGTGCTCACCCCGATGCGGGACCGCGACGACATCCGCGACGGTGCCGGCCGCCGCTACCCGTCGCACCTGGACACGATTCTGGATCCGGAACCGGGTGAGTGGTGGGCGGACGTCTACGGGCTCGCCCGGCCACCGGAGACGTTCTACCGTAACCGGGCCGTCCGGGACGCGATGCGCCGCCGGAGCCAGTGGGAGGTGCGGGTGGCGAAGTACCGCAACGTGCCACCGCCGCCCCGGGTGGTGCGCCCGCCATGGTGACGGCCCGCCGATCCGGCGGGAAGCCGGACCGACGGGCCGTCGGAGGTACGCGACGCTCAGTCGTCGTCGGTGATGGTGCCGGTCGCCAGCAGGTCGGCGAACCGCAGGTTCAACGGGCCGGCCACCGCGAAGGCGATCTTCTCGTCCGTCTCCCGCTTCTGGTCACCGCGAACGGTCACCGGGAACGCCAGCGAGGTCTGCCCGGCGGGCAGGGTCCGGCAGCCGACGTACGGGGTGAAGTCCAGCACCACCGTCGCGGTCAGCCCCACCGTGGCGGCACAGAGCGTGGTCGGCTGGGACAGCGGGCGGGACACGGTGACCTGGAACGTCATCGTGCTGCTGCCCCGGTCACCCTCCACCACGGACGCGTCGGCCACCCGCAGCGACGGCTGGCTGCGGAACCGGGCCACCTGCGGGTCGTGGTCGCTGGCCCCCCGGGTGCCGTCCCCGGTGAACTCCGCAGGCCAGTCCGCGTTGACGTGCGCGGCCCGGATCTGCACCAGGTCGGCGTGCAGCGCGTCGTTGACGAACAGGTTGTCCAGCGTCTGCGCCGACCCCTGGAAGCTGTACGAGTACGCCGCCGACGGCACGTCGGCCACCAGGTCGTCCCAGAGGTTACGCAGGCCGGCGCGGTAGAGCGGGCCGAGCTGGTCCGACGGGGTCGGGTTCGCCCCGGTCGCGATCGGGTCGTCTGGGCGGGGGAAGACGTTCAGGTCCCCGCCGTACACCACCCGGGCGTCCGGGTCGGCCGCCTCGATCGCGGTGACGATCGCCGCCCCGTACGCGGCCTGCTCGGTGCGCTGCCCGACCCGGGTGTCCGGCCCGGACGAGTAGTGGTTGCTCAGCGCGTACAGCAGGTAGGACTCCGACCCGCCAGGGGTCGCCTTCACCACGAACTTGCCGAGCTGCGGGGCCCGGGTGAAGACGTTGTTGCCGTCCTTGCCGGTCGAGGTGTCGGTGTCGGCCGGCAGCACCGCGTTGAGCGCCTTCGGGTTCTGCACGTCCGCGTTGGACGCCAGCCCCGCCGACCGGTACTGCACGGTGGGTGCGGAACCGAGCAGCGGGTCGGTGGCGCTCGCCCCGGCCAGCGACAACCGGTCGGTGCGGTACAGGAACGCCGAGGTGATGCCCCGGGCGTCCGCGCCGGTCCGGTCGTACGCCGCCGCGTAGGCGGGACCACCGGCGGCCCGCACCGCCAGCGCCAGATCCTGGAGGGTGTCCGGCGCTCCGTCGGCGTTGTCGGTGGTGCCACAGACCAGGCTGCCGCCGGAGACCGAGCAGATGTCCTGGTCCTCGGCCTCCTGCACCAGGATCAGATCCGGGGCGTGCAGGTCGGTGCGGATCTGCGCGGCAAGCTCCGACAGGTGCTCCCGGTAGTCGGCCTCGCCCGCCGGCACGTAGTCGAACGGCGGGGACACCCCCGGGCAGCCCGCGTTGCCGGTGAAGTCGCAGCCGTCGAACGGGTCGTCGCGGAAGTCGTACAGGTTCTCCACGTTGTAGGTCGCCACCGCGACCTCCCGGGCCCGGTCCGCCGGGCGCGGCGGGTTGTTCGCCGCCGGGTCCACCCCGGCGGTCAGGGCCAGCGACTCCGGCTGCACGCTGAACTTGCTGAAGCCGTACGACACCGCGCCGAACGCGTCGGCGGTGAGGGTGTCGAAGGTACGGGCCGGCGGGAGCAGCGCCGTCGAGTCACCGGCGGTGGCCTTCACGCCGCCACCGCCGAGCAGGATGCGCTGCCCGTTGCCGTTGTCGAACACCTGCCCCGGCACGTCGTCCAGCGGGTGGGCGTCCCGGAAGACCCGGCGGGCGTACGGGTCGGTCCGCTTGAGCAGCGGGTCCGCCCGGTCCACCACCCACACCTCGGAGTCGGCGGTGGAGCCGAACACGTCCCGGGGACCGGTGACGCCGGAGCCGCTACGGACCCGCAACCGGGCCCCCTCGTGCCGCTCCCAGAACCGGTCGGCTGCCGCCGCGTCGGCCGGCGGGACGGCGTCGTCCACGGTCACGGCGGTGTTCACGTCGAGCCCGGTGTCGAGTCGGCGGACCAGCGAGGCACCGGAGAGCTGGGTCTGGTCGAAGTACTCCGACACCCGGCCGCGCAGCACCACCTCGTCGCCGACGGTCGGCGCGTAGCCGCCGATCAGCGTGGTGAAGGATCCCATGAAGACGAAGATCCCGTCCGAGCTGAGCGGGTCGCCGTCCTCGGTGCCGGTGCGGCTCTGCAGGTAGAAGCCGTACTGGTCGGCACCGGCCGAGGTGCGGGCCAGCGACTTCTGGGTGATCACGCCCCGGACGTCGTACAGCAGCGGGCTGGTGCCGGTACCGGAGGGCGGGGCGAGCGGCGACCGGTCGGTGCGCGGGTTCTCGTCGTCGCGGGTCGGGCCCTGCACCTGGCCCACCGACAGCACCCCGTTGGCCTGCACGGTGAGCGAACAGGTGGCGGTGCCGCCGTCGGTGTCCGTCGCGGTCACGGTGACCGTGTAGGTGCCGGCGGGCAGGCCGGTGGCGGTGACCGTCGCGGTCGCCGTGCCACCCGGCGCGGTCGCCGGGGTGAACGCGGTACGGCTGATCGATCCGCCCGCCGGGGCCGGGGCGACCGCGGTGACCGCCAGATCGACGACCGTGTCGTCCGGGTCGGTGCCGGTGACCTCCCGGGTGCCGGTCGCGCCGGCCTCGATGGTCAGCGTCCCGCCGCAGGTCAGCACGGCCGGCTGGTCGACCGGGCCGCCGCCGTCGAGGGTGTGCGCGCCCAGCCCGTCGAAGGTGTCGGTGGCGTAGCCGGCCCACTGGGCGGCCGGGTCGAACGCGTCCGACGGGTCGGTGTCCCCGCTGGACACCGACGGCAGCCGGCGCAGCGTGTTGTCGGCGGTGCTGGTCAGCCCGCTGCCCCACTCGCTGCCCGGGTCGACGCCGACCTGCCCGATCGCGTCGAGCACGATGGCACCCCGACGCAGCACGATCGCGTCGTCGCCGTTGAACAGGCTCGCGCCGGTGGTCTGGTCGGCCTGGGCGAGGATCGCCGGGCCGGCCGACGCGGCGGCGAAGACGAACACGTCCCCGGTGGCGACGGTGCCGGTGAGCGCGATCGTGGTGGCCGTGGTGGACCCGTTGAAATAGAGCTGGAGCTGGTAGCCGCCGGCGGTCAGGTCGACAGCTGCGCCGGTGCCGTTGTACAGCTCGATAGCCTTGTTGTTGGACGAGCCTTCGACGTACTCGGAGATGAACAGGTCGGTGGGCGCGGCGGTGGCCGCGGTGGGAGCGACGCCGAGCACCGGTACGGCGACGACGGCGACGGTGGCGAGCGCGGCGAATCTGCGGCGCAGGCGCATGGGGCCTCCACGATGGGTGGACGGGAACCAACGCACGTTAAGGTGCGTCGCTGTCCGCCGTCCATCCCTCGGGCGGCGATGTGGTGAATTCGCGACAGTGCTGCCCGACGCCCCCGACCGGATGCCGCCGGCCGCCCTGCTCAGCGGTGGGTGTCGAGCCGGTGCACCAGTTCGGCGACGTCCACGCTGTACTCGCACCAGTCCCGGTCGGGCTGGTAGCCCAGCTCGGCGTTGACCTTGAGCATCACCTCGTTGGCCTGGGTGTTCCAGGTCTGCACCTCGGTCAGCTCCGGCTCGGCGGAGCGCAGCTCCAGCAGCATCCGCGCCTTGATCGCCCGGTCGATGCCGTTGCCCTGGTGGTCACGCGTCACGATGGTGTCGTACTGGTCGGCGCGGGTGGGGTGCTGGACCGGCACCACCACCTCGGTCAGGCCGGCCACCGTGCCGGTGCGCTCGTGCAGGGCAAGCACGATGTACGGCTTCATGCCCCGCCGGTGCAGCGTGTCGAGGCTGTCCCGCAGCCGCTGCGGATCGTACGAGCTGGGGCGCAGCTCGCCGTCCTCGACGTCGCGGACCTCGGCCTTCGCCCGGGCGTACGCCTCGATCAGGTCGTCGGACGGCCCACCCGGGTAGAACTCCAGGTGGTAGCCCGGGTCGACAGCGGCGGCCATCTCGGTCAGCGCCGTCCAGTCGACCGTGCCGAGGTCGAGCACGCTGCGGGTCTCGACGTACTCGCGGGTGAAGCCCAGCGACGAGTAGAAGCCGATCGCCGGGGTGTCGCCGACCACCTCGACCCCGATCGACCGGAAGCCCTCCTGGTAGACCCGGCGTGCTGCGGTGCGCACCAGTTCCCGGCCCAGCCCGCTGCGACGGACCGCCGGGTGCACCAGCACCTCCAGTACGCCGATGTCACCGAGCAGCAGCACGTGCACGTGCCCGAGGATCGGGGCGGGGCCCCCGTCGGCCGGCGGATCGGCGTGGGCCACCCAGGAGATGCGTCGTTCGCCGGGCATCACCTCGGAGAGGTACTCCCGCAGCGAATCCTCCCGCCACGGCGGGTCCTGCGGGAGGTCGGCCGCGAGAACCGCGTTCAGCGTGTCCAGCACGGAGCCGATCTCGGCGGACGACGCGGTTCGGGGGTCCCATTCGCGCACCATCACGCGTCTAGCTTGCCGTCAACGGCTCTTCGGGGGAAGTGTCCGGTCCGCCAATGTATGCGAACGATCACCTCACGTACGGCTTGCGCGCCCGTACTCCTGGGCCTTGTCGAAGACGTCCTGCGCGTAGCGGCGTACGTCGTTGTAGGAGAGGATGGCCCCCCACCAGTCGCCGGGGATGGTCATGTTCCGGCCGCCCTGGCACAGGTAGTTCCCGGCGGCGAGGGCCGCGTCGTCCAGATCGTGCGGGTCCTTGCGGCCGTCGTTGTCGGCGTCCGCGCCGACCTGCTGCCAGGTGGTCGGGATGAACTGCATCGGCCCGATCGCCCGGTCGTAGACGGTGTCCCGGTCGAACAGCCCGCCGTCGGTGTCCCGGATCAGGGACCGCCCGCCCTTGCCGTCGAGCGGATCACCAATGATTTCCGGTGTGGCCCGGCCGTCCGGCCCGAGGGTCGCGCCGTTGGCCTGCCCGTGCCGGGATTCCACGTAGCCGATCGCGGCGAGCGTGGTCCAGCTCAGCTGGCAGCTCCGGTTCGTCTGGGCGAGCACCAGTTCGGCGTAGCCGTACGCCTGCATGGCGATCGGGGAGACGCCCGCCTTGCTGCCGGTGACCCGGGCCCAGTCGCCCAGCGCGTCGGCGGGCCGGCCGGCGGCGGGCGGTACGCCCGACCCGCTCGGCACGGCCCCGGCCGACGGGAAGCTGCCCAGCGGCAGGGTGGGGGTGACACCCGGGAACACCGGCACCCCGGTGGTCGCCCCGGCCGACGGGGCCTCGGGGCCGGCGGAGGCGGTGTCGTCCACGGCCACCGGCCGGGGTGCCCGGACCGCGCTCGGCACCACCACCGCACCGACCGCGGCGGTCGCCGCGACCAGCGCGAACAGGAACAGGCCGGGGAGGGTCAACCGGCCGCTGGGCCGGCGCGACCAGGCCCGGGTGGCCCGGGTCGCTGCTCCCACCGCCTGCCGGGGCGGCGGCAGCCGGACGGCGTGGGCGAACGGCACCCGCCGCCGCCGACCGGTCTTCACCCCGGCTGCGGCGCTGTCGCCCGTGCCGCTCTCCCCGGTCCCGTCGGTCTTCGCGGCCGGCTCGGTCTTCTCCGCGGCCGGCTGGGTCTCTGCGGCCGGCTCGGTCTTCGCGGCCGGCTCGGAAACCTCCCCGTCGTCGGCCTTCGCGGTCCCGTCGGTCCTCGCGGCCGGTCCGGCGGGCTCGGTCCCTGCGCCGGGGGCGGCCGGCTCGGCGGGCCCGGTCCCGCCACCCGGGGCGGCCGGCGCATCGGACCCGGGACGGGCGTCCGTCCCGGCGGCCGACGGAGGAGCAGCGGCCGGGGGAGGACCGGCGGCGGGTCCGGCGGCCGGCGGGGTGAGGGTGTCGTGGCGGGGTCGGCGGGGCCGGGGGAGCCAGCCGCGACGCGGAGCGGGAGGCACGTCCTCGGGCGGGGTCGCTGCGCGCAGGGGCCGTTCCGTCGAATCTTCGCCGCTCACCACTGTTTGAGTATCACCCATGTCGGCCGGGGAGTCAGGTCCGGCCGTAGGGTGGGCCCATGCCCCGGTACGAGTTCCGCTGCCGCGCCTGCGGCGACACCTTCGAGGTCAACCGACCGATGGCCGAGGCCGGTGCGCCGGCCGACTGCCCCCAGGGTCACGCCGACACGGTCAAGCTGCTGTCCACCGTGGCGGTCACCGGACGTGGGGGCGGCTCCGCCACCGGCGGCGCCCCGGCGGGTCCCGCCGCCGGCGGTGGTTGTTGCGGCGGCGGCTGCGGCTGTTGACCTGGCCGGCCACCGACCGCACCGCAACCGGCCCGATGTAACGGTTCGGCGGGCCGGTACGCCGGGATGAGTGACCCCTTGGGTCTGATATCGCCCGACCGTTCTTACGATGCGTGACCGGTCGACCATAGGGCAGCATGAACCCGACGTCAGGGGCGGAGGTCCACGCATGTCGCCACGGATGCACCTCCCGAGCGGTTGGGTGACCTTCGTCTTCACCGACATCGAAGGTTCCACCCGGTTGGCCCAACTGCTCGGGTCCGACTACCGCCCGGTGCTCTGGGAGCACCGCCGGCTGCTGCGCGACACCCTGGCCGCGACCGACGGCGCGGAGTTGCTCACCGAGGGGGACTCGTTCTTCCTCGCCTTCCCGGACGCGTCGGCGGCGCTGACCGCCTGCCTGACCGCGCAGCGGGCGCTGTCCACCCACGACTGGCCCAACCCGGAGGCCGCGCCGAGGGTACGGATGGGACTGCACACCGGCTTCGCCGAGCCCCGCGACGGCGAGTACGCCAGCCCCGAGGTGCACCGGGCCGCCCGGGTGGCCGCCGCCGCGCACGGTGGGCAGGTGCTCTGCTCGGCGTCGACCGAGCGGCTGGCCCACCCGCTGCCCGCCGGGGCCACCCTGATCGACCTGGGCCTGCACCGGCTGCGGGGCTTCGACGACCGGGAACGGCTGTTCCAGCTCGTCGCGCCGGGGCTGGAACGGCAGTTCCCCCGCCCGAACACCGCCGAGGCGCTGGCGCACAACCTGCCCACCCAGGTCAGCTCGTTCGTCGGCCGGGAGACCGAGCGGGTGGAGCTGGACCTGCTGATCCGCCGCCAGCGGCTGGTCACGGTGGTCGGCGCGGGTGGGGCCGGCAAGACCCGGCTCGCCGTCGAGGTGGCCTCCGGCCAGGTGGAGGCGTACCCGGACGGGGTGTGGTTCGTCGACATCGCCACGGTCACCGACCCGGGGCTGGTGGCGTTCGCCATCGCCGCCGTGCTCGGGGCCCGGCCGGAACCGGGCCGCCCGATCCTGGACACCCTGGTCGAGTACGCGGCCGTCCGGCGGATGCTGGTGGTGCTGGACACCTGTGACGCCCAGCCGGCGGCCTGCGCCGAGGTGATCTCGCGGCTGCTCGCCGGGGGCAGCGGGCTGCGGGTGCTGGCCACCAGCCGGGAGGCGTTCGGTCTGCCCGGCGAGGTGGTGTGGCGGATTCCGCCGCTGGCGGTCGACCCGCAGCCGGGGCGTACCGAGAGCGACGCGGTGGCGCTGCTGCTGGACCGTACGGCGGCGGCCCGGGGCGGGCGGCCGCCGGAGTGGACCGAGGCCGCGGACCTACGTCGGGTGGTGCAGCGGTTGGACGGGTTGCCGTTGGCGATCGAGCTGGCCGCGGCCCGGTTGCGGGTGCTCTCCGCCGGCCAGTTGGCGGCCCGGCTGGACGACATGCTGGGCACCCTCGACGCCGGTCGGGGGGTGCCGGAGCGGCCCCCCGAGCGGGGCTGGGCGGGCAACCAGCAGGACACCGTGGACCTGGTCGCCGCGGCCTCCGGCCAGACGCCGCCGAGCCCGGCGCACCGGGCGGTGCAGCGGTCGGCGACCGAGCGGCACCTCACCATGCAGGCCACTGTCACCTGGTCGTACCGCACGTTGGGGCCCCGCGCGGCCCGGCTGCTGCACTGGTTGGCGGTCTTCACCGGGCCGGTGGACCTGGCCACGGTGGAGTGGTTGATCGGTGACGATCCGCTCGACCCGCTGTCGGTGCTGGTGGACAAGTCGATGGTGCTGGCCGAGCCGCACGCCTCGGGCAGCACCTACCGGATGCTCGACCCGATCCGGGCGTACGCGGCGCGTCGGCTGGTCGAGACCGGTGAGGAGCAGGCCGCCCGGGACCGGCACGTGGCCTGGGCCCAGCACGCGCTGCACCGGGCACACCTGGGGGCGGACGGCCGACCGGTCACCCTGTCGCTGTACGCGGTCGACCCGCTCGCCGGTGAGCTGCGCTCGGCGCTGCGCTGGTCGGCCACCAGGGGCAGCGCCCGCGCCGGGCTGCGGCTGGCCGGTGGGCTGGACCAGTGGTGGCGCGAGCGCGGGCTGTCCCGGGAGGCCCGGCTGTGGCTGTTCCGGCTGTACGGGCGGATCGCCGAGACCGGCGAGGCGATTCCCGAGGCGGAGCTGGCGGCGGCGTACCACCTGCACTCGCTGCACGCCGGCGCGGACGGCGAGTTCGCCGAGGAGCTGCGGTTCTCGCAGCGTGCGGAGGCGGCGGCCCGGCAGGCCGGCGACGCGGGGCTGCTGGCCCGGGTGCTCGCCGGGCGGGCCGTGCCGCTCGTCGACATGGGGCAGTTCGCCGAGGCGGAGCGGGTCTGCCGGGAGGTCATCGACTGGGCGGGCGAGTTGGAGGTCAGCGGGGACGCCCTGCTGGCCGTCTACAACCTGGCCGAGCTGCTGTGGAGGCGGGGCGCGTTGACGGAGGCGGCGGAGCTGCTCGGGGCGGCCCGACCGGTGGAGGCGGCCCGGCCGGTGGAGCGGGGCTACCGGTCGGTGGACATGCTGCTGGGCATGGTGGCGTTGGCCCGGCGTGACCTGGTGGCCGCGCACGAGCATCTGCTGGTGGCGTTGCGGGCCCGGATGGGGCACGGCTACCACGGGCGGGCCTGCGACACGGTGAACGCGGTGGCGGTGCGGTGCGCGTTGGGCGGGGAGCCGTTGACGGCGGCCCGGCTGTTCGGTGCGGCCCAGGCGACCCGGGCGCGGCTGCGCGGCACCCCGGGCATCTACGGCACGTACTGGCTCCAGCAGCAGGCCGAGCTGCGGCGCATCCTCGGTGACGCGGCCTTCGACGCCGCCTACGGCGAGGGTGGTGAGCTGGGCCTGGAGGAGGCGGCGGCGTTGGCGTTCGCGGTGGAGCATCCGGACCTGGCGGCCGACTCGATCCGGTTCCGGGCGACCGGCCCGTTGACGCCCAGGCCGGTCCACCACCGTGAGGCCGACCGTCGGGAGGAGTGGGCCTGACCTGTGGTGCCGTCCGGGGAACCCTGGACGGCACCACAGGTCGGGTGTCGGCCCCTGGCAGGGTCAGCCGCGCCGGGCGGCGGCCCGCTCGGCGTCGGCCTTCATCCGGGCGGCCCGGTCGAGGTCGGCCTGCGAGACGGCGGCGACCGAACCGAAGATGCTGACCGCCTGGTAGTACGTCCAGGCCAGGCTGGTGCAGGCCGGCCGGACGACAGAGTTGTAGGTGGCGCAGACCCGCTTCAGGTCCTCGTAGAAGGCGCTGTCCAGGCGGGACTTGTTGGCCGAGAAGATCCCCATCGCCTTGTGGTTGCGGTAGCCGAAGTCGTGCCGGTAGCAGGCGAGGTTGAAGGTGAAACCGAGCGGGTTGTCCGGGCTCGACGAGCAGTAGTCGGTGGACCAGTCGAAACCGTAGGCGGCCCAGGCGGCCTGGTTGAGGCGACCGGAGTTCCAGGCGTTGTAGCTGCTGGCGCTGGTCTGGGTCCAGCTGCTGAGCACGCTGAGCTTCTGCGAGGTGCTCACCGCGGCGGACGCGGGCGAGCCGACGCCGAGCACGCTGAGCAGGGCGAACGCGCCGGCGGCGAGGGCGGTGGCGAGACGACGGGACACGGGTTCCTCCGCGGGATGGGCGGTACGGTGCGTCACCGGCTGGTAACCGGAATTCGATCAGTCTCGATCAATATCCGGTCGGTGGGGCGGGGCGGAGGCGACGTATTGGTGACATGCGTCGAAACAGACGAATGCCCCGGGCGTCGCGACGCCCGGGGCGTCCGCGTCCGGTCAGCGCACCACCCGGGCCGGCGAGGCGGCGCTCTCGTTCCACGCCCGGTCCAACGCGGTCACCTGGTAGGTGTACGCCCGGCCGGGCTCGGCGGTGTCGTCCACCCAGGACTGCGGCTGCCCCGGGGCGGCCCGGACCGTGCCGACCAGGTGCGTGGCGTCGGCCCGGTCGCACCCGTCGACCGGCCCGAGCCCGTCGAATCGGTAGACCGCGTACGACGTGGCGGTGCCCGGCACCGGCTGCCGCCAGCGCAGCCGTACCCCGTCGGCGGTCCGCTCGGCGCGGGTGAGCACCGGGCGCGGCAGCGGCTTCGCCGGCAGCTGCGCCATGGTCGGCACCAGCGCCGGCCGGGAGTAGTGCGCGGCGGCGTAGCGGCTCGTCGCGCCCAGCCGGTCGGCCCGCACCTGCACCGCCGAGAAGTGCACGTTGCCGAGCACCTCCGGGTACGCCCGGTTCAACGTCAGGTGGTCCGACAGTTCCTGCGGGTTCATCCAGTACGTGCCGTACGCCGGATCGCCGCTCTTGTAGTCCGCCTGGCCGACGTAGAGCTGCACCCGGGTGCCGCGTACCGTCTGCGCCCACCACGGCACCAGCCGGGCGTAGTCGGCGGCCGGATACTGGCCGATGTACCAGTAGAGCTGTGGCACGATGTAGTCGATCCACTCCTGCTTGACCCACCTGCGGGTGTCGGCGGAGATGATGTCGTACGACTGGCTGCCGGTGGTGTCCGAGCCGGCCGGGTCGGCGCTGACGTTGCGCCAGATGCCGAACGGGCTCACCCCGAACTTCACCCACGGCTTGACCGCCTTGATCCGGCCGCCCATCTCCTGGATCAGCAGGTCGATGTTGTCCCGCCGCCAGGCCGCCCGGTCGGTGAACCCCCGTGGGTATGCGGCGAACGTGGCGTCGTCGGGCACCTGGTAGCTGCCGCTCGGGTACGGGTAGAAGTAGTCGTCGAAGTGCACGCCGTCGATGTCGTACCGGCGTACCGCGTCGAGCATCGCGGTCTGGACGAACTCGCGGACCTGCGGGACCCCCGGGTCGTAGTAGAGCCGGCTGCCGGCGACGCCGGCCGGCGGGTAGGCGAACGTCCACTCCGGGTGCTGCCGGGCCGGATGCCCCGGGGCGAGCTGCCCCAGGTCCGCGCCCGCGCCCCCGGGCGCCGGCATGGAGATCCGGTACGGGTTGAACCAGGCGTGGAACTCCAGGTTCCGCAGGTGCGACTCGGCGACCAGGAAGGCCAGCGGGTCCCAGCCCGGATCCTGTCCCCGCCCCCCGGTCAGGTACTCCGACCACGGCTCGTACGGCGACGGCCAGAACGCGTCGGCGGTCGGCCGGACCTGCACCACGACGGCGTTGTGATGCAGCCGCTGCGCCAGGTCGAGCCAGCCCCGGTACTCGGCCTGCTGGGCGGCGATCCGGTCGGGGGCGGTACGGGAACCCGCGCTCGGCCAGTCGATGTTCACCACCGACGAGATCCACATCGCCCGGAACTGCCGCTTCGGCACCGCCGGATCGACCACACAGGCGTCACCCGCCGTGGCGCTGCCGGCGGCCGGCCCGACCGCCGCCGCCCCGCCACCCCCGCCGGTGGCCGCTGCCCCCGCCGTCCCGGTTCCCCCGCCGGTGGCCGCCGCCCTGGTTCCCCCGCCGGTGGCCGCCGCCGGCCCGCTCGCCGCGAGCCCACCGACCACCACCAGCACCAACCCGACCACACCGATCCCGAGCCTTCGCACCACACTCTCCCCCTCATCCGGTCCCGCCCTCACCCGCCCTCACCGCCCCGCCCCCTCCCCCTCCCCCGCCCCCTCCGCCTCCCGCCCTACCACCTCCCCCCGGTCCCTCCGGCGTCCCGCCCCCGGTGATCAAGAGGTTTGCGTCAGTTGATCAAGAGGTTTGCGTCACCTGATGCGCTGGGATTGACGTAAACCTCTTGATCACCGGGGATGGCGAGGGAGGGCGGGGACGGCGGGGGTGGGGGAGGGGGAGGGGAGGGGGTGGAGGGAAGTGGCGGGGTGGGTGGGGGGATGGGAGGAAATTTTCATACTTGGGGTTCTGGTGCAAGGGGTGGGACGCGGGTGGGGGTGACCGAAAGTGGTTGGTGGGAAACCGGGTGTGGATGGGGGCGTGGTGATTGGGGCGGGGTCGGGGTGGGTAGCAACGCCCGGCACCGGCTGTCAGCAGGGCGGTCGCGGTGGTGGGAGGGGTGAGCGCAGTGTCCGTGCTGCGAACCAAACCGATCAGGGACGTGGTTGCCCAGGGCAACGCCGACGGCAGTGACGGCACCCCCGGTCTGAAACGACGACTCGGGGCCCGCGACCTCACCGGCTTCGGCATCGGCATCGTGATCGGCACCGGCATCTTCACCCTCACCGGCATCGAGGCGCGCGACAGCGCCGGGCCGGGTGTGGTGATCTCGTTCGCCATCGCCGGGGCGGTCGCCCTGCTCGCCGCCCTCTGCTACGCCGAACTGGCGTCCAGTGTGCCGACCGCCGGCAGCGCCTACACCTACGCGTACGCCACGATGGGCGAGATCGTCGCGTGGATCATCGGATGGGACCTGCTGCTGGAGTTCGCGCTCGGTGCGGCGGTGGTGGCCCGGGGCTGGTCCGGTTACCTCGCCGAACTGTTCGGCCTGCCGAGCACCTGGTTCGCCGAGGAGGGCAGCGTGGTCAACCTCGGGGCGATCGGCATCGTGCTGCTGCTCGGCGTGGTCGCCATCGTCGGCATCCGCGAGTCGGCCCGGATCACCAACCTGCTGGTCCTGGTGAAGGTCGGCGTCTGCGTCTTCGTCGTGGTCGCCGGACTGTTCTTCGTCAAGGCGGCCAACCTCACCCCGTTCATCCCGCCTGCCGAGCCGGCCGGTGCCGGCGACGACGGGATCAAGCAGCCGGTCACCCAGGCGCTGTTCGGGCTGGAACCCTCCGTCTTCGGTTTCGTCGGGGTGCTCACCGCCGCCGCCGTGGTCTTCTTCGCGTACACCGGCTTCGAGGCGGTGGCGAACCTGGGTGAGGAGACCCGGCGGCCCAAGCGGGACCTGACCCTGGGTCTGTTCGGGACCCTGCTGATCTCCACCGCGCTTTACATCGGCGTCTCGCTGGTCGTGGTCGGCATGGTGCCGTACACCGAGATCGACCGGGGTGCCCCGATCGCGGCGGCCTTCAACGCGGTCGGCGCGGGTTGGGCCGGGGTGCTCGTCTCCATCGCCGCCGTCGCCGGCCTGACCAGCGTGATCCTGGTCGACCTGGTGGCCATGGGTCGGATCGGGTTCGCCATCTCCCGGGACGGCCTGCTCCCGCCCGCCGTGGCGAAGATCCACCCGCGCTGGGGGACCCCGTACCGGATCTCGGCGGTGATGACGGTCGTGGTGGCGGTGCTCGCCGGGTTCCTGCCGCTGTCGGCCCTGGCCGACCTGGTCAGCATCGGCGCGCTCTGCGCCTTCATGATCGTCTCGATCGCGGTGCCGATCCTGCGCCGCAAGCGCCCCGACCTGGAGCGGCCGTTCCGGGTACCGTTCTCCCCGGTGCTGCCGATCTTCACCGCGCTGGCCTGCCTGTACCTGACGCTCAACCTGTCGGTCGAGACCTGGATCAGGTTCCTGATCTGGATGGCGCTCGGCGGCGTCGTCTACTTCTGCTACGGCTACCGGCACAACCGGCTGGCCGTCCGGGAGGCCGAGGAGCACGCCAAGGAACCCGCCTCCGCCTGACCGCCCGGCGGGTGCCGGCCGGGACCACCGGCCGGCACCCGCCCCGCCGTCGCCGGACCCGGCGGGGTCAGGGGTGCGGCGCGAAGCGCAGCAGGTTCCAGGAGATCCCCGGCAGGCGTACGGCGCAGCGGTCGCCGTCGACGGTGCCGGTGGACAGCTCCCGGGGGGCCACCCGGTCCGGCTCGGCCTCGGTGTTGACCGCGTCCGGGTCGTCCCCGGCGACGAGGGCGAGGTGCCGCACCGGGTGCAGCCCCGACAGGCCCCGCAGGTCGATCTCCAACGGGAGGTCGTCGGTGCCCCGGTTGACCGCGAACACGGTCAGCGCGCCGGACTCCTCGTCGTGCAGCGCGACGGTGTCCAGCACCGGAACGTCGCCGTACCGCTTCGTGGCGTAGTGCGGCGCGACCGGCTCGGTGCGCAGCACGGTGCCGGTGGCGTACCGGGCGGTCAGGGCGAACGGGTGGAAGATGCTCTGCCGCCAGGC
This sequence comes from Micromonospora sp. SCSIO 07396, assembly GCF_053667945.1. Lineage (NCBI taxonomy): Bacteria > Bacillati > Actinomycetota > Actinomycetes > Micromonosporales > Micromonosporaceae > Micromonospora > Micromonospora sp. SCSIO 07396. Next base: position 7,364,084 of record NZ_CM132210.1, read on the forward strand.
CGGCCCGCCGGTGCGGGTACGGATCGGGGCGATCACGTTGGCGAGCTGCGCCTGGCAGGCCACGCCGACCCGGTCGGCGTGCCGGAGCAGGGTGATCAGCAGGTCACCGACCACCACCGCGTCGACGGCCGTGTAGTCGTCTTCGAGCAGCTCCGGTGCCTCGACCCAACCGCGCCCGTCCAGGTCGCCCTGGACGCGGGACTGGTACCAGACGTTCCACTCGTCGAAGGAGATCTTCAGCTTGCGGGTCTGCCGCAGCCGGGCGGCCACGTGATCGGCGGTGGCGACGACCTCGTCGATGAACTGGTCCATGTCGACGGCCGAGGCGAGCAGGCTGTCTCGGTCGCCGTCGGTCGGGTCGTAGTAGGTGTGCGCCGAGACGTAGTCGACCTGCTCGTAGGTGTGTTCCAGCACGGTCGCCTCCCAGGAGGCGAAGGTGGGCATGCCCCGGCCGGAACTGCCGCAGGCGACCAGGCTGATCGAGGGGTCGATCAGCTTCATCGCCCGCGCGGTCTCGGCGGCGAGCCGGCCGTACTCCTGCGCGGTCTTGTGGCCGACCTGCCAGGGGCCGTCCAGTTCGTTGCCGAGGCACCACAGCCGTACCCCGTAGGGCTGCTGCGCGCCGTGTGCGCGGCGCAGATCGGACAGCCGGGTGCCGCCCGGGTGGTTGGTGTACTCCAGCAGGTCACACGCCTCCTGCACACCCCGGGTGCCGAGGTTGACCGCCATCATCGGCTCGACCTGCGCGGCGGTGGCCCAGGCCATGAACTCGTCGAGGCCGAAGGCGTTGGTCTCGATGGTCTTCCAGGCCAGGTCGAGCCGGCGGGGGCGGTCGGTGACCGGGCCGACGCCGTCCTCCCAGCGGTAGCCGGAGACGAAGTTGCCGCCGGGGTAGCGGACCACGGTGACGCCCAGTTCCCGGGTCAGCTCCAGCACGTCGCGGCGCAGGCCGAGCGGGTCGGCCCTCGGGTGCCCCGGCTCGTGGATGCCGCCGTACACGCAGCGGCCCAGGTGTTCCACGAAGGAACCGAAGAGCCGGCGGTCCACCGGGCCGATCGTGAAGGCCGGGTCGATCGTCATCCGCGCTGCACGCACGGGCCCACCTCTTCCCTGAGCTGCTCGGAGCGACTGCGGTCGATGCACCGCCCCGCGTTTGTATACCGTTGTCGCCAACGTTGTAAAGGATCTGCCGCGGGCCACCGACACGGGAGGGAGCGGGGACGTGCGCCACCGCCTCAAGGACGTCGCCGAGCGGGCCGGGGTGTCGGTCAAGACCGTGTCGAACGTGGTCAACGGCTACCAGCACGTCCGCCCGGACACCCGGGCCCGGGTCGAGGCCGCCATCGCCGAACTCCGCTACCGACCCAACCTGTCGGCCCGCAACCTGCGCAAGGGGCGTACCGGCGTGATCGCCCTCGCCGTGCCGGAGCTGGACGTGCCCTACTTCGCCGAGCTGGCGCGGCACGTGGTCACCGCCGCCGCCGGCCACGGCTGGACCGTGCTCATTGACCAGACCGGCGGTGGCCGGGAACGGGAACGGGTGGCCGCTGCCGGCATCGGTGACCACATGATCGACGGATTGATCTTCAGTCCGCTGTCGCTTCCGGCCGACGACCTCGTCGGGCTGGAACTGCCGATGGTGCTGCTCGGCGAGCGGACGGACCACGGCCGGGCCGACCACGTGATGATCGACAACGTGACCGCCGCCCGGGAGATGACCGCCCACCTGATCGGTCTCGGCCGCCGCCGGATCGCCGCCGTCGGCGCGCAACACACCCCCGGGGGTGCCGGCGCCCGCCTCCGGCTGGCCGGCTACACCGCCGCCCTGGCGCAGGCCCGCATCCGGTACGACGAACGCCTCGTCGCCGACACACCGGCCTGGCACCGCGCCGACGGGGCCGCTGCCGTGCGCCACCTGCTCGCCTCCGGCGTCCGCCCGGACGCGGTCTTCTGCTTCAGCGACACCCTCGCCCTCGGCGCGCTGCGCGCCCTGCACGAGGCCGGCCTGCGGGTCCCCGCCGACGTCGCCGTCGCCGGCTTCGACGACATCGAGGACGGCCGGTTCAGCGTCCCCACCCTGACCACGGTCAGCCCGGACAAGGAACGGATCGCCCGGCTCGCCGTCGACCTGCTCGCCGGCCGGCTGGCAGGTGAGCGGGACGCGCCCGCCCGGGAGGTCACCGCCCCGCACCGGCTGGCCTTGCGGGAGAGCACCGCCTGACGCCGTCGTCCGCCCGCGCTACCGGCCCCGGCGGCTGCCGTTTCGCCGCTGCCGTCGGGGTCCGGTTCGGTCAGTCGAAGAAGCGGGCCAGGTGGGCCGGGGACACCGGCGGCGCGTCGGCGGGCAGCGGGGTCAGGTCGGCGAAGATCGACGCGCCGTCGCAGCCGGCGTGCAGCGGATACCAGCGCGGGGTCCCCGGCGGGCGCTGACCGCACACCCCCTTGATCGTCTGTACGTCCAGCAGCCGGACGTGGGTCGGGTCGGCCACCGCGTTGACATGCCCCCACCAGGGGCTCATCACGTGCAGCACGCCACCCGGCCGCAGCACCCGGTGGCACTCGTCCAGCAGCGGCAGGAAGTCGATCAGGTGCTCCAGGATGTGCACGGTGAAGATCACGTCGACGGAGTCGTCGGCCAGCGGCAGCGACCCGGACAGGTCCGCCACCGCGTCCACCCCGGCGGCCGGGAAGATGTCCAACCCGAGGTTCGTCGGGTACTGCTTCTGTCCGCCGCAGCCCAGGTCCACCACCACCGGGTCCCGGCCGTCGACCCGCACCCGCCCCCACACGCCGTAGACCCCGGCCAGCCGGCCGACCAGCTCCCGGACCAGCCGCAACTGCTCCGGTCCCGGCACCTCCCCGCTCAGGTGGGCGACCCCCCGGTCGAACCGCACCTCGACGCCGAGCCCACGTAACCGCTCGTCGTGGCGGGCCTGCTCGGCCCAGGCCGCTTCGAGGAACCCGTCGAGCGCCCGCAGCCGTTCGGCCGAGGGCGGTGCCTGCGCCAGCGCGACCATGGCCACCTCCCGCCGGCCGTTACCCGCTTCCCGGCCCGGCACACCACCCGAACCGGTACGCCCCGCCGACCCGGCTCAGCCGTCACCGCCGACCGGGTCAGCCGCCGGCACCCGGGTCAGCCGCCGGCTCGTCGGGTGGGCCGGCCGACGGCCCGGATGCGCTGCCGGGGCGCACCTGCCGCCTTCGGGCGCTTCAGGTGGTAGCGGTGCAGCTCGTTGTGACCCTCCAGCGACGGGTCCTCGCTCATCCCGACGAGTTCCCAGCCCTGGTCACCGGCCCGGTTCAGGTGGGCCAGCGCGGTGTCGCCGTAGGCGGTGACGTCGGTCATCGAGCCGTCCGGGCCGTACCAGACGAAGACGACCTCCCAGCTGAGGTCGGAGGCGGTCGGCTGGCGACGGCGTACCAGCAGCGCGTACTCCCATCTGAGCATGACCCATTGTCACCCCGCCGCTGCCGGACGGCGCGGATCAGTCCTCGGCGATCCGCCCGTCGGCGACCCGCAGCCGCCTGTCGACGCTGACCGCCTCCAGCATCCGCCGGTCGTGGGTGACCAGCAGCAGCGTCCCCGGATAGCCGGCCAACGCCGACTCCAACTGCTCGATGGCCGGCAGGTCGAGGTGGTTGGTCGGCTCGTCCAGCACCAGCAGGTTGACCCCCCGGCCCTGGAGCAGCGCCAGCGCCGCCCGGGTCCGCTCGCCAGGCGACAGCGTCGCCGCCGGCCGCAGCACGTGCGCGGCGCGCAGGCCGAACTTGGCCAGCAGCGTCCGCGCATCCGCCGGTGCCATGTCCGGTACGGCGGCCCCGAACGCCTCCAGCAGCGGCTGGTCGCCGAGGAACAGCCCCCGGGCCTGGTCCACCTCGCCGACCACCACCCCCGGACCGAGCGCGGCGTGCCCGGCGTCGAGCGGCAACCGGCCCAGCAGCGCGCCGAGCAGGGTGGTCTTGCCGGAGCCGTTCGCCCCGGTGATCGCCACCCGGTCGGCCCAGTCGACCTGGAGGTTCACCGGCCCGAGGGTGAAGTCGCCCCGGCGGACCACCGCGTCGCGCAGCGAGGCCACCACCGCACCGGCCCGGGGCGCGGCGGCGATCTCCATCCGCAGTTCCCACTCCTTGCGGGGCTCCTCGACCACGTCGAGGCGTTCGATCAGCCGTTCGGTCTGCTTCGCCTTGGCCGCCTGCTTCTCCGTGGCCTCGGTCCGGAACTTCCGGCCGATCTTGTCGTTGTCGGTGGCCTTGCGGCGGGCGTTCTTCACGCCCTTCTCCATCCAGGCCCGCTGGGTGCGGGCGCGGGCCTCCAACGCGGCCCGGGTGTCGGCGTACTCCTCGAAGTCGGCGCGGGCGTGCCGGCGGGCCACCTCCCGCTCCTCCAGGTAGGCGCCGTAGCCGCCGCCGTAGTGCCGGACCTGCTGCTGCGCCAGGTCGAGTTCGAGCACCCGGGTCACCGTCCGGGTCAGGAACTCCCGGTCGTGGCTGACCAGCACCGTGCCGGCGCGCAGCCCGGTGACGAACCGCTCCAGCCGGTCCAGGCCGGCCAGGTCCAGGTCGTTGGTGGGCTCGTCGAGCAGAAAGACGTCGTACCGGCTGAGCAGCAGCGACGCCAGCCCGGCGCGGGCCGCCTGGCCACCGGACAGGCCGGTCATCGGGTGGTCCAGGTCGACGGTGAGCCCCAACTCGGCGGCGACCTGCTCGGCGCGTTCCTCCAGGTCGGCCCCGCCGAGGTCGAGCCACCGCTCCAACGCCCCGGCGTACGCGTCGTCGGCACCGGCCGTGCCCGCGGTGAGCGCCCCGGTGGCCGCGTCCAGGGCGGCCTGTGCCCCGGTGACGCCGGTCCGCCGGGCCAGGAAGTCGCGGACCGTCTCGCCCGTCCGCCGTTCCGTCTCCTGCGGCAGGTAGCCCACCGAGGCTCCCGGCGGGCTCAGCGTGACACCGCCCTCCTCCACCGGCTGCACCCCGGCCAGCGTGCGCAGCAGCGTCGACTTGCCGGCCCCGTTGACCCCGACCAGCCCCACCACGTCACCGGGGGCGACCACCAGGTCGAGGTCACTGAAGAGCACCCGCTCCCCGTGCCCGGCGGCGAGTCCCTTGGCGATCATCGTGGCGCTCATGAGGCCCCGAGCCTAGCGCCCGCCGGTCCGGGGCGGGGACACCGCGCGGCCCGGCCCCGGCTGCCGGCCACGGCGGGCCCGGTGACCGGCCTCGGTGGCTGGCCCACCGCCGCCGTCCGGCCGCCGGCCCCGGTGGTCGGCCCTGCCGCCACGGCTGCCGGACCACTGCGGCCCCGGTGACCGGTCCGGGACCACCCGGGTGGGGTGCCCGGTGCGGGGACCGGGGTCCGTGCGCCTGATCGTGGAGAGTTCTTGCGGCTATGGCGACAAGAACTCTCCACGATCCTGTGCTCCGACCGCATCCGTCGGTCACTGTCGCCCGTCACCACCTCCGTCAGGTCTTCCGGCCGGCGGGTGGGTCGGCGGTCGGGCTGCCGGTCCGGTCGGCGAAAGATGAGGGAGGGACGGGAGGAACGGTGGCGGGTGGGGCAAGGTGGGGGTGTGGGATTGACGTTCGCGGTTGACTGCGGGGGCGGCGGCATCAAGGGCTCGGTGCTGGACGGGGACGGCACCCTGCGGGCACCGGTGATCCGGGTCGACACCCCGTACCCGTTGCCGCCCGAGCTGTTCGTCAAGACGCTGCTGGAGTTGGCCGGCCGGCTGCCCCCGGCGGACCGGGTCACGGTGGGGATGCCGGGCATGATCCGGCACGGGGTGGTGGTGGCCACGCCGCACTACGTGACCCGGTCCGGGCCGCGTAGCCGGGTCGACCCGGACCTGCTCGCCGCATGGTCCGGGTACGACGCGCGGCGGGCGGTCACCGAGGCGTTCGGGATTCCCGCGCTGGTGCTCAACGACGCCGAGGTGCACGGTGCCGGGGTGGTCGCCGGGACCGGCTGTGAACTGGTGCTGACCCTCGGCACCGGGCTGGGCAGCGCGCTGTTCGACGGCGGGCGGCTCGCCCCACACCTGGAGCTGTCGCACGCCCCGGTCCGCTGGGGCACCACCTACGACACGTACGTCGGGGAGCCGGAGCGGCGGCGGCTCGGCGACGCCTTCTGGTCCCGGCGGATCCGGCAGGTGGTGGACGGGCTTCGGCCGGTGTTCCGCTGGGACCGGCTCTATCTCGGCGGCGGCAACTCGCGGCTGATCCGCCCCGAGCAGGTGGCCCGGATGGGCGACGACGTGGTGATCGTGCCCAATACGGCCGGAATCGTCGGCGGTGTCCGGGCCTGGCAGTTGACCGGCGAACGGGACGAGCCGACCTCCTGAGCCACAAGTCGACCCCCAGGAACACTCGCGGTACGCCCGGTGTTGTGCCAGCGTCGGAGCAATGGCGACGTGACGCGAGGGGGTGGGTCGGGATGGATCTTCTGGCGGAGTACCGACGGGCGACCATGTACTTCGAGATGGGTGACCCGAGCGGAGCGGTCCGGCTGCTGGAGCCGATCGTGGCGGCCGAGCCCGGCAACTCCTCCGTACGTCAGCTGCTGGCCCGGGCGTACTTCCAGACCGCCCAGCTCGGCCGCGCCGAGGAGCAGTTGCGGGAGCTGGTCGACCGGGACCCCAGCGACCACTACGCCCACCACGTGCTGGGCCGGACGCTGGAGCGGCTGAACCGCTACCCGGACGCGCTGCGGCACCTGCGCATCGCGGCGGCCATGCACTCGACCAACGACGACTACGTGACCGCGCTGCGCCGGGTGGAGAGCCGGGTCGGCAACGGTCGCTGAGTCGCAGACCGCGCCGGGCCGGGGAGGGTTTCTAGCTTTCCCCCGGCCCGGTTCCGCGTCTGGTCCAGGCCAGGAACCTGTCGAACAGCTCCGCCGGGGGCGGGACGGCGTTCGGGTTGAGGGTGGCCAGGTCACCGGTGGCGTCGAACAGTTGCCCAGCCATGTGGATGGACAGCCCGACCCGGTCCCGCCGATATTCGAAGATCAGTAGCAGCCGGGCGGGCTGACACGGCCAGGGCGCGGCGCACACCCGGCACAGCCAGAGCGGCCGCATCGGTACGTGTGGCCGGACAGCCCCGCCTGGGCGGGCATGCACCCGGGAAACGTTCAGCGGTTTCACCGTCTCAGGGTGGTCGCTACGTTACCCCCTAGTCAAGGCCCTAGTAGGGCCTTGCCCATCTAGGGCCTCCCCTAGTGGGGACGTGTCTAGCCTCCCGTTCATGGGCCGGCATCTCATGGGCGCGTACGAGATCCGGATGCGGCTGGGCGTGAGCAGGCAGCGTGTCGAGCAGTTGATGAAGCGCCCCGACTGGCCGAAGCCCTATGAGTCGCTCGCCACTGGTCGGATCTGGCGTACCGAGGACATCGAGGCCTGGATCCGCGAGCACCGGCCGAACCTGCCCGACGAAGCCTGAGCCTCGCTCCGACGTCTGCCGGCCTACGATGGGCCTGCCATGGCGGCTGCGCAGGTGGGGGAGGCGGGATGAAGCTCAAGCTGGACCTGCACGACATCTTCAACAAGGGTCACGACATCGACCGTGCCCTGCGCGGGATCATGGACGAGGCGGTGGCGAAGAAGGCCACCCTGGTCGAGATCATCCCGGGTAAGGGTTCCGGTCAGCTCAAGAAGAAGGTGCTGCGCTTCCTCGACCAGAAGGACGTCAAGCAGCTCTACCACCGGGTCGAGAAGGACTCCAAGAACTTCGGCCGCCTCTTCGTCCACTTCCGCTGGAAATAGCGAGAGCATGCCCTCTGGCCTGTATAAACCAACTGGTCTTGGGTGCGCCTCAGATTCCTCCCAGCGAATCCGGGTCGAGCACGCCATCGGACACCTCAAGAACTGGCGAATTCTCGGCCGCTACCACGGCCGGCGGGAGTCCTTCGACACCACCGTCCGCGCGATCGCCGGCCTCCTGTCCGACCACCAATACACCGGCCGCGGCGAGAACACCAACCGGCGGCACAGGGCACTACCCGCCACACCTTACATTCGCTGAGATGCGCTCATCATCGCGCCACCAACTGTGCACGAGGTCGTTAGTATCCCCTTGATTCGCGCAGCCTTCGCGGCTACAGCTTGAACGTGTCGTCACCAACGAGGGACGGTTGATACCAAGTGCTGTACCGCCAGGTGCTCAGCCTCCTGCGCAAAATCTGCTACCAGTGCAGAATGCGTACACCTGGGACCGCCAAGACAACGGGCAGGTTCCGGGATCGGATTACCTGTCACCGGATTCGTAATTAAGTACGCCGGCGCGAATCCTGTCCTGTGCTTTGAGGAAAAATCGGTTTGATGCGATCTCGTTAGCGGCGGCGATTGATGAATACTGGTCAAGTAGCGCTCTGACGCTATTCTCCAGTTCTTCTGCCGTCTTGTTCTTTGCGAGAGTGCGTTCGAGTCGTATGAGATGCCGCAGTGTGGTGAAGCGACGCGCTGTATCCCGAAGAGCGGCAGCGCGACGGTCTGACCCGAGGAAGGATGCCGTGGCGGCAATAGCCGCCGAAATTGCACCGACAGCACTCCACTGCTTCGGGAGGCCAAGAGCGACGAGCAGCGCCGCCACGGCTGCCGCAACTGCCGGCCCGAAGACGATGATGCGTCCCCAAAACTCGGCCGACTTGGCTGCTTCGAAATAAGTCTGGGAAGAATAGTTGCAGTCCTCGTAAAGCCTCTCTAGTTCGCTAACTAATTCGGCTTCAACACTAGCTCCAGGCATAACTCTTCCTAGTAATCGGTAGTGGAATTTCAGCTGGTTCAGTTCTGAGGTACGCAACGGTGTCGCCTAGTTCGGGTATGGCGTTGGCTACTGATCGTAGCCATTGTTGCGATGAGACATTAGCCTCGTACATTGCAACCAGCAGCGCTCGGCGGACCCGAATGTGGGTTTCCTGCTGAAACTCTTGCTTCAACCTGGCCCCATCTCCTGCGAAACCGAAGAGCCCTAAGTAGCGGGCTGCGAACTCTCGGACAAAGCTTTCCTTGTTTCTGTCCAAGAGTAATCGCCATGCCACTTCCCGTGCCTCCGGAATCTGCACACTTTGCCTGATCAGGTAGATCAGTAGGTGTTGTTGCGCGTAAGGGTACAGGAAGAGCTTGCTATTGGATAGCAGTTCGACAATTGATTGGCCGAGCTTCGGCTCTTCGCGATGAAACTGTGCCAGGTAATACAGGGCTTCTCTGGAGACGTGGGGGATTTCCCCGAGGTTCGAAGTTAGCCAGAATACGGCGTAGTCGTCATGAACGCGGGAGAGCTGGTTTAGCGCGAACTTCAGGTCACGAGGGTTGGTCGGATCATCCGATACCGTTCTGTCAAAAAAGTCCCAGAGTTCGGTGCGCGTCTTCGTGCTGTCTACGGAGATGCCGTAGTTGATTGCGTCTTTTTCGGCTTCCTCGAGCTCTTTGCCAATCAGGTTGCTGGGGATTATCCGAGTCTTTGAAGACGACAAGGTGAGATGGCGGTTGCGTAGTGTTCCTGTTATGTCGACAATCGCCTGCCGTAGCTCCGTCCAGCTTCTGCCGAAAATGTAAATATCGTCGGAGTATCTGAAATTCCTGAGCTGGTTCCGGGAGATTTCGGAATCGACCGGAAGGAGGTAGAGATTTGCCAGCAGGCCCGATGTGTCGAATCCTTGAGGAATGCCCCAAGCGTTACCTAGGTGATTAAAGGCGTCCAGGAAGTTGCTGATGATCTCTATACTCCAGCCGGGAATCGATATCGACTCCAAATCCGAGGTTAAGATGTCGTTATCTACGTATTCGTAGAAAGCTGTAACGTCGGTTCGCGCCAATAGCAGGGAAGGTTCTCTTTTGTGAAGCGAGCGAGCCTCACGCTGCATCCTGAGCCAAGATCCAACCGGACCGAGTAGCCGCTGCTCGCGCTTCCACCACCTAGAACTGTAGACGGAAGGGGGGATGATCTTATCGATTTGGGGAGCGGCAGCCAGCACCGCTGCCTCGTAGGCAAGGCGACGATCTAGGCTTAGACGTGAGAGCGGTCGGACGGTCAAGATGTTTTTGGGAAGATCTACGATGTCTACACTTGCTGGCTTGTAATCACCTGCGAGGATTTTGCCGAGTAAGGTCTGCCGATATGCTTCCCATCGAAAGTCTGTGTCGGCAAAGTTGATTACATCTGGTAGGTCGAGATCACTGTCGGATGTGCCGACTTGTTCCCAGGCAAGGTCTAGGCAGCGCGCGATGTCTTGGCTATCCGCGGGCTTCACAGGCGATCTCCCAGGTGGGGACGTGCTAGGAGTGGCACTTAGTGTGCCATCTGTGGGACTTCGATGCTTCCCCGGAGAGCCCTACCACGATCGGCATCCCGACAGTTGCGCAGTTGGCCGGTAGAGATGCCCCTGGTACCGGGACATGTCTGTCCAAGCCGATCGGGATTAAGCCATGAGGTGGGCGGCACGGACTTAGCCACGGCCGACCTCCGAGCCACTTGGTACCAGCCCAATCCCACTCCTGTGCGGCTTCTTCCAAGATCATGCCGGTCTCAGGCCCGTCGAAGGGGAGTAGAGGTGATCATCGCGGGTCAGGGCCGCAGCCGTCCAGCTTGATCGTCTACGCCCCTCTAGATCAACACCGCTGGAAGTGATGCAGGCGTCATGACGGCCGGTCAGAGGTCCAGGACGGCGACCGTCTCCCCCTCGCTCTGCTCACCCGTCGGCCGGAAGCCCAGCTTCAGATAGAAGTCCTCCGCCCCGCCCGCCCGGGGCACCCAGGTGACGTACGCCCGGTTGCCGCCCCGGGCGCGGATCTCCGCGCACACCGCCTCGACGGCGAACCGCCCGTAACCCTTCCCCTGGTCGTCGGCCGCGATGTTGAGTTTCCAGAGGCCGGATCGGACATCATCGGGGTTGTCGCCCCACGCGTAGTCGAGGAAGGCCATCAGGAAGCCGACCAGCCGGTCGCCGTCGAAGATCAGCCTCGGCCAGGCGATGTCCGGGAAGACGTACGCCTCGGCCAGTGACTTGACCACCGGCCCGACCAGATCCTCCTGATCGGGGCGCACCGACAGTTTGAGCGCCGCCTCGTAGTTCTCCGGGGTGACCTTCTCCAGCCGCATCCTGCGGACCGTAGTCCGCCCCGCCGGTCCGGGCGACCGGTTATCCGGGCCATCCCACCGTGTTCAGGCTGCCGACAGCTTCCGTACGACGTACTGGTTGAGGCTCATCCCGTCTTCTGCGGCATGGATGGCCAACTCGCGGTGCAGGCTTTCACCGACGCGCACGTTGAACTTGCCCGAGTAGCTCCGATCGGCAAACGGCTCGGGGACTTCCTCGCCCTGCTGCTCCAGGTCCGCGACAACCTCGCTCAGCAGGTCCTGAAGCCCTTGCAGGGCTTCGATCTGAGAGGGGGCCAGCCAGGACAGCGAGGGAAACTCGGCGCAGGTGGCGACGAACTCGTTGTCCTGGGCCGACCACGTGACGCGATAGGAGTAGTGACTCACCTCGGGGCGAACGTCCTGCATCACAAGGCCTCCTTCTTCTCGATCGCCTTGAGAACCTGCCGTACCTGGTACGCCTTGGCTTTGCCCTTGTCGTTCTGAATGTTCACGCGTGGGTCTCCGGCCCACGGCATCTTGAACACCGCGTGCGAGGTGCCGTCCTGCCGAGGTGTCCCGAAGTAGTGCTCGCACACCCGCTTCAGGTCGTGGTAGGCGACGCCCTGAGGGTTGGTTCGCATCGCTTCCATGATTCGACTTACCGAAGACACACGTTCGATGGTACTACTGGCAGTGCTATCGGCCAACGCTTCGGCCGCGACGTCAGAACGGATACGTGCGGGCGACCGCCAACATCTCCGAGGTGTGCGAGCCGACCACCCCCACCCCCGCCGGCCGCTCCCGGAACCCCGGCAGCCCCGCCAGCCCGTCGCTGGCGTCCATCGCCCGCAGCGCCACCTGCCCCGCCCGTGGCCGCACGGTCAGGGTGATCTCGACCCCCTCGGCAGGCGGGGCGTGGAACACGATGCCGAAGCCCCACCGGTCGGCCTTCGCCTCCTCGACGGTCGGCTGCCGCCCGACCGGCACCTCACGCCCGGCCACCTCGGCCCGGGTCACCTCGGCGGTGGTCGCATCCACATGCAGGGTGGCCAGCCGGACGGTGCGCTGGGGAAGCAGTCGCAGCCGCAGGGTGCGCAGCCCACCGGCGGTGGTGTCCGCCAGCACCCGCACCGTCGGCGCGGGCAGGTTCGCCGCCGGGGCCGGGCCGCCACGCAGGTCCGTCTCCCCCAGTCCGGGGAAGTCGTCGAGCGAGGCGGGGCCGTCGACGTACCCGTCGGTCCAGGGCCTGGGGGCGGCCTCCCGGCTGACCCACCGGGCGGTGCCGGTGTCGGCGTCCAGGGCGTACATCAGGTGGGTGGGCACGGGGTGGTCGGCGTCGAACCGGTCGACCGCCAGGCCGACCCCGGCGAACAGGGCGGCGGCGAGCGTGGCGGCGACGGCCGGCAGCGCGGCGAGCCGGCGGGCCCGGGCGGCGACCAGGCCGCGCTGGCCACCGGCCGCCGGGTGCAGCAGGTCGAGCAGCGGCAGCGCGGCCAGCCCCAGCAGCACCGCGAACAGCGCCGCCACCCCGCCCATCGCCATCCCCAGCGCGGGGAAGAGCAGCACCACGGTGGGCAGCAGGATCACCACGGCGACCGCCCCGGCCAGGGTCACCGCGACCACCGGCCACGGGCCGTCGATCCCGGTACGCAGTGCCACCAGACCGGCGATCACGCCGGCCAGCGCCGGCAGGGTGGCCAGGTAGGCCCCGCCGGGCACCAGCGCCGCCAGCACCACCCCGAGCAGGGCCAGCCAGCCCAGTCCGCCGACGGCCAGCGCCGCCGGGCCGACCCGGCGGCGGGTCAGCGCGTACCAGGCGAGCAGGATCGCGGCGGCGAGCGCCACCACCGCCAGCCGGTACCAGACCGGCCGGTACGGGTCGAGCAGTTCGGCGTAGCCGGGGCGCAGCGCGGTGATCCCCGCCCACAGCAGTTGGGCGGCGACCGGGGCGGCCACGATCGGCACCAGCGCCAGCCCGAACCCGGCGGCCAGCCGACCGGCCCCGGCCCGGCCGGTGCGCCGGACCTGCCAGCCCAGCACCAGCACCCCGAGCACCGCCAGGGCGGCCAGTGGCCAGGTCAGCCAGCCGGGGTAGCGGACCAGTCCGCCCGGCACCGGGAAGTAGGTGGCGTCGTGGCCGGACTTCAGCGCCGTCAGGTCGGCGCGGCCGAACTCCCGGGCCAGCCCGAGCGCGTTGTCGCCGTGCATCTGGAGGCTGCCCCGGTCCATCGCCGCTGGGGTGTCCAGCGGGGTGTGGTAGATCGCGCCCCCGTCGATGTACGCCGCGTTCAACCCGACGAAGTCGTTGTCGAGGAACGCGGTGAAGTCGGTGTCGTTGGGCAGCGCCCGGTAGATCTCCACCGCGAACGAGGTGCCCACCGGGTGCGGGGCGCCCCGGCCGAAGGCGGCCACCAGTTCGGCGTTGTTCCGGGACGTCTCGAACATGATCACCGGGCCGGTGGAGCCTCGCGCCTCCAGGTTGAGCACCACCCCGCCGTCGGCGGCCAGCGGGTGGCTCGCCGCGAACGCCGCCGCCCCGCACAGGCACGCCTCCTCGGCGTCGGTCAGCACGAACACGACGTCGTTGCGGGGCCGGGGGCCGGCGGCCAGCGCGCGGGCCACCTCCAGCACGGTGGAGGTGCCGGCCGCGTCGTCGTTGCCACCCGGGCCGGTCTGCACCGAGTCGTAGTGCGCCACCAGGAACACCCGGCCGGTGGAGGCGGTCCCGGGCAGCCGGGCCACCACGTTGCGGACCCGGGCGAAGGTGGCCCCGCCGGCCGCCCCGCTGAGCTGCCCGGCCTCCGGGGCGACGGTGTCCTGCACCTCGGTCTCCAGGCCCAGCCCGCGCAGCGCCCCGACCAGGTGCTCACGGACCTGGTCGTGGGCGGCGCTGCCGGCCGGATGGGGGCGCTGCGCCACCGTCTGCACCGTCCGGTACGCCCGCCCGGCGCTGAACTCGTCGGCCGGGGCGTCGACCGGCCGGGGCGTCGGGGTGGCCAGGGTGACCAGCACGACCGCGCCCACCGCGACCAGCGCCAGCAGGGCGGCCAGGGCGGCGGGTGGACGACGCCGGGGGCGGGCCAGGGCCCGGTCGGCGGCGGAGGCGGGGGGTGCGCCCACGGGAACTCCTCGGGGTGGTGCGGGGGTGGTGCACCATCCTGCCCCGGCGGGGCGCGGCCGGGGCGTACCGGAACCGAACCGTGACGCGCGGCGCTGAGCGGACGCTCACCTGGTGACGGCCTTGCCCGGGAACGCCCGGACCGGGCGGACCGTGTTGTGTGCGACCGTTGTCTAATACAGGATCAGCAGGGCACTCGGAAGGAGCCCGACATCACCAGCGAACTCCCGCGTCTCGCGGCGGTGACCCGGTCGCACCGGGGGCCGGGCATGGCCGGGCCCTCCGTCGTGCCGTACCCGCACGGCGGGCTGGGGCCGCACCCCAACCTGCCGCCGGGTGAACGGCTGCGGGTGCTGCTGGTCGAGGACGACGAGGGCGACGCCTTCCTGGTCGGTGAGCTGCTCGCCGAGACCAACTCGATGATCGACCTGCTGGTCGCGACCAGCCTCAGCGAGGCCCGGCAGCGCATCGCCGGGGTCGACTGCGTCCTGCTCGACCTGGGCCTGCCCGACGCGCAGGGCCTCGACGGGCTGCGCCGGGTGCTGGAGATGTCCAGCGGCGCGGCCGTCTGCGTGCTGACCGGTCGCTCCGACGAGCACCTCGGCATCGTCGCGGTCGCCGAGGGTGCCCAGGACTACCTGGTCAAGGGCCAGGTCGACGGGGTGCTGCTGACCCGCGCCCTGCGTTACGCGGTGGAACGCAAGCGGGCCGACGAGAACGCCCGCCGGCTGCGCGAGATCGAACTGCGCCAGGCCGAGTCGGCCCGACTGGAACGGGGCCTGCTGCCCCAGCCGCTGATGAGCACCGACGAGGTGGCGGTGCACACCTTCTACCGGCCGGGCCGGCACGCGGCGCTGATCGGCGGGGACTTCTTCGACGTGGTGCAGACCCAGCCGGACCGGGTCGACCTGATCGTCGGCGACGTCTGCGGGCACGGCGTGGACGAGGCCGCCCTCGGCGTCGAGCTGCGGGTGGCCTGGCGGGCGTTGATCCTGGCCGGGGTGCCCGACGACGAGGTGCTGCCCGCGCTGGAGCAGGTGCTGATGAGCGAGCGCCGGCTCCAGGAGATCTTCGCCACCGTCGCCACCGCCCGGCTCGACCTGGCCGCCAACCGGGCCACCGTCCGGCTGGCCGGCCACCCGCCGCCGCTGCTGCTGTCCGGCGGCAAGGTCGCGCCGGTCCCGGCCCGGGGTGGCCTTCTGCTCGGCGTACGACCCCGCCGTCCCGTCGCGTTCGACCTGGAGTTCGACACCGATGACTGGTCCCTGCTGATGTACACCGACGGCCTGATCGAGGGGCGGGTGGGTGACGGCGACGAGCGGTTGGACGTCGACGGGCTGACCGGCCTGCTCCAGGAGCGCGCCAACCATGCCGTGCCGCTGGCCGAGCTGCCCGCCTGGCTGGTCGGTCGGGCCGAGCAGATCAACGGCGGGCCGCTCGCCGACGATGTCGCCATGCTGCTGGTCACCCGGGGCGGTGGCCGGTGAACACGTACCGCCGGGGGTGGACCCTGCGTCGTCGGGTGCTGGCGCTGCTGGCCGTGGTGGGCGTGCTGCTGGTCGGGCTGGCCGTGGCCGAGGCGGCGGTGGCGGCGAAGAACCGCGCCTACACCGACACGCTGCTCACCCGGACCGGCCCGCTGCGGGTGCAGGGGCAGGAACTGCTCAACGTGCTGCTCGACCAGGAGACGGGCGTCCGTGGGTACGCGGTCAGCGGCAACCGCGCTGACCTGGCCCCGTACGAGCAGGGGGTGCGGCAGGAGCGCGACGTGGCCGCCACGATCGCCGACCTCGGCCGTGACTACCCGGCGATCGTGGATGCGCTGCGCACGGCGCAGCAGCAGGCGGCGGACTGGCGGCGGACGGTGGCCGAGCCGGTGATCGCGACGACCGGCAGCAGCGGCACGGCCGCCGGCCAGGCGTTGATCACCGCCCAGGCGCGGCAGCAGTTCGACGAGATCCGGGCGTCGGTGGGCGACCTCCAGACGGCGATCCTGGCCGAGCGGGAGCGGGGCGCCCGGGACATCGAGCGGACCGGCAACATGCTGGTGATGCTGCTGATCGTCGCGGCGGTGGTGGTCGTGCTCGCCGGCACCCTGATGCTGCTCTCCCTGGAGCGGATGGTGATCCGGCCGCTGACCGGCCTGGCCCAGCAGGTGCGGGAGGTCGCCGCCGGTGACTACCAGCACCACATCGCCGGGTCGGGGCCGCCGGAGTTCCGCCGGCTCGCCGACGACGTGGACGTGATGCGGCAGAAGATCGCCAAGGATCTGGCCGAGGTGCGGGCCGCCCGGGAGAACATCGAGTGGGTCAACAGCCAGTTGCAGAAGCAGGCCGAGGAGCTGACCCGCTCCAACCGTGACCTGGAGCAGTTCGCCTACGTCGCCTCGCACGACCTCCAGGAGCCGCTGCGCAAGGTGGCCAGCTTCTGCCAGCTGCTCCAGCGTCGGTACGCGGGGCAGCTCGACGAGCGGGCCGACCAGTACATCGCCTTCGCGGTGGACGGCGCGCAGCGGATGCAGCGCCTGATCAACGACCTGCTGGCGTTCTCCCGGATCGGCCGGCTCACCACCGGCTTCGTCGACGTCGACCTGAACCGGGTGATGGGCGACGTGGCCAGCCAGACCGAGCCGGGCCGGCAGTACGCCGACGCCGAGCTGACCTGGGGCGAGCTGCCGGTGATCCGGGGCGAGGAGCCGCTGCTCACCAACCTGCTGGTCAACCTGGTCAGCAACTCGGTGAAGTTCCGCCGCCCGGACGTCGCGCCGAAGGTGCGGGTCTCGGCCCGGCTGGTCGGCGACGAGTGGGAGATCACCTGCGCGGACAACGGCATCGGCATCGAGCCCGAGTTCGCCGACAAGATCTTCGTGATCTTCCAGCGGCTGCACGCCAAGGACGCCTACCCTGGCACCGGCATCGGCCTGGCCATCGTCAAGAAGATCGTCGAGTACCACGGCGGTCGGGTCTGGGTCGACACCGACCAGGCCGAGGGGACGGCGATCCGGTTCACCCTCCCGGCCCGGCCGGAGGACGTCGAAGCGGCGAAGGTGGCCGCCGAGGCGGGCCCGGCGACGGCGACCGGTGAGGACGCCCCGGCAGGGCCCGACGGAGACGTCCCGGCAGGATCCGACGGGGACGTCCCGGCAGCGCCCGACGGGGGCGGCACGGCGACGACGTCCGACGACGCGTCCCGCCCGGCCGGGGACGCCGAGCCGGCTGACCGACCGACGCCTGTCGGCCGGCAACCGGACGGCACGCAGGACGAGGACCCACCCGGCGGGCCGCCGGGGCACGGCACCACGGGTGGCACGAAGGAGAGGGTCGGATGACCGCGCCGGCGGACGGCAAGAGCCCGATCGAGGTCCTGCTGGTCGAGGACGACCCGGGCGACGTGCTGATGACCCAGGAGGCGTTCGAGGAGCACAAGCTCCGCAACCGGCTGACGGTCGTCTCCGACGGCGCCGAGGCGCTGGCCTACCTGCGGCGCGAGGGTCGGTACGCGGACGCGGTGACCCCCGACCTGATCCTGCTCGACCTGAACCTGCCCCGCCGGGACGGCCGGGAGGTGCTGGAGGAGATCAAGAACGACGAGGAGCTGCGCCGTATCCCGGTCGTGGTGCTGACCACCTCCCAGGCCGACGAGGACATCCTGCGCAGCTACCAGCTGCACGCCAACGCCTACGTGACCAAGCCAGTGGACTTCGAGCGTTTCATCTCGGTGGTCCGGCAGATCGACGAGTTCTTCGTCAGCGTGGTCAAGCTGCCGCCGCGTGGCTGACCACCTGCTCGACGACGTCGACACGCTGCTGCGGGAGACCGCGGCGGGCGTGGTGTTGCCGCTGTTCCGCAAGCTGGACGACGCCGACGTCACGGAGAAGGCACCGGGCGACCTGGTCACCGTCGCCGACCAGCGGGCCGAGGAGCGGATCTCGGCGGGGCTGCGCCGGTTGCTGCCGGGTTCCCTGGTCGTCGGCGAGGAGGCGGTGGCCGAGGACGGGTCGCTGCTGCGTCACCTGCGCGGCGACGGCGACGTGTGGGTGGTCGACCCGATCGACGGGACGGGGAACTTCGCCGCCGGACGGCGACCGTTCGCGCTGATGGTTGCCCTGCTCTCCGGCGGTGAGCCGGCCGCGTCCTGGGTGTTCGACCCGCTGGCCGGGACGATGGCCGTGGCCCGCGCCGGGGCCGGCACCCGCCTGGACGGCCGGCCGGTCCGCGAGAACCCCGTCCTGCCGCCGGATCGGCTGCGCGGCACCGCGATGGTCCAGTACCTGCCCCGGGCCACCCGGGACCGGGTGGCGGCCGGCCGCAGCCGGATCGGGGAGCTGCTGCCCGGCCAGCACTGCGCCGGGCGGGAGTACCTCGACCTGCTCACCGGCGACCAGCAGTTCGTCATGTTCTGGCGGACCCTGCCGTGGGACCATCTCCCCGGTGCGCTGCTGGTGCGCGAGGCGGGTGGGGTGGCCCGACGCTTCGACGGCACCGACTACCACCCGGCCGACGACGGCACCGGCCTGCTGGTCGCCTCCGACGAGCAGACCTGGCACGAGGTCCGGGCCGCCCTGCTCGGCGACTGACCGCCGGTCCGGTTCCGGGGCGCGGCGGGCCGCGCCACCGGCTCCACCGCCTGAGGGATCGACGACGGTGGACCCTCGGCTACCGGCTCGACACTCCCGGTCGAGGGTCGCCGTCCGGTGCCGGCACGGGCCTGGTGACCGGGCGTGATTGCGGTAATGTGACCGGCGGTCTCCGCCCCCAGGCCGCCAACCGGGGCCGGCGGGACCGCCGCCGCACCGGCCCCCGGTCGGGCGTCGGCGGCAGAGGGAAGGACACCTCCGTGCCCAGGACCAACCTGACCCGGCCGTTGACCGTGCTGCTCGCCGCGGTGGCGCTGCTGCTCGGCGTCGGAGCGGTGCCCGCCTCGGCGGAGCCCGGCGAAGGTGGCACCAAGCAGCTCAAGGACGCGTTGACGGCGGCGGCCAAGGGGCACATCGAGGCCAAGGCCAAGCTGGACACCTCCAAGCGGCGGCAGGCCGCGCTGGCCGCCCAGCTCAAGGAGGTCGAGGGGCGGCTGGGCGCGTTGACCGCCCAGGTGGGCGAGGTGGCCGCGCAGTCGTACCGGGTGGGCCGGTTGACCCCCACGTCGATGCTGCTCAACACGGCCAGCCCGGAGGCGTTCCTCAAGCGGGCCGCCGACCTGGACATGATGGCGCAGCGGGACGGCAAGCAGCTGCGTGCCCTGGCCGAGGCCCGGCAGACCGCCGCCGAGGCCACCATCGCGATCGACGCCGAGGTCCGCGAGCAGCAGAAGCAGCTCAACACGCTGGCCAAGAAGAAGCGGGACGCCGAGCGCGCCCTGGCCACGGTCAGCTCGGGGAGCAGCGCCGGTTTCAGCGGCGGGTCGAGTTCGGCGAAGCCGGCCCCGCGCAACTCCGACGGGTCGTGGCCTGGCGAGTCGTGTTCGGTGAACGATCCGACCACCTCCGGCTGCATCACCCCGCGCACCCTGCACGCCATGCAGCAGGCCAAAGCGGCCGGCTACAAGCGCTACGTGTCCTGCTACCGCAGCGGCGGGGGCGGCGAGCACCCCAAGGGTCGGGCCTGCGACTTCTCGGCCGCCACCAGCGGCTTCAAGGACGAGACGGCCACCGGCGGGGACAAGGCCTACGGTGACAGCCTGGCCAACTACTTCAAGAACAACGCCAACCGGCTCGGTGTGCTCTACGTGATCTGGTACCGGCAGATCTGGATGCCGAACACCGGCTGGCGGGCCTACAGCGGGTCGGGCAGCCCGGCCGCCGACCACACAAACCATGTTCATCTTTCGATGTACTGACCGTTCGCCCCAGGAACGGGACGTAGCATCGCGACGGTGAGCAGCTCATCGTCCGACGTCGTGACCGTTCCGACGCCCTCCGCGCCGACCTCCTCCCGGGCCCTGCCCAACGGGCTCGCCGCGTTCCTGGTCTTCTTCGCCAGCGGCGCGGTGCTGGTGCTGGAGACGGTCTCGTTGCGCCTGGTCGGTCCCTACGTCGGGGTGACCCTCCAGGTGACCAGCTCGGTGATCGGCATCGCGCTGGCCGCCATCGCCTACGGGGCGTGGACGGGCGGCTGGCTGGCCGACCGTCGGGACCCGCGCGGGCTGCTCGCCCCGGCGCTGATCCTGGCCGGCATCGCCGCCGCGGTCACCCTGCCGGTGGTCCGGTACGCCGGTGAGCTGCTGCGTGGCGGTGCGGTCAGCGGCATCCTGCTGCTCACCGCGTTGGCCGTGTTCGTGCCGGCGGCGCTGCTGTCGGCGGTCACCCCGCTGGTGGTGAAGCTGCAACTGTCCGACCTGCGGCGTACCGGGCAGGTGGTGGGCCGGCTCTCCGGGATCGGCACCCTCGGCGGCATCACCGCCACCCTGGTCACCGGGTTCGTGCTGGTGGCGGCGCTGCCCAGCACCGTCATCCTGATCGGGCTGGCGGCGGGGCTCGGGGTGGTCGGGCTGGCGCTCGGGGTCTACCTGCGCCGGCAGGAGGCGGCGGGGTTGCCCGGTCCGGCCCGGCTGAAGGCCACCCTGGCGGTGCTCGGGTTGGTCGCGGCGGGGCTGAGCGCGGTCGCGCCGAACCCGTGCGACGTGGAGACCGCGTACCACTGCGCCCGGGTGGAGCGTGATCCGGTCCGCGACGGTGGGCGCACCCTCTATCTCAACTCGGCCCAGCACTCGTACGTCGACCTGGACGACCCGACGCACCTGGAGTACGAGTACACCCAGTGGATCGGCGCGGTCGCCGACGTGTCCGCCCCGAAGGGGCAACGGCTGGACGCGCTGCACCTGGGCGGGGGCGGGTTCACCATGCCCCGCTACCTGGGCGCCACCCGGCCGGGCACCGACAACGTGGTCTTCGAGATCGACGGTGAGCTGGTCGACCTGGACCGGCGGGAGTTGGGCGTCCGGACCGGGCCGGGGCTGCGGGCGGCGGTGGGCGACGCCCGGATGCTGGTCGGCGGCGAACCGGCGGACAGCCGGGATTTCGTCGTCGGCGACGCCTTCGGGCACCTGGTGGTGCCGTGGCACCTGGCCACCCGGGAGATGGCGGCGGAGGTCGACCGGGTGCTGCGTCCCGGCGGCATCTACGTGCAGAACGTCATCGACTACCCGCCGGGCCGGTTCATCAGGTCGGAGCTGGCCACGGTGGCCGCCGAGTTCGAGCACATGGCGCTGGTCGCGCCACCGGAGGCGATCGCCGGGCAGCAGGGCAGCAACTTCCTCATCGTCGCCTCGGACGCCCCGCTGCCGCTGGAGGCGCTGCGGGCCCGGTTGGGCACCGTGACGAAGATCCCGGACCTGCTCGCCGGCAGCGAGGTGACCCGGTTCGTCGACGGCGCGCTGGTGTTGACCGACGACTACGCCCCGGTGGACCAACTGCTCGCGACCGCCTGATCGGGTGACTTTCCTGACCGATTACGACCATCGAGGTGTAGGCCGGGCCGTCCCGGGCAACTCGGTCGACCATGGGTGCAGGAGTCCGGAACGCCGCCCAGCTCCTCGGTGAGCGGTACCGGCTGATCGAGCAGCTCGGCGCGGGCGGCATGTCCGTGGTGTGGCGCGGCTACGACCAGGTGCTCGGCCGTCAGGTCGCGGTGAAGGTGCTCGCCTCGCGGCTGGCCAGCGACCGGGCCTTCCGGCACCGGATCAGGATCGAGGCGCAGGCCGCCGCGCGGCTCTGCCACCCCAACATCACCAACGTGTACGACTACGGCGAGTCGGAGCAGGTCGGCCTGACCGTGCCGTACGTGGTGATGGAGCTGGTGGACGGCGGTCCGCTCACCGCGCGGCTCGGCCGCGACGGGCAGCTGCCCTGGCGGGAGGCGGTGACCATCGGCGCCGAGGTGACCTCGGCACTGGCCACCGCGCACGCCCGGGGGGTGGTGCACCGGGACGTGACCCCGGGCAACGTCATGCTGACCGCGACCGGGGTGAAGGTCGTCGACTTCGGCATCTCGGCGCTGGTCGGGGAGAGTGAGAAGGGGCCGGACGGCGCGCTGCTCGGCACCCCCGCCTACCTCGCCCCGGAGCGCCTCGACAACGGCCAGGTCTCCCCGGCCACCGACGTGTACGCCGTCGGGCTGCTGCTCTACCGGATGCTCACCGGGCGGTTGCCCTGGCAAGCCAGCACCACGACGCAGATGCTGCGGGCGCACATGTACCACGACCCGGAGCCGATGCCCCCGGTCCGCGGGCTCCCCGACGAGGTGGTCGAGCTGGTCGGCCGCTGCCTGGCCAAGCGCCCCGAGGACCGGCCGGCGACGGCCGAGGTGGCGCGTACCCTCGCCGCGGCGGCCGGGATGGTCGCGGCGGTGCCCGTCTCGCCGGCACCCGGGCGGATGGACCCGGCCCTGCTCGCCAACGCCGGCACCACGATCCTGCCCTGGTCGGCCGACACCGACGCGTTGCCGTTCTCGGGGCGTACCCGCACCCGCCGGGCCGCCGCCCGCCGCCGGAGGATCGAGGCCGGGGTGGCCGCCGCGAGTCTGGTGGCCGTCACCGCGGCCATCTGGGGGGTGACCTCGCGCAGCCCGGCCAGCGGCGGCGTCGACCGGCCCACCGAGGCCCGGATGGGGCTGCCCGAGACCATCCCGTGCGAGGTCGAGTACGCGCTGCGCAGCGACTCCGGCAGGGACTTCGCCGCCCAGCTGACGCTGACCAACACCGGTCCCCGGGAACTGCGGGACTGGACGATGAGTTTCGCCTTCCCCGGCCAGCAGACCGTCACCACGACCACCCCCGAGGTACGCCAGGAGGGCCGCCTGGTGCGGGTCACCCCGGCGGCCGGGCGGGTCGCGCTGGCCCCCGGCGCGTCGGAGAAGGTCGCGCTGACCGGCCGCTACACCGGGGGCAACCCGCTGCCGCTGGAGTTCACCGTCGGCGATTCGAGCTGCGGGGTACGGGTCTCCGGGGTGGCCGGCAGCGCGCCCGTGGTGAAGCCCCCGGCGGCGAAGAAACCGGCGGCCAAGCAGCCGGCGGCGAAGAAACCGGCGAAGACGTCCGGCAAGGGCGGTTCCGGCGCGGCCGGGCCGGCGAAGCCGAAGCCGAAGGCCGAGAAGCCCGCCAAGGGGCCCGGTCCGGCGGCGGGCAAGGGGCCGGGTGGGGCACCGGGAAAAGCGGGAAAGTGACCGGGAAGGGAGGCAGAGGCGCAGGTGGCGGTCCCGGCAAGGGGCCCCGGGGCTGAGGCCGGGCCCGGTCGCGGCGGGCGGACGGCGCGGTCAGCGTAGGGCGGCGAACTGCTGCACCCGGGCGATCCCGCCCTCCACGATCAGGACGCTGCCCGGCCCGAGCACCGTGTCCGGGTCGGCGTACCGGAAGCGTTCCCCGGCCGGTTTCGCACCGACCACCATCACCCCGTAGCGCTCCTGCACCGCCAGGTCCCGCAGCCGGTGACCGACCAGCGGCGGAGGCACCGGCACCTTGGCGATGGCGAAGTCGTCGCCGAACTCCATGAAGTCGAGCATCCGGCTGACGATCAGGTGGGCCACCCGTTCCCCGGTCTCCGCCTCCGGGAAGACCACGTGGTGGGCGCCGACCGAGGCCAGGATCTTGGCGTGCTTGCGGGACGTCGCCCGCGCCCACACCTGCGGTACGCCCACCTCGGTCAGCGCCAGCACGGTGAGCACGCTGGCCTCCACCGAGGCGCCGATGGCGACCACCACCCGGGTGAAGTCGTCGATGCCGAGCTGCCGCAGCGCCTGTTCCTCGGTCGCGTCGGCCTGCACCACCCGGTCCAGAACCGCCGACCAGCGCTGCACCCGGTCGGGGTCGCGGTCCACGGCGAGCACCCGGTGGCCGAGCCGGGTCAACGACCCGGCCAGGTGGCAGCCGAACCGGCCCAGCCCGATCACGGCGATGTCGCCGTCGCCTTCGTCCCTAGCCGACAACGGGTTGCTCCTTCGGGTAGCGGTACAGCCGGCGTCGGGTGTTCAACGCGATCGCCGAACCGAGGGTGAGCGGGCCGATCCGCCCGACGTACATCAGCACGGTCAGTACCAGTTGCCCCGACGCGGGCAGGTGCGGGGTGAGCCCGACGGTGAGGCCGGCGGTGCTGAACGCCGAGGTCACCTCGAACAGCGTCGCGTTGGACCGGACGTCGGTGGTGAGCACGGTCAGGCCGAGCGTGCCGACGGTCACCAGGGCGACGCTGAGCAGCGCCACCGTCAACGCCTGGCGTTGGCTGGCCACCGCGATCCGGCGGCGGCCCACGGTGACGTCCGGTTCACCGCGCAGCTCCGCCCAGATGACGAAGCCGAGCAGGAAGAACGTGGAGACCTTGATCCCACCGGCGGTGCTGGCGCTGCCGCCGCCGATGAACATCAGGGCGATGAGCAGGGGGTAACTCTCCTCGCGGAGGGCGGCCACGCCGATCACGTCGAAGCCACCGGTACGGCTGAGCGCGATCTGGGTGAACGTGGCGAGCAACTTGCCCGGGGTGTCGTAGGTGCCGATGGTGAACGGGTTGTTCCACTCGGTGACGAGCAGCCCGACGAAACCCCCCGCCACCAGCACCACGCTGCCCCAGACGGTCAGCTTGGTGGACACCGCCCAGCGGCCCGGCCGGCGACGCTGGCGGAACGCCTCGAACAGTGCGGGGAAGCCCAGCCCGCCGACGATCGCGCCGAACGCCAGCGGCAGCGCCACCCACGGGTCCCGGGCGAACCCGACCAGCCCGTCGGTGTACAGGGTGAAACCGCCGTTGTTGAACGCCTGGATCGAGTGGAACGCCGCCGACCACAGCGCCCGGCCGGGGGAGTAGTCGTAGGCGAGCCGGAGCCGGGCGGTGATCACCGCGGTCATCACCAGCTCGCAGCCGAACACCGTGCCGGCGATACGCAGCAGCAGCCGGCGCAGGTCGGCCGGGCCGTACTCGGCGGTCTCGGCCTGTACCAGCAGCCGGTTGCGCAGCCCGAGCTGCCGGGTGACCGCCAGGCTGACCAGGGCCGCGCCGGTGAGGATGCCCAGCCCGCCGACCTGGGTGAGCACGGTGATCATCACCAGCCCGAAGCCGTTCCAGTAGTTCGGGGTGTCGGTGACCGCCATCCCGGTGACCGACACCGCCGAGGTGGCGGTGAACAGCGCGGTGACCAGCGGGGTGAACCGGTGCGCGCTGGTGGCCCAGGGCAGCATCAGCAGGCCGGTGCCGATCGCGATCGTCACCAGGAAACCGAACGGCACCAGCCGGACGGGGTGACGGAGGAACCGGCGCACCAGACAATCCTGTCGATTCCGGCGGGACCGGGTCGGTGAATCGCGTATCCCGGCCCGGTCCCGGTCTCCCCGCAGGGTTCACCTGACGGCCAGTCGGCGACCAACTGGCCGTCAGCCGCGCCCGGTCTGCTGTGAACGCCTGTCGGGCATACCGGCGTCCGGCCGGGTGCCCCTCGACCAAGGAGATCGCGTTGCGACGTACCCTTTCCGCTCTCGGTGTGGCCGGCGCGCTGCTCGCCGTGGCCGTCGCCGTCCCGGTGGCCGCCCCCGGCGCCGCCTCGGCCCGCGAGGACGACGCGGACCGCGCCGACCGGGCCACCCACCGGCCCCTGGTGATCGCCCACCGGGGGGCCAGCGGCTACCGCCCGGAGCACACCCTGGAGGCGTACCGGTTGGCGATCCGGATGGGCGCCGACTACATCGAACCCGACCTGGTCTCGACCCGGGACCGGGTGCTGGTCGCCCGGCACGAGAACGAGATCTCCGGTACGACCGACGTGGCGGCCCACCCGGAGTTCGCCGGCCGCAAGGCCACCAGGACCATCGACGGGGTGCCGGTCACCGGCTGGTTCACCGAGGACTTCACCCTGGCCGAGCTGAAGACGCTGCGGGCCAAGGAGCGGCTGCCCCAGGTGCGGGTGGCGAACACCGCGTTCGACGGCCGGTTCGCGGTGCCCACCTTCCAGGAGGTGCTGGACCTGGCCCGCGCCGAGTCGAAGGCGCGGGGCCGCACCATCGGCGTCTACCCGGAGACCAAGCACCCCACCTACTTCGCCTCGATCGGGCTGCCGCTGGAGGAGCCGCTGGTCACGGTGCTGCGCCGGAACAAGCTGACCCACCGCGACGACCCGGTCTTCATCCAGTCCTTCGAGACCGCCAACCTGCGCACGCTCGACCGGATGATCGACGTGCCGCTGGTCCAGCTCCTCGACGCCACCGGCCGGCCGTACGACTTCACCGCCGCCGGTGACCCCCGCACCTACCAGGACCTGGCGACCGCCGCCGGCCTGCGCGGGATCGCCAGGTACGCCGACGGGGTCGGGCTGAACAAGAACCTGATCGTCCCCCGGGACGCCACCGGCAAGCTGCTCGCCCCGACCACGGTGATCCGCGACGCGCACCGGCACCAGCTGCTGGTGCACGCCTGGACGTTCCGGGCCGAGAACCAGTTCCTCCCGGTCGACTTCCGGATCGGCGCCGACCCGAACGCCCGGGGCGACATCACCGCCGAGTACGAGCTCTTCCTCGGCCTCGGCCTGGACGGGGTCTTCGCCGACCAGCCGGACACCGCCGTCGCCGCCCGCGCCGGCCTCCCCACCCGCTGACCACCCGCTGACCCGCCCGCGCCCGGTCGGGTCTGGTCTGGTCGGGCGCTTGATCGACTTCGAACTCCCGGCACCCGCCCGGGTCGAGAAGCTGCTCAATGTCGCCGATGTAGCGGTGTCCCGTGGCGTGGGACACCGCTACATCGGCCCCCGGGAGTGGATCAATCGCCCAGGCGCGATCCCGGACCGGCCAGGAGTCGTTCGGCCGCGTACACATGGTCTCGCTGGCACGTGGCGACGGCCGGCACCTACAGTCGGGCCATGCGCATCGACGGGCCGCCGCCGGCAGGAACCCCTGTTCGGGTACGCGTGCGTGCCGTCTATCCCGGCAGCTTCGACCCCTTCACCCCCGGGCATCTGGACGTGGTGGGCCGGGCGCGCGCCCTCTTTGACGAGGTGGTCGTGCTCGTCGCGGTCAACGGCGCGAAGCGTCCGGGCGTCGACGAAGAGCAGCGGGCCGCCGCTGTCCGGGCGAGCCTGCCAGCCGGGTGGACCTCCGTCACCGTCGCCGTCTGGCGCGGCCTGACCGCCGAGTACTGCCTCCGCCACGGGGTGGGAGTGATCGTCCGGGGCGTGCGGAACACCACCGACCTTTAGGCCGAATGCCGGCTCGCCGCGATGAACCAGTCGTTGGGCGTCCCCACGGTCTTCCTGCCCGCCCAGCCCGCGCTGGCGGCGATGTCGTCGACCGCCGTACGCACGCTGGGGAAGTCGCTGCCGCGACCGGGGTAGCGCGGACACCGGACGGCCGGGGCGCTCCGATTGTGGAGAGTTGTTGTCGCCTGGGCCGCAACAACTCTCCACAATCCAACGGTCCGGGTGGGGAGGCCGGCCGGTACGCCGGCCCGACACCGCCCCATCGGTTCAGGGAAGTGGCGTGACCCAGGATCTCGGGCTCGGGAGTCCGATCAGAGACTTCCGCCCCCGGTGCTGCGGAGGTTGCTGCCGTCCGTCGGGTTCCGGTGGTCGTCCCGGCGGCGGCGGGCCTGCTCCGATGCCGTCAGGTCACGTACCTGCCGGTCGCCGTCGGTCACCGGCCGACGGCCACGACGCCACCATGCCACGGCTGCGAGGGCCACGAGTACGACGATGAGGATGATGAGCCAGCGCATGTCTGCCTCCAGTGGGTGAGGGCTCTGTCGCCCAGAGTGGATCCCCGGGTCAAGGGCCACCGACAGGGCGGCGGGGCGGTTCTCCACGCTGGCGGGTGCGCCGGTCTGGTGGCCGGCGATGCGTGCACGCCGGTTGGCCGGGCGCGGGTTTGCGTGCACGCCGGTTTGCCGGGCGCGGGGTTGCCGTGGGGCGGGTCAGCGCGTCGCAGGCTCGGCGACGTAGGTGCCCCGGCCGGGCTGACCGGTGATCAGCTCACGGTCGTGCAGCAGCGACATCGCCCGATAGGCGGTGTTCATGCTGACGCCGTACTGGTCGGCAATCTCGCGGGTGGAAGGCAGCTTGTCGCCCGGATTCAGCTCACCGCTCTTGATCTTTGCGGCGAAGTCGTTGGCGATCACCTTGAAGGGCGCGGGTGCAGTGGGCATGGTGAGGGCTCCGGTTGGTTCGGCATCCCTGATCTTGCCCTACCTGCACAAGTAACTGCAACAGGTTGTCGACACTCCGGTAGCTGAGGGTCGACTATAGCTAGATACTGGTGTAGGTTTTCGAGTGTTCGACTCCGGTTGGTTCGGCAGACCTCGGGGGCGGACACCAAGGGTTGGCTCCGGGGCCGTACCGCCGAACAGGGCTGCGGTCCCGAGGCCGGTGACCCGGTCCGCGTCCCCTATCGGCGGACCGGGTCACCTTCCACTGCACCGAATGGACGCGACCCGGAAGGTGACCCATGCGCACCCTGCTGTCCCTGCTCCGCCGCCCGTGGCGCGGCTTCACCGCTCACCGCCGGTGGCGCCGTCTTGCCAGCCATCGACCGTGGCCCGCCACGACCCGCGAGCGCCTGTGGCAACGCACGGGACCTCGCCCGCACCGTCGCCGGGCGGGACGACGCTGGTCGGAGCGCCCGCCCAACGGTGGTTGGTACCGCTCGCAGGCGTGTCGGCCGCTGACCGCCCGACAGGTCAAGGAACGACAGTTCGGCCTGGTCAAGCGGGGTCTCGACCCGGTGGAGGTGCACGCCTTCCTGCACCGGGTGGCCGCCGACCTGGCGGCGGCCCGGCGTGACCTGGCCCTGACCAGGGAGGAGAACCAACGGATCAAGCGCGCGTTGCGCTCCTGGCGAACCCACTTCACCTCGGACGTGCGCTGGTGACCCGGACTGGCTTCGCCGCCGAGCAGCACGCACGTACGGCGGTGAGCCGGGCAGGCTTCACGGTCGGTCAGCCGGGCGTGCGGCGGTGAGCCGGGAACGGTTCGTCGTCCACCTGCCCGTGACCGCCGACGACCTGGTCTCCGCCCAGGGACTCGCCCGGGCGATCACCCGGGCACTCGGCTTCCTGTCCAACGTCGACCGGGGCGGCACCACCCTGTCCCGCGAGGACGCCCAGTCCGTACGCCACTGGGTCTACTGCGACCGACCGCTGACACCCGCCCAGCGCTGCACCCGCCCCGCCGACCACCCCGACGCCTGCACCCCCCACCCCCACCCCACCGCCCCTCCCTCCCGGCAGCCCCGGTGATCGCCCTCCCTCCCTCCCGGTCGCCCCGGTGATCAAGAGGTTCGCGTCACCCGAAGAGCGGTTCATGACGTAAACCTCTTGATCAACTGCGTGGGAGGTCGGGGTGTCCGGCCGGGGTGGTAGGAATGCCGGATGAGTGGGGATCGGGCGGCCGTGCGGGAGCGGGCCGAGGAGGTGCTGCGGCGGCTGGCCGGCGCGCACGCCCGGCTGCGGGAGGACCAGTGGCGGGCCATCGAGGCGCTGGTGGTGGACCGGCGGCGGGTGCTCTGCGTGCAGCGCACCGGGTGGGGCAAGTCGGCGGTCTACTTCGTGGCCACCGCCCTGCTGCGCGAACGCGGCGAGCACGGGCCGACAGTCATCGTGTCGCCGCTGCTGGCGTTGATGCGTAACCAGGTGGAGGCGGCGGCCCGCGCCGGCATCCGGGCCCGCACCATCAACTCCGCCAACCTCGACGAGTGGGACGAGATCACCGCCGAGATCCACGCCGGCACGGTGGACGTGCTGCTGATCAGCCCCGAGCGGCTCAACAACCCCGACTTCCGGGACGCCGTCCTGCCGAGGCTGGCCGCCACCACCGGGCTGCTGGTGGTCGACGAGGCGCACTGCGTGTCCGACTGGGGGCACGACTTCCGGCCCGACTACCGCCGGCTGCGTACCTTCCTGGGCAACCTGCCGGAGCGGACCCCGGTGCTCGCCACCACCGCCACCGCCAACGAGCGGGTGACCCGGGACGTCGCCGAGCAACTCGGCACCGAACCGACCCCAGGCCCGCCCGACCGCGCCAATCATGCCGACCGCGCTGATCATGCCGATCAGGTCGATCACGCCGGTCGAGACGTATCGTCCGGGTCGTCGGCCGACCTGGCCGGATCCCCTGCCGGTCCGGTGGCGGCACCCGACCGGGCCGCGCGCCGGGCCGACGTGCTGGTGCTGCGGGGCACCCTGGACCGGGAGTCGTTGCGGCTCGGCGTGCTCGACCTGCCCAGCCCGGCGCACCGGCTGGCCTGGCTCGCCGACCACCTGGACGCGCTGCCCGGCTCGGGGATCATCTACACGCTCACCGTCGCGGCGGCCACCGAGACCGCTGAGTTCCTCCGGGCGCGCGGCTGGTCGGTGGCCTCCTACACCGGCCAGGCCGAGGATGCCGACCGCCGCGCCGCCGAACAGGACCTGCTCGACAACAAGATCAAGGCGCTGGTGGCGACCAGCGCGCTCGGGATGGGGTTCGACAAGCCCGACCTCGGTTTCGTGGTGCATCTGGGTGCGCCGCCCTCGCCGATCGCCTACTACCAGCAGGTCGGCCGCGCCGGTCGGGCCGTCGAACACGCCGAGGTGCTGCTGCTGCCCGGCGTCGAGGACGCCGCGATCTGGCGCTACTTCGCCTCACTCGCCTTCCCGCCCGAGGAGCAGGTGCGTGCCGTGCTGGCCGCCCTGCACACCGACCGGCCGCTCTCCACCCAGGCCCTCGAACCCCTCGTCGACCTGCGCCGGACCCGCCTGGAGTTGATGCTCAAGGTGCTCGACGTCGACGGCGCGGTCCGCCGGGTGCGCGGGGGGTGGCTAGCCACCGGCGAACCCTGGACCTACGACGAGGCCCGGTTGCGCCGCGTCGCCGAGGCCCGCACCGCCGAGCAGCAGGCCATGCGCGAGTACGCCGCGACGCCCGGCTGCCGGATGCGGTACCTGCGGGACTGCCTCGACGACAGCGGGGCGGACGACTGCGGCCGGTGCGACCGTTGCGCCGCGCCCCTGTTCACCGCCGACGTGTCCGGCCCCGCGCTGACCGCCGCACAGACCTTCCTCGGGCGCCCCGGGGTGCAGATCGCCCCCAAGAAGCTCTGGCCGACCGGCCTCGACGCGGTCGGCGTACCGCTGAAGGGGCGGATTCCGCCGACGGAGCAGGCGCTGCCCGGTCGGGCCGTGGGGCGGCTGTCCGACCTGGGCTGGGGTGGCCGGCTCCGCGCCCTGGTCGGCCCTGGCACGGCCGACGGCCCGGTGCCCGACGACGTCGTGACGGCCGTGGTGGAGGTGCTGAAAGCCTGGGCGCACGGCGACGACCCGTGGCCGCGTCGCCCGGCCGGTGTGGTCGCGGTCGGCTCCCGCAGCCACCCGGTCCTGGTCGCCTCGCTCGCCGAGCGGATCGCCACGGTCGGCCGGCTGCCGCTGCTCGGCGCGGTCACCCCGGTCGGCCCGGCCGGGGGCGGCGGGCCGCGCGGTAACAGCGCCCAGCGGGTACGCGCCCTGCACGACGCCTTCAGCCTCCCCGACGAGGTGGCCGGGGCGCTGACCGTCCTGGACGGCCCGGTGCTGCTCGTCGACGACCTGGTCGACTCCGGGTGGACGATGACGATGGCGGCCCGCCTGCTGCGCCGCTCCGGTGCCCCCGACGTCCTCCCGCTCGCCCTCGCCGTCGCCGGCTGACCCGGCCCGGGTCGGCGGACCGGGCGGATAAGTTCCCCGGCCGGCCCTGGTGCGACCGCCGCCACGGTGTCCGGCCGTCGTCCCGGTGCCGTCGGGGTCGGCGGTACGGTGAGCGGATGGCCGACCAGCGATCCGTCACCCGGCCCGCCGGCCCGGCAGCCGGCGGCGGACCGGCCCCCGACCAGGGCACCCCGGAGCCGGTGGACCAGCCGGCCCGGGATGCCGACGCAGGCATCGCCCGACCGGTGGACCAGCCGGGCCGGGATGCCGAGGCGGGCGTCGCGCGACCGGTGGAGCAGCCGGCCCGGGGGGCCGACGCAGGCATCGCCCGACCGACGGGCCAGCAGGGGCGCGGCAGTGACGCGGGCAGCGCACACCCGGTGGACCGGCAGGAACCGGGCGGCGCGGAACCCGGCGGATGGACCCTGTCAGGCGGGACTACGACCGGGGACGGGGCGTCGACGGTGGGGCCGGACCGGGCCACGCTGCGGCTGGCGCTGGTGGTGGGCGGTCTGGTGCTGGCCGTCCTGCTCGGTTTCGGGCTCGGCCGGGCCAACGGGCGGCCGACCGAGCGTACGACGGCGACCGCCGCGACGGCCGCCGGTGACCACACCCACGCTCCGGGCACCGGCGCACACCAGCACGACGGCACCGGCGGGGACTCCTCAGGCGACGCGGCCACCGGTCTGTCCGTCAGCTCCGGCGGTTACACACTCGTCCGGTCGGGCGGGGAGTTCGTCGCCGGGCGGGCCGGGGAACTGCGGTTCCAGATCCGTGACGCGCAGCGTCGCCCGGTCACCCGGTTCGCGGTCGTGCACGACAAGCCGATGCACCTGGTGGTGGTACGCCGCGACCTCACCGGATTCCAGCACCTGCACCCGACGATGGCCGCCGACGGCACCTGGTCGATCCCGCTGACCCTGCCGCAGCCGGGCGTCTGGCGGGCGTACACGGATTTCACGGCGGTCGCCGACGACGGCCGGCAGACCCCGGCGACGCTGGGCGTGGACCTGGTCGCCCCGGGGGAGTACGCGCCCCGTCCGCTGCCCGCCCCGGCCAGCCGGGCGGCCGTCGACGGGTTCACCGTCGACTACGAGGGCACCCCGCAGGTGGACGCCGCCGTACCGCTGCGGTTCACGGTCCGGGACCCGGCGGGGCGACCCGTCGCCCTGGAGCGCTACCTCGGCGCGTACGGGCACCTGGTCGCCCTGCGCGAGGGGGACCTGGGCTACCTGCACGTGCACCCGGGCCCGGGGCCGGCCGCCGACACGGTGACGTTCTGGCTGACCGCACCCGGCCCCGGCAACTACCGGATGTACCTGGACTTCCAGGTGGCGGGCGTGGTGCGGACCGCGGAGTTCACCCTGACCGTCCGCTGAGACCGGCGGTCCGGGGAGCCGGCCGGATCGACCGGCGCGGCGGTCAGCCGGCGCGGCGGACCGGACGGCGGGCCAGATAGCGCAGCAGGTCACGGATGTGGTGCTTCTCCTCGGCGGGTACCGTCGGATCGGCCAGCCGGTCGAGGATCACCCGGACGTCGGCCTCCACCGGGCCGTCGTCGGCGCGGCGGCGGGGGGCGGGCCCCGCGTCGGGCAGGCCGAGCGCCCGGAAGGCCGCCGCGACCGGCAGGTCGAGGGCGGCGCAGAAGCCGCGTACCTTGGCCAGTTCGGGGTAGTCCTGCCAGTCGCCGGCGAGCCAGCGGAAGACGGTGGACCGACCCACACCGGTGTGGGCAGCGAGATCGCTCACCGTCCAACCCCGCTCGTCACGGGCGTCGTCGATGGCCCGTCGCACGAAGCGGGCGAACGCCATCTGGGGTGAAACCTCTGTCGAACCCATGCCTGTGAGATCGTCCTCTTCGGGTGGGAGCCGGGGTGTCCGGTACGCCCCCCGAGGGTAGTACGACGGCGGTCCGGTGCAATTCCCCGTACCGGCCGGCTGAGTCCCCGTCCGGCCTCCACGCGGGGCGGCGGCACAGTTCGTGACACAGCGTCAGTTGTCGTAGGTCAATCGAACCCGACGGGTTCGTCACCTGTCGCGCATCCGGTGAGGAGCAGCATGGCCGAGTCCGACCGTCCGGCGTCGCACCGTCCCGGTGCGGTCAGCCTCTTCTTCGTCGTCAAGGCGGCCGTGTTCGCCCTGGGTTTCTGGGGCTGGCTGCTGGTGCTGGTGTTCACCGGTGACGAGGCGACCGGGGCGCACGTGCTGGCCGCCGCCGGTGCGGTCACCACCACCCTGGTGGGGGTGCTGCTCGGCGTCCGGCTGGCCCTGCAACGCAGCGCCGCCGTCAGGCACGCCGAACTCAAACGGCTCCTGGTCGACATCTCCTGGAACGCGTTCGCCGCCGCCGGCAACGCCGAACTGTCCGGCACCGTGGTGCCGTTCCCTGCCGCGCCCGGCGACGACGAGCGGAGGCCGCGGGAGCGGATCTCCTCGATCGTCGACCGCAGGCCGGGGGAGCGCCCCGGCGGCCGCGGCGGCGACCGGCGGCGCTGAACCGCTCAGCCCCGCACGCTGTCCGCCACGCCGTCCCCGGTCGGGTCGGCCAACAGCGTGGCCAGGCGCGGGGTCACCTGCCACTGGTCGACCAGCTGCCGGTACTCGGCCGCCTGCGGGTCACCGCCGCCGGTGCCGGTCCGGCGGGCCCGGATCAGCAGGTTCCGGGGGGTGTGCCGGGAGTCGACGAACTCGACCACCTCGGCCCGGTAGCCGTGTGACCGCAGCAGCCCGGCCCGCAGCGCGTCGGTGAGCACGTCGGCGAAGCGTTCCCGCAGGATGCCCTGCCGGGTCAGCAACTCGTACGGTGCCGGGGCCGGCCGGGCGCGCAGCTGCGCCGCGAGGTCGTGGTGGCAGCACGGCGCGGCCAGCACCCACCGGGCGTCCCAGCGCACCGCGCGGGCCAGCGCCTCGTCGGTGGCGGTGTCGCAGGCGTGCAGGGCGAGCACCAGATCGGGGGTGGGCTCCACCACCGCGTCGGCGATCGTGCCGGCCACGAAGGTGACCCGGTCGGCCCAGCCGAGGCGCTCCGCCAGCTCGCTGTTGCGCTGCCGCTGGTCCTCCCGCACGTCCACCCCGACCAGTTCCACGTCGAGCCCGCGGGCGGTCAGGTAGCGGTAGGCGGCGAAGGTCAGGTAGGCGTTGCCGCAGCCCAGGTCGACCACCCGCAGCCGCCCGGTGAGGTCGTCGGGCAGGGTGGCGGCCAGCGCCCGCAGGAAGGCGTCCACCTGCCGGCGTTTCGCGGCGTTGCCGCCGATCTCCGCGAAGATCGGGTCGCCCGGGTCGAGCAGGTACTCCTTGGCCCGGTCGTGGCCGTCGGCGGGCGCGGCCGGCCGGCTGGCCGCCGCCCGGTGCACCTGCGCCTCGCCGGACTTGGTCACCCGGAGCTGCAGGGTCGCCCCGGCGGTCTCCACGTGCCAGTTGCCGAAGGGCTCGGCGAGCAGCGCGTCGACCGCCGCGTCGGCCTCCGCGCCCGGCGACACGTTCCGGGTGTACGGCCGTGCGCCGTCGGACGTGGCGATCTGCAACCGGGGGCCGGCCTTGAGGGCGACCGGGCGGAGTTCGGCGCGTACCACCGAGGGGCGCTGGCCCCGACGGCGGCCGGCGGCGACGGCACGGGTCAGGGCGGGGTCGAGCAGCAACGCCCTGACCTCGGTCAGGGCGGCGTCCAACGGTTCCGGCATGGTCCCATCATCCTTTCCCACCCGGCCCTCGCCGCTTCCGGCCCGCCCCGGGCAGGGAGGGCGATGTGCCCACCGGCGCAGACGGGACATCCCCCGGACCGTCGGACGGCCGGGGGATGTCGGCGGTGCTGTCGGGTCAGTCGGCGGTGGCCTCGGCCGGCGCGTCCGCGCCGGAGCCGCCACCACCGCGCCGGCGACGGCGGCGACGCGGCCGGCCCGGCTCACCCTCGGTGGCCGACCCGGCGGCGACGGCGGGCTCGCCGGTCGGGCCGGTGGCGGTGTCGGTGGACCCGCCGGTGGTCACCGTGGTCGACTCGCCCCCGACCACCTCGCCGGCCCGGCGGCGACGCCGGCTGCGCGGGGTACGCGGGCCTTCCTCGGCGGCCTCCACGGGCGTTCCGGTGGCATCCGGCGCGTCGGAGTCGGGGCGGGCCCGACGCCGGTCACCGCGTCCGCCGCCCCGACCGCTGCTCTCGCCGCGTCCCCGGGTCTCGCCGCGTCGGCCGCCCCGGCCACCGCTCTCGCCCCGGCGGGACCGGCCACCCAGGTCCTCCTCGACCTCGGCGGAGAGCCCGGCGCGGGTCCGCTCGGCGGTCGGCAGGGTGCCGGTCATCTCGGGGGAGATGTCCAGGTCGGTGTAGAGGTGCGGGGAGGTGTGGTAGGTCTCCGGCGGCTCCGGCATGTCGAGCCCGAGCGTCTTGTCGATGATCCGCCACCGGGGCATGTCGTCCCAGTCGACGAAGGTGACCGCGACCCCGGTCGCCCCGGCCCGGCCGGTACGACCGATCCGGTGGGTGTAGGTGTCCTGGTCCTCGGGGCAGTCGTAGTTGATGACGTGGGTGACGCCGCTCACGTCGATGCCCCGGGCGGCCACGTCGGTGGCGACCAGGGTGTCGATCTTGCCGGCCCGGAACGCGCGCAGCGCCCGTTCCCGCGCGCCCTGGCCCAGGTCGCCGTGCACCGCGGCCACCGCGAAGCCCCGGAAGTCGAGGTCCTCGGCGACCCGGTCGGCGGCCCGCTTGGTCCGGGTGAAGATCATGGTCAGCCCGCGCCCCTCGGCCTGGAGGATCCGCGCCACGATCTCGATCTTGTTCATCGAGTGGGTGCGGTAGGCCAGCTGCTGGGTCTGCGGGGACGGCCCGGTCTCGGCGGTGTGCCCGGCGTGGATCGTCACCGGCCGGCGCAGGAACCGCCGGGAGAGGGTGACGATCGGGTCCGGCATGGTCGCCGAGAAGAGCATGGTCTGCCGGTCCTCCGGCAGCATCGCCAGGATCTTCTCGACGTCGTCGAGGAAGCCCAGGTCGAGCATCCGGTCGGCCTCGTCGAGCACCAGCGCGCGGACCCGGTCCAGCCGCAGGTGCTTCTGCTTCTGCAGGTCCATCAGCCGGCCCGGGGTGCCGACCAGGATCTCCACGCCCTTGCGCAGCGCGTCGATCTGCGGCTCGTACGCCACCCCGCCGTAGATCGGCAGCACCCGGACGCCCCGGGTACGGCCGGCGGCGGCCAGGTCCTTGGCGACCTGGATGCCCAGCTCGCGGGTGGGTACGACGACCAGGGCCTGCGGCACGCCGTCGCTGCCCTCGGCCGGGGCGAAGACCCGCTCCAGCAGCGGGACGCCGAACCCGAGGGTCTTTCCGGTGCCGGTGGGTGCCTGACCGATCAGGTCGGTGCCGCGCAGGGCGATCGGCAGCGCGTACTCCTGGATCGCGAAGGCGCGGGTGATGCCCGCCGCAGCCAGGGCCTCGACGGTCTCGGGCCGCGCGCCGAGCGCGGCGAACGTGGGGGCCTCCGGGCGGACCGGGGCGGTGGGGGCCAGTTCCTGGCCCTCCAGCTGGTCGAGAATCTGTTCGCTCATCTGGATCTGGGGGTGCCCTCTCGTGGTGCGCCCCGTGGTGTCCTCAGGGCGCGGTCGGTATGGCGCGGGCCACGCGATCGGCGGCGGAAAATCGCCGTGTCAGACCGGGCCGCACGCGCGCCGTGGGCAGGACTTCGATCAGATCGGCGCCCACGGCAACTACCTCATCCTACCCGAGCGGGTGGGTACACGCCCCTGACCTGGATGGCCGGCTTTTCGGCAGGGGTGAAAAATGTGACCCGCGTCACCGGGTCGCCCTGCGGCAGGCATCGCCCGCCGCAGGGTCGGACCGGTTCAGCGAACGGTGAAACCGACCGCGCGGGCGGACGCCTCGGCGATCTCGACGTAGGCGACCTTGGTGACTGGCACGATGACCCGTCGACCCTTCTCGTCGGTCAGGGAGAGCGTCCCCTCCGCCTTGGCGAAGGCGTCGGTCACGATCTGCTCGATCTCGGCCGGCGACTGCGCGCTCTCCAGAACCAGCTCGCGCGGCGCGTACTGCACGCCGATCTTGACCTCCACGTGTGCCTCCTCAGGTGGGCGAGATAGCCGCCGTTGGGAAGGCTATCCGATCTCGGAGCCGGATGTTCAGGCCGACTCACCCTGGAGCGGGAAGCTCGCGATACCCCGCCAGGACAACGCCGCGACCAGCGCCTCCGCCTCGGCCTTCGGCACCTGCCGGCCGCCGGCCAGCCAGAACTGGGCGGCCGTCTCGGCCGCGCCGACCAGGCCGGAGGCGAGCAGCTCGGCGTGCGCCCGGCTGACCCCGGTGTCCGAGATGATGGTGTCGGTGATCGCCGCGATGCAGCCCTGCTCCACCCGCTCGACCCGCTGCCGGACGGCCGGGTCGTTGCGCAGGTCGGATTCGAAGACGAGTCGGAACGCCTCGCTCTCGTGGTCGACGAAGTCGAAGTACGCGCGCACCGAAGCGCCGACCCGCTCCTTGTTGTCGTTCGTGCCGCGCATCGCTTCGTGCACCTTGGCGACGATGGCGTCACAGTGCGTGTCGAGCAGCGCCAGATACAGATCCATCTTTCCCGGGAAGTGCTGGTACAGCACGGGCTTGGAAACCCCGGCCCGCTCGGCGATGTCGTCCATCGCGGCGGCGTGGTACCCCTGCGCCACGAACACCTCCTGAGCCGCCGCGAGTAGCTGCTTACGGCGTGCTGAACGGGGCAGCCGGGTGGGCCGGCCGGCAGTCTGCGCACCGTTCCCCACAGCGGTCATGGGAACCTCCGAGTTTCGTCATTCCAGCCGGCACTTTTACCCCGTACCGGTCAGGGCACTCACCCCGGCCCCGGAATTGGCCCGCCGCTGTAACTTATCGCCACTGTCACCACACGGTAGCCTCAGCGGGGGCGACCAAGGAGCGCGCGGTGAGTGAATCAGGGCAACCCGGTGCCGCCACCCCGGGAGAGCACGGCGACGGGACGGGTCAGCACGACGACCTGGCCCGCTCCGCCAGTGGGTGGGCACCTGCGACCGGGTGGTCCGGCGGCGTCGACGCCCCGGGTTACCGGGAGACCGGGTCGCCGTGGAACCGGCCCGACCCCGCCGGCGGCTGGGGTGGTCAGCCGTCCCGGCACGGTGATCTACCTGCGCCGTTCGCCGCCCCGTCGACAGACGAGGAGTCCCCGCGTAACGGTCGGGTCCACCGCAATGGTCACGACTCGGCACCGGATTTCCCGGCGCCGCTGCGGCGCCCGGTGAGCGCCCCGCCCGGCGGGCCGGGCCACCCCGCCGACCCCCGGGTCACCGACGGTGACCGGCTGGTCGTGCCGGCCCCCCGGCCGGCCTCCCCGGCCGGGCCGCAGCACGACCCGGAGGCCGCCCGGCATTCCTCGGACGATCCCGCCGCACCCCGGCCGGCCCACCGGCCCGCAGGCGACCTGCCCACCTCGGCCCCACCGGCCGTGCAGGTCCCCCCGGTGGGCACCGCCGCCTCCGGCTTCGAGGTGCCCCCCGGCTTCCACGCGCCCGAGCGGGGCGGCACCGGTTCCCCGGGCGACGACCCCCGCGACCGCTTCTCCGCGCCTGACGGGCCACGCGGGGCCGACCGCCCCGAGCCCACCGCCGACACCGGGCCGTCCGGGACGGACCAGCGGGGCGTCGGTGCGCGCGGTGCCGGGGAGCCGCCGTCCGGCGAGCGCCGGGCGACCGCCGGGCCGGACGAGCCGGACTGGTCCGGACCGAGCTGGAACCGCCCGAGCTGGGGCGGGACCTGGGGCCCCTCCTGGTCGCGGGACGAGGAACCACCGGTCGGCCGACGTACCCGTGCCGAACGCGCGGCCGAGTGGTCGGCCGAGGCCGCCCGCCCGTACGAGCCGGTGCGCGCCGAACCGGCCCGGCCGTACCAGCCGGTGCGCGCCGAGCCCGCCCGCCCGTACGAGCCGGTGCGCTCGGAGGTGCCCCGCCCGTACGAGCTGACCCGAACCGAACCGGCCACCCCACCGGCCCTGCCGGAGCCCACCGCCGAGCGGTCCGGGCGGGAACGGCCGGCCGCCGAGCGGGTCGCCCCGGGAACCCCGGGCATCGACCACCCCGAGCGAGCCTGGGCCGGGCGGAGCGGGGAGTACCCCGTACCGGACTGGTCCGAGCGCGCCGACCGGCCGGAGCGGCACGAGCCCGCCGATCGCGCCGAGCGGGACCGTGCCGACCGTGCCGGTCCGGACTGGTCCGAGCGGGGCACCCGACCGGAGCGGGACTGGTCCGACCCCGCCGGGCGGGACTGGGCCGACCGGTCCGAGCGGGACTGGTCGGACCCGGCCGGGCGCAACTGGCCCGGTCCCGGCGAGCGGGACCGGTCGCCGGCCGAGCCGCCCGCACCGCAACGGCTGCATCCGGCCGAGCCGCCCGTGCCGCAACGGCTGCATCCGGCCGAGCCGCCTGCACTGCAACGACTGCACCCGGCCGAGCGGCCCGGATGGTCGACGGGGAGACCCACCGAGGTGCCCCCGCCCCCGCGGGAGGTGCCTGTCGTTCCGCCGCCGTCGCCCCGGGACGAGCCCGCCGCCCGCGACGAGCCGGGCGTGGTGCCGCTGACCCGCGACGAGCCCACCGGCCTGCGCCAGGACCGGGCCGCCCCGCTGCCCGCCGCCGTCCGCGCCGAGCAGCCGTTCCGGCTCCCGCGCGACGAACCGTCGCCCCGCCCGGCGACCTCCCCGGCCGGCCGCGCCGACCAGCCGTTCCGGCTCCGGTCGGTGCCGACCGAGCCGGCCACCGCCACCGACCTGCCCGGCCACCCGCCGGAGCCCCTCCCGACCGCCGGTGCCCCCGCCACGAGCGGGCCACGCCGGCTGGACCAGATCCCCGCAGCGCCCGCCCCGACGAGCGCACCCCCCTACGCGGCCCGCCGATCCGCGCCCGATCCGCTGACCACGACCGAGCCGGTGGTGGACGGACGGAGACCGGACCGGGGCACGGCGGTGCTGCCGCAGCGCGTCCCCGCCGAACCGGACGTGCCCGTCGTGCCGGAGCCGCCAGCCGTGGAGCCCCCCGCCGAGACCCCGGAACTCGCCCGGATCGCCACCCACCTGCGCCGCGACGACGAGCCGGCGCCGCTGCGGGAACGCCCCGAGGGCTTCGACGTCAACGCGATCCTGGACGCCGTACGTGAGGTGGCCGGGGTCCGCGACGCGGCGTTGCGGCGTACCCCGGCCGGGGCGCACAGCCTGCGGCTCGACCTGTCCGACGGGGCTGACCCGGCGGAGGTGAGCCGGCTGGTGGCCCGCCTGCTCCAGGAACGGATGGGGCTCGCCGCCGCACCGCAGAGCCTGTCCGGTGAGCCCAGCGCCGCGGTGCCGCCGCCGATGCGCCGCCGTACCGGTGAACCCCGCGTGGTCGAGCCGGCCGCCGGCCTGCCGACCCCCGCGGAACGGCCGGCAGGTGACCCGGCCCGGTCGGCGGCGGAGCCCCCGGCCGCCCGGCCCGCCGCGGAGCGACAGGCCACCGGGGTACGCGCCGACGCGGCGACCGGCGGCCCGGCCCGCGACGCCGAGGACCCGCCGGCCGAGCAGTCACCGACGGCGTCCGGGGTGCCCCGGCGACGCCGACAGTCGACCCCGCACCGGGGACGGGCCAGCGTGGAGGAGACCCTCCCGGGCGCGCTGCCGCCCACCGGCAGCCCGGCGACGCTCAACGCGTCGTACTCGGGCGGGCAGATGACCACGACGGAGACCGCGCCCTCGCGACCGCTGGACACCGGCGGCGTGCCGGGGCCCCGGGTGGTCATCGACCACGTCCAGGTGAGCACCTTCGGCCTGGACGCCAACGTGGAGGTACGCCTGCTCACCGCCGGTGAGCCGGCCGCCGGGCACGCCACCGGGCCGGCCGTGGACGGCTACGTCCTGCGGCTGTGCGCGGTGGCCGCCGCCGCGGCGGTGGACGAGTTGCTGCGGCACGCCGAGCGCACCGCCGAACGGGGGCGGTGCTTCGTCGAGCACGCCGCCGTGGTGCCGTTCGGCAACTGCGAGGTGGCGACCGTGGTGGTGCTGCTGGTCTGCGACGGCTGGGTGGAGCAGTTGGCCGGGTCGGCGTTGGTCTCCGGGGACCCACGCCAGGCGGTGGTGCGGGCGACCCTGGCGGCGGTCAACCGTCGCCTCGAAGCGCTGCTGGCCTGACCGGCCACATTGTCGGTACGGGGCCGGAACGGGAACACTTGGCGGTATGAAACGCGCCGCCCTCTGGCCCGAGGAGCACCTGCCCCCGCACCGGCTGCCCCCGCCCTGGCCCGGCCGGCCGGTACGCCTCGACGGCACGGTCACCTACGTCCGGGACACCCCGGCCACCGGCCCGGACGCGGAACCGGCGCTGTACGTGCACGGGTTGGGCGGTTCGTCGCAGAACTGGACGGACCTCGCCGGTCTGCTCGCCGAGCGCCTCGACGGGCAGGCGATCGATCTGCCGGGCTTCGGGCGTAGCGAGCCGGGGCTGCGGTACACGATCCCGGCCTTCGCCGACCGGGTGGTGCGCTGGATCGAGCACTCCGGCCGGGGGCCGGTGCACCTGTTCGGCAACTCGCTGGGCGGCGCCGTCTCGGTGTACGTCGCCGGTCGCCGGCCGGACCTGGTGCGTACCCTGACGTTGATCTCCCCGGCGCTGCCGTTCCTGAACTTCGGCCGCTCGTTGCAGGGGCGGATGCTGCCGCTGCTGGCCATTCCGCGCGGGGAGCGGCTGGCCGCCTGGCGGCTCGCCCAGCTCGCCCCGGAGGTGATGGCCCAGCAGGCGATGGAGGCGTGCGTGGCCGACCTGAGCCGGATCAGCGAGCAGCGCCGGCAGGAGGCGTTGGAGGAGATCCGGGTCCGCTACGACGCGCCCCACTACGCCGCCGCGTACGTGCGCACGTTCCGGGGGCTGGTGGCCAGTTTCCTGCGGTCGTACCTGCCGGGGCCGGAGTCGCTGTGGCGGATCGCCGCCGGCATCGGGGCGCCCACGCTGGTGGTCGGGGGGATGAAGGACCGGTTGGTGGACGTGCGGGTGGCCCCGCAGACGGCCCGGGTCATCCCGGACAGCCGGCTGATGATGCTGGCCGGCGTCGGACACGTGGCG
This sequence comes from Micromonospora sp. SCSIO 07396, assembly GCF_053667945.1. NCBI lineage: Bacteria > Bacillati > Actinomycetota > Actinomycetes > Micromonosporales > Micromonosporaceae > Micromonospora > Micromonospora sp. SCSIO 07396. The sequence continues at coordinate 7,406,965 of NZ_CM132210.1, forward strand.
CAGTTGGAGGTGCCGCGTACGGTGGCCCGCGCGGTGCTGCACCTGCTCGCCGAGTCGACGCCGGGCCCGTCGGCGCAGCGTCCCGCGACCCTGCCCGGTGATGACGCGCCGGGGTCCGGTGATGACGGAAGGTGGCTTCCCGGCATGGCATCCTGACCCGGATGTCTGCGCTCCCCTCCCGTGACCCGCGTCCGATCCTCCTCCCACGGCCGGCGTCCGGCACCGCCCGCTGGCGTCCGACCGCGCTGGTGGTCCTGCTGCTGGTGGTGACCTCCGGCGGGCTGGCCGTCGCCACCCCGCCGCCGGCTGCCGGCCGGCCCGTCGCCGGTCCGGCGACGGCACCGGGCGGCCCGAACGGTTACGCGCCGGGCCCGGCCGGCCTGCCCGGCGTACCCGCGTCCGGTGTGACCGCCGGATCGCCCGGTGCCACCGGGGCGTTCGGTGCCGGGGCAGCGTCCGGTGCGGGCAGGCCGTTCGGTCGCGGCGGGTCGGTCGTCGGGGCCGGGCCGGTCGGTGCGCCGGGCGGGGTCGGGTCGGCCCGGCCGGCACCGGCCGGTGCCGTGGTCCCGGCGGGGACCGTGCCGCCGTTGGCGCTGTCGGGCCCGGTGCCGGCGACGGGCCGGGGCACCTTCCGCTACGACGACCGGGCGGGGGCGACGCTGGGCCGGTCGGGCGGCCTGCGGCGCTACCGGGTGGCCGTGGAGGACGGCTCCGGCGAGGACGTGCGTGCCTTCTCGGACCAGGTGCAGGCGGCCCTGGCCGGGCCGGGGAGTTGGGTGGACGGCGGCCGGTTGCGGCTGCGCCGGGTGCCGGGGAACGCGTCTGCCGACTTCACCGTGCAGTTGGCGACCCGCGGCACGGCGGGGCGGCTGTGCCGGGCCGGGGGTGTGGACATCAGGGTCGGTGGCGTGCCGTACACGTCGTGCCGCGCGCCGGGGAAGGTGATCATCAACCTGGACCGGTGGCGGACGTCGGTGCCGCACTTCGTCCGGGCCGGGGTGCCGCTGTCGGTCTACCGGACGTACGTGGTGAACCACGAGGTGGGTCACCAGTTGGGGCACCGCCACGAGGGGTGTCCGGGGGCGGGTCGGCCGGCGCCGGTGATGCAGCAGCAGTCGCTGTTCCTGCGGGGCTGCACCGCGAACCCGTGGCCGTACCTGGACGGTCGCCGGTATGCCGGCCCGGCGCTCTGAGTTCCCGGTGGGGGTGTCCGGGCCTGGTGCCTGCTGTCGGACGGTTACCGGAGAAGTGAAACATGTTCTCGTAGTTTGCGGCAATAGCAGGTTTATGCCCGATTAGTCTGCCATGCTGGCCGGGTGAGCACCGAGTCCGCCGAGCGCCCGGGGCCGCCGGACTCCGGCCGGCCCGACCGGCGTCACACCGACCCGTACGCCGCCGACCCGTACCGGGCCGGCCCGCGTCACGCCGACCCGCGCGCCGCATGGTGGCACGGCGAGCCGGGCGTCGGGCCGCGCCGCAGCCGGCGGATGCGCCGGCGTCGTCGACGGGCCGCCCTGCTCGGCCTGGCCCTGCTCGGCGCGGGCGTGGGCGGGTTCGTCACCCTCCACCCGGAGCGCGGCCCGAGCCGCCCCGAGCAGGTCGCCGGGCGGGTGGCCGACGGGTCCGGCGGCGGCCGGCTGCCCGACGGGGTACGCGCGGAACGGACCACCGTCGCCTACCCGCGCAGCGGACCCGGCCGCTTCACCGCCGCCGACGGCCGCTCCGAGGTGTACGGCTTCGACGGGCCGTTGCACCGCTACCGGATCGAGGTGGAGCAGGAAACCGGGCAGGACGTGGCCGCGTTCGCCGCCGCCGTCGACGCGACGCTCGGCGATCCGAACAGCTGGATCCGCTCGGGCGAACTGCGGTTCCAGCGGGTGCCGGAGGTCGCCGCCGCCGACTTCACCATCTATCTCGCCACCCCGGCCACCTCCGAGCGGATGTGCGCCGAGGGTGGGCTGGACACCGAGGGCTACACCTCCTGCCGGCTGCCCGGTCGGGTGGTCATCAACCTGGCCCGCTGGATGGAGGCGGTGCCGGACTACGGGGCGCCGCTGTCGGTCTACCGGACGTACGTGGTCAACCACGAGGTGGGGCACGAACTCGGCGAGGAACACCAGGCCTGCCCCGGCCCCGGCGAGCCGGCCCCGGTCATGCAGCAGCAGACGTACGGGCTGGACGGCTGCGTGGCGAACGCCTGGCCGTACGTCGACGGCTCGTTGTACGCGGGCGATCTCGTACCCGGCAGTTGAGATATTCCCGCTCCCGTATGTCGGACGGGGTGTCACTGCTCATGGCCGAAGGGTGGCCGGTCGAGCAACAATGGCTCGGTTCGCCATCAGCCGATCACCGGGGAGTCCACCGTGTCGTTGCCCCCGCTCGTCGAACCCGCCGCCGAGCTGACCGTTGACGAGATCCGTCGCTACTCCCGTCACCTGATCATCCCCGATGTGGGGGTCGAGGGGCAGAAGCGGTTGAAGAACGCCCGGGTGCTCTGTGTGGGTGCCGGTGGCCTCGGCTCGCCGGCTCTGATGTACCTGGCCGCCGCCGGGGTCGGGACGCTCGGCATCATCGACTTCGACACCGTCGACGAGTCCAACCTCCAGCGCCAGATCATCCACGGCGTCTCCGACATCGGCCGGTCCAAGGCCGAGTCCGCCGCCGCGTCGATCCGCGAGATCAACCCGCTGGTCCAGGTGGAGATCCACAACACCGCCCTGGACCGGGAGAACGTCCGGGAGATCTTCGCCCAGTACGACCTGATCGTCGACGGTACCGACAACTTCGCCACCCGGTACATGGTCAACGACGCGGCGGTGCTGCTCGGCAAGCCGTACGTCTGGGGGTCGATCTACCGGTTCGACGGCCAGGCGTCGGTCTTCTGGGCCGAGCACGGCCCCTGCTACCGCTGCCTCTACCCGGAGCCCCCGCCGCCCGGCATGGTGCCGTCCTGCGCCGAGGGCGGCGTGCTCGGCGTGCTCTGCGCCTCGATCGGGTCGATCCAGGTCAACGAGGCGATCAAGCTGCTCGCCGGGGTCGGCGAGCCGCTGGTCGGCCGGCTGATGGTCTACGACGCACTGGAGATGGAATACCGCAAGATCAAGATCCGCAAGGACCCGAACTGCGTGCTCTGCGGCGAGAACCCCACGGTCACCGACCTGCTGGAGGACTACGAGGACTTCTGCGGCGCGGTCTCCGAGGCGGCCCAGGAGGCGATCGTCGACTCGACCATCACCGCCACCGAGCTCAAGGAGTGGCAGGACGCCGGCAAGGACATCTTCCTGGTCGACGTCCGGGAGCCCGCCGAGTACGAGATCGTCCGGATCCCCGGCTCCACCCTGATCCCCAAGGGCGAGATCATCTCGGGTGAGGCGTTGGCGAAGCTCCCGCAGGACAAGCAGGTGGTGCTGCACTGCAAGTCCGGGGTCCGCTCGGCCGAGGCGCTCGCCGCGCTGAAGGCGGCCGGGTTCCGCGACGCGGTGCACGTCCAGGGCGGGGTGCTCTCCTGGATCAAGCAGATCGATCCCTCACTGCCCGCGTACTGACCTGGGCCGGGGCCGTGGGGCGGTGCCGAACCGCCCCCGGCCTCGACCGATTCCCCGAGGCGGGATCGCGTTCGCGCCGGTAGCGTCAGCGCCGTGGTGGACTTGGATGCCGCGGTCGGCTTCGTCGTGGCGCACGGCGACGCGGTGGACCGCGCCCGACTGTCCCGGCTGCGCACCGGTGCGCCGGTGCCCCCCGACCTGCTCGACGCGGCCGAGGTCGGGCAGACCCCCGACGGTGGCTGGCCGGCCATGCTCGGCGGTGACGTGCCCTCCATCGACGCCACCTGCTTCCGTCTCGCCGAGCTGGACGACCTCGGCGCGCTCGGCCGGCCGGCGGCCCGGCACGCCCTGGACTGGCTGGCCGCCCGGCAACTACCCGACGGCGGCTGGGACGAGGACCCGAGGCTGGCCGGCAGCGCCCCCGAGTGGGCCACCCCGGGCGACCCGGAGGCCCGGCTCTACCTCTCCGCCAACGCCGCGTTCTGGCTCAGCGTCGCCGGTCGGGACGCCCGTGCCGCCGGCCCGCTGGACCACCGCGTCGGCGGCGCGTACGCCGGGGTGGTGCAGGCGGCGGCGCAGGCCCTGGCCGGGCAGCTCGCCGCGGACGGCAGCTGGCCGTCGTTCCTGGCCGCCGGCTGGTTGAGCGCGGCCGTGCTGCACCGCCAGCAGCTCTACTACGAGTCGGCCCGGATCCAGGCGGTGCTGGCCGAGCGGATGCCGCAGCTCTCCCCGGCCGACACCGCCGCGCTGGCGGCCACGCTGCGCCGGGTCGAGGTGGGCGAGGAGCAGTGGGTGCTGGTGTCGGCCCGCAAGCGGCTCGCCGAGACCCAACGCAGCGACGGCGGCTGGGACAGCGACGACGGCCACCAGTTCGACGTGCACACCACGCTCACCGCGATCCGCGCCTGCCGCCCGATCGGCCCGGTCCTCCCACTCGCCCCGATGGGCTCGCCGGTGACGCCACCCGGCTCACCTGTCGTGCGCCGGGTCCGGCCGGTCCCACCGCCGACGGACGACGAGCCCGGCACCTGGTGACCCCGGCCTCGGGCGTGGCCGGGGGCCGGGCGGCTCAGCGCAGGTGACCGTCGCCGGTCACCACGTACTTGGTGGAGGTCAGCTCGGGCAGCCCCATCGGGCCCCGGGCATGCAGCTTCTGGGTGGAGATGCCGATCTCCGCGCCGAAGCCGAACTCGCCGCCGTCGGTGAACCGGGTGGAGGCGTTCACCATCACCGCCGCCGCGTCCACCCGGGCCACGAACTCCCGGGCGGCGGCCTGCGAGTCGGTGACGATCGCCTCGGTGTGCCCGGTGCCGTAGCGGCGGATGTGCGCGACCGCCGCGTCGAGCGAGTCGACCACGGCGACGGAGATGTCGGCGCTGAGGTATTCGGTGGCGAAGTCCTCGTCGGTGGCCGGCACCACGGCGGGCGAGTACGCGGCGACCTCGGGGGAGCCGTGCACGGTCACCCCGGCCTCGGCGAACGCGGCCAGCACCGCCGGCAGGAACGCGTCGGCGACGTCGGCGTGCACCAGCAGCGACTCGGCCGTGTTGCAGGTGGACAGGCGCTGGGTCTTGGCGTTCAGGGCGATCGCCACCGCCTTGGCCTGGTCGGCGGCGGCGTCGACGTAGACGTGGCAGTTGCCCACCCCGGTCTCGATCACCGGCACCGTCGACTCCTCGACCACGGTGCGGATCAGCGACGCGCCGCCGCGCGGGATCAACACGTCGACCAGGCCCCGGGCCCGCATCAGCTCCTTGACCGAGTCCCGGGAGCCGGCGTCGAGCAACTGCACCGCGTCGGCGGGCAGGCCCGCCCCGGCGACCGCGTCGCGCAGCACCGCCACCAGCGCCGCGTTGGAGTGCGCCGCCGAGGACGACCCACGCAGCAGCGCCGCGTTGCCGGACTTCAGGCAGATGCCGGCCGCGTCCACGGTCACGTTCGGCCGCGCCTCGTAGATGATCCCGACCACCCCGAACGGCACCCGTACCTGCCGCAGCTCCAGCCCGTTGGGCAGGGTCGAACCCCGGACCACCTCGCCCACCGGGTCGGGCAGCGCGGCCATCTCGCGCAGCGCGTCGGCGATGCCGGCCACCCGGCCCGCGTCGAGGGCGAGCCGGTCCAGCACGGCCGCGCTCAGCCCGGCCTCCCGCCCGGCCGCCAGGTCCGCCGCGTTCGCGGTGAGGATCTCCGGCGTACGCGTCACCAGCGCGTCGGCCATCGCGTGCAGCGCGGCATCCTTGACCGTACGGGTGGCCACGGCGAGGGCCTCCGCCGCGTCCCGGGCCCGCCGGGCCTGCTCGACGACGCTCATTGCGTACTCCTTCGGATCTTCGGAAGCGCCCGCGCGGGGACGCCTGACGTCACAGCAGCACCAGGTCGTCGCGGTGGACGACCTCACGTTCGTACGCCGGGCCGAGTGCCGCGGCGAGTTCTCCGGTGGAGCGGCCGAGCAGGCCGGGCAACTCCACCGCGTCGTAGTTGACCAGGCCCCGGGCCACCGACGCCCCGTCGACGTCGACCAGGTCCACCGGGTCGCCTGCGGTGAAGGTGCCGTCCACGGCGGTGATCCCGGCCGGCAGCAGCGACTTGCGCCGGCCCACCACGGCCTGCACTGCGCCCGGGTCCAGGTGCAGCCGGCCCCGGGGGGCGGTGGCGTGCGCCAGCCAGAACAGCCGGGCCGCCGGGCGTCGCCGGGCCGGGTGGAAGAACGTGCCCACCGGCTCCCCGGCCAGCGCGTCGCCGGCCAGCGGGGCGGCGGTCAGCACCACCGGGATGCCGAAGCCGGTGGCGATCCGGGCCGCCTCGACCTTGGTGACCATGCCGCCGGTGCCGACTCCGGCCCGGCCGGCCCCGCCGATGTCCACGCCGGCCAGGTCGGCCTCGCCGCGTACCTCGGTGATCCGGGTGCTGCCGGGGCGGGTCGGGTTGCCCGTCCAGAGCGCGTCGACGTCGGAGAGCAGCATCAGCAGGTCGGCGTCGACCAGGGCGGCGACCAAGGCGGCCAGCCGGTCGTTGTCGCCGAACCGGATCTCCTCGGTGGCGACCGTGTCGTTCTCGTTGACGATCGGCACCGCCCGCAGGTCGAGCAGCTTGCGCAGGGTGCGGTACGCGTTGCGGTAGTGCGCCCGTCGGGTCACGTCGTCGACGGTGAGCAGGACCTGCCCGACGGTGAGCCGGTGCCTGGCGAAGCCGGCCGCGTACCGGCCGATCAGCAGGCCCTGGCCGACGCTGGCGGCGGCCTGCTGGGTGGCCAGGTCGCGCGGGCGGCGGGGGAGCCCGAGCGGGGCGAGCCCGGCGGCGATCGCCCCGGAGGAGACCAGCACCACCTCGCGGCCGGCGGCGGCGAGCGCGGCGAGGGCGTCCACCAGGGTGTCCACCCGGGCGTCGTCCAGGCCGCCGGTCGCGGTGGTCAGCGAGGACGAACCGATCTTGACGACGATCCGTCGGGCCTGGGTGACTGCTTCACGCACCCGCCCATTCTGCGCGGTCGGTGCCGGCGGACCCCGTCGCGTTCCCATATCCTGGCCGGTCGTGACGCCTGAGGAGTACGTGGAGGCGGTGCTCGCGCTGGTCGAGCGGATTCCGCCGGGCCGGGTGATGTCCTACGGGGCGATCGCCGACGCACTGGCCGAGCGGTCCGGGCGGGCCTCGGCCCGGCTGGTCGGCTCGATCATGGCCCGGCACGGTGGCGGGGTCCCCTGGTACCGGGTGGTGAACGCGGCGGGTCGGCTGCCACCCGGGCACGAGGTGCGGGCGCGGGCCCTGCTGCGGGCCGAGGGCTGCCCGTTGCGCGGGGCCGGGGTGGATCTGGATGCCGCCAAATGGTGGCCGGATGAGGGGCGGTGACCCGGCGGTAACGTGAGTAACATTCGGCCGATGGACGCGCCGCCGGCCGGGCCCGGCTCCCCACCCGCCGGTCCGCCCGGGTCGGCGAGCGATCCGCCTGCGTCGATCGCCGGGCTGTCCGGGTCGGCCAGCGGTTCGTCCGGGTCGGCCGGTGGGACGCCCCGGTCGGCTGGTGCCGGCGGGGGCGGATTGTCGCGTCGGGTGCACGCCGGCTACGCGCTCGGCTCGTTGGCCACCGGGGCGTTCGGCACCGTGCCCGGGTTGCTGCTGCTGCCCTACCTGACCGACACCCTCGGGGTGGCCGCCGGGCTGGCCGCCCTGCTGGTGCTGTTGCCCAAGGCATGGGACGTGCTGGTCAACCCGGTCGCCGGGCGGATCTCCGACCGCACCCGTTCCCGCTGGGGGCCGCGCCGGCCGTGGCTGCTCGGTGCCGGGCTCGCCCTGGCGGTGCTCTTCGCCGCCATCTTCGCCGCGCCCTTCGGCGTCGGGCCGGCCGCCGGGGCGTACGTGGCCGTCGCGTTCCTCGCCACCGCCACCGCGTTCGCCTTCTTCCAGGTGCCGTACGTGGCGATGCCCGCCGAGCTGACCGACGACGCGGCGGAGCGTACCCGGCTGATGGGCTGGCGGGTCGCGGTGCTGGCGCTGGCCATCCTGATCTCCGGCGCGGTGGCCCCGGTGGTGGTGACCGCCGGCGGCGAGGGGGTGGCCGGGCACCGCTGGATGGGGGTGTTCGTCGCCGCGCTGATCGCGCTCGGCGCGCTCGGCGCGTTCCTCGGCACCCGGTCGGCGGCGACCGGTACGGTGACCGCCACCGAGCCGACGCTGCGCGCCCAGCTCGCGGTGGTTGCCGCGGACCGGCCGTTCCGGGCGCTGCTGCTCTGCTTCGTGATCCAGTCCGCCGGGGTGGCGACCATCCTGGCCGGGGTCAGCTACTTCGCCGCCCAGATCCTGCGCGACCCGACCACCGGGCCGACCGTGCTGTTCGCCTGCTTCGTCGGGCCGGCGCTGCTGGTGATGCCGCTGTGGACCCGGCTCGGCGCGCGACTGGGCAAGAAGACCGCGCTGGTGGCCGCCTCGCTGCTGCTGGCCGCCGGCGCGGCGGCCCTGGTGGCCGCGCCGGTGCTGCCCGCCGTCGTCGTCTACGCGGTGGTCGCGCTCCTCGGCGTCGGGTACGCCGGCCAGCAGGTCTTCGCGCTGGCCCTGCTCCCCGACTGCGTGGCCGCCTCCACGGCGCGCACCGGCCGCCGCCAGGCCGGCGTCTTCACCGGCCTGTGGACCGCCGGGGAGACCTTCGGCCTGGCCCTCGGCCCCGGCATCTACGGCCTGGTGCTGGCCCTCTCCGGCTACGTCTCCTCAGCCACCGGCACCGCCGCCCCCCAAACCCCCACCGCCCGCCTAGGCGTCCTCCTAGGCTTCACCCTCCTCCCCGCCCTCCTCATCGCCCCCGCCACCCTCCTCCTCCACCCCCACCCCTACCTCCCCCCACCCCCACCCACCCCCCCTCCCCCCACCCCGCCTCCCCCCACCCGCCTCGTCGATCATGGAGTTGTGGCGGGGACGAAAGCCGCGAAAACCCACGGAAAGGCCACCACAAGTCCATGATCGACAAGAACGGGGTGCCTGCGGAGCAGGTGCTGGATGAGATTCGGCAGATGCGGGTGGGGGATCGGCCGGTGCACGGGGGGCGGTTGTTCGCCTATGTGTATGACCCGGGGGTCGGGGGGCTCGACGAGTTGGGGGCGGCGGCCTACGCGGAGAGCGCGCATGTGAACGGGCTCGATCCGACCGCCTTCCCGTCCCTGTTGGCGATGGAGAACTGGCTGGTGGGGGCGGCCGGCGGGCTGCTCGGAGGTGGGCCGGGCAGCGCCGCACCGGACGTGGTGGGCAGCGTCACCAGCGGCGGCACCGAGTCGCTGATCCTGGCCGTCAAGGCCGCCCGGGACTCCCACCCGGAGCTGACCGCACCCCGGATCGTGGTGCCGGCCAGCGGGCACGCCGCCTTCGCCAAGGCCGCCCACCTGCTGCGGGTCGGCCTGGACACGGTTCCCGTCGACCCGGTCACCCTGCGCCCGTCGGTGGCGGACATGGCCGCCGCGATCGGCCCGCAGACGGTGCTGGTGGCCTGCTCCGCCCCGTCGTACGCGCACGGGGTGATCGACCCGGTGGCCGGGATCGCGCAGGTGGCGGCGGCGGCCGGGGTGCGGTGCCACGTGGACGCCTGCTTCGGCGGCTGGACCCTGCCCTACCTGCGTCGCCTCGGCGTGCCGGTGCCACCGTTCGACTTCACCGTCGACGGGGTCACCTCGATCTCCGTCGACCTGCACAAGTACGCGTACGCCCCGAAGGGGGTGTCGGTGCTGCTGCACCGGGACCCGACGCTGCGCTCCCCGCAGTACTTCGCGTACGCCGACTGGCCCGGCTACACCATGGTCAACCCGGTGCTCGCCTCCACCCGATCGGGTGGCCCGATCGCCGCCGCGTACGCCACGCTGCGGCACCTTGGCGACGACGGCTACCTGCGGTTGGCCGCCACCACCCGGGACGCGGTCGGCACCCTGGCCGCCGCCGTCCGCGGGGTCGACGGGCTGCGGCTGATGGCCGAACCCGAAGCCACCGTGGTCTGCTTCACCAGCACCGACCCGGCGCTCGACCTGTTCGTCCTGGTCGACGAGCTGACCGCCCGGGGCTGGCACACCCAGCCCCAGCTCCGGTACGCCGACCTGCCCGTCAGCGTGCACCTCACGGTGACCGCCTCGGTGGCCCCCCGGGTGGCCGAATTCGGCCCGGACCTGGCCGACGCGGTGGCCGCCGCCCGTCAGGCCGGGCCGGTCGAACTCTCTGCCGACCTGGTCGCCCTGGCCGGCTCGTTGACCCCGGAGGCGCTCACCCCGGAGCTGATCGGTGGACTCGCCGCCGGCCTGGGGCTCGGTGCCGGACCGCCGGACCGGATGGCGGTGGTGAACACCCTGCTCAACGCCGCCCCCGCCGCGCTGCGGGAACGGCTGCTGGTGGAGTTCGTCGGCCTGCTGCAACGCCCCACCTGGTGACCCGGGCGTCCCGGCCGGCGCTCGGGCCGGCCGGGACGGCTGGTCACCGGTAGCGCAGCGGGGTGACGTTGTCGTACTCGACGACCTCCGCGACGACCCGGTGGTCGGCGTCCAACGCGCTGGCGGTCAGTTCGGCGGTGCCCGCGCCGGGCGGGTCGTCACCTGCCACCCGCAGGCCCAGGACGAGCCGGATCTCGGCACCGGGCGTCAGCCCGGCCACCTCGCAGCGCACCGGCCCGCCGGTCGTTCCCGGGGCGCTCCGGCAGGCGGACCAGCCGTCGCCGTCCGGACGCAACGCCGCCGGCAGGTCGAACCGGAGCGCCACCGACCGGGCCGGCGCGGTGCCGGTGTTGCGGACCCGCACCGTCGTGCTTCCGGTACGGGAGCCGTCCGGCGCGACGCCGAGCACCAGTTCGGTGGCGGTGACCACCAGGTTCACCTCGTGCGGGTTGGTCGGGAAACCGGTCGGACCGGAAACCTGGCGGAACGAGCCGCCGTCCCAGCGGTAGCCGCGCCACTGCCGCTGCGACCACTCACCGGCCCAGCCGCCGCCCGGGTAGATGTCGCCGACCTGCACCCGGACCACCCCGTCGCCGCGTACCTGCACCCCGATCAGCCACTGGGGCCGCTCCCGGGCGCTGACGACCACCCGCCCGACGGTGACGATCCGGCCGGTGGTGCCCCGGTCGAAGGCCACCACCTGCTGCCAGCCGTGGGTGCCGAAGACGCACTGCACCAACACCACCGTCTCCTGCGCCCCGTCCCCGTCGACGTCCCCGTGGGCGAGGGCGAGCAGGGCGTTCCTCCCCTCCTGGCCGTCCGCGGTCAACCGGACGCCTGCGGTAGGGCAGGCCGCACCGGTCGGCCAGGTCGGCAGCGTCACCGGGGTGGCCAGCAGCTCGCCCCGGCTGATCCGGCCGTCGGGCGGGGTCGCCGTCGGGCCCGCGCCGGTCGGCGGAGGGCCACCGGTCGGGGTCGTCGGCGCGGTCGGCGTCGGCGTGCCGGTGGCGTCGGGGGTGGGCAGCACCGGGCCGGGCCGGGGCTCCGGGCGGTGCAGCGCGACGTAGCCCAGGGTCGGACCGGTGAGCAACGCCAGCGCCGCCGCGACCAGCGCGGCCCACCGGCGACGGCGGCGCAGCCGCACGGTCCGCCGGACGGCGGCCGGGCCCGGCACCACCACCGAGTCCAGCACGGTACGGCGGTAACGGGCGAACTCCTCGGTCGGGTCGAGAATCTCCGAATCAGGCATCGCGCACCTCCCCGGTGCTCTCCCGCAGTTGCGTCGCCAACGCGGCCCGGCCCCGGTGCAACCAGGACTTGACCGTCCCCTCGGCGACCCGTTCCTGGGCGGCGATCTCGCCCACCGACATGTCGGCCAGGTAGTGCAGGACGACCGCCCGGCGCTGCTTCGCGGGCAGCTGCGCCAACGCGACGTCGAGCGCCACCCGGTCGGGCGTCGGCCCGGCCACGTGCGTCTCCCGCTGCCGCGACAGCCACGCCTGGGCGGTCCGCAGCCGCCGCCACCGGTGGTGACCGAGGTTCCAGGCGACCTTGCGGACCCAGGCCAGCGGATCGTCGTAGCCGGACACCCGGTCCCATCGCGCGTACGCCCGGCAGAACGCCTCCTGCACCAGGTCCTGCGCCTGCCCGAGGTCGCCGGTGTAGGCGGTGAGCTGCACGACCAGCCCTCGGAAGTGGGCGTGGTAGAACCCGTCGAAGCTCAGCTGCCCGGGTGCGGTCGCGGGGTCGGGTGGCGGATCACCGACCCGCGCGCTTCTCGTCACAGTCACTCGTCCTCCCCGTGGTCGCCGGCGGCCCGCATCCCGGACCCGGGCCGCCGTCACACCGGTAAGAGCCCGCTGCCGGCGCACGGGGTTGCGTCCGTGGGCTGTGGTTGACTGTCCAGTGGGAGACAGCGCAGCGGCCACGGCGACGGATGGGCGTCGACCGGCCGGACGAGGAGGCGGTCGTGCAGTTGCCGGGAGTGCTCGGCGAGCCGATCCGGTTCGTCCTCAACTGGGGTCGTCGCTACTCGCTCTGGGTGTTCAACTTCGGCCTGGCCTGCTGCGCGATCGAGTTCATCGCCACTAGCATGGGCCGGCACGACTTCATCCGGCTCGGCGTCATCCCGTTCGCGCACGGACCCCGGCAGGCCGACCTGATGGTGGTCTCCGGCACGGTGACCGACAAGATGGCCCCGGCGATCAAGCGGCTCTACGACCAGATGCCCGAGCCGAAGTACGTCATCTCCTTCGGGTCCTGCGCCAACTGCGGTGGCCCGTACTGGGACTCGTACTCGGTGACCAAGGGCGTCGACCAGCTCATCCCGGTCGACGTCTACGTGCCCGGCTGCCCACCCCGGCCGGAGGCGCTCCTGCACGGCATCCTCCGCCTTCAGGAGAAGATCGCCGCCGAACAGTCAGGCATCGGCGGCGTCGACCGCACGGACCCGCTGGCTTCGCCCGCCGACGCCCCCCGCCCGGTCGAGTCCCTGACCGCCCCCCCGGTCCGCCCTCCGACCCCTTCCTGACCCGCTCCCGCCCCACCCTGCCCAGCTGCGCCCCACCCCCGGCCCCGCTGGGCCCCACCGCACCCCCGCTGGGCCCGAGTGATCCCCCGCTGGGCCCCGGTGATCAAGAGGTTTGCGTCAAATCCGCGCCCGACACTGTCCAAAACCTCTTGATCACTGTGCCGTGTGCGGGCTGGAGGCCGGATGCCGGCCGGTTCAGTCGGGGCGGCCGAGGTCAGGGTGGTGCCGCAGGTGCGTGGCCGATCCGGGCCGGTGACCAAGCCGCCCCGTCTCGGTGATCAAGAGGTTCGCGTCACCATTCCGCGTGAATCTGACGCGAACCTCTTGATCAACTGACGTAAACCTCTTGATCACCGAGACGGGGCGGGGTGGGGCGGGGTGGGGCGAGGCGGGGCGGGCAGGTTGATCACCGGGGCCGGGCCGGGCCGGGCGGGGCGAGGCCGGGCGGGGCGGGGCGAGGCTGGGCAGGGCGGGGTGGGGCGCGTTGGGGAGGAGGGGCCCGAGGGTGGGTGGCGGGTAGGGGTTAGCGTGCGTTTCATGACCGACTCCGTGGACCGGCGGTCCACTTTCATCGTCGACGTACTGACCGATGAGTTCGGCGCGTCGATGGCGCTCGACCCGGCGGCGTTCCGTCGCAAGTTCCGCAAGATGGCCGCCTCCCCGTTCGCCTTCTACCGGGGCAGCGCCTCGTTGTTCTACGCCGACCAGCGCGGCGACTTCGCCGACGACGCCTTCCTCGACGAGCAGACCAGCCGGGTGTGGATCCATGGCGACCTGCACGCCGAGAACTTCGGCACGTACATGAACGCCTCCGGCCGCCTGGTGTTCAACGTCAACGACTTCGACGAGGCGTACGTCGGGCCGTTCTCCTGGGACCTCAAACGGCTCGCCGCCAGCGTGGCCCTGATCGGCTACGCCAAGGCCCTGTCCGACCGGGCGATCGGCGAGCTGGTCACCGGCTTCGCCCGGTCGTACCTGACCGAGTTGCAGGCCATCGCCGCCGGTGGGGACGACGCGATCGGCTCGATCACCCTCGACAACGCCGACGGGGTGCTGCGCCGGGTGCTCCAGGAGGCCCGGCTGAACACCCGGGTCGACCTGCTGGCCGCGCAGACCACCGTCGACAACTACGAGCGGCGGTTCTCCCTCGGCGACGGGGTCTTCGAGATCGACGGCGAGACCCGCAAGAAGGTGTGCGCCGCGTTCACCGGGTACCTGGACACCCTGCCCCCCTCGACGGCCCGACTGCGACCGGTCGCCACCCAGATCAAGGACGTGGTGCTGCGCAAAGGCGTGGGCATCGGCTCGGCCGGGTTGCCGTCGTACAACCTGCTGCTGGAGGGGCACACCGAGGCGTTGGAGAACGACGTCGTCATCTACATGAAGCAGGCGCAGGTGCCGGCGGTGGCCCGGCACATCGACGACGAGCGGGTCCGGGGCTACTTCCGGCACCAGGGGCACCGCACGGCCGAGTCGCAGCGGGCGTTGCAGGCGCACGCCGACCCGTGGCTGGGCTTCACCGAGCTGGACGGGGCCGGTCAGCTCGTCGCCGAGGTCTCCCCGTACGCCGCCGACCTGGACTGGTCGGACGTCAACGAGCCGGACGAGCTGGCCGGGGTGCTCGCCGACCTGGGTCGGGCGGTGGCCCGGATGCACTCGGTCGCCGACGACGAGTCCAGCCACGATCTGGTGGACTACTCCACCGAGGAGGCGATCGTCGCGGCGATCGGCGACGACACCGACGGCTTCGTCGGGCACCTGGTCGAGTTCGCCCACGCGTACGGCGTCCGGGCCCGCACCGACCACCAGCTCTTCGTCGACCTGTTCCGCAACGGCCGGCTCCCCGGCATCTGAGCCGGCCCGTCGGGCGTCACAGCCCGAACTCCAGCACCACCTTGATGTCGTCGTCGGCGTGGGCGTACGCCTGTGCGTACGCCGACACCGGCACCCGGCGGGTGATCAGGGCGTTCAGCCAGGACTGGTCGGCCCGGGCGAGCGCCTGGGCGGCCAGGTCCCAGTGCCGTCGGTTGGCGTTGACCGAGCCGAACACCACGTTGTTCTCCAGCACCAGCGCCCGGTTGAGCGCCCCGGCGTCGAAGTCGATGGTCCGGCCCCCGCTGGACACCCCGGTCAGGCAGACGATCCCGGCGGGGCCGACCTTGCACATGGTGTCCAGCACCACGGTCGGCGCGCCGGTGCACTCGACCACCACGTCCGGCTCGAAGTCCAGCTCGTCGACCGGCACCGTGTGGTACGTCGCCCCGAGCGCCCGGACCAGGTCCGGTTTGGGGCCGGTGGTGTTGCGGTCCAGCACGTGCACCGACAGGCCACGCTGGACGGCCAGCAGGGCCGCCAGCAGCCCGATCGGCCCGGCCCCGGTGACCAGCACGGTCTGCGGTTTCCACTCGGCCCGGGTGCCGATCTGCGCGATGTGGTCCCACGCCTTCGCCACCACGCTCGCCGGCTCCAGCAGCATGCCGACCGGGGCGAGGACCGGGTCCAGCCCGACGGCGAACTTCGGTTGCACCCGCCACCGTTCCCGGGCGAAGCCGGGCAGCCCCTTGATCCCGTGCTCGGTGTACCGGCCGTTGCGGCACATGTCCCACTCGTCGACGGCGCAGTTCGGGCAGGGCACCGGGTCGGGATGGCGGACGATGCCGGCCACCAGGTCGCCGGGTTGCAGGGTGCCGGTCGGGTCCTCCAGCACCCGGCCGAGGGACTCGTGGCCGAGCACCAGTTCCCGCTGGCCGGGCGGGGCCTCGCCGTAGTCCCCGGAGATGATCTCCTGGTCGGTGCCGCAGATGCCGACGGCGAGCGCCTCGACCAGGATGGCGCCCTCCTCGGCCAGCGGCTCCGGCCAGTCCTGCACCAGCCGTAGCGAGTCGCGGACTCCGGGAGTCACCGTCACAGCGCGCACGGCCCCATCTTTCCCCGCCCCACGTCGTCATGCCTGACAAAGCGCCAGATGCCCGCTCCGGCACCCGTCGGAACCGTGGCGCGGGCCGTCCGTTCACCTCATCCAGGTGTCCGCCGGGCGCGTACGACCGGGCGGGCGGGCCCGGCGTCGGGGCGGCGGCCATAGGATCAACCGCATGACTCCGGAAGAGGTCGGTCGGCGGGTGGTCGCGCTGCTCACGCCGGTCGAGGCGACCGCGTCGGTGTCCGGCGGGCAGGCCCACGCCCGGGCCACCGTCGACGTACCCCCGGCGGCCTGGGCGGACACCCTCCGCGCGGTACGCGACGACGCCGAGCTGGCCTGCGACTTCTTCGACTGGCTCTCCGCCGTCGACGAGCTGGCCGACGGGTTCGACGTCGTGGTCCACCTGTGGTCGACCCGGCACCGGCACGGCGTGCTGCTGCGTACCCGGGTGCCGAGGCAGACGCCGACGGTGGCGTCGGTGGTCGACGTCTTTCCGGGCGCGGCCTGGCACGAGCGGGAGACCCACGAGATGTTCGGTGTCGACTTCACCGGCCATCGGGGCCTGGCCCCGCTGCTGCTGCCGCCCGAGTTCGAGGGGCATCCGCTGCGCAAGGAGTTCGTGCTCGCCTCCCGGGTGGCCAAGCCGTGGCCGGGGGCGAAGGAGCCGGGCGAGTCCGAGGCCGGCGGGGGTCGCCGGGCGGTCCGCCCACCCGGGGTGCCCGCTCCGGGGGAGTGGGGCGTGGTGCCGGCCCCGGCCGGACCGGTGACGGTGGGTGACAGGGCTGCGGCCCGCGCGCCCCGGGAGCGGCCGGCCCGGCCGGCCCCGGGGGCCCGACCGCCGCGTACCCCCGGCCTCGGCGCAGCAGGCGACGACCCGGCGGCCACCGCCCGCCCGGCCCCCGACGGGCCGGGGACGAGCGACGGCCCGGCGCGCGGTGACCAGGCTGGCGACGAGGGGGGTACGGCCTGATGCCGACCTGGTTGGAGCTGGTGATCCGGATCGGCGGGGTGCTGGTCGCGTTCCTGACCCTGCCGCTGATCGTCGGCCAGGCCGAGCACAAGGTGATGGCGCACATGCAGGGCCGGCTCGGCCCGATGTACGCCGGTGGCTTCCACGGCTGGGCGCAGCTCGTCGCCGACGGGATCAAGTTCGTCCAGAAGGAGGACATCACCCCGCGTGAGGCGGACCGGGCGGTGTTCCGGTTGGCGCCGGTGGTGGCCCTGGTGCCCTACCTGCTGGTGCTGCTGGTGATCCCGCTCGGCCCGGACGACCTGGTCGGGCAGCCGCTGGACATCGGCCTGTTCTTCGTCCTGGCGGTGGTCGGGGTCGGCGTGGTGGCGGTGCTGATGTCGGCGTGGGCGTCGGCCAACAAGTACAGCCTGCTCGGCGGGCTGCGCGGGGCGGCCCAACTGCTGGGCTACGAGCTGCCGCTGGTGTTGGCCGCCGCCTCGGTGGCGGTGGCGGCCGGGACGTTGAGCCTCGGCGGGATCGTCGAGGCGTGGCAGCCGTGGTGGCTGCTCTGGCAGGCCCCCGCGATGATCGTGTTCTTCGTGGCGGGGCTGGCCGAGATCCGGCGGCCCCCGTTCGACATGCCGGTCGCCGACTCGGAGCTGGTCTTCGGCTACATGACCGAGTACACCGGGCTGCGGTTCGCGTTCTTCCTGCTCGCCGAGTACGTCGGGATCGTGGTGATCGCCGCGCTGACCACCGTGCTGTTCCTCGGCGGCTGGCAGGGCCCGTTCGCCGACGCCCAGCTCGGCTGGCTGTGGACCCTGCTGAAGGTGTTCGCCGTCTCGTTCGTGATCATCTGGCTGCGGGTGTCGTTCCCCCGGCTGCGGGAGGACCAGCTCCAGCGGCTGTGCTGGCTGGTGCTGGTGCCGGCCGCGCTGGCCCAGCTCGTCCTCACCACCGCCGTACGTCTCACCCTGAACTGAGCGTCGGCCCGGAGGGGCCCCCGGACGGGGCCCCTCCGGCGTGCTCACGGCGCGGCGTAGAGCAGGCGGTTCGGGGAGCCGGTCCCCGGGTTGACCACCTTGCCGGTGGTGGCGGCGCTGATCAGTGCGCTCTTGGCGGTGGCGAGGGTCGCCGTCGGGTTGGTCTGCCGGTAGCGGGCCAGCCAACCGGTGACGTGCGGGGCCGCCATCGAGGTGCCGGACCAGCCGCTGGCCACGGCGGTGTTCGAGGCGATGCCGGCGGAGGTGATGTCCACCCCCGGGGCGAAGATGTCGACGCAGGTCCCGTAGCTGGAGAACGAGGCCCGGTTGTCGTTGATGTCGGTCGCCGCGACGGTGATGCCCCGGCTGGACCGGGGGCCGTTGGTGCAGGCGTCGGTGTTGAAGTTGTTGGCGATGAAGACCGGGTACACGCCGTGGTCGATCAGGTTCTCGATCGAGGTGTTCGCCGAGGTGCCGTAACCCTGGAGGCTGAAGTTCGCCACCGAGGTGGTGGCGTGGTTGGTGGCCAGCCAGTCGACGCCCTCGATCAGGTCGGTGCTCCACCCGGAGTTGTCGCACTGGAGCACCCGGACCGCCCGCAGCGTCACCGACTTGGCGACCCCGTAGGTGGTGCCGCCGATGGTGCCGGCGACATGCGTGCCGTGGCCGTGGCAGTCGTTGGTGCCGTTGCCGTCGCCTACCGCGTCGTAGACCCCGGCGGCGCGGGTGCCGAAGTCGACATGGGTGGCCCGGATGCCGGAGTCGACGATGTAGGCGGTCACCCCGGAACCGGTCGTGGTGTAGCCGAAGCTGTTGCTCAGCGGCAGGTTGCGCTGGTCGATGCGGTCCAGCCCCCACGACGGCGGGTTGCTCTGCACGGCCTGGGTGGACGCGCCGCCGGCCTGGGCCCGCTCGGCGCGGGCCGTCGTCGGGCCGGTCCGGTCCGGGGTGGTGCTGGTCAGTCCGCCCTCGATCCGGGTGTCCCGCTCGACGTACTGCACGGCCGGGTCGCTGCGGACGGCGGCGAGGGCGGCCGGGGGCAGCACGGCGGCGTACCCGTCGAGGACCTGGGTGTAGCGGTTCAGCACGGTGCCGCCGGCCCGCTCGGCGACGGCGGCCGACTGGGCGGTGCGGGCGAGGCGGGCGGTGCGCTCGCCGCTGACCGGCTTGTCGTCCAGGACGACGATGTACCGGTCCGGCGCGGCTTCCCCGCTGCCGGTCAGCAGCGGCGCGGGTGCGGTCCGGCCGGGGCCGGGGGTGACCGGTGCCGCGACGGCGGCGTTGGTGGTGGCGGCGAGCGCGCCGGCGAGAACACCGGCGAGTACGCCCAGACGTGCGGTCCTGCTACCCAGCTTGCGCAAGGCTCGTTCCTCCTCGAAGGGGGAGTCCGTAGTGGACTGGTAGCCCGCCGACGGGAATCGCGGCGACGGACGCCCCCTAGTCGAACAGGTCATATTGACCATCGTGTTAACTCTTGAACGCTGAGGGTGAATGTGTGGCAGCTCTCGGTGTCCGCTGTCGACCGTGGTTCCGCGCGTGCGGGGATGGCTCAGTGGGGGCACGGCGGTGCGCCCCCGATCCGGTGGGCCGGGCGGGGGCGCGTGGTCGGGGTGGCTCAGCCGATCGGGGTGTGTTCCGGCGGCACCTGCTCGGCCGGCGGCGGGGGCGGCGGGGGCGTGCCGTCGCCGAACGGCCGGCCGCCGAGCGCCTCCCGCCCGTGCGGGCTGAGCCAGTTGACCAGGTCCGGGCCGAGCGGCACCACCCCGGTCGGGTTGATGTCCCGGTGCACCTCGTAGTAGTGCCGCTTGATGTGGTCGAAGTCGATGGTGTCGCCGAACCCGGGGGTGGTGAACAGGTCCCGCGCGTACGCCCACAGCACCGGCATCTCGCTGAGCTTCTGCCGGTTGCACTTGAAGTGGCCGTGGTAGACCGGGTCGAACCGGGCCAGCGTGGTGAACAGCCGCACGTCGGCCTCGGTGATGGTGTCGCCGACCAGGTAGCGCTGGCCGGCCAGCCGGTCGCTGAGCCAGTCCAGCCGGTCGAACAACCGCCGGTACGCCTTGTCGTACGCCTCCTGCGAGCCGGCGAAGCCGCACCGGTAGACCCCGTTGTTGACGTCGGCGAACACGACCGCGTTCACCTCGTCGATCTCGGCGCGCAGGTGTTCCGGGTAGAGCTGCGGGGCGCCCTCACGGTGGTACGCCCCCCACTCGGTGGACAGGTCCAGGGTCATCTGCGCGTAGTCGTTGGTGACCACCTGACCGGTCGGCACATCGACGATCGCCGGCACGGTGATCCCCCGGTCGTAGTCCGGGTAGCGGGCGAAGAACGCCTCGGCCAGGCGCTCGATACCGAGCACCGGGTCCCGCCCGCCCGGGTCCAGGTCGAACGTCCAGCTCCGGGCGTCATGGGTGGGCCCGGCCACCGCCATCGGCAGTGCCTCCTCCAGCCCGAGCAGCCGCCGTACGATGATCATGCGGTTGGCCCACGGGCAGGCCCGGCTGACGACCAGCCGGTAGCGGCCCGGCTCGACCGGGTAGCCGTCCCGCCCGTCGGCGGTGATCCGGGTGGCGATGTAGCGCTGGTCCCGGGTGAACTCGCCGCCCGGCTCGACGTACTTGCCGCCGGTCTGGGTCGCCGTCCTGCCGTTGCTCTCCGCCATCATGTCGCCCTTCGTCCGCTTCGGCTCCCATCATGGCGGGTCCGGCGTCCGGTGGCACGGTAACGCGGGCCTAGGCTGCCCACATGATCGACGTGGCGGCGGTGGCCCGGCGGTTCGTGGCCGACGTGTGGAACGCCGGCCGCGAGGAGTCGGCGTACGAGTTGGTGGCGCAGGAGTGCCCGGGGCTCGGCGGCACCGGCCCGGCGGCGGTGCTGGCCTGGCACCGGGACCGCCGGGCCGCCTTCCCCGACCTGCGTTACAAACTGGTGGACGTGGTTGCGGCCGGGGAGCGGGTGGCGCTGCGCTGGCGAGCCGCCGGCACCCAGGCGGGGCAGTTCGGCCCGGTGCCGCCGACCGGGCAGGTGGTCAGCTATTCCGGGGCGACGTTCCTGCGGTTCGACGCCGCCGGCCGGATCGTCGACGTGTGGAGCGTCAACGAGCTGTTCCAACTGCTGCAACAGTTGGGTGTGGAGATGCTGCCGCCGCTCACCGACGCCGGGGCGTGATCCGGGCGACCGACAGGTTCACCGGGAACGGCTCACCGGTGTCGACGAACTTCGTCCACCGCCCGGTCTCGGTGTAGACCTCGTTCACCGCGTCGATCTTGTAGGTATGCACGACCAGGCCGTCGTCCTCCACCTCGATCCGCCAGTAGAACGGGATGCCCGCCTGCGCGTACAGGGTCGGCTTGAGCACCCGGTCGATGGAGCGGGTGCTGGGGGAGACGATCTCGACGGCCAGCACCACCTCGTGCGGTTCGTACCGGGACGGCTCGCGGGCCGCCGCAGTGGACGTGGTCACCAGCACGTCGGGGATGAACGAGCGGGTCCGATTGATCCGCACCTCCACGGCCTGGGTCACGTCGTAGTCGTCGGGACACTCCTCTTCGAGCGCGACGCCAAGTCGCATCGCGATGGTCTGGTGGATCCGGGTGGGGGAGGCGGGCACGATCAGCACTCCATCGAGAAGTTCGCGGCGGCGGCCGTCCTCGGGCAGCGCGTCCAGATCGTCGGTCGTCCAACCGCCCTCGGGTGGCTGGTAGCTCCGCAACGCGGCGGTCATCGGTCGGTCCTTCCCGGTGCGTCGTTCTCCCCGGCCGCAGGGTAACGCCGGCAAACGCCGGGTGGTGGTCGCGCACGCCGTGGCCACAGGGCAGGATGACCCCATGAGCGAGCGAGTCGGGGCGACACGGTGAGCGAGCACGGCGGTGGCACCGGCGGCGGGCTGGTGAAGGGGCTGGCGGTCACGTTGAAGACGATGACCCGCCGGTCGCACACCCAGCAGTACCCCGACGTCGCCCCCGAACTGCCGCCCCGCTCCCGGGGCGTGATCGCGCTGCTCACCGAGAACTGCACGGTCTGCATGCTCTGCGCCCGCGAGTGCCCCGACTGGTGCATCTACATCGACTCGCACAAGGAGGAGGTGGCGGTGGCCGGCGCGGCCCGTCCCCGCCAGCGCAACGTCCTCGACAAGTTCGACATCGACTTCTCGCTCTGCATGTACTGCGGCATCTGCATCGAGGTCTGCCCGTTCGACGCCCTCTACTGGTCGCCCGAGTTCGAGTACGCCGAGTACGACATCAAGGACCTGCTGCACGACAAGGACCACCTCGGCCAGTGGATGGCCACGGTGCCGCCGCCGCCCGCGCACGACCCGCACGGCGAGCCGGCCAAGGAGGAGACCACCGCCGCGCGCAAGGCCGCCGCCCCGACCAGCTCCGCCGCCCGCCCCACCGTGGTACGCCCCGAGCCCGGCCCCGCCGACGACGGAGGTGCCTCCCGGTGACCGGTGCGGACGTGCTGCTGCTCGCCCTCGGCGCGGTGGCGGTCGGGTCGGGGGTGCTGGTGGTCGCCACGAAGCACCTCGTCCGGGCCGGCCTCTACCTGGTGCTCTGCCTGGGCGCGCTGGCCGGCGACTACCTGGTGCTCACCGCCGAACTGGTCGCCTGGGTGCAGGTGTTGATCTACGTGGGTGCGGTGGTGGTGCTGCTGCTGTTCGCGGTGATGCTGACCCGGGCCCCGATCGGGGCGTCCGACGATCTGGACCGTCCGGGCTGGCCGGCCGCGCTGATCGGGGCGGGCACCGGGCTGGGACTGACGGCGCTGCTGGTCGACGCGTTCCGCTGGTCGACGGTGGAGCTGCCGGCGGCGGGTACCGCCGAGGGCATCGGCGAGCAGGTGTTCCGCTCCTGGGTGCTGCCGTTCGAGGTGCTGTCGGTGCTGCTGCTGTCCGCCCTGGTCGGCGCGGTCATCCTGTCCCGCCCCGACATCGGCCGCCGCCCCGACGCCGCCCCCGCGCAGTCGCGAACAGAGGTGGTCCCGTGAGCGCGAGGAGTGAGCCGGTTTTGCGAGCCCCGCAGTCGCGAACTGAGGTGGTCCCGTGAGCGCGAGGAGTGAGCCGGTTTTGCGAGCCCCGCAGTCGCGAACTGAGGTGGTCCCGTGAGCGCGAGGAGTGAGCCGGTTTTGCGAGCCCCGCAGTCGCGAACAGAGGTCATCCGGTGAGGCCGGTCATCCCGTACGTCACCGCCGCGCTGCTGTTCGGCCTGGGCGTCTACGGCGTGCTGCGGCGACGCAACGCGGTGCTGGTGCTGATGGCGGTGGAATTGATGCTCAACGCGGTCAACCTGATCCTGGTCACCGCCGACACCACCGTGCGGGCGGTGCTGCCGCACTCCGGGCAGGTCTTCGCGTTGTTCGTGATCGTGCTGGCCGCCGCCGAGATCGGCGTCGGGCTGGCCATCGTGCTCCAGCTCTACCGGCTGCGGGCCAGTGTCACCGTCGACGACGTGCCGTTGACCGAGCCGGCCGGGGGCCGGGCGGGGTCGACAGGTGACGTCGAGGCCGGGTCGGCCGGCGCACGGGCGGAGGTCGGGCGGTGACCGGGCTACTCGGGGCGGCACTGCCCGTCGTACCCCTGGTTGCCGGGTTGCTCGGGTTGCTGCTGCCGCCGGCACCGCAGGGCGCGACCGGCGGGGAGGGCGCGGCCCGGCGGGCGGCGATCGGCCTCGGGGTGGCCGGCGCGGCCGGCGCGTTGCTGGTCGCGGTGCTGCTGCTGGTCCGGGTCGGCGACCCGGTGGAGACCAGCACCAGCTGGATCGATCTGGGTGGGCTGCGGGTCACCCTCGGGGTACGGCTGGACGGCGGCGCCGCGCTGGTCGCGGTCGCGGTGGCGGCGGTGGCCCTGGCGGTGCAGGTCTATTCGGTGGCCTACCTGCGGCGCGGCCCGCACGACGACGTCGAGGTGGACCACCGCTATCCGCCCTACGCCGCGCAGATCAGCCTGTTCACCGCCGCGATGCTGCTGGTGGTGGTCAGCGGTGACCTGATCCTGCTGCTGGTCGGCTGGGAGGTGATGGGCCTCTGCTCGTACCTGCTGATCGCCCACGACCGGCGGCTGCCCGAGGCGCCGGCCGCCGCGATGAAGGCGTTCCTGGTCACCCGGGTGGGTGACGTCGGGTTCCTGCTCGGCATCGCGCTGCTCGGCGTCTCGGCGGGCAGCTTCCGGATCGCCGACGTGCTCGCCCACGACCACTCCACCGGCGTGTTGACCGCCGCCTGCCTGCTGCTGCTCGCCGGGGTGGCCGGCAAGAGTGCCCAGTTCCCGCTGCACACCTGGCTGCCGGACGCGATGGCCGGCCCGACGCCGATCTCCGCGCTGATCCACGCCGCGACCATGGTCGCCGCCGGGGTGTACGCGGTGACCCGGCTCTACCCGCTGTTCACCCGGGCCCCGGTGGCGCTGGCGGTGCTCGGCGTGCTCGCCTCGATCACCCTGCTGCTCGGGGCGCTCGCCGCCACCGCCCAGGACGACCTGAAACGGGTGCTCGCCTGGTCGACGGTCTCCCAGATCGGCTACATGACCGGCGCGCTCGCCGTCGGTGCCCCGGCCGCCGCGCTGTTCCACCTGCTGACCCACGCCGCGTTCAAGGCGCTGCTGTTCCTCGCCGCCGGTGCGGTGATCCACGCCGTCGGCACCACCCTGCTGTCCCGGATGGGTGGGCTGCGCCGCAGCATGCCCGTCACCTTCTGGTGCACCCTGATCGGCCTCGGCGCGCTGGCCGGCGTGCCGCCGCTGTCCGGGTTCTGGAGCAAGGACGGGGTGCTCGCCGCCGCCGAGGCCGCCGCGCTTGACGGCACCGGCCCCGCCCCGACCTGGGTGGGGTGGCTGGTCTGGCTGGCCGGGCTGCTCGGGGTGCTGCTCACCGCCGCGTACGCCACCCGGCTGCTGCTGCGCGCCTTCTTCGGCGAGCCCCGGCTGCCGCTGCTGCACCCGCACGACCCGCCGGCTCTGATGCGTTGGCCGGTGTTGCTGCTGGCCGTCCCGGCCGCGCTGCTCGGGCTGGCCGCGTTCTGGCCGCCGTTCACCGACCGGCTGCGGGGCACCGCCGCCGACGTCGACCTGGTCCACCTCGCCCCGGCGGTGCTGCTGCCGCTGGTGCTGCTGTTGGCCGGGGCGGGGCTGGCCTGGGCCGGTTGGCGGCGGGACCCGGCCGCCGATCCGGCCCGCGCGCTGGGTCCGCTGCGGCCGGTGTTCGCCCGCGCCTTCCGCCTCGACGACCTGCAACACACCCTCGTGGTACGCCCCACGACGGCGCTCGCCCGGGTGACCCGTACCGGTGACGAGGTGGGGGTGGACGGCCTGGTGGAGGGGGTCGGCCGGGGCGCCTCGGCGCTCGGTGCCGGGCTGGCCGCGCTGCACCGGGCGGCGCTGCCCCGCGCGACGGCGGCGGTGCTGGCCGGTGCCCTGCTGATCGGCCTCGCCGCCGCCCTGATCGGAGTCTCCTCATGAGCTTGGGACAGGTGTTGCTGGTCGGGGTGTTGGCGTTGCCGGCGGTGGGGGCGGCGCTGGTCGCCGTGCTCCCCGGGGAGCGGGCGGCCCGGCTGCTGGGTACGGCGGTCGCCGGGCTGACCCTGGTCGGGGCGGTGCTGCTGGTGCTCGGGGACCACGGCTGGTTCGGCTACGGCCCGGCACCGGCCGTGCAGCCCTGGCACGAGGTCGACCTGCCCTGGGTGCCCGGCCTCGACCTGCGTTTCCACCTCGGCGTGGACGGCATTTCCTGGCCGCTGGTGGTGCTCACCGCCCTGCTCACCCTGCTCTGCTGCGGCTACACCGTGCGTCGGGTGCCGCAGGGGCGGGGGAGCGGCCGGGCGCTGGTGGCGTTGCTGCTGGTGGTCGAGGTGGGCATCCTGGGCACCTTCCTCGCCCTCGACCTGGTGCTGTTCTTCGTCTTCTTCGAGGTCGTCCTGCTGCCGATGTACGCGATCATCGCCGGCTGGGGCGGCACCGGCGATGATCTGCCGGCACGCGACGCGGCCCGCGCGGCGGCCCGTAAGTTCGCCCTCTACACGCTCTTCGGCTCGGTGCTGCTGCTGGTCGGCGTGTTCGTGGTGGTGGCCGCCGCCGGCACCGCCGACATCGTCGCGCTGACCGGCGGGGTGGGGCTGTCCCGGGGCACCCAGTTGACCGCGTTCGCCCTGCTCGGGTTGGCGTTCGCGGTGAAGGCCCCACTCTGGCCGCTGCATACCTGGCTGCCCGACGCGCACACCCAGGCCCCCACCGTCGGCAGCGTCATCCTCGCCGGGGTCCTGCTCAAGATGGGCACGTACGGCCTGATCCGGGTCGCCGTCGGGGTGGCCCCGGAGGGGGCCCGCTGGGCTGCGCCGATCCTCGGGGTGCTGGCCGTCGCGGCGATCCTCGTCGGCTCGCTGGTCTGCCTGGCCCAGGACGACCTGAAGCGGCTGATCGCCTACTCCAGCGTGGGGCACATGGGGTTCGTGCTGCTCGGGGTGGCGACGCTGACCGCCACCGGCATCCAGGCGGCGCTGATCGGCAACGTGGCGCACGGGGTGATCACCGGGCTGTTGTTCTTCCTCGCCGGCGCGGTCAAGGACCGGGCCCACACCGGGGCGCTGGCCGAGTTGTCCGGGCTGCGGGAGACCGCGCCCCGGCTGGCCGGTCTGCTCGGCTTCGCGGCGGTCGCCTCGCTCGGCCTGCCCGGTCTGGCGGGCTTCTGGGGTGAGGCGTTCGCGGTGGTCGCGGCCGTCGAGCGGGGCGGGCCGCTGTGGACCACGCTGGCGGTGCTGGCGGCGATCGGCGGGGCGCTCACCGCCGCGTACTTCCTGCGGTTGCTGCGTCGGGTCACCCACGGTCGGCCCAGCCCGGTGGTCGGCCGGTTCACCCCCGCCCTGGCCGGGGTGGAGCTGGCCGCCTGGGTCCCGCTGGTCCTGCTCGCCCTCGCCGTCGGCCTGCTGCCCACCCTGGTGCTCGGCTACGCCACCGGCCCGGTGGACGCCCTGGTGGGGATCGTCCGGTGAACGGGGTCGGCCCGGTGAGCGCGAGGAGTGCAGCGCAGCGGAGCCCCGCAGTCGCGAGCGGAAGGGTGGCTCGGTGAGCGCGAGGAGTGCAGCGCAGCGGAGCCCCGCAGTCGCGAGCGGAAGGGTGGCCCGGTGAGCGCGGGGAGTGCAGCGCAGCGGAGCCCCGCAGTCGCGAACGAAAGGTCCGACTCGTGAGTGTGGTGCAGAGCGTCGACAACGTGGCGTTGCTGCCGGCGTACCTGGCGGCCGGCACCGCCGTACTCGTGCTGCTGGCGGATCTGCTGGTCGGCCGGGCCGGCGCGACGGTGGCGGTGGCATGCGCGGGCGTCGTCGCCACCGGGGTCGGCGCGGTGGTGGTGGGCGCGGCCGGCACCCGGCGGACGTTCTGTGTGGGTGCCGACTGCTCGTGGGTGTTCGACGGCCGGGCGGCCCTGATCGCCGGGGTCTTCGCCCTGCTCACCCTGGGGGTGCTCGGGCTCTCCGGTCCGCTGCTGCGCGGCGGTCCGACGCCCGTCGGCGAGTACTGCTTCCTGCTGGCCTGCTCGATGACCGGTGGCGTGGTGCTGGGCGCGGCCGGTGACCTGATCACCCTGATCGTCGCCCTGGAGACCCTGACCCTGCCGCTGTACGTGCTGGTGGGCCTGCGTCGGGGCAGCCTGGCCAGCGCCGAGGCGGCGGTCACCTTCTTCGTGGTGAGCGTGGTGGCCACGACGGTCACCCTGCTCGGCGCGGCCCTGCTCTACGCGGCGACGGGCGGCCTGCACCTGGGTCGGCTCGGCGGGCTGCTGGCCGACGCGCCGGACGTGCCGCTGGTCCCGGCGGCGGTGGCGCTGGTGGTGCTCGGGCTGGCCTTCAAGGTGGCGGCGGTGCCGTTCCACGCCTGGGCGCCGGCGACCTACGACGGGGCGCCGCTGCCGGTGGCGGCCTACCTGTCCACCGCGTCGAAGCTGGGCGGGGTGGTGGCCCTGTTGGCGGTGGTGCAGCGGGCGCTGCCGGCCGAGGTGACCGGCCCGGTGCTGGCCCTGCTGGCGGTGCTCACCATGACCGTGGGCAACCTGGTGGCGCTGCGCCAGCGGCGTACCGTCCGGTTGCTCGCCTGGTCGTCGGTGGCCCAGGCCGGCTACATCCTGGCTCCGTTGGGGGTGCTGGCGTCGACCGCCGGGCGCGGCGACGACGTCCGGGCCGGGGCGTACGCCGCCGCGGTGGCGTACGCGGTCTTCTTCGTGGTGGTGGAGCTGGCGGCGTTCGCGGCGCTGGTGGCGTTGCGTCCGGCCGGTGCGGACGGCGGCGCGGTGGCGGACCTGCGTGGGGTGGCCCGGCGGCGGCCCTGGGCCGGGGCGGCGTTCGCGCTGGCCCTGGTCGGGCTGGCCGGCCTGCCACCCGGGCTGGCGGGGCTGTTCGCCAAGGTGACAGTGGTCCGGGCGGTGCTGGACGGTGGGGCCGGCTGGCTGGCCCTGGTGGTGGCGCTGAACGCGGTCATCGGACTGGCCTACTACCTGCGCCTGGCCGCCACCCTGTACGCCGACCCGACCCGGGTGCCGGCCGGTCCCGCCGGGGAGCCGGCTGCGGCCGGTTTACCTGCCCGAACCGGGCAGCCGACCGCGCCCGTCGGGGTCGCGCCCGGGGTGACGCCCGGCCGGGTGGCCTGGCCGGTCTCTGTGGCGTTGGCCGTGGCGACCGCGTTGGCCGTGGTGATCGGCTTCGCCCCCCAACTGGTGCTGGATCTCGCCTCCCGCTGACCGGCCCGCTCGGAG
This sequence comes from Micromonospora sp. SCSIO 07396, assembly GCF_053667945.1. NCBI lineage: Bacteria > Bacillati > Actinomycetota > Actinomycetes > Micromonosporales > Micromonosporaceae > Micromonospora > Micromonospora sp. SCSIO 07396. The sequence continues at coordinate 7,435,518 of NZ_CM132210.1, forward strand.
CTTCCGCCACCCGCTGACCTGGTGTCCCGGGTCGTCCCCGGTTGTCCGGTGCGTTCAGCGGGTTCACAGCTTCTGTCAGTCAACTGCCAGTCATGAGCTGGATGGTTGACGGGTACCGGTGACGTTGTACCGGTCAGCGGGTCCCGCGTGACCCGCGCACCGAAGGAGCGATCGTGCATCACAACCGTCTGAAGACCGCAGCGCTGCTGGGCCTGCTGACCTCGCTGATCCTCGCGGTCGGCTACTGGTTCGGTGGGAGCGGTGGCCTCGTCGTCGCCGTCGTCGTCTCGTTGCTGATGAACGGCGTGACCTACTTCTTCTCCGACAAGCTCGCGTTGCGCTCGATGCGGGCGCAACCGGTCAGCGAGGCCCAGTTCCCCGAGCTGTACCGGATGGTGCGTGAGCTGGCCACCGAGGCCCGGCAGCCGATGCCCCGGCTGTACGTGAGCCCCACCTCACAGCCCAACGCGTTCGCGACCGGTCGTAACCCGGCCAACGCGGCGGTCTGCGTCACCCAGGGGATCACCGAGATCCTCGACTACCGCGAGCTACGCGGGGTGATCGGCCACGAGCTGTCCCACGTCTACAACCGGGACATCCTGATCTCCAGCGTGGCGGCCGGACTGGCCGGTATCATCACCATGCTGGCGAACCTGGCGTTCTTCATCCCGCTGGGCGGCAGCAACGACGAGGACGGCCCGAACCCGGCGGTGCTGCTGCTCACCATCATCCTCGGCCCGATCGCGGCCACCGTGATCCAGTTGGCGATCAGCCGCAGCCGGGAGTTCCAGGCCGACGCCTCGGGCGCGCAGCTCACCCGGGACCCGCTGGCCCTGGCCAGCGCCCTCCGCAAGATCCACCTGGGTACCCAGGCCCGGCCGCTGCCCGCCCAGGGACAGCTCACCAGCACCGCCCACCTGATGATCGACAACCCGTTCAAGCGGGGTGGCGGCATCGCCGCGCTCTTCTCCACCCACCCCCGGATGGAGGAGCGGGTGGCCCGGCTGGAGCAGATGGCCCGCAACTCCGGCCCGGTGCAGTTCCAGCGCTGACGGTCACACCCACCGCGCCCGCGTCCACACCCTGGACGCGGGCGCGGTCATATCCACGGTCAGGGGGTTCGGCCGGTCGGCTGTGCGCCGGCCCCGGCCGGCAGCTGGTCGGGGCGGGTCAGCAGCACCACGACCAGCAGCAGCACCCCGGCCAGCAGGTAGGCCACGGCCGGCCCGAACAGCGCGGCGGCCGACCCGAGCAGGAAGATCCCGCAACCTGCCACCACGATGTTGGCGGCCACGATGGTCGCCTCCACCTGCCCCATCCGTTCCACCGGGGCCAGCCGGGCAAAGGTGGCCTGTGCGCCGATCAGCCACCCTCCGCCCGCGCCGATCAGCGCGTTGGCGCAGGCCAGCGCCCACACCGGGGAGTGCGTGGCGACCAGCAGGGCGGCCAGCAGCAGCGCCCCGGCCAGGGCGGCGGCCACGGTGACCTGCCCGGTCAACCGGCCCAACCAGGTGCCCCGCCCCAGCACCAGCACGAAGACCGCGCCGCCCAACGCCGACGAGGCCAGCACCACGGGCCGCCAGGCCCCGTCGGCGAGGTCCGGGGTGAGGGTCTCGGGCAGCGCGCCGGAGAGCACCGTGGCGAGGGTGAGCAGGGCGACGCCGCGCAGCACCGGGTGCCCGGCGATGGTCCGTATGCCGGCGGTGGCCGGTGGGCGTGGCCCGCGCCGCCGCTGCTGCCCGGTCGGCAACCCGGCCAGCACCACCGCCGCCACGAGGAACGAGACCAGGTCGATCAGGAGCGCCACCCGGGGGCCGAGGGCCACGGTGATGCTCGCCCCGGCCAGCAGCCCCACCACCTGGCCGACCTGGTTGGCGAAGGCGGACAGGCCGAACAGCGGCAGCCGCAGCGGGGCGTCCACCGACTCGGCGGCTACCGCCACGTTGACGCTGGAGTAGGCGGCCCGGACCGCACCGAGCAGGCCGGCCGCGACGATTGCCGGCACCGGCCGGGGCGCCGCGAGGGGGACCGCGATCAGCACCGCACCGGCCACCGAGAGCCAGACCAGCAGGGTACGGCGGGCCGGCACGTCCAGCCAACCGCTGAACACCGTGGCGACCAGCAGGGCGGGCAGGGCGCGGGCGGCGTACACGGCGGCCGGCCCGAGGACCGACTGCGTCTGGTCGTAGGCGAGCAGCAGCAGCGCGGCGAGCCCCACGAAGTCGCCCAGCTCGGAGATCCCCCGGGCGGTGACCAGCCGGGAGGCGACCGGATGGCGGAACAGGGCCAGGTAACCGGGGGGCGGTGAGAGCCGCTCGTCGGCGTCGGTCATCAGGTCGTCGGTTCCGCTTCCTCGACCCCGTTCTGCTGGTGACCGGGGCTCTCCCGGAGCACCGGGGCGGCTGCCCGGTGACGGCCGCCCCGGGACGCCGGGCCGGGCCGGCGGCGTTCGGTCGTCGTGCCGACCATTGGACCTCCTACGACATCGGGGGCGATCCAGCGGTGTATGTATCTGGGTCGATCAGCAAGTTACCCTCTCGCCGCCACCGGGTCAGCGGCCCCGGGTGTGAGTGAATCGACCATTCCCGGAGCGACCTGCGGCGTTAGGGTCTACAGGGTTCTGAGTCGTTACCTGATCGTCTCCTGGGAGGTGGGCCGTGTCCGCACTGCGCCAGTACCTGGGCGTCTGGCGGATTCCCGGCGCCCCACTGCTGCTGCTTCTCGGTGTCGTCGGCCGGCTCGGCATCGGCATGACACCGCTGGCGTTGCTGCTGGTCGTGGAGCAGGTCACCGGCCGGTACTCCCTCGCCGCCGTGGCCGGCGGGATCTATGCGCTGTCCGGTGCCGCGCTCAGCCCGGTCGCCGGCCGGATCGCCGACCGGGTCGGACCAACCCCGGTGCTGCTGGTCACCGCCGTGGCCCACCCGCTGGCCCTGTTCGGGCTGCTCGGGGCCAGTCGCGCCGAGAACGCCGACCTGCGCCTGATCTACCTGGCGGCCGGGCTGGCCGGGGCCACCTACCCGCCGCTGACCGCCGCCATCCGGGGAGCCTGGAACGACCTGACCGCCCCGTCGACCGGCCGCTACCAGCTGCGCAACACCGCACTGGCCGCCGAGACGTCGCTGTTCGAGGTCGTCTTCGTGCTCGGCCCGCTGCTGGTGGCCGGATTCGTCCTGGTCGCCGACGCCGCCGCCGCGCTGCTCGGCGCGGCAGTGGTGACCCTGGTCGGCACCGGCGGGGTAGCGCTGGGCCGGGTGATGCGCGCCTGGCGTCCGCACGCCCGCGAGCACCACGCCCGAGGGCTCGGCCCGCTGCGGGTCGGCGGCTTCCCGGCACTGCTGGTCTGCGTGGCGAGCCTCGGCATCGCGTTCGGCGCGGCCGGGGTGATCGTGCCGGCGTTCGCCGGCAGCCAGCCCACCGACGACCCGCAGAGCCTGGCCGGCCTGCTGCTCGCCGTCTGGGGGGTGGGCAGCGCCGTGGGCGGTTTCTGGTTCGGGGTACGCCGCCCGGCGGCCAACATGACCCGCCAGTTCGCCTGGCTGCTCGCGGCGGTGGCCGGCACCCTGGCGATCTTCGCGGTGATGCCCGGTCCGGTGTCCCTCGGCATCGCCCTGGTGATCGGCGGGGCCACCATCGCCCCCGCGTTGACCCTGGAGAACACCCTGGTCGGGCGGATCACCCCGACGGGCATGCTCAACGAGGCGTACACCTGGGTGGTGACCATGTCGGTGGCGGCGAGCGCGGCCGGCGGCGCGGTGGCCGGCCTGATCGTCGACCACGCCGGCGGGGTGCCCTGGGCGTTCCTGTTCGCCGCCGGGGCGGTCGGCGTCGGGGCAGCCGTCGCGGCGCTGCCCGGCGGCCCGATCGCCCGCGCCGAGGCCGCCGCCGTCCGCGCCGAACACCCCGTCACGGTCTGAACGGGGTACGCGGCCCCGCTGTCTTCCGGGGTCCGTGCGGCGGGCGGCCGTCCCCGTCGGGGGACGACCGCCCGGCCGGGGCCGCTCTACCTGTAGTTGGTGAACTGGAGGGCCACCCCGAAGTCCTCGCCCTTGAGCAGCGAGATGACGGCCTGGAGGTCGTCCTTCTTCTTGCCGGTCACCCGGAGCTGGTCGCCCTGGATCTGCGCCTGGACGCCCTTCGGGCCCTCGTCGCGGATCTTCTTGCTGATCGCCTTGGCCTTCTCCGACTCGATGCCCTGGATCACCTTGGCGTCGATCTTGTAGACCTTGCCCGAGGCGCGGGGGTCACCGGCGTCCAGGGACTTCAACGAGATGTTCCGCTTGACCAGCTTCTCCTTGAACACGTCCAGGGCGGCGCTGACCCGCTCCTCGGTCTCGGCCTGGAGGCTGATCGCCTCCTCACCCGACCAGGAGATCTCGGCGCCGGTGCCACGGAAGTCGAACCGCTGGGCAAGCTCCTTCTCCGTCTGGCGAAGGGCGTTGTCGACCTCCTGCCGGTCGACCTTGCTCACGATGTCGAACGACGGGTTCGCTGCCATGCTGATGCTCCTGCTTGTCCGGCGGTCTGTCAGGGTCGTCGCGGTGCTGACCAGCCCCACGACCCTCTGACGGTACCCGGTTGCCACGCCCCCGGGGGTGACCGCTATCCTTGCTCCGCTGCCGCGTTACGACACGGCGGTGTGCCCTGGCGGGTTGCCCGAGCGGCCAATGGGAGCGGACTGTAAATCCGTCGCGAAAGCTACAGAGGTTCGAATCCTCTACCCGCCACCAGGTGCACAAAGTGGCCCCTGACCAGCGTGAATGCCGGTCAGGGGCCACTTTCGTGAGTCTCACTCAGTCCTGCTCTGACCCGCTCAATCTCGCCTGTCGCGTCGTATTCGCGTCGGCGTTTTCCGCACCTCCCAGCGCGGCCTCGATCCGGCGGCGGGCGGCTTCCTCCTGGCCGTAGACGCACTTCGCGTAGACCCGCATGAGGACGTTCACACTGTGCCCAGCCCACTCGGCGACCTGGGTAGCCGGCACCCCCGCATTGAGCCAGAGCGACACGGCAGCGTGCCGCAGGTCGTACGGCCGGCGAGCCAGCGGGGAGCGCTGCTGAGCCGGGGTGAGCACCTTTGCCCGCGCATCACGCCACGCCTTCCCGTAGGTGTTGTTCGGGATCGGCTGGCCGGCGGTAGGCACGTATCGCCCGCCGGGGCCGCGCCGGGTCACGAACAGCTTGCCGTTCGATCCGGGCGGGTACTCCGTAACGTGGTGGTCGAGTAGCCGCACGAGCGGCGGCGGCACCGGAACGTCCCGCGTGGCTGCCTTGGCGCGGTGCTTCAACTCCCGGTCTTCGGTGGTGTCGTCTCCGTCGCCCCAATCGCGGCCGACGGCCACCGTCGAGCCAGTGAGGTGCAGAACGCCCCACCCCCCGCGCTGGGCAGGCCGCTCGTATTCGTCTTCCCGCAGGTGAAGCACCTCCTCGGGGCGCAGGGCGGCGTAGTACATGCATCCGAAGAACGCTTCCAGCTCGGGCACCGAGCGCCCCACCTCGGCGAGCAGTGCTCGCGCCTGATCGGGGTTGACCACCGCCCCCCGGTCGACCTCATCGGCCGTCTTCGGCGCGGTCCAGCTCACCAGAGACAGCGGGTGCGCGTCGAGTAGCCGCAGCTCAACGGCGTACTTCAACGCCCCGGAGAAGACGGCCCGCTTACGGGCGATCGTGCTGGCCGACGCGGCGGCACCGTCCATCCGCAGGGCAAGCGTGTCGAGAGCCTTCCGCACCAACGCGGCGTCGGCGAGCGCGGACAGGTTGACGGTGTTGGCTTTGAGCCAGCGCACGGCGGCGGCGAGGTCGGCGGGCGGTTCCCCGGCGTCTCGGCGTGCCTTGTTGAACACCCACCCGTAGAGCGCGGCCCGTAGCGCCTTATCGCTGGGCACACCTCGGTCGGTCGCGAGCAGTGCCGGGGTGACGGTGGCCAGCGTCTCAGCGATGCCCTTGCGGTGCTTGGCCGACGAGCGGGGCCACTTCATGTCGACGTAGGCCACAGCGTGGTCGAACCACGTCCGGGTGTTGAGTGCTCGCGCCATCGGCTCGGGCAGGCCGCTGACCTGATCGAACGCGACGCCTTCCCGCTGCGCAACGATCAGCTTGGCGCGGAAGCTCTCAGCAAGAGCGCGCGTCGCGTAGGTCTTCCGGAACGGCTTCTTCGCGACGAACCAGCGAACGGAGTAGCTGGGCTTTTTCTGGCTGCGGTTCGGGAGGATGCTCCACACCCGGACGTCATAGCTGATCAAGCGGCCTCCTCGTGGTCGTCAATCCAGTTGTCCAGGTCGCGGCGGCGGACGTAGAGGCTCCCGTTCGGGTACTTGATGGTTCGGGGGGCGCGGCCGGTGGCCTTCCAGCGGAAGAAGGTCGACCGGGGTACGCGGAGTTCGTCCAGGACTTCGGCGAGGGTGAGCAGGTTTCCAGTGGGGGTGGTGCGCTTCGGTCGGCTGGTCACGGTTGGCTGTCCTTCCTCGGTGTGGAGGTCGGTGCGTCGCTGGGTGGTCGGGGTTGCCTGGGGTAGCCGTCCCAGCCGTCCCAGCCGTCCCGTTGCAGGTCAGGGCTGGGACGGCTTGGGAGCTGGGACGGCTTAAGCCGTCCCAGCGGTCGGCTGGGCTGCGGTGGGGTGGGACGGCTTAAGCCGTCCCAGGGGGATAACCCGTCCCGGGGCTGAGCTGGGCGGGGACGGCTGGGACGGCTGGGACGCCTCCGCCGGGGGTACGGCTTCGGGGCCGGGGCAGTAGCGCTGCCAGGCGTCGGTGAAGTCGGCTTGGTAGTAGCCCTTGACCTGCCCGTGGGGCGGCCCGAACCGGATGTTCGTGGACCGGATCTCGTACTCGGCCAGGAGTTGACCGAGTTTCATCGCGGTGAGGCCGGTGCCGCTCTTGCCGTACTCGGCCCACGGCGCTTCGGCGTCGGCACGCAGGTGGTCCAGCAGGACGCTGCTGGGGATACCGGGACGGTTCTGGGTGTCGGTCACCCCGGCGGTGCGGAAGATCGCGCGGCAGTCGGCCAGGAGCCGAATCCGGTCGGAGGGAACGGCTGCCCCGTCGCGAAGAGCGGTGAGGGTTTCACAGGCACGGCGCGCCCGGTCGGGCCAGGGTCCCCCGGCCAGGTCAGCGACGGCCACCAGGGGTTCCCAGGTGTCGGCGGCCCGGTCCTCTACGGGCATGGGGGGTTCCGCGGCTTCGAGGGTGGGCAGGTTCGCGCGTAGCCAGGTGGTGAGGGTCCGGGCCAGGATCCGCAGGGCCGGGCCGTCGCGGCGGTGCCGGTAGGGGGCGACCTGCTCTCCGGGTGCGCGGCGGCGCATGCGGATGACGACGGCGCGGTCTTCGATGGTGTCGGGCATCGCGCCGATGCCGGCGAGTGCGGCCATGGCGAAGGTGGGGATCTTCTCCAGGCTGCGGGTGTTGTTGTCCCACCGGATGGCGGGCCGGTTGCGTTGGTGGCCGGCGTTGAGGAGTCCGCGTAGGTCTTCGTTGCCTTCGGCGGCGGCTCCGAAGATGGTGTCGGCTTCGTCGACGAGCAGGGTGGGCGGGTCGTCGCTGCCGATGGCCCGGTAGACGGCGGCGGGGCTGGCGTTGACGGTGATCAGCGGCGCGTAGCAGGTCGCCTCTACGACGTCGAGCAGTCGGGACTTTCCGCACCGCTTCTCCGGGGCGCGGATGACCAGGCGGGGGGCGTGTGCCCATGCGGGTTGGGCGTGGCTGGCGGCGATCCACAGCGTGACCGCGTCGGCGGCTTCCGCCGAGGGCAGGATCACGTACTTGGTGAGGCAGGCGTGTACCTGGTCGAGGATCGCGGCACCGTCTACGGGCTGATCGGTGGTGCTGGTCGGTGGGTTCATGCGGCGATCCCTTCGGCGCGGAAGCCCCCGGTGATGGCGGCGCGGATGTCTCGGTCGGTCTGCTCTGCTTGGTGGCCGGCGGTGGTGAGGGCGGCGACGGCGTCGTGGTGGTTGATGGCTCCGGCGGTGACCATGCGGGCGACGCCTCGGGCTGCCCCGTAGAGGGTGGTCCGGCGTGTGCCCTGCGGGGCGGTGGCGACCGCGTGCAGGTGTGCGGCCAACAGCCGGTCGGGATGGGAGATGCCTTCCGCCTCCCGGGTGCTGGTCGGTTCGTGTGCCGGGACCGGGGTCGGTGCGGGCGGGGCCGGTCGGCAGGCGTCAACCAGGGCGGGGGGCATCTCCTGCATCTCCCGGCGTGGCGCCCACTGGTACGGGCGGCCCGTGCGTGGGTGCACGCTCGGGGGTAGGACCACGTAGCCGCCGTCGGCTTTGACGTCGATGCCGGGGCCGAGTCCCTGCCCCGGCTTGCCCTGACTGCACTGCACCGGCTGTCCGGGGTGCCGGTAGTACAGGTGCAACCCACCCGACCCGGTCACTACATAGGCCGTAGGCGGCAGCAGCCCAGCGGCGATGAGCGCGTTCATCGTGTCTCGTCCGCCGTGGGCGGGGTCGACGTCGACCACGACGGTGCCGGAAGCGGCACCGGTACGCAAGGCGAGCTGCCCGGTAGGGACAGCGCCCACGATCGCGGCGACCCGATCCGGGTCGGTGCTCGCGGCGTAGAAGCCGTGACAGGTCAGGCAGGAGCAGGTGTCCCGGTCGTGGTCGGGGCCAGCGTCGGCGCAGGGCTGGCAGTTGGCGACGGGTCGTTTCGACCGGGCGAGCATGAACACCGGCCACCCGCGTGCGGCGTAGGTCAGGGCGGGGACGACCAGCGAGGATGTGTCAGGCATGGCGCTCCTCTCAGGTTCGTGCAGGGACGTCGATGAGGGTTCGGGCCGTCCGGCCAGCGCGTTGGGGGTGTGGGCCGGGCAGCGGGGCCCTTGCAGGTAGGGGCGGACACCATCGGGGTGGTGGCAGTAGCGCCGTTCCGTACCGATCCAGTGCCCGCACCGGGTGTCGAGCAGGTTCATCAGCCGGTGCCACTCCTTCCGGTGTGGCGGTGGAGGGCAGCGTCAGACGGGTGCCGGCCACTCAGGAGTGAGCGCGCGAAGCGCCCCGTTGATGACTGTCAGTAGCCGCGTGTGGGCGTGCGGGATCGCGCCGGAACGGGTTCGGCGTGGGGTGTGTGTGGGGCGTGTCAGGCGTGTGAGGGAAGGGGGGTCCGGGGGCCGATTTCCGGGCCGTAGCCCCCTGTTGTGGTGTGTGGGTCACACGCCTTCATGGGCAGGTCAGCGGGTGGGACGTGGGGTGGGACGGGGCGTGTGGGTCACACGGTTGTGTGGGGGTGTTGGTGTGTGACCCACACGCCGGTTTGTGTGGGGTCAGGCGGCGCGCTGCCCACCGGCCCGGTAGGCGTCGATGGCCTCACGCAGAGTTGCGGCGAGGTATCCGGGCTTGACGGCGTCGCCGATGCGGACGCTGCCGGTGGCGTTGTGCCGCTCCACCCCGACATCCCGTAGCAGCCGGTTGAGTTCGGTGCCGAGGGTGGCCGGGTCCATGTCGAGGCGGGCGGCGAGGTCTCCGGTGTGGATGCGCCCGCCGTTGGCCTCCGTAGCGTCGAGAGCGCGGGTCAGCAACTCCGGCACTGGGTTGGGGTTGAGGTGGTTGAGGGCGGTGGTCATGTCGATGCCGAGTTCGGTCACGTTGCGGGCCGCGATGGTGCGGAAGCGATCGAGGGCGGCGTCGAGGGTGTCTCCCGGGATCGGGTCGAACAGGTGGGCAATGTCCCCACCGGTACCGCCGTTGGTGGTGCCGGTGGCCGGTGCTGACGTGATCGGCGGGGTCGGGTTGGTGGTGCTGGTCGGGGTGATGGTGATGGGGTCGGTGAACAGGGTCGGCATGGTGCGCGTCCACCGGTCGGCGTACGCGCGGGTGCCCTTGACCGCGACCTTGCCGGCCAGCTGCTGCGACACCGCGTCGAGGTCGGGCCGCCAGGGGGCGACGGCGACGGCGGCGGCGTCGATGCGGGCCGGGTCGGTGCGGTAGCCCTTGAACGGCATCGGCGCGGCCTCGCCGGGGGTGCCGGCGAGCAGGAACCCCGTTCCCTGGTAGGGGGCGGCTTCGGCGTCGATGTTGTACTTCCAGCCGAACAGGTAGTTCAGTTCCTTGTCGTCGGTGACCCGCATGCCGATGCGGATGCGGGCTTGTTCCTTGATGGCGATCGGCAGGTAGTCGTCGGTGGCCCGCAGCGCGCAGCACAGGGTGCGGACTCCGGCGGCACGTCCGGTGTCGCTGATCTGGGCGAGCATGTTGACGATGTGTGGCGGGATGGTCTTGATCTCGTCCACGACGATCACGATCTCGGGCAGGTCCGGGCCGACCGGGATCTTGTCGTCGTTCGCCGCGCGCATGCGCTGCTGGTAGGCGGGTTTGCGGCCGTTGATGATCTCGATCGCGGCGCGGACCATGATCTCCGCTTCCCCGATGCTGGTCGCCACCCAGTCGACGGCGGGGCGGGGTGCGCGTCCTTCGGCGTAGGGGGTGACCCACGGTCGGGATAGGCCACCACCGGCGAGGTCGATTTGCCACACGAGGGTGTCGACGCAGCGGACGAGTTGGGTGTTGATGGTCTGGAGCTGGTTGGTTTTGCCGCTGTCGGTCTGTCCGACCAGCACTCCGCAGGCGTAGCGCAGGTTGATGACGGCCTGTTCGCCGTTGCGCAGCGGCCCGATAGCAAGGGGGTTGTTGATGGACAGAGGGCTGTAGTCGTCGAGGTGGTGATCCTGGGACAGGGCGTTGACGGTGGAGACGTGCAGCAGCACGGCACCGCGGCTGTCTCCTGGCTCTACCGTCACCTCGCAGCCGTGGGGGAGTCTCGCGTCGGCGGCGAGTCCTTCGGTGCGGCGGGCGATGTCCCGCCACGTCGCCCCACCCGTCGGGAGGTCGGCGTCGAGGGTGAACCCGGTGCGGGTCGGCCAGCCCTGCACGTTCCGGACGGTGACCTTCACGTCGGTGACCCGGGCGATGCGGGCTTCCCACGCGGCGGCGAGCCGGTCCCGGCGGGCGGCGGCGTCGACCAGGGCGGCCCGCTGCTGCGCGGCGTCGGCCCGGCGGCGGCGGGTGCGGCCGATCGCGGTCGCGGCGGTAGCGAACCCGGCCGTGCCGGCGGCCAGGGTGCCCAGTGCCCACCCGGACCACACGGCGTCGGTCATCAGGGCGGTGGTGGCCCAGGTACCGGGCATCATCCAGCAGCAGCCCCGCCACAGCAGCCGGTGCCCGGGAAGGTCGTCGACCATGCCGGCGGCGACGGCACCGGCAGCGCCGAGCGCCCCACCGATCGCGGCGAACGGACCCGGCACATCGGCGGCGGCGGCGATCCCCGCCGCGCCGAGAGTGGCCCCGGCGGCGTTGAGCGCGCCCCACGCGGGGTGGGGGTGCCGCCAATGCCAGGTAGACAGGGCATAGGTGAGCCAGTGCCCAGCCCGCCTCCGGGCCGGCTTGGTCGGGGTGCTGGTGGGGGTGGCCCCCGGCGCGGGGGCCGGGGGCACGATCGGACTGTCGGTGGTGGTCATCAGACGTTCCATTCCTGCTCGTTGGTGCGGGGGGCTTCCCGCCGGGCGAGGTCGCGTTCGTGGACCTTGCGGAACACCGGGGCGATGGTTTCGGCGGCGGCGATCGTGGCCCGCTGCACCTGGTACAGCGCGGCGAGGGCTTCGACCACGCGCGGGTCGACGGGCCGTTCGGCGTGGGTGCGCAACGCCATCGCCTTCAACCCCTCAGCGATGTCGAGCATCGCGGCGGGCATCTGCGCCAGGTGCGCCCCGAACTCGTACATGTCGTCGGGGGTGTAGCGGGACGCGGCGGACCGGAACTCCGATGCCGCGCCGGGAAGGGGGAACTGACCCATCAGTGCACCTCCTGCGGTGATCTCCTGCGACCCGACCAGCACGGCCGGGCCGTCGCCGTTCGTGGTGGTGCCGGCGGCTTGGGTGCCGTCGGCAGGCTTGACCTCGGGGCTGTCGGCGTTGGGTTTGGTGGCGGTGTCGATGGCCTTGCGGGCTTCCTCCGCCCGCCGGGCCGCCTCATCCGCGCTGCCGACCGGCTTCGGGGACGACTTCCGGCCGTTCCTGCCCCGAGAACCGGTCCCCGTGAGGGGACGGAATCCGGGATCGCTGATCACGTGCGGCTTCCGACCCTTGCCCTTGCCGGACCGGCCGAACAGGCCCCCACCACCGGGGGAGCCCTTCCCGCTGCCGCCCGGCTTGCGGCCGAACAACCCGCCCCCGGTGCCGCCGCCGCTGCCCTTGCCGGGCTTGCGTCCGAACAGGCCACCACCGGCAGAGGGCTTGTTCTTGCCGGACCGACTGAACGGGCCACCAGCGGTCGGCTTGCCGGTGCCACCGTGCTTGCCACCCGGCTTACTGCGACCGAACACCCCGCCGCCGCTGCCCTTGCCGCCGCCGGGCCTGTTCCGACCCCGGCCACCGGCCGTGCCGCCGCCACCGGCGGCGGTGCGGCGGGAGGGACGGGCCGACTGCCCGGTACGCCCGGTGCCGTCACGGCGTGCCCGGTCCCGCCTGGCCTTCCGGTCGGCCACGGCGAGTCCGGCGGCGGCGGTCGCGGCAGCGGCCAACAGCAGCGCACCGAACCCGGTCGCCCCGGCCCACACCGCCCCACCACCCACCGCCGCCATATCGGCGGCGCTGATCAGCAGCGCCCCACCGGGAAACCCGACCGGCCCGTCATCCTCGGCCGGGCCGCTCGGGTCGTCGTCGGCAGGCTGGCCGGTCGGTTCGTCGGCCTCGGACAGCGGCAGGTCGTCGCCGGCCGTCTCCGGGCTGGTCGGCTCCGGGGCTTCCTGCTCTACCGGGGCCGCCTCGATGGTGTCGGTGCTCATCGCGGACCAGCCCACGACCGCAGCACCCACCGCATCACCACGTAGCCGCCCGACCCGACCAGCAGGATCAACAGCAGCCACGCGGTGAGCTGCGCGTCACGGGCCATGCCGTACCCGGCCGTGAACACCCCGACCGGGACACCCACGGTGGTGGCGGCTACCCGACCGGCCCGCGTACCGGCGGGCGGGTTTGCGTGCTTGAGCATGTTGCTACCTCCCAGGTCAGGCGACGACAGCGAGAACAGCGGTAACGGCGGTGCCGACCAGCCCGGCCACCAGCAGATCGACAGCGGTACGCACCCGCCGGTACTTGCGCACGGCCGTGCGGGACAGCCACACCAGGTGGTGCGCCCGTTCGGCGGCGGCGGACAGCGGCGGCGCGGTGGCCTCGGTCATGAGGTCCCCCGGCGCGGCAGCGGCGTAGCGGACCAGGCCGTGACCACCGCCCAGGCACGGCCGGACCGCACCGGCCAGCAGCCCTACCGCCGTGCCGACCAGGGCGACGGTGGTCACCCCGGCGGCCAGCGCGGGGGCGGGCAGGTCGGTGCGGGCGAGGATCGCCACGCCGACCGTCACGGCCGCTCCGGCGACGGCCATCAACGTGGAGGCTTTGCTGTCGGCGCGGGCGAGTTCGGTGCGGACTTCGGTGATCCGGTCGGTGAACCAGGCCGGATCGGGTACTGGCACCATCAGAGGTGCCCTCCTCTCATATGAGGGGTTGGGTGACCGGACCGGCGGCACAGCACGGGTTTCTGAGGCCATTGGGGCTGTGCCGCCGGGCGGGGTCAGGTACGGCTGCGGCGGCTGGTCACCAGCAGCGCGGCGGAAGCCATGACCATCAGCCCGTCGACGGCGAGGGGGCCGATGGCGATGGTGAGCGGGTCTTCGCCGAAGTGGGCCAGCAGTCCGGACAGGTGCCGGTAGGACACGACGGCGGCGACCACCGCAACCGGCAGCACACCCGCGACCCGGGCGAACACGGAACTTGCCCCGTTGCCCCAGGGGATGCGGGTCAGGATCTCCACCGTCACGAACAGGGCCACCGGCCAGAACACCGACAACGCCACCGCCAGAGGCGACGGCGACCACCCCGGGCCGGGTGCCCATCCGGCGGGTGCGCCGTCGGGCGGGTTCGGGAGGTAGGTGTGCGCCACGTTCGCGGCGATCGACACCACCCCGCCCAGGATCACCCCGACGTATGCCCACCCCCGACCCGTCGGACGGGCGGCGGTCGGGGTGGTGGTGATGTTGGAACCCGGGTCTGCGGCGGGTGCTGCCTGCCCCGACACCACCTCGGGAACCTCGGCCACGTCCAGGGCAGGGGCCGGTGTGGGCGGGGCGGGCGGCACCGGGTCCGTGGGCGCGTCCGGGGCGGGCGGGTCGGCGTCCGGGTGCGGGTCCAGGTCGACCGTCGGCGAGTCGGCGGCGTCCGGCGCGGGGGTGCTGCCGGTCGGGGTGGCGTCCGGGTCGACCGGGGGGCGGGTCAGCCGGTCGATGATGGCGTCCGCCTTCGGACCACCCACCCGCAACTCGGTCTTGATCCGGTTCCGCGACGGGACCGTGCCGAGACGGGCGACCAGGGCGTGCGCCTCGGGCATCAACTCGTCTACCGACCGGGGGTAGATGCTCAGCGTTGGCGCGGTCATCAGGCCACCGCCAGCGCGGCGAGCCGGTCAGCGGTCGACGGGTCGAGCGGCCCGGCGGTGTCGGTGAACTCGCGGGCGTAGGCGAAGAACTCCCAACCGTGCCACGTCGGATAGGCGCTCATCGCCCGGTACGGTCGGCCGTCCTTGTCGGTCCCCTGGTACTCGCGGGACAGCAGGTCCGGGCTGTTCAACCCGGCCAGGTGCAACCACGACTTCAACTCGGCGACGCTGTCGAAATCGACGGTCAGCGACCTGCCGTCGGAACGGGTGCGGATCTCGGTCGGGTCGGCCAGCAGGATCAGCTCAGCCAGGACGGCACGACGGTTCTTCCGGTCACTCACTGCGGAACCTCTTTCAACACAGGGGAGAGCAGTCGGTGCACTCTCCGAGGGATCGCGGGATGTAGTAAGGGCGCACCTGGCCGCAGGTCGGGCAGGTACGGCGGGCCAGCAACGCGGCGGCGATGGCACGGCGCTGGGCGGGGGTGGCGGTGCGCTTCGGCCGGGCCAGGTCGACCCGGTAGAGGTAGGCGGCGCGGGTGCCGCCGATGCCACGCCAGAGGACCTGAGCGGCGATCGGCTGCCCGGCGGGTCGCAGGCCGGCGGCGCGGAGTTGACGGCGGGTGGCGTAGCCGGGCGGGGCACCCTGCCACCAGTAGGTGGGGATGCCGTACCGGTTGCCATCCGGATCGTTGTAGGCGGCCCGGATGCGGGACATCAGACTGCGCGAGGCAGGCCGGCCCGGCAGCCGCTGTCGGTGCGGTGGAGAATCTGCTCGCCACCGCAGCCGGGGCAGCGCACGATCTCGCAGTCGTGGCCGCAACCGGTTCGGCCGACCACCGCCAGGTGGTGAGGCACGCACCCGTCGGCGTGCCAGGGCGGGCGAACCGCCGTCGTGGCGGCGCGGGTAACGCGAGCCTCGGCCCGGCGCAGTCGACGCCAGTCCAGCGGCGAGGGGCCGCCCCGGTCGTCGGCGTAGAGCAGGCTGATCTCAGCGTCAAGCACGTCCAACTCAGCGGCGATCAACGGCCACTCAGCGTCAATCGCGGCCAGGTCAACCGGGGTCGGTTCCATCTCGGCGGGGGTCACTTCGATCGGTTCCTCTCGGTACGGCGAGAACGCGACGGCTGCGGGCAGGCCCGACAGCGGCTCTCGTCAGGGGCCAGCGGAGCGAGCGCCCCGCACGCCGTGCAGGTGCGCCAGGTGGCGCGGCTCTTGGTCGTGACACGCACACACGCGGCAATCACGGACATAGCGGGATCACCTCTCCCACGGGGGTAGGTCAGGACGGGTAAGCAGGGGCGGTCCGGGCGTCACACGGACCAGCAGCAGAGCGCCGGGGCCGGGGTCGCGCTGTGACAGCGCGACCCCATCCACGACGGGGATCAGAGGCAGAAGCAACCGCGCGCCAAGATCAGCCCACTCGGCCCGCTCCCCCGGGATCTACCGGGATCGGCCACCATGTGGATCAAGGCGGGCATACCGCAGACGGATCAAACGCGGCGCTTCTGCTGTGAAGTTCTCAATGAACGACCACACGACCGGCCCGTGGGCGTGCGGCGCGGCGCGCGCCAGCCTTCCCCGGCTTCCGTTCGGTTTGCCCTGCCTGGCTAGCCAGGTTGGACGTGATGAACCTAAGTCGACTTGGCTAGTCAGGTCAAGGGGGCGCGGCAAACTTTCCTGACTTGGCTAGTCAGCGCTACCGTGATGGGGTGAGCGAGAACCTTGACTTCCTCGGCGAGCTGGACCCCGACGACCCCAAACAGGCTTCGCAGCAGATCGCGAACAAGCTGCGAGCGGCCATCCTCACGCGTCGACTCGCGCCCGGTGACAAGCTGCCGTCACAGCCCGACCTGGCCGCCCGGTACGGCGTTGCCCGGGAGACAGTCAAGCGGGCCTTAGACCTGCTCCGGGCGGAACGGCTTATCGTGTCCCGGCAGGGCAGCGGCGCGTTCGTTCGTGCGCAGACACAGCGAGCGGTGGAGCTGCGGCCCCACATCGAAGCGGCTTTCGAGAGGGCGCACGTCACCATCGACTTCGCCGGGTTCTCGGGCGAGACGTTGCGAGACGCGCTTGCCGAAGCGCTCGATAAGGTGCGGGTAGGAAGGCTCGCGCCGGAGACGATCGCGGTACGGGTGCTGATCTCTGACATGACGATGCCCATGGCGCTGCCCGCTCGGGCTGAGACTCAGGCGGATGATCCGGCGGTACGAGAGCGAGCCGAGCGCATTACGCGCCGGGCGGCAGACGGCATCATCGACCAGGTGGCCGAGCTGGGCGACCTCGGCCTGATCCGCTCAACCACGGTAGAGGTACGGATGCACCGGGCATCTCCCCTGTTCAAGCTCTACATCTTGAACGGGGAAGAGGTCTTCTACGGCTTCTATCCGGTCGTTGAGCGCACCGTCTCGATCAAGGGCGAGCCCATGGCGATTTACGACCTGATGGGCAAGGACGTGCCGTTGTTTCACTATGCCGTGACCGACGATGACACGTCTCACGGCACGCAGTTCGTGGAGGCCTCCCGCCAGTGGTTCGACTCGGTGTGGTCGACCATCGCCTACCGGTACGACGGATGAGCGCCGACCTTGGCCGGCTGTTCAGCGGGGTCGGCGCGGTGCTGCTCGACTTCGATGGACCGGTGTGCAGCATCTTCGCCGGGTACCCCGCTCCGCAGGTTGCCGCCGAGTTGGTGGAGGTGCTGCGGCGACGCGGTGTCGACGTGCCTCCTGATCTAGCTGGGGAGCCCGATCCGCTTGAGGTGCTGCGGCGCACCGGGGCGGCCGGCAACTACGGCACCACCTGTGCGGTAGAGGATGCACTCTGCGCGGCTGAGCGCCGGGCCGTAGAGACTGCCGAGCCAACGCCGTACGGCCGTGAGGTCATCGTGGCTGCCCAGCAAGCCGGGATGCCGGTGGCGGCCGTCAGCAACAACTCAGCCGGGGCTGTATCCGCCTACCTAGCTGCGCACCGGCTCGCCGGGTACGTCTCGCCGGTCGTCGGCCGGGCGTACGCAGACCCGGACCGCATGAAGCCCAACCCGGAACCAATCCTGCAAGCCGTGCGTGCCCTTGGTCAGTTGCCGGCCCGGTGCGTGCTGGTCGGCGACTCGCTGTCGGATATCGAGGGCGCGCGGGCCGCTGGAGTAGCGGTGATCGGCTACGCGAGTCGGCCGTCAAAGGTCGATGCTTTCCGGCTCGCCGGGGCGGGCGCGGTGGTTACCAGCATGGGCGAGATTGCCGAGGTTCTGATCGACCGGGCTGAGGGCTGAAATCGGGAGGGCCTGCATCTGGTCGTTTGCTTCGATCGACTACGAAGAGAGACGTGGAGCGCGAAAGTCGATCTCTGTCCCCGGTGCCTGGCGGCATTGGAGTCCCACCACTTCCACCAGCGGATAGTCCGGTGCCGGCGCTTCGGCTATGGAGCATCCGCCGGTCGATTGCGCTGGTCATCGCAACTGCGGTGCTGGTGGTTGGAGCCCTGATCGCTGGAGCGCTTTGGTACGCCGGTTGGCCGAGCCTCCACCGGGCCAGCACCGTCACGGCTGCCACCCTGTTTGACCTGCTGAAGCTCGTCTTTTCGGTGGTGGCGGGTATTGGGGGCGTCGCAGCTCTTGTCGTGGCGTACCGACGGCAGCGCGTTGCCGAGCACGCCAACAAGCTGGCCGAGTTCGCCCATGGGCTAGCGCACGCCGCTGACCTACGCGCGGAGGCTGCCGAGGGCCGGGCCAAGATCGAAACCGACCGAAACGGGATCCGGCTTTTCAACGAGAGATTCGCCAAGGCTTCCGAACAGCTCGGCTCGGACAAGGCGGCAGTGCGATTGGCCGGGGTCTACGCCATGGCCGGGCTCGCAGACGACTGGCGAGACGGTCGCCAGACCTGCATCGACGTTCTCTGTGCATACCTCCGCATGCCCTACACCCCTCCTCAGGAGGCATCAAACAAAGCACTGCCGGCGCAGGCCAACGACGATGCGTCGGCGGCAACCTCGGAGGCTGCTCGGGCCGCTCGCGAGGAGCGGGAGGTGCGTCATACCGTCATTCGACTCATCGGCAGGCATTTACGGCTTGCCGAGGAGGATGCGAATTCTTGGCGCGGCTTCGACTACGACTTCACCGGCGCTGTTTTCGACGGAGGTGACCTCTCTGGCGTGACGTTCAGCACCGAGCGGGTCTCGTTCGACGGGGTGACGTTCGGCGGCGGGCGGGTGTCCTTCGACGGGGTGACGTTCGGCGGCGGGCGGGTGTCCTTCGACGGGGCGACGTTCAGCGGCGGGGAGGTGTCCTTCGACCGGGT
Organism: Micromonospora sp. SCSIO 07396; assembly: GCF_053667945.1. Classification (NCBI taxonomy): domain Bacteria; kingdom Bacillati; phylum Actinomycetota; class Actinomycetes; order Micromonosporales; family Micromonosporaceae; genus Micromonospora; species Micromonospora sp. SCSIO 07396. The sequence continues at coordinate 7,454,234 of NZ_CM132210.1, forward strand.
GACGTTCGGCGGCGGGCGGGTGTCCTTCGACGGGGTGACGTTCGGCGGCGGGCGGGTGTCCTTCGACGGGGCGACGTTCAGCGGCGGGGAGGTGTCCTTCGACGGGGCGACGTTCAGCGGCGGGGAGGTGTCCTTCGACCGGGCGACGTTCAGCGGCGGGGAGGTGTCCTTCGACCGGGCGACGTTCAGCGGCGGGGAGGTGTCCTTCGACGAGGTGAAGTTCAGCGGCGGCGGGTCGGTGTACTTCGGCATGGCGACGTTCGGCGGCGGGGAGGTGTCCTTCGACGGGGCGACGTTCAGCGGCGGGGGGATGTACTTCGGCATGGCGATGTTCAGCGGCGGGCGGGTGTCCTTCGACGGGGCGACGTTCGGCGGCGGGGAGGTGTCCTTCGACCGGGCGATGTTCAGCGGCGGGCGGGTGTCCTTCGACGGGGCGAAGTTCAGCGGCGGGTGGGTGTACTTCGGCATGGCGACGTTCGGCGGCGGGCAGGTGTCCTTCGGCATGGCGAAGTTCAGCGGCGGGTCGGTGTACTTCGGCATGGCGACGTTCAGCGGCGGGGCGGTGTACTTCGGCATGGCGACGTTCGGCGGCGGGCGGGTGTCCTTCGACCGGGCGAAGTTCAGCGGCGGGGAGGTGTACTTTGACGGGGCGGATCTGGACTACCCCCCGGAGTTCGACCGATGGCCGGACGGACACCCGCCAGAAGGGCTACACCTGCCCCACGGGTGAGGTTGCGTCGTATCTGCGTCGCGATCCTGCCGATACGGCCCATCTGGCCAGGTCAGGGCTCTGAGCATGGCGCTCTGTAAATCCGTCGCGAAAGCTACAGAGGTTCGAATCCTCTACCCGCCACCAGGGATCGGCAAGGCCCTTGACCTGCGGAAACGTAAGTCAGGGGCCTTCGTCGTCTCCCGCCGTGGTTGACCGCTGCTGACCCTGACCGTCCGGCCGATCGGGCACGCAGCGGGCACGTCCAAGAGCGAGGCCGGTGTGTCTGCTAGGGGCTGCCCATGAAGGTCTTCATCAGCTGGTCCAAGCCCGTGAGTCGCCAGCTTGGCTTGGCGCTCCGTGACTGGCTTCCCGAGGTTATTCAGTCGATCGAGCCCTGGATGTCGAGCGAGGATATTGACAAGGGGCAGAGGTGGGCTTCAGAGGTCGGCGCGAAACTTGGCGAGCTTGGGCAGGGTGTGCTGTGCATCACGGCGGAGAATATAAGGGAGCCGTGGTTGAACTTCGAGGCTGGTGCCCTCGCCAAGTCGCTGGATGACTCCCGCGTCCGTCCTCTGCTGTTGGGCCTTCAGCCTTCGGATGTCACCGGCCCCCTTGCTCAATTCCAGGCGACCGTGGCAAATGACCGCGATGACATGCTGAAGTTCATAACGTCCCTAAACGAATCTTCTGCCGTTCCCTTGGACTCAGTACGCCTGCAGCGTGCGTTCGAGCGCAACTGGGAGGACTTCGGGACGAAACTAGCCGCCATATCTTCGACGCCGCCTCGGCCCAAGCCAACGGAGAAGGTCCGAGGCACACAGGACATGGTCTCGGAACTGCTTGACCGCATGAGGGATCTGCAGCGAAGCCTTGCTCATTCCGTTGAGGAGAAAGATCTACCCCGGATCGCATGGCCTCAGGACAAGGATGGCTACGAGTTAAAGCCGGGCGAGTCGGTCGTGATGGATGGCGAATCAGGGAGTATCGAAAACATGGACAGACGCGGTAATGCGTGGGTGGCCACCGTGCGTCTAGAGAAGAGCAAGAAGCACGTGCGCGTGACCGACATTTCACGCTTGGAGTGGATGCCGTTCTGACCCGTGCCGAGAGCATCCATGTAGCGCGTGGTGTTGCAGCGGATCTCCTCGTCGGGCAGTCGTAGACCGTCCGGGGAGGCTGGTAGCCCTTGTGGTGCCCGGCGAGGTGATCCGCGGGTGGCATCTCTGAGGAGGGCCGGGGTTCGGGGCAGAGCCCCGAGGTCTTCTAATCCTGTGACTCCCAAGCGTGGCCGGCCGGCCCGGCCGATGCCGGCCGAAGGTCGCCAGCAGGCCGGGGCCGGGCCGGCGCGGCCTGCTTGCGGGCCGCCTTGATCGGGCACGGAAGGCCAAAGATCATTCCGCAGGGGCACGCAACGGGCACGCGGGGGAGTCCGAGCCGTCCAGCGGGAGGGAAAAGTGGCCCTGACCTGCCCAGACTTCTATCGATGACCCTGATAACGGGAAAAACTGTAAATCCGTCGCGAAAGCTACAGAGGTTCGAATCCTCTACCCGCCACCAGGTGCACAAAGAAGCCCCTGACCAGCGCGAACGCCGGTCAGGGCTTTTTCTGCGAGTTCACTTTCATCCGACTCCGGCGCGTCGACCCGGCCGCCTGCGTCGTATACGTGTCAGCGTTCGATCATGTTTGCGCGGGAGTGAAGCCCGGTCCAGCGGGTGCCTGTCGGGCGGGAAGCCGGGAGCACCAGACCAATGTGGCGTCGTCGTACGCCTTGGCGCGCGGCCACCTTCTGCCCTGAGGATCGTTGGCCTCTGCCGCCCGGACCCGCCGGATCACCTCGCCCGGCCCTCTCGCAGCGATGAGCGCAAGAACCTCCGGCCAGTCCGCCAGCGCGAACTGGTCCACGATGCGGCTGGCTCCGTCACTGAGCAGGACGGCACCCCTGAGTTCCGAGACAGGTCGGCTTCCGGTCAGCGCTTCCGCTGCCACCCCCGGATCGTCGGCGGCGACCCAGAACCCGCCGGGCCGGTTGCGGTGGGCGCGGAGGGCTTCGATGTATTCGCGGAGCGCCCGGTCGTGTTCGGCGCTCCCGTTCGGGGTGGCGTCCATTGCGGCGCGGTAGCGGCTGCCGACGGCGTCCACCCGCCCGTCGGTGATCACCTCGGGGACGTCTCCGGCGCGGTCGAGGACCAGCACGGAGTCGGCGAGCGCGAGGTAGTCGGCGCGGTCGTCGTCGGTCCGGAAGATGGTGACGGTTGCTGACGGACTGCTCGGATCACTGATGTCGCAGGTGTCCCGGTGCGCATCGGCAACCTCCACGATCGCCTGACCGAGGATGGTGGTGAGGTCCTGACCGTCGTCGGCCGCCAGTTGGCCGAGCAGCGCGCCGCCGAGCCGGCGGGTGTACCAGGCGACGCCGTGGAGACAGGTGGATGTGGTGCCGGACAGGCCGGCACCGTCGAGTAGGACGACGGCATTCGGTACGGCACCGGCGAAGTCCTCGTTGGGCTGGTCGGACTTGGCCGGACGGGTCGCCATGACCACCTGCATCAGCGTCCTCCACGCGGTTCAGAGCCGACGATCCGATTCGGCGGGGAGCGTCGGTGGCTGGCTTCGACTCAATGACCATCAGGATGGGCCAGCCATCCGCACCACCCGGGTAAGAGGATTGCTGATCGATGTGAAGTGTGGGTTATCCGATTTCGGTGGAGCGTTTCCGGGTCAGGGTGACTCCGGCGAGGACCAGTGCGATACCGGCCACGATCGCGGTTGTGACGGCCTCGCGGAGGATCACCCAGCCGAGGACCACGGCGACGACGGGCAGCAGGTAGGTGACCACCGATGCGGCGGTCGGCCCCTCGTCGTCGATGATGCGGTAGTTCAGGACGTAGGCGGCCCCGGTGCCGAGCACCCCGAGTACGAGCAGGCTCGCCACCGCGTCGAGCCGCCAGACCGGCGGCTCCAGGCCGGCGAACGGCAGCGCCGGGACCAGCAGAACGGTGGCTGCGCCGAGTTGGGTCGCCGACAGCATGAGCGGCGGGATTCCGCGCCCGGTCAGGTACCGGCCCATGTAGACGTAGCCGAGCCCGTAGCTGGCGGCTGCGGCGAGGCAGGCGAGGCCACCCCAACTGGCGATCTCGCTCGCCGACTCCCACGGCGAGAAGATGACCACGACGCCGAGGAACCCGAGGGCGAACCCGGCGGCCTTCTTGACGGTGACGGCCCGGTCGACGCCGACGAGGAAGGCCAGCAGCAACGTCCACAACGGCGTGGTCGCGTTCAGCACCCCCGCCACGTTCGACCCGATCGTCTCCTCCGCGACGCTGAACAACAGGTACGGCACGGCGTTGGCGACCAGGGCGGCCACGAACAGGTGACCCCAGAGCCGCCCTTGCCTCGGAAAGCGGAGTCCCCGGGACAGCGCGATCGGGGTGAGGACCAGGAAGCCGAGCAGGAGCCGGGCGAACACGATCTGCACCGGGTTGAAGCCCCGCAACGCGAGCTTGATCCAGAGGAAGCCGGAACCCCACAGCAACGCGAGACCGGCCACCCGGGCGATACCTGCCCAGCTGACCCGTTGACGCTCAGTCTTCAACGGGCATGTCGTAGTCCAGGCCGTTCACGTCGGCGCGCATGACGAACCGGGTCACCTCGAAGGCTCGTCCATCACCATCGAGGCTGGTGTGCAGCAATTCGATCACCGGCACGCCCGGCGGCATCGAGAGCCCCTTCACCTCTTCCGGCGTCGGCATCCGGGCGCTCACCTCCTCCCGGATACGCGCGATCGGGTAACCCAGATCCTCGAACCGCTGGTAGATGCTGCCCCGGCCGAGCTTCTTCGCACTCGCCAGTGGTGATCCCTCGACCACCGCTGTCGGGATGTAGGTCACTCCGACCTGCATGGGCTCGTCGTCGGCGAAGTACCAGTTCTCTCGCCGGATGACCTCCTGGCCGGCGTCGAGCCCCAGCCGCTGGGCGACCTCGGCGGGTGGCTGCACGGTGGTCACCGACCGGCACTCCGTGTGTGGGGTCCGTCCCTGCCGCTCCACCTCGATGCGGAACGGCGAAAGTCCCGTCTCGTTCCGCGCCCGGCGGGAGTACCGGTCGCGACCCATCCTCATCAGCGGACGTCGCAGGCGTACGAACACGCCTCGGCCGTGCTGGGCCTGGGCAAGGCCCTCGGCCTGCAAGATGCCCAACGCCTCCCGGGCGGTGTTACGGGCCGTGGCGTACCTGGCCGCCAGATCGCGTTCGGAAGGTAGTTGGTCGCCGTCGCCGAGGTCACCGCGCATGATCGCGGCCCGTAGCTCCTCGGCGATGCGGCGGCTCGGAGGTTGCCGCTCCTGCTGGTCACTCATCGGATCACCACTCCTCAAGGTGGTACCCAGGCTAGCGCAACTGGCTCAAGCCAGCTATTGACAGCCCAATGCCCTTCATCGAAACTGGCTTAAGCCAGTTGTCGCCGATGTTGGTCCTGTCGCGAGCAGGTTTTGGACTCAGGCCGCTCGGAGGACCAGGCCATGCCGCTGGCAGCCAAGCAACCCGGGGTCCTCGCCCCCGATTACCCGTGGAGGTGTGATGTCCGGCACTCATCGTCGATGTGGTTGGTTCTCGTCCTGGCGGGCTCGAAAGCGCTCACCGTCGCGCCCCGGACGTCACAGCGCCCCGACGAACCCGCCCAGCGCCGCTGCCCTGCCGCACACTCAGTGGTGGTCGGTCGGGGTGACCCGCGAGCTGCCCACCCTGCGGTGTGCCCCGCTGCTGGCGGCGGGCCAAGCACGTCGGGGTAACGGTGGGCGGTGGCGGCGGTGACCCGTACCGGTAAGCCGACCACCACCCACCCGCCGTGGTGTACTCCCGAGCGGTGCGGTTTCCTGGTCCCGCCGGTGATGCCGCACATGGCCCGCCGGCATCGTGGCCCGATGCTCCGGGTTGGTGAGAGTCGGGCGAGTGGCCTCGTCGTCACGTACCTCATCAGCGCGGAAGTCCCGGGTGGGCCGCTCGTCGGGGTGCACGTGACCTGCCGGGCCGGCAACGCCTGGGCCGAGTTGTCCCTGCCGCAGGCCGCCGAGCTGATGGACCAGTTGCGCGACCTGTTGACCCAGGGTGATCCGGGCCGGGCCGACGGTGACCCGCCGGGGGCTGATCCAATAGAGGATCAGGGTGACGGCGGTCCGGGTGTCGACGATGAGTGAGGGCGGTCGGCCGGCCGCGTGTCCGGTGTGGTGCCGGGGGTGCGGGCCGAACGACCCGATGCACCGGGGGTTCCTCGCCACCGTGGGGCGGGAGCGGACCGGCTGGGTGAGCCTGCAACTACTCGTCGACCGGTTCGTCCGACGTGAGGCGGCGATCAAGCTCGACGCGACCCGGTACGGCGCCACCCAGGCCGTACTGCTGTCGCTCGGGCAGGTCGACCGGCTCATTGACGAGCTGACCCAGGCACGTCGGCTGATGCGGGCCCCGGTGCGCCGGCCGGGGGAGGACCGGTGAGCGGCGGCGGCCCGCAGGGTCGGGTACGGGGAACGTCGGCGAGGATCGCGGGATGTCCGACGACCGCTTCATGCGTATCCACAGCCCCGAGTTCCAGGCGATGGCGGCGAGGGTGCTGCGGGCCACCGAGTTGACGTCCCGGCTGAACGTGCTGCCCTTCGACGACGAGGCCGGGCGGGCGGAGCTGTTGGCGCAGCTCCTCGGCCGGCCGCTGCCGGCGCGGGTCACCATCTATCCGCCGTTCTTCACCGACCACGGCCTCAATCTGGAGATCGCGGAGCGGGTGTTCATCAACCAGAACTGCACGTTCCTCGACTATGCCGGTATCCGGCTCGGCGAGGGCGTCATGATCGGCCCGAAGGCCACCTTCATCACCCTCGGTCATCCGGTCGACCCCGCGCAGCGGCAGGAGTGGCTGACCGGTGCGCCTATCGACGTGGCGGAGAACGTCTGGATCGGGGCCGGCGCGACGATCCTCCCCGGCGTCCGCATCGGCCGCGATGCCGTGGTGGCGGCCGGCGCGGTGGTCGCCGACGACGTCCCGCCCGCCACCCTGGTCGCCGGCCCCAAAGCGGGCGTACGCCGCCAGTGGTGACCCCCCCGCCCGCCTCGCTACCGGGCCGAGGTAGCGGTATCGGGGCGCGGCGGATACCGCTACTCGGGCCCAGTTGCGTGGATCATCGCGACGCCCGTCCCGGTCAGCGAGGCCGCGCCGACTCCGGCGTGGCCTCGTGGCCGGGCATGCCGTGGGTACGCCGCCGCTGCTTCATCTCCGCCTCGTAGAGGTGCCGCCGGCCGTCGACCAGCTTCTCCCGGGCGTACCGTTCGATCTCCTGGAACGTGGCGTAGTAGCCGTCGTCGAACTCCTCCACGATCTGGAACGTCCACCGGCCGGGCAGCAGGTTACGCCCCAGCAGCTCGTGTTCGACCCGGTCGGCCACCTCGTCGTGCCCGGCCCCGCGCAGCAGCTCCACCACCCGGTCCAGGGTGAGGTCCGCGCCGCCGACGAGTTGGTGCGCGGAGTAGAGGTGCCCACGCACCCGGTGGATCGTCTCCAACGCCTCACTCAACTTGCCCAACGCCTCGACCGTCGCGTCGTCGACTCCCGCCGGCCGTGCGTGCTCCTCGTCTATTGCACCATGCTGACCTGCCATAACCCCCGACATACCCCCATACCGCCCCAGATATCCCATGGTCTCGGTGCCAGCAGCACGGCCGGTGGAGTACGCGGGAACACCGCAGACGCCGGGGGCGGTCGTTCAGGCGGGGGCGGTGGCTCAGCCGTCTCCCGCTGTGCCGCCGAGCAGCCGCCGGGCCTCGGCGACCACATCCGCATCGACTCCCGCAACCGCATCGTCCGGGTACGGCTGCCCGTCGTGGACGACGGCCTCGACGATCTCGTACGCGTACTCCAGGTCGATGAGCCCGGCCGCCAGCGGAGTCCCGTCCCGGGTGATGAACCCGTACGCCCAGGAGGTGAGGGCGCGGGCGGTGATCGTCCGGTCGAGCAGTCGGCGTGCCATGATCCGGACGGCTTCGTCCTCACCCGCCCGGCTGCCCTCCGGAAAGAACGTCAACGAGAGTTCCGCCAGCGCGTCGCCGAGCCACCGACCTAGTTCGTCGCTCTCGCTGCCGGGAGTGGGGGAGATACCCGACAGGATGCGAAGCGTCGGGGTGTCCACGCCCGCTACCAGGCAGTCGCAGGCGGCCCCGATCACCCCGCCCGGCGTGCCCGATCCGACGCTCCACAGGACGGCGGCCTCCTGGAGGCGGGCCAGCGCATCGTCGGGTCGCATCGGTACATGGTCCGCTGTCCGGCCGGCGGTGTCTCGGCGATAACGCCCGCGGCAACCCGCCGCACCGTTCGCAGTGGCCGGCGCGCGGTCAACCAGTCGAGGTCGGCCAGGCAGCCGCGGCGTCGCCGACGGTCACCGTGCGTCGGATCCCAGGTACGGCTGGGGCGTCCGTTCCTCGATCACCGGCGTCACCGGTGTCTGCGATGTCATGGATTCACGACATCATCGGGGTACGACATCACGGGGTCCGACCGCCTCGGCGGGTGTTTCACCTGCTCGCGCCGGCTCGCCACCGTACGCGTGTTTTGTCGTTGATCTGGTGCGGAGTCCGTCGACTCCCGACAGGCCGCTTCCGTACCTGACGAAATGAGCTATGGTGATCGATGTGACGGTTCCGGGAGCAGTCGTCGCGACCCTCGAATCCGACGGTCGCCCTGCCACCCGGACAGCGGCCTCGCGCCGTTAAGATCGGGTTTGCGTCGATAGTGACATTGGGCGATTCGTGGAGGCTGTTACCCGTCCTGGTGCCGCTGATCTGGCACGGGGAGGCGACGGTGGTGGTCCGAACGGCGGAACCTCTCCGCTGCTCGGACCAGCACCGCTCTCCCCGCTTTTCTGGGTACCCGAGGTGTGGCACGATCGTGGAACCTCCACCATCCCCCGTGAACACTCTCTCGACAGGAGCAATCATGTCTGGTCGAAGGCTGGGCCGGCTGTTTGGCTCGCTCCTCGTGCTCGCCACCATCCTGGGTGGACTCGCCGTCGCCGGCGTCCAATCCATCGACGGCAGCGCGCAAATGGCGGACGTCGTCTGGACGATGGGCGGCGCGCGCTAAGCCCCCGCGTCGTCCCCGCTCCCGGTGTCCTGGGGGTGACGTCTCTCAGGGAGAGGGTGGCGCATGGCCAGCCGAGATCAGCGGCGTAAGTCCACCGAACGCGCCTGGTTCATCACCGCACCCCTGGCCCTGCTGGCCATCGTCTTCAGCACCGCGATCGGTGTCCTGCGTCCCGAGTTCGGGAAGTGGGGCCTGGCGTTCGTTCTCTTCGTGGCGATGACGGGGATCAGCATCCCGGTCCTCAACGTCATAGTCCGACGGCAGTCCGTCGGCGTGACGTTGACCGAGGTGCCCCTCGTCGTCGCGCTCTTCTTCCTGCCACCGCTGATCGTGGTGCTCATCTACACGCTCTCCGTGCTGATCTGGAGTGCGTCACACCGGTTCGCCCCGGCCAAGCTGTGGTTCAACGTCGCGAAGGCGGCGGCGGCCACCTCGTTGGCCGGGCTGCTCCTGCTGGCCCTGCCCCCGCTCAAGGGGGTGGGGCCGGGCACCTGGGGCATCCTGTTCCTGGCGGTCAACACCATCACCCTGGTCAGCCTGCTCTCGGTGGCCGGGGTGCACGTGCTGCTCCAGGGCTGGCAGGCCGGCCGGGAGGCGCTGCGGACCGCGCCGTCGGTCTTCCTCACCACCTCGATCAACGCCTCGGTGGGCCTGCTCGTCCTGATCGCGTTGAAGACCACCTGGTGGTCGGTGCTGCTGCTGGCCGCGTTGTTCGCGGCGTTGTTCCAGGTCTACCGGTCCTACTCGCAGTTCTTCCGGCAGCACCGCACCCTGACCGGCATGTACGACCTGACCCGGTTGCTCACCAACAGCGCCGAGGGCGCGATCGCCGACATCCTGCTCGACCGGGTGCGGGGCCTGATGCAGGCCGAGTACGCCACCCTGTGGCTGCCCGCCCAGCGCCGGCACCCCGAGGTGCTGCTGACCGCCCGGGTCGACACCCCCGGCCTGCTCGACGTCGCGCCCACCCCGACCGTCTTCCGGGAACAGGCCCGCGAGCTGGGCAAGACGCTGTCCATCGGGCGGTTGCTCGGCGACGACACGGCGTTGCGCCGGGAGGTCGGCGCGCAGCAGGTCAAGGACGCCATCGTGGTGCCGCTGCGGTCGGGCCAGGCGGTGATCGGCACCCTGGAGGTGACCAACCGGCTCAGCGACATCGGCCACTTCACCACCAGTGACATCCCGGTCTTCGAGACGGTGGCCGCGCACGCCGCCGTCGCCCTGGAGAATTCCCGGCTGGTCGACCGGCTGCGCCACGACGCCTACCACGACGCGCTGACCACGCTGCCCAACCGGCGGCGGATCACCGCCGCGCTGGCCGAGGCGGTCAAGATCAGGGCGCCCGGTGAGGTGGTCGCCGTCCTCCTCTTCGACGTCGACGGCCTGCGTCAGGTCAACGAGTCGCTGGGCCACGCGGCGGGGGACAAGGTCCTCGTCGAGGTGGCCGACCGGCTGCGTGCCTGCGCCCCCTCGTCGGCTCTGGTGGGCCGGGCCGGCGGGGACGAGTTCCTGGTGACGCTGCGGCTGGAGAACGCCGAGGCGGCCCTGGAACTGGCCGCCCAGCTCCGCGAGCAGATCCGCGACGAGATGGTGTTCGACGCGCTCACCCTCGACGTGGACACCGCGGTCGGGGTGGCGGTGCACCCGGATCACGGCAGCGACGCCGCCGTGCTGTTGCAACGGGTCGACCTGGCGGCCACCGCGGCCAAGGCGGTGCCGGGCAGCGTCCAGTTGTTCAACCCGGCGCTGGAGTCGCGGTCGCTGCGCCGGCTCGGCCTCGCCGGTGACCTGCGCCGCGCCCTCGACGAGGGGGAGCTGGAGGTCTACTTCCAGCCGAAGGTGACCCTGCGGGACCGCCGCCTGCTCGGGGTGGAGTGCCTGGCCCGCTGGGAGCACCCGGCGCACGGCACGGTCTCCCCGGAGGACTTCGTCGCGGTCGCCGAGCACACCGGGCAGTTGGGCCGGCTCACCGAGTTCGTCCTCCGTGAGGGGCTGCGCCGCAGCCGGGACTGGAGCCACACCGGGCAGCCGTTGGCGGTGGCGGTCAACATCGCCGCCCGTTCGCTGACCGACCGGCACTTCCCGGACCGGGTCGGCGAGCTGCTGGCCGAGTACGGCGTCCCACCGCAGCTGCTGACCGTCGAGATCCCCGAGGCGGCGGTCCTGGACGGCACCGAGCGACCCATTCCCACCCTGCGCCGGTTGCGGGACCTCGGCGTCCGGCTGGCGGTCGACGACTTCGGCACGGGCAACTCGTCGCTGGCCCAGCTGCGCCGGCTGCCGGTGCACGAGGTGAAGGTGGACCGGTCGTTCGTGCAGGGGATGGCGACCGACCCGGGGGACCTGGCGATCGTGAACGCGGTGGTGTCGCTCTCCCAGCAGTTCGGCCTGGCGGTGGTGGCCGAGGGGGTGGAGAGCGAGCTGACCCTCGAACTGCTCCAGGACATCGGCTGCGAGATCGGGCAGGGCTTCCTGTTCAGCCGGCCGCTGCCGTACGAGCGGCTGGAGGCCTGGTTCGGTGCCCAGACCGACCCGGAGGTGATCGGCCCGGACGCGCTGCCGAGGCTCCGCGTCGTGCCCTGAGCTGCGACGACGCGGTACGGGGGGATCCCATTTCACCCCCGGCGCGGTGCCGTGTAATGTATCCCCTGCGCGACGCCCTCCGGGGTGATCGGGTAGGCCCCCTTAGCTCAGTCGGCAGAGCGTCTCCATGGTAAGGAGAAGGTCTACGGTTCGATTCCGTAAGGGGGCTCAGAGGGTCCGGCTGGACCCGCCTGCGGCGGTGTAGCTCAGATGGCAGAGCAAGCGGCTCATAATCGCTGTGTCGCCGGTTCAAGTCCGGCCACCGCTACTCTCGTCCTCCGGGCTCATCCCCGGTGGTCGGTGGGACGGGCGCCACTGGCGCCCGCTTTGCATGTCCCGGCGTTGTCCGCGTAGGCTGATGCGCTGTAGTTGATATCCGTAGCGAGGAAGGCACTCCGCCGTGGCGAAGGCGACCGATGTCCGGCCGAAGATCACTTTGGCGTGTGTGGAGTGCAAGGAGCGCAACTACATCACGCGCAAGAACCGCCGCAACGACCCGGACCGCATCGAGCTGAAGAAGTTCTGCCCCCGGGACGGCAAGCACACGGTCCACCGCGAGACCCGCTGACTCGCGGCCGGCAGTAGGCCGGCCCGGTCCGCAGCAGCTTCACCCCGGACGCCGATCCGCACGGCTGGCGTGGCCTTTCACGGTCGCCCCGCCCGTACGGGTCGGCGTTCGTGTGTCCCGTGTAGGTTCGGCGGCATGTCCCTGGACCCGTCCTTCGTCGGCCGGACGTACCCGCCGACCGCCCCCTACCAGGTGGGCCGAGAAAAGATCCGCGAGTTCGCCACCGCCATCGGCGCCACCGACCCGGCCCACCACGACCCAGCGGCGGCCCGTGCGCTCGGCCACCCGGACGTGGTCGCCCCGCCCACCTTCCCGGTCCTGATCACCATGGCCGCCAGCCAGCAGATCGTGGACGATCCGGCGCTCGGGGTCGACTACAGCCGGGTGGTGCACGGCGACCAGCGGTTCGCCTACACCCGGCCGGTGGTGGCCGGTGACGAGCTGGTCTGCGTGAACACCATCGAGGAGATCAGCTCCCGCAGCGGGCACGGCTTCCTCACCACCCGCACCGACGTGACCACCGTGGCCGGTGAGCCGGTGGTCGCCGTCTGGTCCAAGCTCGTCGTCCGTGGGGAGTCCTGACGTGGAACTGTCGACCCGTACGTTCCGGGTGACCCGGGCGGACCTGGTCCGCTATGCGGGCGCCTCGGGGGACTTCAATCCGATCCACTGGAGCGACCGGACCGCCACGAAGGTGGGGCTGCCCGGGGTGATCGCGCATGGCATGTTCACCATGGCGCTCGTCGGTCGGGCGGTCGCCGAGTGGGCCGGCGCGCCCGACGCGGTGGTCGAGTTCGGGGTGCGGTTCACCAGGCCGGTGGTCGTCCCGGACGACGACGAGGGCACCGAGATCACCGTCGACGCGGTGGTCAAGGAGGTCACTGAAGCCGGTCTGACCAGGCTCGATGTGACCGCCAGGTGCGGCGGCGAGAAGGTCCTGTCGCAGGCGCGGGCGCTCGTGCGGACGGCCGGCTGACAGGTCGTCGGAACGGACCGGGCGGGACCGGTTGGGAAAGTCGGGGCGCTACCCGTACACTGGTCCGCCGTGGGGCAAGTGACCCCTGCTCGGCCGCGCAGGCCGGGTAGGGCGAGCGTTGCCGCACAGGGGTGTAGCTCAATTGGCAGAGCAGCGGTCTCCAAAACCGCAGGCTGCAGGTTCAAGTCCTGTCACCCCTGCGCCTCAGGCCTGACCGTTCCCGTGGGTCGCGCCGCCGTAAGGCGGCGTCCGGCCCGTGGTGGTGGCATCGGCGGGGTGGCTTCGAGGCGACTCGGGGCCCTTCGTCCGGTCCGCCGGCCGCGGCCCGTCGCGGGACGGTTGGTCCGGCCGGCGTGACCAGCGCCGCGTACGCCTCCCGGCGTACGAACCGACATCCCGCGACGGAGGGCGAAGTGGCCGAGAGCAAGCGGCGCGGCGAGGACGCCGGCGACGACGGTCTGCGCGACGAGCGCGACGAGGTCGTCGACGAGGTGACCGCCGACAGCGACGCCATCGACGACGACGCCACCGACGCGGACGAGCCGGTATCCCGGGGCGGCACCGCGACCCGGTCGCGGACCCGTGCGGGCGCCGCCGACAGCAAGCCGAAGACCCGCTCCGAGACCGACCGGGTGGGGCCGTTCGCCCGCATCGCGCGTTTCTTCCGCGAGGTCGTCGCCGAACTGCGTAAGGTCATCTGGCCGACCCGCAAGGAGCTGCTGACCTACACGGCCGTGGTGGTCACCTTCGTCGCGGTGATGCTGACCATCGTGGGCCTGCTCGACTTCGCCTTCGCGAAGGGCGTGCTGTGGGTCTTCGGCAGCCCCAGCTGACCGGCCGACTGAGCCGATAGTGACGGAAGTGAGCAAGCGTGCCTGAGTACGACGAGACCGCCGAGACCACGGACGACCAGTCCACGGTCGCGACGGCGGCGAGTGACGAGTCGGTCGAGGCCGCCAGCGAGCCGGAATTCCCGACCACGGAGCCGGAGCCGGACGAGGACTACGACCCGGTCGCCGAGCTGCGCCAGAAGCTGCGCTACGCGCCTGGCGACTGGTACGTGGTGCACTCGTACGCCGGTTACGAGAACAAGGTCAAGACCAACCTCGAGACCCGGATCACCTCCCTCGACATGGAGGAGTTCATCTACCAGGTCGAGGTGCCGACCCGGGAAGAGGTCGAGGTCAAGAACGGCAAGCGTTCCCAGATCCAGGCCAAGGTCTTCCCCGGCTACATCCTGGTCCGGATGGAGCTGACCGCCGAGTCCTACTCCTGCGTGCGCAACACGCCGGGGGTCACCGGGTTCGTGGGGGCCACCGACCGGGCCGACCGGCCGGCGCCGCTGAGCCTCGACGAGGTGCTCAAGTGGCTGGCCCCGGCGGTGGAGACCGAGCAGAAGAAGGCCAAGCCCGAGATCAAGGTCCTCGACTTCGAGGTGGGCGACTCGGTCACCGTCACCGACGGGGCGTTCGCCTCGCTGCCGGCGACGATCAGCGAGATCAACGCCGACCAGCAGAAGCTCAAGGTGCTGGTGTCGATCTTCGGCCGGGAGACCCCGGTCGAGCTGAACTTCAACCAGGTCGCCAAGATCTGACGTCGTTCCCCGTCGCCGGCGGTGGGCCACGGCCCGCCGCCGGCGACGTCGTTCCGCCCCGGCGCGGACCTCGGCGCAGAGGGTCGCCGGGCGCTGCGCTACCCTTGAATGTCGTCGCTGTGGCACCGCGCTGACCGTGCGCGCCCGTGGCCGGCACCTTTCCCAGTTCCAAGCCCCAGGAAGTGACATGCCTCCGAAGAAGAAGCTCGTCAAGACGTTCACGCTTCAGCTGAAGGCGGGCCAGGCGACCCCGGCGCCGCCGGTGGGCCCCGCGCTCGGTCAGCACGGCGTGAACATCATGGAGTTCTGCAAGTCCTACAACGCGCAGACCGAGTCCCAGCGGGGCGACATCGTCCCCGCCGAGATCAGCGTCTACGAGGACCGCTCCTTCACCTTCGTCCTGAAGACCCCGCCCGCCGCCCGGCTGCTGCTCAAGGCAGCCGGTGTGGAGAAGGGCTCCGGCGTGCCGCAGAGCCAGAAGGTCGGCTCGGTGAGCCAGGCCCAGGTGCGCGAGATCGCCGAGAAGAAGATGGTCGACCTCAACGCCAACGACGTCGACCAGGCTGCGAAGATCATCGCCGGTACCGCCCGGTCGATGGGCATCGTCGTCAACGACTGACGTCCGTCAGTCCCCAGACCAGTTCGTGGGAGGGCGCGCGTCGACCGCGGCCCGCCAGAGACCACAGGAGTAACCCGAGATGCAGCGCAGCAAGACGTACCGCAAGGCCGCCGAGGCGATCGACAAGTCGAAGCTCTACACCCCGGCCGAGGCGGTCAAGCTCGCCAAGGACACCACCAGCGCCAAGTTCGACGCCACGGTCGAGGTCGCCATGCGCCTCGGCGTCGACCCCCGCAAGGCGGACCAGATGGTCCGCGGCGTGGTCAACCTGCCGCACGGCACCGGTAAGACCGCCCGCGTGATCGTCTTCGCCGCCGGCGCGAAGGCCGAGGAGGCCGTCGCCGCCGGTGCCGACGAGGTGGGCACGGACGAGCTGGTCGCCCGGATCCAGGGCGGCTGGCTGGACTTCGACGCGGCGATCGCCACGCCGGACCAGATGGCCAAGATCGGCCGGATCGCGCGGATCCTGGGCCCGCGCGGCCTGATGCCGAACCCGAAGACCGGCACCGTGACCATGGACGTCACCAAGGCCGTCTCGGACATCAAGGGCGGCAAGATCACCTTCCGGGTGGACAAGCACTCCAACCTCCACCTGATCATCGGCAAGGCCTCGTTCTCGGAGACCCAGCTGATCGACAACTACGCCGCGGTGCTGGACGAGGTGCTCCGCGCCAAGCCGTCCGCGGCCAAGGGCAAGTACCTCAAGAAGGTCACCCTGGCCACCACGATGGGTCCGGGCGTCCCGATCGACCCGAACGTGGTGAAGAACCTCCAGGAGACCGCCGTCGAGAGCTGATCCCGACCGCTCCCGCGCAGGGGCCCCGCCACGCACCGTGGCGGGGCCCCTGCCGTGTGTCGGGCTGTGGCAGGCTCACCCCCATGCGACTGGAGGACGTCCGGCTCCGGTACCGCCGGAGCGGCCCCTGGGTGTTGCGCGGCGTCACGGCCCGCCTCGACCCGGGCGAGGTGGCGGTGGTGCTCGGCCGCAACGGGGCCGGCAAGTCGACCCTCCTGCAACTCTGCGCCGGGGTGCTGCGGCCGGTCCGGGGCCGGGTGGTCGACCGTCCCCACCGGGTCGGCTGGGTACCCGAGCGGTTCCCCGCCGACCAGCCGTTCACCGTGACCCGCTACCTCACCGCCATGGGCCGGGCCGCCGGCCTGGGCCGGGCCGACGCCGACCGGGCCGTCGACAGGTGGACCGACCGGCTGGGCCTGACCCCGTTCCGTACGGTCCGCCTGCCCGACCTGTCCAAGGGCACCGCGCAGAAGGTCGGCCTGGCCCAGGCGATGCTGCGCACCCCCGGCCTGCTGGTCCTCGACGAGCCCTGGGAGGGGCTGGACGCAGCCGCCCGCGGCCTGGTCCCGGAACTGGTCGACGAGGTGCTGGCGGCCGGGGGAGCGGTCCTGGTCAGCGACCACCGGGGCGAGACGGTCTGGCTGCCCGGGGCCCGGCACTGGACGGTCGCCGACGGTCTGCTCACCGATGAGCCGGCCACGGGTGACGCGGCCGTCGCCGTGGTCGAGGTCGCGGTGCCGGCCGCGCGGGTGGCCGGCACCGTCGCCCGGTTGCGCGCCGACGGCCACCGGATCCTGCGGGTACGCGAACCCGCCGGCACGCCCCCACCGGCACCCGTCCCACCCGTCGAGGCCGGGTCGGCGGGCGAGCCGGCGCGGGACGGCCGGGCGGGGGAGGGGGCCCGGTGAGCGCGCTGGTGCGGATGCGGTTGGCCGGTTTCCTGCGTACCGGACGGGCGCTGGCGCCGCTGCTGGCCGGCCTGCTGGCCCTCGGCATCCTGTACGGCGGCGGCCGGGCCCGCCCGGCGGAGGCGTACGGCGTCAGCGCGGTGGTGCTCTTCCCGGTGCTGGCCTGGCAGACCAAGATCCTGCTGGACGTCGAACCGGACGTGCAGCGCCGGCTGGCGCAGGTGCTTGTCGGCCCGGTCCGGGAGCGGTGCGCCGGGCTGTTCGCGGCCGTCCTCGCCGGGCTGGGCACGGTGCTGGTCGCGCTGGTCTTCCCGTGGCCGGTCGGCGGGGTGGCCACGCCCGGCCCGGGTGATCCGCCGGTGGTGGCGGCGTTGGCCCTCGGCCTGTGGGCGCACCTGCTCGCCCTGCTGCCGGCGGTGGCCCTGGGCGCCCTGGCCAGCCGGGCGCTCACCCGCAGCGCCGGGTACGGCGTCGCCGTGCTCGCCGTGGGCGCGGTCGGCACCCTCGCGCTGGGCCTGCGCGGCTCGGTGGCGCCCTGGCTGGTGCCGCCGGTGCTGGCCACCGCGCGGGCGCTCGCCGGTTCCCTGCCCGCCGGCACCGCGCTGTTCCTGTCGGCCTGGGCGCTGGTGTGGGCGGGGGTGGCGTTGGCCGGCTACGTCCGGTGGCGGCGGGTCCGTCCGTGAGCAACGGAGGGCGATTTGGTGATGGCCGGGCCGTCGCGTAACCTGGTGCGGTAGTTCCACCCAGAGACCGCTGGTCACCGTGCCCCGGCACGGTCGAAGGCTCCGCGACGACGGGCGACCCGCGCAGGGCGGTAAGCGTAATACGGTTCCTTTCCGTGGTCCGCCGACCATGGTGATCGGTCCGGTCCTCGCCCCGCGCGCCCTGCGCCGGGGCTTTTTCGTTGTCGTGAGGCCTCCGGCGTCGTCGCAGAGTTTCGTGCCGCGCGACGGCGACCAGCTCCGAGTAACGAGAGAGGAGGGACATGGCGGACAAGCCGATCCGGGCCGACAAGGCCACGGCCGTCGCTGAGCTGACCGAGAGCTTCCGTACCTCGGGCGCCGCGGTGCTCACCGAGTACCGTGGTCTGACGGTTTCCCAGCTCACCCAGCTGCGGCGCTCGCTCGGCAAGGAGACCACCTACACGGTTGCGAAGAACACGCTGGCCAAGCGTGCCGCGACCGAGGCGGGCATCTCCGGCCTCGACGAGCTGTTCACCGGTCCTACCGCGCTGACTTTCGTTTCGGGCGACGTCGTCGAGGCGGCGAAGGGTCTTCGCGACTTCGCGAAGGCCAACCCGAAGCTCGTCATCAAGGGCGGTGTGTTCGAGGGCAAGGCCATTTCCGCGGCCGAGGTCACGAAGCTCGCCGACCTGGAGTCCCGTGAGGTGCTGCTGGCCAAGCTGGCCGGCGCGATGAAGGGCAACCTGAGCAAGGCCGCGGCCCTGTTCCAGGCGCCGCTCTCCAAGGCCGCCCGCGCGGCGGCCGCCCTGGCGGACAAGAAGCGCGAGCAGGAGGGCGCCGAGGCGGCCTGAGGCCCCCCGGCGCACCACGTTCTTTAATTTTCATTGCGAGAAAGGACGCCAGACATGGCGAAGCTCAGCACCGACGAGCTGCTCGACGCGTTCAAGGAGATGACGCTGATCGAGCTCTCCGAGTTCGTGAAGCAGTTCGAGGAGACCTTCGAGGTCACCGCCGCCGCGCCGGTCGCGGTTGCCGCCGCGGGTGGTGCCGGTGGTGCCGCCGCCGCGCCGGTCGAGGAGGAGAAGGACGAGTTCGACGTCGTCCTGGAGGCCGACGGTGGCAAGAAGATCCAGGTCATCAAGGTCGTGCGTGAGCTGACCGGCCTGGGCCTCAAGGAGGCCAAGGACGCGGTCGAGTCCGCGCCGAAGGCGATCCTGGAGAAGGTCAACAAGGAGACCGCCGAGAAGGCCAAGGCCAAGCTCGAGGGTGAGGGCGCCAAGGTCACCCTCAAGTGACCTGAGGTCGACCCTGGGGTCGACAGTGGCGCGTGTCCGGCTCGGGTGAGTCGCGGCACACCACGAACTGAACGGGCGGTGATCCGATACACGGATCACCGCCCGTCCTGCTTGGTGACTCCGGGTATCAGTGGTGTGAGCAGGGTGTTCGCACTCGTGGTGCGACATCGTGGTGACGCCGTGGGTAGCCCGTCCGTGGGAAACCCGTCGAGCAGGCGCTTGGAGCCTCTTGACGTGGCCCCGGCCTGCCAGGCACGCTGACACCAGCAAGACCTTCCGCGCTTGCGACGGCCCCCTCCCGGGTAATGGCTGCGGCAGCACCAGCAGCCGCTCCACCCGGGCGGTCCGACAGGAACGTCGTGTTCCGAGCGGCCCGGTGTGACCCCGTTCTCCGGGGTCCCGTGGCGCGTTCCGCGACGACCTGCGGGATGGGCTGGACAGCGGTTAGCCTCTCGGCTACACTGCTAGTTTGCGCTGCCTTCCGACTTGACCCCTGCTCGGAAATGTCCGGTTACGGATATTTCTGGTGGGGTCATTGGAGTGCACGCGTACCAGCCGTTCTGCAGCACCGGTCCTCGGAAGGACGCATCTTGGCAGCTTCCCGCCCTGCGAAGACCAGTCGTACGTCGAGCGCTTTCGCGCCCCGCCGAGTTTCTTTCGGCAGGATCACCGAACACCTCGAGGTCCCCAACCTCCTCGCCATCCAGAACGAGTCCTTCGACTGGCTCGTCGGCAACGAGGCTTGGCAGGGCCGGTCGGCGGACGACCCGCACGCACGCTCGGGTCTCGCGGAAATCCTCGACGAGATCAGTCCCATTGAGGACTTTTCCGGCACCATGTCGCTGTCCTTCTCGGCACCGCGCTTCGACGAGGTCAAGGCCTCGATCGAGGAGTGCAAGGAGAAGGACCTGACCTACTGCGCCCCGCTGTTCGTGACGGCGGAGTTCACCAACAACACCACCGGCGAGATCAAGAGCCAGACGGTGTTCATGGGTGACTTCCCGATGATGACGCCCAAGGGCACGTTCATCATCAACGGCACCGAGCGCGTCGTGGTCAGCCAGCTCGTCCGGTCCCCGGGCGTCTACTTCGACAAGCAGCCGGACAAGACCTCCGACCGCGACCTCTCCAGCGTCAAGGTCATCCCCAGCCGGGGTGCCTGGCTGGAGTTCGACATCGACAAGCGCGACACGGTCGGCGTCCGCATCGACCGCAAGCGCCGGCAGGCCGTCACGGTCCTGCTCAAGGCCATCGGTTGGTCCGCCGAGCAGATCCGCGAGAAGTTCGGCTGGTCCGAGCTGATGATGACCACGCTCGAAAAGGACCACATCGCCGGCCAGGACGAGGCCCTGCTCGACATCTACCGCAAGCTCCGCCCTGGCGAGCCGCCGACCCGCGAGAACGCCCAGACCCTGCTCGACAACCTCTTCTTCAACCCGAAGCGGTACGACGTCGCCAAGGTCGGTCGGTACAAGTTCAACAAGAAGCTCGAACTCGACGTGCCGATCACCACCGGCACGCTCACCGAGGACGACGTCGTCGCCACCGTGGAGTACCTCTGCCGGCTGCACGCCGGTGAGGACGGCTACGAGGCCGACGACATCGACCACTTCGGCAACCGTCGCCTGCGTACCGTGGGCGAGCTGATCCAGAACCAGGTCCGGGTGGGTCTCTCCCGGATGGAGCGGGTCGTCCGTGAGCGGATGACCACCCAGGACGTCGAGGCGATCACGCCGCAGACCCTGATCAACATCCGCCCGGTGGTGGCGGCGATCAAGGAGTTCTTCGGTACGTCGCAGCTGTCCCAGTTCATGGACCAGACCAACCCGCTGGCGGGCCTGACCCACCGGCGGCGGCTGAGCGCGCTCGGCCCGGGTGGTCTGTCCCGGGAGCGGGCCGGCTTCGAGGTCCGCGACGTGCACCCGTCCCACTACGGCCGGATGTGCCCGATCGAGACGCCGGAAGGCCCGAACATCGGCCTGATCGGCGCGCTGTCCACCTTCGCCCGGGTCAACCCGTTCGGCTTCATCGAGACGCCGTACCGGAAGGTCGTCGAGGGTCGGGTCACCGACCAGATCGACTACCTGACCGCGGACGAGGAGGACCGGTTCGTCAAGGCCCAGGCCAACGCGCCGCTCAAGTCCGACGGCACGTTCGCCGAGGACCGGGTGCTGTGTCGCCGTAAGGGTGGCGAGACCGAGGACGTGGTCCCCGGCGCCGTCGACTACATGGACGTGTCGCCGCGGCAGATGACCTCGGTCGCGACCGCGATGATCCCGTTCCTGGAGCACGACGACGCCAACCGCGCGCTGATGGGCGCCAACATGCAGCGCCAGGCGGTGCCGCTGGTCAAGGCGGAGTCGCCGCTGGTCGGCACCGGCATGGAATACCGCGCCGCGGTCGACGCCGGTGACGTGGTGGTGGCCGAGGTCGGTGGCGTGATCGAGGATCTCTGCGCCGACTACATCACCATCCACCAGGACGACGGCCACCGCCGGACGTACCTGCTGCACAAGTTCCGCCGCTCCAACGCCGGCTCCTGCGTCAACCAGAAGCCGGTCGTCTTCGAGGGCGACCGCGTCGAGGCCGGCCAGGTCATCGCCGACGGTCCGTGCACCGACGAGGGCGAGATGGCGCTCGGACGCAACCTGCTGGTCGCGTTCATGTGCTGGGAGGGCCACAACTACGAGGACGCGATCATCCTGTCGCAGCGCCTCGTGCAGCAGGACGTGCTCACCTCGATCCACATCGAGGAGCACGAGGTCGACGCCCGGGACACCAAGCTCGGCCCGGAGGAGATCACCCGGGACATCCCGAACGTCAGCGAGGAGATGCTCGCCGACCTCGACGAGCGCGGCATCATCCGGATCGGCGCCGAGGTCGTCCCCGGCGACATCCTGGTCGGCAAGGTGACGCCGAAGGGCGAGACCGAGCTGACCCCGGAGGAGCGGCTGCTGCGGGCGATCTTCGGTGAGAAGGCCCGGGAGGTCCGGGACACCTCGCTGAAGGTGCCGCACGGCGAGACCGGCACGGTCATCGGGGTGCGGACCTTCTCCCGCGAGGACGGCGACGAGCTGCCGCCGGGCGTCAACGAGCTGGTCCGGGTGTACGTCGCCCAGAAGCGCAAGATCCAGGACGGCGACAAGCTCGCCGGCCGGCACGGCAACAAGGGTGTCATCTCGAAGATCCTGCCGATCGAGGACATGCCGTTCCTGGAGGACGGCACCCCGGTCGACATCGTGCTGAACCCGCTGGGTGTGCCGTCCCGGATGAACATCGGCCAGGTCCTGGAGACCCACCTCGGGTGGGTGGCCAAGACCGGCTGGAGCGTGGACGGCGACGACACCGAGTGGAAGCGTCAGCTCCGCTCGATCGAGGCGCACGAGTCCGAGCCGGACACCAACGTGGCCACGCCGGTCTTCGACGGTGCCCGCGAGGAGGAGATCTCCGGTCTGCTCGCGTCGACCCTGCCCAACCGGGACGGCAAGCAGCTGATCGGTTCCTCCGGCAAGGCGCAGCTGTTCGACGGTCGTTCCGGCGAGCCGCTGCCCGACCCGATCGCGGTCGGCTACATCTACATCCTGAAGCTCAACCACCTGGTCGACGACAAGATCCACGCCCGGTCGACCGGTCCGTACTCGATGATCACGCAGCAGCCGCTGGGTGGTAAGGCGCAGTTCGGTGGCCAGCGCTTCGGTGAGATGGAGTGCTGGGCGATGCAGGCGTACGGCGCCGCCTACGCCCTGCAGGAACTGCTGACGATCAAGTCCGACGACGTCCTGGGCCGGGTCAAGGTCTACGAGGCGATCGTCAAGGGCGAGAACATCCCGGAGCCGGGCATCCCGGAGTCGTTCAAGGTGCTGCTCAAGGAGCTCCAGTCGCTGTGCCTGAACGTCGAGGTGCTCAGCAGCGACGGGGTGGCCCTGGAGATGCGCGAGACCGACGACGAGGTGTTCCGGGCCGCGGAGGAGCTGGGCATCGACCTGTCCCGGCGCGAGCCGAGCTCGGTCGAAGAGGTGTAAGTGGTGCGGGTCGGGGGCCGGCTGTCCGGCTCCCGACCCCGCCCGTGATCTAGCTGTAAAGACGACGACATAGGGGACATA